>CAVOLH010000009.1:0-15848 GCA_963696755.1 uncultured Thermoleophilia bacterium | reverse complement strand
CCCGGTTCCGGAAGGCAGTAGCGCCATCGCTCACAGGTTGTATCAGCGTGTCAGACGAAGTCGCCTGCCCCGGTTCACTCGAGCAGCCGGTAGCCGCGGCCCCAGACGTTGATCACGTACGGGATCTCGGCGCCGGCTGCGCGGAGCTTGTTGCGCAGGCGCGAGGCGTGGGAGTCGACGGTGCGCGTGACGAGCCGGCCGCTGTAGCCCCAGACGTCGCGCAGCAGCTCGTCCTTCGTGAAGACGCGATTCGGATCGCTCGCGAGCTGCACCGCCAGGTCGAACTCGCGGCCCGCGAGCGAGACGGGCACGCCGTTGACGCGTACCTGGCGCGCGCGGCGGTCGACGATCAGCTCGCCCACCTCGAGCACGTCCGCCGGCCCCGCGGCCGCCCGGCGCAGCACGGCGCGGATCCGCGCCACGAGCTCGGGGTAGAGCTCACGCTCGGCGACGTCGTCCGCCCCGCGCTCGAACGCGCGCACGCGCTCGACCGGATCGGAGCCTGCGCCCGTCAGCACGATCACCGGGATGTTGCGATCCCAGCGTCGGCCGGGCTCGCCCTCGCGCAGGCGCGCGCACAGCTCGGTCTCGCCCGCGAGCACGATGTCGGGACGCGACCGCTCGACCATGTCGAGCGCCTGCGAGCTCCAGCCCGCCTCGAGCACGTCGAAGCCGTCGGAGCTCAGGTTCCGCTCCAGATACCCCGGCTCGTGCGGGTCGGGATCCGCCAGGAGAAGCGCAGCACGCATGGCCTCCCAGGCTAGAGCGGCAGCCTGCTCGCGCCACCAGTTGTCCATTCGGAGCGGATGTGTGACGATCGCTCCCCAGCTGTCCGAACGGGCCGTAGGGGCGAGGCGAGCCTCGCCGGCGTCAGCAGCAGCGCGTCCACCCACACCTGCACGCTCTTCGCGCGCCGGTAGTAGCGATGGATGCCGCCCTCGAGCGCGAAGCCGATGCCGCCGTGGATCTGCTGCACGTGCGCGGTCACCTCGCGGCAGGCGCCGCCGGCCCAGGCGAGCGTCGCCGCCGGGAAGCCGGCGTCGGGCGCGGCTGCGGCCCAGGCGCAGAGCACGAGGCCGTCGCGGGCGAGCGCTGCGTCGGCGAGCCGCGCCTGCACGGCCGGGAGCGTCGCGAGCGGCGCGCCGAACTGCTCGCGCGAGCGCGCGTGCTCGACCGCCTTCGCGAGCGCGCCGTCGGCGAGGCCCGCGAGGTAGGCGAGCGTGACGGCACCCCACACCGGCAGCCGCTCGGGGTCGGGCGCGGCGAGCGCGGCGACACCGCGCACCGTGCCCGTGCCGTCGAGCGTCGGCTCGCGCTCCCCTCCCTCGACCCGCCCCTCGCCGTGGCGCACGCGGCCGTCGATCGCGAGCGGGCCGCCGAGCGTCGCGTCGTCGACGAGACAGAGCGGCGCCACGGCGCGGCCGAGCTCGATGCCGCCCGCGACGGCTGGGCCGAGCAACGCCGGATCCGTCCAGAGCTCGCCCCAGCCAACCGCCGCGAGCCGTGCGGCGAGCGCGTCGTCGCGGTCGTCCTGCCAGACGCCGAAGACCGGCTCGAGCGGCGCCTCCCAGCTCACCGATCGCGCCGCGCACCGACTCGGCGAACAGCTCGAGCTCGGGGTCGACCGTGAACCTCATGCGCCGAGCTCCGCCAGCACCGCGTCCGTGTCGGCGCCGAGCAGCGGCGCGGGCCGCGTCTCGCCGGGGTCCGCGCCGTCGACGCGGAACACGCCGCCGAGCATCGTCACCGGCCCGAGGCCCGGCTGCGCCACATCCTGGATCAGCCCGTTGGCGCGCACCTGCTCGTCGGCGTGGACCGTCTCGCGCGAGAGCACCGGGCCGGCCGGAACGCCGACGGCGCCGAGCCGCGCGAGCCACTCCTCGACGGGAGCCGCCGCGATCTCGCGCTTCGATCGCCGCCGTCAGCCGCTGCTTCCCGGCGAGCACCGCGGGATCGTCGGGAACGAGGTCGGGCGCCTCGATCGTCGGATCGTCGAGACCGAAGAGCGCCAGCAAGGCCTGCGCGCTGCGCCAGGTTGAGGCAGGCGACCGCGAGGAAGCCGTCGGCTGCCTCGTAGCAGCGGTAGTACGGGTTCATCGCGAGGCCACCGGCGATCTCGTCGGCGCGCGCCTCGAGGTCGGCGCGCGTCGCGGCGGCGGCGCCACCGTCGGCCTCGCCCTCGAGCCAGACGAGATCCTGGATCTGGACGGCGAGCGCGGCACCGAGCAGCGACACCTCGACGAGCTGCCCCTCGCCCACCGTCCGCGAGCGAACGAGCGCCGCCAGCACGCCCGACGCGAGCAGGTGCCCCGCCGTGAGGTCGGCCATCGGGATCCCGCCTGCGCGCACCGGCACCCGATCGCCCCGCGCGGCGTGCGAGGTGAGAAGGCCGGAGCGCCCCTGGGCGACGAGGTCGTAGGCCGGCAGCCCGGCCAGCGGCCCGTGCGGGCCGAACGAGGTGACGACGCCGACGACGAGCGCCGGGTGCGCGAGGTGCAGCCCGTCCCAGCCGAGCCCGAAGGTCGCCGCGCGCGGCGGCGGTGCGTTGTGGACGACGACGTCGGCGGTGCCGACGAGCCGCGCCAGCGAGGCGCGGCCGGCGGCGGACTTGAGATCGAGCACGACCGAGCGCTTGCCACGGTTGAGCGGGACGAAGTAGCGCCCGAACCCGTCCGCAACCGGCATCACCTGCCGGTACGCGTCGCCGCCCGGCGGCTCGACCTTGATCACCTCGGCGCCGAGCTCGGCGAGCAGCGACCCGGCGAGCGGCCCGGCGACGTACTGCGCCACCTCGACGACGCGGACGCCTTCGAGCGGCAGGCGTCATCGGAGGCCCAATCCCCGGCGGGCGATCACGAGCTGCTGCACCTCGGCCGTGCCGCCGGCGATCGTCGAGCCGACCGAGGCGCGGTAGAGCGCGGCGGCGCGACCCTGGATCGCCGCCTCCGGCGAGGCGTCACCGAGCCCCTCGAGGCCGAGCAGGTCGATCGACGCATCCCCCACCCTCTGCATCAGGCGCGCACCGGCGAGCTTCGCCATCGCCGAGGTCGCAGCTGCCGGGCAGCCCCCGGTCGAGCATGTCGGCGGCGCGGAACGAGAGCAGCCGCGCCGCCTCGAGCTCGCCGCGCAGGCGGAGCAGGCGGCGGCGCGCCTCACCGTCGAGACGGTCGGTCGCGAGGAGCCGCTCCTCGACGGCATCGAGCACCCACGCCGCGCCGCCGATCTTCTCCGCCGTCACCCGCTCGAAGTCGAGCGTGTACATCAGCACGTCCCAGCCGCCGTTCACCTCGCCGACGAGGTTCGCGGCCGGGATCTCGACGCCGTCGAGGAACGTCTCGCAGAGCGTCCCGCCGCCGAGCGTCGGGAACGTCCGCACCTCGATGCCGGGCGTGTCGACGGGGCACACGAGCACCGAGATGCCGCGATGCTTGGCGTCGCGGTCGGTGCGGACGGCGAGATAGATCCAGTCGGCGAGCTGGGCGCTCGAGGTCCAGATCTTGTGGCCCGTGACGACGTAGGTGTCGCCGCGAAGCTCCGCCCGCGTCGTCAGCGCGCCGAGATCGCTGCCCGCTCCCGGCTCGGAGAAGCCCTGGCAGAAGACGAGCTCGCCCCGCGCGATCGGCGGCAGCAGCTGCTCCACGAGCGCGGCCGAGGCGAAGCGCTCGATCGCCGCCCCGATCGTCTTGTACGAGAGGAGGTACGACGAGAGCGGCAGCCAGTGGTAGCCGAACACCTCCTCGACGAGCGTCGCCGTCAGCCGCGAGAGCCCGCGCCCACCGAGCTCGACCGGCCACGACATCCCGATCCAGCCTGCCTCGCCGAGCGCGCGATTGACCGCGACCGAGTCGCCGTCGGAGAGCATCCCCTGGCGCCACCACTCGGCGTCCGCCTCGAGCAGCGGCCGCACGCCTGCGCAGAAGGCGGCCGCTTCGGCGCGGAGCGCGAGCTGCTCGGCTGTCGGTTGCAGGTGCACCGCCGCCCGACCCTACCTGGGAGGATTGCGCCATGGAGCACCGCCGCGTCTTCATCACGGTCGCCGACGGCACGCGCCTCGCGGCGCAGCTCTGGCTGCCCGAGGAGCGCCCGGCGCCGGTCGTGATCGAGGCGCTTCCCTACCGGATGGACGACCTCACCGTCGGCCTACGCGTCGGAGTACGAGCGCCTGTGCGAGGAGGGCGGCTTCGCGGTGTGCCGGCTCGACATCCGCGGCACCGGCTCGTCCGAGGGGATCGCGACCGACGAGTACACGGCGGCCGAGCTCGACGACATCTGCCAGGTGATCGCGTGGCTCGCGGAGCAGGAGTGGTCGAACGGCCGGGTCGGGATGTACGGCACCTCGTGGTCGGGCTTCAACTCGCTCCAGGTCGCGTGCCTGCGCCCGCCGGCGCTCGCACGCGATCGTGCCGATCTACGCCTCGGACGACCGCTACACCGACGACGTCCACTACATGGGCGGCGCGCTCAAGGCGATCGACCTGATCGACTACGAGCTCTACATGGTCGCCGGCAACGCGCTGCCGCCGGTGCCCGCCGTGTTCGGCGCCGGCTGGCGCGAGCAGTGGGAGCGGCGGGTCGACGACGCCGAGCCGTGGCTCCTGCGCTGGCTCGAGGAGCAGGTCGACGGCGCCGTACTGGCGGCACGGCTCGGTGCGGCCGGACTACGACCGGATCGCGTGCCCGACGATGATCGTGGCCGGCTGGGCCGACGGCTACACGAACATCGCCTTCCGCGGCTTCGAGGCGCTGACGTGCCCGAAGCGCGTGATCCTCGGCCCGTGGGGCCACGGCTCGACCGCGACCGCGCTGCCGGGGCCGCACATCGATCTCGTCCCGGAGCTGATCCGCTGGTTCCGCCGCTGGCTCGCGCGACGAGCAGAACGGCGTCGACGAGGAGCCGCCGATCGCGGTGTTCGCGCGCCGCTCGACGCGTGCCGGCGCCCGACCTGCGCCGAGATGCGCGGCGAGTGGCGCAGCGAGGCGACCTGGCCGCCGGCGCGCCTCACCGAGCAGGTGCTGCGGCCGCGAGGCGACAGGCACCGACGCGATCCACGTCCGCGGCGACGTCGGCCAGATGGCCTGGATCTCGTGTGCCGGGCAAGCTGCCGTGGGGCCTGCCCGACGACCAGCGCGCCGACGACGCGCTCTCGCTCACCTACGACTGGGAGCCGCTCGCCGTCGAGCTCGACGTGATGGGGCACCCGCGCGTGCGGCTCACCGTCACCTCGCCCGTTCCCGTCGCGTACGTCTCGGCCAAGCTCTGCGACGTCTTTCCCGACGGCACCTCCGCGCTCGCCTGCCGCGGGCTTCTCAACCTCACGCACCGGAACGGCCACGACGCACCGCGTCGCGCTCGAGCCCGGCGTGCCGACCGAGGTCGAGATCGAGCTCGAGGCGACCTCGTGGATCTTCGAGCCGGGCCATCGCGTGCGGCTCTCGCTCGCCGGCGCCGACTGGCCGAACATCTGGCCGCCGCCGAGCGGTGCGCCGTTGCAGGTCGATCGCGCGAGCGTCGAGCTCGTGCTGCCGGTGCTCGACGGGCCCGTCGCCGCTGCCCGCGCCGGTGCTGCCGCCGACGACGGGCAAGGACACGCACGCGCCGGACGCCGGACGACGAGCAGCCGCCGACCGTCTGGCGGCTCGAGGACGACCAGATCGGCCACGAGGCTCGCTGCGTCACCGGCTCGGGCTCGAACTACGACGCGCCGTTCGGCGCGCGCGGTCGAGGAGCGCTACGAGGGCACGACCGGCGTCTCGAAGGACGACCCGGCGCTCGCGTGGGCGCGTGGGCGCACCACCTACCGGATCACCTGGCCCGAGGCGGACGTGCGCACGGAGGCGACGCTCGACCTGCGCTCGGACGCCGAGGCGTACCACGTCGTCATCACGCTGGTCGCCGAGGAGCTCGGCGCCGAGGCCGGCGAGACGGCGTTCTACCGCGAGCGGCGGTTCGAGCGGGTGTTTCCGCGGCGGCTTGCGTGAGCGGAACCCGGCGACAGGCTGAAGCCTCTCAGCCGCGCCGGGTCTGGCCGTCCTCCAGCAGGATGCAGGCCGCCCGGTGCGCCGGCGCGACCCCCGCAATCCCCGCGCAGCTCCGGATCGATCTCCCGGCAGCGATCGACCGCCACCGGACAGCGCGGATGGAACCGGCAGCCCGGACGGCACGTGCACCGGATTCGGCGTCTCGCCCTTGAGGATCTGCGGCGTCGTCTGCTGATCGGGGTCGCGCCGCGGCACGACCGAGATCAGCGCCTTCGTGTACGGATGCTGCGGGTTGCGGACGACGTCCCGCGCCGGCCCCTCCTCGACGATCCGGCCGAGGTACATCACGGCGATGCGGTCGGCGAAGTGCGCCGCGGTCGAGAGGTCGTGCGTGATCATCAGCACGCCCATCCCGTCGCGGCGCAGGCTGTCGAGCAGCGCCAGGATCCCCGCCCGCACCGAGACGTCGAGCATCGAGACGGGCTCGTCGGCGATCAGCAGCTTCGGCTCGAGCACGAGCGCCGCCGCGATCGCCACCCGCTGGCGCTGTCCGCCCGAGAGCTCGTGCGGGAAGCGGTCGATGAACAGCTCCGGCGGCGTCAGCCCGGCCCGCTCCATCGCCTCGTGCACCTTCGCCTCGCGCGCCGCCGCCGAATCCGAGAGCCCGTGCACGCGAATCGGCTCCTCGATCGTGTCGCGCACCGTGAAGCGCGGGTCGAGCGACTCGTAGGGATCCTGGTAGATGATCTGGATCTCGCGCCGGAACGGACGCAGGTCGCGGGTGCCGAGGCCGGCGAGCTCGGTGCCGCGGAACCGGATCGAGCCGGAGTTGCTCTCGACCATGCGGATCACCGTCTGGGCGGTGCTCGTCTTGCCGCAGCCGGACTCGCCGACGAGCGCGACCATCTCGCCCTCGCCGACCGAGAACGAGACGCCGTCGACGGCGTGGACGGTCAGCCGCGGCCGCCGCTGGATCGTGCCGAGGATCCCGCGCGGGATCGGATACTGCGTGACCAGATCCTCGACCTCGAGCAGCGCCGGCGGAGCGCCGTCGGCCGGCGCAGGCACCGCCGTCACGAGGCCGCCGCCTTCATCGTCTCGTCGTTGAGATGGCAGAGCGCCTGATGCCGCGGCCTCGGCTCGAGGCGGCGCGGGTGCACGGTCGCGCACGGCTCGAAGGCCGAGTCGCACCGCGGCCGGAACGGGCAGCCGACGATCTCGTGATCGAGCCGCGGCGGCGCGCCGGGAATCGAGATCACCTCGTCGTCGCCGAGCAGATCGGGCGTCGCCGCGAAGAGCATGCGCGTGTAGGGATGGCGCGGATCGTGGTAGATCGTCGACATCTCGGCCATCTCGACGATCTCGCCCGCGTACATCACGGCGGCGCGGTCGCAGACCTGCGCCACGATCGGCAGGTCGTGGGTGACGAGGATCACCGTGAGCCCGAGCTCCTTGCCGAGCGTCGAGCTGAGGCTCATGAGCAGCTCGAGGATCTGCGCCTGCACCATCACGTCGAGCGCGGTCGTCGGCTCGTCGGCGAGCAGCACCTTCGGCGCGCAGGCGAGCGCCATCGCGATCGCGGCGCGCTGGCGCATGCCGCCCGAGAACTCGTGCGGGTAGCGGTCGGCCCGATCGGCGGAGATGCCGACGAGCTCGAGCAGCTCCCCCACCCGGCCGCCGCGCCTCCTTGCCGGAGGCGAAGCCGTGCAGCTCCATCGGCTCGGCGATCTGCGCAGCCGATCGTCTTCACCGGGTTGAACGCGTTCATGGCGCCCTGGAAGACCATCGAGATGTCCGTCCAGCGATGCGGGCTGATCGAGTCCTCGCCGCGCGCGAGGATGTCCTCGCCGGCCAGGATCACCTTGCCCGACACCGACGCGCTCGCGGGCAGGAGCCCCATCATCGCGAGGATCGTCGTCGTCTTCCCGCAGCCGGACTCGCCCACGAGCCCCATCCGCTCGCCCTCGTTGAGCTCGAACGTGACGCCCTGCACCGCGTGCAGCTCGCGATCGTCGGGCAGCGCGAACCAGACGTGGAGATCCTCGACCCTGATCAGCGGCTCCCGGCGTGCTCATTCCGGGCCTGCCTTGCCGCCGGCGGACGCATCCGGAAGCGCCGCACCGAGACGTGGCCGACCCGGAGCCGTGGGTTGAGCGAGTCCTCGACCGACTGGCCCACCATCGTGCAGGCGAGGATCACGACCGTCACGCACACGCCGGGCGGCACGATCGCCCACCATGCGTTGTTGATCGTCGCCTCGCCCGTGAACGCGTTCTCGATCAGGCGCCCCCACGAGATCGTGCTCGGGTCGCCGAGGCCGAGGAACGTGATGAACGTCTCGGCGAAGATCCCGAGCGCGATCATCAGCACCGTGTTGGCGACGAGGAGCGGCGCCACCTGCGGCAGCACGTGCTTGAACACGAGCCTGCGGTTGCCGGCCCCGAGCGCGCGCGCGCGTTTGACGTACACCCGCTCGCGCACGGTCATCACCTGCGCCCGGATCAGCCGGGCGGTGCTCGTCCAGTAGATGATCCCGATGATCAGGATGATGTTGATCAGGTTCCGGCCGAACAGCGCCGCGGCGATGATCATCAGCGGGATGTCGGGGATCACGAGCATGTAGTCCGTGAAGCGCATCAGGATCGTGTCGGTCGTGCCGCCGAAGAAGCCCGACAGCACGCCGACGGTGCCGCCGATCAGGATCGCGACGAGTGCCGCCAGGAAGCCGACCCCGAGCGAGACGCGCGAGCCGGCGATGAGGAGCGAGAGCATGTCGACGCCGCCGTCGTCGGTGCCGAGCCAGTGCGCGCTGCTCGGCGGCGCGTAGACCGGGCCTGTCTTGGCTCGCGGATCGTACGGCTCGAGCCACGGGGCGAACAGCGCCACGAAGACGAAGAACGCGACGACGCCGAGCCCGATCATCGCCTGGCGGTTGCCGAGGATCGCCGTCCGCACGAAGCCGCGGCGTCCGCTCTGGGAGATCCCCTCGGCCAGCGCCTCCGGGTCGGCCGACTGGAGCGGCTCGATCAGGCTCATGCCGTCACCTCACGCCGTCACCCGGGGATCGAACTTGAAGTAGAGCAGGTCGGCGATCAGGTTGAAGACGATCACCGAGAGCGTCAGCAGCATGAAGATCGCCTGCAGCAGCGGGAAGTCGCGCTTGTCGATCGCCTCCACGGTCAGCAGGCCGAGACCCGGATACGAGAACACGTACTCGACCGTGATCGACCCGCCGATGATGAAGCCGAGCGAGAGCGCGACGAGCGTGATGATCGGCAGCATCGCGTTCCGCAGCCCGTGCGTGCGCACGATCGTCCAGTTCTTCAGCCCCTTGGCGCGCGCCGTGAGGACGTAGTCCTCGCCGAGCGTCTCGAGCATGGCCGAGCGCACGATCAGCGCGTAGTCGCCGTAGAGGACGAGCCCGAGGGTCAGCGCCGGCAGGATCATGTGGCGCAGCCGGTCGACGAAGACGTCCCACGTCGATGCGTCGGAGAACAGCCCGAGCGTCGGCGTCTTGATGCCCGAGGTCGGCAAGCCGACGGCGCCGGCGACGAAGAAGATCAGCACCAGGCCGAGCCACTGGGTCGGCATCGAGTAGAACCCGAGCGCCGTGTAGAGGCTGCCCTTGTCGGCAAACGTGCCGCGGCGCCACGCCGCGACCACCCCCACGAGCGTGCCGAAGACGATCGCGAAGAGCGTCCCGAGCGCGATCATCGGCAGCGAGTTCTTGATCGGCTCGACGAGCTCGCCCGAGACCGGCTTCTCGGAGGGCACCGACTTGCCGAGATCGCCGCGCGCGAGCGAGGCGAGGTAGAGCCTGTACTGCACCCACTTCGACTGGTCGAGGCCGAGGTCGCGGCGCTGCTGCTCCTTGAACGCCTTGCTGCACTGCTTGCAGCGCAGCGCCGAGACCGCGTCACCGGAGAGGGCGCGGAAGAGCACGAAGTTGAGAGTGACCGCGATGAAGACCGTCAGGATCGCGTACGCGATCCGCTTCACGACGTAATCGGACCCTCTCACCTCAGCAAGCCTCTAGCTCCCGCTCCTCTCCGGTGGGTCATCTCCGTCACATCTCGTGGGGTGCCGTGTAGTAGAGCTTCGAGTAGCCGCTCAGCTGCGGGTCGAAGCCCGTCCAGTTCTTCGCGTGGGCGTCGATCGCGAGCTCGTTCGACGAGCTGCGTGTACCAGAAGTTGTCGTAGATGATCTTCTGCATCCGGTAGACGATCGCCTGGCGCTTGGCCGGATCGACCGTGATGCCCTGCTGGTTGTAGAGCTTGTCGTAGGCCGGGTTGTTCGCCCCGGTGTCGCTCCACGAGCACCACTGGCCCTTGGTCACGACGGAGAGCATGAAGTCGGGGTCGATGTAACCGACCCAGTCCCACATCGCGATGTCGAAGCCCTGGTACTGCTTGCTCTCGGCCCGTTGCAGTCGCCGGTCTCGAGCGCGTAGGTGGCGGTCGTGTCGCCGCCGACCTTCTGCGTCACCTTGACGCCGAGCTTCGCGAAGCCGTTGCGGACGATCGAGAACGCGCGGTCGACGTTGAAGTCGGTCGAGGTCGGCGTGAGGATCTCGTACTGCATCGGGTGCGCCGCCTGCGCGTTCGCGCCGGTCGTGGCGGGCACCATGCGGATGCCGTCCGCGCCGCGCTTGTACCCGAGCTTGTTGAGCGCGGTGTTGGCGCTCGCACAGTCGTACGGCAGCGGGCCGAGGCTCGGGTTCTCCATGCTGCCCGAGATGTGCCCGACGAGGCTCTCGACCTTGGTCGCGTAGCCGGCGAAGACGACGTCGATGATCTGGTCGCGGTCGACGCACATCGACAGCGCCCGCTTGACGGCCGGGTTGAGGAGCTCGCGGTTCTTCGTCTTGCGCGGGATTCGAGTTCCACGTGATGTTGGTCGTCTCGGCGCCGGGGATCGTGGTCACGACCGCCTTGCCGCTCTTCTTCACGGCGTCGACGGCCTTGAACGGCACCTGGTCGGCCCAGTCGAGATCGCCGCCCTCGAGGTCGGCGATCACCGCGTCGGAGTTCGTGTAGTACGTGAGCGCGACGCCCGAGGCGGCCGACGGCGGGCCCCAGAAGTCGGGATAGGGCTTGAACGCCGTCGTCCCCTTCTTCTCGTACTGGGTGATCGTGTAGGCGCCGGCGCTGACGATCGGGAGATTCAGCTCCGGGTGGTACGACTTGAGGCCCTTGCCGTCGGTCCCGACCTTGGACTGCCAGACGTGCTTGGGCAGGACGAAGAACGTCTCGAGCTGGGCGAGCACGTTGCCGACCGGCGACTCGTAGTGGATCACCAGCGTCGTCGCGTCCGGTGCGGTCGCGCTCTTCACGTGCGCGAGCGCCGCAGCGGCGACGGCGGCCGGGCCGTCGGCGTACTTCACGGTGGTGTTGATCGTCCACGCGGCATCGGCGGCCGTGAGCGGCTGACCGTCCGACCACTTCGTGTCCGGACTTCAGCTTGAAGGTCCAGTCCTTGCCGTCGGCCGACGTCGTCCACGAGTCCGCCCAGTCGCCCTCGAACTTCATTCCCGGGCCGTACTGGACGAGCTGCGGGTAGATCATGATCATCGCGTTCGTCGACTGCGCCTCGATGTAGTTGAACGGGTTCAGCGAGTCGATGTAGTTGACCGTCCCGATCCGGAGCACGCCGCTCGACGACGCGTCCGCCGTGGTCGTCGTCGCACCGGTGGTCGCGTCGCTGCTCGAGGAGTCACCGCCGCTGCAGCCCAGGACAGCCGTGAGGACGATCGCTGCCAGAGCCAACCCCATCACCGTGCGTGCTCTCATCTCGAACGCTCCTTGTCTTGCGTCGTGGTCATTGCCCGCGTGTCAGTCACTATCTCGCATCGAGGCCCGCAGCCTCACATCAGGTACCAGTCGAGGAACCGCTCGAGGCGGCGGTAGAAGTGCAGCTGAGGGCCGACCCGGAGAAAGCCGTGCGCCTCGGTCGGATAGGTCACGTACTCGAACGTCTTGCCGCCGAGCCGGCGCAGCTCCTGCGACGAGCTCCTCGGACTGCTTCGGGTTGACCCGCTCGTCGAGCTCGCCGTGCGCGATCAGCAGCGGCACCTCGACGTTGGCGAGCCGATGCACCGGCGAGCCCGCGCGGTAGGCCGCCGGATCCTGCGACGGCGGCGCCATCATCCGCCCCATGTCCTGGACGCCCTCGCGGTCGCCCTGCGCCCACGAGGTGAGGATGTCGCAGTCGCCGTACTTGCGGCACGGCGCAGCGGAACCGATGCTCGGGATCGTCCGTGACCGCGAGCAGCGCCATGTACGAGCCGTAGCTCGCGCCGAAGATGCCGAGCCGGTCGCCGTCGACCCAGTCGAGCGTGCGGAGGTAGTCCGCGGCGGCGAGGCAGTCCTTCGTGTCCCCCACGCCCCAGTCGCCGTGGTTGAGCCGCTCGAACTCGCGGCCGTAGCCGGTCGAGCCGCGGAAGTTGATCGCGAGCCAGGCGTAGCCCTTGTCGATGAAGTACTGCGCGTGCCCGTCCCACTCGTCGCCGTAGTAGCTCGTCGGGCCGCCGTGCGGGTAGACGACGGCCGGCACGGGCGCGTCGGCCGAGGCGCCTCGGGGCCGGAAGAGGAACGCCGGGATCTCGGTGCCGTCGAAGGACGTGTAGGTGACGTCCTCCGGGCGCACGTGCGGCGCCGCGCGGATCGCTCTCGGCGCGGGGGCGTGCAGCGTGTTGCGTTGTGCCGGCACTGACGAGTCGCAGCTCGGCCGGCGTGGCAGCATCCTCGTAGGTGCCGAGCAGCGCGCCCGTCGCCGTCCAGTGCGGCGCGCCCCACGACCCACCCTCGGCGACGACCGTCACCTCACCCGTTGCGGCGTCGACCGTGACGAGGTCGAAGCGGTTGCGGCGGCAGCGGACTGCCGCGATCGTGGCGCCGTCGGCCGACCAAGCGTGCTCCGTGAAGTCGGCCTCGGCGCTCGTGAGCTGCCGCTCGCCGCCGCCGTCTGCGTCGATCAGGTGGAGCTCGTACCAGCCGCTGCGCTCCGAGCTGAAGGCGATCCGCGAGCCGTCCGGTGACCATGCCGGTGCCTTGTCGGTGATCCGGTCGGTGCCGGTGAGCGCCCGCACCGCGCCGGTCGCGACGTCGGCGACGCGGATCTCGCTCCGGCAGCAGGTCGTGGCGCGGCGTGAAGACGAACGCGACGGCGGTGCCGTCGGGCGAGACGGCCGCGCCCCACTCGTCGCCGTAGTCCTCGAGCCCGCCGTCCTCGCCGGAGGCCGCCGCAGACGCCGCGGCCACGCGTCGGCGACGTCGAGCACCGCGAGACGCGACGTGTCGTCGCGCTCGACCGAGACGACGAGGCGGTCGTTGCCGAGCCACACCGGGCTCCCCGCCTCGACGAGCTTCCGCGGCGGCCCACCCGCGGCGGCGACGACCCACACGCTGCCCTGGTCGGCGTAGGCGACGGTGGAGCAGTCCGGCGAGAGCCGCGGCTCGGTGTCCTCCCAGTACGGCATCGGATCGCGGCCCGTCGTGAGCGCGCTGCGGTGGAGCACACCCGTCGCCGTCGAGCTCGAGCAGCCACACGTCGGAGGTGTCGCGGTCCTGGATGAACACGGCGGTGCGCCCGTCGGCGCCCATCGTCAGCGAGCGGGGACGCTCGGTGGCGGCGACCGCCTCGAGCCGCCAGGTGGGCGGCGGCTTCAGGTCCTTACGCGGTTGCGACGGGACGCCCTCGACCTCGTCCTTGCCGAGCCACACGTCGAGCGGTTCAGGCATTCCCATGGCCTTCCTGGAGTCCTTCCAACGTCGCGAGCACGAGCCCGCCGATCGAGGCGAGATCGTACCCGCCCTCCTGTACGACGACGATCGGCAGCCCGTGTTGGCCGATCAGGCGCCCGGCCTCGCGAAAACCTCGAACCGTAACGTCGAGCGGGCTCTCCGGATCGCCGCCGGCCGCATCGACGCCGAGCGCCAGCACGAGCGCCTCGGCGCCGCTCGACCGCGCCGCCTGCACGAGCTCGGCCACCGCCCGCAGCCACTCGTCGTCCCGCGTGCCCGGTGGCAGCGGGACGTTGAGGTTCGAGCCGAGTCCGTCACCGCCGCCGCGCTCCGACGCGCCGCCGAGAAAGTGCGGGAACCAGCCGGTCGCCGGGTCGACGTGGACCGAGGCCGTGAAGACGTCGTTCCGCTCCCAGAAGATCGACTGGGCGCCGTTCCCGTGATGCGCGTCGATGTCGACGATCGCGACCCTGCGCCGCGCCGCGCTGCGCGGAGGTGCTGGGCCGCGATGGCGGCGTTGTTGAGGTAGCACGAGCCGCCGTAGGCGCTACGCGTGACGTGATGGCCGGGCGGCCGGCAGCAGGCGTACGCGATCGGCGCTCCGCCGGCGACGAGATCCGCCGCGGTCAGCGCCGCGTCCGCCGCGGCCCGCGCGGCCTCCCACGTGCCCGGGCCGATCAGCGTCATCGTGTCGAAGCAGAACGCGCCCGGCCGCGCCCAGGTCGCCGCCGGTACCAGTGGCTCGAGCCCGCCCAGCAGCCCCGGGTGCGGGAAGATGTACGGCACCACCTGATCCTGGCCGGGATCGTCCGGCAACCCGGCTGCCTCCCAGTCGCGCCCACGCCGAGGCGAGGAACGCGAGCAGGCCGGCGATCGTGGACCGCCTCGAGCGCGGCGTCGTCGTGCGGCAGCTGCGGCGACCTCGCCCGCGCCGGCCTCGAGCAGCGTCGCACGGATCGCATCGGCCCGCGCGGGGAGCTCCGCCGCCGGCGTTCTGACGCCGACCCAGATCTCGGCCGACGGCTCGTGGAGCCGGTGACCGTCGGCCCACACGAGCGGAATCGACAACGCCATCGCCGCGACCCTACAACGATGCACGCCTCTCCAGGTTAGGCTCGGCCGCATGAGCGAGTCGACGCTGCGCGAGCACGGCCTCCGCATCGGCCACCTCGAGGCCGGTGCCGCGAACGCGATCACGGACGTCGCAGGCGTGCGCGTCGGCCACGTCACCGTCGTCCGCGACGAGCCCGAGCCGCCCGTCGGCCGCGGCCTCGCGCGCACCGGCGTCACCGCGATCCTGCCCGGAGCGGGCGAGTCGGTCTACCGCCGCCCCGTGCCGGCCGGCAGCGACGGCGCTCAACGGCGCCGGCGAGCTGACGGGCTACCTCCAGATCTCGGAATGGGGGCTGATCGAGACGCCGATCTTCCTCACCTCGACGATGGCCGTCGGGCGCGTCTTCGACGGCGCCGTCGCGCATGCGTGCGAGACGGATGCGGCGGTCGGCGACGACGAGGTCGTGATCCCGGTCGTCGGCGAGTGCGACGACAGCTGGCTCAACGACGCGCGCACCGTGCAGGTCGAGGCGGAGGACGCCGGCCGCGCCGTCCGCGCTGCGATGGGCGGCGCCGTCGGCCAGGGCTGCGTCGGCGCCGGGACGGGGATGATCGCGCTCGGCTGGAAGGGCGGCATCGGCTCGTCCAGCCGCCTCGTCCCCGCGGTCGATGCGACCGTCGGCGTGCTCGTGCTCGCGAACTTCGGCTCGGCGCAGGACCTGCGGATCGACGGCGTGCCGGTCTTCCCGACGATCGGCGACGGCATCGATCCGCGACCGCCGGCAGGGAGCTGCATCGCCGTCGTCGCGACCGACGCGCCGCTCCAGCCCGCGCAGCTCGAGCGCCTCGCGCGGCGCGCCGGGCCTCGGTCTCGCGCGCACGGGCTCGGTTGCCCATCACGGGAGCGGCGAGATCTTCGTCGCCTTCTCGACCGCCGCCATCGAGCGCGGCAGCGAGGCAACGCCGATCCGCGTCGATCGCGTCACCGTCCCCGACGCGCACCTCGACCCGCTCTTCGCCGCGGTCGTCGAGGCGACCGAGGAGGCGGTGCTGAACGCGCTCTGGGCGGCCGT
>CAVOLH010000008.1:0-128572 GCA_963696755.1 uncultured Thermoleophilia bacterium | reverse complement strand
GTGCCGCCACGTGGTAGGGTATGTGTCTTGTCATCTCTTCCTCCCTGATCAGATTAGCGGCTTGAGGTGGGGAGCCGCTTTCGTGCTTGGTTGTTCCGGACGTGCCTTTGGGGCTGTCCCCCACTCAAGAATTCGGTCGAAGAGCTTGCGCAGAAGGCCGACGATGCCTTCGCGCGCGATCAGCATCATGACGACGAGCACGGCACCATAGACGATGCCGGCCATCGCGAGGCTGATGTTCGCCGACCATTCGGGCAGGAACACGACGATGATCGCGCCGATGAAGGCGCCGGCAATGCTGGTGATGCCGCCGATGATGGCGCCGACCAGGAACTCGAACGACTTGAAGAGCTGGAACGAGTCGGGGCTCACGAACGCGTTCACCATCGCGAACAGCCCGCCGGCAAAGCCCGCGAAAGCGGCGCTGACGGCAAACGCCGCGACCTTGGTGCGCGCGACATTGACGCCGAACGCCTCGGCGATGAGCGGGTTGTCGCGCACGCTCTTGAGCCGCCGCCCGGTCTCGCCGCGAACCAGCTGCAGCATGACCAGGATGGCGAGCCCGGCGCCGGCGAGGCAGATGAAATAGACGTAGGCGTCCTGCGAGATCGGCAGCCACGCGGGCGGCTCCGGCTTCTCGATCGCGATGCCGGCCGTGCCCTTGGTGATACTTGTCGAGCCGCAGGATGAGCGGCGGCACGACGGCCGCGAGCATCAGCGTGATGATGGCGAGCTGCAGGCCCTGCAGGCGCAGCGCCGGAACGCCGATCGACGACGCCGAGCAGCGTCGCAGCGACCACCGCGGGCGGCAGCGCGGCCCAGAACGACAGGTCGTAGGCGGTCATCAGGATCGCGACGATGTAGCCGCCGACCGCGAAGAACACGCCCTGCGCCAGCGAGATCTGGCCGTTGAAGCCCATCACGCAGGTTGAGGCCGAGGATCGCGATCGCATAGGTGAGCGCGATCGAGACCTGGAACACCAGGTAGCCGGGCAGAACGGCCGGCACCAGCGCCAGCGCCGCGAAGGCGAGCCATCCGAGAATGCGGGAAAGCGGACCTGCTCACGACGCGCTAGACCCTGGTGATTGAGCGAGCGGCCGAACAGGCCCTGCGGTCGCACCGCGAGAACGACGATCATCAGCAGGAAGGGAATGGCGAGACGCAAGTCGGCGCCGATCGCCTTGATGAAGGTCGTGCCGACGCTTTCGGCGACGCCGAGGACAAGACCGCCGACGATCGCGCCGGCCGGACTGTCCCAGCCGCCGAGCGAGGCCGCCGCCAGCGAATAGATGACGACGCTGAACATCATGATCGGACTGAGAAACAGGGAAGGCGCGGCCAGCGCGCCAGCGACGAAGCCGACGACCGCGGCAAAGCCCCAGCCAAGCATCAGCATGGTTTCGACCTCGATGCCGACATAAGGACTATTGCCGCGTTCCATAGCCGCGGCCTGCATGGCAAGACCGATGCGCGTGAACCGGAACACGAGCGCGAGCCCCAAGGCCAGCGCCGTCAGTGACAAGAGGATGCCGACATTGTTGGCGCTGATCCGCACGCCGCCGACCCACCAGATCTCGATCCGAAAACAGATGCGGAAACTGCGCGCTGTCGGATCCCCAGATCCAAAGGCAGATCGCCTCGAACGCGACGAAGAGGCCGATGCACGAGACGACGATCGTCTCCTCCGGGGCATCGAGGACGGGCGGAATGAAAAGGCGGAACACGGCTGCGCCAAGAACGAAGCTGATACGGCATCGATCAGCAGGACGCGAGATAGAGCGGAACGCCCCAGACGGTCATCTGCCAGCACAGGTAGACCGAGAAGGTCGCCATCTCGCCCTGCGCGAAATTGACGATCGCGGGTGGCGCGATGGACGAGGACGAGCGCCAACGCGAGCGCCGCGTAGATCGCGCCCGCCGCGAGACCGTCGACGACTCTGCTGGAGGAAGAGCGTCATGCTGCCAACCCCAGATAGGCGCGCTGCATCGTGTCGTTCGACTTGAGCTCGGCGGCCGTGCCTTCGAGCTCGATCGCGCCATGTTCGATGACGTAGGCGCGCTCGGCGATTTCGAGCGTGAGGTGCGCATTCTGCTCGACCACCAGGATCGACATGCTGCGGTTCTGCGCAAGATCGCTGCAGCACCGCGAACAGCTCCTGCGTGATCGACGGGCGCGAGGCCGAGCGAGGGTTCGTCGCACATCAGCACGTGCGGCGCGCTGCATCATGGCCCGCGCGATCGCGAGCATCTGCTGCTCGCCGCCGCTCAGGCCGCCGGCGAGCTGCCGCCGGCGCTCGCCCAGCCGCGGAAACCGCTCGAACCAGGTTTGAATGTCTTCGGTCGATCTGAGCGCGGTTCTTGACCGTGTGTGCGCCGAGCCAGAGGTTCTCCTCGACCGTGAAGCTCGCGAACGTGCCGCGGCCTTGGGGAACGTGAGCGAGACCCAGACCGGCACGCGTTGCGGCCGACAGGCCGCTGATCTCGGCGCCGTAGAGCTTGATCGACCCGCTGTGCCGGAGCACGCCCGAAATCGCGCGCAGCGTCGTCGTCTTGCCGGCACCGTTGGCGCCGAGCAGCGCCACCATCTCGCCCTGACGAACCACGAGATCGATGTGGTTGAGGACGCTCAGCGTGCCGTATCGCGCCACGAGGCCCGTGACCTCGAGCGCGTTCACCGCGCGGGTCCCCCCAGATAGGCGTCTGCCACCCGTTCGTCGTTCTGGACTTCGTGCGGAGTGCCTTCTGCCAGCTTTCGTGCCGAGATGCAGCACCACGATGCGCTCGCAGACGCTCATGACCAGCCGCATGTTGTGCTCGACGAGGAGGATCGTCAGCGAGAACCGCTCGCGCAGGCGCCGCAGCAAGGCGCCGAACTCCGCGACTTCGGATTGGGCGAGGCCGGCGGCCGGCTCATCGAGCAGAAGCAGTCTCGGCCTTGCCGCGAGCGCGCGCGCCACCTCGACGCGCTTCAAAGTGCCATAAGGCAGGTCGCCGGTACGCCGTTCGGCGAACTTGTCGATGCTCGAGCTCGCGCAGAACCTCACGGCACCAATCAGAACTGCGCGCCTCTTCGGCCTTCGCAAGGGCAGGCCTGTAAATGGGCGTGAAGAACCCGTCACTCCTCGCATGGTGGCAGCCGAGCATGACGTTTTCGCTCACGCTCATCTGCGGATAGAGACCAAGGTTCTGAAACGTGCGGGCGATGCCGATGCCGACGATGCTGCGCTTGCGTTCGGCGGTAATCGTCCTCCCGCCGAAATAGATGTCGCCGTGGGCGAGATTGTACAAGCCGTGTGATGCAGTTGAAGAGCGTCGTCTTGCCAGCGCCGTTCGGACCGATCAGCCCGCAGAATTCACCGGCGCTGACCTGACAGGAGACGTTGTCGAGCGCGCGCACGCCGCCGAACGCGATCGCGGCATTGACGACCTCAAGCAGCGTTGTGTTCGTGTCCGACGCAGCCATACCTCACCTGGTTCGGATCGCCTTCAAGACGTGGAGTAGGCGTCCTCCGACACGTAGGTTTCGATCGATTGAACAGATTGTGTGAGCTCGCCCCGCTCGATCGGGATGCAGCTTTTCGGGAAATCCTGCCGGAATGTCGCGCCTCGATCCTTGGCGAGCGAGATGAAACGATCGAGGTCGCGCATCGCGCCGGTCGGCAGATCGTGCAACACGACGAGGGCGTGGGTCTGAGCGAAGCTCATGTCGAGCGCACGCTCGACCCAGGTCTCCGGGCGGGCCCAGTCCTCTGGAACGACGTTCCACAACACGCAGGTGTATGCGTTGTCGCGCAGGTGTTTGAGGGCTTCACGGTTGAGCAGTCGCCGGTCCAGCAGCCCGCCGCCGCCGAATGGACGAAAGAAGCGTCGCGGATGTGCAAGATCGCCGATCAGCTCCTCGGTCCGCTGGATCTCGCCAGCGGCAATGCCGCGCTCAACGCTCATTCCGAGCGGCACGATGTGATTGTAGGTATGATTGCCGATCCAATGACCTTCGGCATGTGCGTGCTCCGCGACGCTGCGGCGATCGCGCATCTTCTCTCCCAGGACGAAGAACGTCGATTGAATTTGATGGCGCCGCAGCGTCTCGAGCACGCGCGGGGTGACGTCCGGATCCGGACCATTGTCGAAGGTGAGTGTGATCGAGGTCATTCGCAGGGCTTTGAGTTGTGTGGGCAGGTGGAGCCGCAGCAGCCGGCACGCTTGCGTCCGGACGGCGGCGGCACACTTGGCGAACACGGTTTCGGGATACGCGCGGTGCCGGCTGTTCCAGCATTCGTCCTCCCCGGCAACGGGCCCTCGTGGCCCTTATTGAGATCACCGTACGACGGGCGGCTCTTCTTGACTATTGGGAATGGATCGAAAATATTATTTCCTAAAAGTGAGAAATCCTCCGTGACAGTTCTGCCCGGCCAGCTCTTCAACAATGCCAGCATCCTGTCACTTCGCTGCTTTGTGGCGGTTGTGGAAACCCAGAGCTTTTCGGCTGCCGCGCGGCAGCTGCTGCTGGCTCCGTCCTCCGTCACGAAGCACGTGCAATCGCTCGAGAACTGCGCTCGACGTCGCGCTGGTTCATCGGACGACGCGCCGCATCAGCGTCACGGAAGCCGGGGAGCGCTTCTACGAGCACTGCCTCGCCATCCTCGGCCATATCGACAACGCTTCACTCGTGCTGCGCGCGGAGAAGCGTCTTAGCGGTCACCTGCGCGTCACCGCGCCGCCCGCTTTTGCCACGGCGCTGCTAGGCCGGCACCTGCACGAGTTCATGACCCAACATCCGGCGGTCTCGATCGACGTCAACGTGACGAGCGATGACCCGGACCTCATTCGCAACCGGATCGACGTGGCCATTCAGCTCAGCGACGAGCCGCACTCCAAGCTCACTCATTTCGAACTGGGACCGTGCCCAGTTCGGCTATGCGCATCGCGCGACTATGTCGCGCGGCGCGGCGTTCCAGCTACGCCCGAAGATCTCATGCAGCACGAATGCCTGGGTGCCCGCTTTTCCAATCTGGCCGAGAGCTGGCGGTTGGGTCGCGACGGCGTTTGGCAAACGATCAATCCTCACTTCAAGCTCCTCTCGGACAACGGCGAGCTGCTGCGACAGGCCTGCCTGGGCGGGGCGGGCATCAGCTTGTTCTATGATTTCCATATCGAGGACGACCTGCGCGCGGGTCGGCTGGTCCAGGTATTGGCGGATTTCGAGGTGCCGGCGCGCGACGCGTTCGCGATCATTCCGCACCGGAAGATCATCACCCCGCAAGCGAAAGCCTTTATTGATTTCGTTCGCGCGCTGGTGACCAGCCGTCTCCACCGCCGCAGTGGGGTCGATCCGCCCGTTGGCACAGGTGCTAAAATGCCTCGGCGTCTGCCTGCAGGCGACAAACGCGTCCAAGCAAGATGAGTTGGATTCAATTTGGGTAATTGATTGTCGTGGCCTAAAACTTGATGTCGGCCGCCTTGATGATCGGTGACCACTTCTGGACCTCGGACGGCCATGAACGCCTGCAGATCCTGTGGCGTTCCGCCGGCGGGTTGAATCCGCAAGTCATCGAACAGGCTCTTTGCCTTTTCCGATTTCAGGTAGCCGTTCACGGCCGTGTTCAGCTTGGCAATGATATCCGCAGGCGTACCCGTCGGCGCCAGCAGCGCGTACCAGACGCTTGCCTCGAAACCGGGAAGACCCGATTCAGATGCGGTCATGACGTTTGGAAGCTTGGACCAGCGTTGCGCGCTGGCGACCGCAAGGGCCTTGATCTGCCCGCCCTGGACGGTGGGCACGTAGGCCGCCATCGAGTCCATCGCGATGTCGATATTCTTGCCGATCAAGTCCGTGATGATGGCGGCACTTCCCCGATATTGAACGTAACCGAATTTAATGCCGGCCTTGCTCTGCAGCAGGATGCCGGTGATATGGCCAAGCGCGCCATTGCCCGGGAAACCACCATTCAGGCTGTCGGGGTGGGCGCGCGCATAGTCGATCAGCTCCTTCAATGTCGAGAACGGCGCGTCGGCCCGCGCCGTGATGAGGATCGGTGATTTTCCGACGAGGGCGATCGGCGCAAAATCCTTTTCGGGATCGAACGCCATGTTCTGATACATCAGTTTGTTGGTGGCTGCCGGTCCGGTCGTTGCGAGGAGAAGCGTGTAGCCGTCTTGGGGCGCACGTGCAGCGGCCGCGGCACCGATGTTGCCGCCGGCGCCGCCGCGGTTATCGACAACGAACGGCTGGCCCAGCGTATCGGTCATGTACTGGGCGAGGCCGCGTGCAAGAATGTCCGAGGTCGTGCCGGAGGTGAACGGCACGATGATTGTGACGGGTCGCGCCGGCCAAGACTGCGCCATGGCGGTCTGGTGCGCGTGGCCAAAGGTCAGCGCAACAACCGCCGCCAAACATCCCAACGCTCGCAACGTAGCCCGCATCGTCGTCCCTCCGGAAAAGCGTTTGTTTGGTCGTTGGCGCCGTCAGCTGGCGACGTAGTTTTTCCAGTTGCCGGTCTTCAGCGGCATGGCCTGGAAGGTACGTCGGCGGTCAGCGGCCACGCCGATCAAGTCGCTCGCGTTGAGGTTCTTGCGCTCCAGATAGCTCTGAAACTCCGCCAATGCGCCGGAGAGCGTCTCGGCACCTCGGATCATGACCGGCGACGACATCTCAACGGCAGATGCGCCTGCGAGCATCATGCGCGCAATGTCGAGACCGGTCTGTGCACCATTTGTGGCAATCAGCGACTTGTCGGAGCCAACCTTTGCGCGCGACAGCGCCAGCCACTGGCAGGTCAGGGGAAGATTCCAGAATCCGCCGACACCGAGCGTCGTGCCGAGCATTGGTTCGAGCGTCTCGATATCGGGGATCAATCCCAGTGATCGCCCGGCCATGACGACCGCATCGCCGCCGGCCGCGAACGCCGCAGCCGCGAGGTCGGGGACGCGTTCGCTTTGACCGGTGATTTTCACCCACATCGGCAACGAGATTGCCTTGCGGACCGTCTCGACAATCGCCGAAACATTGGCGGGATCGAGCTCGGTCGAAACTGCACCTCTGGCCTGGCTCGCATACGGCGTGCCGATGTTGAGTTCCAGGATGCGAACGCCGGCCTGCTCGATCGCTTTGGCCATCCGCACCGTGGCATCGAGATCGGCAAGGATAACGCTTGCGACGGCGTAGGAGTTGAAGGCGCGCGCCTCCCGGTCCATTTGCACCGTTTGTTCCAGCCACTGATCGAACGGCTGCGGCGTCAATCCCGAGCGGCATGCCACGAAGGCCGAAGCTGGCGCGTCTGGTCCCCACTGCACGGGATTCCAGTACTCGTCCAACAGCAGGTATTCGGCGCGCTGCAACTGGTCGCGCGCGGCCTCCGATTCATTCACCGATTTGACGACCACGGCGCCGACGCCAGTTTTGAGTGTGCGCCGAATTCCATCCACCTCGATCAAATGTTCAGCTGAACCTGCGATCAGCGGGTTCTTCAAGGTCACGCGGCCAAGCGTCGTGGTGAGGGAGGTCATGTCAATTTGCTACGCGTGTTGCACGTCCAGATCCAGAAGCCCGGCCGCGTTGGTGCTGATGAGTGTCCGGATGTCGGTGGGTGAGAATTGTAGATCGAGCAGCATGCGGACGATCTGACGGAAACCCTCCACGGGCCGGGGATTGTCGAGCAGGCCCAGGTCCGATGACAGGATCGTGCGATCGACGCCGGCGACGTCGATGAGATGCGCAAGCTCGCCGGCATCGAATTTCTTCGACTTGCCGTCGGCGAACATGCAGATCGAGTGCTCCATATAGGCGCCGAGCCCGACCAGCGAGCGGATATCCGCGTCGGTGCAGCCGACGAGGTAGGTGGGATGGTTGACCAGCATCTTCTTCACACCGCGCCGCTTGGCCTCATCGAACAGCAGATGCAACTCGCGGGCGGGAAGGTGGCCGCCGGCGAGGATGATATTGGCCTCGGCGATGATGTCCAGGCACGCCTTGGCCGCATCCGATATCGCGCCGTTGGCATCGAGCGCGCTGAGCGGGATGGGGTCGAGCATCTTCCGCTTTGTCTTCGGGAAGGTCTTCCCCTGTCCGGTCAGCTGGGCGATGTGGTTCTCCGCCGAGACGGTCGGCATCCAGATGATCTTGGCGCCGATGCTCGCCGCGTGGTCGACGGCGTGCGGGTTGATGCCGCCATTGGCGTTGTTGAGCACCAGCCCCGAGAACAGACGCACGCCAGTGTCCGGGAACAGCTTCTCGAGGATCACGGCGTGCGGCACGCCAAGATAATAGTGATCCTTGTAGAGCAGCGCCCGAAAGCCGGCGGCTGCGCAATCCATCATGGCTTCGTGGTGGTCGAGAACGCGCGGCATCGCCGCAGGCCCGCTGTGGCAATGCAGATCGACGGCGCCCACCAGCAACGCGGCGACTTCGTCAGCGCGGCTGTCGGGCACAGCGGCTGTTTCATGAACTGACATGGCTTCCTCCCTGTCGCGCGAAGCTAAGCGTCGAGCCCGGCGAAATTCTTGAGCGCTTGCGCGGCGGCGCTGCGCATGAACCCTTGGTCCGACGACACGATGAACGCCGTGACGCCGAGCGGCCGGAACGTTTTTGCTTCTTCCGCTGACCCGACCATCACGCACACCGGCTTGCCCGCCGCGCGGGCGGCGCCGGTGATCCGCTCGACAGCGGTTTGAATGACCGGCGCGGTGTTGGACGGCGCGCCGAACGCGACGGTGAGATCGCCGCGTCCGATGAAGACGCCATCGATGCCATCGACTTTGATGATGGCCTCGATGTTCTCCACCGCCGCCGGATCCTCGATCATGGCAATGACCGTCGTCTGCGCGTCGGCGGCATCGACGGTGGTCCACACCGGCATTCCGCTGTAGCGCCCGGCGCGTGGCGAGCCGGAATAGCCGCGCGTGCCGCCGCGATAGCGGCTGGCCGCGGCGATGGTCTGGGCGACCTCGACGCTGGCGACATGCGGCACCAGCACCCCGGTGGCCCCGCAATCCAGCACGGAGAGGATACGGGAAGCCGTCGCATCGGCAACGCGCACGATCCCGGCCGTCCCGCAGGCGCGCGCGGCCAACAAGGCAACGTCGATCGATTCCCGGTTGAACGGCGCATGCTCCTCGTCCATGACCACGAAGTCGAAGCCGAGGTCGCCGAGGATCTCGATGGCGTGGGTGGTCGGAGTCTTGATGAAGCTGCCGACCAACCTTTCACCGCCGGCAAAGCGCTGGCGGAAGGCGGACGGGGAGGGGCGGACTGGCGTCGTCACGGTTTCGCATCCTGTTGCGGCCCGCAGGTTGCAGATGGCGGGTCGGCGCTCCACTATCCGTTTCACTCATTCCGCTAGACGGAATGGGCGGAAAGCGGGTCACGATCTGGCTGAGGTTCCGGTCGAGTCCGTCCGCCGGGCGTTTCATCTGCTGCACGAGCTCAACCGCCAGCGGGTGAGCTCGGTGCGGCATCTGCACCGCGCGACCGGATTGCCCAAGCCCACGATCGTGCGCCTGCTGGATACGCTCATCGTGCTCGGCTACGTGGTCAACGACCCGCGCCAGGGCGGCTATCAGGTCACGTCGTTGGTGCGTTCGCTGAGCGCCGGCTTCCACGGCGATCCGCTGGTGGTCGAGGCCGCGCGGCCCTGGGCGATCGCCTTCACGCGCAAGTATCAGTGGCCGGTCGCAGTCGCGGTGCTCGACCGCGATGCGGTGGCGGTGCGTTTCAGCACCATCCCCGACAGCCCGGTATCGCCGTTCCACGCGACCATCAACATGCGGCTGCAGCTGATGTCGCGAGCGCTTGGGGCGGGCCTACATCGCGTTTTGTCCGCCCGGCGAGCGCAACCTGCTGCTTCGCATGCTCGCCGCGTCAGGTGATCCCGAGGACGCGGTTGCCCGCGACCGCGCGGCGGCGCTCACCTTGCTGGCCATGATCCGGCGTGCGGGCTTTGCCGATCGCTCGCCCACGGTGGAGCCGAAGTCGTCCTCGACGCTCGCGGTTCCGGTGATGCTGGGGCGCAAAGTGCTTGCCACCGTCGGCGTGACGTTCTTCACGTCGGCGATCCCCAAGGCCGAGGCCATCGCGCAATATGTGCCGCCCCTGAAGGAGATGGCGCGGAACATCCAGACCAGCGTCGTTCTGCTCAGGGAGCGGAACGCGCCGGAGGAGGGTGCGCAAGCTATTCCGTAGGGCGGAATGGCGGGACATTCCGAAGGAGACCGCCGTCCCTTCCATTGTAGAAGCGCGAACAAGAGCAATCGAACCGGCACGGGTTCGAAATGGTGGAGGAAACGACCATGAATAGCGGCAGGGTGCAGCTGTTGGCGGCGATGGTCCTTGCGGGTGTCGCGCAGGCCGGAGCGGCCGCGGCGCAGTCGCAACAGCAAGCGCCGATCGTGCTCGCGCGCGAGGGCGCCTTCGAGGTCGGCGGCAAGGTCATCAGCGGCGACAAGGGCACGCTGAGCTGCGACCACGGCTATGTCGAATATCAGATCCCGGTGGACGCGCGCGGCCGTCGCGCTGTTCCTGTGGCACAGCTCGTCGACGATGGTCTGGCAGAAGCGCTGGGACGGTGGCGAAGGCTTTCAGTCGATTTTCCTGCGGCGCGGTTTCCCGGTCTACATGTGGGACGGCCCGCGCGTCGGCCGCGGCAATTGGAGCTGCGAGACCATTACCTACACGCCCGAGCCGGGTCGCGATCAGCAAAACTTCGTCGCGTGGCGGTTGGGCACGAAATATCCGGACTGGTTCCCGGGCGTACAGTTCCCCACCAACGATGCGAAAGCCTGGGAACAGGCGACGCGCGCACGCTATGACGAGTTCGACACGGTGAAGAACGCCCAGCTCGAGACGGATGCGGCCGCGCAGGCCATCGACCAGATCGGGCCGAGCGTGTTGGTCACCAACTCGGCCGGCGGCTGGCGCGCCCTGTTGACGGCGCTCAAGACCAAGAGCGACAACATCAAAGCCATCGTCGCTTATGAAAATCCGGGCTTTGTCTTTCCCGAAGGCCAGGGCCCACAGCTGGATCCGGGGCCTTACGGGCCGGTCTATGTGCCGATGAGCGAGTTCAAGAAGCTCACGCGTTTCCCGATCCAGTTCGTCTGGGGCGACAACATCGACAAGTCGCCGTTCTGGACGAAGTCGCTCGAGTACTGTCAGCAGTTCGTCGATCTCATCAATGCGAACGGCGGACACGCCGAGATCCTGCAACTGCCCTCGGTCGGCCTCAAGGGCAACACGCACATTGCCTTCGCCGACCTCAACAATGTCGCGGTCGCCGACCTGCTCTCGGCGTTTCTCCAGCGCAACAAGCTTGATGGCCGCGCGGCGGCAAGCAGTGAGGCGAAGAACTAACATGCGTCTGCCATCTCTCGGTCTGTTCGCTCTGGCACTTGCACTCGCGCCTGGCTCTGCCGCGCTCGCGCAGGAATGGCCGGACCGCCCGGTCACCATGATCGTGCCATTCCCGGCCGGTGGCCCCGCTGACATCATCGCGCGCGCCGTCGCCAATGCGCTGAGCGAAAGCCTCGGCAAGCAGTTCATCGTCGACAATCGCGCGGGAGCGGGCGGCAATATCGGCGGAGCTGCCGTGGCCAAGGCGGCGCCTGACGGCTACACGCTGTTGTTCACGACGCCGGCGCCGGTGTCGCTCAACAAGTTCATGTACAAGAGCCTGCCTTATGACCCCGAGCGCGATTTCACGCCGGTGGTGCTGGTGGCCAAGTCTCCGCTCATCGTGACGGCGAAGCTCGACTTTCCGGCGAAGACGCTCGGCGAGCTGATCGCCTATGCCAAGCAGAATCCGGGCAAGGTCAATGTCGGCCATCCCGGCCAGGGCACGCTCGGACACATCACCTCGGAGCTGATCCAGCAATTTGCCGGCGTGAAGATGACGAACGTGCCCTATCGCGGCACGACGCCGCTGACGACCGATTTGCTGGCGGGCCAGATCGACGTCGCCATGGACTTCATGCCGACCTACGTGCCGCTGGTGGCCGACAATAAGATCCGCGCGCTTGCGGTGACGACCAGCCAGCGCACCGCGCAACTGCCCGACGTGCCGACCGTTCAGGAGGCGGGATACAAGGGCTTCGAGGCGACCGCCTGGTACGCGATCGTCGCTCCGACCGGCACGCCGAAGGACATCGTCAACAAAGTGAACGCTGCGGTGAACGCTTATCTGAAGAGCGACAAGGGCAAGGCGTTCCTCGAGCAGAACACCATGCAGGGGGTTGGCGGCTCGCCGGAAGACCTCAAGGCTTTCATCGCCGGCGAGCTTGCCAAGTGGGGACCGGTGATCGAGGCCGCGAAGATCTCGATGTAGTAAACGCGATCATCAACCCGATCCGGTTTCCAGCCACACCTGGTGGAACTTCGGCGTGGTGAGCAAACCGTCCACGTAGTTGCGCACGCGTTTGCTGCGCACCGTGACCCCGAACATGACGTATTGCGGCGCCTGCAGCGCCTGCTCGACCACAAAGCGTTGCAGCTTGGCGAAGGCGGCCTTGCGCGCCGCGCGATCGTCCACCTCCATGGTGGCGTCGAGCAGCTCGCGGAAGCCCGGCAGCTCGACCTTGCCGGCATTGCGCAGCGCGTCTTTGCCGAACAGCACCTCGTAATATTGGCTCGGGTCCGGAAAGCCGCCGGCCGGGCTGATGAACATCGCGCCTTTCTTCTCCAGCATGTACAACTGGATTGCCGTTTGTGGCGCGAGCGGCGTGAGCTTGATGCGGATGCCGGCCTGCGCCCACTGCGAGATGATCAGCTCCTGGCGCTGCATGGCGACCTGGTCCGCCCAACCGAACGCATCGATCTCGATGCCGTTCGGGTAACCCGCCTCGGCGAGGAGTTTCTTCGCCTTGTCGATATCGTGGTTGTAATAGTTCGCGGTCGCCGGATCCTGCGCCCAGTGCTCCTTGGGCAAGATCGTCGACGACGGCTCGCCGATGCCGGCCATCAGCACGCGGACGATGGCGTCGCGATCAAGCGCGTAGTTGAGCGCCTGGCGGATGCGCACATCGCTGAGCGGCGGGCGCGAATAGTTGAAGTAGACGCCGAAGAAAATGAGCGACGGCGCGGCTTCGGCAATGACGTTGCCGGCGCGGTCGGCGATCAGCTTCTGCGGCACCTGCAGATTGATCCCAAGATCCGCCTCGCCGCCAATGACCGATCGCGTGAGGACATTGAGCTCATTGATGATGCGAAACTCGAGCCCATCGAGATATGGCTGATCCTTCTTCCAGTAATTGTCGTTGCGCGTGAGCTTGATGATCGAGTTGTCCTGCCACTCGACAAACCGGAATGGTCCGCTGCCGACCGGATAGCGATCGACGTTGGGGCCTTTCTCGGCAATCGACTTGGGCGACACCATGCAGCCGGCCCGGTTGGTGAGGATCGTCGGCAGTCCGGCATTGGGCCGATTGAGATGCAGGGTGACCTGATTGGGGCCGTTCACCTCGACGCGCTCGAGCGTGCTCACATCCGCCTTCACGTTGGAGCGCGGGTCGTTCTTGTAGCGCTCGAGATTGAAGCGGACCGCGTCGGCATTGAACGGCGAGCCGTCATGGAAGCTGACGCCGTCGACCAGATCGAGCACCAACGTCTTGGGCGTGGTCCAACGCCACGCGGTCGCGAGGCCGGGCTTGAGGTCGAGCGTGAGCGGATCGAAATCGATGAGGTTGTCGAACACCGCATAGAGAACATTGAAGTCCGGCAGGTTGCGCCCGGTCATCGGCTCGATGGCGCCGGGATTGAACGGAATGGCGACCCGCAACGTTCCGCCGCGGCGCGGCGATTGCGCTCCGACCGGCTGCGGTAGCAACGAAACACCGGCGGCGGCCGCTGCGCCTGTCAGGATCGTGCGGCGATCGATGCGCGTGGCATCAGACTGCGCCTCGGCGACCATATCGTCCTCCCTGCGGTTTATATATTTGCGCCCATGCTACACGCGCGCGCCGGTGATGGATCGCCGTGACAACGGAATATGTGCGGTGATGAAACCGCATGCGTCGGCCTGCGCGGGGCCGTGCTAGCGTTGGTCACGCGCAATCAAACAAACTCAACGAGCACCATGGGTCAGGAAATCCTTCTGGTCGGCAGCGTCCCGCTCAAATCGGTCGAGGACGTGATGACGACGTTCGGCGGGGCGCTTGGGCCTTACCTGCCGGCGATTCCCGACGGCGAAGTCGGCGAGCGCAAGTCCTGGGTCATGCGTCTCTCGTACCAGGTGTTCAACGGACATATCGATCTCGACACGATCAAGCGCCCGGAGCGCGAGAACGGCGTCGAGCGGCTGATGCCGCGCAGCCATGCCGATGCCTGGCAATTCAAGGTGCGGGACGGTGTTGAGACGCGTGCGCTTCGGCAATCCGGGCTATCGGCTCGGCTACGCCAAGGACGCGGCGAATTCCTATTTCGTGTTCAAGACGCTGCGCGAGAAGGGCGTGTTGCCGCCCGGCCTGCGGTTCCAGATCTCCATGCCGATGGTCAACAGCGTGGTGCGGCCGGCGCTGTTTCCTGATCCTGACGATCTTCCCAAAGTTCGACCGGGCTACGAGGAGGCGATCGCCGCTGAGCTCGCCGCGATCTTCGAGGTGATCCCGCACAAGGATCTGGCCATCCAGTGGGATTGCGCGTGGGAAGTGTCAGTCGATCCACGCTGACAACAAGGACAATCCCGCCGAAGGCGACATCGCGACCCATACGGCGCCGATCCGCGCGCCTGTCGCAGAAGATCCCCGACGACGTGGCGCTCGGGTTTCACTTCTGCTTCGGCACGTTCGGCGGCTGGCCGCGCTTTGCGCCGGACGACCTCGGGCGCACGGTCGAATTGGCCAACGCCGCCGTGGTCGCGACCGGGCGGCGCGTCGACTGGGTGCATATTCCGACGCTCGACCGGACGGACGCGGCGTTCTACGCGCCGCTCGCCAAGCTCGATCCCAAAGGGGCGCGGGTCTATGTGGGCATGATCCACAGCATGCCGAGTTTCGATGCAGCGGCTCGCCCTGGTGCGCAAGGTCCTGCCGGACTTCGGCCTCGCCGCCTATTGCGGCTTCGGCCGCACCCCGCCGGGTGAGATCAACCAGGTGCTGGCGGACCATCTCGACGCGCTGAAACGCGCGGGGCTGGCGAGTCGGACCGCGGTGCCAGCGCACGCGTGATCGCCCCGGCAGGGCGGCGGCCCTTTGCTGGACAGCCGGGCGGTCAGCCCGTATAACGCCCGGCGCTCTGCGATCCCCCGCGCCGGCGGGGCCGGCGCCCAGGTAGCTCAGTTGGTAGAGCACGTGACTGAAAATCACGGTGTCGGTGGTTCGATTCCGCCCCTGGGCACCACGTTTTCTAAACGAAAATAGCTATTTACGCAGACCCTACAATAAAACCTCTAAGATTATGCAAGGATAATGCAAGAACTCTGCTGGCGCCCAAACGTATTGAATTCCGTACGCTTTGATGTATGTTGGCATTGATAGGTGCCGTGCTTAGGCGCTCGCCGGTGAGGCTAGTTCGGCTGACTGTTCGGGGTTCCAATCCCGCTCAGGACGGACCCGAGCTGATCCATAAAACTGGCGGCGAACGATAGCGACACTTGGGACGAGGCTACGCGGTTCGGACTTCCAACTCCGACGCCGCGGATTGACCGACCTGTGGGTTAAACTCCCGGAGGCGGTGAAGCCCACCAGACGCAGGCATTACAAGGCCCTAGGGGAAATTCCCTAGAAGCAGCCGCGTCCTTCGAGCAACTCAACGGTCGATCAAATCGGCCGTGCACGAAGGACGAGCGTATGTCTGCACGACCACTCACCGGCCCGCCCGGCCACACTCCTCCTGTCATCGATCCGCTCACGCTGGTCACAAAACAGCAGCTCGCTTCGTTGCTGGCCGTCGATGCGTGGACGATTGATAGGTGGAGGAAGTCGGACCCCGACTTCCCTCAACCAGTTTGGATATCAGGCACGACCCCGCGTTGGCCGCGCGTCGAGATCGACCGCTGGCTCGCGTCGCGGCAGCGCGGCGGTACATCCCCCGACTGGAAGCAAATCATCCGACGCGAGCGCCGCAAACCTGCGATAAAACGGCGGATGGGAGGCGGGGTGTGATTGCTCGACGACGATCTTCCAGCGACGGCAACACCTCTCTCGCTCGATACGACGAGGCGCGGCGCGCGCTCGCCGAAGCGCGCCGGGTAGATGAAGTCAAGAATATTCGCGACAAAGCAGTCGCGGTACAGGCCTATGCGCGGCAAGCCAAAGACGAGCAACTAATCCGGCACGCCACTGAAATCAGAGTTCGTGCCGAGCGCCGGGCCGGCGAGCTATTGATTGAAATGGCGGCCCGGGGGGAGCGCCAGAAATCAGGTCAAGCCGATGGTCGCAGGGCGCAACCATCGGTCCCCAAGCTCGCCGATCTCGGGGTCAGCAGGACGCAATCGAGCCGCTGGCAGGCAATCGCACGCATCCCGCAAGAAGAGTTTGAGCGCAAGACCGAACGCATAGCCCGGGGTGAACGCGAGATTTTAGACGCGGCCGTCGAAATCCGAGCCCGAAAAACGCCGGAGCGACACGCCGAGCGGATCAACAAAATCAACGCACCAAACTCCGGCAACCAGCCCTTGGTGACGGATTGCAAATATGCAGCCATTTTGGCCGATCCGCCGTGGGATTTTAAGCTTGGGAAAAAAGACGCCTCCGAGCGAAGCGTGACGCCCTATCCTACGATGTCGGACGAGGAAATCCGACACCTGCCCGTGGAACGTCTAGCACACGAAGGCGCTGCACTCTTTTTGTGGACCACCAACCCGCACCTTCCTGTCGCCATGGAGGTCATGACGGCCTGGGGTTTTACGTACGTGACCAACGTGGTCTGGGTTAAGGACAAAGTTGTATCGGGTTATTGGATGTGGAACCAACACCAGCTGTTGTTGATAGGAAAACGCGGAGACATACCGGCGCCGTTGAGGGCAAATCGTGCCCCATCAGTTCTCAAGGCTCCCCGCCGCGAACGCAGTCGAAAGCCCGACGAAACATACGAACTCATCGAGCGGATGTATCCGGACTTGCCGAAAATCGAACTGTTCGCGCGCCAAGCGCGCTACGGATGGACGGTTTGGAAAAATTAGATGACCAAGCGTCGTGAATTCACACACCTTTCAAAAAAATAAGGCGAAAATCTGAGGCGCAGTCGACAAAACAACTTCTATTCATCACCCACATGTATCGCTTGGCCAGATCAAAAATCCGAAGCGTTATCCACCTGTAGTCATGATTATCAACCACTAAGTCGCCTGACGAGCCAAGATATGCGATAAGTGGACCGCCCCCCACGCCACTAGGGCGTCGGCCGCTACCGTCTCTGCAGACGACACTCGCCAGACTGTGTTCCCCACGTCATCTGCGATCAGAAGGGCCCCGGTCTTGTCGACTGCAACTCCCACCGGTCGGCCGCGCGCCTGGCCGTTCGCGTTCAAGAATCCGGTCACGACATCCTCGGCCTTGCCGTTCGGATGGCCGCCGCTGAACGGCACGAACACGACCTTGTAACCGTTGAACTGCTGACGGTCCCAGCTGCCGTGTTCACCGACAAACGCTCCGCCGCGGTATTTCTGGGGCAAGCTGCATCCGCCGTGTAGAAGGCGAGCCCCAAGGGGCGACGTGGGAGCTGAGCGCATAATCGGGGACGACAGCCTTTTCCACCAGATCGGGGCGTTGCGGTCTTACCCGCGGATCGAGATGCTGGCCGAAATAGCTGTAGGGCCAGCCATAGAAGGCGCCATCCTTCACCGAGGTCATGTAATCGGGCACGAGATCGGGACCGAGCTCATCGCGCTCATTGACGACCGTCCACAGGTGCGCCGCTCTCCGGCTCAAAGGTCAGCCCGTTCGGGTTGCGCAGCCCGCTCGCGAAGATGCGCCAGCGGCCGGTGGCCCGCTCCACCTCCCAGATGGCGGCGCGATTCTTTTCCGCCTCCATGCCGTTTTCGGTGATGTTGCTGTTCGAACCGACGCCGACGTAGAGCAGCGAGCCGTCGCGGCTGGCCACCAGGCTCTTGGTCCAATGATGGTCGATCGGGCCGCCGGGAAGGGGCGTGAGCGTCGTGCCGGCGGCCGTGATCTTGGTATCTCCCGGATTGTAGGGATAGCGGACGATCGCATCGGTGTTGGCGACGTAGAGATCGGAGCCGACCAGGGCCACTCCGAAGGGTGAGGCCAGATGGTCGAGGAAGACAGTGCGGGTCTCCGGCTTGCCGTCGCCATTCTCATCGCGCAGCAGCGTGATGCGATTGCTTTCGCCGGCCTCGCCGCCAGACGTCACCCACAATTCGACCCAGCCCATGATGATGTCTTTCGGGCGCTGGATCGGCTGGACGTTGGGCGACTTGGATTCGACGACCAGAACGTCGCCATTCGGCAGAACATAGAGCGAGCGCGGATGCTGGAGGTTCTGCGCGAGCGCCTCGATCTTCAGCCCTGGCGCGACGGTCGGCGTCTCGCCCTCCTTCCAGCCGACGACTTTCGCGAGATGCATTGGCGGAAACAGATACTGCTGGGGTTCAGGCAGCACCGGATTGGGGCCGACCTGAGTCATCGGATCGAAGCTGTCCGCCCCGTAAGCCGCGAGCACGAATGTTGATACACACGCCACAGCGGAATGTTGCCAAATAGCCGGCAGAAGGCCCGTATACGCATCAGCCCATCACCTCGATGTCGGCTGGATCATCCGTGATCGCGTGTCATCCACGCGGTGACGAGGATCACCGCTGCGATGGCCGCTGATAGGATAAGGCCCCACGGGACGACCGAGGTCCAGGCGTCGCGGGTATGCATGAGGAAAGATGTGTTCCTCATCGTCTATTGATTGCACGAATGTTGCCGATCTGCCTTCGCGGCGCGACGAATTCCGTGCAACAATCATGGGCGCTAAGCGGCCGGTCGGATCAGCGCTAGTCCAGTTTCCCTGTCCTTGACCTTGCGCAGATGAGCCGGATTTTCGGTCAGCACGACTTCCAGCGTGGGCCGGATATGCCCCTCGCGAGAGATGCCCGGCGCGGGCGCTGCCATCGCGAGTGCCGAGGACGACATGGATATGCAGGCCGGGCTTGCCGTCCGGATCGTCTGCGACGTCGCCAATCAGAGAAGCGACTTCGACCTGCTCGCGGACCGGAATCTTCTGGTAGTCCTTCTTTTCCCAGTCGAAGTAAAGCAAGACCGCGTCGCTCAGGGCGCCGATCGCGGTGAAGCTCGCCGAGGAGACATTCTCACTAGCGGCGAATTTTTGAAGACTTGCGACGATTTCCTCGCCGGTCTCGAGCACGACGACAAACGTGCGTTGTCCGTCGGACTCATGGAGTAGTTTGTGTTGCATGGCTACCTCCGATGACCACCAAACGAGCCGAAAGCCACGCCAAGTTCCGATCGCCGGCCGCTCGACGTTTTAGGCAGCCATAATCCGTGAACTGGCGCGGGATAACCGCGTTAGCCCAAGGGTTGTCGCTTCCGGAAGGAATAACCATGGATGATCGCAAATCATCGGGTTGGGCGCGGCGCGATTTTGTTTATGGCACGGCCGCGGCCGGTTGGGCGGCGCTCGCCGTGCGTCCGAGCTTGCTGGCGATATACACTGCCGGTCCGAAACATCATCAAATGTTGTCTCGCAGCCGGTGCCAGCAGCCGACGGCAATCTGAATACCGCCGACATTATCGTCGAAACCCTGATCGATTGGGGCGTGAGTCACGCTTTTGGAATTGTCGGTGATGGGATCAATGCACATCGAGGCGCTTCGCCAGCGCCGGGATCAGATCCAGTTCATTCCGGTCCGCCACGAAGAGGGCGGCGGCGTTCATGGCTTGCGGTTTCGCCAAGCACACCGCGACAGCTTGGCGTCTGCATCGGAACAACCGCTGCCTGTCGAGACGGTCGACGTCATCCGCGCCGCCGCCGCACTTGTCTCGGTCGACCTTTCCGGCCTCTGACCGGCGTGTTGGGTCAATACGAGAGCCAGCCGCCGTCCACGACCAGGGTCTCGCCGGTTACGTAGCCCGCCTCGTCCGAGGCGAGGAAGGCCACGGCCCGAGCGATATCCCGCGGAGCACCGCGGCTGGGAAGCACGGCCCGGCGCGTCCACCAGTCACTCGGCATCATGTCGTACGGGTTCTCGGCGGGAGGCTCGCCGTCGTTGGCGAGGTCGATGTCGCCGGGCGCGACGGCGACGACTCGGATGCCGTGGCGTCCGAGCTCGAAGGCCATTCCCCGTGTCAGGCCGGCGACGCCCGCCTTGGTCGCGACATACGCGGTCGCGTTGTCCTGCGCAGCGAACGCGCCGACGGAGGCGATATTGACGATGACGCCACGACGGCCCGAGTCGCGCATGTGACGAGCGACCTCGCGGCTGCATCGGAAGGTGGCCTTGAGGTTGACGTCGACGATCAGGTCGAGCTGATCGTCGTCGAACTCCAGCAGCTCGCCGCGGGCGGCGGCACCGACGACAGCTGCGTTGTTGACGAGAATGTCGATTCGTCCGCGCTTGGCCAGACAGCGCTCGACCAGCCCCTTGCATGCCGCTGCCTGCGAGAGGTCGGCGCCGAGGCCGATGACGTCTCGGCCGTCCGCGTGGAGCAGCTCGGCGAGCTGGTCCGCGGAGGCCTGATCGGGCTGGCAGATGACAACCGACGCCCCTCGATCGGCGAGCAGCGCGCTCGTCGCCGCTCCGATGCCTGTGCCGCCGCCCGTGACGAGCGCCACGCGCCCGGCGAAGGGGCGGGAAGGTTCGGTGGTCATGTGTGGATCCCGAGCGCGGCTTCCCGAGCTCCATTGAACGAGAGGAGCGGAGGCCCGACGAGAGCAGTCAGGTTGCCGGCGTCGATGCGCGCGGTTCGGCGGATCATGAGCACGGTGCCGCTGCGGTCGGCCTCGACCTGCTCGGTGCGGCCGCCGTCGCGGCTGATGAGGTCGGCGAGCGCTGCGCCCTGCTCGATCTGGTCGCCGACAGTGACCCTGGGGACGAGCCAGCCGTCGAACGACGCAACGAGGCCTTGGTCGATGTCACCGCCCTCGCCGTCGACGAGCCACTCCGGCAGCTTGGAGGCGGGAGCGGTCGCTGCGTCAGCCTCGAGCATGCCGAGAAGCTGCATGACGCGGAGGGTGCCGTCTACGTAGGCGTCGAGGTCGGCGTGACGTAGGTTCCCTCCGCCACCACTCTCGACGTAGACCGAGGGGACACCGCGCTCGGCTGCGGCCGAGATCGAGCGCCCCGGGTTGAGCTCGTCGTGGAGCCAGACGATTGGCGCCCCGAAAGCGATCGCCGCCTCGGCCGAACGACCTACCCGTTTCTCCTCCGCGCCGGTACCCGCCCGCGAAGAGCGGCATCTCGTAGTCCCTGCCGGACGCAATGGAGATCGACGAGCAGGCTCGCCGGCGCGATCACCTGCTCCGTTAGGGCGTTCGCGACTCGCTCGGTGTCCGAGCCGTCGGGCGTACCCGGGAAGGTGCGGGCCATGTCGAGGCCGTCGATGCCTGCCGACACACCAGCGTTTTCCCCGGCGCTGAACGCGCCGGGGCAGGAGACGGGGACGACCACGACCGTCCCCGCGAAAGTCGTCGCCTGGAGGCGGGCGAGGAGTCGCCGCGCTGCGAGGACGCCTTCCGGCTCGTCGCCGTGGACGCCGGCTATGACTGCGAGGCGCGGGCCGTCCTCGCTTCCGCGAACGGTCGCGATATCTACGGCATGCCCGATGTCCGCGTCGAGCTGCGACCAGACGGTCACGGCCTGGGGTCGCCCGCCCTGGCAAGGAACGCGCGAACGAACTCCTCGACGCCCTCGTCCGGCTGGAGGAACGGGGCGGAGATCCTGTTCTGCCGGCGATATTCCTTGCTGGCGGAGAGCCTCCTTGACTGCGGCGAAGAACCGCGTCGTTGGCGATGCTCCCCCGAGTGGCGCTGCGTAGAGATCGAGCAATGGGACGATTGCGCGCTGCGTCGCGACCGCCCTGTCCCAGTTGCCCGCCCGCGCGTCCTTGGCGAGTGCCACATGAAGCTGCGGGAAGATCATCGAGAGACCGGGCACCCCGGCATCGAACCCGCCCAGGAGCAGGCCCGCGATCGCCTCCTCGGATCCCGTATAGCGAGCGAATCCGTGCAAGCCCTCGGTCGCTCGTACGACGGCTGCCGCCGTCCAAGGTTGTTGGACGAGTCCTGACTCCGGCGATGACGCCGTCAGCCGCCAGCCGCGCCAGGACCGAGGTGGGGATGTCCGCGCCGACGCGAGACGGGACGTCGTAGGCGACGAGCGGCACGCCCACTGCCTCGCGCACCGCGGAGAAGTGCGTCAGCATCTCGTGCTCCGACGGCGTGAACACGTACGGCAGCGTGACGAGCACGGAATGGGCGCCGAGCTTCTCATAGCGTTGCGCCGCCTCGACGGCATCGTTCGTGCCGAGTGCCGGAACGCCTGCCATGACGTGGACGCGCGACGCCGCGGCGGCGATGACGGCTTCGACGGCGGCGACCCGCGCCGACTCGGACAGCGCTCCACTTTCGCCGGATGAGCCGAGCACGAGCACGCCGGTCACTCCCGCCGACACCACGTGGTCGACGAGCGAGGCGAAGGAGTCCTTGTCGACGGCCCCGGTGGGGAGGAGGGGGGTAATCAACGGGACGATGATCCCTGCGAGTGGCAGGTCCGTCGTTCGGGGGACGTCGAGATCGGACTCGAGGCTGGTCATGCGTAGCTCCTGACGGGTGCAGTGGCATAGGCAGCGCGGAGTGCTTCCACGACCGTGTTGTGGTATACGCGCGCGGACGGAAGAAGTCGCGTGAACAGGGCCGAGCCGTGGATGTGGCCGAGCCAGCGGATGTGGTGGGTCGGGGTCCCCCGCCTCGACGAGTCGTCGAGCGTAGGCCTCACCCTCGTCGCGAAGGGGGTCGTATTCCATCGTCATGACGAGTGCGGGCGGAAGCGAGCCGAGGTCGGCCGCGAGGATCGGGGACGCGTACGGGTTGAGTATGTCTTCGGCGCGGCCGAGGTAGTGGCCGCGGTACTGCACCATGCCGGCCTCCGTGAGCAGGTAACCCGTGGCCAGGTTTTTGATCGACTGTTGGCTCATTGTCAGATCGGTTACCGGGATTCCCAGGGACCTGAAGGACGAGCCCAGGCCCCTGGCGGTCGCGGGCCATCAGGGCCACTACGGCTGCGAGGTTTCCGCCCGCGGACTCGCCGCCGACCGAAATCGCCGCTGGATCGATGCAGGCTGCCGTCAGCGTGGTCGACGATCCAGCAGAGTGCGGCGTAGCAGTCCTCCGGTGGAGTCGGGAATGGGTGCTGGTGCGAGGCGGTATCCGACCGAGACGACGACAGCGCCCGCACCGACGCAGATCTCGCGGCATGGATCGTCGCACGAGTCCAGACTGCCGAGCCAGAACCCGCCACCATGGATGGTGCGGAGAGGCGCGGTCCGGCCGGTAGATCCGCACGGAGATCTCTCCGTCGTCGACGGGAATCGTCTGCTCGGTCACGGCGGCCGGCTCCGGCGGAGTGGCGTAGTGCGTGGCGATGAGGATGGCCGACCGGGCGTTGACCGCCGCGCGGGAATCGGTGATCGAGACGGGCGGAGCCGTGCCCATGGAGGAGGTGACGTCGAGCAGAGGAAGCAGCAGCGGGTCGACTGGCACAGTGGGAGTCCTATCGGCGTCGAGTGTGATTTCTTAGAGTGGAACGATGATACCACTGAGTGGTATACTCAATCACTCAGAATCGCGCAAGTTCGCCCTTCTCCTCGCCGTTGACGCCGTGCGTGTTCACCATCGATGAGCTCCGTCACCTTTGACGCCAACGTGCATCTCGTCGCGAGCGGCAGGCTCGGGCTCGGCATCTCCGACGACCATGACTGCAACGTCTATCTCCTCACGGACGGTGACGACGCTGTGCTCGTGGACGCGGGCTGCGGACTCGATGTCGATCGGCTCGGGCGGCGAATTAGGACTCTCGGGACGCCGCCGGTCTCGCGGATCCTGCTCACCCACGCCCACGCGGACCACGCAGCAGGCGCCGGCGTGCTCGCCGCGTACCTCGGCGCGGAGATCTGGTCATCAGAGGACGTTGCCGACATCCTCGAGGCGGGCGACGCTGAGCGCGCGGGCCTTCCGACCGCCAAGGCGGCCGGGCTCTATCCGTCGTCCCTGCCGTACCCGGCGACACGAGTGGCGCGGCGGCTAGGGGCCGAGACCCTGGTCGTCGGCGGCCTCCGGGTCGAAGTCGTCGAGACACCGGGTCATGCCGTCGGGCACCTGGCGTTTCTTGCCGAGTCGGGCGGGCGCCGGTCGCTCTTCTCCGGCGACCTCGTGTTCTCACGAGGGCGCGTCGTCGTGCCGGGACGGCGGAGGCCGATGTCGGTGCCCTCGCCGCGAGCATCGAGGCGGTCACCGAGCTGCGACCCAACGCTCTGTTTGCAGGGCACGCGGAGCCGGTGCTCGGCGGGGCAGGCGAGCATCTGGCCGTGGCCTGTCGTGCGTTTCGGGCCGGTAACCTGCCGCCGCCGCTGTCGTGAAGGCGAGGGGAGGATGATGATCGCGCAGACGCGAAGATCGCGGTCGCCGGGCCGGCTCGATCGGTCGGAGGCACGCGATTGTGGCGCTGGAAGCGGGGGCGAGCGTGCACGTCTGCGATCCGGTGCACGAGGCGCGAGAGGAGGCGCTGCGCCTCGGGGCGCGCAGCGTTCACGGGCGAATCGAGGAGCTCCTGGAGCTCGATCTCGACGCGCTGATCATCGCGAGCCCCGACCGGTTTCACCGCCCACAGGTCGTCGCCGCCGCCGAGCGAGGCGTCGCGACGCTCGTCGAGAAGCCACTCGCGCATGCCCTCGACGACGGGAAGGCTCTCGTCGAGGAACTCGAGGGCCGGTGCGGCCACATCCTCGTCGGCTATGTCCTCCACTACTGCCGGGTGCTGCTGAAGGCCGAGGAGCTCCTGCGCGACGGCGCGATCGGCGAGCTTGCGTCGTTCAACGTTCAGCTCGGTGCATACGAGACGCTCGTGCAGGCCCGCAATCGCTTCGAACAGAGCGAGCACGGCACGATCTACGTCGACTACAGCCACGAGTGGGACTACGTCGGGTGGCTGCTGGGTGACATCGCTCGAGGCATCGCGGTCGAACGGTCCGTGGAGTCGCTTCCCATCGTCCAGCGGCCGAACGTGGTCGACGGGCTCCTCGAGCTTGCCGACGGGTGCGTCGGCACGTTCCATCTCGACTATGTGCAGCAGCCCTCGGTGCGCAGCCTGACGGTCATCGGCACCGAGGGCACGCTCGACGTCGACGTCCCCGCCGGGCTCGTCACGCTCCAGGGGGCGGACGTCGAATGAACCACGGTCGTGGGCGCTCGAGCAGGAACGCAACACACTCTTTCGCGCCCAGCTCGACCATCTTCTCGAGGTGGCGAGCGGTGCCCAGCCCACCGTCACCGTGGCCGACGGGATCGCCGCTCTCGCCGTCGCGGAAGGGCTGCGTGCGTCGGCGCGCGACGGACGCTGGATCGACTTCCATCACCACGAACGATCCGTCTGATGAAACTGGTGTTGCACCTACAGGAACTCTTGCTGTATAGACTGGGGCACCAATGACGACCCCTCCCCTCCAGATCGCCGTCTCCGTCCTCTCGCTCGGGCAGGAGGCGGCAGCTCCAGGAGCTCGTCGGCGAGCGGGCAGTGATCCGCGTCGTGGACGTCTCGACACCGGCTGCCGTCCGCGAGGCTACCGCCGATGCCGACGCCGTCGTGGTGGCGTTGCAGCGGATGTCTGCCGACCATATTGCGGCCTTCGGGCCGGCCGTGAGCGTTATCGGCCGTGCGGGCGTCGGACTCGACACGGTCGACCTGGAAGTCGCGCGGACGGCTGGCGTCTCGGTCGTTCATGAGCCCGCCTATGCGACTGACGAGGTCGCCGATCAGGCCGCCGCGTTGATTCTCGCGTGCGCGCGTCGCGTCGTCGTCGCCGATCGGACGATCCGCAACGATGGCTGGATCACGAACACGGGCGTTGGCCGTGTGCTCGACCTTCAGGCGGCGACGCTCGGCGTCGTCGGGGCCGGGCGGATCGGGCGAGCGCTGATCGAGCGCATGCTCCCGTTCATGGGAGAGGTCGTCGTCTTCGATCCCGAGCAGTCGGAGCTGCCCGGTGGCACGCGCCGCGCAGCGGATCTCGCCGAGCTGCTCCGAGCCTCCGACGTCCTCTCGATCCACACACCGCTCACGGTGGAGACGCGTGGCTTGATCGGCGCCGCCGAGCTGGCGCTGCTTCCGGCGGGCGCCATCGTGGTGAATGTGTCGCGAGGGGGCATTGTCGACGAGGTGGCGTTGGCCGAGGCGCTTCGCTCGGGTGCGCTCTCGTCCGCCGGGCTCGACGTGTTCGCGGTCGAGCCGCTCCCGGCCGACTCGCCTCTGCGCGGGCTCGACAACCTCGTCCTCTCGCCCCACATCGCCGGCTACTCGGAGGGCGCGGCCCCGAGGCTGACCGCCTGGATGCTCGAGGACGTGCTCCGGCACCTCGAGGGACGCGAGCTCGCGCACGGCCGCTACGCCGTCGATGCGCGCACCTCGGCGTGAAGCGCGTGCTACCACCGGTTGACCCATCCCGAAAGGAGCTTTGAGTGGAGGAGATCTTCGTACCGGCGCTCGGAATGGCGATGGAGGAGGCGACGATGGTCGAGTGGCTGAAACAGCCAGGCGACACTGTTAGCGCCGGTGAGGCGGTGGCCGTCGTCGACACCGACAAGTCCACAATCGAGATCGAAGCCGAGACGGATGGCGTCCTCGGGCCGCATCTGTTCGAGGTCGGTGCCGCCGTCCCTGTCGGCACCCCGATCACCCACGTGCTCCCTGTTGCCGAGCCCGCTGCGTGATGACAGATGGCGTTACCGAGTCGCGGGCTGAGCGCACGCGCCGCGCGATCGCGGCCGCCGTCACCGAGTCGTGGGCGACGATTCCCCACTTCGCGGTCAGCCGCGAGGTCGTCGGTGACGGGATCGTGGCCGCGATCCCGCGGCTGCGCGAGACCGAGCCCGCCGTCTCGCTCACGGACTTGCTGCTGGCTGCGACAGGGCACGCCTGCCAGGTCGACGTCGTGGGCCTCGCAGTCGCCACCGAGGCGGGCGTAATCAACGTCTCCATCTCGGGCATCGGTGGCGACCCGACGTCATTTGCCGTACATCGGCGCGCAGCCGTAGAGCGGGCCCGTAAGGGCATGCTCAAGTCCGTTGACCTTGCGCCCTCGACGGTCACACTCTCGAACCTCGGTACGCACGGCGTCAGCTGGTTCACCGGGATCGTCCCGCTCCGCAACACTCTCCTGCTGACCGTCGGTGCGCTCCGGCGTAACGACGAGGGTGGGCCGAAGTCGCTTCTGGCTGACCGCGAACGCCGACCACCGATTCATCGACGGTGTCCACGCGGCGCTCGTCCTGGAGCGGTTCGACGCCTGGTGCAGCAGAGGTGAATCCTCATGACCGTCGAGACCGGGCGTCTCGAGGCGCTCGAGACGATGATGCTGATCCGGCGGTTCGAAGAGCGGGGCGAGCGGCTATCGCTGCGGGGCAACATACCGGCGGGATCCACTCGGCAAGCGGGCAGGAAGCCGTGGCCGTCGGCACGATGCGGGCCCTGCACCCGGTGGACCCGGTGCGGGCACGCACCGCTCGCACCACACCGCGCTCGCGCAAGGGCTCGACCCGCCCGAGATGATGGCCGAGCTCTACGGTCGCGCCCCGGCTCGGTCGGCGGGCGCGGTGGCACGATGCACATGGCGATCTCGAGCGCGGTTACCTCGGCGGCAACGGCATCGTCGGCGCGGGCGTCGGCATCGCGATGGGCGCCGCGCTCGCCTGCCAGCTCCAGGGCGAGGGCCGTCGCGGTCGGCTTCGTCGGCGACGGCGGACTCAACGTCGGCCGCACCTGGGAGGCGGCGAACCTCGCCGTGATCTGGTAGCTACCGCTGATGATCGTGTGCGAGAACAACATGTACGCCGTCGAGACGCGCTTCGACGTCTCGGGGGCGGCTCGGCCGTAGAACGGGCCGAGGCCTTCGGGCTCACGCGTCTGATCGACGGGCAGGACGTCGACGCCGTCGTCGATGCCGTCGAGTGCCGGGAGCGTGCCGCTCGGGGGCGGGGCGAGCTTCATCGAGGCGCGCACCTACCGCTACGAGGGACACGGCCGGGTCAGACATCACCTATCGCACCAACGACGAGGTCGAGCACGACTGGCGCCCGCGACCCGATCAATCTTCGGCGCCCGGCTTCGCGAGGAGGGTGTCCTCACCGACGACGCGTCGATGCGCTCGTCGAGCGGGCGGAGCGACGCGTCGACGAGGCGATCGAATTCGCGGAGTCCGCGCCGTGGCCGGCTCCGGAAACCGCGCGACGAACGTGGGCTGCGATGAGTGAGACTGTCCAGGAGCAGCGTGAGTTGACCTACGCCGCGGCCTTCCAGGAAGCGCGTCCGCGACGAGATGGAGCGCGACGAGACGATCTTCGTGCTCGGCACCGACCTCTTCGATCGCGGAGGGCACTTCGCGCAGGTCAAGGGGCTCGGCGCGCGCTTCGGCCACGATCGCATCCGCGACACACCGATCTCGGAAGCCGCGATGGTCGCCGCCGGCATCGGTGCCGCGCTGTACGGCATGCGTCCGGTCGTCGATCTCAACTTCACCGAGTTCTCGATCGGCGCGATGGACGAGATCGTGAATCAGGCGGCGAAGATTCGCTACATGTTCGGCCGGCCTGTGCCGCTCGTGATCCGCGGCACCTCGGGCGTCGCGCTGATCGGTGCCCAGCACACGAACAGCGTCGAGACGTGGTTCGCGCACATGCCCGGCCTCGTCGTGGTCGCGCCGTCGACTCCCGACGACGCGAACGGGCTCATCAAGAGCGCTCTCCGCAGCGACGACCCAGTCATCTTCGTCATGCACAAGCGTCTGTCCGGCGTGAAGGGCCTGGTCGGCGACGCCGACACTCTCGTCCCGCTTGGGTCTGCGGCTCTGCGCAGAGACGGCGCAGACTGCACGGTCGTCGGCTACGGCGCCAATGTCGGTCGGGCGCTTGAGGCCGCGGCACTTCTCGCCGCGGAGTCTGTCGAGATCGAGGTGATCGACGTGCGCAGCGTCTACCCGCTCGACGTGGGGACGATCATCGCCTCGGTCGAGAAGACCGGCGGTCTGGTGGTGGTCGACGAGGCGCCGGCGTTCGGGTCGTTCGCTTCTGAGGTTGCGGCAACGGTGCAGGAGCGACTGTTCTCCCGCCTCGACGCGCCGGTCCAGCGCGTGTGCGGCGCACGGGCCCCCGCGCCGTTCAGCCCCCCACTGATCGAGGAGAACGTGCCGCAGCCCGCGCAGATCGCGGACGCAGTGCGCAACATTCTCGCCCAACGCGCGTCCTAGTACGGCGTGGAGGGGTTGGGGTCAACAGCTGTAGCCGCTCCAAGTGCTGCGGCATCGTTCTCGCTTGCCGGCCGCGTCGCGGTCGTGACCGGCGCTGCCGGTGGGATAGGTCGCGCGCTGTGCCGCGGCCTTGCCCACCAGGGTGCCACGATCGTCGCCGTCGACGTACGAGCGGAACCGCTGGAAGCCCTTGTCGGCGAGCTCGTCGCGGACGGCTTTGTAGCGATCCCGGTCGTAGCCGATCTGCGCGAGGCCGATGCGCCTGTGCGGATCGTGCGCGACGTCGACGCCGAATTTGGTCGCCTCGACATCCTCGTCAACAACGCGGGTATTAACAACAAGTCTCCGCTCGAGGAGGCCGGGAGTGCGGCCTGGGCGGAGATGTTCCAGGTGAATGTCACCGCGTGCTTCCTGCTCGCGAGGGAGGCGCTGGACCTGCAGGAGCGGAACGGCCTTCCGTTGAGTGTCGTGAACGTCAGCTCCGTCGCAGGGAGCTCGGCGCTCGGGAGGGGAAACGCCGGCTTCGGAGCGTCGAAGGCCGGTCTGAACGAACTCACCCGCGAGCTCGCAGTCGAGTGGGCGACCCGCAACGCCCGGGTCAACGCGATCGAGCCATGTCAGGTCGCGGGAGAGGCGTTCGATCGCCTCGCCGAAACGTCAACAGGGAAGGCCACGATCGAGTCGATGCTCGCCGGGATCCCTGCCGGGCGTTTCCTCCAACCCGAGGAGATCGTCGGCCCCGTCGTGTTTCTGGCCTCGGACGCCGCGAGCATGGTCACCGGTGTGGTGCTCCCTGTCGATGGGGGCAACAGCGCGCTGAACCCCGGTGGGACGATCGGTCGGGAGGTGCAGCGCTGACCCACGCCCTAACCCCGGCGACATTCGCTCGTCTTATTCTGTGAAACCCGGGTGCCTCGCACCGAGACGATATTGACTTTTAGTGCGAGTGTGTTACCGTTCGGAATCTGCTTTTCATCTAGTGGAACATAGGGAGGTTCGGCATGACTGAGCAGGAAAGCGCGACAAACGGTCCACTTGATGAGGCCATATCGCGCACCTTGTCACGGCGTCAGGCCCTGAAGGCGCTAGCGGTGGCGGGCGCCGCGGTCGGACCGGCCGGCGCAGCACTCTCGGCGCTGTCGGAGTCGGCGGCCGCAGCAACCAACGCAACGGTGAAGCCGCAGCAGGGCGCCGTTGTCTCTGCGTTCAGTCCAATGGATCCGGCTGTCTCGAGCAACGGCATCACGATCAACCTCATGTTCTATATTTACGAGACCCTTTACAGGGCCGAGATCTGACCCGACGTCCTTCGTGCCGTCGCTCGCCGTAGGCCCACCCAAGGACATGGGCAACGCGACGTATCGGGTCACGATCCGCAAGGGGGCGAAGTTCTCGAAGCGGTGAGCCGGTGACCGCGCAGGACGTCGTTTTCTCGTTCCAGCGCACGAAGCGCTTCGGCGATGCGTCGTTCCTCGGCAAATACCTCGTCAATTTCAAGAGCATGCGAGCTGTCGGCCCGAACGTCGTCGAGATAAAGCTCGTGGCGCCGATGGCATTGCTCGAACAGCGGCTCGCAACGATCCGCGTCATGTCACGCAAGGCGGTACGCGGACCGAACTACAAGGACGTCATCGCGTTCGCGCCCGTCGGCAGCGGCCCCTTCCAGGTCTCGTCGGCGGTTCCTTCCACCGGTGCCGTGCTGAAGAAGTACAAGGGATACAAAGGGCCGGACGTGAACAAGTACCCCGCCAATGAGCTCGACTTCACCGTCGTCGGAGATCCAGCCGCGATGCTTACCGGTCTGCAGAGCGGGCGCTTCGACGCCGTCGCTGGCCTGCCTACCGCAGGAATCAAGGCCGTCCAGGTTGATCGGAACCTCAAGGTTGCGACACCAACCGGGCACGGCATGCGTGGGCTGCTCTTCAATGCGTCCAAGGCTCCGTTCAACGACCCACGAGTCCGGCAGGCCATCATGTACGGGCTCGACAAGCAGACGATCGTCGATGTCGCCTATGGCGGGTTCGCCGACGTCGCGAACGCGATGGTGCCGTCAACGAACGCGGATTACACGAGGCCGAAGAACGCTTACTCGAAGAACAACGACAAGGCCCGGTCGCTCCTCGCCGCGGCGGGTTTTTCGAAGGGTCTCAGTATGGAGCTGCAGATCGGGACGAACATTGCCGGATCCGTCGAGGCCGGACAAGTCATGCAGCAGCAGCTCAAAGACATCGGTGTAAACGTCACCCTCAAGCAAGGTGACCTGAACGCGCTCTACTCGAATGTGAGCAATAAGAGCTACCAGGTCTTCTACGTCCCGAGCTCGCCGGCGATTCTCGGTTCAGCTGATGCCGAGTTCATCTATCGGTGGCTTTACTACGGGTCCTTTGCCACGACCTACATGTGGTGGACTGATCCCGCACAGAAGCAGGTTGAGCGGCTTCTCGACAAGGCTCTTATTCAGCCGACGTTCGCGAAGTACAAGGCTACGATGGCGCAGGTGATCAACACCACGAACGACCAGGGCCCTTTCCAGACGATCGTTCTGGCTCGCAGCCCGGTCGCGTGGAACCCGAAGACCTGCGCAGCGATTACTCCGAGCCACCTCGGCAACCTCTTCCTCGGCAAGAACCTGTAATTGCATTGAGTAGTGGTGTGCCGGATATCGAGCGGGTCGGACGCCCTCAGCGTCCGACCCGTTCGTTCCGTGGAACCTCGTTCGCTAAGCGCATCCTCATGCGTCTCGTATTCGCGCTCCCGGTCGTCCTCGGGGTCGTGACTCTGATCTTTCTCGTCGGGGCATTCTCCAGCTACGACCCCGCTCGATCCGTACTCGGCCTCGAGGCCGCCCCTGATGCCCTTGCCGCGTGGGACGACGCGCATGGCTACAACGACCCTTTGCCCGTGCAATGGGCGCGCTACCTCGGGAAAGTCGCCCGTGGCGACCTGGGCATGACGGTGGCGACCCAGGAACCGATCGGCGACCGAATGAAGAAGGCAATTCCCGTCACCGTCTCCCTCACCTTCATGGCGAGTGGCTTCGCGCTCCTGTTCGGCATCGTGTTCGGGTTACTCGCATCGATCCGGCGGAACTCGCTTGCCGACCGAGCTGTCCTGGTAGGGGCGTCGGTGGGGCACTCGATCCCCGCATTCTGGTCAGGACTGATCATGATCGAGCTCTTCGCCGTGCACTGGCACATCATCCCCTCGGGCGGCTACACGCCGATCTCCGACGGTGTCGGGGCATGGTTGAAGTCGTTGATCGGGCCGGCGCTCGCGCTCGCGATCCCATTCGGGGCCGTGATGGCGCGAGTGATCCGCAGCGCATTCGTCGAGGAATTCGACAAGGACTACGTCCGAACGGCGGAAGGCCTCGGGCTCACGACGGCCACGATCGTCGCGAGAAATGTCCTCCGCAACGCCGTCACGGCACCCCTGACGTCGTTCGGCGTCGGCGTCGGTGTGCTCTTCTCCGGCGCCGTCCTGATCGAGTCCCTCTTCCAGCTGCCGGGACTCGGCTCGATGCTCGTGGACGGGATCCGCACGGGCGACTTCGGGCTCGTCGCCGCAGTCGGCATCTTCGGCGGCGTCGCGTTCGTGATCGTGAACGCGGTCGTGGACGTCCTCTGCAGCGTCTTCAATCCCCGAGAGAGTACGGGGTCTAGATGATGACCGTCGCGGATCCCACCACGGAGATCCTGTCCCCCCGTCCGTCCACGCGGCTCTCCGCCATCTGGCGAACGCAGACGGGCCGCCTGGCACTCATTGTCGGCGTTCTCGCACTCATCGTGCTGCTGCTCCCGTTTGTGTTGCAGTCAGCATACGAGGTCGACTACTTGGACCGTCTCAAATCGCCGTCTTGGGCTCACATATTCGGCACCGACACGCTCGGTCGCGATGTCTTCAGCCGTGTCGTCACGGGCGCGCGCGTGTCCTGGCTCGTCGCGCTCGCTGCGTCGTTCTTCTCGCTCGTCTTCGGCGGGATCATCGGCGGGATCGCAGCTCTCAGTGGCCGCAAGCTCGACGGTCTGATCATGCGGTTCGTGGACGTGGTGCTGGCGTTTCCCGCGACCCTCCTCGCGATCGTCCTTGCCTCGGCGATCGGATCCGGGATTCGGACGGTGATCGTGGTCGTCGCGTTCGTCTACTCGGCGCCGGTGGCTCGCCTTGTACGTGGTCTCGTGCGGAAGGAAATGGGGCTCGAGTACGTCGAAGCCGCCTACCTGATCGGCACAAAAAAGCGCCGGATTCTCAGCTACCACGTTGGGATCAACCTCATCCCGACGCTCCTCGTCTACCAGATGACAATCGCCGCCGACGCCATTCTCGTCGAGGCGGGGCTGTCCTACCTCGGCGTCGGCGTTAACCCGCCCACTCCCTCGTGGGGTGGCCTGATCCGTGAAGGGCAGGATCTGATCTTCGCCAATGTCTGGTGGGTGTCGTTCTTCCCCGGCGTCGCGATTGCGCTCACAGCCCTCGCGCTCAACAAGCTGGCCGACTCCGTCCTCGACGATCTGAGCACGGGGAGGTGAGAGCAACGGACGAGTCGATTCTGTCTGTGCGCGATCTCTCGCTGCGGTTTCCGCGAACCTACGGCACGACGACGATCCTGCGGGACATCTCCCTCGAGCTCCATCCGGGAGAGACGATCGGAGTGGTCGGGGAATCTGGGAGCGGCAAGACACTTCTCGGGCTTTCCATGATCGGCCTCCAACCTCGCACCGCCGCTGTGGACGGCGAGATCGTCTACCAGGGGCGCGACATCCTCAGGGCCGGCAAGTCGGAGAAGCGCCGGCTCCGCGGAAGCGAGATCGCGATGATCTATCAAGATGCCCTCATCAGCCTGAACCCGGGCATGCGTGTCCGTGCCCAGCTCGAGCAAGCGCTCGCCGGCTCCAACAAGAGGACGCCGGATGACCTGCTGAAGGCGGTTCAGCTCGATGACATCGAACGGTTCCTCTCCGCGTATCCGCATCAGCTCTCGGGCGGCCAGCGGCAACGTGTCTTGATCGCGATGGCGATCGCACGATCTCCGCGCGTCATCGTCGCCGATGAGCCCACGACTGCGCTCGACGTGACGGTGCAGGCTCAGATCATCGATCTGTTGGGCCGGCTCCGCGAAGAGCTCCGGTTCGCTCTCGTCCTCGTGTCGCACGACCTCGGACTTGTCGCCGGCGTTGCCGATCGTATCGCGGTGATGTACGCCGGCGACCTCGTCGAGCTGGGGCCGACTCGGGACGTGCTGCTTCGCCCGTCCCATCCCTACACCGCCGGCCTGATCGAGGCCAGCCGCTCGCTCGAGGAGGGGCGTGAGCGGCTGGCGCAGATTGCGGGCATCGTGCCCTCTCCGGATCGGTTTGGGACGGCGTGCCGGTTCGCGGACAGGTGCTCCCGCACCGGCGATGTGTGTCTTACCGACTTGCCGCCTCGCGTCTCGACGGATGGGCGCGAGGCGACTGCCCTCTGTCACTTCCCTGTTGCCGCCCGGGAGCCAACACCAACGCCGGCCATTCGGGGAGGCCGACTATGACCGGCAGCCTTGCTCTCCGCTGCGACGACCTCCATGTGCGCTTCGTCGTTCGGACGCCTGGCGGTGGCCAGCATGATGTCGATGCGGTCCGCGGGGTGACGCTCGCAATCGAGCCCGGAACCGTGGTCGGGGTCGTGGGTGAGTCGGGCTCGGGGAAATCGACGGTCGCCAGGACGCTCGTGGGGCTACAGGCACCGACCGGCGGCGTCGTCCGTTGCGGGGACATCGATGTCGCCGATCGCTCGCATTCAACGAGGTTGCTCCTCGGCCGCCGGCTCGCGATGGTGTTTCAGGATCCCCGCAGCTCGCTCAACCCTCGGCTGACGGTAGGTGCCGTTGTTGCCGATCCGCTCCGCGTGCACGGCGTCGGGACGGCGCGGGAGCGCAGGGAGAGGGTCGCCCGCCTCCTGTCCGACGTCGGTCTCAGCTCGGAACATGCATTCCGGAGAGTGCGGACGCTTTCCGGCGGGCAGCTCCAACGCGTTGCGATCGCACGCGCACTTGCACTCGGGCCGGACTTCCTCATTGCGGACGAGCCAACCTCCGCACTCGACGTGTCGATCCAGGCGCAGATTCTCAACCTGCTCGCGGACCTGCGCCGCGAGTACAAGTTTGGGATGCTCGTGATCTCCCACGACATGCGGGTGATGCGCTTTCTCAGCGACGAGCTCCTCGTGATGTTGAACGGCGATATCGTCGAGCGCGGCCCGACCGAGCGTGTCTTCGAGACACCACAGCACGAGTACACGCAACAGCTGATTGCGGCGACCCCGCTCCTCGCGAGCGCGATCTGATGACCCGAGAGCAGGCAAGAACCTCAAGGAAAGGTGGACGATGTCGGCCAATGTGAGTGAGACGTCCCAGTCGCTTCGCGAGCGTGCGCTCGCGGTCGTTCCGGGCGGAGTACATTCGAACGTCCGCCTTTCGGCGCCGGACTACTTCTTCGTTCGTGGGGCGGGTGCGCGCCTCTGGGACGCCGACGGCAACGAGTACATCGACTACGCGCTCGGTCAGGGGCCGATGCTCCTCGGTCACTCCCACGCGGCGATTGACGGAGCGGTCGCGATGGCGTGCACGCAAGGGATGGTCTACGCAGGACAGCATCCTCTCGAGGTTGTCGCGGCTGAGCGTTTCTGCCAGGCCGTGGGGTGGGCCGACCAGGTGCGCTTCGGGATGACCGGCACCGAGGTGGTGCAGGCGGCGCTCCGGGTCGCGCGTGCCAATACAGGCAGAAAGCAGGTCATCCGCGCCGTCGGCGGCTACCACGGCTGGAGCGACAGCATCCTTCTCGATCCGAGCTCGCCGACGCCCATCCCCGGCAGCGTCGGGCAAGTCCCGGAGGCCCTCGATGGAACACTGCTCGTGCCGTGGGACGACATTGAGGCTGTGGAAGCAGCGATCGCGCGAAACGAGGGCGACGTGGCGGCGATCATCCTCGAGCCTGTGATGCTGAACGCTGGTGCACGCGAGCCGTCGGCTGGATATCTCGAATCTCTTCGCCGCATCTGCACCGAACACGGCATCGTCCTGATCTTCGACGAGGTGATTACGGGGTTCCGGCTCGCCCTCGGCGGCGCCGCCGAGTACTACGGCGTTCAGCCTGACCTCGCAACGTACGGCAAGGCGATGGCCGGCGGGTGGCCCGTCGCAGCGTTCGCCGGTCGTGGACATCTGATGGTCGGCCTCGGCGACGGATCCGTCAACCACGCCGGCACCTTCAACTCGTCAGTGATGGCGACGGCGGCGGTGGTGGCGACCCTATCGATCCTCACGGCCGACCCGCCGTACGAGCGCCTTGCGGCTTACGGCAGCGAGCTGATGGAGGCGCTCGTGGCGGTGGGTGAGCGCAGGGGGATCCGGATCAAGGTTCAGGGCGTCCCGATGGCGTTCTCCGTCACCGCCCATCCGGACGACGTCTCGGCCCCCATCCTTCACCGCGAGCTTGCGGCCGCCGGGCTGTGGACGACGGCGCGTGGTGTCTGGTTTGTCTCCGACGCACATCGCGAGCCGGAGCTACGCGAGACGCTCGAGCGCTTCGACACGGCTCTGAGTCGGATCGCTGTCGCCGCCACGGCGGGCGTCGCCGCGCAGTGACCCAAGCGGCGACTCCGTCGAGCGCGCCCCGAGTTGCCGTGGTGGGCATCTGGCACGAGACGAATACGTACTCGACCGCACAGACGACCCTCGCCGACTTCCGCTCCTTCGAACTTCTCGACGGCGACGAGGTCGCGTCGCGGAACACGGGTACCGGATCCGTTATCGGGGGGTTCCTCGCGGCTGACGGCCTAGAGCTCGTGCCGTGCTTCTCCGCCTCCGCCTGGCCGGGCGGAACGGTGGCGGAGATGCTCATCGCTGGATCGTGACGGAGGTCGCAGCATCCCTCCGGCGGGCTGGGCCTGTCGACGGGGTGCTCGTCAACCTGCACGGGGCGATGGTGGCTGCGGGTGACGACGACCCGGAGGTCACATTCCTCGACGCCGTCAGGTCCGTCGTGGGCAACCTTCCCGTCGCAGCGGTCGTCGATCTCCATGCCAATCCGTCGCCCGCTCTCGTCGAGCGCTGTGACGTCGTGGTTGGCTACGACACGTATCCCCACGTGGATATGTACGACCGCGGGCTCGAGGCTGGGGCGTTCATGCAATCGATGCTCGCTGGGCGCCGGCTGCGCACGCTTCTCGCAAAAGTCCCGATCCTGGTCGCCCCGCTCGGTCTCGGCACGGACGAGGAGCCGATGCGCGGTCTTCTCGAGCGCGCGCGGGGTCGCGCCGCCGCTGCCGAGATGGCCCGTATCTCGATCGTCGGAGGCTTCTCCTATAGCGACGTCGAGCGCGCCGGGATCGGCGTGCTCGTCGTTTTCGACGACGAGCGGGTCGACGCCGCCCGCCGCGTGCTCGCCGCGACGACAGCTGACATCGTGGCGCAGGAGCGCGCATTTGCACGTAGCCTCCCGGGTCCTGCGGAAGCTGTAGCCCAGGCCCTCGCCTCGCCGCTCCGGCCGGTGGTGATCGCCGACGTCGGCGACAACGTGGGCGGCGGAAGCGCCGGCGATGGCACCGCCATCCTGCGGGAGTTGCTCGCCCAGGGAGCGCGAAGCGCGGTCGTCATGCTGTACGACCCCGATGCCGTGCGCGCCGCCGAGGAAGCGGGTGTCGGCGGAACGTTCGAGGGCGAGGTCGGCGGGCACACCGATAGCTTCCACGGGGATCCCATCGCCATCCACGGGAGGGTGCTGCGCACCGGTGACTCCGAATACCGCACTGAGGGTTCCTGGATGTCGGGAGCGACGTTCACGATGGGCAGAGCGGCCGTTGTCGATGCCGGCGGCACACTCGTCGTTCTGACCGAGCACCGCGTCCCGCCCTTCCATCGCGAGCAACTGACGATCGTCGGCGTCGATCCATCGCAGATGGACGTCATCGTGGCCAAGGGTGCGATCGCGTGGCGTGCGGCCTTCGGTGACGATGCACGCGCCGTGATCGAGGCTGACACCCCCGGCATCTGCCCGGCCGACCCTTACACGCTGCCGCGGACGACGAGACCCACGGGCACGTGAGCGGCGGGCGACACAGCGAAGGCGTGTGGCGGCATGCGGAGTCCCTCCCCGTACAGGACCCCGAACGTCACGGTTTCTCCCTCGGCGAAGGAGACACGCCGCTCGTCCCAGTCGACGCTGCACTCCCGGTAGGGGCGCCCGGTCCTGCACGGTTCTCCTCAAGTGTGAGCACCTCAACCCCACCGGCTCCTACAAGGATCGGATCGCGGCGGTCGCCGTCGCGCTCGTCCGTGAGCGTGGACTCGACGGCCTCGTGGGTACGTCGTCCGGTAACGGCGGCGCCGCGATCGCGGCGTATGGCGCACGCGCGGGGCTGCCGGTGACGTTGCTCGTGGTGCCGGGTGCCCCTCCGGCGAAGCTCGCACAGCTCCGGTGCTTCGGGCCACGGTTGCTCGAGCTGAACGGCCTTGGCTGGGACGCCGCAGCAACGCTGGCTGCGGCGTCGAGGTCGCCCTCGTCGCCGAGTGAGAATCGGCTGTTGCCATTCGTGACGGCGCGGCGATTCAGCCCCGAGGCCATGGACGGGCGCGAAGACGATCGCATTCGAGCTGGCCGAGCAAGTACCCGGACGCCGACGCTGTTTATGTCCCCGTCGGCGGGGGCGGCCTTCTCGGGGCGGTCTGGCGCGGGTACCTCGACCGCGCTGGATCGTTGCCCCGGATGCCGCGCATCATCGCCGTGCAGCCTGCAGGGTCGGCAACGATCCGTCGTGCGCTTGCCGGTGAACCGGCGATGCTCGAGGGGCCGGTAACGACGACCATTTCCGGTCTTCAGATCGGGCAGTCCTCTTCGACGACGGCGACGTCGTCGAGGCTATTACGGCTTCGGGAGGTCACCTCGTGGAGGTGACGGATGAGGAGGTCTGGGAGGCGCAAGAGGGCCTGGCCCGTCGCGCAGGGACGCTTGTCGAGCCGGCGGGCGCCGTCGCGCTCGCCGGAGTGATCTCGGATGCCGCCGCGGGGCACCTCACGGACTCGGAAACCGTCGTCGTACTCGGCACCGGTGCAGGGATGAAGGACACCTCCGCACTCGGCAGGATCGGTGGCACGGAGCCAATTCACACAGTCGACATCGACCAACTCCGGGGTGTGCTCGGATGAGCAACGAGGCTCCGGCGCCGCGATCGGATCCGTTCTCACTCACGGGCAAGGTCTGCATCGTCACGGGTGGTGCTGGCCTGTATGGGCGCCACATCTCGCATGCCCTCGCCGCGCGGGGTGCAACCGTCGTGATCGCCGCTCGAGATGCCACGGCATGCCACAGCGTCGCCGAGGAGTCGTGCTCGCTGGGCGGAGACGCTTGGGCGCACCGGCTCGATCTCGGCGACGAAGACTCGATTCGCGAGCTATGCGCCGAGGTGCTGCGCCGTGAGGGTCGCGTCGACGTGCTCGTGAACAACTCGGTGGCGCGGGCGGGAGGCCACTTCTCCGAGACATCGGGCTCAGCCTGGGAAGAGACAGCACGCATCAACGGCACGGGGCTCTTCCTCATCACGAAGCACGTCGTGCAGGAGATGACGCGCGGCAGCGGCGGCTCGATCGTCAACGTCGCCTCGATCTACGGCATTGTCGGCCCGGACTTTTCGGTCTACGGCGACACGGGTATGACGACGCCGCCCTCGTACGCGTATGACAAGGGCGGGATGATCGCCTTCACCCGCTATCTCGCAACGCTCCTCGGGCCCGAGGGCATCAGGGTCAACTCGCTCACACTCGGCGGGCTCCACACCGAGCAGGACGAGAGGTTCGTCGGCGAGTACATCGCTCGGACGCCGTTGCGACGGATGGCAGGTCCCGACGATGTAAAGGGCGCAGTCGTCTACCTCGCCTCGGACGCCTCCGCGTACGTGACCGGCACGAACCTCGTCGTCGACGGCGGGTGGACGGCCCAGTAGACGAGTCGAGCTGGACGTGATGATCGACAGGCGCTGGGCGGCGCTGGCCGTGCTCTGCGTGGCCACGGTGTGCATCAATCTCGACCTCACGGTCGTCAACGTCGCCGTCCCTGCGATCGCACGCGGACTGGATGCCTCGACCGCCGACGTCCTCTGGGTAGTCACGGCGTACGGGCTCGCGTTCGCCTGCGTCCTGCCGGCAGCAGGCTCCCTCGCCGACCGGTTCGGCCACCGTAGGGCGTTCCTTGCCGGCGTGACATGGTTCGGCGTGAGCTCTGCTGCCGCGGCGCTTTCACCGACACCAGAGTTGCTGACCGCCGCGCGTCTCGCCTGTGGCATTGGGGCGGCTGTGATCTACCCGACGACGCTCGCGATCATCGGCGACATCTTTCCGGCCGGGCGCGAGCGGCAGCGGGCGATCTCCTTCTGGGTTGGGCTCAGCTCCGTCGGTCTCCTGATCGGCCCGGTCTTCGGCGGCGACCTGATCGACCGGCTCGGGTGGCAGACCGCTTTCCTGATCTCGCCGCCGCTCTGCCTCGCTGTCCTCGCACTGGGGCGCATGCTGATCCCACCAGATGCGCACCGGCTCAGCGTCCCGATCGACGTCATCGGCGTGCTGCTTTCCGCGTTCGGCCTCGCTGCGGCGCTGTTCGCGCTGATCGAAGGGCAGCAGCGCGGCTGGCTCTCGCCGGCCGTTCCCGCGGCCGCGCTCGCCGGGTGCGCGCTGCTCCTCGTGTTCGTAGGCTGGGAGCTACGGGCGCCGCACCCGATGATCGACTTCGGGCTGTTCCGGATCCGCGATTTCACAGCCGGGACGCTCGCTCTCGCCATCCCCTACTTTGCCCTGCCCGCATGGGCGCTGTTCCTCAGCCAGTACCTCCAGTTCGTGCTGGACGCGAGTGCGTTTACCGCCGGGCTCGTCCTCGCGCCGACGGCGCTAGGACAGCTCAGCGGCGCAGTCGTCGCTCCCTGGCTGATGAGGCGTCTCGGCGCCAACGGCGTCGCCGTCCTCGGGATCCTGCTCTCCGGAGCTGCGATCGGCGCGTTCCTCGTGCATGGGCTCGCGTCGAGCCTACTGCTTGTCTGCGCAAACCGGTTCGTCGACGGGGTGGGGGCGGGGCTCCTCGTCATTCCTGCGACCGATGCGATCATGCGCTGCCTCGAGCCGGCGAGGCAAGGCGTCGGGATTGCCGTTGGCACCGCTACGCGAAGTGTCGCCTCGATCCTCGGCGTCGCCGTGTTCGGGAGCGTCGTCGCACTCACGTATCGCCGCGAGATGGGAACGCCGGAGTTCGTGCCCCAGCACCTCCGGCGAAAGGCAGGCGAATCGATCGGTGCGTCTACCGACGCGTCGGCATCGCTTCCGCCACGAGCGGCTGCGCGCCTTCTCGCCCACGCGGATGACGCGTTTTCCATCGCATTCCACGTCGCGACGGCGATCACGCTCGTTGCGTTCGCGATGACGGCCGTCGTTGCATGGAAGCTGTTGCCGTCGCGAGAGCTCGCCGAGCGGCGCGACCTGGACGTCCTCGAGGAGGGAGCATAGAATCGAATGATCTCGTCTGTCAAAACAAGATTTCACAGAGAGGAACGCCCACATGGACATCGCCGGGGTCGGGACTGCGCGCGCACCACAGCCCAGCGGCTACTACTCGCAGGCGCTCGTCGCCGGCGACCTCGTCTTCCTCTCGGGGCAGGCACCATTCGACGCCGACGGCAACCCGGTGTCGGGTGACCTGGAGACGCAGATGCGACAGTGCTTCGCGAATCTCGAGGCGGTTGCGATCGCGGCGGGAACGAGCCTCGCGAACGCGATCAGGATGAGCGTCTATCTCCAGCCCGGCAGCGACCTCGCCGAGTACAACCGCGTCTACCGCCTGCTGATGAAAACGGACCCCGCGCCGGCTCGGACGACGATCTTCTCGCCGTTCCCGGGCTTCGACGTCGAAATCGACGCGGTCTGCGTTCTGCCGCGGTGATCGAAGCACCTTCCGGCATCTGGGCCGCGGTGCCGACGCCTTTCGACGCCGATGACCGATTCGACGTGGATGTCTTCCGCGAGAACCTGCGCCGCCTCTCGGCAGCCGGGATTCACGGCGTCTACACCACGGATGCCGACGGTGAGTTCTACGCACTCGAGCTCGATGAGTTTCGGCAGATCGTCGACGCGCTCGCCAACGAGTGCGGTCGTCTCTCGCTCCCGTGCCAGGTCGGCGTGAGCTGGAGCAATACCGCGGGGATCGTCGACCGGCTGCGGCATTGCGTGGAGCGAGGGATCCGCGCGGCGCACGTCGGTCACCCGACCTATATGGAGCTAACGCCGGAATCCTGGCTGCAGTTCTGGCACGACGTCGCCGGCGCGGTACCTGACGACTTCGGGTTGATCCACTACAACACGCCGAAGATGCCCAACTACCTCGTTGGCATCGACTACGGGCATCTCTCGAATGCCGTACCGAACCTCGTCGGCACGAAGTACGTTCGCTCCGACGTCGTCGAGTTCGCCAGCAACGTCCGGCACGCGCCGTCGCTCGCGCACTTCGTGGGCGAGCAAGCGTACGGGTTTCTCGCCCCATACGGAGCAGCCGGAATCTACTCCTGGTTCGCGAACTTCAACCCGCGCTTTCTGCTCGATTGGCATGCCGATGTCGTCGCCGGACGATCTGCGGAGGTCGTGCGGCGGCAGCTGCGCATGCTCGAGTTCATCGAGTCAACAGGCGAGCTTACGGTCGGGGGATATCAGCACGCCGCGATCGGGAAGGCCATAGCCGCCGGCTCCGACTTCCTGGTTGCCGCCCCCGGAACGCGGCGCCCCTACCTGCCGATTCCACAGGAGCGCATCGATCGCTGGGCGCGAGGCTTGCCTGAGCGTTTCCCGGACATGTGCTGGTCGAACTGATCGGGCCTACTCAGGGCAGCATGCCGGCTCTACCTCGGCTGGAGCCCACGGAGCAGGTCACGCACGAGGGTGAGGCGCGGAACGGGAACCCCGTGCGCCTCACCGTGCGCGACGATCGCACCGAAGACCTCCTCGACTTCCATCGTCCGTCCAGCGATGTGATCCTGCAGCATCGACGGGTATGTTCGCACCGTGCTCGCCGGTGGTGGCGCCGGAAGTTCGGCGACGACCGCCTCGATGTCGCGCTCGACCCATGTGCGCGCCGGAGGCAAGCCTTCGAAGTCGCCCACCGGGTGGCCGACGACCTCGGCGACCGCTGCCGTTTCCTTGACGAGCGAGAGGAACGCGCGCATGAGATCGGGGTCATAACCGATCAACGGTGCCTCAGGCCCCGTGAGTACGGCGACGCCGAAAGCACCGGCCGCGTTACATGCCTTCGTCCAGATGATGCTCTCGATATCCGCGACAGCGATGGCCGGTATGCCGGCGTCGGCGAATGCCGCGGCAATGGAATCGACCCGGGGGGACGTGCCGACGCCGAGCTCGCCGAAGTACGTCGTACCGAGGGCCGTCACTTCGACGTCGCCGTTTGCGATCCGGCGCGCTCCGAAAATCGTGGATGCGCCCACGACGCGCGCTCGTCCGTACGCCTCGACGAGGAGATCGTCCTTTACGACGCCGTTCTGCACTCCGCACGCCCACGCCACATCGGGCAGGGCGACGATCAGCTCCAGGGCAGGGCCGAGCTGGTGCGCCTTTGTCGTGAAGACGACGCCGCTCCGGCCCGCGATGGCCGAGGCATCGGTGACCACCGCGATGGAGCCTGCAGGTGGCGGCACCTGCGCCGTCACCGGCACTGTTGTCTCGATGGCCCCGGAGAGCTCGATCCCCCCCGCCGCGAGGAGATCAGCCGCCGTCAGCGGCGTCGCTACAAGTGTGACGCTGTGCCCGGCCTCTGCCAGGAGTACGCCATACGCCTGGCCGAGCGAGCCAGCGCCGACAACGACAATTGAGTCTGTTTCAGCTATCGGAATCACCGTTTCATTATATGCACTATGGTCGTATCAGCGGAATTGATCCGGTGGCGGTGCAGCAGCAGATGGGACACGCGCGAGCCTCGATCACGATGGACGTCTACGTGCACGAGTTCGACTCGGCCCGGCGCCGCGAGCAGGTGAGCGAGCACCTGATCTCGGCCCTCGGCGGCCTGATCCCGGAATGAGACCTGACCAAACCTGACCAGAATGAGGATTTCGGGCGCCGCGTCGGCGTGTGACACGCCAGAAACGGCTTGGAATGGAGCGGGAGCGACGGGACTCGAACCCGCGACCTCCGGCGTGACAGGCCGGCGTTCTAACCAACTGAACTACGCCCCCGTGGGCCAGCGGATTGTAGCGGCGGCTTTCGGGATCGGGTGGGACGACCGCGCGCGGTCGTCCCGGCGGCGCAGGGGAGCACCCACTTCGTGCGAACCTGGGGGAGTGTCCGCCTTCGATCTGATCGCACTGGCGCTCATCGTCGTCACCTCGCTTGGCGGCTTCCGGCGGGGGCTCGTCGTCGGTGTGTTCTCGCTCGCCGGGCTCGCGATCGGCTTCTATCTCGGCGCCCGCGTCGGGCCGTCGCTCGTCGGCGGCGACTTCGCGCGCTGGCTGCCGCTCGTCGCGCTCGGCGGCGCGATGGTGTGCGCCGCGATCGGCCAGGCGCTCGGCTCGCTGGTCGGGCGGCACCTGCGCCAGCTCCTCGTCGTGCTCGGCCCGCTTCGCCTCTTCGACAACGTCGGTGGCGGCGTCCTCGGTGCGGTCACCGGCCTCGCCCTCTGCTGGGCCGTCGGCGCGGTGTTCCTCTATCTCCCCCGGCAGACCGACCTGCGCCACTACGCGCAGGACTCGGCGATCCTCTCGCGGCTCAACCAGGAGCTGCCGCCGCACCGCCTGATCGACACGCTCGCGCAGATCGACCCGTTCGCCGCCCTCGCCGGCCCGGCGGCCGGAGTGGAGGCGCCCGACCCGGCCGTCCTCGACACGCCCGGCGTGAGCAGCTCGGCGCTCAGCGTCGTGCGCATCGTCGGCAACGCCTGCGGGCTCGGCATCGAAGGCTCGGGCTGGATCGCGGGCAACGGCCTCGTCGTCACGAACGCCCACGTCGTTGCCGGAATCGACACGCCGCACGTCGACCGCAACGACGGCGCCCTCCTCGACGCGCAGATCGTCTCGTTCGACAAGGACAACGACGTCGCCGTGCTCCGCGTCGCCGGGCTCCATGCCCCGCCGCTCCAGCTCGGCGATGCCCCGCCGGGGACGCCGGCGGTCTCCTCGGCTACCCCGGCAACGGCCCGTACACCGAGACAGCCGTCCGCATCGGCCGCATCGTGCAGATCGTCGGCCGCGACGCGTACGGCAACTTCCCGGTCAGCCGCCGGGTGATGACGATCCGCGGCGTCATTCGCAGCGGCAACTCCGGCGGGCCGGTCGTCGATGCGCAGGGCCGGGTGATCACGACGGTCTTCGCTCAGCGCGTCGGCACCGACGGCGGCTACGGCGTCCCGAACGGCGCCGTCAGAGCAGCACTCGCAAGGGCCGGCACCACGGCCGTCGACACGTCCTGCACCGACCGCTAGAGCAAGCAGGTCGAGCGCGGCCTCGGGCTGCTTGAACGGCGGGATCACGTAGACCCCCGCCACGCGTCCGCGCAGCGACGCGAGCAGCTCGCGCGCGAGCGCGAGCCCGGCCGCGGGTGCGTCGGCACCGGCGTCGCGCAGGGCAGCCAGCACGTGCTCGGGAACGGAGATCCCCGGCACCTCGTTGTGGAGCCGCAGCGCCATCGCATGTGACCGGAGCGGCCAGACGCCCGCGAGCACGCGGGATCGGCCAGGAGCCGCCGAGCCGCTCGACGGAAGAGCTCGAGCCCCTCGAGGTCGAACAGCGCCTGCGTCATCGCGAACTGCGCGCCCGACTCGACCTTGCGCTCGAACCGCTCGAGCTCGAGGTCGAGATCGTCGGCGGTCGGGTTGACCGCGACGCCGATGAAGAACGAGGTCGGCCGGTCGATCGCCTTGCCGACGTAGTCGACGCCCTGGTTGAGCCCGGCCAGCAGCTGGACGAGGCCGATCGAGTCGATCTCGTAGACGCCGCGCGAGCCGGGGTAGTCGCCGACGTGCGGCGGGTCGCCCGTCACCGCGAGGATGTTGCGCACGCCGTCGGCATGCGCGCCGAGCAGGACGCCCTCGAGCCCCATCACCGTCGTGTCGCGCGGCGTGACGTGCGGGATCGTCTCGATCCCGGCCTCGCGCTGGATCGCGATCGACGCCATCAGCGCGTTCATCCGCGCGCGCGCCATGGGGTTGTCGTTGACGTCGACGAAGCCGACGGCGCCCGACTGCCGGAGCACGCGCGCCACCTCGATCATGGCGTCGTTGGTGCCGCCCTTCGGCGGATCGAGCTCGACGCTGACGACCCACTCGCCCTCGCGCAGCGCGCGGGCGAGCCGCGTCTCGCCGACGGCCGAGAGCGGGAGCGGACCTCGGGGCGAGCTCGCGCGCCTCGAACGCCGCCCGCGGCGCACGCTGGTCGTCGAGCGCCGTGCGGATCGCCTCGATCTGCGCCGGCGTCGTGCCGCAGCAGCCGCCGACGATCCGAGCGCCGAGCGCCGCTGCCTGGGCCGCGAAGTCGCCGAAGTACTCGGGCGTCGAGTGGGGATAGACGACGCGCCCGCCGACGATGCTCGCGAGGCCGATGTTGGGCAGCGCGGCGAGCGGCACGCCGGAGTCGCGCATCGCGTCGAGCGCGAGCAGCGCCGCATGCGGTCCGGCGCCGTGGTTCGTTCCGATCGCCGCGACGCCGAGCTCCGCGAGCCGCCGGCCGGCAGCGCCCGCGTCGATGCCGCCGCCCGTCTCGGCCTCGTCGTCGAACGTGAGCAGCGCCACGATCGGCAGCGACGACGCTCCGCGGACGGCCTCGACCGCGGCGACGAGCTGGTCGAGGTCGAAGAACGTCTCGATCATGAACAGGTCGACGCCGCGGCCCTCGAGCACCCGCGCCTGCTCGGCGTACAACGGCCCGTGCTCGCCCGCGTCGAACACCTCGAGCTCGCCGAGCGGCCCGATCGCGCCGGCGATCAGCACGTCACGGCCGGAGACATCGCGCGCCTCGCGTGCCAGGCGGACGCCCGCCGAGTTGATCGCCTCGAACTCGTCCTCGAGGAGCTTGCCTGCCAGCTTGCGGCGGTTGGCGCCGAAGGTGTTCGTCTCGATCAGCTCGGCACCGGCGCGGATGTAGCTCGCGTGCACGGCGATCACGCTCTCGGGCGCGCGGAGGTTCGCCTCCTCCGGGCAACGCAGCCCGGGCGTCGCGCCGATCAGGAGCGCCCCCATGCCGCCGTCGGCCACGATCGGCGGGCCGGTGCGCAGTCGCTCGAGGAAATCCGCCATCCGCCGAGCTTATTGACGACCCGAATCAAGCGATGTGGTCAACGCACTTTAGGGTGATAGGTCAAGCAGCCCCGGCTCCGGATACTGAGGACATCTCACCGAGCGCGGCAGTCTGGTTCGCGGCGCAGGTGGGCGATACGGTTCCCTCCTTGGAACCTGCATGGGAGAAGGGGCTGGCGGCGGCCCCTTCTTCGTGCTCCTCAAGGTTCTCCGCGTCCTGCCGATACGGACCCAAGGCTCCGGGTCGGGGACTGACGGCAATCATCTCTTGGCCATAGGGAGTAGAGAAGGGGCGGCGAGCGATTCGTCGCCCTTCTCGTTTCTCGATGTCCTTCTCGACCGCGCGTTCCTGCCAGCGTAGGATCGCGCGGTGGGGCACACGCCGGCCGACGACGGACGCGAGGTCTTCGGGGCCGTGCTCACGGAGCCACTCGACGGCGGCGACTTCGTGATGCGACGGGGCAGAGAGGACGACCTGCCCAAGATCATCGATCTCATCGACGACGTGATGCGCGTGCGGCTGATGCTGCCGGACTTCGACCTCGACCTGGCGCGCCTGATGACGCTGCACGGAGGCACCCTGCTGATCGCGGACGCCGAGACCGACGAGCCGCTCGGCGGGATCAGGATGTTCCTGCACGGAGACGCGGTCGAGTTCGGCTACTGGCTCGGCGCCGAAGCCCGCGGACGTGGCCTCGCGACGCGTGCTCTGGCGCTCGTCTCGGCCGAGATCGTCGCGCGTCTCGAGCCGTCGCGCCTCGAGCTGCGGACGACGATCGGCAACGAGCCGAGCGAGCGCGTCGCGGAGCGGGCGGGGTACACGCGAGTCGGCCCGGAGCCGCCGATCGAGTATCCCGGCGGCCGGATCGCCGAGACGACCCTCTGGATCCTCGAGCCGGGCCGCCGCGGGCTAGCGTCGTCGGCCGTGTCGTCGTGGACGACGCGGCCTTCCATCCCACCGGCGACCGTGACGAGCTCGCCGCTGATGTGGCCGGAGAGAACGTCGGAGGAGAGCGCGACCACCTGAGCCGCGATGTCCTCGGGCTGGGCGACCTTGCGCAGGGCCATCGTCCGCGAGATGCGACGGACGGCCGCCTCGTCGACGTGTCCGCGTGTCATCGGCGACTCGGTCCAGCCGGGAGCGACGGCGTTGACCCGCGCCAGCGGAGCAACGCGCGCGACCTCGTTCTTCAGCGACAGCAGCAGGCCGCCCTGGAGGGCCGACTTCGCGGCCGCGTAGTCCGCGTGGCCCGCCTCGCCGAACCGTCCCGCCGTCGAGCCGACGAGCACGAGCGAGCCGTGGCCCGTGCGGGCGACCTCGCGCAGGAACGCCCGGGCGGTGAGGAAGGTGGCGGTGAGGTTCTGGCGGATCGTCTCCTCCCAGCGCGCGAGCGGAAGCTCCCACACCGGCAGGTCGACGGCGGGCCAGACGCCGGCGACTGCGGCGCAGACGTCGACCGAGCCGAGCTCGTCGCGCGCCGTTGCGAAGAGCCGGTCGACGTCGTCCTCGACCGTCAGGTCGGCCTGCGCGATCGGCGCGCCGCCGATCTCGGCCGCAACCGCCTGCGGCCCGCTCCTCGCCGCGGTGGTAGTGCACGAGCACCTTGGCGCCCTCGGCGGCGAAGAGCCGCGCGCAGGCGGCGCCGATCCCGCCGGAGGCACCGGTGACGACGACGCCTTTGCCTGCAAGACCCGTGTCCACGAGGGCGTAGGCTATCCGCAGTGAAGGTCTTCATCGTCAGCGACCTCGAGGGCGTCTCGGGCGTCACCAATCCCGGGCAGACGGTCGGCGGCTCCCCGATGTACGAGGAGAGTCGCCGTCTCTATACGGAGGAGATGAATGCCGCCGTGCGCGGCGCCAAGGCGGCCGGGGCGACGGAGATCGTCGTCATGGACTGCCACGGCGCGGGCGAGGAGTGGGATTTCAACTCGCTGATCCCGGAGCTGCTCGACGAGGCGTGCGACTTCGTCGTCCAGGACTCGTGGACCGAGTACACGGCATTCCTCGAGAGCGGGGCGGACGCTGCGCTCTTCGTCGGCATGCACGCGCGAGCGGGGACGCGCTACGGCGTGATGAACCACACGGTCTCGGGCCAGGTGTGGCAGAACCTCTGGTTCAACGGCGTCCTCGTGGGCGAGACCGGGATCAACGCGGCGCTCTGCGGCAACTGGGGCTGCCCGGTGCTGCTCGTCACGGGCGACGACGCAGCCTGCGACGAGGCGCGCGACCTGCTCGGCCCGACGCTGACCACGGTCGCGGTGAAGCAGGGGCTCGGGGCGCGGTCTGCGCGCAACATCGCTCCGTTGCGGGCGCGGGCGCTGATCGAGGAAGGCGCGCGCAACGGCGCTTGCCGATCTCACCGCCGTCGAGCCGTACCTGCCCGGCCACCCGTGCGAGATCCAGGTCGAGTACAAGAACACGCGCGCGCCGGACGCGCTCCGCCATCGGCCGGGCGTCGAGCGCCTGAGCGACCGCATGATCGTCTCCCGGGCCGACAACTGGTGGGATGCGTGGCGGCAGTTCTTCTTCTAGGCCAGCGCGCGCGAGAGTGCCGCCGATGACCGTCGCCGCTCCGAGCACTCGTCCGCCTGGCAGGCGCTCGACGCGAACGCTGCGGCCGTGCGGGAGATGCACCTGCGCGACCTCTTCGCCGCCGATCCGGGCCGTGCGGAGCGGCTCACGGGCGAGGCGGCGGGGCTCTTCCTCGACTTCTCGAAGAACCGCGTCACCGACGAGACGATGCTGCGACTCGTTGCGCTCGCGCGAGCAGGCGGGTGTCGCCGAGCGGCGCGACGCGATGTTCGCCGGCGAGCGGATCAACGTCACCGAGGACCGCTCGGTGCTCCACGTCGCGCTGCGGATGCCGCGCGGGCGCTCGCTCGTCGTCGACGGGGTCGACGTCGTCGCCGAGGTGCACGAGGTGCTCGACCGGATGGGCGCGTTCGCCGACGCCGTCCGCTCCGGCGAGTGGAAGGGAGCGACTGGACGTCCGATCAAGAACGTCGTCAACATCGGCATCGGCGGCTCGGATCTCGGGCCGGTGATGGCCTACCGCGCGCTGCGCCACTACAGCCCGCCGCGACATGACCTTCCGCTTCGTCTCGAACGTCGACGGCACCGACTTCGTCGAGGCGACCCACGATCTCGATCCTGCCGAGACGCTGTTCATCGTCTGCTCGAAGACGTTCACGACGCTCGAGACGATGACCAACGCGACGACGGCGCGCGACTGGCTCCTCGACGGGCTCGGCGGCGACGAGTCGGCGATCGCCCAGCACTTCGTCGCCGTCTCGACGAACCTCGAGGACGTGGCGGCGTTCGGGATCGACACCGCCAACGCGTTCGGGTTCTGGGACTGGGTCGGCGGGCGCTACTCGATGGACTCCGCGATCGGCCTCTCGACGATGCTCGCGATCGGGCCTGACGGCTTCGCGCGGATGCTGAGCGGCTTCCATGCGATGGACGAGCACTTCCGCACGGCGCCGCTGGCCGAGAACCTGCCGGTGCTGATGGGGCTGCTCACCGTCTGGTACACGGACTTCTTCGACGCCGCAGACCGTCGCCGTGCTGCCCTACGACCAGTACCTGGAGCGCTTCCCCGCCTACCTCCAGCAGCTGACGATGGAGTCGAACGGCAAGAGCACCCGCATCGACTCGGCGCCGGTCGACTACGACACCGGCCCCGTGTACTGGGGCGAGCCGGGGACGAACGGGCAGCACAGCTTCTACCAGCTGATCCACCAGGGCACGCGGCTGATTCCGTGCGACCTGATCTGCTTCGCGTCGAGCCTCAACCCGCTCGGCCGCCACCACGACCTGCTCGTCGCGAACGTGTTCGCGCAGGCCGAGGCGCTTGCGTTCGGGAAGACGGCGGAGGAGGTCGCCGCCGAGGGAACGCCCGAGTGGCTCGTCCCGCACCGCACCTTCGCGGGCAACCGGCCCGTCGAACGTGATCATGGCGGAGCGCCTCACGCCCGAGGTGCTCGGCGCGCTCGTCGCGCTCTACGAGCACAGCGTCTTCACCCAGGGCGTCGTGTGGTCGATCAACTCGTTCGACCAGTGGGGCGTCGAGCTCGGCAAGCAGCTGGCGCAGCGGATCGTGCCCGAGCTCGAGGCGACCGAGGAGCCCGAGCTCACGCACGACTCCTCGACGAACGCGCTGATCCGGCGCTACCGGCGGCTGCGCGCGCGTTGACTGCCGTCGGAGAGACGAGCAGACCCGCCCTCTCACTCTCCAACGACGCTGGCGTGCCCGACTACGGCGTGGCGAACCCGGTCTTCAGCACCGGGCACATGAACCCGTACCGGGAGCTCGGCACGAATGACAGGGAGTCGGCGCTCGGGCCGCCGAACCACGCGTCCGGACCGGCGCCTTCACCGTCTTGCCGGTGCGGTCGCCGCGGCGATCCTGAGCGCGTCGGCGCCGCGGTAGGCATCGGCCGTGTAGCACGAAGGGTGTCTCCCTCCCGGGGACACCCCGGCGCGATCCTTCTCCGCGCGGACGCGTCCCAGCGCTGCAACCACGGCCGCCGTCAGGGCATGAGCGACGCCGCAGCGGCGTCGAGAATGACCGTCGTCTTGCCGTCGCGCGAGCGCACGAGGCTCGCCGGGGTCGACTTCGACGGCGCGTCGCGAACGCCCGCCGGGCGGCGTCCGCCTTCTCCTCGCCGACGACGAGGAACACCACGTGCGCGCCCGACTCGAGCGCGGGGATCGTCAGCGTCACCCGCTCGACGAACGGATCGAGCCCCGGCTCCGCCGCGACGGCGAGGCGGTCGCGCACGTCCAGCGTGGGCGCGTCCGGGAAGAGCGATGCGGTGTGACCGTCCGAGCCGATGCCGAGCAGGACGAGGTCGAGCGGCTCGTCGCGGAGCTCGGCGTCATACGCGGCGGCAGCCTCGTCCGGCGAGAGCTCGGTCGGGATGGCGTGCACCGTCGGGTGAACGATGATCCGGTCGAGGATCGTCTCGCGGACGAGCAGCTGGTTGGACAGCGGGTCGTACGCCGGCACGCAGCGGTCGTCGCCGAACCAGAGATCGACGCCGCCCCAGTCGCCGTCGAGCGCAGCCGCGAGCTCGTACGCCCTGCGGGGAGTGGAGCCGCCGGACACCACGATCGAGCCGCCGGCCTCGACGGCCTCGGCGAGCAACGCGGCGACGGCCGCAGCCGCGGCGCCGGCATCGGGGAGGACGACGAGGTCAGACGCTCACCCATCGCGAGCCCAGCCCTGGAACGCCGCCAGCAGCCCGGCCTTCGCCTCGGCGGAGAGATCGTCCTCGTGGACGCGGCCGACGACGGCGATCGTGACGCGGATCTGGTCGAGGTAGTTCGTGCAGCCGTCGCAGCCGCTCAGGTGCGCCTCGAAGCGCGCGCGATCTGCGTCGCTCAGCCCGCCCTCGAGATAGTCCGTGACGAGCTCGACGACCTGGGCGCACGTCAAGCCGGGCTCGCTACGGCCACGGATGCGCTGCCAGATGCTCGTCATGAACGGTCGCCTTCCAGATATGTCTCGAGAGCCCGCCGGACCTTCGCGCGGGCACGATGGAGGAGGACTCTCTGATTGGACTCGCTGAGGCCGAGAACGTTACGAACCTCCTCGGAGCTCCAGCCGTCGACGTCGCGCATCGTGATCACGGCGCGCTGGCTGTCGGGCAGCGCGGCGATCGCCGCCTGGGCCACCTCGATCGTCTCCTTGCCGACGAGCCGGTTCTCGGGCAGCTCCGACCAGCGGGACGGCGCCGATGTCCACGCACCCTCGAACTGGCCGCTGCGCTGGAAGCGGTCGGCGTCGACGGTGGCGCCTTCGTCGCGCGTCGGCGTCGCTCGCGAACGACGAGAACGGGACGCTGCGGCCCTCGCGCTCGCCGCGCGTCTTGGCCCGGTTCGTGAGGATCCGGAAGATCCACGTCTTCAGCGACGAGCGGCCCTCGAAGCGGCCGATCCCGGACAGCACGCCGAGCCAGGTCTCCTGCACGACGTCCTCGGCGACGGCCCGCGTCGAGACGTACATCCGCGCCACCCGGAGCATCGACGGGCCGAGCTCGTCGATGAGCGACGCGAACGCCTGCTCGTCGCCTGCCCGGAGCGCCGCCACGAGCTCGGCCTGCCCCGCGGGCGGGACGTACGTGGCGTCGGGCTCCTCGATCTCGTCGACGTCGTCCATCTGAGCCGTCACGCTACTCGGCCGCTCCGCACCCGTCCAACGCCCACGCGGCGAATGAGTAGGCTCGCCGCGTGACCAGCGTGCAACCTCGCGATCGTCCAGCGCTCCTACGAGGCGTTCGCCCGTGGCGACATGGCGGCCGTCCTCGCCGACATGGACGACGACATCGAGTGGCAGCAGGCGCAGGGACTACCGCACGGAGGCGTCTACCACGGCGTCGCCGAGGTGCGGGCCAACATCTTCGACCCGCTCGACCGCGACTGGTGGTCCGAGTTCAGCGCCGTCCCGGCCGAGTTTCTCGACGCAGGCGACGAGGTCGTCGTGCTCGGGCGCTACCGCGGAACCGCGAAGCAGACGGGCAAGGCCGCTCGACGTCCCGTTCGTCCACGTCTGGTCGCTCCGGGACGGAAAGGCGTGGCGGTTCAGGCAGTTCCTCGACACCGCAGGCTGGGTCGAGGCGCTCTCCGACGACGCGTGATTCAGCCTCCGTCGGTTGACATGTCACCAAACCGATGGTTCACTCCCCCGACGCATTCCGTGCGCGGCGGCCGGCGACACAACAAAGACTTGCGGCCCGTCGTCACAGTCCGTGCACACCATCAAGGAGGAACATCGGAATGAAACGACGTGGAGGGATCATGCTGGCGTCTGCGGTCACCGTTGCCGCATCGCTTGCATCCACCGCCGGCGCAGGTTCGACTGCCGTGGCCTCGAGCCAGGCAGTCAACTGCAACAGCAAGCTCAAGATCGCCATCGTGGCTCCGTTCACGGGCGGCGCGGGCTTCCTCGGCAACGAGCAGCTCAGCTGGGCGAAGTACGCGGTCAAGACGCTCGCCCCGAAGTACGGCCTCAAGATCAGCGCTCGTCACGGGTGACACCCCGGTCGAGCAGGGTGCAGCACCGGCACAGACCCTGGCGCAGAAGTTCGTCGCCGACAAGGCTGTTGTCGCCGTGATCGGACCGTCGACGTCAGGTGCAGTCGCCGCCTCGAGCAAGACCTACCAGGCCGCCGGTCTGGCGCACATCTCCGAGTCGGCAACCCGCACGTCGCTGACGAAGGGTGCAACCAAGGAGGCGACTCCGTCGTTCTTCCGGGTCGTCCCGGGCGACTACATCCAGGGCCCGACGGATGCCAGCCTTCATGGTCAGCAAGGGTGCCAAGAAGGTCGTGCTGTTCGACTTCCAGGAGCCGTACTCGCAGGGTCTCTCGGACGCGGCAGAGCTCGTCCTGAAGGCCAAGGGCGTCTCGACGTCCCGGCAGTCGGTCAGCAACACGACGACGGACTTCTCGTCCTTCGTGACGAAGGTCCCGAGCGACGCTGACTTCGTGTTCTTCCCCACGCAGAAGCCGGGCGACGCGCAGAACTTCGCGCAGCAGCTGCTCGAGCAGGGCAAGAAGGCGAAGGTGTTCGGCGGCGACGGCTCGAACGACGCCACGCAGTTCAAGGTGCCGGGCTCGTACGTGTCGAACTTCGCACCGGACATCAGCGGCATCGCCGCCGACAAGGCGATCATCGCCGGTTGGCAGAAGGACAACCCCAAGTCGACAGCTGGGCTCCTTCGGTCCTCCGACCTACCTGGCAACGCAGGTTGCGATGGCCGCGATCAAGAAGGCGTGTGTCGCAGGCAAGGGTCAGATGAAGGAGCGGCGTGACGTTGTCCGCAACGTCAAGAAGGTCGTCGATCCCGAACTCGATCCTCGGTGGCACGTTCCGCTTCTCGACGAAGTCGAACGATCCGCTGAACGCCAAGTTCTACATCTTCCAGATCCAGTCGAACGGCTCGTACAAGCTCGTCGGCTAACACGCACGTCGCACGCAAGGGCGGCCCGGCCTCACGGTCGGGCCGCCCTTTCGTTCATCCCCCGATAGACTCGCGAACCGCGTGGACACCTTCATCCAACTCACGCTGAACGGCCTGACGCTCGGCAGCGTCTACGCCCTCATCGCACTCGGCTACTCCCTCGTCTACGGGATCCTCAAGCTTCTGAACTTCGCCCACGGCGACGTGTTCATGGTGGGCACGTTCATCGGCTTCGGTGCGCTGCAGCTGCTCGGCGGCTCGGCCAACCCGATCGTGCCGGTCTGGCTGGTGCTGATCCTGATCACGCTCGCCGCGATGGCGGGCTGCGCCGTCCTCGGCGTCGCGATCGAGCGCTTCGCCTACCGGCCGCTGCGCGACGCTCCCAGGATCGCGCCGCTGATCAGCGCCCTCGGCGTCTCGTTCTTCATCGCGTACTCGATGCAGCTGCTGTTCGGCGCCGCGCTGAAGAACTACGACACGTTCGCGATGGACGGCGGCGCGCTCTACTTCAAGGGCTTCGACATCGGCAACGTGCGCATCCCGCTGATCCGGATCATCACGATCGTCGCCGCCTTCGTGATGATGATCCTGCTCTGGCTGCTCGTCACGCGGACGCGGCTCGGCAAGGCGATGCGCGCCACCTCCCACGACCGCGAGGCCGCCGCGATGATGGGCATCGACATCGACAAGGTGATCGTCTTCGCCTTCGTGCTCGGCTCGGCGCTCGCCGGCGCCGCGGGCGTGCTCTTCGCGCTCCGCGTTCCGACCTACGCCACGATCGGGTTCCTGATCGGCCTCAAGGGGTTCACCGCGGCCGTGATCGGCGGCATCGGCTCGATCCCGGGCGCGCTCGCGGGAGGGCTCGTGCTCGGCTTCGCCGAGTCGTACACCCAGGGGTACGTCTCGACCCGCTGGTCCGACCTGCTCGTCTTCGTGATCCTGATCCTGTTCCTGCTCTTCCGGCCGCAGGGGCTCCTCGGCAAAGCGGACATCAGGAAGGTGTGACGATGGGTGGCTACGACGACGAGCTGACCCGGCCGCTCGAAGGAGCGATCGAGGCGACGACGTCGGAGGGCCCGACGAGCCCGGCCGTCGGCCGCGACGAGTGGGTCGCCCGGCACGGCGACAACCGCTCCCAGCGCGGTGGCCCGCTCGGCACGATCGAGGATCGGCTGCGCCGGGTGCCGTGGTGGGCCTGGCTGACGCTGTTCGTCGCTGCGGCGTCGCTCGTTCCCGTGGTCTCCGACAGCGGCTACGTCAGGCGCGTCGCGTTCGACATCGCCGTCTACATGCTGCTCGCGCTCGGCCTCAACGTCGTCGTCGGCTGGGGTGGCCTGCTCGACCTCGGGTTCGTCGCGTTCTACGGGATCGGCGCCTACGCCTATGCGCTGCTGAGCTCGGACCACTACGGCATCCATCTGCCGACGATCGTCGCGATCCCGACCGTCGTCGTGATCGGAGCCGTTGTCGGCTTCCTCGTCGGATTGCCGTCGCGACGGTTAACAGGCGACTACCTCGCGATCGTGACGCTCTTCTTCCTGCAGCTCTTCCTCACCGTGACGACGAACGGCGACGACCTCTTCGGTCACAACGTCACGGGCGGCGCGAACGGCCTGCTCAACGTCGACCCGTTCAGCTTCTTCGGCCGCGCGCTCAACGTCTCGGGCGAGGGCGGCGTCTTCAACGTCGCCTACCTCTACGTGGCGCTCGCGTTCTTCGTCGTCGTCTACGTCCTGCTGCGCTTCGTCAACCTCTCCCGCACGGGTCGCGCGTGGCGCTCGCTCCGCGAGGACCCGCTCGCGGCCGAGGTGATGGGAATGCCCGTCAACTGGCTCAAGCTGTTGAGCTTCGCGTTCGGCGCCTCGATCGCCGCGCTCAGCGGCACGCTGGTCAGCGCCCTGAACGCCAGCGTCTTCCCGCTCTCGTTCTCGTTCCCGCTCCTGATCACGATCTACACGATGGTGATCCTCGGCGGCGCCGGCAGCCAGGGCGGGGTCGTGATCGGCGCGGTGCTGATCGGCGTCCTGCTCGAGGTGCTCCGCGATCCCGGCGACTCGCGCGTGCTGTTCTACGCCGTCATCGTCGTCGGCCTCATCGCGGCGCTGCGCCTCTCGTGGCGGCTCGCCGCGGTGCTCGGCGGGCTCCTCGCGTTCGGGGTCGTCGTCCACACGATCGTGGGAGCGATCGATGACGCCTGGACCAACGGCAGCGGCGGCGCGGGTGGCGGCGTGGCCGACTTCATGGCCAACTGGGTCGTCGTGCCCTCGCGCGCCGGCCGACTGGATTGCGCCCGTCTCGTACGTCTCGCTCGTCGCGCTCGCGCTCCTCCTCACGATGCTGAAGGGCTGGGTGCGGCTCGCCGTGCTCGTGCCGGTGCTCTACCTGGCGGCCTTCGTCTGGGAGAACGTCATGCTCGCGAAGCCGGAGCCGACGCGGTACATCATCCTCGGCGTCCTCCTGATCGGGCTCATGATCGCCCGCCCGTCGGGCCTGCTCGGCGAGAAGCGCGTGGAGATCATCTAGATGGCCGAGAAGCTCCTCGACCTGCAGGACGTCTCGATGTCGTTCGGCGGCCTCAAGGTGATCGACGGCCTCGACCTGCACGTCGACGAGGGCGAGATCGTCAGCGTGATCGGCCCGAACGGCGCCGGCAAGACGACGCTGTTCAACCTCGTCACCGGCGTCTACGTCCCGACCGGCGGCGACATCGTCTTCGCCGGCTCGAGCATCAAGGGCCTCGAGCCGCACCAGATCACGCGCCGCGGGATCGCGCGCACGTTCCAGACGCTGCGCCTGTTCCTCAACATGACCGTGCGCGAGAACGTGATGGCCGCCGCGTACGGCCACACGAAGGCCGGCGTGTTCCGCTCGATGCTGCGCACGCCGGGCATGCGGCGCGAGGAGCAGGAGATCCGCGAGCTCGCCGAGAAGCGCCTCGCGTTCTTCGGCGAGCGGCTGATGGGCTACCGCTGGGACCAGCCCGCCTACAGCCTCTCCTACGCGAATCGCCGCCGGCTCGAGATCGCCCGCGCGACCGCGACGAACCCGAGGATGCTGCTGCTCGACGAGCCCGCCGCCGGCATGAACCCGAAGGAGACCCAGGAGATCACCGAGCTGATCGCCAAGCTCCGCACCGAGGCCGGCTACACGATCCTCGTGATCGAGCACGACATGCACGTCGTCGAGGGAATCTCGGACCGCGTGATCGCGCTCGACCACGGCCTCAAGATCGCCGAGGGCACGTTCGAGGAAGTCGCCACCTCGCCGCGGGTCGTCGAGGCGTATCTCGGCACGGGCGGGATGGCCCGCAAGTGAGCACCGCACCCGCATCCGCGCCAGACGCCGCCGCTCCTCCAGCTCGAGGGCATCAACACCTACTACGGGCAGATCCACATCCTCCAGGACGAGAACATCGTCGTCGCGGAGGGGGAGCTCGTGTGCCTGCTCGGCGGCAACGCATCCGGGAAGTCGACGACGCTGAAGACGATCCTCGGCCTCGTCCGCCCGCGCACCGGCACGGTGAAGCTGAACGGCGAGGACGTGACCGCAGATGCCGACCGCGCACCGGATCAAGCGCGGGCTCGCGATCGTGCCGGAGAACCGGCGGCTGTTCGGGCCGATGACGGTGCTCGAGAACCTGGAGATGGGCGCCTACCTGCGGCCGAAGGCCGACCTGAAGGAGGAGTTCGAGCGCGTCTACGACCTCTTCCCGCTCCTCTACGAACGGCGCGCCCAGCTCGCCGGCACGCTGTCCGGCGGCGAGCAGCAGATGGTCGCGATGGGCCGCGCGCTGATGTCGCAGCCCAAGCTGCTGCTGATGGACGAGCCGTCGATGGGCCTCGCGCCGGTGCTCGTCGAGCGCAGCTTCGAGATCATCAAGCAGGTGAACGACGCCGGCGTGGCGATGCTCGTCGTCGAGCAGAACGCGAACGTGTCGCTGTCGATCGCCGACCGCGGCTACGTCCTCTCGACCGGGCGCATCGTCCTCGAGGGCAAGGCTGCCGACCTGCTCGAGGACGAGGGCCTGCGCAAGGCGTACCTCGGCCGCTGATGGGTGTCGTCAGCGCAGCCGGCCAGATCCCGCCGCAGCGCGGCTCCGAGCTCGCGCTCGAGACGCTGCAGCTCGGCGCGGGCGAGACGCACGAGGTCGGTGATCCCGGTCATGACGTGCTGCTGTTCGCGTTCGCGGGCGGTGGGGAGCTCGGACGGCCGCGCGTTGGCGTCCGGCTCGGCCGGGCTCCTGCTCGAGGGCGAGGAGGCCGAGCTCGCTGCCGGCGCCGACGGCATCTCGCTCGTCCGCGTCACGCTCGGCGCCGACACGGATCTCCACGCGCCGATGGGCGCACGCGACCACGTCGTCGCGATCGACGCGGTCGAGCCCGGCAAGGCAACCGGCAGCCGGTCCTTCCAGATCCTCTTCGGCCCTCACAACGGCTCACGGCGGGCGACGATGTTCGTCGGCTACGTGCCGCCCGGCAAGGCGCCGTGGCACTACCACCTCTACGACGAGATCGTCTGGATCTGGCGCGGCCCGGGCCGGTACTACCTCGACGACGAGGGCGAGCCGCTCGAGGACGGGTCGGCCTTCCGGATCACGCCGCGCGAGGTGCACATCGTCGAGAACACGCATCCCGAGCGGGAGCTTGCGGTGCTCGGCATCTTCACGCCGGCGGGGAGCCCCTCGGCCGCCTACCTGACGCCCGACATCGCCGCGACCTACGGGTTCGGGTCGTCGTGAGCGCCGTCGAGCGCCCGGGTCGGCGCCGCGATCCGCGGCGAGTTCCCGATCTTCGAGCACAAGACCTATCTCAACTCCTGCTCGCAGGGCGCGCTCTCGCACCGGGTGCGCGCGCGCCTACGAGGAGTACCTCGCCGGCTGGGACGAGAACGGCGCCGAGTGGGAGTTCTGGGTCGAGCGCTCCGAGGCCGCCCGCGCGGGCTTCGCCGAGCTGCTCCACGGCGACGCCGACGAGGTGGCGGTGACGACCTCCGTCTCGCAGGGCGTCAGCGGCATCGTCTCGGCGCTCCCGTTCGAGCGCGGGCGGCCGCAACCGCATCGTGATCAGCGAGTACGAGTTCCCGACCGTCGGTCAGATCGCGCACGCGCAGGAGCTCCGCGGCGCCGAGGTGGTGCACGTCCGTCCCGACGCGGACGGGTCGATCCCGGCCGAGCGCTTCGCCGAGGCGATCGACGAGCGCACGGCCCTCGTCTGCTGCACGACGATCTCGTACCGCACCGGTCACCGCCACGACGTGTCGGCGATCGCCGAGGTCGCCCACGCGCAACGGTGCGCTCGTGCTCGCCGACAGCTACCAGGCGGCGGGCGCGATCGAGGTCGACGTGCGCACGCTCGGTGCCGACTTCGTCACGGGCGGGACGGTCAAGTACCTGCTCGCCTCCGCGGGCCTCGGCTTCCTCTGGGTGCGGCGCGAGGTGCTCGCCGGCCTGACGCCGACGCAGACCGGCTGGTTCGCCGACGAGGACATCTTCCAGATGGACATCTCCGACTACTCGCCCCACGCGACGGCCCGCCGCTTCGATGCGGGCACGCCGCCGGTGCCGAACATCTACGCCGGCGTCGCCGGGCTCGGGCTCGTCCAGGAGACCGGCGTGCCCGCGATCGAGGCGCACGTGGCGGCGCTCAACACGCGGCTGATCGCGGGCCTCGAGGAGCTCGGTGCCGACGTCGTCACGCCGGCCGATCCGGCCCGCCGCGGGCCGCTCGTCTGCGTGCGCTCGACCGATGCACCCGCACTCGTCGCGTCGCTCGCCGAGGAGGACATCGTCTGCTCGCTGCGCGACACGAACCTCCGCGTCGCGGCGCACTACTACAACACCGACGACGACATCGACGTGCTCCTGGACGCACTGTCGCGCCGCCGGCAGCTGCTCGCCTGAGCATCGACCGCGCGGCGGGACGACTTTGTGTTGATTCAACACAAGCTCAGCGGGATGGAGCGACGCCAATGGCGGTGTTTGGCTTGTTCAGGAGCTTTGGCCACGCACTGCAATCGAGCTTGTGTTGAATCAACACAAAGTCCGGCGGCTCGTGATCAGCGACGCTCCCGATCCAGCGACGCTCCTGCGTCGGTGTCCCGGAGTGGATCGTGAGGTGCCTCCCGCGCGCCAGATCGCCTACGGCGACCACCCGACCAGGTCGGCAACCTGCACCTTCCGGCCGGCGATCCCGCGGCCGACGGCCGTGGCCGGCGGTCGTCCTGATCCACGGCGGCTTCTGGCGCTACGGCTGGGACCGCACGCTGATGACGCCGCTCGCGCGCGATCTCGCGGCGCAGGGGATCGCGGCCTGGAACATCGAGTACCGGCGCGTGGGGCAGGAGGGCGGCGGCTGGCCGGGGACGCTCGAGGACGTCGCCGCCGCGGCCGACGCGGTCGTCGGACTCGAGGCCGTCGACGCGGGCCGCGTCGCCACGGTCGGCCACTCGGCTGGCGGGCCACCTGGCGCTCTGGCTCGCTGCGCGGCACCGCCTCCCCGCGGGAGCACCCGGCGCCGATCCGCGACTGCGACCGTGCGGCGCGGTCTCGCAGGCGGGTGTCAGCGACCTCGTCGCCGGAGCCCGGGCCGGGCTCGGCAGTGGTGCCTGCCAGGCGCTCCTCGGCGGCGAGCCCGACGACGTCCCGGAGCGCTACGCGGTCGCCTCACCCGCGGCGCTGCTGCCGCTCGGCGTGCCGCAGCTCCTCGTCCACGGCGACGCGCGACGACCTCGTGCCTGCCGCTCAGAGCCGGGACTACGCAGCGGCGGCGCGAGCGGTCGGGGACGCGGTCGATCTCGTCGAGCTACCCGATGCCGATCACTTCGACGTGATCGAGGCGACCGATCCCGCCTGGACAGCCGTCGTCGGCTGGTTGCGCGACCGCCTGCGGTCTAGTCAGGCGACCTCGAGGGTCGCGTGCCGCCGCGCGGTGACCTCGAACCGCCGCAGCAGCACGAGGCCGGCAACCGCGTAGATCGTGCCGACGAGCGCCTCGGCTCCGAGCAGGCCGGCCACGTCGACGATCGACGACCCGGCCACGATCTCGCGGGCCGCTTCGGCGCCGTGGGTGATCGGTAGCCCCTTCGACAGCGTCTGCAACCAGTCGGGCAGCAGGTCGATCGGCACGTTGACGCCGGCGAAGAGCAGCAGGAAGTAGAGGATGAAGTTCGAGAGCACCGCCGTCTCGCGCCAGCGCAGGCCCATCGCGGCGTTGAGCAGCCCGATCCCCGTGCACGAGAACGCGACGATCGATGATCGAGAGCACGACGCCCGGAACCGCGGAGAGCCCGAGGTGGATCCCGAAGATGAACACGCCGACGACGAGTGCGAAGGCGGCCACGATGGCGCCGTTCGCGACCGACGGGAAGGCGCGGCCGAGGAACAGCGCAACCCGGTTCGCAGGCGAGACGACGAGCGCCGGCAGCGTCAGCGTGAACCGCTCCTCGGCGATCGTCTGCGACATCGCGAACAGGCACGGCACCGCCGCTGCGACGAGCGCGTTGCCGACGATGAAGAAGGTGTCGTTCTCGACGTCGGCCGCCCGCCCGAGGAAGACGAAGAAGATCATCTGCGTCACGGACGGGATCAGCAGCACCATCACGAACAGCGACGGCTGCAGCCAGGAGAAGAGCGCGCGGTAGCTCAGCCAGCCGCCGATCGCGAAGACGCGCAGCGACTTCACGTCAGCCCCAGCGTCGCGCGCTCGCGGGCGAGGCGAAGGAACGCCTTCAGCAGCACCCCGCCGAGCACGGCGTAGATCGATCGAGAGCAGCACGCACATCCCGATGTCGGGCCAGGCGGAGGTGCCGAGCGCGGCGTTGCGGAGCGCGCTCATCCCCCAGGTCGGCGCGAGCACCCAGGCGACCGGCTCGACCCAGCTCGGCAGCAGCGCCAGCGGGATCAGGAAGCCGCAGATCGTCCAGACCGGGAACTCGAACAGGTTCCCGACCATCCACGCGGCGCGGAAGCGGACGAAGGCCGAGCCCATCAGGAAGCCGAGCATCCCGATCGAGAGGATCGTCGGCGGCACGGCGACGATGAACGCCGGCCAGTCCGCGACCGACACGGGCACGCCGAAGAGGAACGCGGACGTAGAGGAGGCCCGTCGCGAGCGAGTAGATGCCGATCGCGGCGATCGCGAGCGTGATCGGCAGGAACGTGGCCCAGAACGGCGTCGGCGACGCGACGAGGAGCTCGAGGATCCCGAGCCGCCGCTGCCGCTGCAGCGCCGCCGCGGCAGCGGTCGTCGTCAGCGACCAGATGCCCATCATCGCCGACCCGACGGCGGCCGCGACGAGCGTCGCCTGCTTCTCGCCGCCCTGGAAGAGGAAGTACGCCATCGTCGCGTAGATCAACGGCGTGCCGATCGACGATGTAGAGGAAGAACGGGTTGCGCGACTCCTGCTTGAAGTGCAGCTTCCAGCCGAGCGTCATCGTGCGAAGGAGCTGTCTCATGCGAGATCCGTCGGCCCGTGGTCGGTGACGAGCGCGACGTACGCATCCTCGAGCGTCGGCTCGCGCGTCGTCACGCGGCCGAGCCTGACGCCGTCGAGCTGCGCCATGATCGCCTGCGTCACCTCGGCGCCGACCGCGGTCTGGATCACGATCGCCTGCGCCTGGTCGCGCTCCTCGACGACGACGCCCGTGACGCCGTCGAGCGCCGCGCACGGCTGCGAGCGCGTCGTCCCCGATCCCGTAGACCTCGATCTCGACGATCGCGCCGTCGCCGACGCGCTGCCTTCAGGTCGCGCGGCGTTCCCTGGGCCACGATCTCGCCGCGCGCGACGACGGCGATGCGGTCGCAGAGCTCGTCGGCCTCGAACATGTAGTGCGTCGTCAGCAGCACGGTCTTGCCGGCATCGCGGAGACCGCCGATCATCGAGCGCAGCTCTCGGGCACCGACGGGTCGACGCCGATCGACGGCTCGTCGAGGAACACGACGGGCGGGTCGTGCAGGATGCCGCGCGCGATGTGGAGGCGCTGCCGCATCCCGCGCGAGTAGCCCTCGACGCGCTCCTTCTCGCGGCCGCTCGAGCCCGACGAGCTCGAGCAGCTCGTGGATCCGCGTCTTCTGCACCTTCGGATCGACGCCGTAGAGCTCGGCGAAGTAGCGCAGGTTGTCGAGCGCGGAGAGCCGCTCGTAGAGCCCGCGGTCGCCGCCGAACACGTAGCCGATGCGCTGCCGCACCCACTTCGCGTCCGTGACGACGTCGTGCCCGAGCACGCGCGCCGTCCCCGAGGTCGGGATCAGCAGCGTGATCAGCATCTTGATCGTCGTCGTCTTGCCGGCGCCGTTCGGTCCGAGCAGGCCGAACAGCTCGCCCTCCTGGATCTCGAAACTGATCCCGCGAACAGCCTCCACCTCGACAGACCCACGCCGGAACGTCCCGGTCGTCGTCTTGTAGGTGCGGCGGAGGTCGACGGCTTCGACGACGGTCGTCACACACGACGAGTCTAGTCAGGCGCCGCCGGCACCGCGGAGGGGAGGCTCACCGACTGCTAGCAGTCGACGAATGTTGTCATTGCCTCTTGCAATTAATCTCAAACGTGGTATATAGCAAGTATGAGATCAGACGACGGAACAGCAAAGGGACGCGCAAAGCGCCCACCGGCCGAGCCGTTCGACCGGCTCCGCCGCCGCCTCGCCCACGCCGACGACGGCTGGCTCTTCGCCTCGATCGCCGCGCAGGTCACGGAACGCCGGCTCGCCCTCGGGCTCTCCCAGGTCGAGCTCGCCCGGCTCTGCGCGACGTCGCAGAGCGCGATCGCCCGCCTCGAGAACGGCGGCCGGCCGCCGCGCATCGACACCCTGCTCCGCCTCGCCGAGGCACTCGACTGCGACCTGGCCGTCGAGCTGCGGCCACGCGAAGCCGGCACCGACACCGACGGGAGGACGTGATGGGCGCTCCGGCAGACGTTCTGAGCCGCATCGACGAGATCGAGAGCGAGCTGCGCGGGCTCTCGGTCGAGGTGCACGAGCATCCGGGCGCTCGTCACCCAGGCTGCCGTGCGCACCCGTTGCTCGCTGCTCTGCGCAGACCCGCTCGCGCCGGCGCCGCCCGTCGACCCGGCAGCGCGGCTCGACGCCGCGATCTCCGCCGCGCGCATCCATCTCTCCGAGGGCGAGCGGAGCGCCGCCCTCGACGAGCTCGAGCGCGCGATCGAGTTCTCGCGCACCGATCCGAGGCTCTCCGCCGGCTCGAGTCGATCCTCGAGGGCATCGCGCGCTATCAGTCGTCCGTGCGCGCGGCCGCGAGCTCGCGAGACGGCGCGGTCGCCGCGCTCGAGGCCGAGGGCAGCGCCCGAGCGCGCTGCCGCGGCGCCGGAGGCGCCGGCCCCCGCTGCCCGTCGCGCCTCGCCGCCGCGACCGGCCAGGCCGCGCCCGGCAAGCCGGCCAAGCCGCGCCGCGTCGGCCGCGCAGCTCGCCGCGGACTGGGACCTGCTCGGCCCGCGCGGCTTCGCGATCATCGGCGGAGCCGTCACGGCGTTCGGCATCATCCTGCTCTTCGTGCTCGCCGCGAACCGCGGCTGGATCACGCCGACGATGCGGGTCGCGTTCGGCGCCTGCGTCTCCGCGGCCGCCGTCGGCGCCGCGTTCTGGGTGCGGTCGCGCTACGGCCAGCTGCAGATGTCGCTCGGCGCCGCCGGCGCAGGCATCGCGGGTGGCTACGCAACCCTTGCCGCCGCCACAGCCCGCTACGACCTCGTGCCCGACTGGCTCGCGCTGCCGCTCGCCGGTGGCCTCGCCGCGCTCGCCGTCGTGATCGCGATCGCGTGGTCGTCCGAGACGGTGGCCGCGATCGGGCTGCTCGGTGCGGCGCTCGCCCCTGCCCTGCAGGCGATCGACACCGGGCTGTCGTGGCCCGCGGTGGCGTTCGCGGTGATCATCCTCGGCGCAACGGTCGCGCTCGCAGTGCCGCGTCGCTGGCACAAGCTCCTGATCGGGATCGCGTGCTGTCGTCGGAGCGCAGGTTGCGCTGCTCGCGCTCGACGCCGACGCGATCGGCCGGTGCCGGCACGACCGCCGTCGTCGCCTCGTTCGTGCTGGTCGTGCTCGCTGCCGGGATCTGGCTGCAGCTCGTCTCCGGGAAGACCGACCTCGATCCGCTCGCGAGCTCGTTCGTGCTCGCCGCCGTCGGCCTCGCGCTCCTGCTCGTGCGGCCGCTGTGGGACGTCGACCGCAATCAGGGCATCGCGCTCGCCGGCGCGGCCGTGGTCTGGGCCGTCGCCTGGGTCGCGCTCCGCCGCCTCCAGCCTGCCCTCGCCCTCGTGCTCGGCGTCTCGTCGCTCGTCGCTTGCGGCCGTCGCCACCGCCGACCTGCTGTCGGGAACGAGCCTCGCGCTCACCTGGTCGGCCGAGGCGCTGCTCCTCTCCTTCATCGCCCTGCGGATGCGCGATGCGCGCCTGCAGGCAACCGCGCTCGTCTACTGCGCCATCACCGCGGCGCACGTGCTCCTCGTCGATGCACCGCCGAAGCTGATCTTCGACGAGCCCGTTTCCGGGATGGCGGCCGCCTCGGTCGCCGCGCTTGCCGCTCGCCCTGCTCGGTGCAGGCATCCTCGCGCCCGCCGAGGCGGTGGCGCGCACCGAGACCGGGCTGCTCGCGTGGCTCGCCCCCGTTCGCATCTGGCTCGCGGCGCATCGCGTCGGGCTGCAGGAGGGCCTCGTCCTCGGCGCAGCCGCAGCCGGCACCTACGCCGTCGCGATCCTGCTCACCGCGCTACTCCTTCCGCCCCGGTCACCTCGCGGCCACGATCGTCGCCGCGGCCGTCGGTGTCGCCGCCGTGGCGATCTCGTCGCGGCGGAGCTCCGTCGAGCTCGTCGCCGCGTCGCTTGCCTGGGTCGGCGGCGTGTTCGCCATCGCGACGGGCTTCGATGTGCCCGAGTTCGCGGTCGACGAGATCAACCGCTCGTACGGCGGCTGGGCGCTGATCGCCGCCTCGGCCGGCGTGCTCGCCGCCTGCTTCGCGTTCCAGCTCCTCTTCCGCGAGGTGCGCCAGGCCGGCATCCCGGCAGGAGGCGGCGTGCTCGCGCTCGCCGGATCGGCCGCCGGCATCGCCCTCATCTCACCCGCGGGCGACGTGCTCGAGTCGACCTGGATCGGCTGGCGGCTGCTCGCTGCCGGCCCTCGTCCTCTTCGGCCTCGCGGCGAGCGTCTTCCGCATCGCCCGCCATCGCGATCTCGCGACGATCATGTGGGCGCTCGGCACCGTCGCGCTCCTCGGCAGCGAGTGGCTCGTCGTGCGCGACGCGACGTGGCGCGCCGTCGCCTTCGCGGTCACGGCGGCCGTGCTCGGCCTGCTCTCCCGCATCCTCCGGGAGCAGCGGCTCTGGCTCGCCGGCTGGATCGTCGCCTGCGGCACGGCCTTCGCCGCCATCGTCGTGCTCGCCGGCGTCTGGGTGTTCGACGGCGCCGAGCCGATGCGCTACGCGATCGCCGGCCTCGCGACGGCGGCGGCCCTCGCCGTCCTCTGCGCCCTCGCCTGGGGCGACAAGGCGCGCCGCGATCTCGTCACCGTCGCCTGGGCGACCGCCATCCTCGCGCTGATCCTCGGCGAGGCGTTCCTCGTCGGCGGCGGGCCGGCAACCGCGTTCATCGTCGCCCTCACCGGCGCGTTCGTCGGCCTCCTCGCGGCCCCGTTGCAGCGAGAAGCGGTTGTGGTGGGCGGGTGCGGGCGTCGTCTCGGTGACGAGCCTCGCCGTGCTCTGCCTGATCACGCCGCCGTCGCACTTCGTCACGGCGTCCTCCAACCCCGCCGACGGCCTGTGGGTCGCGATCGGCTGCGTCATCGCCGGAGTCGCACTCCGGTTCGCAGCGCCGGCCTACCGGCGCTACATCGACCCGGTGGTCGGCATCGCGGCGCTCTACGTGCTCTCGCTCGGCATCCTCGATCTCGCCGAGCGCACGTTCGGCGGCTCGATCGAGACGGACTTCGAGCGCGGCCACGTGGCGGTGAGCGTGCTCTGGACGCTGATCGGGCTCGGCCTCCTGATCACCGGTCTGATTCGCGACTCACGCCTGCTGCGCTACGGCGGGCTGACGCTCTTCGGCCTCAGCCTCGCCAAGATCTTCCTCTACGACCTCAGCGCGCTCAACTCCGTCGCCCGCGCGCTCTCGTTCATCGTCGTCGGCGGCCTCGTCCTCGTCGGCGGCTTCTTCCTCCAGCGGCTCACCGCTGCTCAGAAGCGGCCGCCGGCGACCTAGCAGCAGGCGTCGGCCGCCGCGGCGCCGACGAGCGGCAGCTCGCGGCGCCGCGACTCCGGCTTGACCGCCCGCACGATCGCCCCGTGCATGCCGTCGGCGACCTCGTGCGTGAAGGTCACCTCGACATCCGCGAGCCCGGCCGCCTCGAGGCCGGTCACGTACTCCGACACGGAGAGAGCTCCCGCGATGCAGCCCACCCAGGCGCCACGCTCGGCCCGCTCCTCGGGTGAGAGCCGGTCCTCGGCGACGACATCGCTGACGCCGACCCGGCCGCCCGGCCTGAGCACGCGGGCGATCTCTCGCAGCACCTGGCTCTTGTCGGTCGAGAGGTTGATGACGCAGTTCGAGATCACGACGTCGACGCTCTCGGCCGGCAACGGGATGTTCTCGATCTCGCCGCGCAGGAAGTGGACGTTGGTGGCTCCCGCCTCGGCCTTGTTGCGCTGGGCGAGCGCGAGCATCTCCTCCGTCATGTCGAGCCCGTAGACGACGCCCGTGGGGCCGACGCGGCGCGCGGAGAGCAGCACGTCGATGCCGCCGCCCGAGCCGAGATCGAGCACCGTCTCTCCCTCCCGCAGCTCGGCGACGGCGGTGGGGTTGCCGCACCCGAGGCTCGCCGTGGCGGCGCCCTCGGGGAGGCCTGCGCGCTGGTCGGCGTCGTACAGCGCCTCACCGAACTTCGCCGTGTCGTGATCGGTCGCGCAACACGAGCCGCTGCCGCAGCCTTGCTTCTCGCCCGTCGAAACGGCGCGTGCCGCCTCGGCGTAGCGGGCCCGAACGTCCTCTCGCAGTGCCTCTGGATCGGCGGTCATTCCGTCCTCCCATCGATAGTTATCGATGAGACACTACGTGAACATATCGAACGTTGTCAATATCTAGCTCACGCGGACGGCGGAGCCTGATCGTTGGCGGGATCGCCGGCCGGCGAGCACGTCGCGCGCCCAATCGCGCCGCTTCCAGTCGGGGATCGGCGTCTCGTGGTCGTCGTGGGGGACGAAGCGCGATCGCTCGACGAGCTCCATCCGGTGCACGTAGCGCGAGCAGTTCGGCAGCACGGCGGTCGCCCGCACGCGCACGATCAGCTGCGCCCCGGCGTACTCGGCGAGCAGCGGGTCGTCCTCGTCGATCGAGGCGATCCCGTTGACCCGCAGGCGCTTCGGGCTCGTGAAGTCGATGAACAGGATCCCGACCTGCGGGTTGCGGAGGAGGTTCCCGAGCGAGAGGTAGGTGCCGTTGCCGTCGTAGCTCGGGAAGGCGAGCGTGTGCTCGTCGACCACCCGCACGAAGCCCGGCTCGCCGCCCTTGTACGAGCACTGCGGCATGCCGTTCTCGTCGGCGGTCGCGAAGAAGAACATGTCGCGGGCCTCGATGAATGCGCGATCGTCGTCGTCGAAGGCGTCGTGGCGGAGCCGCTCCTCGATCCGGTCGGCGAGGCGGCGCGTGTCGAAGCGGTCCTGCAGCTGCCGGTTCCCGTCGTGGTAGAGGTCGGCCATTCAGAGATGATGCGCCCGATGGCTCCCCGCGTCCACCTCACGAACGGCGTCCTCGCCGAGGTCGAGCGGGAGCTCGAGGCCGACTTCGAGCTCGTCGCGTCGCCTGTTGGCGCCGACGGGGTCGTCGCGGTGCTCAACGTCGTGATCGACGACGCCTATCTCGAGGCGGCCGGCCCGCAGCTGCGGATCGTCGCCAACTACGCCGTCGGCGTGAACAACATCGACCTCGAGGCGGCCCGCCGGCGTGGGATCGTGATCTCGAACACGCCGGACGTGCTGACCGGCGCGACCGCCGAGGTGGCGCTGACGCTGATGCTGTCGCTGCTGCGGAGGGTGACCGAGGGCGACCGCCTCATCCGCCGGCGCGAGCCGTGGGAGTTCTCGCTCGAGTTCATGCTGGGCGAGAGCCTCGCGGGCAAGACGGTGCTGATCGTCGGTGCCGGGCGGATCGGCCGCGAGACGGCGCGGCTCGTCGAGGCGTTCGGTGCGAGCGCCGTCCTCGCCGGCCGCGACGCCGACCTCGACGCGCTCCTGCCGCAGGCCGACATCGTCTCGATCCACGCCCCGCTCACGGCGGAGACGCGTCATCTGATCGACGCCCGCCGCCTGGCGCTGATGCGGCCGACCGCCGTGCTGATCAACACCGCCCGCGGCCCCGTCGTCGACGAGGCCGCGCTCGCCGCGGCGCTCCACGACGGGCACGATCGCCGGCGCCGGGCTCGACGTCTACGAGCACGAGCCCGAGGTCACCGAGGCGCTGCTCGACGCTCGAGAACGTCGTCCTCGCACCGCACCTCGGCAGCGCCACCCGCGACACGCGCGATCGCGATGGGGATGCTCTGCGTCAGCGCGCTCCGCGCCGTCCTGCTCGAGGGCCGCACGCCGGCGAACGTGGTTGCCTGAGCGCCTCAGGTGACGATGTAGTTGCGCAGCTCGTAAATCGTGACCTGCGGCGGCGTCGTGACCGAGCCGCTCGCCTCCCGCAGCACCGGCATCAGCCGCTCGACGATGAACACGTCGAAGTCCGCCTGCGTCTCCCACACCTCGAAGATCCGGAACCCTCCGCCCGTGTGGCCGGCGCTGTGCATCAGCAGCCCCTTCGGCGGGTCGTCCTTTGCGCCCAGGCGCTCCGAGATCATGTCGTAGTTCGCCCCGAGCGCTCGCTCACGGGCTCGACCCAATCCTGTACCACCGCAACGGGCATCCGCGCCTCCTCTGATCGGACTCCGACGATCATCGCAAATCGCGCCGCGCGCTTCTCGTTAGGCTGCTGCCGTGCACGACTACGACGATCTCACGCGCCGGCTCGCCGACCTCATCGTCGGCTTCGGCGCCAACGTGCAGCCCGGTCAGCTCGTCGGCGTCACGAGCTACATCGGGAAGGAGGAGCTGACCCGCGAGGTCGCTCGGGCCGCCTACGAGCGCGGTGCCTCGTTCGTCGACGTCCTCTACTTCGACCAGTGGCTCAAGCGCGAGCGCCTGCTCGGCGGCGACCCGGAGACGCTTCTCGTACATCCCGCCCTGGATGGTCGACCGGCTCCGGTACCTCTCGGATCAGCGCGCCGCCCGGATCTCGTTCTCCGGGCCCCAGGCGCCGCACGCGCTCGACGACGTGCCGGCCGACCGCTCCGGCGCCGACCTCCTGCCCTTCCTGCCCGAGGTCGGCCACGTCGTCAACCTCCACACGACGAACTGGTGCGGCGCGCCGGCGCCGACGCAGGCCTGGGCCGAGATCGTCTACCCGGACGGCGAGCCGGCGAGGCGTACGACCGCCTCTGGGGAGCGATCGCGCACGTTTGCCGTCTCGACGAGCCCGATCCCGTGGCCGCGTGGGAGGCGCGGATGGGCGTGCTCAATCGCGGCGCAGCGACGCTGTCCGAGCGCAGGTTCGACGCGATCCACCTCCACGGGCCGGGGACGGACCTGACGCTCGGGCTCTTCCGGTCGTCAGTCTGGGAAGCAGCCGAGTTCACGACGGTCGACGGGATCGTGCACTTCCCGAACCTGCCGACCGAGGAGGTCTTCACGACGCCCGATCCCCTCCGCGTCGACGGGCACGTGACCGCCACGATGCCGCTCGAGCTCTACGGCACGATCATCCGCGGGCTGCGGGTCGAGTTCGCGGCGGGGCGGGTGACGGGGATCGAAGCCGACGAGAACGCGGAGACCCTGCGGACGGCCGTCGCGAAGGACGAGGGGGCCGGGCGGCTCGGCGAGCTCGCGCTCGTCGACGGGAGCGGGCGGATCGGGCCGCTGCAGACGGTCTTCTTCGACACGCTCCTGGACGAGAACGCCGCCAGCCACATCGCGCTCGGCAACGGCTTCTCCTATCAGGTGGCCGACGAGGCCGAGCGGCAGCGCGTCAACCAGAGCCAGATCCACATCGACTTCATGATCGGCAGCCCGGAGCTCGACGTCGACGGCATCACGGAAGCCGGTGAGCGCGTCCCGGTGCTCCGGCAGGGCGCCTGGCAGATCTAGAGGCCGGCGCGGCTCACGGGTCGAGGTGGCGCAGGCGGGGCCAGAGCGTCGACCAGGGCTCGACCGTTGTCGCACACGTCCAGATGGGCCTGCCCTGTTCTTCGTTGTCGAGGTCGACGCCGTTGTCGATTCGCGCCACGAGCCGGCAACCCTCGAAGCTGCGCGCGACCGCCTCCGGGTCGCGGTAGCCGACGAGAATGACCGGGCCGGCTCCGTCCGGTGGCCGGCCGAATCGCCAGAAGGCGTTGTGGCCCGAGTAGCTGCGAGGCAGGCCGAGCGCCGGACCGTAACGTGCGATCGCGCCCGCCTCGCCGTAGTTGCTCGCGAGCACGACGGCGTTGGCTCGTTCCGAGGGCGGGAGTCGGTTCAGGGCGGCCGCCACCGTCGCGGTGAAGGTCGGCCAGCCGACGGTCTCGACCGCGTCCTCGTTCACCGCGGGAATGGGTGTCGCATGGAGGTCGGCAGCGGGCACGAGTGGGAGCGTGATCGCGGCCGCAACGGCGGCGGATAGACCGATCGCCACCCCGAGCCTGAGCCTCGTCGTCTTTCCCGCTCGCAATCGTTCCTCGGCAACAACGGCTCCGGCGCCGAGCAGCGGGAGCAGCAGTCCCACCGTGTAATACGGCTTGCCGCCGGTGACGAACACCGTCGCAAGCAGGGTCAGATAGGCGATCCCGAGTGGTCGAAACGGTCGGGCCGCGGGGCGGCGCAGAAGCCACCACAGCCCCGCGATCCAGAGTGGTGCGAGGAGCGGGCCGATCAGCAGCAGCTGCAGGGGAAGCAGCTGCACTCTGTTGCCGGTCGGATCCTCCGCGCCGATCGCGCGGGCGAGCTCGAGTTGCGGCCAACCGTGCCGCGCCTGCCAGAGGAGGTTCGGCAGCCAGAGGACGAGGGCCAGCGCGGCTCCTCCCCATAACCAGGGGCTGCGCGCCAGGTCGATGCGGCGAGCAACGAGACAGCCGCAGGCGAGCGCGCCGAGCAGGAGGAGCACGAGATGCTTGTTCTCCAGGCCGACGCCGGCGACAAGGCCGACCAGCAGCCATTGCCGATCGTCTCCGCCGGCGAGGATTCGCACGACGAGGAACACGAGCGTCACCCAGACGAGCAGATCGAACGTCGTCGTCGAGAGAAGATGCCCGACCGCCATCGCAATCCCCGAGGCGGCAGTCGAGAGCGCCGCCACCGCCTGTCCCGCACGACCGGCGCCGAGCTCTCGGGCGATCAACGCGACCAGCACCACGACGAGGGCGATCGCGATCGCGGACAACATCCGCAGTCCGCGGGGATCCTCGCCGAACATCCACTCCGATAGCCGTCCGAGGAGCGGCGTCAGCGCGGGTTGGTCGTCGTACGCCCAGTCGGGGTGCCTGCCGGCGACCCGAAAGTACAGCTCATCGCGGTGATAGCCGTAGCGGTTGGCGGTTGCGACGAGAAGCACGAGCTCGGCTGCCGCAGCGGGAAGAATGAGCGCCCACGCCACGGGAGGCCGGGAACGAGCCACGACGTCCGGAGCGCCGGAGAGCACGACGGCATCCTAAGGGGCGATCAGTCCCGCCGACCTGTCGGCGCGTTCGCCCGCCGTCGTCTAGCCTTCGCCGTCGTGTCGACGTACGGCTCTCAGGCGATGTGGGGCGACCTCCAGCGGGTGCTCGTGCGGCCGCCGCTCGCCGCCGACGCGAACCACGTCGAGCGCTACGGCTGGCGCGGCGTCCCCGACGTGGGTGCTGCCGTCGCCGAGCACGAGGAGCTGCGCGCGCTGCTCGCCGCGGCCGGCGCCGAGGTCGTCGTCTCCGAGCACGATCCCGGCAACCCCGACGCGATCTACGTCTACGACCCGGTGCTCGTCGGCGACGACGGCGCGGCGCTGCTCCGGCCCGGCAAGGAAGGGCGGCTCGGCGAGCCCGACGGCATCGGCGCGAGCCTCGAGGCGGCCGGCATCCCGGTGGCATCGCGGATGACGGCGCCGGCCACGGTCGAGGGCGGCGACACCGTCTGGCTCGACCACGACACGCTGCTCGTCGGCCACGGCTACCGCACCGGCACGGCCGGGATCGCCGCGCTCCGTGAGGCGTTCCCCGACGCCGAGGTGATCGCCTTCGACCTGCCGCACTGGGTCGGCGCCGACGAGGTGATGCACCTGATGTCGCTGATCTCGCCGCTCGACGGCGATCTCGCGGTCGTCTACCCGCGCATCGCGCCGGTGCGGCTGATGGAGCTGCTCGCCGAGCGGGGGATCGAGACCGTCGAGGTGCCCGACGACGAGTTCGAGACGATGGGCTCGAACGTGCTCGCCCTCGGCCCGCGCCGCGCGCTCGCGCTCGAGGGCAACGACGAGACGCGGCGCAGGATGGAGCGCGCCGGCGTCGAGGTCGTCACCTACAAGGGCGACCACATCTCGCGGCTCGGCGACGGCGGCCCGACGTGCCTGACGCGGCCGCTGCTGCGCGCCGTCTGAGCGGCCGCTACTCCTCGTCCAAGGTCAGCTGCCGGTGCTCCGACAGCCCGGAGACGCCGACGCCGACGAGCCGCAGCGCGCCCGGCCGGTCGCGGAGGCCGCGGTCGAGCAGCCGGCAGGCGAGCTCCGCGATCCGCTCGGCCTCGTCGATCGGCGCGGCGAGCGTCGTCGAGCGGCTCCTGATCGAGAAGTCCGAGTAGCGGAGCTTGGTCGTCACCGTCCGCGCCGAGAGCTGCCGCTTCACGAGCCCGCCCGCGACGTCGGCGGCCATCCGCTCGATCTCCGCGTAGAGGAGCCGCCGGTCCGAGATGTCGCGCTCGAACGTCTCCTCGACCGAGAGGGAGACGCGCTCGGTCTCGAGCTCGAGGTCGCGTGGATCGATGCCGCAGGCACGGTCGCGGAGCAGCGGGCCGATCGTGCCGGGCAGGACGACGCGCAGCTCGGCATCGGCGAGCGCGGCGAGATCGCCGACCGTCTTCACCCCGGCGGTCGCGAGCCGCTGCTCCGCCTTGGGGCCGACGCCCGGCAGCGTGCGAACCGGGAACGGTGCCAGGAAGCGTGCCTCCTTCCCCGGTGGCACGACCGTGATCCCGCCCGGCTTGCGACGGTCGGATGCCACCTTGCAGACGACCTTCGAGGTCGAGACGCCGAGCGAGCACGAGAGTGAGGTCGCGGCCCGCACCGACGTCTGCACCGCCTCGGCGACGGCCCGGGCGCCCGTGAACGTCGGGACGACCGTGCCCAGGTCGAGGTAGCCCTCGTCGATCCCGACCTGCTCGACGCGGGGCACGACCTCGCGGATCGCGCTCCACACCGCCTCGGAGTACTGCCGGTAGAGCGCGTGGCGGGGCCGGACGAAGACGACGTCGGGGCAGCGGCGGAGCGCCTCGGCCGAGCTCATCGCGGAGCGGATGCCGAAGCGGCGGGCGACGTAGTTCGCCGTCGCGACGACGCCGCGGCCCTGCGGATTGCCGCCGACGACGAGCGGCCGGGTGCGGAGCGTCGGATCCTCGAGCTCCTCGACGGCGGCGAAGAATGCATCGAGGTCGAGATGGGCGAATATCGGCACGCCGCGAACGGTACGGTGCCGCCGTGCTCACCGCACCGCCTCCGCCTCCGGCGATCGAGCAGCCGGCGTCGTATCAGCTCTCCTACGGCGTCGTCGCGGGCACGGCGGCGCCCGGCACGCGGCGCGTGATCGTGCGCGTCGGCTCGCGGACGCTCGCCGACAAGCCGCTCGGCCACCGGCACTTCCAGCTCCGGGTCGTCGTTGCCGCCGACGCGAGTCGACCGTCGAGGTGATCACGGTCAACCGCAACGGCCGCCGGAGCCGCGCCACCGTGCCGCACGTGCTCGGCGCCGCCGGCGCGGCGTCGCCGGTGCTGCGTGCGCCGCGGAACGACGTCGCTGCTGCAGCGAACGGTGCGGCAGCTCGCGCAGCGCTTCGGCGAGCACCAGCGGCGATCTACGTCCAGGATCTGACGACGGGAGCCGGCGCGGCCTGGAACGCGCGCGCGACGTTCCCCGCTGCATCGACGCCTGAAGCTGGCGATCGCCGTCACCGCGCTCTCCCGCACGGAAGGGACGCCGGCGCTCGGCTCGACGCCTCGACCGGCTCCTGCGCACGATGCTGACGTACTCCGACAACGCGGCGGCGAACAGCACCGAGGCGTACTTCGGCGGCTCCACCTCTGGTGGCTCGGCGCTCGTCAACTCGCTGATGCGCTCGGTCGGGCTCGTCGACACGGAGATGTACGGCGGGTACGAGCTCGATGCGCTCGGTCGAGCCGCAGCGCTTTCCCGCGGGCCGGGAGCGATCCCGCTCCGCGTCGACAGCCAGCCGTCCTGGGGGATAGGCAAGAAGTCGTCCGCGTACGACCTGGCGAGCCTGATGCGCGGTGTCTGGCTCGCGAGCGGCGGCCGCGGCCCGCTCCGCACCGCCCAGCCGGGCTTCACGCCCGACCGACGCGCGCTACCTCCTCTATCTCCTCGCCCACGTCCGCGACCCCGGCAAGATCGACCGCGAGGTGGGGAAGCTCGCCGGCGTCCGCGTGCTCCACAAGGCGGGCTGGATCAACGTCGCGCGCCACGACAACGGCATCGTCCTCTGGCAGGGCGGCGCGATCGTCGTCACGGTGATGACGTACCGCTCGGGCGGCGCCGGGATCGCGTCCGACGTGCTCGCCGGCAAGGTCGCCTCGGCCGCCCTGCGCCGCTTCCGCGGGTAGCCGGCTGCCGGTCAATACACAGTGGGCGCCCGCATGCGGGCGCCCACCATGTTCGCGGTCGCGCCCTCGGAGTGCGCGAACCGCAGTCGGTGTCCGGTCCCGGGAGGCGATATTCGGGATAACCGGGCTCCAGATATTGAGACTCTGAGGCCCTGCGAGGGTTTGTACGCGTTCCGTAAGGGTTCGGCTTCTGCCGCCAGGCGCCACCTTCGGGAATACCGGTACAGTTTTTGTAGTTAGTACTGGTATGACCAACATCATTGAAGGATCCGAGGAGCGTGAACCGACTGTGAGCAAGCTCTTGCTCGTCCCACTCGACGACATCGTCGTCTTCCCGAACATGAACGTGACCCTGACGATCGACGTCGGTGACGAAGAGCGTGTGCTGCTCGTGCCCAAGCACGAGGGCGAATACGCCAAGGTCGGCACCGTCGCCGAGGTCACCGACACGGTCCGGCTGCCGGGCGGCGGCACCGCCGTGGCCCTGAACGGCCTCCACCGGGCGATTGCCGGCGCGGCCGAGTCCGACTCCCGCGGCCGCCTCTTCGTCGAGGCCGACGAGCGCCCCGACGAGCAGCCGACCGGCGAGGCCGTCCGCGCGCTCGAAACCGAATACCGCGCCGTGGTCGAGGAGATCCTCGAGCTGCGCGGCGACGACGGCCGCATCGCCGCCTTCGTCCGTTCCATCTCCGACGCCGGCGCGCTCGCCGACACGTCCGGCTACTCGCCCGACCTCACCTTCGAGCAGAAGGTGCAGGTGCTCGAGGCCGTCGACGTCGCCGAGCGGCTCGAGCTCTCGCTCGCGTTCCAGCGCGAGCGCCTGGCGCTGATGCAGATCCGGCGCCGCATCCGCGAGGACGTCAACACCGGCATGGAGAACCAGCAGCGCGAGTACATCCTGCGCAAGCAGCTCGAGTCGATCAAGAAGGAGCTCGGCGAGGACGAGACGTCCGTCGTCGAGGAGTTCCGGGCCAAGATCGCCGAGTCGGCGATGCCCGACCACGTGCGCGAGCAGGCAGAGCGTGAGCTCTCCCGCTTCGAGCGCATGGGGGAGAGCTCGCCCGAGGCGCAGACGATCCGCAGCTACATGGACTGGCTCCTGGCCGTGCCGTGGGGCGTCCGCTCCGAGGAGCGGCTCGACCCGAAGGCCAGCCGCGAGGTGCTCGACGCCGACCACGCGGGTCTCGAGGACGTCAAGGACCGCATCGTCGAGTACATCGCCGTGCGCAAGCTCCGTGAGGAGCGGGGCATCGAGGCCGACAAGAAGTCGGGCGCGATCCTCACCCTGATCGGGCCGCCCGGCACCGGCAAGACGTCGATCGGCGAGTCGATCGCCCGCTCGCTCAACCGCGAGTTCGTCCGCATGTCGCTCGGCGGCATCCGCGACGAGGCGGAGATCCGCGGCCACCGGCGCACGTACATCGGCGCCCTCCCGGGCCGGCTCGTGCGGGCGCTCAGGGACGCGAAGACGATGAACCCGGTGATCCTGCTGGACGAGGTCGACAAGGTCGGCGCCGACTGGCGCGGCGATCCGTCTGCCGCGCTGCTCGAGGTGCTCGACCCGGCGCAGAACTCCACGTTCCGCGACCACTACCTCGACGTCGAGCTCGACCTCTCCGACGTGATCTTCATCGCGACGGCGAACCAGGCCGACACGATCCCCGGCCCGCTGCTCGACCGCATGGAAGTGATCCGGTTCGACGGCTACACGACCGACGAGAAGGTCTCGATCGCCAACGGCTACCTCTGGCCCCGCCAGCGCGAGCGCAACGGCTTGCGCGAGGACGAGGTCACGGTGAGCGACGAGGTGCTCGAGGCGATCATCTCCGAGTACACCCGCGAGGCGGGCGTGCGCCAGCTCGAGCGTGAGCTCGGCAAGGTGCTGCGCAAGACCGCCACGCGGATCGCGTCCGAGACCGTCGAGGCACCGGTCGCGATCGACATCGAGCTCGTCCGCGATGCACTCGGCCGGCAGCGGTTCTACCGCGAGGCGGCGGAGCGCACGGCGGTGCCGGGCGTTGCGACGGGTCTCGCGGTCACCGGGCGTCGGCGGCGACGTGCTGTTCGTCGAGGCGACGAGCATCCCGGGTGGCGAGAAGCTCGTGCTCACCGGCCAGCTCGGTGACGTGATGAAGGAGTCGGCCCAGATCGCGCTCTCGGCAGTTCGTGCCAAGGCGGGCGACTACGGGCTCGACGACGACATCTTCGAGAACCGCTCGTTCCACCTGCACGTGCCCGCGGGGGCGATCCCGAAGGACGGCCCGAGTGCCGGCATCACGATGGCAACGGCGCTTGCGTCGCTGCTCACCGGCCGGCCCGTCAGGCACACCGTCGGGATGACCGGCGAGGTGACGCTGCAGGGCCGCGTGCTCCCGATCGGCGGTCTCAAGCAGAAGGTGCTCGCCGCCCACGCGGCCGGGCTCACCGACGTCGTGATCCCCGAGCGCAACCGCGCGGACATCGACGATGTCCCGCAGCACGTCCGTGACGAGATGACCTTCCACCCGGTCTTCGCGCTGTCCGAGGTGCTCGAGCTCGCGCTCGAGCCGGCCGCACAGCCGCACAATGTCACGTGTAACCCGATGTCACGGTGTAACCACTGCCGGCCCGTCCCCGAGGAGGTCCGCCAGGCGGCGGGCCTCCTCGAGGGCCGGTGGACGGTCTCGATCCTCTGGGCCTCCTACGAGGGGGCGTCGCGCTTCAACGAGTTCAAGCAGGCGGTGGGGGAGATCCCGCCGCGCACGCTCGCCCAGCGGCTCGTCGACCTGGAGGAGGCAGGCGTGCTCGAGCGTCGAGTCGTCGATGCGCGACCGCCGCGGGTCGAGTACACGCTGACGCCGGCAGGACAGCGGTTGCGGGCGGTCGTCGACGCGCTCGTCCTCTACGCCCGGGTGTAACGCGACCGGGTCCACGCTGGTGCCTGGCTTCAGCCAGGCACCTGAGCGTGGACGGTCCGGTGTCTGGCTGAAGCCGGGCACCGGGCGCGCTCTCAGATCGCGAGCGACACGTCGGCGGTCTCGGCCGGGACGTAGTCCGGCTTGTAGCCGAGCAGCCGGCCGGTCGGGGAGCCGAAGACCAGACCCGAGCTTCTGGATGAAGGCGGGCGGGAACGGCAGCCGGACGTCGTCGAAGTGGTGGTTCGCGATCACGGCGAGCCGAAGCGGGTTCGGCAGGCCCTTCTTGTTCGTCTTGCCGTCGTTCGCGAGCCCGAACATCGTCTCGATCAGCTTCTCGAACTGGAGCGCCGGGCTGATCGCGCAGCGGAACCGGGCCGCCGTCTCCGACTGCGTTCCAGAACTTGTGCGCCGTGCCGGGCTCGACCGTGACCGACTCGCCGGCCGTCGCGGTGATCGTCTCGCCGCCGACCTTGAACGTGAGCTCGCCCTCGACCACCTCGAAGACCTCGGTCTGGTACGGGTGGAGGTGGGCGCGAGGCGACGAAGCCGTTCGGCTCGACGAGGACGTCGATCACGACGCGCTCTCCGTCCGTATCGGCGGCGGTCTCGACGAAGCGGATCGTCTCGCCGGTGATGCTGTTGTGGATCACGTCTCCGGTGCGAATCATCACTGTCTCCTTGTCGGGAAGTCTCAGGTGCTGGACAAGGAGCAGCATGGATCGCCGCACCGTTGCTGCCATCGGCCGGTGGTCGGATTTGCGGGTGCCCTGGAGGTGGATCTCTCGCGTCGCCGCAAGGATGAGGAACGGACAGCGCCTCTCGTCACGAGGAATGAGGCGGTTAACCGCACGGCCCCGCCCGAGAGGGCGGGGCCGCGGTCGAGAGCTGTGTCGGGGCAGCTGAGTCGCTCCCGCGCTGTTACTCGTCTTCGGCGAGGAGCTTGTAGATGCCCTTGCGTGCCGTTCGCAGCACGTCCTGGGCGCCCTTCACCTGTGCCTGCGTGCCTGCCTGGGCGACCTGCCGCGTTGCGGCGAGCACCTGGTGCACGAGGTTGCGCAGCTCGACGAGGTCGTTGTCGGCCTCGTCGACGGCCTCCTCCCACGGTGCGGGAGTGGTGTCGGCCGTCTGGGCTTCCTTGCCTGCCTCGGTCAGCGCGAACACGCGCCGGCCGGACTCGGAGGCGGCGGGCTCGATGAGCCCCTCGTCCTCGAGCTGCTGCAGGGTCGGGTACACCGAGCCGGGGCTCGGCGTCCAGTTGCCGCCGCTGCGCTCCGAGACCACCTGGATGATCTGGTAGCCGTGCATCGGCTCCTCGGCGAGGAGGGTCAGGATCGCCGCGCGCATGTCGCCGCGGCCGGCGCGCCTGCCGGGGCCGAGAGGGCCGCCGAAGCCGCCGAATCCTGCCGGCCCGTGCATGCCGCGTCGCGACTTGCGGTGGCCGTGGCGTCCGGAGCGCTCGCCGGTCATGAACCAGACCTCGAACTGGGCGTCCTTCCCGTGGCGCCGACGGTGGCCGCGGCCGTGGGGGACGGGGTTGGTGACTGAATATGCAGTCATGTGGTTCCTTTCGTTGAACGTCTGACACTCTGTTGTGTCTGTATCACGATATATCGTAACGCATCGTCTGTCAAGCCCGGACAATCGTCCTGCGGGATGACGCCGAGGTGACCGAACGCTGGCTACCGTTGCCGGGTGGATCGGATAACCCAGTTTCTGCGGGTCTGGTGGGTCGAGAGCACCGCCGTGCTCCTCGCCCTCGCCGGCGCCGTCGAGGGGCTCGCCTCCGCCACCGTGGACGGGGTGAGCAGAGGCCCCGGCTGGCTCTTGCCGTTCGAGGTCGCGCTGATGGCGCTGCCGCTCCTCTTCGTGAAGAAGTTCCCCTTCGCCGCACCGGTCGCGACCGTCCTGATCGGGATCGGGATCAGCGTTGCGACGACAGGGAAGGCGGTCACCGGTGCCTTCGTCGCGATCCTCCTGCTCAACCTCACCGCGTGGCTCTTCGGCCGGCTCGACCGCCGCTCGGCGGTCGTCGGGCTGTTGCTCATCTACGCCGCGGTCATCGTCGTCGACACGCAGGCCGACGAGTTGACGGCCGCCGATGTCGGCTTCCCGTGGTTCCTGTTCACCCTCTTCTGGGGAGCGAGTGTCTTCGTCACCTCCCGCGAGGGACACGCGCGCGAGGCGGAGGAGCGGGCACAGCAGATGGCGATCGAGCAGGAGACAGCGTCGCTGCAGGCCGTGGCGGAGGAGCGCCAGCGCATCGCGCGCGAGCTGCACGACGTCATCGCCCACTCCGTCTCGGTGATGACCGTGCAGGCGGGCGCGGTGCGGCGGCTGCTGCTGCCCGAGCAAGAGCGCGAGCGGCAGGCCCTCGAGATCGTCGAGTCGACGGGACGAGAGGCGCTGACCGAGATGCGGCGGCTCGTCGGCCTGCTCCGCGAGCACGGGACGATGCCCGAGTTCGCGCCGCAGCCCTCGTTGCGGACGCTCGACATCCTGATCGGAACCGTGCGCGAGGCCGGCCTCGAGGTCGAGCTCGACGTCCAGGGCGAGGAGCGGGAGCTGCCGCCGGGCGTCGACCTCTCCGCCTACCGGCTCGTCCAGGAGGCGCTGACGAACACGCTCAAGTACGCAGGCCCGGCGCAGGCCTGGGTGACGCTGCGGTGGCGCGAGGACGAGCTCGAGCTCGAGGTCGCGAACAACGGCCACTCGGAGGCGGCGTCGAACGGGTCGGGACACGGTCTCGCAGGGATGCGCGAACGCGTCGCGCTGTGCGGCGGTACGCTCGAGACAGGCCCCCGTGACGGCGGCGGCTTCGTCGTTCGTTGTCATCTACCACTGGGGTCAGCCACATGAGCGTGAAGGTCCTGATCGTCGACGACCAGTCCCTCGTCCGGGCCGGGTTCCGGATGATCCTCGATGCCGAGCCCGACATCGAGGTGGTGGGGGAGGCGGCGGACGGGCTCGAAGCCGTCCTCGCCGCGCGACAGACCGAGCCGGACGTGATCCTGATGGACGTCCGGATGCCGAACGTCGACGGGCTCGAGGCGACGCGCCGGCTGCTCGACGGCCGCGACGAGGGCCCGCGGATCCTGATCCTCACCACCTTCGACCTGGACGAGTACGTCTACGAGGCGCTCCGGGCCGGCGCGAGCGGCTTCCTGCTCAAGGACACGCCGCCCGAGCAGCTCGTCGAGGCGATCATGATCGTCGCGCGCGGCGACGCGCTGCTGGCGCCGTCGATCACCCGGCGCGTGATCGAGGAGTTCGTGCGGCGCCCGCCTGCCTCGGCGCGGAAGGCGCCGCCGGAGCTCGAGGAGCTCACCGCCCGCGAGCGCGAGATGCTGCGGTACATCGCCAGGGGGCTGTCGAACGCAGAGATCGCGAAGGCCGCCTTCGTCAGCGAGACGACGGTGAAGACGCACGTCGCCCACATCCTGATGAAGCTCCGGCTCCGCGACCGCGTGCAGGCCGTCGTCTACGCCTACGAGAACGGGGTCGTCCAGCCCGGCGACGACTGAGACGGGCCTGCGGCACGGTTGCGCTGTACCTCGACCGCCTCCGTGCCGATACCTCGTGGGTGGACGGCAGCAACGGCAACGCGAGGCAGTTCCAGACGGTGCCCGACGAGGGCTCCGGAACGGACGATTCCCGGCGGCCGATCGGCGAGATCTTCGTCGAGCTCGGGTTCGTCTCCCGCGCCGAGCTCCAGAGCGCCCTCGACGTGCAGCGCACGACGGGCGGCCGCATCGGGGAGATCCTCGTCGAGCAGGGCAGCCTGAGCCGCATCGATCTCGCGAGCGCGCTCGCCGAGCACTGGGAGCCGCACGCGTACGCCGAGGAAGGCGAGAGCCTCGAGGGCTCGCTCGACGGTGCACTGCGATCGGCGATCGATCAGGCCGCCGGCCAGCCCGACCCGACGCGCACGTCGAAGCCGAAGCGCAGCCTCCTGCGACGGTCGGCCGCGCGGGAGGACGCGTTGGAGGAGCAGGTCGGCCGGCTCTCCGAGCAGCTCGCCGCACTCGGACGGGATTCGCAGCTCCGCGCAGACCACGATCGGGCGGTCGCCGAGCGCTTCCAGGCACTGACGCTTCGCCTCGACCGGGTCGAGAGCCGGTCCGACGAGATCGACCGGCTCGAAGCGCAGCTCGGTGCCGTCTCGGAGCTCGCGGCCGAGCTTCGCAGCGAGCTCACCGCCCTCCCCCGGCATGAGCCCGGCCCTGACCCGAGCGAGCGCCTCCTCGAGCTCTCGCTCCGCATCGATCGCGTCGCCAGGGACTCGCACGACAGGATTGCCGCACTGGCGGCCGAGCTCCGCACCGAGGTAGCCGTGAAGTCTGCCGGCCTCGACGCCCGGCTCGAGGCCCAGCTCGACGAGGCAGCTGCGCTGCAGCGGCAGGTCGCCGCGGCCCAGGAGGCCGCTGCGTCCACCGTCGCCGGCGCCGAGGAGACGGCGGCAGAGCTCCACGTCGAGATCGGCTCGCTGGCGGGGCGGCTCGACGAGCTCTTCGGGCTGCGTCACGCCGACGCGCAGGTGGCGCGGGTTGCGAACGAGCGCCTCGCGGCGCGGTTGGAGGATCTCAGTGCGAGCCAGGCCGACGACGAAGCGCTCGACCGGCTCGCGGCCGAGGTCGCAGAGCTGACCCGCCGCGTCGAGCAGCTCGACTCGATCGGCGAGCAGTCGGCACGGGTCGTCGAGCGCGCCGTTCTCGAAGGGCTCGCCGACTTCGGCAAGCAGCTCACGGCCAAGGCGCCGAAGCAGGGCAAGTCGAGCAAGCGCCTGTGCCGTTCGATCGATGCACTCGCGGCGGCGATCGCCGCCGCCGACGCCCGAGCTCTGCCGAGCCCGGCTCCGAGGACAAGCCCTCCGAGCCCGAAGGCTGACCCGAACGACTGCGGCCCGCCGATGGCGGGCCGCAGGTCGTTCGACCACCGGGAGAGTGCTACTTGAGGTGCTTCTGCTTGGCGATCGCGCCGGCGACGAGGTCGCCGGTCATGAACATGTGGTTGTAGGCCGCGTGGTACTGCGCCGCTGCCTTCGGGTAGTTGCCGGCCGCATAGGCGTCGAGCTGACCCTTGAGCTCGAGGACGTGGCCGAGCAGGTCGTTGCGGACCGCGAGCTTCGGCAGGCCGGTGGCGGCGGCGAGGAAGTTGCCGAACACGACGGTGTACTGCTTGAGGTCGTTGACCGCCTTCGTCTGGCCGGCCTTGTCCTTCTTCGCCGTCGCGACCGTGTAGTTGACGAAGAACTTGATGTGGTCGCGCCACATGTACTTGCCGTTCAGGAACGTCTGGCCGGCCTTGGCGCCGTAGACCGACGCGATCGCCTTCGAGAGGGCGACCGAGTTGTTGTCGAGCGCCTTCGCGGCGGCCGGGAACGACTTCGAGCCGGTGACGCCGGCATTGGTGGCGTTCATCGCGAGCACGGCATGCTCGCCGAACAGGTTGTCGAGCGCGACGCGGAGGTCGGCAGCGGTCATCGGTGCCGCCTTCGTCATCGTCATCCCGCTCATGTCGTGGTCGGCGCTGCCGTTGGACGACGCGGCGAGGGCGCCGGCGACCAGCAGGCCGGAAACCGCGACGGCGGCGAGCGTCAGGGTGATCGTTCGAGTGAAGCGCATGGAATGGAGCTCCTTCGGTTGGTGCTGCTTTGTCCGGAGGGATTCGACCCGGCGGCAGGATCGGTTCGAATGCGGCCGCTGCTCCGCCGATCGCCGGGCGAATGCGAAGATGCCCGGGATGGGGTCACGGAACGGTCGAGCCACGAGATGAGCGACATCGCCGCGGAAGCGGCGTCCCCGGTCATCCGCGCCCGGGGTGTGACGAAGCGATACCGGTCGACGCTTGCCGTCGACGGGCTCGACGTCGACATCGGTCACGGGATCACCGGGCTGCTCGGCCCGAACGGTGCCGGCAAGACGACCTTCATCTCGCTCGTGCTCGGCCTGCGGACCCGTGACGCCGGCGAGCTGACCGTGCTCGGGCACGATCCGGCGACATCGGGGATCGACGTCCGGGCGCGGATCGGATTCGCGCCCGAGCACCACAACCTGCCTCCCGACGTGCACGCCGCCGATCTCGTTCGCCACCTCGGCGAGCTCCACGGCCTGCCGCGGCGCGCTGCGATCCAGCGCGCGAACGACGCGCTCTGGCAGGTCGGGCTCGGCGAGGAGCGGTTCCGCCCGATCGGGACGATGTCGACCGGCCAGCGGCAGCGCGTGAAGCTCGCCGGCGCGATCGTCCACGATCCCGAGCTCGTCCTGCTCGACGAGCCCACCGACGGGCTCGACCCGCTCCAGCGCGACGACATGCTGGCGCTGATCCGGCGGGTCGGCACCGAGTTCGGCATGGACATCGTGATCTCGTCGCACCACCTCGAGGAGGCGGAGCAGATCTGCGATGCCGTCGTGATCCTCGGCGACGGCGTCGTCGTGCGGGCCGGGATCCTCAGCGAGCTCAGCCGCAGCGACATCGAGCGGCTCGTCGTCGTCGTCGACGACCGGACGCCGGAGCTCGCGGCGCTGCTCCGCGCGCGCCGGCTTCGAGGTCGACGAGGAGGGCGAGGTCCTCAGCATCCTCGCCGTCGACGGGCTGCACGACGCCGTCAGGGACGCCGTCGCAGATCTCGGCATCGGCATCCGCCGCCTCGCGGTCGAGCGCCAGTCGCTCGAGGACGTCTACATGGAGGCGAGCGCGTGAGCGACCAGGGCGCACGCATCTACGACGTCGGCTACCGGTCGTACGACGGGCCGCGCAGCGCTCCGATCTGGGCGCTCGCACGATCTGGCGGCACACGCTCCAGCGCGTCCTCGGCCTGCACCGGAGCTTCCGGCACAAGGTGTTGCCGGGGATCGCGCTCGTGATCGCGTTCGTGCCGGCGCTGATCTTCGTCGGCATCGCGGCCTTCCTGCCGGTCGAGCCCGGCCACGACGAGATCCTCCCGTCGTACGGGGAGTACGCCAGCCTGATCACGCTGGCGCTCGCGCTGTTCGCCTCGATGGTGGCGCCCGAAGCGCTCTGCACCGACCGGCGCACCGGGATGCTCGACCTCTACCTCGCAGGCCCGCTCGACGTGACGCGCTACCTCGCGGCCAAGTGGGCGACCGTCCTGAGCGTGATGCTCGTGATGACCGCCGGCCCGCAGCTCTTCCTGCTGGCGGCGTACGGGATCGAGAACAAGGGGCCGTCGGCGACGGGCACGCCGCTGCTCCTGCTGCAGATCCTGGGGGCCGGAATCGGCGTTGCGCTGTTCTACACCGCCATCGCGATGGCGGTCTCGAGCCTGACGACGCGGCGCGCGGTCGCGGCCGTGGCGATCGTCCTGCTCCTGCTCGTGCCGTCGATCGTGGTCGGCGTCGCGATCGAGAGCAGCGGCGCCCCGGACGAGCTCGCGCTTCTCGCTCCACTCGAGGTCGCGCCCGAGTTCGCGTGGCGGGTCTTCGGCGACACCCGCGACACGAATCGCCGATGCTCCTCCGATCGCCGACGTCTCGACCGGGCTCGTCGTCGCCGGGCTCGTCGGCTGGATCGTGCTCGGCGCCGGCGTGTGCTGGGTCAGCTACCGCCGGCAGGCGAGGCGACGATGAGCGACGAGCGCCACGAGCGATGCGCTGATCGAGGTCCGCGGCGTCTCGAAGTGGTTCGGGAACGTCGTCGCCGTCTCCGACGTCAGCTTCGACATCGGCCCCGGGATCACGGCGCTGCTCGGCCCGAACGGAGCCGGCAAGTCGACGATGCTCCGGATGCTCTGCGGGCTGGCCAGGCCGTCCAAGGGAACGGTGCGGCTGCTCGGCAGCGATCCCCGCTCCAACACCGACGTGACGCGACAGCTCGGCCTCGTCCCGCAGCAGGAAGGGCGTGTTCGAGCCGCTCACCGCGCTCGCGTTCGTGCGCCTGTCGGCCACGCCTCTACGGCCTTCCCGACCCCGACGGCGCGGCCCGCGCAGCGCTCGCGACCGTCGAGCTCGACGCGGACGACGAGCGCCGGCTGCCGACGTACTCGAAGGGCATGCGCCAGCGGGTCAAGCTCGCGCAGGCGATCGTCCACGACCCGCGGCTGATCGTGCTCGACGAGCCGCTGACGGGTCTCGATCCACGCCAGCGCGCCCACATGATCGAGCTCTTCCACCGCCTCGGCAGCGACGGGCGCTGCGTCGTCGTCACGAGCCACGTGCTCGACGAGGTCGAGCGGTTCGGCTCGGACGTGCTCGTGATGGCGAAGGGCCGGCTCGCCGCGGCCGGCGACTTCCGCGAGATCCGGACGCTGATGGACGACCGGCCGCGCCGCGTCGTCCTGCGGACGAGCGAGCCCCGGCTGCTCGGCGCCGATCTCCTGCACGCCGGTGTCGTCGTCGGTGTCCGCGTCGAGGGCGACGATGCGCTGCTGCTCGACACGGAGGACGCTCGCGGGCTCGGGCGCGCGATCGCGCCGCTCGCGCGAGCGCGTGGGGCGAGCGTGCTCGAGGTGCGTGCCGTCGACGAGGACCTCGAAGACGTCTTCCGCTACCTGGTGGAGCGATGAGCAGCGCTCCCGTCACGCGAGCCGGCCGTGCGGTCGTCCGGGAGCTCGAGCTTCATCGCGCTCTATCGCCTGCTGCTGCGGCTCCAGGTGACGACGCTGCGGGTGATCGGGATCCTCGCTCTCGCATCGCTCGCGGTGCTGCTCGGCGCGCTCGCGCGCAGTGACGACGATCCGCTGCGCGCCACCACCGAGATCGCGCTCGGCTACGGGCTCGGCATCGTCGTGCCGCTCGCGACCGCGTGGCTCGCGACGTCGAGCGTCGGCGATCTCGTCGAGGACCGGCTGCTCGTCTACCTCTGGCTCAAGCCGGTGCCGCGCTGGCAGCTTCCGGCGGCCGCGGTGCTCGCAACCGTCACGATCGTCGTGCCGCTCGTCGCGGTGCCGCTCGTCGTGGCAGCGATCGTCGCCGGCGCCTCGCAGCTGATCGGCGCGCTCCTGCTCGCCTGCGTGCTCGCCACGTTCGCGTACGCGGGAGTGTTCGTGGCGGTGGGGCTCTGGCTGCGGCGAGCGCTCTGGTGGTGCCTCCTCTACATCCTCGTCTGGGAGAACGGCCTCGCGCGGGCGGTCGACGGCGCGGCGCGGCTCTCGATCGCGAGCTACGCCCAGTCGCTCGTCGCGCACGCGGCGGACGTGGAGGTCTCCTATGCCGATCGGTCGGTCGGCGTCTCGGTCGTCGTTCCGCTCGTGATCGGCGCCGCCGGGATCGTGCTCGCCGTGATCCGCTACCGCCGCGCCGAGATCGACTAGGGCAACCCTGCAGCTAGCCTGTGAGGGCGAACATCCGGGCGCCACGCCCGAGCTGACGCGGCATCCGGAGGACACGCGGTCGTTCTCACGAAGGACGTCTGCCTATGGCCTGGTTGCGAGATGAGGTGTGGTTCGAGACGGATGTGCTCTGGTTCAGGGAGCAGCCGCGGAAGCCGTTCGTCCCGCTCGCCCTCGAGTCGGCGTTTGCAACCCCTGCGCTCGACCCTTCCCTCTCGGCGCCGATCTCCAACGGTCTCGAGGAGTCGCGGCGACGCCGGCTCGCGGCCGAGTCGGCGCGCAAGCGTCGCCTCGCGACGCGAACGATGCCCGCGATGGCACTCGTCATCGGCTCGGCCACGATGCTTCCGATCGCCGCCTTCCGGCAGTCGAGTGGGGGGCCGGACGGCGCGGCGCTGCAGGAGGATCCTCCCAGCCTGACGTTCCGCCTCGGCCCGGCGCGGCTCGAGCTACCGGAGCCGCTGTTCCTGCGTCAGGGCGCACCGGTGCGCAAGCCCGTGGCGGCCAAGGTCACGCCGGCGACAAAGGCGGCCAGGGTCGACTGGCATCGCGCCACGTCGGTGGGGCTGCCGTATGCAGGGCACCTGGTCGGCGGCACGCAGCTGCCGGTCGAGGGGCCGGACTGGGTCACCTGGAACCCGGTCACGGACAGCGTTCCGAACCTCGGCTACCGGCTCTACGGCAACGAGCACACGATCCACACGATCATCTCCGTCTTCGCTGCGTATCGCCACGCCCATCCGCGAGCCCCCCAGCTCGTCGTCGGCGACATCAGCTATCGCAACGGCGGCACGATGGACGAGCACGCGTCGCACCAGAACGGCCTCGACGTCGACATCTACTACCCGCGCCGCGACCGGCGCCTGAGCGCGCCGATCGCGACGAGCCAGATCGACCATCCGCTCGCCCAGGATCTCCTCAACCGCTTCGTCGCCGCGGGTGCGCAGATGATCTTCGTCGGCTACTCCGCGGGACTCCACGGGCCGAGCGACGTCGTGATCCCGTACCCGAACCACGAGAACCACATGCACGTGCGCTTCCCGCCACCCGGGCTGAGCGCCTCGACGCGTCTCCGCGCCGGCGGTCCGAGCGGAGCGCTCCTAGTCGACCTTGTTGTAGTCCCAGGTATGCCAGGTCGTGGGGGTGATCGTGACGATCGTCCGCCCTTCCGCCATGACGGGCTCCGTGTATTGCTCGGCATCGGCGGCACCCATCGCCTTGACGAGCGAGCGGTGGGTCACGTCCCGGATCAACGCTCTCGTCATTGGAGAGCTCCGCGAGACCGCGGCACTCGATCGCCCAGGCGCCTGCGGCGAGGCCGTGCTCCAGGCGGTAGTCCTCGTCGACGAGGATCGTCACGCGTGGATCGGCGGCCAGATTCTTGAGGTGGACGCGGCCGGCACCGAGCGAGAGCCGGAAGACCGAGCCGGTCCAGTCGAACCAGATCGGCGTCAGGTGGATCATCCCGTCGGCGCGGAAGGTTGCGAGACGGGCAAGGGTCGTGGAGCGGAGGCGCGTGTCGATCTCCTCCGGCGTGAGGGCGTTTTCGGGCGTGGCGGTCGACTTCGAGCTCATCGAGATGGCATCCAGAGCGCGTCGTCGCCGAGCGGCGTGCGTGTCGCCGTGCCCTCCGCGACGAGGCGCACCATCGCCACCTCGGCCTCGACCCGGTCGGGCGCGTCGTTGCCACGCGTGAGGAGCTGCGCGACCTCCTGGGTCGTGAGCCCGCCCGGGAATGCGGCGAGCAGCTCGAGCGGGTCGTCCGGCACGCCGCGGCGCTCGCCGTCCGGGATCAGGTTCGCGACGACCACGTCGTAGGCCTCGATCGTCTGCCAGCCACCGGCCTCGAGGCGCCGGCCGCCGTGCTCGAACACGAGCGACGGGGCGGTGTAGCGAACGGGGCCGTCGCTCGTCGCGTGCTTGTCCTGGAGCTGCGTGGGCGAGCCGGCGGCGCTGCGTGCCTCGGCTCGGTCGCGCTGGTAGGCCTCCTCGACCGCAGGCGTGTCGATGGCTGCGATCGCCGCGTCGACGTCGATCCCCTCCACGCCCCGCGAGCGCGGTCGCGATGCTCTCGTCCTCGTCGAGGAGCAAGGTCGTCGTGAAGAACGCGAACTGCAATGCGCGGAAGGCGGCCCACTCGCGTCCGGGTGCCTGCAGGCGCACCGACACGATCGCGCGGCAGGAGCGGCCGGTGCCGACGATCCGCGCCCGCGGGTTCGGCGCCAGCGGCATGCCGAACCGGCGGAAGCGCCGCGCGTAGCCCTCGGCCGATCGCAGTGGTGTGTAGCCCCGGTCGACGTACTCCTGCGCCACGTCCGTCAGCCCGATCAGCACGAGCCGCCACTCGAGCTGCGCGCCGTAGCGCCACTCGAGCACGCGGAGCGCCGGGTTCGCGGAGTACCCCCACGGGCATCCCGCGTCGTTGAACAGGTCACCTGCACCGGCTCTGCCATCGATTCAGCCTAGTTGTCGCGCCTCACCCTGCGACCGCAGATAGCCTCGATCTCGATCTCGAGCTCGCGGCAGCGCGAGCGCGCGCACCTCGACGATCGTGTCGGCCGGGTACGGCGGCGTGAACCAGCGTCCTCCGCAGCTCGACGATCTTGCCGAAGTTCGTCATGTCGGTGAGGAAGATCGTCACCTTGACGACCCGGTCGAGGCTCGACCCGCCGGCTTCGAGGACGCGCGCGAGGTTGCGGAACACCTGCTCGGCCTGGGCGTCGAAGTCTCCGGCGCCGACGACGTTCCCCTGCTCGTCGAGCGCGGCCTGGCCGGAGACGATGACGAGGTCGCCGACGCGGAAGCCCTGGGAGAGGAGGTAGGGCTCGAGTGGATCCGGGTCGAGGCGGATCTGCTGCGGCCTCGGTCACGGGCGCTCCTCGGCCGGTCTGGCGATGCGCGTCGTCCGGAACCACTGCGACAGCTCGGGCGCCCAGACGATCGTGACGATGACGAGCAGGCCGCCGGTGATCAGGCTCGAGACGTAGTCGGGCGAGCGGAGGATGGCGAGAATCTCCTGCAGGACGCTCAGGGAGAGCACGCCGGCGGCGATGCCGACCGCTCCGCCCTTGCCGCCGGACAACCTGACGCCACCGATCAGGGCGGCCGTCGCGGAGAAGGTGAGGACGTCGAAGCCGATGTTCGTCGGGCTCGCCGTCGCGAGGCTGTAGCTGAGCAGCGCGCCCGGCAGCGCGGCGCCGAGCGCCGCGACGACGAACACGCCGACGAGGAGCCGGTCGACCGGGACGCCTGCGACGCGGGCCGCGCGCCGGTCGCCGCCGATCGCGCGGAGGTCGCGGCCGACCCGGAGGTAGCGCAGGACGATCGCCGCGACGACGAAGATCGCGAGCGCGACGAGGCTCCTGATCGAGAAGATCTGCAGGACCGGCTTGTCGATCCTGAGGCCGACGGTGAAGTTGTCGTACAGCACGCTCTTGTTGTGCCCGAGGATGTAGGTGATCCCGAGGACGACGAGGTAGCCGCCGAGCGTGACCGGCATCGAGTTCAGCCGGAACCGGGCGATCAGGCCGCCCTGGACGAGGCCGACGAGGATCGCGGTGCCGAGGGCCGCGACGATGCCGACGAGCGGCGAGCCGCCGCCGGTGAGCACCGCGACCATCCCGCCGAGCAGGTACATCGAGGAGACCGAGAGGTCGAACTCGCCGGCGATGATCGTGATCCCGAGCGCGAGCGCGACGAGGCCGTACGAGGCGAAGTTCTGGAAGATGTCGTAGACGTTCGCCGTTCGCACCGTGTACTGCGTGACGACCGGCACGAGCGCCAGCGCCACGACCATGATCGCCAGGATCGCGAACGGGGCGGCCTCGCCGGCCCGCGGACGGCGGCGCGTCGTCTCGGTGCGTGCTCATCGGCTCCGCTCCCTCAGGTTCGTCAGCACGACGACCACGACGACGATGATTCCGCGAACGAGGATCTGCACCGCCCGTCGAGTAGCCGCGCAGGAGGAGCATGTCCGAGATCGTCGCGATGAAGATCGCGCCCAGCGGCGGTCCTCGCGATCGACCCGCGCCCGCCGGTCACCGCGTTGCCGCCGACGAGGGCGGCGGCGATCGCGTCGTAGGTGTAGCTCCCGATGAGGAGCAGCGAGGCGTTCGCGCTCGTCGCGCCGATCAGGATCCCCGAGCCTGCCGTGTAGAGCGAGGCGATCCCGAACGCGCCGACGGTCAGGAGCGTGATCGGCAGGGCCGCTGCCCGCGCGGCGACGCGGTTCTCGCCGAGCAGGTAGATCTGACGCCCGAATCGCGTCCGGCGCATCACCACCGCGAGGATGATCGTGACCACGATGAAGACGTAGACCGGGGCGGGGAGGCCGAGCACGGGTTGCCCGAGGTGCTCCCAGCTCGTCTCGTCGGACGGGCGGGATGATGCTCTGGCCGTCCGAGAGCCAGACGGCCATGCCCTCCATCAGGCCCGGCCGCGCCGATCGTGATGATGATCGGGTTCGCCCCCCAGGCGCCGACCGCGAATCCCTGCACGGCGCCGATCGCGAGGCCGAGCAGCAGCGTCAGGATGATCGCGGCGGCGAGGCCGAAGCGGAGCGAGTAGAGGAAGACCATCGCGGAGATCGCGGCGGTCTGCCCGAGGGCGAGCGAGAAGAGATTGCCGCTGAGGATGATGACCGTGAGCCCGACGGCGATGATCCCGACGAACGACGCCGCGGTGAGGATCGCCTTCACGTTGCTCACGGTCAGGAAGCCGGTGGTCGTCGACGGCGCCGTAGATCGTCACCGCCGCGAGGATCGCGATCCAGACGGCAAGCGCGATGTCGGCGATCCCGAGCGGCCGGCGCTCGATGCCGACGCGGGCCATCATGGTGCTCACGACGCTGCCCCTGTGCTCGAAGCATGGCTCGTCGTCATGTCGGCGAGGATCGCGGAGGCCGACGCCTCGGCCCGTGGCACGACCGAGACGATGCGCCCGTGGAAGATCGTGACGACGACGTCCGCGAGGTCGAGGACCTCGTCGAGCTCGGTCGACGAGAAGATCACGGCCGTGCCGCTTGCGGGCCGCCTCGCGAACGAGGTTGTGGATGTCGGCGCGCCCGCCGACGTCGACGCCGCGCGTCGGCTCGTCGAGGGCGAGCAGCGCCGTCCCCTCGAGCTGGAGCGCGCGGCCGAGCAGCACCTTCTGCTGGTTGCCGCCGCTGAGGCTGGCGGCCGGAGAGCCGAGCCGGTCGACGGAGACGCCCGTCATGGTGGCGAGCTCCCGCGCCGCTCCGCTGGATCCGGCGCCGCAGCAGGACGCCGAGCCGGCTCAGCCGGCGAAGCCGCGTGACCGTCAGGTTGCGCTCGACCGTCTGGCCGAGGAAGAGCCCCTCGCGCTGGCGGTCGTTCGGGATGTAGAGCACGCCCGCGGCGGACGGCGCGCCGCGGCGTGTTCAGCAGGACCTTCTTGCCCCTGACCTCGACCGTCCCGGAGGCGTTCGGCACGAGCCCGCCGAGCGCGCGGAGGATCGTGCTCGTGCCCGACCCGACCTGTCCGGCGAGGCCCGTGATGAGACCGCTCTCGAGCGTGAGCGAGACGTCGTCGACGCTCCCCGGCACGTTGAGCCCGTCGATCCTGACGACCGGCGTCGCCCGACCCGGGCAGCGACGTGCTCGTGGTCGACCTGCGCCCGCGCGCCCTCCATCTCGCCGAGCATGTTCTCGATCAGGGTGCGCCGGTCGATCGCGTGGATCTCGTGCGTCGCGACGCGCTGGCCGTCGCGCAGCACCGTCACGCGGTCGCAGAGCTCGAAGACCTCGTCGAGCCGGTGCGAGACGAAGATGACGCTCCTGCCCTGCGCGACGAGGTCGCGCGTCGCCCTGAACACGCGCTCGATCTCCGGCTTGCTCAGCGTCGCCGTCGGCTCGTCGAGGATGAGCAGGCGCGCGTCGCGGACGAGCAGGCGGGCGATCTCGACGAGCTGCCGCTCGCCGATCGAGAGTGACTCCACCGCCGTGCCGAGCTGAACGTGGCGAAGGCCGAGCTGGTCGAGGACGCGTGCGTGCGTGCTCGGAGAGCCGGCGGCGCCGGTAGAGCGAGGGGCACGTCGAGCCCTCCGAGAAAGATGTTGTCCTCGACGCTGAGCTCGGGCACGAGGCTCAGCTCCTGGTTCACGAGCGCGATGCCGTGGGCCTGCGCGTCGTGTGGGTTCCGGAGCGAGATCTCCTTGCCGTCGAAGCGGATCACGCCTTCGTCCGGCCTGACGAGCCCGACGAGCGCCTTGACGAGGGTGCTCTTGCCGGCGCCGTTGTGCCCGCAGATCGCGTGCACCTCGCCGACCCGGACGTCGAGCGAGAGGCTCCGCACCGCGCGCACCGGGCCGAACGACTTCGAGAAGTCGACGACCTCGAGGATCACCGGTGCGACGGAGGGATCGACGAGGGGCGAACGGGATCCGGGCGTAGTTGCCGGATCCCGTTCGCCGTCCATCGTCGGAGGTTAAACGAACGCTAGAAGGTGCAGACCTTCGTGAACTGCGCGACGTTCGCCTTGGTGATGCGGCTCTCCTTGACGTAGGAGACCTTGGGGACCGTGACTTGCCGTTCAGGATCTGCGTCCCCACCTTGACGGCGAGGGCCGCCTCGACCTGCGGCGCCTGCGTACCGGTGCCGTACTCCTGACCCGCCTTGATCGCCTTGATGCCGACGGCGAGGCAGTTGCTGCCGGTGACGACGAGGCCCTTCTTGGCCACGCCGATCTTGACGCCTGCCTGCTTCGCGCCCTGGATGATGCCGATCGCCATGTTGTCGGCCATGCCGTAGGCGCCCTGGATGCCGCCCTTCGAGGCGTACTTCGAGAGCAGCTGCTGCGCGACCTTCGCGGACGTCGCCTGATCCCAGTTGGTGTCCTCGATGGCGACGATCTTGTACTGCGGGAACTTCTTCATGTAGGCCTTGAACGTCGCCATGCGGTCGGTGACGTTGTTCTGGCTGGCGGTGCCGGTGAGGGCGATGACGTTGCCCTTCTTGAAGCCGGCCTTCCTCATGCCCTCGACGAGGTTCATCGCCGCGAACCGTCCGAGCGACGGGTCGTCGGTGCGTGCCTCGGCGGTGACGAGCTTCGCGCCGGCCGGCGGACTGGCGGCCGATGGCCCCGAGGATCGGGATGCCTGCCGCCTTCGCCCGGATGTACGACGGCACGATCGCCGAGGCGCTCGAGGGCACCGAGACGATCAGGTCGGGCTTGTCCGCGATCAGGCGGTTCATGTTCTGCGCGTCGATCGCAGGATCGAACACGGAGGTGAGGACCGTGACGCTGCGCCCCCTGCTTCTCGAAGCCGGCTCTTGACGCTCTTCGCCCAGGCGGCACAGAACGGATTCTGCTCCGTGCAGATGATGACTCCGACCTTCTTCCCGTACAGTGCGCCCTTCTGGCCGCTCGCTCCCAGAGCACCGGAGACGACGACGGCCGCGACCATTACGAGTGCCGCGAGCGAAACCCAACGCAATGACTTGCGCCTCATTGTTACGTCCTTTCCTAACGATTGATGAACGTCCGCCGCTGCTGGTGGTGCGGTATCGCCTCTACGAGATTGGACGGGGAGTGGACGGGCTGGTTAGGCAACGCCGGCAATGCATACGTAGTCATACAACGTGGCCGGAGCCATGTCAAACGTCGTCCGTCCGGCGTCGCGCTCCGCTCAGGCGGCGCGGTGCGGCAGCGAGCGTGTCACGGCGCACGAGACCGACCGGGAAGACGCGCCGGCGCGGCGGGCCGCCGTCGCCCGACTCGACCCGCTCGATCAGGAGGTTGGCGGCGGCCCGGCCCATCTCGGCGAGCGGCTGCCGGACGGTCGTCAGGCTGAAGCCCTTCCCAGCCCGCCATGTCGATGTCGTCGAAGCCGACGATCGAGAGCTCGGCGGGAACCCGGACGCCGACGCGGCGCGCCGCGTCGAGCGCGCCGAACGCGATCGACGTCGTTCGCGGCGAAGACGGCGGTCGGCCGCGGCTCGGCCGCGAGCAGGTCGAGGCACCACTGGTAGCCGCTCGTAGTGGCTGAACTGGCCGACGCGCCGGAGCGCCTCGTCGAACCCGACGCCCGACTGCCTTGAGCTGCTCGCGGAAGCCGCGCTCGCGGTCGCGGCTCGTCGTCGTGTTCTCGGGCCCGGCGATCAGCGCGATCCGCCGGTGGCCCGAGCTCGACCAGCGCCTCGGCGACGAGCCGCCCGCCGCGGCGGTTGTCGGAGACGACCGTGTCGACCTCGACGTCGTCGAGGTAGCGGTTCACGAGCACGACCGGGACGCCGCCCGGCCGTGCCCGGGAGCGGTGATGCCGAGCGTGGCCGACACGTAGATCACGCCGTCGACCGCGGCGCCGTTGACGAGATCGGCGATGTGCTGCTCGACGCTCGCGTCCGTCTGCTCGTTGAAGAGGACCGTCCGGTAGCCGGCGAGCGCGAACTCGTTGTGGAGGATCTCGAGCAGCTCCGGGTAGAACGGGTTCGTGATGTCGCTCACGACGACGCCGATCGTGCCCGTCTTGCGGGTGATCAGGCTCCGCGCGGCGAGGTTCGGCGTGTAGTTCATCTGCCGCGCCGCCTCGAGCACGCGGGCCGCGTGTCCGGGGCGACCCGCGGGTCGCCGCGGAGCGCGCGCGACACGGTCGACTGGCTGATCCTGAGCTTGCGCGCGATGTCCTTGCTCGTCACGGCCATCGCCGGAGCATGGCAGACGTCGCTCCGGGCCGCTCCGGGCCGCGCGCTGCGGCCGGGTAGGGTGGATCGATTTGACAAGACCACTGGCTGCGGTCTATGCATACGTAGTCACACCACGAAAGAGAGTCCCTTGCAGACCCTGAAGAACCCCCCGCGCAAGGATGAGCGCGCGAGCGACGACAGCGCCGTCGCGAAGGTCGTCGACGAGATCATCTCGGCCGTCGCAGCGGACGGAGACGCCGCCGTCGCGCGCTACTCGGCGCAGCCTCGACCGGCTGGGAGCCGGAGCGCTTCCGGCTCGACGCCCGACGAGATCGCCGCCAGCCTCGAGCGCGTCCCGACCCAGGTGCTCGACGACATCGTGTTCTGCCAGGAGCAGGTGCGCACGTTCGCGCAGGCGCAGCGGGCGACGATGATCGACCTCGAGGTGGAGACGCTCCCCGGCGTCCGGCTCGGCCACCGGCACCTCCCGGTCGGCGAGCGTCGGCGCCTACGTCCCCGGCGGCCGCTACCCGATGGTCGCCTCCGCGCACATGAGCATCGTCACCGCCAAGGTCGCGGGCGTCGAGCGTGTCGCGGCGTGCACGCCGCCGCTCGACGGGCGGATCCCGGACGCCACCGTCGCCGCGATGCACCTCGCCGGCGCCGACGAGATCTACATCCTCGGCGGCGTTCAGGCGATCGCCGCGCTGGCGCTCGGGACGGAGACGATCGACCCGGTGGACTTCCTCGTCGGCCCGGGCAACGCCTACGTCGTCGAGGCCAAGCGCCGGCTGTTCGGCAAGGTCGGCATCGACCTCATCGCCGGCCCGACGGAGATCCTGATCGTCGCCGACGAGACCGCCGACCCGGTGATCGTCGCCGCCGACCTGCTCGGCCAGGCCGAGCACGGGCCCGCCTCGCCGGCTGTCCTCATCACGACGTCGCAGGCGCTCGCCGAGGAGACGCTGCGCCAGGTCGCGGTGCAGCTCGAGGGCCTGGCGACCGCGGACATCGCGGCCCGCGCGTGGGAGGACTTCGGCGAGGTCGTCGTCGTCGACTCGGATCGACGAGGCGCTCGAGCTCGCCGACGAGTACGCCTTCGAGCACGTCGAGATCCACACCGCCGAATCCGCGCTGGTACCTCGAGCGGATGCGCAACTACGGCGCCCTGTTCCTCGGCGAGGCGACGACCGTCGCCTACGGCGACAAGACGATCGGCACCAACCACATCCTCCCGACGCGCGGCGCGGCGCGCTACACGGGCGGCCTCTGGGTCGGGAAGTTCCTCAAGACCGTGACCTTCCAGGAGTGCGACGAGGAGGCGAGCGTGATGATCGGCGAGATCTGCGCCCGCCAGTGCCGGATCGAGAACTTCGAGGGCCACGCCCGCAGCTGCGACGTGCGCGTCGACAAGTACCGCGACGCCGTGCTCGCCCGGCGAGGAGACCGCGTGACGTACCGGCTCGGCGTCGACGTCGGCGGGACGTTCACCGACGTGGTCCTCTACGACAGCGACGCCCAGCGCGTCTGGCTGGCGAAGACGCCGAGCACGCCCGCTCGACCAGTCCGTCGGCGTGATCGACGGGCATCCGCCTCGTCGCCGACCGCGCGAGCGTCGGCCTGCCCGACCTCGACGCGATCCTCCACGGCACGACCGTCGCCACGAACGCCGTCCTCGAGCGCCGCGGAGCGCTCTGTCGGCCTCATCGTGACGAAGGGGTTCCGGCACATCCTCCACCTCGCCGAGGCCTGGACGCCGGGGCCGCTGTTCGGGTTCATGGTGTACGAGAAGCCCGAGCCGCTCACCGACACGCGCTACGTCCGCGAGGTGCCGGAGCGGACGGGCGCCGACGGCGTCGATCGTCGAGCCGATCGACGAGGCCGCCGTCCGCGCCGCCGTCGAGGAGCTCGTGGCCGACGGCGTCGAGGCGCTGACCGTCTGCCTGCTCAACGCCCACGCCAACGGGCGCCACGAGCGGGTGATCGCCGAGATCGCCGCGTCCGTCGCGCCCGACCTGCCGCTCTCGATCTCGTCCGAGATCCTCCCCGAGTTCCGCGAGTACGAGCGCACCGTGACGACGCTGATGAACGCGTACGTCGCACCGGCGCTCGAGAAGTACCTGACGAACGTCCGCGACGGGCTCGCGGCTGCGCAGGTGCGGGCGCCGATCCAGGTCGTGCGCTCCGACGGCGGGCTGATGAGCCTCGAGGCGGCGTGCAAGAACCCGGTCCAGACGGTGCTGTCGGGCCCTGCCGGCGGTGTCAGCGGCGCGTCGTTCGTCGCCGTCCCACGCGGGCTTCGACCGCATCCTCACCTTCGACATGGGCGGGACCTCGACCGACGTCGCCGTCTGCGTCTCCGGGCCGGCCGGAGATCACGCGCGAGACGAACGTCGGCGACTTCCCGGTGCGCGCCCCGGCCGTCGACGTCGCCAGCATCGGCGCCGGCGGCGGCTCGATCGCCTACGTCGCCGAGGCGACCGGCGCCCTCCGGGTCGGCCCCGAGAGCGCCGGCGCCGCTCCCCGGCCCTGCCTGCTACGGCCGCGGCGGGACGGCGCGCGACCGTGACCGACGCGAACGTCGTCCTCGGCCATCTGCCGCCGCGCCTGCTCGGCGGCGAGTTCGAGCTCGACGTCGACGCGGCCCACGCCGCCGTCGCACGGGTCGCCGAGGCCCGCGGCGCCGGCGTCGAGGAGACCGCCCGCGCGATCGTCGAGCTGGTCGACGAGGCGATGCTCGGCGCGCTCCGCGTCGTCACCGTGCAGCGCGGCCGCGTGCCGAGCGAGTTCGCGCTCGTGGCCTTCGGCGGCGCCGGCGGCCTGCACGCCAACGCGCTCGCGAGCATCCTCGGCTGCTACCCGGTGATCGTGCCGGAGGAGTCCGGCGTGCTCTCGGCGCTCGGCTTCATCGCCTCCGAGATCAAGAACGAGTTCAGCCAGACGTTCGTCAGGAGCATCGCGACGACGACGCCGGACGCCGTCCGCGAGCCGTTCGAGGTGCTGACGTCCCGCGCCCGCGACTGGCTCGACGGGGAGAGCGTCGACATCGGCGACCAGGACGTCCGCTTCATCCTCGACATGCGCTACAGCCGCCAGGGCTACGAGATCCCGATCGAGCTGGACGGCATCGAGCTCGCCGCGCTCGACCTCGCCGCGCTGGAGCGGCGGTTCGGCGAGGCGCACCACCGCCTCTACGGCTTCGTGCTCGACGGCGGCGCCGAGATCGTCAACCTCCGCGTCGTCGCGACCGGCCGCGTTCCGCTGCCCGGAGCTCGAGGCGCGGCCCGAGGGCGGCAGGGATCCCTCGCCGGCGCAGACGGGCACGCAGCGGGTCTGGACGCCCGAGGAGTCGCTCGACGTCCCGACCTACGCCCGCGCCGCGCTCGAGCCGGGAATGACGATCGACGGCTACGCGATCGTCGAGCAGTACGACGCGACGACCGTCGTGCTCCCCGGCCACCGCGCCGTCGTCGACCCCTGGCTGAACCTCCTGATCCGGCCCGAGGAGGCGAGCCGATGAGCACCACGATCGACGTCGCCACGCTCGACCTGATCGAGAACGCGCTGCTCAACGCGCGCTTCGAGATGGACGAGGTCGTCCGGCGCGCGGCGATGTCGCCGACGATCCGCGTGCAGCACGACGAGTTCCCGATGATCTGCAACGCGCGCGGCCAGATGGTCGTCGGCCAGTTCGGCTCGTACATCCCCGAGGTGATCGACCGCTTCGGCGGCGAGATCTCGGAGGGCGACGTGATCCTCCTCAACGACCCCTACCTCTGCAAGGGCTCGATCTCCCACTGCAACGACTGGCTCGTGATCCTGCCGGTCTTCCACGAGGGCGAGCGCGTCGCGTTCGCCTCGCTCTTCGGCCACATGATGGACGTGGGCGGCAAGGTGCCGGGCAGCCAGGTCTCCGACGCGCTCTCGATCTGGGAGGAGGGCATCCGGATCCCGCCGATCAAGATCTTCGACAGGGGCGTCCTCAACGAGACGGCGCTCGACGTGATCCTCAACAACACGCGCACGCCGGACACGAACCGCAGCGACCTGATGGCGATCATCGGCGGCTGCCGCGCGGCGGAGCGGCGGATCATCGAGATCTGCGAGCGCTTCGGGCCGGAGACGTTCGAGGTGGCCTGCGATGCGCTGCTCGAGCGGACGCGGCGCGCGATGGCGCACATCATCCGCACGTACATCCCGGAGGAGCCCGCAGACGTTCACCGACTGGGTCGACGACGACGGCCTGCGGCAACGGGCCCTTCAAGATGGTGCTGACGATCTGGCGGGAGGGCGACGTCTGCCACGCCGACTGGACGGGCACCGCCGACCAGGCGCCCGGGTCGATCAACTTCCACATCCACGAGGGCCTCTGCAAGCTCTTCCTCGGGATCTACATGATCATGGCCTTCGATCCCGAGATCCTGTTCAACGACGGGCTCTACGACGTCTTCGAGGTGACGCTGCCCGAGGGCTCGCTGCTGAACCCGAAGTTCCCGGCGCCGCTGTCGAACCGGCTGAACGTCCACACGCGCCTCTTCGACTGCATGAGCGGCGCGCTCGGCCAGAAGGCGCCGGAGCTCTCGATGGCGGCCGGCTACGGGACGAGCCCGTTCTTCGTCTTCTCCGGCTACGACGCCGACGGCGAGTACTTCCAGTTCGTCGAGCTTCTCTTCGGCGGGCTCCCGGCCCGGTACAAGGCCGACGGCCTCGACGGGCACTCGTGGTGGCCGCTCTTCCGGACGACCCCGGCGGAGTACGCCGAGAGCTACTACCCGGTGCGGATCTCGAGCTACGTGCCCGCGCGCGACACCGGCGGCGCCGGGTTCCACCGCGGCGGCACCGGCATCGAGAAGACGTACGTGTTCACCGGCCCCGGGTCGTTCACGGTGAACGACGACCGCGCCACGATCCCGCCGTGGGGGATCAACGGCGGGCGCCACGGTGGCTGCAGCACGAAGACGCTCGATCCGGCGTCACGGGCGAGGTGGTCGAGCTCGCCGTCCAAGATCGACCAGGTCCCGGTGAGCGCGGGCGACACGCTCGTCTTCCGGACCGCAGGCGCCGGCGGCTGGGGCGACCCGCTCGACCGCGATCCGCAGCTCGTGCTCCGTGACGTGCTCCGCGACCTCGTCTCGCACGAGGTCGCGCTCGCGCGACTACGGCGTCGTCATCGACGGGACCACCGTCGACCGGTCGGCCACCGTGGCCGAGCGCACGCGGCTCAGCGAGCGAGCGCGGGCCGATCCAGCCCTTCGACTTCGGCCACGCCCCCGACAGGAGGATCCGCATGACGACCAGCCTTCGCTCCCGCCTCGCCGAGCCGGGAGCCATCGTCGCCCTCGGTGCGCACGACGGCCTCACCGCGAGGATCGCGGAGCGGGCCGGCATCGAGGCGCTCTACCACGGCGGCTACGCGACTGGCCGCGCACCACTTCGGCCTGCCCGACGTCGGGCTCGTCGGCCGGGCGGAGGTGGTCGAGAGCGTCCGCCGCATGCGCGGCGCGACCGACCTGCCCGATCATCGTCGACGCCGACACCGGCTACGGCTCCGAGGCGGGCGTCTGGCTCACGGTCCGCGAGCTCGAGGCCGTCGGCGCCAACGCGGTGCAGATCGAGGATCAGGTCTCGCCCAAGCGCTGCGGCCACATGGAGGGCAAGGAGGTGATCCCGGCCGACGAGATGGTGATCAAGGTCCGCGCCGCCGTGGCGGCGAGGCGCTCGGACGAGACGCTGATCATCGCGCGCTCGGACGCGCTCCAGGTGACCGGGCTCGACGACACGATCGCCCGCTGCAACGCCTACGCCGAGGCGGGCGCCGACCTCGTCTTCGTCGACGCGCCGCGCGACGGTCGAGGAGTACGCGGCGATCGCCGAGCGCTGCGCCGCCCCGTGCGTCGCGAACATGTCCGAGACCGGGCAGGTCGCCCGCGATCCCGACCGACGAGCTGGAGGCGATGGGCTACAAGCTCGTCATCTTCCCGAGCACCCAGACCTGGCTCTTCGCGAAGGCCTACGAGGAGCTCTGCCAGGCGGTCCTGCGCGACAGGACGACGGCCGCCGCTCGCCGATCGCTTCACGAGCTTCGACGACGTCAACGCGCTGCTCGGGCTCGCGGAGTGGCAGTCGCGATGAGCGCGCGCGACGTCTACGACGCCCGCGGCTTCGGTGGCCGCCAGGGGGCGGGCGAGCGTCCGGCAGTCGTCGTCGTCGACTTCATCGAAGGCTTCACGAATCCGGAGTCGGCGCTCGCGTGCGACGCGGACGCGGCGGTCGGCGCGACCCGGCAGCTGCTCGACGCGGCGCGGGCGGCGGGCGTGCCGGTGCATCTTCACCACGGTCTGCTACGACGACGACGACCTCGAGCGGGCCGCGATGTTCATCGCCAAGGCGCCCGCGCTCGCGACGCTGCGCCCGGGCTCGCCCTGGGTCGAGGTCGACGCGCGGCTCGCGCCGAGAGCGGACGAGCCGGTGCTCGTGAAGCTCTTCGCGTCCGCGTTCTTCGGCACGCAGCTCGACGAGATGCTCCGCGAGGCGGGCTGCGACACGGTGATCGTCACCGGTGCGTCCACCTCGGGCTGCGTGCGGGCGACAGCCGTCGACGCGCTCCAGTACGGCTACCGCGTGCTCGTGCCGCGCGAGGGCGTGGCGGACCGGGCGATCGACGCCCACAACGGATCGCTGCTCGACATCGACGCGAAGTACGGCGACGTGATCTCGATCGACGAGGCGATCGCCGCCGTCGAGGCGGCGGTCGGCGCGCCTCGAGGCGAGCCGACCGTGAGCGACGCCATCGGCACGATCGTCGCGTTCAACGCCGCGCGCGTCGTCTTCGGCGCGGGGGCGTCGGCCGAGACCGGTGAGCACCTCCGCCAGCTCGGGGTCACGCGGGCCCTCGTCGTCTGCGACCGCTTCGTGACCGAGTCCGGCCTCGGCGAGCGCATCGAGGAGTCGCTCCGCGCCGCCGGCGTCGAGCTCGGTCGTCTACGACGGCATCGTCGGCGAGCCGAACGAGACCTCCGTCGCAGGAGGCGGTGGCGGCTGCGCGCGGCGGCTTCGACGGCTTCGTCGGCGATCGGCGGTGGCTCGGCGCTCGACACCGCGAAGCTCTGCGCGCTCTTCGCGACCCACGAGGGAGAGCTGCTCGACTACGTGAATGCGCCGATCGGCGCGGGCCGCGCGGTGCCCGGGCCGGTCCTGCCGATCGTCGCGCTGCCGACGACATCGGGTACCGGCTCCGAGGTCACGACGGTCGCGATCATCGACTTCCCGCGGCTCGGGACGAAGACGGGCATCTCGCACCAGCACCTCCGGCCGGCGCTCGCGATCGTCGATCCCGGCGCTGACGCGTCTCGTGCCCGCCCGGGCGTCACGGCGGCGACCGGCATCGACGCGCTGATGCACGCGCTCGAGGCGTACACGGTCTCGCCCTACGACACGCGGCCGCAGCTCCCGCTCGGCGAGCGGCCGCCGTACCAGGGCGCGAACCCGTTCGCCGACCCGCTGTGCGAGCGCGCGATCGAGCTCGTCGGCCGCCATCTCCGCACCGCCGTCGCCGACGGCGACCGACATCGAGGCCCGCACGGCGATGGCGCTCGCGTCGACGATCGCCGGCATCGCCTTCTCCGGCGCGGGCGTCCACATCCCGCACGCGCTCGCCTATCCGATCGCCTCGCTGCAGCACGAGTGGAAGCCGCCGGGCTACGGCGGCGCGGCGCTCGTCCCGCACGGCTTCGCCGTCGCCGTCACGGCGCCGGCCGTGTTCCGGTTCATCGCGGACGCCGCACCGGAGCGGTGCGCGACGGCGGCGCGGCTGCTCGACGGCGGCGACGACCTCGCCGTCTCGCTCGAGCGCCTGATGACGGACATCGGCGCGCCGACGCGGCTGAGCGAGATCGGATACGGCGAGGACGACCTCGCGGCGATCGTCCCCGGCGCGCTCGACCAGCGCCGGCTCCTCGTCGGCGCCCCGAAGGAGGTCGGCGCGGCCGAGCTCGAGGACGCTGCTGAGGGCGTCGCTGTGACCGGGCCCGGGAGCGCCTGGCCGTCGCGGGTCGCCGTCGTCGGCGCCGGGACGATGGGCATCGGCATCGCGCACGTGTTCGCCTCGAGCGGCATCCCGACCGTGCTCGTCGACGCCACGCCCGAGCTGTCCGAGGCGGCGCGGAGCGCGCGCATCGAGCTCCTCTCCCGGCTCGAGCAGGCAGGGCAACGTCGGCGGCGGCACGACGGCGACGGCGGAGCAGCACCTCTCGGCGGCGCCGTCGATCGCGGAGGCCGTGCGACGGTGCCGATCTCGTCGTCGAGGCTGTCCTCGAGCGTCCCGACGTGAAGCTCGCCGTCTACGCGGAGATCGAGCCCGCTGCCGGCGACGCCGCGTGATCGCGACGAACACGTCGTCGATCCCGATCGCGGAGCTCGCGGCGGGGCTGCGAGCGCCCGGACCGCTTCCTCGGCGTGCACTGGTTCGTGCCGCCGCTGCTCGTCCCCTGCGTCGAGGTGATCCCGCGCACCGTCGACCGACGAGCGGGTCGTCGACCTCGTGGTCGAGGCGCTCACCCGGCTCGGCAAGTCGCCGGTCGTCGTCGGCGACGGGCCGGGGTTCGTCGCCAACCGGATCCAGTTCGCGATGTTCAGGGAGGCGGCGCGGATCGTCGAGGAGGGCATCGCCGGCCCCGAGCAGGTCGACGAGGTCGTGCGCTCGTCGTTCGGCTTCCGGCTCCCGTTCTTCGGCCCGTTCACGATCGCCGACATGGCCGGCCTCGACGTCTACGCCGACATCTACGAGACGCTCGAGCGTGGCCTCGGCCCCGGCTTCTCCGCTCCCGAGGTATCTGCAGGAGCACGTCGACCGGGGCGAGTTCGGCGTCAAGACCGGGCGCGGGTTCCTCGAGCTGTCCCAGGCGCAGGCGGACGAGCTGATCGACCGGAGGAACCGCGCGTACGTGGCGCTCGCGAGCCTGAGGCGGGAGGTCGAGTCATGACGGCCGTCCCGGCTCCGATGCTCCCGACGCAGCGGCTCGACGGCCGGCACGCGATCGTGACCGGCGCCGGGCGTGGGATCGGCCGGGCCGCGGCGCTCGCCCTCGCCGAGGCCGGCGCGGACGTCACGCTCTTCTCCCGGTCGGAGGACGAGCTCGAGGCGGTCGCGGCCGAGGTGCGGGAGCGCGGCAGGCGCGCCGAGACGTGCGTCGGAGACGTGCGCTCCGCCGACCGACGTCGAGCGACTCGTCGAGCAGGCGGCCGCGAACGACGGCCTCGCGATCTGCGTCACGGCGGCCGGGCTCAACCGTCCCGGCGCCGACGCTCGAGCAGCCGATCGAGGACTTCGACCTCGTCGTCGAGACGAACCTCCGCGGCACGTACCTCGCCTGCCGTGCGTTCGCCGCCGCCGTCAGCGGGCGGGGACGCGGCGGACGCATCGTGGCGATCTCGTCGCAGATGGGAGAGGTCGGCTACCCGGGCCGGGCGGCGTACTGCGCGAGCAAGCACGCCGTCAACGGCCTCGTCAAGGCGCTGGCGGTCGAGTGGGCGCCGGTCGGGATCGCGGTCAACGCCGTGGCGCCGACGTTCATCGACACGCCGCTGACCCGCCCGATGTTCGAGGACGAGGCGTTCCGCGCGGACGTCCTGCGGCGGATGCCGATGGGGCGCATCGGCACGCCGTCCGACGTCGTCGGCGCGTCGTCTTCCTCGCGTCCGACCAGGCCGCGCTCGTCACCGGCCATGTGCTCGACGTCGACGGAGGCTGGACGGCGTGGTAGATGAGAAGGTTGGTCAGGATGATCCGATGACACGCGACCACTCCGGCCCCGGCCCGCTCGCGGGCGTGCGCGTGATCGAGCTCGGGACGCTGCTCGCGGGGCCGTTCGCCGGGCGCCTGCTCGGCGACATGGGCGCCGAGATGATCAAGGTCGAGCCGCCCGGGCAAGCCCGACCCGCTGCGCGAGTGGGGCCAGGCGCGCTACGAGGGCCGCACCCTCCTCTGGCCCGTGCAGGCGCGGAACAAGAAGTGCATCACGCTCAACCTGCGCGAGCCGCGAGGGCAGGAGCTCCTGCTCGAGCTCGTCCGCGCTCGCCGACGTCGTCACCGAGAACTTCCGCCCGGGCACGCTCGAGCGGTGGAACCTCGGGTACGACCGGCTCTCGGCCGCGAACCCGGGCATCGTCCTGGCCCGCATCTCCGGCTACGGCCAGACCGGTCCCGTACGCCGAGCGTGCGGGCTTCGCGTCGGTCGCGGAGGCGATGGGCGGGCTCCGCTACATCAACGGCTTTCCCGGCGAGGCGCCGCCGCGCACGGGGATCTCGCTCGGCGACTCGCTCGCCGCGATGTTCGCCGTGCAGGGCATCCTGGCGGCGCTCTACCACCGCGACGTGCTCGGCGACGGCCGCGGTCAGGTCGTCGACGTCTCGCTGATGGAGGCGTCGTTCGCGCTGCTCGAGAGCGCCGTCCCCGAGTACGACCGCCTCGGCCTCGTCCGGCAGCCGGCGGGCACCAACCTCAAGGGCATCGCGCCGTCGAACATCTTCAAGTCGCGCGACGACCTCTGGATCGTCATCGCCGCGAACCACGACAACCTCTTCCGCAGGCTCTGCGACGCGATGGGGCGCCCCGAGCTCGCCGACGACCCGCGCTTTGCGACGCATGTCGCGCGCGGCGAGAACCAGGAGGAGATCGAGGGCATCGTCGCGGAGTGGGCGGCTCGGCACGACGCCCGCGAGATCGACCGCGTCCTCAACGAGGCGGGCGTCGTGTGCGGGCCGATCTACACGATGGCCGAGATCTTCGAGGACCCGCAGTTCAAGGCGCGCGAGATGCTCGTCGAGCACGTCGACCCCGAGTTCGGGCCGTACATCGGGCCCGGGCATCGTCCCGAAGTTCTCGCGAGACGCCGGGCGAGGTTCGTTGGTCGGGCACCTGGGAGGAAGGCAGCCACAACGAGGAGATCTACTGCGGGCTGCTCGGACTGACGGACTCCGAGCTGGGCGAATTGCGTGAGGATGGAGTCGTATGAGGCTCACGATCTGTGACGTCGGGCGGCGGGACGCGCTCCAGAACCAGCCGGTCACCGGCTAGAACAGAAAGGAACCGAGATGGCGTACAGGCTGGGGGTTGACGTCGGCGGCACGTTCACCGACCTCTTCCTCGTATCGGAGGGCAACGGCGGCGCGCAGTTCCGCGTCAAGACGCCGTCGACGCCCCATGACCCGTCGGAGGGCGTGCTCACCGGCGTTCGGCGGATCTGCGACGAGGCAGGCATCGGCGTCGACGAGCTGCAGAACATCCTCCACGGCACCACCGTCGCGACGAACGCGGTGCTCGAGTCCAAGGGCGCGCGCGTCGGGCTGATCACGACGACGGGCTTCGGTCAGATCCTCCATCTCGCCCGCTCCCAGACGCCGGGCCCGCTGGCGGGGTGGATCATCATGGTCAAGCCCGATCCGCCGGCGTCGCTCGCCGACACGCGCGAGGCCGTCGAGCGCCTGGACGCGCGCGGGAACGTCGTCGTGCCGGTCGACGAGGCGCAGGTCGAGGAGATCGTCCGCGACCTCGTCGAGTCGGGCATCGAGTCGCTCACCGTCGCGCTCATCAACTCGTACGTGAACCCCGCCCACGAGGAGCAGATCGGCGCGATCGTCGAGCGCCTCTACCCGGGCTTCCCGGTGACGCTCAGCGCCCAGGTGCTGCCCGAGTTCCGGGAGTACGAGCGGGCGCTGACGGCCTGCATGAACTCCTACGTGCGGCCGAAGGTCGCCGACTACGTCGAACCGCCTCCAGTCCGAGCTCCAGTCGATCGGCGCCAAGGCCGACGTGAACATCCTCCGCTCCGACGCGGGGCTGATGACGACCCGCGAGGCGGCACGGAACCCGATCTACGCGGTGCTCTCCGGGCCGTCCGGCGGCGTCGCCGGCGCGCTCTTCGTCGCGCGCCAAGGCCGGCTTCGACGACATCCTCACGTTCGACATGGGAGGGACGTCGACCGACGTCGCCCTCTGCCAGAACGGGCAGCCGACGATCGGGCGCGAGACGGCGATCTCGCACTTCCGCATCCGCGTCCCGTCCGTCGACGTCCACACGGTCGGCGCGGGCGGCGGCTCGATCGCCCACGTCCCGCAGCTGACGAAGGCGCTCCGCGTCGGGCCGGAGTCGGCGGGCGCCGCGCCGGGCCCGGCCGCCTACGGCAGGGGCGGCGAGCTGCCGACGGTGACCGACGCGAACGTCGTGCTCGGCCACCTGCCGCCGCAGCTGCTCGGCGGCGAGATGGCGCTCGACGTCGAGGCGTCGCGCGCCGCGGTGCAGACGATCGCCGACGCGATGGGCCTCGCCTCGGTCGAGGAGGCGGCCGAGGGAATGCTCGCGATCGTGAACGAGAACATGGCGGGCGCGCTGCGGCTCGTCTCCGTCCAGCGCGGCCACGACCCGCGCGACTTCGCGCTCGTCGCCTACGGCGGCGCCGGGCCGCTCCACGCGAACGCGGTCGCCAAGCTGATGGGCTCGTTCCCGGTGCTCGTGCCGCCGGCGCCGGGCCTGCTCTGCGCCATCGGCGACCTCGTCGCCGACTTCCGCGACGAGTTCGCGCAGACGTACATCCGCCTGCTCTCGGAGGCCGAGCCGGCCGAGGTGGCACGGATCCTCGACGAGCTCGGCGGCCGCGCGGACGACGTGGCTCGAGAGCGAGGGGATCGCGGCCGACGCGCGGTCGATCACGCACACGGCCGACATGCGCTACCACGGGCAGGGCTACGAGATCCCCGTCGCGATCGACCCGGACGAGATCCGCTCGGCCGGCGTCGGCGGCCTCGAGGAGCGGTTCAACCAGCTGCACGAGCAGCTCTACGGCTTCCGCATGCACGGCACGGGCGAGCGAGATCGTCAACCTCCGCGCGGTCGGCTTCGGCAGCGTGCCGAAGCCCGAGCTCCCGCTCGGCGAGCCTGCAGGCACCGACGCCTCCGGCGCCGTCGTCGACGAGCACCAGGTCTGGTTCGAGGGACAGCAGCACGCGACGACGATCTACGACCGGGCGAGGCTGAAGCCGCAGATGCGGTTCGACGGCCCGGCGATCGTGACCGAGTTCGACTCGACGACCGTCGTCCTGCCGGGCTACACGGCCGAGGTCGACGTCAACTTCAACATCCTCATCAACCCGAACGACTGAGAGGGCGGCCGATGGCATCCACCACGCAAGACGAGCTGCGGATCGCCGAGATCCCGACCGGCGTCACGGTCGATCCGATCACGCTCGACATCATCGAGGGCGCACTGAAGAACGCGCGGTACGAGATGGACGCGGTGCTCTTCCGCTCGGCGATGAGCCCCGTCATCCGCGAGCAGCACGACGAGTTCCCGATGATCACCGACCCGCGCGGCCGCATGGTCGTGGGCCAGTTCGGCGCCTACATCAACGAGATGATGGCCGACTGGGACCGCGGCGTGTACCCGGGCGACGTGATCCTCACCTCCGACCCGTTCAAGTGCTCGGGCTCGATCTCGCACACGAACGACTGGCTCGTCCTGCTGCCGATCTTCTACGAGGACGAGCTCGTCGGCTGGTCGAGCCAGTTCGGTCACATGATGGACGCGGGCGGCCCGCTGCCCGGGTCGCTGCCGACGGGCGCCCGCACGATCTTCGAGGAGGGCGTCAACATCCCGCCGGTCAAGATCATCGAGCGCGGGGAGGTGCAGGAGGACGTCCTGCGCGTGATCCTCAACAACGTGCGGCTACCCGAGATGAACCGCGCCGACCTGTTCGCGATCGTGGCCGGGCTGCCGCGCCGGCGAGCGCCGCGTGCTCGACCTGTGCGAGCGGTTCGGCAAGGAGACCTACCTGGCGGCGCTCGCAGGCGCTGCTCGACCGCACCTACGAGGCGATGAAGTTCCTCATCTCCGTTGCCATCCCCGAGGAGCCGCAGACGTTCGTCGACTACATCGACGACGACGGGCTCGGCAACGGCCCGTTCAAGATGCAGCTGACGATCTGGCGCGAGGGAGAGCACGCCTTCTTCGACTGGTCGGGCACCGACCCGCAGGCGATGGGGCCGATCAACTTCTACCTCTCCGAGGGCATGTTCAAGATGTTCATCGGGATCTACCTGATCATGGTCAACGATCCCCAGATCCTCTTCAACGACGGCTTCTATCCGCTGCTGCACGTCGTGATGCCGGAGGGCTGCCTGCTGAAGCCGCGGTACCCGGCGGCGCTCGGCTGCCGCACGCACGCCCTCGCCCGGCAGTTCGACGTCCTCGGCGGGGCGCTCTGCAAGAACGCCCCGGAGCTGAACACGGCGGCCGGCTACGGCACCTCCCCGTACATGCTCTACTCGGGCTGGGACGGCAGCGGGGACTTCTTCTACTCGATGGAGATCCTCTACGGCGGCATCCCCGGCCGCCCGATCGGCGACGGCATGGACGGCCACTCCTGGTGGCCGCTGTTCGAGAACATCCCGACCGAGTACCTCGAGGCCTACTACCCGATGCGGATCGACGGCTACACGACGATCCAGGACTCCGGCGGCGCCGGCCTGCACCGCGGCGGCAACGGCGTCGAGAAGCGGTACGTCTACCTCGAGCCGGGCGAGGTGTCGATCCACGACGACCGCTGGCTGACGCGTCCGTGGGGCGTGCTGGGCGGCCAGCCCGGCGAGCGGTCGGAGAAGCTCCTCGTCCGCACCGACGGCACGGAGGAGCGGCTGGCATCGAAGTGCGACAACGTCGTCGTCGAGCCGGGCGACATGCTCGTCTACCGCACGGCGGGCGGCGGGGGCTGGAAGGATCGCCTCGACCGGCCTGTCGAGGCGGTTGCCCGCGACGTCGAGCTCGGCCTCGTCTCGTCGCGAGAAGGCGCTCGCGAGCTACGGCGTCGTCATCGCGGGCGACGGCACCGCGGACGCCGACGCGACCGACGAGGAGCGCGAGCGCCAGCGCGCCGAGCGCGGGTGAGGCTCTCGCCTTCGACTTCGGGCCGCCGCTCGAGGAGGTGCTCGCGAACTGCAAGGCGGAGACGGGGCTCGAGCCGCCGATCGCCGGCGAAGCCGCTGCGCTGGTCGCCGCTCGAGGACGGTGTCGAGGCGCTCGCCCGCATGCGCGAGCGGGAAGGCGTATAGCCGTGAGCGGGCAGCAGTTCGAGGGCTTCGGACAGAAGGGCGGCGGCGTCGGCCGCCGCCCGGCCCTCGTCATCATCGACATGAACAACGGCTTCACCGATCCGGCCTCGCCGCTCGTCTGCGATCTCGACGACACGATCGAGGCGATCGCGAAGGCTCCTCGACGCGGCCCGCCGGGCCGAGGTGCCGGTGGTCTACACCACGGTCTCGTACGGCGAGGGCGACAAGGTGACGGCGAAGGCGTTCATCGAGAAGGTGCCCGCGCTGCTCACGCTCGCGGCCGGCATCGAGCTGGGTCGAGATCGACGAGCGGCTCGCCCCGCGACCGAACGAGCCGGTGCTGAACAAGCTCTACGCGTCCGCATTCTTCGGGACGCCGTTCGCGAGCCTGCTCGCCTCGCATCAGTGCGACAGCGTCATCGTCACCGGCGCGTCGACCTCGGGCTGCGTCCGCGCGACGGCGGTCGACGTCCTGCAGCACGGGTACCGGCCCGTCGTCCCGCGCGAGGCGGTCGGCGACCGGAATCCGGCGGCCCACGACGCGGCGCTGTACGACATCGACCTCAAGTACGGCGATGTCGTTCCGCTCGACGACTGCCTCGCGGCACTGGAGGGGTTGGTTGGCACACACGCTCGTTGAGAAGATCCTGCTCGCGCACTGCGACGCCGACGACGTCAGGCCGGGCGACGTCGTCACCGTTCGCTGCGACGTCGTGATGGCGAACGACGTCTCCGGGCCGGTCGCGTTCCGGGCGATGGAGAAGATGGGCGCGACGCGCGTCTTCGACCCGTCGCGCGTCGTCATGGTGGCCGACCACTTCATGCCGGCGAAGGACGTGAAGTCGGCCGAGCTCCAGGCGCGCCTGAAGCGGTGGTCGGAGGAGCAGGGCGTCACCTACTACGGCCAGGGCCGCGGCGGGATCGAGCACGCCGTTCTCTGCGAGGACGGCTGGGTCGTGCCGGGTGCCGTGATCGCCGGCGGCGACTCCCACACGTGCACCTACGGCGCGCTCGGCGCGTTCGGGACGGGGCTCGGCTCGACGGACATCGCCTCGTGCCTCGCGCTCGGCTCGTTCTGGCAGGCCGTGCCCGAGACGATCCGGATCGAGCTCACCGGGCGCACCGGGCGCTTCGTCACCGGCAAGGACGTGATCCTCGCCGTGCTCGCGGAGATCGGCGTCGGCGGCGGGACGAACGCGGTGCTCGAGTTCGTCGGCCCGGGCGCCGAGGCGCTTTCGGTCGACGAGCGCCTCGCCGTCGCGAACATGGCGGTCGAGGCGGGCTCGGAGACGGGCATCTTCCCGGCCGACGACGCGGTCGAGGCGTATCTCGAGGGCCGTGCCCGCTCGAGCTGGACCGCGGAGCGCTCCGACCCGGACGCGACCTTCCGGCAGCACCTCGAGATCGACCTCTCGGCGCTCGAGCCGCTCGTGGCGCTGCCGCACCTTCCCGGCAACGTGAAGCCGGTGTCGGAGGTCGGCCCGGTCGCCGTCGACCAGGTCTACATCGGCAACTGCGCCAACGGGACGATGACCGACCTGCGACAGGCGGCGTCGATCCTCGGCGGCCGCACGCGTCCATCCGCGGACGCGCGCGATCATCGTTCCGGCCACTCAGGCGATCTGGCGCGAGGCGGCGGCCGAGGGCCTGCTCGACCTGTTCGTCGAGGCGGGCGCGATCGTCTCGACCCCGACCTGCGGCGCGTGCTTCGGCGGCTCGAACGGCATCCTCGCCGCCGGGTGAGAACGCCGTCGCGACGACGAACCGGAACTTCCGCGGCCGCATGGGGTCGCCCGATGCGGGCGTGTACCTCGCGAACGCCTGGGTCGCCGCCGCCGCGGCCGTCGCCGGCGAGCTCGTCCACCCGGAGGTGATCAGATGAGAGTCGAGGGTGTCGCGCTCGTCGTCGAAGGCGACAACGTCGACACGGACGTCATGTACCCCGGCGCGTACCTCAACGTCGAGGACCCGGACGAGATGGCGCAGTACCTCTTCGAGGGCTTCGACCCGACGCTCCGCGAGCGCGCTCGTCGAGGGCACGATCCTCGTCGTCGGCTCGAACTTCGGCATCGGCTCGTCGCGCGAGCATGTCCCGCTGGCGATGAAGGGAAGCGGGATCCGCGGCGTCGTCGGCCGGAGCTTCGCGCGGATCTTCTACCGCAACTGCGTCAACCTCGGCCTCGCGATCGTCGCCTGCCCCGAGGCGGTCGACGCCGCCCACGACGGCTCGCGGATCGCGATCGACCCCGCCGGAGCGGTCGAGGTCGACGGCGTCACGTTCGCTGCGCCCGCCGCACCGCCGCTCGTGCTCGAGGTCGGCGCCGCCGGCGGCCTCGTCGACTGGACGGCGTCGCAGATCGACGGGTAGCGACTCAAGCGATTCGCTGTAGGCAGCGGTCTTCACGGCAGCTCCATTGCGGGAGCGGAAGAAATGGGCCGTGCTGGGCTCGAACCAGCGACCTTGGGATTAAAAGTCCAGCCGCACAGACCACAGCAGACTGCAACTGGCTGAATCTGCCTGCAAGTGGTCGGTTTCCGTACTGCAACAGACTGCAGCGAAACGCGGCTCGCGGAGACAGGCCGGTACGCTCACTGTACGCGCCCTCGGAGGACGGAGCGCGGACTTCTTCAGCCCGCAGTGTTTGCTCCCACGATTAGAACAGACCGGCCCCCGAGGTTCGGTATCGCCGCCACCGCCTGACGTGGTATTGCTTCCCGGCCGATGCGTCCAGGAACGTAAGCGGGTCGGTAGGCCGGGACGGCGGGGAACGCTGGCCGGGGATGGGGGAGTAAACCAACGCTCCGCCGCCGCCCCGCTGGGCTAACGGCGTCGCACGAGTGAACTCTGCGACCATGCTCATCGTACAGCCCATCGTCTCAAAGTTCGAGAGCTGAAATGAGCAGGACGAAGGCCAATGAGAGGGAAGCTGCAAACGCGAACCAGACGAGCTCCTCGACCCCTAGGGTGTTCACGAATCCGACCGATGACTGTACGGGTCAGTGCGCTGGCCCCAAGTCCGACGTACGCGAGAACGTGTGGACCCCACCGTGTGGGAGCGAGGGCAGGAGAAGCTCGCTCGGCGGGAGGGAGGGCAGGAGAAGCTCGCTCGGCTCCGTTCCGAGTGGCCACACCACGATCGCGTAGGCCTGCCGCCCTCCCCAGCAGTGCCGCGGCGATGATCGCGAGCAACGCGGCGTTGATTGCTAGGAGCGTATCCCGCCTCCAGTCCCGAGCAGGACTCGCTCCAGCCGACTTTGGTGCCCTGGCGCCAGGTTCCCATGGAGCAGCACCCGGATTTCGGCTGAGCCACCTTGAATAGGACAGGCCCTTGGATCTGAGGTACAGCTTGAATTCCTGCTTTGACTTGTAGACCGAACCACCCCAAACCAGGCCAGGATTCCCAAGGGGTTGAAGACCGCCAACCACACCGCGGCGACCACCATCAGTGCGGCAAGCGCGCCAAGGATTCCAACTGCGAACGCTCGAATCATCTTCAGAGCCTTACGCGGCGTCCGCTAGCAGTAGTGGCGTGAGCGTCTCCACGACGCGATCGACCCCCACGGCGCCGAGCTCGGCGAACAGCGGCAACGTCAGGCAGTTGGTCGCTACCCGCTCGGTGACGTCGAGACCACCCACGCTGCGGAAGCGATCCGCGAGCGCCGCCTGCTGGTGGCAAGCAAGCGGGTAGTGGACGCCGGCGCCGATCCCCGCTTCCTGCAGTGTCCGGATCAACGAGTCGCGCTCGGGGTGGAGGAGCACGAATAGATGCCGCACGTGCTCTGCCCACGGCCGCACCTGTTGCAACTCGACCTCGTACGCCGCCAGCGCCTGCTCGTACCGCTGCGCGAGCCGTTGGCGCTCGTCCGTCCACACACGCAGGTGCGGCAGCTTGGCGCGTAAGACCGCCATCTGCAGTTCGGCGGCACGAGCGTTCGTGCCCAGCAACTCGTGCTCGTACTTGGCGCCACCGGTGCGGCCGTGGTCTCGCAGCGCACGGATCCGCTCCGCCAACTCGACGTTGTCGGTCGTGACCGCGCCGGCATCGCCGTAGGCACCGAGGTTCTTGCCCGGATAGAAGCTGTAGCACGCAGCCTGTGCCTTGCTGCCGATCGCGCTTCCGTGGTAGCGGGCGAGGTGCGCTTGGGCGGCGTCCTCGACGATCGGGATCCCTGGCGCCGCCGCCCGAATCGCGGGCACGTCGGCCGGATGGCCGTAGATGTGCACCGGGACGATGGCCTTCGTTCGCTCGCTGACGGCTGCGGAGACTCGCTCGGGCCTCATCGTCCAGCCGGCCGGGTCGACGTCGACGAATACCGGCGTCGCGCCGGTGTGGACGATCGCGCTGACCGTGGCGAAGAACGTGTGTGAGACGGTGATCACCTCGTCCCCTGCTCCGATCCCGAGTGCGCGCAACGCGAGCTCGAGCGCCGTCGTGCCGCTGGAGACGGCGACGCACTGGGTTGCCTCGCACGCGATTGCGAACTCGTGCTCGAAGGCGGCCGTCTCCGGTCCGGAGATGAACACCTGCCGCTCCAGCACGCGCTCGAACCCGGCCTGTATCTCCGGCCCGAGCGTCCGGTACTGAGCGTGCAGATCGACGAGCGGCAGCCTGCTAGACACTGACGACCACCTCCGCCAGCTCGACCCGTTCGCCGCCGTTCTTGCGCGATTCTGTCGCTGCCTCGAGGATCTGGACGACGCGAGCCGCGTCTTCGAAGTTGGTGATCGGCTCCTTGCCGCTGTAGACGCAATCGAGGAAGTGGCGGCACTGTGCCTGCAGCGGCTCGATGTGCGGCAGCCGCGGCACGTGCATATCCCCGGATCGCTGGATCAAGCGGAACTCGCCGAAGCTCTGGAACTCGCCAAAAGAGCGACCGAGGTGCTCGCGGTCGATGCCGGCATCGTGGATCGTCACCTGGTTGGCGACGTCGTCGTAGACGACCATCTTGCGGCTGCCGACGACGGTCATGCGTCGCACCTTCTCCGGGCTGAGCCAGGAGAGCTGGATGTGCGCGACGGCGAAGTCGTATTCGAGCACGATGAAGGCGAGGTCCGGGACGCCCACCTGCAGGTAGTCGTAGGCGTGGCAGTGGACCGCGACCGGCTGGACGCCGAACCAGTGCTGGATGATCGAAACGTCGTGAGGGCCGAAGTTCCAGATCGTGTCCACGTCGGAGCGCACGCGGCCGAGGTTGAGGCGTTGCGAGTCGACGTAGTAGACCTCGCCCAATTCGCGGCTGCGCATCAATTCGTGCACGTGCTCCACTGCGGGGCTGAAGCGGAAGGTGTGCCCGACCATGAGCGTGAGGCCGCGCTCCCGCGCATCGGCACCAAGGGTGCGGCAGTCGCCGGCGGAGAGCGCGAGCGGCTTTTCGACCAGGACGTGCTTCCCGGCCTCGAGCGCTTCGCTCGCCAACTCGACGTGCGTCGACGGATTGGTGGCGATGACGACGGCGTCGATCGTCTCGTCCTCGAGGGCCTCTGTGAGTGAGGTCGTCGTCCGGGCGGCCGGTAGATGCCGCTGGACGTTGACCGCGAGGTCGAAATCGCGGTCGACCAGTGCGGCGATCTCGACCTCCGGGAGCGAAGCGGCAGCCCGGACGACCTTCGGCCCCCAGTAGCCGCAGCCGACCACTGCAATCCGCAGCCTGCGCGCCCGAAGCAACTCGGCGACCGCCGCCGTACCGTTCCCGTTCCCGTTCCCCGTTGCCATGGATTCCGCCCCCTTCCTTCCTTCGTCAATTTGTCGTCGGCTACCCCGTCTGGAACGCTGCGAAGTCGTCCATCCAGACCTCGCCCACCTGACCCGTGAAGCCCATCCCAATCGAGAGGTTGGTCGTACCCGCCGGCATCGCAGGGGTCGTCCACGTCGCCTGTTGCCACGTCGAGGTGGGGGATTGCTGAGGCGACTGCGCGAGGTAGTTGAACGCGCCGGTCGGGCCGGTCGTCGATGCGAAGGCGAAGATGACCGGCCGCGCCGTGGACTTGTACCAGACGGTGATCGTGTACCTGCGCCCGGCAGCGGTGGTAATCGAGCAGGTGCCGTTGAAAGCGTTGAGCATCTTGCGGTCGCCGTTCGTGTACGCGGTGATATTGAGGTTCTCTGCGTGGGAGCCGGAGTGAGCGTCGGTCGTCCACGTCCAGGCAAATGTGTTCGTGCCGTAGCCGGCGAGCGCCCAGCAGGTCGGGGTGTTGCCCGAGCCAGACTCGAGGCCGGGGTTTTGCAGCAAGTTTGTGTTGCCGGTCGTGACGGTGATCGCGGTCGAGGCTCCCTGGTTGCCCGCGCTGTCGACCGCTCGGGCAACGATCGTGTGGTTACCGTCCGCTACCGAGGCCGAGTTCCAGCCGTAGCTGTAGGGCGAGCTGCCGGCGCTGCCGACGACGCTGCCGTCGACGAGGAAGTCGACACGCGCGAGGCCGGAACCGCCGCCATCAGCGGCGGTCGCGCTGAGCGTGACCGTGCCGGAAACGGTCGCGCCGGGGTTGGGCGCGGTCAGCGTTGCCGTCGGCGCGATCGGGTCGATCTGCACCGCCAGCACGTGGTTGTTCTCCAGGTTGCCGGCGTTGTCGAAGGCGCGGTAGTTGATGGTCGTCGTCGCATTGATCACGAACGGTGACGTGTAGATCGTGCCCGTCGTCTTCGTCGGCACGGTGCCGTTGGTCGTGTAGCGGATCTGGGCGACGCCGGACGCGCTGTCGGTCGAAGTGATGCTGAGCGAAACCCCGGACGGGTACCAGGAGCTACCCGAGCAGGGCGAGGCGGCGCAGTTGAGTGTCGTTGACGGCGGCACCGTGTCCACCTGGATCAGTGCCGAGTTGATCGGCTCGGCGTTGCCGGCGTAGTCGTAGGCGCGGTATTTAACGGTGGTCGTCGAGGAGAGCGTGAACGGGTTCGAGTAGGCGGTGCCGTTCGACTGCGAGGGGTCGGAGCCGTCGGTTGTGTAGACGATCTGCGAGACGCCGGAGCCACCGACGTCGCTGGCCGTCAACGTCACCGACACGGCGGCGACGTAGAAGCTGGCCGTACAAGTGGTTCCGTTGCAGCGAATCATCGAGGACGGCGCGACCGTGTCGATCATGATCAGCTGGCTGTTCGTCGTTCCGGCGTTGCCGGCGGCGTCGAAGGCGCGGTACCTGACGGTAGTCCCGGACGTCGAGACGGTGAACGGGCCCGTGTAGACGTTGCCTGTCGTCGCCGTCGGAGTGGTGCCGTTGGTCGTGTAGCGGATCTGAGAGACACCCGAGCCGCCGCTGTTGTCGGTGGCGGCGAGCGTGACCGAGACTGCTCCGTTGAACCAGCCTGAGGCGCACGGGCTGCCGTTACAGCTGATCGTCGAGGTCGGAGCGACCGAGTCGACCTGGATCAGTGCCGAGTTGATCGGCTCGGCGTTGCCGGCGTTGTCGTAGGCGCGGTACTTGACGGTGGTCGTCGAGGAGAGCGTGAACGGGTTCGAGTAGGCGGTGCCGTTCGACTGCGAGGGGTCGGAGCCGTCGGTCGTGTAGACGATCTGCGAGACGCCGGAGCCGCCGCTGTCAGTTGCGGTAAGCGTGACCGAGACCGAGACGGTGTAGTAGCTCGATCCGCAGGTAGCAGCGTTGCACTTGATCGTCGAGGTCGGCGCCGTCGTGTCGATCGTGATCGGCTGGCTGTTGGTTGCCTCGGCATTGCCCGCGACGTCGAAGGCGCGGTACCTGACGGTGGTCGTCGCCGAGATGAAGAAACCGCTCACGTAGACCGTGCCGTTCGAGCTGCTCGGGTCGAGCCGTCCGTTGTGTAGAGGATGCCGGCCACACCGGAGCCGCCGCTGTTGTCGGTGGCGCGCAGCGTGACGGTGACCGCGGCGCTGTAGGTGCCGGCGCAGGCGGCCCCGTCGCACGCGATCGTCGAGGTCGGCGGCGTCGTGTCCGTGGAGCCGGTGTCGATCGTGATCGGCTGGCTGTTGGTTGCCTCGGCGTTGCCCGCGGCGTCGAAGGCGCGGTACCTGACGGTGGTCGTCGCCGAGATGAAGAAACCGCCACGTAGAGCGTGCCGTTCGAGCTGCTCGGGATCGAGCCGTCCGTTGTGTAGTAGATGCGCCGGCGACACCGGAGCCGCCGCTGTTGTCGGTGGCGCTCAGCGTGACGGTGACCGCGGCGCTGTAGGTGCCGGCGCAGGTGGCCCCGTTGCACGCGATGTCGAGGTCGGCGGCGTCGTGTCCGTGGAGCCGGTGTCGATCGTGATCGGCTGGCTGTTGGTCGCCTCGGCGTTGCCCGCGGCGTCGAAGGCGCGGTACCTGACGGTGGTCGTCGCCGAGATGAAGAAACCGCTCACGTAGAGCGTGCCGTTCGAGCTGCTCGGGATCGAGCCGTCCGTTGTGTAGTAGATGCCGGCCACACCGGAGCCGCCGCTGTTGTCGGTGGCGCTCAGCGTGACGGTGACCGCGGCGCTGTAGGTGCCGGCGCAGGCGGCCCCGTCGCACGCGATCGTCGAGGTCGGCGGCGTCGTATCGGCGTTCGAGACGCTGACGTTGGTTGCAGTCGACGTCGCCGACGTTGGTGGCGGTGTCGACCGCTCGCGCGGCGACCGTATGCGCACCGTCTGGCACGGTCGTCGAGTTCCAGCCCAAGCTAAACGGCGGGGTATCGTCGGAGCCGACGACGTTGCCGTCGGCGAGGAAGTCGACGTGATCGACCGCAGCGTTGTCGGAGGCCTCCGCAGTCAGGTTGATAGTGGCGGTGACGGTCGCGCCGTCGGTCGGCGCGGTGAGGCTGACCGTCGGCGCGATCGTGTCGATCGGGATCAGCTGGCTGTTCGCGGGGTTCTCGGCGTTGCCAGCGTTGTCGACGGCCAGGTACTTGACCGTCGTCGTCGCCGCAACCGTGAACGATGCGGTGTAGACGGTGCCGGAGATGGCCGTCGGGATCGAGCCGTCCGTCGTGTAGCGGATCTGGGCGACCCCAGAGCCCGAGCCGTCGTCTGCCGACAGCCGGACGGTAACGGCGGCGTTGTAGGGACCGGCGCAGGCTGCGTCATTGCAGCTGATTGTCGAAGCTGGTTCCGTGGCGTCAACGGTCAAGACCCTTGTGTTGACCGCGCCGAGGTTGCCGGCCCTGTCCCGAGCGACGAACTTGATCGTTGTGTTCGTGTTCACGCTGAAGGTACCGAGGTACGGGATCCCGTTGCTCAGCGAGGGCGTTGTGCCGTCGAGGGTGTAGATGATCTCGTCGACGCCCGCGCCGCCGGTATCGGTCGCGTTCAGCGTCACCGAGACGGCGTTGTTGAACGTGCCTGAGCCGCACGGGTTGTTGTTGCAGGCGACCGCCGCGGTCGGCGGCTGCGTGTCGATCTGGATCAGCTGGCCGTGCAAGGGCGACTCGACGTTGCCAGCCGTATCGATCGCCAGAGACTTGACCGTCGTCGTCTGACCGACTGAGAACGGGCCCGTGTACGTGCTGCCGTGGGTCGCCGAGGGTGTCGAGCCGTCGAGCGTGTAGACGATCCGGGCAACACCGGAGCCGCCGGGGTCGTCGGTAGCCGACAGGTCGATCTCGACCGGGCCGTTGAACCAGCCGTTCGTCGCTGAGCAGCCGTTGCTGTCCTCGCCGCCGCCGTTACAGGCCAGATCCGAGGTCGGCGCCGTCGTGTCGGGCGCCGGCGAGTTGTCCGACAGCACGAAGTCGTCCATCGTCGCCGCGCCGCTGCCGCCGGTGATGCCCATCCCGATGGAAAGGTTGGTCACCCCAGCCGGGATCGGCGGCGTCGACCAGCTCGCCTGCGCCCAGCCGACCGAGTTGGCCGACACCGGTGACTGGGCGAGGAAGGAGTAGGCTCCGTTGCCGCCGGACGTCGTCGAGAAGGCCATAAAAACCGGCCCTCGGCCGCTCGACTTGTACCAGCCGCTGATCGTGTACGTGTGTCCGGGGATCACCGCCGGGGAGCAGGCTGAGCTGAACGCGGTCAGAAGCTTGCGGTCCCCGTTCGTCCAGCTCGTCATGTTCAGGTTCTCGGCGTCGCTACCGGTATGTGCGTCAGGGGTGTACGTCCACGTCGCCGAGTTGGTGCCGTAGCCGCCGAGCAGCCAGCAGCTGGGCGGAGCTCGAGCCGCTCTCCAGGGATGGATTCTGCAGCAGGTTCGTCGCCGAGTTCGAGACGTACACCGCGATCGGGGTCGACGTCGTGGAGTTGCCCGAGGTGTCCACCGCCCGTACCGCGACCATGTGCGCGCCGTTGCTAGGGAGCGCGTGTACCAGTTGTACGCGTTGAGGACCAGTTGGTCGAGGTGTGCGCGACGGCGCCGTCGATGAGGAAGTCGACGTGATCGACCGCCACGTTGTCCGAGGCGGTCGCGGTGACGGTCGTGGTGCCGGCCACGGCCGCTCCGCTCGCCGGCGAGGTGACCGTGACCGTCGGCGGCATGGTATCGGGGTGCCGGTAGGTGAGGCGTCCTGGATCGCGAAGTCGTCGACGGTCATGAACCGTTCGTGTTGATGCTCAACCCGAAGTTCAGGCCGGTGACGCCGGCCGGAATCACCGGTTCGTCCATGTCGCCTTGCGTCCACGTCGAAGAGGCCGGGAAGGTCGCGCTCGCGTTCCAGTAGCGGAGTATGCCACCGAGTGTATCCCGCGTAAAGAGCGTGAAGTACACCGGCACGCTTGACTTGTACCACTCGCTGATTACGTACGTGTGGCCTGGAGTCACGCTTGGGGTACACTCTCCCAGGTCCTGAATCGGATGCAGCTTGGCGTCGCCGCTGCTGTAGTTCGAGACCGTGACGTTCTCGGCCCACGATCCCGTGTGCCCGTCGTTCGTCCAGTTCCAGGTGGCGTTGTTGTTGCCGAAGTCGTCGGCGTGTAGCAATCCGGAATGCCGTTGCCGTTGTATTCCAGTGACGAGTTGCGGAGCGCGTTCCAGCCGTTCGGCGCGGGCGGGAAGGGAATCGCACCGGCGGCTGCGCTGAGCCGCCGATCACCTGCATGGTCTTGACGACGCCGTTGGCCTCTGCCCTTGCAGCCAGTCCAGGAGGGTGCTGAAGTCCGATTGGCTCATCCAGTCGACATCGCAGGCGTTGCAAAGCTGATGGAATACGATCGGCACCCACCCGCCGCCGTTTTGGCGAGCCGCAGTGACGGCGTTCTCCATCGAGGTCAGCGTCGGCGTGTCGGTGCCGACGTCAATCTGGTACGGATCGGGCGGCGGAATCGGGCCGGACGGATTCGCCTGCGCGAAGACGTCAGTGGTGCGGGCGGAGTTGTAGCCGCAGTTCTGCACCATTGTCTTCACCGCCGGGCTGTAGTCGCCGAACGGGAAGGCGAAGTCGGTGACGTTGTAGCCCCGCTGCAGGAGGTTGACGCGGTCGTAGCAGACCTGCCGTTGGGCCTCGGTCGGATCGACGACGGCAGGTCGACGTGGTGGCGGTGTGCCCACCGATCTCGTTGCCGGCCGCCGCCAGGTCTGCGACGTTGCTCCAGGTCATGTACGCGGAGTCGCCGTTGATTCTGGGGCTGTTCACGAAGTAGGTGGCGTGCATACCGTGCGCGTTCAGCATCGCCAGGCCCTGGTACTGGTCGGCCCAGCCGTCGTCGAAGGTCAGCGTGACGACCGTCTGACCCTGGGCCGCCGCCGCGCTCTCCGTCTTCGTGCCGACGCTTGCGGCCATCAGCACGAAGACGGAGAGCGCGACCGTGGCGACCACGCGCGTACCCGCCGCCAAGCGAGCGCACGAACATAGACGGAAACAACTCCGGGCTCCGGGGGAGCAAGAAAGCACGCTAAGGAGCCTCGCAGGCCCCGACGGCCTTGCCCACTCAACGAACGGCCGGGCTTGCCCACTGAACGAACGACTAGGGCTCTTTGCATCCACAACTGCGACACCTACGGGGCGAGTCGGCCGAATCGTTCCATTGCACACGCACGCGGTGGAGCAGGCACTCCGTTGCCCCTTACGCTGGCGTACGTCACTTTTTGAGACAGCCCGCGGCGCGCCGCTCGTGCCGGGTCGAGCGTCACGACCGAGCTTGGCACCTCTGCCGATACCTCGGCGACACGAGGATCTCGATGACGACGTCGAATCGCGTAGCCGCTGCGGTCAAGGAAACCGCCGAAAACCGGGTCGAGCGAGAACCCTGAACGAACGTACAGCCTTTGTTCTCGCCTATAGCGGTCGGCCCTCTCTCGGCCTACGCTGCCTGCCAGTGCACGAGTTCGACCCTTTGTCCGCGGCGCCGCTCGTCGCCCTGCAGACCGGGCTTCTGAGCACCTGGGCGCGCTCGCACGCCGCTGGTGGCTGATCGTCGGTTGCGCGATCCTCGCCGGCGTCGGAGCTTATGGGCTCAGCGCGCGACAGCAGCCGCGCTACGAGGCAACCGCGACGGTTCTGTTGACGAGCACCGAGCCGGTGAATCTCCTGTCGCATTCGGCCGGAGCGCCCTCGCTCGACCCCGAACGCGAGTTGAACACCGACATGGCGCTCGTCAAGCTCGACTCAGTCGCACGGCGCGTCAAACGCGAGCTGCACGTGCCCCTGACTCGCTCGCAGCTGTTGCGCGAGGTGAGCGTGTCGTCGGAGAGGTTGTCGAACCTTGTCGGGATCACCGCCGTCGACCGCTCGCCGACCGGTGCGGCCGCGATTGCGAACGCGTTTGCGGCGAGCTACATCAATGCGCGTCGAGCACAGGCACAGGGCACGTACAAATCGGCGGCCAGGCTCGCGCAGCGGCGGCTGGCGCAGCTCGACGCCGCGAAGCTCGCGGGTCGGCCCGGCGTGGCGTCGCGCCAGCGACTGATGCGCCAGCAACTCCACGAACTGCAGACGGCCGGCGACCTGCAGACCGGCGGCGCGCAGCTCGTCGACGGGGCGCAGGTGCCGACGACGGCGGCCAATCCACGACCAAGGTTCTCGGCGATCGTCGGCGCAATCGTCGGCGCGATGATCGGCGTGCTTGCCGCGCTCGTTGCCGGCATCGCCGACCGGCGGCGCGAATCGCTGGTCGCTCTGGCGGCGACCAATGGGCATCTGACGCACGAGCTGCCGCAACCGGCGGTTACCGCGCCTCCGCGGCCGGTTCCCTCGTACCGCCCGCCGTCGACCTTCGGCGACTAGGGGCGGCAGCATTGGCCGAACTGCGCGCGCCGACCGGTCACGGCAACGCGGCAGCGTTCGTCGGAACCACCGAGCGAGGCTCGCTGCGCCGGCTGCTACCCGCGCTTGCGGTGGCCTTGGTCGTGGCGATCGGGGGCGGCCGGAAGTCAACCAAAGATCGCGCTCGCGGCCGGGGTTGCCGTGTCGGTGTTCGTGGTCGCATTCCGTAAGCCGGTTGCGAACCTGGCCGTCATTCTGTTTCTCACAGCCGTTGTTCCGTACGGGGTCTTGAACCAGTACGCCTGCAGCGGCGGGGTCGACTCGCCGGGCCTCCTCTTCTCCGACATCTTCCTGGCCGCCCGGGTTGAGCTGGGCAGCGCTCGTCTGGCTGTGGCGAACGCCGGTCGACCGCCGGCGTTACCTGTTCTCGCTCGCGATCTTCGTTCTCTTGTTCCTCGTCGCCGTGCAGTTCTTGCACGGGATCATGCGCGGCTACAGCCGCTCGACCGTAGGTCAGGAAACGCGGGTGTTGCTTGCGCTCGGATCGTTCCTGATCGCGATGCCGTTGCTCGCTGATCGTGGTTCGAGGCGTCGCCTGTTCGGCGCGCTTGCCGTGGTCGCACGGCGTCGGCGTCTGGGGGATGATTCAGTGGTTCGGCGGTTTCGAGCTTGGCGCTGCCGGTGACGTCGGTGTTCGCGCTGGAGTTGCGCAGACCGGCTCGAGCGGCGGTCAGCTCCAGGGCGGCGAGTTCGCGTATCCGATCGCCATCATTCTCTGCTTTGCCGTGCTCGTGCTCGGCGGCGTCGCTTCCTGGTTCTGGCGGGCCCGCACCCGTCTTCGCACTCGCGCTCAACCTCGCCGCCTGCCTTGTCACCTTCGAGCGTTCGTTCTGGCTGGATGCACTTGCCGGCCTTCTCTTCGTCGCGATCACCGCTTCGGGGTTCGGGCGGTGGAAGGTGCTGACGATCCTCGCGGCGTAGCGGCGATCACGATCGTCGTCCTCTCGTTGTTCGCGGCCTCGACGCTGGCGACGGCCGAGCAGCGGTTCCGCTCGCTCTCGAGCTATGACAGCGACCCGTCCGTCCGCTATCGGCTCGTCGAATCCGGGTTCGTCTACGACCGGATCCGCGCACACCCGCTGGCCGGCTCCGGTTTGGGTGCAACGATCTTCTGGGGGCAGCCATGGGCGCAGACGACGCCGAAGTCGCGCAACTATTCGCATAACGGTTTCCTCTGGCTTTCCTGGAAGGTCGGGCTGCCGGCAGCGGCTCTGGTCGTCCTGCTGCTCGGTCTCTCGCTTCTCTCGGGTGCAGCGCCGCGCGAGGAGCAGCTCTCGCTCGTCATTCGTCGTGGCGCGCAGGCGGCCATCCTCGGCCTGCTGTTGGCAACGATGACCTTCCCGAGCTTCAGCCAACTGTCGATCACTGCTGTGATCGGTCTGTTGCTCGCGCTCGCAATCTCGCCCCAGATTGCGCCGCCTGGCGAAGACGAGGCCCGCCTCGAGCTGTAGTGCAGCCGCCAGTCGGTGCAGCGTCGGCTGTGACACCTCGGGGTGAGTCGCCAACCCGCGACTCGTGACCCTCCATCGGGCTTGCCTCAGGCAACGTTCTGCAGCTCCAGCCAGGCCAGACCGATGGTCGCGTGAGGTGGCGAGGCGCTGTTGGCGTGGCCACGCGATCTCCAGCGCTGGGGGACGGATCGTCGCTAGAGAGATTGCGACCACCGTCGGCACTCGGCCGCGGGGGGAAGGGGCGGCCGAGGGTGTCGTGCGCGCTGGTGAGACGATTCGCGGGCCACGCCTGGTGAACTCTTTCATGGAAGGTGGCGAGCCCACTACTCTCCGTTCGAACAGGAAGAGGACGGCATCACATTTGGTCTCTCGCCTCACCCGAGCTGACGGCAGGGTGATGAGGAAGGTGATCGGCTCAGGCGATGCCAGACGATTCATCGTCGATATCGGCTTCGCTCGTGCGGCGCCTGAAGGTGGCCAAACCGGTAGCCGAGGCCATGGCTTGGGCTCCCAGACTCTCCTATCGGGGGGACCCGTTCCACCC
>CAVOLH010000007.1:0-338054 GCA_963696755.1 uncultured Thermoleophilia bacterium | reverse complement strand
GACGAGCTCATCTCGGCGGCTCCGCCAGTCGCTTGGGATCGCTTCGCGCAGGCTGCGTAGGACGATCTCTTGGGCAATGGGCTCGAGCTCAATGCGGCAGCCTGCCGGCAGGAACGGGAATCCGAGCTTCACCTGGCGTTCGACGTAGGAACGCGATCCACCGACCAGTGCACGGAAGCGCCGATCGAATCGGAACTCCTTCCGATGATTGCCGACAAAATCGAGCACCGTGCAGACCTTCCCTTCTGCCTTGCGCAGGCCACGGCCGAGTTGCTGCACGAAGAGGAGCGCGCTGTCGGTCGGCCGGAGGAGAAGCAGAGTGTCAACGTCGCGAACATCGACACCTTCGTTGAAGAGATCTACGGAGAAGATCGATTGGATTGTTCCGTCCCGCAGCCCGTCGAGGGCAGCACGGCGTGCGTTCGGAGGGCTGTCCGCGGAGACCGCGACCGAGTGAATTCCGGCATCGAGAACTGCTGCGCCATGAACCGCGCGTGGTCGACGCTGACGCAAAAGCCAAGCGAGCGCATCGCTCGGGGATCGGCAACGTACTGTCGAGCCTTCTCGATCACGCGTCGTGCCCACACGTGGTCTGCCGTCAGGACGTTCGTCAGCGCCGTGACGTCGTAGCCACGTCCTCGCCGCCAAGGAACGTCGCGCAGGTCAAGCCCGTCGTGGACCCGTAGTAGGTAAAGGGCGCCAGGCGGTGCTGGTCAATCGCGTCCCACAGCCGAGCTCGGCAGCGATTCGGCCATCGAAGTACCTGAGGACGTCGAGGCCGTCCGTGCGCTCTCCGGCGTCGCCGTCAGGCCGAGTAGTTGCTCGCGGCTGCACGTGGTTGAGGAGCGTCTCGGTAGTGGGCGCGGCGGCGTGGTGGAACTCGTCGATAATGACGACTCGAATGCGTCCGGATCGAGCCGCGAGATCGCCCGCCGCTGACAGGCTTCTGGACCGACGCGAAGACGTGCTCGAAGCGCCGTGGGCGAGCCGCCCCACCCAGCGCTCACCGAAGGAAGGGTCGCGAAGCGCGTGGCGAAAGGTTGCAGCGGCTCTGCTCGAGGATCTCCTCACGGTGAGCGACGAAGAGCAGGCGGTCGCGCGGCGAGTGCTGGCGGAGGCGAGCGTAGTCGACCGCCGCCATCACCGTCTTTCCCGTGCCGGTCGCGGCGACCAGAGAGGTTCCGATGATGGCCGTGTGCCGCGACGAGCGCGATCTGCTCGAGCAGGCCGCTCCTGGAACGGCCGCAGCTCGATCTCGACCGGACTGAGCAGAGGCTGTTCGAACGTTAGTCGATACGGCAGTTCGTCCCGCGAACTCGACCGGGTCGTACTCCACGAAGCCTCCGCTCTCCCAATAGCTCTCAAAGACCGCGACCATCTTGTCGACGGCATCCGGGTTTCGTACTGCCGAGACGCGAACGTTCCATTCGATACCGCTCACCTGTGCGGTGTGGGTGAGGTTGGACGAGCCGATGTACGCGGTCGAGTAGCCACTCGCGCGATGGAACACCCACGCCTTGGCATGAAGACGGGTCAGCGAGGTGTCGTACGAAACCCTGATGTCCGCGCCGGCGGCACGAAGCTCGTCGAGCGCCCGTTGCTCGGTGCTGTTGGTGTAGACCGTCGTCAAGACGCGGAAGGTCTTGCCTTCGGCGCAGTGCGCCCGGATCGCCTCCATGAGCGGGCGCACGCCGCTCCAGCGGATGAACGCCATCACCACGTCGATGGCGTCGGCGGAGGCGGTCTCGGCTCGGAGCTCGTGACCGACCTTGGGCTCACCGTGAGCGTTCGTGAGGACGGTCGGTGTCGAGGAGCGGAGTGAGTGGCGCCTCGATTGATCTTCACAGACCCATCGGGATTGCGCTGCCGAATCGCTCTCAGAATCCGCGGCGGGTCCAGCGGAATGTCGTTCAAGACGTCCGCGTCGATGCCCCTCTTGACTAGCGTGCGGACGATCGCGTCTGCGAGCGCGGCTGCGATCTCAACCCGATCCTCCCCATCTCCAGCGTTGATCGCAGCAACGATGAGCCGGCCGAGGTGGCGCGAGATGCGATCGCTAGCCGACCCAGCATCGAGATCGGTGAAGTCCGGTGCGACGCGGGTGAGATCGAGTTGACTGAGGGCAACCGAGAGGCGCTCGGTCAGCAACGCCTCGTGGAGGCCGGGGCGAAGGCTGTCGTCGGTCACGCCGAGCGCACTCTCGCAGAGGGGCCGCTGACATGCCCGCCAACGAGCGTGACAGCTGGCCGCTGTCGTCGTCGGCGCGACGGATGCAGTGGCATGATGATCGCCATGGCCCGAATGGCACCCTTGGACGACGACAGCGCACCGCCCGCATCCCTGGAGCTCGCATTCGAACACGAGCTGTCGGGCGCAAAGGAGCCCCCTTGCCGATGCCATGGTTAACACCGTGGCGACCCGGTAAGGTCTTGCCGTCGAAGGGGAATCCAGTGATCTGCGCCGCATGTGACACGCCGAACGAGGACGGACGTAAGTTCTGCCGCCAGTGCGGTGCGAGTCTGGCCGCAGCGTGCCCCTCGTGTGGCAGCCCGAACGCGCCGGCGTGAACTTCTGCGGCGACTGCGGGACCGCGCTCTCGGCGCTGCCCACGCCGAGCCGCTCCGACGCCCGTCTCCCCCACCTCCGCAGCCGAGCGCCGGCTCGTCTCGGTCCTGTTCGCCGACCTGGTCGGTTTCACGGCCGCCTCGGAGTCGCGCGACGCGGAGGACGTGCGCGAGCTGCTGTCCCGCTACTTCGACGGGCCCGCACCGTGATCGAGCGCTACGGCGGCACGGTCGAGAAGTTCATCGGCGACGCCGTGATGGCGGTCTGGGGGGCGCCGGTCGCGCAGGAGGACGACGCCGAGCGGGCCGTGCGGGCGGCGCTCGACCTCGTCGCCGCCGTCGCCGCGCTCGGCGCCGAGGTCGGAGCCTCGGGCTGCAGGCGCGGGTCGGGCGTCCTCACCGGCGAGGCGGCGGTGACGCTCGGCGCCGAGGGCCAGGGCATGGTCGCCGGCGACCTCGTCAACACCGCCTCGCGGATCCAGTCGGCCGCGGACGCCGGGCACGGTGCTCGTCGGCGAGTCGACGAAGCGCGCGACCGAGGCGGCGATCGCCTACGAGGACGCGGGCGCGCACGAGCTCAAGGGCAAGGCCGAGCCGGTCGCGCTCTGGCGTGCGCTGCGCGTCGTCGCCGGGCGCGCGGCGGCGCATGCGGCTCGGCCGGGCTCGAGCCGCCGTTCGTCGGCCGCGACCGCGAGCTGCGCCTCGTCAAGGAGCTCTTCCACGCCTCGGCCGAGGAGCGGCGGGCGCAGCTCGTCTCGGTCATCGGGCATCGCCGGCATCGGCAAGTCGCGGCTCGCCTGGGAGTTCGAGAAGTACATCGACGGGCTCGCGGCGACGTCGTTCGTGGCACCGCGGCCGCTGCCTCTCCTACGGCGAGGGCGTCGCGTACTGGGCGCTCGCCGAGATGGTGCGGATGCGCTGCGGGATCGTCGAGGACGAGGACGCCGAGTCGGCGCGCGAGAAGCTGCGTGCAGCGATCGAGGAGCACGTCCCCGACGAGGACGAGCGGCGCTGGGTCGAGCCGCGGCTCGCGCACCTGCTCGGCCTCGAGGAGGGCGTGCCCGGGCGACCAGGAGAACCTCTTCGCGGCCTGGCGGCTCTTCTTCGAGCGGCTCGCCGAGCGTGCGCCGACGGTCCTCGTCTTCGAGGACCTGCAGTGGGCCGACGCGGGCCTGCTCGACTTCATCGAGTACCTGCTCGACTGGTCGCGCAGCCACCCGCTCTTCGTGCTCGCGCTCGCCCGGCCCGAGCTGGCCGAGCGGCGCCCGACCTGGGGCGCCGGCAAGCGCAACTTCACCTCGCTCTACCTCGAGCCGCTGCCGGCGCCAGGCGATGGGCGACGCTGCTCGACGGGCTCGTGCCCGGGCCTGCCCGACGAGCTCCGCGCGCAGATCCTCGACGCGCGCCGAGGGCGTCCCGCTCTACGCCGTCGAGACCGTCCGGATGCTGCTCGACCGCGGCCTGCTCGTCGCGCGAGGGCGACGTCTACCGGCCGACCGGCGCGATCGAGACGCTCGAGGTGCCCGAGACGCTGCACGCGCTGATCGCCGCGCGGCTCGACGGCCTCGGCGCCGAGGAGCGGCGCGCTCGTCCAGGACGCCGCCGTGCTCGGCAAGACGTTCACGAAGCAGGGGCTGGCCGCGCTCGCCGGGCATCGCCGACGACGAGCTCGAGCCGCTGCTCGCCGTCGCTCGTCCGCAAGGAGGTCCTCTCGCTCCAGGCCGACCCGCGCTCGCCGGAGCGCGGCCAGTACGCGTTCCTGCAGGACCTCGTCAAGCGCGTCGCCTACGAGACGCTCTCGAAGCAGGAGCGCAAGGCGAAGCACCTCGCCGCCGCGCGCGTTCCTCGTCTCGCGCCTGGGCGGCGAGGAGGACGAGATCGTCGAGGTCGTCGCCGCGCACTACCTCGACGCCTACCGACGCGGCGCCCGACGCCGCGACGCGGCGGAGATTCGAGACAGCGGCCCGCGAGATGCTCGTCCGGGCCGGCGAGCGCGCCGCCTCGCTCGGCGGCGAACGCCGAGGCGCAGCGCGCCTTCGAGCAGGCAGCCGAGCTCGCCGACGACCCGCTCGTCCAGGCCGAGCTGCACGAGCGCGCCGGCGTGATGGCGCGATCGGGCGCGCGCGCCGAGCGAGGCCGATGAGCACTTCGAGCGCGCGATCGACGCTCTTCGAGGAGGTCGGACGCGACGCCATCCGGCGGCCCGGGTCTCGGCGCGGCTCGCCGAGGTGATGTGGGACCGCGGGCGGCTCGAGGACGGCGCTCGAGCGCATGGACCGATCGTTCGAGCTGCTCTCGCAAGACGAGCCGGACGACGACCTCGCCGCGCTCGCCGCGCAGCTCGGCCGCTTCCTGTTCTTCGGCGGCCAGCGCGACCGCGCGCAGCGCAGCGGATCGAGACGGCGCTCGACATCGCCGAGGCGCTGCTCGCTGCCCGAGGTGCTCGCGCAGGCGCTGACGACGAAGGCGATCATGCTCGCAGCCCGCGGGCCGCATGCAGGAGGGCTCGCGCTTCCTGCGCTTCGCGCTGGAGACTCGCCCTCGAGCACGACAAGCCGTCGCCGCGCTCTGCGCGCCTCCTACAACCTCGCCGACATGCCTGTCGCAGTGGCGACCGCTACGAGGATGCAGCGACCACGGTCGTCCGCGACGGCCTCGCCCACGCGCGCCGCGTCGGAAACCGCTACTGGGAGTGGTCGTTCCTCGGTCAGATCTACCCGCTGTTCGCCCTCGGCGAGTGGGACGAGGCGCTCGCGATGTTCGCGCGAGCTGCCGACGAAGAGTGGGAGCAGTCACGGCAGGCCTTTTCCGTCGGCCCGTTTTTCCTCGCGATGATCCACCTCCATCGCGGCAATCTCGACGACGGCAGACCCTCGAGCAGTGTACGACGAGCTGTCGGAGTCGGCAGACGTCCAGGAGCGGGCGACGTACGACGCCGCATGGCCCGCATCCTGCTCACGGGGGTGATCCCGCCGGCGCCGTCGAAACGGCAATGGTGCCACGCCGAGTGCGGCATGGCCTCGGAGCAGGTGAAGGAGGCCTGGGTCACTGCCGGTGGAGGGCGCCCTCGAGAGCGGCGACCGGACGACGGCGGCCGAGTTGCTCGCGATCGTCGATGCCCTTCCGGCCGGTCGCAGTCGCAGTTCCTCCCGGCGCAGGCCCTCGCTTCCGCGCCCGGCTTGCGGTCGGTCACAACCCCGACTCGGCCGACCAGCACTTCGCGGATTCGGCCGAACTGCTTCGTGAGATCGGCATGCCCTTCTACCTGGCCGTCGTGCAACTCGAGCACGCCGAGCTGCTCGCGGCATCGGGTCGAACGGGCGAGGTGGAGCCACTACTCGCCGAGGCCCGCGAAACGTTCGACTCGCTTCGGGCCACGCCTGTGGCTCGCCCGCGTCGATGCGGTCGGCACGGAGGCGCAGACGGCCGCCTGAGGGGGGTGCGCCTTCCGACGACCAGTTCGAGTCCGGCGTGGAAGTCGGAGCTATAGACGCTCTCAGCCGCCGGTGAAGAGGCGATCGACCTCGTCCAGCTCGGGCTCGGCCTTCGCAGCCGGTGCGTAGGCGGCCAGCGGGATGTCGTAGTCGGCGGTCACGACTCGGAACATCGCCTCCGCCGCCGGCGCGGCTGGTTGGAACGCCGCAAGCCCGCGCGCATCACGGCCGAGAACCCTCGTCAGCGCATCCCACACGCTCGCCGCCACCCCACTCGCGTCGAGCTGCCCGAGCTCGAGCTCCTGGTAGTAGCGGCGCACCTTCGGCACGCGCCCTCTCGCCGAGGCCGAGGCGCTCGGACGAGCGCCGCAGCAAGATCGTCCAGCTTCAGCCCGAGCGCCTGCCGCGCTCGCAACAAGCGGCGGATCGTCGAGGGCGCGCACGTACGCGAGCGCATCCGGCGTCGGCTCTCGTCGCGGTGCTCGCTCGAGGAAGCGGTCGATCAGGCCTGCTAGCTCGTCGGCCTGCGGCCCGGCGCGGACGAGGAGCTCGTCGACCGCGAGCGGCTCGTCGCGCGTCCAGCGGCCGACGAACTCGTCGAGGAGTTGTTCCACCGTCGATCGTCACGACTCGAGCCACTCTCTCAGACGCGGATTGATGCGGGAACGCGCCTGGTAGATCGCGTTCGGCTGCTTGCCGAGCCGCTCGGCGATCTCGTCGATCTCGAGCCGCTCGAGCAGCCACAGGCGCGCCACCTCGCCGTCCTCCGGCGGGAGCGTCGCGACGAACGCCTCGAGCGTGAGCTGCAGCTCGACGTCGCCCGTGAAGGTGTCGTCGGCGGCGCCGTCGATCTCGATCAGCTCGCCCTCGCTCCAGCCCTTCTCGTACCAGCCCGCACACACGTAGCCGATCACCTGGTGCACGATGACGCGGAACGGCCAGCGCCCGGTGCGATGCTTGCCGGCCTTGAGCTCCTTCCACAGGCGCTCGCACACGGCCTGCGCGACGTCGTGCCCGACCGGCCCGCGCATCTTCGCGACGCAGCGCGCGTCGATCGTCTCGACCCAGCCGGCGAGCAGGAGGTCGATCTCCCCGTTCTCCAGCAGTCGGTTGTCCTCGGCATCTCTCGCATCGTGCATCGAGGAGTGAGTCACGTCGGACATGCGCAGATCTTACGAGTCTCGAAGGCTCGCGAAGCGGCGGTCTCCTCGTGCACGCGGGCGCGCGGGCGTCGCGTCTGAGTGGCCCTACCTTGGAAAGGGAAGCGCCAATCGGCCCATCAAAGAGGAGACCGCAGATGCCCGAGTTCCGCGTCTACGTCATCGAATTGTCCGCCGACGCATGCAATCGAACCGACTGTGCCTCGCAGCGCACCGGCAAGCCCCACGTCTATGTCGGCGAGACGAAGAAGACCCCCGAGGAGCGTCTCGCAGACCACCTTGCCGGCGGCTTCACATCGCGGCCCGTCGTCCGCAAACACGGCATCGACCTGCTCCCCCGCCTCTACCGGGCCATGCGCGTATGCAGGACCCGGACAGAATCGCTGGCGGCAGAGGCACGGCTCGCCGCCCGGCTGAGAAGGCGGGGCTACTGCGTGTTCGGCGGCCACTAAGCACACCGGCGAAGGCCTACAGCTCGTACGTCCGTAAGACCGGTGCGCGGACCCGACGACTCCCCATCAACCGAAAGGAGCACCACATGACACCGACCTCCCCCTTCACCTTCCAGCTCGGCGACCCGGTCGAGCACCGCGGCATCGTGATCACGCCGCTCTTCCCCGCCCGCGATCCCGTCGCGGCCTACATCACGCTCGACGAGGCGCTGCCGCGCGGGCTCTCGATCACCGAGATCTCCGACGCCGGCTCGGTGCCCGAGCTCGCCGTGATCAACCCGCTCGACGAGAGCGTGCTGCTCTACGACGGCGAGGAGCTCGTCGGCGCGAAGCAGAACCGCATCCTCAACGTGTCGGTGCTCGTCGGCGCCGGCGCGAAGCTGCCGATTCCCGTCTCGTGCGTCGAGCAGGGCCGCTGGAACCGATCGTCGGTCGACTTCGACGCCGCGACGCCACATCTCGCACGCGCACCTGCGACGCCGCAAGGCCGAGATGCTCGCGGCGCAGCCGTTGAGCCGAGGCGTGGCGCAGAACGAGGTGTGGAGCGAGATCGGCGAGAAGCAGGAGCGCATGTCGGTCGCCTCGCCCACCGGCGCCGCACCGCGACACGTTCGAGGCGTACGGCGACCGGCTGCGCAAGCTCGAGGACGCGTTCCCGCCGGAGCCCGGCCAGTGCGGTGCCGTGCTCGCGATCGGCGACGCGCTGTGCCTCGACATCGTGTCGCGGCCGGCGGCGTTCACGCGTGCTCTGGCCGAAGCTCCGAGCCGGGCTACCTGCTCGACGCGCTCGAGCGGCTCGACCAGCGACCCGCCGACATCGAGCGCATCGCCGGCTTCGTCGACGAGGTCGCGGATGCGCCGTGCGACGCGAGGCCCGTCGGCCGGGCTCGGCGAGGACGTGCGCCTGCGCGGCCCCGGCGTGATCGGCTCCGGCCTCGAGCTCGACGGCGAGCTGATCCAGCTGAGCGCGTTCACGAGCTCGGACGGCGGGCAGCGGGCGTTCGGGCGGATCGCGCGGCCGAGTCGGCGGCGCTGAACTGGAACTCCGGGGAGAGGCTGAAGCCTCTCCCCGCGGCCCTCGCGCCGCTGCCCGCGGCGTCAGCTACCACCGCCAGCTCGGCAGCACCCCCGGCAACGCCTCGCGATGAAACGTGGCAAGCGTCGCCCCGGTGAGCCACCAGCCGCGGTAGACGAGCTGCTCGCACGTCTCCCGGTCGAAGCGCGCGAAGCTCGTCTTCACGCGCGCGAGCGACTGGGTGAGCTCCGCCCGCTCGGGGCGGCCGTCCGCCCACTCCGCAGCGACTGGATGCCCGTCGTCGAAGGACGTCGTGAGGCCGAAGAGGACGCCGCGCCTTGCCCACGGTGGCGGAGGCGTCCCTCCCCGGTGGGCAATCTCCCAGGCCTTGAAGCGCTCGACCATCTCCCGCCGCCGTAGCGCCGTCGACTGGCGGTAGAGGATGCTGTTGACGCGGAGGAAATCGCGGATCAGGGGAATCCAGCCGTAGCCGCGGCGGACGTAGAAGAGCCCGCCCGCGTTGATCGCGACGATGAGCTCGTCGTGGCAGAGGTGATCGAGCGCCTCGAGGCCCATGTTGTCGTAGACACCACCGTCCTGCAGCTTGACCGGGCGGCCGTTCCCGCACGGGAGCTCCAGATCCTTCAGGTGCATCGGGTTGAAGCCGATCGGGAAGGCGGCCGAGGCCGCGACCGCGTCGGCGAGGCGCAGGCCGGTCGTCTCGGTGCGGACGTAACCGCTGACGTAGTCGCCGACGATCTCGCGCTCGAGGGCAAAGCGGACACCCGTCGTCAGATTGGCCGCGTTGAACACGAAGCGACAGGCGGCAGGCGTCGCGGCGAGCTGCTGCTGCCCGAAGAACCAGTCCGCAAACGAATCCGCCAGCACGTTGACGCGGGTCTTCGGGCCGACGATGCGCCACGCGTTGCCGATCAGTTTCCACGTCAGCGAGGTGCCGGAGATCCGTTCGATGCACGGTTCGACGACGATCCTGTTGAACGCCTCGCCGCTGAAGCTCTCTGCGGCGAGCTCGTCGTAATGGTGGGCGAAGAGGCCGTTCGCAACCGACCCGCCCGACACCGACGAGCTGTAGCGGACATTGCCGAGCAAGCCGCTGTCCGCGAGCAGCTGGAGAACGCCGAGCCCCGAGAGCGTGGCGCGGAACCCGCCGCCGGAGAGCGCCACGGCAACGGTGACCCCCTCGGCGGCCGGCGGCGGCTTGTGCCTCGGCCCGGGCTTGGCGCACGGCGTGACGAGGTCGCTGGCGGAGCTACCGAGCGCCGGAGTCGACAGGGCCTGCGAGCCATGAACGGGAGCGAGATCGCGCGAGGGAATGCTGGCCACGGCCGGTTCCGCCTCCTGGTTTTGCAGACACGCCGCGCGCCGCACGGCGCAGCCCGATTTGCTCTCTGTGCCGCTCGATCCTATGTTGTAGACGCGGCAACGTCTTCCCTGGAACGAGGAGGAAAGCGATCGCGTTCTTCGAGCAGATCGTCGAGCGAGGAGGGCCGGTTCCGCAGACGCGGAGGCTGACCGTGATCGCCCAGGACCCGTCGATCACGGCCGACGGGGAAGTCGTGACGGCGAAGGTGACGGTTCCGGCGGAGGTGCTCGAGCCCGGCCCGCGCGGCGCGCGCCTCCACGTAGTCGACTACGACGCGGCGACGGGAACGCTCGAGCTACCCGTCATCATCGGCGACGACGACCCCTTCGCAGACGGGCCGCTCGAGGCCTCAGCGCACACCTTCCGGGCCCAGAACGTCTACGCGATCGCGGCTCGCACCCTCGCGACCTTCGAGGAAGGTCTCGGGCGGCGGGTGCCGTGGGCCTTCCGCGGCCACCAGCTGTTTCTGATCCCGCGAGCCTTCCCGGAGCTGAACGCCTACTACTCGCCCGAGGACGGCGCCATCTTCTTCGGCTATCTCCCGCTGGATGGTGGCGCCGAGCTCCAGACCTGTCTCTCGCACGACGTCGTCGCACACGAGACGACACACGCCGTGTTGGACGGGCTGCGGCCTCGCCTCGCCGAGCCAGGGCTCCCCGACCAGCCCGCCTTCCACGAGGCACTCGCGGACATCGTCGCTCTCCTCTCGGTCTTCTCGCTCGAGAGCGTCGTCACCAGGCTGCTCGGCAAGCCCGACGCACAGGGGCGGCTGAAGCGACACGCGATCACCGAGGACGCGCTTCGACACTCGGCGCTGTTCGCGCTCGCGGAGGAGCTCGGCACCGAGACGGGTGGAGAGCGCGGCAGCGGGCTGCGCCGCTCGATCGACCTCCCTCGCACCGAGGCCTGGAAGAGCGACCCCGCCTACCGGGAGCCTCATCGGCGCGGCGAGGTTCTCGTCGCCGCCGTCATGAACACGCTGCTGAAGATGTGGACATCGAGGCTCGCGTCACTGACGAGCGCGCGCGGCGCCGACGCGGAACGGGTTGCGGAAGAAGGATCGAAGAGCGCCTACCACCTGCTGCACATGGTCGTGCGCGGGATCGACTACATGCCTCCGATCGAGCTGGAGTTCAAGGACGTCGTCGACTCCATCGTCAAGGCCGACGAGATCATGGCTCCCGACGATCCGCACGACTACCGCTCGGCTGTCACGGCGGCGTTCGCGGACTTCGGCATCGTCGCGGACACGGCGCGCATCGTCGACCTCTCCCAGGGTGAGTCACCGGTCTACGAGCGGATGAACTATGCGCTGCTGCGCTCCGATCCGGACGAGGTGTTCCGTTTCATCTGGGACAACGCGCCGGTGTTCGGGATCGATCGCAGCTACAGGCTCCGCGTCGACTCGGTGCGCCCGTCGATGCGCGTTGGGCCGAACGGGCTGGTCGTGCCCGAGGTCGTCGCCGACTACGTGCAATGCCTCGAGCTGACGGCGGCCGAGCTCGCCGCCAAAGGCGTCGCGATCCCGGCCCGGGTCAAGCCCGCCACCGAGCTGCAGGTCTGGGGTGGCGGCGTGCTCGTGTTCGACCAGTTCGGTCGCGCCAAGCTTCACCAGGCCAAGCCGCTCGCCGACTGGGCGCGGCAGGAGGAACGCATCGCGTACCTGGCCGAGCAGGGCCTCTTCGACACGAGGGGCAGGCTCGGCTTCACGATCTCGGTGCCGCGCGGACAGCGGTTCGCGGAGATGCACGTCGCCGATTCCCACGCCGGAGAAGACTGGTGAGCGTCTCTCCCCATCGGATCACGGTCCGGATGTACCAGGTCGGCTTCGGCGACTGCTTCCTGCTCAGCTTCGCCTACAGCAAGGCGCTGCCGGACGGCAGGCGCGAGCGGCACCTGCTGATCGACTTCGGGTCGACACGCTGGCCCAAGGACTACCTGCCGCGCTACCGCGATCTTGCGAGTGACATCGCCATCCGCACCCACGGCAAGCTCGACGTGCTGGTGATCACCCATCGCCACAAGGACCACATCGGTGGCTTCGCGACGACACGGCGGCCGCGACGATCGCCGCGCTGCAGCCCTCACTCGTGCTGCGCCCATGGACGGAGGATCCCAAGGCGGCGGCGAACGCCACAGGCCCGGCCCTTGTCGGCCTGCGCTCGCTCGACTACGCCGCCGGTCTCGACACCGCCCAGGCGTTCGCGGGCGAGGTCGCGCACACCCTCGGCGGCCGGCAGCAGGGTTTCCGCGCCGACCTTGCTGCGATGGCGATCGAGCAGCTGGCAAACCAGGACGCGATCCGCCACCTCGACGAGCTCGCCGCGCGTCCCGGGGCGAAGGCCGGCTATCTGTTCGCCGGCCGGCGCTCCGGCATCGACGACGTGATTCCCGGGGTGACGACGAAGGTGCTCGGACCGCCGACGATCGACCAGTGGCCCGCCGTCGCCGGGCAGCGGAGCGACGATCCTCAGTACTGGCTCCGACAACGAGGGCTGCTCACGCACATGCTGAGGACGGTGGACGCTCCACCGGCCGTGATCCGGGTCGCCGCGCGGCGCGAGCAGCAGCCCCAGCGGCCCCCGGACGATCGACCCCGGCCCGTTGCGCTGGATCGTCGAGCGGATGCGCGATCAGCAGACCCATTCGCTGCTGCGGATCGTCAGCAGCCTCGAGGACGCGCTCAACAACACGAGCATCATCCTCCAGTTCCGGTCGGGCACGCGGCGGCTGCTCTTTCCCGGCGACGCCCAGATCGAGAACTGGTCGTACTCCCTCACCTCGACCTCCGCGACGGCCGCGGCCCTGCGAGCCGACCTCGGCACGATCGACCTCTACAAGGTCGGGCACCACGGGAGCCGAAATGCCAGCCCGCGCAGCCTCGTCACGCGCTGGCAGTCCCACACGCGGCCGTTCGTGTCGATGATGTCCACCCTCCCCGACGTCCACGGCGAGACCGAGGCGACCGCCGTGCCCCGCGCCACGCTCGTGCAGGCGCTCGAAGGGCTCGGCAGCCTCTACCGCACCGACGGCCTCACCCCGACGCAGATCTCGACCGCCGTCACCGCCTCGACGCGCGACACGAAGGCGTTCGCGCTCGCGGCCCCGGCGTGATCGGCTCCGGCGTCGAGCTCGAAAGCGAGTTGATCCAGCTGAGCGCGTTCACGAGCTCGGACGGCGGCCAGCGCGCGTTCGGGCGGATCGCGCAGCCGAGCCGGCGGCGCTAGTCGAAGGAAGCCCGACCACTCCGCGGGCGCCAGGCTGAAGCCTCGCGCCCGCCGCCGAACGCGTCTCACTTGCACCGGCCCCTTGCGTAATGGAGGGTAGGCACCAGTGAGCGCGGCGACTGACAGGCGTAACGACCGCCGCCCTCGGCCTCGTGCCGCTGTTTCATCGCGTCGATGAGACCGCTCTCGCCACGCTGATCCGCGAATCGAGCTCGCGCCACCTCGAGGCAGGCGAGTGGCTCTTCCACGAAGGTGACGACGCCGACCGGCTCTTCGTCGTGCTCTCCGGACGGCTACGGATCGTCGTCACCCGCGAGAGCGAGCAGAGAACGGTGAGGGAGCTCGGCCCGGGAGCAGCCCTCGGGGAGCTGGCGCTCCTGACCGGATCCGCGCGCTCGGCCGGTGTACAGGCGGTGCGCGACTCCCAACTCCTCGAGATCGCCCGCCCGTCGTTCGACGGCCTGCTCGCAAGCGACCCTGCCTTCGGCCACGCCCTCGCGACCGAGCTTGCGCGGCAGCTGCAGGCTTCCGGCGGCCTCGAGGAGCCTCGGGGCCAGGCGCGCGTCTTCTCGATTCTCGCAGCATCGGCTGCGGTCGACATCACGCGCTTCGGGCGCACGCTCGCCGCCGAGCTCGGCGGCGAGCGTGCGGTCGCGACGCTCAGCGGCGCGGAGGATCCCGCCGACTGGATAGCGGCGCTGGCGCGAGCCGAATCGGCGGCACAGAACGTGCTCCTGCTCGGCGACCATCACGGACCGAGCTCGGAGTGGAACGGCTTCGTGCGCCGCCATGGTGACCGGCTGCTCTTGCTGGTCGGGGCGGACACAGCGGTGTCCTCCGAGGAAGCCGTCACCGATCTCGTTCTCCTGGGACCGACGCCTGCCGGCCGTACCGCGCAATGGCTCGACGCCGTCTCTCCGGGGACACACCACGTTGTCGACGAGGGAAGCTACGCGAGCGATGTCGGGCGGGTCGCCCGACGCGTATCCGGACGCTCGCTCGGACTCGTTCTCTCGGGTGGCGGCGCACGGTGCCTCGCCCACATCGGTGTGATCAAGGCTTTCGCCGAGGCCGGCATCGTCATCGACCGGCTCGGTGGTTGCAGCATGGGTGCTTTCGTCGCAGGATCGGCCGCGCTCGGACTCGACGCCGATCAGCTCCGCGCCGTCTGCCAATCCGAGCTCGTCGAGCGGTCGCCGTTCAGCGACTGGACGCTGCCGCGGATCGCCCTCACCCGCACGCGACGGGCCGAGAAGATGCTCCGGCGCGTCTTCGGCGACATGCAGGTGGAGGAGCTGTCGCGACCGCTGTACACCGTCAGCGCAGATCTCGTTTCCAGCGAGGCCGTCGTCCACCGCACCGGGCCGCTGTTCGAGGCGGTCGGAATCAGCATGTCGATCCCCGGCCTCGTTCCTCCCGTGGGAAAGGACGGCCGGCTGCTCGTCGACGGCGGGGTGCTCAACAACCTGCCGGTCGACACGATGTACGACCACGCGGAAGGCCCCATCATCGCCGTCGACGTCGCCCGCCGCCACGAGCGCGATCCCGGTGAAAGCGTCCGGATCCCCTCGATCATGGAGACGATGGCACGCTCGACGATCCTCGGCAGCGGCGAGCGGAGTGAGCGAAACCGCAAGCTCGCGACCCTCGTGATCAGCCCAGCCGCGCAGGACATCGGCCTGCGGGAGTTCAGGGCACTGGACCGCGCGATCGCGGCAGGCTACGAAGCTGCGAGCGCCGCCCTGGCAGACGGGGGCGCGGACCTGCTGGCAGGCGCTCGTCGGGGTGACCCACCCGCGACCTGATCACTCGCGGCGCCTCTGTGTCAACGGCCTCGGTCGGACGCCCGACCGAGGCCAATTGACACGTTATGCCTAGAAGCTCGGGAAGACAAACCCCGAGTCGATCGGCGTCGAGCCACCGCCCTGATCGTGCGGCACACCGACCGTGGCGACTCCGGCGCACGTGCCGCCGAGGCCGTCACTGCCGGTGAAGGCGATCCGGTAGACGCGACCGTCTCCGAGCCCGCTCCGCTCGGCCCGCAGGTTCACCTTGTTCGAGGCCGGGCCGACGGCGGCGTCGGGCGACGTGTCACCGTCGCCGAGGCCGTTGAGCGGCTCGTCCTGCGTCACTCCGGTGATCGTCAGCACGACGGCGTTGCCGTCGGGATCCGTTGCACCGGTGAGCGTGATGAGCTTGAACTTGTGATTCGGCGGCCAGAGGTCCGGGCCGCCGTTCACGGCTGCGCAGACCGGGTTGTGGTTGAGCGCCGTCGTCACCGTGGAGCTGTTGTTCGCTCCGTTGGGATCCGACTGGTCGCCGCTGATCGTGGCCACGTTCGTCAGCGACGTGCCGGAGCTTCCGGCCGTCACGGTGATGTCGAACGTTGTCGAGGCACCGCTTGCAAGGTTGCCGGCGGTGCACGTCACGACGCCGGCCGCCTGGGCACAACCCGCGCTCGCCGAGACGAACGTCGAGTTCGCCGGCAGCGTGTCGGTGACCGTGACACCTGTTGCTGCGGCAGGCCCGCTGTTCGAGGCGGTGAGGTGGTACGTGAAGTCATGCCCCTGCGTCACGAGCGCAGGACCCGTCTTGACGACGCCGAGATCGGCGCCGTTGACGCCCACGGTGATCGACTGAGTGAAGGCCGGGCCGCCGGAGAGACCGTTGAGCTTGAAGTCGACGGTGCAGTGCAGCGTCGTTCCGCCCGGGTTCCCCGGATCGACGGTGATCGTCTCCGTGTAGACGACATCCGCACCGCTCGTCACCGTCTCCGGCGTCAACGCCACGAACGTCGTGGTGAGTCCGGCATCGCATGTCGACGACGGGGCCACCGTCACCGGCAGGTTGCTCAGCCCGGACAGGATCGCGGCTGACACCTGATCCGGTGTCGCGCTCGGCAGCACCGCGCCGCCCGTGGCGGTTGCGATTGCCGTGGCCTGTCCGGTCGAGTCGAGCCCGTCACCTTCGAGGGTGATGACCGGGATCGCGATCACTTCGATGTCCGCCGCCACGAGGGCGGCGATCACCTGGGCCAGCGAGTGACCGTTGCTCGGGTCGTGGCCAGATGCGTCGCCGAACCAGACGACCACCCGCGTCGAGTCCGTCCTGAAGCCGACGCTCGGGTTCGTGGCCAGCTCGAAGAGCGCGTTGAGCTGGTCCTCCGGCGTGTCACAGCCACCGCCCGCGAGCCACGTGCCGATCGCTGTCTGCACAGCCGGGATCGACGACGAGATCGACTGGTCGAGGTTGAAGCCTCCGCCACATGCCACGTCCTTGTACTGGGCGGCGGCGAAGTCCGAATCGCTCTGGGCGGACCGGACGTCGTTCATGATCGCCGTCGCATTCGTCTGCACATTGGTCAGCGTCGGCCCCATGCTCCCCGTCGTGTCCGCGAGGAAGACGATGTCGGGCTTGGGCGGAATCGTCGGCGTGTGGACGGTCTTCGTGACCGTGAAGCTCTCGCCTGGATTCAGCGTGGTCGAGACCGTTGCCGGCTCGACGCCCGGTGTCACGGCCTGCGCAGTTCCTACTGCGAGGCCGACGGTCACGAGTGTCAGCGCAGCGACAACCCGTGTCCGACCGAGTCGGATTCTGAATCGCATCTTGCACTCCCCTTCCGATCGTCGAGGCGGTGGATCTCCCACCGCCCTGAATGACCGGGCGAAGCGCCGCAGTGCCTGGCGGACTAATTGACATCGGCGGTTACCGATGGTGAAGGCCCCCCAGGCCCCCCTTCCGGTTGCCAATTGGCCCGTTGATGGTTACAGATTCGGCGGCGCCAGACAAGTCCCCCGGATGCGTGATCCCTCGATCGATTCCGCGGCTTCACCGCTCGGAGAAACAGCTACGCGGCGAGCGCCTCCGGGCTGAGCCGCAGGATCTCGCCGTCGAAGTCGTCGATCACGCCGCTCTCCTCGAGCATCCGGCCGTACCACTTCACGACTTCGGGGTGGAGCTGGAAGAGGGTCGCGAGGACGCTGACGCGGTGCTCGCCGCTGATCACGTTGCCGGGCCACTCCTCCGGATGCCGTGCGTCGAGCTCGAGGATGCTGGCGATCGTCTTGACGGCGAACTCGTGGAAGGTGTTCGGCTGCTCGAAGTCGCCGGTGTCGGGATCTCGCAGCGCGCCGAGGATCTCGCAGGTGCGGTAGGTGTGATCGACGAAGGCGGCCCGTCGCTGGAGGGCGCGGAGGACGGCGCGACAGCCGAGGACGTGCTCGACGGACTCCTGCGGTGAGTTCCCCTCGACCCCGTTGATGCAGTCGCAGACGATGTGGTAGCCGCAGAACGGCTCGCCCGACCGCCAGTCCTCGCCTTCGTGGTGGATCCACGAGACGTGATGAGGCCCGTTCTCGATGTAGGTCATGACGGGGTTGATCGAGTCGCCGTAGCGGCGCTCCGCGTGCTCGGCCCACAGCGCCACGCGGCCCTCGAACCGGCTCGGCTGAACCTCGTGCAGCTCGACGGGCCGGTGGATCAGGCCGAACACCTCCTGCTCGTCGATGGCGACGGAATGGCGAAGGATCTTGCCCGATCGCATCTTCGACCTCCCAGGAGACGTCGACAGAACCGTTCCAACCGCGCACAGCATGCATTGGGGTGAGGACAGCGCGCTCGACCCGTTCTGCACCTGTGGCGTTGCGTTCAATCATCGGCCCGGCGCCGCACGACCTTGAGGCACGAAAAAGCCCCTGTTTCCAGGGCTTTGAGATGGAGCCAGGCGGGATCGAACCGCCGACCTCTACGATGCGAACGTAGCGCTCTCCCAGCTGAGCTATGGCCCCGCTAAAGGCTGCATTGTAGCGCCTTCAGGCGGGTGAGTCAGCGGCCGGCAGGCGCTGCCGGAGTGTTGAACTTGCCGCCCTGATCGCCTTCGCCATCTGCGCCGACTCCTCGCGGTACCAGGTGCCGTTCTCGAGCTCGATCGCCGGCACGCCGCTCTGACCCGTTCCCTCGATCACCGCGGTGCGTCGCCTTGCGGATCGGCCACGACTCCTTCACGACCTCGTACTCGACCCCCGTGTCGTCGAGCGCCTTCTGGACCGTCCAGCACGGATGCTTGCCGAAGTTCGCCCACAGGTGCGGGCAACGATGCAGCTTCACGGCCATCGGTACTCCTCCTCCGCTCGTCGGCGACCCCAGCCCTACGATACGCCGATGCGCGCCGTCGTCCTAGATGCGTCGAGCGAGCCGGCGCTGGCCGACATCCCGGAGCCGGCGCCGCCTGGCGAGCTCGTGACGGTGCTCGCGTGTGGGCTGTGCGGGTCGGACGTGGAGAAGATCGGGCTCTCGGCGCCGGGGACGGTGCTCGGGCACGAGGTCGTGGCACTGACCGCGGACGGTCGCCGCGTCGCGTTGATCCACCACGCGGGCTGCGGTGCGTGCGCGCGCTGCCTGAGCGGGCACGCGTCGACGTGCGAGCAGTTCCCCGAGCCGACGATCGTGCCGGGTGGGTTCGCGGAGCGGGTGCGGGCATCCGGGCTGGGTGGAGCTGCCGTCCTCGGTGCCGGACGCCGTCGGCACGTACGTCGAGCCGCTCGCGTGCGTGTTGCGCGGGGCCGAGCGCGTGCCGCGCGGGCGCGTGCTCGTCGTCGGCAACGGGTTCATCGGGCGGCTCTTCGGGGCCGTGCTCGAGCGGCGCGGTGACACGGTGTTCGCGGTCGATCGGTTGCCGCAGCGGGCCGGCGTGGCGCCGGATGGGCCGGTCGATGCGGCTGTGCTGTGTGCGCCCGGCGGCGGCGAGACGGCGCTGGCTGCCGTGGAGCCGGGTGGGACGGTGCTGCTCTTTGCCGACGCGGGAACGCTGCCGGCGGATGGGATGTATCGGCGCGAGCTGACGGTGATCGGGTCGCGGTCGGCGACGCCGGCGCATATGGAGGAGGCGGTGGCGCTGCTGCCCTCGCTCGAGCTTCCGGAGCCGACGGTGGTGCCGCTCGAGCGGTTCGCGGAGGCGCTGGCGGCTGTTTCGCAGCGGCGAGGCTCTGAAGGTCGTGCTCGTTCCGTGACGGCAGTTCGAACCGGCGACCGGCTGAAGCCGGCCACCTCGGTGCACCGGTGAAGGCGCTCATCTTCCACGGCCCCGGCGACCTGCGGCTCGAGGACGTGCCGCGGCCCGGAGCCTGCAGCAGACGGGGACGTGCTCGTGCAGGTCGAGGTGGCGCTCACCGACGGCACCGACCTGAAGGCCTTCCGACGTGGGCACCCGGTGCTGCTCGGGCCGCCGCCGAGCCCCTTCGGGCACGAGTTCTGCGGCGTCGACGTGGCAACCGGCCGGCGCGTCGTCGCCGCCAACTCGGCGCCGTGCGGGTCGTGCGCCGCCTGCGCGCGCGGGCCAGGAGACGCTCTGCGTCAACCTCCTGCCTCTGCTCAACGGCTCCTACGCCGAGTTCATCCTCGTGCCCGGAGCGCATCGCGACCAAGAACCTGCTCGCCGTGCCGCCGGGCATGCCGCCGGAGCTCGCGGCGATGGTCGAGCCGCTCGCGTGCTGCCTCCACGGCGTCGATGCCGCAGGGGTCGCAGCCGGCGACACGGTGGCCGTGATCGGGCTCGGCCCGATCGGGCTGATGCTCTGCGCCTGCATCGCCGATGCCGGCGGCTACCCGGTCGGCGTCGGCTCGCGGGCCGAGCGGCGCGCGCTGGCGCCGTCGTTCGGCGCCGAGCTCGGCACCGGCGAGGGCGCCGACGTCGTGATCGAGGCAGCCGGCACGACCGAGGCCTGGGAGCTCGCGCTCGAGCTCGTCCGGCCCGGCGGCACCGTGCTCGCCTTCGGAGGGCTGCCGCGCGAGGCCCATGTGCGCGTCGACCCGTTCCGGATCCACTACGAGGAGGTGACGCTGAAGGGCGCCTTCCACCACACGCCGCGCCACGTGCGCACGGCGCTGACGTTCCTCGGCAGCGGCGCGTATCCCTTCGAGCGGCTGATCACCCACCAGCTCGGGCTCGAGGGCGTGGCGGCGCTGCTCGCCGACCCGCCGCGCGACTACCTCAAGGCCGCCGTCGTTCTCGCGGGCTAGGCAGCCCAGAGAGGGGCGCGACAGCGGCAACGGCCGCAGCGGCATTAGCTCGTGCGCGCCCCTTGCGCCTGGAGCTGTGCCCGCGCCTGTTCGAACGTGAGGCCGCTCGCCCACACGGCGCCAAAGGCGATCTTCAGGATCTGGGCGAGAGCGGGGTGCTCGATCACGAGCAGGGTGAGATCGGCCGACCCGGCGACAGGGTCTTCCATCCCGAAGAGCACGATCGACTCGTCGATGATCACGAGCTTCAAGGGCAGATGGGCGACGAAGCGCGCTTCCTCACCTGCGTCGAGAAAGCCCTCGACCCCGGCGATGAAGGCCTCGTCGTCGAATGCCGAGAGCTCGTAGACGCTCCGGGCGACGTGGTCGTGCGCGACCTGGAGGCCCTCGACGTTCTCCTGCGCCGGACTCGCATACGGAGGCTTCGTGAAGACGAGGATCTCTCGCTGGATCCCGCGCTGGAGCTCGTTGAAGCGCTCGTTGATGGCGCGCCGGTCGCGGAGCACCTCGATGTACTCGAGCGGATCGGATTCCTGCTGACCGGCGATGTAGGCCGGGGTCAGCTCGGCCAGCGCCGCGGTCGCCCTCGACTCGGCGCGCGAGAAGGCCTCCCGCTGCAGCTCGACGAGGCGCCCGATCGCCTGCTCCGGCGCGACGGCCGTGTACTTGACGACATCGCCGGGCCGCGATGCCGCGAGGCCCTTCTCGGCCAGGCTGGAGAGCACGTCATAGATCCGCTGCCTGGGCACCCCGGCGAGCCGCGAGACCTGGGCGGCGGTGGATGAGTCTCGCCGAACGAGGGCGACGTATGCCTTGGCCTCGTATTGGGTCAGGCCAAGGCCGACCAGATCCTCGGCGATCGCCCCCTCGTTCATGCCTCGACGGTACCACCGCGCGTGGTGGCATGAGCCTTGCTGAGTGACCGCTGCCGCGAGTGGCCACCGACGATGTCTCCAGTTCGCGGGTCAAGTCAACAGGCGGGCTGCGCACCTGACGCTTTCGACCAGGTACCTCGCTCAGCCGACGAAGAGCGTCAGCTCGGGCTCGCGCTCGCCGCGCAGGACGGCGAGATCGACCTCGACCCAGCGGAGGCCGCGAGCCTCGGCGAGCGTCCGTGCCTGCTTCACGACCTTCTGCGCTGCGAGCACACCGCGCACGCCGGACATGCCGGGCTCGGGGCGGATTCGCTCGAGGTAGCGCGTCAGCTGCTCGACGGCGTCGATCGTCGCGATGCGCTTGATCTCGACCGCGACCCAGCCGTCGTCGGTGTCGCGGCACATCAGGTCGACGGGGCCGATGTCGGTCGGCCATTCCCGCCGCACGAGCCGGAGCTCCTCACCGAGTGCCTCCGGCTGTGCGGCGAGCTGCTCCTGGAGGTCGCGCTCGACGCCGTCCTTCGCGAGCGCGGCGGCCTCCCCCATGTCGTGCTCGTCGTCGCTGAGGATCTCGACGATCCGGATGTCGAGCTTGTCCTCGGTCTTGCCCGCGCGCTTGCGCACGACGATGCGCTCGAGCGGCTCGCCCTCCGGCTCGATCACGGTCGGTGGAGTCATCCAATTTTGCGGCTTGAAGCCGCCCGTGTCGGCGTGGACGAGGAACGAGCCGTCCGACTTCAGCATCAGCAGGCGCACGGCCTCGGGGAGGACGGCGTTGAGGCGGCCGGAGTAGACGACCTCGCAGCGGGCGACGATGAGGCGCATCGCGACACCGTATCGTCCCTGGAGGACATGTCTCCACGGCCAGCGCGCATGCGTTGGGGAGTCTCCCGGAGGGAGACTCCCTTCGTGTCGAAAGTGTGACGTTCTTTCCACAGGTGGACGCGGGGATGCGATTGGCGGTTCTGACGGCTCCGACGGCTGGCCCCGCGCTGGCCGCTGTCGCGAAAGGGACTAGGGCGCTAGCCGCGCTCGACGCGCGAGCCGCCGACGATCGCCTCGCGACCGTCGCCGAAGCGCACGAGCGCCTTGCCGTTGCCGTCGTAGTCGGGCGACCACACGACGAGCTCGGCATCGTCGCCCGCCACGCGCACCTGCTCGCCGAGCGACGGGCACAGCGCCGCGCCAGTAGACGACGAACGGGTTGTGCTCGAGCTCGCGCGCCGATCGTGGTCTCGTCCGTGTGCCCGGGGAGAACCCGCGTCGCCGGCGGAGAGCTCCATCAGCTGCATCACCGAAGCACGGCAGACATCTGCCGGCCCGCCGCCGACCGCATCCTTGAACAGCACGTCGCCGGTGAAGCAGACCTCGTCGTTGACGACGAATGCGACGCCGTCGTCGGAGTGACCGGGCAGCGCGATCGAGCGCGCAGTGAGGCCGCCGGTGACGAGATCTCCGGTCACGACCGGGATGCCGAAGCGCGCGCAGAGCTCGTCCTCGTGCTCGATGTGATCGGGGTGCGTGTGCGTCCGCAGGAGGTGCGTCGGCGTCAGGCTCTCGCGCTCGACGACCTCGAGCAGCGGGCCGAGCGGGGCACCGCTGTCGACGAAGACCGCCGTGCCACCGGGCGCGTCGCCGACGACGTAGGCGTTCGACAGCCACCGCTCGTGCATCGACCGACCGACGATCATGCGACCACCCTACGCAAGATCCGCACGCCTCGTTAGACTCACCACCGATGCGACGGATACACCTCGTAGCCCTCGTTCTGCTCGCGCTGGCACTCGGCCTGCTCGGCGCCGGCTGCCTCGACGGCACCGAGACGACGGCGACGCCGGACACCGTCGTCGGCACGCTGCCGACGACGACGACCGACACGAGCGACCTGCCGGCCCTGAGCTCACGGGCGACCCGACGGCGGGCAAGGCCGTCTTCACGAGCGCCGGCTGCGTCGGCTGCCACACGCTCGCGGACGCCGGCGCGACCGGCAACGTCGGCCCGAATCTCGACGAGGCCAAGCCGGACAGCGAGCTCGTCGTGACCCGCGTCACGAAGGGCATGGGCGCGATGCCCGCCGTTCGCCGGCCAGCTCACCGATCAGCAGATCGCGGACGTGGCTGCGTACGTCGTCGCAGGCCACCGGCGGCTGATCCTTCCCACCTTCTTTCCCGCGCGACGTCCAGGCGTTCGCCTGCGACTTCGACCGCACGCTCGTCGGCCGTGACGGCCTGCTGCGGCCGCGCACCCGCGCGGCGATCACCCGCTCGCAGGCGGCCGGGATCCCCGTCGTCGTCGCGACGGGCCGGATGTTTCGCTCCGTGCGGCCCTATCTCGAGCGAGGCGGGCATCTCCGACCTCGTCGTCTGTTACCAGGGAGCCGCCGTCGTCGACCCCGTCAGCGGCACGTTCGTGCTCCACGAGCCGATCCCGCTCGAGACCGCGCGCGAGGCGATCGCGACCCTGACGTCGCTCGGGCACTCGCCGAACTGTTACGTCGACGACCGCCTCTACGTGGCCGAGCACACCGAGTACTCGCGGATGTACGCCGGCTTCCAGCACATCCCGGTCGAGGAGGTCGGCGACCTCGCCGCCTGGCTCGACGCGGCCGCCGACGAAGCTCGTCGCGGTCGCCGACCCGGCCGAGATCCCGGCGCTCCGCGCGGCGCTCGCCTCGGCGTTCGGCGATCGCCTCTTCCTGACGACCTCCCTCCCCTATCTCCTCGAGCTCGGCAACCCCGCGGTGTCGAAGGGAACGGGCATCGCGTTCGTCGCCCGGCGAGCTCGGCATCTCGCTCGAGCGCATCGTCTCGTTCGGCGACGGCGAGAACGACATCGAGCTGATCGCCGAGGCCGGCTTCGGCATCGCCGTCGAGGACGCGAACCCGCTGCTCCTCGAGCGCGCCGACTGGATCTGCCCGAGCGCGAACGAGGAGGGTGTCGCCACCGTGATCGATGCCTACCTAGAATCCCTCGCATGATCGACCTCAAGGCAGCCCGCGCCGAGCCCGACGCCTGGCGCGCCGCGCTCGCCCGCAAGGGCGCGGCCGAGGCGTTCGACGCGCTGCTCGCCGCCGACGAGCGCTGGCGCGCTGCTCGTGCCGCGCGTCGACGATCTCCGCAGCCGCACGAAGCTGAAGGGCAAGCCGACGCCGGAGCAGCTCGAGGAGCTGCAGGGCGTGAAGGAGGAGCTGCGCGCGGCGGAGGAGGAGCTCGCCGCCGCCGAGGCTGCCCGCGAGGACGCGCTCGCGCTCGTCCCGAACCCGCCGCACGACTCTGCGCCGGACGGCGACACCGAGGACGACGCCGTCGAGATCCGCCGCTTCGGCGAACCGACCGAGTCCGCGGACGCGAAGGAGGCGAGCGAGATCGGACGCTTCGAGCTCGAGCGCGCCGCGCGCCTCTCCGGCTCGCGGTTCGGCTACATCGTCGGCGACACGGCGCTGCTCGCGCTCTCGCTCTACCGCTTCGCGCTCGATCACGTCGCCGCGGCCGGATTCACGCCGGTGCTGCCGCCGGTGCTCGTGCGCGAGGAGGCGATGGTCGGCACCGGCTTCTTCCCGACCGAGAAGTCGAACATCTACGAGCTCGAGCAGGACGGCCTCTTCCTCACCGGCACGTCCGAGGTCGCGCTCGCCGGACTGCACATGACGGAGATCCTCGAGGCCGGCGAGCTGCCGCTCCGCTACGCCGGCTTCTCGACCTGCTTCCGCCGCGAGGCGGGCGCGGCGGGCAAGGACACCCGCGGCATGTTCCGCGTGCACCAGTTCAACAAGGTCGAGATGTTCGTCTTCACGACGCCGGAGGACGCCTGGGCCGAGCACGACCGGATGGTGGCGCTCGAGGAAGACCTGCTCACGCAGCTCGGGCTCCCCTACCGCGTCGTCAACGTCGCGGCCGGCGATCTCGGCGCGCCGGCGGCCAAGAAGATCGACATCGAGGCGTGGTTCCCGAGCCAGGAGCGCTACCGCGAGGTGACCTCGTGCTCGAACACGACCGACTTCCAGGCCCGCCGGCTCGGGATCCGCTTCCGCGGCGAGTCGGGGCTCGAGACGCCGCACACGCTCAACGGCACCGTCGTCACCGACCGCGCGCTGCTCGCGATCCTCGAGAACTTCCAGGGCGAGGTGCCCGAGGTGCTGCGCGCCTACGGTGCGCCGGAGCGCGTCAGCGGCTGACGGCGCCGCGTCGGCGAGGCGCCGCTTGAACGCGGCGTGCTTGCCGGTCACCCCGACGAGCTCCCAGCCTTCGAGCCCGAGCGCGTTCCAGAGCGTCTCTTCCGCCGACCGCTTCTTGCCGCGCTTCAGCAGCGCGTACTCGAACGCGATCGCTCGACGCCCGTCTCAGCGTCGCGGCCGAGGCCGGTCCCGGCAAGCGCCTCGATCCGCGCCCGGCCGAACGCCGCGCGAAAAGGGGACGGCGACACCTCGCGCTCGTCGAAGTCCTCGCCGGTGCTCGCCGCAGACATCGCTGCCGAGCCTAGCGAGCGCTCTGCGGCGGTCGGAGGAGCAACCGTCGCCGCCCGCGAGGTGCATACACTCAGGGGCCGGCGGGGTGCGAGAGCGGTCGAATCGGGCGGTCTTGAAAACCGCTGACGGGGCAACTCGTCCGTGGGTTCGAATCCCACCCCCGCCGCTCGCTCCGCCCACAGGGCTCGCGGCCATGAGCGCATCGCGCGAGCGAGTTCGGCGCCGGGGCATGCGTCGGGCCGATTTCTGGTCCATACTGCGTCAGGACGTCTGGCAGGACCTTGGGGAAGGATCGGACGGTGGGAGTGCGGTGAAGGACGGCAGACGAACGTGGCATCAGCGGCCGGCATCGCCGGTCGTGTTCGCGCGCTGCGCCGCGCCGCCGGGATGACGCAGGTCGAGCTCGCCGACGGCCGCTTCACGAAGCAGTACGTGAGCCAGATCGAGCGAGGCGAGGTCGTTCCCTCGGACGAGCTGCTCGCCTGGCTCGCGGAGCGGCTCGGGGTCGAGCCGATGCTCATCGCGACCGGGCTCAGCGCGGCCGATCTCGAGCGGGTCGAGCGCGACCTCGCAGCCGGGCAGGCGCTCCTCGACGAGCACCGCTACCTCGACGCGATCGAGATCTTTCGGCCGCTGCGGCAATCGCTCGGCGCCGAGGCGCCACGCTGGGCCTACCGCGGTGCGATGCGCGGCGAGACATGGGCGCTGATCCGGCTCGGCAGGGTGACCGAGGCCGCCGAGCTGCTCGGCGAGGCGCGGGTCGACGGCCGAGGCCGGCGCCGGCACCGCCGACGAGCAGGCCGAGATCGCCTACCTCACCGCGGTGTGCTGCTACACGCTCTCGACGATGGCAGCGGCGCACGTCGAGTTCGCGCGGGCACTCGCGCTGCTCGACGAGGCCGAGGAGCCGAACGACCGGCTGCGCTCCGACATCCACCAGTGGCGCTCGCGCTGCTACCGGCGCCAGCGTGACTGGGAAGCGGCCCGCGAGGACATCGATCGCGCGCTCGAGCTCGTGGAGGCCCTCGACGACAGCCGTCGGAGCGCCGAGGTGAACCTGCAGGCGTCGCTCGTCGCCGAGCGGCAGGGACGCTGGGTGCTGGCGCGCCGCTACGCCGAGACATCGCGCGACCTGTTCGCGGCGGTCGGCGACACCGTCACGATGGCGCCGCGTGCTCAACAACGTCGGCGGCCTCAACCACTTGCTCGGCGACGACGACACCGCGATCGCGCAGCTGCAGGAGGCATTCGCGATCTTCGTCGACGCGCAGCTCCAGGCAGAGGCCGGCTACGTCCTCAGCTCGCTCGCGGAGATCCACCGCGAGCGCGGCGACCTCGCCGAGGCCGAGGCGGTTGCGCAGCGCGCGCTCGCCTTGCTCGAAGGACGTCTCGACCACGTCCAGGAGCTCGGGACGGCGCAGCTCGTCCTCGCCCGCGCCCACCTCGGGCAGGGCGACCTCGAGCAGGCCGAGGGCGTGCTGGCCGAGGTCGACGAGAGCTACGCGCTGACCGAGTCGATCAGCCACCAGGCCCGCTCGTGGATGGTGCGCGGCGAGCTCGAGCTGCTGCGCGAGAACGAGTCCGAGGCCGCGCGGCTCTACCGCGAGGCCGCGACCGCGCTGCAGCCGACCGACCTCTAGAGCGCCGCCGCCGCGCACGGCGGCGTCTCACTTCGGTCACACATCCCGCGTTCGAGACCCCCGATCGGGGGACGACAGCGCACGGCCCGATGACCGACAAATCAGGGAGCACTAGCACGTCTGCGGCCGGTTCGCAGGCGTACCCCTCCCCGAAAGGACTTGCGGCATGATCAGCAAGGGCAATCTGCTCCGCCTCGTCGTCTCGCTCACCGCGTTCGCGTCCCTCGCGAGCCTCGGTGGCGGCTTCTTCGACGGCCACTAAGGCTTTGCGCAGCACAGCGGGGCTGTAGCCGGGCGACCGCCCGGTTCAGCCTCGTACGCGTTCGGTCGGTCGCTTCGGGCAGACTGCCTGCCGTGAACGCCCGCTCGCTCCCGCGATCGATACACGGCGCAGCGATCGTTGCAGTCCTGGTGACCGGGATCGCGCTCGCGCCCACGGCGGCGGCTCACGGACCGACGTTCACCGGCAACGGATACATCTCGAACGTCTCCTCCGTCGAGCCGAACGTGCTCGGGATGTTTGCAATCGTCGTCGGCGGTGACGCCCGGCTGCGGCTGAGCAACTACAGCGGAAAGACGATCGTGATCCGCGGCTACCAGGGTGAGCCGTATCTGCGCTTCGATAAGACCGGCGTCTTTCAGAACATGCGCTCGCCCGCGACCTATCGGAATCGCCTTCGGTTTCCGGCCTCGGCGGCGCTCCCCGCGATCGTCGATCCGAGTGCCGCCCCGCGATGGAAGCGAGTCGCCAGAGGGGCGACCTACGCCTGGAGCGATCACCGGATCCACTGGACGGGCCAGAGTGCTCCGCCCGGCGTCCAGAAGGACCCGCAGAAGACCCAGCTCGTCTTTCGGTGGCGGGTACCGGGAGCGCAGACGGAGCGCCCTTCGCAATCAAAGGCATCCTCGGCTACCGCCCGCCCCGCCCACTCCCGGCGGCCACGACTGGGTGCTGCCTGTCGCCGTGGCCGCCGTGACGCGTGCTTGCCCTACTGGGGCTGCTGGCGACCCACCGCCGTGCGCGGCGGGCCGCCTAGCCCTCGTTCCCTACGGAGACGGAACCAACGTCGGGCAGTTGCGGCCCGACGCACCTGCAGGCCCGTCGCTGTCCGTGCAGTTGATCCTTCCGTCCGGAGCGGCCTTGACGAACGGCGTCAGCGGCGAGTGCGCCGTGATGTAGTCCGCCGTGACCTGCTCCATGATGTCCTGCGTCGTCTGGCGACTGGCGAAGTTCGGATACCCGTCTCCACCGCTCGCCGTGAAGTCGTTCTGGGCGATCTTGTACGTCGCCCCGCGCCGTCAGGTCGATCGGCGTGGCGAGGCAGTTGCCGGCCGCATCGGCCATCACCGCCCCGGATCACGCGACTCCCGGCGGCCTGCTGCGATGTCGTAGGTGAAGCAGAGACCCGAGACCTGCGGGAAGCGACCATCGACTCGCTGGCATCCGCGAGACGCCGTTCTCCAGCATGGTCTTCAGCTCTGCTCCGTTCACGGTCATCGTGACGACGATGTTCCCGAACGGGAGCACGGCCAGCGACTGGCCGCGCGTGATCGGGTACGGGGGCGGCGAGAACGACGGGCAGAAGTCGCCCGCTCAGGTCCGCGCGCTCGGACACGTCAGGTCGGCCCGGAGGCCGCCCGAGTTCGTGATCGCGAACTGGATGCCGATCCCCGCGTAGGCAGTGCGCATCGCGTCGGTGACGACGTTGCCAACGAGCGACTCGCAGGTCCGGCCCGTGCCGCCACCGCACCGGTCGGCCCGCGGGATCGACCTTCGTCGCAGACGAGCCGATCTGCGTGCCGAGGATCGGTGCGAGCTGTGCGTTGAGCTCGTCGATCTTCGCCTGGATCGCGGCATTCGGGGTGACGCCGATCGTCCACGGCTTGTGGAAGTCGGCCGTCTTGTAGACGACGCCCTCCTTGCCGGGGCCGACGACGATCCGAATCCGCGTGAAGCGGATGCCCTTGCCGCGGTTCTCTGTCACGAGCACGCCGTTCGACCGCTTGGAGATGACCTGCTGATCGTCGTGGTCGCCGATCACGACGTCCACGTTCTGGACGCTGTCCGCGAGTCACGATCAGGTCACCGGTCGGGTCGGAGATCGTCCCACCCGTTGCTCCTTCATGGCCAAGGGCGACGATCGCGTCGACCTTCTTGTCGAGCTTCGCCGCCTCTGCATTGACGGCGGGGATGACCGGCCTCACCTCGAGCGGGTCGAGGTTGCCCGGGAACACGACCTCGGGGGTCGACTCCGTCGTGAAGCCGACGAATCCGACCTTGACGCCGTGACCGAAGTCGATCACCTTCGACGGCGTCCACCCGGTCGGGGTCGTCCCGTCCGGCTGCACGACGTTCGCGCTGATCAGCGGGAAGCCGGCCAGCGGGATCAGCTCGTTCCGGAAGTACGCCTGACCCCGGTCGAAGCTGTGGTTGCCCACCGCGTCGAGATCGATCCCCATCATCGTCATGATCTGGCGGTGTCGGCTTGTCTCCGAAGAAGTTCGAGATCGGAGGCGTCGCCCCGCCGAACGAGTCGCCACCGGCGACCTCGATGATGCTCGGGCCGTCCTTCGGGCCCTTCCCGTCGTCTGAGGGCCGACTCGGCCTCGTAGACGTCGAACCAGCTTCTTCAGATACGCGGAGCCGCCGATCCCGAAGGTGGCGTTGACGCCGGGTGCCGCGAAGGTTGTCCGACGCCTCCGCGAGCGGCGTCAGCTGCGCGTGGTAGTCGCTGATATCGAGGATCGTGATCTCACGGAGCGCCTCCGTGTGCTCGATCGCGTCGAAGAGGATCCGCCCGCGGGCGCTCTGCGGCCCGGGGATGTCCATCAGGAACGCGATCGTCGGAGCGACGTCGATCGCCCGGAGACCCTTGACGTTGTCCTTGCTTCTTGATCAGCGGTCCGCCGATGACGAACACGGCGTGCATGTTGATGTTGTTCTTGATGTCGACGGTGTTCGGCAGGTAGCCGTGCTGCCCGAAGAAGTGGGACAGCGCGACCGCCTGGCCTGCCGTCCCGGCATCCGACTGGTACGGCGCGCGAAGCACGACGACGACGTCGCCGCTCCGGTTCGGGTGCAGTGAGTCGGAGCCGTCGACGTTCCGCAGCTCCTCCTTGTTCAGGATCTTGAGCACGACCTGCTTGCCGGGGTGGGCCGGGTCGGTGAGGTTCTGGAACGCCGTGCGGACGGCCGTGCGGACTTCCTCGTACGTCGGGAAGCTCGCCGAGCTCGCCTGGGCGGCGTTCTTGATCCGGTTCGGGTTGACGTAGATCTGGATCGTCCCGCCGGCCCAGCACGCCTTCGCGATGTCGTCGGTTGCGACAGGCGCCGTGGCGGTGCGACGGCGCCCCGCCGATCGCGCTGCAGTTCGAGGCACTGGCGCCGCTCGCGTGGAGCGAGACGCCACCGACGGTCGTGGCGTTCAGCACTGCGTTCGCGTTGACCGCGTAGTACGCGGGCGCGAAGCCGTGGTCGGAGCCGGCGAACGTCGTCGGGTCGCCGCCCATCAGCTTCCGCGTGATGCCGAGCTTCTCGTCAGCATCCTCGTACGCGCTACTGATGTAGCCCTCGCGGATCGCGACGCGCCCGGCCGTCCCGCGACCCGTGCACTGCGTGTCGCTGAACTTCGGCGTTGACGTCGTAGCAGGGGTTGAGATCCCCGTCTGCGTCCGTCGGGGAGACGAGGCCCAGGAACTGGTGCGAGACCTCGTCGGTGAACGGATAGCCGACCATCGCGAGATTGGTGTCGGGCTGCAGCGTTCCGAGGATGTAGTTGATCACCTGGAGGCTGTAGGCGCGCTCGAGGTCACGGCCCTGCTGGACGTAGGTGTCCTCGTCGACGACGCCGGCTTCCTCGGGCGCGAAGTCCGCCGCCGCCCACGGAAGGAGGTTGTCGGCGATGTACTTCTCGAGCTTGTCCTCGCCTGTGCCGCCAGCGGGGAGGCTGTCGCACACCGTGCCGCACTTGGCGATCGCGCGGGCGAGCGACGTGTCGTAGAGCTTGAACTGGCTCGCGTCGGGCGCGAGCGAGATCAGCTTGATGTAGTGGCCGACAGTCTGGCCGGCGCGTGTGCCGATGAGGCCGTTGGCACCGGTCAGCTTGAGCGGGAGGAAATCGCCGACCTTGAGATCGATCGACAGGCGCCGTGCCCGTCTTGCCGACCGGGCTGACGATCGCGTGGTCGTACTTGACGCCGCCGCCGGCGACGCTGTCGTAGAAGTAGACGTTGTAGGTGCGGTTCGGGTTCTGCGCGGCGAACGTCGAGCTGATCGTCCACGTCGTCTCCTTCGGCGCGGCTGCCGGATCGCCGGTCGGGACGTTCGTCCAGCCGGACGCCGGAGCGACCGTCGCCACCTGGTAGGTCGACGCCGAAGAACGTCGAGCCCGCCTGCTCGGTCGCGTTGGCGGCGCCGACGAGCACGCCGCGGTTCGAGAAGAAGTTCGTGAAGTCGACGGTCGGCCCGTTGATGTTCGCCGCAGCGCCGCCGACCCAGTCGATCTGGGCGACCTTCTTGCCCGCGCGCTCGGCGGCGTTCGCGATCGTGTCGGCCTGCATCGTGTTCGCGGCCGAGAACGACGTCCGGTTCGAGAACGCGTCGCCGGTGCGGAAGTACGTGTTGTTGGTCGAGCCGTGCTCGGACGGGTACGTGCCGGTCGCCATCGTGTACCAGCCACGCCGGTGTTCGGCGGGAAGGCCTGGACCATCCCGTTGTCGCCGGTGACCCCGTCCTTCATGAGCTTCTTGTACGTCGGCATGGCGCCGGCCTTGGCGTACTTCTCCATCAGATCCGGGCGCATGCCGTCGGACGCGAACATGACGACCCTGTCCGCCGGACGGTCCTGTCGCAGCGCTTCGGCTCCGGCAGCCCCTGCCCCGGCGCCGAAGGCGATCAAGGCCCCAAACACGACTATGCCCAGCGCAGTAAGCGCGAGGCGTCGCGAAAATCCTCTCATTTCCCCTCCTTGGGATTCCTTGCGTGCGGCTCGAATCTCACACTTCCCCTGAAATTCCAGTGCCGAACCTACAACCTCGGGCGCGTCGAAACAACGCCGTCCGGTAAGCGGCTTGAAAAGAGGCTGGATGCCGCGACGGGCACGGCTGGCGCAGGCGCTACGGTACGGCGATGGACATCGACGAACGCCTGCAGGACTACGCCGAGGACGTCACCTCGCCGCACGAGCCGTGGCTCGCCGCGCTGTCGGAGGAGACGCACCGCACGCTCGGCTCGGGCCAGATGCTCACCGGGCCGGTCGCGGGACGATTCCTCGAGATGCTCGTCTGGGCGGCTCGGCCGCAGCGCGTGCTCGAGATCGGCACGTTCAGCGGCCACGCGACGCTGTCGATGGCCGCCGCGCCTCACCGCCGACGGGCACATCGACACGCTCGAGCTCGATCCGGAGCGCGCTGCCGTGGCGCAGTCCCACATCGACCGCAGCCCGTGGGCCGGCCAGATCACGATTCACATCGGGCCGGCGGGCGACTCGATCGCCGCCCTCCCGGGAACCTTCGACTTCGTCTTCATGGACGCCGACAAGACCGGCTACATCGACTACTACGAGGCCGTCCTGCCACGGCTCTCCGAGCGCGGGCTGATCGTCGCCGACAACACGCTTCACGGCGGCCGCGTCTTCGACGACGGCGACCCGATCGCCGCCTTCAACGCGCACGTCGCCGCCGACCCGCGCAGCGCCCAGGTGCTGCTGACGGTGCGCGACGGCATGACCGTGATTCGCCGCGCCTGACGCTCGGCCTGCGCAGCTCGCGCGCCGCAGCATCACTGAATCGAGGGAGCCGGAATCCCTCGATCAATGCCGATCTCGTTCCTACGATGCGGTTTCGCCACCTCTTCCTCGTGGCGGTGCTTCGCGACCCTGGTCGTCCCGGTGGGCGCGAACGCCTCCACCCTGCTCGATCGCAACGCGCGAGGGAGTCACGCTCAAGGTCAACTCGAAGGGCCAGGCGGTCGTCTCCTACACGGCGCGCGGGAAGACGTGGAACGTCCTCGCGTGGGGCGCGCGTCAACGCCATCGCACCGTCGGCCGGCAGCCGCCAGGTCGACTTCAAGCTCGACTACTCGGGCGGCTGGGGCACGTACAAGAAGGACGTCTGGAAGACGGTCAAGAACTCCTGCGGGACCTACAACGGGCCCGCCGCTCGCCTGGCGCGTGACGAGCTGCACGGCGAAGGACGGCTCCAACTGGGCGCTCCAGTCGTGGCAGCGGATGCTCCCGAACTACGGCGTCGCGCCGAACGCGACGCCAGTCGGTCTGGGAGCTCCGGCTCTCGCACTGGACCGGCGCCGCTGCCCGAGCTGACGGTCAACACCAACTGGGCCTACCACAAGTACGACCATCTCTTCGGGACGTTCCTCTACAAGGGCGCGCCGGTGCACGGCTTCAGGTCGACGGCCGGCGGCAACCCGCTCGACACCTTCGGCCGCAACCTCTACGTCGACACGTTCAACTCGGCGTACGGCGCCGGCTGGAAGCGCGAGAACAGCTTCCTCATGCACAAGGGCACCGGCACCTTCTGTTACGGCTTCTACCCCCACGGCAGCCACCCGATCGGCAAGGGCGAGCGCTACCGGGCCACGATCATCGGCCCCGGCGTGACGCCGGACGTGATGTGGCAGGGCAACGCGCTCGGGGCCTACGACCCCTCGCTCGACCAGCAGCTCGCCGACGAGGCAGCGTCAGCTCTTCGCGTCGGATCGTCTCTGCAAGGCCGTCTGAGTCGAGCCGCCGCTCCCGCGTCCGTAGGATCGGCCGCATGGTCGCCGCGGTGGTCTTCGACATGGACGGCGTGATCATCGACTCCGAGCAGGTGTGGGACGAGGTGCGCGAGCAGCTCGTCGCCGACTGGGGCGGGCGCTCGCGGCCCGAGGCGCAGCGGGCGATGATGGGCATGAGCTCGCCCGAGTGGTCGCGCTACATGCACGACGAGCTCGGGCTGTCCGCAGGAGCCGGAGGAGATCAACGACGAGGTCGTGCGGCGGATGCTCGAGCGCTACCACGGCGACCTGCCGCTGATCGACGGGGCCGTCGAGGCCGTGCGCGCGCTCGCCGCGTCGTATCCGCTCGCGGTTGCGTCGTCCTCGAACCGGCCGCTGATCGACGCCGTGCTCGAGACGGCCGGCATCGCGGAGTGCTTCGCGGCGACCGTCTCGTCGGAGGAGGTGGCCGCGCGGGAAGCCGAGCCCGGACGTGTACCTGGAGGCGGCGCGGCGGCTCGGTGTTCGCTGCCGCGGAGCTGTGCCGCCGTCGAGGACTCCGCGAACGGGATTCGCGCCGCCCACGCGGCCGGGATGGTCGTGATCGCGTATCCGAACCAGCACTACGCGCCGGATGCGGAGGCGCTCGGGCTGGCGGACGTGGTGATCGGGGCGCTGGGGGAGCTCGGCGGCGGCGGTGCGCGCGCAGCCCGGACGACAGGCTGAAGCCTGTCGCCACGCTCGCACGCCGTCGCTAGTCGTCGTAGCGGCCGAGCAGGACGCAGCCGTTGTGGCCGCCGAGGCCCATCGCGTTCGAGATCGCGAACTCGAGATCGTCGACCGGGCGCGCCTCGTTCGGGACGTAGTCGAGATCGAGCTCCGGATCGGGGTTCCGGTAGTTGATCGTCGGCGGCAGCACCTGGTGGTGCAGCGCCCGCGCGCACATCATCGCCTCGACCGCGCCCGCCGCCCCGAAGCAGTGGCCGGTGACGGACTTCGTCGACGAGACGGCGAGCTCGTAGGCGTGGTCGCCGAACACCTGCCGCAGCGCCCGCGTCTCGGCGAGGTCGCCGAGCGGCGTCGAGGTGCCGTGCGCGTTCACGTAGCCGACGCGCTCCGGCGCGATCCCGGCCGCCGTCAGCGCCGAGCGAGATCATCGCCGCGACCCCGGTTGCCTCGGGCTCGGGCTGGGCGAGGTGGTGCGCGTCGTTCGAGGCGCCGTAGCCGACCACCTCCGCGTAGATCGTGGCGCCGCGGGCCTTCGCCGACTCGAGCTCCTCGAGCACGAGGATGCAGGCGCCCTCGCCCATCACGAAGCCGGCCCGCGTCGCGTCGAACGGGCGCATCGCGAGCGTCGGATCGACCTCCTCGGCCACGAGCCCCCGCATCGCGCAGAAGCCGGCGAGGATGAGCGGGGTGATCGCGGCCTCGGTGCCGCCCGCGAGGACGATGTCGGCCTGGCCGCGCCGGATCGTCGCGGCCCCCTCGCCGATCGCCGTCGAGCCGGTGGCGCAGGCCGAGACGGGCGCGAAGTTCGGGCCGGTGATGCCGAGCTGGATCGCGATCTGGCCGCTCGCCGTGTCGACGAGCGCCGACGGGATGAAGAACGGCGAGACGCGGTCGGCCGCCGCGCTCGAGGAAGATCTGCTGCTGCTCGGCGATCGTCGCGATGCCGCCGATCGCGGAGCCGACGAGGATGCCGACCCGCGCCGGGTCGAACTCCTCGATGCCGGCCTCGTCCCATGCCTCCTGCGCGGCGGCGACGGCCAGGAGGACGTTGCGGTCCATCCGGCGCGCCTCCTTGGCCGGGATCAGCGCCGAGGGATCGAAGCCACGCACCTCGCCGGCGATCCGGACGGGGAACTCGCTCGGCGTCGAAGCTCTCGATGAAGCCGATCCCGCTGCGGCCCGCGACGGCCGACTCCCAGGTCGAGAGGGCATCGAGGCCGATCGGGGTGACCGCGCCGAAGGCGGTGATGACGACGCGACGCATGGAGCGAAGAGCGTAGATCATCGCGTAGGGTCCAAGAATGGCTGACGCGCCCGAACGCCCCGCGGAGCTCGATCCGCTCGTCCCGTTTCCGCCGATGGAGGCCGAGCTCGTGCGCGAGCTGCCGCTCGGCGAGGGCTGGGCGTACGAGCCGAAGTGGGACGGGTTCCGCGGCGTGCTCGAGAACGTCGGCGGCGAGCTGCGGCTCTGGTCGCGCAACGGCCGGCCGCTCCTGCGCTACTTCCCCGAGCTCCAGCCCCTCGCGCGAGCTCCTGCCTCCGCGCTCCGCGATCGACGGTGAAATCGTGATCGATATCGATGGAGCGATCGACTTCGACGCGATGCAGACCCGCCTCCACCCGGCCGAGAGCCGCATCCGCAAGCTCTCCGGCGAGATCCCGGCGCAGTTCATCGGCTTCGACGTGCTCGCTGTGGGAAGGCTCGGAGACGTGGCAGGCGCCGTTCGCGGAGCGCCGGGCGGCGCTCGAGCGCGATGCCGGCGCCTTCACGCTGTCGCCGTCGGTGGCCGACCCGGAGCGGGCGGTCGCGTGGCTCGAGGAGCTCGAGTTCCTCGGTCTCGACGGCGTCGTCGCGAAGCGCCTCGATCTGCCGGTCGAGCCCGGCGGCCGCGGCGCCGTCGTCAAGGTGAAGCCGGTTCGCACGGCCGACGCGGTCGATCGTCGGGGTGCGCTGGAAGGAGAAGCCCACGAAGATCGCGACGCTGCTGCTCGGGCTCTACGACGACGAGGGCGAGATCACCTACGTCGGCTCGGCCGCGGTCGCGGCGAGCAAGCACGACGCGATCGCGGAGCAGGTGCTGCCGCTGCTCGACGAGGCCTCCGACCGGCGGTTCTCGGAGCCGAACCGCTGGGGCGGCAGCGGGCTCGAGGAGCAGCCGCTGCGGCCCGAGCTCGTGGCGGAGGTGCGCTACGACAAGGTGCAGGGCACGCGCTTCCGGCACGGCACCAAGCTGCTGCGGTTTCGCTCCGACAAGGATCCGCGCTCGTGCACGTGGGCGGAGCTGCGGCCGCCGCGGGAGGTTGGCGGGCCGACGGTTGGGGATTTGCTGGGCGTCTGACCGGCGACCGGCTGAAGCCGGCCACCGCGCTGGCGTGCAGGCGACCGGCTAAAGCCGGCACCCGTCACGCCGGCTTAGCCGGTCGCCGGTCAGTCCTTCTTCTTCGCCCGCGACGGCTGCACGCGCGCCGGCTCGCCCGGCATCTTCGGGAAGTTCGGCGGGTACGGCGCCTCGCCGACGCCGGCGGCCTCGTCGCGCTCGACCCACTCGAGCAGCACCCGCAGGTCGCAGACCGTGTCGTCGATCGCGGCCTGCACGTCGCCGAGCTTCGCGAACCGCGGCGGCATCGTGACGAGCGTGAAGTCCTCCGTCTCGACGTCGGGCAGCTCGTCCCAGGTCACCGGCGCCGACACGGCCGCGTCGGGACGCGCCCGCACCGAGTAGGCCGAGGCGATCGTGCGGTCGCGGGCGTTCTGGTTGTAGTCGATGAACACCTTCTCGCCCCGCTCCTCCTTCCACCACGCCGTCGTCACGAGCTCGGGCGCTCGCCGCTCGATCTCGCGCGCGAACGCCAGCGCGGCGCGGCGGACGACCGGGAACTCCCACTGCGGCTCGATCCGGCAGGCGATGTGAATACCGCGGTTGCCCGACGTCTTCGGCCAGCCGGTGTAGCCGATCTCGGCGAGCGTCTCGCGCACGATCGCCGCCACAGCCTTCGCGTCGGCGAAGTCGGTGCCCGGCTGCGGGTCGATGTCGATCCGCAGCTCGTCCGGGTGCTCGGTGTCGGCGCGCCGGGAGGGCCAGGGATGGAAGTCGATCACGGCGAGGTTCGCGGCCCAGATGACCTGCGCGAGCTCGGTGACGCAGAGCTCGTCGGCATGACGCCCGGAGGGGAACGTGACGCGCGCCGCCTCGATCCACTCGGGACGCTTCTCGGGCACGCGCTTCTGGTAGATCTGCTCGCCCTCGATGCCGTCCGGGAAAGCGCCGCAGCTGCGTCGGCCGCTCGCGCAGCGCGCGGACGATGCCCTCGCCGACCGAGAGGTAGTACTCGACGTGGTCGCGCTTCGTGTGACCTGCCGCCGGAAACAGCACCTTGTCGGGATTCGTCACCTTGACGAGGCGTTCCCCGACCTCGATCTCGATGAACGGTGAGGCCATCGCCTAACCGTATCCGGATGCGCGTCAGGATCTAACTATCGAAAGTAAAGTAATGGCTCTCGATGTGGTACGCTCGCCCCCGCTTCGAGGGATCCAACAGAGGAGACGCACCATGCGCAAAGCGCTCATCGCAAGCCTCGCCGTCCTGGCCGCCCTGATCGTCGTGGCAGCCGCGACCGGCCGCTCCACGACACCCACCGCTGCCGCGGCGATTCCCGGCTGCGCGAAGGACAAGCTCGGCCTGCTCGACTCCGACTCCGCGACGCTCACGGTCGGCGCGGACAACCCCGCCTTCCCGCCCTGGTTCGGAGGCGACGAGAAGACCAAGCCCTGGAAGGTGAGCGATCCGTACAGCGGCAAGGGCTACGAGTCCGCCGTCGCCTACGCGGTCGCGAAGCAGCTCGGCTTCTCGCACGACGCAGGTCAAGTGGACCGTCGTCCCCTTCAACAACTCGTACCGGCCCGGGCAAGAAGCCGTTCGACTTCTACCTCACGCAGGTGTCGTACAGCCCGCAGCGGGCAAAGGCGGTCGACTTCTCGAAGAGCTACTACTTCGTCAACCAGACGGTCGTCGCGCTGAAGGGCAAGCCGATCGCGTCAGTGCGAGTCGATCGCGGCGCTCAAGAACTACAGGCTCGGAGCCCAGATCGGCACGACGAGCTACGACTACATCGTCAACGTAGATCAAGCCCGTCGTCGAGCCGAACGTCTACGACACGAACGACACGGCGGTTCAGGCGCTCAAGAACGGTCTGATCGACGGCATCGTCGTCGACCTGCCGACCGCGTTCTACGTCACGGCGCGTGCAGGTTCCGGACGGCAAGGTCGTCGGGCAGTTCGACGACCGACGGCGCGACAGGAGCGCTTCGGCGCTCGTCCTCCCGAAGGGCAGCAAGCTGACGGCCTGCGTCAACAAGGCGCTCGATCGGTCTGTGGCTGAACGGCACGATCAAGAAGCTCCAGCAGCACTGGCTCGCCAAGGCCAACCGCGCACCCGTCCTGAAGTAGTCCGCTGAACGAGAGCCGCAAGTCGCGGATCCTCGGCGGCGCGGCCGCCCCCGTCTCGAAAGAGGCGCGGGCGGTCGCGATCGCCGTCCTTTCGACGGCCGTGTTCATCACGGTCGTGGTCGTCCTCGTCACCCGCTCGCCCGGCTGGAGCGAGGTCAAGGCGGCGTTCTTCGACTGGGAGCATCTACAAGGACAGCTTCCCCGAGATCCTCCACGCCTTCTGGCTCAACGTGAAGCTCTTCTGCGTCGCGGAGGTGCTCATCCTCCCCGCCGCGCTCTTCATCGCCGTGCTTCGCTCGCTGCCGGGACCGGTGTTCTTCCCGATCCGCGCGCTCGCGATCGCCTACACCGACCTCTTCCGCGGCATCCCGACGATCCTCGTGATCTCGATCCTCGGCTTCGGGATGCCGGCGCTCGGGGTCTCGGGGATTCCCGACCTCGGAGTTCTTCTGGGCGGTCGTCGCGCTCGTGCTCGTCTACACCGCGTACGTCTCCGAGGTCTACCGCTCGGGCATCGACTCGGTGCACCCGAGCCAGGAGGCCGCGGCCCGCTCGCTCGGCCTCTCGCGCGGGCAGTCGCTGCGCTTCGTGATCCTCCCGCAGGCCGTCCGCCGCGTGATCCCGCCGCTCCTCAACGACTTCATCGGCCTGCAGAAGGACACGGCGCTCGTCGGCACGCTCGGCGTCGTCGAGGCGTTCAAGCAGGCGCAGATCGACGAGTCCGCGACGTTCAACTTCACGCCGTACCTCGTGGCGGCGACGCTGTTCGTGCTGATCACGATCCCGCTCGCGCGCTTCACCGACTGGCTGATCGCGCGCGATCGGAAGCAGCACCAGGCGGGGAGGTTGGTGTGAGCGAGAACCCGGACGTCAGGCTGAAGCCGACGTCGCCTCGATGCTTCGGATCGAGGGCGTGCACAAGTCGTTCGGCAAGCTCGAGGTGCTGCGCGGGATCGACCTCGACGTCGGCGAGCACGAGGTCGTCTGCCTGATCGGTGCGTCGGGCTCCGGCAAGTCGACGCTTCTGCGCTGCGTCAACCTGCTCGAGCCGATCCAGGCCGGGCGGATCTGGGTCGGCGGCGCGGAGATCACCGCCCGCAACGTCGACGTCAACGCGCTGCGGCGGCGGATCGGGATCGTGTTCCAGTCGTTCAACCTCTTCCCGCACATGACCGTGCTCGAGAACGTGACCCTGGCGCCCCGCAAGGCGCTCGGGCAGTCGCGACGCGAGGCCGATGCGCAGGCGACCGCGCTGCTCGAGCGCTTCGGCCTCGCCGACAAGCGCGACGAGTACCCCGACCGGCTCTCCGGCGGCCAGCAGCAGCGCGTCGCGATCGTGCGGGCGCTCGCGATGCAGCCCGAGCTGCTCCTCCTCGACGAGGTCACGAGCGCCCTCGACCCGGAGCTCGTCTCCGAGGTGCTCGACGTGATCCGCGAGCTCGCCGCGGGCGGGATGACGATGGTGATCGCGACGCACGAGATGGGCTTCGCGCGCGACATCGCGAGCAAGGTGTGCTTCCTCGATGCCGGCCAGATTCTCGAGGAGGGAACCGCCGCAGCAGATCTTCAGCGCGCCGCGCGAGGAGCGGACGCAGCAGTTCCTGCAGCGGATCGTCGACGCCGGGCGTCTGTAGCGCAGCCTGAGTCACCGATTCGTGACCTATGCTTGGAGTGTGTTGGATCAGTCCAAGAACATCGATTCCTCGCTCGAGCCGCTCGACGAGTACATCGTCATCCAGCCCGTCAGCGACGAGACCGAGACGCGCGCCGGTCTGATCCTCCCTGCCTCGGCGCTCAACACGATCGCCGTCCGCACCGGGATCGTCACCGCCGTCGGCTCCGAGCCGAACGGGATCGAGCAGGGCGACAAGGTGCTGTACCCGCACGAGGCCGGCTTCGACGTGCGTCTCGGCGGCATCGAGGTCAAGGTGCTCAAGCGCTCGGAGCTGATCGGCCGCATCCACGACTGAGATGCTGGCCGCGCGACCGGTGGGAGCTGCCGGTTGTCCGATATCCTCTCGCGACCGGGAGAAGTGGCCGAGTGGCTGAAGGCGGCGCCCTGCTAAGGCGTTATGGGGGTGAACTCCTCCATCGAGGGTTCGAATCCCTCCTTCTCCGTTTCACGCAGCACCCCAGGGGTGCGGCCCCATGGCGCTAGGCGTCCTGGTGGTGCCGACGGCTCCGGCCCTTGACGCCAAAGACGGCTGCCAGTCCGGCGAGGACGGCAACGGGAAACAGCACCCACGACGCGACCAGTCGACGCTCCGCTGCCTTCGGCGTCTCTGGTCTGAGGAGTTCTTCGGCATCGCACCCATCTTGCCCGGCCGGACGCTCCAGCCCTCTGAACCGCATAAGTAATCGCCACCGAATCCGACGGACAGAAAGCCTGTTGAGGCGGCCTCGAGGTGATACTCTGAGGAACCGGTTCAGCGACCGCCGATCGAGCAAGGCCTCCCGAGGCCGAGAGAGGATCCGTTGATGGGCACAGAGATCGCGCACGGTCGCCGGACGACGATCAAGGACATCGCCGAGCGCGCCGGGCGTCTCCAAGGGCGCCGTCTCGTACGCGCTCAACGGCCGGCCGGGCGTCTCCGAGGAGACGCGCGACCGGATCCTCGCGATCGCCGAGGAGCTCGGCTGGTATCCCAACCGCGCCGCGCGCTCGCTCTCGGCCTCGCGCGCCGACGCCTGCGGGCTGATCCTCGCGCGGCCCGCCTCGACGCTCGCGCTCGAGCCGTTCTTCATGGAGTTCATCGCCGGCGTCGAGGCCTGCCTCTCGCCGCGCTCGATCGGTCTCACGATCCAGCTCGCCGGCTCCGTCGAGGAGGAGATCGAGAGCTACCGCAGGTGGTTCGGCGAGCATCGCGTCGACGGCGTGTTCATCTTCGACATCGTCCAGAACGACACCCGGGCCGAGGCCCTGAAGGCGATCGGACTGCCCGCCGTCGTGATCGGAGGGCCGCTCGAGGGCCATCCGCTGCCCGCTGTCTGGCATGACGAGGCGTCTGTCGTGATCGAGGCCGTCCAGTACCTGGCGGCTCTCGGGCACCGCAAGATCGCGCGCGTTGCGGGCGTTTCGGAGTTCGTCCACACCGAGGAGCGCACGCGCGCCTTCACGGGAATCCGTCCGCGAGCTCGGCCTCGAGGCGGAGGTCGTCTCCACCGACTACACGCCCGAGTCCGGGACGCGCGCCACGCGCCGCCTGCTCTCGGCGCCGAAGCCGCCGACGGCGATCATCTTCGACAGCGACCTCCTCGCCGTCACCGGCCTCGGCGTCGCGCAGCAGATGGGCTTCTCGGTCCCCGACGATCTCTCGTTGATCGGGTGGGACGACTCGCTCATCAGCCGCGTCGTGCACCCGCCGCTGACCGCGATCACGCGCGACATCGGCGCCTACGGCGCGACCGCCGCCGCCCACCTGCTCCAGGTGATCGAGGGCGAGACGAGCGCTGACATCGAGGTTCCGGCCGGCGAATTGACGCCGCGGGGCAGCACCGCGCCACCGCGTGGCGTCGACCCCGCAAGGGCCCGTGCCGCCTTGATTCCGGACGATCCTGCCCGGCTCGCCGTCCGCACCGTGCGCGAATCTCGTCGCGCGGATGTGTAAATCCCTATTGACACTGAACCGGATAAGTGATCAACTGCTGCCGTCGCCTCAAAGGTGAGGTGAAGGAACCAGACACGGCAGGGTCGATCAGGGTTTCCACGGGAGGGCAACGGCGCCATCCGAGCCTCTCTCCAGCAACCAGAGCGAGTTCTGCACAGCGAGAGGAGTGGATGATCAATGGCAAGCCGCAGGAAATGGGTAGTAACCGGCTTCGGCATCATCGCCGTAGTCGCAGTGCTCGCAGGCCTGGCCACGGCCGGGGCTGGAGCGCAGCAGCAGTCGTCGCTCGCATTGCCGCGTGAGTCGACGCTGTTCACGTCGGGAACGGCCTGGGGGCCGTTCACGCAGTTCAACCCGTTGCGCTCGAGCGGCAACGCGACCGGCACGCTCGGTCTGCTCTACGAGACGCTCTTCCGCTACGACCCGCTCGCGGACAAGTACATCCCGTGGCTCGCGACGAGCGGCAAGTGGGTCGGCAGGACGTACGTCGTCCAGCTCCGCAGTGGCGTGAAGTGGAGTGACGGCAAGCCGCTGACCGGGAACGACGTCAAGTTCACGTTCGAGACCGGCAAGCTCGCAGGCTCCGAGCTCTCGACGATGTGGAAGACCGGCCTCACGCAACATCGTCGTCAAGGGCAACACGGTCAGCTTCGTCTTCAAGGGCAAGCCGAACTACCTCGACTGGAACACCAACATCTACTCGTGGGGCATCGTTCCCCAGCACCTCTGGAAGAACTACACCGCCGACCGAGATCACGACGGGCAACACCGACAAGTACATGGTCGGCACCGGCCCGTTCGTCTACGGCGCCGGCAAGGGCACCTCGGGCACGCTGCAGTGGAACCGCCGCTCCAACTGGTGGGCCACGAAGGCGCTCGGGCTGAAGATGCCGATGCAGTACCTGGTCGACATCCACAACACCCAGAACACCGCGTCGCTGCAGAACTTCCTCAAGAACGACATCGACCTCAGCAACAACTTCTTCCCCGGGGTCGACAAGTCGATCGGCGGCAAGGTGCAGACGTACTACGCCAAGGCGCCGTACATGCTGTCCGCCAACACCGCCTGGCTCGTGCCCAACACGACGCACGCGCCGCTGAACGACGCGGCATTCCGGCGGGCGCTCGCGATGTCGATCAACATCGACCAGATCGTCAAGGCCGACTACGGCAACATCGTCGCGAAGGCAGACCCGACGGGCCTGCTGCCGACCTGGAACAAGTGGATCGACAAGGCGCAGTCCAACAAGCTCGGCTTCAAGTACAACATCGCCGGCGCCAAGGCGCTCCTCGCAGCCAACGGCTACAAGGACACGAACGGTGACGGCTACGTCGAGAACAAGCAGGGGCAGTCGATCAACCTCCGGCTGATCGTCCCGGACGGCTGGTCGGACTGGATGACCGCGATCCAGATCATCGCCGCGAGCGCCAAGGACGCGGGGATCAAGATCACCCCGGCGTACCCGGACTACAACGGGCTCGTCGACGAGCGGAACTCGGGCAAGTTCGACCTCGTGATCAACAACGACAAGCAGCTCGGCCCGACGCCGTACACGTACTACGACTACCTGTTCCACCTGCCGGTAGCGGCGACGCAGACGTTCGCCAACTACTCGCGCTTCACGTCATCCGGCCCCAAGCCGTGGGCGCTCACGCTCGCGCTGAACAAGGTCGCGCCGTCGAACGTGGCGGCAGCCAAGGCGATTCACTCGAAGATCCAGAAGTACATCCTCGAGGATCTTCCTGCGATTCCGCTCTGGTACAACGGCCTCTGGTCGCAGGCGAACACGACGTACTGGACGAACTTCCCGTCCGCAGCCTCGTCGCGGAAGTACACGCCCAGCGTCTGGAACGGCTACATCAACATGACGGGCATCGACGCGCTCGCCAACCTGAAGCCCGCGAAGTAACACACCGCAGTGGCTCGACGCCAATGGAACGGGCGGTGCTCCCCAGCAGGGGGCACCGCCCGTTCCGGCGAATGGCGTGAGACAACGACTGCGATTCCGGAGCTCTCGTGACCCGATACCTCGCCAGGAAAACGCTGCTCTACCTGCTCACGTTCTTCGTGGCGGTGACGATCGACTGGGCGATCCCGCGCCTGATGCCGGGGAACCCGATCGACGGGCTGATCAGCAGGATCCAGGCCGACTCGACCGCGTCGCAGGAGCTGCACGGCTACTTCACCGAGTCGTTCGGTCTCGACCAGCCGCTCTGGCGGCAGTACATCGACTTCTGGCGCGGGCTCCTCCACGGCGACCTCGGCCCGAGCATCGCCTACGTCGGCTCGACGGTGAGCGAGCTGATCTGGGCCGCGATCCCGTACACGCTCGCGCTGCTCATCCCCGCGATCGTCCTCAGCTACATCGCCGGCAACCGCGTCGGCGCGATGGCGGCGCGCCGGAAGGTGCTCGACAACACCGCGCTCCCGGTCGCGTACGTGCTCACCGCGACGCCGTACATGTGGCTCGCGATCATGCTCGTCTACTTCCTCTCGTTCAAGCTCGGCCTCTTCCCCGTCTCCGGCGCCTACGACTTCTCGCTGCAGCCGGCCTGGTCGCTCGAGTTCGCCCGGAGCTTCATCAGCCACTGGTTCCTGCCGTTCCTGACGCTCTTCCTCGTCTCGTTCGGCGGCTGGGCGATCGGGATGCGGAACCTGATCATCTACGAGCTCGAGTCGGAGTACACCAACTACCTCCAGGCGCTCGGCGCGCCGACCAAGCTCGTGCGCAAGTACGCCTACGGCAACGCCGTGCTGCCGCAGATGTCCGGCCTCGCGCTCGCGCTCGGCGCCGTCGTCGGCGGCGCGCTCGTGACCGAGATCGTCTTCGGCTATCCCGGGCATCGGCACGCTGATCATCACGGCGCTCCAGAACCGCGACTACTTCCTGATGCAGGGGCTCTTCCTGCTCATCATCATCGGGCGTCCTGATCGCGAACTTCATCGTCGACATCGCCTACGTGATCGTCGACCCGCGCACGCGCGCAGGGATCCAGGGGTCGTAGACGGTGGCGACGGACTCGCACGCGGATCTGCTCGCCACCCCGGAGCTCGCGACGACCGGCCTCGGTGCCGCCGGCGAGCAGGATTTCGAGCCGGGCCGGAAGCGGAACGAGACGCTCTACTTCGCCTTCCGCAACACCAAGCTCGTGGTCGGGCTCACCGTCGTATTGCTGCTCCTGGTGGTGGCAATCGTGGGACCGTGGCTCACCGACGCGGATCCGTTCGAGTTCGGCTTCCCGCTCGGTGAGCCACCGTCCTCCGACGTACTGGCTCGGCACCACCTCGGCCGGGCAGGACGTGTTCGCGCAGTTCGTCTACGGGCTCCGCGCGAGCTTCATCGTCGGCGCGATCGCAGCGTGCGTGGCGCGGCGCGCTCGGGATGACGATCGGCTTCATCGGCGGCTACGTCGGCGGGATCATCGACGACATCCTCAGCATGCTCACGAACATCGTCCTCGTGATCCCGACGCTCGCCGTCCTGATCATCGTCGCCGCCTACCTCAGCGTCGGCAGCCTCATGTCGGAGGCGGTCCTGATCGGCCTCACCTCGTGGCCCTGGGCGGCGCGCGCGATCCGGGCGCAGACGTTCTCGCTCGCGTCGCGCGACTTCGTCAGCCTGGCGCGCCTGTCGGGCCGCGGCTCGTTCCGGGTGATCGTCGAACGAGATCGCGCCGAACATGAGCTCCTACCTCTTCCTCACGTTCATCCTGCTGTTCGGCGGCGCGGTCCTCACCGCCGCGACGCTCGACTTCCTCGGCCTCGGCCCGTCGCAGGTGATGTCGCTCGGGCTGATGATGAACACGGCCGTCTCGAACGCCGCCCTCCAGCTCGGCATGTGGTGGTGGTTCATCCCGCCGGGGCTCGCGATCACGGCGATCGTCGGCGGCCTCTACGTGATGAACGTCGGGCTCGACGAGGTCTTCAACCCCAGATTGCGCCGCACATGACCCTCGCCGTCGACAACCTGCGCGTCTACTACCGCACCCTGCAGGGCGACGTTCGCGCGCTCGACGGCGTCAGCTTCGACGTCGCCGACGGCGAGATCATGGGCATCGCCGGCGAGTCGGGCTGCGGCAAGACGACGCTCGGCAAGAGCCTGATCCGGCTCGACGGGCGGATGCGCGTGCTCGAGGGGACGGTCGAGCTCGACGGGACGCAGCTGCCGCTCTCCGACGACAACGCGATGAACGCGTTCCGCTTCCGCGAGGTCTCGATCATCCCGCAGTACGCGATGAGCGCGCTCAACCCGATCCGCAAGATCGGGCGGATGACCTCGGAGCTGCTCGCCTCCCGCGGCGTCTCGTACGACGAGACGCTGCCCGAGCTGAGCCGCCGCCTCGCGCTCGTCGGCCTCGACGACACCGTGCTCGACCGCTATCCGATCGAGCTCTCGGGTGGGATGAAGCAGCGCGTCGTGATGGTGCTCTCGACGCTGCTCAATCCGTCGCTCCTGATCGCGGACGAGCTCACCTCCGCGCTCGACGTCTCGACCCAGAAGGCCGTCGCCGAGATGCTCGTCGAGTTCCGCGACCGCGAGTTCGTGAAGAGCACGATCGTGATCACGCACGACCTCTCGATCCTCTACCAGATGGCCGACACGATCCTCGATCATGTACGCCGGGAAGCTCGTCGAGAAGGCGTCCGCGACGGAGATCACGCAGGACCCGCGCCATCCCTACACGCAGCTCCTGCTCGGCTCGCTGCCCGAGGTCGGGGTGCGCTTCGCCGACAAGCGGCTGAGCGGCATCCCGGGCCGGCCGCCGTCGCTCCTCAATCCGCCGACCGGCTGCCGCTTCCGCGCGCGCTGCCCGCTCGCGTTCGAGAAGTGCGCCGAGGAGCCGCCGTTCGTCGAGATCGCGCCGAATCGGCATGCCGCCTGCTGGAAGGCGGTCGCCTGATGCTCGAGGTCGCGGAGGTGACGAAGGTCTTCAAGACCGGGATGTTCGGCCGCGGCGAGGTGACCGCCGTCTCGAACGTGAGCTTCGTCGTCCGGCCCGGCGAGGTCGTCGTCGCTGATCGGCGAGAGCGGCAGCGGCAAGACGACCGTCGGCCGGATGATCCTGCGCCTGACCGGCACGACCAAGGGCGAGATCAAGTTCGACGGCCGTGACGTCGTCGAGCCTCGGCAAGCGCGACCTGCGCCGCTACTACGCGCACGTCCAGGGCGTCTTCCAGGATCCGTTCAGCTCGTACAACCCGGTCTACAAGATCGACCGCGTCCTCGGGATGATGCGCGCGAGCTACCTGCCGGAGCTCAGCGCCGCCGACTGGAAGGTGAAGCTGCGGAAGTCGCTCGAAGCGGTGTCGCTCGAGCCGGCGCGACGTGCTCGGCAAGTACCCGCACCAGCTGAGCGGCGGCCAGCTCCAGCGCCTGATGATCGCGCGGGCGCTGCTGCTCGACCTCAAGTTCCTCGTCGCCGACGAGATCATCAGCATGCTCGACGCCTCGACCCGGATCGACGTGCTCAACCTCCTCGGCGATCTCAAGGAGCGGGGCGTCGGGATCCTCTTCATCACGCACGACCTCTCGCTCGGCAACTACATCTCGCGACACGACGCTGATCCTGCGGCGCGGCCGGATCGTCGAGATGGGCGCGACGGAGAGAGGTCTACGGCAAGCCCGCGCACCCGTACACCCAGATGCTCCTGACGTCGGTGCCCCACCTCACGGAGAGGTGGGACCCGGGCACGCATGCCCCCGTCATGGCGGGCGAGGGCACCGAGGCGGAGGACGGCGACGCTCCGCTGATCAGGCTGACCGATGACCATTTCGCGGCAATCCGAGGAGACACATGAGCAACCACCTTCACACCGACCTGCCCCCGCTGACCCTCTCGTTCATGGGCGCGAACTTCGTCGCCCGGGAGCTGGGCTACGGCGCCGCAGACGAGTGGGGGCCGTTCGACGCGGCGACGAACGCCGCCTTCGAGCCGCTCGAGACGTACCGGCGCGCGCCTCGACGAGATCCTCGGGGTCGTCGCCTCGGCCGGGTTCGAGGCGATGGACATGTGGCTCGGCGCACCTGAACTGGCGCTGGGCGACGCCCGAGCACATTGCGATCGCCCGCGATCTCCTCGACCGCCACGGCATTCGCCTCGTCAGCCTGGCCGGGAACTTCGGCGAGACGCCCGCGGATCTCGCGGCGGCTTGCCGCCTTGCGAACGCGCTCGACGTCGACCTGCTCGGCGGCATGGGCGACGTGCTGCGGAACCACCGCTCGGACGCCGAGACGGTGCTGCGCGAGCACGGCGTGCGGTTCGCCTACGAGAACCATCCCGAGCAGACGCCCGACAGGAGGTGCTCGAGCTGATCGGCGATGCGGACGACGTGCTCGGGGCCGCGGTCGACACCGGCTGGTGGGCCACGCAGGGCTACGACCCCGTGCAGGCGATCCGCGACCTCCAGAGCCGCCTGTTCTACGTCCACCTGAAGGACGTCGAGGCGCCCGTCACGCACGACACCTGCATGCACGGCGAGGGAGTGGCCGAGATCGCAGCATGCGTCGACGAGCTGCTCGAGATCGGCTACCTCGGCCCGCTGTCGATCGAGCACGAGCCCTACGACCGCGATCCGGTCGCCCGAGTGCATCCGGATGCGGGAGCTGATCGAGACCCGGCTCGCCGCGACAGGGGTTGGTCACCATGGCTGACCGGCCGTTGCGGGTAGGGATCGTCGGCTGCGGCAACATCTCCGGCCCGTACGGGGCAACGGCCGCGGCCTATCCAAACGTCGAGATTGTCGGCGCCACGGACATCGACCGAGTGCTGAGCGCAGCGTTCGTCGATCGGTTCGGCGGCATCGACTACCCAGACCTCGGGGCGCTGATCGCCGATGCAGCGATCGATGCCGTCGTCAACCTCACCTCCCATGGAATCCACGCCGAGGTGACGGCGGCCGCCCTCGAGGCCGGAAAGCACGTCCACAGCGAGAAGCCGATGGCGGCGAACTACGCCGAGGCACGCCGCCTCGTCGAGCTCGCCGACGCCAAAGGCCTGCGCCTCTCGTGCTCGCCGATCACGTTCATGGGCGACGCGCAGGAGACGGCGTGGAACCTGATCGCGAACGGCGCCATCGGGAACGTCCGCGTCGCCTACGCCGAGGTCAACTGGGGCCGCATCGAGACGTGGCATCCACGGCCCGCGCCGTTCTACGCGATCGGGCCGATGGCCGACGTCGGCGTCTACCCGCTCACGATCCTGACGGCGATGTTCGGCCCCGCCCGGCGGGTGACGGCACACGGCCAGATCGTGTACCCCGACCGGCTCACGATCTCGGGCGAGCCGTTCACGGTCGGCGCGCCCGACTTCGGCGTTGCGCTGATCGAGCTCGCAGACGGAACGCTCGTGCGGCTGACGACGAGCTTCTACATCGGCCAGCAGAGCAAGCAGAAGGGGATCGAGTTCCACGGCGACACCGGCTCGCTGTTCATGTCGAGCTGGCAGGACTTCGATGCCGCAGTCGAGCTCGCCCCCTTCGGAGGCACCTACGAGACCGTCCCCGTGCCGGATGCCTTCCACGGCGTCGACTGGGGCCGTGCACTCGGCGAGCTCGCGGATGCGATCGCCGAGGGGCGCCCGCACCGCGCCGTCGGGCGAGCACGCTGCCCACGTCGTCGAGATCCTCGATGCCGTCGAGACATCGGTGCGGGAAGGTACGGCGGTCGAGGTGACCTCGTCGTTCGTCGCCCCTCCGGCGCCAACCGCGGCCCGGAGCGCGCCGGCGAACGGCGCCGTCGCCGCCACGGCGCTCCCGCGCAAGGTGAGCGAAGTCATCCGATGAGCAGCGAGCTCCACCTGGTCCCGGACGGCGACGAGACACGCGCGATCCCGTGGGAGGAGCGACCGCCCGGCAGCGCCGCGACGCTGTGGCGGTCCAGCCTCAACCCGATCATCGCGCGCGACCATCTGCCCCGCTCGAACAGCATCTTCAACTCGGCCGTCGTCCCGTTCGGGAGCGGCTTCGCCGGCGTGTTCCGCGTCGACGACACCTCGCGCACGATGAACATCCATGCCGGCCGGAGCGCCAACGGCATCGACTGGGAGATCGACGAGCAGCCGATCGCATTCACCACCGCAGACGCACGCGTGGCGGAGATCCAGGAGACCTTCGTGCACGCCTACGACCCGCGCGTCACCTGGCTCGAGGATCGCTACTACGTGACCTGGTGCAACGGCTACCACGGCCCGACGATCGGCATCGCCTCCACCCACGACTTCGTCAGGTTCCAGCAGCTCGACAACGCGTACCTGCCCTTCAACCGCAACGGCGTCCTCTTCCCGCGCAAGATCGGCGGCCGCTACCTGATGCTCAGCCGCCCGAGCGACAACGGTCACACGCCGTTCGGCGACATCTTCTGCTCGGAGAGCCCCGACCTGATCCACTGGGGCCGGCACCGGCACGTGATGGGGACGCGGCCCTGGTCGTGGGAGTCGACGAAGATCGGCGCCGGCCCGATTCCGATCGAGACCGACGAGGGCTGGCTCGCTGATCTACCACGGCGTCCTCACCTCCTGCAACGGCTTCGTCTACTCGATGGGCGCGGCGCTGCTCGACCTCGACGAGCCATGGCGCGTGATCGCGCGCCCGAGCGCCTACCTCCTGTCGCCGCAGGTTCCGTACGAGCAGGTCGGCGACGTGCCGAACGTCGTCTTCCCGTGCGCGGCGCTCGTCGACGAGGCAGCGGACCGGCTGACGGTCTACTACGGCGGCGCCGACACCGTCACCTGCATGGCGCACGGCCACCTCTCCGAGCTGCTCGCGTTCGTCCGCTCGTAGACGCACTGCGCTCCTGATTAACAAAGTCGCAACCGCGATCACAGGAGGCTCTCAGGAGCACGCGCTTTCATAGATGCATGTCCACCGCAGCCTCCAGCGCACCCTCTCGCCTGGCTCCCGCCCGCCGGCGCGCTCGCGCTCCTCAAGATCGCCTCGGCGGGCGTCGCGGTGGCCGGCTTCGGCGTTCTCTCGCTGCTCGTCCGCAGCGGCGCCCACACGGGCGGCGCAGCCACCACCTCCAACCCGGCCTCGTCGGCGAGCGGCGGCCTCGAGCTCTCGTCGCGGATCAGCCAGGAGGCGGCCGACGGCAGCTCGTTCTTCGGCTCGGGCTCGGACTCGGGCTCCGGCTCTGTCTCCCCGAGCGAGCCGTCCACTCCCCCACAGGCCTCGACCCACACCTCATGAGCCCGCGACGCTTCAAGGCGATGGGCTGCGAGATCGTCGTCGGCGGTGCCAGCCCCGCCGAGCAGGTCTCGGTCGAGCGCCTCTTCGCCGCGCTCGAGGCATCGCTCAGCCGCTTCCGGCCGACGTCCGACCTGGAGCGGCTCAACAACTCCCCGGCCGGAACGGTGATCGTCTCTCCCCTCCTCGCGACTGCACTCGATGACGCGCTGCGTGCCGCCCAGGCGACCGACGGTCTCTGCGACCCGACGATCGCTGCCGCGCTCCAGTCCGCGGGCTACGACCGCACCTTCTCCGAGATCGCGCCCGGCCCACTCGGGAACGCCGTTCCCTGCGGGCCGCTGGCGCGAGATCCGGCTCGCCGGCCTCCTCGTTCAGCGACCCGTCGGCCTGCGGCTCGACCTCAACGGCGTCGTCAAGGGACGCGCGGTCGACGACGCACTCGCTCTGCTCGAGGGCGACGGCTTCGTCTCGGCCGGTGGCGACCTGGCGACGCGTGGCGAGCTCGTCGTCGCGCTCCCCGCGGGCGGCACCGTCACGCTGAACTCGGGCGCGCTCGCGACGAGCGGCATCACGACGAGGTCATGGGATCGGGAGGGAGGCGATCGCGCCCACCACCTGATCGATCCGTCCACCGGCCTCCCGGCCGACGTTCGCTGGCAGGCAGTCACCGTCTGCGCCGGCACCTGCCTCGCGGCGGACGTCGCCGCCAAGACCGCGTTCCTGCTCGGAGACGACGGACCGGCGTGGCTCGATCGCCAGGGACTGCAGGGTCGCTTCGTCGCCGAGACCGAGGTCGTCCTCGCCGGCGGCTGGCCCGAGAGCTCGGAGTCGCCGGTATGCATCTAGCCTCGTCTCACGACGGTCTGGTACGCGGCTCGCGCAGGCGGCGTCCTCTCCTACGTGCTCGTCTCCGCCAGCGTGCTCGCCGGGATCCTGCTCGCCGGCAAGGTGCGCGTGCCCGGTCTCCCCCGCTTCGCCGTCGAGGACGTGCACCGGTTCCTCGGCCTCCTCGCCGGCCTCTTCATCGCGATTCACGTCGGCTCGATCGCCCTCGACACGGTGGTGCCGTTCTCGCTCAGCCAGCTCGTGATCCCGTTCACGTCGGACTACCGCCCGCTCGCCACCGGCCTCGGCGTCGTCGCCGTCGAGCTCCTCATCGCGGTGGCGATGACGAACCGGCTCCGCTCGCGCCTCCCGTACACGGTCTGGCGCCGGGCGCACTACGCCACGCTCGCCGTGTGGCTGCTGGCCACCGTCCATGGCATCCTCAGCGGCACCGATCGCAGCCAGACCTGGCTGCTGGCGGTGTACGCGCACAACCGTCGCGCTGGTGGCGGGCGCGGCCGTCCTGCGGTTCGGCCGCGCCGCCACCCCGCGACGGGTCGCCACCGGGCTCGCCGTCGCGGCCGGAGCGGGCATCGTCGTGCTCGGGCTCTCGGCGCTGCCCCAGCAGGCATCGAGCTCGAAGACCTCCACCAACGCCGTCGCCACGACGACGACCGTCCCCGATCTCAGCGGCACCCTGACCGGGACGATCGACCGCAGCGACGGCTCGGGCATCGTCTCGATCAGCGGCACCGCCGCGTCGCAGTCGGCGTTCCGGATCGACCTCCTCACCGGGCGGCGAGCGAGGTCTCCGACACCGCTCTGCAGCTGCGGTTCCCGAACGGCACGACCTGCGAGGGCACGCTGACCGCGCTCGACGACACCGGCTTCACCGGCACGTGCACGCTGCCGGGTGGCGGCACCCGCACCGTGACCTCCACCTGGACGGTCTCGAACGGCACCGTCGAAGGCACGATCTCGACGACGGGCGGCAGCTCGACGTCGGCAGACGCCTAAACCCGTCGACTGCACCGCAGTAGGGTCCGCGCGTGGACTGGGCCCTGCCGACGATCGCGCTCGCCCTGCTCGCCTTCGCCGCCGTCTCGGGCCGTCTCGACGGGACGCCGATCACCGGGCCGATGGTGTTCACCGCGATCGGCCTGCTCGTCGGGGCCGACGCGCTCGGGCTCGTCGATCCCAAGGTCTCGGGCGAGGCCGTCAAGCTGCTCGCCGAGGCGACGCTGGCGCTCGTGCTGTTCGGCGATGCCTCGCGCATCGATCTCCGGGCGCTGCGCGACGAGGTCTCGATCCCGGCCCGCCTGCTCGGCATCGGGCTGCCGCTGACGCTCATCGTGGGCTTCGGCGTCGGCGCTCGTCCTGCTCGGCTCGTTGTCGTGGCCCGAGGCGCTGCTCCTCGCCGTGATCCTCGCCCCCACGGATGCCGCGCTCGGCCAGGCGGTCGTCACGCTTCCCCGCCTCCCCTCCCGCGTCCGGCAGGGACTGAACGTCGAGAGCGGGCTCAACGACGGCATCTGCGTGCCGCTGTTCTTCATCGTGCTCGCGATCGCGCAGGCTGACGCCGGCGACGTGAGCGACGTGGCGGCGTTCCGGCTCGTCGTCGAGGAGATCGGCTACGGGATCGTCGGCGGTCTGATCGCCGGCACGCTCGCAGCGGCGGTCGTCGTGCTCGGGCGGCCGACACCGCTTCGTCGACGACCAGTGGCTCCAGGTCGTTCCGGTCGCCGCCGCCGTGCTCGCCTACAGCGTCGCCGACGCGTCTCGGCGGCTCCGGCTTCATCGCGGCATTCGTCGGCGGGATGGTCTTCGGCGGCCTCCGCCGCCGCCACGGCGGCGAGGTCGGCTATCTGATCGAGGAGCTCGGCGGCGTCCTCAACGCGATCACGTTCATCGTCTTCGGCGCGGTGATGCTCGGGCCGGCGCTCGGCGACTGCGACGTGGGCGATCGCCGCCTACGCCGTGCTCTCACCTCACGCTCGTGCGGATGCTCCCGGTCGGGATCGCCATGCTCGGCACCGGCGCCCGCCGCCAGACGGTCGGCTTCCTCGGCTGGTTCGGGCCGCGCGGGCTCGCATCGATCGTCTTCGCGGTGATCCTCGTCGAGGAAGGTGGACTGCCGCACGACAGCGTCATCACCACCGCGATCGTGCTCACGATCGGGCTCTCGGTGCTCGCGCACGGCCTCACGGCCGCGCCGCTCGCGAACCGCTACGCGACCTGGTACGAGTCGCACCCGCGCGACAACCAGCCGAAGCTCGAGAGCAGCGCCGCGACCCACGTGCGCTGGCGCACGCCGCCCAGGCAACCCCGACCCGAACACCCGGCCTGAGACGACTCCGCGCTGCGGCCGCCCACCGGTGCGGGTACCCTTTCGCGGCTGAGGAGAGGTGGCAGAGCGGTCGAATGCGGCGGTCTCGAAAACCGTTATGCGTCTTAACGGCGCATCGAGGGTTCAAATCCCTCCCTCTCCGCTAAACAGGCCGGAATCCCGCACAAACAGCGGGATCCCGGCCTGTCGTATTTCGGCGCCGAGACGCTGGCGCTCCGCGCAGAGCGCCTGTCCAGGCTGCTCACAAACACACCCAGAGAGTCCCGAACACCGTCCCACATTCACTCGAAGGCACCGTGTGCCCGAGATTCCCTCAGGCGAGAGAAGGCCTCGGTATCCGACCAGCTCGACATCGTCTCGCGGGACTGCGAGCGCCTAGTCCTGCGCTGATGCGACGCTTTCTCGTCCGCCTTCGGTCGCCTCGGCGGCCTCGTCGTCCAACACCGGGCGAGGACCGCGAACGCGGCCCCCGCCCGGTACTGGGCTACGGACAGATCATCTCGATCGTGAACGGCGCCTCCTCGAGGGCGCGGGAACCGGCGTTACGGGCGCCGATGATGAGCGAGTTGGCGGTGCCGACGTCCTGGACGACACTGAAGAAGTCGTGCGAGAGATCCGGCGGATCGGTGGTCGCCCCGTTGACGCCGATGATCCCCGCGCCCAGGTACTGGGTCGACGAGATGCTGAGCCCGCACGTCGTGACATCTCGTGGGAACGTGACCCGGTAGATGCCGGTTCGAAGCTCGGACGAGGATACTCCCGCCGAGTGCTGGAGGAGTTGGCCGTCGCTGCGCACGTTCGCCCAGAGCGCGCCTTGACCTGCCGGGCCGGTGGCTCCCGTCGCCCCGGGACTCCCATTGTCCCCCTTGGGGCCTGTTGCTCCTGCGGGGCCGGTCGCACCCGTCGCGCCGGGGCTCCCGTCGTCACCCTTCGGGCCTGTTGCACCCGTCGCTCCTCCCGGGCCAGTTGCACCCGTCGCGCCGGCGCTCCCGACATCACCCTTCGGCCTGTCGCACCCGCAGGGCCTGTGGCACCCGCAAGGCCTGTGGCACCCATCGCGCCAGGTGTCCCGGCCGGGCCGGTCGCGCCGACGGGGCCGCTCGCCCCGGTTGCACCGGTTGCACCCTGCGGCCCGGTTGCCCCGGGGATGCCGTTCTGGTTGATGTCGAGCGCAACCTCGTTGTTCTTGCATGCCTGCGCGCTCTTCTTCGTCGCGGCCGGGTCGATCACGCGCAAGTCACCACTCGCGATCTGGCCCTGGCCATCGACCTGGTAACAAAGATGCACGACCCCGTTGCCGTCGGGAACGGTGGCGAGCGCAACGCCGCCGGCAAGTCCAACCCCGACCAGACATCCCGTCGCAACGAGCAACCCACGCAGACCGAGCCGACGCCGCGCGCCGCCGAATACACGATGCATGAATGTTCTCCCCTGTTGTATTGAGACGCCTGCGCTCCCACGCGCAGCCGTGCCTGCAGTTTATGAACCCCGGAAGCCGTGTAGTCAAGTCGGCGAGATCGGGCGGGGTTCGTCGTTCCTAGAGAGGAATCTCCCAGGTCACAGGCAACCCGAGCAGCACCTGCGCGGGAGCGATCGTCGCCGCCCTGCAGATGATCGGAATCGTCAGGCCCGACGTGTTGTTGTTCTCGTTCGACTCGGCGACCTCGTTGCTCGAGTCGGCCTTTGCCTGGAACACCGGCAGCGAGCACGTCGCCGTGTTGTAAGTCGCGGTCGCTGAGGCTCCGGCGGCGAGGCTGTTGATCCGGACGACGCCGTTCCCGGGCAGCGAGATGTTGAACCCCTTGGCGGCTGCGTTGCCCTGGTTCTTGACGGTGACCGTGTTGAAGCCGAGCGCCGTGATCACGAGATCGGGTAGGCCGCTCGGAGGCGGTGGTGTCGGGTCGGGCGTCGGCGGCGGCGGAGTGGGCGTCGGATCGGGCGCCGGCGGAGTCGTGACCGGGTTCTTCGGCGGGCGCACCGTGAGCGTCCCGATCCGGTAGGTGAGGCGCGCCCGGTCGCCGTTGTCCAGCGAGAGGCGGCCCTTGTGAAGGTCACCGCCGACGACGGTGCGGGTGACGTTGGTTCCGGGCCGATACGCGACGGCCTGGGACGTTACGCGGTCGTACGGGTTGATGTCGCCGGTGTCGTTCCGGCCGAAGTCGTCGTCGCGGATCTGGAGCCAGATGGGGACGATGTCCGAGGTGCGGTGATCTCGCGGGACGCCGGAGGCTGTCCAGCTGCGCTTGTTGTCCTCGAGCCAGCGGTCGATGCTCCGGTTGCGGACGAGCGTCTGGCCATTCACAACGACGGTCACTCCGTGCAGGAACCAGCCACCCGCGAGCCGGTCGGGGCTCTTCTCGATCGTCACCTGGTCGATGTCGCCGATCGTGAGGCCGCTGCGCAGGACGGAGTCGAGCGGCACGCTGTACGTGTCGTCGTCACCGCGCTCGAAATCGTTGTACGCGCGCTTCTCCAACGGGAACCGCAGGTTCCTGTTGATCCGCAGATAGACGTCGTCGTCGGTGCCGGCGTAGAGACGGTTGCCGGTCTCGAGGCGAACGGTCATCGAGGTCACCGGCATGCTCGCGCGGTAGTCGGTCGGAATCGCGCGGATCCACGTCGCCGGTGCGTACGGGCGACCGAAGCTGAACGAATCACGGCCGTTGATCACCGTCGAGGTGTAGAACTGGTTGCCGATCCGGGCGTTCTCGTAGTCGTCGGAGCCGCCCACGAGGTCTCCGAGGCCCGGGCCGCCGTAGCCTGTCACCTCGAGCTTCACGAACTTCGTGGTGAGCTGGTAGGGGCGGCTCGACGGGAGGTCGCCCAGACCGGTCGCCTCCTTCGGGAACAGCGCAAACGCGCCGATCAGCTCGTTGAAGGCCTTCCGGTAGACGGACGGGCCGCGATCGTGGAACTCGCCGATCGCGAGGCGCAGGCTGACGACGCTGCCGGCGTCACCGGTGCGCTCGCCGCAGCTGAACGGCACGCACGGCTCTCCCCCGCCCTGCCAGTGGCCGCTGGCCTTGGAGATCTCCGTCGCACCCTCGACGTCGTGCCTCAGCGCGGCGCTGTCGGAGAGCGCCTGGGCGCGCTTCCAGAGGGGTTCGTTCCCGAGCCAGTCGTGGATCGCCTTGATCCACTGGCGCGAGGCGAAGTACGCGGTCAGGTACGCCTGCTGGTACTTCGGGCGGCCGGGCCAGTCCTTGTTGAGGCCGTCCTTGAGCGACGTGTTGTTGTTGGAGCTCCAGTGGCCGTGCCCGCGTGGAATGCCCTTCACGCCCGTGTAGATCTTGAGCGAGCTGCGGACGTCCGGCGGCACGTCGAACCAGGTCGCCGCGTCGCCGTAGCCACGGGACGCGAGGGCAGGGCCGCCGAGACCCGGCGTCGCGACGAGATCCTCGTTCCAGTTGCTGTGCGCGTAGAAGTCCTGCACGGCGTGGAGCGAGATCCCGATCACGGCCATCAACCGGTACGGGTCGTTGTGCTGCCCGGAGTACCGCGTCCACTGACGCGTCAGGTACATGAGCCGCTGCCATTCCTGGCCGATGCCTGCGGTCGTGCCGAGCCTCGGATGGTCGGTGTCGTGGAGCTCGTAGTCGAAGTGCATGTGTCGAGCGCCGGAGACCCACTGGTTGAGCCAGTTCTCCCGAGCGAGCCCGAGCCGCGTGACGCCGATCAGCGCGCTCGCATGGCCGGAGTACGGGTTCTTGTCGGGGTTCGTGTAGTAGTCGACGAACCAGTTGTCGACCATGCCGACGTCGCCGGCGGCTCGACTGAATCCCTCGGCCGTGAGCGCGTCGCGCGTCAGGTCGGCGTGAGGGCCTGTGTCGAACGCTGCCGCCGTAGACGGCAGGGCACAGAATCCCACGGCGATGACGACGGCGATCAGGCGAGAGCGCCACCTCGACACGGCGCGCATCGGCCGAGTATGGACGGAGGCGCCGTGCCGCACAAGACGTCCGGCATCAGATCCCCCATTCGGGGAGGCACCCGCCGTGAAGGCTGCTGCGCCGCCGTTATTTGGCTTCTGCGAGCCTCACAGCGATCAGCTTCTCGACGAGCGCCTTTGGCAGCGACTCGTCGACGGCGAAGTGAAGGGCGCTCTTCGTCATCGTGTAGCCCTGGAGCTCATCGGTCAGCTGCGACAGGACCGAGCCGCTGAACGGCAGGTAGCTCAGGTGGGCCTTGAAGGCCGCGAAGCCGGCAACGGTCTTGCCGTTCACCCGGAAGGCAGGCATGCCGTACGAGATGACCTGTTCCGCCTCGGGCACGATCTCGAGGATCGTGCTGCGGAGCGCCTGCAGCGTTCCGCGCTTTGGCTCCTCGAGCCCTCGCAGGTACTCATCGACGTCGGCGACGGCCATTGGCGCGGATTCTAGGCGGGTTCGTGGCGACGTCAGGTGCAACGAGCAAGATCACTCGTCCTAGTTGGCACCATTTCCCTACAGTTCCGCTGAGCGACGTCGGAGGCGAGCTGTGGAGGAATCGCACCAGCAAGCGCACGACAGCCTGGAACAGGCGCTGCAGCGGGCCGAACGTGAGCGAGCAGACGCCGCTGCGGATCGGAAGGCCGCGGCACGCGAGCGGGCCGACGCCGCCGCCGATCGCGAGGAAGCCGCGCGCGACCGCGCCGCTGCCGAGCAGCTCCACAGCGAGACGGCGGCCAGCCTGGAGCTGGCCGCGACGGACGAGCTGACGGGCGCCTGGACGCGCCGGTTCGGCCTGGAGCAGTTGACCCGCGAGCTGGCCCGGGCCAATCGCACGGGCGCGGGCCTCGTCGTCGTGTTCGTCGACGTCGACGGTCTCAAGCAGATCAACGACGACCACGGTCATCTGGCCGGCGACGAGCTCCTCGCCCTGATCAGCGAGGTCATCCGCGCCCATCTGCGCTCCTACGACACGGTGGTGCGCTACGGCGGTGACGAGTTCGTCTGTGCGATGCCGAATCTGGGTGCGGCCGAGGCGCAGGCCCGCTTCGACCAGATCGCCGATGTCCTGCGCGTGCTCGACCCGGAGCACTCGATCTCGTTCGGCGTTGCCGAGGCGGGACCGGACGACAACCTCCAGAGCATGATCAGCCGCGCCGACGACGGCCTGCTGGCGTCGCGGGCCTCACGCCACGACGGCTCCGAAAGCGACGGCACCACCTGACGCACGGTTGGCCGTTTCGCGATCTCCGGCCGTGGTAGAAGGAAGGCATGACCGAAATTCTTCTCTTCCATCACGCCCAGGGGCAAACGCCCGGATTTCTCGCGTTCGCCGACGAGCTCCGCGCCGCCGGGCACGTCGTTCACACGCCCGACCTCTACGACGGCAACACGTTCGACGACCTGAACGAGGGCGTCGGCTACGCGAAGCAGGTCGGTTTCGGCGACATCCTCGAGCGAGGCCGGCTCTGCCGCTGAGGGATTGCCGAACGAGCTCGTCTATGCCGGCTTCTCGCTCGGCGTCATGCCCGCCCAGCTGCTGGCTCAGACGCGCCCGGGCTGCAAGGGAGCGCTGCTCTTCTCGGCGGCGCTGCCTGCCTCCGAGTTCGGCGACGGCTCGTGGCCGCCGGGCGTCCCGTTTCAGATCCACATGATGGAGGACGACGAGTGGGCCGAGGAGGATCTGCCCGCGGCGCAGGAGCTCGTCGAGGGGAACGACGGCGCGGAACTGTTCCTCTATCCGGGCGACGGGCACCTGTTTGCCGACAACAGCCTGCCCGACTACGACGAGACAGCGGCAACGCTGCTCAAGCAGCGCGTCTTCGCCTTCCTCGACGCCTCGCGTAGGGCATGCCTCGCCGTCGCCTCGCGACCGGTGGGCTTTGAGATACGGCTTGTAGACCGTCTCGGCGTCCGTCCAGATGGCCTTCGACGGCGTCCGGCGTGAGGTGAGGTACGGCGCCACGATCCGGTAGGCGAGCGTGAAGCCGGACCAGCGAGGGAGCGCGTTCTTGCCTCCTGCACCGAAGAACCAGAGCGGGTGGTCGTAGGCTCCGGGGATCGCGAGGTCGCGCTTGGCGCGCTTCCACAGGCCCGCTTCCTGGCGCGCCGTCATCTTCCGGTGATCCCACGGCTGCGCTGGTGTCTTCGGGAACGCCTGCGCCACGAAGTGATCGGAGAGCCCCTCGCTGACGAGCGCCTCGCCGAGCGTGATCCCGTAGCCCGGCCCCGTTCGAATTCTGCTGCTCAGGTAGAGCACCCGGGCGAGGCTCGCGGGAAGCCACGTGGCGAGGCTCTTGCGGAAGCCGATCTTCGGGTGGTCGTCGATCGTGAGGTAGACCTCGCCGGTCCCCGGGTCGGGGATGGAGCCGACGCCAATCTCCGGCACCGTGTTCTTCGGGTCGAGTTTGACGTTGATCCTGATCTGATCCTTGTGCGGGATCAGCCCGTACACCCTGTCCGCCGATCGCGTCAGGAGCGCCTCCAGGTCGAAGCCGGCCTTCTTCGCCGCGGCCGCTGCGTCCTTGTCGATCACGAGCTTGTAGGGCTTGTCGCTCTCCTGCGGCCGGGCGGTTGCGGCACCGGCTGACACGGCGGCAAGCACGACGACGAACAGCACGAAGATGACCCGTGGAATGGCGCGACGATATCAGTGCCGCGGGCGCGTCAAGCAGGATCTAGCCGGCTGCGTGGCACCAGTTGTAGAACATCAGGATCGTTCGCTCGGGCGCGCTCAAAGGGTCAGCCTTCACGTCGAAGTTCGGCGTCGGGCTGCCGGGGGCGAGGACGACGCCGGTGATCTTCTGGCGCACGATGTCGACGGTTCTGCAGAGCTTGACCTTGTCGGCGGTGAGCCGCGCGATCTCGCTCGACGTCTCGTCGCTCGTGTGCTCGAGCACGACGATCCGGCCCTCGAGATCGTTCGAGCGGTCGCGCTCGCGATACGAGCCGTACGCGATCGCGCCGACGGCAGCCAGGCTGATGACGATGAGGATGATCGCGGTGGTTGCCTTCATAGGAAGAGTTCCAGGCTTCGAGACGGGGGACGCCTTGGTACCACCATCCCCGGATTCACGCCCTTCGAAACGCTAGAGCGCCTGCCCGCCGCGGTAGAACGCCGCCAAACGGCGCATGCCCTCGGCAATCGAGACTGCCGGCCGCCAGCCTGTGGCGTCGCGAAACGGACGCGGATCGAACCAGTGCGCGAGGGCGAGCTGGTCGACGAGAAAGCGCGTTGCGGGCGGCTCGTCGCCGGGCCGGGCGCGAGCCCAGAGGCGCTCCGCGGCGGCCGCCATCCCGCGCGCGACGCCGAGCGGGAGGTCGCGGGCCGGAGGCGGAACGCCGGCGGCTGCGCAGATCTGCTCCAGGAGCGTGCGGAGCGGGAGCGGCTCGCCGTTCGTGACGACGAACGCGCGGCCGGCGAGTGGGCCGTCCGGCGTCAGCTGCTCTGCCGCAACGACGAGAGCATCGGCGGCGTTGTCGACGTAGGTCGTATCGATCAGCGCCCTGCCCCCGGCGACGACGAACAACCGGCCGGCGCGGGCGCGCTCGACGATGCGACCGACGAGCTGCGTGTCCCCCGGTCCCCAGATCGCGTGCGGCCGGATCGCGGTCACAGCCAGTGCTGCGTCATTGGCAGCGAGCGCGACGATCTCGGCCTCGCCCTTCGACTCCGAGTACCACGAGCGATCGCGCCGCTGCGTGATCGGTGTCGAGGCTCCCGCACCCACGGTCGGGCGTCGACTCGTAGCCGACGGACGGCGAGGAGACGACGACGAGTCGCGCCACCCCGGCCGTCCGGCAGGCCGCGATCGACCGCCTCCGTGCCACCGACGTTGACCTCGTGGAACTCCTCGCGGGTGCCGACGACGCCGACCCTGGCGGCACCGTGCACGAGCGCGTCACACCCGGCGGCGGCGGCCGCGACGGCGTCCGCGTCGCTGGATGTCGGCGAGCACCTGCTCGCATGCGAGCGCGTCGCTCCGGTGGCGCTGGAGCGCCACGACCTCGTGGCCCCGCGCAGCGAGCGCCGCGATCGTCCGCTGGCCGAGCAGCCCCGAGCCACCCGTGACGAGCACGCGCATCAGACACGCCTCGGTGCCGAGCCGCCGTCGAGCACCTTGCCCGCCCAGCGGCCGAGCCGCGCGCGGTCGATCTTCGAGTTGTGGCGGATGTCGACCGGGAGGTGCGGCACGGAGAGCACGGCCGCGAGCGGCTGCTCCGGGACGGCCGAGCGGACAGCCCGATCGATGGCCGTCGCGCGCGAGGCCCGCCTTGCCCTCGTCCTCGACCACGACGACGACCTGCTGCGTGCCGTCGGGTCCGACCCCGGTCACGGCGCAGCGGAGCCCGGTCGCCTCGGTGACCGCGATCTCGAGCGGCACCGGCGTCACCGGCCCTTCGGCTGTCGCGACGACGTGCGCGAGCCGTCCTTCGACCCAGAGCCGCCCCGCGTCGTCGAGGTGCCCGACGTCGCCGGTGCGATGCCACTCGACTCCGTCCCCGTCGACGAATCGGGCGCGATCGTTGGTCGCCCAGAGGCCGTCGTAGCCGAGCGACAGCCACGGCGCGCTGACGACGATCTCGCCGCACTCGCCGTCACCGCCCGGCAGCGGCTCGATCCGGAGACCGACGCCGCGCGAGCGGTAGCCCGACGCACACCCCGCGCCCCGGCCCGACGGCGAGCGAGCGTGTCGAGGTCGATGTCCGCGACCGAGAGCACCTCGGTCATGCCGTAGGGCGTGTGGAGCTCGGCGGCGGGAGCGAGCAGGCTGAACGCCTCCAGCGTGCGCTGGGGCACCGGCGCGCCGGCGGAGAGAACGAGGCGCACTGCGGCAAGCGCCTTCCTCCCCTCGGGGGTGAGCGTCTCCCGGGACGCCAGCACGCCGTCGAGCGCCGCGGGTGCGGCGAAGACGATCGTCGCCTCGACGGCGGCACAGGCATCGGCGAGTGCCTCGGCCCGGAGCGAGGCGGGCTTCGTGATGTCGCAATCCGGTACGGCGACCGGGATCCCGAGCGCAGGACCGTAGAGCGCGAACGGCGCAAAGGCAGCGACCAGACGGTCGTCGGCGCCGATCGAGTAGCACTCGCGCACGGCGGTGTACTGCGCCGCCATCGTCCGCTGGTCGTAGAGCACGCCCTTCGCCGGGCCGGTCGCTCCCGAGGTGAAGACGACCGCGGCCGGCGCGTCGGCGCTCGGCGCGTGACGCTCGACGACGGCCGAGAGCTTGGTGCCGGTGCCGCTCAGGCTCGCGAGCTCGAGCGGCCGCGCATCCGGCGCCCACCGCAGGGCTCGGGCAGCGCCGAGGGTCTTGCGCGTCCCGACGAGCCACCGTGGCTCGGCACTCCGCAGCGCGCGCCGAAGCCCCTTGAAACCGAGACCGCGATCGACGACGACTGCGACAGCGCCAATCGCCCAGCAGGCGTAGGCGGCAGCGATGAAGTCGGGCGGATCGGGTGCGAGCAGCGCGACGCGGTCGCCGGGCACGACGCCGGCGGCGCTCAGACCCTCTGCGGTTGCCGCCACGCGATCGGCCAGCGAGGCGAACGAGAGCGACATCGCCACCGCCGACGGCGATCGCAGTCGCGGCATCGGACTCGCGCGCGACGAGCGCGTCGAGGAGCACGCCCCGCTCGCCCGCCGCGGTCCTCGGTGGCGGCGGAGCGGCGGCCTCCGGCTCGAGCAACCGCGCGATCCACGTGTCGGCGAGCGCCGCCACGTCTTCCTCCTCGACGACGAGATGCCCGCCGAGCGGAAACCGATGGAGCTCGGCCTGCGGCAACCGCGCGCGCAGGTCGGCGGCAAAGGCGAGGTGGAAGACCGGATCGCGCTCGCCCCAGGCGAGAAGCACCGGCATCTTCAGCTCGGACACGCGCCCGGCGACGGCAGCCAGCGGCGCGTAGGACGGATGGGCAGGAGTCGTCGGGATGTCGGCCACGAAGTCCGCGATCGCCTCGCGGTCGGCGGCCGACGCGTACGGGGCCAGGTACGCGCGCCTTGCCTCCTTCGCGATGCGCCCGTGCGCCGTCGCCAGCGTCGTCCGCAGAAAGGCGGAGGTTTGCCGGCAAGCGAGGTCGCGCAGCAGCTCGTGGCGCGCGAAGCGGATCGGCAGCGGCACGCCGCCTGGTGGCATCGCGACGCCGGTGTTGGCGAGCAGGATGCCGAGCACTCGCTGCTGGTGCTCGAGCGCCCAGCCGAGGGCGATCGGCCCACCCCAGTCGTGGGCGGCAACGACAACCGGGCCATCGACTCCGAAGGCGTCGAGGATGCGGCCGAGGTCGTCGACCCGCTGCGCATAGACGCGCGGTCCGGTTCGCTCCGAGAGCCCCATCGACACCTGGTCGACGGCGATCACGCGGTAGCGGTCGCCGAGCCGCTGGTGGAACGAGCGCCACATCAACGACCACGTGGGGTTGCCGTGAACGCAGACGACCGTCAGCGGCGGCTCGCGGCCGTCGGACGGCGCAGCGTCGAGCGCATGCACCTGCACGTGCTCGCCGTCGGCGAGCAGCACGGGCAGCGTTCGCGACCAGGCCGGCTCGATGCCCAGGCGCTCGAGTCGCCTCGCATCGAACGCGGCCGGCGCGCGACTCACCAGATGATCTCGACGACGCTGGCGTTCAGCCCGGAGCCCATGCCCATGCAGAGCACCCGGTCGCCTGCCTTGATCTCGTCCTGGACTCGCGCCAGCGTGAACGGAATCGAGGCCGGGCCGATGTTCCCGAACTCGGGGAAGGTGAGCGGCGCACGCGCCTCGTCGAGGCCGAGCGTGGCGCACATCATCCGCGTGTGCACCGAGCTGACCTGGTGGATGACGTACCAGCCGATGTCCTCGTTCCAGCCGAAGTCGTCGGCCGAGTCGGCCCAGGCATCCGCGGCGAGCGCGAGCCCACCCTCGAGCAGCGCCTTCGTGTCGGTCGTCATCTTCTCGAGGTCGCCGATGCAGATCTCGTGGTGCTGGGTCGCAGCGCGCGAGATGCCGCCGACGAGGCGGTGCGCGTTGGGCGCCTTGTCGAGGCTGCCGAGCACCATCGCGGCAGAGCCCGAGCCGAGGGTCAGGCTTGCGAACTCCTCGTAGACGTCCTGCGTCACCTGCGCCGTCTCCTGGAGCCGCTTGATCGTCGTCTCGTGCGTGAGCCTCGCGCCCTCGCCGTCGACGATCAGCGCGTAGGAGATCTGGCCCGCGTCGATCGCGGTCGCGGCGAGGTGGATCGCGTTGACGAAGCCGAGGCACGCGTTGCCGAGGTCGAAGTTGAGGCAGCCGGGCGCGAGCCCGAGGTGGTGATGGACGGCGCAGGCGACCGACGGCTCGAGGTGGTGGCGACAGACGGAGGTGTTGACCATCATCCCGATCTCGGAGCGGTCGATCCCGGCGGCCTCGATCGCCTTCTCGCCGGCGAGCGCGGCGGCCTGGTCGAACCGCATCCCCTCGGGCCACCAGCGGCGCTCGCTGATCCCGGCGAGCTCCTCGAGCAGTCCGGGCCGGACGTCGCAGCGCTCGTAGACCTCGGCGAGCTGCTCGTCGATCCAGGCGGAGGTGACGACCTCGGGAGCCTCGACGGCCTCGACCGAGACGACACCGACGTTCGTGTGGCGTTGGGTGTGGTTCGCAGAGTGGTTGGCGCTCACGACTGCCTTCCTGTCCGCCTGCGGCTGACCTGAATCATCTCCACTTCCACTCCACCTCTCTGAATTGTCGTCCTCTGACGGGAAAGAGGCCCGGTCGGGCCTCTTTCAAGCGGAGAGGGCGGGATTTGAACCCGCGAAGCACCTTTCAGCACTTACGCGATTTCCAGTCGCGCTCCTTCGGCCGCTCGGACACCTCTCCGTAGCCGCGAAAGCGTACCCGCAGCGGGCTGAAGCTCCGTCGTTGGTCGGCGAGGCTACGACTTGCCGGCGACGGACGACACGTATGCCGCCACGTCCTGGATCTGCTTGTCGCTCAGCTGACCCTTGAACGGCGGCATCGCGCCCATCCCGTTCGTGACGCGGGTGACGACGAGATCCGCCGACGGCTTGGCCTCGTCGAGGTTCGGGCCGACGTTCCCGGTCGCTCCGGCATCGGCCAGCGTATGGCACCCGACGCAGCCGGCCGACTCGAAGACTTCCTTGCCGGCGACGACGTCGGCGTCGGCGCCCGGCTGTGGATCTCCCGGGATTCGTCTCGGCAGGCGTCGTCTCGGCCGGCTTGCCCTCACCGTCGCCGATCGGCTCTGCTGCTTCAGTCTCGACCTCCTGCGTCGAGGTGACCCAGTACACCGACGCCGAGCTGTGCCACGAGGAACAGGCTCGAGATCAGGAGGAAAACGGTCAGCGTGGCCGGAAAATCGGGGTTCCGCTTCGGAATCCAGATGGCCGTGATCAGCGCCCAGGCGATGAAGAGCCCGGCGACGATCAGCAGCGTTACCTTGCCGGTGGTGGTGATCGCGAGCAGCACGGCAGGGACGCTACCACGGCTCCCGGAGAGGAGTTCGGGAGAACGATCGACTGTCCGCTCGGAAGCCGGTGTAGGCTGCGCAGCTGTGACTCCCGAGGAGCGACTCACACGCTACGCCCGCCTCGCCGTCGAGGTCGGAATCAACCTCCAGCCCGGCCAGCTGCTGCGCGTTGCGGGACATCCGGACCACCTGCCGCTGATCCGGGCGATCTCGGAAGTTGCGTACGAGCGCGGTGCCAAGTACGTCGAAGCGCTGTACGCGGACCCGCACGTCCGGCGGTCGCGGATTCTCCATGCGCCGGAGGACACGCTCGAGTGGTCGCCGCCCTGGACGCTATCGCTCGTCGAGACGCTCGCGGAGGAGAACGGCGCCTTGATCGCGATCACCGGCGACCCCGAGCCCGAGCTCTTCGCCGACCTCGATCCCGCCCGCATCGCCAAGGCGCGGCCCCGGCTCGTCGCCGAGAAGATGCTGCAGGCGACCGGAGACGGCGAGATCGCGTGGACGATCGTCGGCTACCCGAACGCGGGCTGGGCCGAGGCGGTGTTCGGCGAGCCCGATGTCGAGCGGCTCTGGGACGCCGTCGCGACCGCGACGCGGCTCGACGAGGACGACCCCGTCGCGGCCTGGCGCGCGCACATCGCGAAGCTCGGCGAGCGCTCGAGGATCCTCAACGAGCGGGCCTTCGACGGCGTGCGCTTCCGCGGCCCCGGCACCGACCTCTTCGTCGGGCTGATCCCACAGGCGCGCTGGAACTCGGGCTCCGAAATGACGCACGACGGGCATCGAGACGGTGGTGAACATGCCCACCGAGGAGGTCTTCACGACGCCGCACCGCCTCCGCACCGAGGGCGTCGTCCGCTCGACGATGCCGCTCGTCGTGAACGGGCAGATCGTGCGCGACCTCTCCGTGCGCTTCTCGGCCGGCCGCGTCACCGAGGTGACCGCGACGAACGGCGCCGATGTCGTCCGCGAGGAGATGAGCACCGACGAGGGCGGCTCGTACCTCGGCGAGGTGTCGATCGTCGACGGCGACTCGGCCGTCGGCAAGACCGGCATCGTCTTCTTCGACACGCTCTTCGACGAGAACGCGGCCTGTCACATCGCCTACGGCGTCGGCTTCTCGAAGCTGATCGAGGGTGGTGAGGGCGTCCCGACCTCGGAGCTGATGGAGATCGGCTGCAACGACTCGACCGTCCACACCGACTTCATGATCGGCGGCCCCGAGGTCGAGGTCGACGGCATCGAGGCGGACGGCACCGCGGTGCCGATCCTGCGCGCGAACGACTGGGTGCTGAGCTAGCCGCTCAGGCAGCGCCGAGCGCTCGCGTCAGCTCGAGGCTGGGCGGCGACACCTCGTCGGGCGCGCCGGCCTCACGCCGCAGCTCGCCGTCGACGAGCTCGTAGTGGCCGATCGAGCTGAGCGGCGGCGAGTAGACGTGCACCGTCACCGCGCCCTCGAGGTGATCGACGCGGTGGATCCGGTCGCCGGTGAACGAGAACGAGTCGCCGGCGCCGAAGCGCGTCATCCGCCTGCCGCCCTCGATCTGGAGATACTCGCCGGTCACCTCACCGGCGATCACGTGGACACCGCCACTCGAGCCGCCGTGGTCGTGGAAGCCGCTGTCGCGCGGCTGCCACCACGTGTTGAGCCAGGCCTCCGAGCCGTCGGTGTGCCAGAGCGGGACGGCGCTGCCGGGGCCGCTGCGGTCGAGCGCCTCGATGTCGACGAGCGCGGCTGCCCGGCTCGCGACCGCGGCGCACGCATCGGGCGCGAGGACGCCCACGGCGCCGACCGCCTCGGGATCGATAGCGATACTCACGAGGGAGATGTTCTCACTCGCGCGTCCGCGGCGCCAGTGAAGCGCGGCTCTCGTACGAGCCCCGCCTGATCTATCGTCGCTCGAGTGGACGAGCGGCTCAGCCCAACGCACTGACGGCGGTCAGCGACGCCGTGCTCGCGGTCGCGGCCGGGCTCTCGGTCGACGAGGTGCTGCAACGGCTCGTCGACAGCGCCCGCGTCCTCGCCGGCGCCCGCTTCGCCGCGCTCGGGCTGCCCGACGGCGAGGGTGGCTTCCGCCGCTTCCTCACCTCGGGCATGAGACGACGAGCTGATCGCCTCGCTCGGCCCGCTGCCGCGCCAGCACGGCGTGCTCGGCGCGATGCTCGACGCGCAGTCGTCGTATCGCACGCAGCGACATCCACGAGCATCCCGAGTTCCGCGGCTGGTGGCCCGAGGCGCACCCCGACATGCGGTCGTTCCTCGGCGTGCCGATCGTCGCCGCGGAGGGCGTGATCGGCGCCTTCTACCTCACCGAGAAGCTCGAGGCACCCGACTTCAGCGACGAGGACGACGACCTGATCGAGCTGCTCGCCGCGCACGCGGCGATCGCGATCACGAACGCACGCCTCCAGGAGCAGGCGCGCGAGCTCTCGGTCGTCGCCGAGCGCAACCGCCTCGCGCTCGACCTCCACGACGCCGTGAGCCAGAAGCTGTTCGGCCTCGTCCTCAGCGCCGAGGCGGCCGGCACGCTGCTCGACCGCGATCCGGCCGCGGCGCGCGAGCAGGTCGAGCGGCTGCAGACCCTGGCGCAGGATGCGCTCGACGAGCTGCGCTCGCTCGTCTTCGAGCTGCGGCCGCTCGACCTCGCGCTCGACGGGCTCGCGCGGGGCGCTCCGCAAGCACGTCGAGCTCGTGCGCCGTCTCGAAGGGCTCGAGATCGAGCTCGACGATCGAGAACGAGCCGCCGGCAGACCCGGCGCGAGACCTCGAGGTGCTCCGCATCGCCCAGGAGGCGCTCCAGAACGCGGTCAAGCACTCCCACGCGAGCCACGTCACCGTCGTGCTCCGCGGCGAGGGCAGCCGTCTGCTGCTCGAGATCGAAGACGACGGCGTCGGCTTCGATCCGGCGCGCCGAGGGCATCCGCTCGCGCCGGCTCGGACTGACGTCGATGGAGGAGCGGGCCGAGCGGATCGGCGGCACGCCTCGAGATCCGCTCCGCCGCGGGCGCCGGCACGACCGTGCGCCTGGAGGCACCGGATGCCTGAGCCGATCCGCGTTCTCGATCGTCGACGACCACGCCGTCGTCCGCGAGGGCCTGCGCGCGTTTCTCGAGCTCCAGGACGGGATCGAGGTCGTGGGCGAGGCAGCCGACGGCAACGAGGCGGTCGGCGCAGGCGGCGCTCCTGGAGCCCGGACGTGATCCTGATGGATCTCGTGATGCCCGAGCTCGACGGGCTCGGTGCGATGCGGGCGATCCGCGCGAGCGCTCCCGAGCGCGCGCGTGATCGTGCTCACGAGCTACCTCGACGACGCAACCCTCCTCCCCGCGCTGCGCGCGGGCGCCGCCGGCTACCTGCTCAAGAACGCGCAGCCACAGGAGATCGCGCGGGCCGTGCGCGCCGCCCACGCGGGCGAGGCGCTGATCGACCCGGTCGTCGCGGCGCGGGTCGTCGAGACGCTCGCGGCGGAGGGCCACGAGGAGCCGCTCGACCGGCTCACGCCGCGCGAGCGCGAGGTGCTGATCCTGATCGGCCGCGGCTTCCCGAACAAGCTGATCGCGCGCGAGCTCGGCCTGTCGGAGAAGACGGTGAAGACGCACGTCGGCCGGGTGCTGGCGAAGCTCGAGGTCACCGACCGGACGCAGGCGGCGGTGATCGCCGTCCGCGCCGGGCTCGTCGACGCGAGGTCCTAGGACCAATTGCCCTCTGGCGGCCGGGACCGGCCGCCTCCTACCGTGAGAGCCATGGTCAACCAAGGAGCTCTCATGACGGAAACCCGTACAGCCCACGACGTGATCACCGACGTGGTCGCCACCTGGCGCGGCACCGAAGCCGGCACCGGCAGCCGCGGCGAATGGTCGTTCACGGTCGGACGCAAGGAGATCGGTCACCTCCACGGCAGCCACGCGGCGCACTTCGCCTTCCCGAAGGGCGTCTGGCAGGAGCTGAAGGAGCAGGGCAGGATCGAGGATCACCCGGTCTTCCCCGGCCGGGTCGGGCTCGCGTCGCGTCGGATCGAGAACGAGGACGACGTCCTCGACGTGATCGAGCTGCTGCGCCTCAACTACGACCGCATCGTCGAGCGCGAAGCCGCGCGCGTGGGGGCCTGACATGCAGGGCATCGTCACCGGCGCCTCCCGCGGCCTCGGCCTCGCCCTCACGCGCGCCCTGTCCGAGCGCGGCTGGCAGCCTCGTCGTCGACGCGCGCGACGGGGACGCGCTCGAGCGCGCGGTCGGCGGTCTCGACGGAGTCGACCGCGATCGCCGGCGACGTCGCCGACCCGACCACCGCGCCGTCTCGTCGCGCTCGTCGAGCCGGCTCGCCGGCGCCGCCGCGATCGACCTGCTCGTCAACAACGCGAGCGTGCTCGGCCCGACGCCGCTGCCGCGCTCGGCGACTACCCGCTCGACGAGCTGCGCCGGGTCTACGAGGTGAACGTCCTCGCGCCGCTCGCGCTCGTCCAGCTCGCGCTGCCGCGCCTCGCCGACGACGCGCGGATCGTCAACCTCAGCTCGGACGCGGCCGTCGAGGCGTACGAGACCTGGGGCGGCTACGGCTCGTCCAAGGCCGCGCTCGACGCACCTGACGGCGATCCTCGCGGCCGAGCAACCCGGGCCTGCGCGTCTACGCGGTCGACCCGGGCGACATGCGGACGCGAGATGCAGCAGGACGCGTTCCCCGGCGAGGACATCTCCGACCGGCCGCCGCCCGAGGAGAGCGTTCCCGGCCTGCTGGCGCTGATCGAGGGCGACCTGCCGAGCGGCCGCTACCGCGCGCGCGAGCTCGCCGGAGGTCTCGGCGATGAGCGCGCTCGAGCTGCCCGCGCTGCTCGAGGCGCACGAGCCGCCCGAGGCGCGCGGGCTCGCGCGCGACAGCGTTCGCCTGCTCGTCGCCGATCGGGCCGACGGCAGCATCGCCCACGGCACGGTTCGCCGACCTGCCCCACTTCCTCGCTCCGGGCGACCTCGTCGTCGTCAACACGTCGGCGACGCTTGCCGCCGCCCTCCCGGCGATCCGCGAGGACGGCGCAGACGCTCGAGCTCCGGCTCTCGACGCCGGCGAGGGCAAGGACGCCGAGCGGTTCTGGATCGTCGAGCTGCGCCGCGGCGATGCGCCCGTTCGGCCGGTCGCGGTCGGCGACGCGCTTCGCGCTCCCCGGAGGTGCAGCGGCCGAGATCCTGGCGCCGTACGCGGGCGTGCGGCTCTGGCTCGCGCGCCTCGATCTGCCCGTGCGCTCTGGCCGCGTACCTCGACGAGCACGGCAGCCCGATCCGCTACGGCTACGTCCCGCGCCGCTGGCCGCTCTCGGCGTACCAGAACGTCTACGCGCTCGAGCCCGGCAGCGCCGAGATGCCGAGCGCCGGCCGGCCGTTCACCACGGAGCTGATCACGCGGCTCGTCGCCGGCGGCGTCCTCGTCGCGCCGATCGTGCTGCACACCGGCGTCTCCTCGCAGGAGCGCCACGAGCGCCCGTACCCGGAGCGCTACCGCGTGCCCGAGGACGACGGCACGCCTCGTCAACGCCGTCCACGCCTGGGGCGGCCGCGTCATCGCGACGGGAACGACCGTCGTCCGCGCGCTCGAGACGGTCGCCGGCCCGACGGTGTCGTCGAGGCCGGCGAGGGCTGGACGAACCTGATCGTGACGCCCGGAGCGCGGCGTCCGCGCGGTCGACGGCCTGATCACGGGGCTGCACGAGCTCGAGTCGTCGCACCTCGACCTGCTCCGCGCCATCGGCGGCGAGCGCCTGGTCATGGAGTCGTACGACGCGGCCCTCGAGCACGGCTACCGCTGGCACGAGTTCGGCGACAGCCAGCTGATCCTCGGCACGCGCACTTCCTGAGTCCCTCCGCCCCGCGTGCGCTAGCCTTACAACCCTCCCGGGCGCATAGCTCAGCGGGAGAGCGCTCGCTTCACACGCGAGAGGTCCCTGGTTCGATCCCAGGTGCGCCCATCATCATCAGCATCATCGTTAGTGCGGTCAAAGGAAAGCGTCATCCCGCAACACCGCATGAACCCCCAGCGCCACGTTGACCACCTGCGTCACGCGCAAATCAACAACCACGGACGCAAAAGCCAGCGCATCCGCCCGCGTCATCCCTAACTCGCGCTCCATCAGATCCAGCATCCCGTCGACCGCGATCCTGGCCGCGCGACCGAGGTGCTCGTGGAAGCCGAATGTCAGCCAGGCGTCGGCCGTCCGCGCGAACGGCCAATCGACAACAAGATCGTCGCGCACATCGAGGGTCAGCTCCGCCGAGACAGCGCACTCGATCGCGGTGCCGGAGACCTCGCCGTCGCCCTGTGCAGCGTGGCCGTCGCCGCAAGAGAACAGCGCGCCGTCGACCGGGATCGGTAGATACAGCGTCGTTCCCGCCACCAGTTCCTTGCAGTCGATGTTGCCGCCCCACGGGCGCGGCGGGTGCGTCGAGTGGAATCCCGGCTCCGGCGGCGGCATCCCCATCACGCCGAGGAACGGCGCCAGGCGCACCGAGCGCCCGCCGCCGCGACCGACGTCACCGTCGAGCTCCCACCGGATCAGGTGCGGCGGCTCCGTGAAGGTCAACCCCGTCCGCCCCGGTCGGACTGCATCGATCGACACGACGAGGATCTGGCCGGCCTGCGCACCACGCACCTCGATCGGTCCCATCAGCGCATGACCCGTGTCGACCGAGGGATCCCGCGAAACGATCTCCTCGCCGCTCTCGAGCGTCCACATCCCGTCGGGTATGTCGAGCGCGACGGTATCTCCCGGCTCGATCGTGAGCACGGGCGGCAGCTCGCGCGAGAAGGCGCCGTGCAGATTGACGATTTCCGGCTCTAGCGCATGCCGCACGTGGTCACCCTACGCCGTGTCATCCGACCGATCGCGGACTTCGCACCCTTGCGACCTGAGATCAGGCTCAGGGCGGGATCTCGCTCTGCCGATGACGGACGAATGAGACGATGGCTGACCGACACGATGACCTCGACTGCGCTCGTCGGGCTCGTGGCCTTCCTTGCGATCGACGTCACGTCCACGCAGGTCGGAGACTATGTGCCGGCCGAGGCCGTACAGAACCCCGCGCCTGTCTACATAGGCGCCTCTGCGGCTATCTGCGCTTGCGCCTTACCGACGTTGCTTGGGCCGACCCGTCGTGCCGAAGCCTGACGACCCATCACGCCCGACGGCGACTCCGACCGATGACTTTCGCCTCCCCGCCGAGTCTCTGAGGAAGGACTACCCCTACGCGACGAAGGAGGACGCCTGATGAGGAGCAGCTCGCGGGCGAGTGAACGCATCCTGGGCAGCCTGGGATCAGCCGACGGAAAGGGCGTCGTGCGCATCGAAGACCGCTTCGACACCGACATCGACGACGTCTGGTCGGCGCTCACCGACCCCTCGCGTCTGGCCTGCTGGTACGGCACGGTCGACGGCGATCTGCGCCTCGGCGGCGAGTATCACGCACGCCTCTTCGCCAGCGGCTGGGAGGGAACGGGGCGCGTGGAAGCGTGCGAGCCCCGGCAGCGGCTGCAGGTGCGCGTCACGGACGCCCACGAACCGGACGAGCAGGTCATCGAGGCGATGCTGACCGCCGACGGCGACCAGACCATCGTGGTCTGGGAGGAACGCGGCATGCCCCTGGAGATGATCTCGGCGTACGGCGCAGGGGTGCAGCTCCACGTCGAGGATCTCGCCGACCACCTCGCCGGGCGGGAGCGCCGCGAGGACGTCACCGCGCGGTGGAGCGAGCTCCATCCCGACTATCAAGGCCTGGCGGCCAAGCCTGTGAACGCCGCCGGCCCGATCACGGTCACACCGATCTTCGTCGCCGACCTGCTCGCCGAGAACGAGCGGATGCCGGTCTACGTGCACGTGATCGACCACCCCGATGCGCGCATCCTGGTCGACACCGGGATGACGGAGCTCCACCCGCTGGTGGCGGACATGGATCCCCGCATCAGTCCACTCAGCGAGCAGCAGGACTTCGACCTCGCCGGCATCGACATCGTCGTCAACACCCACCTGCACTTCGACCACTGCGGCGGCAACCATCTCTTCGCCGGCAAGCCGATCTACGTCCAGCAGATCGAGCTCGACGACGCGCGCGGCGAGGAGTACACCATTCCCGAGTGGGTCGATGCGCCCGGCGTGGAGTACGTGCCGGTCGACGGCGAGCTCGAGCTGCTTCCCGGGCTCCGGCTCGTCCCGGCGCCGGGCCACTCACGCGGGATGCAGGTGGTCGTCGTCGAGACCGGAGGGCGTCCGGTCGTCGTCGGCGGCGACGTGGCGGTGTGGTTCGGCGAGCTCGACGAGCCGCAGACCGAAGGCCAGCTGCGGGTGCTCGCGCTCGACCCCGAGCTGGTCTGGCTCGCGCACGAGCGCGAGCCGTGGCGGCCCCGCACCGTCTGAGCCATCGCGCCACGGTTGCGCCGCCCGCAACGCCCGGCCCGGTGGGGATGGGTCGCTGGCAGGCGTCACCAAACCTGGGTGACTGCCCTCACCCGCGAATCACTCAAATGGGTGTGTGGGACGTCGATGGAGGCTCCGATGAAGGGTGGGCTGGTTCAACCCCCCACGCAAGGAGCACATCGCATGTCCAAGTTCATTACCAAGCTTCAGAAGCGGGTCGCTCAGGAGGAGTCGGGCTTCACGCTCATCGAGCTCCTGATCGTGCTCGTCATCATCGGCATCCTGCTCGCGATCGCGGTGCCGTCGTACCTCGGCTTCAAGGATCGTGCCAACAAGACGGCGGCGCAGGCGAACGTCCGCTCCGCTATCCCGGCTGCCGAGACCTACTACGCCGACAACAACACCTACACGGGCATGAACATCACGACGCGGCGCTGCACTCAACGCCGGTGGCCTAAGGGCATCGATCACGGCGTCGGCTCACGACGGTGACCGCACCGCCACGCTACACGCTCTGCGCCGTGAACGGAAGCTACACGGCGACCGTCACCGGCCCCGGCGGCTCCATCGCCGTGGCTCAGGCGGCACCTGCCCGTAAGTCACGACCGCAAGCTGCTGTACCACGAGAGGGGGGCGCTTCGCGCCCCCCTCTCTCTTTTCTTGCAACGGGACGCGCTGCGCACCGACGTCGAAGTACGCGATGTCCTTCAAGCCGCTGTCGACAGATCGCGCCGATCAGTTAGAGGCCGCCCTAGTAGGGACGCTCAGAGAATCCACCTACCGGTCGTGCATAGGGATCGCAGCCATTCGCGCTTGTCGCTGACCCCATTCCTGGCGCTCTCTCGTTCTTCCCGTTGCGATTGGCGTCGCCGTCTACCAGTTCGGCATTCCGTTGGAGCCGGATGCCAGCTACTACGTGGGCGGCCTATCGCTCTTCCCGTCGCCTCTCGGCACCCTCCTCGGTACCGCAGGCGGATATACCGGTCTTGCGCTGCTGAACGCCTTCGCTGCATTCGCAATCATTCTGCTCGTCGGGCTGATCGCAAGGGACCTAGGCGGCCACGCACTCTCGGCCCAGATCCTCGCGTTGGTGATCGCACGCGGCGAATGGTTCACAAGTTGGGGAATGGACAGCCCGGCGGTGGCGCTGCTGTTGGCCGCTGCGCTGCTGCATTTCCGGGGGCGCTCGCGGTGGGCGATTGTCCTTGGTTGGCCTCGCCGCGGCAACTCATCTGGCAGCTCTGCCGCTGGCTCTTGGAGTCTTGGCGGTGCACGCCCGTCGCCGTGGCGTCGTGGCGATCACGGTTGGTCTGGCGGCCGCCGGCTTCTTGGTCGCGTGGTTCACGGGCTATACGAGCCGGGTTCCGTCTCTTGCACGAACCCAGTGCACTCATCGAGGGGGCACACGAACTGCTACTCGCCTGCTGGCCGCTTGCGATCCTCGCCTGCGTCGCGACGTTCCATCCCCGCGTGCGACTGCTGTTCATCGGATCAGCAGTCGGGGCGATCCTCGCCGGCGCTATTCCCGCTTCGGTCGGTCAGCTCGGTGTGACGCGATACGCGATTCCGTGCGTCTTTATCGCGGTTGCGGGAGTCCGACTCCGAGGCTCACTGGGCGCGGCACGTGGGACGGCACCCGAGCATCTTCCGTGGGAACCGTCAGCGCTCGCGAGGAGTCGGGCTTCACGCTCATCGAGCTCCTGATCGTGCTCGTCATCATCGGCATCCGTGCTGGCGATCGCAGTGCCGTCGTACCTCGGCTTCAAGGATCGCTGCCAACACGACGGCGGCGCAGGCGAACGTCCGCTCCGCTTCCCGCGCTCGAGGCCTATCTCCACACCGTCACCTGCGAGCACTGTATCTCCCGGCGTGCGCCCAAGCCCTGAAGGGCATCGATCTGGGTGCTCCCGGTCGTCGGCGGTGTGCTCGGCCTCGCGCTCGGTGCGGCCGACCCGTGGCCCGGGCGGCACGCATCGCCGTCGGCTCGGGACCACCTGCCCGTAAGTCACCGCCTGCAACGTGCTGTACGACGAGAGTCGGGCGCGTCGCGCCCCCTCTGTTCGGACCGGCGTCACGCGCCTCGATCGCGGTCCGTCGACACCTGGTCGACCGAGGTCGATCCCTCGCGCCGTTGCATGCGGAGTCGGTACCGTCCGCGGCTCTGAAGACCGTCCTGCACCCAGCTCCTGCGCCGTGCATCGCGCGCGGCGCTCGCCGCCTGCAGACCGAGGCAGCCCCCGTGTCGTACGCAGCGCCGGTCATCATGCAGAACGTGCTGCAGCTGCGCGTATACGGAACACCGGAGGCGATGATCGCGGTCGCCAACCGCATCGCGTACGCTTCCCGGCGCCCGGCACGTCGGCGTCGCTCGAAGCGCGCGCGAGGCGGTCGAGCGCTGGTGACGGCCGACATTCGGAGCGGACGCTGCCGACCAGGACGACTCTCGACGCTGCGAGATCTCGGGGTCCCCGCCGACGACATCGTCCTGACGCGCCTCGACATCGTCGGTTCGTTCTCGGACTCGTCCGATCTCGTCGTCGTCCTGGGCCGACGTCCTCGGCCAGGCGCACCAACGACGCGCGAGCCCCCATCCAGTACCTCATTCTCATGGCCGTCGCAGGGAGTGATCGCGGCGTTCGGCGTCATCAACCAGAGCCCGGTGCTGATCGTCGGAGCGATGGCGATCAGCCCCGACCTGTTGCCGATAACGGCGGCCTGCACCGGCCTCGTGCTTCGCCGCCCGCGCCTGTTCGCGCGTGGAATCCTGACATCTGGCGGCAGGGCTCGCGACCACCGCTGCGCTCGCCGCGATCGTGGCGCTGTTCCTGCGGGCGAACGATCTGCTGCCAACGGGCTACAACCTCGACGAGATTCCCGTGTCCCAGACGCGCGTCGGCGCAACCACGATCATCGTCGCGTTCGCGGCCGGCATCGCGGGCATGCTCGCCGTCGAGACCCGTGCGGGATCTGCGATCGGCGTCGCGATCTCGGTCACGACGATCCCCGCCGCGGCGTACCTCGGCGTCGCGATCGCGATCGGCGAGATCGACCAATCCTCGTCGGGGTTCGCCGTCCTCGGGACGAATGTCGCGATTGATGCTCGTTGGCGGATCACTCGTCCTCGCGGTGCAACGACTCACATCGGCGACGAGTCGCAGGCGCTCCATCGCCGCCGGCGCGCTAGCGATCCTGGAGCGCGTCCAGCCCAATCGTGAACGCGAGCAACAGCCGCCTGTCGATCGGCGCCGATCTCGGGCTCGAGCTCGAGCACGTAGCGGTCGCGGAACTTGCCGAGCACGCGCTTGTAGTGGCCGACCGGCTGCCCTTCGTGGCGGAGGACGAAGTTGAACGGCAGCAGTTCGAGGAGCGAGAAGATGTCCGGGCCGAGCGCCGCGACCCGTCGCACGATCGAGATGATCCAGCTCGCCTCGTGTGCCTCGAGGATCTCCTCCCCGGCCGCGTTGCGCACGCGCCAGTGGCTCCGCAGCAGCGAGCGCGTGAAGTCCTTCTCGAGCAAGCCGATCACGGCGCCGTCGGCGTCGAGCACCTCGTGGCGGCCGCGGAACTCGAACACCGACTTCGACTTGATCATGAACAGGTGCTCCTCGCCCTCCGGCGAGAGGCGGAAGCGGATGTCCTCCTTGATCTTCATCCGCTTCTGCTTGACGTAGAGGAGCGGCGGCCCCTCCTCGCTCGAGCCCGGAGCGGGGATGCTGATCCGGTACTCGTTCGCCATCGGCTTGAACACCTGCTGGACGAGCAGGCGATTCGCCGCCTCGAGCTCCTCGAGGACGGTTCCGGGAGCAGATGGAGAGAACGTCACGAGGTGACCCTAGACGCCACGGACCATCGCCGCCGGGCGGCGTCCGTACGGAGCTTCTGACGATCTCCGCGACCTCGCGTACCCTCGCTGCCGTTAGGAATCCTGGCGGCGTTCGCCGGAAGCATCCGCCACGGCGGCTGGTGCTTCAACGACCACCGACCGACTCATCCGCGCTCTGCCGCACCCACAGCGTCACCAGCCGCGCCACCAGCGTGACGAGGAAGACCTGTCCGAGCAGCGCCTCGAGCGCGACGAGCGCCTGCGGCAGCCCGACCGCCGGTGAGAGATCGCCGAAGCCGAGCGTGGTCAGCGTGACGAAGCTGAAGTAGAGGTACTCGGACTGCTGGTGGAACCCGGCCTGGGCGAAGAACGGCTCGCTGCGAAGCTCGGCCACGGCGAGGAAGAGGAAGGCGAAGAGGAGGCCGAGCAGCACGTAGGTGCAGAGCGCGCCGGCGACGGTCTGGTGGGTGACGCGGCCGTGGCGCAGGACGCGCACGAGCGTCACGGGCAGCGTCGCGGTGACGAGGAGCGCGACGGGCAGCAGGTAGGTCAGCCCGACGATCGACTCGGAGTTGACGAACAGGACGAGCGGCGCGAGCACGACGCACGCGAGAATCGTCAGCCCCTGGCGCTTGTTGACCGTCTCGCCGGCATCGGGGTCGCTGATCGCGACGACGAGCGCGACGGCGGCGAGGAGCGTGCTGCCGATCGCACCCCAGCGCGGGTCGTCGATCACCTCGAGCAGGAAGAAGTTCGCGAGGAGCAGCACGAGCAGGCTGTCGTAGCTGTCGGCGAGGCGGAGGGCTCGTTGCCACATTGCTCCCGAGCCTAACTCGTCGGTCGGAAGCGGTCCGCCCGGTTTGTGCACGTGTTGGCGCGGGTATCCCTCGCGCCACCACCCCACACCACAACAAGCTGGAGGCACCACATGTCCGAAATCTCTACTCCCCGCGAGCTGTTCGTTCACGAGCTCGGCGACATCCTCTACGTCGAGCAGCAGCTCGCCACCAAGGCGCTCCCGAAGCTGATCTCCGAGGTCAAGGACGACGAGTTCAAGTCGGCGCTCGAGGACCATCTCCGCCAGACCAAGAAGCACGTCTCGAACGTCGAGAAGGTGTTCGAGCTCCTCGGCGAGGACGCAGAGGCCGAGGTCTGCCTCGGCTTCGAGGGCCTCAGCAAGGAGCACGCGAAGATGGTCGAGGAGATCGTCCAGCGACCTGATCGACATGGTCGACCTCGGCGCGGCCGCCCGCACCGAGAACTACGAGATCGCCGCCTACGAGACGCTGCGGCGGATGGCCAAGGCGCTCGGCGAGGACGACGCAGTCGCGCTCCTCGACGAGAACCTGAAGCAGGAGAAGGACGCGCTCAACATCGTCGAGCGGATCGCGACCCGCGTCAGCAAGGACAAGGTCGCCGCGACGGTCTAGCTGCGGTCCGGGGCGGTCGTCCGCGCTGCGGGCGGCCGCCCCGCTGACGCGCTCCGGCCTGACCTGCCGAGCCACCGCCGAGACGGTGCTCGACCGGCGAATCCATCGGGTTGAAGACATGGATTCGGTGGAACCCCATTTGTATGGGACATTTCGAAACCCTCGTCGAGCCCGTCCTCACCGCCCTTGGGCCGCTGCGTCGTTCGCTCGACGCCTGGCTCGAGCGAGGCGGGATGGGCGAGCCGCCGCGCGCCGCGGTCGTGCTCGCGACCCACGAAGCGGTCGCGAACGCGATCCAGCACGCGGGCACTCGCGGCCATGTCGTCGTCCGTGGTGAATCGGGATCCGGACGGCGTCTTCATCGAGGTGACCGACGAGGGACGCTGGAAGCCGCCCGACGATCCGCCGTCCGAGGAGCGCGGTCGCGGCCTGACCCTCATCCGCTCGCTCGTCTCCGATGCCCAGATCCAGACAGGCGAGCAAGGGCACCACCGTGCGCATCCATCAGCACGCCTGACCGGCCGCTCGCGCACGAAAACCCCTGCTCGCAGCGACAACCCGAAAGGGTGACGTCACCGCGAGGCCGCTGTGTCACGTTTCGGTCGTGCCGCACCGCACGAGGTTCGTGAGGAGAGGGGATCGGGATGCCTAGGAGTTGGGATGCCTAGAACGAGGGCCGGACGCCTGATTCATGGTGGGCGCGACGGCCGGCTCCTGCTCCTGGCCGTGGCCCTGGCGTCCGCCCTCGCCATCTTCGTCATCAGCGAGGTCACCGGGCGAAGGTTTGGCGAGGCTGTCCTGTTCGGGTTCGTGATCTCCTTGACCCTGGCTGCCGGCGGCTTCGGCCTGCGCGGCGGCCTGCTGGTCGGGCTGCTGTGCAGCTGCCTCGCCGCCGTCTGGTGGCTGCAGCACGGGCAGTACGAGGGAACGGCCTGGATCGTCTCGCGCGCAGCAGCGTGTATCGCGGTGGGCGTCCTGCTCGGGTGGTTCCTCGACCAGGCCCGACGTCTCCTGAAAGACCTCGCGCACCACCAGGAGTTCTCGCTCGACATGTTCGTGACGTCGAACTTCGAAGGACGCTTCACGCGCGTGAGCCCATCGGTCACCCGCCTGCTCGGCTTCACGCGCGAGGAGTTCCTCGCCAAGCCGTTCCTCGAGCAGATCCACCCGGACGACATCGAGCCCACGCTCGCGGCGGTCGCCCACCAGGCCGGCGGCGACTCGATCCTCAACTTCCAGAACCGCTACCGCGCCAAGGACGGCACCTACCGCTGGCTCGAGTGGTCATCGCGACCCGACCTCGAGGCCGGCGAGATGCTCGCCGTCGCCCGCGACGTCACCGAGCGGAAGGAGCTCGAGGCGCGTGAGCGTGAGTACCAGGAGCGGCTCGAGCAAGCGGTGCACGAGCGCACGCTCGAGCTCGAACGGACGACGCGCGAGCTCGCGGCTTCCCACCACGAGACGCTCACGAGGCTCGCGCTCGCCGCCGAGTATCGCGACGACGACACGCAGGCCCACACGTACCGGGTCGCGGACATGGCTGCCCGCATCGCCCTCGAGCTCGGCCTCGACGGGCAGACGGTGCAGCTGATCCGTGAGGCGGCGCTCCTGCACGACGTCGGGAAGGTCGGCATCCCCGATGCGATCCTGCTCAAGGCCGGCCCGCTGAGCGGCGAGGAGTTCGACGTCGTCAAGACGCACCCCGAGATCGGGCGCTCGATCCTCGCCGGGAGTGGGTCGGACATCCTCAAGGCGGCCGAGGAGATCGCGGCCTTCCACCACGAGTGGTGGAACGGCACCGGCTATCCGTACGGCCTCGCCGGCGACGAGATCCCGCTCACGGCGCGGATCGTCGCGCTCGCGGACGTCTTCGACGCGCTCAGCCATTCGCGCCCGTACAAGGCGGCCTGGCCCCGGGCGGATGCGCTGGCCGAGATCCGGCGGCTGCGCGGCGTCCAGTTCGACCCTGCCGTGGTGGATGCGTTCGAGCACATCGAGGCCCTCGACGGGGTTGCTCCCGAGAAGAACGGGATCGTCGTGCCGCTGTTCGCCGCAGCCGCCGATGCCGCGGCGCGCCGTCCGTCCCGGAGCCACGACCGGATAGCACCGCCGATAGGCTTCTCGCATGCTCGAGCTGCCTTCGCGGCGACGGTCGATCGGCCTCTCACGGGCTTGCGGTCGTCGCCGTTCTGGCTCTCGCCGGGGTCGCGGTCGCCGGGTCGAACCCGTCGCCGAGCTGGAGCCGAGGCGCCACGAGCCGCTGCTTCGAGGCGCACGACGTCACGCCGCAGTCGACGCTCACCATCGAGGGTCTCTCGGTCAGGACGGGCGAGGCGACGACGTTCTTCGTCGCCGGGAGCGGAACGTCACCCACGTTCGTCTACCTCGTCTTCGGCGAAAGCGCGGCCGACACCCTCCACATCCGCAGGAGCTTGCCCAGACGCTGAAGGCGACCCTGGCGCACACGCTCGTCGGGCAGAACGGCAACGTCGGCTGGATCGTTGCGGACGGCGCGCGGCGGCGCCGTCAGCCCGGCGGTGAAGCGGCTCCTCTCGACGTGCCTGAGGCCGCTGCCGGCGCAGCGACCGAAAGCAACGCTGTACGCCTTCGCGCCGACGAGCGCCTGCCTGCGCTCCCTGAACGGGTTTACCGTCACGAAGAAGGACGACCTCTGGCTCACCGGCACGATCGCGGCGTCCGACAGGTCCCGCCTCACGATTCAGACGGTTGTCGAGCCCGCCGACATCGACTCGGGGTACCTGATGTACGCCGTCGTCGGGAGCAGCCCGGTGGACGCGCGGGCGCGCCTGGCGCGAATCGCCCGGGCCGTCGACTCCTACTTCGGGTACCCGGTCGGAAGCTCCGGAGACTGGTCGGGCGTGCGGGGCAACGTCGGCTGGGTTGCGCTCGAACGGAACCGGAGCACGGCGAGCGGGCTGGCCGATGCGCAGAAGCAGTTCGGGCTCTGCGTCCCCGCCGTGAGCTAGACGGCCCGGTGCGCCGCTGAACTAGCCCGCGACGGTGCGCGGCGGCTTGACGTCGCCGTCGCTCAGCTTCTTCGTCCAGTCGTCGAGCGTGGCGATCAGCTCGTCGCGATTCGTCGCCTTCTCGCTCACCTTGCCGTAGCCGACACCGTCGTTGGCGGTGTTGAAGAGGCCGTCGACGCCGCCCTTGTACGTGTCGTCGACCACGAGCCCGATCGTGTCGGAGACGCCCACGTTGACCTTCTTCTGGGCGCTCGTCAGCACCTGCGGCCCGAGGAACGCCTGGTCGTTGTCGACGCCGATGCCCCACACGCCCTTGTCTCCGGCGGCCGTGATGGCGCCGAGGCCGCACTGGCCGGCGACCTGGAAGACGACGTCCGAGCCCTGGCCGATCTGGTTCAGCGCGAGCTCCTGGCACTTGTCCTGGGCGACGAAGTCCTGCGAGTAGCCGTTGAGCGTCTTGATGTCGGGCTTCACCTGCTTGGCGCAGTACTGGTAGCCGGCGATGTAGGCATCGACCGGCGGGATCTTGAGGCCTCCGACCGACGAGATCGTGCCGGTCTTCGACTCGGTGGCAGCGGCGACGCCGACGAGGCAGCCGGCCTCCTGCTCGGCGAAGACGATGCCGCGGACGTTCGTCGGCTTGCCCTTGAGACCCGCGGCGTTCACGTCGATGATCGCGAACTTCGTGTCCGGGTACTGCGCCGCCACGGTCGCGATCGAGTCGCCCATCAGGAAGCCGACGGCGATGACGAGGTCATAGCCCTGCTTGGCCGCCGTCGAGAGATTCGGGACGTAGTCCGCGGCGCTCTTCGAGATCAGCGCCCGGCCCTCGACGCCGTACTTGGCCTTCGCCTGCTGCAGGCCCTCGTAGGCGAGCGCGTTGAAGCCCTTGTCGTTGAGGCCGCCGATGTCCGTGACCACCGCGACCTTCATCGACGAGCCCGCGGTCGTGTCGGTCGTCTCGCCCGACGACGAATCCGAAGAAGAGCCGCAGCCGGCAGCCACGAGGGCGAGCACGACCGCGAGGACGGTCGTGCCGATCAGCCAGCGGCGCGTCGACATCACACCTTTCTTTCCCCGAAGTTCCACGCTCTTCAATCCTCTGCTTCCGGGCGATCCGTTGCAAGAGCACGCTCGTGCGAGCTCAGCCCTGGTCGGCGAGGGCAGCGCTGCGGTCGAGCCGTTCCTTGACCGTTGCCCGCAGATCCTCGGCGAGCGCCGGGTAGCTCTCCTCGATCTTCCAGAGATCGCGCTTGAACAGCGTGATCAGGCGCATCGGAGTGACCGCGACGACCGAGGCGTGCGGCGCCCCGACGAGAGAAGCGCGATCTCGCCGAACACGTCGCCCTGCGACGAGGCCGGAGATTCGCTCGTCGCCACGGAACACGTCGGCGCTTCCCTGCTCGACCGCGAAGAACGCGTGGCCGAAGTCGCCCTCGGCTGCGAGCACTGCTCCCGCGTCGACCTCGAGCTCGCCCGCGAGCCCGGCGATGACGGCGAGATCGGAGTCCTCGAGCTCCGCGAAGAGCGAGATGTTGCGGATGCGCTCGGGACTGACAGGCACCGAAGGAACCTAACAACGCTCCTGGTGTCGTTCTGGTTCCGAACCGGTGAAGAGATGGAAGGGCCGGTGCCCGCCTGCCCGAGGGCAGGCGGGCACCGATCTGACTTACGGCAGGTAGTACATCGGGTTCGGGACCTTGAACGTCTTGTCGGCGAAGCCGCCGGTGAGATCGCTGTACTGGTCGCCGAAGTTGGCGACGATGTTGAAGCCCATCGACTCGATGTGCTGCCGGGTGAGCGACTTGTACTGAATCGTCGTGCACGTCGGCGAGCAGCTCGAGAGCCACGGCTGGTTGACCTGATCCTTGAGGTACAGGTGGTTGGCCGCGGGCGTCGGGTAGCCGGCGTTCGTCAGGTTCGTCACGGTGCCGGGGCGCTGGCTCTCGGGCCGGCCGGTGAGGAAGAACACCTGGTACCCCTTCGAGGCCGCGTGCGACACGAGCGCGGGCATGCCGGGCACGGCCGGGAACGAGGCGGCGTTGACGAAGGCGGCGTTCTGCGTCGGGTTGTAGACGAAGTTGCTGTAGATCTCGTAGTTGTAGGTGTTGAGGGTGGTGTCATCGACGTCGAGCAGGATCGCCGGCGTGCCGGCGTTCTTCGGGCCGCCCTTCGGCTTCGGCTTGGGATCGGGCTTCGGCTTGGGGCCGCCCTTCTTCACTGCCTTGTCGAGGTACTTCGAGGCGCCGTCCTCGAGGCGCGCCATCTCGTTGGCGTAGGCGCCGGTCGGCGAGAAGGTGTGGAGCGCGACGGTGCCGTTGACCGGATCGAGCGTCGAGGTGAGCGTGTCGCCGTAGTACGCCTTGATGGCCGTCTTGACCTGATCGATGTTCTGGATCTGGTCGGCGCTGGTCGGATTCGCCGGCGGTGCTGCAACAGCGTGCGCCACCGCGACCGCCGAGGCGGGCAGGACGACGACGAGGGCGATCGCGACTGCGACGGCGGTGATGATCGTCCGCGGCGAGCGCGTGCGGCGGAGCGACGTGAGAGAACGACTCATGCATTGACCTCCTGAAGCTGGTGTTTAGACAGTCGGACTGTCTTTCACCGTCAGGCCTACCCCGTCGGGCCGGAAACTCACTTCCGCTTTACACAGCGCTTTCAATGCTCCAACAGGAACCGCGGATTCCAATAGACAAGCGAGATGTGCCTTCGGTAGGTCGCTTGGCTGTTTGCGCCCTCGTCAGCGGCGTCGCGAGCGGATGCGTCGTGGCGAAGCGGAAGTTCCTCAGCTGCCTCAGCTAGACGCGAAGCGCCGGCTGAAGCGCACGTTCTCCGGGTAGGGGAAGAAGTCGACGATCTCGCCCCTCCCCACCTGCGCCTGGCAGTGCTGCCAGAACTCGGGCCGCAGCAGGTCGGCGTGGTGGCGCATGAACGCCTCGCGCACCTGCGGGCTGCCGAGCAGGAACGTCTCGAACTCCTCCGGGAAGACGTCGAGCGCGCCGACCGGATACCACGGCTCGCCCGAGAGCTCGGCCTCGGGATTCGGCGGCGGCGGGATCACGCGGAACGTGCAGTCGGTGAGGTACTCGATCTCGTCGTAGTCGTAGAAGACGACGCGGCCGTGCCGGTTGACGCCGAAGTTGCGCCAGAGCATGTCGCCCGCGAAGACGTTCGCGATCGCCATCTCGCGGATGGTGTCGCCGTACTCGCGCACGACGTCCTCGACCTCCTCCGGCGTCGCGTCGTCGAGGTAGAGGTTGAGCGGCGTCATGCGCCGCTCGACGTAGCAGTGGCCGACGATCACGTTGTCGCCGTCCGTCTCGACCGTCGACGGCGCGAGCGCGAGCAGCTGGGCGAGCAGCTCCGGCGCGAAGCGGTCGCGCGGCAGCGCGAGGTTCTTGAACTCGAGCGTGTCCGCCATGCGCCCGACGCGGTCGATCTGCTTCACCATCAGGAACTTCCGCTTCACGGTCGCGCGGTCGCTCTGCTTCGAGTGACCGAACTCGTCCTTGATCACCTTGAGCACGTACGGGTACGAGGGCAGGTTGAAGACGTGCATCACGAGGCCGCGGCGTGCCCGGCGCCTCGACGAAGACGTCCTGCGAGTGGTGCAGGTGGTGGAGGAGGTCGCGGATAGAAGAGCGTCTTGCCCTGCTTGGCGAGCCCGACTGACCGTGTAGAGCTCCGAGCGCGGCTTGCTCGGCATCAGCGTCTGCAGGAACTGGACGTAGCCCGAGGGGACGTCCATGTCGACCATGAAGTACGCGCGCGAGAGCGAGAAGAGCACCGAGATCCCCTCGTCGTCGAACAGCACCGTGTCGAGCACGAGCCTGCCGTCGGCGTCGTGGAGCACGCGGCACGCCGAACGGCGGTCTCGGCGTCGCCGTTGACGATCTTCCCGATCACGTACGCGGCCTTGTTGCGGTAGAACGCCGAGCCGAGCACCTGCAGCTGGTAGTCGGGCTCACGCGCGCGGCCAGCTCGCCGTCGAAGTGCTCGAGCAGCGCGCGCACAGACGAAGTCGACGTCGCGGTCGAGGTCGGCGAACGGGCGGCTCCAGCCGAAGTCGGCGAAGACCTCGAGCAGCGCAGGCCGGAGGCCGCGCTCGTCGGGGTAGTAGCTGCGGTAGATCGGCGGATCGGACTCGATGTACTCGGTCGAGACCGCCGCGCGCACGAACGCGAAGTCGTTGTGGACGTACGTCCGCTGCAGCACGCGCGTGACGACCGAGTTGAAGAACGTCTCGGCGAGCTCGGGCCGCTTGTGGTCGACGAGCAGGCCGATGTAGAGCAGCTTCGCGTTGCGCCAGATCGCGTCGTCGAGCGAGCCCGCGTCGAGCTCGTCGCGCAGCCGCTCGACGCACTCCTCGACCCGCTCGTCGTAGTACCGGATCCGCTCGCGCACCGCCTGCTGCGCCTCCGGCCACGCAGCGACCTCGAAGCGCTGCTTCGCGTCGGCGCTCGTCTCCCGGAAGAGGCGGTAGTGCCGGTCGAAGCCCTCGATCATCACCGCGGCGATGCGCTGCGGGATCTCGCCGGCGTCGATCGGGTCATGGTCGGTCACCGTGCGTGGAGCGTAGTCAGCGCCTGCACCGCGACTACTCTGTGTGGCATAGCTTTCAGCTGACAACTTCCGAGACGAGAACGCAGCGAGGAGTCCCCTATGACCGCAGAAGTCACTCATCAAAGAGCCGGAGGCTGGCGCCAGGATCGTCTCCGGGCAGCCGACCCCCGACAACCCGATCATCCCGTTCATCGAAGGTGACGGCATCGGCGTCGACATCACGCCCGTGATGCAGGCCGTCGTCGACGCCGCCGTCGCGAAGGCGTACGGCGGCGCGCGCCAGATCCACTGGATGGAGGTCTACGCCGGCGAGAAGTCGACCCGCGCTCTACGGCGCCGACGTGTGGCTGCCGGCCGAGACGCTCGAGGCGCGTGCGCGAGTACGTCGTCTCGATCAAGGGCCCGCTGACGACGCCCGTCGGCGGCGGCATCCGCTCGCTCAACGTCGCCCTGCGGCAGGAGCTCGACCTCTACGTCTGCCTGCGCCCGGTGCGCTACTTCACCGGCGTCCCGAGCCCGCTCAAGGATCCGACGAAGACCGACATGGTGATCTTCCGCGAGAACTCCGAGGACATCTACGCCGGCATCGAGTGGGAGGCCGAGACCGACGAGGCGCGCAAGGTGATCGCGTTCCTCCAGAACGAGATGGGCGTGCGCAAGATCCGCTTCCCGGAGAGCTCCGGGATCGGGATCAAGCCGGTCTCGCGCGAGGGCACCGAGCGGCTCATGCGCAAGGCGCTCCAGTACGCGGTCGACAACGACCGCAGCTCGCTGACGATCGTGCACAAGGGCAACATCCAGAAGTTCACCGAGGGCGCGTTCCGCGACTGGGGCTACGCGCTCGCCGCGCGCGAGTTCGGCGCCCAGCCGATCGACGGCGGGCCGTGGCTGAGCTTCGCGAATCCGACGCACCGGCAACGAGATCGTCGTCAAGGACGTGATCGCCGACGCGTTCCTGCAGCAGATCCTCCTGCGCCCGCAGGAGTACGACGTGATCGCGACGCTGAACCTCAACGGCGACTACATCTCGGACGCGCTCGCCGCGCAGGTCGGCGGCATCGGCATCGCGCCCGGGCGCCAACCTGTCTGACGACGTCGCGATGTTCGAGGCGACGCACGGGACGGCGCCGAAGTACGCCGGCCAGGACAAGGTCAATCCCGGCTCGCTGATCCTCTCGGCCGAGATGATGCTCCGCCACCTCGGCTGGACCGAGGCGGCCGACCTGATCATCGCCTCGCTGGAGGCCGCGATCGCCGACAGGCAGGTCACCTACGACTTCGCCCGCATGATGGACGACGCGACCGAGGTGTCCTGCTCCGGCTTCGGCCAGGCGATGATCGAGCGCATGTAGCTGGACCATCGGGTAGTGCACGGCGGCCGACGGCTGCGTGATAGTAAGACCCATGCTGGTGAACCACCCCGGCGGCCGCCCCACCGGTGTCCGATGACGTCCACGGTCGGGGCGACGCCTGCCGATCAGAGCACCGGGGCCGAAGAGCCTCTGGCAGGCGCGGTCCGACTACTGGGACGAGGTCGCGGGTGCGTGGAGCCAACGCGGTGACCGCGGCGCCTGGCGGACGGTCAGCGACGCCGTCAACACCGACCTGATCGAGCGCTGGCTGCCGAAGGCGCCGGAGGGACGGGTGCTGAAGACGGACCTCTTCGACGAGCTCGCGGGGCAGGGCCTCGTCGGCCCGCTCTCGCAGTCCTTTGGTGCCGTCGCCGGGATCGACGTCTCGCCGACGCTCGTCGACATCGTTCAGTCGCGGCACCCGAGGCTCGACGCCCGCGTCGCGGACATTCGCGAGCTCCCGTTCGAGGACGGCGCCTTCGACGCCGTCGTCTCGAACTCGACCCTCGACCACTTCCCTTCGCCGGACGAGATCGCTGCCTCGTTGCGGGAGATCAACCGCGTCCTCCGCCCCGGCGGCGTCCTGCTCGTGACGCTCGACAACGGCCTGAACCCGGTGGTCGCCGCCCGCAACGCGATGCCGTCGCGCTGGCGCGATGCCACCGGTCTCGTCCCCTATGACGTCGGCGCCACCTGTCGTCGACCGCGCGATCTGAGAGCGCTGCTCGAAGGCTCGGGCTTCGCCGTCACCGAGCTCGGAGCCGTCCTCCACTGCCCGCGAGTGATCGGCGTGCTCGTCGGCGACATCGTCGACCGCCGTGGCGGTGAGCAGGCCCGGCGGCGGTACGCCCGGACGCTCGTCGGCTTCGAACGGCTCTCGCGCCTGCCGACCCGCTACATCACCGGCCACTTCGTCGCAGCACTCGCCAGCAAGCGGTGAGCCGGCGCACATCAGGGCGCCGAGCCGAGGTGCGGACGGCCTCGGCTCTCCTGCGAGGCCTCGGTCCCTTCCTGAAGCGTGGCGTCGATCCCGACGAGGCCCGCAGCCGCCTCGAGTGGCAGCTGAAGTCCAGGCATCTCGCGTTTGGCGATCTCGTCCGCCGGGCGGTGTTCGAGAACACCGGCAGCCCCTACCGCCGGCTCCTCGACTGGGCCGGTATCACCCTCGACGACGTGACAGAGCTCGCCGCCACGAAGGGTGTCGAGGGTGCTCTCCGCGCCCTGCACGACCACGGCGTCTACGTGACGTTGGAGGAGTTCAAGGGCTTGCGCCCACTCAGCCGGCCCGGGCTCGAGCTCGAGCTGCGGCCCGAGGACTTCGACAACCCCCTCGCCACGCTCCACTACACGGCGCGCACGAGCGGCTCGCGGGGTGGCCCGCGGCGCATCCTTGTCGACCTCGATCTGCTCGAGCACGAGAGCGCCTATCACGCGCTCTTTCTCGAAGCCGCCCACGCGCGACGCGTACCGCTCGCGATCTGGCATCCGGCGCCGCCGGGAGCCGTCGGGATCAAGAACGCGCTCATCCAGGCCAAGCTCGGGCGGCCACCGGAGCGCTGGTTCTCCCAGACCCGGTCGGTCGACGCATCGCGCCGCCACGAGCTGTTCACCGGAGCGCTCGTCGTCAGCGCCCGCCTGCACGGGAGCCGGATGCCGCGACCGGAGCACACGCCGGCAGCGGACGTCGGCCGAGTCGTCGACTGGCTCGCGCAGGCCCGTGCCGCCGGCACACCGCCGGTCCTGATCACGACGCCGAGCGCGTGCGTCCGGACCTGCCGCGAGGCAATCGATACCGGCCGAGACATCTCCGACACCCTGTTCGTGCTCGTCGGCGAGCCGTTCACGGCCGCCAAGGCCGAGGTCGTCGCCGCCGCCGGAGCCCGGGCCTATGCGCACTACGCGATGGCCGAGGCCGGGTTGATCGGGCTCGCCTGCCAGGACGCCGACGCGCTCGACGACGTGCACCTCACCTCGGACAAGGTCGCGACGATCCAGGGCGCGGCGCCGACCGGACGGATGGAGACGACGCGCGCCCTGTTCCACACGACGATCTCCCCCGCCTCGCCGAAGGTGATGCTGAACGTCGAGAGCGGCGACATGGGCGTCATCGAGCGGCGCGAGTGCGGGTGTGGTGCACTCCCCCGCGGCTATCGCAGGCACCTCCACTCGATCCGCAGCTACGAGAAGCTGACGAGCGAGGGAATGTGCTTCCTCGGCGACGATCTGTTCGAGCTGATCGAGCGCGTCCTCCCCACCCATTTCGGCGGGCGCACGACCGACTACCAGCTCACCGAGCACGAGCGGGACGGCCTGCCTGTCGTCGGGGTGCGGGTGAGCAGCTCGGTGGGTCCACTCGAGGAGAACGCAATCGTCGGGACCGTGCTGTCCTTCCTGCGCGACCGCGGCGTGGCGCAGCAGATGATGGCCGAGGTATGGGAGCAAGGGCACACGTTGCGTCTCGAGCGCGGCGACCCGCACGCAACCGCGAGCGGCAAGATCCTGCCGCTCCACACGCTCTTCGGGCCGGTAACCCAGGGCGATCCGCGCATCGCGGTCCCCTCCGGCGCAGGAACCTGATCGTTGCTCGCGCTGTTGCAGTTCGATGCTGCCGCGCTGCCCGTGATCGACCGGATGCTCGCCGAGGGGCGGTTGCCCGTTCTCGCCGAGCTTCGCCGCCAGGGCCACTGGCACACGATCGACGCGGCCGCGACCGTACTGCAGTCCTCCACCTACCCGACGCTGTACACAGGCGTCGACGTTCGCCGGCACGGGATCTACTCAACCTACCCGTGGTCGCCGCACGACCAGCGCTCCCGGCACGTGCGGTCGGTCGCCACCCCGCGAACGATCTGGGAGCGGCTGACCGAGGCCGGCAGCCGCGCGCTCGTCGTCGACCCTTATATCTCCTGGCCTCCTGACGAGATGGCCGGTGTGTTCCTGAGCGGCTGGCAGTTCGAGGATCGAATGACGCTCCGGGCGGGGTCGGTGCCGCGCGAGGTCCGGCCGGCACTCGTGCACCGTCACGGCCGGCCGCCTCGTCTCGACGACGTCTACGGCCCCCGGCAGATCGACGGGCTGACGAGGGAGCTCGACCGGCTCGTCGCAGCGCCGGGTCGCACCGCGCAGGCAGTGATCGAGCTGCTGCGCCGGGAGCCGTTCGACGTGGTCTGGGTCACCTTCGCCGCAGCGCACAAGGCGGGTCATCAGCTGTGGGGTGACCTCCCCGAGGGCCTCGAGGCGGTCTACGTAGCCGTCGACCGGGCGCTCGGGCGCATCGTGGCGGAGTTACCGAGCGGCTCCGACGTGCTGGCGTTCTCCCCGACTGGGATGGGGCCGAACACGAGCCGCGCCGAGCTCCTGCCCGGGATGCTGAGCCGCATCCTCGCCGGTGACACTGTTGCCGAGGGCGGCTCCGGTGCACCGATCTGGGGACTTCGCGCCGCAGTGCCACCGGGCATTCGCGCGGCCGCGGCGCTGGCGCTGCCCGACCGGCTCATCGCCGACCTGACGACGCGGCTGCACGCCCGGGCAGACTGGTCGAGCACGCGAGCCTTCACCGTCGCCGGCGAGAACAAGGGCTACATCCGCCTCAACCAGCGGGGCCGCGAGCGCGACGGGATCGTCGCTGAGACCGAAGCGGCCGGGTTGCTCGACACGATCGCCGACGGTCTCGTTCGGCTGGTCCGACCCGGACGGCGGCGCCTCCGTGACGGAGGTGATCCGGATGGCGGATCTCGCGGACGGCGATCCGGTCTCCCCGATGCTTCCCGACCTGGTCGTCGTCTGGGGCGAAGCGCCGGCCGAGGCGATCACGCACGTCACCTCGCACCGGTACGGCACCGTTCGTCGCGGCGGTGGCGGCAGCGGCCGCGCGGGCAACCATGTCGACGACGCTTGGGCGCTGGTCGTTCCCGGGGCCGCACAGCCTCGCGAGCTGGGCCGGTCGCCGCGGATCACGGATATCGGTGCGACTGCCTGCGCGCTCTTCGGCGCCGACGTCACCGGACTGTCGGGCGAGAGCCTGCTCGAGTGGCCGTCGCGGCAGCCACAGACGCGCAACCGTAGGCACGAGCGGGCGGTGACGTGACCACGAACGTGCGCGAGCCGGTCGCGCGTGCGCTCTGGCACGCGCACCCGGCCCGTCCCGGCCCGGAAGCCAAGGCGCTGCGGGAGAGCCAGTGGTGGTCGCCCGAGCGGATCGAGCAGCTCCAGGTGCACTGGCTCCGTCGTCTCGTTGCCGCGGCCGAGCTTGTTCCATTCCACCGGGAGCGCCTGCGTGAGGCGGGCATCGGAACGGCGGACATCACGACCATCGCCGACCTCGCCCGCCTGCCCATCTTCGAGCGAGAGGACTTTCAGCGGCTCGGCCGTGCAGGCACGAAGACGCCGCGGAGCTGGGGCATGCGGGCATCGACGTCCGGATCGCTCGGCGCACGGGCAGAGCTGCTGTGGCCGCGACAGCAGATGCGCTGGCTCGACGCGTCGGAGGCGCGTTCCCGCGAGTGGCTCGGCGCGGAGGTCGGTGCCCGGAGCCTCGAGGTGCGCTGCCGTCCCGTCGGGCGGGCGCAGAAGGTCGCCGCCGTGTTGCTCAACGCCGAGGCGATCCACGCTCCGACCGTCGCCGATCGCGAGGCCGTCGGCCGGCTCGTCGCGTCACTCGAGGGACAACCTCCGCCGATGCTCGTCTGGGGCGTGTCGAATGCGCTCTACGTCGTCGCCCGTGCGTTGCTCGACGAGGGCCGCACGCTGAAGGCGACCGCTTGCTGGAGCGGCGGCAACCACCTGCATCCCCACTATCGCGCCGCCCTCGAGGAAGCCTTCGCGTGCGAGGTGTTCGAGCGCTACGCCACGATGGAGATGGGGCTGATCGCCACCGAGTGCCCCGAGGGCCGGTCGCTGCACGTGCCGGCAGAGGGCATCATCGCGGAGATCGTGCGCCCGGACGGCTCGGCCGTGGCGCCGGGCGAGACGGGCGAGGTGCTGCTCACTTCCCTCCGGAACGACGCGACGCCGCTGATCCGCTACCGGGTCGGCGACCGAGCCACCGCCCCGGCCGATACGCGGTGCTCGTGTGGACGGGGCCTGCCGGTGTTCGGCAGGGTCGCGGGCCGAACGCCGGATTTCCTGCGGACGGCAACGGGCGGGCTCGTGAGCCCGGAGCAGGTCGTCGCCGCGGTTCGGCCGGGCACCGGTTCCGTGATCGACGTCCAGGTGATCCAGGCCGGCGATCGGAACATCACGATCCAACTCGTCCAGCGTGACGAGCCCGGCGCCGAGGGCGATCGCGAGCGGGTGGCGGCGGCGCTCGGGGAGATCGTCGAGCCGCCGTCACGTCCCGAGGTCGTGCGCGTCGAGCAGATCCCGCTCACTCCCGGCGGCAAGCTGCGCACGATCGTCGGGGTCGGCTGAGCGCGATAGTGTCCGCAGATGCTGATCGACCTCAGCCACCGCATCACCGACGGGATGCTGACGTACCCCGGCCTGCCGGCGCCCGTGATCGGAACGCATCTCTCGCGTGAGGCCGCCGAGGAGATCTACGGGCCGGGGATCACGTTCCACATCGGGCTGCTGACGATCTGCACGAACACCGGCACCTACATCGACGTGCCCTTCCACCGCTACGCGGACGGGCACGACCTCGCCGATCTCGCGCTCGAGCAGGTGACGGGCCTGCCGCCGTGCTGTTCGACCGCCGCGACCTCGACGAGATCACGCTGACCGATGACGAGCTCGAGGGGCTGGCCGGGCACGCAGTGCTCGTGCGCACGGACCACTCGCAGTACTTCGGTAGCGATCGCTACTTCGAGAGCCACCCCCATCTCACGGCCGAGGCGGCGGAGGCGCTCGTGCGCGCAGGCGTCGCCTGCGTCGGGATCGACTCGCTCAACATCGACGGAACGTCGACGGGCGAGCGGCCGGTGCACTCGATCCTGCTCCGCCAGGGGATTCCGATCGTCGAGCATCTGACGAACCTCGCCGCGCTGCCGGCGGACGGGTTCACGTTCACGGCGGTGCCGCCCAAGATCGAGGGCGCCGGGACGTTCACCGTGCGCGCGTTCGCGGCGACGTAGCCGCCTTCGCTAACGGTCAGCGGGCCGTGACGCGCGATCGTGTAGGTCGCGTCGCGAACGCTGGTCGCGAGGGTGACTGCCTGCGCCGCACGAGCTCGCTGCGGAGGTAACCGAGGAAGAACATCCGCGAGCGATTGAAGCAGCCTCACCTGAGAGCCACCTGGGAGTTGAACGGGCGGCTAGGCTCGTCTGGTCGCGCGCCGCGACAGCAGCGACGGCATCGGCCGACGACATCACCTCGATCACCTCGAAGCGGACGAGATCGTCCCACGCGCTCATCCACTCCTCGAGCAGCGAGCGGTCGGCGCACTCCATCACCTGGTAGCACCGGGTCAGGTCGTCCGTCACCCAGCTGCCGTGGTACTCGAGGCCGGTTGGTGCCATCCGGCCGCGTTCCGCGAACCGGCGATAGACCGGCGCCGGGTCGCCGCCTGCGAAATGCTCGACGATCATGAACAGCATTGGCGCATCATCTCAGCATGACGTCGCCTCACACGCGAACCGGTCGCGGCGTTTCACCTCACATGACACATCTCATCTCAACCACGTACGAAAGCCCCGTCGGCACCCTCACGCTCGTCGCCGGTGACGAGGGATTGCGCGCCGTGATCTGGCCGGACGGCCGCCTCGACCGGGTCGGGCTCGGGGGCGAGACCCTCACGCCTGGTGACGCGCCGGTTCTCGACGCAACGGCCGCGCAGCTCGACGAGTACTTCGCCGGCACGCGCACGACGTTCGACGTTCCGCTCGACCTCCACGGCACGTCGTTTCAGCTCGCAGCCTGGCGGGCGCTCGCAGAGATCCCCTACGGCGAGACGCGCACCTACGGGCAGCAGGCGGACCGGATCGGCCGCCCCGCGGCCGTGCGGGCGATCGGCGCAGCGAACGGCCGCAATCCTGTCTCGATCGTGCTCCCCTGCCACCGGGTGATCGGCTCGAACGGCTCGCTGACCGGGTTCGGCGGCGGGCTCGAGGTGAAGGCGGCGCTGCTCGAGCTCGAGCGGGAGACCCTGGCATCCGGCTGAAGCCGGACACCACCCACGCACGATGAGCTACCCTCTTCCAGCCCGGTCGCGCTAGGTGGGGAGATAGCGGTTCCCTGAACCCGAAATCCGCTCCAGCGGGACCGAACGCCGTCCGAGGGACGGTTTCATCGGGATTGGGTCTGCGCACGAGGTGTTGACAGGTTGGGTCCCGCGCACTGAGAGCGTTCGAACCGCGTCAGGTCCGGAAGGAAGCAGCGCTAAGGACTCCCTCTCAGGTGCCGCGGTTCCGCCCGGCCCGAGCCGGCGACGCAGATTCCTCCGGGGAAGCTTGTTTCGACGACGGAGCGCGTGACCGGGCATGAAGCCTGGTGCCTGGCTTCAGCCAGACACCGGAGCGGGTACGAGGCGAACCCGGAGGTTCGAACCGTTCCCCTCGGCCAACGCTCGGTGTCTGCGAGAATCACCCCGTGGCCGCCCTCTACGCACCTACCGCCCGCTCGACTTCGGGCACGTGATCGGCCAGGAAGCGGTCGTCCGCACGCTTGCGGAACGCGATCGAGCACGGGCAGGTGCGGCAGGCGTACCTCTTCGCCGGGCCGCGCGGGACCGGGAAGACGTCGATGGCGCGCATCCTCGCCAAGGCGCTCAATGCCGAGGGCGGCCCGAATGCCGACTTCGATCCGACGACGCCGATCGCCGAGGCGATCGCGAACGGCAGCTCGCTCGACGTGATCGAGATGGACGCCGCGTCGCAGCGCGGCATCGACGACGTGCGCGAGATCCGCGACCGCGCCGTGCTGCAGCCGGTCGAGGGCGGCTACAAGGTCTACATCATCGACGAGGCGCACCAGCTGACCTCGCAGGCCTGGAACGCCCTCCTGAAGCTGATCGAGGAGCCCCCGCCCCACCTCGTCTTCGTCTTCTGCACGACCGACCTCGCGAGCGTGCTGCCGACCGTGCGCTCGCGCTGCCAGACCTTCGTGTTCCAGCGCCCCCGGCTCCAGGAGCTCGTCGCCGTGCTGCGCCGCGTCTGCGAGGGCGAGAAGATCGACGCGCCCGACGCGGCGCTCGCGCTGATCGCGCGCGGCGCTCACGGCGCGTACCGCGACGCCGTCTCGACCCTCGACCAGCTCGCGGCCGCGACGGGCAGCGCGATCTCCGTGCAGGACGTGCTCCAGCTCGTCGGTGGCATCGAGGAGGACACGCTCTTCCGCCTCTGCGACACGATCGTCGACCACGACACGGCCGGCGCGCTCGTCCAGATCGAGGAGCTCTCGGAGCAGGGTCAGGACATCGGCCGCCTCGTCACCGAGCTGATCGAGCACCTCCGCCAGCTCCTGCTCGTGCAGCACGTCGGCCACGTCCCGGATTCGCTGCCCGTCACCGAGGAGACACGTGAGCGCCTGCGCGAGCAGGCGAACCAGCTCCCCGAGCCGACGGTGCTCCGCCTGATCGACCTGCTCGCGATCGCCGTCGACGACATGCGCCAGGGCGGCGATCCCCGCCTGCCGCTCGAGCTCGCGCTCGTCAAGATCACCCGCCCCCAGGCCGACCTCTCGCGCGACTCGCTCGCGCACCGGATCGAGGTGCTCGAGTCGCGACCGCACGGCGGGCCGATCGCAGCCGCTCCCGCTGCCACTCCCGCGGCCGCCGAGCCGCGCGTCGCCCCGCCGATCGCGGCCACGACGCCCGCGCCGGTCGTCACGTCCGAGGAGACGACGCCGCCGCCAGTCAGCACCAGCGCCGGCCGCTGCAGCTCCCGAGGTGGCCTCCACCCTGCCGCCGCTCGAGCTCGACCAGCTCCGCGACGCCTGGCAGCGGGACGTGGTCGACGCCGTCAGGGAGCGCTCGATCCCGATCTCGACGCTCGTCGCCGAGGCGCGGCCGGTCGAGATCACGCGGCGACGTGGTCACGATCGAGTTCGCCCAGGCTGCAGGCTTCCACCGCGCGCAGATCGAGGACCCGAAGAACCTCGCCATGCTCCGCGATGCGCTGTACGCGGTCACGGGACGGCGGCTGACCGTCGAGACCGTCGTCGGCGCGCCGCCCGAGCCGACGGAGCCGGAAGACGCCCGCGAGCTCTCCGAGGAAGACGTGATCTCGCTGCTCAAGGACACATTCGACGCCGAAGAAGTGGAGGAGCACTGATGCCGAAGTTCGACATGAACGCAATGCTCAAGCAGGCCCAGCAGATGCAGGCCCAGATGATGGAAGCCCAGGAAGAGGCGAAGCTCGAGATCGTCGAGGCCTCGGCCGGCGGCGGCATGGTCACCGTGAAGGCGAACGGCGGCGGCGAGCTGGTCGAGATCAAGATCGACCCGAGGGCGATCGATCCCGACGATCCCGAGATGCTGGCCGACATCGTGATGGCGGCCGCGAACGAGGCGCTGCGCTCGGCATCCGAGCTCGTCGAGTCGAAGATCAAGGGCCAGATGCCCGACCTCGGCGCGTTCGGCCTCTAGCCGGTCTAGGCAGCCAGCCGCTCGGCCGGCTCGAGAGCGAGCAGCGGCAGAGCGGGCGCAGCGGGTGTCGGTGCAGGCGTCGGCACGAGGCGCAGCTTCGGCCTGCTCCGCAGCTGCATCGTCACGATCGCCGCCACGACGAGACCGGCACCGACGAACTGCGTCGGGGTCAGGTGCTGCTTCAGCACGATCGCGGCCAGCGCGATCGTGACCGGCACCTCGACCGTCACGAGCAGCGACGCCGTCGAGGGGCCGACGAGCCGAACGCCCTCGAGGAACGACGTCACCGCGAACACCGAGCCGACGAGGGCCGCGGCGGCGAGGCAGATGAGCCCCGAGGAGCCGCCGACCGTCCCGAGCGAGCCGAGCGCCCCGCCGACGACGAGGAACGACGTCGCCGCGCCGGCGGTGAGGTACGCGGCAAGGGCGAGCGGATCGGTGTCGCGCAGCAGGCGGTCGGAGAGCAGGATGTAGACGGCGTAGGCAGCGCCGGCGCCGAGCGCCATCGCGAGGCCGAGCAGATCGGGGTTCACGGCCGCGCCACCGACGAGCGCGACGCCCCCGAAGATCCCGGCGAGCGCCAGGAGGCGGCGGCGGGTCAGCCGCTCACGGCCGATCATCGCGGCGACGCCGACGACCAGCACGAGGTGGGCGTAGTGCACGAGCGAGGCGAGCGGAGCGGACGTTCGCTCGAGCGCACCGAAGAAGAGGGCCGAGTCGAGCGCGTACACGACCGCGCCGAGCACGAAGGCACCGGCGGCTGCGCGCAGCGGCACGGTCAGCATCTTGCGGCCGGCGAGCCCGACGAGCAGGAGCGCCGCAGCGAGGTAGCGCCAGGCCAGCACGCCGGAGACGGCGGCGCCGTGCGAGTACGCGATCTGGATCAGGATCGGCGAGACCGAGAAGGCGACTCCGGCAGCGAGGCTGAGGAGCGTGCCGCGGAACCGGGGAGCGCGAAAACGGGCCATGCGTCAAATGTACGGGTGGTTGAACAAAAAGCCCTCCCTGAGTTATCTTCTCTTGATAAAGGTTTCTCCTATATGACGATTCAGCAGCTCACGTACTTCCTGGCCACCGTCGAGCACGGCTCGTTCAGCGCTGCCGCACGCTCGCTCTACCTCACCCAGCCCTCGATCTCGGAGCAGGTGCGGCAGCTCGAGGCGGAGCTCGGGATCTCCCTCTTCGCCCGTGCCGGCCGCGGGCTCGTGCTCACCGAGGCGGGCCGGCGCTTCCGTCCCGAGGCCGAGCGCGTGCTCGCCGACGTCGAACGGGCGCGCGACGCCGTCGCCGAGGTGCGCGATCTCCGCGGCGGCACCCTCGGCTTCGGGATGTTCGGGACGGCGTCGGCGTACCTGATCGCCGACCTCGCGGCCGACTTCCGGCGCAAGTACCCGGACGTCCGGCTCCGCCTCGTCGGGCTCAACTCGTCGGAGGTGGCCGACCAGGTGCGCGATGCCACGCTCGAGGCGGGGCTGATCGTCCTGCCGGTCGACGACTCCGGGCTCGACCTGCGCGTGGCGCGGCTCGAGGAGCTCGTCGTCGTGAGCCGCGACGACGAGCGCGCGCGCGAGCCCGTCACGATCGAGGCGCTGGCCGACGCGCCGCTGATCCTCTACGACGCCCAGTACGGCGCCCACGACCCGATGCGCCGCCAGCTCGTCGACCGCGCGCAGCGGGCCGGCGTGACGCTCCGGCCCGTGATCGAGGTCGAGGGGATCGAGGCTGCCGTCGGCCTCGCCCGCCGCGGGCTCGGCGACACCATCGTCCCCCGCGCCGCGATCAGCCGCCAGGGAATCCGTGGCCTCCACTTCGCGTCGTTCGCAGAGCCGCTCTACGACACGTTCGCCTTCATCGCCCGCACCGATGCCCCGCTGTCACCGGCCGCACGTGCCTTCGTCGAGATCGTCGAGCGGCGGCTCGAGCGCGTGGCCGAAGCGGCCCTGTACGCCACAGGCACGTCCGAGACCGATGACTAATCTCCTCATCTCATGCTGAGCCCCGCCGTCGACAACCTCGTCGCGCAGCTGACGCGCCTGCCCGGGATCGGCACGCGTACCGCGCAGCGGCTGACCTTCCACCTGCTCTCGGTGTCACCGGAGGAGGCGCTCGCGCTCGCCGAGGCGATCGGCGAGATGAAGGAGCGCGTGCACTTCTGCCGCGACTGCGGCAACCTCACCGAGGAGGAGCTCTGCGTCATCTGCACCGACCCGCGGCGCGATCGCACGGTCGTGTGCGTCGTCGAGCAACCGGTGGACGTCGTCTCGCTCGAGCGGACGCACGAGTTCCGCGGGCTGTACCACGTGCTCGGTGGCTCGCTCTCCCCGCTCGACGGCGTCGAGCCGTCGGACCTCCGGGTCGGCCAGCTCCTCTACCGCGTCGAGCAGGGCGGGATCGAGGAGGTCGTGCTCGCCACCAACCCGAACATGACGGGCGAGGCGACGGCTGCGTATCTCGCAGACCGGCTTCGCGACCGCGTCCGGGTGACGCGGCTCGCAAGCGGGCTGCCGGTCGGCGGCGACCTCGAGTACGCCGACGAGGTGACGCTGGGCCGCGCGCTGTCGGGCCGGCGACCGGCCTAAGCCTCGTAAGGCTCTACGCCGGCGGCGGTGCTGCAGCGACGACGGCCGTCTGGGCCGAGACGGCCGGGACGATCGAGCCCGTGGCGCCGACCGAGAAGCGAAGCGTGGCACCGGCATCGGTGGCCGCAACCGTGTACGTCGACGTCGTTGCGCCGGGAATCGCGACGCAGTTGGTCCCGGCTGCATCGCAGCTGAACCACGCGTGGGTGAAGCCTGCCGGCGAGTTCGTCCAGGTACCGTCTGCTCCTGTCAGGACCTGGCCCACCGTCGCCGTGCCCGTGATCGTCGGGAGCGCCGTGTTGACCGGCGCGAGCGCGACCACGATGCGGTCGGCGACCTTGCGCTGGAGCTTCGCGATGTCCTCGACCGCGACCTTCCCGCCGGGCTGGCCCATCACCGTCACGACCGACAGCAAGCGTTCCTCACGGGTGACGCTGATCACGAACGAGAACCGAATCAGCTTGAGCAGCGTGATCGTGATGGGCTGGACAAACGTCTCGTCGCCGATCCCGAGCGACCGGATCTTGCCGAACGTCACCTTCGCCGCGCCCTTGCCCTTCACGTCCTTCTTGAACTCGTCGAGAATGCTCTTCGACAGGAGCGCCCGCCCGCCCGGCGAGCCGAAGACCGTCTTCGCCGACGCGTACAGCCCATGGGCCTCGATGTCGTCCTCGAGCACGTCGATCTCGCTATCGAGCGAGAGCGCGCGGCTGTGCCCGATCGAGGCGCCCGCCTTGAACTCACGGTCGTAGCCCGCAACGAGGTCCTTGTCGGTGAAGTAGCCCTGATGCAGCACACGGCCGCCCGCGACGTCCGCGGGAACGAGAGCGATGAGCGCAAGGTTCGGCGTTCCCGGCGGGACGGCAGCCCGCGTCGCGGACGCGCTCCGAGCGGTGGCACCCATGGCCGCGAGGCCGACGAGCAAGCCGGTTGCCAGGCCGAGCAGCAGCCGGCAGCTGCGAGTCGATGAGGGTCGAAGCGCGAGCAAGGTCGCGCGATAGTAACACTGGTAAGCGACGCGCCGAAGGGGGATTTTCCCGCCGTGGCGGTACCCCCTCACGGGAGGCCCGGTATCCTCGCCGCATGCGCGTCCTCATCACCGGTTCGAGCGGGCAGATCGGCACCAATCTCGCCCTCCGGCTCCTCGCCGACGGCCACGATGTCTTCGGCGTCGACAAGCGCGTGAACACGTGGATCGACGATGACTTTCGCTACCTGCTGCAGGATCTGTCGGGGCACTACGCCGCCATGGAGGGTGGCGTCGGTGGAATCGAGTACCCGCCTGCCGACGTGGTCGTCCACCTCGCGGCCCACGCCAAGGTGCACCAGCTCGTCCGCGAGCCCGCCCGGGCGCTCGAGAACATGACGATGACGTTCAACGTGCTCGAGTACTGCCGGCAGACGCAGACGCCGATCATCTTCAGCTCGAGCCGCGAGGTCTACGGCGACGTGCACCGGTTCCAGACCGAGGAGGGCACGGCCGACTTCGCCTACGCCGAGAGCACGTACTCCGCCTCGAAGATCGCCGGCGAGGCGCTCGTCTACTCGTACGCGCGCTGCTACCAGCTGCCGTACATCGTCTTCCGGTTCTCGAACGTCTACGGCCGCTACGACAACGACCTGCAGCGGATGATCCGGGTGATCCCGCTCTTCACCCACCGGATCCTCCGCGGCGAGCCGATCACGGTGTTCGGCGGCAACGACAAGGTGCTCGACTTCACCTACGTCGACGACTGCGTCGAGGGCATCGTCCGCGGCATCCAGGGGCTTGCCGGGGGCACGGTGCGGAACGAGACGATCAACCTCGCCTACGGCCAGGGCAACACCCTCGTTCGCGTCGCCGAGCTGATCGGCGAGGCGACGGGCAAGGATCCCGACGTCACGCTCGCGCCGCCGCTGCTCGGCGAGGTGACGCGCTACGTGGCCGACATCGGCCGCGCCCGGGGCCTGCTCGACTGGGAGCCGTCGGTGCCGCTCGAGACCGGCATCGCCCGCAGCGTCGCGTGGTTCAACGAGTGGCGCGAGACGCATCCCGAGGAAGACCGGGCGCTCGAGCTCGACGGCTCGGAGCTCGCGCCCGAAGAGTCGGCGCAGTTCTTCAAGCCGTACGGGTCGACGCCCTTCCCTACACTTTCGGCCATGGCTGCACCGCGCATCGGTGTCGTCGGCGCCACGGGCGCCGTCGGCACGATCACCCTGGAGCTGCTCGCCGAGCGCGGCTACGACGTGCGCGCGTTCGCGTCGGCGCGCTCGGCCGGCTCGCGCCTGCCCTTCGGGGACGACGAGATCCTCGTCGAGGAGGCGACCCACGAGGCGCTCTCGGCCGGCGACGTCGACCTCTTCCTCTTCTCGGTCGGCACCGGAGCCAGCCGCGAGCTCGTGCCGATTGCCTCCGCCGCCGGTGCGATCTGCATCGACAAGTCCTCCGCCTACCGCCTCGTCGACGGCTATCCGCTCGTCGTGCCCGAGGTGAACGCCGATCGAGCCCTCGAATCGCTCGAGCGCGACCGCATCGTCGCCAACCCGAACTGCTGCACGATCCCGCTCACCTGCGTGCTGAAGCCGCTCCACGACGTGGTGCCGCTGAAGCGGGTGCACGTCGCGACCTACCAGTCGGTGTCGGGCGCGGGCGCACAGCGGATGGAGCAGCTCCGCGCCGAGCCGTCGTCCGAGCACAACCTCGTGATGGACTGGGACTGGGAAGGCGTCGAGTCCGACGAGGAGTCGAAGCTTCGCGCCGAGACCCGCAAGATCCTCGAGCTGCCCGACCTCGCGATCAGCGCCACCTGCGTGCGCGTGCCCGTGCTCGTCGGCCACTCCGAGGCGATCTGGGTCGAGTTCGAGGAGCCGCTCTCGCCCGAGGATGCGACCGCGATCCTGAGCGAGGCTCCGAGCGTGCGCGTGCTGCGGCTGCCGGAGGTCCCGACGCCGAAGGACGCCGCCGGTGGCGACGAGGTGCTCGTCGGGCGGATTCGCAAGGACGAGGGCTCGGTCAACGGCCTGGCGCTCTTCCTCTCCTGCGACAACCTGAGAAAGGGAGCGGCGCTGAACGCGATCCAGATCGCCGAAGTGCTGCTCGCCGGTGTCGCCGCGGCTTAAGGCGGCGGCGCTCGTCCTCGCCTGCGCGGTCGCTCTCGCGGGCTACGCAGGCGCCACCACGGCACCGCCGACCCGAACGCTGCTCGCCGTCGGCGACATCGCCTCGTGCGACTCGAACGGGGACGAGCAGACCGCCGCGCTCGTCTCCCGGATCCCGGGCACGATCGCCGTGCTGGGAGACATCGCCTACGAGAACGGCAGCGAGGCCGACTTCGCCAACTGCTTCGACGCCGAGCTGGGGCAAGCTCGTCCCGCGCATCAAGGCGGCGCTCGGGAACCACGAGTACAACACGGCCGGTGCCGCACCGGCGTTCAAGGAGTTCGACCTGCCCCGAACGCGTGGTACAGCTACACGCTCGGGGCCTGGCACGTGATCGTGCTGAACTCGAACTGCAGCCACGTCGGCGGCTGCGAGCGCGACTCGCCCCAGGGCCGCTGGCTGCAGGCCGACCTCGCGGCGCACCCCGCCCGCTGCACGCTCGCGTACTGGCATCACCCGCGGTTCAGCTCTGGCTTGCACGGCTCCGACGTCACGTACGCCCCGTTCTGGGACATCCTCGCGCGAGCGAAGGCCGACGTCGTCCTCAGCGGCCACGACCACGACTACGAGCGCTTCGCGCCGCTCAAGGGGATCCGCTCATTCGTCGTCGGCACGGGCGGCAAGGGGCACTACCCCTTGCTCCTGCCGCGTCCCGGCAGCATCGTCCGCAACGGCACCAGCTTCGGAGTGCTCAAGCTGACGCTGCGCGCGACAGGACTACGACTGGAAGTTCCTCCGCGCCGGCAAGGGCACGTTCAGCGACGCGGGCACCGCCCGCTGCCGCTGAGGCCGCCCGCTACGGCGCCGGGACGGAGGTGCCGCTCGGAACGAACGCCTCCTGCACGACGCGCAGCACCTTCGCGCGCCGCCCTTCCTCGACCGGCGCGAGGCCCGCAAGCTCGAGGCGGCACAGCTCCACCCGCCCCTGCGTACGCAGCGTCACGAAGCCGAAGTCCTCGAGGAAGTCGCGCGGGAACACGGTGCGGTGGACGAGGAAGCGCACCTTCGTCGACTCGCGCTCCGGATAGCGGTAGGCAAATGCCTCGAGCGCCTTCGCGCCCTGATCGCGCGCCTCGCCGATCGCTGCCAGGAACAGGGACTTCTCGACCCACTCCGCGCCTCCGCCGGTGAGATAGGCGCAGGTCACCAGCACAGCGTCGTCGGACGGCGGGCCGGCGGGCAGATCGGCCGCACGGGGGAAGAATCCCGACGGCCCGTACTGCATCGACCCGAGCACCGAGCCGTCGTCGTCGTAGTAGATCGTCCCCCACTCGCCGGACTCCTCCTCGACCTTCTCGATCCAGCGCTCCTTCGAGGCCGTCTTGTTGCCGCGCGACTGCCACCACACGCACTCGCGGCACACCGACGGAGCGGTGGCGATCGTCCCCCGCGTCAGGCCGGCGACGCGCGCGGGCACGGGTCAGGCGCCTTCCGGCGGCGGCCCGATGTCGTCGACGACGACGTCGACCGACGATGCGGTCAGATCGGCCATTCGCTCGAGGTACTCCGCCACGCGGGTCTGCACGGCGGCACCGGCCGCCGGGATGTTGACGCCCCAGTCGACGCCGAGATGAAGCTCGACCGCGACGACGCCGTCAGCGTTCGTGATCTTGACGCCGTGGTGCCGCGGCCGCGTTCCCTCGACGAGGCGGGAGACGCCGTCGATCTCGAGCGCGGCATCGGCCGCGTAGCTCGCGAGGATGTCGGCCGAGATCAGCGAGTGCCCCTCCATCACGAGGATTGTTGCAGCCGCGGGTTGGCGGCGCGGAGCACGAGCTCCGTCACCTCCGGCCGCGCGAAGAACCTGATCGGCACGAACGTCGTCCCCGTGCCCGCTGAGACGTGCAGCACGCCGCCGGCAGCCGGGTAGAGCCCGGCGACGAAGCGCCCGCCGGGATGCGCGAGCGTGATCCGCCCGCGCGGTGACGGGATCGCGATCTGACCGGCGTGGAGATGCCCGGCCAGGACGAGGTGGAAGGCGCCGTCGGGAAGCTTGCGGTCGATGTCGGGAAAGTGGCAGAGCAGGATCCGCAGCCCTGCGGCCGGGTCGACGAGCTCCCACGGCCGTGCCGTCCCGAGCGGATAGCTCTCGGCGTCGGTGCCGACGATCTGGATCCGATCGCCGTGCCGCTCGACGACGACCGCCTCGTCCCGCAGCAGCACGCCCAGATCCTCGAGGCCGTCGAGCTCCGCCGCCCGCGAGAACGGATCGCGCGTGACCGCGACATCGTGGTTGCCGAGCACGACGTAGGGGCGGTCGAGCATGCCGAGCAGCTGCCGCAGGAGCGGCAGGCCGCGCGGATGAGAGACGAGGTCGCCCGTGATGCAGACGAGATCGGGCTTGCCGCTCGGCGACCCAGGCAACGGCGCGCTCGGTCGCGACGCGGCCCCGCGAGGGCGCGCCGAGATGGAAGTCGGAGAGGTGTGCGATCCGGAGGCCGTCGAGGCCTGCCGGCAGCCCGTCGATCTCGACCTCGAGCACGCGCGTCCTCAGCCAGCCGGCCTCGAAGAGGCCGTAGGCGAGCAGGGCGAGGGCGGCAAAGACGATGCCAGCGAGGAGAAGACCCGCCGTGATCTAGAAGGGAGGGATCACAGGGAACCGTAGGTTCCCGGCTTCAGGATCCGCGCGCAGCGCGGCAGCAAACATCGCGTCTGAGATGCTGCGATACGCTCTTCCATCGCAGCATCTCAGACGCTCAGCTTCTCGATCACGGGGTCGACCGAGACGACGTGGCGCTTGAACTTCAGCTCCGAGTCGGTCAGGCCGGCCGCGACGCCGACGAGCTGGGAGAGATGGAGGATCGGCATCGCGAAGTCCTTGCCGGTCTGCTTCTTCAGCTTCGACTGCCAGGCATCGAGCGAGAGGTGGCAGAGCGGGCACGGCGTCACCATCGCGTCGGCGCCGGCCTCCATCGCCTGCTCGATCGGCTGGATCAGCTCGGCCAGGGCGGTGTCCTCGCGGGCCTGGATGATCGGGAAGCCGCAGCACTTGATCTTGGCGGGATAGTCGACCGCCTCGCCGCCGCAGGCCTCGATGATCCGCTCCAGCGAGCTCGGCTTGTCGGGATCCTCGAAGCCCATCAGCTTCGACGGCCGCAGGATCTGACAGCCGTAGAACGGCGCGATCTTGAGGCCCTTGAGGCCCTTGTGCGCGACCGTCTGCAGCGTCCCGAACGACTCGCCGGCGATCAGCCAGAGGAAGTGCTTGACCTCGACCGTGCCCCGGTAGCGCGGCACGCCGACCTGCTCGAGGTTGTCGTTGACCCGCTTGCGGAGATCCTCGTCGATCTGCAGCTGGTGGTTTGCCTGGCGCAGGTTGAGGGTGCAGACGTTGCACACCGTCATCAGCGTGTCGCAACCCGTCGCCTCGGCGTACGAGAGGATCCGCGCGTTCAGGTGCAGGTAGTAGTCGGGCTCCGCCTCGTGGATGTCGCCCGCTCCGCAGCAGGTGACCGAGTCGAGCTCGATCAGCTCGTAGCCCACCTTGGGTGCGAGCGCGCGCGTCGAGATGTCGAGCTCCTTCGCCGACAGCGATGCCAGGCACCCCTTGTAGTAGGCGAGCTTCTTCACGTTGTGACCCCCTCGGTGGTCTCTTCTCGCTCGCTCGGGAGGAACGGGCGTGGCGCGGAATCGGCCTCGTTGTACGGATCGCGGCCCTCGGAGGCCTCGTGGTGCGACTCGATCCGGCCGAGCGCCTTCTCTCCCTGCACGATGCCGGCGGCGCCGTTGCGGTCCTGCGACTTGACGAGATCGTAGAGCGCCCGCGACTCCTCCACCTCGGCCGCCACGTGCGGCGGGAACGGCGGCGGCACCTTGCCCTTGACGGCGAGGCCCATCGCAAACTTCATCTCCTTGATCGACGAGACGATGCCCTGCGTCTTCGGCACGAGCTCCGTCTCGCGGAGCCAGCCGGTCGTCTTCGCGGAGGTCACGAACCACTTCGCGTGCTTCGCGCCCATGTCGCGGTCGATCCCGTTCTTCATCGCCTCGGCGCCGAGCTTCGCGATCGCGTCGCGCGGGTCGACGCCCTTCGGGCAGCGCTCGTTGCAGAAGTAGCAGCGCGTGCAGTCCCACAGGCCGTGCGGCTCCGAGTACTTCTCGAGCCGCTCGATCGTGGCGCCGTCGCGCGCGTCGCCGACGAACCGCATCCCCTTGGCGAGCGCCGCCGGGCCGAGGAAGTCGGGATCCGACTCCATCGAGTTGCACTCCGACACGCAGCAACCGCAGTTGATGCAGAGCGACTCCTTGTGGATGACCTCCATCTTCTCGCGCGGAACGATGTTCTCGCGCTCGAGCGCCTGGTCGTAGCGCGGCTGCAGGTACGGGTCGACCGCGCGCATCTTCTGCCAGAACGGGTCCATGTCGACGACGAGGTCCTTGACGATCGGCAGGTTGCCCATCGCCGAGATCACGGGAACGCGGCCTTCCTGGGCGATGTCGTACATCCGCACCTTGCAGGCGAGCACGGCGCCGCCGTCCATGCGCATGCCGCAGGAGCCGCAGATCATCATCCGGCAGCTCTTGCGGTAGGCGAGCGACCCGTCGTGCTTGTCCTTGACGAGGTCGAGGCAGTCGAGCAGCGTCGCCTCCTCGGGCGCGTCGACCTCGTACTCCTTGAGGGCGCGGTCGCCGGTCTTGGAGTCGTACCGCCAGATCTTCAGCCCCACCTGCATCAGTACGTCCTCTCCATCGGCTCCCATTTCGTCATCCGAACCTCGCCGTAGGAGAGCTCCGGGCCGTCGCCGTTCCAGCGCGTGATCGAGTGCTTGAGGAAGTTCTCGTCGTCGCGGTCGGGGAAATCATAGGGTCGCGAGTGGGCGCCACGGCTCTCCTTGCGCGCGATGCCGGCCTGCAGCATGCAGGCGGCGATGTCGAGCAGGTAGCCGAGCTCGATCGCCTGGGTGAGGTCGCTGTTGAAGACGTCGCCCTTGTCCTCGATCACGACGCCGCGGTCGTACCGCTCGCGGAGCGCAGCGATGATGCCGAGCTGCGCATCCATCTTCTCGGGACGGCGGAAGACGCCGAAGTTGTCGAGCATCGACTGGCCGAGCTCGTCGCGGATCGCCCACGGCCGCTCGCCGGCGGTGTTCGAGAGGAGCGACTTGACCCACGTCTCCGCGTCGGACCGCGCCGCCTCGCCGTCTCCGGGAGCTGCGGCGCCGAGCGCGTACTCGGCGGCAGCGTGCCCCGAGCGGCGGCCGAAGGTGATCGTCTCCATCAAGGAGTTGCCGCCGAGCCGGTTGGCGCCGTGCACGGAGACACACGCGACCTCGCCGGCCGCGTAGAGACCCTCGATCGCGGTGAGCCCGTCGTTGTCCGTCTCGACACCGCCCATGTGGTAGTGGGCGCCCGGACGAACCGGGATCGGGGCGTAGATCGGGTCGACGCCGGCGTAGGTCATCGCGAGCTCGCGCGAGCCGGGCAGCTTGGTCAGGATCTTCTCGGGGCCGAGATGGCGGAGGTCGAGGAACACCGAGCCGTTGACGCCGCGGCCGGCCTCGATCTCGGTCGTCTCGGAGCGCGAGACGACGTCGCGCGAGGCGAGCTCGAGCGCGTTCGGGGCGTAGCGCTGCATGAAGCGCTCGCCCTCCTTGTTGATCAGGTACCCACCCTCGCCGCGGCACCCCTCGGTGATCAGGATCCCGCTCGGGTACATCGTCGTCGGGTGGAACTGCATGAACTCGATGTCCTTCAACGGCAGCCCCTCGCGGAGCGCCATCGACATGCCGTCACCCGTGCACGCGTACGCGTTCGTGGTGGCGCGGTAGAGCCGGCCGACGCCGCCGGTCGCGAGGATCACCGACTTGCCGGTGATCACCTTGACGCCGCCGTTCATCAGATCCCAGGAGATGACGCCGGTGCAGCGTCCGTCCTCGATCACGAGCCGGAAGGCGAAGAACTCCTCGTAGACGACCATGCCCTCGGCCATCCGCTTCTGGAGCTGCTCGTAGAGCACCTGGATGAGCACGTGGCCCGTGATGTCGGCCGCGTAGACCGTGCGCGGCGAGCCGGCGGCGCCGAACGGGCGCTGATCGAGCCGGCCCTCGTCGTTGCGCGAGAACACGCAACCCCAGTGCTCGAGCTGGTAGATGTCGCCCGGCGCCTCGGCCGTGAAGATCTCGATCGCGTCCTGGTCGCCGAGGTAGTCGGAGCCCTTGACCGTGTCGAAGGCGTGCTTCTCGGGGCTGTCCTCGGCCTTGTTCCCGAGTGCCGCGTTGATGCCGCCCTCGGCCGCGCCGGAGTGGCTTCGGGTCGGGTGCAGCTTCGAGATCACCGCGACCTTCGCGCCTCGATCGTGAGCCTCGATGGCTGCGCGCATGCCGGCGCACCCGGCGCCGACGACGAGGACGTCGTAGGAAGGCTCCATCGGAACGGAAACTACCCGATGTCAGCGGCGACAGGCCCGCGCAACGTTCCCTGCGAGCGCCGCCGAGGCGCTGTCAGGCGGACGCGGGAACCGGCAGAGAGCCGACCGCCTGGGGGGAAGCTCCCGATCGCTCGCAGCACCGGCCCGAAGACGGGGGTGAACATCTCGGCCTTGCCCATGCTCGCGAGCGCCCGCGGATAGAGCGCCGAGGCGAGCGCGAGTGCGTCGACATTCGAGACCCGATTGGCGCAGAGGAAGAACCGCCGGCAGAAACGTGCTGGACGCCGCGCGAGCGAGCCGGAAGACCGTTCGGAAGAGGGGCGTCGCTGTGCGCGCGATGAGCCGGTAGAACCACGAGCCCTGGCCTGTCGTGACGCCCGCAGTTGACCCGGTCGCGGGCTACAACGTATCGGGAGGACCCGCGAATCCACCCGAGACGAGGGACGTTCCTTCACCTGCCCCTCGTCTCGATCGGAAACAGTCGGTCGTGCTCAGCCGACCTTGAACGAGAACGGGACCTTGACCGTCTTGCCCTTGAAGGTGACCGTGATCGTGCCGCGCGCCATCTTCCCCTTCGACGTCGCCGGCAACGTGAACGTGCAGCTCGCGACACCCGATCCGACCTTGCCCTTGGCCGGGAGAGCCTTCGTCCCGACCTTCACCGCGCACTTGACGGTTCCCGACGTGATGCCGGCTCCGGTCTCCAACCGAATCACGGCGGCGCCGACGACGACCAGCTTGCCCGCCTTCGGCTTGGCCGGCAGGGTGAGCGCCTTGCTCGCCTTGAGGGTGACGGGATCGTCGCTCTCGAGGTTGTCGGTCGGCGACGAGCAGCCGAGATCGTTGCCGTCGACCTTGCCGTCGCCGTCGTCGTCCTTGCCGTTCGCGCACTGCGTGAACGTCAGCGAGTAGATGTACGCGCCACCGTCCGGAGCGTCGTCCTCACCGAGAAACGTGTCGGCGGCGTCGAAGTTCACCGTGAACGACGTCGAACCCGAACCGGTCGGGCTTGCCGATGTCGGAGCGATTGATCTTGAACGTCGACGACGTTGCCGGACCGGGTCATCGAGAGGCTCGGTGCGGTCGTCGGCGGCGAACGTCGTGCCGTTCCACTTCAGCGATCCCGAACCCGCCCGGTACCGGCGATCAGGACGTACTCCGCGCCGCCGGCTCCTGTCCCCGGATTCGAATCGGTGTCGAGGGCGATGCCGATGATCGACGAGTCGGTGATCGGCGCGACCGTCGTGATCCGGAACGTGATGACCCCGGCCGCGTCGTTGGACGTGACCACCTGGGTGATGTCGGGAGCCCCGCCCTTGGCGTCACCGGTCGGATCGGTGTTCGTCGTATCGGCGATGCCGGCGCCTGCGGCGACGAGGCACGCGGCTGCGGCGATGATCCCCACGACGAGGATCCGGAACTTCAAGCCTCCACGCATTGCGAGACCCCTCTCCAATGTAGACGGCAGTGTCGTTCGGCGGCAGCAGAATAACAGCTGTCAACGCAGTGCAAGGTCGCGGACCGCCGCAGCCTCCACGGAATCGGGCCCGCTGTTCGAGCGGCCTACGAAACCCTGACGCCGCCGAGCGTTCCCGTGAGAACGTCCTTCTTCAGCGTCAGCCTTCCCGTGGGCTGCTTTCTTGCCGGAGACCGTGAGCGTTCCCTTGAAGGAGAGCGGGAATCCCGAGCCGGCGGCGTCGAGCCGCCCGGTCAGCTCGACGCCGGGAGCGATCGCGTACCGATCGAGCCTGAACGACAGCTCGCCCGGGAGTCAGCTTGCCCGACGATCAGGCCCGCGACCGGGGCGCCGGAGCCGAATGCCGTCGTCAGCCACATCGCCTCGGCCTCCTTGATCGTCTTGCGGGCGAGCGCGAGCGTGGCCCGCGGCGAGGCGGCCCGGGCCGGAACGGCCGACGGGCGGATACGCGCCCGGCGGCGTGACGATGAAGGACGGGCGCTGGCAGGTGGCGGGGACGTTCCCGTCCGTCACCCAGGAGCGCACCGCGCGGATCGCGCAGAACGAGTTGTCGGCGCCGACGACGCTGTGACCGACAGCCGGCACGACGAGCAGCTTGCCGTGGGGGAAGAGGCGCGTCACCGCCGCCGCGCTCGAGGTCGGCGTGCGCATGTCGTAGCCACCGCTGAGCGAGAGCACCGGCACATCGGGCAGCGGGCCGGCACCGAGAGGCGGCGTCGCGACGGTTGGGCTCGGCCACTTGAGGCAGAACGCGGCCGTGCCGAGCTCGGTCGCCCACGGGCCGAACGGGCCGAGCGCGCCGGCCGGCAGCGCAGTGATCGCCGCGGCGAGCTTCGCCGGACGGTCGGCGAGCGGCGCCGCCGGATCCCACGGGAAGTGGCCGTCGGCGCACGACGTGGCCGCATTGAGCCCGACGCTCAGCGCCTCGGCCGTGTACGACGAGCCTCCGAGGTCGAGGTAGTGGAGCCGCAGAAGGGCGCCCATCCGGCCGAGGCGCGCTGCGTGGGTCGCCGCCGGGAGCATCGCAGCGAGGCCCGGGTTCAGATCCGAGTCGACGACGAGCGCGAGCATGTCGAGGCCGTCCATGCGCTCGTTCCGCACCTTCCCGTTCGCGAGCCGGACGGCGCCGCGAGCCGGCTTGGCGGCGAGGGCATTCGCGACCGCCGCGACCTCGCCCGCGAAGTTCGGCGTGGCGGCACGGCACACGCCGCCGGCGCAATAGCCCGACAGCGCGAGCGGCATGTCGTGGAGGACGTTCGCCTCCAGCGGCTCGGGGTACTCGGTCGGCAGGACGGAATCGAGCAACAGCCGCTCGACGTGCGTCGGGTACGCGAGCGCGTAGGCGAGCGCCAGCTTCGTGCCGTACGAGGTGCCCCAGAGCGCGATCTTGTCGACGCCGAGCGCCACGCGGACGGCCTCGGTGTCGTCGGCGTGATCGTGGGTGCTGTAGAAGTCGCGGTTCGGGCCGATCGTGGCCGCGCAGCCGGCGGCGAGCGCGTCCTGGCCGACGAACGTCGTCGACTGCTGCAGCGCCGAGCAGAGGAGGAGGCCCGACTTGCCCGTGCCGCGATTGTCGAACGCGACGATCCGGTAGCCCGGGAAGAGCGCGTGATAGAGCTCGGCGCTGTTCTTGTCGCTGAGGTTGAACACGGTGGCCGATCCCTGGCCCGGGCCGCCGGCGACGAGCATCATGACGCCGCGCTGGGCACCCTCGGCGGGAAGCGATTCGACGTGAAGCGTGACCGTGCCGGGCACGCGACCCGTGCGGTCGAGCGGGACGACGACGTCGGAGCACGTGACGCCGGATGCGGCGTCGCACGCGGCGGCAGTGGATGCGGCCGCTCGTGCCGCCGAGCGCCGGGTGGAAGAACGGGAGCGCGCGCAGCGGCGAGGTTGAGGCCTGCGAGGCGAAGCGGTGCAGCCGCGTCGCGAGCCGGCTGCGCCGGCGGCGGCGCTACCCCCGGTCGCGGAGAGGACGACGGCCGCCAGGATGGCGGCGAACGTTGCCGGCAGCAGTGCCGAACGTAGACCCCTGCGTGTCATCTGCTCGTCTGCTCCTCTCCGGATCGGGCGAAAACGTCAAACGCGCGGCCCTGCGGCGGTAATCGACTGTCCTGCGTCTTCCGCAAATCCCTCGAAGTTGTCGCTGAACAGGCGGGCAAGCTCGCGCGCGCGTACATCGTAGACGTCAGCGTCGCTCCAGGTCGTCCGCGGATCGAGCAGCTTCGCCTCGACGCCGGGCACGCGCACCGGCACCTCGAACCCGAAGACCTCGTCGACGCGGTACTCGACTCCGTCGAGCTGGCCCGCGAGAGCGGCATGCAGCAGCCGGCGCGTCGCCTGGATCGGCATCCGGTGGCCGCTCGCCGTACGGCCCACCCGTCCAGCCCGTGTTGACGAGCCAGACGGTGGCGCCGTGCCGGTCGAGCTTCTCGCCGAGCAGCTTGGCGTAGACGGCGGGCGGCTGCGGCAGGAACGGCGCGCCGAAGCAGGTCGAGAACGTCGGCTGCGGCTCCTGGACGCCGATCTCGGTGCCTGCGAGCTTGGCCGTGAAGCCCGAGAGGAAGTAGAAGAGCGCCTGGTCGCGGCTCAGCCGGGCGATCGGCGGCAGGATCCCGAACGCGTCCGCAGTCAGCATCACGACCGCGGTCGGGTGACTCGCCAGCTTCGTCGCGACGGTGTTCGAGATCCGCTCCAGCTTGTAGGCGGCGCGGGTGTTCTCGGTCTTCGAGTCGTCGTGGAGGTCGACGACGCCGCGGTCGTCGATGACGACGTTCTCGAGCACGGTGCCGTAGGTCCTCGTCGTCTTGAAGATCTCCGGCTCGGCCTCGGCCGAGAGCCGGATCACCTTGGCGTAGCAGCCACCCTCGATGTTGAAGACGCCGTTCGCGCCCCAGCCGTGCTCGTCGTCGCCGATCAGCGAGCGGTCGGGGTCGGCTGACAGGGTCGTCTTGCCGGTGCCCGAGAGGCCGAAGAAGACCGCGACCTTGCCGTCCTCGCCGACGTTCGCGGAGCAGTGCATCGGAAGGACGCCCTCGAGCGGCAGGCGGTCGTTCATCACCGTGAAGATCGCCTTCTTGATCTCGCCCGCGTAGAACGTTCCGCCGATCAGCACCTCACCCTGCGTCGGATGCAGCGCGACGAACGTTCCGGTGCGGGTGCCGTCGGTCTCCGGGTCGGCCTCGACCGCCGGAGCATGGAGCACGAGCACATCGGGCTCGAACGACCGGAGCTCCGAGGCGGCGGGCGTGATGAACATCGTCTTCGCGAAGAGGGCGTGGTACGGGCTGCCGGTGACGACGCGGACGCCGATGCGGTGGTTGTGGTCGGCGCCGGCGAAGGCATCGACGACGTAGAGCGGATCGCGCGACTCGAGGTGCTCGACGACCTTCGCGCGCAGGCCGTTGAACTTGTCCTCCGGCAGCGGCTGGTTGATCGTCGCCCCACCAGATGCGGTCCTGCGAGCCGGGCTCCTCGACGATGAACTTGTCCTTCGGCGAGCGCCCGGTGAACTTGCCGGTGTCGACGGCGAGCGGGCCACCGTGCGCCAGCGCGCCGTCGCCGCTCTTCAGGGCAGCGGTGTAGAGCTGAGCGGTCGTCGGGCTCCAGACGATGGTGCCGACGGGGTCGAGGCCATGTGATTCGAGGCCAGCATTGACCCGGGTCGGTGTTGTCGTCATGTCAGCGCCTCCAGGACGTCGGAATCAAGGGTTCGCGGCCGAGCCGCGCAGGGGAAGTGTTCCCGCAAACGCTTCATGTTAGCCCTCTGCCGACAAGGCTCGGCGGGTCGCCCTCGTCCCGCAGCTCGGTCAGGCGATTCCGGCGACGGCGCCGCGGGACTCCGCATCGACGTCGGTATCCCTGCGCGACGAGGAGGGCGTAGCGGCCGCCGGCGGCGAGCAGCTCCTCGTGCCTTCCGGTCTCGGCGACGTGCCCCTTGTCGAGCACGACGATCTGATCCGCATCCCTGACCGTCGACAGCCGGTGCGCGATCGCGATCGTCGTTCGCCCCTCCGCCAGGCGCTCGAGCGCCTCCTGGACGAGCCGCTCGGTCTGCGTGTCGAGCGCGGAGGTCGCCTCGTCGAGCACCAGGATCGGCGGGTTCCGGAGGACGGTGCGCGCGATCGCCATCCGCTGCTTCTCGCCGCCGGAGAAGCGGTAGCCGCGCTCGCCGACGACGGTCTCGTAGCCGTCGGGCAGCGATGCGATCAGCTCGTGGATCTGGGCGGCCCGCGCCGCCTCCTCGACCTCCTCGTCGGTGGCGTCGGGCTTCGCGAAGCGAAGGTTCTCGCGCACGGTCGCGTGGAAGAGGTACGTCTCCTGCGAGACCACCCCGACCGCCGCCGCGAGCGACTCGAAGGTCAGCTCGCGAACGTCGATGCCGTCGATCGAGACCGTGCCCTCGGTCGCGTCGTAGAGGCGCGCGACGAGGTAGCCGCACGTCGTCTTGCCGGAGCCGGTCTCGCCCACGAGCGCGGTCTTGGTGCCGGCCGGCACCGAGAACGAGACGTCCTTCAGCGTCCAGGCGTCGTCGTCGTAGCGGAAGCAGACGCGGTCGAAGGCGACGTCGCCGCGCGGACGCTCGAGCGTCCGGGTGCCCTCGACGATGTCGATCGGCTGGTCGAGGTAGTCGAAGATCCGGTCGAACAGCGCCAGCGAGCTCTGCACCTCGATCTGGACGCCGAGCAGGCTGCCGATCGGGAAGAACAGCCGCGTCTGCAGGGTCGTGAACGCGACCAGCGTGCCGATCGTCGATCCGGCGTTGCCGCGCGACTGCGACCAGCCGGCGAACCAGTAGACGAGCGCCGGCATCACGGCGAACGTCATCTGGATCGCGGCCATCATCCAGCGGCCCGTCATCCGGCTGCGCACCTCGAGGTCGGCCAGGCGCCGCGACTCGTCCGAGAACCGCGTCGGCGAGGTCGTCGGAGCGGCCCATCGTCTTGCCGAGCAGGATCCCCGAGACCGAGAGCGACTCCTGCACGATCGACGAGACATCCGAGAGCGAGATCTGCCGCTCGGCGGTCACCTTCTTGCGCTGGTCGCCGACCCGCTTCGTCAGCCAGACGAACAGCGGCAGCAGGATCAGGGCGAACAGGGCGAGCCGCCAGTCGAGCAGGAACATCGCGATGACCGTCGCGATCACGGTGGTCACGTTCGAGAGCACCGAGGTCGCGGTCGACGTGACGACGGTGTCGATGCCGCCGATGTCGTTCGCGATCCGGCTCTGCACGTCGCCCGTGCGCGTGCGGGTGAAGAACGCGAGCGAGAGCCGCTGCAGATGCTGGTAGACGGCCGTGCGCAGGTCGTGCATGACGGCCTGGCCGACCCGGTTCGAGAGCAGCGTCTGGTAGACGCCGATCGCGCCCGTGACGATCGAGATCGCGATCATCCCGGCGACGAGAGCCGTCAGCAGCCGCATGTCGTTCGTCGGGTAGCGCCGTGTCGAGGATGTCCTTGAGCAGGAACGGCCGGGATCACGCCGAGCAGCGCCGAGAAGATGATCAGCGTGAAGACGACGGCGAGCTGCGGCCGGTACGAGCGGAAGAGCGGGAAGATGCGGCGCAGGTTGGCCTTGCGCACGGCGGGGTCGGCCGGACGCTCGGGGCGTTCGGCTGGTGTCTGCTCCAAAGCGGCGACCGGGCACCTGTCTAGAGTGCCTGCCGCGCCAAGGGTCAGGCGAGGTGGCGGATCGTGCCGCGCGCGCTCAGGTGCCGAGCGACTCGACCGCGGCCTGCAGCGGTCGGTCAGCTCTCGCGCCAGCTCCGCCGTCGGCTCCATCCGCTCGACGACGATCGGCTCGCCGATCAACGCGGCGAGCGGCGGGAACGCGATCGAGCGGCGCCCGAACGCCTTCCGCGTGTCGAGGAGCCGCACGGGCAGGAGCGGTGCGCCGGTCGCCAGCGCCATCCGAGCCGCGCCGCGGAGCCAGAGACCCTCGCGTTTGACGCCACCCTCGGGGAAGATGCCGACGACCTCGCCGGCTTCGAGCGCCTCGATTGCGGACGAGATCGCCGCGATATCACTGCCTCCGCGCTGCACGGGAATCGCCTCGAGGGTGCCGAGCCACCAGCGGAGACCGGGAACCTTCCAGAGCTCGGACTTCCCGAGCCAGCGGATCGGCCGCGGGATCACGGCCGCCAGAATGAACGGATCGAGCATCGAGTCGTGGTTCGCCGGGACGATGAGCCGCCCGGAGGCCGGCACGTGTTCCTGCCCGCGCACCTCGATGTCGTATGCGGCGTGGATCACCGGCGTCAGCGCACGGCGATATGTCTCGTAGCTCAATAGCCCGGACGCACAGACGGAAACGCCGGCAGCGCGTCGTTCGCGGAGTGGCTGAGCACGATTTGCATGTTGCGCAACGACCGTATCGCGAAGCCGGCCTCGCAGTAGGAGAGGTAGTACGACCAGATCCGGAGGAAGCGCTCGTCGTAGCCGAGCGCACGAATCTGCTCGAGGTTCTCGAGCACGTTGTGATGCCACTCGCGAAGCGTGCGGGCGTAGCCGAAGCCGATCTCCTCGACGCCGTTGATCTGCAGCCGCGTCCGCGCGACCGACCTGGCGATCGCCTCGAGCGAGGGCAGGAGCGAGCCCGGGAAGATCGTCTGCTGGATCCAGTCCGGCCGGCGGCGGTAGCGCTCGAACCGCCAGTCGGGCACGCCGATCGTCTGCAGGCACGCGAGCCCTTCCGGTGCGAGCAAGCGGTCGACGGCGCCGAAGTAGTTGCCGTACTCGGCGAGGCCGATCGCCTCGAACATCTCGATCGAGGCGATCTTCGAGAAGCGACCCTCGGTGAGCCGGTAATCCTCCTCCCGGATCTCGATCCGGTCGTCGAGGCCGAGCGTCGTCGATGCGGGCGCGCGCGAAGCTCGCCTGGCTCGGGGACAGCGTCAGCCCCGTGACCCGGCAGCCGTAGTCGGTCGCCGCCTGGATCGCGAACCCGCCCCAGCCGCAACCGATCTCGAGCACGTGGTCGCCGGGGCCGACGCCGAGCTTCTCGCAGATGTGCCTGTTCTTCGCCCGTTGCGCCTCCTCCAGCGTCATGTCCGGACGCTCCCAGTAGGCGCACGAGTACGTCATCGTCGGGTCGAGCATCAGCTCGAACAGGTCGTTGCCGAGGTCGTAGTGGGCGTGGATGTTGTCCTTCGCAGCCGCGATCGTCTGCCGCGGCCGGCGGTCGGGCCGGAGCTCCTGGAGCCGGTAGAGCCGCTTCAGGGCCGGGTGCTCCGAGAGGGCCTCGAGGTTGCGGCCGATCAGCGAGAACAGGCCGACGAGGTCTGCGCAGTCCCAGTCACCGTCGACGTACGACTCGCCGAGCCCGATCCGGGTTCGGGTACCGAGCTTGCCCCAGAAGGCGTCCGGGACGGCGGATCTCGACGACGATCGACGGCCCGTCCCCGTCACCGAAGCGCCGGCCGCGCCCGTCCGGGTAGCGGAGGACGACCTCGCCTCCCTTGAGCTGCATCGAGCGCGCGGAACGCGAGGCGCCGCGCGACGCCGGCGGCGACGCTCATCGCTTCACCGAGCCGGTACCGGGCGACGAACGGAGGCTTGCGGTAGAAGCGCATCCGCTTGAACCACAGCCGCAACGCCTGCCAGTGGATCAGCGAGATCACCCGCAGCGGGCATCAGCGGGTAGCGCACGAGCACCGAGCGCAACGATGCCCCGGTCAGCGGTTGCCTGGCGGCGGTGAGGGTGGCGTGGAAATCGCGGCTGCCCACCTCGTGGACGTCCATCCGAACGTTGAGCTTCGGCCCCGGGCTCGGAGAACCACCACGTGTAGGACTGGTCCATCGGCATGAACGGGGAGACGTGCAGGCGCTTGTCGGTCTCGAAGACGGCGCGCGCGCCATCCGCGTCATCGGCCGCCCGGCCGGAGGACGTACGGCAGCCGCTCGCCGAACGTGTTGTTGACCTCGGCCACGATGCACGCGAGCGAGCCGTCAGCCCGGCGGCACCACCAGAACGAGACCGGGTTGAAGACGTAGCCGAGCACGCGCAGATTCGTGAGCACCTGGATCGAGCCGCCGGCGCCGAGGTCGATCCCGTTCGCCGCGAGCACCTCGTGGATGTCGATGTGGTCGGCGTCGTGGAAGCTCGTGACGGCGCGCCGGTTCCAGCCGAACAGGGGCAGGCTGCGGTCGAGCAACGGCAGCTCGTCGAGGTCGATGAGCGCCATGTAGACCGGGTAGCGGAACACGTTGTCGCGCGGCGAGCGGCGCGCATGCATGACGGTGCCGACATAGAGCGCGCTCTCGAGCGCCCGGCTCACCACGTCACCCCGAGCGCGGCGGCGGCCCGCAGGCCCGAGGCGAGGCCGTCCTCGTGGAAGCCGTTGCCCTGCCACGCCCCCGCGAAGGCGGTGTGCCGCTCGACCCCATGCGCCCGCGCGCGCGCAGCCGCCGCGAGGCTCGCGAACGTGACCTTGCGGGTGCTCGTACTCGAGCACCCGGATCACGGCCGAGGGCGCGATGTCGGCGGTGCGGTTGAGCGTGACGCAGTACTCGGCCGGCGCGTCCAGCCGTTGCAGCCGGTTGAGCGAGTACGTGATCGACGGCCGGTCGGCGTAGACGCCGCAGCCCGGCGACCGGTAGTTCCACGACGAGCGATTCGACGGGCGGTCCGGCAGGAGCGTCGCGTCGGTGTGGAGAACGGTCTCGTTCGCCGTCGACTCGAAGGCGGAGAGGATCTCCCGCTCGGCGTCCGAGGGATCCTCGAGCAAGGCGAGCGCCCGCGGCGCGCTCGTCGCGACGACGGCGGCGTCGAAGTTGCGCGTCTGCACCGTCTCGGCCGCGAAGCACCACTCCGCGCGTCCGTGCGCCGCAGCGAGCCGACGGGCGCGGCCAGGTGCACCGGCGCCCCGAGCCGCTCGAGCAGCGCCTGCACGTACGTGCGGCTGCCGCCGGTGACCGTGCGCCAGCGGCTCCGGCGCAGGCCGAGCATCGAGTGGTTCGCGAAGAACTCGATCCCGTACGAGGCCGGGAAGTCGAGCGCCTCCTGCGGTGCCATCGACCAGAGAGCGGACGTCATCGGAACGAGGTAATGCCACCGAAACGACTCCGAGTAACCCTCGTCGCGGAGGAAGCGATCGAACGACTTGCCGTCCGTGTCGGCCGTGCCCGCCGTCCGCAGAAAGCGCAGGATCTCGCGCAGCAGCCGCGGCCCGGCACGCCACGGCCGCTTGCTCGACCACTCGAGCCCGCAGCCGCAGGACATCGCGAACGACATCTCCGACGGCTGGGTCTCGACGCCGAGCTCGCGGAAGAGCCGCGTCAGCTGTGGATAGTTCGCCTCGTTGTGGACGATGAACCCTGTGTCGAGTTCGAGCGAATCATGCGTGACCGTGTGTGCATGCCCACCCGCCCGCTCCGCAGCCTCGAACAGCTCCACCTCGTGGAGCCGTCCGAGCGCATGCGCAGCGCCGAGCCCGGCGATGCCGGTACCGATGATCGCTATCTTCATCTCAACGGTGATTCGTCGCAGACCCCGCTACTGGATGACTGACCGATGTCTGAGGCGGTCGAGCTCGCCGGGATCGACGGCGCCGTCGCAACCGTCCGCGAGCGCACGACACGCGCGAGCCAGGTGGTGACGCTGCTCGCAATCGTGATCCCGCCGCTCGGCCTGATCATCGCCGCCGTCGGCCTGTGGGGCGTCGCGCTCTCCTGGGTCGACGTGGCCGTCTTCCTCACGCTCTACGTGCTGACCGGGCTCGGCACGACGGTCGGCTACCACCGCCTCTTCACGCATCGCAGCTTCGAGACGACGAAGACCGTCCGCGCCACGTTCGCGATCCTCGGCTCGATGACGATCCAGGGCCCGGTGACCCAGTGGGTGACCGATCACCGCAAGCACCACGCGCTGTCGGATCAGGACGGCGACCCGCACTCGCCGCATGCCGGCTTCAAGCCGAACGCCTGGGGCGCGCTGAAGGGGTTCTTCCACGCGCACATGGGCTGGCTGTTCCACCTCAAGGGCATGGAGCGCGGTGAGCACTACGGCAAGGATCTCTACGACGACCGGCTGATCCGCGGCATCGACCGGATGTACTTCGTCTGGGTGACGCTGAGCTTCGCGCTGCCGTTCGCCGTCGGCTACGCCGTCGGCGGCGCCAGCTGGAAGCTCGGGCTCGAGGTGCTCGTCTGGGGTGGCCTGATTCGCGTCTTCGCCTACCAGCACGCGACGTTCTCGGTGAACTCGATCTGCCACATGTTCGGGCGCCGCAGCTACCGGTCACGCGACGAGAGCCGCAACAACTGGGTCGTCGCAGCGCTGACCTTCGGCGAGGGCTGGCACAACAACCACCACGCCTTCCCGGCCTCGGCCCGGCACGGTCTCGACCGCCTGCAGCTCGACATCGCGTGGATCACGATCCGGACGCTCGAGAAGCTCGGCCTCGCCTGGAACGTGCACCTGCCGAGCGAGACCCAGCGCGCGCGGCGCCGGCTCGCCGTGACGCTCAGCCGTTCTCGGCCTGAAAGCGCGTCAGGTGCTGCCCGACTCCGTCGACCCACGCGCCCGCGCGCGGAAGCCGCTGGATCGTCCCTGACCGGCGCCGGACCGCGGCGCCGTGGAGGCCGCGGGGGATGAGCGTGTACGTGCCCTCGACGCCGAGCGCCTGCGCGCGCTCGAAGCCCACGCTTCGAGCTCGCCGCGCTGACGCCGGGGATCCCGGGCAGATAGCGATCCCAGGAGCCGTGGAGCACGTCGAGCCGCTTTCCGCGAAGCCCGTCGAGCGACAGCTGCTCTGGGAATCCACGGCGCCAGGCCGAGCACGCCGGTGACGTCCGAGTGCGATGCGATCCCGATCGAGACGGCGCCGCCCATCGAGAACCCGACGAGGAGCGTCGGGCGGGCGACGAGGTCGAGCGCAGCGCGTCCGTCCGCCATGCACGAGTCGAACGCATTCCACGTCTTGATCCGGTAGCGCACCTCGACGAAGGCGAGCCCCGGGAAGCGCGGGTGCGAGCTCGGTCGCGAGCAGCTCACTGGTGGAGCTCCACGTGCCGGGCACCGCGCGGGCCGAGCCTCCGTTGAGCGAGGATCACGGCGAGAGGCGCAGCCTCGTTGCGAGATGCGCGCGTCGGCGCCACTGGAGAGTTGAACGATTCGGGTCATTGCGCAGTCAGGTTCACGGCGGGCGTGCACGATCTCGTCGCCGCGGCCACTGCCCGGGCTCGCTCACGATAGCCCGTCTCGTTGCCGTGCAGGTGATCGCCGGCGAGCCAGTCGGGGTGCTTCTCGACCATCGCAGCCCATTCGACGAGCCGCACGCGGTGGTTCGATGTCGGCGGCAGCGCGGAGGACGTCGTTGAACGCGTCATCAGGCTTCCCGTTGCGCCAGATCGTCGCCCAGGCCACACACCGGCTCGGGCCGATCAGCTCGAGGACGCGGGCCACGTCGGCGCGGAAACCGGGCGACATCGACCGGATCGTTGGTGCCGAGGCTGACGACGACGTACGAGGAAAGGGCGGGCCGATGGGCCTCGAGCTCCGCGATGCCCTCGTCGGTGGTACGGCCGACGCGGTCGTTCGCGACGATCGTCCAGTGCGGCAAGGCATCCGGCAGGTAGCGCTCGACACCGACGTTGAGGGAGTCACCGACGAGCGTCGCGGTGCCGCGCGTCACGACCGCCGAGGCCGGCGCGCTGCGGTGACGCTCGACGAGCAGAGCGGCCAGAGCCGCCACGAGGAGAAGCGCCGCGAAGAAGAGAGTGGAGCGCATCGGGGAGGCAGTGACGAGCGGGGGGCGAATCCGGCCTGGTGGACACCATCGAGGTCGACTCGGTCGACCGCTTCCTCGACTCGCCGGGGCTCTCCGAGTCTACCCGGCGGGCCTATGCATCGGACCTCGCCGATTTCGGTGGCTGGCTCGAGCGCACGGGCCGGAAGCTCGAGGACGTCGACGTGCAGGCGCTCGCGGAGTACACCGCCGAGCTCGGCCGCGGCCGCAGAGGGCTCGCACCGTCGACGATCGCGCGGCGCCTGGCGGCCGTGAGGTCGTACATCGGCTTCACCCTCGGCGCGGCCCGCGTGCCCGCGATCGCGCTGCCGCCGCGACGGCGGCGCCGTCTTCCTGATGCGCCGAAGCTCGCCGAGGTCGAGGCGATCCTCGCGACGGCCGATGGTGAAGGGCCCTTGGCGGTGCGCAACGCCGCGATGCTCGAGCTCACGTACTCGTGTGGGCTGCGAACCGCCGAGGTCGTCGGGCTGCGGCTCGCCGACGTCGACTTCGAGCAGGAAGCCGTGCATGTCCTCGGCAAGGGCGGCAAGGAGCGCATCGTCCCCCTCGGGGAGCGAGCCGCGCACGCCGTCGCCACCTATCTCCGCGACGCCCGGCCGTCGCTCGCGCGCGGCGCGAACGACACGCTCTTCCTCTCGTCCGCGGGCGGCCGCTCGACACCTCCGCCCTGCGCCGCCTGATGCGCAATCCCCACCGGCTGCGCCACGCCTACGCGACGCACCTGCTCGAGGGCGGGGCCGACCTGCGCACGATCCAGGAGCTCCTCGGGCACGCCTCGCTCTCGACGACGCAGGTCTACAGCCACGTCGACGCGCGCCGGCTACGGCGCGTCTACGACAGCAGCCACCCTCGCTCGTAGCCTCTGTTCGCAGGAGCCACGTGAGGCACGCCGAATCGGGTCCAGCCGCATGACGATCCCCTCCCCGCAGCAGGCCGACCCCGAGATGGAGCGCTATCTCCTCCTCCTCGCCGCACAGCGCTCGCCCCGGACGGTCGACGCCTACCGCCGCGATCTCGCAGCGCTCGCCACCTTCCTCGACGCGCCGGCCTCGACGGCGACGACCGAGTCGCTCGAGGCCTGGGTCGCCTCGATGCGTGCCGCCGGGCTCGCGCCCTCGACGATCGCCCGCAGGATCGCGGCCGTGCGCTCGGCGTTTCGCCACCAGGTCTTGCTCGGCCAGCGTGCCGACAACCCGGCCGCCGAGGTCGCGACGCCACGGCGGGTCCGCAAGCTGCCGCGCACCCTCTCCCCCTTCGAGTCCGAGCGCCTGATCGAGGCGGCGAACGGGACGACGCCACGGGCAATGCGCGACCGCGCGCTCGTCGAGCTGATGTACGGCGCCGGCCTGCGCGTCTCGGAGACGGTCGGTCTCGCCCGCACGTCGGTCGACATCGACGCGCGCATCGTGCGCGTGATCGGCAAGGGCGACAAGGAGCGCATCGTCCCGCTCGGCCGCCCGGCTGCCGAAGCCGTGCGCCGCTACCTCGCGCTCGGCCGCCCGCACCTCGACCGCCGCTACCGGCCCGACCTCTTCCTCAACGCCCGCGGCGGCGCGCTGACACGTGCAGGCGCGTTCCTGATCCTGCGCAAGCTGGCCGCGAAGGCGGGGCTCGAGCCCGAGCGCGTCCATCCGCACCTCCTGCGCCACTCGTTCGCGACCCACCTGCTCGAGGGCGGTGCCGACCTCCGCTCGGTGCAGGAGATGCTCGGGCACGCCGATCTCTCGACGACCGAGCAGTACACGCACGTCTCGGACCGCCGCCGCCGCGAGACGTACTTCTCGGCCCACCCCCACGCCCGCCGGCCGGAGAGCGAGCCGGCCCGCGACGACACCGCGTCCTAGCGGCCTCACGCAAGGTTTGGGTCCAGGCGACTCCTGCCGATAATGGTGGGACGATGGCACTCGACCCTCAGCTCACATCCGTTGTCGCCGTCGCAGCCGTCGGCTGGACGATGGTCGCGAGCGGCAGGACGAAGAAGATGCTGGAGACGAAGCGGCGCCGGCGCCGTTGCCCGTCATGCGGTCGCACGATCGAAGGTCGCACCTGCGACCGCCACGGCTGAGCGCTCGCGCCTAGCCGTCCGCCGATCCGTCGACGAGCGCGGTCGCCGCGGCGACCGTTCCCTCGGAGGCGCCGATCAAGCGTGACGTGCCCGATCTTCCGACCGGGCCTCGGCGCCTTGCCGTAGAGATGAAGGTGCGCTCCCGGAAGCTCGAGCAGCTTCTCCGACGCCGGCGCGCGCGCCGATCAGGTTCAGCATCACGGCGGGAGCGAGCGCCTCGGTCGACCCGAGCGGTAGGCCGAGGATCGCCCGCAGGTGGTTCTCGAACTGGCTCGTGACCGCACCGTCGATCGTCCAGTGGCCGGTGTTGTGGACGCGCGGCGCGAACTCGTTCGCGAGCAGCCTGCCGTCGACCTCGAACAGCTCGAGCGCGAGCACGCCGACGTAGTCGAGCTCCTCGAGCAGCCGGCCGGCAAGCTCCTCGGCCTCTGCCTGCGGTGCGGCGACCGCCGGCGAGCGCGAGACGCGCAGGATGCCGTCGCGGTGCTCGTTCTCGGCGAGCGGCCAGAAGCGGGTCTCGCCGTCCCGGCCGCGCACCGCGATGATCGAGAGCTCCCGGTCGAAGGGGACGATCTCCTCGGCCAGCTCGTCGCTCGCCGAGCTCCTCGTCGAGCGCGACGCGGCGCTGCCCCTTGCCGTCGTAGCCGAGCCGCCGCGTCTTGACGATCGCAGGCAGCCCCGACTCGGCCAGCGAGCCGAACCGGGCCGTCGGGATGCCGAGGCGCTGGAACAGCTGCTTCTCGACGAGGCGGTCCTGCCCCAGCTCGAGCGCGAGCGGCGGCGGTAGCGGGGCGAGCGAGCGAGCGGCCTCGACCGGCACGTTCTCGAACTCGTAGGTGACGACTGCGGCGCCGGCGGCGAGCTGCCCGAGGGCCACCGGATCGTCGTAGGCCCCGACGATGAGCTCGCCCAGCTCGCGGGCAGGCGCGTCCGGCGGAGGGATCGAGGAAGCGGAAGCGCAGCCCGAGTGGGAGACCGGCCAGGGCGAGCATTCGCCCGAGCTGGCCGCCGCCGATGCAGGCGACGAGCGTCACCGTCACGCGGCGGGGTCGGGCGCGTCGAGCACGGACTGCGTCTGCGCGGCGCGGAACGCTGCCAGGCGCACCCGGATGCCCTCGTCCGACCGCGCCAGGATCGCGGCCGCGAGCAGCGCGGCGTTGACGGCGCCGGCCCGGCCGATCGCGAGCGTGCCGACCGGGATCCCCGCCGGCATCTGGACGATCGAGAGCAGCGAGTCCATGCCCTTCAGCGTCTTCGACTCGACCGGCACGCCGAGCACGGGCAGCGCCGTCTTGGCGGCGGCCATCCCGGGCAGGTGCGCTGCCCCGCCCGCCCCCGCGATCAGCACCTGCAGGCCGCGCTCCTCGGCCGTCCCGGCGTACTCGAAGAGCAGGTCGGGCGTGCGGTGGGCCGAGACGACGCGCTGCTCGAACGGCACCTCGAGCGCGGTGAGCGTCTCGGCGGCGTGCTGCATCGTCTCCCAGTCGGAGCGGGAGCCCATGATCAACCCGACGAGAGGCGTCTCGGCCACTCGCGCGCTACTTCTGGTTCGACTTCTTGACGAGCAGCAGCGACACCGAGCGGGCGGTCTTCCTCACGTCGGCGTCGTTCTCGTCGTCGTCTGCGATGCCGTCCAGGATCAGGATCGTCTCGCGCGCCGGCGTTCCGTTCTTGAAGCACACGATCGCGAGGCGGCGCACCGCGACGTTGGAATCGTTCGAGGCGAGCTCGTGCAGCAGCGAGCGGTACGCGTTGACGTCACCGGGATGCGACGCGCGAGAGCCCTTCGAGCGAGATCAGCGCCGAGCCGCGCACGGCCGGGCTGTCGTCCTCGAACCCGCGGCGGAGCAGCTCGAGCTTCTGGCGGAAGCGGAACTGGGCGATCGCCCGGTAGGCCTGAGCGCGAACGCGGTAGTCGTTGCTCCGGCACGACGCTTCGATCTCGTCGGCCCACTCGCCGCGCAGCGTGGCGAGCTCTCGTTCGAGGCCGCCCTTGGCGTACTCGTCCGCGAGCGCGGCCGCCTGCGCCGAGATCCATCAGCTGCTCCCGAGCGAGCGCGGGCCGGGGCCGACGTAGATGGCAGACGGGCGAACGAGGCGGCCGAGCCGCTTCTGCTCGAGAATGTGCGCCGACCAGCCGGCGGTGCGCGAGCAGGCGAACATCGCGGGTGCGAGGCTCGGCGGCACCCCGGCGACGTCGAGCACGACGGCCGACCAGAACTCGACGTTCGTCGCCAGGACGCGGTCGGGCTTGCGCCGGTGCAGCTCGGCGAGAGCCGCCCGCTCGAGCTCCTCGGCGACGTCGAACCGCGGCGAGCCGAGATCCATGGCGGTTCCGCGGAGGAGCCGCGACCGGGGGTCCTCCGCGCGGTAGACGCGGTGCCCGAAGCCCATCAGGCGGCCGCCGCTGTCGAGCAGCTCGCTGACGTAGTCGTCGATCGAGTCGGCGGCAGCGGCGCCGTCGAGCATCGGCAGCACGCGCGCCGGAGCGCCGCCGTGCAGCGGCCCCGAGAGCGCGCCGACCGCCGACGAGAGCGAGGCGCCACAGTCCGCGCCCGTCGAGGCGACGACGCGCGCCGCGAAGGTGGAGGCGTTCAGCCCGTGCTCGGCGGTGCAGATCCAGTAGGTGTCGATCGCGCGCACGTGCTTCGGATCGGCCTCGCCGCGCCATTCGAGCAGGAAGCGGGTCGCCGCGGTGGCGCCACTGGCCACGAGCTCCGGGTCGACAGCCGTCGTCTCGCCGTCGGCGAGGCGGGCGGACTGGGCGACGACCGAGATCATCGTCGCCGAGAGCCGCGCCAGGTCGTCGCGCGCCTCCTCGTCGGAGATGTCGATCAACTTCTCGAGACCCCACTCGCCGGAGAGGTGCGCGGTGACAGCCTGGAGATCGGCCGGCGCATCGCCGGTCAGGTCGCTCGCGATGTAGCGCTCCGCCGGCTCGAGGCCGGGCTTCGGCGCATCGTCGACGAGCAGCCCCCAGACCTCCTCGAACGGGACGCGGCCGACGAGATCCTCGATGTCGACACCGCGATAGCGAAGCGCTCCGCCGTCGCGGTCTGGCTCGGCAATCTCCGTTTCGAAGGCGACAACACCCTCGAGCCCTGGCTTGAACTCGCTCACCGCTCTCCTCATCGCTCGGCCGCTCGGCGTGGACGCTACTGGTTGCGGACGCTACCGGACCGGTCAGCGTCGCCCGTTGCCTATGCTCCTGCACGGGCGACCGTCGCACCTGCGAGTGCGACCGGCGCCGAGCGATCCAACCACCGGCGGCGCCCCGAGCGTACGCCGATGCGATCATCGAGAAGCTGGCCGGACCCAGGTGGTCCGGGCCGGAAAGGAACACTGTGAACGGAAGAAAGAAGGTCACCGTCGTCGGTGCCGGGAACGTGGGCGCGACGTGCGCCCAGGAGCTGGCGCGGCGCGACTATGCCGACGTCGTCCTGCTCGACGTGAAGCCGAACTTCGCCGCCGGCAAGGCGCTCGACATCAACCAGGCCGGCTCCGTCCTCGGCTACGAGCCGACGGTCGTCGGCGTCGACGGCTCGGGCTACGCCGCCACGGCCGGCTCGGACGTGGTCGTGATCACGGCGGGCCTGCCGCGCAAGCCCGGCATGAGCCGCGACGACCTCGTCAAGACGAACGAGGCGATCGTGGCCGAGGTGACGAGCCAGATCGTGAAGCGGTCGAAGAAGGCCGTGCTCGTGATCGTCTCGAACCCGCTCGACGCGATGTGCCATGTCGCGAAGGCGGTGTCGCAGTTCCCGCGCGAGCGCGTCGTCGGCATGGCGGGCGTGCTCGACACGTCCCGCTTCGAGTGCTTCATCGCCCAGGAGACCGGACTCTCGGTCAAGGAGGTCACGGCCACGGTGCTCGGCGGTCACGGCGACCAGATGGTCCCGGTCGTCTCGGCGACGACCGTCGGCGGCATCCCGCTCGACCAGCTCGTGACGAAGGCGAAGATCAACAAGATGGTCGAGCGGACGAAGGTCGGCGGCGGCGAGCTCGTGAAGCTGCTCGGCACGTCGGCCTGGTACGCCCCCGGCGCGGCGGCGGCGCAGATGGTCGACGCGATCTGCCTCGACGAGAAGCGGATCCTGCCCGCCACGGCGTACCTCGAGGGCGAGTACGGGATCAAGGATCTCTACATGGGCGTTCCCGTCCGGCTCGGCGCCGGCGGTGCCGAGGAGGTCGTCAAGCTGAAGCTGACGGCGGCGGAGAAGAAGATGCTGAAGGTCTCGGAGGCGGCGGTTCGCGATGTCGTCTCGGTGCTGACCGTCGAGTAGCGACCCGCGGGGTCACGTCTCACGTTCACGCACATCGATGCGTGAACGTGAGACGTGACCCCCGCGCCTTTGCGCGACCTGAACAGTCCCTCCGGGTACGCTTCGCGCGCCATGGACCTCGGACTTCAGGGACGCAACGCGATCGTTCTGGGCGCATCGCAGGGCATGGGCCTCGCGATCGCCGAGGCGCTCACGACCGAAGGTGCGAACGTGGCGATGTTCGCCCGCCGCGCCGATGTCGTCGAGCGCGAGGCGGAGCGGATCGGCGCGCTCGCCGTCGCGGGAGACCTGACCGAGGCTGCCGACCTGGAGCGGCTCGTTGCGACGACCGTCGAGGCGTTCGGCGGCATCGACATCCTCGTCCTCAACGGCGGTGGCCCGCCTCCCGGCGCCGCGACGGCCGTCGACGCTGACTCCGTCGTAGCGGCGGTCGAGCTCCTGCTCGTCCCGCACGTCCGCCTCGTCGGGCTCTGCCTGCCCTACCTCCGGACGAGCGGCCGCGGCCGCATCATCGCGATCGAGTCGACGTCCGTGAAGGAGCCGATCGCGAACCTGGCGCTCTCGAACGCCGTGCGGCCGGGCGTCGTCGGCTGGCTGAAGACGCTGGCGCGGGAGATCGGCCCCGACGGCATCACCGTCAACACGATCGCACCCGGACGGATCGACACCGAGCGGCTCCAGGCCCTCTACGGGCCCGAGGGGCCCTCCGCCGAGGTGCTCGCCCAGATTCCGGCCCGTCGGGTCGGTACCCCGGCCGAGATCGCAGCAACGGTCTGCTTCCTCGCCTCGAACCAGGCCGCGTACGTCAGCGGGGCCATCGTGCCGGTCGACGGCGGCCTCCTGAACGGGCTCTCCTAGATGCGCCGCTCGATCGGAACGGTGCTCCTCTGGAGCGTCGCCGTCGTGGCTGCAGCGGTGATCGGGATCGCGTGGTTCGGCCCCTCTCGTGACTACCTCTACGTTCCCAACAAGGCCACTCCGGTCGCCTCCAAGGTGACGGTGGAGGGCGAGAAGGTGCACGCGCCGGGACCGGGAGCGCTCTACTACGTCGACGTCTCGATCCGGCGCGCGACCTGGGCCGAGCGGTACATCGCCGCCGCGCGTCCCGATGGCTCGTCGCTCGTGCCACGCGAAGACGTCGTGCCGCCCGGGGAGTCGTTCGAGGACCGGCACCAGGACGGCCTCCGCGAGATGGCCCGCTCCGAGAAGGTGGCCGCGGCCGTCGCGCTCGAGAAGGCGGGGTTCAAGGTGAAGTCCACCAACAAGGGCGCACTCGTCGAAGCAGTGGCGTCGGACGCACCGGCTGCGACGAAGCTCGACGAGGGCGACGTGATCGTGTTCGCGCGCGGCAAGCCCATCCTCACCCCCGCGGAGCTTCGAGCCGCGTTCACCGGCGTCCGTCCCGGCGACGACGTCGTCCTCCGCGTCCGGCGCGACGGCCAGCTCAAGACGGTGACCGTCCGCACGGTCGAGTCGCCGAGCGAGAAGGGCCGGGCGATCATCGGGATCCGGGTCGCCCAGGCCGCCGACATCAAGCTGCCGGTCAAGGTCAACATCGATCTCGGGCAGGTCGGAGGGCCGTCGGCGGGTCTTCCGTTCGCCCTCGACGTGCTCCAGGAGCTCGGCACCAACGTCGACCAGGGGCGCAAGGTCGTCGCTACCGGCGAGATCGCGCTCGACGGCTCGGTCGGCCCGATCGGCGGCGTCAAGCAGAAGACCTACGGCGCACGCAAGGCCGGCGCCGACGTCTTCCTCGTGCCGGCTGGGGAAAACGCGGCCGAGGCACGCCGCTATGCAGGGAACCTTCTGCATCATCCCGGTCGTGAGTTTTCAACAGGCGTTGTCTGCACTGCGTACGCTTCCCGCGAAATAGTCAATTTGCAGGAAGTTCGTCGGGGAGGGCAACACCCGCTAATTGCGGGACTTTCTTCTTCATGGCCCTTGCACCCGGGAGACATGGTGTCCACAATGCCCCCTGTCCCGAGGAGCCACTACCGTTTCACAAGGAACATCCTGCATGCCAGCCAAAGCATCCTGCAATGATTGCTACTTCCGCCGTGAGGGTCTCTGTGCACTTCCAGGCGAGACGACGTGCCCCACATTCCGTCCCGTCGCCGCCTGCGGCCAGCTTCTGCCACCCCGCCAGCCGCGCCTCGTGCTGCGGCCCACCACCCCACTCGTGACGGCACCGGCTGCGTAGAATCGCAGCGTGTCGACGCCATCCACGACGGAGGGGCCGAGCAAGAAGAGCCCCTGGACGCCCCGGCGAATCATCCTCGGCGTCATCGCGCTCTACGTGCTGATCGTCGTCGTCGCGAACCGCCATCCGGTCGACGTCAACTTCGTCTTCTTCAAGACGAGCGCATCGCTCTTCGTGGTGCTGCTGCTCGCGATCGCGTTCGGCTTCGTCGTCGGCTGGCTCTTCGACGACATCCGCGAACGCCGCAAGCGCCGCACCGACGCCACGTAACCCGCGGTCGTTACGGGCGGTCGTGGAAGACGGCCTCGATGTTCTGGCCGTCCGGGTCGGTCAGGAAGGCGCCGTAGTAGCCCACGTGATACTCGGGCCGCTCGCCGGGCGCACCGTTCGACGCGTAGCCCGCCGCGATGCCCGCCGCGTGGAAGGCGTCGACCGTCTCCTGATCGGGAGCCGCGAAGGCGAGGTGGAGGTTCTCGGTCGGCGGGCCTTCGACGATCGAGAAGGTGGCGCCCGAGCCACGGATCTGGGTGCGGCCGTCGTAGCGCTCGACGGTGTGGCTCGACGGCAGGGCAGACCGCCTCGTAGAACCGCGTCGCATCCTCGAGCGAGCGCGTCCGGAGCCAGAGGTGGTCGATCACGCCCGGCTGCCGCCGCGGGCCGTTGTTCACTGCCTCGATGCTGTTGCCCGCCGGGTCGAGGACGAAGGCGCCGTAGTAGTTCGGGTCGTAGGCGGGCCGCGGCCCGGGAGCGCCGTCGCTCGCGTAGCCCGCGTCGGTGAGCTCACGCCACCAGACGTCGACCGCTTCCGGTGACGGGCGCGTAGAAGCCGACGTGGAGCCGTCGCGTCGCCGGTCGGTCCTCCGTCGCCTCGCCGATCGCGAAGTCGTTCCACTCGACGAAGCCGCCGCCGACGTAGGGCTCGCCCGGAAAGTCGAGCAGCTCGAAGCTGCGGCGGTAGAAGCGCTCCCCCTCCGCGAGGCTCGGGAGGCGGATCCCGACGTGGTCGATCATCCGCTACAGCAGCGAGGCGAGGAGCGCGACGCCCTCGCGAATGCGCTCGGGCGACTCGTAGCTGAACGCGAGCCGCGCCGACGAACGGCCGGCCGAGGCACCCGGGAAGAAGTCAGAGCCACGCACGAACGTCACGCCCGCCTCGGTCGCCCGCGTCAGCAGGGCGGCAGCATCGACGCTCTCGTCGAAGTCGAGCCAGAGGAAGTAGCCACCCTCGGGCGAGCTCCAGCTCGTGCCGTCGGGCATCTCCGCCGCGAGCGCCTCGAGCATCGCGTCCTTGCGCGCCTTCAGCAGGCCGCGCACGCGATCGAGGTTGGGCTCGAACGCTCCCCGGTCGATGAGCTCGAAGACGGTTGCCTGGGGCAGCAGGCTCGGCGAGATGTAGGTCGAGACGGCCTGGTCGTCGTAGGACGAGACGAGCGCCTGCGGGACGACGAAGTATCCGATCCGCAAGCCCGGGCGCCACCGTCTTCGAGAACGACGACGTGAACGTGACCCGCTCGCCACCCTCGAGCTCGTGGATCGACGGGAGCGGCTCGCCGTCGTAGCGGACGCGGCCGTAGGGGTCGTCCTCGAGAATCGGCAGGTCGTGCGCGGCTGCGATCTCGACGAGCCGCCGGCGGCGCTCGGTTCCGATCGTGCGGCCGGACGGATTCTGGAACGTCGGGATCGTGTAGAGGAACGACACCGGCCCGCCCTTCGCGAGCTCGGCTTCGAGCGCGTCCAGATCGAGACCCTCGTCGTCCATCGCGAGCGGCACCACGTCGGCGCCGTCGCGCGCCAGGATCTTCAGCGGCCGGTCGTAGGTCGGCCCTTCGACGAGCACGCGTCCCGGCCGCACGGCGAGCTGCACCGCGGTGTAGAACACGAAGCCCTGCAGGCCACCCGTCGTCAGGTAGACGCGGCCGGGCTCGACGCCGTGGCGCTCCGCGAGCACCTCTCGCAGCGGGCCGTAGCCGCCGCCCGTGCCGTAGGAGAGCACCGTGACCCCGTCACGCTCGAGCGCCGCGCGGGCGCAGTCGGCGATCAGGGCCGGGTCGAGGCATTCCGGGGCCGGAGCGCCGCGCGCAAACGAGATCGGTGCCATGTCAGGAGCCTACCCGGACGACCTGCCGGCGCTGGATGAGAACCGCTCGCGGCGGCGAATCCGGAGCTACTGCTACGTGTTATCCACAGGGAGTGGCGCTGTGCCGCCCCCGGGAGATCAGCTTCTTTCGACTCTAGGCTCGGATAACGCCGAGTTGGTGGTTCGAGGGTAGATGGTCTCGAATCACAATCAAGGAGTCGAAAAAACCTATGCCAGATTCAACCTTTGCCTCGATTGGGCTGAGCGCGGACATCGTCCGCGTGCTCACCGCCCAGGGAATCGAGTCTCCATTCCAGATCCAGACCCGTACGATCCCGGCCGCGCTCGCCGGCCATGACGTGCTCGCCAAGGCCCCGACGGGCTCCGGCAAGACGCTCGCCTTCGCGATCCCGATCGTCGAGAAGATGCAGCCCGGCGACGGCCGCCCCGGCGCGCTCATCCTCGTCCCCACCCGCGAGCTCGCCGTGCAGGTGACCGAGGTCCTCCACGACCTCGGCAAGGCACGCGGTCTCAAGGTCGCGTCGGTCTACGGCGGCGTGCCGATCCCGGCCCAGGCCGCCAAGGCCAAGGCCGCGCACGTTCTCGTCGCCACCCCGGGCCGCCTCCAGGACCTGATGGACCGGCGCCTGATCACGCTCGACGCGGTCACGATCCTCGTCCTCGACGAGGCCGACCGGATGCTCGACATGGGCTTCAAGCCGCAGGTCGACAAGATCCTGCGCCGCGTCTCGGACGACCGCCAGACGATGTTCTTCTCGGCCACGCTCGACGGCGCCGTCGGCGAGCTCGCCCGGGCGTACACGAACCAGCCGGTGCGGATCGAGGCCGAGCTGCCGAGCGAGCAGAAGCCCGGCGAGATCGACCACCAGTTCGTCTCGGTCACCCCGGAGAACAAGGTCGACAAGCTCGTCGAGCTCCTCCAGGAGGAGCGCGGCCTCGCCCTCGTCTTCGTCCGCACGAAGCGCGGTGCCGACCGTCTCGCCCAGCGCCTCGAGCGCCATCAGGTGCGCGCGGTCGCGATGCACGGCGACAAGACGCAGGCCGCCCGTGAGAAGGCGCTCGCGCACTTCGAGGCCGGCAAGGTGACGACGCTGATCGCCACCGACGTCGCCGCCCGTGGGCTCGACCTCTCGGACATCACGCACGTGATCAACTTCGATCCGCCGGAGGACGAGAAGGCCTACACGCACCGCGTCGGCCGCACCGGCCGGGCCGGCCGCTCGGGCACGGGCGTCACGCTCGTGCTCCCCGACCAGCAGGCCGAGGTCAGCCGCGTGGCGCGGATGAACGGCCAGTCGGACGCGTGGGAGGAGACCGGCATGAAGTCGGCCGCTCCGAAGCTGCTCTACTCGGGCCGCAAGCGCGGCTCCAAGTGGGGCCCCACCCGCCCCCGCCGCAAGATCTGACGTAACGCGAGTAGCTGCGACGAAAGCGTATCGCAGCCATCTCGACCGTCGCGTCAGATGATTTTGCTGCCGCGCTGCGCGCGGATCCTGAAGCCGGGACCTGCGGTTCCCTGTGACCCCTCCCTTGGAGGTGGCGACTTCTAGCCAGTCGGCGCAGCTCCACAGGCGACCGGCGCGAGCCGGTCGCCTGTACTCGCTTCTACGCGAAATACGTGTCGTCGTGGCTGTACGGCGGGCACGCAGCAGCACAGCAGCCGCACGCCCGTCCGAGCCGGCCAGCAGCTCGTGCCACGCGCCCGGCGGGATCAGGATCGCGTCGCCCTCGGCCACCTCGCGCGTCTCGCCGTCGATCTCCATCGTGCCGGCCGCCGCCGATCAGCAGGTAGATCTCCTCGCTGAGCGCGTGGTAGTGCCGCATCGTCGACTGCCCGGGCTCGAGCGTCGCCTCGGCGAGCGACTGCGCCGGCGAGTGGAGGTACTCGCGGATCGTCGAGCCGTCCTTCGTCGTGAACGGCTCGAGCGTGCGATAGCTGACGACGTCCATCAGCTCGCGGGCGATTCGCCCTCGGGCGTCACGGGCTCGGCCGCTGCAGGCTCCGGCGGGCGCCGGCAGCCGGTGCCGCCGCAACAGGAGCCGCCGGCGCAGGAGCAGCCGCCACGGAACCGCCTTGGTTGCCTCGAGCTGGCGCTGAGGCGCCTCGGCAGGCTTGTCCTTCGGATCGAGGATCGAGCGGGGATCCATCTCGGTGACCGCGTCCTTCATCTCCTTGACGCCGGTGCCGAGCCGGCGGGCCATCGCCGGGGCGCCCTTCGCTCCGAAGAGGAGCACGAGCACGCCTGCGAGGATGAGGATCTCCCAGATGCCGAGGCCGAGGGGCACGCCGAGAATGTAGCTGCCCCGGCTCGTCGCTAGTGGCTGACGAACTCCTTCAGCAGGACGATGCAGAGCCCGAACGAGGCGTTGATGGCCACGACGGCCGTTGTCGCGAGCACGGACATCCGCTCCTTGCGCGCGAACGACGAAGCCCCACCAGATCAGCGCGGCAACGCCGTACCCGATCGCGATCCAGTACGCCGCCCGCGCCGAGATGAGGCCGATACCCCCGGCGACGAGTGCGATCGAGGGGACGACCGCGGCCTGCAGGAGCGGCCACTCGGCAGCGCCGATCCGGCCCAGGCTCGCGCGCGAGAACCCCTCGTTGCTGTCGAGCCGCCAGGCCAGCGCGTGGGCGTACACGTGCGCGAGCCAGAACACGATCACCGTCACCTCGACGATCCCGAGCGAGCGCCAGATCTCCGTCGACCCGATCCGCCGCCGCGATCACCGACGTGACGAGGATCGTCCCGTAGATACCGCCGGCGAGGTTGTCGCCGCGATCGAAGAGCGATGCCGGGAATCGCATCAGAGCTCGAGGTCGGCGCCGACGCGCCCCGTCGCGACCGCCCGCTGGAGCGCGGCGAAGTCGCGGTCGTTCTGCTCCGCGTAGGCCTCGCTGAAGGCGAGAACGGCCCGGTCGAAGACGTCGCGCCGGCCCAGGTAGCTCGCGATCGCGATCCGGTCGCCCGAGCGGGCATGGGCGTGGGCGAGCGTCGCCGCGCAGAGCTGGCCGTAGACGGTCAGCGCCTGCGGGTCCATCGCCTCGACCGCCGACCGAGCCCTTCCAGTCGCGCAGCTGGCGCACGTAGTAGTCGCGCTCCTGGCCGAACACGCTCTCCGGGATGTGGAGCCAGCCGAGGAAGATGTCGCTCGAGGCCTGCATGATGCGCTGGCCCGCGACGACGCGCTCGCCGGCGTTCTCGTACGTCGCTCGCGCCGACGAACTCCTCCATCACCGAGGGCTGTGCCTCCTTGACCTGCAGGAACAGCGGGTCGCGCGTGTCCCTGCCGAGCAGCAGCGCCACCCAGGCGGCCGTGCCGACGCTGCCGACGCCGACCACCTTGCGGGCGGAGTCGACGAGCTGGAACTGGTCGAGCAGGATCCGGCGCTCGTGCGGCAGCGTGAGGCTGTACTCGAGGAGAAGGCGCTCGCCGTCGGCCTTGAGGCGGTCGCGCTCCTCGCTGTCCGGGAAGTCGTCGAGCCGGACGATCAGCGGTGGATCGGAGACGATCCGCCGCTCGCCGTCGACGTTCCGCGAGAGCTTCGAGAACGCCTGCACGTTGTCGCGGCTGAGCGCCTTGGCGACGACCTTGTCGAGGCGCTTGCGCATCTTGCCTGCCGACCTGCGTCCCGCAGCTGCGGCATCAGCTTCTCGATCTCGAAGCGCGTGTACCAGACCTCGAGATTGCGCATCCGCGGCGAACTCGCGCCATCCGCGTGCGGTAGGCGGCGACCGTCTCGAGGACGACGCGCTCCTGCTCCGCAACCGTGAAGCCGCTGCTGCGCGCGCAGATCAGCATGCTCACGGCGAGCCGCTTGACGTCCCACTCCCACGGGCCCGGGCAGCGTCTCGTCGAAGTCGTTGATGTCGAAGACGAGCCGTCGCTCGGGCGAGGCGTAGAGGCCGAAGTTGGACAGGTGCGCGTCGCCGCAGCACTGGACGATGAAGCCCGTGCGCGGGGTCGGCGCCAGGTCGGCCGCCATGATCAGCGCCGCGCCACGGTAGAACGTGAACGGCGAGGCGAGCATGCGGCCGTAGCGGATCGGGACGAGCTCGGGCACGCGCGTGTCGGCCTGCCGCTCGAGGAGCTCGACCGGGTCGAGCCGGTGCGGCGCCGGCTCGAAGACGGCGTGGCTCGACCGCGGTACCTCGCGCCGCGCTGCCTTCCCGCGGGCGACGCGCTCCGCGACGCTGAGCTGCGGCAGGCCGGAGAAGTCGACCCTGCCCGACGCAATCATGTCGCCGCTGCTGCTGACCGGTCTCCACGAGCGGCGGCCTAGCTCTAGCCCCGGGCGATCTCGGCGACGAGCTCGGCGGTCTCGGTCGGCGTCGTGCCGACCCGGATCCCCTTCGCCTCGAGCGCGGCCTTCTTGCCCTCGGCGGTGCCGGACGAGCCGGAGATGATCGCGCCCGCGTGCCCCATCGTCTTGCCGGGCGGAGCGGTGAAGCCTGCGATGTAGGCGACGACCGGCTTCGTCAGCTCGGCCTCGATGAACGCGGCCGCCTTCTCCTCCTCGTCACCGCCGATCTCGCCCACCATCACGACGTACTCCGTCTCGGGATCGGCCTGGAACTTGGCGAGGATGTCGACGAACGACGAGCCGACGACGGGGTCGCCGCCGATGCCGACGATGGTCGAGTTGCCGAGGCCCATCTGGGTCAGCTCGTGGCCGATCTGGTAGGTGAGCGTGCCCGAGCGGGAGACGAGGCCGATGTTGCCCGGCGGTGAAGATCTCGGCCGGGATGATGCCGACGTTGGCCTTGCCCGGCGACAGCGCTCCCGGGCAGTTCGGGCCGATCAGCGTGACGCCGCGGCCCTGGACGTAGGAGTGGATCCGCAGCATGTCGTGCGCGGGAACGCCCTCGGTGATGCAGATCACGGTCGAGATGCCGGCGTCGACTGCCTCGTAGATCGGCGTCGGCTGCGAACGGCGCCGGCACGAAGATCATCGCGGTGTTCGCGCCCTGCTTCGCGACCGACTCGGCGACGGTGTGGAACACCGGGCACGCCCTCGACGTCCTGGCCGCCCTTGCCCGGGGTGACGCCCGCGACGAGGTTCGTGCCGTAGGCGCGGTTGCGGAGACCGTGGAACCGCCCCTCGGAGCCGGTCAGGCCCTGGACGACGAGCCGCGTGTCGTTGTCGACGATGATCGCCATCAGGCAGGCACCGCCTTCAGCGCGATCCGGTCGAGCGTGACGACGGCTCTCGCCGGCCCGGTCGCCGAGCAGCGCGATCACGCGCTCGGCATCCTCGCCCTCGCAGCCGCAGCGGTCGAGCCACGGCTGCAGCTCGATCGGCTTCTCGAAGATGCCGCACCTCGGCGACGCGGAGCCCGGCCGCCTCGACGAAGCGAGCGCCACTCGGCCTCGCTGTAGTTGCGCACGTGCGACGGGTCGCGGAGCTTCTCGGCCTCCTCGACGTCCTCGCCCATGAACGCGTTGTCGACGATCAGGACCGCGGTCGGCGGCGACGCGCGCCATCTCGACGACCGCCTGCTGCGACGTCGTCGAAGTGATGTGCGGCGACGCGCGTGACGACGACGTCGAAGCTGCCGTCGGCGAAGGGAAGGTGCTCGGCCCGGCAGACGACGTCCGGCTGCATCCCGGGAGCGGGATCGCTGCTGACGACCTCGAGGCCCGCCTCGCGGAGGCGTCGCGCGACGTGGCCGCCGCCGGTGGCGACGTCGAGCGCGGTGCGGGCGCCGTCCGCCCACTCGACGATGAGGTCGAGATCCGGCCCCTCGCGGTGGGCATCGCTCGTGCGGTACTGCTCGGCGCGCTCGCTCCAGACGTCGGTCATGCCGCCAGCTCCACGGCGAGCTTGGCCGCCTCGAGCATCGTCGGGGAGACGTGCAGGTTCGGCGGAGCGGCGTCGGCGAGGATCTGCCGGCCCTCGGCGGCGTTGGTGCCGTCGAGCCGGACGACGATCGGCAGCTCGAGCCCCATCTCCGAGAGCGCCTGCAGGATGCCGCGCGCGACCTCGTCGCAGCGCGTGATGCCGCCGAAGATGTTGAAGAAGATCGCCTTCACCTGCGGGTCGCGCGTGATCACCGAGAGCGCGTCGACGACGCCCTGGGCGTCGCCGCCGCCGCCGAGGTCGCAGAAGTTGGCCGGCCGGCCGCCGGCGAAGGTGACGACGTCGACCGTCGACATCGTCAGCCCGGCGCCGTTGCCGCAGACGCCGACCTCGCCGTCGAGCTTGACGTAGGTGACGTGCTTCGCGCGGGCGAGCGCCTCGAGCGGGTCGGCGGCGTCCTCGTCGCGCATCTCGGCGATATCCGGGTGCCGGTAGAGCGCGTTGTCGTCGACCGTGAACTTCGAGTCGAGCGCCTTCACGACACCGTCCGGCGTCACGATCAGCGGGTTCACCTCGCAGAGCATCGCGTCGAAGCGCACGAACGCGTCGTAGAGCTGGCCGATGATCCTGGCGATCTGCTTCTGCTCCGATGGATCCGTGACGCCGGCGCCGTAGACGAGCTGCCTGGCCTGCCACGGGTTGAAGCCCTCGAGCGGATCGATGTGGAGGCGGACGAGCGCGTCGGGGTTCTCCTCGGCGACCTGCTCGATCTCGACCCCACCCTGCGTCGTGAACATGAAGAGCGGCTGCTTGATGCCACGATCGAACGTCAGCGAGAGGTAGTACTCCTTCGCGATGTCGGACGCCTGCTCGACCCAGAGGCGCTTGACGACGTGCCCCTTGATGTCGAGCCCGATGATGTTCTTGGCATGCTCCTCGGCCTCGTGCGCGTTGGCTGCGAGCTTGACGCCGCCCGCCTTGCCGCGCCCACCGGTGAGCACCTGGGCCTTGACGACGACCGGGCCACCGAGCACCTCTGCTGCCTGCCGCGCCTCGCCGGGCGTCGTCGCCAGCCGACCGTCGCTGACCGGGATTCCGACGCGCCGGAAGAGCTCCTTGCCCTGATATTCGTAGAGATCCATTCGGCTCCGAGCCTACCTACTCGATTGTGCGAGCATCCTCTGGATGCGTCGCGGACTTCTCCTCGCTCCACTCCTCGCCGCCGCGGCGCTCGGGCTGGCCGGCTGCGGGACGGTCGGCGATGCAACCACGGTTCCGATGACCCTCGCCGCTCCGCCACAGACCGCGCAGCTCGACTGGCTCGAGCCCTTCCCGGCCACAGCGCCGGCGCTCGTCTTCGGGGTCGCGTCGTTCACCGTCACCGAGCACGGCTGGTCGGCGGACATCTCGATCGACAACCGGTCCGATGTCGGCTGGAAGATCGTCGATCGCAACGACCAGTCGGCGCTCGACTTCGGCCTGCTGCTGTTCCCGAACAACGATCAGGACGAGTTCGAGCACAAGGTCAACACCCTCGACGTGCCGGCGACTGCGGGCCGCGACGAGCTACAAGCCGGCGCTTCCGGTCGTGCTCGAGCAGGGAGCCACTGGCGGGGGACGATGTCGGCGCCCGGCGCGCTCCCCGGCGGCCTCTGGGTCAGATTCGTGTTCGGCCCGTTCTCGAGCGTCGGTGAGGCGCCGAAGGGCCTGCCGACCTCGGCGATCACCTGGTACACCGACCACGCGTACCACCTGGAGGAGGTCGCCGCGGTCGCGGCGTAGACACCTCCGATGCGCCGCTGGCTCCCTCTGACCCGATGATCGTTGCGCTCGGCGATCGCGACACCGGCTACCTGACCCACCGCGAGATCGACGCGGCACTGGCGCTGTTTCCGCCGGATGCTCGGGCGCACTGGGTGGCCACCGACAGCGCGGAGGCGCGGTCACTCGGCGATGCGAGCGGCGTCTGGTTGCTTCCCGGCACGCCGTACCGCGATGCCGAGGCCGCGTTCGCGGCGATCCGCCACTGCCTCGCAACCGGGACGCCGTTTCTCGGCACCTGCGGCGGGTTCCAGCATGCACTCGTCGAGCTCGCGCGCAGCCGGGCCGGTGTCTCGAACGCGGCGCACGAGGAGAGCGATCCTGACGCCGCCGATCCCGTCGTCAGCCGCCTCGCCTGCAGCCTGATCGGCGAGGTGCGGCTCGTGACGCCGATCGCGGGGACGCGGTTCGCCTCGATCTGCGGCAGCGAGTCGTTCGACGGCTTCCACTACTGCAGCTTCGGGCTCGATCCCAGCTACGTCGAACCGCTCGAGCGGGCGGGGGTCGTCGTCGGCGCCACCGCACCGGATGCCGGAGTGGAGGCGATCGAGCTGCCCGACCATCCGTTCTTCCTCGCGACGGCGTTCCAGCCTCAGGTGGGCGCAGGCGCGAGTGGCCGGCTCGGGCCGCTGCTCGAGGCCTTCATTGCGGCGAGCACCGCGGGCTGACGCGGACGGCCGCTAGAGCGGCTGCGCGGTCGGCCGGACGAGGATCTCGTTGATGTCGACGTGCGGCGGCTGGGACAGCGCGTAGTGAACCGCCCGGGCGATGTCGTCGGACACGAGCGGCGCATCGAGTGGAACTGCATCGAAGAACGGCGTATCGGTCATCCCGGGTGCGATCACGGTGACCCGGACGCCGGTGCCGTCGAGCTCCTGCCGGGCCGACTCCCCCATCGCGTGAACCGCGTGCTTGGTCGCCGAGTACAACGAGCCGGGAATCGCGCGGCGGCCGGCCACGGACCCCGTCAGCAGCAGGTGCCCCTTCGACTCCTTCAGCGCCGGCAGCGCGGCCCGGATCGTCAGCGCCGCCCCGTAGACGTTCGTCAGCACCATGTCGCGCCAGTGCTCGACGGTGTCGCCGAGGAAGCTCCGGCTGGCACCGAACCCGGCGTTCGCCCAGGCCGCGTCGATTCGGCCGTAGTGCTCGAGCGCGACCGTCACCGCGGACTGCTGATCGGCCCACTCCGTCACGTCGCACTCGACCGCGATTGCCGTGTCGGGGCCGCCGAGCTCCTCTGCGAGCGCCTCGAGCTTCTCGATCGAGCGGGCGGCGAGGACGAGCCGCCAGCCTTCACCCGCGAGGAGCCGCGCGGTCGCGGCGCCGATGCCCGATGACGCACCGGTGATCAGGATCACGCGCTTGTCGCTCATGCTGCCGACTCTAGTGAAGTAGCCCACTCGACGGTCGGCTCCGGCTCGGCGCCGCAGCTCGGCGGCACGAGCGGCCCGGGGCGCTGCTCGACACGGACCGTGAGCTCGCCGGCGGGGGTCGCGAACGTGACGAGATCGTCGTCGTGAGCGACGAGCCGGAGGTCGCCGATCCCGTCCGCGCCCGTCAGCGAGCGCACCGTGAGCTCCGCTGCCTGCACGGGTGGTGCGTAGATCGTCCGGCCGCGATAGAGATCGAGCGGGATCCGGCCCGCCTTGACCAGGTCGACGACCTCCGCTGCTCGAGCGAGCGGGATGCGGCCGAGCTGGATCCCGTAGGGAAGCACCACCACGTTGGGCGCGAAGCGATGGCCGCCGAGGTGCGAGGACTGCCAGAGCTGGGCCGGCGGAAGCTGCGGCTTCAGCGCGTCGAACAGCGGCGCCCCGAGCCGGGCGCAGCACGCGTCGCGGCGGCCGTGAGCGCAGACGAGGACGATCGGCCCGGCGATCTCGTCACCCACCTCGAAGTCGGTGTGTGGAAGGTCGTCGAGAGCGCCGATCTCCTGACGGGTTGCAGAGCCGCCCGCTTCCTCCGAGCGGGCGCGGATGATGCTGACGCTGCCACGCCGGTCGGGACGGCGGATGAGCAGCACCTTGCCGGGGAACGCTCCGAGTGCCTCCTGGATCTCCGGAGCGAGACCGCTGTCGGCGACCGCGTCTCTTCCCCAGGCCCCGCGCGCCTCGACGAGCAGCCAGCTCGAAGCGACGGTGGCCGTGCCCGCGAGCGGCTCGCCGCCGGCGAGAGACGAGGCAGCACACGTGACCTGCTCGGCGACGGTCGTCATGCCGGCAGCCGATCGGCGAGGAGCCGGGCGAGCGCCGGGTCGATCCCGAGCTCCGCCGCGAACGCCTGGTACTCGACGTAGGACTTTGCCGTGTCCCGGCCGGGGCGGGCGACCGCCCGCAAGAGGATGTTCTTCGGCGTGTGCTCCAGCTCGATGAACTCGACCACCTGCACGTCGTAGCCCACGGCGCCGAGCAGCTGGGCGCGCGCGGCGTCCGTCACCTCGGCGGCGAACCGCTCGCGCAGCGTGCCGTGGCGGAGCAGCGGATCGAGAGCCGGGCGCGCGAGCTGGGGCAGGAGCTCGTGCTGGCAGCACGGCACCGCGAGGATCACCGGCGCGCCGGCCCGAACGGCGCGGTCGAGTGCGTCGTCGGTGGCGGTGTCGCAGGCGTGGAGGCTGACGACGAGGTCGACGCCGTCGAGCGCGGCATAACCCGGCGATGTCCCCCACCTCGAACCGCAGTCCGTCCGCGCCGAGCTTCCGGGCGAGCGCCTCGCAGTGCTCGACGACATCGGCCTTGAGGTCGAGCCCGACGATCTCGACGTCCCGCTGGTGCACGACCGTGAGCAGGTGGTGGAGCGCGAAGGTGAGATACGACTTGCCGGAGCCGAAGTCGACGACGCGGAGCGTGCCATCGGCCGGGAGCGCGGGGAGCACGTCCTCGACGAGCTCGAGGAACCTGTTCACCTGGCGAAACTTGTCGAAGCGCTGCGCCCGCACCTTGCCCTCGGCGGTCATCACGCCGAGCTCGACGAGAAACGGCACCGGCACTCCCTCCGGCAGCACCCGCTGCTTGACGCGGTCGTGCCCGAGCGCGACCGTCGGCCGGGTCGGCGGCCGGCGCAGGATCTTCGCGTCGCTCCCGCTCCCACCCGCGAGCACCTGCCAGTCGGCCTCGGTCGACTGGAGCACGCCCTGCCGGAACTCGCTGCCGAGCAGGTGCACGAGACGGTCCGCGGCGGCGTCCGGAGCGCAGGTTCTCGTCGCTCGTGCGGCTCGCCTGGTGGGTCGTGAAGCGGTATCGCAGCGAGCCGCCGATCATCACCGGTGCGACCGTGACGCGGGACGGCCGGGACGGATCGCTCCGGCGCGGCCTGCTCAGGCTGGCACCCGTGAGCGTCTCCTCGCCGACGAGCCGTCCGACGAGCTCCGCCACAGCTCCGGCGCTCGTCCGTCATTCCGAGGCGACGACGCAGATCAGCTGACCGCTCGAGATCGCCTGCCCGGCGGTCACGTCGAGCTCCGTGACGGCGCCGTCGCGCGGCGCGGCGATCTCGTTCTCCATCTTCATCGCCTCGACGACGCAGATCACCTGCCCTGCGGTGACCGTGTCGCCGTCCGCGACGAGGACCTTCAGCAAGGTGCCCTGCATCGGGCTCGTGACGGCACCCGAGCCGGCGGCGCCACCGGCGGCGCTCCGCTCCCGGCGCCGACGCCCGAGCGCTGCCCACGGCGGCTCGGTCGTGTGGAGCCGGACGTCGAACGACCGCCCGTCGACCTCCACGGCGACGACGCGCTCGCGCGTGTGCGTTCCGTCCGAGCCGCCGGATATCGTTGTTGTCCGATGAGAGAACGTCTCCGTCATCTCCTCCGCTCGCTGGGCGAGCTCCTCGGACTCCACGAGCCCGTGGCAGGTCTCGCCCGCGATGAAGCACGGCTCCGAGAGCAGCGCGGCATGAAACCCGAGCAGCGTCGGCGGCCCTTCGATCCGGAACTCGGCGAGTGCCCGGAGCATCTTGCGGCGCGCGGTCTCGCGATTCGTGTCGTGAACGATCAGCTTGGCGATCATCGGGTCGTACAGGCCGGAGATCTCGTCGCCCGCACGGACGCCCGAGTCGACGCGCACCCCGGGCCCCGACGGCTCCTCGTACGCCGTGATCAGGCCGGGCGCCGGCAGGAATCCCTTGCCGACGTCCTCGGCGTTGATGCGGCACTCGATCGCGTGGCCGCGCAGGCCACGTCCTCCTGCCGCACCGAGATCGGCTCGCCCTGCGCGATCAGGATCTGCTCGCGCACGAGATCGAGGCCGGTGACGAGCTCGGTCACGGTGTGCTCGACCTGGATGCGCGTGTTCATCTCCATGAAGAAGTACTCGCCCGTCGCCGTCAGCAGCCCTTCGATCGTCCCGGCCGACCGGTAGCCCGCCGCCCGCGCCGCGTTGACCGCGATCTCACCGATGCGCTCGCGCAGCGCCTCGTCGACGGCGGGAGACGGCGTCTCCTCGATGAGCTTCTGATGGCGCCGCTGGATCGTGCAGTCCCGCTCGCCGAGGAAGAGCACGGTGCCGTGGTCGTCGGCGAGAACCTGCGCCTCGACGTGCCGCGGTCCCTCGAGGTAGCGCTCGACGTAGACGGCGTCGTCGGCGAAGAACTTCAGCCCCTGGCGCTGCGCGGCCTCGAACGCGGCCGCGGCGCCGGACGCCTCGGAGACGAGCTCCATCCCCTTGCCGCCGCCACCGGCAGCTGCCTTGATGATCAGCGGGTAGCCGATCTCCTCCCCGATCTCGATCACGCCCTCGACGGTTCGGACCGGGTCGGTCGCTCCCGGAATGATCGGGACGCCCGGCCGCCTTCATCGCGGTGCGGGCCTCCGTCTTCGAGCCCATCAGCTCGATCGCGGCAGGCGGCGGGCCGATCCACGTGAGCCCGGCCTCCTCCACCCTGCGGGCGAAGGCCGCGTTCTCGGCGAGGAAGCCGTAGCCCGGGTGGACGGCCTCGGCGCCGGCGCGGAGCGCGGTCTCGACGATCACGTCGGCGAGCAGATAGCTCTCGTCAGCCGGGCCCGGCCCGATCCGATACGCCTCGTCGGCGACCTGCGTGTGCAGCCGCCCGCGGTCCGCGTCGGAGTACACGGCAACGGTCCCGATGCCGAGCTCGCGGAGCGTCCGGAAGATCCTGACGGCGATCTCGCCACGGTTCGCGACGAGCACTTTGGTGAAGGGAGCCATGTTCTCCGCGTATTCTCCCCGAAGGATGACCGTCCCCGATCAGTTGACGCTCGCGCGAGCTCTGGCGGTCCCCGTCGTGGTCGTCCTCTTCGCCTGGAATTTCCCCAACCACAACTACTGGGCGACGGCCGTCTTCGTGGTCGCGATGTCGACCGATCAGATCGACGGCTGGCTCGCCCGCCGCTGGAACCAGACGTCGGCATTCGGGTCGCTCCTCGATCCGATCGCCGACAAGGTGCTCGTGATGTCCGCGCTCGTGATGCTGATCGCCGAGGGCGTGGCGCCGGCGTGGATGGTCGCAGCGATCGTGGCCCGCGAGTTCCTCGTCTCCGGGCTCCGCCTCGCCGCGATCGAGCGTGGCATCGTCATCGCAGCGCGTGACCTCGGGAAGCTGAAGACGTGGGCGCAGGCGATCGCGGTCGCCGTCGGCGGCATGGCCGCGGCCGGCGCCTGGAGCAGCGACGTCGCCTGGTGGGTGCTGCTCGTCGCCGTCGTGCTGACCTGGATCTCGGGGCTCGACTACGCGCGGGTCGCGCCGCGGGTGTTGCGCACCGAGCGCACCGCCTAGACGGACGCGGCGCCGTCCGGCCCGGCGAGGCGCCGGGGACGCGCCGCGGCCGGCTGCGCCTGAGCGACCGCCGTCGCGTGCTCGCGCGCTGCGACGCCGGCCTCGACCGCCTCGTGCACTCCGGCGCGCCACCAGGCACTCGTGTTCCCGGCCGGCCTCGCGTCATCGGCGAGTCCGGTCTGCTCGATCGCCGCCTCGGCGGCGCGGAAGCGCCGGATCGTCGGGGGCAGGCTCCGGCACGAGCTCGATCTCCATCTAGACGACCTCCATCTAGATCAGCGCCTCGATGCGGTCGACGAGCGAGGCGAGCACGGCGAACGTCTGCTCGACGGGCTCGGGCGAGCGCAGGTCGACGCCGGCGCGCTCGAGCGCGTCGAGCGGGTAGAGCGAGTCGCCGGCGGAGAGGAACTCGAGGTACCGCGCAGCGGCACCGTCGGCGCCGTCGAGCACGCCGCGGGCGAGCGCGTGCGCGCCCGAGATCCCGGTCGCGTACTGGTAGACGTAGAACGGCTCGTAGAGATGGCCGAACTCGGCCCAGGTGATCCCGACGCGCGCGCGATCGACCTCGACGTCCGGGCCGTAGCCCTCGGCGAAGAGGTCGGCCATGCGATCGCCGAGCAGCTCCGCGGTCAGCCCCTCGCCTCGCGCGACCCGCTCGTGGATCTCGCGCTCGAGTCGCGCCAGCGTCGGCATGATGAAGAAGTAGCGCCGGAAGTTCGCCATCGCCTCCTCGAGCACGGCGAGCTGCAGCGCCGGATCGTCGACGGTCTCGAGCATGTACGCGCGCAGCATCGCCTGGTGGAAGTTCGACGCGACCTCGGCCACGAACATCGAGTAGTGGGTGTAGACCTGGGGCTGCGACTGCCACGTGAGGTAGGAGTGCATCGAGTGGCCGAGCTCGTGGGCGAGCGTCCCGAGGCTCACGGCCGTCCCGTCGAAGCTCATCACGATGAACGGCGCGGTACCGGGCGCCCCGGCGGAGAAGGCGCCGCCCATCTTCCCGGCGGTCGGGTACACGTCGACCCAGCGCTCCTCGAGGCAGCCGCGCCTGACGGTGTCGACGTACTTCGCCCCGAGTGGCTCGAGCGACGCGCAGATCCACTCGACGCACTGCTCGTACTCGAGCTCGGGCGAGGATGCCCCGAGCGGCGCCGTGATGTCGTACGGCGCGAGCTTCTCGACGCCGTGGATCTTCTGCCGTAGCCGCCAGTAGCGGTGCCACGTCGGCAGATTTGCCTCGAACGTCGCGATCAGGTTGTCGAAGACCTCCACGGGCACGTTCGACCGCGAGAGCGACGCGGCGAGCGGCGACTCGTGCCGCCGCACGCGCGACTGGAACACGGCCTGCTTGACCGTGCCGGCGAGGTTCGCCGCGAGCGTGTTGCGCACCCCGAGATAGCCGTCCGCGTAGCTCTCCCAGGCGGTCTGCCGCACCGTCCTGTCGGGGCTCGCGAGCAGCATGTCGATCGTGCCCTGCGTCACCTCGGCCTCCTCCCCGTCGGCCGACACGGCCGGCGCGAAGACGACATCGCTGTCGGTGAGCGCGCTGTAGACGCCGAACGGCCCGGCGAAGACGTCGGAGACGAGACCGAGCACCTCCTCGACCTCGGCGGAGCGTGTGTGGGCGGCACGACGCCCGAGATCGGCGAGGTAGTGGTCGTACACGGCCAGCGCCGGATCGCTCGCGGCCCAGTCGCGGAGCCGGTCGGCGCCAACCGCGAGCACCTCGGGCTCGACGAACGCCACGGCCGCCTGCACCTGGGCATCGGCAGCCTGGGCGCGGCCGAAGCGCGCCACGGCGGCCGCGTCGGTCGTCTCGACGGCGTAGCCGAGCAGCGCGTAGACGAAGACCCTGGCCGAGCGGTACGTGATCGCGTCGCGTGCCTGCAGGGCCTCCACGAGGACGGCGGCGCTCTCACCGAGCCGGCCGCTGAACGCGGCCAGGCCGGCGAGGTCGGCGAGCACGGCTTCGAGCTCCGCCTCCCAGGCCTCGACGGTCGGGAAGACGCTGGCGTCGTCCCAGGTGCGATCGGCAGGAACGCTGTCGCGCGGGATCGTCACAGAGGGATATTGCCGTGCTTGCGCTTCGGCGTCGGCTCGCGCTTCGCAAGATGCATCTCGAGCGCCCGGATGAGGTACGGACGCGTCGTCCGAGGCTGGATCACGTCGTCGACGTACCCGCGCTCGGCGGCGGAGTACGGGTTGGCAAAGCGCTCCTGGTAGTCCGCGATCAGCTCGGCCCGGCGCGCTTCGGGATCGGCCGCCGCAGCCAGCTCCTGCCGGAAGACGATGTTGACCGCCCCTTCCGGCCCCATCACCGCGACCTCTGCGGTCGGCCACGCGACGTTGACGTCGGCGCGGATGTGCTTCGAGCTCATCACGTCGTAGGCACCGCCGTAGGCCTTGCGCGTGATCACGGTCAGCTTCGGCACGGTCGCCTCGGCATACGCGTACAGCAGCTTGGCGCCGTGCCGGATGATCCCGCCCCACTCCTGCGCCGTGCCGGGGAGGAAGCCGGGAACGTCGACGAACGTGACGAGCGGGATGCCGAAGGCATCGCAGGTGCGCACGAACCGGGCTGCCTTGACCGAGGCGTCGATGTCGAGCACCCCGGCGAGCGCGTTCGGCTGGTTGCCGACGATGCCGATCGAGTGGCCGCCGAGCCGGGCGAAGCCGCAGACGATGTTCTGCGCGTAGTCGGCCTGGAGCTCCATGAAGTCGGCGTCGTCGACGACGGCGCGAATCACCCGCTTGATGTCGTACGGCTTGTTGGCCGAGTCCGGAATGAGCGTGTCGAGCTCGGGCGCCTCGCGTCCGACCGGGTCGGCCGGGGTGGCGTACGGCGGCGGCTCGAGGTTGTTCTGGGGCAGGAACGAGAGCAGATAGCGCGCATCGTCGAGCACCGCTTCCTCGTCCGCCCCGACGAGATGAGCAACGCCGGAGCGCGACGCATGGGCGGCCGCGCCGCCGAGCTCCTCCTGCGTCACGTCCTCGCCGGTCACGGTCTTCACGACGTCGGGGCCGGTGATGAACATGTACGACGTTCCCTCGGCCATCAGCACGAAGTCCGTGATCGCGGGCGAGTAGACGGCACCGCCGGCGCACGGCCCGAGGATGAGCGAGATCTGCGGGATCACACCCGACGCCTGGACGTTCCGCCAGAAGATCTCGGCGTACCCGGCGAGCGAGACAACGCCCTCCTGGATCCGCGCCCCGCCCGAGTCGTTGATCCCGACGACGGGGCAGCCGACCTTGACGGCCATGTCCATCACCTTGCAGATCTTCTCCGCGAACACCTCGCTCAGAGACCCGCCGAAGACGGTGAAGTCCTGCGAGAACACGCAGATCGGCCGGCCGAACACGGTCCCGTACCCCGTCACGACCGCATCGCCCCAGGGGCGCCTGTCGCGCATGCCGAACTCCACCTCGCGGTGGCGGACGAAGCGGTCGAGCTCGACGAACGACCCCGGGTCGAGCAGGCGCTCGACGCGCTCGCGCGCAAGCAGCTTGCCGCGCGCGTGCTGCTTCTCGACGGCAGCCGATCCCACCGGCAGCGCGGCCTCGGCGCTCAGCTCCTCGAGCCAGCGAAGCTTCGCCTCGGTCGTGTCGTGCGTCATCCGCGTCGTCTCGTCTACCGCCATTGCGCCTGAGCCTATCGCTCCGGCAGAGCCGCTCGCCGGTTGCGAGCGCCTCGAGGGTCTAGCTCCGCTCCCACACGACCGGGAAGAGCGGATGGTCCATCGGCGCGCCGTCGTCGAGCTCGTCAGCGAGGCCCGGGAAGTCGGGCGACGTCTTCCACGGACGTGGCGCGTGTGTCACGTCGTCGCCGAGGTAGCGCAGCGACAGCACCCGGCGGCGGCGCGGCCCTTCGACGCCGCCCGCGCAGTGGAGCGTCAGCATGTTGAAGAAGACGGCGTCGCCCGGCTCGAGCTCCCAGCCGATGATCTCGTACGCGGCGCGGTCGCTCTCGATGTCCGGCAGATCCTCGAGCGCTCCCTCCGGGAACCACTTCGCCTGGTTGTCCATGAACGTTCGCGGCATCAGCCACGGGCCGCGGTGCGATCCGGCGACGAACTCGAGCGTGGCCGCGCGCGAGACCGGGTCGACGGGAAGCCACACCGAGCACGTCTGCGCACCGGCGACGTTGTAGTACGGCTGATCCTGGTGCCACGGCGTGCGCTGCGTCGTTCCCGGCTCCTTGACGAGCACGTGATCGTGGTAGAAGCGCACCTCGGTCGGCGCCCATCAGCTCGCCGGCGATCGCTGCCGCGGGAGAGTCCCGGGCGACCTGCTCGAGCTCGGGCAGCCGCTGCCAGTTGCAGAAGTCCTCGAAGAAGCGGCCGGGATCGCCGGGACGGCTCGCGACGAGAGCACGCTCGCTCGGCTCAGCGAGGTTGGCCTCGATCGCCGTCTCGACGAGCGTGAGATCCTGCTCCGAGAACGCTCCGCGGACGCAGACTGCGCCGTCGCGGCGGAATGCCTCGACGAGCGCGGAATCGACGACGGGCGGCCCGGGCATCGTCGCGAGTCTACGTCGCCGGGTCGATCGGTGAGCCCTCGCTAGAGTCGAGCCATGGGCGCTCCCCTCGACCGCTCGGCCACCTGGCCGTACGACGCAGCAGGCGAGCCAGGCCCGTACTCGTATGCCCGCGCAGAGCAGCCGAATGCGGTCGCGGTCGAGGCCACGCTCGGTGCGCTCGAGGGCGGCCGGGCGCTGCTCTTTCCTGCCGGGATGGCGGCGGTCACCGGCGTCGTCCTGACGATGCTGCCGCCGGGCGGAACGATCGCCCTCGCCGAGGGCTCCTACTACGGGCACAAGCAGCTGTTCGACCACATCCGGCCCTGGGGCGTCGAGGTGATCGAGTACGACCAGACGGGAGCGCCGCCCGAGGGCGTCGACCTGATCCTGCTCGAGGCGCCGTCGAACCCGATGCTGACGATGCCGGACTTCGAGGCCGCCGCCGCGCATCCGGCCCCCGTCGTGTGCGACGCCACGCTCGCGTCGCCGCTGCGGCTGCGGCCGCTCGAACGCGGCTGCGACGTCTCGCTGCACAGCGCCACCAAGGTGCTGGCGGGTCACGACGACCTGCTCGCGGGCGTCGCCACGGTGAACGACGACGCACTCTTCGATCGCCTCCACCTCACCCGCCGCCTGACGGGGCTGATCGCCTCGGCCGACACCGCCTGGTTGCTCGAGCGCGGGCTGAAGACGCTCGAGGTGCGCTTCGAGCGCATGGAGTCGTCGGCGCGCGTGCTGGCCGAGCGGCTCGCGCAGCACCCGTCCGTCGTGACCGTGCGCTACCCCGGCTTCGGGTTCCTGATCTCGTTCGACGTCGCCGACGGCGCCGCGGCGCGTCAGGTCGAGGTCGGCGTCGAGTCGATCGAGAACGCGACGAGCCTCGGCGGCACCCGGACGAAGATCGAGTCGCGTCACCGCTGGGAGGGCGACCGCTGCCCGGAGGGCTTGCTGCGCCTCTCGGTCGGCCTCGAGGCGCCCGAGCTCCTGTGGGCCGATCTCGAGCAGGCGCTCGCCCGGCTCTAGCGCAGCCTCACCCCGCTCGCCTCCGGAAACGCGCGGCACACGGACTTTGTGTTGATTCAACACAAGCTCGAGCAGCCGCCCGCGAACGAGTCACCCAACTCGCCGCACTCGCACCTTGGGAACGCGCCCGGCGCATGCACTTTGTGTTGATTCAACACAAGCTCCGACGTACAACGCACTGGCGTGTCGTGCGAAACCGGGTCAACACCGGCATCTCGCCGATTCGACGAGATGCGACCCAGTCGTCACTTTGTGTTGAATCAACACAAAGTTGACTCGAGCGGCGCCGCTGCGCACGGGCTGGCGGGCCAGCGGCTCGCTGCAGGCGGCCTCGGTCGCGGGCCGCTGTAACGAATCGCCCCTTCGCGATACCGTAGGAACATGCTCTTCACACGTAAGTCACAGACCATGCCCGCCCCCGAGGACACGCTCCCCGGGCGCCCGGGCGCCATGCCGGTCACCGAGCGCCACGTCGTGCTCGACACCCCGCTCGAGCCCCCGTTTCCCGAGGGGATCGAGACCGCGATCTTCGGGATGGGTTGCTTCTGGGGCGCCGAGCGCCTCTTCTGGCAGCTGCCCGGCGTCTACACGACCGCAGTCGGCTACTCCGGCGGCACCACCCCGAACCCGAGCTACGAGGAGACCTGCTCCGGCCGCACCGGCCACACGGAGGCAGTCCTCGTCGCCTACGACCCGGCGAAGATCTCCTACGACGAGCTGCTGAGGACGTTCTGGGAGGGCCACGACCCGACCCAGGGCATGCGCCAGGGCAACGACGTCGGCTCGCAGTACCGCTCGGCGCTCTACTGGACGACTCCCGCCCAGCAGGAGGCCGCGCTCGCCTCGAAGGCCCGCTACCAGATGGCCCTCGCGCAGGCGGGCGTCGGCGGGATGATCACGACCGAGCTCGCCGAGGCCGGCGAGTTCTACTACGCCGAGACCTACCACCAGCAGTACCTCGCCCGGAACCCCCGCGGCTACTGCGGCATCGGTGGCACCGGCGTCTCGTGCCCGATCGGCACCGGCGTCACGAGCTAGGCGCTGAGAGCACTGCGGCGGCCGGAGCGATCCGGCCGCCGCGGTGGTTCTCTACGGCGCTCACGGCCTGTACTGCTGATCGAGCGAGCGCACCGTGTCGCCGTCGACCGTGATCCAGACGCCCGTAGCAAGAGGCTCGTACAGCTCGATATCGCTCGTGCCGTCCACGATCTTCGCCAGCTCGGCCACCGTCACTGGTGTGGCGCCGAGCTGCGCCGGGTCGCCCTTGTTCGTCAGCACGGTCACCTTGGCGCTCGTCGGGAACGATGTACGCGAAGGTTCGGTGCCCCTCGTCGACGACGTAGTTGTCGTTCGGCACCGGCTCGCCGGGCTCGACCGCGCCGTCCTCCTCGGCCGCCTTGTTCGCCGTCATGCCGGACAGGAGCAGCGCCGGATCGAATCGCAACACGTAGTGGTCGCCGGCGCGGACGAGCGAGGTGATGTGCCCGTATTCCACCCGCTCCTGCGGCGGCCCGAGGCCCGTCTTGGCGGTGCTCGAGACCGTCACCGTCTCGGTGACAGTCTTCGTGCTTCCGCATCCCGCGGCGATCGCAGCGACCGCGACCAGAACGAGCACTGCGACGCGTGACTCCATGCCCTTCTCGGCCGCCATGCTCCTCCTCGGTTGACGGAGCGACTCTACGCCCCGAACCTGCGAGGATCCACCCGTGCCCGCAACGTCGTTTCTGGTCCGCCCTGCCCGCGACGACGACCGCCTCCCGCTGGCGAAGCTGTTCGCTGCAGTCGCCGAGGAGCGGGACGGCATCGCCACCGAGCCACCCGTCGATCTCGATGCGCGCGCTGCGGGCTGGGAGCTCGATTGGATCTTCGTCGCGACTGCCGAGCACGAGGTGATCGGGATGGTGCATCTGAGTCCGAGCCGACACGGCTACAGCGACATCGCGCTGGCCGTCGCGCGCGACTGGCGCGGGCGAGGCGTCGGCACTGCGCTCTTCGACACGGCCATCGCCTTTGCGCGCGAGCACGGCTTCCACAAGCTCTCCCTCTCCGTGTTCGCGCACAACACTGCCGCGATCGGCCTCTACCGCAAGATCGGCTTCGTCGAGGAGGGACGCCGCGTCAAGCACTTCCGGCGCCAGAGCGGAGAGCTCTGGGACTCGATCGAGATGGGGCTCCTGCTCTGACCGGAGCCCGAACCCGGGCTTAAGCCCGGCGTCAGGCGCGCTGCCGGCCGCGATCGGCCCGCCAGTTGCCCGCCGCGACGAATCCGAGAGCGGCAGCCACGAATCCCACGAGCATCACCGCGCAGCTGAGAAGCACGCCCCCGTAACCATGCCGCGAGACGTCGAGGAACGGGTACGGGTACCAGTCGACCTGAGCACCGCGGATCAGGGTGTAGATCAGATAGACGAGGGGATAGAGCAGCCAGGCAAGGCCGATCCGGAACGACAGGCGATGGCGCGGCGGGTCGATCAGCCAGTCCGCGACGAGCACGACCGGCATCAGCTTGTGCACGGTGAAGTCGACCCAGGCGATATGCGTGTCGAGGCTCTCCTGCAGACCCGAGAGCAGCAACGCGAACACGACGCCGGTGATCGTGATGTAGAGCGTCACCGCTCCGCGCACGGCGTCGAACAAGACGGTGCGCTCGGGTGGCCGGACGATCACGACGAGCCCGAGCATCGCGATCGCAAACAGGTTGGTCTGGATCGTGAAGAAGCTGAAGAAGTTCGCGGGGCTGAACGCCGGCACCTCGCTGTTCAGCGTCGCGAACTGATAGCTGATCGCGACGATCGCGGCAGCAGCGAGCAAGAGCCGAGCCACGTTGAGCATCCGCGACATGACCGCGAGCCTACTCTGCGCCGAGGACCACCAGCGGATGCGTCAGATATGGTCCCGGATGGTCCCGGAAGCCCTGCCACGGATGACCAAGAACGGTCTCGTCGTCGACGGCGAGGGCTGGTTCGTCCTCAACGCCCGCGAGTCGCGCTGGAAGAGCGAAGGGCCGCTCGGCCGCTACTGCACCTTCGAGGGCAAGCGGCGCTTCCCGCAGCTCGGCTTCAACATCAGCGTCCTCGAGCCGGGCCAGGCATATGGGCGCTACCACCGCGAGAACGCCCAGGAGGGCTTCCTCGTGATCGAGGGTGAGTGCCTGCTCATCGTCGAGGAGCAGGAGCGCAGGCTCGAGGCGTGGGACTACTTCCACTGCCCGGGCGGCACCGAGCACATCCTCGTCGGCGCCGGCGACGGCCCGGCGATCGTCGTCGCCGTCGGGGCGCGCGGCCGTGGGGTCGGTGGCGGCGTCGTCTACACCGTCTCGGCGCTGGCGGCACGCCACGGCGCGAGCGTCGAACGCGAGACGACCGACTCGGGCGAGGCGTACGCGGAGATCTACGCCGAGCTGCCGCGGTCGCGGTTCGTCCCGTACGAGCCGGGCTCGCTGCCCGGCGACTGACGAAGGCGGCCGCTGGATACTCTGTCGCGATGGCGTCTCCATCAGCGGTGCTCTCGCAGGGACAGCTGGCGCTGCTCGCAGAGCACGGCGAGGAGCGCCGCGCGGAGGTCGGCGACATCCTCTTCACGGTCGGTGACCGCAGCTATCCGCTGATCGCGATCATCGAGGGCGAGGCCGCGGTCCTCGACGCCGCGGGAGGAGAGATCATCCGCCACGGCCCGTCCGGCTTCCTCGGCGAGACGAACCTGCTCTCCGGCCAGACCGTCTACCTGACGGCCGTCGTGACCAAGCCGATGCGCTACATCGCCGTCGAGCGCGAGCAGCTCAAGACGCTGCTGTTCGAGGACGGCCCGCTCAGCGACCTGCTGCTCTCGACATTCGTCGCGCGCCGCGAGGGGCTGCAGAGCCGCGCGGGCGTCGGCATGGACATCATCGGGCCGCAGTCGTCCGACGCGACGCGGCGGATGGTCGATTTCGCCCGCCGCAACCGGCTGCCCGCGAACTGGCTGGACACGAGCCACGCGGAGAACGTCGCGGCGATCGCAGCGATCGAGGGGCTCCGTGACGACGAGCTGCCACTCGTCCGCCTGCCCGGCGGCCCCGACCTTCGCAATCCGACGCCCGGCGAGGTGTCGCGGGCGCTCGGCGTCGGCCTCGAGCTCGCCCCGCGCGAGGACGTCGATCTCATCGTCGTCGGTGGCGGCCCGGCGGGGCTCGGTGCCGCCGTCTACGGCGCCTCCGAAGGGCTCGAACACGCTCGTCGTCGAGGGCAGCGGCCTCGGCGGCCAGGCGGGTACGTCTCGCCGGATCGAGAACTACCTCGGCTTCCCCGCCGGCATCAGCGGCTCCGAGCTCACCGCCAGGGCGATCACGCAGGCGCGGAAGTTCGGCGCCCGCACCGCGACGCCCTACCGCGCGCTGGCGCTCGAGCCCGGTGACGAGCGCCATCTCGTCCGGCTCGAGGACGGCCACGAGGTGAGCGCCCGCGCCGTCGTCCTCGCGACAGGCGCCGACTACCGGCGGCTGCCGGTCGCCGACGTCGACGCCTACGAAGGCGTCAGCATCTTCTACGCGGCCGGCCCGCAGGAGGCGCAGCAGTGCAGCGCCACGCGCGTCGGCGTCGTCGGCGGCGGCAACTCCGCCGCCCAGGCGGCGATCTGGCTTGCGCACGGCGGCGCGCTCGTGACGCTGCTCCACCGCCGCGCCGACCTGAGCGAGACGATGTCGGACTACCTCATCCACGACCTCGATCGCGCCGGCGTCGCCGTGCGCGGCACGAGCGAGATCGTCGAGCTACACGGGAGCGACGGCCGGCTGGAGGCAGCGACGCTCCGCGACGGCGAGCGAATCCCGCTCTCGTTCCTCTTCCTCTTCCTCGGCGCGTCGCCGTGCTCCGAGTGGCTCAGCGGCACCGTCGCGCTCGACAACGACGGCTTCGTGGTCACCGGAGAGGCTGCCGGGGCCGACAGCATCCTCGAGACGAGCGTGCCCGGCATCTTCGCCGTCGGCGACATCCGCTCCGGATCGATCAAGCGCTGCGCGACCGCCGTCGGCGAGGGAGCCATGGTCGTGCGCTTCGTGCACGAGCGGTTCTCTCACGATCCGATCGTTCCGCCGGCCGTCGCCCGCACCTGAGCAAGCCGTTCGGCTACCAGGCGCGCAGGTACTGATCCGGCGCCGTCAGCTCGGCGCCGAGCTCCCTGGCTGCCCGCCGGGGGAAGTACGGGTCGCGGAGCAGCTCCCGTGCGAGCAGCACCACGTCCGCCTGGCCGCTGGCGATGATCGCGTCGGCCTGCGCCGGCTCGGTGATGAGCCCGACCGCTCCCGTCGCGATGCCCGCCTCGCGGCGGATTCGCTCGGCGAAGGGCACCTGGTACCCCGGCGCCGCCACCACCTGCTGATGCCGGACGGCACCGCCCGAGGAGACGTCGATCAGGTCGACGCCACGTGTCGCGAGCACGGCGGAGAGCTGCACGCTCTCGTCGATGTCCCAGCCGCCTTCGGCCCAGTCGGTCGCCGAGATCCGCACCCAGAGCGGCAGCTCGTCCGGCCAGACCGCGCGAACCTCGTCGACGACCTCGAGCACCAGCCGAGTCCGATTCTCGAAGCTGCCGCCGTACTCGTCGGTGCGCGCGTTCGTGAGCGGCGAGAGGAACTCGTGCAGCAGGTAGCCGTGCGCTGCGTGGATCTCGGCGACGCGAAAGCCCGCGCCGGCGGCGCGCTCGGCAGCGTCGCGAAAGCCGCCGATCACCTCGCGGATGCCGGCGGCATCGAGGGCGGTCGGCGGCGCCTCGCCCTCCGCGACCGGAATCGCGCTCGGCGCGACGGGCTGCCAGCCACCGTCGGCGATCGCAAGCCGGCCACCCCCACGCCACGGAGCGTCGGTGCCCGCCTTGCGGCCGGCGTGTGCGAGCTGGATCCCGGGAACGGCGCCACCCGCATCGATGAGCTGCGCGATCCTCGCCCACGCTTCCGCCTGGGCGTCGTTCCAGATTCCCGTGTCCCCGGGAGAGATCCGGCCGTCCCGCACGACCGCGGTCGCCTCGGTGAAGACGAGCGACGCGCCGCCGACCGCGCGGCTGGCGAGATGCACGTCGTGCCAGGTGTTCGGCATTCCCTCCTCGGAGGAGTACTGGCACATCGGCGAGACCACGATCCGGTTCCGCAACGTCACGGAGCGTTGCGTGAACGGGGTGAAGAGGGCCACCGGAGCTACAACGCGTGCCAACCGGCGGCTTGTTCCCGGCGACCGTCTCCTGGCTCAACTGCTGGGCCAGCGCTCCATCAGGCGCTCGTCCGGCGGTGCGAAGCCGAGCTTCGCGTACAGCCGGTGCATGTCCCGCGTGTGGAGGATGAACTTCGTGCTCGCGATCGGCTCCTCATCGACGGCGAAGCGCACGAGCTCGACGCCGAACCCGCGTCCGCGCGCGTGCTCGAGCACGAAGACGTCGGCGAGATACGAGACCGTGTGCCCGTCCGAGACGACGCGCGCGAATCCGACCTGGCTCCCGTCGGCCGTGTAGAGGCCGACCACCCGCGCCGCCGTCGCGATCAGCTCGTCCATCACCTCGCGCGGACGGCCGGCAGCCCAGTAGGACTCACCGCTCAGATAGCGGTGCACGGCGACGCGATCGATCCGCGCGGGATCGTCGTCGAGCTCGAAGCCGTCTGAGAGCGTCCGCACCAAGCACGAGATCATGCCGGATCGGCGTTCGGTTGGCCGCACCCAAAGACGCCAGCGCGCCGCCCCGAGCCGGCGTCCACCGCGCGGCAGGCTGTCGAGAGGACAGCGAAACCGGGAGGAAGCCGGACGTGCACACCAGGATCGTCAAACCGAAGCGAGGCCCGGCGCTTGTCGTGCGGCCGCTGCGCCGCGGCGATACGGCCACGATCAGCGCCATGTTCGAGCGCCTCGGTGAGCGGTCGCGCCGCACCCGCTTCAACGGCCCGAAGCCTCGCCTCAGCAGCGCCGACCTCGAACAGCTGGCGGCCGCCGACCCGAACCACCACGTGCTCGTCGCCTACACGCAGGGTGACGCGCGGCCGGCGGCCATCGCGCGCCTCGTCCGCGACGGCTCGACCGCCGAGATCGCCTTCGAGGTGGCCGACGAGCTCCAGCACCGTGGCATCGGCTCCGCTCTCACGGCGGAGCTGATCGCGGACGCGCGCGCCGCCGGGATCACCGAGGTCACAGCTCTCGTGGCGAGCGACAACCCTGCCGCGCTCGCATTGCTCCGCCGGATCCTGAAGGTGCTCGACGTCCGCTTCGAAGGTCCCGAGCTCTGGATCCGCGCGGCTCTCGGTTGACGGGCCGCTAGCCGCCCGTCGTCAGAGCTTCCGCGACCGCCTCGCGAATCCGGGCCGCACCGTCGGCGAGAACGGGATCGCCGTGCGCGATCAGGACGCTCTCGACGGGCAACTCCGCCAGTCGCGGCAGCCAGGCGAGGAACGACTCGCTCGTCTCGTCGTCGAGGAACACGTGGAACCGGCCACCCGTGCCACTGAACACGTCGCCGGTGACGAGACTCCCGGCGGCGGGGATGAAGAAGAGCGCCTGGTTCTCGTCACCCTCGGGAAGCAGCGCCTCGACTCCGGCAGGAAGCTCGGCGGTCGTCGTCAGCGCAGGCCCCTTCCACCGCGCAGCCGGCGGAGCCCAGATGCTCGCGTCGTAGCGAGCCGCGACGACTGCCGCATCGCGCGCGTGCCACGGCGCGGTGAGGAGCACGCGGACGGGCAGGCCCCGGCGCTCGACGGCCCCGTCCAGGAAGCGCCAGAACTCGTCCCCCCTCCCCCGCGGGACGAGCGGATCGATCAGCACGGTTCCGTCGGACGCCTCGAAGTAGACGCAGAGGACATCCTCCGGCCAGTTCTCGTCCGGCTCCCACTCGGGGTGCGGCGCCATCCAGTAGGCGAAGCCAGGCGCAAGCTCGGTGAGGTTCACGACGGCACCTCCGGATCGTGTGGCGGCATGGTTCGATCGTAGAGGCGGTGCGACGATACGTTGAGCCCATGGACCTCTGGCACGTGAGCGAGGACGACGGGATCCGCCGGTTCGAGCCGCGGGCCAACCCCGGGCACGACAGCACCGAGGCACTTGTCTGGGCGATCGACGACGCCCACGTCCCGGCGTACTGGTTTCCGCGCGATTGCCCGCGCGGCACGTTCTGGGCAAGCGACGCGACGACCGACGCCGACGTGACGAGGTTCCTGCTCGGCGACCGCTCGCTCCGTGTCCACGCCGTTCAGGGCGACTGGCTCGATGCCGTTCGCGCTGCGCGCCTGGTGGCGTATCGGCTGCCGCCCGAGACGTTCGAGCGCTACGAGCGCGCAAACGGCTACTGGGTATCGCGCAAGCCGGTCACGGCAACGGAGATCGTCGAGGTCGGCGACCTTCTCGATCGCCATGCCGCTGCGGGCATCGAGCTCCGGATCGTCCCCGACCTGTGGTCCGTCTGGCAGCAGGTGATCGAATCGACGCTCGAGTTCAGCGGGATTCGCCTGCGCAACCTGCAGCGATAAGGGAAGAGCCTCAGTCGCCGACGAGCTCCTTGAAGCCGGGCTCGTCGCGGATCGGGTCGAAGTCCGAGTCTTCCCTCGCGTACGCGAGGAACTGATCCGACATCTCGACCGCGCGGCGGAGATGCTCGATCGCCTCCGCCGAATCGCCGATCTGGCTCTCACAGCACGCGAGGTTGTAGAACAGCAGGGCGTACTCCGGATGCTCCACGACGATGACGCGGAGACGCTTGACGACCTCGGCGTGGTCGCCGCTCTCGTAGATCGGCCGGATCGCCGCCCAGACCTCCCAACCGGTCGCCTCGTACGGCTTGCCGGAGGTGGCGCCCATCGCGACGATCGTCGTCCCTGCCTCCTCGGCATACGCTGTGCGCTTCGCGGCCGCGCGCACGAACACGAAGGTGCCGGCGGGTGCGTCGACGCTGTCGCCGTCGAGCTCGAACCGGGCCCGGCCCTCGGTGACGAGATAGAGCTCCTCGGCCCCGTCGTCGTCCTCGTCGTGCTCGTTGATGATGCGGTCGCCGGCCTCGCGCGCCGTCCACGCGGTGATGCCGAAGCTCGTGATCCCGAAGTGGTGGCGGACGGGCCGAAACGGCTCGCGGCCGTCGTCGAGCTCCTCGATCTCGTCGAGGCGCGCAACCTCATATCCACTCATCTGGCCTCCTTGCGTCGTTCCTGGATCAGGTCGCCGGGATCGGGCCGGCGATCTCCCAGAGATACCCGTCCGGATCGGCGAAGGCCGCGGTGCGCAGCCCCCACGCTCGGTCCTGCGGGCCGGTGGCGATCTCGACACCACGATCGGCGAGATCCGCGCAGACGGCATCGGTGTCCTCGACCCAGACGGTCATCAGAAACGACGCGCCCGCCTCGACCGGCTGGACGGGACCGAGCAGCTCGTCGACCGCCGCGCCGCGCTTGAGAGGTTCATCACCAGGTTGTCGAATCTGAACGCAACCGAGTTGTCGTCCTCGTGGACCACGTCGGCCTCGAACACCCGGGCATAGAACTCCTTCGACCGCTGCGGGTCGTCGACGAACAGCGTGATCGCCCCGATCGCCTTCAACGATTCACCCACGTTGCCCCTTTCGATTCGCTTGCCGGTACAGAACGATCGTACGCAAGGCTCCTCCGCGGCCGATCTGGCACTCTCAGATGGTGGTTCCCGAATCGGAGCTCGTCCAGACCGAGCACGGCCTCGTCCCGAAGGGGCAGGGCTGGTTCGTCGTCAACGCGCGCGAGACGCAGTGGTGGGAGCGGCAGGGCCGCGGGGTGCTCTGCGAGTTCGAGGGTGCGGGCTTCGACGGCGCCACGGATTTCGAGCAGGTCGGCGTCAACCTGACGGTTCTCGCTCCCGGTGAGCCGATGTCGATGTACCACCGGGAGAACGACCAGGAGGACTTCCTCGTGCTCGCGGGCGACGCACTTGCGATCGTCGAGGGCGAGGAGCGCCCGCTCGCCCGGTGGGACTTCGTGCACTGCCCGGCCGGGACCGATCACGTGATCATCGGCGCCGGCGCAGGGCCGTGCGTGATCCTCGCCGTCGGCGCCCGCGACCGCTCCACGGGTGAGGACTGGGGCGCCTACACGGTCGACGAAGCAGCCCAACGCCACGGCGCCGGAGTCGAGCGCGAGACGACCGACGCGCGCGAGGCGTACGCCCGCTTCGCGAAGAGCAAGCTGACGTCGTACCGCGAGGGCTGGCTGCCCGACTAGGCAGTCTCCGCGCCACCGCGCTACGCTGTCAGGTGGCTTTCGATGTTCAATCCGTTTCGGAGCGAAGCAGACGCGTTTCGGCTGCTGGTCGGGGCAGCCGTGTATCTGGGCGCGATCGGGATCGCCGCTCTCGCCGGCGGCTTCTGGCTCGGGCTCGTCGTCTTCATCGTCCTGACGCTCGCGGTCATCGTCTGGTGGGCGCTGGCGTACGCAGCGCCCGAGCGTCCGCCTCAGATCCCGAGCGCGCACGCCGACGGCGAGCGCCGGATCCTCGTCGTCGCGAACGAGACGGTCGGCGGCGAGACGCTGCAGCGCATGATCGAGGAGCGCAGCCGCGAGTCGAAGACCGAGATCCTGGTCTGCACGCCCGCCCTCAACTCGCGGCTGCGGCACTGGGCCTCCGACGAGGACGGTGCTCGCGCCGCCGCCCAGGAGCGCCTCGACGCCAGCCTCGAGCGCATGCGCAAGCTCGGGATCGATGCGTCGGGCGAGATCGGCGACGCCGACCCGCTGCAGGCGATGGAGGACGCGCTGCGCACCTTCGGCGCCGACGAGATCATCATCTCGACGCATCCGGAGGGACGGTCGAACTGGCTCGAACGGGGAGTCGTCGAGCACGCGCGCGACCGGTTCGCCGTCCCGATCAGGCACGTCGTCGTCGATCTCGACCGGGAGCGCGAGGAAGCCCGCTCCTGAGCAGCAAACGCCGAAGGGCGCCGTCGCCGGCGCCCTTCGGATCCCCCGTTCGCTGACGTGAAAGAACTAGCTGGCGTTCACGCAGATGACGTAGAGCGTCATGTCTGCGGCGTTCACGCTGTCGTTGACCTGCACGATCCAGCCCGAGTTGTCGTCCGGCTTGACCGTATTCGTGCTCCAGTCCATGCGGCCCGGGAAGGACGCGATGACGCCGCTTCCGTCGCGTGAGCGCCTGCGAGTTGAAGCCGTTGTCGCCGGCCGACGTGAACCGGTAGCCGCCGCCGATTGCGACCTTGCCGGGTGAGCAGGCGACCGTCGCGATTGCGCCGGAGCCAACGCCGACGTAGCCCGGGCCCATGTCCGAGTTGGTCGTCGTCCTTCGAGTAGCGCCAGGTGCGAACCTCGTACCCGCTCGTGGCGGCGTCGCCCTTGTCGCCCTTGGTCGCCCTTGTCGCCCGTGGTGCCCTTGTCGCCCGTGGTGCCCTTGTCGCCCTTGGCGCCGGCAGCGCCGGTTGCGCCTGTGGCACCGGCCGCACCGGTCGCACCGTCGGCGCCGGTCGTGCCCCGCTGGCCCTTGAGCGCCGCCTTGGCGCTCGTGCTCATGTCTTCCAGCTTGATCGTGCCGTTCGCGATCTGACCACTCGTGATCAGCTTCGCCGTGCCGGCGACGGCCGTTCCGCTCAGTGCGACGGCGAGCGCGATCATCGCAACGATCAGCGCAGGCGAGAAACGCCTTCCCTTCAACATCTTCAGAGTCCTTTCGGTAACCCGTTACCCGGCGGCGGGATGCCGCGGGCTCGATGAACTCAAGGTACGGCCGGCAGCGGGCACGGTCGCTAGACCCAAACAGGCCTAGTGCCGGCGGTCAGGTGCGTGCGGTGGCCCGGACGGCGGCGACGGCTTCGAGCCGCGTGTTGACGCCGAGAGCGCGGAAGAGACGGCGGACGTGATTCCTGACGGTCTCCGTGCTCAGGTGGAGCTCGGCGGCGATCTGCTTCGTCGAGCGGCCCTGCTCGAGGAGGCGCAACACCTCGACCTGCCGAGGCGTGAGGTGCGGCGGGGGTGGCGCCGTCGACTCGTCATCGGCGCGCTCCTCCAGGAGCCCGAAGACGCCGACGACCCGGTCACCGTTCCGGAGCGGCACGGCGCTGATCTCGACGGGCACTCGAGCTCCGCGGGTCGAGATCAGGACGCCCGGCGCATCGGTGGACGAGGTGGTGCCGAGCAGCTTCTGGGAGACCAGCTCGCGGGCGCGGCGACCGTCCTCGGGGGCGACGACCGACGTGAAGTGGCGGCCACGAACGTCGCCGAGCAGCCCCTCCGCCGCCGGATTGAGCCACCGCACGATCCCCGTCGAGTCGAGCACGTAGCTCGGAACGCCGACGTCGGCAAGCGCCTGCTCGACGTCCCCGCCGACTGCCAGCCCGGTGCTCGTTGCGGACTGCGAGCGCTCCATGCCGTCGATCATCGCACGCGGAACCAGTGATCGCGAGGCACCGACCGTTCCTCCGCTCAGCCCTCTGCAGCCCCGAGGGCCTTCGCCTCGTCGCCCTCGATCGGCCCGGCGAGCTTCTGCGCCGCCCAGACCGGGATGATCGAGATCACGATCACGACGAGCGCGACGACATTGATCACGGGAAGCTCGTTCGGCCGCGCGAGGTTCGCGAAGATCCAGATCGGAAGCGTCTCCGCCGAGCCGGCCGTGAAGACGGTCACGATCACCTCGTCGAACGAGAGCCCGAACGCGAGCAGCCCGCCGGCGAGCAAGGCCGTGCCGAGCGCCGGCAGGGTGACGAGCCTGAACGTCTGCACCGAGTCGGCGCCGAGATCGGACGACGCCTCCTCGAACGAGAGCGATGTCCGGCGCAGCCGCGCGATCACGTTGTTGTAGACGACGACGATGCAGAAGGTGGCGTGCCCGATCACGATCGTCGTCAGCCCGAAGCCGATCCCGATCGGCTCGAAGACGGTGTTGATCGTCGCGTTGAGCGCGAGGCCGGTGACGATGCCGGGCAACGCGATCGGGAGCACGACGAGGAACGAGATCGTCTCGCGGCCGAAGAACCGATAGCGCGAGATCACGAACGAGAGGCAGGTTCCGAGCACGAGCGCGATCAGCGTCGCGAGCGTCGCCGCCTTGACCGAGAGGAAGAACGCATCGCGCACGTCGGGGTCGTGGAACGCAACCGTGAACCACTTCGTCGTCCAGTTCTGGATCGGCCACGCCTGCGTGACGTCGTCGTTGAACGCGTAGAGCCCGATCACGACGAGCGGGAAGTAGATGAACGCGAGCACGAGGCCCGTGCCGAGGCGCAGCAACCATCGGGTGAGCGGGCCTTCGACCACTACAGATTCTCGAATGCCCCGGCGCGGCGCGCGAGCATCAGGTAGACGACCATGACCGAGATCGGCACGAACGCATACGCCGCGGCGAGCGGCAGGTTGTTCGCGACGCCGACGTTGTCGTAGATCACGTTGCCGATGAACTGGGTGCTCGAGACGACCTCCGGCGTGATGTAGTCACCGAGCGTCAGCGAAAACGTGAAGATCGAGCCGGCCACGAGCGCCGGGAAGACGAGCGGCAGCACGACCTTGAAGAACGTCCGCCCCGACCTGGCGCCGAGGTCGGAGGACGCCTCGAGCAGCGAGCCGGGGATCCGCTCGAGCCCCGCGTAGAGCGGCAGGATCATGTACGGCAGCCAGAGATAGGTGAAGACGAGCCAGGTGCCCGTGATCGAGTAGCCAGGCCCCTCGATGCCGAACGGTGCGAGCAGCCAGTTGAGCACGCCCTCCTTGCCGAGGATGATCCGCCAGGAGTAGACCTTGACGAGGTAGCTCGCCCACAGCGGGATCAGGATCGCGACGAGGAGCAGGCGCCGTGCCTGCTTCGATGCGATGCGCGCCATGTAGTACGCGATCGGGAACGCGAGCAGCGCGCACGCGATCGTCACCGCCGCCGCCATCGTGATCGTCCTGATCGCGATCGTCCGGTAGACGGGCACCTCGACGATCGTCTGGAAGTTCTTCAGGGTCGGCTCGTGGACGACCTCCTGGGTGAGCGGGTTGAGCTGCCAGAACGCGGAGACGAGCAGGACGGCGAGCGACCCGAGATAGAGGATCACGATCCAGGCGAACGGCCCGGCGATGAGCGCGCCGAGACGCGCGCCCGGCCGCCGGTACAGCCAGGCCGACAGCCGCCGCCCCGCACTCCGGCGGGGCGGCGGCTCGATTCCGGCCAGTGTCGTCACCTACGTGGCTCCTAGCCTCGGATCTCGGTCCACGCGGTCGTCCACTCCGAGTAGTCCTTGCAGACGTCACCACGGTCGTCACCGCACGCGGCGACCGGCGTCGTCCAGTAGTAGACCTTGTCGAAGTACGTCCTCGTCCTCGGCGTGGAACTTCGTGCAGTGGTCCTTGTCGACCGTCAGCTTGCACGCCTCCGCCGAGACCGGGGCCTCGCCGAAGTACTCCGTTGCCTTGGCGTTCGCCGCCGGGCTGATGATGTAGTCCATCCAGAGGTACATGCAGTTCGGATGCTTCGACGTCGACGCGATCATCCAGGTGTCCGACCAGCCGGTCGAGCCCTCGTCGGGAAGCGTCGCCTCGACGGGCACCGGGTCCTTCGCGCCCTGCAGCTGGTTGACCTGGTACTGCCAGGTCGTGCCGGAGGTGCTGTCCGCGCTCGTGAACGACTGGATCTGCTTCGCCGCGTCGCTCCAGTACTCGCCGACGATCTTCTTCTGCTCCTTGAGCAGGTTGACGGCGGCATCGAACTGGGTCTGATCGAGCTCGTAGATGTTGTCGATCTTGAGGTCCGGCTGCGTCGTCTTCAGGTGCAGCGCGGCATCCGCGATGTAGATCGGGCTGTCGTACACCGAGATCTTCCCGGCGGCCGGCGAGTTCGCATCCCACACGATGTCCCAGCTCGTCGGGGCGGTGGTCACGTCCTTCGTGTTCCAGACCAGCAGGTTCGCACCGCGGCCGTGGGCGACGCCGTAGGAGACGCCGTCGACGGTGTTGTGCGGCTGGTTCTTCAGGCCCTCGAACACGTTCTCGTAGTTCGGGATCAGATCGAAGTTGACCGGTGCGACGGTCTTCGACGCGATCAGGCGCAGCGTCGCGTCGCCGGAGGCGGAGACACCGTCGTAGTTGCCCGTCTTCATCAGCGTCACCATCTCGTCGGAGCTGGCGCCGACCTTCGAGTTGACCTTGCAGCCCGTCTGCTGCTCGAAGGGCGTCACCCAGTCCTTCTCGACGTAGCCCGCCCAGTTGACGAGATCGACCTGGCCCTCGTCCTTGGCCATGGTCTGGATCTCCTCGAGCGACGTGCCGAGCCCTTCGATCTGCGTGCTCGACGAGCTCGAGTCGTCACCGCCGCAGCCCGCCGCCACGATGGCGAGCGCCGCCACGAGCATGATGAAACCGGCCCGCAGGCCGAGGCGCTTCTTTCGTCCGGTCATGCTGGAACTCCCTCCCGTTCAACGATTGCCGACTCCTGCTCGGGGCGCCAGGCAAGCCGCACGCGGCGCCCCTCCGTTGCCAGCACGTCGGTCGAGGTCTCCTCCAGGTTCTGGGTCAGCACCTGAAGCTCGCCTCCTCGATCGAGGCTGACATGAAACCGGGTAACCGGCCCGACGTACTGGACGCCGCGGACGACTCCCTCCTCCACGTGCGCTCCCGCGTCCGGCTCCATGCCGTCGGGGAGGACCTGGATCTTCTCGGGCCGCACCGTGATCCGGCGGCCGTCGCGCTCGATCACGTTCGACACGCCGACGAAGCCGGCGATGAACTCGCTGGCGGGGTGCTCGTAGACCTCCGCCGGACGCCCGATCTGCGCGATCTTGCCCTCGTTGAAGACGGCGATGCGGTCGCTCATCGTGAGCGCCTCCTCCTGGTCGTGAGTGACGTAGATGAACGTCATCCCGAGCTCCTGCTGCAGCTGCTTGAGCTCGATCTGCAGCTCCTGCCGCAGCTTCAGGTCGAGGGCGCCGAGCGGCTCGTCGAGGAGCAGGGCACGCGGCGTGTTGACGATCGCCCGGGCGAGAGCGACGCGCTGCCGCTGTCCGCCCGAGAGCTGCGCCGGCTTGCGGCCGCCGTGGTCACCGAGCCTCACCACGCGCAGCACCTCCTTCACCTTGTGCTGCCGCTCCGCCTTCGGCACCTTCTTCACCCGCAGCCCGTACTCGACGTTCTCCTGCACGGTCATGTGGGGGAACAGCGCGTAGTCCTGGAACACCGTGTTGACGTCGCGGTCGAACGGCGGCAGCGACGAGACGTCCTTGCCGCCGAGCTCGATCGTGCCGGCATCGGGCCGCTCGAAGCCCGCGATCATCCGCAGGGTCGTCGTCTTGCCCGAGCCGGACGGGCCGAGCATCGTGAAGAACTCGCCGCGCGCGATCTCGAGGTCGACGCCGTCGACGGCAGCGACGGTCCCGTAGCTCTTGCGGAGCCCGGCTATCCTGACGTCCGGCGGCGCCGGCTCAGAGAGCTGCGTCAAGCGACTCCTCCAGCAGGGTCAGTCCCTGCTCGAGCACTTCCTCGTCGATCGTCAACGGCGCCAGCAGCCGGATCACGTTGCCGTACATCCCGCAGGCGAGCAGCAACAGCCCGCGCTCGAACGCAGCGGCGACGATCGCCGACGCCTGCTCCGGCGCCTGCTCGGCGAGCTCGAACGCGAGCATCGGGCCGAGGCCGCGCACGTCCCCGATCGCGGCGTGCTTCGCCTGCAGCGCGTCGAGCCGCGACCGCAGCTGCTCGCCGAGTGCGGTCGCCTCCTCCAGGAACGCCGGCTCGGCGACGGCGTCGAGCACCGCGATCGCGGCAGCGCACGAGAGTGGGTTGCCGCCGAAGGTGCCGCCGAGGCCACCGGGCGGGACGGCGTCCATGATCGACGCGGCGCCGGTGACGGCGGCGAGCGGCAGGCCGCCGCCGATCGACTTGCCGCTCACGAGCAGGTCGGGAGCGACGCCGTCGTAGTGCTCGACCGCCCACATCTTCCCGGTGCGGCCGACGCCGGACTGCACCTCGTCGTCGACGTAGAGAATCCCGTGCTCGCGGCACAGCTCCTGCAGGCGCAGCAGATAGTCGAGCGGCATCGGCAGGAAGCCGCCCTCCCCCTGCACCGGCTCGAGCACCGCGCACGCCACCGTCGCCGGATCGACCTCCGCCTTGAAGAGCTGCTTCAGCCCCGCGATCGCATCGTCGGTCGTGATGCCGCGGTAGAGGTTCGGCACCGGGGCGCGATACACCTCGGGTGCGAACGGCCCGAACCCGGCCTTGTACGGCTTCACCTTGGCCGTCATCGTCATCGTCAGCAGGGTGCGGCCGTGGAACGCATTGTCGAAGACGACGACTGCCGGCCGGCCCGTCGCCGAGCGGGCGATCTTGACCGCGTTCTCGACCGCCTCTGCGCCCGAGTTGAGGAGCAGCGACTTCTGATCGCTGCCGGCGCACGGCGAGAGCTCCGCCAGCCGGCGGCACACCTCGACGTAGGGCTCGTAGACGCCGACCATGAAGCACTGGTGCAGGTACTCGTCGGCCTGCGCCTTGATCGCGTCGACGACGGGCGCGAACCGGTGCCCGGTGTTCTGGCAGCCGATGCCGCCGGCGAAGTCGATGTAGGTGCGTCCGTCGACGTCGGTGACGCGGGCGCCGTCGGCGTGAGAGACGACCAGCTTCGGGACCGAAACGCCCGCGCTCACGTACCGCGACCGCTCGGCGAGGATGCGCTCGTGAGCCGAGACCTCGGTGGTGGAGTTCATCGCGTGAGTATGACGCAGTCGCAACGCGATTTCACGCCTCCGACCACGCAATGCGCAGCCTGAATGGCAGTCTTTCTGCCTAATGCGCGTCGACGAGAGGGCGATCTCGCAGTTTTTCGTCGTCGAGCGGAAGTGCGGTTGCCCGCACTGCAGTCCGCCTGCGCATGTGCCACGATTGCACCGTGACCCAAACCGTCCTGATCGTCGACGACCACCCGAGCTTCCGCGCTTCGGCGCGCGCGATCCTCGAGGCGGATGGGTTCAGCATCGTCGGCGAGGCGGAGGACGGCGCGACGGGACTCGCCCTGCTGCGCAAGCTCCGACCCGATGTCGTGCTCCTCGACGTGCAGCTCCCGGACATGTCCGGCTTCGACGTGTGCATCGAGTGCGGCGATCTCGACACGACGTCCGTCGTGCTCGTCTCGAGCCGCGACGCGACCGACTACGGATCCCTGATCGAGTCGAGCGGTGCTCGCGGCTTCGTGCCGAAGGCCGATCTCTCCGGCGCTGCGATCATCTCGCTGATCGCGTGAGCTGCAGATGAGGGCGCTGCGCTTCGGGCTTGCGGCCGCGCTCGTGATCATCGAGGCCGCGGCGGCGACCGCCCTCGTCGTCGCGAGCCACCACGACACGCGCCCCTGGCTGACAGCCGGCTTCGCGATCCCGGCCGGGCTCACGTTCGTCGCGGCAGGGCTCGTGGCGCTGTGGCGCCGTCCCGACAACCTCACCGGCTCGCTGCTCGCGGCGACCGGCTACCTCTGGTTCATCGCCGCGCTGACCGAGTCGAACAACTCGTGGTTGTTCACGATCGGGTTCGTCTTCTCGAACCTCGCCTTCGTCGCATTCGTCGCCGCTGATCCTCGCCTATCCCGACGGCCACCTCTCGGGTCGCGCCGCTGACGCTGATCGCCGTCGGTGGCCTGACCGGCGTGATCGGCAACGCCCTCGTGGTGCTGCTCGACGAGACGCCCGCCACCGACTGCGACGACTGCCCGTCGAGCGCGATCGCCATCGTCGACTCGCATGCGGCTGCCTCGGCCGTGAACGCTCGTCTCGACGATCATCGTCGTCGTCGTCCTGGCGCTGGATCGTGGCGATCCTCGTCGGTCGCTGGCGCCGCGCCTCGATCACGAGCCGGCGGACGCTCCGCCCCGTCTACCTCTCGTGCGGCATCTCCGTGGCGCTGCTGACGGTCTCCGTCGCGCTCGACCAGGTCTCGAGCAGGACGAACTCGGTCGCCTGGGTGCTCTTCCTGATCTCGTTCGCGCTCGTGCCGCTGACGTTCCTCGCCGGCGTCCTCCGCAGCCGCTTCGACCGCGCCGGCGCCGCGCGGATCCTGCTCTCGCTCGATGCCGGCGTCCCGCTGCGCGACGCGGTCGCGGACGCGCTGCACGACCCGTCGCTCGAGATCGTCTACCGCCTCGGCGACCGCGAAGGCTGGGTCGACGCCGACGGCCGGGACGTCGAGGAGCCGACGGCGACGCCGGAGCGGGCCGTGACGACGATCGAGCGCGGCGGCCGGCGGGTGGCTGCGCTCGTCCACGATCCGTCGCTCGCCGAGGAGCCGGACACGATCGATCTCGTCGCCTCCGCCGTCGGCTTGCCGCTCGAGAACGTGCGGCTCCAGGCCGACCTGCGATCGCAGTTCAGCTTCCTCCGTCACGCTCATCAACACCGCGCCGAGCCTGTTCATCCACCTCGACACTGAGGGGACGATCGTGAACCAGAACGCGGCCGCGGTCGAGGCAGCCGGCGAGGACAGCGAGGATGCGATCCGCGGCCGCAAGTTCTGGGACGTCTTCATCGACGAGTCGGAGCGCGCGGACGTGGTCGGCGCGCTTCGAGGCAGCCGCGCCCGATCCACCCTGCGGTCGAGTACGAGAACACCTTCGTCAACCGCAAGGGCGAGAACCGCGTCGTGTTCTGGCGCTCGGCCCCGCTCCTCGACGAGCACGGCGGGACCCGGGGGATCATCGCCGGCGGCATCGACATCACGGCGCGCCACGAGGAGGCCGCGGCCCGCGAGCGCGAGCGCGAGTTCCTGAACACGATCGCGAACGAGGCGCCGAGCCTCCTCCTGCTCATCGACGAGAACGGCGTGATCGAGCCGCGAGGCTCCAACAAGGCGTTCGAGCGAGAGCTCGAGGTGAAGCCGGACGAGACGCCGGGCACGGTGCTCTGGGACGACTACGTCGCTCCCGAGGAGGCCGCCGACGGTGCGGCAACTCGTGCAACGCGTCGCGGCCGGCGAGACCGTCGGCGACCACGACAACACCTGGGTGACGAAGAGCGGCCGCCGGCTGTCGGTGCTGTGGTCGTCCATCCTCCTGCCCGCCGTCGACGAGCGGCGACTCCTCCTCGTCAGCGGCCGCGACGTGACCGAGCGCAAGCAGCGCGAGATCCAGCTGCAGCGTGAGCGCGACATCACGAGCACGTTGATGCAGGCGATCCCGAGCATCGTCGTCGTCGTCGACCGCGAGGCGAACATCGTCGACGGCGGCGTCGACGCGAGCGCGCCGGCGTCAACGACGCGTTCCGCGAGGCGCTCGGCTGGCCCGACAGCGAGATCGTGCACACGAGCGTCCTCGACCTGATCGACGCCGACGACGGCTACTTCGCGCGGATGGCGATCGCCTCTGCGGCGAACGGCGTGCCGAGCGTCGAGCGAGAGACACGGTGGCGCAAGGCCAACGGCGACCACATCGTGATCGCGTGGACGGCGACGCCGATCGACGACGTGACGGGGCGCGAGACGTCGCTCGTGCTCCTCTCGGGCGTCGACGTCACCGAGCGCAGGCGCCAGGACGAGGAGATCCGGGCGTCGCGCTCGCGCATCATCGAGGCGGCCGACGAGGCCCGCCGCGTCCTCGAGCGCAACCTGCACGACGGCGCCCAGCAGCGGCTGGTCGCGCTCTCGGTGTCGCTCAGGCTCGCGGAGTCGCGCACGTCGACGAATCCCGCCGAGGCGGCCGAGATCATCAACGCCGCGCGCGAGGAGCTCGCCGCGGCGCTCGAGGAGCTTCGCGAGCTCGCGCGCGGGATCCACCCGGCCGTGCTCACCGACCGCGGGCTCGCCGCGGCCGTCGAGACGCTCGTCGTCCGCACGCCGATCCCCGTCGAGGTCGAGATGCCGTCCGAGCGGCTGCCGGCGCCGATCGAGGCGGCCGCGTACTACGTGATCTCGGAGGCGATCACCAACATCGTCAAGTACGCAGGCGCGACGTCGATCACGGTCGCGGTGGTGAGAGACGAGGAGAGCGTCATCGTGACGGTGATCGACGACGGCTGCGGTGGCGCCGATCCCACCGCCGGCACCGGCCTGCGCGGGCTCCGCGACCGGGTCGCGGCGCTCGACGGCGCGCTCACGGTCGACAGCCCCACCGACCGCGGCACGAGGATCGTCGCCGAGATCCCGCTCGAGGCACGCCCGGAGCTTGCCCGCTCGAGTCTAGCCTCTAGACTCGCGTCAGCATGAGCACTACGCACCCGAAACGGTCGCCTTCCTCCTCTGCGACATCGAAGGCTCGACGCCGCTCGTCCACGCGGCAGGGGCCGACTACGCGACGATCCTGAACAGCGTCCGCCGCATCATCCGGAGCGCGGTCGGGGAGCGGAACGGCAACGTGATCGACGCGCACGGCGACGAGATGTTCATCGCGTTCCCGTCGCTCGACGACGCGGTCACCGCCGCCGTCGAGGCCCAGCGGAGCCTGATCGAGGAGACCTGGCCGGGCGATCACGACGTCCGGGTGCGGATGGGAGTCCACGTCGGCGAGCCGCTCGTGACCGACGAGGGCTACACCGGCATCGACGTCCACCGCACGGCGCGGATCGGGTCGGCGGGCCACGGCGGCCAGATCCTGCTCTCGGCGACGGCCTGCGCCCCGACCGGCTTCGCCGTCCGCGACCTCGGCAGCCACCGCCTCGCCGGGCCTGCCGACGCCGGAGCACATCCATCAGCTCCTCGCCGACGGCCTCCCGCGCGACTTTCCGCCGCTCCGCAACACGGTGGCGATGCTGGGCAACGCGATGACCGTGGTGATCGCCGAGGACTCGATCCTGCTGCGCGAGGGCGTCGTGCGGCTGCTCGTCGAGGCCGGCTTCGACGTTCTCGCCCAGTCCGACAACGCCGCCGACCTGATGCGCCACGTCGCGATGCACAAGCCCGAGGTCGCGATCGTCGACATCCGCATGCCGCCGACCCACACCGACGAGGGGCTCGTCGCCGCCCGCGAGATCCGGGCGCAGTTCCCCGACACGGGCGTGCTCGTGCTCTCGCAGTACGTCGAGCCCGGCTACGCGGTGGTGCTGCTCGAGGAAGGCGCCGAGGGCGTCGGCTACCTGCTCAAGGACCGGGTCTCCGACCTGGAGGAGTTCGCCTCGGCGGTGCGCCGCGTCGGCGAGGGCGGCTCGGCGCTCGACCCGGCCGTCGTCAGCCAGCTCGTCGGGCGCCATCGCGCCGACGACCCGCTCGACGCGCTGACCCCGCGCGAGCGCGAGGTGCTCGAGCTGATGGCCGAGGGCCGCTCGAACCAGGCGATCGCGGAGCGCATGTTCGTCACCCTGCGCGCCGTCGAGAAGCACGTCACGAGCATCTTCACGAAGCTCGACCTGACCGCCTCGAGCGACGACCACCGGCGCGTGCTCGCGGTGCTGACGTTCCTGCGCGACTGAGTCTGCGCCGAGACGCATCCGCGTCAGCTCGCGGGATCCTGAAGCCGGGAACCTACGGTTCCCTGCGACCCCTCCCGTCTGCTGAGGGACTCGGCATCCGCCGTCGGGAAGGGCGGTTACCCGCACCCAAAGACGCCTGACCGCCGCACTGCCGACAAGGAGGCCATTGCGCGAGCCTGCGAGGACTGAACAACGACCTCAAGGAGATCCCGCATGTCACCCCTGAAACAGAGCACGAACATCGCGGCCCGGATGGGTCGTTGGAGTGCGAAACACCGCAAGACCGCCATCTTCGGCTGGCTGGCGTTCGTGATCGCGTCGTTCGCGATCGGCACCGGCGTCGGGATGGTCACGATCGACCAGAACGACGTCAACGTGGGCGAGGCCCGCACGGCCGACCACATCATCCGCGACGCCGGCTTCAAGCTGGACGAGCAGAGCGAGTACGTGCTCGTGCAGTCGAAGACGCAGACGGCGTCCGATCCTGCGTTCCGGGCCGTCGTCACGGCCGCGATCGCGAAGCTCGAGTCGTATCCGAAGGTGACCAAGCTCCGCTCGCCGCTCGCGGCCGGCAACGAGGGGCAGATCTCGAAGGACGGCCACTCGGTGCTGATCCAGTTCAGCCCCAAGGGCACCTACGACGAGGCCACCACCTACATCGACACGATCGTCGCCGGCACCGACGCAGGTGCAGAAGGCGAACCCCGACTACACCGTCGTCGCAGGCCGGCTCGGCGTCGACCGGCAAGGCGCTCGACAAGATGTTCGGCTCGCAGCTCGCCCGCGCGGGCATGATCTCGATCCCGATCACGCTCGTGATCCTGCTGCTCGTGTTCGGCTCGCTCGTCGGCGCGTTCATCCCGCTCGGCCTCGCCCTGACGGCCGTGTTCGCAACGCTGGGCCTCGTCGCCCTGCCGAGCCAGATCGTGCCGATGGACGAGTCGGTCGCCGAGGTGATCCTGCTGATCGGGCTCGCCGTCGGCGTCGACTACTCGCTGTTCTACATCCGCCGCGAACGTGACGAACGTCGCGCCGGTCGCAGCGAATCCGCCGCCCTCGAGGCTGCAGCAGCGACGTCGGGCCGGGCCGTGCTCATCTCGGGCATCACGGTGATGATCGCGATGGCCGGCATGCTCGTCTCCGGCGACAAGACGTTCATGTCGTTCGCGATCGGGACGATGATGGTCGTCGCCGTCGCGATGATCGGCTCGCTCACCGTCCTGCCCGCGATCCTCTCGTGGCTCGGCGACCGGGTCGAGAAGGTGCGCGTCCCGTTCCTCGGCCGGCTCAAGAAGGACGACGGCCAGGGTCGCGTCTGGGGTGCGGTCCTCGGCGCCGTCCTCCGCCGCCCGCTCGTCTCCGCGATCGCCGCGACGGCAGTGCTCCTCGTCCTCGCCTTCCCGGCTCTGAGCCTCCACACGAGCCAGTCGGGCTTCGACGCCCTGCCGAAGTCGCTGAAGGAAGTGCAGTCGTTCAACAAGATCCGCGATGCCTTCCCCGGCGGCGCCACCCCGGCCGTCGTCGCGATCAAGGGCGACGCGTCGGATCCGCAGCTGCAGGCGGCGGTCGCCGACCTGAAGAAGCAGGCGATCGCGTCCGGCAAGGCGCTGCAGCCGATCTACTCGGACACCTCGCCCGACGGCACGGTGCTCCGCGTCGCGGTGCCGCTCGTCGGCGACGGCACGGACACGGTGTCGAACGACGCGCTCGACACGCTCCGCAACGAGATCCTGCCGGCCACCGTCGGCAAGGTCGCCGGCGTCCAGTACGCGGTCACGGGCGACACGGCGTCGTCGAAGGACTGGAACGACAAGATGAAGTCGTCCGCACCGATCGTCTTCATCTTCGTGCTCAGCTTCGCGTTCCTGCTGCTGCTGGTCTCGTTCCGCTCGATCGTGATCCCGATCAAGGCGATCGTCATGAACCTGCTCTCCGTCGGCGCCGCCTACGGCCTGCTGGTGGCGATCTTCCAGTGGGGCTGGGGCGCGAACCTGCTCGACTTCCAGAAGAACGGTGGCATCGCCTCGTGGCTGCCGATGTTCCTCTTCGTGATCCTGTTCGGGCTCTCGATGGACTACCACGTGTTCATCCTGAGCCGGGTCAAGGAGTACTTCGACCGCGGCATGAGCACCGAGAAGGCCGTCGAGGCGGGCATCCGCTCGACCGCCGGCGTCGTCACCTGCGCCGCCGTCGTGATGGTGTTCGTCTTCGGCGTCTTCGCGCTGATGCCGATCATCGACATGAAGGAGATGGGCATCGGCCTCGCAGCCGCCGTCCTGATCGACGCCACGATCGTCCGCGCGGTGCTGCTGCCCGCGTCGATGAAGCTCCTCGGCGAGTGGAACTGGTACCTGCCGACGTGGCTCGAGTGGCTGCCGACGCTCGAGCACGAGCGCTCGACCGATCTCCCCGCGATCGACGGCGAGGCGACGGGCGCCGCTGCCTGATCGCTCGCCGCGACTGCGCACGACGAAAGGCCCCGGCACACGCCGGGGCCTTTCGTCGTTTCGCGTGCTTCCGCGCCGTCGCCGCGACCCCGATGTCGGCAGCGAGTAGCCAGCGCAAGCCCGCGGATCTCGTCCCAGTCGCGATGGTCGCCGTCCGGCATGTGGTTGAAGGGGAACGACAGCTTCTCGTGGTCGATCACCCCGCCGAAGATCGCGATCGCGGCGGGTCGAGGTCGGGATAGTGCTCGAGCACGTGCTCGAGCTGCGGTCGCACCTTGTCCTTCTCCTCGGGCTCGTTGCGAGCGGGCCGAGCGCAGAGCCGCGAGCGGCTGATGCGCCAGCGCCGCGTGGTGGCCGCGCAGGTCGCCGTCGGGTCGACCGCAGTACGCGCGTGCCGCGACGACATCGCAGCGCCGCGTCGACGTCGTCGCGCACGGATCGCACCGCGACGTCACGGTCGCGGCGACCTCCTCGACCGAGCCGTACTTGCTGGCGTGGACGATCGAGCACCTCGGGTCATGGTGTCCTCCTTCTCGATGGTCTCACCCCGAGCGTGGCACCGCCGGGCGAGCGGCATCCGGCCTCGCCCCGATCGTGCTGCCGCAAAGCCGCAGCTCGGCCCGCTGACTACGATGTGGCGGCTGCCGGAGTAGCTCAGCTGGTCAGAGCACCGCCTTGTAAGCGGGGGCCAAGGGTTCGAATCCCTTCTCCGGCTTGGTCGTCACCTGGCTGAGTGGACGTCAGCACGCGGTCACGGCGTTGTCCGTCTCGATGTCAGACGGACGTCGACCGGTGCCGGCGTCGCGGCATCGAGGGCGTCGGCGATCGCCGCGAAGCCGCGTTCGGCTCGCTCGTCACGATGTGGCGGCTGCTCGGAGTGCTCAGCGGTCGAGCGCGCTCTCGTGATGCGGACGGCCGAGCGTTCGACATCCGCTTCGCCGACCGCGAGTCGATACACTACCGGCTCCACGCGGCCTGGCGCGGTAGTACACGGTCAGTCGACGGATCCGCGCGTCGTATTGCCGCGGAGACGCGCGGCGTGTCTACGTGATCCCGATCGAGGAGCTACCGCTCGACCGGGCATACCTCCGGGTCAGCGCGCCGCTCAACGGACAGCGAAAGCGATCCGCTTCGCCGAGAATACGAGATCGCACGGAGCTGCAGCCTCGGCGATCCGTCCGAGCGACTGGCTCAGCTCGGCGCGAGACCTCGTTCGGACCGGGAAGAAAACCGGCGTCCTAACCGTCCTGTCTACAAGTCGTCATATGGACGACGGGTTGACCGCCCTGGCTCAACCCGGGGGAAGGCGCGCAGCCCTTGCGCGCCTGGGGAGACCAGGCTAGACGCCGCCGGTACGCCGGCGGCGTCGCCGCGGTCCGCGCCCCGGGGGCTCGATCTTCCCCGGGGCGCGTCCGCGGGCGGCCTACGCGGCCAGCAGCTCCTGCTCGGCCCGCAGCCAGTGCTCGGTTGCATCGCCCGGCTCGCCCTGCTCCCAGAGCAGGTAGGCGCGGACGGCGACGTCGGCCGGCTCCGTCGCCGGCGTGACGCTTCGTCGTCGCGACGTCGTCGCCTTCTTCTTCACTGCCGGCTTGGCCGCGACGGGCTCCGTCTCGGCCGTCTTCTTGCGGGCACGCGGTGCCCGCGGCTTCTGCTCCGCCATCGGTTCCTCCTTGCTGCGCTCGTGAGGATGGAGGCGACCCCCGGCATCGTGGGTCGACCGCTCCACCACAAGCGTATCGCGACGACCGGTCGAGCTCCAACCGGAAAACGGAAACGAGCCGCCCGGAGGCGGCCCGTTTCATGTCGTGGTCTGGGTGCGGGCGCGCTACGCGGGAACGGCGCGCGTCGCCTGGTGCGCGACGATCTTGCGCTTCACCCGCTGCAGTGCGTTGTCGATCGTCTTCGTGTCGCAGTCGAGCTCGACCGCCATCGTGTCGTACGACTTGCCGTCGAGGTAGAGCCTGAGCGCGTCCGACTCGAGCGACGACAGCGTCGTGCCGAGGCAGCCGACGAGGCTCTGCAGCTCCTCGGTCGAGATCACGCAGCTCGAGGGATCGTTCGTCGACGGGCCGGGGAGCGCATCGCCGAGCGTGCAGTCGCCGTCGTTCTCCTGGCCGGCCGGGGTGTGGCTGAACGAGACGTAGGTGTTGAGCGGCGAGTGCTTGAACCGCGTTGCCGTCTTGATCGCCGTGATGATCTGCCGCGTGACGCAGAGCTCGGCGAACGAGCGGAACGACGTCTCCTTGTCGTGCCGGAAATCGCGCATCGCCTTGTAGAGACCGATCATCCCCTCCTGGATCAGGTCGTCGGCGTCGCCGCCGGCCAGGAAGTAGCTGCTCGCCTTGAGGCGCACGAAGCCGTGGTAGCGGCGCATCAGCTGATCGAGTGCCGCCTGGCTCCCGTTGCGCGCCTTGAGGACGAGCTGCAAATCCTCAAGTTCACGTTGAAGCTTCTGCGGTGACTTGGGGGCAACTGCGGTGCGGGCGGACATCGATTCTCCCTGTTTTTGGCGGTTTCCGAGGGGTTGTGGCCCGGGCTCGATCAAAGTCTCACCCTGAACTTGAGGGAGAACCTAGCACCTTCTTGCACGCGTTACAACCCCTTTGCAAACTTTGCACGGTGATTAGAACAGGTGTTCGTGCCTGGCTTCAACCAGCCGTTCTCGCACGGTGCGGCGAGGCCCCGGCATCCGGCTCAAGCCAGGCACCCGCGCGACGGTCTACTGACCGCGGCGGAGGCGCTCGAGCTTCGCCCGCGTCTCGGGATCGAGCCGATCGCGCAGGCGTGACGCCTGATCCTCGATGTGCGTTGCCGGCTCGAGGTCGCGCAGGAACGTGGCCGAGGACACCTTGCTCACCTCCTGGCCCGACGTCCCGCGGATCGCCTCGTCGGAGGAGACGAGACAGACCCGCTCCCCGTGCCGGTGCCCGGCGGCGAGCCGCTCGAGCAGCGTGTCGGCGTCCGGCGCGTAGCGCACCGAGAGCGGCCCGACCTGATGCTCCTCGCCGACGCCGTCGAAGACGACCACACCACGCGCTCCGCTTCATCGCGACGAAGCTGGCGAGCTCGTCGACGAGCTCGCGCACATCGGTGCGGCCGCCGGCGTGGAGGATGTTGTAGCCGTCGAACAGGTAGAGCGTCGGCTCGGGCACCGGACGGCGACAGGCGTCAGCCTGTCGTCCGGGCTCCAGCCCCGGTACCCCGTTGCCGCCGTGCCTCGTACAGCAGCACCGCTGCCGCGACGCTGACGTTGAGCGACTCGACGCCGGCCGCGAGCGGGATCGAGATCGACGAGTCGCAGGTCTTGCGGACGAGCGGACGCACGCCCTTGCCCTCGGCCCCGAAGACGAGCGCGACACCGCCCGTGAGGTCGGCCTGCCACATCGTCTGCGGCGCATCTGCGGTCGCGGCGTACGACCAGAGGTCGTCGCGCTTGATCTCGGCGAGGTAGCGGGCCAGGTTCGGGACGACGGCCACCGGCAGGTGCTCGACCGTGCCGGCCGACGAGCGGCAGACGGCCGGCGTCACCTGGGCGGCACCGTGCGCCGGCACGATCACGCCCGTCGCACCCGCTCCCGCAGCGGAGCGGATCACGGCGCCGAGGTTCCGTGGGTCGGTGACCTGGTCGAGGCAGGCGAGCAGCGGCATCGGGCCCGCAGCGAGCTCCCACGGATCGGCGTACGGATACGGGCTCGCCCAGGCGACGACGCCCTGGTGATCGGGGCTCCCGGCCGCCTCGGTGAGGTCACGCTCCTTGGTGATCTGGGGCCGAGGCCCTTCGCCAAGCCAGTCGAGCGAGGCTGCTGCGCGCTCCGAGACCCAGAGCTCGAGCACCTCGCGGCGGCCGCGCAGCGCCTCACGGACGGCGTTTCGGCCGTAGATGAGCTCTCGGGTCACCGCAGCGGCACGAGCTCGAAGCCCTCGGGCGCGCTGTTCGCGTCCCGCACTTCCCAGCCGGCGGCGGAGATCTCGTCGCGCAGGCGGTCGGACTCGGCGAAGTCGCGCGCCGCGCGTGCCTCGGCTCGCGCACGGGCCAGGGCAACGATCTCCGGCAGGTGCCTCGACGGCGTCGGCGAGCTCGCCGAGCCCGAAGACGGCGAGACCTCGCCGCAGCTCGGCGAGCGCCCCCTCGCGCGCCCAGCGGTGGAAGATCGCGAGCGCGGCCGGCGTGTTGAAGTCGTCGTCGAGAACGGCGGCAAGCTCGTCCCAGTCGCCCGACCGACCGTGTCTCGCCGCGGAGCGCGTTGCGCAGGCTCTCGACCTGCACGGCGGCGGCCGTCATCGCCTCTTCCGAGAACTCGAGCGGCTTGCGCCAGTGGCCGGTCATCAGGAAGAGCAGCGCCACCTCGCGCCCCCAGCCGGCGATCACCTCCTGGATCGTGGCGACGTTGCCGACGGACTTCGACATCTTCTCGCCGCGTGAACCGGAGCAGGCCGTTGTGCATCCAGATCTTCGCGAACGGACGGCCGACGGCCTGCGACTGCGCGCGCTCGTTCTCGTGATGTGGGAAGACGAGGTCGAGCCCGCCGCCGTGGATCAGGAACTCGGGCCCGAGCGTCTTCTCCGCCATCGCCGAGCACTCGATGTGCCAGCCGGGCCGCCCCGGCCCCCACGGCGAGTCCCAGGACGTGTCCTCGCCCTCCTTCGTCGTCTTCCAGAGCGCGAAGTCGCGCGGATCCTCCTTCAGCGGGCTCGGCTCCTGGTCCTCGACCTGGTCGGGACGCTGACCCGAGAGCGCGCCGTAGCTCTCGAAGCTCGCGACCCGGAAGTAGACGTCTCCCCCGGCCTCGTACGCGTGACCCGAGGCGATCAGCTCCTCGATCAGCGCCACGATCTCGGGAATCGTCTCGGTCGCGAGTGGCTGCTCGTCGGGCATCTCGAGCCCGAACGAGCGCGTGTCGTCGAGGTACCACTGGGTTGCGTCGCGCGCCCGTGCCGCGCTCGCTCCAGGCGCCGCCTCGTAGATCTTGTCGTTCACGTCCGTGATGTTGTGGACGTAGGTGACGTCGTAGCCGCGCTCGCGCAGCCAGTTCCGCAGCCACGCGAAGATGACGAACGGCACCGCGTTGCCGATATGCGCCCGCTGGTACACGGTCGGGCCGCAGACGTACATGCCGACCTTCGCGGGCGGGTCGGGCAGCGCGACGAGCGACTTCGTCGAGGTGTCGTAGAGACGAACCGTCATCGCGGTGTTATAGCGGCGGCGACCCGGCGCAGGGCCTCGTCGTGCGGAACGGCGGCGACGACCGTCCACAGCTCGGGGCCTCGCTCGGCGCCGGTCAGCGCCAGACGGAGGAACTTGAGGTTGCCGCCGACGGCCTTCAGCTCGCGCACGATCTCGCGGGCGCCGGGCTCGTCGAGGATGTCGGCGGTCGGGCCGCGGAGCCCCACGAACCGCTCCAGCGTGAGGCGGGCATCCTCGCCGAGGTGCACCGTCGGCCGGCTCGAGGATCTGGCGGGCGATCTCCCGCGCCTCGACGAGCGTGCGGGCGCCGCGCAGCGCGCGTGCGAGCTCGACCGGGGCATCCGCGGCCGCGGCGAGGTCGGCGTCGGGCATCTCCGCGATGGCGTCGATCGCGAGCCGGTGAATCCGCGGCAGGTCGAGGCTGACATCGTGGCGCGGCAGGCCGAGCTCGTCGAGATACGCGCGCACCGCCGTTGCGGGGATCCCCTCGTCGCGCAGATCGCCGACCGACGAGTGCTCGGCCCGCTTCGAGAGCTTCTTGCCGTCCTCGCCGAGCAGGAGGCCGTGGTGGATCACCTCGGGTAGCTCGCCCCCGAGCGCCCGCGCGATCCGCTGGTGCACCTCCTCGTTGGGCCGGTGGTCGGAGCCGCGGATGATGTGGGTGATGCCGAGGTCGAGATCGTCGGCGACCGTGGCGAGCTGGTAGGTCGCCGTGCCGTCGGCACGGGCGAGCGTCGTCCCCCCGAGCCGGATCGAGCCGTCAGGATCGCGCACTGCACCGGCGTCGAGCGCGAGCGCCGCGGCCTCGGCGTGGCGCTCGGCTCGCTCGCTCTGCCGGAACGGGCCTTCGTCCCAGCCGATCCCGAGCCAGTCGAGATCGGCGAGGATCGCCTCCTCCCCGCCGGGGACGTTGCGCTCAGGGTCGGTGTCGTCGATCCGGAGGACGAGAACCCCGCCGTTCGCGTCGGCATAGGCGCGGTTGGCGGTGGCGCTGAGGGCGTTCCCGAGATGGAGTGAGCCCGTCGGGCTCGGCGCGAAGCGGACGCGGACGCTCATCGGGCCAATCTACCGCCGCGGCCGTGCCCCGACCTGAGCCGGCTCAGGCGTCGATCGTGATGTGACCGGGCTGCGCGGCGACCCGGTCGATCCACGCGCGAATTGCCGGGTAGCGGCTCGAGGTCGAACCCGCCCTCGGGCGCCACGTGGGTGTAGGCGTAGAGCGAGATGTCCGCGAGCGTGTACCGCTCGCCGACGAGGAAGTCGCGGCCCTCGAGGTGGCGCTCCATCGCGTCGAGCGCGATGTAGCCGTTCGCGGTCTGCTCCTCGATCTTCTGGGCGTGCTTGTCGGCCTGGCCGGAGAACGCGATCAGGAAGCGGACGACGGCGAGCGACGGCTCGACCTGGTACTGCTCGAAGAACTGCCACTGCAGCACCTGGGCGCGCTCGTAGGGGTCGGTCGGGGCGTACTGCGTGCCGTCGCCGAGATACCAGATGATCGCGTTCGACTCGGCCAGCGGGCGGCCGTCGTCGAGCACGAGCGTCGGCACGCGCCGGGCCGGGTTCAGGTCGCCGAGCACCTCGGCGCGGTTCGAGCGGTCGACGACGTCCAGCTCCTCGAGCTCGAGCGGGATCCCGAGGTGCGCTGCGATGAGGCGCACCTTGTAGCAATTGCCGGAGACGGACGAGTTGTAGAGGAGCATGCCGTCAACTCTTGCACAGCCGCCATGTCGTGGGTCGCACCGAGCGGTGTAACGCTTTGCGATTTGCTCGGACTACAACCGGCAAATGCCCAAGCTCACCCGCCGCACCGTCCTCCTCATCGCACTCTCGTCGTCGGGCGTCGCTCGTGCCGACGGTCGCCTCTGCGGTTTCCCTCACCGGCCCGCAGACCGTCACCGGCGCGAAGCCCGCGATCGTGCTCAAGACCGGCAACCTCGGCAAGGTCCTCGCGACGCCGGCGCGGTTCGGCATCTACTACTGGACCGTCGAGAAGAAGGCGGGCGGCAAGATCCGGTGCACGGGACAGTGCGCGGTCGCCTGGCCGCCCGTGTACGTCAAGGGGACGGTGCAAAAGCACGTCAAGGGTGTCGCAGCGACCTTCGGGACGATCAAGCGCGGCACGAAGCGCCAGCTCACGATCAACGGGCTCCCCGCGTACACGTACCACCACGATCCGGCCGGCGTCGTCCTGTGCGACGACGTCAACGGCTGGTTCGCGGTTCGGCCGCTCTAGGCGACGTCGCCGCCCTCAGGCGGCAACGGTCGTCCACGAGGACGACAGCGACGGCCCGTGCGCGAGGGTCTGGTAGACGACGCAGTAGCGCTCGGTCAGCTTGAGCAGCGTGTCGAGGTCCTCGGCGCTCGCATCCGTCTCGAGCTCGAACGTGAGCCTGATGGCACGGAATCCGACAGGCGCCTCCTTGCTCACGGCCAGGGTGCCTCGAAAGTCGAGATCGCCCTCGGCGCGAACGCTTCCCGCCCGAATGTCGAGCCCGATCGACGTGGCGACGGCGCCAAGCGTGACGCCGGCGCAGGCGACGAGCGCCTCGAGGAGCATGTCGCCCGAGCAGAGGCTCGAGCCGTCCCCGCCGGTCGCGGGATGGAGACCCGCCTCGACGAGAGCGCGGCCCGTCGCCACCGAGCAGGTGACACCCGCTCCGAGCGTCCCGTTCGCAGCGAGCGTCACGAGCGCCTCGTCTGCATCCTCGCGATACCGCTCCTTCAGCGGCTCCTGGAGAGCGCGCAGCTGATCACGGTCCATGAGTCCTCGTTCGCCGCCAATCGGGAGTCTCCTCAAAGGCGCGGCGCAGGTGCCGTGCAACTCGGGCATGCCTGTAACGACGGGACCAGCCGCGTGACTGGGACGGCATCTCGGGCTCACAAGGTCGCCGAGCGACGTGAGCCTTCTCCTCTGCCACGACCCCAGGGAGGTTCGACATGACAGACGCCGCAGCGATCGCAGACGTGCTGCACGAAGCCGCCGAGACGCATCATGTCGTCTGGCGGATCACCGACGGTGACGACCCCGACTGGGCGTCGTGGTACGCGGACTGGCTCCTAGACCTCTCCGAGCTTCCGGTGCTGCTCGGCACCAAGCCGGTCCGGAGCCACCTCGTCCACGCGCTCGTCCAGCTCGACCGTGACCACGTCGACTCGGAGTCGACCGAGCGCTGGGAGGAGGCGTACGCACGCGGCCTCTCGAAGCAATTCGTGGCCTGACGCGAGCCGTACCGACCGGGCACCTCACGCCGAGAGAGGCCTTTCGATTCTGCGCGGCTCTCCGATCTCCGGTTGTTCGTGGGTCAGGAATCCCTTCGCCAACTCGTACAGGACGACAGGCTGCGGCTTGTCGAGCTTGAGGAAGGTTGCAGCGTGGATCTCGACGCCGATCAGAACGAGGCTTGGATCGTCGGGCGTGCCCGCCCGCGGATCAGCATCGTCGGAGAACCACATGCGCCAGTCCTCCGAGTAGAGCTCTTCGATCTTGGCCTTCTCACGAGACAGGGACGCGATTCCCGAGACCGAGATCCACTCTCTCGTTCTGTCCTTGTAGTACGAGAGGTTGAGATGAGCGTCGTGCCCGATGTCCCGGACGGCGCTCGTCGTTTCCGCAGTGACGAACCAGAGGTCAGCGCCTCCGGCTCGCTTCTGGGTCGCCATCGCCCGGGACTCCAGATGCCCGTCGGGGCGCCGCGTCGTCATCATCGCGACTTCGATCTCTTCGATCTGGCTGTACAGCACTTCCAGGTCCGACGTCATTCGATTCTTCTCCTTGGTCAAGTAGGCGAGCGTTGATCGTTCCCGATCTGGGTTCCCACAACCGATGCACGCCAATCCAGAACGCATGCGGGCGAGACCGCCGGATAACTTGCTCTGGCGCGTGGCCGACGAGCGCGAGCCGGAGCTAGCTCGCGGCGATCTCCTAGGCTACGAGCAATGGAGGCTCGCCTCGCGGCGTGGTACGGCCAGTTCGGGCGCGACCTCCCCTGGCGCCACACGCGCGACCCGTACGCGATCCTCGTCAGCGAGATCATGCTGCAGCAGACGCAGGTCGATCGGGTCGTCCCGCGCTACCTCGACTGGCTCGAGCGCTGGCCGACGGCGGAGGCGCTCGCCGCGGCGCCGGCGGCCGACGTGATCCGAGCGTGGCAGGGCCTCGGGTACAACCGGCGCGCGCTCGCGCTGCACCGCGCGGCTCAGGCGATCGCGCGCGAAGGGTGGCCGGACGATCTGACACGGCTTCCGGGCGTCGGCCCCTACACCGCCGCAGCGATCCGGAACTTCGCCTACGGCGACGACGTGCTGCCCCACGACGTCAACGTCGACCGCGTCGAGCGCCGGACCGGGCACGGCTTCACCGGCGCCGCCGCTCAGGCTCTGATGGATCTCGGAGCGACGATCTGCCTCGCTCGCATCCCGCGCTGCGACGCGTGCCCGCTCGCGGACGACTGCCCGTCGCGGGGGACGCGCGACGAGCCGCTGCGCAAGCAGAGCGCGTTCGAGGGCTCGTTCCGCCAGCGGCGTGCGGAGACGCTGCGCCTCGTCGCCGCGACGCCGGCCGCCCGCGACGAGCTCGACCGGGAGGCCGTCGAGTCGCTCGAGCGCGACGGTCTCGTGGTGCTGCTCGCGGACGGCAGCGTCAGCCTGCCGTAGCCGCCGCTCTCCGCCTGTGACTGGGCTGGCGCTGCACTGCCGTCCATCCGCGCGCCCGCTGACGTCGCCGCGAGCATCGCTGCCGTACGCCGCCCCAACCGCCCCCAGGGGGGCTTTGGGGCCCCTCTAGAACCGTAGCCACGAACCTGTCACGCGTTTGTGCCGGCTGTGTGCCGACTTCCGTACCCGCGTGGCGGGGCCGGGATAGCGCGCCGGGGACGCCGCGTCCCGGGTCAGCCGGTCCGGTGATGCATCCAGACGTTCGGCTCGACGTAGACGCCCCGATCCGCCTGCACGTCGATCTCGACCGGCTCGAGCGCACCGGGGATCGACGTACGTCCCGCTCGCCGGGAACCGCATCCCCGTCCACTCCTCCCAGTCGGCAACCGCTTCCGGGGATGATCATCGACTCGGCACAGACCTTCTCGATCGTCGCCCCTGCCCGCGCGTGCACGCGGAGCCACGGGTCGAACGGCAGCCCCTCGGCGGTCGTCCACGTGACGTACTCCTCCATCGGCGTCAGCGGGTAGCGGCTCTTGAGGCTCGGTCGCACCGGGGCAACGAGGTCGCCGTAGCCGGCGGCGGCGGCGATGCGGCGCATCTCCGCCGAGCATGGTCGCGCTGAGGCCCGATCCGTGGCGGTTGCGGTCGACGAGCACCTGGATCGCCGAGACGAGCGTCGGCTCCTCGTCGCCGTTCGTCGCGTGCTCCATGACGTACTCCCAGCCGCGGTCGGGCAGATCGGCGAGATCGAGCCTGCACCGGCAGCGAGTTCCCCTCGGCGAGAATCTCGTCGGTCGCCTCGTCGACGAGCCAGAACTGAAAGCCGCCGAAGCGCTCGTAGAGCAGGTGCCAGCGGTCGTACGAGATCGGCGACTCGAGCATGAACGCCGGCCACGCCTCGCGGAGGAACCCTGACCGCGCGCGGAGCTCGGGACGCTCGTCGTAGGTGAAGAAGCGCTGGCTCACGCGTCCGCCCGCTCGAGCAGGGCAACGGCCTGAGCCGCGAGGCCCTCACCCCTGCCGGTGAACCCAAGGAAGTCGGTCGTCGTTGCCCGCACGCCGATCCGCTCACGCTCGACGCCGAGCGCGCCGGCGAGTCGCTCCCCCATCGCTTCGCGCAACGCGGCGATTCGCGGCTCCTGGCCGATCAGCACGCAATCGGCATTGACCAGCGTGTACCCGGCAGCGACCACCTGCCGGTAGGCCTCGGCCAGCAGCTCGAGCGAATCCGCACCCCGGTAGCGCTCGTCATCCGACGGGAAGAGCGCACCGATGTCGGCGAGCCCCGCCGCCCCGAGCAGCGCATCGGTGAGCGCGTGGGCGATCGACGTCGCCGTCGGAATGACCCGCGAGCCCGCGCGGGTGGTCGATCGCCACTCCGCCGAGAACGAGCGGCACACCCGCCTCGAAGGCATGTGCGTCGACGCCGAGGCCGATGCGGAGATCGCTCATAGGAGCGAGGCTAGCGCGTCGGTGAGGGAGGCGAGGTCGTCGATGCCGACCGTCGCCTCGGGCGGCGTCGGCTGGAGCATCCCCCACGGCCCCCGGCGGACGTGGATCGCGACGAGGCCGGCCGCGGCGGCGGGCAGCACGTCGTTGTCGACCCGATCGCCGACGTACGCGACCTCCGCGGCGTCACACCCGGCGAGCTCGACGACGAGCTCGAAGAAGCGTGGATCCGGCTTCTTGGCGCCGAGGCTCGCGGATGACGAGATCACGTCCGCCGGGAGAGCCTCGTCCCGGGCCCAGCGCTCCATCAGCTCCGGCTGGTTGCCGACGATGCCGACCCACAGGCCGAGATCTCGCACAGCACTCGAGGCAGGCGATCGCGTCCGGATAGAGGTCTCCGGCCTCGTACGACAGGTCGTAGGTCCAGGATGTCGGCCGCTCGACGCCGAGATGGCGCCAGAGCTCGTTGTGATCCTCACCGCGGTCGATCGTGACGCCGAGAGCCGCCCAGACGACGTGTGGCTGCAGGCCCGAGCGCTCGGCGAGCAAGCGCCACCAGCGCTCCTCGTCGACGAGCGTCTCGCCGACGTCGAAGCAGACGGCCTTCAGAGCCACGATTCGACGAGCGCGAGATCGGCCCCCGTCGTGACCTTGAGCAGCCGGAGATCGCCGTCGACGACCCGAATCCTGCCGCCACGCGCCTCGACGAGCGACGCGCAGTCGGGGGCATCGATCGGCTCGGTGCCGCGATAGGCGGCCCGGAGCGAGGTCGCTGCGAATGCCTGCGGCGTCTGCACCGTGACGAGTGAGCCACGGTCGACGGTCTCGGCGACGACTCCTCCCTCGACACGCTTCACCGTGTCGGCGAGCGCGAGCCCGGGCACGACGCCGTCGTAGCCCTCGGCGAGCGGAGCGATGACCCGCTCGATCACGGCGTCGTCGACGAGCGGCCGGGCGGCGTCGTGAACGATCACGACGAGCGCCTCGTCGGGAATCTCCTCGAGCGCGGCGCGAACCGATTCGGCCCGCGTGGCGCCGCCCGTGACGACCGCGGCGACCTTCGAGGCGACGAGCTCCTCGGCGAGCACGATCGCGGCCTCTTCCCAGTCGGCGGGGACGGCAACGACGACGGCGTCGATCCAGGCGCTCCCGTCGAGCCGCTCGAGGCTCTCGGCCAGCAGCACCCGACCGCCGAGCGCCACGAAGGCCTTCGGCCGGTCGGCGCCGAGCCGTTCACCCGAGCCGGCAGCGACGAGGATCGCCCAGGTCGAGCTATCGCCCCCGTCACCCGGCACGCCGTGCGCCTCCGTCGAGGTCTACCCGCACGTCGTGCCGAGGAGGTCCAGCGTCACGCGCTGGCGGTGGCGACCTTGGCCTTCGGCTTGACCTTCCGCTTGCCGCCCGCGGGGTTCGCGAGAACCTCGTCGAGCCAGGCAGCGGCCTCGTCCTCGGTCATGTCCTTGGCGTACATGAACTCGGAGGCGAGGATCTTCTTCGCCTTGACGTACATCTGCTTCTCGCCCGTCGAGAGACCCTTCTCGTGGTCGCGGAGCGCGAGGTTGCGCACCACTTCCGCGAGCTCGAGGATGTCGCCGGTCTTCATCTTGTCGCGGTTGTGCTTGAAGCGGCGGTTCCAGTTCTTCGGCATCTCGGTCGACTCGCCGGAGAGCGCCTTGACGACGACCTCCACCGCACTCGAGATCGATCACCCAGCGAAGGCCGACCTTCTCGGCGTTCTCCGTGGGCACATTGACGGTCATGTCGTTGTGCAGGATCTTGATGGTCAGGTACTCGCGCTCCTGTCCAAGGACAATGCGCGATTCCTTGCTCACGACCGTGCCTGCCCCGTGGTGTGGATACACCACATTGTCGCCGACGTCGAACAAGCTAGCCCTCCCGTTATCCGCCCATTTCACGAAAACCGCCGGCGCTGAGAGGCTGCCGGCGAGGGAACATCATTCTAGCTGAGATTTGCGGGCCAATCGAGCCGAATTGGACGTGTCGACAACGGGCGACATCGTGCACCGCCCAACCCCCGGCGCGCGCGCCTCCCCCGCATGGGCACAAGCCCCGAACGCGGCGTACGCCGCTTCGTCATCGAGGGGCGACCTGGTCTAGACCGTCTAGGCCACCTCCGCCGCGACTCCCGCCTCGAGCCCGGCCGCAATCGCCTGCCTGAGCGTCTCGGCGCGCGTCACCCTGGGACCGCCCCGGCTCGTCGTGCCGTCGGGCGCGATCACCGTCGTGAGACCGAGCTTGGCGCACTCCTCGAGCCGGCGCTCGGCCTGTGCAGCCGGCCGCAGGCGGCCGGTGAGCCCGATCTCGCCGAAGACCGCGATGCCGTCCCGCACCGGCACGCCGCGCGCCGCCGAGGCGATCGCGAGCGCCACCGCGAGATCGGCCCCCGGCTCGTCGATCCGGACGCCACCGGCGACGTTGACGAACACGTCGGCGGTGCCGAGAGCGATTCCCGCGTGCCGCGAGAGCACGGCGACGATCATCGCGAGCCGCTTCGGATCGACGCCCGTTGCGACGCGGCGTGGCATCGCCAGATCGGTGCGTGAGACGAGCGCCTGGATCTCGAGCAGGATCGGGCGCGTCCCCTCGAGCGCACACGCGACGGCGGCGCCGACCTCGCCGCTGTGGGTGCGGCCGAAGAGCTCCGAGGGATCGGGGACGCCGACGAGCCCGGCGCCCGTCATCTCGAACACGCCGAGCTCGTTCGTGGAGCCGAAGCGGTTCTTGACCGCCCGCAGGATGCGGTGAGCGTGGTAGCGGTCGCCCTCGAACTGGAGCACGCAGTCGACGAGGTGCTCGAGCACCCGCGGGCCTGCGACCGAGCCGTCCTTCGTCACGTGGCCGACGAGGATCGTCGCAACGCCCTGCTCCTTCGACACGCGCAGCAACCGACCCGCCGCCTCCCGCACCTGGGCGACGGATCCCGGCGCCGAGCCGAGCTCGGCCGAGTAGAGCGTCTGCACCGAGTCGATCACGCAGACGGCCGGCCGCTCCTGCTCGAGCGTGGCGCAGACGGACTCGAGCTCGGTCTCGGCGAGGATCTCGACCTTCTCTGCGCCGCCGAGCCGGTCGGCGCGGAGCTTGACCTGCGCGACGGACTCCTCGCCGGTGACGAGGAGAGCCCGCCGGCCCGCCCGGGACACGTTGCCGAGCGCCGCGAGAAGCAACGTCGACTTGCCCACTCCCGGCTCGCCCCCGACGAGCACGAGCGAGGCCGGGACGATCCCGCCGCCGAGGACGCGGTCGAGCTCGGGCACGCCGGACGAGATCCGCGACGCCTCCTCGGAACGCACGTCGGCGAGCCGGGCCGGCGTTCGCGCGACACCTCCCCGCTTCTGCGCCGGCGTCGCCTGGCCGGACAGCTCCTCGACGAGCGACCCGAACGCCCCGCAGCCCGGGCACTTCCCGAGCCAGCGGCCCGTCGTGGTGCCGCACTCGGAGCAAACATGCTGAACGATCACTTTCGCCATACGACGATGGTACGTGAGGCACCGGACGTCATGTCGCCCATAGAGACAACAACAATCCGAGAGCTGGTCTGGACGAGTCGGCTAGGGCCCAACCTCGACGATCTCGTCCTCCGCGTCGTACTCGACCGTGTAGCGCTCGTTGCGGATCTTCTTGCCGTCGCGGAAGACCTGCCGCGTGTAGTCGATCGTGAAGCCGCCGTCGCCCGCCTCCTGCACCACCTGACGCGACCCGGGCGGCAGCTCCGAGTTCGTCACGGTGACCGACTTCGGCGTCGTCAGGTCGTACGGCTCCCCGGTCGTCGTCGTCACGCGCCGGCCGAGCTTCGTCGAGTAGAAGCGCACGGTGATGCCGCTGTCACTCGCGTACAGCTTCATCAGGATCGCGGCGGGCCAGTCGTTGCGGAAGATCAGCTCGGGGCCACCCCAGGAGACCGTCGCCTCGCGTCCCATCGGGTAGCGCGAGATGTAGAACTGGTGCGCCTGGTGGGCGACGAGCTTGATCCCGGAGAAGAAAGCAGCGTTGAAGAGCGTCGTCGCGACCTGGCTGATGCCGCCGCCGACGGCGTCCTCGAAACGGCCGGTGAAGATCTGCGGGGCCGAGACGAATCCCTTCGCCTCGGTGCGCTTGCCGAGCGCGGCGTTGAGCGAGAATTCCTTGCCGGGCAGGATGATCGTGCCGTCGAGCAGCGTCTGCGGCCCGCTTGATGTTCGTCACACGTGGCGCACAACAGGGGTAGTTCGTCGTGAACTCGGACACGAGCTCCGTGATGCCGAGCTTCTCGGCCTTCTCCGTCGTCAGCTTCGGCTGGGCCGAGAGGAAGCGGGCCAGGTGGGCGCGCGCCGGCAGATTCGTGACGAGGGAGAGGGCGATCCGGTCCGCGTCGAGCTTCCTGCCGGGTGCGTCGGGTACGAGCCTGACGCGGTTGCCGTCGACGACGAACCGGGCGTCGACCGGCTCGCGTTCGAAGCGGCCGAGCTCCGGCAGGAGCTCCTCCCGGAGGCCGTCGACGTCGAGCCCGACGCGAAGCGTCCCGGCCACGGGCTTCGTCGTGACGAGGGTCGCGAGCGTCGCCACCGGGAGCACGGCCGTCGCGTCGCGAAAGCGCACCTCCCGCGGGCCGTCGAGGAGGCGCGTGGCGACGCGCTCGGCAACCCGCGCCTGCTCGACGCCAACGGACGGGGCGCGTGGCCGCAGCGGCACGCCGAGCTCGGCGGGAAGCGTGCGAAGGCCTTGCCGGAGCGCTGCCCGGTCGACCAGCGTTCCCTGAGCCGGCTTCGAGATCGTGATGGCGGCCGTGTCGGGATCGATCGCGAGATCGGCGTCCTGCGGCTGCTCGCCGAACCTCTTGTCGAGCCGGTTCGCGAGCTCCGCCGCGCGGACCGGGCCGAGCCGGTAGGTGACGTCGATGCGCTCGGCGGAGCCGAGGCCGGCGTGGCGCAGGAGCCGCTCGGCCGGGCCGGCATCGAGAGCCATGTCGAGAGCGGGGTCGAGCAGCGGCCGGGCACCGAGATCGCGTCCCGTCACGCGCTCGACGCCGCGCGGGCCGATCAGGCGGATCGAGCGCGCCACGCGGCTCTGCGCCACCGGCAGCACCGCCGCGGCGGCCTCGTCGCGCGTCATCCCCCCGACGTCGACGCCGGAGATCGTCGTCCCGGCCGGAATCGTCTTGCGCTCGGACAGGGCGACGCCACCGAGAACCGCGGCCACGACCACGAGAACCCCAGCGAGGGCGAGCGCGACGATACGGCCAGCGGCGCCGTCGGTAGACGCGCCTGCTCGTTCGGAGGAATGGATCGGACACCTGGCTGAACCTAGCCGAGGCCCGGTAAGGATCGTGTGAGGTCGGTCAGTGAGCCTCGAGCTGCTTGACGAACAGGACGCGATCCTCGCCGGGACCGTCGTAGTCCGTCGCAACGCGCTCGGCGGTGAATCCGAGCGACTCGTGGAACGCGATCGATCCCTCGTTGACCGGCGAGGTGACGCAGCGGACGCGCGTCCGCCCGTGCGCCGCGGCGACCGTGAAGAAGCGCTCGTAGAGCTCCCGGCCGATCCCCGAGCCCCGATGGTCGGGAGCCACGCCGACGAAGTGGATGTACGCCTCCTCGTCGTCGGTCTGCGAGAGGAAGCCGATCAGGAACGCCGCCAGCGTGCCGTCGTCGTTCTCGGCCACGAAGCTCGTGCCCTCGAAGTGGAGGAAGAAGAGCTTCGGCAGCATCGGCGCCATGTCCCGCCCGCCCCACCACGCGTTGACGTGCTGGATGACGCGGCCGTAGTCGGACGGGTTGCGCGTGGCGGATCTGCGTCGGCACGACGCGGAGCGTACGCGATCGCGCAGCTTCGCGGACCCGGCGTCCGGCTGAACCAGCGCCGTGCGCCAGAACGCCGGCGACAGGCTTCAGCCTGTCGCCGGGCTCCGTACGGCTCAGTTCAGCTCGGGCTCGGCAGGCTGGTCGTCGTCGGCCAGCTCGGGCTCGGCGTCCGGCGGAACCGTGACCGGCTCCGGCTTCGCCTCGCCCTCGATCACCGTGATCTCGACGAGCGACTCGCCCTCGATCCCCGTCAGCTCGTGCCGGCGGTCGATCAGGATCGTCGAGCCCTCGGAGAGGTCACGGCCGAGCACGAAGTCCGCGAGCGGATCCTCGATCAGGCGCTGGATCGACCGGCGCAGCGGGCGGGCGCCCATCGCCGGGTCGTAGCCCTGCTCGACGAGCAGCTCTCTCGCGTCGTCGGTGAGCTCGATCGTGGCGCCGTGGATCACCATCTGGTCGCGCAGCCGCTTCATCATCAGATCGACGATCTGCAGGATCTCGCTCTTCTCCAGCTTGTGGAAGACGATGATCTCGTCGATGCGGTTGAGCAGCTCCGGGCGGAAGACCTTCTTCAGCTCGCCCATCACGCGGCCCTTCATGTCGTCGTAGGTGAGCCCCGTCTCGTCGCCGAGCGTGAAGCCGAGCGACTGGTTCTTCGAGATCTGGGCTGCGCCGATGTTCGACGTCATGATCACGATCGTGTTCCGGAAGTCGACCTTGCGGCCCTGGGCGTCGGTCAGCTTCCCGTCCTCGAGGATCTGGAGCAGGATGTTGAAGACGTCCGGGTGGGCCTTCTCGATCTCGTCGAGGAGGAGCACCGAGTACGGCTTGCGGCGCACGGCCTCGGTGAGCTGGCCGCCCTCGTCGTACCCGACGTAGCCGGGAGGCGAGCCGACGAGCCGCGACACGGAGTGCTTCTCCATGTACTCCGACATGTCGATCTGGATCATCGCCTCCTCGTCGCCGAAGAGGAACTCCGCCAGCGTGCGGGCGAGCTCCGTCTTGCCGACGCCGGAGGGGCCGAGGAAGATGAACGAGCCGGTCGGGCGCTTGGGATCCTTGATCCCGGCCCGCGCGCGGCGGATCGCCTTCGAGACGGCGACGATCGCCGGCTCCTGGCCGATCACGCGCTTGTGGAGCTCTTCCTCCATCCGGATCAGCTTCTGCGACTCGGCCTCGGTGAGCTTGAAGACCGGGATCCCCGTCCACATCGAGACGATGTCGGCGATCTCGTCCTCGCCCACCTCGGGCTGCTCCTCGTCGGCCTCGCTGCGCCAGCTCTCCTCGAGCTCCTTCTTCTTCTGCGTCAGCTTGCGCTCCTTGTCGCGCAGCGCTGCCGCCTTCTCGAACTCCTGCGCCTCGATCGCGTTCTCCTTGTCGGCGCGCACCTTCTCGATCTCCTCCTCCAGCTCCCGGTAGCGGGGCGGAGCGGACATCGTGCGGATGCGCAGGCGCGAGCCGGCCTCGTCGATCAGGTCGATCGCCTTGTCCGGCAGGTGCCGGTCCTGGATGTAGCGGTCGGCGAGCACCGCCGCGGCGCGCAGCGCCTCGTCGGAGATCTTGCAGCGGTGATGCGCCTCGTAGCGGTCGCGCAGGCCGCGGAGGATCTGCACCGTGTCGTCGATCGACGGCTCCTCGACCCGCACCTGCTGGAAGCGCCGCTCGAGTGCGGCATCGCGCTCGAGGTACTTGCGGTACTCGTCGAGCGTCGTCGCGCCGATCGTCTGCATCTCACCGCGCGCGAGCGCCGGCTTGAGGATCGAGGCGGCGTCGATCGCGCCCTCGGCGGCACCCGCGCCGACGAGGTTGTGGAGCTCGTCGATGAAGAGAATGATGTCGCCGCGCTGGGTGATCTCCTTCATCACCTTCTTGAGGCGCTCCTCGAACTCACCGCGGTACTTCGAGCCGGCCACGAGCGCGGCCAGGTCGAGCGTGTAGATCTGCTTGTTCTTGAGCAGCTCCGGCACCTGGTTCGCGGCGATCCGCGAGGCGAGGCCCTCGACGACGGCGGTCTTGCCGACACCGGGCTCGCCGATCAGGACCGGGTTGTTCTTCTGGCGGCGCGAGAGGATCTGCATCACGCGCTCGATCTCGGTCTGACGGCCGACGACGGGGTCGAGCTTGCCCTCGGTCGCCATCTTGGTCAGGTTGCGCCCGAACTGGTCGAGCAGCTTCGAGTTCTTCGCCTTCTCGCTGCCGGGAGCGGCGCCCGCACCGGCCTGCCGGCGACCGGGGCCGGAGAGCATGCGGATGATCTCGTTGCGAATCTTCTCGGCGTCGGCGTCGAAGTCGAGCAGGATGCGTGCCGCCACGCCCTCGTTCTCGCGCACGAGCCCGAGCAGGATGTGCTCGGTGCCGATGTAGTTGTGGCCGAGCGACAGCGCCTCGCGCAGCGCGAGCTCGAGCACCTTCTTCGCGCGCGGCGTGAACGGGATCTGCCCGGTCGTGACCTCGTCACCCTGGCCGACGATGCGGGCGACCTGCGCCCGAACCTCCTCGACCGTGATGTCGAGCGACTCGAGCACGCGCGCGGCAAGCCCTTCCTCCTCGCGCAGCAAGCCGAGCAGGATGTGCTCCGTACCGATGTAGTTGTGCTTCAGTGCCCGCGCCTCGTCCTGCGCGAGTACCACGACTTGACGAGCCCGTTCGGTGAATCGCTCGAACAACCCTCGACCCCCCTTTCGGCATGTGATCCGAGGCTTACGACGCCCGCAAGTCTCGGGTCGAAGGTCTAACCATCGTACCGGACGGGGCTGTCGTCAACGCCCACCCCGATTCGGCTGTCCCCGCTGGGTGAGCGGAATTCAGCGCAGTGCGGGGAAAAGCACGACGTCGCGAATCGTCTCGCGGCCGGTCAGCAACATCACGAAGCGGTCGATCCCGAGGCCGAGGCCACCCGTCGGCGGCATCCCGTAGGACAGCGCCTCGACGTAATCGGGGTCGCCCTGCTCGCCCTCCGCCTGCCCCGCCTGCATCACGAAGCGCTCCTGCTGGGTGGCGGCGTCGTTGATCTCCGAGAACGCGTTGCCGAGCTCCATCCCGCCGGCGAAGAACTCGAAGCGCTCGGTCAGGAGCGGATCGTCGTCGGTCGCGCGGGCGAACGGCGAGATCTCGATCGGGTAGTCGTAGACGATCGTCGGCTGGATCAGCTCCGGCTCGACGAAGTGGCTGAACGCCTTGTCGACGAGCTGCGCCCAGTCGGTGTCCTTCTCGGTGTCGACGCCGCGCTCGTCGAGCCAGGCCCGCAGCTCGACCGGGTCGCGCGTCCAGAGCTCCTTCGCCTCGAGCGCCTCCGTGAACCGGACGCGCGCCCACGGCGCCTTCAGCTCGAGGTCGTGGCCGCGGAACTGGACCGACGTCGTGCCGAGCACCGACCGGGCGACGGTCTCGACGAGCGTCTCGATCCGCACCATCGTGTCGTGGTAGTCGGCGTACGCCTCGTACCACTCGAGCATCGTGAACTCGGGGTTGTGCTTGAACGAGACGCCCTCGTTGCGGAAGTCCTTGCCGAGCTCGTACACGCGCTCGAGCCCGCCGACGATGAGCCGCTTGAGGTAGAGCTCCGTCGCGATGCGCAGGTAGAGGTCGCGGTCGAGCTCGTTGTGATGCGTCACGAACGGCCGCGCGGAGGCGCCGCCGTAGCGCGGCTGCAGCACCGGCGTCTCGACCTCGACGAAGCCCTCGCCGTCGAGGTAGGCCCGGACGGCCGACGACGATGCGCGCGCGCAGCATGAACGTCGTCGCGCGTCTCCTCGTTGACGAGCAGGTCGAGGTAGCGCTTGCGATAGCGCAGCTCGACGTCGGTGAGGCCGTGGAACGTGTCGGGCAGCGGCTGGGTGTTGCGCGAGAGCACCTCGAGCGACTCGGCCAGCAGCGACGGCTCGCCGCGGCGGGCGCGGCCGGGGTGCCCCGTGACGCCGACGACGTCACCGAGGAGGACGTCGATCTCGCCTGTCTTCGCCGTCTCGCAGATCACCTGGATCCGGCCCGTGCGGTCGACGACGTCGAGGAAGACGAGCTTGCCCATGTCGCGCCGCGCCATCGCCCGGCCGGCGATCCGGCGCGTGGTCTCGGCCGACTGCCCCGCCTCGAGCGGCTCGCACTCGTCCCGGACCGCCGCGATCTCGTCCCGGTCGGGGAAGCGCTTGGCTGGGGTTGAGGGCGCGGTCATCGTTCGGAACTCAGGCGTCCGGCTGAAGCCGGACACCCTGCACCGGCCCCAGGAACGCGTCAGGCCGCCTTGATCTCCATGATCTTGAACTTGATCTTGCTGCCGCGGGGCGTCTGCACCTCGACGGTCTCGCCCTTCTTGTGGCCGAGGATGGCACGGCCGACCGGGGACTCGTTCGAGAGCCGCCGCTCTGCCGGGTTGGCCTCCGCCGAGCCGACGATGTAGTACTCGACGGTCTCCTTGGCGTCGACGTCGCGCAGGCGCACGACCGAGCCGACCGAGACGACGCTCGTGTCGACGTCCTTCGTGTCGATCACGCGCGCGTTGAGGAGCCGCTCCTCGAGCTGGGCGATCTTGTGCTCGAGCATCGCCTGCTCGTTCTTGGCGTCGTCGTACTCCGCGTTCTCGGCGATCTCGCCGAACTCGCGCGCAATCCGAATGCGGTCGGCGACTTCCCGACGCTTGTCGGTTCGCAGGATTTCGAGCTCCTGCGTCAGATTCTCTAAGCCCTCAGGTGTGAGGAGCACTTCCTTCAAAACTGGCCTCCAGGGTGCTGCGGGACGGGCCGTGGCCCGAACTCGGGCGTCAGGACGGTCGTGAAGGGTAGCTGCCGCGGCGCCGCGGGCGCAAACGGCATGCATCTACCATGCACGCCGTGGAGATCGACCTCAGGGAAAGCTGGTTCATCGACACCGTCGAGGTGCCGACGCGGCTCGTGCTCGCGCCGATGGCGGGCGTCAGCGTGCAGGCGTTTCGTCGCCAGGGCCGCCGCTTCGGCGCGGGGCTCGTGTGCTCGGAGATGGTCTCGTGCGCGGGCATCGAGCATCGCAACGAGAAGACGCTCGGCTACCTGCGCGTCGCGTCGGACGAGCATCCGCTCGCGATCCAGATCTTCGGCTCGAACCCCGACACGATGGCGGACGCGGCGCGCATGGTCGAGGCGGCCGGCGCCGACCTCGTCGACATCAACTTCGGCTGCCCCGTGCGCAAGGTGACGAAGACGGGCGCCGGGGCGACCCTGCTCGACGATCCCGAGCTCGCCTGCCGCATCGTCTCGTCGGTCGCGGAAGCCGTCGACGTGCCCGTCTCGGTGAAGATGCGCCGCGGCCTGCGCAACGGCTCGCGCACCTGCCTCGACGTCGGCCCGCGCCTCGTCGACGCCGGCGCCTCGGTGCTGACCCTGCACCCCCGCTCGGCGCAGCAGATGTACACCGGCACCGCCGATCACACCCTGACGGCCGAGCTCGTCGACCTCGTCGACGTGCCCGTGATCGCGTCGGGCGACATCACCTCGCGCGCCCGCGCCCAGGCCGTCCTCGCGACGACGGGAGCCGCCGCGGTGATGGTGGGACGCGGCGCCCAGGGCAACCCGTGGGCCCTGCGCGAGATCGTCGACGGCGACGACGCCGAGCCGAGCCGCGAGGAGGTCGTCGCGGAGCTCGTGCTCTTCATCCGCGAGACGGTGCGCGAGCTCGGCGAGCGCCGCGCCTCCGGCTTCCTGAAGAAGTTCTACGCCTGGTACCTCGGCCGCGGACGGTTCCCGCGCCCGTTCAAGCAGGAGCTCGTCGTGCTCGACTCGACCGAGGAGGTCGAGCGGCGACTGATCGCGGCCGCTCCCGGCGCGCTCGAGCTGATCGAGCGGCTCGAGGCAGAGCTGCCGTCGGGCGACGAGGTCACGCTCGCCCTCCCGATCTCGGTCTACGGCGGCGGCTAGAGCTCTGAAACCGCGCATAGAGGGTGTTTTCGCCGACAGCTTCCCCTGAACGGGGGATATCGGCCCGGCCGTCGCTCGCGTTTGATGAGCTGAGGGTGACAAGTCCAGCTGCGGCACGGCGGGGACGGGGCCAGGGCGTTCGACGCCGTCCGGCTCCAGGCGTTGCCGACCCGTCTCGCGGTACGCGCGTCGCGATCGGGATCCCGGTCGTCGCGGCCGTGGCGACGATGCTCTGGGTCGTATCTCGCCGGCGCAGCGCTCGAGACGTCGGTGCCGATGGCGGTTGCGCTCGTCGTCGCGGCGGCCGCAGCCGAGCGCGTCGTCGTCCAGCTCGGCCCGCGCAGCTGGTACACGGCATCGGCACCGGTCATCGTCCTCGCCGCGCTCATCGGCGGGCCGCTCGTCGGCGTCGCCGCCGGCGCGTCGACGCAGATCATCCGGCCCGAGTCCGTGTGGCGCCGCCAGTCCGCCGAGGGTGGGATTGCCGCTCTCCAGGGGCTCGGCGCCGGCATCGTCGGGCTGGCTCTGCTGCCGGGGACGAGCGAGGACACGATTCGGGCAGCGGCCGCCGCCATGGCAGTCGCGATCGTGCTCAACAGCCTCGGCCGGTTCCTGATCATGCTCGAGCGCAACCCGGCGCTCCTGCTCGACCTCTGGCCGCTCGGCCTGCGGGTCGACCTCCTCGAGGGCGTCATCGTCGTCCCCCTGCTCTCGGTGCTCCTGATGGCCGAGCCAACGAGCCCCTTCCTCGTCGTCGTCACCGTGTTCTCGCTCCTGATCGCGCTGCTTCATCGCCCAGCGCAGCCGCGCTTCGACAGCCGCGGAGCTTGCGGCGGAGCAGGCAAATGCGCGCCGCGACCAGCTCACCGGCGCAGCCAACCGTCGCGCGTTCGAGGAGGCGATGACCGCCGAGCACTCGCGCGTCGTCCGCGGCGCCGTGCCGGCCGGGCTGTTCATCGTCGACCTCGACCGCTTCAAGTCCGTGAACGACCGCTTCGGGCATGCCGTCGGCGACGAGGTGCTGATCGAGGTCGTCCGCCGGCTGAGCGAGGGGCTCCGCCCCTCCGATGTGGTGGCGCGCTGGGGCGGCGAGGAGATCGCCGTGCTCGCGCCCGGCGTCAAGGGACGGCGCCAGCTGGAGCAGTTCGCGGAGCGGATCCGCGTCCTGATCCGGGAGCTCCCCTTCGCGACCTCGACGACGGTGCTGCCGGTGACGGTCTCCGTCGGCGGCACGCTGCTCGACGGCTCGATACCTCCGGCGGCGGCGTTCGCCCGCGCCGACGGCGCGCTCTACGACGCCAAGCGCACCCGCGACGCGACGGCGATCATCCTGCCGCCGAAGCTCGCGCTGCGGCTCGAGACCGCCTGATCTCCGCGCGTGTCCGGCTTGAGCCGGATGCGTGGGTTGCGCCGCCTGGAACCCTGACGTCCGGCTGAAGCCGGACATCGCGCCGTGTCCTACGTCGACGTTCTGGTGCGAGCCGGTGAGCGCCGTGACGACGCCGAGCGCGACGAAGACCGACCCCGAGACGTACCGCTGCGCACGCGCCCAGCGGCGGCTCTTGCGCAGCGTCTCCCCCGCCGAGCCGGCCGCGAGCGCCCACATCGAATCGGTCACGAGCCCGAGCAGCATGAAGGTGAGCCCGAGCACGAGGATCTGGAGCGACGGCCGGCCGAGGTCCGGGTGGACGAACTGCGGCAGGAACGCGAGAAAGAACAGCGCCGTCTTCGGGTTGAGGACGTTGACGACGACCCCCTCGGCGAAGTCGCGGCGACGGCTGCGAGGTGGCCGCTGCGGGTCGGTGTCCTCGGGGTCGGCGCGGCCGAGCAGCGTCCTGATCCCGATCACGATCAGGTACACCGCGCCGAGCACCTTGACGACGGTGAATGCCGTCGCCGACGAGACGAGAATCGCCGAGAGCCCGACGACCGCAAACGTCAGGTGCACCAGCGTGCCGACGTGGATCCCGAGCACCGAGGCGAGCCCGGCGGCACGGCCCTGGTGGATGCTGCGCGTGACGATGTAGACGACGGCCGGCCCCGGCACGGCCAGGATCGCGAGCGCCGCGAGCGCGAACACGGCGAGCGTCTCGGGCTGGACGATCACGCGTTGAGGTCCCAGACGATCCGGAGGCCGTCCAGCGTCAGGTTGGGGTCGACGACCGAGATCGTCCGCGAGTGCGGCGCGACGAGCGCCGAGAGGCCACCGGTGGCGACGACCGTCGCCTCGACGCCGAGCTCGCCGCGAATCGCGGTGACGATGCCGTCGACCTGGCCGGCGAAGCCGTAGACGACGCCGGACTGGAGACCGCCGACGGTCGTCTTCCCGATCACGCTCGGCGGCTCGACGTAGTCGACCTTGACGAGCCGGGCGGCGCGGGCGAAGAGCGCCTCCATCGAGGTCTCGATCCCGGGCGCCAGCACGCCGCCGACGTAGTCACCCGCCGGAGAGACGACGTCGAAGTTCGTCGAGGTGCCGAAGTCGACGACGATCACGGGGGCGCCGTAGCGCTCCTTGGCAGCCACCGAGTTGACGATCCGGTCGGGGCCGACCTCGCGCGGGTCGTCGTAGCGAATCGGAATGCCGGTCTTGACGCCGGGGCCGACGACGAGGATCGGAGCATCGGCCCAGCGGAGCGCGAGGCGCTCCCACTCGCGAATCAGCATCGGCACCGTCGAGGCGAGGCAGATGCCGTCGACGGCGTCGAGATCGAGCATGCCGCCGAGCAGCACGCCGAGCTCGTCGCCCGTTCGCGTCTGGTCCGTGGCGACGCGCCAGTCCTCCGTCAGCCGGTCGCCGTCGTAGAGACCGAGCACGGACTGGGTGTTGCCGACATCGACAGCGAGCAGCATTCCGGGATTGTAGGGACGAGCTGCGCCTCGGACGGCCGAGGCACGCCTCGCCCCTACGGCATGTCGCCGTCGTCCGGCAACGGCTCGCCGATCCGCTCGGCCAGGGCCTCCGCCGTCAGCTTGGGCTCGTCGCCCTCGCCACGCAGCTCCTCGACGGTGAGATCGCCCGACGTGTAGACCTCGGCCCGCGGAATCATCCGCGTCGGCCGGTTCTTGTCCCAGACCCACACGTCCTCCATCTGGAGGTGGAAGAACGGGTAGCTCGCCTGCGGCGCAACCTTGAGATCGAGCCGGTTGCAGAGATACGTGGCGTCCTGGGTCAGGATGCAGTAGCGGAAGAGACCGAAGACCGCCGTGTACTCGCGCTTCAGCTCGAGCTCGAGCTTGGCCTCGAATTCGTCGAGCTCGTCGAGATGACTCATGGTGAGGATTGTAGTGCGAGGAGGAGTTGCCGCACCGGGCCGCGACCGGGGACGACGAGCTCCGGATCGAGCTCGGCGAGCGGCTCGAGCGCAAACACGCGCTCGTGGAGGCGGGGATGGGGAAGCTCGAGCCCCGGCTCGTCGAGCACGAGGTCGTCCATCAGCAGCAGATCGAGGTCGACCGTGCGCGGCCCGTACCGCGGGCCTTCTCGCACCCGCCCGAGCTCGCGTTCGACCTCGAGCAGCGTCGCGAGGAGCGCAGCCGGCGCCAGAGACGTCTCCACCGCCACCGCCGCATTGAGGAACCGGGGCTGGTCGAGGTAGCCGACCGGGTCGGTCTCCCGGAACGACGACACGCCGACGACGTCGATCGCCGGGCGGTCGGCAAGGAGGTCGATCGCACGGGTCAGCGTCGCCGCCCGGTCGCCGAGATTCGCTCCGAGCCCTACGTAGGCGCGCGCCACCCGGCAACCTTAAACACGCCTTACAACCCGCGGGCGAGGTTGCACGTACAACTCAGCCATGCGCATCTGGCCGGTCGTCGTCGCGGCGGCACTCGCCGCAGCCTGCGCGGTGTCGCCCGCTGCCGAAGCGCGTCCCGGCGCGGGCACGATGCTCGTCGAGCTCCAGCCGTCCGCACGCTGCACCGAGGCCACCACGGTGGCACGCGCAGGCGGCACGCTGATCGCACCGTCGCTCGGGCTCTATCTCGTCCCGAATGGCGCCGCGGACGGGCTCGTGCGCACGCTTCGCACCCGCGGAGCCTTGCGGTTCGCCGCCCCGAACCGTCCGGCAGGAACGCTTGCGGTCGCCGACTTCTCCGATCCGCTCGTCCCGACCGAATGGTGGCGTACGGCGGTGGGTGTGGACACCCTGACGCCTCCCCCGCCGGGCCGTGCCGTCACGATCGTCGACTCCGGCATCGACGTCACCCATCCCGACTTCCTCGGCCGGCCGAACACCCAGACGCTGAACGACCAGGAGCCCGCCGGGTTCGGCGGCGAGCACGGCACGGCCGTCGGCTCGCTCGTCGGTGCACCCGTCGACGGCGTCGGCCTCGTCGGCATCTATCCCGAGGCAGTCCTGCGCTCGTGGGACGCGGCCAAGGGGGCCGGCACGGAGCTTTCGACGTGCCGAGATCGTGCAAGGGCTGATGACCGCCGCAGCCGCCGGACCGGGCGTCGTCAACCTGAGCCTCGGTTCCGATGAGAAGGAGCTCGCGATCGAGCAGGCGATCTACGGGGCGATCCGCAAGGGCACGCTCGTCGTCGCGGCGGCGGGGAACGACGGCGGTGAGGGCAGCCCGCTCAGCTATCCCGCCAGCATCCCCCACGTCCTCACCGTCGGCGCCACCGACCGCACGAATGCGGTGGCCGGCTTCTCGAGCACGCTCACGATTCGTCGATCTGGCGGCACCCGGCGTCGACGTCCCGATCGCGACTGCCCGCGGCAAGGGTTGGCGGAACGGCGACGGCACGAGCTTCGCGGCTCCGCTCGTTTCGGGGGCGAGCGCATGGGTCTGGACGGTGCGGCCCGAGCTCGATGCAACGCAGCTGTTCGAGGTGATGCGCCGGTCGGCGGTCGACATCGCCGCGCCCGGGCGGGACGACGCCGCCGGCTTCGGCCTGCTCAACGTCCCGGCTGCGCTCGCCTACCCCCCGCCGGTGCGCGATCCCCTCGAGCCGAACGACGACATCGAGTTCGTCCATCCCGGTGGGCTCTACGACACGTCGATCCCGCCGCTGACGACCCCTCGCCGACGGTCGGCGACCGTGCAGGCACGGATCGACCGGGTCGAGGATCCGCGCGATATCTACCGCGTCTGGCTGCCTCGCGATGGGCGCATCACCGTGACCGTGACGGCAGACGCGAACGTCGACCTCGGCCTCTGGAAGCAGGGCACCGTCAGCATTCTCGAGCGGAACATCGGGTCCGACCGGCTGGCGCGAGGGATCTCGCCGGGAACCGCCGACCGACTGACGTTCGCCAACGCGGGTCGCGGGCGGTTCGCGTACCTCGCGGTGTATCCGCCGAAGGGCGTTCACGAGGCGACCTACAGCCTGCGGGTCGCCCGCGGCGGCTAGAGGATCAGAGCCGGCGTCGCTCGACCGCGACGGCCGCGAACTCGACGGGTGGCTCGAGCACGACGTCGGGCTTGCGCACGCGCACCCGCACCGCGGTGACGGGGAACTCCGCCACGAGCGCGTCGGCGATCGCGGCCGTGAAGGCCTCGAGCAGGTGGTAGGCGCGGCCGTCCGAGATCGCCTTGACGCGGGCGACGACCTGCCGGTAGTCGACCGCGTCCTCGATCTGGTCGGTGCGCGACGCCTGCTCGTGCTCGAGATCGAGCTCGACGTCCACGAGGAAGCGCTGGCCGTCGCGACGCTCGTCCTCGAGGACGCCGTGAAAGCCGTGGAGGACGATGCCGTGGAGCTCGATCGTCATGCGACGCTCCCCCGCTCGACTGCAGCGGCCGCAGCGAGTGCCTCGACATGGGCCGCGACATCGTGGGCGCGAAAGATGGTGGCACCGCGATCGAACGCCGCTACGGCCGCACCGACCGACGCCGCGTCCGTGCCGACGGTCGCGGACGGGTCACCGAGCACTCGGGCCAGCGTGCTCTTGCGCGAGAGGCCGACGAGCACCGGGCGTCCGATCCGGCAGAGCCGCTCGAGGCCGCGGATCAGCTCGAGGTTCTGGTCCGGCGTCTTGCCGAAGCCGATCCCCGGGTCGAGGCAGACGTGGTCCTCGGGAATCCCGGCCGCCACCGCAACCGCGAGCCGGTCTTCGAGAAAGCCGGCGACCTCCGCCACAACGTCGTCGTAACGCGGCGCGACCTGCATCGTGCGAGGCTCCCCTTGCATGTGCATGAGGCAAACGTACGCGCCCGCGTCGGCGATCGCACCCGCGAGGTCGGGATCGCCGCGCAAGGCAGTGATGTCGTTGACGAGCATCGCGCCCGCTGCGAGGGCCTGCCGCGCTACCTCAGCCTTCGAGGTGTCGATCGAGACCGGCAGCGCCGGAGAGCTGCTCGAGCACCGGCAACACGCGTCGTAGCTCCTCCTCGACCGAGACCGCCTCTGCTCCGGGCCGCGTCGACTCACCGCCGATGTCGACCAGAGCCGCCCCCTCGGCAAGAAGACGCCGGGCGGTTGCGGCCGCGACGACGGGGTCGAGGTTGTCGCCACCGTCCGAGAAGCTGTCGGGCGTGACGTTGACGACGCCCATCACCGAGGGGCGCGGCCAACACTCTGCGAGCGGAGGACGTCTCACAAGACGATGGAGGGTAGACGGTTGGGCGGGCCAAGGAGCATGAGCTCACGACGCCGCGCGCTGATCGGTGTTGCCGCCCTGCTGCTCCTGCTGATCGCGGTGGCGATCGCCTCGACCGGATCGGTTCCGGCCGGTGCCGGAGGCGCGCGCCGGCCGGCAGACCGGATCGTCGACGTCCTGATCACGCTCTACCTGCTGCTCATGGTCGTCGGCCTCGGAATGTGGGTCTACATCTTCCTCGTTCGCAAGGACGCGGTCGCCAACGCGCTCGCCACCCGGGCCCGGCGACGGCCGTGGGTCTCGACGATCATCCTCGCGATCGGGTTCTCGCTCCTCGCCCTGTTCATTCGCTGGGCCTCTACGGACGAGGGCCTCCGCCAGCGCATCGCGGCCCGCCTCCACCGGGGCCACAACGCCTCGCCCACCGCCGGGGAGCTCGGTGCCTCGCGACGCTACGAGCCCCAGTTCTCGTGGGGGCCTGTCGCGCTCGTCGTCGCGCTCGTCCTCGTCGCGGTCGTGGCGCTCTACCTCTCGCACCGCGCGCGCCGCCGGATGCTGGATCCGCTGTCGGCGTCCCTCCTGCCGGCTCTCGCCGACGTCCTCGACGAGACGCTCGACGACCTGCGGGCCGAGCAGGACCCCCGCCGGGCCGTGATCGCCGCCTACGCCCGGATGGAGCGTGCGCTCGCCGCCTACGGGCTGCCACGCAACCCGTCCGAGGCGCCGGACGAGTACCTCCAGCGGATCTTTGCCGATCTCGATGTGAGCCGGCTCGCCACCTCGCGCTTGACGGCACTGTTCTCTTGGGCCAAGTTCTCAGGACACGATGTGGCGCCGGAGATGAAGCAGGAGGCAATCGAGGCGCTGGAGGCCGTGCGCGAGGAGCTCCGGGCGGCGGAGATTCTCGCCGAGCACGAGCGCCTTGCCTCTCTCACCGAGCGGCGCGAGCGGGCGGCGAGCGCATGATGCGCCGCACCTGGCGCGTCGGCCAGCTCTTTCTGCTGCCGTCTCTCGGCCTCCTCGTCGCGTTGCTCGTCGCGCCGCAGCGGGCCACGCTCGCTATCCACGTCTGGCTGCTCGTCGAGCTCGGCCTGGCGTTCCTCGCATTCATGCGGCTCGTCCAGGGCCTCTACCCGCGTACCTCGTCGCCGTTCGACGGCAGCCTCCGGCGAGCGCAGGTGCCTGCCGAGCGCCCGGGCTCGCTGAACCGGCTCGAGCGTGAGGTGTCGATGGCAGGCTCGGCCGCGTTCGACGTGCACTATCGGCTTCGCCCGGTGATCGCGGAGCTCGCCGCCGAGCTCCTCTCCTCCCGCCGCGGCATCGATCTCGCACACGACCCCGAACGGGCGCACGCCGCGCTCGGCGACGACGTGTGGGAGCTCGTGCGGCCCGACCGGCCGCAGCCGGCGGAGCGCCACGGCTCGGGTATCGACGAAGCACGCCTCGGCCGTGTCGTGACCGCGCTGGAGAGCGTCTGATGGAGCTCCGCGAGCTCGCCGAGCTGGGATCGCGCCTCGTCGACGAGGTCGAGCGTGCCGTCGTCGGCAAGCGTGAGCAGCTCGAGCTGATCCTGCTCGGCATGCTCGCGGACGGCCATGTCCTGCTCGAGGACGTCCCGGGCCTCGCGAAGACCCTGACCGCACGCTCCTTCGCCGAGGCGAGCGGGCTCGGCTTCAGCCGCGTCCAGTTCACGCCCGATCTCCTGCCCGCCGATGTCACCGGCTCCTCGATCTGGAACCAGCGAGACGCCGACTTCGAGTTCCGTGCCGGGCCGATCTTCACGCACCTTCTCCTCGCCGACGAGATCAACCGCGCGCCGCCGAAGACGCAGGCCGCGCTGCTCGAGGCAATGCAGGAGCGGCAGGTGACGACCGATGGGGTGACGCGGCCGTTGGAGCGCCCGTTCCTCGTCCTCGCGACCCAGAATCCGATCGAGTACGAAGGCACCTATCCGCTCCCCGAGGCGCAGCTCGACCGCTTCCTGCTCCGAACCGGGTTCGGCTATCCCGGCGAGGACGCCGAGTGGGAGATGCTGACGCGCCGCATCGAGCGCCGCGAGGACGATCTCGCGCTGACCCAGGTGATCGACCGGCAGACGCTGCTCGCGATGCAGGCGGCGGTCGAGCTCGTCCACGTCGAACCATCCGTCGGGCGCTACATCGTCGCCCTCGTGGCGGCGACGCGCAAGAGCACGAGCCTTGCCGTCGGCGCCAGCCCGCGTGGCAGCCTCGCGCTGCTCAAGCTCTCCCGGTGCCGGGCGGCCCTCGCCGGACGCGACTTCGTCACCCCGGACGACGTGAAGGCGATCGCGGTTCCGGCCCTCGCCCACCGGCTGCTCCTCAAGCCGGAGCTCTGGGTGCAGCGGCGCTCGGGCGAGGATGTCGTCAGGGAGACGCTCGAGCAGGTGCCGACGCCACCGGCCGAGGACGTCGGCACGTCCACGGCGTGACGCCGTATGCCTCGCTCCGGCTGGTGCCGTACCTCGGCCTCGCCGCGCTCGGCCTGATCGGGGCGCTCGCCCTTCGCCGGCCGGAGCTGGTCGTGGTCGCTGCGCCGTTCGCATTGATCGTCGCGGCCGGGCTGCTCTTCGAAGGGCGCCCCGAAGTGAAGGCGTGGCTGAAGCTCGACCGGGAACGCGCACTCGAAGGAGACGAGATCGTCGCCGAGATCGAGCTGGAGACGTCCGCCACGGTCGACTCGCTCGAGCTCCACCTCGTCGTCCCTCGCGGCCTCACCGTCGTCGACGGCGACAACCCGGGCAGCATTCGGCTCCACGCCGGGGAGGAACGGACGATCTCGCTCACGCTCCGCTGCGACCGCTGGGGTGCGGTCGAGCTCGGCGACATCTTCCTCCGCGCCAGGGGCCGGATCGGGATGCTCACGTGGGAAGGGCGCATTCGGCGACCTCACCGGATCCAGATCTATCCGCGGCCCGAGCTGCTCCAGAGGCTGGTGGCGCCGCTCGACACGCAGCTCGCCACCGGCGATCTCGTCGCCCGGGTGCGCTCGGACGGCCTCGAGTTCGCCGACACGCGCCAGTTCGTTCCCGGCGACCGGCTCCGCTCGGTCAACTGGCGCGCGAGCGCCCGCCGCGGCGAGCTGATCGTCAACGAGCGGCACCCCGATCGCAACGCGGACGTCGTGCTGTTCCTCGACAGCTTCGCCGAGGCCCGCAGCGAGGACGACGCCGACGGCACGCTCGAGCTGGCCGTGCGGGCTGCAGCGACGCTCGCAGGCCGCTACCTGGAGCGCCGCGACCGGGTCGGGCTCGTCACGTTCGGCGGCATCCTCCGCTGGCTCGAGCCGGGCGGCGGCCTGGTGCAGCGCTACCGCCTGATCGATGCGCTCCTCGAGACCGGCGTCGAGTTCAGCTACGCCTGGAAGGACGTCAACATCATTCCCGCGCGAACGCTGCCGCCAAAGGCGCTCGTGATCGCGGTGACGCCGCTCCTCGACGAGCGCTCGATCGCGGCGCTGCACGACCTTTCCGCCCGGGGCCATGACCTCGTGATCGTCGAGGTGTCGCCCGAGGAGCTCGTCGAGCCGGGCGATGGCCTCGATGCTCTCGCGTATCGGCTGTGGCTCCTCCGGCGCGCCGCGCTCCGCGCCCGCTTCGAGCGCTCGGGCGTCGCCGTCGCACGCTGGAGTGACGACCTGCCACTCGATGCGGGGATCGAGGGGGTGAGGGCATTCAGACGGCGCGCTCGACTGTCGCAGCGCTGAGGAGCTGGAGCCGGCCGAGCGCCGGCGGCGTCCGTGCGCTCGCGCTCGGGGCCGGCTCGGCGGCGGTTGCGGCCGGACTGGCCGGCTGGCTGACGCTCGTGGCCGGGCCGGACGCAGCGCGCCCGGTCGCGGCTATCGGCGTCGCCGCGGTCGTCGCCGTGTGCGGGGCAGTGGTGCTCGGCAAGCCGGAGCCGCTCGTGGTGGCACTCGCGCTCCTCGGCGGTGCCTATGCGGTGATCCTCGCGATCGACGAGCCACCCCTCGACGGCCGCGCGGCGATCGTCGGCGCGCTCATGCTGGCCGTGGGCGAGCTCGGCTACCTCTCGCTCGGCGCCCGGTCGGCGGTGACGGACGAGGCAGGCACGCTGGCGCGGCGGATCGCGGGGGTGATGACGCTGGCGCTGCTCGCGCTCGCAGCCGGAGCGACGGTGCTGATCGTCGTCGACGTCTTCCGCACCGGCGGGATCGTGGTCGAGGCGGTCGGGGTCGCCGCGGCGGCGGCGGCCGTCGGCCTGCTGGTGCTGGCGGCGCGCGGTGCGCGCGGCGGCAGCGGAGCCTAGGACGAAACCCTGACGTCCGGCTGAAGCCGGACATCGCGGCTCAGATCAGCCTGCAGCGCCTTCGGGCGGCGGCGGCTGCATCGCAGCGCCGGGAATCGTGCGGGGCGAGGGCCGCAGGGCCGGCTTCTTCTCCGGCGTCTCCGCGACGGGCGGCACGACGGGCGGAACCTCTTCCGGCCAGACCGTGGAGACGTCCTCGCCGGCGAGGAGACGCTCGAACTGGTCCTTGTCGACCGTCTCGCGCTCGATCAGGATCAGCGAGAGGTTGTGGAGCTCGTCCATGTGCTCGCGCAGCACGCGCGTTGCCGTGTCGTGCGCCTCCTCGATCACGCGACGGATCTCGTCGTCGATCTCGCGGGCGATCTCCTCGGAGTAGTCCGGGGCAGAGCCCATGTCGCGGCCGAGGAACGGGCATGTCGTGGTCGCGGCCGAGCACGCGCGGGCCGAGCTTCTCGCTCATCCCGAAGCGCATGATCATCTGCTTCGCCGTGTGGGTGACCTTCTCGAGGTCGTTGGCGGCGCCGGTCGTGACCTCGTGGAACACGAGCTCCTCGGCAGCGCGGCCGCCGAGCGTCATCGCCATCTGATCCATCAGCGTGCCCTTGGTCGTCAGGTAGCGATCCTCGCTCGGGAGCGAGATCGTGTAGCCGAGCGCCTGGCCACGGCTGACGATCGAGATCTTGTGGACGTCGTCGGTGCCCTCGAGGTAGTAGCCGACGAGCGCGTGGCCCATCTCGTGGTACGCGGTGATCTTCCGCTCCTTCTCCGAGAACAGGCGCGACTTCTTCTCGGGGCCGGCGATCACGCGCATGATCCCTTCCTCGAGCTCGTTCTGGCCGATCGTCTTCTCGCCGCGGCGCGCTGCGAGCAGCGCCGACTCGTTGATCACGTTCGCGAGGTCGGCGCCGGTGAAGCCGGGCGTCTGCGCCGCGAGCACGTCGAGGTCGAGCTCCTTGCCGAGCGGCTTGCCCTTCGAGTGCACCTCGAGGATGTCGCGGCGGCCCTTGCGGTCGGGGCGGTCGACGACGATCTGGCGATCGAAGCGGCCCGGGCGCAGGAGTGCCGGATCGAGGATGTCGGGGCGGTTCGTGGCCGCGATCAGGATCACGTTGTCCTTCTGCTCGAAGCCGTCCATCTCGACGAGCAGCTGGTTCAGCGTCTGCTCGCGCTCGTCGTGGCCGCCGCCCATGCCGGCGCCGCGATGGCGGCCGACGGCGTCGATCTCGTCGATGAAGATGATGCACGGGCTCGCCTGCTTGGCCTGCTCGAACAGGTCGCGCACCCGGGAGGCGCCGACGCCGACGAACATCTCGACGAAGTCCGAGCCGGAGATCGAGAAGAACGGCACGCCGGCCTCGCCTGCGGTCGCCCGCGCGAGCAGCGTCTTACCGGTGCCGGGAGGCCCGTAGAGCAGAACGCCCTTCGGGATCCGGGCTCCGAGCGCCTGGAACTTCTTCGGGTTCTCGAGGAACTCCTTGATCTCGTGCAGCTCCTCGACCGCCTCGTCCGCCCCGGCGACGTCCTTGTACGTGACCTTGGGCGAGTCGGGCGACATCCGCTTGGCGCGGCTCTTGCCGAAGCTCATCACCTTCGAGCCGCCGCCCTGCATCTGGTTCATCAGGAAGATCCAGAAGCCGACGAGGAGCAGGATCGGCAGCAACCCGGTGAGAAGCGAGACCCACGTCGAGGTGCCGGTGCCCTTGGAGTCGAACTTGACGTTGTTCGCCGTGAGGATGTTCTGGAACTGGATCTGCGACTGGGCGGTCGGGTAGTTGACCTTGACCTTCTTGCCCGAGGCGAGCGTGGCGCTGATCGACTGCCGGTTCGGGTTGAACTTGACGTCGTTGACGTCCCCGTTCTTCGCCGCCGTGATCAGCTGGGAATACGTGAGCTTCTCCTCGTTGTCACGCTTCGGAATCAGCGTCTGGCTCGCCAGATAGACGAGCAGCACGATCACGACGAGGGGGAAGAGCGCGCTACGGAAAAAGCGATTCACAGGTACCGGGGAGGGTAGCAGCGTGGTCTGCGGCCACGCCGTGTCGCGGGCGAGATTACGGGCCGGACCCCGGGATCAGATCGGGATGCAAGACGCCGACATAGGGCAGATTCCGGTAGCGCTCGGCGAAATCGAGGCCGTAGCCGATCACGAACTTGTTCGGGATCTCGAAGCCGACGTACCGCACCGGAACGTCGATCTCGCGGCGCCCGGGCTTCGTCAGGAGGGCGCAGATCTCGAGCGAGGCGGGCTTGCGCGCCTGCAGGTTGCGCATCAGGTACGAGAGCGTCAACCCCGAGTCGATGATGTCCTCGACCACGAGGACGTCGCGGCCCGCGATGTTGATGTCGAGATCCTTGAGGATGCGCACGACCCCGGAGGAGTCGGTCGCGGCGCCGTAGCTCGAGATCGCCATGAAGTCGATCTCGCACGGGATCGAGAGCTCGCGCATCAGGTCGGCCATGAAGAACACGGCGCCCTTGAGGACGCCGACGAGCAACAGGTCGCGGCCGGCGTAGTCGGCCGAGATCTCCGCCCCGAGCGCGCGCACGCGCTCCTTGACGGCTTCCTCCTCGATCAGGATCTCACCGACGCCGCGGTCGATCTCACTCATGCGCGACCCTCCGGGCGGTGACGACGCCGGCCCACCCGGGCGCGTCGGCGATCCCCGGGACGGCGACGACCTCGCCGGCGCAGACCACGACCGGCCAGGCGTCGCGCTCGGCCCTCGGTACTTTCGCGTCCACGAACAGATCCTGCACCTTCTTGCGCCGCCCTGCCAGATGATCCCCCGGGCGGCGTGCCCGAACCTCGAGATCGTCGCGCTCGGTTTCGAGCGTCCAGGGCCCCCAGCTCACCGTTCCTTCCAGGCGGAGCGTCTCGTACTCGCGCACGGCGCGGACGCCGCCGCCGAGGTCTGCGGCCTTGCTCCCCGCCCGCGACGCGAGCAGATCGACGAGCGACGCCTCGAGCGCGCGCGGCAGCCGTGGCCGCTCGTCGCCGAGCGCGCGCAGGTTGGCGTCGGCTCCCGGATGCAGCTGCCGGAGCAGCGGCAGGATCTCGTCCCTGATCAGCCCGCGGGCGGTCTCGGGGTTGGTCGCATCGACCCTCACCTCGAGGCCGTGAGCGGCGCAGTAGGCGCTCGTCTCCTCCCGGGTGACGTCGAGCAGCGGGCGCACGACGCCGTCCGCGCGGCGCACCCTGATCCCCCGCGTCGAGCCGCTCGAGACGATCCGGTACAGCACCGTCTCGACCTGATCCGAGGCCGTGTGGCCGGTGGCCCGCAGGCCGAAGCGCTCGGTCGCCGCGTAGCGGAGCTCGCGCATCGCCGGCCTCGCTCGGCAGCGGGCTCGACGTGCACGATCTCGGCGCCGAATGCCTCGGCGCAGTGCTTCGCGTCGGCATCGGCGGCGGCTCCGCGCACCCCGTGGTGCACGTGCACGGCTGACACGTCGTAGCCGAGCGCGCGCGAGCGCGTGCCAGAGACACGTCGAGTCGGCGCCACCCGAGACGAGACACGTGACGCTGCCGCCCGGCTCGACGAGGTCGTGGGCGCGGATGAACGCCTCGATGCGCGCGGTCAGGTCGAATCCGTCACGCCTCCAGTGTGACGGAAGGGGCGGTGGTCCCTAGCCGCTCAGCGAGTGGGCTTCAGCGTCGCCGCATCGGCGACCTGATCCGCCGGCGGCAGCTCGAGATCGAGCGCCTTGCCGTAGTCGTACAGCTCGACGACGAGCGAAGCCTTCATCGACATCGGGGTGCCGGGCTGCTTTGCGTCGACATCGATCGAGAGCTTGCGGACCCGCTGCTCGCTGTCGATCCAGATCTCGAGCGGGATCTCGGTGAGCCCGGACTGCTGCACGCTCTGGTCGAGCCCGCCGAGGCTCTGACGCTGTGCCGCCGGTACGAGCTTCTCGAGCTTCGCGGTGTCGATCGTCGCCCGGTAGTGGCTCGTCTCGACCCCGCGGATCTCGTCCGTCCCGACCGCCTCGATCGACCCGGAGACCGCCTTCAGCATCCCGAAGATGTCGCGCGGGTCGGTCCCGGCCAGCGAGCCGAACTGCTTCAGCTGGCCCGTGTCGGCGCTCGACAGCGTCTTGGCGTCGCCCTTGACCCACGTCTTGCCGGCGGGCAGCTGCTTCGCGAGCAGCGGGAAGTGCACGTAGGCGACGTCGCCGTCCTGGATCACCTCGAGCTTCCAGTCCTCGGGGTTGCCGAAGTCGCCCGTGACGTTGCCACCGAAGCCCGAGGCGAAGCCCTTCATCAGCTCGGCGACCGACGAGAGGTCGACCGACATCTGCGACCGCTTCGCCGGCGTGTCGAAGCCGCCGTCGGCGCTGAACGCGAGCTTCTTGTCGATCCCCGGCATGGCGACCTTGGCCTCGAGCGAGAACCGCGCCGAGTCGGCGGCGGCGCTCGTCTGCGCGACGTTCGTGAAGCTCGAGAGCTCGGGCACCGCCATGGCGGAGCCACCGCAGCCGGCCGCAACGGCAGCCAGCAGAGCGACGAGAGCCGCGATGACGGCAAGGGGAGTCCGCACGTTCACGCTGGAAGTATGCATCGACCGTGACGGGTCAGGTCGTCATCCGCCAAACGGGGTATCGGTGAAGCTCGGCGCCGCGGCCCATCCCTCGAGCGTTGCAGCCGCACGCTCGACCTGCGCGCGGTCGAGGCTGAACGGGACGGCGTGCGGGACAGACGCGAGCCGCTGGCCCGGGAAGGAGCCGTCGGCGGCATCGAGGACGTAGCGCAGCGGCAGGCCGTGCGTCACGGCCAGGATCACCCGCTCGGGCCGGTCGAGGAGCGCGGCGAGCGCCGCGGCGACGCGCCGGGCGGCGTCCGCGCGCGTCTCGCCGCCACCCGGGCACGCGGCGTCGGGCCCGTGCTTCCAGGCCCAGGCGCGGTAGGCGGCCAGCGAGCCGCCCTCGAACGAGCCGAACCCGATCTCGTCGAGGCCCGGTTCCACGATGAGCGGAACGCCGCGGCCGGCGAGCGCGAGCGCCAGCGTCTCGGACGCGCGCCGGAAGCGCGAGCTCGACGCCGAGCTCGATCGGCTCCTGGCGCGAGCTGCACGCCCGAGGGCGACGGCCTCCTCGGCGCCCTGCGCCGACAGGCCCTCTCCCGGCGGGATCCCGCTGACCATGTCGCCGGCGTTGGAGGCCGCATGCGCGTGGCGCGCGAGGATCAGCGTCTCGAGCACGACGCTCCGACCCGCCCGGTCACAGCAGCACGGAGCGATAGTCGAGCACGTGGTGCATGCCGACCGACTCGTAGAGCCTGATCGCCGGCGCGTTCTCGGCCCGCACGAACAGGCACACCGTCGGCGTTCGCTCGAGCAGCAGCCGGATCAGGTCGCGGAGCGCCCGGCCCGCAAAGCCCTGCCGGCGGGCCGGCGGATCGGTCCACACCTGCTGCAGCTGCACCGCGTCGGGCGTCCAGGCCGAGGCCTCGGCCTTGAACCGGATCACCCCGTCCTCGGCCCACAGCCACGACCGCCCCTCCTCGATCTGCGTCCGCGTCCGCCAGCGGAAGCCGTCGGCGTCGCGGCGCAGCGGATCGACGCCGAGCTCCTCGTAATGGGCCGCCGCGCACGACGGGAGCAGGAGATCCAGGTCGGCCACGGTGGCCTGCCGCATGCCGGTGTCTCCCGCCGGAGGTGGATCCGTAATCGCGTAGACGGGCTGACCGGGCCGGTCGACGCGGGGCCGCGGCAGCTTCTTGCGGGCCGCGTCCCAGAGATCGGTGACCGCCCGTTCCTCCCCGATCAGCATCCGCGCGCCCGACTTGCGCCGTGAGATCGGCAAACGCGCCACAGCCGGCACCGGACGGCACGACGTTGCTGCCGAGATGACAGAGCGCCGTCAGCTCCTCGTCCCCGTCGGCGAGAGCCGCAAACCGGCCCTGCGCGCGCCGGGCGACGTCCTCGAGGAACACGCGCTCGACGGGCGCCTCCGCGCAGTAGCGGAGGATCTGGTCGATCGTCGGCTCGATCAGGTTCTGCGCGCATGGTCGAGAACTCTAAGCACATCGCCTGCGGTTGCCACCGTTCCGTCGACGCTCCTTCGCTGCCGAACATCGCGGAGGCTCTAGGCTTCCGCCCATGCCAATTCACATTCGTGCCAACCCCGGCGACTACGCCGAAGCCTGCCTCCTCCCCGGTGACCCGCTCCGGGCGAAGTACATCGCCGAGACGTTCTTCGACGACGTCGTCCAGCGCAACGGCGAGCGCGGGATGCTCGGCTACTCCGGAACGTTCAACGGCAAGCCCGTCTCCGTCCAGTCGAGCGGCATGGGATGCCCCTCGGCGGCGATCGCGATCGAGGAGCTCGTCCAGCTCGGCGTCAAGAAGATCATGCGCGTCGGCACCTGCGGCGGCCTCCAGCCCGACATGACGATGGGCGACCTCATCGTCGCGATGGCGGCGACCGCGGCCGACTCGACGTCGTCGCACTACGTGCTCGGCGAGGCGCACTCGCCGACCGCCGACTTCGGCCTCGTCCACGAGGCGGTGCACCTCGCGAAGCACCTCGGCAAGCCCGTTCGCGTCGGCCAGGTCGTCTCGAGCGACGTCTTCTACCAGCCCGATCCCGACCTCGCGGGCCGCTGGTCCGATCGCGGGATCCTGGCCGTCGAGATGGAGGCCGCGGTGCTGTTCACGCTCGGGGCGCTGCGCAAGTTCCAGGCCGGCTGCATGCTGATCGTCAGCGACGTGATCGTCGAGGGCGAGTTCCTGCGGATCAGCGACGAGGACATGAAGAAGGCCGTCGACGAGATGACCGAGCTCGCGCTCCATACCGTGACCGCGTCGTAGGGACGGGCGTGCCCGTCCCGGCGGTGACCGAGACACGTCTTCCTCGTCAACCCGGCGGCGGCCAACGGGTCGACCGGGCGACGCTGGCCCGAGATCGCCCACCAGGCCGCGGGCGTCGGGCTCGAGGGCGACGCGCTGCTGAGCGAGCGGCGCGGGCACCTCGGCGAGCTCGCCCGTGAGGCGGCGCTCGCCGGCTCGCGGCTGCTCGTCGTCGTCGGCGGCGACGGCTCGATCAACGAGGTCGTCAACGGTCTCGACGGGCATCGAGAATCCGCCGGCGCTCGCGCTCATCCCGCGCGGCACGGGCGGCGACTTCGTCCGCACGTTCGGCATCCCGAGCGACGTCGCGGCCGCGTCCCGGGTGGCGCTCACCGGCGACACGCAGACGATCGACCTCGGCCGGGTCAGCTACCGGAGCTGGGACGGGAGCGACGGCTCGGCGCTCTTCGCCAACGTCGCGAGCGCAGGCATGAGCGGCGCGATCGCGCAGCGTGCCAACGACACCTCGAAGGCCCTCGGCGCGAAGGCGTCGTACCTCTGGGCCACGTTCGCCGTCTTCGCCGGGTGGTCTGCGGTCGAGACGCGCCTCACGGTCGACGGCGAGACCCGCAGCGGGCGGATGTTCGACGTCGTCGTCGCGAACGGCCGGTTCTTCGGTGGCGGCATGAAGATGTGCCCCGACGCCGATCGCCGGCGACGGCCTCCTCGACGTGGTCACGATCGGCGACGTGACGAAGCGCGACCTCGTGCTGACGATGCCGAAGATCTACCGCGGCACCCATCTGCCCCACCCGAAGGCGGAGGCGCTCCGCGGGCGGGTCGTCACGGTCGAGACCGACGAGCCGGTGCCGGTCGAGCTCGACGGCGAGCAGCCGGGCACGACCCCGGCGCGCTTCGAGGTGCTGCCGGGCGCCCTGCAGCTGCGCGTTCCCGCTGCGTCGCCCAGCTGACGCCCGGCGTCGGCTACAGCCGGCCGGTTGGCGGCTTCGGCTTCTGGGCTCGCTTCACGGCCGCGAGCTCCTTCTCGAGCTTGGCGACGCGCTGCTCGAGCTCGTCGATCCCGCGCACCTTCTTGCCGAGCTCGTCGACGCGAGCGCGAAGGTCGTTCATCGCCCCGAGAGCCTTTGCCCCGCCCGGCAGCTCCGCGAGCCGCGCGAGCGTCTGCTCGCCTCGGTCGGCGAGCCTGGCGATCACGTCTCGGTCGTCCTTGGGGGTTTCCGTGGTTTGTGACATGAGCAAGTCATACCACCGCAGGGCCTCGGACGGAACCTCTCGGAGCGTTATGGTTGCCGCGTGCCCGACGGTTTCAGGAGCGCCTACGACATCCGCGTGCGCTTCGCCGAGACCGACGCGCAGGGGATCGCCCACCATGCCGCGTACGTCGTCTGGCTCGAGGTGGCGCGCGTCGCGTACCTCGCCGACCACGCCGGCGGCTACCGGTCGATCCAGGCGCAGGGAATCGAGGCGCTGACGACCGGCGTCACCGTCGCCTACCGCGCCCCGGCCGCGTTCGACGACGTCCTCACGATCCACCTGCGCTGCGTCGACATTCGCGGTGCCCGCTTCCGCTACGAGTACCGGATCGAGCGGGACGGCGAGCTGGTCGCGACCGCCGAGACGCTGCACGCCACGGTCGACGCCACGACGCGGCAGCCGACCCGCGTGCCGCCGTGGTTCGTGGACGCGATCGCTACGGCTGAGCGGGAGTCGTCGTCGTCGGATCCGTAGCGGTCGGATCCGGCGTCGTCACGGTGGGATCGGTCGGCGTCGTCGTCGTCGGATCGCCCGCCGCCGGCTTCTTCGGCTTCACCGGCTTCTTCGACGGGCTCCTTGGTGCCGACCCGGACGAGCGAGGGCTCGCCGACGTAGAACGAGCGCCACGTGTTGTCGTAGAGGAGCTTCCCGCTCTGCGTCGTAGACGAGGCGGTGGACGCTCGTCTGCGCGCGGCGGCGAGCCGAACTCGTCCGTCACGCGCTTGCCCTTCGCGAGCGTCGGGTCGTCCGTCTCCTTGACGGGCACCGGCCCGGTCTCGACGAGCGGATCGGTGGTGCTCTCGACCCGGCGGTTCACCGGCGTGCCGTAGAGGTTGACGGTGAGCGAGCCGGCGCCGACGAACGTCCGCAGCAGCAGCCAGTGGGCCGTGTCGTTCGACGAACTTCAGGTCGAGGTCCGGGTAGTTCACGGTCGCGTCGCGCCCGAGCGGGTAGTGGGAGATGTAGAGCGCGTGGTTCGTGCGCGCGGTGATCGGCAGGCCGGCCTCGAAGGCCGCGTTGAACACCGTCGTCGAGACCTGGCAGATCCCGCCGCCGAGCCCGTTCTGGAGCTCGCCGTTGATGATCACCGGCGCTTCCTGGAAGCCCTTCGCCGCCGTGCGCTCGCCGGTCGTGCCGTTGAACGAGAACGTGCTCGCCCGGCGCGATCAGCGTGCCGTCGATCAGCTTGGCGACGAGCTGGACGTTGTTGAGACGCCCGGGCGTGCCGCCGTAGGTGGTCGTGTAGGACGAGACGACGCTCGTGATGCCCATCGTCTTCGCGATCTCCGTCGTCCGCTGCGGGTTCGCGACCTGCACGACGAGGTTCGCCGTCCGCTTGTCCGCCGAGAACGCCGCGGCAGCGATCGCCTTCGCCGTCGCCGCGACGTCGAGCTGGAGGCCGGGAGCCGACGGCCGGATCACGATCTTCCCCGTCGCCGTGACCTGGAAGTGCGCGTCCTGCGGCTTGCGGGAGACGGTGGCCGAGAGCCGTTCGAGATACTCCTCGGCGCCGCGGCCGGAGATCGAGACGGTCGTGGTGCCGCCGGAGGGCAACGAGAGCAGCGGCGCGATCCGCCAGCGCGGCACCCGCCAGCGCGTCTCTCCGTAGGAGAGCCTGATCGGCGCCGAGAGCGCGGTGCGCGCCTGCGTCGCGGCGTCGTCGAGATCGTCGCTCTTCACCTTCGGCTCGGTGGTCTCGACCGGAAGCGCGACGGCCTTGCCGCGGTCGAACGTCGAGAGCGCGGCGACGACGGTGGCCGCGGCTGCGGTGCGGTCGAGCTGGCGGCCGGTCATCCCCTCGACGACCCGGATGTCGAGCCCCTGGCGCACGACCTTGGCGTTGACGCCCTTGCGATCGACCCGACCCGCGATCTGGGCGAGCTTGTAGCGCACGGCGGCGTCGTACGACTTCACCGAGGGCGAGACGTCGACGCCGAAGACCCGCGCCCGCAGCCGCCTGAAGCCTCGCAGCGGGCCGAAGCCGCCGCCCTCGGCAGCAGCGGTCGCCACGGCGGCGCGCCAGTCCGGCTCGATGCCGAGCTGGGACGCGGTGAGCGCGAACGGCTGGCCGTCGGCCGTGAACGTGACCGGCGTGCCCTGCAGCGCCGTGGCCCGCGAGGACAGCAGGCGCACGGCCTCCGACTCCGGCATCCCGCCGACATCGACGCCTGCGATCGTGGTGCCGGCGGCGAGCTCCGTCTGCGACCCGGCGAACGCGAGCCCGAGGAGCAGCAGGAGCACGCCCAGGACCACCGCCGAGGAAGACTGTCCGGCGCAGGGCAATCCGGCGGGAGGATTGGCGCACGCGCGGGCGGTAGATCGTCGTATCGCTGCGCACCGAACCGAGGACTTTAGCGGAGCGGCCCATGGGCGGGAACTAGCCTTTGGCAGAGGATCGGAGACCCGGGGAGAGGCTGAAGCCTCTCCCCGAGGAGCCGGCGAGCCTCGCCCACGCTCGGCAGGTAGATCTCCTTGGCGATCACGAGCCGCTGGATCTGCGACGTCCCCTCGTAGATCTGGAACAGCTTCGCGTCGCGCATCAGCTTCTCGACCGGATACTCCTTCATGTAGCCGTAGCCGCCGAAGACCTGGACCGCGTCGGTCGTCACCTTCATCGCCGTGTCGGCGGAGAAGAGCTTCGCGAACGAGGAGAACTTCGTCGCCTTGCGGCCGTAGCCGGCGTCGATCATCCAGCCTGCCTGCCAGCAGAGCAGGCGAGCCGCCTCGATCTCGGTCGCCATGTCGGCGACGAGGAAGCTGACGCCCTGGTTCATCGCGATCGGCATGCCGAACTGCGAGCGCTCCTTCGTGTACTCGACCGCCAGCTCGAAGGCCGCCTGAGCGACGCCGACGGCGCCGATGGCGGTGCCGGGGCGCGTGAAGTCGAGCGTCTGCATCGCGATCTTGAAGCCCTCGCCCTCGGCCCCGAGCCGGTTCGCGGCCGGGACGACGACGTCCTGGAACGCGACGGCCGACGTGTCGGTCGCCCGCTGGCCCATCTTGTCGAGATGCTTCTCGATCGTGACGCCCGGCGTGTCCATCGGCACGACGAACGCCGACAGGCCCTTGGCGCCCTTGCTGCGGTCGGTCGAGGCGAAGCACACCATCCACGACGCGTGGCCGGCGTTCGTGATGAACATCTTCGACCCGTTGATCACGTACTCATCGCCCCTGGCGATCGCCGTCGTCTGGATGCCGGACACGTCCGAGCCGGCGCCGGGCTCGGTGAGCCCGAAGCAGCCGAGGATCGGCGCTTCGACGAGCGGCCCGAGCCACTGCTTCTTCTGCTCGTCGGTGCCGGCGATCAGGATCGGGCCGGCGCCGAGGCCGTTCGCGGCCGATCGACGTGCCGATGCCGGAGCAGCCCCAGTTGAGCTCCTCGCCGACCAGCATGCCGTCGAAGCAGGGAAGCTCCGGCCCGCCGAGCCACTCCGGCAGGTGCAGGTTCATCAGGCCGATCTCGTGCGCCTTGGCGATGATGTCGGTCGCATGGGTCTGATGCTCGTCACATTCCGCCGCGCGCGGCCTGATCTCGTTCTCTGCGAACGAGCGCGCGAGGGCGCGCAGCTCCTTCTGCTCGTCGCTGAGAGCGAAGGAGACGCCGCCGGCGACACCCGTATCGACTGTGGTCATTCGGAACACTCCCTGGGAAAGTCGATTGACTAGTCAGTCAATAAGTGTAGCGGCGCCTTCTTCTCCCGGTCAAGCCGTCGCGCTCCGGCTCGAGGACGTCCAGGTCTGGCGCTGGCACGCGGCGAGCGGCACCCGCAAGGCGCTCCTCGACGGGATCGGCTGGGAGGTCGGGTTCGGCGAGCGCTGGGCGCTCCTCGGCCCGAACGGCGCCGGCAAGACGACCCTGCTCACGCTCGCCGGCGCGGTCGAGTTCGCGAGCCGCGGCACGGTCGAGATCCTCGGCGAGACGATGGGCCGCACCGACGTGGCGCGGCTCCGCGAGTCGATCGGCTTCGTCGACGCGCGCATCGGCCGCCAGTTCGCGCCGCTGCTCACCGTGCGCCAGGTGATCCGCACCGGCGCGACGGCGACGATCGGCTACTTCGCAGGAGCGCCTGGCCGAGCTCGATCTCGACCGCGCCGACAGCCTGCTCGGGACGTTCGGGCTCGGGCCGATCGGCGAGCGGCGATTCGGGGACTGCTCGCAGGGCGAGCGCAAGCGGGCGCTGATCGCGCGGGCGCTCGTCGCGCGGCCGCGGCTGCTCCTCCTCGACGAGCCCGGGGCGGGGCTCGACCTTCCGGGCCGCGAGACGCTGCTCGGCTCGCTCGACCGCCTCGCCCGCGACCAGCCCGAGCTCGCGATCGTGATCACGACCCACCACCTCGAGGAGCTGCCCGCATCGACGACCCATGCGCTGCTCCTCCGCGACGGCCACCAGGTGGTCGCCGGCCCGGTCGCGGAGACGCTCGCGGAGGAGCCGCTGAGCGAGTGCCTCGGGATCCGCGTCGCGGTCACCCGCCACGAAGGGCGCTGGGCCGCGACCGCCGCCGCGACCTGACGCGCCTCGCTGATTTTTTATAGTATTTCCGCCGTCATTGATCCGTCCCGACCCCGGAGGTGCACGTGTCCGCCCCGACCACCGAGCAGCCCGTTGCGCTCGACCCGCTCGATTTCCTCGCGATCGACGCCCTGCTCGACGACGAGGAGAAGGCGATCCGCGACACGGTGCGGCAGTTCGTCCGCGAGCAGATCGTGCCCGAGGTCGGCGACTGGTTCGAGCAGGGGATCCTGCCCCGCGAGGTGATCCAGGAGCTCGCGAAGCTCGGCCTCTTCGGCATGCATCTCGACGGCTACGGCCTCCCCGGCGCGAGCGCCGTCGCCTACGGCCTCACCTGCCTCGAGCTCGAGGCGGGAGACTCGGGAATCCGCAGCGTCGTCTCGGTGCAGGGCTCGCTTGCGATGTTCGCGATCTGGCGCTGGGGCTCCGAGGAGCAGAAGGAGCAGTGGCTGCCGCCGCATGCACAGCGGTGAGGTGATCGGCTGCTTCGGCCTGACCGAGCCGGATGCCGGCTCCGACCCGGGCACGATGCGCACGCACGCGCGGCGCGACGGGTCCGACTGGATCCTCAACGGCGCCAAGATGTGGATCACGAACGGCACGATCGCCGACATCGCGATCGTCTGGGCCCGCACCGAGGACGGCGAGATCCGCGGCTTCATCGTCGAGAAGGGCACGCCCGGGTTCTCCGCTCCGGAGATCCACAAGAAGATGTCGCTTCGCGCCTCGGTCACCTCGGAGCTCGTGCTCGACGACGTGCGGGTGCCGGCCGACAGCATGCTTCCCGGCGCGAAGTCGCTGAAGGGCCCGCTCTCGTGCCTCAACGAGGCGCGCTTCGGGATCGTGTTCGGATCCGTCGGTGCCGCCCGCGCCTGCTTCGAGTCCGCGCTCGAGTACTCGAAGACGCGCATCGTCTTCGAGAAGCCGATCTCGGCCTACCAGCTGACGCAGCAGAAGCTCGCCGAGATGGCGCTCGAGATCAACCGCGCCTCGCTCGTGGCGCTGCACGTCGGGCGGATGAAGGACGCCGGCACGCTGCGGTCCGAGCACGTCAGCCTCGGCAAGATGGGCAACGTCCGCGGCGCGATCGAGGTCTGCCGCAGCGCCCGCACGATCCTCGGCGGCAACGGGATCACGCTCGAGTACCCGGTGATCCGGCACATGAACAACCTCGAGTCGGTTCTCACCTACGAGGGCACGCACGAGGTGCACACGCTCGTCGTCGGCGGCGCGCTGACCGGCACGCCGGCGTTCCGGTAGGGACGATGTCGGTCGCAACCGTCGCAGGCACGCCGACCGCCCTCGGCCGACGGCTCAGGATCGCGCGGCGGCGACGCTGCGCACCGCGATCCTCGACGGCGAGCTCCGGCCGGGCCAGCGGGTCAACCAGGAGGCGTGGGCCGAGCGCGCCCACGTGAGCCTGATCCCGATCCGGGAGGCGTTGCGTGCGCTCGCCGGCGAGGGCCTCGTCACCTACCGGCCGCGCCGCGGCTACGCGGTGACCGAGCTCGATCTCGCCGAGCTCGAGGAGGTGTACCGCCTCCGGTGCCTCCTCGAGACGGATGCTCTCCTGCTCGGCGTCGAACGGGCGACGCCGGCCGACCTGCGCGCGCTCGAGGCGGCCGCCGACGACTGCTCCGAGGCAGCCGCGACCGGTGACGTCGCCGGCCAGCTCGCTGCGAACAGGCGCTTCCACGACCGGCTCCACGCGCTCGCCCGCAGCCGGCCCGAGGCGCGGCTGCTCGACATCCTCTGGGACTCGACCGAGGCCTACCGCGCGCTCTACTACGTGCTCCCGGGCGCAGCGGCCGAGGCCGACAGCGCCCATCGCGCGATCATCGACGCCGTCGCAGACCGTGACGCGACGCGGGCGGTGGCGCTCCAGGATGCGCACCGCGAGCGGGCGCTCGAGCGGCTGCGCACGTCGCTCGGTGGCTGAGAGCGCGAGCATGGCGTTGACGTGGGATCAGGCCCTGGCGTGGCGGCTGCGGCGGCACCTGCTGAATCCGGTCGGCACCGGCTCGGTCGGCGATGTCGTCGGCCGGCTCGGCGCCGTCCCCGCCTGGCCGGACACGACGCCCGAGCTCGCGGTGGGCTTCCGCCGCACAGGCTCCGCGGCCCGGCGACGTCGCCCGCGCGCTCGAGGCCGGCGAGGTCTTCAAGACCTATGCGTTCCGCGGCGCCACCGCATCTCGTCACGCCGGAGGAAGGCGGCATCTACCTGGCCCTCCGCGCGTCCGGCCGCCAGTGGGAGCTCCCGAGCTGGCAGGAGGCGTACGGGCTCGCGCCGGCCGACTGGCCGGCGTTCCGCGAGACCGTCCGGGAGGCCGTCGCCGACGGGCCGCTGACGCGCCAGGAGCTGGCGACGGCGGTTGGTCGCCGGCGCCGGTTCCGCGCCGCCGCAGCGGGCCTGACAGCGGCTCCGACACGCTGGTGAAGTCGCTGATGTGGCAGGGCGACCTGTGCTTCGGGCCGGTCCGCGACGGCGAGGCGACCGTTCAGGGAATGCACCGGGTCGCGCGCTGGGCCGGGCTGCCGGACGTCGACGAGGCGGGACGCAGGGCCATCGAGGCGTACGTCCGCAGCTACGGCCCGACGAACGCCGATCGAGTGCACTACTACCTCGGCGCGGGACTGAGCGCGGGTCGCAAGGCGCTCCGCGGCTGGCTCGACGACCTGTCGGACCGCCTGGTCACGGTCGCTATCGACGGCGAGGATCTGCTCGTCCTCGCCGACGACGTCGACGAGCTGACCTCGACGACGGTCTCCCCCACCGTTCGCCTGCTGCCAGCCGCCGATCCGTGGGTGATGGGACCGGGCACGGCAGACCCGCACGTCGTGCCTCCCGCCCATCGGCAGCTCGTGACCCGCGGCGCCAACCTCGTGCTCGCGGGCGGTGTCGTGGCCGGCACCTGGACGCGCAAGGCAGGCGACGCTCACCGTCGCCTGGCTCGGCGGAGCCGACCAGCCGGATCGCGACCTGCTCGAGGATGAGGCCGAACGTCTGGCCGCGATCCTCGGCACCGAGCTCCACCTGGACGTCCGGCCGGCATAGCCGCCGCTCACCCCCGCCGGGGCCGGGCGCGAGCCCGGCCCCGATGGAGTCCTGCAGAACTACGCGGCCAGACCTGCGGGCACCTGGAAGTTCTGGGGCTGCGCGCCCGCGCCGGCACGGTCATCGGCGGACCGCCGAAGCCACGGCCGCCGTCATGCCCGTGGAAGCCGAGCTTGCCGTTGACGAGGTCGTCGAGATGATCGGTCGCACGCTTCAGCAGATCATCGGCCTGCGCCTGCGTGATCGTGCCGGCCTTGACTGCAGCGTCGAGCTTCGTCTTCGTGGCGGCCGTCAGCGCCTTCTCGAGCCCGTCGACCGTCTTCCCCTGCGCCTTGGCGATCTCGGCGAGCGTCTTCCCCGACTCGAGCTGCGTGTGCAGCTGCGCCTCGGTCAGGCCGAGGTACTTGGCCGCCGCGTCGAGCGAGGCCGGGCCACCGTGGCCGGGGCCACCATGACCGAAGCCGCCGCCGTGATGCCCGCCGCCGCCGAAGAACGGGACTCCGCCCTCGGCCGTGCGGGCCTTCATCGCGTCGCCCTGCGCCTTGGTGATCTTGCCGGCCGCGACCGCAGCGTCGATGCGGTCGTCGCTGGCGCCCTTGAGGGCGGCCTTGAGTGCCGCCGGTGTGACGTTCAGCCGCTTGGCGACGTTGTTCAGGAACGCGTCCTGGTCGTTGCCGATCGAATCGGCCGCAGCCACGCCGGCCCCGATCGCCAGAATCAGCACGAACACACCGATCGTCAGAACCTGCTTCATTCGCATCGTCACGTGTGCATCTCCTCCAGTCAGAAGTTCACCGCGAAGTAGAGCAGGCCCAGTTAAGAATCAGCTGTGAATGTGGCCGAGCGGTTTGCGGCTTCTTCGGGGCCGATCAGCGTGAAGACGAGCGGGACGGCGAGAAGGATCGGCACGGCCAGGATCGGCCACAGCACCTGATAGCCGTCCGTCGCCGGCAGGTAGGGCCGCAGGACGTCGATCAGCACCCCGGCGAGCAGCGTCCCGAAGATGAGGCCGATGCCCTTCGTCGTCGTCGCCAGCCCCGAGATGGCGCCACGCTCGTCCGGCGGCATCAGCTTGAAGAGCAGTCCCCAGGCGAGCGTCATCACCGAGCCGCGCGAAGATCGCGACGACGAAGATGATCGCGAGGTACCACGCGTGCCACTGGGTCGCGAGGCCGCCGCCGAGGAGCGCGAGGCCGTACACGAGCGAGCACCAGGTGATCACGCGGGCGAGGCCGAACCGGTCGCCGATCGGGCCTGCGATCAGCGCCGCGAGCACGTAGCCGCCCGCGACCGCGGCCAGCACCAGGGTCGAGGTCGAGAGCGGCTCGCCGAGCCCGACCGTGACGTAGAGGATCACGAACGTCCTCGCGCCGGCGAAGGTTCCCTCCCACGCCGCGTTCGCGAGCAGGAACCGCCCCACGTCCGGGTTGCGCCGCAGCACGCGCCACGAGTGGCGCACGTAGGTGCCGACGCCCTCGAAGACGCGGCCGTGCCCGCCGTCCTCGCGGAGGAAGAGCACGGGCACGAGGCAGGCGGCGGTGACGATCCCGGCGGCGGCGAGGAACGGCGCAGGCTGCCAGAGGTGATACAGCACGCCGCCGCCGATCAGCGCTCCGCCGAGCGCGATCCCGCGGAAGAGGTGCTGAACGCCCTGCGCGCGGCCGTACGACCTGCTCGGGCAGCAGATCCGGGTAGAGGCCACGGTAGGGCGGCTCGTAGACGTAGTAGGCGAAGAAGAACGCGAACACGAGCAGGGCCGTCGTCCACAGGTTCGGCATGAACGCCATCAGCGCGAGGCAGAAGCCGATCGGGCCGATCGCGACGAGCATGAACGGGCGGCGCCGGCCGAGCGGCGTGTGGAACGTGTCGCTCCAGGGCCCGATCACGAGTGGCAGCGTGAGGGCGAAGAGGCCCTCGGCTGCGAGCACCGCGCCGATCAGCGAGGTCGACGTCGTGTACTGCCCGAGCACCGGGGGCAGGTAGGCGGCCGTCGTCGTCAGCGACCACGCGAGACCGAGCGCCCCGACGCCCAGCTTGACGATCGTGGCGACGCTCGAACCGAGCTCAGCGACCGACGTCGTCGCGGACGGCGAGACCGCCGCAGACGACGTCGATGATCGTCCGCTCTGCACGGGCGACCTCCTCGTCACCGTCGGGAAGCGTGCCCAGGACCCAGCCGGTGAGGATCTCCTCGAGCCCCCCGTAGAAGATCCAGCTTGCGAGCCGGGGATCGAGATCGGCCCGGAACACGCCCTCTGCCTGACCGCGCTCGATCACACGCTGAATCGTCGCGAAGCCCACCCCGATCTCGTCCACCTGAGCCTGCAGGTGGGAGCTGCGGGCGACCTCGCGCACCATCACGCGCACGAGGTCGGGATCGTTGCGCCAGGTCGCGGAGCAGGATCTTGGCGATCCCGCGCAGCTGCTCGTCGGCGGGCTCATCCGACTGCTCGACCCGCGCGAGGCGGCTCGAGCAGCTCGCCCCAGTTCTCGCGGAAGAGCGTCGCCAGCACCTCCTCCTTGGACGAGAAGTAGTGGTAGAGCAGTCCGTGCGCGACGCCGGCCTCCTCCGCGATGTCGCCGACGCGGGAGGTGTGGTAGCCGTCGCGTGCGAACACGCGCACGGCTGCGTCGAGGATGAGGCGGCGCTTCTCTTCGCTCCCGGCCTGACGGTCGCGGCCGGGGCGCTCGCGCGCGATTGAACGTTCGCTCAAGACTCGATCAGAATAGGTGTCGTGCGGGCCGACACGCAACCACTCGACGGGATCCTCGTCGTCGAGCTCGCCTGGTACCTCCCGATCGCCTTCGCGGGCAGCGAGCTCGTCCGGCTCGGCGCGCGTGTCGTCCGGATCGAGCCGCCGGGCGGCGATCCGCTGCGCACGACGGCGCCGGCCTGGGACCGAGCACTTCGCGCCGGCAAGGAGTCGGTGACGCTGCGACCTGAAGGCGGACGTCGCGTTTGCACGCGCTCTGTGCGCCCGCGCCGACGTCGTCCTCGAGGGGCTCCGGCCCGGCGTCGCCGCGCGCCTGGGCATCGGTGCCGACGATCTGCCGGCGTCGCTCGTGCACTGCTCGATCACCGGCTTCGGCGCCGAGGGCCGCACGCCCAGCGCGCCGGTCACGACCTCAACTACCTCGGCTGGGCCGGCGTGCTCGAGGACACGCCGACCTGGCCGCCGGTGCAGATCGCCGACCTCGCCGCCGGTGGCCTCGGCGCGGTGACGGAGGTGCTCGCGGCGCTCGTCCGCCGCTCCCGCACGGGTGAGGGCGCCCGGCTGAGCGTCTCGATGACGCCATCGCAGCCACCGGCTGGTCCGCCACCGGCTCGGCGAGACGGCCGGGTGCGCAGACGCTCACCGGCGCGCTCGCCTGCTACCGCGTGTACCCGACGGCCGACGGGCGCCACCTGACGCTCGGCGCGCTCGAGCCGAAGTTCTTCGCCCGGGTCTGCGAGCTGATCGGCCGGGCAGAGCTCGCCGAGCGGCAGTACGGCGACGCCCAGGACGAGCTCGCACGCGAGCTCGAGGCGGCGTTCGCGTCGCGGCCGCTCGCCGAGTGGCTCGAGCTCTTCGACGGCGAGGACGTCTGCGTCGGCCCGGTGGCGACGCGGGCCGAGGCGGCGGTCGAGTTCGGTGTCCCGCCGTCGGACGACGATGACGCAGCGCTCGGCGCGCACACGGCCGCCTGGCGGGCCGAGGTCGGAGCCGGCTAGAGCCCGAGCGCCGCGGCCAGCGCGCCGAGGTCGGCGATGCGGTCGGGCTCGTGCGGATAGAGGCCTTCGCGGTCGAGCAGGATCGCGCGCATGCCGAGCGCGCGGGCGCCCTCGATGTCGTCCGCGTACGAGTCGCCGACCATCACCGTCTCGGCGGCGGCGACGCCGAGCGCCGCGAGCGCCGTCTCGAAGATCGAGGCGTGCGGCTTCGTCCGGCCGTGCGCTCTTCGAGCCCACCGCGACGTCGACGTCGAGCGCGTGATGGCGCGCGAACGCCTCGAGGTCGCGCTGCCCGTTCGAGATCAACCCGATCCGAAGCTCGTGTGCGCGGAGCGCCTCGAGCACGGGGATCGCATCGTCGTAGAGGTCGAAGTTGGCGTGAATCTCCCAGCGCCGGACGATCTCGACCGCGCACGCGCGCGAGCCCTCGGCGTCGCCGCCCATGCCGCGGACGATGTCCTCGGTGAACGCGATCCAGATCTCCTCGTCGTGCACGAGCTCGGGGTGCATCCGCAGGTCGGCGAAGGCCGCGACCCTCGCCGCCTCGTAGCGTCCGGGATCGAGGCTGAGGCCGTGCGTGTCCCCCACGCGCTGATACGCATCGGGCCCGAGCTCGGGCCCGGGCCGCGAGAGCGTGAAGTCGACGTCGAAGAGGACGGCGCGCAGCATCGTCCGAGCATACGAGCAGAGGCCGCGTCGACGACGGCTGAGCCAGGCGCCCGGCATGACGGCGCCGGCTAGCCGGTGATCCCCACCGGAGGGATCCCGGCCTGCGAGATATCGGGGTGCCCAGATTCGAACTGGGGACCTCTCCGACCCGAACGGAGCGCGCTACCAGGCTGCGCCACACCCCGAGCGCCCACAGGGTACCCGCTCGGCGGCAGGGAATGTTCCGAAGCGGCAGCCTCTAAGCTGTGCGCGTGGCCGGGAGGGACGAGATCGTCGCCTACGCGAATGCGCTGCTCGAGGTCGAACGCTGGCCGGAGTTCGCACCGCCCGGGCTCCAGGTGGTCGGCGCCGACGAGGTGACGCTGCTGCTCTGTGGCGTCTCGAGCTCGCGCGCGCTGTTCGAGCACGCCGCCGACGCCGGAGCGGAGATGGTGCTCGTCCACCACGGGATCTTCTGGCGCAACGAGCCGCTCATCGTCGACCGGCGCCAGCGCGGACGCCTCGAGGCCCTCTTCCGGGCGAACGCCTCGCTCGTCGCCTACCACCTCGCGCTCGACGCGCACGAGACGCTCGGCAACGCCGCCCAGCTCGCGGCGAGGATCGGCGCGACGGCGGAAGGCCCGTTCGGCAGCTTCGGGCTCGCCTGCACGGTCGACGACGTCACGGTCGCCGAGCTGGCGGCCCGCGTCACCGACGCGCTCGGGCGCGAGCCGCTCGTGCTTCGACGGCGGGCCCGAGCGGATCGGCCGCCTCGCGGTCGCGACCGGAGCCGCCGGCTACGACCTGATCCGCGCGGCCCACGAGGGCTTCGACGCGCTCCTCACCGGTGAGCCCGAGGAGCCGAACTCCGCCACCGCCCAGGAGCTCGGCATTCACCTGATCGCCGCAGGGCACCATGCGACCGAGCGGTTCGGCGTTCAGGCCCTCGCCGCGCATCTCGCGGACACCTTCGCGATCGAGTGGCGCTACCACGAGATCGACAACCCGGTCTAGCGAGCCCCGACTGTTACGGGCCCGCGAAGAAGGGCCAGGCCGTTTGCGGTCGTCCTGTGCCAGGAGTATTCTGGATCGCATCATGGTGCATTCCGGGAGGCGGGCCCGTTGAACCCCGTCAGCGACAACAGAGCGTCGAATCAGCCCGACTGCGCACCTTGCGCCGGCGGGCTTTTTTCATGCTCAGAAGGAGGCGACGCATGGCGAACCACCTGACGCCCGAGGAGCTCTCACAGGAGCTCGGCATCGACCGCGATGCGATCATCAAGCTCTGCATCGAGGAGGGCGTCCCGATCTATCACGGCAAGATCGACAAGCACCTGTTCCAGGTTCAGCTCCAGGCCAGCGGTCTGCCCGTCGCGCAACCCGCCTGACCCGGGCTCCCTGACGCGGACAGGGTGTCTCCACCGCTCGCCCGGGAGACACCCTGCGAGAGCCGGCATGGCTGTCCGACGGCGGTGCGTCCGGCGCAGCGTGGAGCGGTGCCGCCTACTTGGCGGCGCGCGAGCGTGACTTCGCGGCCGGCTTCTTGGCCTTCGCCGCCGACTTGGCCCCGCCGGACTTGGCTCCGGGCGTCTTTGCCGCCTCGACGCTCGCCCTGAGCGCCTCGAGCAGGTCGACCGCCGGTGCAGCCGTCTCCTCGGGCTCGTCCGCGGGCGGCAGCTCGACGCCGTCGAGCTTCGCCTCGAGCAGCGCCTTCAGGTCTCGCCGATAGGTGCTCGTCAGCGTCTCCGGGTCGAACGAGCCCTCGAGGCTGTCGATGATCTGGTGCGCGAGCTCGAGCTCGGGCGGCTTCACCTCGGCCGTCCCGACCGCCTCGGTGATCTCGGCGTCGGAGTAGACGTCGTCGGCGAGGTACAGCGTCTCGAGCACGAGCGAGTCTCCCCGCGCGCGGACGAGGCAGAGCGACTCGCGGCCCGAGCGCACGAAGCGGCCGAGAGCACCCGTGCCGGTGTCGCGCATCGCCTCGAGCAGCAGCCGGTAGGGACGGCGCTGCGCGGCCGTCGCGCCGGGGACGAGGAAGTAGCTGCGATCGCGCCAGATCGAGTCGATCTCCTCGACCGGCACGAAGCGGGAGATCTCGATCGACCTCGAGTCGTCGCGGGCCTCGAGCGTCTCGAGCTCGGCCTCCTCGACGATCACGAACTGACCCTTGGATGCCTCCCAGCCCTTGACGATCTCGTCGGGCGCCAGCTCACGGTCGTGCTTGGGGCACCAGCGCTTCTGCTTGATCGGCGTCAGGCACTCGCGGTGGAGCAGCCTGAACGACACGTCGGACTGGCGCGCGGCGGGCTTCGTCGCCGGCGCGAGGCCGACGGGGATGCTGACGAGCCCGAAGGTCAGGGATCCGTTCCAGGTCGTACGCATGAGCTCCTCGGTCGATTCGGGAACACCTCATTCTGCCCGGGATTCGCCGTTCCTGCACCGCTGAGGATAGATTCCCCTCCATGGCACAGGAACGGACGATCGCACGGCTCTGGCAGGACGCTGTCGCGCGGAATCGTGACGGCGCCGCCTATCTCGTCCAGCACGGCGACCACTGGCACGACGTCGGCTGGGCCGAGGCCGCCGAGCGCGTCGAGAACCTGGCCAACGGCCTCCTCGCGCGCGGCGTCCGGAAGGGCGAGTCGTTCGCGATCTTCGCCCGCACGACGTGGAGTGGTCGCTGTTCGACTTCGCGCTCGCTCAGGTCGGCGCGGTCGTCACGCCCATCTACCCGAACAGCTCGCCCCACGACACGGCCTACATCCTCGACCACTCGGAGTCCGTCGGGGTGCTGTGCGGAGACGCGAAACAGGCGGCTTCGATCGAGGAGCAGCGCGGCGCGCTGCCGCGACTCCGCTACCTGCTGACGATGGACGACCTGGCGGAGCTCGAGGCCGAGGGCGCACGCTTCAAGGCCGAGCACCCGACGGCGCTCGCCGACGCGATCGCCGCCGATCGACGAGGACGATCTCTTCACGCTCCAGTACACCTCCGGCACGACCGGGCCGCCGAAGGGCTGCATGGTCTACCACCGCAACTACTACGCGATGGTCGCGGTGATCGACCACCTGCCGCGCTACGTGCACGACGACGACCTGATGCTGCTCTACCTGCCGCTGGCGCACAACTTCGGGCGGCTGATGCACCTCACCGGCGCGTACGTCGGCTACACGATCGCCTTCCTGCCGGATCCCCTGCAGACGGCGGAGGCGCTCCTGACGGTGCGGCCGACCGTGCTGCCGAGCGTCCCGCGGGTCTACGAGAAGATCCACACCGCCGTCGTCGGCAGCGATGGACGAGACGACCGGCGTCAAGCGCCGTCTGGCCGACTGGTCGCTCGCCGTCGGGCGCGAGGTCGGCAAGGCGCAGGAGGCAGGGCAGCCGGTCGGCGCTGTGTTGAAGCTGAAGGCCGGCGTTGCCGACCGCCTCGTCTTCACGAAGATCAGAGCTCGCCTCGGCGGTCGCCTGCGGACGCCGATCTCGGGCGGCGCGCCGCTCGGCCAGGAGGTGGCGGAGTTCTTCGACGCGATCGGAGTCCGGATCTTCGAGGGCTACGGCCTCAGCGAGTGCACGACCGCAGCGACGACCAACACGCCCGAGCGCTGGCGCTTCGGCACGGTCGGCCCCGCGCTCCCGGGCTTCGAGCTTCGGATCGCCGAGGACGGCGAGCTCCAGCTCCGCAGCGACACGGTGTTCGGCGGCTACTACAAGGATCCCGCCGCGACGGCCGAGGTGCTCGACGCGGACGGCTGGCTCCACACGGGCGACATCGCCGAGATCGACGCCGACGGCTTCGTCAAGATCACCGACCGCAAGAAGGACATCATCGTCACCGCCGGCGGCAAGAACATCGCCCCGCAGAACCTCGAGAACGACCTCAAGGCCTCGAAGTACGTCTCGCAGGCGATCGTCGTCGGCGACCGGCGGCCGTTCCCTGCCGCGCTGATCACGCTCGACGAGGTCGAGATCGGCAAGTGGGCCGCGTCACAGGGAATCGCCGGCGACACCGCAGCCCTTGCGGCCGACCCGCAGGTGATCGCGCTGGTGCAGGGCATCGTCGACGACGTCAACCGCGAGCGGTCGAACTACGAGCAGATCAAGAAGTTCGTGATCCTGCCGCGCGACTTCACGATGGAGCAGGACGAGGTGACGCCGACGCTGAAGCTGAAGCGGCGCGCGATCATGAAGAACTTCGCCGAGGCCGTCGACGGGATCTACGCCAGCTCGTAGGGGCGAGGCGTGCCTCGCCCGCGGACGATGCGCGCGTGAGTGTCCCGAGCGTTAGAGGCGGCGGGCGCCGACGTAGCCGCCGTGCGAGCTGAGGCTCGAGATCTTGACGACGTCGCCCGTGTGCGGTGCGTGGATGAACTGGCCGCCGCCGATGTAGATGCCGACGTGGCCGAGGCCGGAGAAGAAGACGAGGTCACCGGCCTGCAGGTCGCCGTACGAGACGGGCGATGCCGTAGCCGTACTGGGCGGCGGCGTTGTGCGGCAACGAGACGCCGACCTGGGCGTAGACGTAGCTGACGAGCCCGGAGCAGTCGAAGGAGCTCGGGCCTGCGGCGCCCCAGACGTACGGCTTGCCGAGCTCCGCCATCGCAAGCCCGACGACGCCGCCGTACTGCGACGGGCGGCGCGGCCGGAATCAGGGAGTCGACGGGGCTCGAATCGGTCGAAGCGGTGAAGCTGCCGGCGCTGAGCTCGGCCGCCGCCGTGCGAGCCGTCGAGGCTGCGCGCTGCTGCGCGGCGAGCCTGGCCTCGGCCTGGGCGCGAAGCTGTGCCTGCCGGCGCGCTTCCTCGGCCTGCAGCTGCCTGATCTCGCTCTGGATCCCGGCGAGCATCTGCTGGCGCTGGGCGAGCTGGCTCTCGATCGACTGCTTCTGGCTCGCGCGCTCGGCCACGATCTTGGCCTGGTCGGCTCGCGCCGTCTTCAGCCGCTGCGCGCCGCTCCTTGACCTCCTTGCGGAATGCCCTGACGTCCCCGAGCACCTTCGCGTCCTGGTCGCCGACGCGCTGCACCATGTCGAGGCGGCCGAGCAGGTCGTCGAGGTTCTCGGCGCCGAGCAGGATCTCGACCGCGCCGCCGCCGTCGCCGTTGACGTACAGCGCGCGCAGCCGCTCGGCGATGTGGGCCTGGGCGGAGTTGAGGCTCTTCTGGGCCACCACGAGGTGGCGCGCGTTCGAGTTCAGGTCGGCGTCGATCTGGTCGAGCTGCACGTTCGCGTAGTTGTACGACTCGATCGCCTTCTCGAGCTGGATGTCCGACTCGTGAATCTGCGCCAGCACGGCCTGGGCCTGGGCGCGCTTCGACTGAATCGGGTTTGCCGTTGCTGCGCTGACGCTCGTCAGAAGAGCCACTACGCCCAGCAGGGCCAGTGAGGCGAGGAGTGAGGGCCGGAGCCTGTCGCGTTCTCGAACTATTCATAGAGCTGGTTCGATCGTCGAAAGGCACGGCCGCGGAACGGCGGCACCCCTGCGAAGTCAAGATGGTAGCAGGGGCGGCTGACGGGTGCAACCGACAACTGATCAAAATACCTGCAAATCGCACTTTTTACCCGCGTTGACGGGGCCTTTTTTGCTACGGTCTCCGCCTTGTGAGATCGCCGACCTCGACGTGGCCGCTGCTCGGCGCGGCCGTTCTGAGCGGCATCCTCTTCACCGGATCGATACCGATGGTCGGGGCTGCGCAGACAGGGCCTGGCCTGGCCAATCAGGCCGGCGCGCTCCGCGCCTCCGAGTCGTCGGCACTCCTGCAGCTCTACGCCGCCGAGGCGGCGCTCGCCCGCGCCCAGGACGAGCAGGCGCGCCTCGACGCCCGCTCGAGCGAGCCTCGCCCAGGCGGAGGCCGATGCGACGCTGCGAACGGAGATCGTCCGCCGCTCGCTCGACGCGTCGCAGCGACGGATCGCGGCGCTCCTGCGCGCGCTCTACATCCAGGGTGAGCCCGACCCGATCGCCGTGATCCTCGGTGCGACCTCGCTCGACGAGGTCATGACGGGCATCGAGGGCCTCTCGCGCGCCACCGCGCAGAACCAGCGGCTCGCGCGCGAAGCGGCCGAGAAGGGCGAACGGCTCTCTGCGCTGCGCGTCGAACTGGCCGCGCAGCGCGACAGGCTCGACAGCGCCCGCGCCGCGGCGCGCGCCGGTACGGCGCGGCTCGCGGCAGCCGTCTCGGGCCAGCGCGACGACGCTCGCCAGGATCCGCCGCCAGGCCGCCGTGACGCAGCAACGACTCGCCGCTCTGCAGGCGCAGGCGCAGGAGGCCGAGCAGCGCTCGGCCGCCATCACGGCTGCGGCGGCCGCGAGCACGCCAGCAGCCGCCGCAGCGTCCGAGCCGCGCCAGCCGCGACGACCACCGCGGCTCCACCGCGACCCCGACTCCCGTCGACCGGCACGCACACGCTCGTCGTCGACGCCGTCGCCTACCACCTGCCCGGCAACACGGCGAGCGGGCTCCCGGTCGGCGTCGGCGTGATCGCGGTCGATCCGACGGTGATCCCGCTCGGCACGCGCGTCTTCGTCCCGGGCTACGGGCCGGCGGTGGCGGCCGACGTCGGCACGGCGATCAAGGGCAACATCATCGATCTCTGGATGCCGACGACGGCGCAGGCGCTCGCCTGGGGCCGGCGCACCGTCACGATCACCATCTACGGTTGACGCCGTGATTCGCCGGGCGCTCCTGCTGGCCGTGGCCGCGGTCGCGTGCGCCGCGGCGACGACGGCGACCGCCGCCGGGCCGCCGATCCAGCCGCGGCTGACGAAGGCGCTCACGGCGCCGTCGCTCTCGCTCGGCCGCACGGCGGCGCTCGCCGTCGATGTCGCGACCGGCGACGTCATCTACGCCCACAACTCCTCGCTCCCGGTCGCACCGGCATCGAACGAGAAGATCCCCGTCTCGTGGGCCGCGCTGACGAGCCTCGGGACCGGATACCGCTTCCACACCGAGGTCTACGGCACCGGCACGCGGACGGGCAACGCCTGGGTCGGCGATCTGATCCTCAAGGGCTTCGGCGATCCGACGCTGACGACCGCGGATCTCGATCGCCTGGCGGGAACGATCGCGGGACGGGGGATCCGGACGATCAGCGGGCGGATCCTCGGCGACGAGTCGTTCTACGACAGCGAAGCGCGGCGCGGCGGGCTGGAAGCACTACTTCATCGGCGGCGAGACGCCACCCCTCTCGGCCCTCGTCGTCGATCGTGCGCGCGGCTGGCCGGCGCTCTCGCCGCCGCTCGCTCGCCGCGCGAGCGTTCCGCGAGGCGCTCACGCGTCGCGGCGTCACGGTCGTCGGCCGCCCCGGCGTCGGCGATCGCGCCCGAGGACTGCGATGACGCTGGCATCGGACGTCTCCGACCCGCTCGCCGCGATCGTGCGCCACATGAATCACGAGAGCGACAACTTCTACGCCGAGATGCTGCTCAAGCAGCTCCCCGCGGCCGACGGGCAAGGTCGGCACGTCGGCGGGCGGCGGGCGGCTCGTGATCGCGACGATGCGTGAGGCCGGAATCCCGGTCGAGGGTGTCCGCATGGTCGATGGCTCCGGGCTCTCGAGCCTCGATCGCCTCACCGCCGCCGCGCTCGTCGGCGTCATCGAGGCGGGTGCGAACGACTCCGCGATCAGGTCGGCGTTCATCGGCTCGCTGGCGGTGGCCGGCGTGAGCGGGACGCTCAGCCGGCGCCTGCCGGCGCTTCGTGGACAGGTGAAGGGCAAGACGGGCACGACCGACCTGGCCTGCACGCTCTCGGGCCTGATCCGCAACGAGGTGGTGTTCGCGGTGCTCGAGAACGGAAGCCCCGTCTCCTCGTGGGCGGCCCGCTCGGCCCAGGACCGGTTCGTCACGATCCTCGCCGACGCGACGCCGGGTCGCTGACGGCGATCGCCTGCTCGAGCGGCTCGCCCGCGAGCAGCGCCTCGAGCTCGGCCTCGCCGAGGATCGGCACGCCGGCCTTCTCCGCCTTCGCCGCCTTCGAGCCCGGGTTCTCGCCGACGATGACGCCGGTCGTCTTCTTCGAGACGGAGTCCGAGACCTTCGCGCCGAGCGCCTCGAGCGCCGCCTTCGCCTGCTCGCGGCTGTAGCCCTCGAGCGTGCCGGTGATGACGTACTGGCTGCCCGTCAGGCGGCCCTCGACCGGCCGGTCCGCCTCCCCCACCTCGAACTGCAGCCCGAGCTCGCGGAGGTCGCGGACGAGCGTCCGATTCTCCTCGTCGGCGAACCACTCGGCGATCAGCTCGGCACGGTCGGGGCCGATTCCCTCCGCCTCCTCGAGCTCCTCCTGCGTCGCAGCCATCAGCGCGATCGACGTCGCCGAAGTGCCGCGCGAGGTTGCGCGCCAGCACCCAGCCGACCTTCGGGCATGTTGAGGCCGAAGAGCACGCGGGAGAACGGCTGCTGCTTCGAGCGCTCGATCGCCTCGACCGCGCGGTTCGCCGAGATCTCGCCGTAGCCCTCGACCTCGAGGAGCTGCTCCGGCGGTCAGACGGTAGAGGTCGGGCATCGAGCGCAGCAGGCCGTCGTCCCAGAGCTTCCGGACGAACTGCTCGCCGACGCCGTCGATGTCCATCGCCGCGCGTGACCCAGTGGATCAGCGTCTCGAGCCCGCGCGACGGGCAGGCGCGGTTCGGGCAGCGGTGCTTGACCTCGCCCTCGGGCTTGACGACCGCGACGCCGCAGAGCGGGCAGTGCGTCGGCATCTTCCACGTCGACCGTGCCCGGCGCGGTGCGGCGCCTGCCGGCCCGACGACCTGCGGGATCACGTCGCCGGCGCGCTGGACGATCACGAGGTCGCCCTCGCGGATGTCCTTGCGGTTGATGTCCTCCTCGTTGTGCAGCGTCGCGTGTCGAGACGGTGACGCCGCCCACCTGCACCGGCTCGAGCTCGGCCCACGGGTTGAGCGCGCCGGTCCTCCCGACGCGGATGTGGATCTCGTTCAGGGTCGTGACCGCCGTCGACGGCGCCCACTTGAAGGCGCGCGCCCAGCGCGGCCGCTCGTGCAGCGCACCGAGCCGCTCGCTGCTGGTCGAACGAGTCGAGCTTGATCACGATCCCGTCGATCTCGTAGTCGAGCTCGGCCCGCCGGCTCTCCCACTGCTCGCACGCGGCGGCGACCTCCGCGATCGACTCGAGCCGCTCCGCGTGCGGGTTCGTGCGGAAGCCGTGCTCGCGCAGCCACGCGAGCATCTCCGTACTGCGAGCCGAGCTCGAGGCCGGCGCGCGCTCCGACGCCGTACACCCACACCGCGAGCGGCCGGTCGGCGGTGATCGCCGGGTTCTTCTGCCGGAGCGAGCCCGCGGCGGCGTTGCGGGGGTTCGGGGCCAGCTTCTGGCCGGTGCCCTGCGAGGCGCTCGTTGAGCGCCTGGAAGCCCGAGATCGGCAGGTACACCTCGCCGCGCACCTCGAGCAGTGACGGGCAGCCCGTCGCCGATGCATGCGCAACGGCACCGAGCCGATCGTGCGCAGGTTGACGGTGACGTCCTCGCCCTGGATGCCGTCGCCGCGCGTCGCCCCGCGGACGAGCAGGCCGTCCTCGTAGGTGAGGTTGATCGCGAGCCCGTCGATCTTCGGCTCGAGCACGTAGGCGACGGGCTCGTCGGCGCCGAGCCGCTTGCGGACGTCGTCGGCCCACTTCTCGAGCGCCTCGGCGGTCGTCACCTTCTCCAGCGAGCCCATCGGCTGGCACGTGGGCGACCTTCTGGAAGCCCTCGGAAGGCGGCGCGCCGACCCGCTGCGTGGGCGAGTCGGGCGTGACGAGCTCGGGATGGTCGCTCCTCGAGCGCGGCAAGCTCGTCGTAGAGCGCGTCGTAGGTCGCGTCCGGGCAGCTCCGGGTCGTCGAGGACGTGGTAGCGGTGCGAGTGGTAGGCGACGAGCTCGCGGAGCTCGCTCGCGCGTGCTTCGAGATCAGACGAGGCCAAGGATCTCCTCCGGGCGCTGGACGAGGGCGTCCGGCTCCGCCGCGAGGAGTCGCTCGTCGGGGTGGATGCCTCCCCAGCCGACCGCGATCGAGAACGCCCCCGCCGCGTTGCCGGCGCGGATGTCGAACGGCGAGTCGCCGACGTAGACCGCCTCCTCCGGGCTGGCGCCGAGGCGGCGCAGGGCCTCGAGCACGGGATCGGGATCCGGCTTGTGGCGCTCGGTGTCCTCGGCGCCGACGAGCACGTCGGTGAGCTCGCGGAGGAACGGCAGGCGCGCGAACGCGAGCTCGACGGTGGCGACGCGCTTGGCCGTCACGATGCCGAGCTGGTGGCCGCGACGGCGCAGCTCGAGCAGCAGCTCGGGGATCCCGTCGAAGGCCTCGAGCGTCGCGTGGAGCGGCTCGTTGTGGGCGCGGTACACCTCGACGAGCTCGTCGACCCGGTCGGGATCGAGGTCGTGCATCTGGGCGATCAGACCCGGCCCGCCGATCGCTGCCTTGACCCGCTCCTCGTCCGGCTCCAGGCCGAGCACGGTCATCGAGGCGTGCCGCATCGACGCGACGATGATCGGCCCGGAGTCGATCAGCGTGCCGTCGAGGTCGAAGAGGATGACGCGGTACCGCATGAGGCGATCGTATCTGGGGCCGCGCGAGGTGCCCGGCTTCAGCCGGGCGCCCGGGTTCGAGAGCCATCGCGATCGCCGTACTCCACCCGCTCGAGATACAGCCCCCACGGAGGCGCCGTCGCCCCGCCCTCGACGCGCGGCCTGCCCTCGAGCAGGTGCGCGAGCCGCTCCGGCCGCGACTTGCAGCATCGTGCCGACGAGCGTGCGCACCATGTGCCGCAGGAACGAGTCGGCGGTGACCGTGAAGTGGAGGTGGTCGCCGCGGCGCTCCCACGCCGCCTCGCGGATGATCCGAACGAACACCTCGTGCTGGCTCTCCGCCGGCGTGAAGGCGGTGAACTCGTGCTCGCCGGGAAGCAGCGCGGCGCAGGCCTGGAGGCGCTCGCAGGTCGACGGGCCGCGGCCACCAGAGCGAGCGCTTCGCCTCGAGCGCCGAGCGCGCGACGCGGTTGAGGACGAGGTAGCGGTAGGAGCGCCCCGTGGCCGAGAACCGCGCGTTGAACCCGTCCGGAGCGTCCTCCGCGTGAAGCACCGAGACGTCGGGCGGCAGCGCCGTGTTGAGCGCCTCCGCCGCCTTCGCGGCCGGCGCGCCGCCGGTCACCTCGACGCTCGCGACCTGCCCGGTCGCGTGCACGCCCGTGTCGGTGCGCCCGGCGACGGCGAGCCCGTCCCAGCCGTGCGGGTAGATCGCGTCGAGCGCCTCGCGGACGCACGCCTTCGACCGTTCGCTGCCCCGGCTGCCGCGCCCAGCCGTGGAACGCGCCACCGTCGTACTCGAGCGTCAGCTTCAAGAGGGCCACGGCCGGTGGTTCTACCACGCGCTCACGGTCGCCGTTCCGGCTCCACGTCGAGGACGAGGCCGTGTACCGCGCTCACGACGACTCGGAGCGCCGGGATCGATCGGCTCCGCCGAGCGCGCGCCCCAGATCTCGCCGTCGACCCTGACCTGGCCCGCGGGGCTCGCAGCATCGGGATCGAGCCGACCGAGCGCGATGCCGGTGCGGCCGACGATCGTCTCGGCTCCGACCGCCACCGGCGTGAGCCTGCGCCGCCGCCGCGACCACCAGAAGAACGCCCCCGTCTCGGCGATGTCGATCGATCGCGGCGACGATCACGATCACGACGCTCCACGGCGAGGAGAGGAACAGGATCGCGATCACGAGCGCGATGATCGTCAGCATGGCTGCAAGCGTAGGCGCTAGAACGACGAGAGGCGCCCGGAGGCGCCTCTCGTCAGAGCTGCATGGTGCTGTCGCCTCAGGCGACGGCGGCGGGCTCGTAGTCGACGAGCTCGAGCAGGACCATCGGCGCGTTGTCACCCTGCCGCGGGCCGAGCTTGACGATGCGCGTGTAGCCGCCGTTGCGCTCGGCGAACCGCGGCGCGACGTTGAGGAACAGCTGGTGCACGACGTCGTTCGAGCGAAGCTCTGCCATCGCGAGCCGGCGGGCGTGCAGGTCGCCGCGCTTGCCGAGCGTGATCATCTTCTCGGCGTACGGCTTGACCGCCTTCGCCTTGGCCTCGGTCGTCTGGATCCGGCCGTGCTGGATCAGCGCGCCCGCGAGGTTCGAGTACAGCGCCTTGCGGTGGGCGGAGTCCCGGCCGAGCTTCTTGCCTGCACGTGCGTGGCGCATCTTAGACGAGCTCCTCGCCCTTCAGCGTCAGGCCGTGGGCGGCGAGCGTCTCGCGAACCTCTTCGACCGACTTGCGGCCGAAGTTCGGGATCGCGGCGAGCTCGGCCTCGGACTTCGAGGTGAGGTCGCCGATCGTCTCGATGCCGACGCGCTTGAGGCAGTTGTACGAGCGGACACCGAGCTCGAGCTCCTCGATCGGGAAGTTCTCCATCCCGTGCGACGTCGTCGCCTCGGCGGCCGGCTCGATCGCGGCCTCGCTGAAGCCCTCGATGCTGTCGAGGTCGGTGAAGATGGCGAGCTGCCGGATCAGGATCTCGGCGGCCTGGCCGATCGCGTCACGCGGCTCGATCGAGCCGTCCGTGGTGACGTCGAGGACGAGCTTGTCGTAGTCGGTGCGCTGACCGACACGAGCGGCCTCGACCTCGTAGGAGACGCGACGCACGGGCGAGAAGATCGAGTCGATCGGAATCACGCCGATCGTCGTCTCCGGGCCACGGTTCAGCTCGGCCGGCATGTAGCCGCGGCCACGGCCGATCGTGAGCGTCATCTCGAGCTTGCCCTTGGCGGCGAGCTGAGCGATCTCGAGCTCCGGGTTCAGGATCTCGAGATCCGCGGGAGCCTCGATGTCGGCGGCGGTGACGACGCCCGGGCCCTTCTTCGAGATGTGGACCTCGACCTCGGGGGACTCGCCGTGGAGACGGCAGATGAGGCTCTTGAGGTTGAGGATGATGTCGGTGACGTCCTCGCGCACGCCCGGCAGCGTCGTGAACTCGTGGGCGACGCCCTCGATCTTGACGGCCGTCACGGCAGCTCCCTCGAGCGAGGAGAGCAGCACGCGGCGCAGCGAGTTGCCGAACGTGTAGCCGAAGCCGCGGTCGAGCGGCTCGATCGCGAACACGCCCCGGTGATCGTCGCCTTCTTCGCTGACGATGCGGGGAATCTGGAAGTCCATCAGGGTTGAGCGAGTTGCCAAAGCGATCCTTTCGTCTTCTTTCGTACCGGGCGAGGCACGCCTCGCCCCTACGTTCCGGAGGGAGGCAAGCCTCCCAGTTAGTCTACTTCGAGTACAGCTCGACGATGAGCGATTCCTGCACGGGCGTGTCGATCTCGGCACGCTCGGGCCACCGCAGCACCTTGCCGGCGAGACCCTCGTGGTCGGCCTGCAGCCAGGGCGAGACGGACGCCGTCAGATCGGTCGCGTCGCGCACGAGTGGTGCCGCGGCGCTGCCCGACTTCAGCGTGATCACGTCGTTCGGCCGGACGGCGAAGCTCGGGATGTTGACCCGGCGGCCGTTGACCTGGAAGTGACCGTGACGGACGAGCTGGCGTGCCTGCGCCCGCGAGCCGGCGAAGCCGAGCCGGTACACGACGTTGTCGAGCCGCGTCTCGAGCATGCGCAGCAGGTTCTCACCCGGAGCACCGGTGCCGCGCGTTGCCTTCTCGTAGGTGTTGCGGAACTGCTTCTCGAGCAGCCCGTAGTAGCGGCGCGCCTTCTGCTTCTCGCGCAGCTGCAGCAGGTACTCGCTCTGCTTGATCCGGCCGCGGCCGTGCTCGCCCGGCGGATACGAGCGGCGCTCGATCGCGCACTTCTCGGTCAGGCAGCGCTCGCCCTTGAGGAAGAGCTTGATGCCCTCACGCCGGCACATCCGGCACTTGGGTCCGAGATCGCGGGCCATTAGACGCGCCTCCGCTTCTTCTGACGCACGCCGTTGTGGGCCTGCGGTGAGACGTCCTTGACGCCGAGGATCTCGAGGCCTGCCGCCTGGAGCGAGCGGATCGCGGTCTCACGACCGGAGCCGGGCCCCTTGACGAACACCTCGACCTTCTGGAGACCGTGCTCCATGCCCTTGCGCGCGCAGTTGTCTGCGGTGACCTGCGCTGCGAACGGCGTCGACTTGCGCGAGCCCTTGAACCCGGCCGAGCCGGCGGACTCCCACGCGATCACGTTGCCGTCCTTGTCGGTCAGCGACACGATCGTGTTGTTGAACGACGTCTTGATGTGCGCCTGGCCGATCGCGATGTTCTTCTTGACGCGGCGACGCGTGCGGCCGCGAGCGGCCGCTGCTTTACGAGGAGGTGCCATCTACTTCCCCTTCTTCCCGCGTCCGACAGTCTTCTTCGGGCCCTTACGGGTACGCGCATTGGTCTTGGTGCGCTGCCCGCGGGCGGGCAGGCCGCGCCGGTGCCGGAGGCCGCGGTAGCAGCCGATCTCCGACAGGCGCTTGATCGCCTGCGAGCGCTCCCGCCGCAGGTCGCCTTCGACCTCGACGTTCGCGTCGATGTAGGTGCGGAGCTTCGTGACCTCGTCGTCGGTGAGGTCCTTGATCTTCTGATCCGGGTCGAGCTCGAGGTCCTTGCAGATCTTCTGCGCGGTCGACTGGCCGATCCCGTAGATGTAGGTGAGCCCGATCTCGAGACGCTTCTGGTTCGGGAGGTTGACGCCTGCGATGCGAGCCAAAGTGCTAACCCTGCCTTTGCTTGTGCCGGGGATTGGTGCAGATCACCATGGTGCGCCCATGCCGCTTGATGACGCGGCAGCGCTCACACATTGGTTTGACGGACGGGCGAACTTTCATCGTGATCCTTGTTCGTGGTTCAGTAGAGACTTGTCAGCGGTGGCGGAACGTGATCCGGCCGCGCGTGAGGTCGTACGGAGAGAGCTCGACCTTGACCCGGTCGCCCGGGAGGATGCGAATGTAGTGCTTGCGCATCTTCCCTGAGATCGCGGCGAGAACCGTGTGTCCTTCATCGAGCTGCACCCTGAACATCGTGCTCGGGAGCGCCTCGACGACCTCGCCTTCGACCTCGATCTTCTCTTCCTTGACAGCCACCCTTCCCTCGCGCGAGCGCCTTCGTTGTGTGGACCTCGTTCGGCCCCGAAACTGATTCCCATGGCAGAGCAAAACGGCTCCGCCGCGGGCCGCTTACTGTAGCAAACTCGCCCGTCTCGACGGCGATTCCGACCCGGGGGGTCAGAATTCGCGGCCCGGAGGCGGTAATTGCGACCGTGTGCTCGAAATGCGCGGCCAGCGAGCCGTCCTCGGTCGAGATCGACCAGCCGTCGTCGTGGACGTAGACCTCGGGCGATCCCACCGTGATCATCGGCTCGATCGCGATCGTCATCCCCTCGGAGAGCTTCTCGCCCCTGCCCGGCCGGCCGTAGTTCGGCACGTGCGGGGCCTCGTGGTAGTAGCGGCCGACGCCGTGCCCGACGAGGCTGCGGACGACCGAGAAGCCGGCGCCCTCGACGATCGTCTGCACGGCATGATGAGATGTCGCCGATCCGGTTGCCGAGGCGTGCCTCGGCGATGCCGGCGGCGAGCGCGTCCTGGCAGACGTCGAGCAGCCGCTGCGCCTCGCTGTCGATCGATCCGACGCCGTAGGTGTAGGCGCTGTCGGCGATCGCGCCGTCGAGCACGACGCCGACGTCGATCGTGATCAGGTCGCCCTCGGCGACGCGATACGGGCCGGGGATGCCGTGGACGACCATCGAGTTCGGCGAGATGCAGATCTCGGCCGGGTACGTGCCGTGGTAGCCCTTCGAGGCCGACGTGCCGCCGTGGGCGGCGATGAACGCGCCGGCGATGTCGTCGAGCTCGCCGGTGGTGATCCCCGGCTCGATGTGATCTCCGACGTGCGCGATCGTCGCGGCGACGAGCTCGCCGGCGCGGGCGATGCGCTCGATCTCCTCGGGGCCCTTGCGGATGATCACGGGCGGATTGCCTCCTCGATCTGGGCGAAGACGTCGTCGACGCTTGCTCCCGCGTCGATCGTGCGAAGCGTCCCGGCTGCCCGGTAGCGCTCGACGACCGGCTCTGTCTGCTCATGGTAGATGGCGAGACGTCGTGCCATCACCTCGGGCGTGTCGTCCGGTCGCCCCTCCTCGTGCGCGCGTCCGAGCGCCCGAACGGTCGCCCGTCGCGTCGTCGAGGTCGAAGAACAGGACCGCGTCGAGCGGCCGGCCGATCGCGCCGAGCATCTCGTCGAGCGCCTCGGCCTGGGCGATGTTCCGTGGGAACCCGTCGAGGATGAAGCCGCCGACGGCGTCGGCCTGTGAGAGCCGGTCGCGGATGAGGGCGATCGTCAGCTCGTCGGGGACGAGCTCGCCCGACGCGAGGATCGGCGCGACCTGGAGGCCGAGCGCGGTTCCGTCTGCGATTGCAGCCCGGAACATGTCCCCCGTCGAGACATGAGGGACGCCGTTGGCCGCGGAGATCCGCTTTGCCTGCGTGCCCTTCCCGGATCCCTGTGGTCCGAGGACGAGGACGTTGATCGTCGCTATTTGAGGAAGCCTTCGTAGTTCCGCATCATCATCTGGCTCTCCATCTGACGCATCGTGTCGAGTGCGACACCGACTGCGATCAGGACGGACGTACCACCGAGTGCTCTCGCGTTGGCCTGCGAGAAGCCGCCGTACTTGATGAAGATGCTCGGCGCGATCGCCACGGTGGCGAGGAAGAGCGAGCCCGGCAGCGTCAGCCGGGTGAGGACGCGGTCGAGGTACTGCGCCGTCGGCGGGCCCGGGCGAATGCCGGGGATGTAGCCGCCGTACTTGCGGAGGTTGTCCGCCTGCTCGACCGGGTTGAACTGGACCGCGGTGTAGAAGTACGTGAAGAGGATGATCAGCGACGCCTCGGTGAGGAGGTACGTCCAGTTGTCCGGGCTGGAAGTGGTCGTTGACGAACTGCTGCGTGCTCGGGAAGTACTGGGCGACCGTGGCCGGGAACGCGAGCAGCGCGGCGGCGAAGATCACCGGGATCACGCCGGCCATGTTGACGCGGAGCGGCAGGTAGGTCGCCCCACCGGTCGTCATCCGGCGGCCGACCATCCGCTTCGCGTACTGGATCGGGATCCGGCGCTGGCCTTCCTGCACGAACACGACCGAGGCGACGATGCCGACCGCGATCAGCGGGAAGAAGATGCGCTCCATCGGGCCGCCGTTCCACCAGGCGCTGATGCCGAGCGGGAGGCTCGTCAGGATCGACGCGAAGATGAGGATCGAGATGCCGTTGCCGATGCCGCGCTTCGTGATCTGCTCACCGAGCCACATCAGGAGCACGGTGCCGGTCGTGAGCGTGACGACGATCAGCGTCATCCGGCCCGCGTTCGCCTGCAGCGCGTCCTGGCGCTGGAAGAGGACGGCGTAGCCGAATGCCTGCAGCGCTGCGAGGACGACCGTCAGGTAGCGCGTGTACTGGTTGATCTTGGCGTACCCGGCCTCGCCCTCCTTCTGGAGCTCGGCGAGCCGCGGGATCACCACGGTGAGGAGCTGGACGATGATCGACGCCGTGACGTACGGCATGATCCCGAGCGCGAACAGCGAGAAGCGCGACAGCGCACCGCCGGAGAACAGGCTCAGCAGGCCGAGGATCGAGCCGCCGTTCCCGTTGAAGTAGCTCTGGATCGCAGCCGAGTCGACGCCCGGTGCCGGCATCCACGAGCCGAGCCGGTAGACGGCGAGCACGAAGGCCGTGAAGAGCACGCGCCGTCGGAGCTCCGGGACGCGCCAGGCGTTGCCGAGCCAGCTCAGCATTACTCGGTCGGAGCCTCGTCGGCCGTAGCCGGCGTTGCCTCCTCGACGACCTCTGTCTCGACCTCGACCTCGTCGTCGCGACGGGTGCCTTGGCCTTCGACCGCTTCGGCTTCTTCTCGACGGGCTCGCCACGCAGCCAGGTGACCGTGCCGCCCGCTGCCTCGATCTTCTCCTTGGCGGTCTTCGAGAAACCGTGCGCGCTGACGGAGAGCTTCTTCGTCAGCTCGCCGGAGCCGAGAATCTTGATGTCGATCTTCGTGTTCTTGATCAGCCGTGCCGTGACGAGCGCCTCCGGCGTCACCTCGGCGCCTGCCTCGAAGCGGGCCTCGAGGTCGCGCAGGTTGACGGGCTGCGTCGACGTGCGGAACGGGCCGATCGGCATTGCGTCGGCCGACGTGTTACCGCGCAGCTTGGGCAGCCGCATGTCGATCGGCATCTGGCCGCCCTCGAAGCCGGCCGGCATGTAGTGCGAGCCGGAGCGGGACTTCTGACCCTTGATGCCGCGGCCGGAGTAGCGGCCCTTGCCGGAGCCCATGCCGCGGCCGACGCGCTTGCGATCCTTCCGCGGCTGCGCGGGCTTGAGGCTATGAAGATTGAGCTCCTCGGCCATGACTATGCGTCCTTCCCTTCGACCTTGACGAGATGTGCGACGTGGCGGAGCTGGCCGGTCAGCGACGTCGGACTCGGTGTGCTCGGCGCTGCGGCCGATCTTGCCGAGACCGAGCGCACGAATCGTGCCCTCGTGCTTCTTGCTCTGGCCGATCGTGCTCCGCACCTGGGTGATCTTCACCGTGCTCATGCGGGAACCTCTGCGAGATCCGCCGGCGGCTCGGCCTCGGCGGCGGCTTCGGCGGCAGCCGCAGCAGCAGCTGCGACCTTGGCCGCGTCGTAGCCACGCGGAAGCGGGAGCACCTCTTTGATCGTCTTGCCACGCTGCCGGGCGACGTCCTCGGGCCGGCGGAGATTCTTGAGCCCGTCGACCGTGGCCTTCGCCATGTTGATCGGGTTCGTCGTGCCGAGGCTCTTGGCGAGCACGTCGCGAATGCCGGCGAGCTCGAGCACGGCACGAACGCCGCCACCGGCGATGACGCCGGTACCTTCGCTGGCCGGCCGCAGGAACACGCGGGCAGCACCGAACTGGCCGAGAATCTCGTGCGTGATCGTCGTGCCGTGCTTCGGCACCGTGAACAGGTTCTTCTTGGCGTCGTCGACGGCCTTCGAGATGGCGAGCGGAACCTCGCGCGCCTTCCCGTAGCCGACGCCGACGCGATCGGTCTCGTCGCCGACGACCACGAGGGCCGTGAACGAGAAGCGCCGGCCGCCCTTGACCACCTTGGCGACGCGGTTGATCTCGATCACGCGCTCCTTCAGCTCGCGTGACTCAGCTACTTCAAACGTGCTCAAAACTCAAGCCCTCCTTCGCGCGCGCCATCGGCGAGCGCTTTCACGCGTCCGTGGTAGAGGTAGCCGCCGCGGTCGAACACGCAGGTCGTGACGCCTGCCGCCTTCGCCGACTCGGCCAGCTTCTTCCCCACCTCGGTTGCCTGTTCGGTCTTGTCGCCCGAGAAGCCCTTCAGCTGCAGCCAGCTCGAGGCTGCGAGCGTGCGGGCGTTCTGGTCGTCGATCAGCTGGGCGAAGATGCCCCGATTGGAACGGAAAACCGCGAGGCGAGGGCGCTCCGAGGTACCCGCCACCTTGCCGCGGATGCGGCGGTGCCGGCGAAGCCGCGCTTCGCGCGTCGACAGAGTGCTCATGCGCGCTTGCCTACCTTTCTCCGAACCTGCTCGTCGCGATAGCGAATGCCCTTGCCCTTGTACGGCTCCGGCGGTCGCACCTTGCGAATCTCTGCGGCCGTCTGTCCGACGACCTGCTTGTCCGTTCCCTTGACGATGATCTGCGTCGGGATCGGCACCTCGAAGGAGACGCCCGTCCGCGGGGTGATCGTCACCGTGTGCGAGTAGCCGACCGCGAGCTCGAGGTCGGTGCCCTTGAGCGACGCCCGGTAGCCGACGCCCTGGATCTCGAGATGCTTCTCGAAGCCCTTCGTGACGCCCTCGACCATGTTCGCGACGAGGGTGCGCGTGAGGCCGTGCAGCGCGCGATCGTCACCACGGTCGGTGGGTCGCGTCACGTTGAGGACGCCGTCCTCCTGCTCGAGCTGCATGCGCACGGGAACCTGCTGCTCGAGCGCGCCGAGCGGCCCCTTGACGTTCACCTGGTTGCCGGGCGACACCTCGATGGTGACTCCGCTCGGAACCTCGATGGGCTTTCGTCCGATCCGGCTCATGGCGCTACCAGACGAACGCGAGCACTTCGCCGCCAACGCCGCGCTCTGCGGCCTGACGGCTGGTGATCACGCCGGTCGAGGTTGACAGGATCGCCGTGCCGAGACCGCCGAGCACGCGCGGCAGCCGGTCCTTGCGGGCGTAGACACGCCGGCCCGGCTTCGAGATGCGCTTCAGGTCGGTGATCACGCGCTCGCGGTTGCGGCCGAACTTGAGCTCGACGACGAGCGTCGAGAACGGGGTGCCTTCGACGACCCGGAAGTCCTTGATGTAGCCCTCGTCCTTGAGGAGGCGTGCGATCTCCTCCTTCATCCGCGAGGTCGGCATCTGGGCGCTGTCGTGCATCGCCTTGTTGGCGTTGCGGATCCGGGTCAGCATGTCTGCGATTGGGTCAGTGAGCATTCGTGCTCCAGAAAAAGTGCGAGATGGGCGGGACGATTGTCGGCACCGTTCCGGGCCGAATCTCTTCCCTTGAATACGTTCGTTGTGGTCGTCATTCGCGTGTGCTCGTCGTGTCAGCTTTCGGTCCTGGGCTACCAGGAGGACTTGGTCATGCCGGGGATCGCGCCCTGATGCGCGAGCTCGCGCAGGCAGATCCGGCAGAGCTTGAACTTCTTGTAGACGGCACGCGGCCGGCCGCACCGGTTGCAGCGCGTGTACGCCTGCGTCTTGTACTTCGGCGTCCGCTTCTGCTTGACGCGGAGGGAGGTCTTGGCCATGCCCTAGTCCCTTCTAGCTTCGGTGGCGAACGGCAGGCCGAGGTGGCGCAGCAGCGCACGCGCCTGCTCGTCCGTTTCAGCCGTCGTCGTGATTGCGATGTCGAGGCCCCGGATCGTCTGCACGCTGTCGTAGTCGATCTCCGGGAAGATGATCTGCTCCTTGATGCCGAGCGAGTAGTTGCCGCGGCCGTCGAACGAGTCGGGGTTGAGCCCGCGGAAGTCGCGGATGCGCGGCAGCGAGATCGAGACGAGCCGGTCGAGGAACTCGTACATCTTGGCGCCGCGCAAGCGTCACGCGGGCTCCGACGGCCATCCCCTCGCGGAGCTTGAAGCTCGCGATCGACTTGCGGGCGCGCCGGATCTGCGCGTGCTGGCCCGAGATCGTGGAGAGCTCCTCGATCGCGGCGTCCATTGCCTTGGCGTCCGTCTTCGCGTCGCCGACGCCCATGTTGAGCGTGATCTTCGTCACCTTCGGGACGCGCATGATCGAGTCGAGCTCGAGCTCGTCCTTGAGGGCGGGCCGGATCTCCTCGTCGTAGCGCTGCTTCAGGCGCGGGAAGTAGGTCTCGGTCGTGCGCCATCAGCGCTCGACCTCCTCGTTGCAGCGCTTGCAGAAGCGAACGCGCACGGTCTCGCCCTTGATCTCCTTGACGTGGATGCCGACGCGCGTCGCCTGCTTGCAGGTCGGGCACACGAACATGACGTTCGAGATCTCGATCGCCGACGGCTTCTCGAAGATGCCGCCGGGCGTCATCTGCGCGCCGCCCATGCGGGACGGGTCGCGGATCGGCTGCGGCTTGCGGTGGCGCTTGACGAGGTTCAGGTTCTCGACGATGACGCGGCCCTCGCTCGGGCGTGCCTCGATGACACGGCCCTGCTTGCCGCGGTCCTTGCCGGCGAGAATCTGCACGGTGTCGCCCTTCTTGATCTTCATGGTTGTTGCCATATCTAGAGAACCTCGGGTGCCAGGCTGACGATTTTCATGAAATTCTTCTCGCGCAGCTCGCGGGCGACCGGCCCGAAGATGCGTGTACCGCGTGGGTTGAGCTGGTTGTCGATGATGACGGCGGCGTTCTCGTCGAAGCCGATCAGCGTGCCGTCGTTGCGACCGTAGGGCTTCTTCGTCCGGACGACGACGGCTTTCACCACCTCGCCCTTCTTGACCGTGCCCTGCGGCGTCGCGGCCTTCACGGTAGCAACGATGATGTCGCCGACGCGGGCATAGCGACGGTGCGATCCTCCCATCACGCGGATGCAGAGGATCTCGCGGGCGCCGGTGTTGTCGGCGACCTTGAGGCGGCTCTCCTGCTGAATCACTTCGCGACCTCGACGATCTCGGTCAGGCGCCAGCGCTTCGTTGCCGACAGCGGGCGCGTCTCGACGATGCGGACGGTGTCGCCGACGTGGGCGCTGTTCGTCTCGTCATGGGCATGGAACTTGACCGAGCGGCGCACGACCTTCTTGTACTTCCGGTGCGACTTGATCACGTCGACCTTGACCACGATCGTCTTGTCCATCGCGTCCGAGACGACGGTGCCGAGGCGCTCCTGGCTGCGGCCGCGCTCGTGCTCGGGCTTCTCGAGCCGGACGATCGGCTTGCGCTCCGTTGCCTTCTCGCGCGTCGGCCGGGTCTTCTTGGGCCGGAGCGAGCGCGGCAGGCGCTTCTTCTTGATCTTCGGGCCGGACTGCGGAGCCGGCGCGGCCGGCGGCGGCGGGCTCGGAGGCGGCTTCCTCGGCGACGGCCTCGACGGCGGCTTCCTCGATCGCTTCCTCGACGATGGCGGCCTCGACGATCTCCTCGGCAACCACCTCGGCGGCAGCCTCCTCGATCGCCTCCTCGACGACGGCAGCCTCGACGATCTCCTCGGCGACCGCCTCGGCAGCAGCCTCCTCGATCGCCTCCTCGGCGACCTCGACCTCGGCCACGATCTCCGCGATGTCCTCGGCCACGACCGCCTCGATCGCCTCGTCGGCCTCGACGCCCTCGGCCGCGGTGATCTCGCCGGCGGCGACGGCCTCGGCGACGGCTTCCTCAGCCTCGGCGCCGGCCTCGAGATCGGCTGCGATTGCTTCCGCCGCTGCCTCCTCGATCGCCTCCTCGGCGACCTCGACCTCGGCCACGATCTCCGCGACGTCCTCGGCCACGGCCTCCTCGATCGCCTCGGCTCGGCCTCGGCACTCTCGACCTCGGCCAGCGATCTCCGCGACCGTCCTCGGCGCACGGCCTCGGTCACGGCGTCATCGACCTCGGCGGCCTCGACGGGGTCGGTCTCGGTTGTCTTCTTCTTCTTCTCTGCCATCTCAGATCTTCCCCAGTCGTTCACGCTCGGTCTTCACGGTCAGGATGCGGGCGATCTCGCGCTTTGCCGACCGCAGCCGGGCGCTGTTCTCGAGCGCGCCGGTGGCCGACTGGAAGCGGAGGTTGAACAGCTCTTTGCGGGTCTCGCCCATCTTCTCCTCGAGCTCCTCGTTCGTGAGGTCTCGCAGCTGGCTAGCTTTCAAAGAGATCAGCCTCCCGCCGTACGAACTTCACCTTGATTGGAAGCTTCTGGCCGGCGAGCCGAAGTGCCTCGCGGGCGAGTGCCTCGTCGACACCTGCGAGCTCGAACAGGACGCGGCCGGGCTTGACGACCGCGACCCAGCCCTCGGGCGAGCCCTTGCCGGAGCCCATGCGCGTCTCTGCCGGCTTCTTCGTGAACGGCTTGTCCGGGAACAGGTTGATCCAGACCTTGCCGCCGCGCTTGATCTTGCGCGTCATCGCGATCCGGGCCGCCTCGATCTGCCGGTTGGTGATCCAGCCGTCCTCGAGCGCCTTGATCCCGTAGTCGCCGAACTGCACGGTCGACTGACCCTTCGCGAAGCCGCGCCTGCGGCCGCGATGGTGCTTGCGATGCTTGGTCCTCTTGGGCAGCAACATCAGCTGTCAGTCCCCTCGGGCGTTGCCTCGGGGTGATCTCGGGCGTCACGTCGGGCATCGGCGTATCCGTCGACTCGGGAGCCTTGGGCTCCGCGTCGCGCGGCGGCCGCTGCGTGCGCCCGCCACCGGCGGGACGTCCACCCTGACCACCCTGGCCTGCCGGACGCGGGCGTCCGCCGCCGGGACGGCCACCGGGCCGTCCGCCGCCGCCACCGCACCGCCGGGAGCACCGCCACCCGGGCCGCGACGGCCCTTCTTGACGAGGCCGAGGCCTTCGCGATCCTGGCTGCGACCGCGGCCGCTCTCGCGCGACGCGCCGAGACCCTCGGCGGCGCCACCGCGCTTGCGGCGGGCCTGATCCTGGTCGCCGAGGCGCGTCTCCTTGCCGGTCGACGTGCCCTCGTAGCCCTCGGGCATGATCTCGCCCTTGTTGACCCAGACCTTGACGCCGATGCGACCGTACGTCGTCTTCGCCTCGGCGAAGCCGTAGTCGATGTCGGCGCGGATCGTGTGCAACGGCACGCGGCCCTCGGTGTAGCGCTCCGAGCGGCTCATCTCGCCGCCGCCGAGCCGTCCACCGCACTGGATCTTGATGCCCTGGGCACCCGACCGCATCGCGGAGGCGAGCGCACGCTTCATCGCGCGCCGGAACGAGACGCGGTTCTGCAGCTGCTCGGCGATCGACTGGGCCACGAGCTGGGCGTCGAGCTCCGGACGCTTGATCTCGTTGATGTTGATGTGCACCGACTTACCGGTGATCGAGTGCAGCTCCTTGCGGAGCGCGTCGACCTCGACCCCCGACTTGCCGATCACGATGCCCGGGCGAGCCGTGTAGATGTCGACCGTGATCCGCTGCTTGTCCTTGCGGATCAGGATGTCGGACAGGCCGGCGTGCGACAGCTTGCCGGTGATGTGCTCGCGGATGCGGACATCCTCGAGGATGTAGTCGGCGAATTCCTTCTTGCCGGTGTACCAGTTCGACTTCCAGTCGTGGATGACACCGACGCGTAGGCCGCCAGGATGGATCTTCTGGCCCATCAGGCAACAGCCTCCTTCTTCTTCGCCGGCGCACGCTTCTTCGGGCTCGGCTTCGGCGTTTCGTCGCCAGCGGGCGCGTCGGGTGCCGGGGCTGTCTGGGCGGCGGGCTTCTCGGCCGCGCGCTTCGGCCGCGCCTGGGCCTTCGGGTTCTCGCTGACGATCAGGGTGATGTGACACGTGCGCTTGCGGATGCGGTTGACCCGGCCACGCGCACGGGCGCGCCAGCGCTTGAGCGTCGGGCCTTCGTCCGCGTAGGCGGCGAGGACGATGAGCTCGTCGCCGTCGAGGCCGTGAGCCGACTCGGCGTTCGCGACGGCCGAGCGCAGCACCTTCTCGATGTCGACGGCAGCGGCGCGCGAGGTGAACGCGAGGATCGTGCGGGCCTCCGGCACGCTGCGGCCACGAATGTGGTCGAGCACGAGCCGGGCCTTGCGGGCCGAGAGGCGCACGTACTTCGCCTCGGCGCGGGCCTGGATGACCGTGGATGTCGTTGCAGCAGCCATCTAGCGCTTCTTCACCTGGGTCTTGTTGTCACCGGCATGGCCGCGGAACGTGCGGGTGGGAGCGAACTCGCCGAGCTTGTGGCCCACCATCTGCTCGCTGACGAACACCGGCACGTGCTTGCGACCGTCGTGAACCGCGATCGTGTGCCCGACCATGTCGGGGAACACGGTGGAGCTGCGCGACCACGTGCGGATCATCCGCTTCTCGTTGGCGGCGTTCATCGCCTCGATCCGGCCGAGCAGCCGGTCGTCGATGAAAGGCCCCTTCTTCGATGATCTAGACATGAGTGGTTAGCGCCTTTCCTTGCCACGGCGACGGCCGCGGACGATCAGCTTGTCGGATTCCTTGTGCTTGCGGCGGGTGCGCTTGCCGAGCGTCGGCACGCCCCACGGGGTGACCGGGTGACGGCCGCCCTTGGACTTGCCCTCACCGCCGCCGTGCGGGTGGTCGACCGGGTTCATCGCCGAGCCGCGGACGGCGGGGCGCTTGCCGAGCCAGCGGCTGCGGCCGGCCTTGCCGGACACCTCGTTGGCGTGGTCGGAGTTCCCGACCTGGCCCACGGTGGCGCGGCAGGTCAGGAGGACGCGGCGCATCTCGCCGGAGGGCAGGCGGAGGACGCCGTAGCCCTGGTCCTTGGCGACGAGCTGGACGCCGGAACCGGCCGAGCGGGCCATCTTCGCGCCCTGGCCGGGCTTGAGCTCGACGTTGTGGACGAGCGTTCCCGTCGGGATGTTGTCGAGCGGCAGCGCGTTGCCCGCCTTGATGTCGGCGGTCGGGCCGGACTCGACGGACGAGCCGACGCGAAGGCCCTGCGGCGCGATGATGTACGCCTTGGCGCCGTCGGCGTAGTGGAGCAGCGCGATCCGGGCCGACCGGTTCGGGTCGTACTCGATCGCGGCCACCTTCGCCGGCACGCCGTCCTTGACGCGCTTGAAGTCGATGATGCGGTACTGGCGCTTGTGGCCGCCACCCTGGTGCCGCGTCGTGATGCGGCCGTTGTTGTTGCGGCCACCCGTCCTCTTGAGCGGCTCGACGAGCGACTTCTCGGGTGCCTTCTTGGTGACGTCCTCGAACGAGGAGACCGCCATGAAGCGGCGTCCCGGGCTCGTGGGCTTGTACTTCTTGACTGCCATTTAGACCTGAGCCCCCTCGAAGATCTCGATCTGATGGCCCTCGTGGAGATGCACGATGGCCTTCTTCCAACCCGGGCGGACGCCGTTGTAGACGCCGCGGCGCTTCGGCTTCGCCGGCACCTTGATCATGTGGACGCTCGCGACCTTGACGCCGAAGAGCGACTCGACGGCCTGGCGCACCTGCGTCTTGTGGGCGTCCTGGTGCACCTTGAAGGTGTACTTGCGGTCGGCAAGACCGGAGTAGCTCTTCTCGGACACGACCGGGGCGATGAGCACGTCGGCGGGGTTCACGATGCCTTCCCTTCGACGAGCTCGAGCGCTGCCTCGCTGACGAGCACCGAGCGCGCCCAGACGATCGGCGCGACCTCGAGCTCGGACGGAACCGTGACGAGCACGCGGTCGAGGTTGCGGAACGACTTGATCAGGCCGACCTCGTCCTCGTGGGCGACGACGACGAGCGGCGTCTCCTTGCCCCACTTCTCGACGAGCGCCTTGGCCTGCTTGGTCGACGGCGTCTCGAACGCGGTGCCGTCGACGAGCGCGAGCGTCTCGTTGCCGACGTGGTTCGAGAGCGCGCCGGCGAGCGCGGCACGGCGCACCTTGCGGTTCACCTTGACCTCGAAGTTGCGCATGCCCGGAGCGAACGCGACGCCGCCGCCCGTGAAGTGCGGGGCGCGGATCGTGCCCTGGCGGGCCCGGCCGGTGCCCTTCTGGCGCCACGGCTTGGCGCGGCCGCCGGAGACGAGCCCACGGGTCTTGGCGCCACGGGTGCCCGCGCGATGCGCGTTCAGCTCGGCGCGCACGACCTCGTGCACGATGTGCCGCTTGAGCTCGGCGCCGAAGACGGCGGCCTCGAGCGTGGCGCTCTTGGCGGCGCGTGCCGCCAAGAACATCTGCTTTCAACGCAGCCATCAGTCGGTGCTCCTGATCTCGACGATGCCGCTCTTCGGGCCCGGAACGGCACCCTTGACGAGCAGCAGGTTGCGCTCGACATCCACCTGGTGGACGACGAGCCCGAGCTGGGTGACGCGCGCGCCGCCCATGCGGCCGGCCATCTTCTGCCCCCGGAACACGCGGGACGGAGTCGCCGAGGCGCCGATCGAGCCGGGCGCGCGCACGTTGTGCGAGCCGTGGCTGACGGGGCCGCGCTTGAAGTTGTGCCGCTTGATCGTGCCGGCGAAGCCCTTACCGACCGACTTGCCTGCGACCTTGATCTCGTCGCCGGGCTCGAACGCCTCGACGGTGACCGTGTCGCCGACGGCGAGCTCGGTGTCGCCGCGGAACTCGGCGAGGTGACGGTGGGCGGTCGTGCCGGCCTTCTTCAGATGGCCGAGCTCGCCCTTCGTGATCTTGCGGTCGACCACAGGCTCGTAGGCGAGCTGCACGGCGGTGTAGCCGTCGGCTGCCTCGCTGCGAACGTGGGTGACGGGGCACGGACCGGCCTCGATCACGGTGACCGCAGTGACACTGCCGGTCTCGGGATCGAAGATCTGGGTCATGCCCAGCTTTCTGCCAAGGATGCCTTTCATCACGCCACCTAGAGCTTGATCTCGATGTCGATGCCGGCGGGAAGGTCGAGGCGCATCAGCGAATCAACCGTCTTCGGCGTCGGGCTGTGGATGTCGATCAACCGCTTGTGCGTGCGCACCTCGAAGTGCTCGCGCGAGTCCTTGTCCTTGAAAGGACTGCGGATCACGCAGTAGACGTTCTTCTCGGTCGGCAGCGGCACGGGGCCGGTGATCGTCGCACCGGTGCGCTGCGCCGTCTCGACGATCTGCGACGCCGAGCGGTCGAGCTGCTGGTGGTCGTAGCCCTTGAGCCGGATGCGGATTTTCTGTTGCGCCATGTGTTCTGTCTCTTCTCTTCTGAGAGAGAGGGAGCGCCTCTCCCCTGCGGACAGGGGAGAGGCATCAGCCCTCTACTACTTGATGATCTCCGTGACGACGCCTGCGCCGACGGTGCGGCCACCCTCGCGGACGGCGAACCGGAGGCCGGCGTCCATCGCGATCGGCTGGCCCATCTCGATCTCCATCTGCGTGTTGTCGCCAGGCATGACCATCTCCTGGCCGTCCGGCAGCTTGATCGAGCCGGTCACGTCCGTCGTGCGGAAGTAGAACTGCGGCCGGTAGCCGTTGAAGAACGGCGTGTGGCGGCCACCCTCGTCCTTCGAGAGCACGTAGACCTCGGCCTTGAAGTGCGTGTGCGGGGTGATCGAGCCCGGCTTCGCAAGCACCTGGCCGCGCTCGACCTCCTCACGCTTGACGCCGCGGAGCAGTGCTCCGGCATTGTCGCCGGCCTGCGCGAAGTCGAGCACCTTCTGGAACATCTCGAGCCCGGTGACCGTCGTCTTCTCCACCTTCTCGTGGATGCCGACGATCTCGATCTCCTGGCCGACCTCGATCTTGCCCTGCTCGATGCGGCCCGTGACGACCGTGCCGCGGCCCGTGATCGTGAACACGTCCTCGATCGGCATCAGGAACGGCTTGTCGGTGTCGCGCGTCGGCTCCGGGATGTAGGAGTCGACCGCCGCCATCAGCTCGAGGATCTTCGGCGTCCACTCGGGGTCGCCCTCGAGCGCCTTGAGTGCCGAGACCTGGATCACCGGGATGTCGTCGCCCGGGAAGTCGTACTTCGAGAGCAGCTCGCGAACCTCGAGCTCGACGAGCTCGAGCAGCTCGGGATCGTCGACCATGTCGGCCTTGTTGAGGGCGACGACCATGAACGGCACCTCGACCTGACGGGCGAGCAGGATGTGCTCACGCGTCTGCGGCATCGGGCCGTCGGCGGCGGAGACGACGAGAATCGCGCCGTCCATCTGGGCTGCGCCGGTGATCATGTTCTTGATGTAGTCGGCGTGACCCGGGCAGTCGACGTGCGCGTAGTGCCGGTTCTCGGTCTCGTACTCGACGTGCGCCGTGTTGATCGTGATGCCGCGCTGCCGCTCCTCGGGAGCCGCGTCGATCGAGGTGAAGTCGCGCGCGGCGGTGCCCGTGCCGGACTCGGAGAGCACCTTCGTGATCGCTGCTGTCAGCGTCGTCTTACCGTGGTCGATGTGGCCGATGGTGCCGACGTTGACATGCGGCTTCGACCGCTCGAATTTCTGCTTCGCCATCCTGCAATCTCCTTCTTACGAGCCTGACTGCGAGTCGACGATGTCGCTCGCGATGGACTGGGGTACTTCGTCGTATCGGTCGAACTGCATCGTGAAGGCTGCCCGCCCCTGCGACATCGAGCGCAGGTCGGTGACGTACCCGAACATCTCTGACAACGGCACGCTCGCCTCGATCGACTGCGAGTTGCCGATTGGCTTGAGCGACTCGACCCGCCCACGCCGGCCGTTCAGGTTACCCATCACATCGCCGAGGTAGTCGTCGGGTGTGATGACCTCGACCGCCATGATCGGCTCCAGCAGCTTCGGCTTCGAGCGCTTCAAGGCCTCCTTGAAGGCCATCGAGCCCGCGATCTTGAAGGCGCGCTCGCTGGAGTCGACGTCGTGGTACGAGCCGTCGATGAGCTCGATCTTGACGTCGACGACCGGGTAACCGGCGAGAACGCCGGCGTTCATCGCTTCCCGGATGCCCTCGTCGACCGGCTTGATGTACTCCTTGGGGATCTTGCCGCCGACGATCTTGTCGACGAACTCGTAACCGGCACCCGGCTCCTGCGGCAGCAGGTTGATCGTGACGTCGCCGTACTGGCCGGAGCCGCCGGTCTGCCGCACGAACTTGCCCTGCACCTTCTCGGCCGGCTTGCCGGCGGTCTCGCGGTAGGCGACCTGCGGCCGGCCCACGTTCGCGTCGACGTTGAACTCGCGCATGAGACGGTCGACGATGATCTCGAGGTGCAGCTCGCCCATGCCGGCGATCAGCGTCTGGCCGGTCTCCTCGTCGGAGTTGACGCGGAAGGTCGGATCTTCCTCGGCGAGCCGCTGCAGGCCCTGCGAGAGCTTGTCCTGGTCGCCCTTCGTCTTCGGCTCGATCGCGACCGAGATGACCGGCTCCGCGAACGTCATTCGCTCGAGCACGATCGGCGCGCGGTCGATGGCGAGCGTGTCGCCCGTCGTCGACTGCTTCAGGCCGACGGCGGCGGCGATGTCGCCCGCGCCGATCTCGTCGCGCTCCTCGCGGTGGTTTGCGTGCATCTGGAGGATGCGGCTGATGCGCTCGGTCTTGCCGTTCGTCGTGTTGACGACGCGGTCGCCCGACTTGATCTGGCCCGAGTAGACGCGGAAGTAGGTGAGCTTGCCGACGAACGGGTCGGACATGACCTTGAAGACGAGCGCCGAGAACGGGGCGTCGAGACGAGGCGGGCCGCGTCAGCTCCTCCTCGGTCTTCGGGTCGACGCCCTGGACGGCCGGGACGTCGAGCGGGCTCGGAAGGTAGTCGATGACCGCGTCGAGCAGCGGCTGCACGCCCTTGTTCTTGAAGGCAGAGCCGAGCAGGACGGGCGTCAACGCGCTCGCGAGCGTGCCGGCGCGGAGCGCGCGGCGAATCATCTCCGGGGTGACGGAGTTCTCGTCCTCGAGGTAGCTCTCCATCAGCTCGTCGTCGAACTCGGCGACGGCATCGATCAGGGCGTGATGATGCTCCTGGGCCAGCTCGAGCAGCTCGGCCGGGATCTCGCCGACGGTGAAGTTCTCGCCGAGGTCGTCGTCGTAGGTGATCGCGTTCATCTCGACGAGATCGACGACGCCGCGGTGGTGCTCCTCCTCGCCGATCGGGATCTGCACGCAGACCGCGGTCGCGCCGAGGCGGTCGCGCATCGACTGCACGGCGTGCGAAGAAGTCGGCGCCGGTGCGGTCCATCTTGTTGATGAACGAGATGCGCGGCACGCCGTAGCGGTCGGCCTGGCGCCACACGGTCTCTGACTGCGGCTGCACGCCTGCGACCGAGTCGAAGACGGCAACGGCGCCGTCGAGCACGCGCAGGGAGCGCTCGACCTCGGCCGTAAAGTCCACGTGCCCGGGCGTATCGATAATGTTGATCCGGTGGTCGCGCCACTCGGCCGTCGTCGCCGCCGACGTGATCGTGATGCCGCGCTCCTGCTCCTGCGCCATCCAGTCCATCGTCGCGGCGCCCTCGTGGACCTCGCCGAGCTTGTGGGTGCGCCCGGTGTAGTAGAGGATGCGCTCCGTCGTCGTCGTCTTACCGGCGTCGATGTGCGCCATGATCCCGATATTGCGGACGCGGTCCAGCCCGATGCGTGATGCAGTAGTGCTCATGTCCCTTTCCGTCCTACCAGCGGTAGTGAGCGAAGGCCTTGTTGGCCTGCGCCATCCGGTAGATGTCGTCCTTCTTCTTGTACGCCCCACCCTGTGAGTTGAGCGCGTCCATCAGCTCGCCGGCCAGCTTGTCGCCCATGTGCTTCTCGCGCCGGTCACGGGCGAACTGGACGATCCAGCGGATCGCAAGCGTGCGGGCCCGCCGCTGCGGGACCTCGATCGGAACCTGGTAGTTGGCGCCACCGACGCGGCGCGAGCGCACCTCGAGCACGGGGGTCACGGTCTTGACCGCGCCCTCGAGGATCTCGAGTGCAGGCTTGCCGGTCTTCTCGGAGGCGAGCGCGAGCGCGTCGTAGACGATCCGCTCGGCGGTCGACTTCTTGCCGTCGAGCATCACGCAGTTGATGACCTGCGTGACGAGCACCGACCCGTAGACGGAGTCGGCCTCGAGCTGGCGGGGCTGAATCTCTGCTCGGCGCGGCACTAGCTCGAGCCCTTCTTGGCGCCGTACTTCGAGCGTGCCTGGCGGCGGTCGGCGACACCGGAGGTGTCGAGGCCGCCGCGGATCACCTTGTAGCGGAAGCCCGGGAGGTCCTTGACGCGGCCACCGCGAATGAGGACGACCGAGTGCTCCTGCAGGTTGTGACCCTCGCCGGGAATGTAGACGCCGACCTCCATCCCGTTCGTCAGCCGGACGCGCGCAACCTTGCGCAGCGCCGAGTTCGGCTTCTTCGGGGTGGTCGTGTAGACGCGCGTGCAGACGCCGCGCTTCTGCGGTGCGTTCCGCAGGGCGGGGGTCTTCGTCTTGGCCACGGGGGCCTTGCGGCCTTTGCGGACGAGCTGATTGACGGTGGGCACGCTGCTCCTAACGCTCCTGGTCGATAGTCGTGACAAACCAGTGGCAGGGATTGAATCCCGCCACCTGCGGACGTGGAGTGTAGCGCACGCCGCCTGCCTTCGCCAAGGAGAAGACGTTGCGACTGTCCGCCGCTACCCCGTATACAAGATGGCCATTCCCTGCATAAGGTGCGACGCAGGGGAAGGAGAGGGGTATCACGACTGCGGTAGTCGTTGCGGCTTTCGGTGCCATTTGTGTTGCCGGCGTGCTCGTCGCGCTTTGGCTTGCCTTGAGGCGGCCGATCGACGCACGCCTCGTCGAGGCACTTGGCCAGCGTCGACGGCCGGCTGGCCGAGATCGACGCAGCGCATCACGGCTGCCGTGCGTCCGCGCGCCGGCGACGACGGCGACCTCGGGCCGACGATCAACGGGACGCTCGAGCTCGCCGAGGTGCTGCAGCGCACGCTCGCGGCGACCCACGCGATCAAGGACGTCGACGGTGGGCGCGTCCAGGTGCGCCATCCCGACGGGACAGATCACGGCGGCGACCTCGGGCCTCGTCGTCGAATCGGTGAAGCATGACGGCATCGAAGGCCCTCCGGACGGCACCGCCGTTCATCTCCGGGATCGCCTCGTGGGAGGGCTTCGGCACCGACGCGCTCCGATCGGGCCTCGTCGTCCCGCTCGGCGAGGGGTCGCTCGCCGTCTACTCCCGCCTCCCGAACGCCTTCGACGCAGGAGGCAGTCGAGCTCCTGACGGTGATCGCGCGCCGCGCCGAGCCGGCCGTTCAGAACGCGTTCCGCTACCTCGAGGCCCAGCACCTCGCCGCGACCGACTCGCGCACCGGCCTCGGCAGCGCGAGCGCCTTCGAGGAGGCGCTGCCGCGCGAGCTGAGCGCCGCGCGGCGGCACGGGCGGCCGCTCTGCCTGATCCAGGTCGACCTCGACAACTTCGGTGCGATCAACAAGCGGACTGGCATCGCTCGATGCCGGCAACGCCGCCCTGTCGGAGTTCGGCGAGCGCGTGCGCGGAACTGATCCGCGGCAGCGACACGGCCTTCCGGAACTCGGGCGGCGCAGACGAGTTCTTCCTGATCCTGCCCGAGACGACGCGCGAGGAGGCGAAGCTGCTCTACGCCCGGCTCGAGTTCGAGATGGCGACTCCGCCGCTCGCCGCGGTCGACCCGCCCGTCACGATGTCGAGCGGTCTGGCCGAGCTTCGCGCGACGACACGCGAAGCATCGCTTCGTCGCCGGGCCGGGAATGCCCAGACGCATCGCCAAGGAGACACGGCAAGAACCAGCTCGTCGCGGACGATGACCCGCGCATGCCGCCGGAGTAGGCTTCGACCAGCAGATGAGCACCGCCGCCCTCGCACTCCTCGCCGCGGTCGTGGCGGTCGTCGTCGTGAGCCTCGTGGCGATGATCGTGCTCCGCGCTCGCCGCGCCTCGGAGCAGCGGCTCGACGCAGGCCTGCTCGCAATCGGCGAGCGGATGGACGCGCTCGCCGACGAGCTCGCGACGACCGTCGAGCGGATGCACGAGGACGCGCTGCGGACGCGTCTCGTCGAGTCGCTCGGACAGGCGCTCGACCTCGACGAGGTGCTCGCCCGCTGCGCCGAGGCAGCGGCGGCGCTGCACGGCGTCGCCGGCGCGACCGTCGCCGTCGTGGTGGACGGCGTGCCGCTCTCGGCCGCCGCAGGTCTGCGACCGTCAGCGCGGAGCACGGTCGCGGTGCGGGAGCGGTCGGCGGCCCTCCGGACGGCAGCCGGGTGCGGGCCGTCGGGATCTCGTACCACTACCCCGTCGAGAGCGCCGCGCGACGGCGGCGATCCGCTCGGCGATCGCGATCCCGCTCGAGAACGGTGCACGGCCAGCTCGGCTTCCTGACCGTGTTCGGGCTACAGCGAGGATCCACCCGTCACCGGCAGCGACTTCCAGATGCTGCGAGGCGATCGGCCGCCACACGGCGGCCGCGATCGAGGCGGCGCGACAGCGCCGCGAGGCGAGCGCCCGCGCTGGCGGCGTCGACCCGCTGACCGGGCTCGGCAACCGCCAGGCGCTCCACGAGACGCTCGCGCTCGAGGTCGCCCGGGCCCACCGGCACGGCCGCCGGCTGGCCGTCTGCAGCTTCGACGTCGACGACTTCAGGCGGACGAACGCCCGGATCGGGAACCTCGAGGGCGACGCGATCCTCGTCGCGGTCGCGGAGGTGCTCCGCGAGACGCTCCGTCCCGACGACCTCGCCTACCGCAGCGGCGGGGACGAGTTCGCCGCGATCCTGCCGGACGCCGGCCGGATCGAGGGTGAGGCGCTCTACGCGCGCGTGCAGGGCACGCTGCGACGCCGGCCGGACTCCCCCGTCCACCGTCAGCCTCTCGGCCGGCATCGCCGAGCTGAAGCCGGACGACGACGGCGTCTCGCTCTTCGAGCGCTCCGAGCGGGCGCTGCAGCGCGCGAAGCAGGCAGGCAAGGGAACAGCGGCCTGACAACGAGCGAAGGCCCCGGTTGGCTCCTGCCGCAAGGAGCCAACCGGGGCCTTCTAGCCTCTGGGGCGAGGCTTCAGCCTCTCCCTCGGGTTCCTACGCCTCTTCCGGCGCCTCGGGCGGAGCGTCCTCGACGGGAAGCTCCTCGTCGAAGCGAGGCCGAGCGCGGTCAGGTCGATGTCGCCGTCGCCGATCTCCTCGAGCGCTGCCAGGAGCTCCTGCGCCTCGGCTGCGAACATCGAGGACGGCAGCGGCTCGGCCGGCTCGATCGTGATCCCGCGGTACTTCTTCAGGCCGGTCGCGGCCGGAATCAGCTTGCCGATGATCACGTTCTCCTTGAGCCCGAGCAGCCGGTCGATCTTGCCCTCGATCGCGGCGTCGGTCAGCACCTTCGTGGTCTCCTGGAACGACGCGGCGGACAGGAACGACTCCGTCGCGAGCGACGCCTTCGTGATCCCGAGGATCAGCGGCTCGAACGTCGCCTCCTCCTTCTTCGCCTTCCGGGCCAGCTCGTTCGCCCGGCTGAGCACCGCCTTGTCGACCAGCTGGCCCGGGAGCAGCGCCGTGTCGCCGGCGCTCTCGACCCGCACCTTCTTCAGCATCTGGCGCACGATCAGCTCGATGTGCTTGTCGTGGATGTCGACGCCCTGCGACTTGTAGACCTTCTGCACCTCACCGACGAGGTACAGCTCCGTCGCGGTCGAGCCCTTGAGCGCGAGCAGCTCGGCGGGGGCAATCGAGCCCTCGTTGAGCGGATCGCCCGCCTCGACGACGTCGCCGTTCGAGACGAGGAACCGCGTCCGGCGCGGGAAGCTGTACTCCTTCGCCGGGATCGGCTCGCCGTTCTCGTCGAGCGACGACGGGACGACCGTCACCTTGATCGTGCGATCGGCGTCCTCGACCTCGATCTTGCCGCCGACCTCGGCGACCGTGGCCGCACCCTTCGGATTGCGTGCCTCGAAGATCTCGACGACGCGCGGCAGGCCGTGCGTGATGTCGGCACCGGCGACGCCGCCCGTGTGGAACGTGCGCATCGTCAGCTGGGTGCCCGGCTCGCCGATCGACTGCGCGGCGATGATGCCCACCGCGTCGCCGACCTCGCAGATGTAGCCCGGTCGCGAGGAACGTGCCGTAACACGTGCGGCAGACGCCGTGCTCGCTCTTGCACTTGAGCACCGAGCGCACCGGCACCTCGTAGCCCTCGGCGTGCTCCTCGAGCCCGTCGAGCAGGTCCTTGAGGAGCGGCAGCGTGAGCTCGGTCCCGGCCTCGGCGAGGAGGGTCTTGCCCGGCTTGCCGTCCTTGAGCGGCTTGTACACGTCGATCGGCGAGGATCCGGCCGGCGACGCTCGAGTTGAGCTTGTCGTCGAGGATCGCTGCCAGCTCGACGTGGTCGGTCGTGCCGCAGTCGAGATCACGGATGATCACGTCCTGCGAGACGTCGACGAGGCGCCGCGTCAGGTACCCCGAGTCGGCGGTGCGCAGAGCGGTGTCGGCGAGGCCCTTGCGGGCACCGTGCGTCGAGATGAAGTACTCGAGCACCGACAGGCCTTCCATGAAGTTGGCCTTGATCGGGCGCTCGATGATCTCGCCCTTCGGATTCGCCATCAGGCCGCGCATGCCGGCGAGCTGGCGGATCTGGTTGAACGATCCGCGGGCACCGGAGTTGGCCATCATGAAGATCGAGTTCGTCTTGTGGAGGTTGTCCTTCATCGCCTGGGCGACTTCCTCCGTCGCCTCGGTCCAGACCGCCACGATGCGCTCGTGCGCTCCTCCTCGGTCATCAGGCCGCGCTGGTACTCGCCCTCGAGCTTCCGCACCTGGGCCTCGTAGCCGACGAGGATCTCTTCCTTCGACGGCGGGATCACGATGTCGTTCTTCGACACGGTGATGCCGGCCTGGGTGGCGTAGCGGAACGCGAGCGCCTTGATCGTGTCGAGCACCGTCGCAACGGCATGGGCGCCGTAGAGGTCGACGAGCTCCGCGATGAAGATGTCGATCTCGCGCTTCGAGAGCGGGCGGTTGATGAACGTGTGAGCGACGGTGTCGGTCGTGTGCACCGCGATCTCGAGCGCACGCTCGATCTCGACGTTGAAGATCACACGGCCGGGCGTCGTCAGCACGATCTCGCCGTGCCAGTGGTACTGCGACCGGCTCCTGGAGATGCACGAAGCCCGACTCGACGGCGAACTCGACCTCTTCCTCGGTCCGGAACCGCTTCAACCCGGGCTTGCCGAGCACCTTGGAGATGTCCTCCGCGGTCGTCTCGGGCAGCTCGTGGTCGCAGTAGGTGAGGTAGTAGGCACCGAGCACCATGTCCTGCGTCGGCGTCGCGAGCGGGCGCCCGTGAGCCGGCGAGAGGATGTTGTTCGCCGACAGCATCAGGATCCGGGCTTCCGCCTGGGCCTCCGCCGACAGCGGCAGGTGAACGGCCATCTGGTCACCGTCGAAGTCGGCGTTGAACGCGTGACAGACGAGCGGGTGCACCTGGATCGCCTTGCCCTCGACGAGGATCGGCTCGAAGGCCTGGATCCCGAGGCGGTGGAGCGTCGGCGCGCGGTTCAACAGCACCGGGTGCTCGGCGATCACCTCTTCGAGGACGTCCCAGACGTCCAGCGACATCGACTCGACGTGCTTCTTCGCCGCCTTGATGTTCTGCACGGCCTTCCGCTCGACGAGCCGGCTCATGATGAACGGCTTGAAGAGCTCGAGCGCCATGATCTTCGGCAGGCCGCACTGGTGCAGCTTCAGGTTCGGGCCGGCCACGATGACCGAGCGGCCCGAGTAGTCGACGCGCTTGCCGAGCAGGTTCTGGCGGAACCGGCCCTGCTTGCCCTTGAGCATGTCGGAGAGCGACTTGAGCGGCCGGTTGCCCGGGCCCGTCACCGCGCGGCCGCGGCGGCCGTTGTCGAACAGTGCGTCGACGGCCTCCTGCAGCATGCGCTTCTCGTTGTTGACGATGATCTCCGGCGCGCCGAGGTCGAGCAGCCGCTTGAGGCGGTTGTTCCGGTTGATCACCCGGCGGTAGAGGTCGTTCAGGTCGGAGGTGGCGAAGCGGCCACCGTCGAGCTGCACCATCGGGCGCAGCTCCGGCGGGATCACGGGCACGGCCTCGAGGATCATCCACTCCGGCTTGTTCTCGGACTTGATGAACGCCTCGACGACCTTGAGCCGCTTGATCGCGCGCTGCTGCTTCTGGCCCTTCGACGTCTTGATGACCTCGCGCAGGGTGATGCGACTCCTCACCGAGGTCGAGATCGCGGAGCAGGTCGCGGATCGCCTCTGCACCCATGCCGCCGCGGAAGTACTGACCGAAGCCGTACGGGGAGCCGAACCGGTCCTTGAGCTCACGGAACAGCTGCTCGTCGTTGACGACCAGCTTCGGCTCGAGCTCGCGGAACAGCTTCCACGTCTCCTCGAGCCGGCGCACACCGTCGACGGCCGCCTCGCGGGCGTCGTCGCGGCGTGAGTCCATGTCCTGCACCATCTCGCGCACCTTCAGCGCCCACTGGCCGACGACATCGAGGTCGTCCTTCTTGGCGCCGGGGAGCAGGCAGAGGTCGTACGCGAGCTCGCGCACCTCCTCGACCGTCTGGCCGACGTTCTCCTGAGCCAGGACGTCGGCGAGGAGGCCGTTGCCGACCTCGCGTGCCTTGTCGAGGTTCTTCGCGTCGACGCGCGCCATCAGCTCGGCGTCGTCGGCGGAGAGCTCGGTGCCGCTCGTGAGCGCCTCGACCAGCTTGTGGAGGTGCTTCGTGATCGCGCCCTTCTTCGAGCCCGTCGCCGTCTCGAGCTCCGCGCGGAGCGGGTCGAGTGCCTCGTGGATCTCCTGGGCGGCGGTTGCGACCGCCTCGATCTCGCGCGGGGCGAGCTTGCGATCCTCGCGCGTCGCCGTCTGGCGGACGAGCTCGCGGATCTTCTTCCCGTCCTCGGTCGTCAGCGACTTCGCGAGCTTCGGGAAGATGCCACCGGCCAGCTGGCGGGTGTCCTCGAGCGTCGGCAGCAGCTGATCCTCGGCCCAGTTGTTGAGCCCGCGGGTCCAGAACTCGTCGTCCTCGTCGAAGCTCTTCTCCTTGCCGGTCGCGAAGTACTCGCGACGGCGCGCGAGGCGCTCCTCGACGGCGAGCACGTGCTCGTCGCGGTCGACGTAGATCTGCTCCGACTCGGCGCGCACCTTGTCCTCGAGGTCGGCGAGATCCTTCGCGCGCGCCTCGTTGTCGACCGCGGTGACGATCGACGCGGCGAAGTAGAGCACCTTCTCGAGCTCGCGCGGGGCGATGTCGAGCAGGTAGCCGATGCGGCTCGGCACGCCCTTGAAGAACCAGATGTGCGAGACCGGCGCGGCCAGGTCGATGTGACCCATCCGCTCGCGACGCACCTTCTGGCGCGTGACCTCGACGCCGCAGCGCTCGCAGATGATGCCCTTGTAGCGGACGCGCTTGTACTTGCCGCAGTAGCACTCCCAGTCCTTGGTCGGACCGAAGATGCGCTCGCAGAAGAGACCGTCACGCTCGGGCTTGAGCGTGCGGTAGTTGATCGTCTCCGGCTTTGTGACCTCGCCCGACGACCAGTCGCGGATCTTCTTGCTCGACGCCAATCCGATCCGGATCGCGTCGAATTCGTTGATGTCGATCACGTGTGTGCTTCGCCTCTTTCCGTTATCTCAGTCAGTGGTCGTCGGAATCAGTCGTCGAGCTCGACGTCGGCCAGGTCGACGCCAGCTCCGCGTCGGCCTCGACACTGTCGAGCGATTCGTCGGCCGCGACGGCGATGTCGCCGCCCTCGTCGGCTGCAGCGGCGCCTTCCTCGGCCTCCTGGGCCGAGAGCTCACCGGCTGCGGCACGAACTGCTGCGGGCGACAGGTCGATGCCGAGCTCTTCCGCAGCGCGGAGCAGCTCGTCGTCTTCCTCGCGCACCTCGACCTCGCGTCCGTCGTTCGACTGGACGTGGACGTCGAGCGCCAGCGACTGCATCTCCTTCAGCAGCACCTTGAACGACTCGGGGATCGACGGCTCGGCGATGTTCTCGCCCTTGACGATTGCCTCGTACGCCTTGACGCGGCCGATCGTGTCGTCGGACTTGATCGTCAGCATCTCCTGCAGCGTGTAGGCGGCGCCGTATGCCTCGAGCGCCCAGACCTCCATCTCGCCGAAGCGCTGGCCGCCGAACTGCGCCTTGCCGCCCAGCGGCTGCTGGGTGACGAGCGAGTACGGGCCGGTCGAGCGCGCGTGGATCTTGTCGTCCACCAGGTGGAGCAGCTTCAGGATGTACATGTAGCCGACCGTGACCTTCTGCTCGAAGGGCTCGCCGGTCTTGCCGTTGAAGAGCTGCACCTTGCCCGAGGCCTTGCGGCCGGCCGGGCGCGACTGGTCGACGTTCATCTTGATCGGCGAGTCCGTCGTCTCGGCCCAGCGGACGAGCGCCTCGTCGACATCGGTCTCGGTGGCGCCGTCGAAGACGGGCGTCGCGACCGGATGCGGGTTCGGGGCGTTGATCGGTGCCCGCGGGTTGACGCCGATGCGGGCGTCGGACTCCGCGAAGACACCGTGCGCCGCGGCCCAGCCGAGGTGCGTCTCGAGGATCTGGCCGATGTTCATCCGGCTCGGCACGCCGAGCGGGTTGAGCACGACGTCGACCGCGCGACCGTCCTCGAGGAACGGCATGTCCTCTTCGGGGACGATCTTCGAGATGACGCCCTTGTTGCCGTGGCGGCCGGCGAGCTTGTCGCCCTCCGAGATCTTGCGCTTCTTCGCAACGAAGACGCGCACGAGCTCGTTGACGCCCGGCTTGCAGGTCGTCGCCCGCGTCGCGCGAGAACGTCTTCACGCCGATGACCTTGCCGCCCTCGCCGTGCGGGACCTTGAGGGACGTGTCGCGGACCTCGCGTGCCTTCTCCTTGAAGATGGCGCGGATCAGCTTCTCCTCGGCCGTCAGCTCGGTCTCGCCCTTGGGCGTCACCTTGCCGACGAGCAGGTCGCCGGAGCCGACCTCGGCACCGATGCGCACGACACCGCGCTCGTCGAGGTTCGCGAGCGACTCCTCCGAGCGGTTCGGGATGTCGCGCGTGATCTCCTCGTCGCCGAGCTTGGTCGAGCGGGCGTCGATCTCGTACTCGTGGATGTGGATCGAGCTGAGCACGTCGTCCTTGACGAGCCGCTCGCGAGAGCACGATCGCGTCCTCGAAGTTGTAGCCCTCGAACGGCATGAACGCGACGAGCAGGTTGGCGCCGAGCGCGAGCTCGCCACCGTCCGTCGACGAGCCGTCGGCGAGCACCGTGCCCTTCGCGCACCTTGTCGCCGAGCTTGACCACCGGCTTCTGGTGGATCAGCGTGCCCTGGTTCGAGCGCATGAACTTCGTGAGGTTGTACTCCTCACGCGTTCCCTTGCCCTCGACGACGATCGACTCGGCGTCGACGTCGATCACGGTCACCGTCGCTGCGGGACATGACCACGTCACCGGTGTCGATCGCGGCGCGGTACTCGACCCCGGTGCCGACGAGCGGCGCCTGCGGGATCATCAGCGGCACCGCCTGCTGCTGCATGTTCGCGCCCATCAGCGCGCGGTTCGCGTCGTTGTGCTCGAGGAACGGGATCAGCGCCGTCGCGACCGAGACGATCTGCGACGCCGACACGTCCATGAACTGGACGTCCTTCGGCGACACCATCACGGCCTCGCCGTGCCCCGAGCGGCACAGCACCTGCTCCTGCAGGAACTTGCCGGTCTTCTCGTCGACCCGCTCCGACGCCTGGGCGATCGTGTACTGGGCCTCCTCGGACGCGTCGAGATACACGATCTCGTCGCTGACCTTGCCGCCCTTGACGATGCGGTACGGCGTCTGGATGAAGCCGAACTCGGACACCGTCGCCATCGAGGCGAGCGAGCCGATCAGGCCGATGTTCGGGCCTTCCGGCGTCTCGATCGGGCACATGCGGCCGTAGTGGGTCGGGTGCACGTCGCGCACCTCGATCGGGGCCCGCTCGCGCGTGAGGCCGCCGGCGCCGAGGGCGCTGAGGCGACGCCGGTGCGTGAGGCCCGGAGAGCGTGTTCGTCTGGTCCATGAACTGCGACAGCTGCGACGAGCCGAAGAACTCCTTCAGCGCCGCCACGACCGGCCGGATGTTGATGATCGTCTGCGGCGTGATCGTGTCGACGTCCTCCGTCGTCATCCGCTCGCGGACGACCCGCTCCATCCGGTAGAGGCCGATCCGGAATGCCTCCTGGATCAGCTCGCCCGGTCGTGCGCAGCCGCCGGTTGCCGAAGTGCTCGTACTCGTCGAGCTCGGCGCGGATCGGCGTCGCGGTTGAGCTGCGCCGCGTCGGCGGCGTAGTCCTTCGAGTCCTCGGGCACGCCGAGGTTCGTCGGCAGCGCGATCAGCTGCCGCACGAGCGCGAGGATGTCCTCGGTCGTGAGCACCCGCGTGTCGTCCGGCACGTCGACGCCGAGCCGCTGGTTGAGCTTGTAGCGGCCGACCTTCGTCAGGTCGTAGCGCTTGGGATCGAAGAACAGCGCCTTGCAGCAGGTTGCGGGCGTTGTCGAGCGTCGGCGGCTCACCCGGGCGCTGCTTCTTGAAGACCTCGATCAGCGCCTCTTCCTCGCGCGTGGTCGTGTCCTTGTCGAGCGTGTTCTGGATGTAGACCGAGTCGTCGAAGAGCGCGAGGATCTTCTCGTTCGTGCTCGTGTCGAGCTGGAACCCGGTGGTCGGGTCCTCGAGCGGCAGCGCCCGCAGCAGCGTCGTGATCGGGAGCTTGCGCTTCCGGTCGATGCGGGCGTAGGCGATGCCCTTCTTGTCGATCTCGAGCTCGAGCCACGACCCGCGTGACGGCATCAGGTTCGCGATGAAGACCTGCTTCGTCGCGTCCTTCGGCTCCATCAGGTAGGCGCCCGGCGACCGGACGAGCTGCGTCACGATCACGCGCTCGGTGCCGTTGATGATGAACGTCCCCCATTCCGTCATCATCGGGAAGTCGCCCATGAAGACCCGCTGCTCGCGGATCTCGCCGGTCTCGGTATTGACGAAGCGCACCGTCATCGACAGTGGCGCCTGGTACGTCATGCCGTTCTCACGGCACTCGTTGATCGTGTGGGCCGGAGGGCCGAATTCGTAATCGCCGAACTCGACGGCCAGCGTCCCGGTGTAGTCCTCGATCGGCGAGATGTCGTCGATCGTCTCGCGCAGGCCCTCGTTCAAGAACCACTCGAACGATGCCTTCTGAATGTCGATCAGGTTGGGGAGGTCAAGGACATGCTTCAGACGTGAAAAGCTCGTGCGCGCGCGCGGCGCAACAATAGTGCTGCTCAAGATGCGACAGCCTCCCTTAACGGCGTGCAGGGTCGGAGGAGCAAGAAAGCTCGGGGCGGAACCTCGTAGAATAGCGGACGCGCATGCGCCGCCGCAACCGCCTCTGTGGCGGCGTCGGCGGAAACGTCCTCGGCGAGTATAGCGGAAGCGTCGCCGGAACGGCGCCGGGGAGAGGCTTTAGCCTCTCCCCGGGTCGCCGTCGGGCAGGCCACGCGTCGACCCTGGGAGAGGCTGAAGCCTCTCCCCAGCGCTGCGGCTTCGAGCTACTTGACCTCGACGCCTGCGCCGGCCTCTTCGAGCTCGGCCTTGATCTTGTCGGCCTCGTCCTTCGTGACGCCCTCCTTGACGGGTGCCGGAGCACCGTCGACGACGTCCTTGGCCTCCTTGAGACCGAGCCCGGTGATCGCGCGCACGACCTTGATCACCTGGATCTTCTTGTCGCCGGCGCCCGTGAGAATGACGTCGAACGAGTCCTTCTCCTCGGCTGCGCCGCCGTCGCCGCCGCCACCCGCAGGCGCAGCAGCTGCAACCGCGACCGGAGCGGCGGCGCGTGACGCCCCACTCCTCCTCGATTGCGTTCTTCAGCTCGACGAGCTCGAGCACGGTCATCTTGCCGAGCGTCTCGAGCACCTTTGCCGTATCCGTTGCCATCTCTAGTTGTTCCTCTCGCGTGTAGTTGTTCGAAAAGCGCTGGAGGCGGTGCCTCCGTGGTTACGCCTCCGGGGTCTCTTCTGTCGCCTCGGCGACGGTCTCATCGGCATCCGCCTCGGCCACGACCTCCTCGGTCGGGACCTCCTCGGCTGCGGCCTCTTCTGCCGGAGCCTCCTCGGCCGGAGCTTCCTCTGCCACGGCCTCGTCGACCGGTGCCTCGACCGCCTCGGCTGCCGGAGCTGCTTCCTCCGTCGCTGCCGCGGCCGCCTCGCTACCGGACGTGTCGCCACCCTCCTCGAGCTGGGTGATCCTGGCGTTGATCAGGCCGACCAGGTTCTGCAACGGCGCGTTGAGCACCGCAGCGAGCTGCGTCAGCGGGGCGACGATCACCCCGACGAGCTGAGCCTGCAGGACCTCGAGCGGCGGCAACTTCGCGAGCCTCTCGATCTCGTCACCCGTGATCGGGTTGCCCGAGAGCACGCCACCGCGCAACGCGAGGATCTTCGTGTCCTTCGCCGCGTCGCTCAGCGCCTTCGCCACCGCGACGGCATTGCCGTCGGCCTCGACGAACGCGATCGCCGTCGGGCCCTCGAGCATTGCGAGCAACGCATCCGCGCCCGCAGCCTCGGCAGCCCTCCGGGTGAGGGTGTTCTTGACCACGGACAGCTTCGCCCCGTGCTTCAGGAGCTCCACCCGCAGGCTCGCGAGCTGGCTGTTCGTCAGCCCGCGATAGTCGGCCACGAGCAACGCGTCGGCCGAGCTCAGGCGCTCGGTCAGCTCCGCGATCACCTTTTCCTTGTCTGCTTTCTGCATCTTCCACCTCCTCTCAAAGCATCGAGCCCGCACGGAGGCGGGCTCGAAACACACGACAACCCTGCGGAGACCGCAGGCCTGTTCTTGCTTTGAGCGCACCTCGGCCGGGCTTCTGCCCTCACAGAGGGGCTGCCGGCTGTCTTCGGCGACGGGCGTTGTCAGAAAATTTGGACGGAGAGGCGCGCCTCTCCCTACGCTGCGGCCTCCTCGAGGTCCTCGACGATGCCGCGCACGCGCGTCGGATCGACGTGCAGGCCCGGGCCCATCGTCGACGTCAGCGTGATGCCCTTGATGTAGCGGCCCTTCGAGGACGCGGGCTTCGCCCGGACGATCTCCTCGACGAGCGCGGCGTAGTTCTCGACGAGCGAGCGCTCGTCGAAGCTCTTCTTGCCGATCGCGACGTGGACGTTCGCGCCGCGGTCGGTGCGGTACTCGAGCTTGCCGGCCTTCGCGTCCGAGACGGCCTTGCCGACGTCGAACGTGACGGTGCCCGTCTTCGGGTTCGGCATCAGGCCACGCGGCCCGAGCACCCGTCCGAGCTTGCCGACGTTGCCCATCTGGTCGGGGGTCGCGATCGCGACGTCGAAGTCGACGAAGCCGCCCTCGATCTTCGCGGCGAGATCGGCCGAGCCGACGATGTCCGCGCCGGCCTCCTCGGCCTCGCGGGCCTTGTCGCCCTCGGCGAACACGGCGACCCGCGTCACGCGGCCCGTGCCGTGCGGGAGCATCAGCGTGCCGCGCAGCTGCTCGTCCGCGTGGCGGACGTTCAGACCGAGGCGGAAGTGCACCTCGACGGTCTCGTCGAACTTGGCGCCCTCGATGTCCTTGAGGATCTTGATCGCCTCGACCGGCGAATAGAGGTTCTCGCGGTCGATCTTGGCGCGCGCTGCCGTGTATCGCTTGCCGTGGGCGCTCATGCCTCGACCTCCACGCCCATCGAGCGGGCCGTGCCGGCGATGACCTTCATCGCCTGCTCGACGTCGTGCGCATTCAGGTCGGGCATCTTCGTCTCGGCGATCGAGCGCAGCTGATCCTGCGTGAGCTTGCCGACCTTGACCATGTTCGGCTCGGCCGAGCCGGACTTGAGGTTCAGGACCTCCTTGATCAGCACCGCAGCCGGCGGCGTCTTCGTGATGAAGGTGAACGAGCGGTCCTCGTAGACCGTGATCTCGACCGGGATGATGCGGCCGTTCTCGTGCGCGGTCTGCGCGTTGAAGGCCTTCGTGAACTCGACGATGTTGACGCCGTGCTGTCCGAGTGCAGGACCAACCGGCGGGGCCGGGTTCGCCTGACCACCCGGGATCTGAAGCTTGATGAGTGTGAGAACTTTCTTTGCCATATGCGTGAGTGCAGTCGGGGCTGCGCGCCCCTCCTCCCGTCTTGTCGATTACGTACGAATCAGTCGATCTTCTTGACCTGGTCGAAACCGAGCTCGACCGGCACCTGCCGCTCGAAGATGTCGACCAGGACCTTCAGCTTCTGTGCATCGGTGTTGACGTCGACGATCTCGCCGTCGAAGTCGGAGAGCGGGCCCGACGTGACCTTGACGGACTCGCCGAGCGAGAACTGTGCCTGCGACTTCGCCGCCGGGCCGCCACCCGCACCCTGCGTGTGGAGGATCCGGTCGACCTCGGCCTGCGAGAGCGGCACGGGCTTGGCGCCGGCACCGACGAACCCGGTCACGCCGGGGGTGCCCTTGACGACCGTCCAGGCCTCGTCGCTGAGATCCATGTTGACGAGCACGTAGCCGGGCAGCACGCGCTTCTCGATCTGCACCTTCTGCCCGTCCTTCGTCTCGATCACCTGCTCCGTCGGCACGACGACGCGACGGAACCGGGGCGACTGGTTCATGGACAGGATGCGGTGCTCGAGATTCGTCTTGACCTTGTTCTCGTGCCCGGAATACGTGTTGATCACATACCAGAGAAACATGCCAACCTCACTACAGAAGGACGTTGCGGACGAAGGGGCGGATCAGCTGGTCGACGCCCCAGAGATAGGCACCGACGATGAGCACGGCGATGATGACGACGACGGTTCCCTGGATCGTCTGGGCCCGGTTCGGCCAGTCGACCTTGCGGAGCTCGGCCACCGACTCGCGGATGAAGCCGCCCCGCCGGCGCGACTCGTGCTCGAGCGGCGCGATCGGAGCACCGCCTGCCGCGGCAGGCTGCGGCACGCCGCTGGGCTCGCTCGGCGGCGTGCTGTCACCGGCGGCGCGGCGCGCGTCGCGCCTCTGCCTGCGGGTCTCGTCGGACATCGGCTAGCGGGTCTCGCGATGGATCGTGTGGGAACCGCACCAGCGGCAGTACTTCTTGAACTCGACCCGGTCGGGCGTGTTCCGCTTCGACTTCTCGGTCTATAGTTGCGTCGCTTGCACTCCGTGCAGGCGAGCGTGATTGCGACTCTGACTCCGGTTGCCATGGCTTCTTCTCGTTGAGTGGGACAGAAAGGGCGTGCGAGGTAGCGGCGGTAGGACTCGAACCTACGACACGCGGATTATGATTCCGCTGCTCTAACCAACTGAGCTACGCCGCCGAGCAGTCCCGCAGTCTAGCAGCGTCGCAGTCTAGCAACGGCGCGGAGTAACGGCTCGCCGGCCTCACCTCAGCCTCTCTATTCGTGGAGCGCAGGAGCCGCCGGAGCGGGCTCACGCAGCCTGGCGCAGATCGCAGCCCGCCCGAGCCGGAACGCGGCCTCTGCGAAGGGGTCGTCGCCGGGCCGCAGCGCGTACTCGGTCGTGAACTCGACGGCGCCGTTGATCTCGGCCACCGTCCACCGCCCGCGGCCGTCGGGGAGCAGGTCGATACCGACGAGCGATGCGCCGGTCGCGCGGGCCGCAGCGAGTGCGAGTGCGCAGGCGTCGGGCGGCGGCGTCGCCTGACGGCGCTCCGCACCGAGAGCGACGTTCGTTCGCCATTCGCCCGGAGCGGCGACCCGGCTGATCGCGCCGATCACGTGATCGTCGGCGACGACGATGCGCAGATCGAAGCCGAGCGTGGGCACGAGCTCCTGGACGAGCGCGCCGTGTGCCTGGTACCACGGCTCGCTCGGCAGGCCTGCCAGCAGGGCTGCGAGCGACTCCTCGTCGTCCGCGCGCTCGACGCCGAGACCCCAGCTCCCGAACCGCGGCTTGACGACGACCGGAGGCCGCAGCGGCGAGGACGGCCGTTCACCGGAGATCAGCCGCGTGCGCGGGTGCGGCAGGCCGGCCCGCCGGAGCAGCCGGGCCGTGAGGAGCTTGTCGTGCGCTGCGAGCAGCGCCGGGGCGCCGTTCAGCACCGTCACGCCGCGCGCCTCGAGCGCACCGAGCGCCCAGAGCCCGTCGTCGACGCCGTCGAGCGTCGGCAGCACGTCGATCCGGCCGATCGCGCAATCGCCCGGGCTCAGCGTCTCGAGCGCCTCGGCGGGGGTGAGCAGCGACCAGCTGGCGCCATGGCAACCGACCCGCACGAGGGCCTCGTTGGCGAATGTTGGAGTCTGAGCGATGACGGCGATCCTCATTGAGGCACCCATCCAACTCCTTTGGGGCTATCCAGCGCAACCCCCTTCACCGCCCCTTAACGGGAATACTGTCTGACCGATACGGGTAGTAACCTCTCGCACCGTGATCCGCATTCCCCCCCAACACGGCGGTTGGCTCGAGGTGATCTGCGGGCCGATGTTCTCCGGCAAGAGCGAGGAGATGATCCGGCGGCTGCGCCGGGCGGAGATCGCCGGCCAGCGGGTGATCATCTTCAAGCCGCGCATCGACGATCGCTACGACGTCACCGACGTCGTCTCGCACGCGGGAGCACGCATGCGCGCGGTCGCGGTCGACAACGTCTGTGAGCTCGTCGCCCGCTCGTCGGGGCACGACGTGGTCGGCATCGACGAGGTGCAGTTCTTCGACGACACGATCGTCGGAGCGGCGCTCTCGCTGGCCGACAGCGGGATCCGGATCGTCGTCTCGGGCCTCGACCAGGACTTCCGGCGCCTTCCCTTCGGCGTCATGCCGGAGCTGCTCGCCCACGCGGAGTTCGTGGACAAGCTGCAGGCCGTCTGCCACCGCTGCGGCGGTACCGCGACGACGACGCAACGGCTCGTCGACGGCAGGCCGGCGCCGTACTCGGGCGAGACGATCGTCGTCGGCGCGCTCGACTCCTACGAGGCCCGCTGCCGCGACTGCCACGAGGCAGGCGCGGACGCGATCTCGCTCGTCGCGTAGACCTGTGTAGGGGCAGGCTGAAGCCTGACCCCTACGCCGTGTCCTATTCGCCGCCGTAGAACGGGTTCGTGACCGAGTCCCGGTTCGCCACGAGCGCCGCGGCGGCTTCGGGGTCTCGCCCCTCGACGCCATCCGGATCGCCTTGCCGACCGCGGTGCGGGCGGCCTGGAGCACGGCCGTCTCGTCGTCGGCGCGGCCGTCGAGCCAGATCGCGACGAGCACGATCAGGTCGCCGGACGCCTCGATCAGGCCGGCGGCGACCGAGTCGAGCACCGCCTTGCCGATCCCGAGCTGACCCGCCCCCCACGTCATCGTCTCGATCTCGGGCGTCGTCGCCGTCGTCTTGTTCATCATCAGCGTCGGCGGCCAGATCGGCTCGTACGAGGTCTGCGGCCTCGCCGACGCAGCAGAGCACGGGCGAGTGGCCCGGCGAGGGGTGCGCGAACATCGAGATCGCCGCCGCCGCCGTGGGGCTGCCGCGGTGGGCCAGCACGACGTTGACGTGGCAGCCGTTCGGCGACAGGCCGCCCCAGCCCTCTCCGATCCGTCCATCGAGCTCGGCGATGTTCATGACGCTCCTTCGGTGGTGGTGTCGAGGACGACCCGGAGGGCCTCCCCGGACAGCATGAGGTCGATCGCCTCGTTGACCTCCGCGAGCGGGAGCCGGTGCGAGACGAGGCGATCGAGCGGCAGCCGGCCCGACCGGTAGACGTCGAGCGTGGTCAGGAAGTCGCGCTCGGGGCGCGCGGAGCCGTAGATCGAGCCGAGAATCCGCCGCTCCATCCGCGGGATCGTGCGCGCCGGCACGCTCAGCATCGTGTCCTCGCGCGGGATCCCGATCAGGACGGCGGCACCGCGGTTGCGCGTCGAGAGGACGGCGGCCTGCATTGCCTCGCCGTGGCCGGTGGCCTCGATCGCGTAGTCGACGCCGCCGCCGCTGACCTCGCGAACCGCCTCCGCCGTCGCCTCGGCGCTTCCGGCCCAGACGACGCCGGCCGACGCACCGAACGCCTTCGCGGCATCGACCTTGGTCTGCGTCATGTCGACCGCGATCACCGGCTCGGCGCCGACTGCCACGGCCGCCATCAGCGCGGAGAGGCCGACGCCGCCGCAGCCGATCACGGCGACGCGGTCGCCCGGCCGCACGCCGGCCGTCCTCCAGACGGCGCCGACGCCGGTCGTCACCGCGCAGCCGACGAGCGCGGCAACGTCGAACGGCACGTCGTCCGGGATGCGGACGCACGAGCGCTCGGGGACGACGCATGCCTCGGCGAAGGTCGAGAGGAAGCAGTAGTGGTAGACGCGCTCGCCGTCGCGCGAGAGCCGGCTCGTGCCGTCCATCAGCCCGGCGTCGTTCATCACCGGCCAGATCGTCGCGCAGAGCTGCGGCAGGTCGCGCACGCACTCCGAGCACTCCCCGCACGACGGCGTCCACGAGAGGGCGACGTGGTCGCCCGGCGCGACGCGCGTCACTCCGGCGCCGACCGACCTCGACGACACCGGCGCCCTCGTGGCCGAGCACGACGGGGCACGGCGACTCGGTCGTGCCGTCGATCGCGTTGTAGTCCGAGCGGCAGACCCCGCTCGCGCCGAGCCGCACCAGCACCTCGCCCGGGCCGGGCGGCGCCAGGTCGAGCTCCTGCACCTGCTGGCGACCGCCTGTGTGCTCGAGGACCGCGGCTCGGATCTTCACGTCGACTCTCCTTGCGTGCTCGGGTGTGGCCGACGCGCGCTGCGTCGCGCCGCGGGACGTCCGAATCATGCCTCCGCGGCGGCGGGGGCCGGGAGCTGAAGCGCACGCAGCTCGTCGATCGGGATGTGACAGCGCATCAGGTGATCCGGCTCGACCTCGACGAGCGGCGGCTCGGTCTCGTCGCAGATCGGGCCGATCCGCCGGGGGCAGCGGTTGTGGAAGACGCAGCCGGACGGCGGGTCGGCGGCGCTCGGGATGTCGCCCTCGAGGCGAATCCGCTCGCGACCGCCGCCGTCGACCGTCGGCACCGCCGAGAGCAGCGCCTCGGTGTACGGATGGTGCGGCCCGTCGAAGACGACGTCGGCCGGGCCGAGCTCCATCAGGCGGCCGAGGTAGAGCACCGCGATCCGGTCCGAGATGTACCGCACGACGCCGAGATCGTGCGAGATGAAGAGGTACGAGACCCGGTGCTCCGCCTGCAGCTCGACGAGCAGGTTGAGGATGGCTGCCTGCACCGAGACGTCGAGCGCCGAGGTCGGCTCGTCGCAGACGACGAGCTTCGGGATCGCCCGTGAAGGCGCGGGCGATCGCGACGCGCTGCTTGAGCCCGCCCGAGAGCTGCACCGGCTTCTGGCGTCAGCGTGCGCTCGGTGATCCGAACCCTGCCGGCGAGCTCGCGCACCCGCGCGTCGGCGGCCGAGCCGGTGACGCCGACGAGCTTCTTCATCGACCGCAGCAGGATGCGCTGCACGGAGTGGCGCCGGTTGAGCGCCGAGTCCGGGTTCTGGAAGACGATCTGGATCGAGCGGAGGTCGTCGCGCGAGCGCTTCTGGTAGCGTCGGCGCGAGCGTCGCGCCCGTCGAGCATCGACGGCGCCCGTCGTCGGCGGCACGATCCCGAGCAGCGTCCGGGCGAGCGTCGTCTTGCCGCTGCCGGACTCGCCGACGAGCCCGAGCGTCTCGCCCGGCCAGATCGCGGCGCTGACGCCGACGAGCGCATGGACGTCCTGCCCGCGCTGCTGGAAGACCTTGCCGAGATCGTCGAATCGTGAGCAACGGCTCGGCCGTGCGGTCGATCGCCGGAAGCGCGAGATTCGCGGCCTCCTCGCGCGGGAGGTCCTGTGCCTGATCCTGGTAGTAGCAACGGGCGCGGTGGCCCGGTGCCGGCTCGGTCGAGCTCCGGCTCCTCGGTGCGGCAGCGGTCGTCGGCGAGCGCGCAGCGGTCGGCGAAGACGCAGCCCGGGATCTCGGCGCCGAGGCTCGGCAGGAAGCCGGGGATCGTGTCGAGCCGGCCCTTGTCCTTGCGGACGCCGCCGCGCGGGATGCAGCGCAGGAGGCCGACCGTGTACGGGATGCCGCGGATCCTGGAGCACCGTCCCGACCGGCCCCTCCTCGACGAGCCGGCCGGCGTAGAGCACGCCGACGCGGTCGCACATCTTCGAGATCACGCCGAGGTTGTGGCTGATGAAGAGGACGGCCGTGTGGAACTCGGACTGGAGGCTCGAGACGAGATCGAGCACCTCGGCCTCGACGGTCGCGTCGAGGCCCGTCGTCGGCTCGTCGAGGATCAGCAGCTCGGGCTCCTTCGCGAGCGCCATCGCGATCACGACGCGCTGCTGCATGCCGCCGGAGAGCTGATGCGGGTAGCGCCCGAGAACGCTCGCGGGGTCGGCGATCTGCACCTTCACGAGCGCCTCGCGGGCACGCTCCATCGCCTCCTTGCGCGGGCACGCCGAGCACCGTGAACGCCTCGGCGACCTGCGTGCCGATCCGCAGGCTCGGGTTCAGGGCGGCGCCGGGGTTCTGGTAGACCATCGAGACCGTCTGGGCGTGGTACTCGCGAAGCCCCGTCGAGCTCGAGCCCGTAGACGTCGCGCCCGGCGACCGTGACCCTGCCGCCCGAGACGCGGCCGTTCCGCGGCAGGTAGCGGACGATCCCGAGCGCCGCCGTCGACTTCCCGCAGCCGGACTCGCCGACGAGCCCGTACGAGCCGCCACGCTCGATCGCGAACGAGACCCCGCGGAGGACGGGCCGGTCGATGCCGCGGACGCGGTAGACCAGCTCGAGATCCTCGACCTCGAGAACGTTGCCTCGCTCGGTGCTCATCGCTCGTACGCCTCGCGAACGCCGTCGGCGACGAGGTTGACGGCGACGACGAGGCTCGCGATCGCGAGCGCGGGGAACAGCGTCATCCACCAGTAGGGGTCGATGAGCGTCCAGTACTGGTTGATCTCGGCCGCCCACGTCGGGGTACGGCGGCTGGACGCCGAAGCCGAGGAAGCCGAGGGTGGCGACCGCGAAGATCGCATAGCCGAGCCGGACCGTGAGCTCGACGACGACGGGAGCCATCACGTTCGGGAGGATCTCGCTGTTCATGATGTAGATCGACCGCTCGCCACGCAGGCGCGCCGCCTGGACGTAGTCGAGGTCCGCCTCGACCAGCACCGCGGCGCGAACGGTCCGCGACACGACCGGCGCGAAGATCAGGCCGATGATGAAGGCGATCACCCACGTCGACGACTTGCCGACGGCGGTGACGATGAGGATCGCCGTGACGATGAGCGGCAGCGACAGGACGGCATCGACGAACCGGCTGACGACGTCGTCGACGACGCCGCGGAGGTACCCGGTGATCAGCCCGAGCATCGTTCCGAGCACGACGCCGAGGAGCGTCGCTGCCGGGGCGATCAGGAGCACGTCCCGTGAGCCGGCGAGCACGCGGGAGAAGACGTCGCGTCCGTTCGTGTCGGTGCCGAACGGATGGCCCCAGGTCGGCGGCTGGCTCGTGCGGGAAGTTGTTGTCGAAGATCGGGTCGTGCGGCGCGACGAGCCGGGGGAACATCGCGCAGAAGACCCAGAAGAGGATCACGATCGCCCCGATCACGACGCTCGGCGATCGCAGCAGCAGCCGGAACCGCTCGGCCCGCGCCGCTCGCGACTCCGAGCGCTCCGTGCCCGGCAGCGGCGCAGGATCGGGCGGCAGCGTCCCGGGGTTGCGTAGATGCTCACGCGGTGTCGTCCCCGAAGCGGATCCGCGGGTTGAGGAAGGCGTAGAGGATGTCGGCGATCAGCGTCACGACGAGGTAGACGATCCCGATCACGAGCACGCCGGCGGTGAGCAGCGGCAGGTCCTTCTGGCGTGCCGCCTCGAGCGTCAGGCGCGCCGAGGCCCTGGTAGTTGAACAGGTACTCGACGGCGACGAGGCCGCCGACGAGGTACCCGCACTGGACGGCGATCACGGCGATCGTCGGCAGGAGGGCGTTGCGGAGCACGTGCTTCCGGACGACGACGCGACGACGGAAGGCCCTTGAGGTACGCGGTCCGCGCGTAGTCGCTGTCGAACGCCTCGATCATCCCGGCCCGCGTGACGCGCGCGATGTAGCCGAAGAGGACGAGCGTCAGCGTGAACGCCGGCAGGAGCAGGTACTTGACCTGCACGAGCAGGTTCGCGCCCGGCTCGGCCTGCGCCGTCACCGGCAGCCAGCCGAGCCAGACGGCGAAGACGAGGATGAGCACGATCCCCGTCACGAAGTCGGGCATCGCGGAGACCGAGAGCCCGAACATCGTGATGCCCTTGTCGGTCGGCCGCCCGTACGCGGAGCCCGGCGATCACGCCGCCGAGGATCGAGATCGGCACGAGGATGACGAAGGCGACGAACGCGAGCTTGAAGGAGTTCTGGAGCGCGGGCCAGAGAAGGTCCCACGCAGGCACCTGCTTCGTCAGCGAGGTGCCGAGATCGCCGTGCAGGAGCCCGCTGCACCCAGTCGATGTACTGCGAGAAGAGCGATCGGTTCGTGCCGAGCTGCTCGTTGAGCGCGTCGACCGACTCCTGGGTCGCGAACGGCCCGAGCACGGCGCGCCCGACGTTCCCCGGCAAGATGCTCGACACCGCGAAGACGATCATGCTGAGCAGGACCAGCGTGATCAGCGCGAGGCCGATGCGCTTGACGAGGAAGCGGGCCACCGGGTGAGCCTAGAGCGGGCGGCGGCCGGATGCGCAGCCGCCGCCCGCTCATGCGTCGTTCCTAGGCCGAGGCTGACCTTCGCCAGCCGGATGTGCGAGAGACCCTCGGGGACGTAGTTCTTGACCTTCGAGGAGCTCGCCGTCACGTAGCTGATGAAGTAGTCGGTGATCACCGGCGTATCGCGGAGCAGCAGCCCCGCCATCCGCTTGGTCGCCTTGCGCTGTGCCGCGAGCTCGGCCGCCGCGAGGTACGTCTTCGCGACCGAGTCGAACTCGGCGTTCTTGTAGTGCGACGCGTTCCAGTCACCGGTCGACATGTAGCACCGGGTCAGGAAGATGTTCGGCACGCCGCGGGCGCCGTACTCCGTCAGCGTCGCGGTGCGGTTCAGCCACGGGGTCGTGGTCGCGTAGTCCGCCCCGGCCGGCTCGGAGTCGTAGTACTTGCCGACGTCCATGACCTCGATGCCGATGTCGATCCCGGCCTGCTTCGCGTAGGCCTGGATCGACGCCGCGTGGTCCGTGTGGTCGAGGAACTGCCACGTGGTGAGGTTGAACTTGAGGTTCGTCGCTCCCGCGGCCGCCAGCAGCGACTTGGCGAGCGCGATGTTCTGCGTGCGCTGCTTCGATCGACCGGTCGGACGAGGCGAAGCCCTTCCAGAACGGGTTGTCGTTCCCGACCTGGCCGGCCCCGAGCATGACCTTCGCCAGCTGCTGCGGGCGATTGATCACGAGCGCGACGGCCCGGCGGACGCGCGGGTCCTTGAGCACGCCCGTGTCGGTCCGCATGCAGACCTGGCGATGAGCCGAGGTCGGCAGCGCGTAGTACTTGTACTTCGAGTTGCTCTTGAACGGGGCGCCCTCCTGCGGCGACAGCTGCATCGCGAGGTCGATCTGCCCTGCCCGGAGCGCGAGCACCATCGGCGCGCTCCCCTGGTAGAAGGTGATCTTGACGCCGTCCATCGGCGCCGGGCCACCCCAGTACGCCGGGTTGCGCACGAGCGTCGCGCTCTTCTTGTCGACGTAGTTCGTGAGCTTGAAGGCGCCGGTCCCGATCATCCCGCTCTTGACCCACGTGCCCGGATTCGCGGCGATCGAGGCGGGCTGGATGATCGCCTGGTACGTGGTCTGGCTGAGCAGGTACGGGAAGACGCCGATCGGCGACTTGCAGCTTGAAGACGACCGTGTAGTTGCCCTTCGCCGAGACGCCTGCGGCATCGAAGAAGGGGCTCAGGCCGGCGTTCGACGCCTTGGCGCCGACGTACTGCTTCATGCTCGCGACGACGTCCTTCGCGGTCAGCGTCTGGCCGTTGTGGAACTTGACGCCCTTGCGGATCTGGAACGTCCACGGGTCGCGTCGGCGTTCGGCTTCCAGCTGGTCGCGAGCACCGGGACGAGCTGGCCCTGCGGGTTCGTGTACGTCAGGTACTCGCCGGGGATGCCGGCGAACGCGAGCGAGCCGCCCTCGTTGAGGAGGTACGGCTCGAGCGAGGCGCCGAAGGCTGCGATGCCGACGCGGATCGTGCCGCCCTTCTTCGCACTGGCGAACTGCGCCTTCGTCGCCGTCGCCGCGCCGGCCTCGCCTGCGAACGCGAGCAGGCTGCCCATCGCACCGACCGACAGGCCGAACATCGCACCGCGACGGAGAAACTCCGTGCGGTCCATCTCACCGGCGAGCAGCTCGTCGATCAGGTTGTTCTCGAGTGGCCCTGCCTCATTGCGGCGGTAATCCTCTACCCGCCTCGTCAAATCTCGATCCATCGCCTACCTACCCCCTTGCCTTCGGTTCCTCGGCATTGAATGACTGTGTGGACGTCTGCTCACGTTCGAAGTTGGAAACGCTGCACGACGGTCCCGGGTGCACGGCAGAGCGCTCGGGCGATCTATGGATGGACTGCCGTCCCAGACCAACTGTGCGGTTATGACAGATCGCAACCGCTCTCGTCAAGTATGCGGGCGGGCCGGACACATGTTCGACAGCGACCCGCTGCGACAGTATCTTCGGGCCGATGAGAGCCGCCGTCTGCCGCGCGTTCGGCGCACCGCTCGTGATCGAGGACGTGCAGCTCGCACCGCCGAACCACGGCGAGTTGCGGGTCAGGCTCGCCGCCTGCGCGATCTGCCAGAGCGACCTCCACTACCTCGACGGGCGCCTGGGGAGGCTCGCTGCCGGCGGTGTTCGGCCACGAGGCGGCGGGGGTCGTCGTCGAGGTCGGCGCGGGCGTGGAGGGCGTCGCCGAGGGCGACCACGTCGTCGTGACGCTCATCCGCTCCTGTGGTTCGTGCTCGCCGTGCACGCACGGTGAGCCGGCGCTCTGCGATGCGTCGTTCGCGCTCGACGAGCCGCGGGCCGCTGACCGACGCCGACGGCGGCCCGATCGCCCAGGGGCTCCGGACGGGCGCGTTCGCCGAGGAGGTCGTCGTCGATGCGTCGCAGGCGGTCCGGATCCCGTCGCGAGCTTCCCCTCGACCGGGCTGCGCTGCTCGCGTGTGGCGTCATCACGGGATTCGGAGCCGTCGTCAACACCGCCCGGGTCGAGCCCGGCGCGAGCGTGGTCGTGATCGGGACCGGAGGAGTGGGACTGAACGCGGTGCAGGGTGCCGTCCACGCCGGGGCGACGACGATCGTCGCGATCGATCTCGCGGACGCGAAGCTCGAGACGGCCCGGGCCTTCGGAGCGACGCACACCGTCAACCCGGGCTCGGAGGACGCCGTCGCCGCGGTACTCGCGCTCACCGGTGGACGTGGCGCCGACTACGTGATCGTCACGGTCGGCGCGCCCGCCGCCGTCGAGCAGGGCCAGCTCCTCCTCCGCCGCGCAGGGACGATGGTGATCGTCGGGATGCCCGCCTCGGGCGTGCTGGCGACGATCGACCCGGGCACGATCGCGAACGACGGCCAGCGCATCCTCGGCAGCAAGATGGGCTCGGCGCAGATTCAGGCCGACATCCCGAAGCTCGTCGAGCTGTACCAGGATGGGCGCCTGAAGCTGGACGAGCTGATCTCTGCTCGCTATCCGTTCTCGCGAGATCAACGAGGCGATCGCCGCATCGAGCGGCGGCTCGGCGATCCGCAACGTGATCGTCTTCTGAAAGGGTGGCGCCATGAAGATCACCGAGCTCGAGACGTTCGTCGTCGGCAACCCGCCGCCCCACTTCGGCGGCCGCTACTTCATCTTCCTCAAGCTCGACCACCGACGACGGCATCGAGGGCCTCGGCGAGGTCTACGGCGCGACCTTCGGGCCGCACACTCGTCGCGCGCATGATCGAGGACGTCTGCGACGCGCCACGTGATCGGCGCCGACCCGTTCCACATCGAGCGGCTCTGGCGCGACGTCTACGGCCGCGGCTACTCGCGGCCGGCCCGACATCTCGCTGCTCGGCGTCCTGAGCGGCATCGAGATGGCGTGCTGGGACATCGTCGGCAAGGCGGTCGACAAGCCGGTCTACGAGCTGCTCGGCGGCCGCGTCCACGAGCGGCTGCGCGGCTACACCTACCTCTACCGCGAGCCGGAGCGACGCGACCGACGTCTACCTCGACCCCGAGCTCGCCGGCGAGCGGGCCGCCGAGTACGCGGCACGCGGCTTCACGGCGCTCAAGTTCGATCCGGCCGGGCCGCTACACGACGTTCGACCCGCGGCAGCCGGGGCTCGAGGAGCTCGACCGCTGCGAGCGCTACGTCAGCGACGGTGCGCGAGGCGGTCGGCGCCGGCTGCGACCTCCTGTTCGGCACGCACGGCCAGTTCACGCCGTCCGGCGCGATCCGGCTCGCGCGGCGGCTCGAGCCGTACGACCCGCTCTGGTTCGAGGAGCCGACGCCGCCCGAGCTGCCGGAGGAGATGGCGCGCGTCGCGCGCGCGACGTCGATCCCGATCGCGACCGGCGAGCGGCTGACGACGAAGTACGAGTTCGCCCGCGTGCTCGAGACCGGCGCCGCCTCGATCCTGCAGCTGAACCTCGGCCGCGTCGGCGGGCTGCTCGAGGCGAAGAAGATCGCGGCGCTGGCCGAGGCGCACTACGCCCAGATCGCGCCGCACCTCTACTGCGGGCCGGTCGTCGGCGCCGCCAACATCCAGCTCAGCAGCCTGCAGCCCGAACTTCCTGATCCTCGAGGGCATCGGTCGACTGGGGCGGCTTCCACGCCGAGATCCTGAAGACGCCGATCCGCTGGGAGGACGGCCACGTGATCCCGCCGACGGCGCCCGGCCTCGGCGTCGAGCTCGACGAGGAGGTCGCCGCCCGCCATCCGTACGACGGGCGACGAGCTGCACCTGACGCCGCGTCCGTTCCGGTGAGCCGCTGGCCAGACGCTACTCGATCCGGGCCGGGAACCCCGGCGCGCGCAGATCGGTGCCGACGCGCGTCCTCGAGCAGCTTCACGACCATCGGCGACCAGGCATCGCCGCCGTACGCCTCGCGGGCCCGGACGAACGTCTGCTCGACGAGCGTCGCGAGCTCGAGCGGGACGCCGAGCTCGTCGCCGAGGTCGTGCGGCGAAGCCGAGGTCCTTGCAGGCGAGGTCGAGCGTGAAGCCGATGTCGTAGCTCCCGTTGAGGATCACCTGGCTCTCGGTCTCGTGGACGAAGCTGTTGCCGGAGCTCGCCCTGATCACCTCGAACGACTGCGCCAGGTCGAGCCCGCCGCGCTGTGCCAGCATCAGCGCCTCGCCGGCGGCGACGAGATGGATGAACGCGAGCATGTTCGTGATCACCTTGATCACCGACGCGCTGCCGAGCGGGCCGACGTGGAAGACCCGGCCGCCGATCGCCTCGAACACCGGCAGGTGCGCGGCGAAGACCTCGGGATCGCCGCCGACGATGACGGTGATCTGCCCGGACGCCGCGAGGTGAACGCCGCCGGTGACCGGCGCCTCGAGGCAGCTCGATCCCCTGCGCGGCGGCGAGCGCCGCGAGCCGCTCGAGCTCGTGGCGGTCGTTCGTGCTCGAGTCGATCCACGTGCCGCCTGCGCGCGAGCCCCTCGAGCAGCCCGCTCGCTCCCGGCGAGCACGTCGGCGACCGCCCGCGGCGACGGCAGGCAGGTGAAGACCGTGTCCGAGGCGCGCGCGACCGCGCGCGGGAGAGTCCGCCCAGGTCGCGCCGTCGGCAACGAGCTGCGTCGCCGCGCCGGCGTCGCGGTCGTGCACGGTCAACGGGAAGCCCGCGGCGAGGAGGTTCGCCGCCAGCGGCCGGCCGAGGTTCCCGAGCCCGATGAAGCCGAGGCGCCGGTCGCTAGGGGGTGACAACGATCTTCCCGAACTCGGCGCCCGCCTCGAGTCGGGCGAACGCGTCGGGCGCAGCGGTGAGGGCGTGCTCCGAATCGACGAGCGGATGGATACCGGTCTGCTCGAGGAACGCGCAGAGCCGGTGGAGCTCGACGATCGTCCCCATCGATGAGCCGACGACCGAGAGCTGGCGCCAGAACATCCGCGCAAGGTCGGCGGACGGGTCGGCCCCCGTCGTGGCGCCGGCGACGACGACGACGCCCCCGGGTCGCAGCGACTTGAGGGAGTGGTCCCAGGTCGCCTTGCCGACCGTCTCGAGCACAGCATCGACCCGAACCGGCAACCGGCCGCCCGGCTCGATCGCGCCGACCGCACCGAGCTCGAGCGCCTGGGCGCGCTTCTCCTCGCTCCGGCTCGTCACGTACACCGCGATCCCAGCGGCTCGGCCGAGGAGAATCGCCGCGGTCGCGACGCCGCCACCGGCGCCTTGCACGAGCACGGACTGACCCGGCTGCAGGTGCGCGCGGGCGAAGAGCATGCGGTAGGCGGTGAGGTAGGCGGTCGGGAGGCACGCGGCCTCGGCGAACGAGAGGAAGCCCGGCTTGGGAACGAGGTTGCGCGACGGAACGGCGACGCGCTGCGCCAGCGTTCCCTGTACTCCACGCTCGGAGAAGAGGTGGAAGTCGGCCGCCAGCGTCTCGTCTTCCCCCGGCCCGGCACTTCCGAGCACGGCGTGGACGACGACCTCGCGTCCGTCGGCGGTGACGCCGGCTGCGTCGGTGCCGAGAACGACCGGCAGGCTCTCCTCCGTCACGCCGACGCCGCGCAGGCTCCAGATGTCGTGCTGGTTCAGAGCCGCAGCGCGAACCTCGACGATCTCCCACCCTTCAGCTGCAACCGGCTCGGGAATCTCCTGCAGCTCCAGTCCCGTCAGTGGCTCGTCCTTCGAGATTCGGGCACAGACTGCTGCGAGCACGTTGACCTCCGAGATGGGCGCGGAACCGCGAGAAGCGCTGACGAGGCGCACGGTATCGGCCGCCGTTCGAGTGCGTCGCATACGCTCCACAGCAGCGTGCGCGCGATCGTCTTCAACGGGGCAGGTGGCAACGAGGTCGTCTCCCTCGAGGAGCGGGCGACACCGACGCCGTCGGGCGACGACGTTCTCGTCGCCGTGCGCTACGCAGGGCTGAACCCCGCCGACATTGCACAGCGCAACGGCCACTACCCGGCCCCGCCCGGCTCGCCGCCGGATATTCCCGGGATCGAGGTCGCCGGGACCGTGATCGCCTGCGGGCCGTCCGCCCGGCGATTCGTCCCCGGTGACCGGGTCTTCGGGCTGGTCGGCGGAGGCGGGCTCGCCGACCATGTGCTCGCGCACGAGCTCCACGTCACCGGCGTGCCGGAGCAGCTCGACGAGCTCGCCGCGGCCGCGGTTCCCGAGGCGTTCGTGACGGCACACGATGCCGTGCTGACCCAGGCTGGCCTCCGGACCGGGGAGCTGCTCGTCGTCAACGGCGCGAACGGTGGCGTCGGCACGCGCGGCCGTGCAGATCGCGCTCGGCGGCCGGTGCCCGCGTGCTCGCGACCGTGCGGGCGGCCGAGGCTGCGCGAGGCGGTCGCCGCGCTCGGAGCAACCGTGATCGACCCGGCGGAGCTCGTTCCGCGCGCGCAGGCCGAGGGCGGTGCCGACGTCGTGCTCGAGCTCGTCGGTGGGCCGAACCTCGATGCCGACCTCCTCGCCCTGGCCATGAAGGGCCGGATCGTGATCGTCGGCACGGGTGCCGGCGGCGAGGCGACGCTCGACCTCCGCAAGCTGATGGGCCGACGGGCGCGCCTCCTCGGGACGATGCTGCGCGCCCGGCCGCTGGACGAGAAGGCGACGGCGATGCGCGCGTTCACCCGCGAGGTCGTTCCCCACCTCGCGAGCGGCCGGATCGCGCCGCTCGTCGACCGCGTCTTTCCGGCCGAGGAGGCGGGCGCTGCGCTCGACCGGCTCGCGGAGCGGGGCAAGCTCGGGAAGGTGCTGCTGGATTTCGGCGGCTAGACGGTCGAGCCTGGCCCGAGCCTGGCTTCAGCCAGGCACGAGCGTTCGAGACACGCGCCGTGTGCACGTCGTTCCGGCGGCAGGCTGAAGCCTGGCGCCGGACTAGGCGACGACGCCGAGCAACTCGTCCGCGTAGGTCATCGCGACCCGCCGCAGGACGCCGTTCGGGTCGGGCTCGTAGTGGCCCATGCGCCAGAGCGCGGGCGAGTAGCAGTGGAGCGACACCGCCGGGCTGCCGTCGGCGTGGCGCACGCCGTGGATGTAGGTCGCGTCGAAGTCGAACTGGCCGCCCGCATCGTGACGCTTCGTCTGCTCGCGGATCCAGCCGTCCTCGTCGCGGCGGAAGTAATCCTCGTAGACCGCGCCCTCGCAGACGTACACCGCACCCTGCGAGCGATCGTGATCGTGGTAGCCGGTGTCCTGACTCGCCGCCCAGCAGATCAGCCAGATGTCGATGTTCGGATCGCGGTACATCTGCACGTAGTGCCGGTCGACCACGTCGTGGCGGACGTGGTGCTCCCAGAGCGGCCGCTCGGCTCCGATCGCCGCCGAGAGCTCGAGCAGCTCGGGGCGCGTGAGGTCGCGATCAGCTTCGAGACGTCCAACGAGCCATGTCTCAATGCCGGTCACTGGAGCAATCCAAGCAGGTTGTCCTGACGGATGAGCCTGGCAACCGACTCACCGAACGCATCGACGGCGCGAATCGCCGGCGTCGGATCGACGACGGGGGTGTCGGTGCCGAAGACGAGCTGCTCGACGCCGAAGGTCTCGATGCACAGCTCGAGCGCCCGCCGGCCGTACGACGCGGTGTCGAAGAACACGTTGCGGTGGAGCGACGAGCGGACGTCGGCGCCGCGCGAGGCGAGCCGCTCGAGCTGGATCGGCCCACCGCCGGCGAGGATCGCGAACACGACCGTGACGTCCGGCCAACGCTCCTGGGCACCGGCGAGCCAGGCGAAGTAGGCCCGTTGCATCTGGCTCGTGTAGTCGACGACCGCCGGCCACCAGGCCGGCGCCGCTGCGGGTGGGTCTCCGGCGACGGGTGGACGAAGAGAAACCCGTGGCCGCGCAGCAGGTCGAGCGTGGGCGCGAGCGTCGTCCAGATCGTCCAGCCGGTCGGCGCCGATCGATACCCCGGCGAATCCTTCGCGCGGCCGGTCGAACGCGAGCGGCACGATCCGGCCGGCGGCCGCTGCGGCCAGCTCGAGGATCCCGTCCTCCCAGATCCGCGACGAGGCGATCCCGTTCGGCTGGATCGAGAGCCTCGAGCCCGAGGGTCGGCTGGAGCGAGACGACCGCGGTCTCGATCTCGTGCAGGTCGAGCAGGGCGAGCCGTGTCGCCAGCTCGTGATCCTGGAGGTCGCACGCGGACGCTCCCTCGGAGACGTGCAGGACGTCGCCGTCGAGGGTGGGAGGCTCGGTGCGTTGCGCGAGCGCCTCGCTGAAGGCTCGTGGCCAGAGATGCTGGTGGACGTCGAGGCCCGCCATCGTCAGGAGCAGATCCTCCCGGAGCGAATCTCCTCGACGAGTGGCTCGAGGTCCGGGAGCGAGGCGCCTTCCTCGAGAAAGGGGACGAAGCGCCGAACGCTGTCGCGAAGCCGGGCGGTGCCGGCCCCGAGCCGGGCGCCGCGGAGGTCGCACGCCTGGGCCGCGAACATCAGCTCGATCGAGGCGACGCGCGCGCCGAGCGCGACCATCTCCTCCAGCCGTCTCGCCGCCAGCGGCGCCATCGTCATTCGATCCTCGATCCCCTCCGCCTGGGTCGTCGAGACGAGCTCGAACGAGACCGGTTGCGCGAGGAGCCGTGCCTCGACCGCGATCGCCTGGATCGCGATGCCGTACTCGCTCAGCGCGCTCTCGGCGAGCGCGGGCCGGGCGCCGAGGCCCTCCGTCAGACCCGGTCAGAGGACGCTGGAGCAGCTTCACCGCCCGCTCGGCCGCCGTCGAGATGACGGGAGCGAGGGCGAGCCGGGCAATGTCGAGGGCGGTCGCGAGCGGCTGCACCTCGAAGTTGCCGACCGAGATCACCCTGTCCTCGGCGACGACGACGAGCGGATTCGACTGCGCCGCGTTGAGCTCGATCGCGAGCTGAGAGCCGACGAACCCGAGCGCGTCGCGCGCGGCACCGTTCTGCTGGGCGATCGTCCGGAACGTGAGCGGATCCTGCAGGTCACGCGCCTCGACCTCGCTGCCCTCGAGCAGCTCGCCGAGGCGCGCCAGCGTCGCCTGCAGGCCGGGATAGGGTCGCGCCTCGCCGATTGCCGGGTGGACCGAGTTCCGGTTCGCACCGAGCGCCTCGAGGTCGAGCGCGCCCGCGTGATCGAAGACGTCGAGCAGCACGAGCGCGTCCGCGAACGCAAGCGCTCCGTAGCCGGTCGCGAACGCGCTCTGGTTGAGGAGCGCGATCGCCTCGCCGCGGGCGAGCTCGAAGTCGCCGAGGAACCCGTCGGCGAGGTCGGCCATCTGGGCGAGATCGCTCTGGCCGATCGAGCCGAGCGTGCGGATCTGCGGGCAGCCGGTCGTCGTTCAGCGCCGCGACGAGATGCGACGCGAGCTCGGGACGGGCGACGGTCGTCGCGCGCGCGAGGGCGTTCGCGAGCCGCAGCGCTGCCGCCCGCACGACCTCGTGCGCGACGGGAGCGCCCTGCGAGATCCGGTGCTGCCGGACGAGGAGGCGGTCGTGGCCGTCGGCATCGACGTCGAACACCTTGCGGCTGCCGACCCCGGTCGTGACCCCGTAGGCGGGGGTGCCGCTCGGCGATCGAGCGGTCGACGACGGCCCGCGCCGTGGCCATCGCGGCGAGCGCCTCCGCGTCGATCTCGACCTGCGCGCCGCCGCGCGCGACGGCGAGCACGTCGTCGAGCGTGAGGGTGGAGCCGGTCAGGACGACGCGTGACATGCCTCCGATCATCCCATGATCTAGCGGCGGCGCGCCACGGCACTCCCCGCGGCGCAGAGCGCGAACGCCCCGGCGGCGACGAGGACGATCGTGCCGCCCGGCGGCGTGTCGGCGTAGTACGCGATGCAGATGCCCGAGATGACGGAGCCGAGCCCGAACGCCATCGACAGCGCGAACGTCGACCGCAGGCTCCAGGCGACCCGGTTGGCGGCGATCACCGGCAGCACCATCAGGGCCGCGATCAGGAGGATGCCGACGATCCGCATCGACACGGCCACCGTGAGCGCGGCGAGCACGGCGACGACGACGTTGAGCCGCGTCACGGGAACGCCGGCAACCCGGCTGCCCTCCTCGTCGAGCACCGTCGCCACGAGCCCGCGGAAGAGGACGGCGATCGTGGCGAGCGCGCCGACCCCGAGCACGACGACGGTCCAGAGATCGTTGCGCGTGACCGTGAGGATCGAGCCGAACAGGAACTGGAAGAGGTTGACGTTGAGCGCACCGGCGCGCGAGACGAGGACGACGCCGGCGGCGATGCCGGTGTAGAAGACGAGCGCGAGCGCCTGGTCGCCGGCCGCGCCGCCCCGTGTGCGCAGCCATTCGATCGTCAGCGCGCCGATCACGGTGGCGACGAGCGCGGTCAGGACCGGCGAGATGCCGAGCAGGTAGCCGAACGCGACGCCGGCGAATGCCACGTGCCCGAGCCCGTCGCCGATCAGCGACGCCTTCCGCTCGACGAGGAAGAAGCCGACGGCCGGTGCGAGCAGTCCGACGACGGCGCCCGTCGCAAGCGCGAGCCGCATGAACTCGAGGTCAAGCATGCTCGTGCCCGTGGTCGTGCTGGTGGGACGGGTCGTGCCACACGCCCGGGAGCCCGCTCGGCGGCCCGTCGTAGACGATCCCGCCGCGGACGAGCACGATGCGGTCGACGACGTGCTCGACGGCGCCGAACTCGTGGGAGACGTAGAGGATCGTGACGCCGAGATCCGCGCGCAGCGTCTCGAGCAGGAGGCCGAGCGACTCCTGCGACGCTGCGTCGACACCCGTCGTCGGCTCGTCGAGCGCCAGCAGCGTGGGCTCGGAGGCGAGCGCCTTGGCGATCAGCGCCCGCTGCTGCATCCCGCCGGAGAGCGTCCGCAACGGCGCATCCGCCCGGTCCTCGAGCCCGACGGTCTCGATCGCGCGGGCGACGGCATCGCGGTCGGCACGCCGCAGCGGCCCCCAGATGCCCGACGGGGCGAGCCGCCCGGTGGAGACGATCTCCCGCACCGTCACCGGCGCCTCGCCGAGGAGCCGCGACCGCTGCGGGAGGTAGCCGATGCGACCGCCGTCGCCACCCTTGCCGGCCGTGTTGCCGAAGACGCGCACCGTGCCCTCGCTCGGGCGCTCGAGCCCGAGCACGAGCCGCAGCAGCGTCGTCTTGCCGCCGCCGTTCGGGCCGGCGATCGCGACGAACTCGCCCGGGGCGACCGTGAGCGAGACATCCTCGAGCACGCGGACACCCGCCCGGTAGCCGAACGAGACGTCGTCGAGCTCGACCACGGGATTGCTCAGCTCGTGCATCCCAGCGCCTTCCGCAGGGTCGCGAGGTTCGCGCGCATGACCGAGAAGTAGTCGGCCCCGGCGGCGATCTCGCTCTTGCTGATCCCCTCGAGCGGATCGAGCACGGCCGTCTTCACGTCGGCCTCGCGGGCAACCGTCTCGGCCAGCTTCGGCGAGAGCAGCGTCTCGAAGAAGACGGTCGTGGCGCCGGAGTCGCGGACGACGTCGACGAGCCGGGCGATGTCCCTCGCCGACGGCTCGACCTCCGGCGTGATCCCCTCGAGCGGCACCTGCTCGAGCCCGTAGCGGGCCGCGAGATACCCGAAGGCGGCGTGGCTCGTCACGATCTGGCGGCGCGCGCAGTGGGCGAGGCCGCGTCGGTACTCGCCGTCGAGCACGGCGAGCCTGCGGGCCAGGCGTGCCGCCGGCGCCTCCTTCCCGAGCGCGGTTCCGATCAGCCGGATCATCTCGGCGTAGCGCACGGGATCGAGCCAGACGTGGGGATCGCCGGTGGCACCGCCGCCGTAGCCGTCTTGCCGGCGCAGCTCGGTGAGGACGTCGATCGAGCGGCCCTGCCGTTGCTCGACCGCCGTCTCGAGGCCGGGCATGAAGCCGTCGCCGAGGTAGAGGACGAGCGAGGCATCGTGCACGGCGCGCACGTCGGAAGGGGTCAGCTCGAGGTCGTGCGGCTCGGCCCCGGCCGGGGTCAGGTTCCTCACCTCGGCGGTGCCGCCCGTGATCTGCTCCGCCGCGAACGCGAGCGGATAGAACGCCGCCACGATCTCGTCCCCCTTGCCGGCTGCCGAGCCGGTGCCGCCGCAGCCGGCCGCGAGTGCGGCCATCGCGACAAGAACGGCTGCTCCGCTAAAGAGAACGATTCTCGAAAGCATTGCCGGAGCCTAGCACGCAACTAAGAATCGATATCATTAGCGCCATGCACGCCCACGACCATCCGCACCACGACGCCGGCTGGAGCGTTGCCGCGCTCGACAGCCTCCAGGCCAGGGGCCTCCGGAACGGCGGCGCCCGGCGGGCCGTGATCGAGCATCTCGGCGACCAGTCGTGCTGTCGCTCGGCGCAGGAGATCTTCGACGGGATTCGCGCCGACGGCAGGCCGGTCGGGATCGCCAGCGTCTACCGCGCGCTCGACCAGCTCGTCGAACTGGAGCTCGTCCAGCGCGTCGAGCTCGGGGACGGAATCGCCCGCTTCGAGCCGTCACACGTCGACGGCGAGCACCATCACCATCTCGTCTGCGACGCCTGCGGGAAGGTCGAGCCGTTCGCGGATCCCGGGCTCGAGCAGGCGCTCGAGGACGCCGCACGGCGCCTCGACTACCGGCATGCAGGCCCACGAGGTCGTGCTCCACGGCCGGTGCGACGACTGCCGCCCGGCCGCCTGAGCTGAGCCGCTAGGCCGGCCCGTCGACCGGTGGCGGAGCGGGTGCTTCGGGGAGGGCCGGTGCCGGCGACTCCGCCTTGAGCTGGCGCAGGAAGACGACGAAGCCGATAACGGACGCGACGACGAGCACCGCGGTCGTGCGGAAGACCTGGATCGGCAGAAGCCAGATGAGCAGCAACATCCCGACGACGAACGCGCTCCATGCGATCTCCGGGCGCCGCAGGTGCGGGGCGAGTGCCGCGCGCGAGTGCGGTGGCGCGGTTGCCGGGGCCGACGAGCCACGCCCCGATCGCGACGAGGATGCCGACGACGAGCGCGACCCAGCCTGCCGCGGCGAGCGACTGCGTGATGATCTGCCACGCGTTGTGGACCGCCGGCCGCATCGAATCGGTGGCGACGAGCTGATCGACGATGTACTTGCCGGCGAGCCAACGCACGACGAGCACGATCAGGCCGACGACGACGAGAGCCGATGCCGAGCGAGCGAACCTCCTGCCGCCGGCGCCCCCGGGCCAGCCAGATGGCGCCGACGAAGGCGGCGAGTGCGAAGATCCAGACGAAGTTCGCGATCTGCTCGAGCCAGTGCGTGATCGTCTGGGCCGTGTCCAGATTGTCTGCCTCGAGGATCGTGACCTGACCGGCGTCCGGAGGGATCTGGGCTCGCGAGATCGGTGACGAACCCGAACCGATCGCCCAGCTTGAGGACGAGCGGCCGGATGTCGAGGACGACATCGCCATTCGACGTGTCCACCGCCTGCGTTTCGCCGTGCAGGACCTTGACGAACTGCCGTCTGCGAGAGCACGACGAGGTCGACGAACGCATCCTGGATGCGCGGCCGGGCGAGGAGGTTCTCCGCCGCCGTGCCCACGAAGCCCTGGGCGAGGCCGGCGATCGGGCTCGCGAGCGCCTGGAGGTTCGTCGGCAGCTTGGCCTCGAGCGAGTTCGTGAAGTCGACGTTCGCGAGCGCATCGGTCATCTGAGCTGCTATCGCCTCCTGGATCGCCGGATCGGCGATGAGCTGCTGCGAGGTCTGCCTGAACTGGCCCGAGTCCAGCGCCTCGCGCTTGACGTACGTCGAGAGGATGCTGAGGACCAGGAGGAGGACGCCGAGCACGAGAAGGATGCGGGCGGCGATGATGCGGCCGCGCGAGGGAGAGTGTGGCTGCGGAGGTGGCGGTCACGGCTCGTAGTCCTCTCTAAGGCGGAAGGCGGGCCTTGAGCGGCTCTGCCCGGAGGAGCAAGCCTACAACGTCTCGGCGGCGACGTCTGGCGTGGCGTCTGGCAGGCCGGCGCAGAGCCGCCATCCGCGCCCGCCGCTCGGTCGTCAGCTCCTTCACGACGATCTGGATCGAGGCGATGATCGGGACGGCGATGATGGCGCCGATCACCCCGAGCAGCGCCCCGAAGATCATCACGCTGACGATCACGAAGAAGCCCGAGACGTCGGCCGCCTTGCCGAGGATCGTCGGCTGCAGGACGTAGTTCTCGAACTGCTGGTAGACGAGCACGATGATCAGCATGATCACCGCGGGCGTGAGGCCTTGCGTGAGCGTCGCGAGGACGAGAATCGTGCCGGCGATCGTGGCGCCGATCATCGGGATCAGGTCGAGGAGGCCCGCGATGACGCCCATCACGACCGGGTACGGCGTGCCGAGAATCCAGGCCGAGACGCCGTAGATCGTGCCGCAGATGATCGAGATCGCGATGTTGCCGAGCATCGTCCTCGAGACGGCAGTGATGATCCGCTCGGACATGCGGCCCCAACGATCGGACCCGCGCGGGTCGAGCAGCGAGTCGACGGCGCCGATCAGCCGTGGCAGGTCGATCATCAGGAACAGCGTCAGGAAGATCGCGGTGACGAGGGCCAGCACGAGGCTGAAGCCGGAGATGATGACGCCGATAACGCCGCCGGCCGCGCCTGCGATGCCCTGCGCGATCTCCTTCACGTTCGCCTGGGCGGTCTCGGGCGCCGAGCTATGGGCGTCGAGCCACGACCCGACCGACGAGTTCGTGGTGATGTCCTCGACCATGCCGGGCAGAGCATCGACGAAGTCTCTGAAGCTGCCGGCGAGCGGCGAGAGCAACAGCAGCACGAAGACGACCGATAGCGCCGTGAGCCCGAGGATCAGGGTCGTCGCACACGCACCCCGGCCGAAGCGAGTGTGGCGCTGCATCAGGCGCACCACGGGCTCGAGCACGAGGGCGATGAACAGCGACAGGAACAGCGTCATGACCGCTTCACGGATGTAGACGAACGCCCACGCCAGCCCGACGATCACCGCGACGAGCAGCATCGTCTTGACGGTGAGGTTGATGCTCAGGGCGCTCGAGCGCTCTGTCGGCGGTGCGGGGTCGGGAACGGCAGCCGCGGACATCGGGCGGAACCTACACCGCTGTCCGGACGGCTCTGGAGCGACGGCGTAGGATCGTGGACGTGTCATCCGGCCCTCCGCGAGCGAGCATCGAATACGTCGGGCACGGGACGGTCCTCGTCGATCTCGCGGGCGTGAAGCTGCTCACCGATCCGCTGCTGCGCAACCGGGTCACGCACCTCCGCCGCGCCGCGAAGGTCGATGCGGCAGCGCTTCGCGGCGTCGACGCGGTGCTGATCTCGCACCTGCACTACGACCATCTGGACATGCCCTCGCTGCAACGCCTCGGCCGCGAGATGCCCGTCGTCGCGCCGAAGGGCGCGGGCGCGCTGATCAAGCGCCAGGCCGGCGTCACGAACGTCACCGAGATGAGCGCAGGCGACGAGATCCAGGTCGGCGCCGCTGACGGTGCGCGCCGTTCCGCGCCGAGCACGACACGGGGCGGCTGCCGTTCGGTGCCCGCGCCGAGCCGCTCGGCTACGTGATCGAGGGCGCCGACCGCTCGGTCTACTTCGCGGGCGACACGGACGTCTTCCCCGGGATGGCCGAGCTCGCGCCGCTCGATGTCGCGCTGCTCCCGATCTGGGGCTGGGGGCCGACCATGGGGCCGGGTCACATGGATCCGGCTCGTGCCGCCGAGGCGGCCGCACTGCTCGGAGCGCGCCTTGCGATCCCGATCCACTGGGGCACCTACTACCCCGTCCACCTCGGGCTGCGCGGGCCGCCGGGCTTCCTCCAGACGCCTCCGCCGCTGTTCGAGCAGGCGGTGCGGGAGCGCTCGCCCGCCGACCGAGGTTCGGGTGCTCCAGCCGGGCGAGCGAACGACGATCTGAGCTACGTCGCGGGAGACGACCGCTGCAGGAACGACTGCGACGCCGGCGTGCACCGAGCGGTGGAACCCGGCCGGCCCGATCCGCTCACTGATTCCCGTGCGGTCGAGCAGGTCCATGAGGTCGGTGCGTGCCCGCGCGAACTCGAGCGTCACGCCCCTGAGCTGCAGCTGATCGAGCAGGTCGTCGAGCATCGCGAGCGCGGTCGTGTCGGCGTGGCTGATCACGGACGCATCGACGAGCACGGTGCGCGCAGGAGGGTCGGACTCGTCGACGAGCCGGAGGGTCTCGTCGCGGAAGTAGGACGCGTTGGCGAAGAACAGCTCGTTCGCGAACCGGAAGAGGACGAGGCCCGGAATCGTCTCGTACTCCGGGTGCCGGTCGACGCTGCGGAACTGGTAGTTCTCGTCGGCGCTTGCCTCGTGCGGCACGTGGCCCAGGACGGCGATCCGCGGCCGGTACGCGCGCCGGATCAGCGCCAGCAGTGAGGCGACCACGGCCACCGCGATCCCGGGCAGCACGCCGAGGAGCGCAACCGCTGCGAACCCGACGATCGCCAGCCGGGCGTCACCCTGGTCGACGCGCCACAGCCACCGGAACCCGCTGATGTCGACGAGCCCGATGACGGCAGCGATGATGATTGCCGCGAGCGTCGCCTGCGGCAGCCCGTCGAAGAGCGGCGTCAGGAAGAGCATCGTCGCCACGATGAGGAGCGCGACGAACAGGCCGGAGAGTCGCGTCCGAACGCCGGCGCCGGCTCCGACGGCGCTGCGTGAGAGGCTCGCATCGACCGGGAAGCCCTGCAGCAGGCCGGCGCCGAGGTTGGAGGCCCCGAGCGCGATGAGCTCCTGGTTGGGATCGATCTCGTAGCCGCGCTGGGAGGCGAGCGACCGAGCCGTGCCGATCGACTCCGCCAACGCGACGAGCGCAAGAGCGATCGCGCCGCTGCTGAGCGCCCCGACCTGGCTCATTCCGATCCCCGGAAGCGCAGGAGTCGGTAGGCCCCCCGGCACATCCGCGATCACTGCGACCCCGTGGGCCTCGAGGTCGAACGCGCGGCTGGCAATCACGGCGACCGCGGTGACGACGAGCGCCCACGGCACTCTCGGAGCAACGCGCCGGAGCGACGAGAAGCGCCGCGAGCGAAAGGCAACCGACGAGCGGTGTCTCCCACGAGATGTCATCGAGCGATTCGATCTCGCGCCACAGCATCTCGGGCACGTTGCCGCTCTCGACGGTCAGGCCCGAGAAGCTTGGGGAGCTGACCGACGATGATGAGGACGCCGATCCCGCTGATGAAGCCGACGATGACCGGCCGGGCGAGAAACTCCGCGACGAAGCCGAGCCGAAGCGCGCCGGCGACCACGAGGACCACGCCCGTCAGAAGCGAGAGCGCGGCGAGGAGCGTCGTGTACTCCTGGGCCGGGAAGGTGGCCGCGACGGGGGCGAGCGCCGCCGCCGCGGTGATCGCAATGGTCGAGCTCGGGCCGACGTCGAGCTCACGGCAGGTTCCGAAGATGGCGTAGAGCAACGCCCGCCGCGAGCGCTGTCGCGAGGCCGGCCTCCGGAGGTGCTCCGGCGAGTGCCGCGTACGCGACGGCTTGCGGCACGAGCACGGCCCAGACGGCGAGGCCGCCGAGCAGGTCCGATCCCAGGAACGACCGCTGATAGCGCGGCAGCCATTGCGTGATCGGGACGTAGCGCGCGATGCGTTCAGACATCGGCCGCACCAACCGCGCCATTTTGCTCGAAATATGCGATGGTTAGGCCGTTCACGAGCACAGCGGGCCCGGTCTCGGAGGTCGGTCGCTGCGCTTTCCCCGAGCAAGGAGCTAACAGTGGTTGCAGCAAGCTATCCATTCCTCGACGTTCTCTGGTCGATGGTCATCTTCTTCGCGTTCATCATCTGGATCTGGCTTCTGATCACGGTGTTCGCGGACGTCTTCCGTCGTCGTGACATCGGCGGCGGGATGAAGGCAGTCTGGATCATCTTCGTCATCCTCCTGCCGTACCTCGGTGTCCTCATCTACCTCATTGCGGAGCACAATGGCATGGCCGACCGCAGCGAGGCGCAGATGCAGCAGATCAAGTCGCAGCAGGACGAGTACATCAAGTCCGTCGCCGGCAGCTCGCCCGCCGATCAGATCGCGCAGGCCAAGTCGCTGCTCGACAGCGGCGCGATCAGCCAGGCCGAGTTCGACGCCCTCAAGGCGAAGGCGCTCGGCTAGCCTCGACAGCAGTTCTCGTTCCGGCGTGGTTGCGGTGGCAGTGCCCCGCAACCACGCCGGAAACTATGCTCTCGTCATGGCCGGAACGATCGTGATCGGGTTCGACGACTCTGACGGAGCGGAGCGGGCACTCGACCGTGCGATGGCCGAGGCCACCGCCTCGGGCGACACCCTCGTCGTCGTCGCGGTGCTCGAGATGCTGTTCGACCCCGAAGGGCCGCAGAACTTCGGCAGCCTCGGAGAGATGCCCCCGATGATGCCGCTCGTCGAGCCGCCGGAGCTCGAGCCGATCTTCGCGAAGGCCCGCGCCCGCATCGACGCCACCGATCTCGCAGCGGACTACGTCTGGGCGAGTCGGGAATCCCGGCAGACAAGATCGCCGCGACGGCACGCGACCGCGACGCCCGGATGGTCGTCCTCGCGGCGCAGTCACCACGGCTTCTTCGGCCGGCTGTTCGGCACCGACAGCGCCGCCGAGGTCGAGCGCGAGCTCGGCGACGGCGTCGTCGTCGTCGTCGACTGAGCCAGGCGTCTGCCGCGATCGCGGCGACCCAAGCGGCACGAGAGCCGCTGCCGGCTCGCCGGAGTATGCTCGGCCCGGTGCAGATCACCCGCGTACGCGCGTTCCGCCAGCTGCAGCCGTTCCGGCGCGGGAACTACGCGATGGGCCACGTCGGCTCGTCGCCAGTTCGACTCGACGATCGTCGTGCTCGACACCGACGAGGGCGTGACCGGCTACGGCGAGATGGCCGTGATCAACGCCGCCTACGGCGACCAGTTCGCGGCGGGTGCCCGCGCCGGCGTCGGCGAGCTCGCGCCGCTGCTCGTCGGGCTCGATCCGACGCAACCGCGTGCCGTGCTCGCGGTGCTCGACGGTGCGATGCGCGGGCAGCCGTACGTCAAGTCGGCGCTCGACATGGCCTGCTGGGACATCACCGCCAAAGCTGCGAACCGCCCGCTCTGCGAGGCACTCGGTGCGCGCTTCGGCGACGCGGTCCCGCTCTACAACGTCGTCACCGTGCTCCCGCTCGACGAGGCCGTGGCCCTGGCGCGCGAGCTCGTCGCCGAGGGCTACCGGCGGCTCCAGGTCAAGGTCGGGCCGGCTCCCGAGGCCGACGCCGAGCGGCTCGCCGCCGTGCGCGATGCCGTCGGCCCCGACATCGTGCTCTTCGCCGACGCAAACGGCGCCTTCACCGCGGGCGGCGCAAGGCGCTTCCTGCGCGCCACCCGTGATCTCGAGTACACGCTCGAGCAGCCGTGCCGCACCTACGCCGAGTGCGCCTCGGTGCGGCCCGCGAGCGACAGGCCGCTCGTTCTCGACGAGTCGATCGTGACGCTGGACGACCTCCTGCGTGCTCACCGCGACAGGGTTGCCGACGGCATCACGGTGAAGCTCCAGCGCGTCGGCGGAATCACGCGCGCGACGCTGATCCGCGACGTGGCCGTCGAGCTCGGCGTCGAGGTGACGGTGGAGGATGCCGGCGGCGCGAGCCTCGTGACCGCCGCGGTCGTCCACGTCGGGCTCGGCACGCCCGAGCGCATGCGGGTGCACACGTGCGACTTCCACACCTGGGTCACGGTCGATCACGGCACCGGCCTGCCGCCGCGCGCGGACGGCGGGCAGCAGCCGCCGGCCGGCGCAGGCCTCGGGATCGACGTCGATCTCGCAGTGCTTGGCGACGCAATCGTCGACGTGTCGGCGTAGAGAGGGAGGCGATGACGGAGATCCCGAGAGAGCGGAGAGGCAGGCGGGCTCGCAGCGCAGACGCTCCGGCACCGCCCCCGCCTGAGAAGCGATCCCTGCGCTACCGGTCGCTCGAGAACCCGTTTCCACCGCTCGAGATCCTCAGCGCCGACAACGTCGCCCAGCTGCATGCCTCGGCGCTGACGGTGCTCGAGGAGCACGGCATCCAGGTGCTCCTGCCCGAGGCGCGCGAGGTCTTCCGAACCGCCGGCGCCGAGGTCGACGAGGAGACGATGATGGTGCGCTTCGCCCCCGAGCTCGTCGAGCAGTCTCTGGCCCTGGCGCCGTCCTCGTTCGAGCTCATCGGCCGTGCGCCCGAGCGCACCGTCACGCTCGGCGGGCGCCATCTGGCCACGGTTCCGGTCAGCAGCCCTCCCGCCGTCAGCGACCTCGACGGCGGCAAGCGCTCCGGCAACCTGGCCGACTTCCGTGACCTCGTCCGGTTGACGCAGCACTTCGACGTGATGCACGTGACAGGCCCGTGCGTCGAGCCCCAGGACGTGCCGGTGCAGTTCCGGCACCTGCAGTCCAACCTCGCCTATCTGACGCTGACCGACAAGGCGCCGTACCTCTACGCCCGCGGGCGCGGCCAGGTGCGGGACAGCTTCGAGATGTTCCGGATCGGCTACGGGCTCGACGAGGAGAGCTTCCTCTCCACCCCGTGCTGCTACACGGTGATCAACAGCAACTCGCCCCGGCAGCTCGACATCCCGATGTGCATGGGCCTGATCGACTTCGCCGCCGCCGGGCAGGTGGCGGTGATCACGCCGTTCACCCTTGCCGGCGCGATGGCGCCGGTGACGCTCGCCGGGGCGCTCACGCTGCAGCATGCCGAGGCGCTGGCAGGGATCGCGCTGACGCAGGCCGTGCGGCCGGGGGCGCCGGTCGTCTACGGCGCGTTCACCTCGAACGTGGACATGAAGTCAGGGGCGCCGGCGTTCGGGACCCCGGAGTACTTCAAGGCGGCGCTCGCGAGCGGCCAGCTCGCGCGTCACGTCGGGCTGCCCTACCGCTCGTCGGCGCCGAACGCCTCGAACGCGGCCGACGCGCAGGCGATGTACGAGACGATGATGAGCCTGTTCGGCGCCGTGCTCGGCGGCTGCAACCTGCTGCTCCACTGCGCCGGCTGGCTCGAGGGCGGGCTGACGGCATCGAAGGAGAAGTTCATCCTCGACATCGAGGTGCTGCAGATGCTGGCCGAGTCGTTCCAGCCGCTCGTCGTCGACGCCGACGAGATCGGCCTCGACGCGATCGCCGAGACCTCGCCCGGCGGCCACTTCTTCGGCGGCGCGCACACGCTCGCGCGCTACCGCACCGCGTTCTACGAGCCGCTCGTCTCGGACTGGGCCAACTTCGGCCAGTGGACCGAGGAGGGGTCGCGCGACGCAACGCAGCGCGCGAACGGGATCTGGAAGCAGATCATCGCCGAGTTCGAGCCGCCGCCGATCGACGATGCGATCGCGGCCGAGCTGGACGAGTTCGTCGCGCGTCGCACGGCCGAGGGCGGCGCGCCGCCCGAGTCCTAAGCCAGCTAGTCGGGGCCGCCCATCCCGGCGAGCTCACCGGGCCCGCGGCGTCGAGCGGGAGCGGCGCCGACCGGGAGGCCTGCATCGCGCCACGCCTCGAAGCCGCCGATCACATCGCCGGCGCCGCGCGAAGCCGAGCTCGACGAGCGTCGCCGCGGTGAGGATGCTCGAGTAGCCGTGGTCGCAGAGCACGACGACCTCGCGCTCGACGCCGCCGATGTGCGGGTTGCGCCAGCGGCTGTCCGGTGCGGCTCGCCATTCGAGCACGGTGCGCGGGATGTGGAGCGAGCCGGGAACGATGCCGTCCCGCTCGCGATCCTCGCTCGACCGGGTGTCGATGATGAGCGCGCCGGCTTGCTGCGCAGCGAATGCCTCATGAGGCGAGAGGCGCTCGATCCGCGCACAGGCAGTGGCCAGGAGCGCTTCGAGCGTCGGCGACCTTGAGGCCTCGTCCACGCCTCAGTATGGCGCGTTCTCAGTTGCTGTTCGGGAGCGAGCCGATCTCGTCGGAGAGGATCGCAACGGTGACGGTGCCCTCCTCGATCGACGAGACGAGATCCGACGAGACCTCGCGCGGGAGACGTCCGATCCCGACGCGCACGGAGATGCCGTGGAAGATGTCGAGCTCCTCGTCGCTCTGCACCTCGTCGACCGAGCCGACTGGAACGCCGTCGAGGGTGATCACCCGCCAGCCGGGCTCGATCGCGTACCAGGAGACAGGGTCTGCAGTGACTTCGTTGTCGTCCATCCGCTCCGGATACCCGCGGGCTGCCGAAGGCAAACGACGCACCCGGCGCCTGGTGGCGGCAGGGGTACCGCCACCAGGCGCCGGGCTCTCGCCGTTGCCAGGAGGAAAGAGGCTTGACGCGAATTAGAAGCACGTCTGGATGCGGCCCTGCACACGGCGGATCGTGCCCGCCGAGGGCACCATCAAGGCAACCAGCCTTAACGACGCCCTCGGCGAACACGCTCCTTGGTGCAGAACCGCCCCAAACGCACTTCCAATCCACATCAAGCCTCTAGCGGAGCGAGACCGGGAACGAGACGAGCAGCCGGGTCGAGATCCCCGCGGTGAGCGGATCGCTCGCCTTGCGGGCGCGGACGAAGACCACGAGGAGCCCCTGCTGCCGCGCTGCGGGGAAGCCACCGAGCTGCCCCATCGTGAGATTGGTGCCGGGTCGAGTTGCCACCGGACCCGGCTCCGCTGCGGGCGTAGTGGCTCCCGACTGACGCGCACAGCACATCCACAGCCGCTTCTCAGCGACGGGTTCTACGGTGTCCTCACCACACCACCGAAAGGAGCACGACGATGGACACCGAGCTCAGCAGACGCAACATCCTCAAGGCCGCCGGCGGCACCGGACTGGCGGTCCTCTTCGGCAATCGCGCCCTGGCGTTCATGGGCGACGAGGCGGAGGCGGCGACGGTCACGACCTGCCTGCTCACGCCCGAGGCGACCGCGGGCCCGTACTGGGTGCAGGAGAACCTGACCCGGCGCAACGTCACCGAGGGCAAGCCGGGCCTGCCGCTCGTGATCCGCTTCACGGTGCTGAACGCGAAGACGTGCAAGCCGATCCCGAAGGCCGACGTCGAGATCTGGCACTGCGACGCCCTCGGCAACTACTCCGCCGTCAACGGCGCCTCGACGCGGTACCTGCGTGGGCATCAGAAGGCGGGCGCGACGGGCAAGGCCGAGTTCCTGACGATCTTCCCGGGCTGGTACCCGGGCCGCACGCCGCACATCCACATGAAGGTGAGCGTCGGCGGCAACGTCGTCCACACCGGCCAGGTCTTCATGAACGAGGCGATCACCCGCGCCGTCTACAAGCAGAAGCCCTACTCGAGCAAGGGCGCCTACGACACGCCGCATGCGTCGGACATGATCTACAGCCAGGCCGGCGGATCGACCGCGGAGCTCAAGCTGACCAGGCGCACGGGCGGGCTCAAGGGCTATCTCGGCACGATCGCGATCGGCGTCGTCACCTGATCGGACGGCTCTCGCGGTTCTGCATACTCTTGTTGTGAGCTTCTGCTCTCCCTGGACGCCGCCTTCGGGATCATCGTCTTCGTCTTCCAGCAGGGGCACGGCTCCGGTCTCTGGGACATCCCGGCGACCGGTGCGATCACGGCGTGGATCCCGGTGATGATCTTCGCCTTCCTCTACGGGCTCTCGACGGACTACGAGGTCTTCATGCTCACGCGGATGCGTGAGGCCTACGACGAGACCGGCTCCACCGACAAGGCCATCGAGCTCGGGCTCGCACGAACCGGAAAGCTCGTCACAAGCGCGGCGCTCGTGCTGATGTTCGCGTTCCTCGTCCTCTCGACGAGCCCGGGCTACGAGATCAAGCCGCTCGCGATCGGTCTTGCAGCGGGAATCATCTTCGACGCGACCGTCATCCGCGCCCTTCTCGTCCCGGCCCTGATGAAACTGCTCGGCGAAGCGAACTGGTGGATGCCCCGGTGGATCGAAACCGTCCTCCGAATGCCCCACCCGACCCGACGCCCGAGATCCCGGCCGCCGCTCCCGAAGCGGCAATCGGATAGGCGTACCCTGTGTTGGAGTTCCGCGAAGGCCGGGGTGAGTCGCTGACGACGTCTCGCCTCGGCACCGTCGATCAGAGGAGGATGGAATGTCCGAGCCAACCCTCAGCTTCGCTGCCGACATCAAGCCGCTCTTCCGGGACGGCGATCGCGCCGCAATGAAGTTCGCCTTCGATCTGTGGGTCTACGACGACGTCGCAGCGCACGCGGACGCGATTCTCGCTGCCGTCGCGGCCGGGTCGATGCCCTGCGACCGGGCCTGGGCCGACCCGGAGGTCGAGAAGCTGCGCAGCTGGATCGCCGGCGGCAAGGCCGCCTAGCGTCGGGGACGCCCGGACAGCTCGGCGTGCGCCGCGTCGCAAGACGTACGGTTTGTGCATCTGATCCTCCTTGGAAGGGAACCAGCGTTGAGTGACTACACCCGGTTGAACCTGCGCGACGACACCGAGAACTTCGCCGAGCGATTCGGGCTCGCCCCCGACCTGGAGCTCCGCTTCGGCCGCAGCGCGCTCGGGATCGAGGGTGGCGGGTTCAGCTACCAGAAGCGCGCTCCGAACCTCGCCGGCTCGACCGGGCACCGCCACAGGACGCAGGAAGAGGTGTACATCGTGATCGCCGGCTCGGGCCAGGTGAAGCTCGACGACGAGGTGCAGGACATCCGCCAGTGGGATGTCATCCGCGTCCCGCCGGCCGTCGCCCGCGGTTTCGCATCCGGCCCCGACGGCCTCGAGTTCATCGCGATCGGCTACGGCGAAGGGGGCGACGGCGAGACCATCGAGGGATTCTGGGAGACGAGCCAGGCGTAGGCCGACCGACTGTCCGACGATCAGCCGACCGGCGTCGATCCGTTACGGCCGGGCAAAGGTGCGATCATCTGCACGCCTGCCAGGCCGATGATCGCCGTCCGGTCTCGGATAGCAACCGACGAGATGCCGGGCGCGTCGCGGCCATAGCGCGTTAGCGAAGGGCCTCCTCGAACCGCGGATCGTCGCGCACGGCGTCGAAGTCGCTGTCCCGGCGCGCGTCCTCACGGAACCGCGGCAGCAGCTCGACGGAGCGTCGGAGGTGGTCGAACGTCTCGTCGCTCGTGTCACCGGCGAGGGATGCGAAGCACGCGGCGTTGAAGTTCAGGCCCGCGTGATCGGGCATGAGTGCGAGGGCCTTGCGAACCGCAGCGAGCGCGTCGGCGTACCGCTGTTCGCCGTAGGCCTGCATCGACTCTCGGTGGAACGGCCACGCCTCACCCCAGTCGACCGCCTGATACACCTCGCCGGGCGTGCCGCCCAGGGCGAGGATGGTTGCGTTCCCGGTCGCCTTCCGCCGCGCTTCGGCGCCGACGTAGAGGAACGTCCCTTGCGGCGCATCGACCGTCTCGCCGTCGACCTCGAACGTCGCCGTGCCATCGAGGACGAAGTACAGCTCCTCCTGGCCCGACCCGGCCTCGTCGTGCTCATTGACCAGCGTGCCGTCATCGCCGACCGTCAGGACGTTGAGTCCGAATGAGTGGATCCCGAGGTGCTCGCGCACCGGGATGTCGCTGCCGCGCCGCTCGATCTCGTCGAGGTGCGCCACCTTCCAGTTCCTCTGCTCGTCGTTCATCCGATCACCTCCGAAGTGGGCTGTGCCGCGCGCGGGATTCGCTCGGTTCAGCTGAGATCTTCGATGATGCGGACGAGCTCTGCGGGTTGGTAGCCCTGGTGGCGGGCGAAGTCGAGGAGGTCTCGGGCCCGTTCGATCACGGCGCCACGTTCCGGGGTGCCGGTGACGGTGATGCCGCGGCCGCGGCGGAACTCGAGCAGGCCCTCGTCGCGGAGCTCGCGGAGAGCGCGGAGGACGGTGTTGGTGTTGACCTCGAGGATGGCTGCGAGGTCTTTCGCGGGTGGGAGGCGTTCGCCGGGTTTGGCTTCGCCGTCGGCGATGGCGCGGCGGATCTCTCCGGCAACCTGGTGGTGGAGTTCGGTGGGGTCTTGGCGGTCGACCTTGACAGGAAACATAGTGCTATTGATACTAGCTCAATACGACTGAAGGTGACCCGATGACCGTCTCGACACCTCCCCGCCCATCAGATCGGATTGAGGCTTTCGCCGAGCCGGTCGAGCCGAGCGCGCTTCAGGAAGAGGCGCTGATCGAGGAGGCTCGGCAACGGGCGCGCCGGCGGCGGCGGCGCAACGGAGCCTGCCTCGTCCTCGTTGCCGCTGTTGTCGCGGTGGTCGCGTTCATCGTCGGCCGGGGTGGCGAGGCCAGTGGGTCGGTGGCTGACGGGAACGGGAGGGGCGTCGTAGCGGGCTCGGGATTGCCGCGTAACGGCCCGCTTACGATCGTGAGCGGCAAGCCGACCGACGGTTCCGGTGGTGGCCTTTACGAGGTGGGCAAGGATGGCCTCGGGGACAGCGTGTTCCGTTGCGGGGTAGAGACGCCGTGTCACGAGCTGACAGCGGCGGCGTGGGCGCCGGACGGCAAGCGACTCGCCTACGGCGCTGAGTCGATCGGCGGAAACCCTGTCATCAACGGCCTCTACGTCTTCGATGTGACGACTGGGAAGAGCCGCCAGATCCGCCCCTATCAGGGACACGGCATCGGCGGCTGGGCAGAGATCGCGTGGTCGCCCGACGGGAAGAGGATCGCCTACAGCTCCGAAGACTTCTGGCAGGGCGGAACGAGGATATTGGTGGTCGATCAGGACGGGCGCCATCCAAAGGTGCTCGACACCGATGGTGCTCGGTTCGCCGGCTGGCCCGCCTGGTCGCCCGACGGCACCCGGATCGCGTACGTGACAACGAAGGACTACTTCGGTGGCGGATACGAGGCCCCCATCAGCGGCTCGATCTACGTGATGCGCCTCGACGGAACCCATCGCAGCCTGATCGCCAAGAACGGTACGGCTCCTGCCTGGTCGCCGGACGGAACCCGGATCGCCTACCTCAGCGGCTGCGGCGCACCACCGTTCCGGCCCACGAAGCCGGCCGGCATCAGGCTGATCACACCGACCGGTCGCGACCTGACTCGCCCCAGGAATGCGGGCTGCGCGACAGTGGGCCTCGCCGGGCCGCCAACCTGGTCGCCAGACGGAACGAAGATCGCGATGGCAAACAGCGGTGGCGTCTACGTGATGAATCCCAACGGCAGCAACCTCCGCCTGCTCGCGCCGAGCGGCCCGAAGAGCATTCCAAACAACAAGCTCTCCTGGTCGCGCCCCGCCTGGCAACCCATCCCGTAGCTCCACTGACACTCGCCTGCGCAGTCCAAGAATGACCGTCTCGACACCTCCACGCCCACCAGATTCCATCGCTCGCAACGAGCAGATCAACCCGACCGCACTTCAGGAAGAGGCACTGATCGAGGAGGCACGTCAGCGGGCACGCCGCCGCCGCCGCCGCTTCGGGATCCTCGCTTTCGCGTCCGCGGCCGCTGTCGCGCTGACGGCTTTCGTGGTTGGTCGCGGTGGCGGCGCTGACCGGTCAGTGACCGATGCAGGGAGCAGCGGAGCACTAGAGCCGAGATCGGACTTGGCGCGGAACGGGCCGCTGGCGATCGTGAGCGCCAAAGCAGGCGACGGCTCAGGCGGCGGTATCTACGAGGTCGGGAAGAACGGCTTGGGACGCCGCGTCTTTCATTGTCTTGAACGCTGTTACGAGATCGAGGGAGCCACCTGGGCTCCGGATGGCAAGCGGCTCGCCTACGGCGTCGAATCGATCGGCGGCAATCCGGAGTTCAACGGCCTCTACGTCCTCGACGTCGCGACAGGCAAGAGCCGCCAAATCCGACAATGGAACGCCCGCAGCGAGCGCGGCGGCTGGGACGAGATCGCCTGGTCTCCCGATGGACAGACGATCGCGTACGTCACAGGCGCCAACATCTTCCTGATCCGTCCCGACGGCACGTACCGAACGACCCTCGATACGGGCACCGCGTCGGCCGCGTGGCCCTCCTGGTCTCCCGACGGCACCCGAATCGCCTTCGCGACCAGCCAGATCGGGCCGGCCCGCGACTACGACTGGCCCCTCAACGGCTCGATCTACGCGATGAACGTCGACGGAACCCACCGCACGCTGATCGCGAGAAACGGCACAGCGCCCGCCTGGTCGCCGGACGGAACACGAATCGCCTACCTCAGCGGCTGCGGCCCCCCGCCATTCCGGATCACAAAGCCGACCGGCATCAGGATCGTCACACCGACCGGTCGCAATCTCACCCCACCCGCCGAGACGGGCTGCGCCACGGTCGGCATCGCCGGCGCTCCAGCGTGGTCACCAGACGGCACAAAGATCGCGATCGCCAACCGAACCGGCGTCTACCTGACCGACGCCGACGGCACCAACCTCACCCAGGTCTCCACCAAGGCCCCAACCAGCATCGCGAGCAACCACCTGGGCTGGGCGCGTCCTGCCTGGCAGCCGATCCGGTGAGGTCGGGTGCTCGGACCTCTGAGGACCAGACGTTGACCTGGACACGGTCCGTGGCGTTTCCCAGCGTTAGTGCTCTTCGACCGTCTTTGAGTTCGTAAGCGCGCGAACGCCGATGACGGCGACGGTCAGGGTGATCGCGGCGAGCACGAAGAATGAGACCTGGAGCGCATGCGTAAAGTCCGCTGCGAACGCGTCCGGCCAGACGCCGCTTGGGAGCGCCGTCCCAACGAGGGCGGCGACGATCGTGCCGACGACAGCGACGCCGACGGTGCTGCCGAGCTCCTGTGCGCTGTCGTTGAGCGCTGCTCCGATCGACGTCTGATCCTCGGGCAGGGCGTCGAGGAGGTCGACGGCGCACGTGACCATCACGAGGCGCATCGCCGCGGAGACCACGAACATCGCGAGCGCGACGGGCGGGTAGCCGACGGGAAGAGCCACTGCGAGCAACACCAGCGCTGCGATCAGCAGCGCGCAGCCGAGCGCGGCGCCGAGACGGTGGCCGAGGCGACGGACGAGGACGTCAGCGACCGGCATCGCCAGCAACATCCCGACCACGATCGGGAGCGTTGCGAGGCCGGCGCGGAGCGGCGTCCAACCCCAGGCGAACTGGAACAGCTGCGTGCTCGCGAAGACGACGCCGACCATCGCGAGCATCGCCGTGGTCTGCAGCAATGCGCTGCCACGGACAGTCGGATGGTGGAAGAGGTGGAGATCGAGCATCGGCTTCTCGGTGCGATGCTCGCGCATGACGAATCCAATCCCAGCGGCGACCGCTGCGACGGCGCAGGCGAGAGTCGTACCGGCCAACCAACCGTCCGCGACGCCCAGCGTGAAGGCGTAGAGGCCGAGTGCTATCGCCGTCACCGAGAGCGCGGCACCGGGAAGATCGGCACCGCCTGCACGGAGCTCGCCGGGGTCGTCCGGCTCGATGCCGTGGCGCACGCCGAGCCAGGCCACGAGGGCCATGGGCGCGTTGGCGAGGAGCAGCACCTGCCATTGGACGTGGGTAATCACGAGGCCGCTAACCGCAGGGCCGATGGCGAAGCCGGTCATTGCAACGACGACGATGATGCTGATCGCGCGGGCGCGCAGCACGTCGTCGTCGAACAGCCGAAACATCAGCGACATCGTCCCCGGCGCGATCAGCGCCGCGCACGCGCCGCTCGCCGCCCGCACGCCGATCAGCGCGCCGGTCGAGTGCACGAACAGCACGAGCGCGCCCGCCGCGGCGAAGCCGAGCAGGCCCCACTGAAGCACGCGGCGGCGCCCGAGGCGATCTCCGAGCGAGCCGCCGACGAGGAGAAGCGCCCCGAACGTCAGCGAGTAGGCCGAGATGATCCACTGCAAGCCGCCCGTGCCCGAGTGGAGGTCGCGGCCGATCGTCGGCAGCGCGACGTTGAGCACGGAGTTGTCCACCATCTCGACGAGCATCGCGAGCGAGAGCGCGATCAGCGCCGGTGCCGCGGCCCGCAGGCTGGTGGGCTTCGGCGATGCCTCGCGAGCCGGTGAATCGAGCGTTGTTGAATCGAACATTGTTCGATTATAGTTGAACGATGTTCGATTCGCAAGTCTCGCTGTACGCTGACGAGGTGGCCGAGCCTCGCCCCCGCGCCTCCCTCTCGCTCGATTCGATCCTCGACGCCGCAATCGAGCTGCTCGATCGCGACGGCGTTCCAGGGTTGACGCTGCGCCGTCTTGCAGCGGAACTCGGTGGAGGGCTCGGCAGCGTTTACTGGCACGTCGCGGGCAAGGAGGCGCTCGTCGACCTCGCGATCGACGCCGTCCTCGGACGCGCGCTTGCAGACGCCAAGGCTATGCGCGCCGGAGAGCTCGATCCGCGAGAGCTCCGCGCCGAGAACCGTGTCGAAGCACACGTCCCGGCCGTCGCGGAGGCGCTGACAGAGATTCGCCGTATCTGCCTGGCCGTCTACCGGCAACTCGAACTGCACCCCTGGGTCGCCCCGAGGCTCGCCACCGACGCCGCTGTCCTGACCAACTCGCTGCGCGCATTCGACATCGTCGGCCGCGAGCTGCACACGCTGGACCTAACGGACGCCGAGAAGTTCCACGCAGTCCTGGCGTTGCTGAACTACACGACGGGCGTCGGCGCAGACATGTCGGCTCACCACCGCTACGCCGACGACGAACGGCCGCCCGAGCCGCCGATCGAGGAACAGCTCGACGCATGGCTCGCGAGTGCACCGGGAGAGCTGCCATTCGTCGAGGCGATGCGTGGGCAGTTCCCGCTGCACGACCCCTTCGCCGAGTTCATCGGCGGTCTCGACCTGATCCTCGCCGGACTCCGCGCCCGCGCCGAGCGCTAGGCGGTCAGTTTGGCTGCCACGTCAGCGTCGATCGCCTCACGAAGTGCCGCGGACTCGCGCACGCAACCTCTTCGTCCATCCATGCCATCGCTGTCGGCTCCCGCTCAACTGCCGAAGATTGGCCAACGAGAAAAACCCCGCTTTGCGGGGTTTTTCCTCGCCGGTTTCAGTGAGAACAGCCCGCTCGCTCGCTACTTGACGAGCGACAGCAGCTTGAACATCGGCAGGTACATGCTGATGATGATGATGCCGACCATGATGCCGACGCCGACCATCATCATCGGCTCGATGATCGAGGTCAGCGCCTGGATCGACGCGTCGACCTCGTCCTCGTAGAAGTCGGCGACCTTGGAGAGCATCTTCTCGAGCTCGCCGGTCTCCTCGCCGATCTTGACCATCTGGGCGATCATCGGCGGGAAGACGGCGCTCTCGATCAGCGGCTGAGCGATCGACGAGCCCTCCTCGACGCGATGGCGGAGAGCGATCGTCTCTTTCTCGACGACCCAGTTGCCGGCCGTCTGCGAGGTGATCTCGAGCGCGCGCATGATGTCGACGCCCGACGCGATGAGCGTCGAGAGCGTCCGCGACCAGCGGGCCATCGCGACCTTGCGGACGACGCCGCCGATCTGCATCGGGATCCGCAGCTTGAACTTGTCCCACTTCTCGCGACCGAGCTCGGTCTTCTTCCAGCGGCGGAACCAGAAGAACCCACCGATCGCGATCGCCGAGAAGAAGACGACGCCGGGAATCGGCAGACCCGGGATCAGCGGGTTGCGCAGCGCGTTCGACGCGTGCATCACGTACTGCGTCAGCATCGGCAGCTCGCCGCCGAGCTGATCGAAGATGTTGACGAAGATCGGGACGAGGAACATCAGCATTCCGGTCATCACGAGCGTCGCGAACACGAGCACGACAGTCGGGTAGATCATCGCGCCCTTCACCCGGCGCTTGATCTTCTGCTCCTTCTCGATCTGGATCGCGACGCGGTCGAGGACCGTGTCGAGCACGCCGGCAGCCTCGCCGGCCTCGACCATCGCGATGTAGAGGCGGCTGAAGACGTCCGGATGGAGCGCCATCGCCTCCGAGAGGAGCGCGCCCGTCTCGACCTGCTCGCGGACGTCGGCGATGACGACCGCGAGGGCCTCGTCGTCGGTCTGCTCCTCGAGGATGACGAGCGCGGTCACGACCGAGAGGCCGGCCTCGATCATCGTCGCGAACTGGCGCGAGAAGACCTGCAGCGACTTCGGCTGCACCTTCTTCTGGAACGCGCCCGGACTTCTTCTTGTCCGATCCGGCGCTGCGCCTTGATCTCGGCGATCCGCTCGGCGAGCAGGCCGCCGTTGAGCAGGACGTCCCGCGCCGACGGACAGGTCTGCGGCGTGGATCTCGCCGGAGAGCTCGTTCCCCTGAGCGTTGATCGCGCTGTACGCGAACTGCGGCATCTAGCTGTCTCCTATCCGCACGCGGTTGATCACGGGGTCGTCGTCGTCGTCGCTGCTGCGCCGTCGCGCGGCAGTCGTCGTCGTCGTGAAGCCCTCGATGACCTCAGGCTGTGCACCCGTGTAGATCAGCTTCAGCACGTAGCGGACGCCGGTCGCCGTGTTGACGAGCGTCACCTTCTTGCCGAGCTTCAGGGTCACCGGCTTGCCGCCGTCGAACGATCCGCCGGCGACGCTGATCTTCGCCTGCTTCTTCGTCAGCGAGCGGAGGACGAAGAGCGGCTCGGGCGTCGGGAACGTGCCCTTGACCTGAACCTGCTGCGGCTTCGCTGTTGAAGTCGATCGTCGCGTAGAGGATGGGCGCGGGCGGTGCGGCCGGCGTCGAACCAGCCGGTGGCGAGCCGACGGTGGAGCCGGCCGAAGTATCCGTGCCCGTCGTGCCGGCGCCTGTGTCGGCCGGAGGTGCTTCACCGCTCTGGCTGGAGGACGAGTCGGCGGCAGTCTCCTCGTCGCCGGCCTGCGGGACGAATGGATCCTTGACCTCGAAGAGCGTGAACGAGGCGAGCTGGCTCGTTTCCACCTTGACGACCTGGCCGCGCGGCAGGGAAACGCCCGCGATCGAGGCGGAGCCCTTGGTCGGGACGGTTGCGACCGCCACCGGCACGGGTGTTCCGGCCCCAGGTGTGCCGGCACAGGTGTGCCGGCCACGGGCGCCGGCGACAGTCGACGCAGGTGCAGCGGTTGACCCGCCGCCCTTCATCAGCTTCGGCACCTGGAACGCGGCGACCGCGAGGAGGAGCACTCCTCCGACGATCAGAATCATCTTCTGCTTCTTCGCCTTGGCGGCGGCGGTGTCTTGTGCGCTTCGCTTGGCCATCAGGGGGTCGCTCCTGCCGCGACAGTCCCATCGGAGGACGTGTCGGTAGAGGTGGACGGATCCGGTTCGGGCGTAGTCGGCACCGGGGCGCTGAAGGCGTAGGCGTTCAGCTTCACCGAGGCCTTGACGACCGGGAACTTGGCGGGGCTATCGGGTGCCGTGATGCTGACGCCCGACACCGAGTAGAGGCGACCGCGGGCGTCGAGCCGCTGGCTACGGACCGAGACGAGCGTGCGGAGGTCACCGAGGAACCTCGAGAGGTTGCTGAAGCGGCCCTGCACCATCACGTCGAGCGGCTGCTGCAGATATCCGGTTCCGCTGACCTGCGGGGCCGGTGTGATCGACGATGAACGTCAGCTTGTTCTGAGCCGCGATCCGGTTGACGTCGAGCAGGATGCCCGACATGTTCGTGTCGTCCGGCAGCGCCTTCGTGAGCCGGTAGAGATCGCTCGGCTTGAACGCTGACGTTGGCCGACGGGCGTCGCGAGGGCGGCCTTGCGCTCGACGAGCTGCGCCTGGGTCGAGGCGAGGTCGGAAGCAGACCTCGGTCGCCTTCGCACGCTGCGGCGAGACGAGCAGGAACCAGAGGGCGAGGAAGACGACCAGCCCTCCGACCGCGATCGCACCGATCTTGCCCTTCGGCGAGTGAAGCAGGGCGTTCATGACGCACCTCCTGTCTGGTTCAGGTCGGCAACGATGACGAAGTGCACGACCTTCTTGGAGCCGAGCAGTTGCGACGTGCTGGAGGTCAGCGTCACGCGCTTCAACGAGGGGAGCGTCGCCAGTCGCGCGAGGAGACGGGCGACGTCGGGCTGGGTGAACGTGAATCCGTCGATTGCCACTGCCGTCGGCACCGGCTCAACGCCGGGCACCGCCGCGGGCGCGCCGGCCACCGTGCCGTCGGCGAGGTTGGCCGCCGCATCAGGGGCGGTGAGGGAGAGCGTCGACAGCCAGACGTTCGCCGGCAGCACCCTGGACATGTCGCGGAACACCGCCTCCCACGCGAGCCGGCCACCGAGAACGCTGGCTACAGCCGTGGCGCGGACTGCCTCGTCACCGACGACTGCGGTGTCGATCGTCGGCGTCGTCGGCTGCGGCAGTGCGGCGAGCTCGGCCTTCACAGCGTCGAGCTGGCTCTGCTGATCGACGACCTTGCCGTGCGCCCCGAGGTAGAGGAAGGCGAGCGCGGCGAGCGGGACGGCCACGGCGACGGGAGCGCCGATCGCCACGAGCGTCGAACGACGGGACTTCTTGACAACCGAGCCCTTCGGAAGCAGGTTGACGCCCCGCATCGCGACATCGTCGATCGCAAGCCCGATCGGCACGGCCAGCGAGCCGATCGTCGTCTCGATGGCAGGATCGAAGTCCGCCGCGCGGATCACGCGGGAGAGCGGATCGCCGACCGAGACGTTGACGCCGATCATCTGATGCAGTGCATCGTCGATGCCCTCGAGATGCGACGTTCCACCGGTGATCTGAATCCCACCGATGCCAAGCGATTCCGCCTGGGTCTGGTAGAACTGGAGCGAGTTGACGAGCTCCCGTGCGAACGGGGTGAGACGCTGACGGACGGCATCGGTTGCCTTCGCCCGCGTTACCTCGTCGAGGGCCTCGTACTGCCGGCCCGGTCCCGAGAGGGACAGATGACGGAGAATCGTGGCCGCTTCGACCGGGCGGACGTCGAGCGCCGTTGCGATCGCGTCCTCGAGCGCGCTTCCACCCCAGTCGAACACGCGGGTGAACTCGCACGCCCCGCCGCCTGCGACGAGCAGGGTGGACGATTCGTGGCCGATCGAGACGACGACGGACGCCGTGTCGTCAGGCGTCGGAGCACCGATGCCAGGCTCGACGAAGGCACGGAGCAGGCCGAGCGCCTCGAGATCGAGTGCCTCGAGCCGGATCCCGGCGAGATTCGCGACGCGCGTATACGGCTCGACCTGGTCGCGCGGCGCGACGACGAGCAGGACACGGCGCATCGTCTGCCCGTCCTCGGCGACGCGCTCCTCGAGCACGCGGTAGTCGAGCACGGACTCGGACAGCGCGACCGGGAGCACCTCGTGCGCCTTGAAGCGGACGGCGTTGTCGAAGCGGCTCTCGTCCTCGACCCCCTCGATGTCCAGGGTGCGGACACCGATGCGGTTGCTCGAGAGGCCGATGCGGACATCGCCCTTCGGAAGCTTCTCCTCGTCGAAGAACGAGCGGACGGCGGTGGCGAGCGCGTCTTCGTCGCGCACCTCACCGTCGACGACGATCCCGGCGGCGAGCGAGCGGCGGGCAAGGCCGACCAGCTCGTGGCCACGTTCGGTTTCGGTGACGACGGCCGCAGCGAGCTGCGAGGCGCCGATCTTGAGCCCGACGACCTTGCGACCCTTGCCACCCTGGCGCTTCGGCGCCTTCTCCGTCTTGCGCCTTCGCGATCCGAAGCGTCCGGCGGCTGCCGGTGCATCCTCGTCCGCGACGTCAGGCATATCGGGGACGTCGTCCGCGTCGGTCACAGCCGCGGCTGCGACGGCTGCGGGCAGAAGCGCCGCGTCGCCTGCATCCTCGGCATCCTCGACGGCAGCACCGTCGTCGAAGATCTCAGGCTCGAACGGGATAGGCTCTTGCGTCGCGTCTTCCGTGTGCCACGCGTGATCGGTGGTGTCGTCGCTGGTCGCGAAGCCGATCGGAACGACGAGCGGCGACCGCCGGCTCGTCGTCGGTGTCGGCTGCGGGCAGATCCTCGACGGCTGTCGTCGGCCTCCGGGAGCTCGTGCACGGCTGCGATCTCGACGGCCGCTGCCTCGGCGAACACCGGCTCGTCGACGACGGCCTCGGGCTCGTCTGACGCGTCGACCGCGGCGAACCTCGGCCACGACCTCGGGCTCGACCTCGGCCGGGGCATCGGCGAGCTGCTCGACCTCGACCTCGCGGTCTCGTCGGCGGCCTCGAGCTCCGGCTGGTCGGCGGCCTCGACCTCGGCCTTCTTGCGGCGGAAGCTGAGCTCGCGCTTGTAGAACGGCACGGCCGCGTCGGCGTCGTCCTCGGAGATGACAGCCTCGGCGACGTTCTCCGCCGGCTCGACTGCCTCGACGACGACCTCGGGCTGCTCCTCGTGCTCGGGCTCGTCCGACACTGCGACGACCTCGGCCGCGGGAGTCTCCCACTCGTCCGTCGAGCCGTTCACCTCACTGGTGACGCTCGACCTCGTTGACAGGCTCCTCGTCGGCATCGTCGGTGGTCGCCTCGGCGGCAACCGCCTCGACGCCGGCCGACTTCTTGCGGCGGAAGCTGATCTCACGCTTGAAGAACGGAACGCTCTCCTCCTGACCGGCAGCTCCTCGACGGCGTCGACCTGATCGACATCGACCGAGCCGACCTGCTCCGGGGGCTCTGCCAGGCGGGCTGCACACCGTCGCCCGGGGAAACCGGGACAGCACCGGCGCGCGGCATCTCGTGGTGGCGCCGGAAGGAGATCTCCGTGCGGAAGCGCGGCTCGGCGTCCTGCTCGGCCGGCGGTGCGAAGCCGATCGGATGACGGCGCGGATCTCCCGTGCTGACAGGGCTTGCCGATCTGCGTGCCTCCGAGCCCGATGGCGGGATCGGTCGGACGCGGCCCGAGGGGATCTCCGGTGCGCGAGGGATCAAAGGACGCAGACGGTCCATCGGCAGCCGAGTGAGTCCGGCCCGAGAACACGTTGAGTGGGTTCCACAGAGTCATTGGCGGCTAGCTCCCGGCCACCCGGAGCGCCGTACCGAGTGCCGGTGCGGCGGCGGGTGTGGATTCGAAGGACATGGTCGAGATCGGAACACCTGCACGCTCGAGAGCGGCGAGCAACGCCTCGGGTCGGCTCGAGCGGCCGATTGCTTCGGCGACGGTGATCGTGTTCTGCTGGACGAGCTCACCGAGCGACTGCTCCATCGTCTGCATGCCGCGACGGCTGCCCGTCTGCATGTAGGAGTAGACCTGCTCGATCTTGCCCTGGCGGATCAGGTTGCGGATTGCGTCGTCCAGGAACAGGATCTCGAGCGCCGGCACCCGGCCCGAGCCGTCCCGCGTGGGGACGAGCGTCTGGGTGACGATGCCCTGCAGCGTGTTGGCGAGCTGCATGCGCACCTGCGCCTGCTGCTCGGCCGGGAAGACGTCGATGATGCGGTCGATCGTGCTCGGGCGCGCTCTGGGTGTGCAGCGTCCCGAAGACGAGGTGACCGGTCTCGGCGGCGGTCAGCGCGGTCGAGATCGTCTCGAGGTCTCTCATCTCGCCGAGGAGGATCACGTCGGGGTCCTGCCGGAGGGCTCCGCGGAGCGCGTCGGCGAAGCCGGTTGCGTCCTCGCCGATCTCGCGCTGGTTGACGATGCAGCTCTTGTGATCGTGCAGGAACTCGATCGGATCCTCGATCGTGATGATGTGATCCGTGCGGCTGCGGTTGATCTCGTCGATGATCGCCGCGAGCGTCGTCGACTTACCGGAGCCGGTCGGCCCGGTGACGAGGACGAGACCGCGGGGATTCTTGGCCAGCTCGTGAAGGCTCGCGGGCAGGCCGAGCTCCTCGAGCGACTTGATCAGCGGTGGGGATCGTGCGGAACGCGGCCGCGAGGCTGCCGCGCTGATAGAAGGCGTTGACGCGGAAGCGGGCGACGCCACGGATGCCGTAGGCGAAGTCGAGCTGCCGGCCGAGCTCGAGATGCTTCTGCTGCTCGGTCGTCGTGATGCGGTAGATCAGCTGGCGCATGAGATCGGGGTCGAGCTCCGGGTACTCGCTGAGCACCTCGATGTGACCGCGGCGGCGGACCACCGGCGGGATCCCGACCGTGAGATGCAGGTCGGAAGCGCCCATGTTCGACCGCCTGCTCGAGGAGGGTGTCGACCGAAAGAGTGGCGGCGGCTGTGTGCTCTGAAGGCTCCACGGGTGCCTCTATCGGCAGGGTCGGGCCTGGTCTTGAGGGGTATTCGTGTGTGCCCCCTTCACTCACCCTCACCGGGGGATGCGGGCACGGCGGCAGTCACCCGCTCTGGGGGACGGGCATGGCGTTGCTTCCCTACAGGTGAGAAGCCGGGATCGCGGCCGGTATGAAGGTCACGGTCGCGTCGGACTACTGCGCCGCCAACCTGGAGGGCGCAACGGGTACCTGGAAAGGCGAACGTCACAGAGGTCCTTACGCCGGGATGTGCACATCGCCCATCTCGGTATCAAGGGAGGTGGCGTCCGTGCCGATAGCGATCGGGTGAATACCATCGCCGCTACCACCAGTCGGGTGCCACGTCCCGTCGTGATCGCCGTCGTGGCGCTCGCGGCGGCATTCGTCGCACTCATGGTCGTCCGGGTCGGTGTGCTCGGTGGGTCGTCGGATTCGACATCGGCCACCCCGGTCGCGCCCTCGACCCCGTCGACATCGCACGCGGGAACCGTCATCAAGCCCGCCGCGACCAAGCCCAAGGTCGTTCTCCTGCCCGGCCTTCCCCCCACCGTGGCACACGCGCTCCGCTACTCCAAGGTGGCCGTTGTCTCGCTGTACGTCGGCCAGGCACAGGGTGACCGCGCCGTCGTGACCGAGGTGCGCAAGGGTGCCCGGTCAGCCGGAGCGGGCTTTGTCGCCATCAACGTCGGCAACGACAAGCAGGCGGCAAGCGTCACGTCGTTCGCCGGCTCCGTGTCGGCTCCGACCATGCTGGTCGTCCGACGCCCCGGCAAGATCGTGGCCCAGTTCTCCGGCCCGGTCGAAAGCGCCGTGGTTGCGCAGGCGGCTCACAACGCCGGCGCGCGTCGTTGAGCAAGGCTGAAGGGAACGGGGCGGGATCGGCAGTTGCCGATTCCGCCCCAACCCTGTTCGCGTACACGGTGCGGCGCGAAGGGCGCATGATCGCAACGCTGAACGCCTACCAGACGCCCACGGGCGTCACCGTGGATTCCGAGGTCTTCCCCATCACCCAGCCGCCCGAGGAGCCAGGCCTCAAGCGCCCGTTCACGTTCGGCTCTGCCGGATCAGGCTCGACGCTTCGCGGACGACGCGATCATCGCCTTCGAATACCTGAACTGCTCGATTACCTAGACGCTGCCGGTCTGAGGTAGGCGGATCTGCGGCGACCGGCTGAAGCCGGCCACCGTCCCCGCATGCTCATGAGCCGGCCACCATCCGCGGCATTTGCAGAAAGAGGGAGGGGCCGCGGGGAACCGTAGGTTCCCGGCTTCAGGATCCGCGCGCAGCGCGGCAATCAGGATCGGTTCTGAGGAGCGGCTGAGGAAGCTGCGATACGCTCTTCCCTCGCAGCTTCCTCAGGTCGCTCCTCAGAACGTGGAGACGACGCGGGCGAGCTCTTCGAGCGAGATCAGGCCGGCGGCGGCCTTCGCGATCCCGTCATCCCAGAGCGAACGCATCCCGCCGGCTGCGGCGGCACGCTCGATCTCGTCGCGGTGCGCGTTCTGCGCCGCGAGCGACTCGATCTCGTCGTTCATGATCAGGAGCTGGAAGACGCCGACCCGGCCCTTGTAGCCCGTCCGGTTGCAGCGCGGGCAGCCGACCTTGCGGTACAGCACCATCCCCTCGCGGGCGGCGGCCATGTCCGGCGAGATCCGCGCCGCCATCAGCTCCTCGGGCGCCGGCGTGTACATCTCGCAGCAGTTGGCGCAGAGCTTGCGGGCAAGGCGCTGGGCGAGGACGGCGGAGACGGCGGAGCCCGTCAGGAACGGCTCCACGCCCATCTCGTTGAGACGCGTGAGCGCGCCCGGTGCGTCGTTCGTGTGCAGCGTCGAGAGCACGAAGTGGCCCGTGAGGGCCGACTCGATCGCCATCTTGGCCGTCTCGGGGTCCCGGATCTCGCCGACCATGATCGTGTCGGGGTCCGACCGCAGGATCGAGCGGAGCGCTGCCGCGAAGGTCATGTCTGCCTTGACGTTGATCTGCACCTGGTTGATCCCGGCGAGCCGGTACTCGACCGGATCCTCGACCGTGATGATGTTGATCTCGGGGCGGTTGATCTCGGCGAGCGCCGCGTACAGCGTCGTCGACTTACCGGAGCCCGTCGGCCCCGTGACGAGGAGCGCGCCGGTCGGCTTGCGGATGATCTCGGAGATCTTCTCGCGCATCGCCTCGGAGAGGCCCAGCGACTCGAGCGTCGGCGTCGTGCGCGACTTGTCGATCAGGCGCATCACGACCTGCTCGCCCTCGACTGTCGGCAGCACGGCAACGCGGATGTCCAGCATCCGGCCGACAGCGCGCGCGGCGAGCGAGATCCGGCCGTCCTGCGGCTTGCGCCGCTCGGCGATGTCGAGCTTGGCGAGAACCTTCAGCCGGGTCGTGACGCCGTTGGCCATCCGCTTCGGGATCGACTGGGCCTCGTTGAGCACGCCGTCGATCCGCACCCGCACGAGGAGCGAGTCCTCCTGCGGCTCGAAGTGGATGTCGCTCGCCCCGTCGGTCGCGGCCTGCATGATGATCGAGTTGACCAGCCGGACGAGCGGCGCGTCGGAGACTCCGTCGTCGACCTCGAGGTCGTCTTCGGTTTCGTCGATGACGTCGAAGTCGTCGAGCGCCGACTGGGTCTCGAGAACCTCCGAGCGCCGGGCGATCTTCTCGATCTCGGCGATGATGTCGTCGCGGCTGGCGACGCCGATATCGACCGGGAACTTGCTGGCGAGCCTGAGCTCGTCGATCCCGTGGATGTTCCCCGGGTCGGCGATCGCGATCCGGAGCCGGTCGTTCTGGTTGGAAATCGGGATCGCGATGACGCGCTGGAGCGTCAGCAACGGCACGAGCTCGGCGGCGCCCGGGACGAGGCGCTCCGACTGGAGATCGATGAACGGCAGGTCGTGGCGGCGCGCGAGCGAGCGGGCGATGCCCTCCGGCTGTGCGTACCCCTCGTCACGTAGCGCCTCGGCGAGCGATCCAGCGCCGGCTCGCCCGCGGGCGGCGGCGAGCCTGTCTCGGGGGACGATCTCAGCGGCGAGGACGAGATCGGCGACGAGATCGCCGAGCGTCTCGAAGTTGCCCAACTCGTTCTGCGCGTCCGGCGATGTCGCGGCGCGATCGCCGAGATTGGTGGATGTGCGAAGTGGGCCCGCTGGTTCGAATTTCATGCCAAGTTCCCTCGATCGAGGTATCGGCAAACGGCAAAGACACCTGAAGCCGAACCCACCGGTGCACGGTGTCGCTCAACCACTTGGCCGACCCTGCCGATAGCGACCCTGTGAACGTCGCGCTCGCTCTGCTCGCCTTCCCCCCGCTCTTGCGTTTGGAAGCTTCGTCAACGTGGTTGCCGCACGCGTGCCGGTGCGCCGATCGATCTCGAAGCCTCGCTCGGCCTGCACGCGCCTGCGGCGCGGAGATCGCGGCGCGCGACAACATCCCGATCGTCTCGTACCTCCTGCTGCGCGGTCGCTGCCGTCATTGCCACGAGCACATCTCGGCGATCTACCCGGCGGTCGAGGCGCTCACGGCCGCACTCGTCGTTGCCTGCGTGCTCGCCTTCGGCGCCACCGCCTACACGATCCTCGCGTCGTTCTTCGTGATCGTCCTCGTGACGCTGTCCGCCGCCGACCTCCGCTACCGGCTGGTGCCGAACCGGATCGTCCTGCCGGCGGCCGTGATCTGCCTCGTCGGCATGACCCTCATCGAGCCGAGCCTCGAGTGGATTCTCGCCGCACTCGGGGCGTCGGCCTTCCTGCTCGCAGCCGCGCTCGCCTACCCGAAGGGCATGGGCATGGGCGACGTCAAGCTGGCGCTCCTGCTCGGTGCGATGCTCGGCCGGGACGTCTCGGTGGCGCTCATGGTCGGATTCATCGCAGCGCTCGTTCCCGCCGCAGTGCTCGCCCTCCGGCACGGCTCGAAGGTGCGCAAGATGGCGATCCCCTTCGCTCCGTTCCTCGCATTCGGCGCCGTCGTAGCGCTGTTCTTCGGCGACGCCATTCTCCACTGGTACCTCGGCATCTTCGGATAGAGCCCAGCGCGATCTGACGGTGAGGGTCCAAAGCGGGGGCCGGCCGCCTATGGTTTCACCTCGCGGAAGAACGCCGTCGTGTACGTGTCGTCGATCGAGGGGAACCACGGCGGCGGCAGGAACTGCAGGTTCGGGTCGTAGGCGTAGATGCGGCTCGCGTACTCGCCGAAGCTGCCGCCCGTCGCCGTCGCGGCGGAGCCGGTGAAGGTCATCACGCTGCCCGGTCCGTGAACGTGACCGCCAGCCGGTCGAAGCCGCCTGGTTCAGTAGATGTCGCCGACTGCGCCGCCCGTTTGATGTCACGAGTCGACGAGAAACTTGGAGCGAGCCCGACCGAGTCGTACGCCTTGCGGCGAATCTGCTCGACCTGGTCGCCCGCGCACTGCTCGGCCTTGGTGCGCTCGGCCGCGACGGAGGTGGCAGCGATCGCCGAGGTGAGGACGCCACGAGGCCGACCGCGACCACGATCAGGATCGCGCACACGACGAGCGCCTCGACGAGGCCGAATGCTCGCTCGTCGACGAACCGGGCGAACAGTTCGTCGAAGCGACGGGGTGAGGGCGGCGGCGGCCCGATGATCACAGTGCCGTCATCGGCACAACACCGGGATCGTGGAACACCAAGTCGAGTGTCACCCGCGGCAGGGGAGCACGGTTCACGCTTGCCGGGGGTTGCTCCGGTCGGAGCGTTGTGCTCTAGGCCGGGGCGGCGGGAACCGACTCGGCAACGCGCAGGCCGGCGCCGAGCGAGGGATCTGGCTCAGGCAGCTTCGCGCGTTCCTCGGCCTCGCGCTTCTCGTGGGCCGCGTTCTTCTCGGCCCGCTCGAGGTCGACGATGAAGTCGTGGCGGTTCGTGGCGGCGTTCGCGGCGACGTCCCGATCGACGACGCCGGAGATCACGAGCTCGATCAGCGACTGCGCGAAGGTCTGCATCTGGAAGAAGTCGCCGGCGGCGATCGCGTCCGTGATCTCGTCCGGTCGGTCCTCGCGGATCAGGTCCTGGATGCGGGAGTTCGACACCATCACCTCGATCGACGGCACCCGGCCGCCGTCGATGCGCGGCAGCAGGCGCTGGCTGATCACGCCGCGGAGCGTGCCGGCGAGGATCGAGCGAATCTGCTGCTGCTTGGCGGGCGGGAAGAACTCGATCATGCGCCCGATCGTCTCGGCGGCGTCGATCGTGTGCAGCGTCGAGTAGACGAGGTGGCCCGACTCGGCCGCCTGGAGGGCGGTATGCGCCGTCTCGCTGTCGCGGAGCTCGCCGATCAGGATCACGTCCGGGTCCTGACGGAGGACGCGACGCAGAGCCTGCTCGAAGCTCGCGGTGTCGAGACCGACCTCGCGCTGGTTGACGATGCAGCCGCGGTCGGGGTGCAGGATCTCGATCGGATCCTCGATCGTGACGATGTGCTGGCGGCGGGTGCGGTTGATGTGGTCGATCATCGACGCGAGCGTGGTCGTCTTACCGGAGCCGGTCGCGCCCGTCACGAGCACGAGCCCGCGGTGCTCCTCGGCGAGGCGGGTGACGCCCGCCGGGAGACCGAGCTTGAGGAAGTTCGGGATCTCGCTCGGGATCACGCGGAATGCGAACGACGTCGCGCCGCGCTGACGGAACCCGTTGACGCGGAAGCGTGGCAGGGTCGGATTCGAGTACGCGATATCGAGGTCGCCCGTGTCCTCGAACGTGTCGCGGCGGCGCGGCGAGATCATCGTCACGGCGTCGAGCACCGTGTCGAGATCCATCTCCGAGAGCGACGGCACCCCTTGCATCTGCTCGAGGTCGCCGTCGAGCCTCACGACCGGCGGCTGGCCGAGCTTGAGGTGGATGTCGCTGGCGCCGGCTTCGACGGCGGTGCGGAGGAGGGCGATGAGGTCGATCACGTCCACAGAACATCGGCAGACGGGCGGCTCTCCTTTACCCCGGGTTGGGGCAGTCTCGAGCCGGAGCGCCGGCAGTTGTCGTCAGACGCGGCGCGCGACGCGTGCAACGAGGCGCAACGGCGGCCGGGCGAGGCCTCGGGCCTCGTTCGGATGCCCGACATCGCCGCGCAGAAGTCCGCTGACGACGCCGAAGACGCCCGGTGAGCGAGCGGCCCAGAAGCACACCGCGGGGTGGCGGTCGAGAGCGCGCTTGGCCGACCACGACGCGCCCGCGTGATGGTCGAGCCTCTGCGCCAGCGCCGCCGGGTACGGCGTCGAGATCGCCGGCGAGGATGGCGTCGGCGGCGAGCCGGGCCGAGGTGAACGCCTCGTACATGCCGTCGCCCGAGAGCGGATCGACGAGCCCCGCCGCATCGCCGACGAGAACCACGTTGTCGCGGGCGGGAGTCGTCGCGCCGACGCGGCGCATCGGCAGCCGGTGGCCGCGGACCTCGGTGAGCACGTCGGGATCGATCCCGTAGGAGCGCGAGAGCCGCGCGAGGTGGTCGCGCAGGTGCGGGCCTTCCTTGTCCCAGCCGCCGACCCCGAGGTTCGCGTGGTCGCCCTTCGGGAACAGCCAGCCGTAGCCCCCGTCCGGCTGGCCGAGCTCGACGACGGCCGTCGAGGCGTAGCGCTCGCGGTCGAGGTGCTCCCAGCCGACGTTGCCCTCGAGCGCGACGCCGCGCACGATGCCGTCCTCGAGCCCGATCGTCTTCGCGACGATGCCGTTCGCGCCGTCCGCGCCGACGAGCGTGTCGCGCGACGACGTCCGTCTCCCCCACCGTCGCCGTGATCCCTTCGGCGCCGATCTCGAGCCGGTCGACGCGGGCGTTGTCCCTGAACGTCGCGCCGGCAGCGGCTGCCTGCTCCGCGAGGTGCGCGTCGAGCCGCCGCCGCTGGGTCATCAGGATCAGCGGCTCGGTCGAGGTGCGCTGGAAGCTGCGCTTGTAGTGGAGCCGGAGCTCGAAGGTGTCGACGACGCGCTCGACCACCGGCGTCACGTCGCACGGCGCCTGCTTCAGCGCCCGGCCGGTGAGCCCGCCACCGCAGGGCTTGTCGCGCGGGAAGCGCGCGCGGTCGGCGAGCAGCACGCTCTTGCCGCCGCGCGCGAGATGGATCGCCGTCGCCGATCCGGCAGGCCCGGCACCGACGACGAGGACATCGAAGTGCTCCACCGGTCGATTGTAGGTCGAGCGGCCGGGCGGGAGCCTCGGGTCAGGCTTCGTCGCCCGGCTCTCGCAAGCCGGCGATCCACTCGGCGAACAGCGGGTCGACGATCACGTAGTCCTCGCCCCGCTGCTCGACCGTGGCATTGGCGGTGAGTGACCGGAGCGCTGCGCGGATGGTGCTCTTCGGGACGGCCAACTGCTCGAGCACGCGCCGCCCGAAGGGAGAGCCGTCGCCGCCGATCACTGCGCGCAGTGCCTTCTGCTCGGTCGTCGAGAGCCGGCGCCAGTTGGCGTCGAATTCGGGTTGGAGCTCGGCCAGCGACCGGACGTGCGCCGAAGCCCAGTCGGCGAGCGTCGCGCTTCCGTCCGGTTCGACCTCCGCCCACAGCCGGTGCGCGAGCAGCATCGCGCGTTGCGGGTGACCCAGGGCCGTGGCGATCAGCGGGTTGAGGGCATCGCCGACACTGCGTCCGGTCTCACGGAAGCGTTCGACGACGTGGGCCGCGATGTCGCCGTCGTCGAGGCGCTCGAGCCGCATCGGCACCGCCTGCCCGTAGAGCGGCCGCTCCCGGTCCTCGAACAGCCCGCGCATCAGGCCCGGCTCCGAACCGGCAAAGATGAACGAGGCGACCTCCCCCTGGAACTGGATATGGCTGCGCAGGAGCGCGTCCATGTCCTTCACCTTCGTGATGTCCTGGAACTCGTCGAGCACGATCAGCGCCCGGAAGCCGCCGTGCTCCTCGAGCCGCAGCGGCAGGTCGAGCAGCGTGTGCAGTGCGGGCAGCGGGTCCGTGCGCGGGTCGACCTGAAGCCTGGCGCTGATCCCGAGCGCGCCGAGCGAGAGCCCGAGGCCCGTGCTCTGCAGGAACTCCTCGACCCGGCTGCGCGTCTTTCCCTTCAGCTGCCGCGCGTAGGCGCGCTCGAAGCGGATCGTGACGTCGGCGATCGAGAGGACGCCGTAGAGGTCGACGAGGATCGGGATCAGACCCTCCTGCCGCTCACCGTCCCGGAGAACGCGGCGCAACAGGCTCGTCTTGCCGTACTTCCGTGGCGCGTAGAGGCGCACGTAGTGACCGCCGACCGCAGCCGTCAGCAGCTCTCTCGTCTCGTCGTCGCGGTCGATGATGTCGTCGGGCGCGAGCGGGTGCGAGTAGATGAACGGGTTGACGTCCGTGATCATGGTGCCAACAAAGCGTACCATCTCGTACGTAAAATTGGCACCGACCTGTTGGGCTCTGGATCGCTCATGCAGGGGAGAGGATTCGAACCTCTGAAGGCTGAGCCAGCGGGTTTACAGCCCGCCCCCTTTGGCCACTCGGGAACCCCTGCGCGGTTGCGTAGTGTAGCCCGCCCGCCCCAAGCGGTCACCACCTCCCGCGCGACTCGGGCTAGACTGCCGACCGTTGCCCTCTTAGCTCAGTTGGTAGAGCACCTCCATGGTAAGGAGGGGGTCGCCGGTTCGAGTCCGGCAGAGGGCTTGGCTTGTACAGGCTCTTCCCCGGAAATGAGTAGAGGCCCCGGAGGGCCTCTTTCTCGTTTAGGTCGGAGTTGGGTCGGAAACGCCGCTACAACCATCACGGATTCGAGGGTTTCTCCGGGGTTGTGTACCGACTGAGATCTCCAAACGTGCGCATATACGGAGAGGACTGTCTCGATGCGATCACCGATGAAGTCCGCGATTGTCCCAGCGTCCATCCCAGCAAAGATCAACGAGGAGCGGCACCGTGGCGGAAGTCGTGGAACCACGCGCTCGATGCCCGCTTTGCGGAGATCACGCAGAATCGCTCGAGCCTTAGGCCTGGATCTGTTGAACCGTCTTAGGCCAGTCGCAATCTCCGGCTCCAGTCGCGCCTGCTCCGACGCCTCCCTGGCAGCGTAAGACGGTAGCGAGAGGTCCAAGTGGCGGAACGGACAAGTCTGAACCTGATCCCTCCTGTCGGGTCGTGTACCCCGCTGCGCGTTTCTCGCGGTGATCTCCGTGGGTCACCCCGAATCATTTTTGGCATTTTCGACCCCTTGCCGTACGTACACCGTCATTGATCCCGGAAGGCCCGACTAGGAGGAGAGCCCTTGTCCGTACAGGCCAAGAGCGCACGGATCGAGATCCGCTGCGCCCAAGAAGAGAAAGCCTCGCTGGACGAAGCAGGCGGACTCGAGGACGTTGACCGACTACCTCGGATCTCACTCCGTGGACGGGGCGGGAGCGAATGATCCTTCGGTGCCTGTTGCGCTGAAGACGTGGGACTTCCCTTTCGAGAAGGGAGCGAATGGAGCGTTGCGTAGGTCCGTTCCTGACAGGAAGCCCGGTCTGCGACAACGGACGGGTGGCCTCGCCGGACTGTTCCGACGAGACCACCAGCGTCTCGGTGCCGGTTCAGTGCCCGGCGAGTTGGGACGGGCACTCAACCTCCTAGGTTTCCAGCTGCGGTCTGTGTGCCAAACGCCGTGCCCGTGTGGCCAGCGCCCGTGCCACGTTTCGCAGTGGTTGCAAGTTCCGTTCCCGTTTCGGTCGTGTGTTCGCCCTGGCATAGTCGTCAGCCAGCCTCTCGAGCTTGTCGGCTGCGAGCTGATGGCGAGCGTCCTGATCGGGTAGGTACATCTCGTCTCCTCCTCTCCACGGAATAGGCGGGGCTGGGCCGGTTTGGCCATGGGATGCCAGCGGAGGACGGAACGTCCACCATGGGTGCTCCTTTCGAGTGATGAGCGTTGATGCGCGTTGAAGCTGCCGTTGGCCCGTTTTGAGGGACGCTGCGGCGCCCCTTGCGGGACGGGCCGACCTGTAGCCTCTAGGCGCGCTTGCGGGCTATGCGCCGAGGAAGCCGACGCCGCTAATCGCGACGAATGGCTGCGCGACGCAAGGCCCGAGCGGTGTGTGCCACATGCCGATGTGCACGTGCATCCGAGCCTCCTTTCGCGCGTGAACGGGCCTCTTTAGCCCGATCAATGAAGCTCACGATTCAAGCAGGTTCGCCCGGCGTTGTCAAGGTGGTCTCGGCGCTCCTCTCAGACCTCGGAGACGCTCCAAACGTCGGGCAGCACTTACACGTGGCTCAGGCGAAGCGTCCACGCTAGAACGTGCGAACGCCCGGAAAATTGGGCCCGCATACCAGCGACTCCAAATCTCCCGAGGGTAACCCGCGTTCTTGCGAGTAGGATCGTTGCCGAACGTCGATCTGATCTGGATGGGACGCCCGAGGGTTTCGACGGCCGCGCTGTAGATGCGATCAGTCAGCGTCGCAAGATCGGTGTCGGTGGCTGGGGTCGCCGTATCCCGCTCGACTCACCCGAGCAGCTCGTCGTACGAGCGCAGTCGATCCGAGAGCAGCTGAGGCCAATCACCCTCGACACCGACACGGACGACGCCCAGCCGACGGTCACCGTCTCGTTCGCCCGAGATCGTGCCGGTACACAACATCGTCAGGCGCTAGACGCCCATTTTCGCCAGAGGGCGATTTAAGGGGCTGGAAGGTGCTGTTTTCGTCCAGATGACCCAGCACCAAGGGGCGCCTATCTAGGGACTTCGGAACGGCTTGAAACGGTGCCTTTTCGTGTCGACAAAACGTGGTCTAGGACTTCTTGCGGAAGCCGCGCTGGTTAGGGCTGGGACGAGCGGGGTACACGCGACCTATGACCCTCATCGAAGTTCTTGCACTTGCAGCTCTGGTGTTCTTCATCGCGGTTGTAGGTGGAATCGCCTTTATGTCGCGCGGTGGCTCCGACGAATGGGCTCACTGAGGCGACCTACGCGGAGTCCGCCAGAATCGCCTTGATTCGCCTGTCTGACACGTTCAACTGGTCATTGGTTCTCCCATCGCTGATGACTTCTGGCTTGATGTATGAGAAGGTCGAAGAGGCGCACGAGGCCCTCCCCTTGTCCGCGTGCGCTCCTGATGGGAACGGGGGCTAGGCCGCTGCGGTTGCCTAGCCCCCGCTGCCCTTTACCGACTGGCCCGCGAACGGGCTTCTGCCTTACGGACTTCCTTGACGGGAACTCCTGACGGCGAGCAGGTCGTCAGACGAGAGCCTGACCGAGGCGACGGCAACGGTGCGCGCGAGGCGCCAGGAATGCCGCTGGTCGATCGTCCGCCAGTTCTGAGCTAGCCAAACGAGGAAGGCCCGCCGGAGCGGGCCTTCCTCGTATTAGGTTGAGCCGCGGCTCGCCCCGAGACTTAGCGACTATTCGGTCGGATTGTCGACGATGCGCGGCGGGCACTCTCCAACCGCATTCCCGCCAATCTGGTTCACCTGGCCTCCGTCGAACTGGTTGACCTGGGCGGTGGGAGCGTTGTCGTGGCAAATCAGGTTGCCGCCGATCACATTCGTCTGGATTTCGCTCGAGTCACTGCCTGGACGACCGACGTGTCCAACGCGGTATTCCTGGAGAAGATCACATTCCCACCGACATGGTCGCGAATCACGCCAATCCACATTCCAGTCCAGCCCTGGACGATCAGGTTCCCGTCGATCACATTGTCCTTGGTCGGAAGTTGAGACCAGGCCCGCTCCCGCCGTTCGAGTGGACGTTGCCGTGAATCGTGGTGAACGTCAGATAGAGCGTGCGCGGCTGGTTAGCCTGAATGTTCCCGTTCACGGTCGTATCGTGGACTGCGAAGGGGTTGTAGCTGCCCAGACCTAGTACTGCGTCCTTTCCGACCTTCACGTTCCCGTTGATCACCACGTGAGCGGCGAACGAGAACGCATGATCGTTCAGAACCGCCCCGTCCACGACCGTGACGTTCCCGTTCACGGTGATGTCGCCGCCGAACATACAGTTGCCGGTGACCGTCAGAGCTCGCGTACGTACCGCCTGGAATCGGGCCGCCGGCACAGGTGTATCCGCCTGGCTTCGCCGCAGAGCGCGCTCGAACCCACAAGACTCAGCGCGAGAACCGCGCCCAGCGCAATCAAAACTTTCAACCTCATGATCATCCACTCCCCTCACAGTTCGATGAACCTAATTACGGTCGGTCGTAGGAGTCTCTACCAGAACCTATCCGGGTGCAACAACCGCGCAGACAAGGCGTTCGAGACCGTACTCCGCGTACGGGCATGAGCCGCGTCGCTCATGTGACATACCTGAACGCTGCGCACGCGATAGCCGTCTCTCACGGAACCTTGGCGGCGATAGGATCTCAGCCAATTCGGAGCAAGGACGAGATCGAGGCAGCCGAGCAGGCCGTGCCGTCTAGCGGCTGGACTTAGCGCGGCGCAGCCTGCTCGAGAGCGTCTTCGGGATCGTCGCC
>CAVOLH010000006.1:0-85640 GCA_963696755.1 uncultured Thermoleophilia bacterium | reverse complement strand
TAGCGTCTGAACGTGGTGCAACCGAGGCCCCCTCACGCTCGCTGCGGCGGTGATCTTTTTGAACGAGCGGGAACTGCTGCCGCGTATGCTCGCTTCGATCGGCCTGCAACTACGCCTGCCCGAGCTGCTGCTCCTCGTCGACGACGGGTCAAGCGACGGCTCACACGAGATCGCAACCAACTTCGCAGCTTCGCACCCCTACGCCCGTGTGGTGCGCGGACTCGAACGGGAACGCACCTCTGACCGGCTCGCCCGCGCCCACGAGCTGATGGCCTTCCAGGCAGTGCTCGAGCAACTTGATCGCGAGCAGGCGCGCTTCGATGTCTATGCAGAAGCTCGACGCCGATCTCGAGCTGCCGCCCGACTATCTCGCCCGGATCATGGCAACGCTGGAGTCCGAGCCGCAGGTGGGGATCGCCGGCTCCCAGCTGAGCATGCCAAGTGGGACCGGCGGAAAGGCCAATGTGGAACCCTCGCAGAGTTGGCACGTGCGCGGCGCGACCAAGTTCTATCGCCGTCGCTGCTGGGCGGCGATCGATCCGCTGCCGCAGATCCTCGGCTGGGACACGATCGACGAGATCGGCGCGCGCATGCACGGCTGGGAGACCGCGAGTTTCCCGACGGCCGGCGGCGACTCGCTGCATCTGCGGCCGACCTCGAGCCGGGACGGCATCCTGCGCGGACATCGCCGGCGCGGGGCGTGCGCATGGGGGTACGGCGCGCATCCGCTGCACGTCGCGGCCTCCGTGGCCCTCCGCGTGCGCGACCGGCCACGAGTACTCGCTAGCCTCGCCTACCTCGGCGGCTACTTCGACGCCGGACTTCGTCGCGCGGCGCGGGTCGAGGCCGGAGACGCGCCGCTACCTGCAACGCGAGCAGCTCGCCCGACTCCGCACCGCCCTACCGCCGCGGGTCGCGCGCAAGGGCGGAAACCAACCGAGATGAAGCCCGTGGCCGAGAATGGTGCAGTGCCGCGCGGTCGGTCGTCCCGGGCGCGACGACCGGACCGTCCGTGCCGGTCACCCGGCAGATCGTATTCCTCGTCGAAACGAGACGTGACCCACACGACCGGCGCGTGCGCGAGGAGGCGCTAGCGCCTCACCGGGGGCCCTGCCTTCCGGGTAACCGTTGTTCGCCCAACTCCGACAGCATTCCGGCGCTCGAGGAGGAGGTTGACGGCGTACGCGTGCTCCGCTTCCGACAGCCTCCGCAGGGCCGCGGAGCACTCGGGTACGCGCGCGAGTACGTGTACGCGCTCGTGCGAACCCGCCGCGTCGTCCGCAGGCTGTGCCGCGAGCGGGTGACGGCGGTGATCGCGTGCAACCCGCCCGACTTTCTCCCGCTGCTCGGCCTTGCTCTGCCGCTGCGCCGCCGCGGCGCCGGCCTCATCTTCGATCTGCACGACCCGGCCCCGGAGCTGTTCGAGGCGATCTTCCATCGCCGTGGCCTGATCCACCACATCCTCATCGCACTCGAGCGGCGCGCAGCGCGCAGTGCCGACGTCTGTTGACGGTCAACGAGCCTTGCGCGGCGCTCCTCCGGGGTCGTGACGGTGTAGACGGCGAGCGAGTCTATGTCCTCGTCACCTCCCCAGATCCGCACAGCTTCTTCCCAGTCGACCCGCGACCAGAGCTGCGCCGAGGACACAAGCACTTGGTGCTCTGGGTTGGGCGGATGTCCCGAAAGGAGAATCTGCCGTTGCTCATCGATGCGGCCGACGAGATCGTCAACACGATGGGACGGGACGACGTCTGCTTCGCGATCGTCGGCGACGGCGACGTGCGCTCGGAGCTTGAGGCGGAGGTCGTGCGCCGTGGCCTGAGCAGGGCATTCGTCTTCCCCGGCATGGCCGGCGACGATCGGCTCCGCGAGTGGATGACGACAGCAGATGTCTGCGTCTCGCTCGACAAGCGGAATCCCATGAACGATCGATCCCTGATGGTCAAAGTGATGGAGTACATGGCGATGGGACGGCCGATCGTTCAGTTCCCGCTCGCCGAGATGCGGCGCATCTGTGCCGACGCGAGTTACTACGCAGACGAGAACGATCCCCGCGACCTCGCCAGGAAGATCGTCGAGCTTCTCGACGACCCGGTGCAGCGCGCGCGGCTCGGCGAGGCAGCACGGGCGCGCCTCCTTGAGGTCGGTCTCACCTGGCCGCAGCAGGTGCCGATCCTGCTACGCGCGGTCGACCATGCCGTTGCAATTCGCGGCGGGAGCGAATTCGCGCCGGTTAACGTCGTCGCGACATCGCCGGCGACGGAGACGACGCTGCGAGAGCAGCAGGAAGTGGCCTCCAGCTGAGCATCTCGGCGCTTGTAGGCTCCAGCCCCGAGTCAGGCCGCGCCCCGAGCGGCCGCGGTTGCTCTTCTATTGCCGCCCGTCGACCGCCCTTTCCCCTCGTCACTGGCGCGCGCATCCGCACCCACCGGTTGCTGACCGCGCTCGCGCAGTCGTTCGACACCACCTTCGTCACCTTCGAGCACGACGCACGCTCGGCCGACGGACACGTCTCCGCCGACGAGCTGCGGCAGCGGCTGTCTGGAATCGACACCGTCATCGTCCCGGGGTGCGGGCCGGGCAAGCGCGTGCGTCAACTCGCGAGCGTCGCCCGTCGGGACTCGTGGGAGTACGGACGCTACAACCGCCAGGCCATGCGCCAGACGCTCGAACGGGTCGCCGAGGTCGTCGAGCCCGACTTGATCCACTTCGATGATCTCGGCGTAGCCCAGTTCGGGCCGCTACGCAACGAACACGACACCGTCAACATCTACTCGGCACACAACGTTGAGTACCGCATCCTGGCCGCCACCGCCGAAAACGCGCACGCACTCAGGCGTCACTTCGCACGGCTCGAGCGACGCAAGGTAGAAACGTGGAGCGCCGAGCGTGGCGGACGTTGAACTGTTGCCTCGCCTGCTCCGAGCACGACGCCGCCGAGATGCGGGCCAGCGGTGCAACCGTGATCGTCTGTCCGAACGGCGCTGACCCGGTGACGCCGCTGGCTGCACCCTTACGAGGCGAGGCGGAACCACTGCGGCTGCTGTTGTAGGGCGCAGTCGACTACAGGCCGAATCAACTCGGCTTGGAATGGTTTATCGCCGACGTGCTGCCGCGACTGCGGAGCCGGCTGAGGGTAGGCGTCGTTGTCGACGTCGTCGGCTCCCCGCCTCGACATCTCAAAGGAGCAGAGCATGTTACGTTGCACGGGCGCGTTCCCTCGGTCGACCCGTTTACTTCGACGCACACGCGGTGATCGTTCCCGTCATTTACGGCTCCGGTACGAGACTGAAGGTGATCGAGGCGATGGCCTTCCGACGGCCGGTCGTCTCGACTACTGCAGGCGCTGAAGGACTGCCGATCTGCGGCGGCAACGAGTTCTTCCAGGCCGATCGACCAGACGAGTTCGGCGACGCGTTGCTCAAAATCGCGGCGCAGACGCTTGATCGCGATCCGGCGCTCGAGCAGATGCTCGTGCGGGCTCGCGCAGCCGTCGAGCCGCTGCTTTGGCCACATGTGGTCGCCGACCTGACCAAGACGTTCCTCGAGCTCGTCGCGAGTTCAAGCGCAGCATCAAGGCAAACGGTCTCAGAAGATGCAAGATGGTGACCGCTGTCCCCATCGAGCACGAGATGACGCAACAGCGGCCTTTCTACAGCCGACGCTGCCAAGTTGTTGGCGTGCCGCGTCTCAGGGCACAGAGTCGCGCTCACGCGCCGCGGCGACCAGGATTCAGCAGTTCCGCGACTTCAATGAGCCGCGCCTCGGGATCGGTGAAAGCAGGTAAGGCGCATAGGCGGTGCCACCGCAAGCGTGAATGAAGAACCGCCCGGCTCAACGAAGCCTCCTGCTGCGTCTCGCGGGCACTTCTGCCACGCATGAACAGGTGTAGACTCGTCATGCTTTTGCTCGCTGAGGCGGGAAGCTCATAAGCCCGATCGGCTTGCCAGTCGGCCCTAGGCACAGGGCGCCGACGTTGCCCCCGGGGGGAGGTGATTGGGTGCGCAGTCGGCGCCCGTACCAACTACAGTTATGAACCAGTTGGCAGCGACGTAAACTCGAGACAGATCGTGTGCCGGTTCAGAATGCGATGAATGATGATCGGCGCGACTGGGTTTCCGAGACGGCAATAATGGATATCGACCGTGACGTTCGACGCGCTCTTTACAGCGGATATATCGACCGTGACGTTCGCTATCGACGCCTCGATCGACAGTGCTGTTCGACGCGACACGGTCGCGGGCGGGGGACACATGCAGACGGTTCGCCGCCCGACGATCATCTCGAGGGCTCGAGGCTAGCTATCTTCGGGTAACGGGCCTACCCAACCGCCTTGAAGTAGCGATCGGCGGCCTCGAAGGCGCCCCGTTCCTGCGGAAGGATGCTGCAGTGAGGCTTGAGCGCTATCGGCAGAGCTTCGCCCGTCTTCAACACGAGAATACGATTCTCTGGCGCGAGACTCAACTACTGCTGAGCTCGCTCGACAGCGAGGTGGGTCCCGGTAATGCTAAACGACGAGATGCTAAAGCAGATGCAGAAGGAGGAGGCAGAAGAAGGCGCACGGCGATCAGTCAGAAACGAGCGGAGTACCTCTCCGAGGGCTGACGACTATCGGCACAGAAATTATTGAGATCGACACCGTATATTCCGCTCTGGCCTCGCGAACGACGGCACTCCAATGGGGCTTCCTATCCGGTCGCTCAACCTCCCGGCACGCTCATCCTCGCGTCCGCAAAGGCCGCCGCTCACGCCGCCGCCTAAAATGGAGTACTGTATTCGGTTGGGCTGGCCCCACGGATTGAGAGTCAGGGGACGAGGTGGGCCAGCTCAAACCGAGGCGCATGGTGGGGCGCCCGGCGACTGCGGCTTGCACCCTCCTTTCTCCCCCTGGATGCAAGACTGGCATCCGGGCGGCCCCGCCTCCTTTGTCCTGTCTGCGGGCACTCGATGCGATGACACGACGAGTTAGCGCCCGAAGCATGATCGGCGCGGGCGTCCCGTCGAAGACAAACTCGCGCCTGTCGTTGCCGCCAAGTTCCGGGTGCCGGCGCCGTCGGTGCCCGGCGCGCCGATCGTAACCTCCGTGAAATGGAGCGTCGCTGTGTCCACCATGGCGATCTGCGCCGGCAGGCTCCGCAGCCCGACTGTCAGCAGCTTCTCGTTCGCCGAGAGCTGGAGCGTGTCCGGCATCGTGTTCGTCCCGAGGTCGACGTTCCCGACGACCTCGTGTGTCTCGAGGTCGACGATCCGCAGCGTGCCCGCGGTCCTTGCCGCTGACGTAGGCGGTCTTTCCGTCATGGGTCACGGCGAGCTCATGGGCATTCGGCACAGTCGCGGTCCAGAAGATCTCGCCCGTCCGCGGGTCGAGCGCGATCAGCTTGCTCGTCACGTCGCTTGCGACGTACAACGTTCTCCCGTTGTTCGAGAACACACCCGCGTGGGCGCGATTCGCCGTCGAGGAGGGGTCGGTGTCCCAGGCGCCGAGGAGCTCGTCCGTCGCCGTGTCGACGACGGCAACCCGGTCGGTGCCGTACAGGCCGAGCGAGACCAGGTTGCCGCCCGAGCTTGCGTGGACGTGATGCGGACGCGACCCGAAGGGCATCGCGATCCGGCTCAGCACGACGCCCGTCCGGGCGTCCACGATCGCGATCGCGGGCGAGGCGCCCATCTCCTCGGCTTCATGGGCCGTGCTGGGCTCGAACCAGCGACCTTGGGATTAAAAGTCCCCTGCTCTACCAGCTGAGCTAACGGCCCCGCGGCGGAGTGTAGGCAACGCGCGAGCGCCTGATCGGCCGGCCGGCGCGGGACGGATTCGGACGGGCTCCGGCGGCAACAGGCAGAATGGGTATGTGGTGATCGTGGAGAAGCCGCGCCTACGTGGCCTGTTCCACCTCTGGGCGTTCTTCGTTGCAATCGTGGCCGGGGTGTTGCTCGTCGCCTTCGCCGACGGTGCGCTGCCCCGGTTCGCCGCGTGGGTCTACGCGATGGCGCTCGCCGCGATGTTCGGCGCGAGCGCGCTGTACCACCGCTACCCGTTCAAGTCCGCGGCCCGACGCGTGTGGGCGCGGCGGCTCGACCACTCGACGATCTTCCTCTTCATCGCCGGCACCTACACGCCGTTCGCCCTTCTCGCTTTCAACGGGACGATCACCTGGGTCGTGCTCGCGACCGTGTGGTTCGGCGCCGCACTCGGCCTGGTGCTCAACTTCTACTGGCTCGATGCGCCGAAGTGGGTCAGCGTTCTCGCCTACGTCGCGGTCGGCTGGGTCGGCGTGATCACGATCCCGCAGATGTTCTCGGGCGTCGGCGTGCCCGGCTCCGTGCTCGTGATGGTCGGCGGCGCGCTGTACAGCATCGGCGCGGTCGTCTACGCGACGCACTGGCCGAACCCGTTCCCGGCCACGTTCGGATTCCACGAGATCTTCCACCTGCTCGTCGTCGCGGCGGCCACGACCCAGTTCATCGCCGTCTCGCTCGTCGTCGTGTAACGCCTCGCCCTCTCGGCGGACGGTACGGTCATGAGCATGGAAAAGACTCACCTCACCGACGCCGAGTGGCGCGCCCGCCTCACTCCCGAGCAGTACGCAGTGCTGCGCGAGAAGGGAACCGAGCGTGCGTTCACCGGCGCCTACACCGATACGAAGATGCCCGGCATCTACCGTTGCGCCGGCTGCGGCACGGAGCTGTTTCGCTCCGACGCCAAGTTCGACTCGGGCTCCGGCTGGCCGAGCTTCGTCGAGCCCGCCTCGCTCGAGAGCGTCGACACGCACGTCGACACGAGCTACGGGATGATCCGCACCGAGGTCACCTGCGCCGCCTGTGGCGGCCATCTCGGCCACGTCTTCCCGGACGGCCCCGGCCCGACGGGCGAGCGCTACTGCATCAACTCCTGCGCGCTCGAGCTCGAGCCGCAGCCGGCGAACTAACGAGGGCGGCGAGGACGGAGCAAAGGCTCCGTCCTCGCTTCGCCTGGTCCCAGGGCATCCTTCGCGACGAGCTGTTGGCGAAGAAGGCAGGCGCGTCTGACACGGAATCAGGGGATCTCGTGTTCCCCACGCGGACAGGCACGCAGCGGGACCGCCACTACGTCCGCGCCAGGTTCTGGCCGGCGCCGTCGAGCGGGCAAACAAGAAGCTCGCGGAGGAAGGGCACTCATCGATCGTGGGGCTCACGAATCACTCGCTACGTCGCACCTTCGCCAGCCTTCTGTACGAGGGCGGGCGCGTCACACCGGCGCCCGCATCGACGCCCTCGTGAAAGGTGGTGAGCTCAGCGATTCGGAGGTCTTCGATCCGATAGGGAACCGCGAGCTGTTCTCTTCATATGGGCTTGCGGAGAGGTAGGGGAGCGCTCCGCAACGGTGGTGAGCCACGCCTGTTGGGTGGCGTAACCAACTACCAGTGTGGCTCAGGCGCCGGCAGCGACGAGGACGAAGTCTGTGCCAAAGCCGAGCATGAGCCCGAGCGTGAGTCCCCAGGCGACGGTTGTCTTGCGGCCGAACGTTCGGCAAACCGCGAGGAGCTCGATCACGACGTACAGGATCGATCCAGCGGCAAGCGCGAGGAACGCGATCGAGACGGCTTCATTGATCCACGCCTGGCCGAGAAGGGTTCCGAAGAAGGTGGGGCCGCCCCCGATCAGTCCAACGAGGAGAAGGAAGCCCCAACTCGGAAGCTCCTCGCTGCCCGAAAACGGGCCAACGATCCCGAAGCCCTCGGTCGCGTTGTGCAGGCCGAAGCCGATAATCAGCACGAGGGCAAGGCTTATGTCTCCTGCCCCGGCGGACTGTCCGATGGCAAGACCCTCGGAGAAGTTGTGCAGACCGATCCCGGTAGCGATCATCAAAGACAACGACTGGGCCGATGAGAGCACTCGGGGGCGCGTCTCGATCTCGGCCGCCACGGCGGCGCCGACACTTTGGAAGCCATAGGTGCGCTTGCGCCGGCCGATACATTGGTCGAAGTAAACGAGGCTCATCAGCCCCACGACGAAGCAGCCCACGAAAAGGGCGGCCAGGGCTGCAAAACGAACCCAGGTGCCCGTGTGATCCAGTGCTGCGGCGGTGAGAGCCGACTCGACGGGTTCGACACCTGCAGAGAGAACATCCCAAAGTAGGAACAGCAGGATGCCGGTCGCGGCGGCGGAGAGGAAGCTGCTCGTACCGACCGACAGATTGCGCAGGCGGCCGGCGGGCAGGCCGAGGAAGATCGTTAGGCCCGCTATCGCACCAAGCACCAGAATCTGCGTCTGAGACAAGCCAACTCCCCGTCGTGTAAGGCGAACCTTACAGCAGCCTCGTGGGTCTGCCCGCTGGTGTTCAGGAACCTGACGAAACGGCGGTGACGAAACATCGGCGCCTCAGGCTACGTGTCGCGCCGAACCATCAGTAACGCTGCGACTGCGAGTGCCGCAGCAGCGTATCCCGCGAAGAGTGCGAGCCCGACCCAGGGCGAGAGATGGTCTCCGGGCGTGATGCTCATGATCGCTTCTCCGGCAGCGAGTGGCAGGTACGGCGAGGCTGCGTGGTTCCAGCTCGAGGGCAGTACGTTCATCAGCGGCGGGAGGACGAACATGATTCCTGCGAATGTGGCGATACCGCCGGCGGTGTTGCGGGTGATGGCGCCGAGGCCGACGCCGAAGAGGCCGACGACGACGAGGTACAGCGCGGCTCCGATCACTGCGCGGCTGACGCCAGGAGCGGTGAACGCGATGTTGATGTGCTGGGACGAGAGGAATGCTTGTCCGACGAAGAACGCGATCAGGGTTGCCGGGAGCATCAGCGCGAGAGTCACGAGTGCGTAGACGGCTGCTTTGGCCCAGAGCACGGGGAGGCGCTTGGGTACGGCGCACATCGAGGAGCGGATCATTCCGGTCGAGTACTCGCCGCTGATCACGAGAACGCCGAGGACTCCGATCGCGAGCTGGGCGAGCTGCACGCCGACGAAGTTGACATCGAGCGGATTGAAATCGGCTTTGTCCGAGGCGCTCATCTGGGGGTAGTGGTGGGCGACGACGGCGCAGGCGAGGGCCGCGAGCCCGATCGTTCCGACCACTGCGACGAGCAGCGACCAGCGGGTCGAGCGAACCGAGCGAAGCTTCGTCCACTCCGAGAGGGCGACGTGGAGCTGGGTGACGCGGCCCGTTGCAGGGAACTGCGAGCGGGGATGTTCGGGGGCGATGGTGGTCACGCGACCGACCTCACAGGGACTGGTTCGACGGCTTTGAACTCGACGTCGTCGCGGGTGATGTCCATGAAGGCTTCCTCGAGCGAGGCCTGCTGTGGTGTCAGTTCGTGGAGGGGGATCTGGTGTGTGGCTGCGATGTCGCCGATCTGCGCGGCGGTGAGCCCGCGCACCTCGATCAGACCTCCGGCGAGAGCGTCGACGACCACGTCCGGGCCGACCAGCAGTTCCTGGAGTTGTGCCGCGGCTGGGGAGCGGACGTGAACGATGTTTCCGGAGGCTTGCTGGAGAAAGGCTTCGGTGCTCATGTCCGCGATCAGCCGGCCGCGTCCGACCACGATCAAGTGATCTGCTGTCAGCGCCATCTCGCTCATCAGGTGCGAGGAGACGAACACCGTCCGTCCTTCGGCCGCGAGCCCGCGCAGCAGGTTCCGCATCCAGTGGATCCCTTCCGGATCGAGCCCGTTCACGGGCTCGTCGAGCATCACTGTCTGCGGGTCGCCGATCAGCGCGGATGCGATCCCGAGCCGCTGGCCCATACCCGAGCGAGAACTTGCCCGCCCGCTTGCGCGCAACCTCCTGGAGACCGACGAGGTCGATCAGATCGTCGACGCGGGAGCGGGGAATGCCGTGGGTCTGGGCGAGGGCGAGGAGATGGTTGTAGGCAGAACGGCCTGTATGGACCGACCGAGCTTCTAGAAGCGCACCGACCTCGTGAAGCGGAGCTGCGTGGTCGCGATAGCGCTTCCCGTTCACCGTCGTCTCGCCCGAGGTGGGAGCGTCGAGCCCCAGGATCAAGCGCATCGTGGTCGACTTCCCGGACCCGTTCGGCCCGAGAAACCCCGTCACGACACCCGGCCTCACCGTGAAGTCCAGCCCGTCCACGGCTCGCTTGTCCCCGTAGTCCTTCGTCAACGACCGAGCGACGATCACGACTACGCCGGATCCACTGCTTGGGGCCTCACGATCGTTGAGGTCACGGTGACCGTCGCGGAGAGCGTTGGCTCATACGCCCAACCTAGCCATCAGACGTTGGGACTAACAGCGGATCCGAAGCTCGTGTTCAGGACACATTCAGCTTTCGCACGCGGGTCTCGGGATTGATGCAGCGATACTGGACTGGTGCCGTTCGCGCCGTACCTACTCGTTCTAGAGGACGATCTCGAGCTGCGGTCGCTCGTCACCCGCGGGCTCGTCGAGGAGGGCTTCGAAGTGGCGGCAGCCGGAACAGCGAGCGAACTGTTCGAGGTCGTCAACAGCCGTGACCCGGACGCGCTCGTAATCGACATCGGGCTTCCCGACGCCGACGGTCGTGACGTCGTCCAGGCGCTCCGCGTCCAGGGAGTCACGGCACCGGTCATCTTCCTCACCGCACGTGACGCGCTGCCCGACCGTCTCTCGGGGTTTGCGGCCGGCGGTGACGACTATCTGACCAAGCCGTTCGCGTTCGCCGAGCTCGTTGCGCGCCTCCACGCGCTCGATCAAACGCAGCAACAGCGACCTCGCGGCAGATGTCGGCGACCTTCGCCTCGACCCAGCTACCCACGCAGCAGTCTGCGGCGGCAAGCACGCCGAATCTCACACCGACCGAATTCCGGATTCTCGCGCGTCTTGCGTCCCGTCCCGGCGACGCCGTTCGGCGGCGCCAACTCATCGACGCCGGCTGGGCCTACGGATCGATCGTCCACGACAACACGCTGGACGTCTACATCGCACGGCTACGCCGGAAGCTCGGCCGGCTCCCAGGCGCCCCGCAGATCACCACGATCCACGGCGTCGGCTACTCGCTCCAGTGATCCGGCACGTTCGTCTCGGGATACGAACCCGGCTACTCCTGGCGGTCGTTGGGGCGCTCGCCCTCGCCCTGATCATCGGTGTCACGGCTTTCAACGTCATCCTCGAGCAACGGCTCTCGGCCAGCGCCGAGTCGCTCGCACGAGCGCAGGCGCAGACCGAGCTCTCGTCCCTCAAGGTAGTCGACGGCGAGCTCGTCGCTCCGGAGGGCCTCGAGGAGAGGGGTGCCGTCGGAAGCACGCTCTGGGTATTCGCGGACGGCACGGTCGATCGAGAAGCCACTCGTTCCGTCCCGCTGGACGAACGCAGCCAGCGTCGCTCGCCGGAGGGCCTGAAGCGGACGTCGCGCGTGCGGGAATCCGTCCGTCTCTACGCTCTCCCGGTCGTCGACGACGGCAAACGCATGGGCACAGTCGTCGCCGGCGTGTCGCTTGACCCGTACGAGGAGACGGCGAACATCGCTCTCGTCGGCTCGATCGTGCTCGCCGTCGCCCTCCTCGTCGGCGTCGCGCTACTTACCCACTGGATCCTCGGCAAGGCGTTCCTGCCCGTGTCACGCATGACAGAGGACGCCGCCGCCTGGAGCGACCACGATCTCGCCAAGCGCTTCAACCAGGGAGAGCCGTACGACGAGCTCACGCGCCTCGCCGCCACCCTCGACGCGATGCTCGAACGACTGTCCGCGAGCCTCCGTCACGAGCAACGGTTCACGGCCGAGCTGTCCCACGAGCTGCGAACACCGCTCGCGAAAATCGCGGCCGAAGGCGAGCTCGCACTCCGCAGAGAACGCACGCCGGAGTCCTACCGCGAGAGCCTCACCGCGGTGGTACGGAACGCAGACCAGATGACTCGGACCGTCGAGGCTCTTGAACGCCGCCGCCCGTCACGAAGCAGGCCGCAAACCGCGTGACGACAGACGCCCGCGACGGCGTCGATCCTGGCCGTCGCAGGCATCGGTGACGAGGCCAGCGGAGCGGAAGAGACGTCCGCGTGACGTCTCCCAGACGACGAAGCCCGCGTCGCGATCGAATCCGACCTCGTCGAGAGGATCATCCATCCACTGCTCGACAACGCGCTCCGCTACGGCCGCATCGAAGTCTCCATCGGGCTCGTACCGGATGGGCCTAACGTAACCATCACCGTCTCCGACGACGGTGCCGGCATCTCGATCGACGAAACGACGAGAATCTTCGAGCCTGGCGTCCGCGGCAGCGCCGGTGCGACCGACCAGCGCGGTGCGGGCCTCGGGCTCGCTCTCGCTCGGCGGCTCGCCCGCAGTGCGGGCGGCGAGATCGTCGCCCACCCGACCCGAACGGTGGTCGGTTCACCGTGCATCTACCGACCGCCTAACGACGAGTCTCGGCGAGGACATCGTCACGAAGCGCCAAGGCCGCCCTGCCGAACGGTGCGCCCGAACTGTCCTAGTGCGTGGCGATGACGGTCGTGAGCGGATAGCCGAGGTGAGTGATCCGCTCGACCAAATCGACGTGGAAGCCAGTGCGAGAGATGGCTCGGAGGTGTCTCGAGAATGATCTCGCTGTAGCCGCCGTCGTCGAGTTCTTGCACGATGTCGTCGTAGACGTTCGGGCTCGTCGCAACCCGGCCCTCCATCTGACTGCCCACGGCCTCCTCCAGCCCAGGCAGAGTCTCGGCGAGGACAGCACCTCCCTCGTGCAGGTCTGAACTGTTGCGGTCGAACGCGAGATGTGCCGGGTTCGGTACGAGGAGGACGAACTCGGCTGGTCCCGTTCCGGCCCGTGCCCGCGCAGCCTCGATCAGGGCCGGGGTTGCCGTCACCTTGTTCGCCACCACCAACACGCGCGGCGCTCCCGACCGTTGCGGCGAGAGGGCCCGAGCCGGATGCGACTGCGATCTTGCCCTCGATCACGTCCACCTTCGTCAGGGAGAGGTAGACGACAACGGTGAGGATCGTGAGCAGGAAGATCACGCTCGTCACGGTCGTTCCGAGGCCGAGGCCGCCGTCGGCCTTCGGCTGCGAGAGATAGTCGCCGATCGAGGCGCCGAGCGGCCGCGTGAGGATGTAGGCGATCCAGAAGGCCAGGATCGCGTTCAGTCCAACCTTGAGGTGCAAGGCGTACACGAGCCCGATCAGGGCGGCGAAGAGTAGCGCCGACTTCCAGTAGCCGACAGCCAACCGTTCCGCCGTCAGGTCGCCGGCCGCAGTACCGAGCGCGAAGGTGAACAGCACGGTCAGCCAGTAGAACCCCTCGCGGCGCGTTGTCACGATCGTGTGAATCGAGAGAGTCCTCTCGCTCGCATACCAGGCCGCGAAGACCAGTGCGAGGACGATGCTGAAGACGATCGTCGTCGTCACCAGCGAGACGCCGAAGTTGTCGGTGAGGTTGTCGGTGATCAGCGTGCCGACGATGCTGATCAAGACGACCGACACCCAGTAGATCCAGGGCACGTAGCGGCGCACCCAGAACTGGAGCACGAGCGCGGCGACAAGGACGACGGAGGCTAACAGCGTCGTTTTCGTCAGCCCGAACCCGAGCGTCTCGTTCAGGTAGTCGGCGCCCGTCTCGCCGACCGTCGTACAGAGCACCTTGATGATCCAGAAGTAGAGCGTGATCTCCGGAACCTTGTTCAGCATCGCGCGTGCAGACGGCAAGCCGGTCCGGGTTCGCGCGACGCGAGGCTCAGTGAGAGACGTCATGAGCGGGCACGCTAGGCCGTGACCTCTGAACACCGCCTGAACACGTTGCCCGGCAGGACGCACCAGAGGTCACCTGCCTCAGACGCGCGGAGGGTCGCCTGGAGCACGGATGCGAAGCATGTGGGTTAGCCTTGCGCCGTGCCCGTCTGGATCGGATATGCCCTCGAGGGAAACGCTTTGAGCTGATGGGCGGTGACGGGCTCGAACCGCCGACCCCCTCGGTGTAAACGAGGTGCTCTACCAACTGAGCTAACCGCCCCTGAGTGACGCCATTGAAGCGGTTTTTCCGTCAACCGAGGTGAAGTTCGGTGAAGCGGCCTCGTCAACCCCTTACGAGGGAGCGGTCAACTCCTGACGGGTGAGTGTCCTCGCCTCCCCCGCGGTGCAGGATGCAGCTACCTCGACGACACGCGACGGTGCGGCGGACGCGGAGTCGAGCGATACATGCTTCCTCTCGAGGGAGCCTGCGGAAAAGGGGGGCCACGGCGGTAGCCCCCCTTTTCATGCCTCTATCCTGGCTGCGTGACCGGGCCGCAGATCGATTACGTCCTCTTCGATCTCGACGACACGCTGGTCGACCATCGTGCCGCTGCCACCACAGCACTCATGCACGCGATCGAGCGGTGGAGCCCCGACCCGGCAGCGCTCGACCGCGACGAGCTCGTGGCGCTCTGGTGGCAGATCGAGCAGGAGCAGTACGACGCCTACCTGCGCGGCGAGTGCACCCACGCGGAGCAGCGGGTGCGCCGGCTCGAGCAGTTTCTTCCCGCGCTCGGGGCCGCGAGTGGGGACGATGCATTCCTTGCCGCCCAGTTCGAGCACTACCTCGAGGCCTACGTGACGGCCTGGAGGCCTTTCCCCGATGTGCCCGCAGCGCTCGACCAGCTCGCGGCTGCCGGCATCGGTATCGCCGTCCTCACGAACGGTGACCCGCGTCAGCAGCGCCTGAAGCTCGAGCGAACGGGACTGCTCGGCCACTTCGACCGGATCCTGACGCCGACCGAGGTGGGAGCGCCGAAGCCGGACGCGACAGCGTTCCTCAACGCGTGCACGATGCTCGCCGTCGATCCGGCTACGACCGCGTACGTCGGCGACAACCTCCGGGTCGACGCGGTTGGTGCGGCGGATGCTGGTCTGCGTGGCATCTGGCTCGACCGCTCCGGGAGCGATGCACCGTCGCCTGCCGGCGGTCACGAGGATCACCTCGCTGACGGCACTCGCCGCGTCGCTCTGGTCTGACACCTACCTCGCCGGTCGGTGCGCAGCTCCTTGCGCCAGACGAGCCGCAGGCCCGACCAGGTCGCGTCGATCGCGCACACCTTGTTGTCGACGAGGCCGAGCGGCAGCGCGACCTCGCGGACGACGTCCTCGGTCATGTCGGTGGCGACCCCGGAGCTCCGCTTCGGCCAGGCGATCCAGAGCGAGCGGTCCGGGAACACCGCCTGTCCGAGCGCGTCGATCTGTTCCTCGAACGTGCGCCGCTCGGTGACGAAGAGCACGACGACCTGGGCCTCCTGTGGCGTCGTCCCGAACGTCGCGCCCGGCGGCAGCGGTGCGATCAGCTCGCGCGCGTTGCCCGGATCGTCGACGACACAGACGACGTCGCCCTCCCTGATTCCGAGCTTCTGGGGCAACGGGGTGCCGGAGTATCCCGAGACGCTCAATGCCCCCAACGGGATTCGAACCCGTGTAGCCACCTTGAAAGGGTGGTGACCTAGGCCGCTAGTCGATGGGGGCGGCCGGCGGATCGTGGCGACCGGTAAAGCCGGCCACCTGGCTTCCTGGCGGCTGCGGCGCGGTGGCCGGCTTCAGCCGGTCGCCGTCCTGTGCAAGCCCGCAGCCTCCCGCGTACGCGGTGACCGCCCGACCGGCGTCGGGGACTAGCTCGCGAGGAAATACGCGAGCGCGGCGAGGCCGAGGGCGATCACGAACAGGACAGCGATGATCACGACCATTGCACCGAGCGCGATCGCAGGCGTCTTCGGGGATCGCCCGGTCGCGACGCCGTGGGGCACCGCGGCGGGCTCGACGGAATCGTTCAGCTCCTTCGACATGGTCTGTTCCTACCCACGCTCGCTCGAGGTCAACCTGCCCGCGGCGTCGCGGCCACCGTGGTGTCGCACAAGCTGGATGGCGCACACGAGGGCGACGACCGCTCCGATCCCGGCGGCGACGAGGACAACGATGTTGGCTATTGCGTCCATATTCGGCATCACGTCTCCTTCTCACGACTTCGTTGGGTTGCGCTTACCCACATCGGGCGCGATACATTCACCTCAGCGTCCTGGCGCCCGCGTTTGACCGGCTCACGCGTCGGGTAGGCAGGACTGCCGGAGAAAATGCCGGTCAACCTACGACCCTGGAGGACTGAAATGGGCGACGAGGTACGCAACGAGCACGGCCCTGCTGACGGCGGGGCAGGCTCCGGTCATGACGGCGGTGCCGATGGCGGAGCTGACGGCGGCGCAGACGGTGGCGCGGGCGGCACGCACGGCCCGGCCGACGGTGGCGCAGGCTCGGGTCACGACGGCGGTGCCGATGGCGGCGCTGACGGCGGCGCGGGCTCGGACGGAGGCGCCGACGGCGGCGCAGACGGCGGAGCGAGCAGCTGACCGTTATCGACCTCGAGGGACGCCGGGCGGACCTGCGGGGCCGCCCGGCTCTGGGGCGACTGATCGCGATACCGTCGTCCCGTTTTGCGGACGAGTTCTGGGCGACCGCGCCACTCCTGGCGAGGCGGAGTGAGCTCCGCTGTGGGTTCGACGACCTCTTCTCCCTCGCGGCGGCGGACGAGATCCTGTCGACCCGGGGACTCCGGACGCCGTTCATTCGCGTCGCCAAGGACGGGGCAATCATCGATGCGTCCCGCTTCACCGGCCCCGGCGGCGTCGGGGCGAGCGTGGGCGATCAGGTCATCGACAACCGGATCATGGAGCTGTTCGCATCCGGGCACACGATCGTGCTGCAGGCGCTCCACCGCTTCTGGCCGCCACTCATCGACTTTGCGGGAGCGCTGAGCGCGGATCTGGCCCATCCGGTCCAGATCAACGCCTACATCACGCCCAAGCAGTCGCAGGGCTTCTCCGCCCACTACGACGTCCACGACGTCTTCGTGCTCCAGATCACGGGGTCGAAGCGATGGGTGATCCACGATCCGGTGCATCCGGATCCGCTTCCGAACCAGCCCTGGACGCGGTATCGCAGCGCGGTCGAGTCGTGCGCGGCCGAGGACCCGAGCGCCGACCACGTGCTCGAGGAGGGCGACGTTCTCTACCTGCCGCGGGGCTTCATCCACTCGGCGGAGGCGCTGGGCGGCGTCTCGATTCACCTCACGATCGGGATCCACAGCCACACCCGCCACGACCTCGTGCGGTCGCTGCTCGAGCTGGCCGAGGAGGATCCGCGGCTCCGGCGGTCGCTTCCGCTCGGCATCGATGTCGGCGATCCCGCCCAGCTGGGATCCGATCTCGCCGCCACGGTGGCGGCACTCGCGGAGCAGATCCAGGCGGTTCCCGCATCCGACGTTGCGCCCGTGATGGCGCGGCGCTCGCGTGGCAGCACGCGCCCCGCTCCGGCCGGGCCGCTCGCGCAGGCGCAGGCGCTGGAAGGGCTGAGCTCCGACACCCAGGTCTCGCTCAGGTCGCAGCAGGCAGTCACGATCCGGGACGATGGCGAGCGCGTCGTGCTCGAGCACCCGGGTGGGACCTTGACGTTCGCCGCCGAGGCCGGCGACGCGCTGGCGGCGCTGCTCTCGGGCGATCCGATCCACGTCGGCGGCCTCCCGGGGCTCGACGACGAGGAGCAACTCGAGCTCGTCGAGCGGCTGATGCGCGCGGGCATCGTGGTTGCCGCCGAGCCGGATCTCGAATCCGGAACCTGATCTGATGGCAGCACCGGTCGCTGCCGCGAGGCTGCGATGCTCGTACTCCGCCGACGAGCGTGGCGATCCACTTCCCGGCACCGCGGCCCACGCGATGGGCTTTCTCCTCATCGAGGCGCCCGGAGCCTGGGGCCAGAACGCGCTGAGCGAGTCGCGGCTCGACCCCGAGATCGCCAACCTCGTGGCGGCTCGTGCAGCCGAGCTCTCGTACCGCGTCCTCCTGATCAAGCGGCCGGGTCGTGCCGCCGTCGAGCCTCGGCGCGCCTGGGCCGTCGTGAGCTCGACGCCCGGGGCCGAGAGCACGACCTGGGGCTCCTACGCCTCAGATCCCGAGCTGCTCGACATTCCGCTCGCTTCCGACGCGGCGCCTGCGGCAGCCGCGTCCGCGCTCTACCTCGTCTGCACCCACGGACGCCACGATGCGTGTTGTGCGCTCCGTGGCCGAGCGGTCGCGGCGAGGCTCGCCGCGCTCCGGCCCGGTCAGGTCTGGGAGTGCTCGCACATCGGTGGTGATCGGTTCGCACCCAACGTTCTCGTGCTCCCGCACGGCCTCTACTACGGCCGCGTCGAACCGGCGCGCGCGCTCGACGTCGTCACCGCCCAGGAACGCGGCGAGGTGGCGGTCGATCTCCTGCGTGGCCGATCGGTCTTCCGCCCGCCGGTCCAGGCCGCCCAGCACTTCGCGAGGGTCGCGCACGCGCGCGCGCTCATCGACGATCTCGAGCCGATCGGCCGGCACACGGCTGACTCGGGTGACGTCAGCGTTGGCCTCGTCCACGGCGACACGCGGATGACCGTGACCGTACGACCCACCGTCGGCGACGAGGCCGGCCTCCTCACCTGCAAGGCGACACACCCGCTCCATCCCCCGACCTTCACCCTGGAGGGAATCGAGCTTCACGCCTGACGGCGAACGCTTCGTCAGGCGACGGCGGAGAGAACGGACTCGGGCTCGCCGAGAATCATCATCTCGTACGCGTCGAGATAGCCCTCGACCATCCGCGCGACGGAGAACCGTGTCTCTGCCTCCTGCCTGAGCCGCGCCGGGTCGAGGTCGGCCACCTGGTCGACCATGGCGACCATGCCCGCGAGATCGTCGGCGATCATCGCCGTCTCGCCGTGGCTCAGGATCTCGGGCACCGAGCCGCGGCGCATCGCGACGACGGGCGTGCCGCTGGCCAGAGCCTCGATCATGACGAGGCCGAACGGCTCCTCCCACTCGATCGGCACGACCAGCGCATGCGCCCGGGCGAGGAGCTCGCACTTCTCGTCGTGGTCGACCTCGCCGACGTAGCGGATGTCGTCGTCGAGGTGGGGTGCGACGAACTCGTCGAAGTAGGCGATCTCGCCCGGCTCGCGGCACTTGGCGGCGATCTCGAGCGGCCGGCCGAGCCGCTTCGCGATGCGGATCGCGCGGTGTGCGCCCTTGTCGGGGCTCATGCGGCCGAGGAAGAGGAGCGAGTCGCCGGGGTTCCGGTCGACCTGGTAGCGCGAGACGTCGATCGCGTTGTGGACGTTTGCCACCCACGGCAGGTCGGGCAGCGGGCGACGTTGGTTCATGGTCAGCGAGACGAGCCCGGCGTGGGGCACGATCTCGCAGACCTTGCGGTAGACGTCGCCGGGATCTCCGGTCAGCGGGCCGTGGACGGTGTGGATCGTCGGGCACGATGTGAGGCCGAGCACCGTCAGGCCGAGCAGGCCCGAGTGGTCGTGCACGATGTCGAACTCGTCGCGCTGCTCGAGAAAGGGGAGGAGGTGCTGAAGCTCCCAGTAGCTCTCGCCGATGTGCTCGCTCGGCGCCACGTCGAAGGCCGAGACGAGGCGGGCATCGGTCTTCGAATCGCCCGAGGCAAAGAGGGTGACATCGGCGCCGGCCGCGACGAGACCGTCGGCGAGCAGCTGCACGATGGCCTCGATTCCGCCGTAGCGATCGGGAGGGACGGGGAACCAGACGGGGCTGAAGAGCGCGACGTGCATTACGTCTCGTTTACCACGATGGTCCCGTTCCTAACCTCCACCGACCAGACGCGGCCGACGGCTCGGATCCCCTCGAGCCGCGTCCCCTCGAGCCAGTTGGGCGCCCGAGTCGTGGAGGTCACGAGGGTGCCGGCGGCGGGGTCCGGGCGCAGGCCGAGCAGCAGCGTGAGGCAGAGCACGGGCGCTCCTGCGGCCCACGCCTGAGGCCTGGCCGCGGTCGGATAGGCGACGGGAAACGCTGTCTTAACGCGCTCGTAGCCTGCGAACACCTCTGGCAGCGAGTAGTCGAGCGAAGACGCCGCCTCGATCAGGCTGAGGCTGAAGAGCTGCGCGAGATCGGTGTAGCCGGCGCGATCGAGACCCCACGCGGCGAGCGCCGTGTCGTGCGGCCACACGGTGCCGTTGTGGTAGCTGAGCGGGTTGTAGGCCGCCTCCGCCGCGCCCATCGTGCGCACGCCCCAACCGGTCCAGAGCTCCGGGCCTGCGAGCGCGGCGGCGACGCTGCCGATCCGATTCGCGGGCACGATGCCCGACCAGAGCAGGTGGCCGAGGTTGGAGCAGAGCGAGTCGACGCGTTGCTTGTCGCCGTCGAGCGCGAGCGCATACGTCTCTCGGTCCTCGACCCAGAAGGCCTCGTCGAAGCGGTCCCGCAGGGTGGCGGCGCTCTCCCGCAGGCGGATTGCGAGGTCGGGATCGTCCCAGACGTGGTCGGCGAGCTCAGCCGCCCGGACGCGTGCGTCGTAGACGTACCCCTGCACCTCGGCCGGTGCGATCGGCGTCGAGGCGAGCCTCCCGTCGCGGAAGCGCTGTGAGTCGCCGGAGTCCTTCCAGGACTGATTCGCGAGCCCGTGCGGTGCGCGGCGCTCGTACTCGACGAACCCGTCACCGTCGCGGTCGCCGTAGTCGTCGATCCACGCGAGCGCGGCCCGCGCTGCCGGCTCGAGCTCCTTCACGATCGCGGCGTCGCCGGTCCACCGCCAGACCTCGGAGAGCAGCACGAGGAAGAGCGGGGTGGAGTCGATCGAGCCGTAGTAGATCGGGAACCAGCTCGTGGCCGCCTTCCCGCGACGCAGCTCGTGCAGGATCTTCCCGGGCTCGGCATCGATGGACGGGTCGTCCTCGACAGCCTGGAGCGCGGCGAGGGAGCGCAGTGCACCGATCGCCAGCTCGGGCCCGAAGACGAGCGTCTGCAGCGAGGTGATCAGCGTGTCGCGCCCGAAGACGGTCATGAACCAGGGCATGCCGGCGGCGGGGAGCTCTCCGATCCCCTCGATTTCCCTTCAAGCGCAGCGAGGCGAGGTCGGCGATCGAGCGCTCGTAGGTGCGTTGCAGGTCGAGCGCCGGCGTCTCGAGCCGTGGGACGCGAAGCTTCCAAACCCCGAGGCTCTCGCGCACGTGCTGCAGCTCGGTGCCGAAGGTTCGGTCACGTGACAGCGGCTCTGTCGCAAGCCCCGGGCCAAAGGTGACGTCGAAGGTCAGCTCCCACCGCGCATGGGCGGGCAGCGTGACGGCGAAGCGGGCGCCGGCCGGAGTGAGCTCGGGCGGCCGGGAGAAGCGGATCGTCGTGCGGTAGCCCTCGTCGTCCTCGAGCGCGAACGTCGAGCCCTCGATCAACGCGCAGACCCGGTCGGCGGGTAGCGGTGGCGCGGACTCGGGATCGCCAAAGGCGAAGTCGTGCGCCTTGACCGAGATGATGTCGGCGAAGTCGGCGGCGAGCTCGAGATCGACGTCGAACGACAGCTCCGACATGCTCTCGTTGCTGAGGGTGAGGTGCTCGGTCACGCTCGAGCCGACGAACCGCTCGCGGCCGACCGAGAGCGTGTCGGCGGGAATCCGCGGCGACGGCGCGTTGCGGAGGTAGTGCGTCGCGCTGAAGTAGTCGACCGCGCGCGAGGTCAGGAGCAGCGGGCTCTCGCCGTCGAGCAGCAGCCGGCAGCGCGACAGCATGCGCGTGTCGTCGGCGAACACGCCCTCGGCGCCAACGCCGACATCGCCGATGTCGTCGCTGATCACGAACGTCGAGCCGTCGAGGATCGTCAGCACGCACACCACCCTCCGTCGACACGGCAATCCATGCTGCGGGTATGCCCTGATCGGCGCCGGGCCATGCATATCCGGCCGTCGGAGCGCGGGTGAAGCGAGTGAACCGGGCCGGTCAACCCCGTGCGGGGGAGCAGTCAACCACGGACGGGTGAGTGCAGACCACCCGCCGTTCGTGCAGTATGCGCCTACCTCGATGGAACGCGACGGTGCGGCGGACGCGGAGTCGAGAGATATGAGCTTCCTCTCGAGGAAGCCTGCGTAGGAGAGGAGTCGGCGGCGGCTCCTCTCTTTCGTTGTCGCGCCCGGTCGTCGCGCGCGCCCCGTTCACGGAAACGCAATCCCTGTCCGGCCGGGTTTGCGGATACGCTGTCCGCACACGAAGACGACTATTCGGCCGGCGCCACTCTGCGCCCTCCCTATTCCGTCATAGAGGGAGGCCGATCATGGCGGCATCCGCACCGAAGCTCGCGTTCGACAACGGCGGAGCGTTCATCCAGGACACGCGCCGTGAAGTCGAGCAGTACCTCGCCCGTGGCAGCACCCGCATCAAGGGCGCCGTGATGCTCTACGCCAAGGCGCCGATCGCCCTTGCCCTGACCGTCGTCTCCTGGTCGGTGCTGATCTTCGCCCACCCGGGTGCGATCGGAATCGTCCTCTGCCTGCTCGGGCTCGTCGTCGGCGCAACGCTGACCGCCTTCTGCGTCATGCACGACGCGAACCATGGCTCCTACTTCAAGCAGCGGCGCTGGAACCACCTCGTCGGGTGGTCGTCCGACCTGCTGCTCGGGTTCTCGAGCTACGCCTGGCGCGTGAAGCACAACGTCGCCCATCACACCTACACGAACGTCGACGGCTACGACGACGACGCCACCCAGGTTCCGCTCGCTTCGCTTCACGCCGACCCAGCCCGCGCGGCCCTGGTACCGCTTCCAGCAGTACTACATCTGGCCGATGTACACGCTGATGGGCCTCCGCTGGCAGACCGTCGGCGACCTGGCGGCATTCAAGCGCGGCCGCGTCGGCGAGAGCGCCCTCGGGTGCCGCGAGGCTGGAACCTCACCGGGGTCGTCGCGGGGAAGGCGTTGTTCATCGCGCTGGGCGCTCGTGATCCCGATGCTCGTCTATCCCTGGTGGGGCGTCCTCGCCACGTACATCGGCTTCGCGATGCTGACGGGCCTGATCATGGCGACCACCTTCCAGCTCGCCCACTGCGTCGAGGAGGCGTCGTTCGTGTCGCCGGACGAGCTCCGCAAGGAGCGACGGATCTGGGCCGTGCACGAGGTCGAGACGACCGTCGACTTCTGCCCGCGCAACCCGGTCCTGACCTGGATGCTCGGCGGCCTCAACTACCAGATCGAGCACCACCTGTTCCCGAAGGTGCCGCACACGCACTACCCGAAGATCGCCGAGATCGTGCGCCGCAACTGCGCCAAGCACGACGTGCGCTACTCGGTCCACGCCTCCCTCGGTGGCGCCCTGCGCTCGCACTTTCTCCATCTCAGGACGATGGGCCGGCTCGGCCTGCCGCCCGAGATCGAGATGGGGTAGCGCAGCTACCCGAGCGAGACGAGCTCGCGTGGGTCGTCGGTGGGGAGGTTCCCCTCGACGACCGCGCTCACCTCGAGCCCGGTGAGATCGACGGTGCCGCCGATCACGGTGAGAAACGCCGTGTCTGCGGCATCGCGGCCCGTCGCGATGCGGACGAGCGACGAGCGCGGCGCGAGCAGCGTTGCGTCGACGACGCGCCAGGTGCCGTCGATGAGCGCCTCCGCGACCGCGTGGAAGTCCATCGGGTGCAGGCCCGGGGCGTAGACGGCGGCGACCCGGGCAGGGACGTCGCGGGCGCGGAGCAGCGCGACGACGAGATGGGCGAAGTCGCGGCACACACCGCGGCCGCCGAGCAACGTGTCGACCGCACCGTGCGTCGGCAGGCTCCTGCCCGACTCGTACCCGAGCTCCCAGCCGACCCACGACGAGACGGCCCCGAGAATCTCGGTCGGGTCGGTGAGGCCGCCGAACTGCCTGTCGCCCGAACTCGGCCAGCCGGTCGGACTCCGCGTAGCGGCTCGGGCGCAGGTAGACGAGACGCTCGTCGTCGCCGCACGTGGGCGGCGCCGCGCGTCCGATCACCGTCGCCGTGTACCTGACGGCCAGCTGCCCGCGTCCGACGTGGACGACATGGGCGCGGCCGCCGTGTGCCCCCTCGACCTCCTGCCAGGTGACCGGGGCGCCGTCGAGCTGGATCTCGAGCAGCTCGTCGACGCGCTCGCCCGCGGCGACCGCGATCTGCAGCGCGATCTCGGCGGGATCGCTGATCGCGAGATCGAGCCTGGCGGATACGGTACGTCGCATGGGCGCTGACCGTAGCTCACATCGACCGGGCGGCGGCGTGATCGTGACGTCGATCAGCTACGCGCCGGTCAAGGGCCTCGGCCTCGTCCAGGTCGACGAGGTCGAGCTGGAGCGGACGGGTGTGCGCGAGAACCGCCGCTTTCACCTGATCGACGACGACGGCCGGCTGATCAACGGGAAGTTCGCGGGCACGCTCGTTCAGGTCGCGGCCACCACCGACCGCGACGGCGAGTCGCTCTCACTTCGCTTTCCCGACGGCTCCGTCCAGGACGGCGCGGTGACGCTCGGCGACGCAGTCGAGACCAACTTCTACGGCCGGCCCGTGGCCGGCCGGCTCGTCAACGGCGGCTTCGCGGAGGCGCTCTCACAGCTCGCCGGCCGGCCGCTGCGGCTCGTGCGCGTCGACGAGCCAGGCGACGGCTCCGATCGCGGAGTCGACGGCACCATCTCCGCGTTGTCGCGCGGCTCGCTCGACGCGATCGCGGACGAGGCAGGCGAGGAGAGCGTCGACGGCCGCCGCTTCCGGATGCTGTTCGAGGTCGACGGAATCGCGCCGCACGGAGAGGACGGCTGGGCCGGACGTCGCGTCGCGATCGGCGACGCGGTCGTGCGGGTCAACGGGCTCGTCGGCCGGTGCGCCGTGACGTCGCAGAATCCCGACACCGGCGTGCCGGATCTGAGCACGTTGCGCGTGATCAGGAAGTACCGCTCGGAGATCGAGACCGACGAGCCGCTCCCGTTCGGCGTCTGGGGCGGCGTCGAGGTACCGGGCGTCGTCCGCATCGGTGACGCCGTGGAGGCGCTATGACGACCATCGATCCCGCAACGTCTCTCGCCAACGTCGAGCTGGTCGTCGGCGATCTCGACGCGCAGGCCGGCTTCTACCGCGACGCGATCGGCCTGCGCGAGCTCCGCCGCGCCAACGGCATCGCGGAGCTGGGGGCGCCCGACGACGACCGTCCGCTCGTGACGCTCATCGAGCGCCCCGGACGCGCCGTCGCGCCCCCGTGGGACGACGGGCCTCTTCCATCTCGCGCTCCTCGTCCCCGACCGGGCCGAGCTCGCCCGCGCGTTGAACCGGGTGACGGCGACAGGACAGCGGTTCACCGGCGCGTCCGACCATCTCGTGTCGGAGGCGCTCTACCTCGACGATCCCGAGGGCAACGGCATCGAGATCTACCGCGACCGGCCGCGCGAGGACTGGGCGCGCGCCGACGGGCCAGCTGCAGATGGCGACGCTGCCGCTCGACGTCGAAGGCGTGCTCGCGAGCGCGCCCGCGGGCGATACGGGCGAGGGGATGGCCGCGGGCACGACGCTCGGTCACGTGCATCTTCAGGTCGCGTCGATCCCGGAGGCGGACAGCTTCTACACCGACGGGATCGGGTTCGACGCCGATGGTGCGCGGGTATCCCGGCGCGCTGTTCGTCTCGGCCGGCGGCTACCACCACCACATCGGGCTCAACACCTGGGCCGGCGAGGGCGCGCCGCCGCCTCCGTCCGGGGCGCGCGGCCTTCGCTCGTACACGATCGTGCTGCCCGACGAGGCGGCCCTCGAGGCGACGTTGGCGGCCGTGGCGGCAGCGGGCATCGAGGCCGGCGAGGACGAGGACGGGCGTACGGTCGTGGCCGATCCATCGGGCAACCGAGCGGTGCTGGCGACGCTCTAGGCGACGAGCGTGAACCGGCCGGGCGGTCGCTTCAGGCTGCTAGCGTCGATGCCATGACACAGGCAACGCTCCACACCAGTGAGGGCCCGATCGAGATCGAGCTCTTTCCCGACGAGGCCCCGAAGACGGTCGCGAACTTCACGAAGCTCGCGGGCGAGGGGTTCTACGACGGGCTCATCTTCCATCGCGTGATCCCCGACTTCATGATCCAGGGCGGCTGTCCGGAGGGAATCGGCACCGGCGGTCCCGGCTACCAGTTCGAGGACGAGTTCAACGACCACAAGGTCGTCAAGGGCGCGCTCGCGATGGCGAACTCGGGGCCGAACACGAACGGCTCGCAGTTCTTCATCGTCACCGCTCCGGCGACTCCGTGGCTCGACGGCAAGCACACCGTCTTCGGCCAGGTCACGAGCGGCCAGGACGTCGTCGACCGCATCTCGCTCGTCGACCGCGACGGCCGCGACAGGCCGACGACCCCGGTCACGATCGACAGCATCGAGTTCGCGTAACCGCGCGGCGATCGGGGGAGAGGCTTCAGCCTCTCCCCGGGTGTGCCGCGCCGAGCTGACCCCGGGTAGAGGCTCGAAGCCTCTACGCTTAGGCTGGCCATGGACATGGACCTGAACGGCAAGACCGCGATCGTCACCGGCGCCTCCTCCGGCATCGGCGCTGCGACGGTGCGGAAGCTGCGCGAGGCCGGGGTTCGCGTCGCCGGCGGCGCGCGACGGGTCGAGCGGGTCGAGGCCGACATCGCGCTCGAGGTCGACGTCACCGACGAGGCCAGCTCGACCGCGTTCGTCGAGGCGGCGGTTGCCGAGCTCGGCGGCGGTCGACATCCTCTTCAACAACGCCGGGCTCGCGCTCGGGCGGGCGCCGTTCACCGAGTCGACCGCCGACGACGAGGCGCGCGTCGTGCACACGAACGTCGACGGCGTCCTGCGGATGACGCGGCTCGTGCTGCCGCACATCCGCGACGAGGGGCACATCCTCTTCATGGGGTCGATCGCCGGCCGCCAGGCGTACCCCGGCGGCGCGTCGTACATCGCCGCGAAGTTCGCCGTGCGCGGCTTCTCGTATGCGCTCCGCGAGGATCTGCTCGGACGCCCGATCCGGATCACGACGGTCGATGCAGGCCTCGTCGAGACCGAGTTCTCCCTCGTCCGCTTCAAGGGCGACCAGGAGAAGGCCGACGCCGTCTACGAGGGCCTGACGCCGGTCACGCCCGACGAGGTGGCCGACTGCGTGATGTTCGCGCTCACCCGGCCGCTGCACGTGAACCTCGACGAGATCGTGATCAAGGCGATCGCCCAGTCGTCCGGCTCGCACGTCGTCCGCAAGACCACCTCGTAGCACCGCTCCTCTTGCGCCTGCGCTCACCGTACGACCGCCAGATCCTCCGCTTTGCGATCCCGGCCCTCGGGGCGCTCGCAGCCGAGCCGCTCTACGTCCTCGTCGACACCGCCGTCGTCGGTCACCTCGGCCGCTCGCAGCTCGCCGCGCTCGGCCTCGCCGCGACGGTGCTCTCCGTGCTCGGGATGTTCAACTTCCTCCAGTACGGGACGACGGCGCAGGTCGCGCGGGCGACCGGAGCAGGAGAGGACCTGACGGCGGCGAGGCTCGGGGCACAGTGCCTCTGGCTCTCGCTCGCCTTCGGATGCGGCCTCGCCCTCGCGATCGCGCTGCTCGCACGCCCGGTCGTCGACCTCTTCGGAGCCGAGGGAGCGACGGCGGACTACGCGGTCACCTACCTGCAGATCGCGGCGCTCGGCATCCCCTCCGCATTCCTCGCGATCGGCGGCCAGGGCTTCCTCCGCGGCGTCTCCGATCTCCGCACGCCGCTCGTGATCGTGATCGCCGGCAACGTCGTCAACCTGATCCTCGAGGTCGCGCTCGTCTACGGCCTCGATCTCGGGATCAAGGGCTCGGCGTGGGGCACGGTGGTCGCGCAGACGGGCATGGGGATCGCGATGGTCGTCGCGATCCTGCGCCGGGTCGGCCTCGCCAACGCCGGCCTCCGGCCCGCGCTCGCGCGGCGGCTGCTCTCGCTCGGCAAGTTCATCTTCATCCGCACCGTCTCGCTGATCGCCTCGTTCGTCCTCGCCGGCGTGGTCGTGACGCGGATGGGCGACGCGCCGCTCGCCGCGCACCAGATCGCGTTCCAGCTCTGGATCTTCATCGCCCTCGTGCTCGATGCGATCGCGATCGCCGGGCAGATCATCGTCGGGCAGGAGCTCGGCGCGTCCCGCCCGGACGCCGCCTACGACGCCAGCGTGCGGATGATCTGGCTCTCGGTCATCGTCGGTGCCGCCTTCAGCGTCGTCCTGCTCGCTCTCTCCGGCGTGATCCCCAGAGCCTTCACGTCGGATGCCGAGGTGCTCGACCAGTGCGCGCTGCTGTGGCCGCTGTTCGCGCTGATGCAGCCGCTCAACGGCGTCGTCTTCGCGATCGACGGCATCCTGATCGGCGCCAGCGACGGCCGCTATCTCGCGCTGTCGATGGCGGTCGCCTTCGCGGTGTGCGCCGCCTGCCTCGCCGTCGTCGTCTGGGCCGACGGGGGCGTCCGCGGCGTCTGGGCCGCCCTCTTCCTCCTCATCGTCACCCGCCTGGTGCTGATGGGCGCCCGCTTCCTCCGGCGACGCTGGCTCGTGACCGGGTTCGCCTAGGCCGAGACCCGTGCGGGCCGGAGCCAGTTGGCGCGCACGGCAACCTCCGTGAAGCCGGCCCGGAGGATGTTGCGGTACGAGTTGGAGGGAAGGTCGTCGCGGCGCTCGCCCGTTTCCGTGACGACGACGTCACAGCCCATCTCGCGCGCGTGATCGATTCGCTCCGCGAGCAGCGCATTCTGGGCACCCTTGCCGCGGTGCTCGGGGAGGGTGGCCGCGAAGCCGATGTACCCGACGCCCTCGGAGACGAACAGCGCCGGCCGCCGCGGCAGGCTCGTCGCCGTCGACGGCGAGCCAGCACTCCCAGCCGAGGTTCCGACGCCTGTGCCGTCCACGGCACAACGGCATCGGGAAGGCCGTAGCCCGTGGCGACGATCCGGCCGAAGTCCTGCGCCTCGGCAGGTCCGACGCGAACGAGGTCGAGCGACGTCGGTCGGCGGTGCACCGGCTCGAGGTTGCGCCGGAACGACATCCAGCCCCAACCGGGCTCGAGCCCGCGCTCGCGAAGCCAGCCGGCGAGCTCGGCGGGTTGCGCCTCGGGAGCAACCGCGACGTAGCAGGTGACATCGTCGCCGATCGCCGCGAGCGCCGCGTCGAGGACGGCCTCCGATGCCGGCTCGTCGACGCCGAGGCCGACGATCTGGTTCAGCATCGGGCTCTGCGGCGCGGCCTCGGCCCGGAGCACGGTGACGCCGCCGATCTCGGTCACAGCGCTCCCTGCGTAGAGGCAGCGATAGGCGTCCAGTGACACTCGGGCCTCGCGATCCATCGCGGCCCGAAGCCTAATCGCGCTAGACCGGCTCCGGCTCCGGCGGGAGCCGCGGCAGCTCCCGCACCTGCCGTGAGAGCAGCTGGGCGGTGATCGCGACGAGGACGATGCCGGCGCAGAGCCAGAGCGTCTCGTCGATCCCGATCGCGTCCGAGAGTGGGCCGACGATCGCGTAGGCCGGCGGGGATCAGCACGAGCGACCCGATCGCGTCCCACGCCGAGACGCGGGAGAGCACCTCGTTCGGGACGTGAGCCTGCAGCGACGTGTCCCAGAAGACCGAGAAGAGCTCGATCCCGATGCCGGCGAGCAGCGTGGACGCGGCGATCACGGGCCAGGGCGCCTCGATCGCGAGCAGCACGAGCGGCGGGAACAGGAGCGTGATCGCGACGACGCCGACGAAGAGCGGTCGCTCGGGACGGATCCGGAGGGCGATCAGACCGCCGATCACGAGACCCACCCCGGTGGCCGCGAGCACGAACCCCCAGACGGATGGCGCCGCCGAGCGACTCCTTGGCGATCACCGGGCCGAGGACGTTGATGGCGCCCGCCTCCGCCGCGTTCGCGAACGCGAAGCCGAGCACGACGATCCAGATCCAGGTGCGGGAGCTGAACTCGCGCCAGCCCTCGCGGAGCTCGTGGACGAAGCTCGTCGCCGGTGCGCTCGGGCGCCCGCACCTTCATCGGCAGCAGGATCGCAGCCGCGACGAGGTAGCGTGAGCGCGTCGAAGCGCGATCGCCCAGCCTGGGCCTGCGAGCGGCGACGAGCAGGCCGCCGAGCGCGGCGCCGCCGATGTTGGTCGCGTTCAGCGCCAGCCGGAGGAGCGCGTTGGCGGACTGCAGATCGTCGGTCGGCACGGTCTGCGGCACGATCCCCTGCTGAGGCCGGGTAGAAGAACGAGGCGGCGACGGCGCGGACGAGCGCGATCACCGCGAGCTGCCAGATCTCGGCGTTCCCCGAGATGAGGAGGTAGGCCGCGACCGCCTGCGCGAGGCCGGCGACGAGGTTCGACGCGACCATCACGAGGTGGCGCGGCAGCCGGTCGGCGATGACGCCGCCGACGAGGAGGAAGAAGACCTGCGGCAGGATCGCGAGCGCCAGGACGAGGCCGAGGTCGGTTGGCGAGCCGCCGAGGTCGAGCACCGCGAACGCGAGTGCCACGGGAGCCATCGCCGAGCCTGCGAATGAGACGACGCGGCCGAAGAAGAGAAGCCGGAAGTTCCGGTGCCGGAGCGGCGCGAAGCGCGCTACGCAGCCGATTCACCCCGCTTGCGCCAGTAGCGCTCGAGCCCGAGGTAGCACTGGGAGTACGGGGCCGCCTGGTCGTACGTCCTCGACCTCGTCCGGGTCGGAGGCGAAGCAGTCGGCCCGGGCGGCCGCGACGAACGTCGCCTCGTCCATCCCGTGGGCGACGCGGTCGGCCCAGCGGTGCAGCGTCGACCGAAGCCGTGCGAGATGCCCGGGGACGTCCTCGAACACGCCGAAGTGGGTCAGCGCGAGCCGGGCGGGCTCGCGGCGCTCGGTCTCGACGATCGTCGCCTCCCAGGCCTCGAGATCGATGTCGGGCGGCGGCGTCGGGGCGAGCACGAAGATCGCCGGTGCGATGCGGACGCCCATCGAGTCGCCCGCATAGAGCGTGCCGTCCTCGTGCAGCATCGAGACGTGGTGGCTCGCGTGCCCGGTGCTCGGGAAGCACTGCAGGCCCGAGCACGTCGTCTCCGACGACGCGGATGTTCTCCGCCGGGACAGGAACGAGCTCGCCCCAGAGCGCGTCGAACGTGTCGCCGTAGAGCCGCCGCGCGCTCGCCTCGAGCCGGCTCGGCTCGACGAGATGCGGTGCGCCGACGGCGGAGACGTGCACCTGCAGCGAGGGGTTCGCGCGCACGAGGGCGCCGGTCGCACCGGCGTGGTCGAAGTGGATGTGGGAGAGCAGCAGGTGCGACACGTCTCCGAGCTCGAGGCCACGACCGGCGAGGCCCGCCTCGAGAGCGGGGATGCACGGCGTCGGCCCGCAGTCGAACAGCGCGATGCCGTCGTCGGTCTCGACGAGGTAGCAGCCCACGTTGTGCGTGAGGCCGCGGTGCAGGAGGTCGATGGGCTCCGGGAGCGACACGGTGCTACGCGGTGCGAGCGCGAACCGGCGCGAGAGCCTGCGCGAGATCCTCGACGAGATCGTCGGCCGACTCGATCCCCGCCGACAGCCGCACGAGGTTGCGCGGGGAGGCGAACGGGCCGCTCGCCGTCGATGCGTGCGTCATCCGGTAGGGGTGCTCGATCAGGCTCTCGACGCCGCCGAGGCTCTCGGCCAGCGTCCAGACCTTCGTCCGCGCGACGAGGTCGACCGCCTCCTGCTCCGACTCGACGAGGAACGACACCATGCCGCCGAAGTCGCGCATCTGCCGCGCTGCGATCTCGTGGCCGGGATGGTCGGGCAGGCCGGGGTAGAGCACCTCGGTCACGGCCGGGTGATCCTGCAGGAAGGCGACGACGGCGCGTGCGTTCTCGCAGTGCTGGCGCATGCGGATGGCGAGCGTCTTCAGGCCGCGGAGCACGAGCCACGAGTCGAACGGGCCGGGCACGGCCCCGAGCGACTTCTGCAGGAAGCGGAGCCGCTCCGCGATCGTGGGGTCGTTCGTGCCGGCGAACCCTCCGACCACGTCCGAGTGCCCGCCGAGGTACTTGGTGGTCGAGTGGACGACGATGTCGGCGCCGAGCTCGAGCGGCTGCTGCAGGTACGGCGTCGCGAACGTGTTGTCGATCACGAGGATCGCGCCGGCGGCGTGCGCTGCATCTGCTGCGGCGCGGATGTCGACGATGTTGAGCAGCGGGTTCGTCGGCGTCTCGATCCAGACCATCCGCGTGCTCTCGTCGATGTGAGCGGCGAGGTTGGTCGAGATCTCCTCCGGTGTCACGTAGTCGAAGACGTAGCCCTTCGGCTCGTAGACCTGGGAGAACATCCGATACGTGCCGCCGTAGACGTCGTTCACGCAGACGACGCGCTGGCCCGGGTCGACGAGGTGCATGATCGTCATCGACGCTCCGACACCTGACGAGAAGGCGAGCCCGAACTCGGCCGACTCGAGCGAGGCGAGGCACTCCTCGAGCGCCGTCCGGGTCGGGTTGGCGACGCGCGCGTAGTCGTAGCCCTTGTTCACCCCGACCGCCTCCTGCGCGTACGTGGAGGTCTGGTAGATCGGCGTGATCACCGCTCCCGTCGTGGGGTCGGGCTCCTGGCCGACGTGGATCGCGCGCGTCTCGAAGTCCATGGCTGGATCGTAGTCGTCAGAGGTCAGCGGCGCACGGTCTCGAGGCCGCACGCGCGCCGGAGCCGGTCGAGCGCGCGGTCGAAGGCCTCGTCGAGCGCCGCCGAGTCGCGGACGCCCTCCTCGCGATGGAACGCCTTCACGACGAGTGCCCCCTCGCGCTCGCTCCGACTTCAGGTCGGCGCGGCCGACGATGCGGTCGCGCCAGAGGAACGGCAGCACGTAGTAGCCGTAGCGGCGCTCGTGCTCCTTCTTGTAGACCTCGATCAGGTGGTCGAAGCCGAGCACGCGACGGGCGAACGGGCGGTCCCAGAGCAGGTTGTCGAACGGGGACAGCAGCACCGCCGCGGTTGGCGCAGCAGGATCGAGCGTCGGCGCCCGCCGGCACGATCACCGGCGCGCCGCCGTCGTCGACCGCGACGCGCTCGAGTACCCCGTCGGCGACGAGCGCGTCGACGACGGGCCGGATCCGCTTGGTGCCGCCGCGCAGCCGCCAGTGCTCGACGATGCCCGGACTCGGTCAGCGCTCCGCGGGCGGCGACGGCCTTCTCCGCGAGCGCGCGCAGGCGCGCCTCGTCGTCCGGGACGGGGGCGTCGAGGATCTCCTTCGGAATCACCCGCTCGGGCAGGTCGTAGAGGCGCTGGAATCCCTGCCGGCCCGCGATCACGAGGTCGCCGTGGTTCCAGAGGAGGTCGAGCATCGCCTTCGCCGGCTTCCAGTTCCACATCCCGGCCTCGCTCGTTCCCTCGAAGTGGCGCGAGCCGAGCGGGCCGCGCGCACGGATCTCGGCGAGGATCTCGTCCGCGAGATGGGGATGCGTCTCGCCGACGTCCCCGTACCAGCGTCGACCGCCCTACTGCATCTGGGCGACGAAGAGCGGCCACTCCTCGACGGGCAGCAGGCACGCCTCGTGCGCCCAGTACTCGAACACGCGCCCGCGCCCGAGCAGCCGCGGCACCGATGCCCGGGCTTGTACGCGCCGACGCGCGAGGTGAGCGCGATCCGGTGGCTGCGCTCGACTGCCGAGATCGAGTCGAGCTGCACGCACGAGAGACGCCGGATCGTCGCCTCGACCTCGGCCGCCGTGCCGGCCCGCGAGCGTGTCGCGTATCCCTGCGCCTCGATCGTGATCCGGCGCAGGGCTGTGAGGGAGACGGTTCGCATCGAGGCATTCTCCCGCAGCGTGCTCGGGCAGGCGGCAGGACGTCGGGCGGCCGGGGAGGCGCCGCATGGCACTCCCCGGCCGTGTTCCGCGGAGACTACTGGCCGTTCGAGTCCGGCGTGTGCCCCTCGAGGATCGCGGCGAGCCGGGCGGCGTCGATGTTGCCGCCGGAGACGATGCAGACGATCCTGCCCTCGCCCGCGCGCCCCGAGAGCGCAGCCGCGACGGCGAGCGCTCCCGCGCCCTCGGCGATCACACGGGCCCGCTCGGCCAGAGTCGCACCGCGGCGGCGGTCTCGTCGAGCGTCAGCGCGATCGCCGCCGGCGAGCAACGGCCGGGCGCGCTCCCACATCGGGCCGAGCAGCATCTTGCTGCCGGCGCCGTCGACGAACGACGGCGTGTAGTCGACCTCGACCGGCGAGCCGGCCGCGTAGGACGCGGCGAACGGCGCGCCCGTCTCGGGCTCGCAGGCGAGCACGCGCGTGTCGCGGGCTCAGCGCGGCGAGCGCGCTCGCGATCCCCGTCGACGAGGCCGCCGCCGCCCCAGGGGACGAGCACGGTGTCGATCGCCTCGAGATCCTCGACGAGCTCGAGGCCGATCGTGCCGTTGCCGGCCATCACCGCGTCGTCGAGCACCGGGTGGACGAAGTAGCCCGTCGACGCCCGGGTACGAGCCCTCCTCCATCGTCTGCCACCAGCGCTCGTACGGCACCTTGATCACGGTGCCGCCGAGGCGGGCGATCGCATCGAGCTTGGTCTGCGGCGCGTGCTCCGGAGCGACGACCGTGGCGGGGACGCCGAGCTCGCGGGCCATCCAGGCGACGCCCTGCGCCATGTTGCCGGCGCTCGTCGTCAGCACGCCGCGGTCGACCGCGCCCGGCCGGTGCCGAGCGGATCGCGTTGGCGGCGCCGCGGATCTTGAACGAGCCGATCGGCTGCAGGCACTCGAGCTTGAGCCAGATCTCGGCCGGAGACTCCGGCACCTGCAGGCGGATCAGCGGCGTGCGCAGGACGACGTCGGCGATGCGCTCGCGGGCAGCCTCGATGTCGGCGAGCGGGATCAGAACTCGACCTCGACGCCGACGCCGCGCTCGCGCGCCCGGGCGACGCAGAGCTGCGCCGCCGCGAGGTCCTCGACGGCGATCCCCATCGACTTGAACACCGTCAGCTCGTCGTCCGAGCGCCGGCCCTCGACGGTGCCGTTGAGCAGCTCGCCGAGCTCCCCGACGATGTGCTCCGGCCCGAAGCCGCTCTCGGCGGCGGCGACCCGGTAGTCGCCCGCCTCGTTGAGCGTCGACTCGCGCCGGTCGACGAAGAATCGCGACGCGGCAACGGTGGCGGTGCTGAGCTCCCTCGACTTCCCGTCGGGGAATGCCCCGGCGGCATTGATGTGCGTGCCCGGCGCGAGCCACTCGAGCTCGACGAGGGGCTCGCTCGACGAGGTGGCGGTGCAGACGACGTCGGCCCCGTCGAGCGCCTCCTCGATCGACCCCGCGACGAGCGAGTGCGTCTCGAGCGCGAGCGCCTCGGCGTGATCGCCGTTTCGGCTCCAGATGCGGATGATCGGATCGTCGAGCACCGTCTGCATGGCGTCGACGTGCGAGCGTCCCTGCACGCCGGAGCCGAGGATCGCGACGGTGCGCGAGCCCGGTCGCGCGAGCAGCCTCGTCGCGGCTCCCGACACCGCGGCGGTGCGGATCTCGGTGATCGGCGAGGCGTTGAGGATCGCGATCAGCTGCCCCGTGGTGCCGTCGTGCAGCAGCACCGCGCCCTGGTGCGGGTCGAGGCCGCTCGCCGAGTTGCCGGGTGCGACGACGATCTCCTTGAGCGCGTAGACCGGGTTGTCGCCGGCGGCGTGGGAGGGCATCAGGCCCATCGCGGTCGGCCCGTCGGGCGAGACGAGAAAGCGCAACGGGTTCGTCAGCTCGCCGCGCGCGAGGCGCGCGAGGATGCCTTCCATCGCCGCCATGCAGGACTCCATGTCGAGCAGCCCGCGCACGTCGTGCTCGGAGAGGATGAGAACGCTCACGAGAACACCTCCGTCAAATGATCGCGATCGGCAGGGGAGAGAGTGATGTCCATCGCCTCGAACGCAGGCGCCAGGTGGTCGGCGCGGCCCGGGCCGACCACGATCGCCGTCAGCTCGGGCTGGGCCAGCGCCCAGGCGAGGGCGAGCCCGGCCATCGAGACGCCGCGCTCGGCCGCCGCGCGCTCGAGCGTCTCGAGCGCGTCGAAGACGCGGTCGGACGTGTAGCCGACGTACGGCTCCGGCCGCAGCGTCATCCGCGAGCCGGCGGGAGGCGCCTCGCCGCGGCGGTACTTGCCGGTGAGCCAGCCGCCGGCGAGCGGGCTGAACGGCGTGTAGCCGAGGCCGTGCTCGCGGCAGACCGGGAACACGGTCTCGCGGTCGCCCTGCTCGAGCAGCGAGAAGCCGTTCTGCACCCACTCGTAGCGCGGCAGCCCTTCGAGCGTCGGCGAGCTCGAGTGCCTCCGCGAGCTGCTCGCCGGTGAAGTTGGAGGCACCGATCGCGCCGACCTTGCCCGCCTCGACCAGCCCGGCGAACGCCTCGAGCGTCTCCTCCTGCGGCGTGTCGGGGTCGAAGTCGTGCGCCAGGTAGAGCGCCACGCGCTCGACGCCGAGGCGGCGCAGGCTCGTGTCGATCTGGCGCTGGATCCGCGCGCGGCCGAGCCCGTGGTCCGCGCCCTCGTCCATCGGGTTGAAGGTCTTCGTCGCGATCACGATCCGGTCGCGCACGTCCGCGCCCTTCGTCGCGAGCCACTCGCCGATGAAGCTCTCGCTGCGCCCGCCGCCGTACGCGTCGGCGGTGTCGTAGGTCGTGATCCCGCCGTCCCACGCCGTGTCGAGGAGCCGGAACGCGTCCGGCTTCGACGTTCCCTGGCCGAAGAACGCCGGCGAGGAGCCGATCCCGCCGAAGTTGCCGCAGCCGAGAATGATCCGCGTGATGGAGGTGCCGCTGCCGCCGAGGAGTCGCTCGTCCATCCGACCGATCCTACGGCAGCGGCGCCGGGACGCAGCGCGGTACGGATCGGTTAGGTTCGAAGCAACGTCCGCGACGAGAGGAAGGGGTGCAGCCGATGCCATACATCGCTGCCGACGACCGCTACGACCAGATGCGCTACAACCGCTGCGGCCGGAGTGGGCTCGCCCTTCCCGCCATCTCGCTCGGGCTCTGGCAGAACTTCGGAGGCGTCACGCCGCTCGAGACGGGTCGCGCGATCGTGCGCCGCGCCTTCGATCTCGGCGTCACGCACTTCGACCTCGCGAACAACTACGGCCCGCCGTACGGCTCTGCGGAGGAGAACTTCGGCCGGATCATGCGGGACGACCTCCGGCCGTACCGCGACGAGCTCGTCATCTCGACGAAGGCGGGCTACGACATGTGGCCGGGGCCCTACGGCGACGGCGGCTCGCGGAAGTACCTCCTCGCGAGCCTCGATCAGAGCCTCGACCGGCTCGGTCTCGACTACGTCGACATCTTCTACTCCCATCGCGTCGATCCCTCGACGCCGCTCGAGGAGACGATGGGTGCGCTCGACAGCGCCGTCCGGCAGGGCAAGGCGCTCTACGTCGGCATCTCGTCGTACTCGGCCGAGAAGACCAGGGAGGCGCATGCGATCCTCCGCGACCTCGGCACGCCGCTCCTGATCCACCAGCCGTCGTACTCGATCCTCAACCGCTGGATCGAGCCGGATCTCGTCGAGACGCTCGGAGAGCTCGGGGTGGGGTGCATCACGTTCTCGCCGCTCGCCCAGGGCGTGCTCACCGACCGCTACCTCAACGGGATCCCGGAGGGGTCGCGCGCGAGCCGCAACGAATCGCTCGCGCCCGAGACGCTCACCGACGCGGCGCTCGCCAAGGTGAAGGCGCTGAACGCCATTGCCGCCGAGCGCGGCCAGTCGCTCGCCCAGATGGCGCTCGCCTGGACGCTGCGCGACCCGCGGATCACCTCGACGCTCCTCGGCGCGAGCAGCGTCGCCCAGCTCGAGCAGAACCTCGGTGCCCTCGACAACCTCGCGTTCTCGGACGAGGAGCTCGCCGCGATCGACGCGCAGCGCCCGAGAGCGCCGTCAACCTCTGGGCGGGGTCGAGCGACCGCTGAGGCGGTCGCTCGTGCGCCGACGATGGAGTACCGCCGCCTCGGCTCGAGCGACCTCGACGTCTCCGAGATCGCCCTCGGCTCCTGGCTGACGTTCGGCGGCGGCGTCGAGCGCGACCGGGCGGTCGCCTGCGTCGATCGCGCCTTCGAGCTCGGGATCAACTTCATCGACACCGCGAACGTCTACGGCCGCGGCGCGGCGGAGGAGTTCCTCGGTGAGGTGCTCAGCACGCGGCCGCGCGACTCGTACGTGCTCGCCACCAAGCTCTACTTCCCGATGGGCGACGGCGACCGTGGGCTGTCGCGGGCGCAGATCCTGAAGCAGATCGATGCCTCGCTGCTGCGCCTGCAGACCGACTACGTCGACCTCTACCAGTGCCACCGCTACGACCAGGCGACGCCGCTCGAGGAGACGATGGAGGCGCTCAGCGAGGTCGTCCGGGCCGGGAAGGCCCGCTACCTCGGCTTCAGCGAGTGGTCGGCCGGCCAGATCGACGCCGCGCATGCGTTGCCGGGCGTGGAGCGGTTCGTGTCGAGCCAGCCGCAGTACTCGCTGCTCTGGCGCCTGCCCGAGCGCGCGGTGATCCCGCGGAGCAGGGAGGAGGGGATCTCGCAGATCGTCTGGTCTCCGCTCGGCCAGGGCGTGCTGACCGGGAAGTACCAGGTCGGCGCGGCCCACCCCGCCGACTCGCGCGCCTCGTCCGACCAGATGGGCTGGGCGATGGGGCGGTTCCTCACCGACGAGATCTTCGCCGCGGTCGACCGCCTGCGGCCGATCGCAACCGGTGCCGGCCTCTCGCTCTCGCAGCTCGCGCTCGCCTGGGTGCTGCGCGAGCCGAATGTCGCCGCGGCGATCGTCGGAGCATCGCGGCCGGAGCAGCTGGACGAGAACGCCGGAGCCTCCGGCGTTCGCCTCGACGACGCCACGCTGGCCGCGATCGACGCCGCCCTCGCCGGCGTCGTCGTCGATCCCGGTTAAGGCGCGTTAAGGGCGGGTTCAGCCGCTCACAGACGGCTTGCAGAAGGTTTACCCGGCACCCCCTAGGGGGATCCTTACGCTTGGTTGAGATCGGGGTTACCCCCCGCTTCTCGCCGAGATGGAGCGCCGTCCGCGCGCCGCAGGCGTGGCCCGACCCCAGGGCCTGATTCCCCCAGGAGGTACGACCCATGAAGAAGTCAACGATGGCAGGAATCGGCGCAGCGGCCGTTCTCGCAATGGCCGCGTTCGCGGCCGGCTGCGGTGGCTCGTCGGACTCGGCGAGCGGCACCTCGACCGAGACAACCACGACCACCACGACGCCCACCCCGACAGGGCGGCACTGCGCGGTACGCGCTGCAGTCGGACGTCGACTTCACCGACCCGGCGCTCGCCTACTACTCCGTCTCGTGGAACATCGAGTACGCGACGTGCGCCAAGCTGCTCAACTACCCCGACACTGCCGGCATCCCCGGCGCGGAGCTGCAGCCCGAGGTCGCGGAGGCCATGCCGACCCTCTCGAACGGCGACAAGACCTACACCTTCACGGTCCGCGACGGATTCAAGTTCTCGCCGCCGTCGAACGCCCCCGTCACCGCCATGACCTTCAAGAAGGTCATCGAGCGCGACCTCAACAAGGCGATGAACTCGCCGTCGCAGTCGTTCGCTGGTGACATCCTCGGTGCCAAGGAGTACACGGCCGGCACCGCCAAGGAGATCAGTGGCGTCAAGGTCGACGGCAACAAGATCTCGATCACGCTCGTCAAGCCGGCGGCCGACTTCCTCTCCCGCATCGCGATGCCGTTCTTCTGCGCGGTGCCGGAGAACACGCCGATCAACGCCAACGGCGTTCTCGCCCCGGCCGCCGCAGGCCCGTACTACATCAAGTCGCGCACGCCGAGCCGGCAGATCGTCCTCGCCAAGAACCCGAACTACGGCGGCGACCGCAAGACCACCCTCGACGGCATGATCTTCAGCGTCGGCAGCCCGCCACGGCATCGCTGCTCGACGTCGAAGAGCAACGTGACCGACTGGACCGCGGACGGCCTGCCGCCGCATCGCACCAGGAGCTCGCGCGTGACTACGGCCCGACGAGCCAGGCAGCCAAGGACGGCGATCAGCGCTACTTCGTCAACCCGTCGCTGTCGTTCCGCTACCTCGCGCTGAACACGTCGCGGCCGCTGTTCTCGAACCTCAAGCTGCGCCAGGCGGTGCAGTACGCGATCAACCGGCCGGCCCTGCTCGCCCAGCGTGGTGCGTACGCCGGAACGCCGACGGATCAGTACCTCCCGCCGGGAGTCCCCGGCTACGTCAACGAGAACATCTACCCGATCAACGGCCCTGACGTCGCGAAGGCGAAGGAGCTCGCCGGCGACATCCACGAGAAGGCGATCATGTACACCTGCGACACGTCGCCGTGCCCCGAGACTGCCGCGATCGTGCAGCAGAACCTCAAGGCGATCGGCATCGATGTCGAGGTGCGCCAGTTCGCACGGGCGATCCAGTTCTCGAAGGAAGGCACGAAGGGCGAGCCGTTCGATATCGCCTTCGAGGGTTGGCAGGCGGACTACCCGGATCCGTACGACTTCCTCAACGTGCTGCTCGACGGCCGCACGATCAAGGACGCCAACAACGTCAACTTCTCCTACCTCAGCGATCCGGCCGTGAACGCCAAGCTCGACGCGGCTGCTGCGACCACCGGATCGGACCGGGCAGCGACGTACGCGAAGCTCGACGCCGAGCTCGTCCGGGACGTCTCGCCGCTCGTCGCCTGGGGCGTCGACAACGACCGGGACTTCTTCTCGGACAAGGTCGGCTGCATCCTCCACCACGCGGTGTACGGCATCGATATCGCGACGATGTGCAAGCACGCGTAGAGCGATAAGCCCATAGTGCTGCGCCCGACGGCGGCTGTGAATGCGGAGGACAGCATTCACAGCCGCCGTTTCGCGTTCCCGTGGTGGCGTAGGTGTGCCCGGCGGGACGGCGAACACCGAGAGGTGAGCGAGGAACAGCTCGAGAACACGCGGCGGGTGGCACGACGGGAGGCCGCACCGTTCGTCTTCGTCGCCGTCGTGGCCGATCTGCTGCTGGCGGCGTGGAGCTGGTGGCACGACTGGCAGCTCTACTCGGCGAACGACTGGTGGATCTGGGCCGTGCTGGCGGTGCCGGCGCTCCTGCTCGCGATCGTCTTCTCCTTCGGCATCGGGCGCCTCGGAGTGAGCAGCCGTCATCGCCGCACGGCTGCGGTGATCCTGCTCGGCCTGCTCGCGCTCGCGAACTTCGTCGCCGTCTTCCTCGTGCTCGGATCCCTCGTCGGCGGGGGCAGCCAGATGACCGGGCTGCAGCTCCTGGCGACGGCGGCGGTCGTGCTGCTCGTCAACATCATCACGTTCGCGCTCGTGTTCTGGGAGGTCGACTGCGGCGGACCGGTCGCACGAGCGACAGCCGAGCGTCGCGTCACGCCCGACTTCCAGTTCCCGCAGGACGAGAACCCCGAGCTCGCGCCGAAGGGTTGGGTGCCGGCCCTCCAGGACTATCTCTACATCGCGGCCACGAACTCGATCGCGTTCAGCCCGACGGACGCGATGCCGCTCACCCACCGGGCGAAGCTCGTGATGTGGATCGAGTCGTTCGTCGCGGCGGTGACGTTGCTCATCGTCGCCGCCCGGGCCGTGAACATCCTCCAGGGCTGACGCTCCGGAGGAAGACTCACACGCATCTCCTACGCGCGGCACAGGGTGCTCCCAGACCGCGGCGCTTGGATGGGTCTCACCTCGAACACTCCCGAAAGGAGTACGAAGATGAGACTCACGAAGACACGCATGCTGCTCGCCACGGTGACGGCCCTTGCCCTGATGGTGGGCGTCGGCACCGCGTTCGCGGCCAGCGGCAACGGCCCGACCCTCAAGCAGCAGGCTGCTCAGATCGCGGGCCGCACGACGTTCGACGCGGCGGTCGCGTCGAACCTCGGCACCACCACCGCGAAGCTCAACGCCGCGATCAAGGCGGCGGCGACGGCCCGGATCAACGCCGCGCTCGCGGCGGATGAGATCACGGCGGCCGAGGCGACGACGCTGAAGGATGCCCTCGCCGACGGGACGATCCCGGCGATCCGGCTTGCGACGGCAGCCACGGTGGCCAAGGAGCTCAACACGACCGAGGCGAAGCTGAACGCCGCCTACGCGAGCGCCCAGAAGGCGCAGGCGATCGCCCGCGTCGACGCCGCACTCAAGGCCGGTCAGATCACCGAGACGTACGCGACCGACGCTGAAGACGCAGATCAACGCCGCAGACGTTCCCGGGCTTCGGCGCCGGTCCCGGCGGCGGCCATCACGGCCACGGCGGTCCCGGTGGGCCCGGGATGGGCCTCGGCTTCGGCCCGCCGGCCGACTCGGGCGCCTCGTCGAGCGGGAGCTCGTCCTCCTCGTCGACGCTCCCCTCGCTCGCCTTCGCCTAGGCCTCTGGCCCGAAGAGCGAACGAGCGGAAGGTGAGGGGCGCTGCGGCGCCCCTCACCGCGTTGTCGGGAGACAGCTAGCTGCTCTAGGCCGGCGAACGCTGCGTACGCCGGCTCGAGCGCGTCACGGAGATCGGTGCCGTCGACGACGAGGCCGCTGCGGCCGAGCCGCTTGAGCACCGAGCCGACCGGCAGCGGGCGGGCGGGGCCGAGCTCGGGCAAGGTGCCGGCTGTCCACGCGTCCGCCGTCGGCTCTGGCCGCAGCGCCACCGGCTCGCGCGGCTCCTCGACCGCGGAGCAGCCGCGCCACTCGAGCAGGAGCGAAGGATCGTCGTCGATCGCATCGGCGAAGACGTAGGCGAGCGCGATCACGTGCTTGCAGGTGCCGCTGCGGTCGGCGTCCGGGCAGGTGCACGAGCGACGCACGACCTTCCCGGGCGGGATCAGCGGCTCGTCCCAGTCGACCGTCATCACGTGCTCGAGCTGAAGCGACTGCTCGCGTCCTGCCGCGGCAGCCTCGAACAGCGAGCGCCCGCGGGGTGAGCCGATCACCGCTGCCCACACGCGCGGCGGCACCGGGTCGGCCGCCATGCTGACGCCGTACTCGGCGCCGCTCGAGCCGATCACGAGCGCCGAGATCTCGCCCGGGACGATCCGGACGCTGTGCACGTGCCCGGTTCGGGCGAGGATCCGCCCGCGCTCGGCGCGCGGCGAGGCTTCGTCGGGGACGACGGACGTTGCGACCCAGCGCGCCCACGGGCCGCGGCCGATGCGGTCGTCGTCGCCGCTGGCGAAGACCGGGCGTCCTTCGTTGACGAGCGTCATGCGGCCGCCTCGACGGAGTTGTCCGAGAGCGAGACGGCGGCGCGGATCGCGTCGAGGTCGAGCTCGCCGAGCCAGTCGTCGGCGCGGCCGGCGACGACCTTCTCGGCCAGCTCGCGCTTCGAGTCGAGGAGCTCGTCGATCCGCTCCTCGAGCGTCGCCGTGCAGATGAGGCTGTGCACGAAGACGTCCTTGTGCTGGCCGAAGCGGTAGGCGCGGTCGGTCGCCTGCTGCTCGACGGCGGGGTTCCACCAGCGGTCGAAGTGGAAGACGTGGTTCGCGGCGGGCAGGTTGAGGCCGCGCCCGCCGGCCCGAATCGAGATCACGAGCACCGACGGCCCGTTCGGGATGGGAGAACGCCTCGACGAGCTCGTCGCGCTGACGCGCGGCCAGGCCGCCGTGGAAGAAGCCGATCTCGCGGCCGAGTCGCCGGTGCAGGTGCGGCACGAGCCGGTCGAAGCCGGGGTACTGCGTGAAGACGAGCGCCTTGTCGTCGGCCGGCATCGCCTCGAGCAGCTCGACCAGGCGCTCGAGCTTGCCGGAGCGGCCGGCGAGCGGCCGTCCGGTCGCGAGCACCATCTCCGGGTGGTTGCACACCTGCTTCAGCTGGCTCGAGCATCGCGAGCACGGCGCCGCGCCGGCCGAAGCTGCGCTCGTGCTCCTCGATCCGCGGCATCCAGCGGTCGACGGTCGCCTGGTAGAGGCTCGCCTGCTCGAGCGTGAGCTTGCAGTACTCCTTCGTGACCGTGATCTTCGGCAGCTCGAGCTCGACCTCGGGGCTGTCCTTCGGCCGCCGCAGGATGAACGGCTGCACCATCGCCCGCAGGCGCTCGAGCGCCCGCGAGTCGCCGTTCGCCTCGATCGGCCGCGCGAAGCTGCGCTGGAACCGCTCGCGCGAGCCGAGCAGGCCGGGGTTGACGATGTCCATGATCGCCCAGAGCTCGTCGAGCCGGTTCTCGATCGGCGTGCCCGTCATCGCGAGCGTGCGGCGCGCATCGAGCCGGCGCAGCGCCCGTGCCCGCTTGGTGGCGGGGTTCTTGACGTCCTGTGCCTCGTCGAGCAGCAGCCGGTCCCAGCGGATCAGGCGAGAGCGTCTCGATGTCGCGGGTGGCGATGTCGTACGAGGTGATCACGACGTCGCTCGAGCGCGCGACCTCCACGAGCTCGGCGCCCGTCGAGGCGCTCGCCGCCGTGGTGCAGGTGGACGCGCAGGGACGGCGCGAACCGCTCGATCTCCCGCGCCCACTGCCGCGTGACGCTCATCGGGCAGACGACGAGCGTGGGGCCGAACGCCTCGGCGCCGAACTGCTCGCGCTCCGAGGTCAGCATCGCGATCGCCTGGACCGTCTTGCCGAGGCCCATGTCGTCGGCGAGGATCGCGCCGATCCCGAGGTCGCCGAGGAGCCGCAGCCAGCCGTGGCCGCGCTCCTGGAACGGGAACAGCGGCTGCGTCATCGCCGCAGGCGTCGCCGAGCGGCTCGTAGTGCCGCTCGTCGCCGCCGTCGAGCAGCGCGCTGAGCGCGTCGTCGAGGACGACGTCGCCGAGCTCGAGCCCGGCGTCCTCGAGCTCGATGCCCGAGACCGCGCGGACGAGGTCGACCACCGAGCCCTCGCGGCGGCGCTCGAGGAACAGCAGCGCCTTCTCCACCTCGGAGCGCCGCAGTGCGTGCCAGCGCCCGCGGACGCGGATCAGCGGCTCCTTCGCCGCCGCGAGCTCGATCAGCTCCTCCTCGGTGAGCGTCGTGTCGCCGATCGCGAGCTTCCAGTCGAACCGGGCGAGTGCATCGGTCGTGAGCAGGCCGCTCGATCGCGCGCGCAACGCTCGTCGCGGTGAGGTTGACGCGGAGGCGGCTCGACGAGTTGACCCAGTTGCGCGGCAGCAGCACCGGCACGCCGAGCTCCTCGAAGCGCGGAATCGCGGTGCGAAGCACGAAGCGGACGTCGTCGTCGGAGAGCTCGATTCGGGTGGGCTCGGCGGCGTCGAACGCGAGCCCGCCTTCGGCGAGAACGGGCTCGATCAGGCCGAGCTGCCGGTGCACCGCGACCCGCGGGTCGGCAGAGCGGAGGAAGCCGAAGACCGCGTCGCCGCCGTCGTGGAGAAGCGAGGTGGGGAGGGCCAGCGTCGGGTCGTCGGCCGCCTGGAGCCAGAGCTCGAGGACGACCGAGGAGGACTGCTCGGCAGCTCGCCGTCGTCGGGCTCGTGGGCTCGTCGTCGGAGCGCTCGTCGAGGCGGAGGCTGAGCAGCCAGGGGGCGCTGGAGCGGCGCTCGAGGCCGCGGTCGACCCAGTCGGTGAGCCGGCGCTCGAGCGCGCCGAGGCCGGCGTGGGCCGGCAGCTCGGGCTCGGTCGACGTGAGGCCGTCGAGGAAGAGCTCGGGCGCGCTCGGACGGTTGCGCATGAGCCGGTTGCCGAGCCGGATCCCCGCCGCGCGCAGCCGGTCGCGCGCGATCTGGTCGACGGCGCAGGCGTAGAGGTCGTGGACGAGCGCGTCGCGGTCGCCGTCGAAGGCGTCTCGCGCACACCTCGGGGAGGGCAGCGGCGATCGCGTCGAGCGCCTCCTGGATCGGCTCGTCGATCGTCGCGCCCCAGTAGGCGAGCCAGGTGCGGCCGCCGTGCTGGAGCTGCGGGTGGAGGAGGCCCTCCGTGACCGAGCGGGCGGCGAGGTCGAGCACGGCGAACGTCGCCCGGGCAGACCCGCCGAGCTCGAGCTCCGGCGGTGTGTCGGCCCGCAGGCCGATCAGCTCGGCGAGCCCCACGCGCCGTGCGCTCGCTCCCTGTCCCAGGCCCGCGAGGTCGGAGACGGCGGGGATTCCGAGGTGCAGCTCGCCGGACGAGAGGGAGCCGTCGGCACCGCGCGCGAGCACGGTCGCGCTCACATCCTGCTGCCACAGGATCTCGAGCGTCGCGCGCTCGGAGAGAGAATCGGTCTGGATCAGCTCGGGTGCGGACACGAACCCTTCAGGATACGGGTAGCGGAGGAGGTCACGCCGGATCGGATCTCCCGGGTCGCGAATCCCCGCCCAGATCAGCCGTTTGTCGCCGGAGCGCTCCCGACTTTGTGTTGATTCAACACAAGCGGCCCACAACCCGGGCCGCAGCGCAGCTCGCTCCGGAGCTTTGTGTTGATTCAACACAAAGTCCGTCCACCGCGCGATCGGCTTTGGAGCCGCCGACGGTGCGCGCATCGCATCACAAGGCACTCAGATCAATGATATATTGATGACATGTCAACAAACCTACGAACCCAACCGAAACGACCAACCTGGAGCTCGTCCTCGACCTTGCGCGGGCGCGCACGATCGTCGCTGCGGGACGTCGACCAGCCCCTCGGTGGCCACCACGGCCTCGGCCTCAACGACCTCGCTGTCCTGCTCGAGCTGAAGTCGGCGCCGTCGCAGACCCTGCGGCGGGTCGAGCTCGCCCGTCGGCTGGCGGTCACGACGTCCGGGATCGCCCGGCAGCTCGCACCGCTCGAGCGGATCGGCCTCGTCACGCGCGAGTCGAACCCGAGCGATGCCCGCCTCGCGCTCGTCGTGCTGACGCCACGTGGTGCCGAGCTCGCGGAGGAGGCAAGCGCGACCGCGAACGAGGCCGCCGGCGTCGCGCTCGGCCGCCTCTGGTCGGCGGAGGAGCAGGCCGCTCTGGCACCGCTCCTCCGTCGCGCCGCTGCCGCGGACTAGGAGAACCAGCGTGGGGGCAGGCGATGCCTGCCCCCACGCGCTGGTTCCTAGAGGTAGTGCGAGAGCGCGATCAGCTGAGCTGCTCCATCAGCGCTGATCCCCTTGCCCGACTCGTGCTCGACCTTCTTGCGGTACTCGTCGAGCTTCTTGTCGTGCTCCTTCGTCTTGCCCTTGGCCTCGGCCTTCTCCGCCTCCTCCAGCTTCTTGCAGAGATCCTTCTCGAGGCCGCCCTTCTTCGTGACGAGCTTCTTCGTCAGGTCGCAGAGGCTGTCGTAGGTGACGGTGATCGTGACCGTCGTCTCGTCGACCGCCGAGAGCCCGCCGGGGTCGGTCGCCTGCACGTGGATCGTGTGGGTTCCGGGCGCCATGGCGGACTCGGCCGAGTAGGTCACGGTCTGGCCGGGCGTCTCGAACGATCCGTTGTCGTCGAGATCCCACGCGTACGTGAGCGTGTCGCCGTTCGGGTCGGTCCCGGTCGCGGTCACGTCGACGGTGAAGCCTGCCGGGACCGAGTACGGGCCGCCTGCGTCGACCGTGGGCGCCGGCGTTCGGGTTGAGCCCGACGACGACCGGATCGTGATCCGACGTGCGGAAGGCGTTCGGCTCGTACAGTGCCTCCTGCTCGGCCGGCTTGAACGACGTGTCGTAGTCGAGCACGTTCGGCTCGTCGGAGTTGATGTGCCAGTCCTCGGCGCCGGTGACCTGGCCGAACAGGCTGGTGTTCGCGAGGGCATGGTCGAGCGAGCCGGCCTGCCCGTCGAACGTGTACGAGTACGCGTACGCGCCCTGGTAGTGGACGACCAGGTTGGTGAAGTCGTCGCCCGTTCCGGGGATGTCGTCGTGGCCGGCCTTGATCTCGGTCAGCGTCTGCTCCATCGCGTACGAGTTGAGGTCGCCCATGATCAGGAAGTCGGGGTCACCGCTCGCGGTCGGATCCGTTGCGAGCCAGTCGACGAGTGCCTCGGCGGCCGCCTTGCGGGTCTGGCTGCAGTTGCCCTGGCCGTCGAGGAGGTCGGGGTCGCCGACGTCGTTGCAGTCGGAGCCCTTCGACTTGAGGTGGTTCACGGCGATCGTGAACCGCGCGCCGGTCGCATTGACCTCGAACGTCTGCGCCAGCGTCGGCCGGCTCTTCGTGTCGATGAAGCGAGGATCGACGGAGCTGTTGAGGATCTTGAACGCCCCGACCGGCGTCACGACTGCCGGGCGGTAGATGAGGCCGACCTTGATCGCGTCGGTTCCGATCGTCCCGGTGTGGATGTAGTCGTACCCGGGCAGGCCGTTGACGATGCTCTGAAGCGGCTCCACTCCGGGCGTGTTCTCGAGCTCGTTGAGACCGATGATGTCTCCGTTGAGCCCGGTCAGCGCGGACAGGAGCTTGGTGCGCTGGCGGTCGAACTCGAGCGGCTGGTCGGCGTCGGCTCCGCGGCAGTCGAGGTTCGCGTTGCCACCGCACGGCCCGGGGCCGGAGTCGTTCGAGGTGGTGTCCAGCGTGACGAAGAAGTTGAGCGTGTTCATGGCCGCGACACGGAGCGTGCCGCCCACCGGTGCCGGGGCAGCCTCGCGCGGGTTGGCAGGCATGTAGTCCGCGCCCGCGGTCGGGTAGACCCGATAGAGGCTGAAGTCGTACCCGAGCACGCCGACGGTGTTCGTCACGAGGTCGCCGCCCCGGAACCTGTTGCCGAGCGAGAACGGCTGGCCGTTCGGATGTCGCAACACGGCCGGATTCTGGGTGCTCTGGTTGTCGTCGAGCGTGATCCGGCTGAGGCTGTTCGCAAGCGTTCGTGCGTTCGCCGCCGAACCCGGGGCGTCGACCGCCGTGCCCGAGAACGGCCGTGACTCGCCGGGAAGCGGCTGTGCGAGAACGATCTCGCCGAACCTGGCGTAGTTGAAGTACTCGGAGATCACGAGCGACTGCGGCAGGCGTACGAGCATCCCTTCGTACTGCTCGGGAGTCGTCGCCGTGGCGAACGGCAGGCTGACGTCCGTCGCCGCGACGCTGTTGCCGCTGCTGCACGTCAGGATGTTCGCCGCCAGCACAGGTGCGCCGTCGGTGGTGCCGCCGTTCAGCGTCGTCTGGGCGAAGCGTTCGCGGGCGACGCCCGTGACCCGCACCCTGTCGCCGACGTTCACGGTGTTGGCATTGCCCGTGAAGACGAAGATCCCGTCCGAGGTCGCCGTGTTGCCGTCCCCGGTCGGATCCTGGATGAAGAAGCCGCTGTTGACAGTCGAGCCCTCGAGGTCGCCGACGACCACGCCCTCGGTGCTCACGGTCGTTCCGGCGAGCGGTGTGGTGGCGCCGCTGCCCTGGATCGTGTAGATCGGCGTGTACGGATCGCCGCAGACGGCGACGTCGTCATTGACGATCGTGCCCTGTCCCTGCCCGTCGCGCAACCGTGGCGCCGGTCACGTTCGTGACGTTGACGAAGAACGTTTCGTCCGGCTCGATCGACGTGTCGCCGTTGACGAGGACGTCGAAGGTCGTGCTCGTGTTGCCGGCCGTGATCGTCTGGGAAGTCAACGACTTCGCGGTGTAGTCGCCGGGCTGCAGGGCGGTGCCGTCCGCCGTTCCGATGTCGAAGGTGACGCCGCTGGCTCCTGCCGGCGCCGAGAGGCTGACCGTGAACGTGAACGTCGTCGTGCCGGCGTTACCCTCGCTCTGCGAGACGTCGTTCACGAGAGCGTGTTCCCGGGCGGCGCACCGACCGGCGTCACTGAGACGTTGTCGACGGCCAGGCCGTCGTCCGAGCCGGGCGCGATATCGGAATCCGTCCAGCGGATCCAGAACGACGCTCCGTTGGGGATGCTCAGTGTGAGTGAGCCGCTGACCGCGGTCTGATTGGCCGCGTCGTTCCCGTTCAAGGGGCCCACGGTGCCGGTCAGAACCGGACTCGAGAAGTCGAGCGCATTGGCATCGACCCAGGTGCCCGTCGCCAGGCTCGTCGCATCCGTGCTGAACTGGAAATCGAGTCTGTCTGCTGCCCTACCGACCGTGTTCTGGCCGAGGCGCCACATCTCACCGAGATATGAGATATCGAGACCGGTGATCGTGCTGCCCGTGTTGTTCGTGTACTGGGCGCCGATCGAAGGTGCGAGTGTGCCGCTCAGAAGCGTCCCGAAGGCTCGCTCCGTGCCGCTTGCCGCCCCGAAGCTGTAGACGTCGCCGCCGGTGCCCGATCCGGTTCCGGTGTTGTATTGCCCGTTGTTGGAGGCGCTCGTGCCGACTTCGTTCAGGTACCAACCGTTGATGGTGAGGTCGTTTGCCGTCCCGGTGTTTGCCAGCGTGTCGAAATTCTGGGTCGACGCGGATCCGAGCGTAGTCCGGCTGATCAGTGCCAGAGCCACCTCCGAGCGCCAACGCACTCTGGCAGCGGTGCCGAGCGAGCAGGACGAAGGCTACGACGAAGCCGAGCCCGAGATACCTGCGTGTTGCCGGCGATAACTTCTTCAAGAGAGAATCCTCCCGGTCGGGCCACGGGCTGTCCCGCGGCCAATCAGTACGACATCGGTTCTAGCCCGGACGGCGCCCTCCCGGCTCCTCCGGACTCAAGGTTCTTTCTGCAGCTTCACCAGTCGACGGCATTGCTAAACGCGCGGGAGCCTATCGCGCGGAAACCGCTCAACGACCGCCGAGGCGTACGACGGTGGCTCCGTCGGCCGAATCCGACACCTGCTCCTCGACGAGCGGATGCTTCGCGAGCTCGTCCCGAACGGCCTTCCGCACCGCACCGGTGCCACGGCCGTGGATCACGCGCACCTCTGCCCGGCCCGCAAGCGATGCCGCATCGATGAGATCGCGGACGGCCTCGCGTGCCTCCTGCGCGGTCCGGCCGCGGAGGTCGATCTCGTCGGGGAGGTCGTTCTGGATCATCGCCCGGACCGTGACGGCGGGCTCGGCCGGCCCGTCGGCCGGTGTCGCGTCGCGGTCGGGGCGAAGCCGGTCGAGCGGGACGCGAATGCGCAGGCCGCCTCTCCCGAGCACGGTCGCCTCGCCGGCGACGATCTCGGCGATCGTCCCTCTCACGCCGAGCTCGGGCGCCACGACCGGGTCGCCGGCCGCGAGCGGCGCGGTCAGCGCCAGCGGCTCGTCGAGCCTGGCGAGCGAGCGCGACGTGCGAACCGCGCGATCCGAGGCCGCACCCAGCCGGCGGTCGCGCTCGGCCTCCTTCTTCTGTGCGGCCGGTGTCGTCGCGCGGCCGCGCTCGCGCTCGAGCTTCCGTGCCGCCCTGATCTCGGCCCGCAGCTCCTCGAGCTCTGCCCGCACGCCGGTCAGCTCCGTCTCGGCCTCGCGCCAGAACCCGCTGACGCTCGGCGGCTGCCGACGATCGCACCTGCTCGATCTCGTCCTGGAGGCCCTCGGCGGCGCGCTGCGCCCTCAGTCGCGCCGTCTCCGCCTCCTGCCGCTCGCCGGCTGCAGCCGCGAGCGTCGCCTGCGCCTCGCGCGCAGCCGCCTCTGCCTCGGCGACGAGCTCGGCGACCTGCAGCCGCTCCGGTGCGATGCGGTCGCGCGCAGCGGCGACGATCGGCGCGGGCAGCCCGAGCCGCTCCGCCGTCTGGAGCGCGTGCGAGGTGCCAGGGCGTCCGAGCGTCACCGTGTAGAGCGGCTCGTTCGTCTCCGGATCGATGCCGGTAGCGGCGTTGGCGGCGCCGTCGGCGGCGCTCGCCCATTCCTTCAGCTCGGCGAAGTGGCTCGTCGTCACGGTGAGCCGCGCCTGGCTCGCGAGGTGGTCGAGCAGTGCCTCGGCGAGCGCCGCACCCTCGACGGGATCGGTGCCGGCGGCGATCTCGTCGAGGAGCACGAGCGACTCCGCGGTCGCCCGCTCGAGGATCCCGACCAGGTTCCGCAGGTGCGCGGAGAAGGTCGAGAGGCTCATCGCGATCGACTGCTCGTCGCCGATGTCGACGAGGATCTCGTCGAAGACGGGCAGCGACGCCTCGTCCGCAGGTGGGCGCAGACCGCTCTGGTAGAGCGCGGCGGCGAGCCCGAGCGTCTTCAGCGCCACGGTCTTGCCGCCCGTGTTCGGCCCGCTGATCACGAGCGCGCGCAGGCTGCCGAGCTCGAGGTCGATCGGCACGGCCGAGGCGCGGTCGAGCAGCGGGTGCCGCGCGCCGCGGAGGACGACCTCCCGGCTCGGCGTCACCAGCGCTCCGCGCCAGCCCCGTGAGAGCGTGCCGCGGGCGATCACGAGGTCGAGCTCGGCGGCCGCCCGGACGAGCAGGATGAGCCCTTCCGACTGGCCCGCCACGAGCGAGGAGAGATTGCGGAGGATCCGCGCCACCTCGTCGCGCTCGGCGACCTCGGCCTCGCGAAGCCGGTTCGAGTCGTCGACCGCCGCGAGTGGCTCGACGAACAGCGTCTGGCCCGAGCCGGACGAGTCGTGCACGATGCCGGGCACGCGACCGCGGGCCGACGACTTGAGCGCGAGAACCGGCCGGCCGCCGCGCTCGGTGACGAAGTCGTCCTGAAGGTGCTCGGCGAGCGCCGGATCGCGGGCGATCTTGCGCAGCCGCTCGGCCAGCTTGCCGCGGCCCTCGCGCAGCTCGCGACGCAGGCGGCGCAGCACCGGCGAAGCCGAGTCCTTCAGGTCGGAGCCGTCCTCCTCGACCGAACGGCCGATCTCCTCGGCGACCGAGAGCAACGACGACGTCGATGCCGGCTGTCAGCTCCTGCAGCGCGGGGAGGTCGTCGCGCGCCGTCAGCGCGCGGCGTCCGGCCGCGCCGGCCCGGATCGTCCGCTCGATCAGCGAGAGGCTCCTGCGTGTCGAGCGTGCTGCCTCGCGCCGCGCGCTCGGCCGCCTCGGTCACGTCGGCGACACCACCAAGGTCGGGCTCGGCCGCATCGTCGAGCAGGGCGACCGCCTCGGTCGTCTGCTGCTGGCGCAGGCGCACCTCGTCGGCGTCGGCCGACGGCCGCAGGCCCTCGGCGAGGAGCGCGCCGGGCTCGCTCGCCGCCGCCGCGGCCAGCCGGGCCAGCACGGCGGGCAGCTCCAGCAGTTCGAGGTCGTGCTCGCGCATGAGGCGAGTGTACGGAGGCATCGCACGTTGCACGGTCGTCCTGCGCGTCATACGATTTGCAGCGTGCGATACCGCGAGTCGCTGCCACAGCTGAACGGAAGCGTGCTGCTCACCGACGGTGGGATGGAGACGACGTTGATCTTCGGCGACGGTCTCGATCTCCCATGCTTCGCCTCGTTCCCGCTCCTCGAGCGGGACGACGGACGGGCGGCGATGAACGCGTACTTCGAGCCGTACCTCGATGTCGCCCGCCGCCACGGTGTCGGCTTCGTGCTCGAGGCGAACACCTGGCGCGCCAACCCAGCCTGGGGCGCCCAGCTCGGCTACTCGCTCGACGATCTCGCCGAGGCGAATCGGCGCGCGGTCAGGTTCGTGGCGAAGATCCGCGAGCGCGAGGAGGCTCCCGGCCGGCCGATCGTCCTCAGTGCCCCGATCGGCCCCGAGGGCGACGCCTACGACCCCGAGAGCCGTATGACCACCGAGGAGGCCGAGGCCTATCACTCGTGGCAGGCGGGCGTCCTCGCCGACACCGCCGCGGACGTCGTGACCGCCCTCACGATCACGTACGTCGAGGAGGCGATCGGCATCGTTCGCGCGGCGACGAAGCACGGGCTTCCCGGTCGCAGTCTCCTTCACGGTCGAGACCGACGGGCGTCTCCCGACCGGTCAGTCGCTCGCCGACGCGATCGAGCAGGTCGACGCCGAGACGGGCGGCGCGGTGGCGTACTTCATGGTCAACTGCGCGCATCCGACGCACTTCCTGTCGGTGCTCGACGGGCCGGGACCATGGCATCGCGTTCTCGGCATCCGGGCGAACGCGTCGACGAAGAGCCATGCCGAGCTCGACGAATCCGAGGTGCTCGACGACGGCGATCCGATCCAGCTCGCGGAGGAGTACCTCGCGATCGGCGAGCGGCTTCCGCACCTGACGGTGCTCGGCGGCTGCTGCGGCACCGATCACCGCCACGTCGGGAGCGTCGCGGACGCCTGGTTCGGTGCCGCGTCTCCCTCCTAGGGCTGCGCGGCGAGCAGGTCGCCGACTCGAACCTGCTCGGTGAGCAGCGTGCGGAAGCGCGCCGGATCGCCGGCGACGTAGCCGCTGCAAAGATCCCTGCCGACGGAGTAGGTCACCGCGTACGCACGCCACGTCGGGTCGGTCGCGAATCGCACCGCGCTCGCCGACCGCTCGGGTGAGGACATCGCCCAGCGCTCGTAGTGGGCCCGTGCCTCCTCGGTCGAGAGCCCGTGCTCGTGGATCATCAGGGCGACGTCGAGGCCGATGCCGCGGATCGGCCGGCGGGCCGGCTGATTGCAGACGCCCGGGCGAGATCTCCCTCGAGGCCGTGGTCGGTCAGCGTGGCTTCGAGCTCGCGCTCGAGCTCGTCGTCCATCACGATCTCGAGCCCGAGCTCGGCGATGCCCTCGCCGACGAGAGACTGGGGCGTCGGCACGAGCTGAATCGACTCCTCGAGGAAGCCCTGGTCCCGGACGAGCAGCTGCTCCTTGACGACGCGTTCGGTGTGGTGGCCCGGGTAGACCTCGTGGGCTGCGAGCGTGACCAGGTCGGCCGCGGTCGTCTGCTGGTCGGAGTTGACGACGACCCGGCTGCGGAGATCGCCGAGGTAGTAGTTGAACGCCCACCAGGGCTCGTCGTGCACCTCCTCGACGACGAGCTGCTCGCCCGTCGGGCAGCTCGACGAGCGACCCCATCCGGGTGCGCAGCACCGCGATCAGCGCACGGAGCGCCGGAACCATCCGCGCCGGCTCGACCGCATGCTCGCGCCGGTAGGTCTCGTAGCGCTCGTGGAGCGATCCGTCGCCGGGGAGCAGATCCTCGAGCGCTTCGTGCGCCGCGCTGTAGGCCGCCTCGGAGCCGAGCTGCGGCCTGACGCCGTAGCACTGCTCGACCTCGTCGGCGTAGGAGAGGCTCTCGCCCGCGAGCACGCGGGCGTAGGTGCCGAGACCGTGGATCTGATCCGAGAGCCAGCCTCGTCGCTGCGCGTCGAGCTCGGCGGCGGCTCGACACGTCGGAGGCGAGCGCATCCGCCTGCTGCCGCCAGCTCGGCCGGAGCGACCGGCGGTGCGGCGCTTGACGGCCTCTGCGAGCTCGGCCGGGCCGTAGTAGGAGTCGACGAGCCCGTCGACGTGTTGCCCGAGCGCGAGCCCCAACGTCAGATAGCGCTCGACGACATCGGTCACGCCGTAACCGTATTCGATGGCGCCGGGTCCGCGCTCCTGGCGCGTTCACCACCCGAGAACCAGTGTGGAATACTCCTGCGCTGTGACCGATGCCCGTCCGGGTGCCGAGCGAGCGGTGCTGATCGCCGTGGCGTTGGGCGCCCTGCTGGCGCCGCTCAACTCGACGATGATCGCCGTCGCGGTGCCGGACATCGTCGACGACTTCGACACCACGGTCGGCACCGTCGGGTGGCTCGTCACCTCGTACCTTCTCGCCCTCGCCGTCGTCCAGCCCGTCGCCGGCAAGCTCGGCGACCGGCACGGCCGCCGAGCGTTCGTGCTCGGAGGGCTTGCGATCTTCGGAGTCGCATCGCTCGGCGCTGCGCTGGCTCCGTCGCTCGCGTTCCTGATCGTGTTCCGCGTGCTGCAGGCCGTCTCGGGCGCGGTCGTCTTCCCGAACGGCGCCGGTCTCATCCGCGAGCTCGTCCCGGCGGATCGTCGCGGAGGAGCATTCGGGATCGTGGGAGGCTCGATCGCGCTGGCCGCCGGTCTCGGGCCGCTCATCGGCGGCGTGCTCGTGGCGGCTGGAGGGTGGCGTGCCATCTTCCTCGTCAACATCCCGTTCGTCGCAGCCGCGCTCGCGATCGCCTGGCGCGCTGTGCCGCGGCGTCCCGGCGTCGTCGCCACGACCGCGTTCGACTGGCTCGGAGCTGCGCTGCTCGGCGACCGTCCTGATCGGGTCGGCGCTCCTCGTGATCGAGGGCGGCCACGCCCCGGCGATGCTCGCCCCGGGAATCCCGCTCCTGCTCGTGCTCGCCGTCGCACTGATCTGGTGGGAGCTACGGCACCCCGATCCTGTCTTCCAGCCGCGCTTCTTCGCGATCCGCCCGTTCGCCGCCGCCAACGCCGCCATCTCCTCGAGCAACCTTGCGTTCTACACCGTCCTGCTTGCGATCCCGATCCTGCTCACCCGCCACCTCGAGTGGTCGAGCCTCCAGGTGGGCCTCGCGCTTGCACTGCTGTCGGCCCCGATGATCGTGTTCTCGCCGATCGGAGGCCGCCTCGCCGACCGCTACGGCCGGCGCCTGCCGTCGGTCGCCGGGTGCGTCGTCCTCACGGTCGGCTTGCTGCCGCTCGCGCTCGCTGCGGGCCTGAGCCCGTACGCCCTGCTGCCCTGCCTGCGCCTTGATGGGCGCCGGCGTCGGCCTCTCGACGGCGGGGCTGCAGACCTCGGCGATCGAGGCGCTCGACCCGTCGCAGGCCGGCGTCGCCGCCGGCCTCTTCTCGACGTCGCGCTACATCGGCAGCTTCGCCGGCTCGATCGCGCTCGCCCGGCTGCTCGACCACGGTCAGGGGCTCAGCCGGCTTCCACGCCGTGTTTCTGATCGCGCTCGCGGGCGCGATCGTCTCGGTGCTCGTGACGCTGGCGCTGCCCGGCGCGCGCGGTCGATCGGGGCGGGAGTGAGCTCCGCGGCGACCTAAGAAACCGAGGCCCACGACCGGTCACCTCGAGGGACGGTCGGGACCGGCTGCTAGGGTCAACCTGAGTGACCGGGTGCCGCCGAAGGCGCTCGGGCCCAGCTTCGAGGCTTCGAGCGATTGCGCTCGGAGCCTTTTTCGTTGCCGGGACCGACCGACACCGACGACCCACGGAGGATGACCCATGTCCCTTGCAGCAGCTCCAACCAGCGTTCTCACCGTCGAGGACGATCCGATCATTCGCGCCGACCTGCGCCTCGTGCTCGAGACCGCAGGCTTCGACGTCTGCCCCGACGCGCGCGACGGCGTCGAGGCGATCGAGCTCGCCCGCGAGCACGAGCCCGACGTGATCCTGCTCGACCTCGGCCTGCCCCGGCTCGGTGGCGTCGACGCGACGCGGCTGATCCTCGCCGATCGTGATGTTCCGATCGTCGCTCTCACCGGTATGTCCGGCGCGCTCGTCGACGAGGCGATGGAGGCCGGCGTCACCTCGGTCGTCCGCAAGCCGTTCGCCGAGGGGGCGGTCGTGCACGCGTTGCAGGACGCCGTCATCGGTCGCCAGCGGCGGACCTCGCGCGCCGCGATCGCGGAGCTCCTCGGCCTGCTCGGCTATCCGGAAGACTGGTCGGGGGAGCTCGAGCAGGCTGCCTACAACCGCGGCCTCGTCTGGCGGCTGTCGAGCCCACCCGAGACGGAGCGCTAGAGCATCCCTGCGCCCGCTCTGGGGCCTGACGGCCGACTACAGTGACCGTCATGCCAAAGGCTCGGCTCGTCGGGATCAATCACGTCGCGCTCGAGGTCGGCGACATCGACGAGGCGCTCGCGTTCTACGGTCAGCTGTTCGAGCTCACGCTGCGCGGCCGCGCGCACGGGATGGCGTTCGTCGACATGGGCGACCAGTTCCTCGCACTCTCGCAAGGGCGCACGCAGCCGCCCGACGAGCACCGTCACTTCGGCCTCGTCGTCGACGACAAGGACGCGACGCGGCGTGCGCTCGAGGCGGCGGGAGTCGAGATCCTCCGCGGCCGTGGTCTCGACTTTCGCGATCCGTGGGGGAACCTCGTCCAGATCGTGCAGTACGACGAGGTGCAGTTCACGAAGACGCCGGCGGTCCTGCGGAGCCTCGACCTCGATCTCGGAAAGACCGCCCGGGCGCGCGACGAGCTCCGCGCCAAGGGAATCGATCCCGACGGCTGACGGAGTCGTCGCGGCGCGCTCAGGCGGTTGCCGCGCGCGCGTCCGCGCGCAGCGTGCGGCGACGAGCTGCGAGCGACCGGCGCTCCGGCACGACAAGGCTCCGCGGGCAGCTGATGATCGCCTCTCCGCGGCACCCCGTGACCGCAAGCGTCAGCTCAGTCCCCTCGATACTGAGCACCCGCGCCCGCGAGCCAATCTCGTGCACGGCGCCGCGCTCCTCCGATCGGAGCTCCGCAAGGAGATAGACGATCGCGCCTGTCCCCGGGTCGCCGCAGTCGTGCATGCGGGTAGAGACGCCGCGCACAGGCCGACGTTGGTGCTCTTCACGAAACCCTTACGGGGCCGGGGCTCAGCGAAGCGGCGAGAACGTCTCGGTCACGGCGGCGCCGATCCCGTCGACGATCCGCGCGAGCTCGTCCTCGGTGACGACGAGCGGCGGCGAGATCTGGAGCGCGTAGCCGCGCAGCAGCCGGCTGATCACGCCGTGGCGTCGCGCCGCGAGAACGGTCGCAGGCCCTGCCGTCGGATGCGCGGCCAGCAGATCGCCGTCGAGCTCCACTGCTGCCGCGAGGCCCGTGCACCGCACCGCGGCGACCGCCGGGAGATCGAGCAGCGGCTCGAGCAGGCCGGTGAGCACCGGCTCGAGCGTCGCCGCCCGCTCGACCAGCCCCTCGCGCTCGAGGATGTCGATGTTCGCGAGGCCCGCGACGCACGCCCCCGGGTGGCCCGCGTAGGTGCTGCCGTGCAGGAACGGTGCGGCGTCCGCGTCCCAGAACGGCGCGCGAACGCGGTCGGAGACGACGACCGCGCCGAGCGGCACGTAGCCCGAGCTGATCCCCTTCGCGCAGGTCATCAGGTCCGGGGTGAAGCCGTAGCGCTCGCAGCCGAACCAGCGGCCGAGCCGGCCGAAGCCGGAGATGACCTCGTCTGCGATCAGGAGGACGCCGCGCTCGCGGCAGATCCGCTCGACCGCCGGCCAGTAGCCGTCCGGCGGCGGGATCGCACCGCCGGCTCCGATCAGCGGCTCGCCGACGAACGCCGCCGCAGTGCCACCGAGCGCGTCGAGCGTCCGGGCGAGGTCGTCGGGATCGTCGTAGGCCACCTCGGCTCCGCCGCCGACGAGCGTTCCGAAGCCGTCGCGGACGGCCGGGATCCCCGACAGCGACGTGCCGTAGGCATTCGTGCCGTGGTAGGCGTGGCGCCGGGAGACGATCACCGTCCGCTCGGGCTCGCCCGTGATCGCCCAGTAGCGGCGCACGATCTTCGCAGCCGTGTCGATCGCCTCACCGCCGCCCGTGCAGAAGAAGATCGCGGGGTCGGCGATCGGCACGAGGCCGGTGACCCGGGCGGCGAGCTCGAGGGACGGGACGTTGGCGGTGTCGCCGAAGATGTGATGGGCGGCGAGCGTTCTCAGCTGCGTCGCGACGGCGTCGGCGATCTCGGCGCGCCCGTGCCCGACGTTCGCGAACCAGAGCCCTGCCGTCGCGTCGAGGTACTCGGCGCCGTCCGCATCCCAGACCGTCGAGCCCTCGCCGCGGGCGAGCACGAGCTCGTGGCCCTCGACCTTGCCCATCGCGGCGAACGGGTGCCAGAGGTGTGCCGTCGTGCCTGCTCCGTCCATCGGTCAAGGCTAACGAGTTGCCCCCGTGGCGTGCGATGATTTCGCCGGATGAGCAGCCAGAGCTACGAGGCGATGTGTGCCGCCCACCGCTGGGACGTGCCCGAGCGCTACAACATCGCCGCCGACGTCTGCGACAAGCATCCCGCGCGACAAGCCCGCGATGGTCTGGGAGAGCTTCGACGGCTCGGTCGCGCGAGCTCGACTGGGGCGAGCTGCAGGACCTCGCGAACCAGGCGGCGCACACGCTCGCCGCGCGCGGCGTGACGCCGCGGCGACCGCGTCGCGGTCGTCCTGCCGCCGACGCCCGAGACGGCGGCGATCTTCTTCGGCGTCTGGAAGCTCGGCGCGATCCTGCTCTCGATGTCGGTGCTCTACGGCGACGACGGGATCGAGCACCGGCTCTCGGACTCGCAGGCGCGGCTGCTCGTCACCGACGCCGAGAACGCGCCGCGCTTCGACCGGCCGTGGGCGCCGGACACGCTCGTGCTCGACGAGCGACACGCTGGCCGCCGCGCCGACGGACTTCATCTGCGCGGACACGTCGGCGGACGATCCGGCCCAGCTCTACTACACGTCGGGCACGACCGGGCTCGCGAAGGGCATCGTGCACGCGCACCGCTACATCCTCGCCCACGAGGAGTTCACCTACTGCCACGAGGTCGAGGACGGCGAGCGCTTCCACGGCATGGGCGAGTGGGCGTGGGCCGCCGGGATCGCGCCGCTGCTCGGCCCGTGGCGGCTCGGCGCGGTGCAGTGCGTCTACCGGCGCGAGGCCGGCTTCGACCCGCACCGGCAGCTCGACTTCCTCAGCCGGCACGGCGTCACGAACGTCTTCACGACGCCGACGGCGATGCGCTCGATGATGGCGATCGAGGACGCGGGCACGCGCTACCCGCAGAAGTTCCGGCGCGTCTGCTCGGCCGGCGAGCCGCTCAACCCCGAGGCGATCCGCTGGTTCCGCGAGCAGTACGGCGTCACGGTGCTCGACTACTACGGCCTCACCGAGTCGTACCCGCTCGTCGCCAACTACCCGTGGCATGGAGGTGCGGGAGGGCTCGATGGGAAAGCCGATGCCGGGCTGGGACGTGCAGATCCTCGACGAGGACGAGCAGCCGGTCGCGCAGGGCGAGCGCGGCGAGATCTGCCTCCGCGCGCGCTCGAACCCGCACTACCCGCTCGGCTACTGGCGCAACGACGAGGCCGGCGCGGAGACGTTCGGCGGCGAGTGGTTCCACACGAAGGACGCCGCCGTCGCAGGACGAGGACGGCTACTACTGGTACGTCGGTCGCGCCGACGACGTGATCATCGCGGCCGGCTACCGGATCGGCCCGTTCGAGGTCGAGTCGGCGTGCCTCGAGCATCCGGCCGTGCGCGAGGCCGCGGCCGTCGCCTCTCCCGACGAGCTGCGCGGCAACGTCGTCAAGGCGTTCATCGTCCTCGCCGACGGCTACGAGCCCTCCGACGAGCTCGCGGACGAGATCAAGCAGTTCGTCCGCGAGCGGCTCTCGGCCTACGCCTACCCGCGGCTGATCGAGTTCGTGCCCGACCTGCCGAAGACGCTGACCGGCAAGATCCGGCGCATCGAGCTGCGCCAGCTCGAGCTCGACCGCGCCCAGTCCGGTGCCTGAGCGCCTGCGGCTGCGGCCGGGGTGATTCATACTCCGCGCATGAGCGACGCCGCCTTCTACTCGACAGGATCGTGGCAGCCGTTCGCCGGTCAGGAAGACGCAGTTCCTCGAAGCGTGGACCGAGTTCTCGGGCTGGGCCGCGGGCTTGCCGGGCGCCGGCGGCGACGCCGGTGATGGTTCGCGACCTGCGCGCGCCGGAGCGCTTCGTCAGCTTCATGCCGTGGGAGAGCCTCGAGGCGATCCAGGGCTGGAAGGCGCACGGCGAGTTCAAGGAGCGGATGTCGCAGGTGCAGGCAGTTCGTCGACGAGTTCGCGCCGACCGAGGCCGAAGTCGTCGCACGCGCGCGTCCCGCCGCGTGACGACCGGACGCTCGATTCTCGGCGGCGGCTTCGGTGGCATCGCCGCCTCCGTCGAGCTGAAGCGTCTGCTCGGGGACGAGCACGAGGTCGTGCTCGTCGACCGCAAGCCGGAGTTCACGATGGGTCTCCGCAAGCTGTGGGCGCTCGTCGGGCACGGCTCGATTGCCGAGGGCAGCAGGGCTCGGGCGCTGCTCGGGGAGCGCGGGGTGCGCGTCGTCGAGGAGGAGATCCTCTCGATCGACCCGGCGGCTCGGGCCGCCGAGACGACGAGCGGTCGGCTCGACGGCGACCACCTCGTGATCGCGCTCGGTGCCGTCTCCCGGCCCGACCTCGTCCCCGGCCTCGCCGAGCACGGCCACGACATCTGGGCCTTCGCCGGCGTGCCAGGCTGCGGCCGCGGCGCTCGAGCGATTCGACGGCGGCCGCCTCCTGATCCTGATCGCCGGCGCTCCGTACCCGTGCCCGCCGGCGCCGTACGAGTGCGCGTTCCACCTGCACGGTTATCTCGGGCAGCGCGGCCTTCGCGACCGGACCGACCTTGCCGTCGTCACGCTGCAGCCGATGCTGATGCCGAACGCGGGCTGGGCCGGCTCGGAGTGGATGGCCGGCCAGCTCGCCGAGCGGAACATCACGCAGCGGATCGGCGCCAAGGCGGAGCGCGTCGAGGCCGGTCGCGTCGTCCTCGCCGACGGCAGCGAGGAGCCGTTCGATCTCCTCCTCACGGTGCCGCCGCATCGGCCGCCGGCCGTCGTGCCGGACAGCGGTCTCGTCGCCGGCCACGGCTGGATCGGCGTCGACGCCGGCACGCTGGCGACGTCGCGCGGACGGCGTCTTCGCGATCGGAGACGTGAATCTGATTCCGCTCGCGAACGGGCTGCCGCTCCCGAAGGCCGGCGTGATGGCCGAGTTCCAGGGGCTCCGCGTCGCCCGCGCGATCGCTGCCGAGCTCGGGGTCGGCGAGCCGCCGGCGCCGTTCGACGGCACGGGCTACTGCCCGGTCGAGGTCGGCGCGAACTGCGGGAGCGATGGTTCGCGGGAACTGGTACGCCGAGCCGGATCCGGTGGTCGAGATCGACGGGCCGAGCGCCGCCTATGCGGCCGAGAAGGGTGCCTTCGAGACGACCCGGCTCGAAGCCTGGTTCGGCCGCTAGACGCGAGCCTAGATCTCGGGCGAGCTGCCGGTCGTGACGTAGAGCGGCCGCACCGAGATCGCCACCGGGCTCCTCGTCCTCGTGGAAGACGGAGACGATCTTCAGCGGTGGTCCGCAGACGAGCGCGAGCACGTCGCCGATCGCGACCGGTGGTGGCACATGGGCCGGGCCGAGATCGGTCCCGTCCAGCGAGAAGACCTCGACTCTGTGTCCGGGCATCGGCTGCATCACGCACTGTGCATTCCCGTCCCGACCGGATCGAAACCTCGCAGCCGCTTTCAGCGAAGCGCGGTCATCGGATCGACGTACGCTCCGCGGAGCCGCACCTCGAAATGGACGTGCGGGCCGGAGGCGTCGCCGGTCGCTGCCGGCGAGCCCGAGCTGCTGGCCGGTGCGCACGCGGTCGCCGACGTGGACGTCGACGCGCGAGAGATGCGCGACGAGCGAGCGCACGCCGCCGCCGTGGGCGACCATGACCGCGTTGCCCCAGCCGCCGTCGCGCCAGCCGGCGTAGACGACCTCGCCGCTCCCGGGCGACGCCGACCGGCGTCCCCAGCCCGGCAACGATGTCGACGCCGCCGTGGAAACGCGCGCCCCGCGCAGGCCGTAGCCGCTCGTGATCGAGGTGGCGACCGGCCACGAGAGCCGCTTCGGCGAGACGGGCATCGGGCGTGCGGAGCGCCTTGGCGGTGAGCGGGCCGGCCATCGCTGTCGTCGGCAGTCCCGCGAAGCGCTGGAACCGGAGCACCGCGCGCGCCGTCCGGGCGGTGTACGCGCTCGAGAACGGCCCCGACGGGAAGCCGTGGAACGCGAGCTCGACCCGCAACAGCGCAACGTCGTAGCCCTTGGAGCCGATCGTCAGGAGCCGCGTGCCGAGCACGGGCGTGCCGTACGGGAAGAGCCGTGCTCGCGTCTGCGGCCCGAAGATCCCGTCGGCTGTGACGCCGAGGCGCTGTTGCAGGATCGCGATCGCGGCTCGTCGTGCGTCCGTCGACGACGCCGGTGACCGGCCCGCGGTAGAGCAACCGCGACCGCATGGTGATCTGCACCGCTGCGATTCGCGGATCGACGGTCGACGCCGGCATCCGCGGGCGGCGCGGCTGTCGCTCCTGCGATTGCCGCGGCCAGCACGATGACCATCAGGCTGCGTCTCACTCGGCCCGCTCCCTTCGGCAGACAAACCGAGCTGTCGTATTCGACCTGTCCGGCTCGCTCCCTTGCTGCCGGCGAGCCCTCGGCGCGCGCGCTCGGCGTCAGAGCCGGAAGCGGTAGATCCGGGCGTCGAGCGGGCCGAACCAGTCGCGGAAGCCACGGTTCTCGACCGCCACGCTGCGGAGCACCTGCCGGCCGGCCCCGAGCGGCGGCGGCGGTGGATCCTGGACCCACTCGGACAGCACCTCGCCGCGGGTCAGCTTCTGTCCGTCGTGCTTGCTCGGCAGGCCCGTGAAGCCGACGGTCGAGGTGCCTCCGTCCCGGCGCGCTGCCAGCACCCACAGCGTGCGTCCCTCCTGGCGCGTCGTGACCTCGACGCCGCTCGACGCCCGCCTTGACGGTCGCCTTCGCCTTCGGCGCGACGAGGGCGGGGCGGACGTCGTCGGAGGACAGCTCGACGACGAGCGGGCGGAGGATGCGGTCCCAGTACGTCCAGTTCCAACCGGCCTTGGCGTCGGCCGGCGTGCACACCTGGGTCAGGTGGCCGCCGAAGAAGACGAGCCCGCGGGCGCCGTTGACGATCGCCTGCAGCGCCATGAACCGTGCCTGCTGTGAGGTCGGAAAGCGCGGCACGACGGCGGGTCGCCCCTGCGAGCGGACGACGCCCGTCCAGGCGATCTGCAGCGTCATCCAGAACGGCTTCGGTCCTGCGGCTGTTCCGATCACGCGCGCCCAGTCCCCGACGACCGAGACGCCCTTGTTCGTCGCCCCGCCGTGGATCCCCGGCGGATACGAGACGGGGTAGACGTCCATGCCGGTCAGATCGAACGCGGGCCGGTAGGGCGTCAGCTGGGCGGCGGTGCTGCCGGGCGCCTGGATCACGACGAGCGGGTGGCGCGGATCGAGCTGCCTTGACGCGCTCGTAGCCGCGGACGAGCCCGGCGGGACGGATCCACGCGTCTCCGCGAGCGGGGTTGCGGGGCTCGTCGACGCCCTTCCAGACAGCGAGCGCGGGATGCGCCTTGAGGCCGTTCACCACCGTCTGCAGCAGCCGCTCGCGGTCGGACGGCTGCGACGGAGTCGTCCGTGGCGGCAGGTCGGTGAGGTCGCCGAGCCAGAGCCAGCCGAAGAGGCCGTGTGACGCCGCGGCGTCGAGCTTCTGCCGCTCGAGCGCGATCAGCCCGGGCGCCGTCTCGACGCCCCAGGCGGCCGTGCCGGTCCGGACCATGTTGATCCCCGCCGCCGCGACCTCGGCAAGGCCGTTGCGGCCGCTCGGCGCCTTGCTGTCGGGCGGCGGGCCGTTCGAGAGGCAGAGCGGGAAGAGCTTCCGCGCCGCCCTCGAGGAGCGCGCCGGACGCAGGATCGACGGCGACGAGAGCCATGACTGACGCTACCCGGCTGGTTCCTGGTCTACGCCTTCCGTGCAGCGCGTCCGGGACGGTTGAGCCGCGCCGCGATGCGGCTCACTTCACCACCCGGTACGTGAGGTGCGTGACGCCGGGCGCCTCGACGGCCCGGACCTGCTCGAGCTGCACCCCTGCGTTGCGGCCGTCGAAGATGCGAGCGCCGTCGCCGAGCAACACCGGTGCGACGTGGAGCTCGAGCTCGTCGAGCAGTCCCGCTGCCAGGTACTGCTGGACGGTCTGGCCGCCGCCCCAGAGCCCGACGTCCTTGCCGCCGGCAGCCTCTCTTGCCTGCTCGAGCGCGGACTCGGGCCCGTCGGTGACGAAGTGGAAGGTCGTCCCTCCCTCCATCACCACGGGATCACGCGGGTGATGGGTGAGGATGAACACGGGGTAGTGGTAGGGCGGGTCGTCGCCCCACCAGCCTTTCCACTGCCCGTCGCCCCAGTCACCACCGCCGGGAGGGCCGAACATGTTCCGTCCCATCACCGCAGCGCCGATGTTCTCGAGCGATTCCTCGATGATCCGCGAGCTCTCGTTCACCTCGCCCCCCTCCATCCCGTGGGGCTCGCGCCAGGCGGCCAGCGGAAACACCCATTCGTGGAGCCGCTCGCCGCCCTCGCCGAGCGGGTTCTCCTTGCTCTGGTTCGGGCCGGCGACGAAGCCGTCCAGGGAGATCGAGATCTGACACCGAAGCTTGCTCATCGTGACTCCTCCGTAGGTGGCCGCTGTGGCCGCGGGAGCTCGTCACTGAATGGACGCATCTGCGCCCCTGAACTCATCGTCGCGCCGACCGTTCACTCGAGGCGGCTCGGCTCCGGGACTGGACGATGAGCAAGGCGAGCAGCATCACGGATCGGATTACGACGATCCGATCAGGAGGACAGAGCGGGGGCGTGCACTGCCATCGGAGCGGCGAACCGAGCCCGTGCTCGCCCGGATCGTCGCCCGAGCGTCGCCGGGAGAATCACGACGACTCGATCGCGCACGATCTTCGCCTGTGAAAGAGCGTCGTTCACGAGCCCGTCCGCCTCGGTGGGTGTGAGGCTGCCGTCGATCAGGGTTGCACCGACAGAGACGGTCGCGTCGAGCGACGTGCCACCGATCGTGAACGGTGCCATACGGACGATGCCTCTCACCTTTTCCGCGAGCTCGCGGAGCGCTGCCTCGTCGGGTACGCCGGGGGCTATGACACAGAATTCCTCGCCGCCCCGGCGCGAAAGATGATCCGTCGAGCGCAACATGGCACCGACCCTCTCGGTGATCGCGCACAGGAGCTCATCGCCTCCGGTCCACGTGTGCGTCGTGTTGACCGACTTGAAGTGATCGATGTCGAAGACCAGCAGCGCGACGAGGTGCTCGCCCCGCTGGACTCGCGCGACGGCGCGCTCGAGCTCCTCGTCGTAGGCGCGCCGGTTGGGGGCACCTGTAAGCCGGTCTGTCCGCGCGTCGGCGAAATGCTCTTCGATTCGAACGCAGGTATCGATCACGGGCCTTCGTTGCCGCGTACAAGCCAACGAGCAGGGCTGCGATCGTGAACAGCATCAGAGCAGGGCCGCTCGTGTCGTAGCTCTGCAGGAGGAGAGCAAGAATTGGAATTGCGATGAGCGTCTCGATCGCATCGACGATGTTGCCGGGCCGCGCGAACAGCTGCGCTGGGATCCGGCGCACGTGCCCGACGATCAGACGACCTGCGACGTTCGAAACGAGGAATGTGACGGCTGCGATCGCGGCGCAGAGGATGCTTCGGTTCGGGCCCCCGAAGTGAGCCAAACCCGCAAGGCCGGCCGCGAAGCCCTGCGCCGAGTTGAGGCCGCCGTAGGCAGCGCGTCGTCGCCAGGTGCCGGCGTCGTCACCGACGGCCGTCACAGCCCCCGCGATCGCGCCGGCGACAGGCCCACCGACGAGCCCCGTCAGCAGAACGATCGGGGTGGAGATCGTGTACCAGCTTCGCGGCGAAAGCGGCAGCGCGATGCGTTCGGCGAGGAACGCGGCAGCGACGAGAGCGGTGAACGCGAACGGTTGCAGCTGCGTCGTGGGGCCGACGAGGATGCCCCACAGAGCGACGAGGGCCAACGCCGTCGTCGCGTAGGAAAGGGCGATGACCGTGGAATGACGAGATACGCCGACGCCGCTGCTGTCCTCGGTGCTCGACCTCGGCGCGTCCCGGCTCTCTGTTGTCATTCGTCATTCACCGCAGTTGCCACAGCCTGCCTGTCGCTCGATCGGGGGACAATGCCCCTGACGGGGGAGCTAGCGTCCCTCGGCCGTGTCAGGGCCTTGGTTCTATGGCCGCCGGCGATCGCCCACGTGGAGCGGCGGTCATGCTGTCTCGTCGATCCGCCCCGAACGGTGTGCCTCAGCTGCCCTGCCGTCAGTCAGCCCGAGCCGAACGAAGCGCGGCTTGCGGGTAGCGCAGGCGGTACGTGTTCAAGAAATCGCCCGAGTGGGCGATTGGCGCGACAGTCACGGTGCCCGTCGCTCCCTTGAACTGCCCCGTGCCGCCAACGACAGGCGCGACCCTGGTCTGACCGACCGCCCGGCTCCGGCCGCGGACGTGGAGGGTGCCTTCGGGAGCCTCACGAGGATGTCCACGGTCATCGGAACGGCATCGACGTTGGTCTCACGACCGGCGTCGCTCCCGACAACCACGCCCTTCGCGAGGCCGAACTGCCGACCGCGTTCGAGAGCACGTTGGTCGTCTGGATCGTGTCGCCCTTGCTGGTGCCGAGCGGTGCCTTGTCGACCAGCAGCCGAAAGCTGAGGTTCACCGAGACGAGACGGATCACCTTCGGCGGCGCAGCCTGTGCGCCGGCGGCCTCGCTCGGACAACGCGGCACCGAGGCCAAGCGCGATGACGAGCACGAGGCGAGGGCGCCGTACGACATCCGGGCTCGTGCCGGGCGAGGACGAACGGGGTGCGCTGGCCACTTCACTGACCGAACTAGCGCGGCCTCGATCTGTCAACGACTCCCGGAACGCAATCGGGCCGCCCTTGCGGACGGCCCGATGCACACGACGTTCGGCGAGTCAGCTACTGCTCAGCTGCAGCCGGTGTTCGTGCCGCAATCGCGGCACGTGTAGCAGCTGCCGGTTCGCACCATGCGGCCGCCGCACTTGGAGCACTCGACCGCGTCCTCCCAGCTGTTGAAGAGCGCCGTCTGGCCCGTCGGCGGGGCCTCGTGCGCTGCCGGGGCTGCCTCGCCGGCGGCGTAGGCTGCGGCGAGCCGCGCCTTCACCTCGGGCGTCAGGATCCCGGCCTCCTCCTGCTGGTCGGCGGAGAGGAACTTCTTGCCCATCCAGCGGAAGATGTAGTCGACGATCGACTTCGCCACGCGGATGTCCGCGTCGTTCGTGAGGCCGCTCGGCTCGAAGCGCATGTGGCTGAACTTCGAGACGTACACCTCGAGCGGCACCCCGTACTGGAGGCCGAGCGAGACCGAGATCATGAACGAGTTCATGAGGCCGGCGAGCGTCGTGCCCTCCTTCGCGATGTCCACGAAGATGTCGCCCGGCGTTCCGTCCTCGAACAGGCCGACGTGGATGTAGCCCTCGTACTCGCCGACCTTGAACTTGCGGCCGACCTCGGTGCGGTCGTCCGGCAGCCGGCGCCGCTTCGGCGCGGCGACGACGCCGCCGAGCGCGTGGATCTGCGCGATCCGGCCCTCCTCCGAGGTGTCCTTCGACCCGGAGAGCGGCTGCGCCACCTTGCAGTTGTCGCGGTAGATCGCGATCGCCTTGACGCCCAGCTGCCACGCCTCGATCAGCAGCTGCGAGACCTCGTCGACCGACGTCTTCTCGGGCAGGTTCACCGTCTTCGAGATCGCTCCCGAGATGAACGGCTGCACCGCGCCCATCATCTTCACGTGACCCATGTAGTGGATCGCGCGCTCGCCGATGGCGCAGTCGAACACCGGGTAGTGCTCCTGCTTCAGGTGCGGGGCTCCGATCACGTTGCCGCGCTCGTCGATGTACGCGACGATCTCCTCGACCTCGCGGGTCGCGTAGCCGAGCTCGCCGAGCGCCATCGGCACCGTCTTGTTGACGATCGTGAGCTCGCCGCCGCCGACGAGCTTCTTCGACTTCACGAGCGAGAAGTCGGGCTCGACGCCGGTCGTGTCGCAATCCATCATGAAGCTGATCGTCCCGGTGGGCGCGAGCACCGTTGCCTGCGCGTTGCGGAAGCCGGCGACCTCGCCCAGGTCGAGCGCGTCGTCCCACACCTTGCGGGCGGCCGACAGCATGTCCGCCGGCACCGAGTCGGTGTGCTGGATGTTGCCGACCGCTGCGCGGTGCTTCGAGATGATGCCGAGCATCGCCGCCGCGTTCTCCGCGTAGCCGGCGTGCGGGCCCATCCGCTTCGCGACCTCGGCCGACTTGCGGTACCCACGGCCGGTCATGATCGCCGTGATCGCAGCAGCGTAGGCGCGGCCCTCGTCGGAGTCGTACGGCAGGCCACGCGCCATCAGCAGGGCGCCGAGGTTCGCGAAGCCGAGTCCGAGCTGGCGGAACTTGAGCGCGTTGCGGCCGATCTCGGGCGTCGGATACGACGAGTAGCCGACGATGATCTCCTGCGCGAGGAACATGACGTCGACCGCGTGCTCGAACATCGTCACGTCGAACTCGCCGTCCTCCTTGCGGAACTTCATCAGGTTGAGCGAGGAGAGGTTGCAGGCCGAGTCGTCGACGTGCATGTACTCCGAGCACGGGTTCGACGCGTTGATCCGGCCCGTGTTCGGGCTCGTGTGCCACGCGTTGATCGTCGTGTCGTACTGCACGCCCGGGTCGGCGCACTGCCACGACGCCTCGGCGATGTCCTTCAGGAGCGAGCGGGCATCGACGGTGCGGACGACCGAGCCGTCGGTGCGCGCGGTCAGGTTCCACTCCTTGCCCTCGACGACGGCCTCCATGAACGAGTCCGTGACGCGGATCGAGTTGTTGGCGTTCTGGTACTGGATCGAGGCCCAGTCGGGCGAGTCGAGCGACATGTCGTAGCCCGCCTGCTCGAGCACGCGCGCCTTGCGCTCTTCCTTCGCCTTGCACCAGATGAACTCGTCGACGTCCGGATGGTCGATGTCGAGCACGACCATCTTCGCCGCGCGCCGCGTCTTGCCACCCGACTTGATCGTGCCGGCCGACGCATCGGCGCCGCGCATGAACGACACCGGGCCGGAGGCGTAACCGCCCTTCGACAGCTGCTCCTGGGAGGAGCGCAGGCGCGAGAGGTTGATGCCCGAGCCGGAGCCACCGCGGAAGATGACGCCCTCACGGCGAATCCAGTCGAGGATCGAGTCCATCGAGTCGTCGATCGAGAGGATGAAGCACGCCGAGCACTGCGGCTTCTCCTCGAAGCCGACGTTGAACCACACCGGCGAGTTGAACGAGGCGATCTGGTTGACGAGGATCGCCTTCAGCTCGGCCTCGAACGTCTCGGCCTCGGCGTCCGTCGCGAAGTAGCCGCCCTGCCGACCCCAGCCGCCGATCGTGTCGACGATGCGGCCGATCATCTGCTTGACCGAGCGCTCGCGGTCCGGCGAGCTCATCCGGCCGCGGAAGTACTTCTGGGCGACGATGTTCGTCGCCGTCTGCGACCAGAAGCGCGGGAACTCGACGTCCTTCTGATCGAAAGCCGGGCCGTCCTTGCCCGGAATCAATGCGTGGCGCAGTTCCCACTCGATCTCGTCGAACGGGTCGCGGCCGGGGATCGTGAAGAATCTCGGCGGCGTGATGCTCGCCGTCTCGTCGACGACTGCGTTCACGTAGTCGTCCGTTGCTGCGGGAACGAGCGTCGCCGCTGTTCCTGTCTCTGCTGACTGTCCTGCCTTTGTGGTCGCCATGCCTGCCTCCCGGCCGTCCGTCGATTCTAAAAAATGTCCTCCGTCCCGCGGTCGTGACGCTGGGAGGGATTCGGGATGCTAGGAGGTGGGTCGGACGGTGCCCACGACGCCCCGGATTCCGGCGAAAAACAGGCCATTTTCATGCAATTTGCAGGAAAAGAGCGAGCCTACTCGCTGGCTCTAGTTTACCGGGCGGCGGTGGTTACGCGGCGGGCGGTGCCGCGGGCGGTGCGCCGGGACCGTCGTCGCCGCCGTTCATCCGGCGGCGGAGGTATCCGGCTGAGCCGGCTGCGAGAAGCAGCACGGCAAGGCCACCGAGGACGAGCAGCGGCACCGGCACCGAGGACGGTCCGGAGGTGTCCGTCGCAGGCACGACCGTCGCGGTCGTGTCGGTGTCGACCGTCGTCGTCGTCGTCGGTCGTCTTCGTCGTCTCGTCTTCGCGGTCGTCGTCTTGGCGGTGCTCGTGCCGGCTCCGTGGTCGTCGTCTCGGTCGCCGTCGTCGCCGTCGAGCCGGGCGACGGGTCGCTGCCGCCCGGGTCGGGCTTACCCTGCTTCGCAAACGCGAGCGCGCGACCGATCTCTTCCTTGGCGTTCGAGTAGTCGAGGACGTCGGGCGGAAGCTTCGCGATCGCCTCCGTGTAGCAATGGAGCGGATAGATCTTGCCGACCCGGCCGTCGTCGTACCAGTCCGCGATCACCAGGTCGGCACAGCTCTTCGCCTTCGCCATGCGCCGGCTTGCTGCCAACCGTCGTCGAGACCATCACGAGTGCGATGAGCAGGAGACCGAGGCGCAGGGCGCGGTTGAGGGTGAGGGATCGAATCACGATGCGGAGCGGGCAGGATGCCCTGTTCCCGAGGAGTGTGGCAAGTCTTCCGGCTGGCGTTGAGCCGGTGGTGAGTGCAGGGTAAACGAATTGTAAGTCTTCGCACCCCTGAACCGACATCTGTCGGTGGTACCGTGGCGCGCCATGGACGCGGCCTCAGGCGCGAAGCGGTCGGGCCTCGTCGTTGTCGTTCTCGCGGCCGTTGCAGTGCTCATCGCCTGGGCCTTCTTCGCCGGCGGCGCCTCCGGCACCGACGCGACGGCGCCGCTCGGAACGGCCGCGATCCTCGTTGCGGCGGCGCTCGTCGTCGGCTGGTCGCGCGGTCGCGTCGCGCTCCCGCGACTCGACCGCGCCGGCATCGTTGCGGCCGCCGCCGCGATCGGCCTCGTCGCGTGGACCGGCCTCAGCATCTGGTGGTCGATCGCCGGCGACCGCTCCTGGGACGCTCTCGCGAAGGCCATCGTCCTGCTCGCGTTCGGCCTCGTCGGTCTCGCCGCCGGAGTGCTTCCCGGCCGGCCGGTGCGGTCGCTCGCGCTCCTTCTCGCCGTCGCGCTCGGCGCAGTCCTCGTCTGGGCATTGCTCGGCAAGGCGATCCCGGCACTCGGCCCCGACGATGTGGGCAGCGTCGCGCGCCTGAAGGGATCGATCGGCTACTGGAACGCCCTCGCGCTCCTGGCGGACGCCGCGCTCGGGCTCGGTCTGTGGCTGCTCGTCTCCGTCCGCGAGCGCTTCGGCCGGCCGGCCGGCGCTCTCCTGCTCTACGCGGCCACGCTCGTGATCCTGCTCACGCAGTCGCGCGCAGGCGTGATCGCGGCGGCAATCGTCGTCGCCCTGATGCTCGTCCTGTCCGACCGCCGCGTCGAGGCCGCGTTGCTCGGGCTCCTCGCAACCGGCCCGGCGATCGTCGTCGCCGGCTGGGCCTTTACGCGACCTGCCTCGTCGAGGACGGCGCCGCCCGGGCCGATCGTGTCTCGGATGGACGGCTGCTCGGCGTGCTGATGGTGGTCGGCGCGCTTGCCGTGCTCGCGCTCGTTGCCCTCGTTCCCGTCGAGCGCCTCGTCGCGATCCCGACGGCGGGACGTCGTGCGGTGCCTCGTCGGTGCCGCTGCGCTCGTCGCCGTGGCCGGAGCGCTCGGCCTCGTCGCCAGCGTCGGGAATCCGTTCACCTGGGCCGCCGACCAGATCGGCGGCTCGGGCGAGGTCGCGAACGATCCGGGTCGGCTCGGCAGCCTCGAGACGAACAACCGCAAGGTGTGGTGGGGGGAGGCGTGGCAGGTGTTCCAGGCCCATCCGGCCGGCGGCACCGGAGCGCGCACCTTCGAGATCGCGCGCAAGCGCTATCGCGACGACGCCGCCAACGTCACCGAGCCGCACAGCCTGCCGCTCCAGCTGCTCTCCGACACCGGGTTGCCTGCGCTCCTGCTCGGGCTCGCGCTCGTCGTCGGGCTCGGGCTCGGGCTTCGGGCGACAGTGAGGCGCCTCGAGCCCGGTGAGCGTTCAGCTGCCGTCGGTCTCGTCGCGCTGCCGCTCGCCTTCGGTCTTCACTCGCTCGTCGACTACGACCTCGACTTCCTCGCCGTGGCGGCTCCGACGGCGCTCGTCTCGGGGGCACTTCTCGCCGCCGGGCAGCCGTCCGCGATCGCGCGGAGCCGCGCGATCATCACGGCAGGCGCCGTCGTCGGCGCGCTCGCAGCGGTCTGGGTCCTGGCCGCGCCCGAGCTCTCGAGCCGGGCCGTCGACCGGGCATACCGGCAGTTCGATGCAGGGGATCTCTCAGCCGCAGCGTCGTCGGCCAAGCGGGCTCAGAGCCTCAATCCGCTCTCGCCCGAGCCGCTCTACGCACGGGCGACCATCGCGTCGAGCGCGGGAGACAACGTCGCCGCGGAGCGGTTCTACGAGCAGGCGACCAGGCTCCAGCCGGAGAACCCCGACACCTGGTGGGAGCTCGGACTGTTCCGGCAGATCGCGCTCGAAAACCAGTGCAGCGCGTACTTCGCTCTCAACGCCACCTACACCCTCGATCCGAAGAGCGCCCGGTTCACGCCGACCGGCCCGCTGGCGATCGCGGCGGCCGCGGTGAACGATCCGGAGAATCCAGCGTGCGGTCGCTGACGCGCGCGGCACCCAGGGGAAAGGCTGAAGCGCTCTCACAGCAGGGAGCGGCTTCGCCGCGTTCTCGTTACGCGCCGACGACGACGACGGCGTTGGCGCCGTGGAGCTGCGAGGTGCGGAGCCCGTCGAGCGGGCCGACGATGCCGATCCCGAGATCACGCGCGAGCCTGCGGCCCTCGCCTTCGAAGCCGCGGCGGTACATGACGAGGCTGCGCGTGAAGTCCGACCGCGGCGCGTTCGCGACCCCGCCGATCTTGTAGCCGCGACCCCGGACACGTGATGCCGTCGAGGCCGCTGCGCCCTGGCGGCCGTTGCCGTTGAGGACGAGGACGGTCACCTTGGTGCGGCTGAGGTGTGCTGCGGGGGCGGCCGCGCGATGAATCGTGTGGGTGACTGCGGCCTTCTTCTTGGCCGCCGACGACGAGGCGGCGACCTTCGCCTTGGCGGGACTGGCAGCAGAGCCGGACGAGGGCTTCGCGAGCAGCGCGCCACCGACGATCACGAGCACGAGCAGCTCGACCGCGGCCACGGACACGGCGACGAGCGCGGCCGTGCGCCACGGCTGCATCATCCGGTCGTCGTGCTGGAGCGTCACGTCCACGAGAGCGACGTTCGCCCGCGGGCGCTCGGCTCCTTCCCGGGATCACTGCATCGCCCCGCTAGGACGCGGAGCGGATCGACTCCCACGTCGTTGCGATGCCGGCCGCGAGCGCGACCTCGGGGCGGAACCCGAGCGTGGCTGCGGCGAGCTCGCCGTCGAGCACGCTGCGGCCGAGCTCGCCCGGCCGTGCGGCTTCGTGGACGGGCGCGGCATCCGTGCCGACGGTCGATCGACAGATCTCGTAGAGCTCCAGCACCGACGTTGCGGTGCCGGTGCCGACGTTGAACACGCCACCCGAGCCTCCATCGAGCGCGGCAAGCGTCGCGCGGGCCACGTCCTCGACGTAGACGTAGTCGCGGCTCTGCGACCCGTCGCCGAAGATCCTGCACGCAGCTCCCTCGCGCAGCCGTCCGAGAAAGATCGCCACCACGCCGGCCTCGCCGTGTGGATCCTGGCGCGGGCCGTAGACGTTGCCGAACCGCAACGAGACGTGCGGTGCGCCGTAGAGGCGCGCGAATGCACCGAGGTATCCCTCGCCGGCGAGCTTGGCGGCGCCGTAGGGAGAGAGTGGAAGGCAAGGATCGCTCTCTCGGGCCGGTCGCTCGCACTCGCCGTAGATCGCGCCGCCGGTGGACGCGAACACGACGCGGGCGCCGACGAGCCGGGCGGCCTCGAGCACGTTGACGGTGCCGAGCACGTTGACCGCTGCATCGAACGCGGGGTCTCCGACCGAGACGCGCACATCGGCCTGGGCGGCGAGATGCACGATCGCCTGTGCTCCGCTCTCGCGGACGATCGCGTCGAGCGGCTCCCGGATGTCGTGGACGTGGAGGGTCGCGGCGGCAGGTACCTGCTCGCGCTTGCCCTTCGAGAGATCGTCCACGACGTGCACCTCGTCGCCACGAGCGACGAGCGCCTCGACCACGTGCGAGCCGATGAATCCGGCACCGCCGGTGACGAGGGCCCGCATCGCCGTAATCTACCCGGAGATGTTCATCACCTTCGAGGGGCTCGACGGCTCCGGCAAGACCACCCAGGCGCGGCTGCTCGGTGCCCGGCTCGAGGCCGAGGGCGTCGAGGTCATCCTCACGCGCGAGCCCGGTGGCACGCCGCTCGGCGAGGAGATCCGCGACCTAGTCCTTCACGGTGGCGACGTCGCTCCGTGGGCGGAGGCTGCGCTCTACGCGGCGTCGCGTGCCCAGCACGTCGAGCAGCTCATCCGGCCCGCGCTCGCGCGTGGGGCGACGGTGATCAGCGACCGCTACGTCGACTCGTCGGTCGCCTACCAGGGCATCGCCCGCGGGCTCGGCCTCGAGCGCGTGCTCGAGCTCAACCTCGCCGCCGTCGAGGGGCTGATGCCCGACCGCACGATCCTGCTCGAGATCGGCGCGGACGATGCCGTCGGGCGCATGGGCGGCGAGCGCGACCGAATCGAGCGCGAGGAAGACGACTTTCACGCCCGTGCCGCCCGCGCTTACCGGCAGCTCGCCGAGCGCGAACCCGACCGATTCATCGTCGTCGACGGAACGGCGAGCTCCGAGCTGCTCGCCGAGGAGATCTATGGGGCCCTTCGACGCAATCCCTGAGCAGGTCGAGGCCAAGCGGTTGCTGACCGCGGCCCTTGCCGGCGGTGACGCCCACGCCTTCCTCTTCCACGGGCCGGCAGGGGTGGGGAAGACCGAGGCAGCGTTCGCGTTTGCGGGCGCCCGGCTCGGCGACGCCCGGCGCGTCGTCGACCGCACGCACCCGGATCTCCGGGTCGTCGAGCCGCTCGGCGACATGATCCGCATCGACGTCATCCGCGAGCTGCACCACGACCTGCACCTGCGGCCGTTCGAGGCGGATTGCCGCGTCTACCTCCTGCTCTCAGCCCATCTGCTCAACGACGACGCTGCCGATGCGCTGCTGAAGGATCTGGAGGAGCCGCCGCTGTACGCGACGATCGTGCTCGTCGCCGACGAGCTCGGGCCGATCCCGGAGACGATCCGCTCGCGCTGCCAGCTCGTCCCCTTCCGGCGCCTCTCCGAGCGCGCCGTTCGGGACTGGCTCGGGGCCAACGCGCCGGATCTGGGCGAGACCGAGGCCACCGCGATCGCGCGCGTTGCGGCCGGCCGGCTCGACCGTGCCCGCCGGCTGATCGACCCCGAGGTCCGGGAGCGGCGGGCTGCGATCATCGCGGCCGCGCGAGGGCCGTACCTCGATCCCGAGTTCGAGCCGGCCGATGCGTCGCGGGCGCTGCTCGACGCCGTTGCCCACCGCGGCACGATCGCGAAGGACAGGGAGGAGGCTGTCGTGGCGGGCCTCGACCTGACGCCGAAGGAGGCGGAGCAGCGGATCAAGCGCGTGCAGCGTGGCGCCGAGCGCGAGGAGATGCTGGCGCAGCTCGACGAGATCGCTGCCTGGTACCGCGACCTCGTCGTCGTTGCGAGCGGGGCGGAGTCCGCCACGATCCACGCCGACCGTCTCGCCGACCTCCGCTCCGACGTCGCCGGCGACCTCGGTCGCGGGCCCGAGCAGGCGGCGGCACTCGTGCGCCAGGCGTGGCGCTCGGCGGAGGAGTTCAACGTCAACACGGGGCTCTGGCTCGACGCGCTCTTCGTGCAGCTTCGGCGATCGTTCGCCTGAGGCTCTGAGCGCTGTGGGCCGCGGCAGCGGTTACATGCATGATTCACTCATGGACAACGTGAGCGATCCCCGGCTCGAGAACGTGCTCGGCTCCGTGGCGCGTGGCGATCACCGGCGCCGTGCAGGTTGCGGTCGACGAAGCCGCGGGCCACACAGCCGCAGGGCCGGCGGCGCTGACGGCGCTGCGCATCCACCGCGGCTGCTCGGTCGATCACCTCGCGGGGGTGCTCGGCCTGACGCACTCGGGCACCGTGCGGCTCGTCGACCGGCTCGAGGACGATGGGCTGCTGAGGCGAGGGCAAGGGAAGGACGCGCGCGTCGTCACGCTCGAGCTGACGACGAAGGGCACGAAGCGAGCGGAGCGGGTGTCGGCGGCGAGGGCAGCTGCCGTGGAGCGGTTCCTCGGCAACCTCGACCGCTCCGAGCGATCGACGCTGATGCGGCTGCTCGAGAAGATCGTCGCCACCGGAGTCGAGGACTGGAGCGAGGTGCAGTACCGCTGCCGGCTTTGCGACCTCGAGGCCTGTCACGCAGGCGGCGAGTCGTGCCCGCTCGACGTGCACATGGCCGCGCTCGCCGGCTAGCTCCCGCCGGCTTCCACGCGAAGGCTGGAGAGCTCGCCCCGCCGTCCTCCGCGGACGTGTCGAGACCTGCGCCCGAGCCGCACCGCCGTTTGTGTCGAAACACGAACGATCTCTCCACAGACAGCCCGGGGCAAGCCGTTCGCCCGTCGCACACCAGCCAGGGGAGTCTCCCGGAGGGAGACTCCCTTCGTGTCGACACACGAACGTTTTGTCCACACGTGTCCGCGCCGGCTTGGTGCGAACAGGCCCGTCCCGAACCTCGGGTCGCGGGCCGCACGCCCCCGCTGACGAACCTCTACTGCAGCCGGATGCGCGGGTCGATCCAGGCGTACGCGATGTCGACCACGATGCTGAACACGATGATGCAGAGCGTCGAGAAGACGACCACGCCCTGGATCATCGGCAGGTCGAAGTTGCCGAGCGCCTGCACCGCGAGCCGGCCGAGGCCGGGGAGGCCGAAGATCGTCTCCGTGAAGATCGCACCGCCGAGCGCGATGCCGATGTCCATCCCCAGCATCGTCACGATCGGCAGCAGCGCGTTGCGGAGCACGTGGCTGCGCATGACCTGCTGCTCCGGAGCGCCCTTCGCGCGCGCCGTCCGCACGTAGTCCTCACCCAGCGTGTCCATCACGTTGGCCCGGATCATGCGCACGTAGATCGCGGAGAAGAGAAGCGCGAACGTGACCCACGGCAGCACGAGGTGATAGGCCCATTGCACCGGCCCGCCGCAGGTGGCGCTCTCAGCCGGGCTGATGAAGTCGCAGTAGCCCGCATTCGGGAACCACCCGAGCCGGAACCCGACCGTGTACTGCAGCACGAGCCCGATCCAGACGACGGGCAGGGAGATCCCGAGCAGCACGAAGGCGGTCGAGGCTCGGTCCATCAGCGATCGCGGCCGTAGCGCGGAGAGGATCCCGATCGGCAGCGCCAGCAGCATCCAGAGGATCGCGCCGCCGAACACGAGCGAGGCGGTCACCGGCGCCGCGTCGAGGATCGACTGGTTGACGTCCTGGCGGTTCGTGAACGAGCGGCCCAGCGAGCGGTCGATCACGAGGCGCTTCATGAACATCGCGTACTGCACGGGGATCGGGCGGTTGAGCCCCAGACGGTGCTCGGCGCTCTTGATGCACGTCTCGGTGGCGCGCTGACCGCAGGCGAGCCGGGCCGGATTGGCCGGGATCACGTAGAAGATCATGTAGGTCACCATCGTCACCGCGATGAAGAGCACGATGGCCCAGAGGAGGCGGCGAATCACGTAGGTCAGCATCGGAACAACCTCCTCCGGGTGACGATGTGTGCACCATACATATATTTATGGCCGGCGCCAAGACGTTTGCGGGTCGGGCGCCGGCCGTGTTGCGCTCTCAAGCTTAATACGACGAGTTCAATACGTCAAGAGTTAGTTATCGAATGAAACGGGATACGGACGACCCATCGGCCGGGAACGCCGTCCGAACGCCCCACTGCCCGCTCACCACCGCTGCACAGCAAACTCTCAGGCGCCTCACAGAAAACGCTGGCACTCTTCGATCCATGGCAGAGATCGCAGTCCTCCCCACGACCACCGCGAAGGTGCTCGTCGTCGACGACGAGCCGTCCATCACGGACGCCGTCGCGACCGCCCTCCGCTACGAGGGCTTCGAGACCATGGAAGTCGGAGCCGGCCGCGCCGCCGAGCTGGCAATCGACGAGTTCCGCCCCGACCTGATCGTGCTCGACGTGATGCTCCCCGACCTCGACGGCTTCGCGATCGCGCGACGGCTGCGCGACGGGAACCACCGTGTGCCGGTGATCTTCCTCACCGCGAAGGATGCGACCGAGGACAAGGTCGCCGGGCTCGCGCTCGCCGACGACTACGTGACCAAGCCGTTCAGCCTCGCCGAGATCGTGGCCCGCGTGCAGACCGTGCTTCGGCGCACCCGCGGCGACGCCGACGGCCCGATGCGCTTCGCCGACCTCACGCTCGACGAGGAGACGCGCGAGGTGCGGCGCGGCGACGAGCCGATCGAGCTGACCCGCACCGAGTTCGAGCTGCTGCGGTTCCTGATGCTGAACCCGCGCCGCGTGCTGACGAAGCGCCAGATCCTCGACAACGTGTGGCACTACGACTTCGGCGGCGACGCGAACGTCGTCGAGACGTACATCAGCTACCTGCGCAAGAAGCTCGATCCGTTCGGCCCGCCGCTGATCCAGACGGTGCGGCTCGTCGGCTACGCGCTCCGCGAGTCCTAGACTCCGTGTCGCTGCGGGCGCGCCTGCTCACCGTCGTCGTCTCGCTCACCGCGATCGGCCTCGTCGTCGCGAGCATCGTCACCTACCAGCAGCTGCGCTCGTTCCTCGTCGACCGCGTCGACCGCACCGGCGCACGGCAAGCGCCGAGGCGATCACGCAGTCGCTCGAGCACGGGCGGCGGCCGGGGCCGGGTCTCGGCGCCATCGACGCGATCGCAGCGGCGAACCCAGGGCTCTACGTCGGTGCCGTCGCGAACGGGAACGTCGCGTGGGCCGGGACGCAGGACGCGCCCCGGCGAGGACGCCGCTGTCCGCAGCCCGACCTGCCCGCGAGTCGAGCGCAACGGCCGCCGCGGCCGCGGGCGGCCCGTTCACGGTCGACGCCGTCGATGGTGACACGCGCTTCCGCGTGCAGCTCGAGCCGATCGAGGGCACGAGCCAGCTCCTCGTCGTCGCGGCACCGCTGAACGAGGCCGACGACACGCTGCACCAGCTGCTCATCGTCGAGCTCGCGGTCGCCGCCTCGGTGCTCGCTGCCGTCCTCCTCCTCGGCCTCTGGCTCGTCCGCGTCGGCCTGCGGCCACTCGGGCGGATCGAGCACGACGGCTGCCGCGATCGCCGGCGGCGACCTCTCGCAGCGCGTCGAGAACGACGATCCGCGCACCGAGGTCGGCCGGCTCGGCGGTGCGCTCAACACGATGCTCGGCCAGATCGAGGAGGCGTTCGACGAGCGCACGGCGTCCGAGAACCGGCTGCGCCGCTTCGTCGCCGATGCGTCGCACGAGCTGCGCACGCCGCTCGCCGCCGTGCGCGCCTACGCGGAGCTCTTCGACCGCGGCGCCCGCGAGCGCCCGGACGATCTCGAGCGGTCGATGAACGGCATCCAGCGCGAGTCGCGGCGGATGGGCCTCCTGGTCGACGACCTCCTGCTGCTCGCCCGGCTCGACCAGGGCCGGCCGCTCGAGCGCAAGCCCGTCGAGCTCGAGGACGTCGCGCGCGACGCCGTCGAGGCGGCGCGCACGCTCGACCCCGGCCGCGAGATCGAGCTCGACGCGCCGGTCTCGGTCGAGGTGCAGGGCGACCGCGAGCGGCTGCGCCAGATCCTCGACAACCTCCTCGCGAACGTGCGCGCGCACACGCCCGCCGGCTCGGCGGCGACGGTGCGCGTGCTGAACGGTGGCGACTGCCGCGGTGATCGAGGTTGCCGACGCCGGGCCCGGGCCTCTCCGACGAGCAGCTCTCGCACGCGTTCGAGCGCTTCTACCGCGGCGACAGCTCGCGCTCGCGCGACGCGGGCGGCGCGGGCCTCGGCCTCGCGATCATCTCGGCGATCGCCGAGTCGCACGGCGGCTCGGCGACGGTCGTCAACGAGGGCCGGGACGGCGGCCAGGGCTTGACGGTTCGGGTCGCGATCCCACTGACAGCGCCACCGCGTTGCGTCGGCTGCGCGGCGCGGCGGCCGCTCGACGAAACTTGTCTCCCGTTCACCGCTCTAGCCCAGCGACTCGCCGCGCGCCAAACGGTCGATCGGCGCGTTTGCGATGAAGGAGCGATCCGGGGACTATCGGCCCTCGACGTGATGAGCACGATCCTCTTCGAAGGTGAGCGCGCGGAGAAGCTCGATGCGCTGGCCGACAAGCCCGGGCGCCTGAGCGGCTCGATGCTGCTGTGGGTCGACCTGCACGATCCGTCGCGGGACGATGTCGACGAGGTCGCGAAGGAGTTCGGCCTGGACGACGAGAGCGTCGACGGACTGATCGAGCCGAGCGACGGTGTCTGCTTCAGGGACAGGGCGTGAGTACATCCACGTCACCGCATCGGCTCCCGGCCGAGGCGACGACGCGGAGCCGAGCGAGATCGAGTGCGTGGTCGGCGACAACTGGGTCGTGACGGCGCACGAGCGCCCGGCGGCAGTGCTCGACGAGTTCGCCGAGCTCGCCGCGGGCTCGGGCCGGACGGGCGACCTCGACGGGCCGATGTTCCTCGCCGGCCTGCTCGAGTGGGTGCTCGACGAGCATTCGAGTGCGTTCGAGCGGATCGAGGACGAGCTCGAGGAGGTCGACTCGAGAGGGATGCGTGGCGAGAGCGACCCCGAGGACGAGATCGAGCACCTCGTCGACGCTGCGCCTGCAGGTCGGCAAGCTGCGCCGATCGCTCATCTCACACCGGTCGATGCTGCTCGCTCTCGCGCATCCGGAGCTCGAGGCCCTCGGCGACGAAGACTCCGCTCGGCGGTTCGAGCTCCTCGTCGACCGGTACGAGCAGACGCTCGAAGGTGCGCGGGACGTCCGCGAGAGCATCTACGGATCGTTCGACGTCCTGATCGCGCGGACGGGGCACCGGACGAACGAGATCGTCAAGGTCCTCACGCTCGCGTCCGTCATCTTCCTGCCCGGCGCCCTGATCGCCGGGATCATGGGCATGAACTTCAAGCCAAGCCTGTTCAACCATCCCATGCTCTTCTGGGTCACGATCGCCGTGATCATCTCGATCGCAGTCGTCACGATTGTCGCCGCCAAGAAGCGCGACTGGATCTAACGACGAGCCGGCGTCGGGCTAGGTCTCGACGTCCCCGGCCGGGAACAGCACGGTGGGAACGGTTTCCTCCGCCGGGTCGCGGTTGCGGACGACGACATCGACGAGCGTCGACGCAGCGGCGGCGATCGGGATGGCGAGGATGACCGCGAAGCCGCCGAAGAGGATGCCGACCGAGGTGACCGAGACGAGGACGATGAGCGGCGTCAGCCCGACCGCGTCTCCGAGCACTCGAGGGATGACGAGGTAGTCCTCCAGCAGCCGCACGATGAGCACGACGGCCCCGGCCAGGATGGCAACGGTCGTCGAGGCGGTAGCCCCGACACCGATCGCGAGCGCTCCGGCGGCGAGCGGCCCGATCACGGGGACGATCTCGACGATCCCGGCGAAGGTGCCGATGAGGATCCAGTAGGGCTCGCCGATCGCCCAGAACGCGAGCGACAGCGTCACGGCGACGACCCCGACCAGGATGAGCTGTCCGCGCACGAAGGCGCCGAGCTTCAGGTCGATGAGCGTCCAGGTGTCGCGGATCCGCTTCCGTTTCGGCCGGGGCACGAGCGAGCAGACGAAGCCGATCGCCCGATCGCGCTCGAAGATCCAGTACGCGGCGCTGGCGAACACGAAGAAGATCCCGATCACGACCTCGAACGCCTTGAGGCCGAACTCGACGCCCGGCCGGACGAGGCTCGACGCCGACGGAAGCTCCTGCAGTCGCTTTTGCAGCCCGACCAGGATTTCGTGCTGGACGCCCGTCGAGTTGTCGGCCGCCTGATCGAGATCGCCGGCGGATGTCGGCAGCGACGAGACGCCGAGAGCCTCCTCGACCTGCCCGAGTGCCCGCGGAACGACGATCCAGACGAACAGCGCGATCAGGCCGACGATGAACACGTAGTGGAACGCGACGCTGACGCTCGGCGGCACGCGGCGCCGTTGCAGCGATTCGACTCCCGGTCGCATGGCGGCGGCGATGACGAACGCGAGGAAGAGGAGCGCCACGACGAGGCGAAGCCGCCAGACGGCGATGGCGAAGACGCCGATGCCGAGAACGACGAGCGTCCAGACGGCCGCACGTCGCGCGGTGTCCGAGAGCTCCTCGAAGGGTCGTCGTGGTTGTTGCTCGCGCGGGGCCGTGGACACAGCTGTCTCTACCCCGCCGCGCCCAGGCGGCAAACGTCGGCTGCGTGCGAGCTGCCTGTGTGGGCCGGCTCGCCCACACAGGCAGTCGCTCAGTTCAGCCGAACGGGATCAGTGGCCGTCGCCGTCCGAATCGCCCGGGATGACGTCCTCGATTGCGTCCGACACCTTGTGGCCGACCTTCTGGGCGTCGTCCTTGGCGCGGTCGGCTGCGTCGCCGACCTTGTCGCCGGCGCGGTCGGCGGCGCGTGCCGCGTCGTCGCCGGCATCGTCGAGATCGTCCCTGGCGTCCTGACGATTCGAGTAAGTGCTTTCCGATCATGAGTTTCTCCTTTCGTCTGAGTAGCGCTTCGTACCCGCATCCGCAGGCCCGCCAAACTCGCGGCCGCGTTGCCGGACGAAGTGGCCCCTCAGCCGCCGCTGATCGCGGCCAGCACGTCGACGCGCGAGCCCGGCTCGAGCGGTGTCTCGAGGCTCGCGCGCTCCGGTCGACGTAGACGTTGATGTGCGGGCGCAGCACCGGCCCGGGCTCGCACAGCCGGTCGCGCATCCCGGGCCACTGCTCGTTGAGCCGCTCGATCGCCTCGTCGACCGTCGTCGCGTCGACGTCGAGCCGCCGCGGCAGGTTCTCGAACAGCGGCGGCAGCGTGGGTGGGAGATGGATGTCGGCCATCGCTACGCCAGCACCGCGACCTCGACCGAGGAGATCGCGGGCAGGTAGGAGGCGATCTCGTCCCAGCTCTCGCCCTCGTCGCGGCTCGCGAAGACCTGGCCCGGTGCTCGTGCCGAAGTAGAGGCCCGGGACATCGAGCGAGTCGATCGCCATCCCCTCGCGCAGCACGCCGATGTGCGCGTCGCGCTCGGGCAGACCGGCGTCCAGCCGACGCCAGCTCGAGCCGGCGTCGCTCGTGCGCCACACCGATGCGTGACCGTCGGGCATGCAGCGTCCGTGGCCGGGGTCGAGCGGGATCACGTAGAAGCTCTCCCGGTCGTGCGGATGCGCTGCGGCGGCGAAGCCGAACTCGGTCGGCAGCCCCTCGGTGATCTCCGTCCACGAGTGGCCGGCGTCGTCGCTGCGGTGCATGCCGACGTGGTTCTGCTGGTACATGCGGCTCTCGTCGGCGGGCGACATCACGAGCTTGTGGACGCAGTAGCCGACCTCGGGATCGTCGAGCGGCCAGTCCGCGCGGAGCCCGCGGTTGCGCGGCGTCCACGAGCCGCCGTTGTCGGTCGTCTCGAAGATGCCGAAGCCCTGGATCACGACCCAGAAGTGGGACGGCTCGTCGGGATGCGGCAGGATCCCGGGCAGGCCGAGATGGCCGGGCGGCTGCTGCGCGGGGTCGTTCCAGTCGTTGCGGCCGGGCTGGCCGTCGAGGGTGCTGAGCAGCGACCAGGTCTCGGCGCCGTCCGTGCTCTCGAAGATGCCGGCCGCCTCCGTGCCCGCGAGCACGCGCCCGTGGGCTGCGTTCAGGCCGGTGATCTTGGAGAGCTTCAGCGTCGGGTCGGAATGCTCGAAGCCCTCGCTCGAGAGCGTCCACGTCTCGCCGAGATCGTTGCTGCGCCAGACGCCGGCGCCGTGCCACTCGCTGGCGGCTGCCGCGTAGAGCGCGCCCGACACGGGGTCGTGCACGGCGTTGTAGACGGGCCAGCCGTCGCAGAACGGCCCGCGAACGTTCCAGTCCTTGCGGTCGGCGTCGCTCTCCAGCACAAAGCATCCCTTGCGCGTTCCGACGAGTAGGACGATCTGCGTCATCTCGTTGCCTCCTGGGCGTGGTTGGTGCAAGACCTCGGAGGATGAGACTGTGCCACAGCGCGAAACTCATCGGTGGCCGGCGCGATCGGCTCGCGCCGCGGCGACTCAGGTGCTGCGGCGGCGGAGCGGAGGCGAGCAGGAAGCCTGCACGGAGCCGGGGTGCGCCGATCGCAGCGACGGCAAGAACGGCGCCGAGCGCGCCGGTGCGGGTCATGTGGTCTGCGACGGTCGTCCCCGGCTCGTGCTGGAGGGTGGCAGCGTTGGTGACGTGCAGGCTTTGCGGTTCGTTGTTCATGGCTGCAACTTCGCACCCGGCGTGCCCTCGTACAGTCCGGCGGACGCGAGAGTTGTGGTGCGGTTGGCACTACCTCTCTCGGCTATGCGCGGCGTAAGGTGTTTCCGAGACGTCCTTCGACGAGGGAGATGCCATGTACGCACGCATTGCGACATTCGAGAGCGACCCCGCCAGGATCGATGAAGCGATCGAGATGGTGCGGAGTGAAGTCGCCGGCGACACGCCGCCGGGGCTCGAGGGAGCGAAGATGCTGATGCTCGTCAATCGCGAGACGGGCAAGGGCCTCGGAGTGACGCTGTTCGAGAGCGAGGAAGCGATGCGCCGGGGAGACGAGGCGTTGAACGCGATGAGCCCGGGCTCGAGCGAGCGTCGCACGTCGGTCGAGTTCTTCGAGGTGCCGGTGCATACCGTCGACTGAGCGATTGAGCATCGGCGACATCG
>CAVOLH010000005.1:0-922064 GCA_963696755.1 uncultured Thermoleophilia bacterium | reverse complement strand
CTGTGGTGGGGAGGGCCGAACGGCGTTGCGAAGACCAAGCCGCTGAATCCCGGCAACCCCAACGATCCGGCCTACAACTGGGCCACCTACGATCGCACGGTGCGCTACGCGTCCGCGTACAAGATCAACACCATCTTCACCGTGATCGGCACGCCCGACTGGGCAAACGGCGGCGCCGGGTGGAACGAGGCTCCGACGAGGATCGCCGACATGCAGTCGTTCGTCACGGCTGCTGCGCGCAGGTATTCGGGCACGTTCAAGGGGCCCGACGGAGCGCCTATCGGCCGGGTCGCCAAGTGGATCGCCTGGAACGAGCCGAACAACCCGGTCTTCCTCAAGCCGCAGTTCGTGCGCTCGGGCTCGAAATGGGTCATCCAGAGCGCCAAGAGCTACGCCAAGATGTGCAACGCGGTCGTCAAGGCGGTGAAGACGGTGCACTACACCAACCTGGTCGCGTGCGGCGTCACCTCACCCGCGGCAACAACCAGCCGGGCACGGCGCGCGCATCGGTGTCGCCACTCGCCTTCATGCGGGCGATGAAGCTTGCAGGCGCCAAAGGCTTCGACGCCTACGCCCATCACCCGTACTATGGCTACCCGTCGGAGACGCCGACCACGAAGCCGCCGCTCGGCAAGCACGGCCTGCCCCCCACGGCCGTCACGCTCGGCAACTTCGAGATGCTGCCGCGGAGCTGCAGCGGCTCTACGGGAACATGCGGATCTGGGTCACGGAGTACGGCTACCAGACGAACCCGCCCGACAAGATCTTCGGGGTCAGCCAGATCAAGCAGGCCACCTACATGCGACAGGCGTGGAACAAGCTCGCGGCGAACCCGAAGGTCGACATGATGATCTGGTTCCTGTTGCGCGACGAGTCACGGGTGTACGCCGGGTGGCGGTCGGGGCTCTATACGACGAGCGGTGCGCGCAAGATCGCGCGGGAGACGTTCGAGGAGCTCCACTAGAGGCTCGACCCGTCGGGCGAGGCACGGGCGTTCGCCCGAGGCGCAGACCATGCTTCGGCTGCGTACGCGCCGATGCCACCGAGGAGCACCCCGATCGCGATGATCGCCGACATCTCGGCGAGGTGCTGCGGCATCGCGGGTGACGTCGCCAGCGTCACGATCTCGTTGTCGAAGGGGTGCCACCAGACGCCGAACGTGAGCGAGTTGTGGGTGTCGAACCAGGTATGGGTCGGTGTCGCGACGGCCAGGAGCTCGACCGCGATCGACCAGGCGAGCGCGGCCGCGAAGAGCAGGCGCCACCGCGTCCCGGCGATTCGGTCGAGTGCCGGCACGAGCAGGACGGCCAGCAGCGGGAGCGTTTCGGCGAGTAGTCGGTAGCCGAACGACTGCCCACCCCACCACACGCTGTATCGCGCGAATACCAGGATGTAGGCAGCAGCCGCGAGCGCACACCACCGCACCACGGCAATTCGTCGGCCGATCACTGCGCCTGCGATCGCGAACAGGAGCACCGGCGAAGTACACGAGCATCCCCCGGCCCGGCGCGACGAGGTTCCCGACCAGGCCCTCGATGAACGACCCACCGAAGGCGTCCTTGCCACCGTCGACCCGCTCTGCGGTGTAACCGGACACGCGCCACGAGCCGAAGACGATCGTGTTGTAGGCACCCAGGGCGAGACCGACGGGCACGGCACCGAGCGCGAAGCGACCCCAGTCGCGAACGTTGCGGCCGACGAGCGGGAGCAGGAAGATCGCGATCACCGGCGTTGACGGCCGGAAGGCGATCATCGCCACGAGTGCTCCTCCGGCGAGCGCCAGCCGCCGATCGAGGAGCGCGAGCAAGGCGAGGCTGAGCATCAACATCGCTCCGGCGTGCTGCGCCAGCGTCTGCGCCGCCACCGACCACAGGATCGTCCCGAAGCCGTACGCGATCGCCGCGACAAGCGCGCGTTCGCGCGTCGTCAGCCGCGTGAGTGCGAGAAAGAGCACTGCGACCGAGAGCGCGCCGAGGAGGGCCGCCGTCAACATGCCCGCCTGCATCCAGGTCTCCCAGGCATCCTCGGACGTCCCGAGCGCGGAGAAGAGCGCGACGACCGGGACCGCGGCAAGCGTCGACGCAACCGGATAGCGGTTGACGAGGCCGCCGTGCTTGTCGTATGCGAGCTGGTACGGCCGCTCGGACGTGTGACCTTGGAACGCAGGCAGGTAGCGATCGAGTCGGATCGTGCCGTGCTTCACGATCGCTACGGCCGCGTACACCGTGCCGTAGGTGTCGCCCGAGTCGGTTCGATGGAGCTGGCCGTAGTAGCTGACGAAGGTGGCGATGAGCAGGAAGACGGCGCCGTGTGCAGCGACGGTCCGCAGGACCCTTGACGCCGACCGGGTCACGGCAGACGAGTCGTGGTTTCCGGCGCTTCGCGTTCCGGTCTGTCGCTCAGCTCTGCTCCTTGCCGAACGATGCCCGCCTCGCCGCGTCCTCGGGATCGACGAGCTGGCCGTCCCGGTCGACGTAGCCGCCCTTCCCACCGATCACGAGCATCACCAGGTCGTCGTCACCGACGTTCGAGACCTTGCGTGGAGTCGTCGACGGGACGTGGCAGAGACCACCAGGCCCGAGCACGCGCTCCTCGCCGTCCACCTCGAAGCGGGCGGTGCCGGAGTGGACGAAGTACAGCTCGTCCTGGGTGTCGTGGTAGTGGAGGAAGCCCTCCTGGCCGGGCGGATAGACGATGCCGTTGACGCCGAACGCGTCGATACCCATCTCCTTCCGCACCTTGCGGAATCCGTAGCCGTCCCCGAGCTCGTCGAGGGACGAGAAGCTGTGAGTCATTTCGATCACTCCTCCTTGTGGCTCTGGTCGGTGAGGCTGTCGATCGTCAGCTGAAGGCCTTCCTCGAAGCCGATCTCGGCTTCGAAGCCGATCAGCTCCCGTGCGAGCGAGATGTCCGCCCACGACTGCTCGACGTCGCCTGGGCGGCTCGGCTTGTAGACGCGCTCGACCGGACGCCCGAGCAGCCTGCCGATCGTGTCGGCCAGGGTGTTGACCGTCTCGGAGCCGGCCGCCGCGATGTTGAGCACGGTGCCCGCCGCCTCGGCGCCTGCGATGGCCGCGGCAAGGTTCGCCGCGACGACGTTCTCGACGTAGGTGAAGCCCCGCGACTGCATTCCGTCGCCGAAGATCGTGATCGGCCGGCCTTCCTTGATCGCCGTCACGAAGAGCGGCACAACGGCGGCGTACTGCGAGCTCGGGTCCTGCCGCGGGCCGAAGACGTTGAAGTAGCGGAGCGCGACGGTCTCGATCCCGTAGACGCGGAAGAAGCTGACGCAGAACCGCTCGGCTGCGAGCTTCGCGACCGCGTACGGCGAGATCGGGTTGGCCTGCTGGGTCTCGACCCGTGGGAACGTGCCGCCGTCGCCGTAGACCGACGAGGAGGACGCTGCGACCACACGCGAGACGCCCGAGTCGCGCGCCGCGAGGAGCACGTTGAGCGTTCCCTCGACGTTGACCGCCGTCGACGTGAGCGGGTCCTGCACCGAGCGAGGGACGGATCCGAGCGCTCCCTGGTGAAAGACGATCTCGACGCCCTGGACGGCGGTATGGACGCGCTCGTAGGAGCGCAGGTCGCCCTCGACCACCTCGACGTCGTCGAGAAGCTCGGCCAGGTTCTCGCGGCGGCCGGTGGCGAAGTTGTCGAGCACGCGGACGGTGTCGCCGCGGTCGAGCAGGGCGCGGACGAGATTCGAGCCGATGAAGCCGGCGCCGCCGGTGACGAGAACGTTGCGACCGCTCACTGGCTACGTCCCCGCGGGGGCATCGTCTGGCAGGGCGCCGCCACGGGGCAATGCTACTGCACCGCCGATCGCGAGCCAGAGCAGGGCGGTGGCAGGCACGCCGGGCACGAGGCCGAGCGCCGCCCAGACGGCGGCGCCGACGAGGATCGCCACGGCGAGCGCGGGTGCGAGCGGATCGGGTGGGTCGGAGCCGCGAATCCCGCGCCAGATCGAACGCAGGAAGGCCGAGCCGATCGCGATGAGGAGGACGAGGAGCCCGACGATCCCCATGTCGGCGGCTGCCTGGACGTACGCGTTCTGGACGCCCCAGAGGCGGCTCTCCGACGGGAAGGCTGCGGCGGGCACGTCGGGGAACCGCTCGCGCGCAACCGCCAGGTGGGGGCCGAAGCTCTCCGGCAGCGACGATGCCTGCCAGCCGACGCCCGTCAGGGGGTGGGCGCGGAAGATCTCCCACCCGATGTAGGCGAGCACGGTGCGTTGGGAGTAGGTCTCGACGCTCGAGCTCGTCTCCTCGGTTCGATCGAGGAAGCCGATGTAGTTGGCGACATCACCTGCCCGCAGGGTCAGCGCGCCCGCCAGCATCACGAGCAGCAGTCCGCCGACGGCGAGCGCGCGGGCGACGGAGAACGTGTGCCGCACGACCATGTAGGCCCCGAGGATGACGCCACCGAGCAGCAGCGCCAGCACCGTTGCCATCGCGCCCGAGATGACGACTCCGACGACGCCGGCAACAGCCGCAACCGCAGCCAATGGCCTGAGGCGGTTCCACCAGCCGGAGGCGATCACGGCCAGCGCGAGCGCGAGGATCATCCCCGAGAGGGCCGAGAAGTCGTGGTAGCCGAGGAAGGACGGCATCCGCCGGCCCGCCGGCACGTTGTCCAGGTTGCCGACGAGCCCGATGATCTGGAGCACGCCGCCGATGCTCGCGGCCGCGGCGACGAGGGTGAGCACCGCCGCGACGACGAGCGCGTCCCCGCGCCGCCGCACGATCAGCGGCACGGCCAGGACGAACAGGCCGTACTCGGCGAACTTGGCCGCGCTGACGAGGCTGTGCGCGAACGGGTAGGTGTCGCTCAACGCCGGCCCGAGCACGGTCCACACGATCACGGCCGCGATCAGCGCGAGCGCTGCGACGAGGGTCAGCCCGCCGCGCCGTAGCGGCTCGATCCCGAGCCGGCGCGCGGCGGAGATCGCCGCGAGCACCACGACCAGCGCCGCGATATCCGCGAGGGTGATCGTGACCCCTGCCGAGCCGGCACCGCTGACGAGGTTCGGGTCGTAGCGCTCGTGGATGCACAGAAGCGGCGTGCACAGCGCGAGGACGAGTGCCTCACGCGAGCAAGAGCTGGAGCGGAGGGCATCCACGGCTGTTCGTATACTGACGACTCCGATGGCCTCGCGGGTCCTCAGGCGTCGGGCAGTCACCGCTGCCGCGCTCTACGGTGGCACGGCGGCCGGAATCCTCGGCACGCTGATCGCCGTTCGCGTTCTGGGGCCGGATCAGTTCGGCCTGCTGACGCTTGCGCTGGCCGCTGCGAGCTTCGTCCAGCTCCTGCTCGACACGACGGTCGAGGAGGCGATGGTCAAGTACGGGTTCCGCTACTCGGCGACCGAGGACTGGGGCCGCCTGCGCGGCCTGTTCCGGGTCGGGCTGCTCGTCAAGTGGGGCGGCGGCGCCGTGGCGACGGTCGTGGTCCTCGATCCTCGTGCCGTTCGCCGATGCCATCTTCGGCCAGCCCGACCTGACGGTGCCGCTCGCGGTTGCCGCATTCATCCCGCTCGCGCAGGCACCGGAGGGAATCGCGGGAGCGTCGATGATCGTCGCCGGGCGCTACGACCTGCGCGCGATCTTCGGTGGGCTCGCGATGGCGTTGCGGCTCGTCGGTCTCGCGATCGGCGTGCAGTACGGCGTCACCGGGCCGTGGTCGGGATCCTGCTCGGACAGATCGCGGGGTCGTGTGCATCCGGCTACGCGGGTCACCGCCTCTTCCGCCGCCACCCCAGGGCTGCCGTGACCGGGGCTCCGGCGCGATCGCGGCGAGCTCGCCCGGTTCGTGCTGCAGTCCGGGATCGGCACCTCCCTCGTCTCGATGCGGAACACGCTCGCGCCGCTCGCGCTCGGCATCGTCGCCCCGATCGCCCAGGTCGGCTACTTCCGGGCCGCGCAGGCGCCGATCACCGGCTTCGACGCGCTCTCCGCGCCTGTGCGCCTGATCCTGCTCACCGAGCAGACACGCGATGTCGAGGAGGGCCGGCTCGCCGACACGTACCGCTCGCTCCGCCGCTACGTCGTCGGGCTCGTCGGTCGTCGCGCTCGTCATCGCCCCGTTCGCGTGGATTCTGATGCCCTGGCTCGTGCGCGTCGTGCTCGGCGAGAGCTACATCCCTGCCACCGACGCTGCCCGGATCCTGCTCCTCGCCGCGTGCCTGCGGCTCGTCCTCGGCTGGACGAAGTCGTTCCCCGTCTCGATCGGCAAGCCCGGTCTGCGGATCATCGCCCACTCGGTCGAGATCGTGACGCTGCTCCCGCTCGTGATCCTGCTCGGCGCCGAGTGGGGCGCGACGGGAGCCGCCGCGGCCGATGCTGCTCGCCACGATCGCCTTCGGCGGCGCCTGGGCGGTGCTGCTCTACCGGCTGCGCCGCGACCACCGGGCAGGCGGCCGTGACGACGCAGGAGATACTGGCCCCGTGAGAGTCCTCGTCGTCTCCGGGATCTGGCCGCCCGATGTCGGCGGGCCGGCGAGCCATGCGCCCGACGTGGCCGAGTTCCTGCGCGCCTCCGGCCATCGGTCGAGGTCGTGATCACCGCGGCCGAGGCAGCCGGCGCCCCGGAGTACCGTATCCGGTTCTGGACGTCGCGGCGGCTGCCCGTCGGCGTCCGGCATGTCCACTCGCTGGCGCTGATCGCGTGGCGCTGCCCGCCGCGTCGACGCCGTCTACACGACCGGGATGTTCGGCCGCAGCGGGCATCGCCGCGCTCGTGGCGCGGCGGCCGTTCGTGATGAAGCTCACGGGCGACCCGGCGTTCGAGCGCCTGCGGGCCCGTGGCGTCGTCGCGGGCGACATCGACGCGTTCCAGCAGAGCCGCGGCGGCAGCCTCTCGACCCGAGCGCTCCGTCGGCTCCGGGACTGGGTGCGTGCGCCGCGCCGACCACGTGTTCACGCCGAGCAGCTACCTGCGCGACCTCGTCATCTCGCTGGGGCGTTCGCTCCCGACCGCGTCAGCGTGATGCCGAATCCGGCGCCGGCGGCACGACCCGTCTGCGCCGCGCGAGCGAGCTGCGGGCGCGCTTCGGCCTCGACGGGCGAGACGCTTGCCTTCGCCGGGCGGCTGACGGCCCAGAAGTCGCTCGAGGTGATGCTCGCCGCGGTCGCGGCGCGGCCCGGGCGTCACCCTGCTCGTCGCGGGCGACGGGGAGGAGCGGGAAGCGCTCGTCGCCGGGGTCGAGCGCCTCGGCCTCGGAGACCGCGTGCGGCTGCTCGGGCCGGTGGCTCGTGACGAGGTGCTCGACGTCTTCGCGGCGGCGGACGCCGTCGATCCTCTCGTCGAGCTGGGAGAACTTCCCGCACAGCGTCGTCGAGTCGCTCGTCGTCGGGACGCCGGTGATCGCGACGAGCGCCGGCGGGGTGGCAGAGGTCGTCCAGGACGGCGTCAACGGCCTCCTCGTCCCCGTCGGTGACGTGGACGGCCTGGCGGCGGCCGTCGACCGCTACTTCGACGACGACGCCCTGCGCGAGCGCCTGCGCGCGCAATGCAGTCGAGTCGGTCGCGGCCTACGCCCCGGAGCGGCTCCTCGGCGCCATCGTCGACGAGCTCGTCGAGGCCACCGCATGAAGCCTCGCGTGCTGTTCGTCGCGCGCACGCGATACGCGCTGCCGCTGACCGAGACGCTCGCAGCGTCGCTTCGACGCCCTGTCCGAGGTGATCGAGTGGCGGCAGCTCGCGACCTCTGCCAGTGGCGAGGCGATCCGGAACGAGCGCTTCACGCTCGTGCCGCGCTTCCCGGTCGCCCGGCTCGACGGCGCGGCGTTCTACGCGCCAATCCCCGCTCCGGGTCGCCGCGCGAGATCCGATCCTTCCGTCCCGACGTCGTGGTCGTTCAAGGTGCCGAGGACACGGCGCTTGCGCTCGCCGCGCGCCGGTCTCGCCCGGCTCGGACGCGACCGATCGTGTTCGACGTCCACGGCGACTGGCACAACAACACCCGCGTCTACGGCTCGCCCGGCCGGCGGCTGCTCGCTCCCGCTAGCCGACGCCCTCGCGCGGCTCGCCGTCCGCAAGGCAGACGGTGTCCGCACGATCTCCGGGTTCACCACCGGCCTCGTGCGAGCCGAGGGCGTCGAGCCGACGGCAGAGTTCCCCGCCTACATGGATCTGGCGCCGTTCGTCGAGACCGCCCCGGCCCCGTTCCCGGACCGGCCGGTGGCGCTGTTCGTCGGCGTGCTCGAGCGGTACAAGGCGGTCGACATCCTCGCCGCCGCCTGGCCGCGCGTCGTCGAGGCGATTCCGGGAGCCGAGCTGCAGATCGTCGGCCGCGGGACGCTGCAGCCGCTCGTCGAGCGGCTCGTGGCCGAGAGCGGCGGCAGCGTGCGGTGGATCGAGCGGCTCTCGACCACCGAGGTCGTCGACGCCCTCGATGGAGCGACCACGCTCGTCCTCCCGTCCCGCGGCGAGGGGATGGGCCGCGTCATCGTCGAGGCGTTCTGTCGCGGGCGGCCCGTCGTCGGAACCCGGAGCGGTGGCATTCCCGACCTCGTCGAGGACGGGAGCAACGGCGTGCTCGTCCCGACCGACGACGCCGCCTCGCTCGCCAACGCACTGATCTCCGTCCTCGGCGATCCCGGCCGCGCAGAGAGCCTCGGACGGGCCGCCTACGCATCGTCGGGAGCGTGGACGGCAACGCCTGCAGAGTTCGCGCAGCGGACGCTCGCCCTCGTTCAGGCGGTCCTGGACGGATCTCGTTGATCCCGGGCTGCAGCGGATCGCGGTTGCCGGCGCAGCGCTTTACACGCTTCACAGCAAGACTGCCTATCGTGCCCGGGATGCGCCGCCCGATCGAGCCGCCCGGACGTTCCTGGGCGGCACCGTCCGGAGGTCGTTCGTGCCCGTGGCCGGGGCGCTCCCGTCGTCCGGGGCACGCGGTTCGTAGACTGGACGCTGTGCCGGCGTACGCCACCAAGCAGCGCATCAAGAACGCCGTCTACCGCTCGGTCGGCACCGTCGGCGCTACGGTCGGCACCGGCCGCGGGCGCACCGGCCTCCGTGTCCTGCTCTACCACAAGGTCAACGACCTGGCGGACAATCCCGGCTCAGTGCCACCCTCGTTGTTCGCTGACCACATCGGCTCGCTGGCAGGGATGGGGTTCCGGGTCGTCAGCCTCGACGACGTCATCGCCTCGTTCCGGCGCGGCGCGCCGCTGCCACCCAACGCTCTCTTGATCACGTTCGACGACGGCTACCTCGACAACCTCACGAACGCCGCGCCGGTTCTCGCCCGGGCCGGCTATCCGGCCGTCGTCTTCGCCTCGGCAGGGCTCGTCGGCTCCGGACGGCCGATGCCGCACGACGAGCAGCTCGCAGGCCGAGAACCCCCTCCTCGACTGGGAGGGCCTGGAGGCGATCGAGCGGCTCGGCGTCCGGGTGGAGTCTCACGGCGTCGACCACGTCGCCCTCGCGCGCTTGCCCGCCGACGAGGCGAAGAGGCAGATCGTCGAGTCGCGCCGGATCCTGGAGGAGCGGCTCGGGCGTCCGGTCGAGGCGTACGCCTTCGTCAAGGGCTCACGCACGCATCAGGGACCGGAGCACGCAGCGATGCTCGCGGCCGCCGGCTACGAGGTGGCGTTCACGACCGTGACGGGGTCGAACGAAGCCGAGGCCGAGCCGTTCTTCCTTCGCCGCTACAACGTCGAGCCGTATCCGACCCGCACCCTCGAGCTCGTCCTCAGAGGCGCCTGCGACGCGATCGCGCTCAAGGACACCGAGCTCGGGACGAGCGCGCGCCGGGCCTTCAACGCCGTCCTGCGGACGGCGTCGCGATGAGCGACTTCACGATCGAGGCCTACGACGCGTCGCGACGGCCGGACTACCTCCGGCTCGTCCGGGATGCCTGGGGCGACGGCGCCATGCAGGGCGACCAGTTCGACTGGTGGTTCGAGCGGAACCCCGCCGGCAGCCTGATGTCGGTCGCGGTGATCGACGGCGACGTCGTCGGCGTTGCATCGCACACGCTGGCCCGGCTCCGCATCGCGGGCGAGGAGCGCCTCGGGCAGTACTCCGTGCACGCGGTCACGTCGGAGCAGGCGCGTGGCCTCGGGATCTTTCGGGCGCTCGAGCGCCATCACGAGGAGCTCGGGCGGGCGCGTGACTCGGCGTGCGTGCTCGCGTTCGCGAGCGTCTCGACGCGCGGGCTCTTCCTCGGCCCGCTCGGCTGGAGCCAGATCGACCGCCCGCGCGTCTGGGCGCGCCCGCTGCGAGGCATGGTCGAGCGCAGGCTCGGGCGTCGCGGCGCGTCGTCACCGGCGCCGGCCGCCTGGAAGGGCACGCAGCGCCTCGAGAGCTTCGGCCCCGCGCAGGAGGCCGCGTACCTCGAGCTCGCTCCGGCGCTCGGGAACCACGTCATTCGGGATGCGCGCTACCTGCAGTGGCGCTACTTCGACTCGCCCAAGCCGTACAGCGCCTATGCGAGCAAGGACGGATTCGCGGCGCTCGGTCACGCCAAGCGGGGCCGCCTCGCGACGGGGCTCGTGATGGAGCTCCTCGCCCCACCCGATCAGGCGCCGGCACTCCTCGCCCGCTGCGTCCGTGACGCGCGCGACGACGACGTCCTCGTCGCGGTGCCGTCGCCCTCGCTGCCGCGCTCGCTGCTCGCGCGGTCCGGCTTCGTCCCGGTGCGGACGAGGCTCGACTACATGGGCATCGGATTGACGCAGCCGCTCGACGCCCGGGCGGACTCGTGGACGCTGTCGCTCGGCGACACCGACTTCTTCTAACGTGCGCCACGTGCGCCTCGTCTTCGTCACCCAGCGGGTCGACCCGGACGACCCTGTCCTCGGCGCGACGGTGGCCAAGATCGCTGCGCTCGCCGCGCGCGTCGACGAGGTGGTCGTGTTCGCCGACAGCGCCGCCCCCGGAGCGTCCTGCCCGCCAACTGCCGCGTGCGGCCGTTCGCCTCGGGCTCGCGCGCCGGCCGGGGCTTCCGGTTCGAAGCGGCGCTCGACGAGCGAGCTGGCGCGCCGGCCTCGCCCGGCGGCGATCCTCGCGCACATGTGCCCGATCTACGCGGTGCTGGCGGCGCCGCTCGCGCGTCCGCTCGGGACGCGGGTGCTGCTCTGGTACGCCCACTGGAACCGCACGCGGATGCTCGAGGCCGCCGTCCGCGCGCTCCAACCTCGTGATCGTCGGTCGACGAGCGCTCGGTGCCCGGTCGACCTCGACGAAGGTGGTCGGGATCGGCCACGGCATCGACGTCTCGCGACTTCACCTGCGCGCCGACGCACCGTCACGGCGCCGCCGTTCGAGCTGGTCGCGCTCGGCCGCTACTCGGCCGCGAAGGGCCTCGACCCGATCGTGCGCGCCGTCGCGCGCGCGCGCGCCGACGGGCTCGACGTCCGGCTGCGCACTCACGGCACCGCGTCGGGCATCCGCCGAGGCGGCGCACGCTGGAGCGAGCTGCGCGCGCTCGTGAGCGAGCTCGGAGTCGCCGAGTCGGTCGAGCTCGGCGGGCCGATCCCGCGCACCGAGATCCCGGCCCTGCTCGCGCGCCTCGCACGGCGCTCGTCAACAACATGCGGCCCGGCGCGCCCGACAAGGTCGTCTACGAGGCGTGCGCCGCGTGCCGGCCGGTGATCGTCTCGAACCCGCTCTTCGACGAGCTGCTCGACGACCTCGAGCCGCCGTTGCGCTTTCCGCTGGACGACGTCGACGGACTCGCGGCGAGGATCACGCGGTCGCCTCGCTTCGCTCCCGGCAGCACGGGCCGCGATCGGGGCGACGCTACGCGAGCGTGTGCTCGCGCGTCACTCCGTCGACTCGTGGGCCGACGCGGTCGTCCGGCTCTGCGACCGGGCAGCTCGAGCGCCGCGCGGTAGACGTCGATCGTCCGCTCGGCCATCGTCGCGACCGAGAACGAGCGTGCAGTGCGCGCTCGTACCCGGCGTCGCCGTACGCGCGGCCGAGCGCCGGGTCGTCGAGGAGGCGGCAGATCGCCGCGCGGAGACGCGGAACGTCGTCCGGCGGGACGAGGATCCCGGTCGTCGCCGTCGACGACGATCTCGGGGATCGCGCTGACGCGCGCTCGCGACGATCGGCAGGCGCGCCAGCATCGCCTCGAGCAGCGCGAGCCCGAAGCCTTCCCAGCGGGCCGGGTGGACGAGCATGCTCGGCCCGCCGCGAGCCAGTCCGCCACGTCGCCGACGCTGCCGGCGAGGTAGACGGCGTCGGCGACGCCGCGCTGCGGCCGCCAGGGCGGTCAGGGCGGCCTCCTGTGAGCCGCGACCCGAGGACCACGAGGACGGCGTCTGGGATGCCGCTCGCCGGACGCCGGCGAGCGCCTCGATCGCGACGTTCGAGCCCCTTCTGCTCCTCGAGCCGCGAGACGGCGAGCAGGATCCGTGCATCGGCCGGGAGCGTCGGGCCGCCGGGCGGCCCCCACGCAGCCGGCAGGTCGTCGAGGCCGTAGTGGACGACCGACGACCTTGTCGGCCGGCAGGCCGACGCGCTCGACGTTGAAGCGGGCGAGCGCGCCGGTGATGCCGATGATCCGCGTCGCCCGGCGGCCGCAGCAGCCGCTCCACGTGGCGGAACGGGCCGAGCCGGAACGGATCGTCGTTGTGCTTGGTCGATGACGATCGTCGATCGCCCGGCCGTCGACGCGAGCCGCCGTAGACGTCGGCGTGGACGAGATGGGTGTGCACGATGTCGGGGCGCGGCGCGCGTGAGCGCGCTGCCGCAGCCGGACGGCGAGCACGGGGTCGATGTCGCGTGGAGCCCGCAGCCGCGACGTACGGGCACGCCGAGCTTGTCGAGCTGCGCGTAGAACGGATCGGGGTCATCGTCGTCGAGGCCGACGAAGCGTCGCGTCGATGCCGCGCTCGCGCAGCGCCGGCAGCAGGGTCAGCAGGTGGCGCTCGGAGCCGCCGACGCCGCGCACGCCGGTGCACGTGGACGACCTTCACGCTGCCGTCCTCGGTGCTCGCGCGCGCCCGGGCGGCGTTCCACGAGCCGCACCGCTCCGAATGCCGCGGGCACGCAGAGCAGGAAGTTCCACGGCGCGCTGTAGCGCATCGTGCCGGCGAAGACCATCGCCATCAGCGTGCTGTAGCGCGAGCAGGAGGAGTGTGAGCACGAGGTAGCTGTCGCGGCAATCGCCCGAGCCCGGCGACGGCGAGGACGTAGAGAGTGAGGATGTACGATCGGCTCGAACAGCTTACGGGCGAGCTTCGACACGCGCCCGACCGAGTCGATCGCCCTCGTCCGTGGGAGTCGGGCGCCACAGCATCCAGACCGCCTGAGCGGACAGCTTCGCCTTCTCCCCCGGCTGGGTCCGCCAGAAGTGCAGCACCTTGCCGCGGTAGAACCGCATCTGCGCGCACTCGTCGACCGTGGTCGGCTTCCCGGACAGCGTCAGGTCGGCTGCGAGCTCGGGCCAGGGAGGTGCGCCGGCGAGCTCGGGCACCTGGTCGATCCAGCCGCCGTGGCGGAGGATCTCGAAGGTGGCCGGGTTGTTCGCCTTCCAGAGCGCCCGGGCGTCGGTCGTGACCGTGGCGCAGCCGACGGAGACGTCGTTGCGAACCACCCACGGCAGCGACCGCGACGACCGAGGCGACGACGAGGGCGACGGCGGCGTAGAGGCCCAGCCGGCGTGGCGCCACGGCCCAGAGGAGGTAGGCCGCCGAGGACGAGCGGGAGGAGCGTCGAGCCGGGCGTTGCCGAGGATCGCGAGCCCGACAGCCACGCCGGCCGCGCCCGCGATCCGAAGCGAGCGCGCGCTGCACCGCGAGAACGACGAGCAGGGTGAGCAGCGCCGCGAGCAATCCGTCGAGCACCTCGCGGTTGAGATGGACGTCGTGCCAGATGAGATAGGGGTTGAGCGTCGCGAGCAGCGCGGCGGCCGACCGCGAGCCGTCGCGTGATGCGACGGCGGCGCCGATCGCGTAGACGAGCAGCGCAGTGCCGACGGCGATCCCGACCTGGATCAGTGCCACGGCGGCCCAGGAGTGGCCGAAGCCCCAGTAGATCGGGGCCAGGAAGAGCGCGTAGAGCGGCTGCGTGTAGCCCGACGGGACGCCGGGGAGGAAGCCGAACGTGCCGCTGTGCGACGAACGTCAGCGCGAAGCGGTCGCTCTTCTCGGTCAGGCCGCTGAGCAGCTTGCCCGCGCTCGACGGCGACGACGACGAGCCGCGGCAGCGCCGCGGCGAGGCGCGACCGCCAGGATGGCTGTGCGCCGGCTCATGCCGTCGGGGCGCCGTCGTCCCCGTAGCGCTGCTGCCAGAGCTCGAGCATCACGAGGGCCCAGATCCGCTCGCCGTGGTCGGCCGCGCCGCTCGTATGCTCCGTGAGCAGGTGCTCGACGGCCTCGGGCCGGAACTGGCCGCGCCCGCGCGCCGTCGCGCCGAGGAGCACGTCGCCGGCGAGGTCGCGCAGGTCCTCGCGGAACCAGCGGGCGACCGGCACGCCGAAGCCGGCCTTGCCGCGCGTCGAGGATCTCGGGCGGCAGGTCGGCGCGCGAACGCGCGGCGCAGCGCGACCTTGCCGGTCGAGCCCTGCGAGTCGCAGGTGATCGGGGCAGGCCGAGCGCGAGCTCCGCGAGCTGGTAGTCGAGCAGCGGCGCGCGCAGCTCGAGCGAGTTCGCCATCGACGCGATGTCGGCCTTGTAGAGGAGGTCGTCCGGCAGGTAGGTGTCGACGTCGGTGAGCTGGAGCCCGGAGATGCCGCTCGCGCGCGGCGGCCCGAGCAGGTCGCCGGCCGTCGTCGAGCTCGCCGATCTCGTGCAGCGCATCGTCGGTCCAGAGCCTCTGGCGCAGCTCGCGCGGGAACGACTGCATCAGCCGGCCGTAGCGCTCCCGGCGCATCGAGCCCGGCCGTGTCGAGGAAGCGGGCGGCGCGGAACGGCGCCGAGCGCGGCTCCGTCCGCCCCGCAGGGAGCCGCCGGATCCCGCTCGCCGCGAGCCGGCGCGACGCCGCCCGGGAGCCGGTCGAGCCGTGCGGCGAGCGCATGCGCCCGATACCGCTCGTAGCCGCCGAAGATCTCGTCGCCGCCGTCGCCGACGAGCGCCACGGTGACGAAGCGCCGCGCGTGCTCGCAGACGAGGTAGGTCGGCAGCGCCGACGGAGTCGCCGAACGGCTCGTCGTACGCATCGGCGAGGCGCGGCAGGAGCGCCGCCGCGTCGGGCTCGACGAGGAGCTCCTCGTGCATCGTCCCGTAGCGCTCGGCGACCGACGCGGGCGTAGCGCGCGCTCGTCGTAGCGCGGCTCGGTGAACCCGACCGAGAACGTCCGCACGGGCTCGCTGCTCTCCTGCGCCATCGCCGCGACGACGATGCTCGAGTCGATCCCGCCCGAGAGGAGCGCCCCGAGCGGGACGTCCGAGACGAGCCGCTTGCGCACCGCGCGCGAAGACGCCTTCGCGGACGGCCTCGAGCCACTCCTCGTCGCTGCGTTGCTCGCGTCCGTCGGCGTCGAGCTGCCAGTAGCGGCTCACCGTGGCGCGTGCCGTTCTCGACCGTGAGCGTGCAGCCCGGCGGGAGGCGGTTGATGCCCGCGGAGAGCGGTGCGGTCGCCGGGGACGTAGCCGAGCGCGAGGTATGCGTCGAGCCGCTCGAGCTCGACCTGCCGGCGCGACGCCCGGGAATCGTGAGCAGCGCCTTCAGCTCGGAGGCGAACGCGACCGTGCCGTCCGCGAGCTGCGTCCAGAGGAGCGGCTTCTTGCCGAAGCGGTCGCGCGCGAGGACGCAGGCGCCGCCGCGGCGTTGTCCCAGACGGCGAGCGCGAACATGCCGTCGAGGTGCTCGACGAACGCGTCGCCGTGCTGCTCGTAGAGGTGGGGCAGCGTCGGTGTGTCGCCGGTCCCGCGCAGGTCGTGGCCCTGACGCCTCGAGCTCGCGCGGAGCTCGCGGTAGTTGTAGATCTCGCCGTTGAAGACGGCGACGACGTCGCCGTTCTCGTTCGTCACCGGCTGATCGCCCGTCGCGAGGTCGATCACGCTCAGGCGGCGGTAGCCGAGCGTGCAGCGGCCCCCACTGGCGCGATGGCGCCGTGATCCGGGCCGCGGTGCCGGATCGCGTCGCAGGCGGCACGGACGATCGCAGCGTCGTCAGGGCCTGCCGCGGCCGGCCGGAGGAGTCCACAGATGCCGCACACCGGCAGAACCGTACCGCCGCGACCGACCGTCACGGCGCGCAGGATGCGCCGGAGTCGGCTTGTAGTCTGTGCCCGTGCTCCGGCGCTCGCCTGCTCTCCTCGCCGCGATTGCGCTCGCGGCCGTCGCCGGAATCGTGCTCCGCATCTCGTCGCTGCGCGGCAGCTTCGGTGCGACCGACTCGGACGAGGCGATCTGGACGCTGATGAGCCGCCACGTCCTCGACGGCGAGTTCCCTGCCTACTTCTGGGGCCAGGGCTACGGCGGCACGATCGAGGTCTACCTGGCGGCGCCGGTCGTGTGGGCCTTCGGCGGTGGCGTCGGTGCCGCTCGCGCCGTCGCGCTGGCGCTCACGTGCGTTGCAACCGGACTGGTCTGGATCGTCGGCCGGCGCGCGCTCGACGTCCGCCGGGCGAGCGTGGCGGCGGCCCTGTTCTGGGTCTGGCCGGCGTACGCGGCGTGGAAGTCGACCCGCGTCAACGGCTTCTATGTCTCGGGCCAGATCCTTGGCCTGCTCGTGATCCTGCTCGTGCTCCGCCTGGCCGAGAAGCCCGGCCGTCGTGACGCCGTGGTGCTCGGGCTCGTGCTCGGTCTCGCAGCCTGGCAGACCGGGCAGCTCGTCCCGATCGCCGTCCCTGCGCTGCTCTGGCTCGTCTGGCGCCGCCCGGGCGTGCTGCGGCTGACGTGGTTCGTCCTCCTCGGGCTCGTGATCGGGGCGATTCCGGCGATCGCGTCCAACCTGAGGCACGATGGCTGGTCGCGCTTCACCGCGCCCGGCGGTGGGACGTATCGCTCTCGCCTCCAGGGCTTCTTCACCGCGACGCTGCCGGAGCAGCTCGGCCTGCGGGTGCCGTTCACCCTCGACTGGCTCGTGCCGCGGCCATCGCGGCGCTGGTCCTGCTCGCGGCCATCGTCGGCGCCCTGGTCCTCGGCTGGCGGCACCGGGCAACCCCCGTGGGGCTCCTCGTTGCCGTCGCGGCCGGGTTCCCGCTGCTCTACGCCCTCTCGCCCTACACCTGGTACGTCGACGAGCCCCGCTACCTCCTCGTCCTCGCCCCGGTCCTCGCGCTGCTCGTCGCCGAGCCGCTACGCCGTCCTCGCGTCGCCGCGGCGACGCTCGTCGTCGCGGTCGGCCTCTCGGTCGCGGGCTTCGCCAGGATGGACGCGAACGGCGCCTTCGCGCGACGCAACGGCGACGTGACTGCGGTCGCCCAGATCGCCCCGCTCGTGAGAGCACTCGACAAGCGCGGCGTTCGAACGGCGTACAGCGAGTTCTGGCTCGCCTACCGCGTCACCCTCGCATCCGGCGAGCGCATCATCGTCGTGCCGCGTGGCGATTCTCATTACCCTCCCTACCTCCACAAGGTCGAGGGATCGCCCTCCCCGGCGTACGTGTTCTACGCCGGCTCGGCCGCGGAGACGGAGGCCCGGAAGACCGAGCTCGAGTCACTCGGTTACCGGCGGGAGGTCGTCGACGGGTACTCGATCTGGATTCGTCCGGCGGCGGGCGCCGGCGCGTAGCTCGAGCAGCAGGAAGACGGTCAAGCGCCGTGAGCGCGATGTCGCGCGCGAGCAGCACCCAGACCCAGTTCGTCACCAGCGTGATGCCGCTGTAGTGCCAGGGGAAGTAGAGTCCGTGAGCGCCAGCGGCCGCAACGCGTCGAGCGCCATCGCCGGCACCCACACCCTGCCGGGCGACGAGCGGCACGAGCGGGACGATCCAGATCACGTACTGCGGTGACAGCACCTTGCCGAAGGTGACGAACGCCACCACCGCGGCTGCCGACGCGGTCAGCATCGAGGCGGTGTGCGCGGGCCGCGCCAGAACCACCACGCGGCGAGAGGATCGCGGCGAGCTGGACGCGCCGTCGAGGCGAGCGCGACGACCGACGGCAGCGTCGCCGGCGATGTCCTTCGACGAGCCCCGGCTGGACAGTCGTGGTCGTAGAGGCCGAGCCGGTCGAGGGCGAGGAGCAGCGCAGCGCCGGTCGACTCGAGCTGGAGCGGCCGCTTGAACTGGACGTAGTAGCTGAAGCCGAGGCCGCCGAACCCGACGACGGCGAACGGCAGCGTCACGACGGCGCCGGCGACGACCCCGGCGATCGCGGCGCGCGTCGTCGACGCGCGCGACCGGCGGCGGCGAGGACGCGGACGAGCGCGATCGGGCGCGACGACGACGGGGTACAGCTTCGTGCAGATCGCGAGCGCCAGCGCGACCGAGCCGCTCGTCCAGCGCTCGTGCGGCGAGGAGCGCCAGCGAGATGCTGAGCAGCGCAGCGGGCCACGCGTCGAAGCGCTCGAAGACGATCGGCCCGAGCAGTGCCGGCGAGCAGCCGATCAGCACGCGCCGCGCCGAACACGCGCACGGTGTCGGCGCCGAGCGTGCGCAGCGTGTAGCAGCACCGCGACCGAGCGTCACCGCGAGCAGCACCCACATCTCGAGCCGCAACGAGACGCCGTAGTCGAGGCCGGTCGCCTTCGGGATCACGAGCGCGACGAGCGAGAGCGGCGGGTACTCGAAGAAGAACTCGTGGTAGGGGATCTGGCCGTCGAGCAGCTTCTGCGCGTAGCTCTCGTACAGCGTCACGTCGCCGCCGCCGCCGTGCGCCGTGAAGTGCACGTACGGCAGCGCCGACGTCGCCGCGAGCAGCACGAGGCCCACCGCGCCGGCGAGCAGCGTGATGTCGCGCGGCTGGGGAGGAGTTCATGCGCACTGGGCGCCGCCGGCGTCACGATCAAAGGCGTGCCCGCCGGGTCGTAGAATAGAGATCCTCGTGGACACCAAACTCGTCGCCTCCGGGCCGAAGCCCGACGAGGAGCGCGAGCAGCGCCCCGGCACGGACATCAGGGCGTCGCGCCTCTACCTCTTCTCCCGCCGTCCGCTGGTCGGCGCGCTCCGGCGCGCGTGTCAGCGTGGCGCTGCTCGTGGCGGTCGACATCGTCGGTCTGGCGCTCGGCCTCTACGTCGCGCTCGTGCTGCGCACGGTGCTCTACGGCGACACCGTCTACTGGTCGCTGCTCTGGCGCGCCGGCCCGCGCGAGTGGCTGCCGTTCCTGATCCCGGTCACCGTGCTCGTGTTCCTCCAGGCCGGCCTCTACGCCAGGCGCGAGCGCCGCGCGGGCGCCGGGCGCGTCGTCTCGTCGCTGATCCTCGTCGCGCTGATCATCCTCTCGGTCGGCCTCGGCACCGGCTACGACTTCACGACCACCGGGCTGATCCCGACCGCGGTCGTCACGTGCTCGCTCGCGATCGGCCTGCTCCGCGCCGCCTACTCGTCGTTCGCGCTCGAGCTGATGAAGGCCGCGGGCATCCGGCGCAAGGTCGTCCTCGTCGGCGAGGCCCGCAGCCTCGAGAAGCTCCACCGCGAGCTCGGCGCCACGCGCGGCGGCCTCGGCTACGAGTTCCTCGGCGCCGTCTCCCGCTCGGAGGTCGAGGATCTGCCGCAGCTCGGCTCGTCGGTCGCCGAGCTCCCGTCGATCCTGGAGCAGCTCTCGCCCGACGAGCTGATCCTCTCGCGAGGCCGACTTCGACGAGCGGACGGTGCTCGACGTCGTCGAGCGCGCCCACCGCGCCGGCGTCAAGGTGCGGCTCGCGCCGAGCACGACCGAGCTGCTCGTCCAGAAGGGCGAGTACGCGCCGGGCCAGGGCGTGCTGCTCTTCGACCTGCGCCCGCCGATCCTGACCGGATGCGGGCTGGGTCGTGAAGCGGGCCTTCGACCTTCTCGGCAGCGCCCTCATCGTCGTGATCGGCCTGCCGCTCTGGCTGCTCGTCGCGCTCGCGATCAAGCTCGACTCGCGCGGGCCCGGTGTTCTACGTCGACCGCCGGATCGGCGTCGGCGAGCAGCGAGTTCGGGATGCTGAAGTTCCGCACCATGGTCGTCGACGCGCCGAGCTGCAGGCCGAGCTCGAGGAGGCCAACGAGGCGTCGGGGGCGCTGTTCAAGATCCGCGACGATCCGCGCGTGACGCGCGTCGGCCGCGTCCTGCGGCGGTTCTCGATCGACGAGCTGCCGCAGCTGATCAACGTGCTGCGCGGCCAGATGAGCCTCGTCGGGCCGCGGCCGCTGCCGCTGCGCGACTACGAGCTGCTCGAGGACTGGCACCGGGCCCGGTACCTCGTGCTGCCGGGCATGACCGGGCTCTGGCAGATCTCGGGCCGCTCGGGCCTCTCGTTCGACGACCTCGTCCGGCTCGACTTCGCGTACCTCGAGAACTGGTCGATCTGGCTCGACATCTCGATCATCGCGCGGACGCTGCCGGCCGTGATCACGGGGCGCGGAGCCTACTAGCCTCCGCCGCGTGGGTCCGGCGCACGAGGGCCACCTGTGCCGCCACGACGAGCGTGAGAAGGGCAAGCGCGAGCGCCGCGGAGCGCAACGACGGGGTGGGGACGACGAGCGCCCGGATGACCCCCGCGACGACCAGCCAGGCGAGCACGGCGGAGACCGCGTCGAGAACGTCCACCCAGCGGGGACGGCCGCCGGGGAGCGTCAGCAGGGTCACCACGAGCGCGACGGCGAGGAGCCCGGCGAAGGGGAGGATCGAGATGAGCCCTTCCGGCCCGTGCAGCATCGTGACGATCGTCTCTCCGAACTTGCCGTCCGCGGCCTCGTGACCCCAGCGGAAGATCTCGTCATCCGTGATCTGGGGCGAGGTGGCCGTGGCGGCCGCCATCGTCGCCGCCGACACGAGCAGCAGTGCCACCACCGTCCCGCGTGAGCGGCGATAGGCGAGCCCGATCGCGGCGAGCGCGAACGGCAGCGCTCCGATCAGGTACCGCGGCCCCGGCGTGGCACCCCCGTACGGCCCGCCGAACGGGGTCGTGACGCCGGCGTTGTAGACGAGAAACGCGGCGCCGAGCCCGAGGAACAGCAAGCCCTCCGCACGCATGCCGCGGCGGGCGAGCAGGACGGCGCCGGCGATGCCGGCGGCGACGATCGGCGTCGTCACGAGCAGCCCACGGTTCTGGAGGAGCAGCTCCGCGATCACTCTCAGGCTCGGCTGCGTGACGCCGAAGAGCCCCTTCGCATGAGCACCGACGACGTCGTGGCCCGTGACACCTCCGCTCTCGACGGCGTAGTGGTACGAGAGCTGGAGTGGGCTTCCGAACGTCCACCAGTTGTAGGCGAGCAGCGGGACGATCCCGACGAACGCGCCGGCCGCGTAGGCGAGGAGGCGCCGCGCACGTGGGCCGCGTCGCATCGCGTACAGCGCGAGAGCGACAGCGACGATCAGGGACGGATACTCGAGGGTGACGGTGATCGCGGCGACGAGCCCGGCGAGCGCGATCCGCCGGTCCGAGCTCTCACCCTCGCGCTCGTGGAAGAGCAGGACAAATGCCGCGAAGCCCGTCGCGGCCGCGGCGACATGCGAGAAGAACAACGTCGTGAACGGCAGCACCAGGGTGCAGGCTCCGAGCGCGAACGCGGCCAGCAGCCCGGTTCGGGGCTCGATTCGCTCCCCGAAGCGGTAGACGAGCAGCAGCAGGAGCAGCGCCAGCGGCAGCTTGACGAGGGTGTTGAGGAGCCAGACGGTCGACTTGTCGCCGGCGTTCGGTGCGACGGCGTGCACGACGGTGTAGGCCGGCAGTGCGGCCACGGCCAGTCCGGGTGCCTTGACCGACCTGAAATGGCCGTCGTAGTAGGCGATGTCCCCCGTCATCTCGTGCCAGCGGTCGAGATTGTTCGTCCCGGCGTGGAACGCGAGCACGAGCGAGTAGTTGGCCCCTTCGTTCCAGCGCACGGTGCCGACGATCGTCGCACACGCAAGGAGCAATGCCGCCAACGCCACGAACGCGGCAACACGGCCGCGCGCACCGTGTCTCGCGGCTCGGCTCGGCTCCCCTCACAACAAGTCACTCTAGTGGCGGCACCCCGACGAACCCGCCGGGGTCGACGCTTATGGTTGTTGCCGCGGGTGGGTCTGGATTGGTGAGTCCGGCGGCCGGGCTTCGAGGCTGCTGCCGTCCCCTCGGATGAAGGCGGCGACGGGGTGGCCGAAGCCGGATCCTCGGACGTAGGTGAAGATGACCCGGTTCCCGTCGGGCGTCCAGGTTGGTTGCACGGCCCGTCGATTGGGCGGTTTGAAGTGGGTCAACTGTCGTTTGCCGGTGCCGTTGACGCTGATCGTGAACAGATTCGCGCGATCGTTCGGGAAGTCGGGGATTCCGCGGGTGCCGGCCTGGTAGACGATGATGTTTCGCCGGGGGTTCCAATCGGGCGCCTCCGCGATCGCTTCGAACGATGTCAGGTAGCGGAGGCCGCCGGTACCGTCCGCGTCGCACCGTGCCGATGCGCGATCCAGTGATAGTCGTGGTCGCTGCCTTCGCGTCGACAAAGCGGTCGAGCTCGAAGACCAGGCGCCTGCCGTCTGGTGACCAACGGGGGGTGAATGCGGCATCCGTGCCGTTCGTGAAGTTGGCCAGTGTCCGCGTGGCGCCCGAGGCCACGTCGAGCCGAGGGATTCGCGACCGGGCGGTCCTGCTGCCCGACGCGTCGAGGTCGGCGCGAACGTACGCGATTGTCTTGCCGTCGGGTGACCAGGCTCCGTCCTGGACGAAATAACACGGTCGCCGGCACGAAACGACCTGTCTCGGGTGCTTCCCGTCCGTATCGACGACCCAGATGCCCGCGAAGTCGACGTCCATTGCGATCCGCTTTCCGTCCGGTGACCAGTCCGGGTGCTGCTGGTCCCCACTGGGGGTTGTGGTGAGGATGTGGTCACCCGACCCATCGGGCCGAACGAGCCGGACGGCTCCGGTTCGCTGGTAGGCAATCCACTCTCCACCCGAGGAGCCGACGGCGCCAACCCGAGCGCCACTCGCGTGAGCGGCTGCGACGGCGATCACCGCGACGGTCACGAGCCCGGCGATGGCCGATCTAATCGGGATCGATCGGCCCCTCCGAAGCAGGTTGCTCATGGCGACAGGTGGGGTTGCCACATCGGTGCCCAGACCGAGCCGTACCGGATCGGGGGCACCGACGCGACCACACGCGATCCGGTGCCGCTGACCTGGACGACCGTGACCGTATTGCCGCGCCCACCGGTGTGTGTGAGCCATCGCCCATCGGCCGACCAGCTGAGCGAGGGGACGAACCCGGGCCCGACGAGGTCGAGGCTGCCCATCGTGAAACGCCGGAGCCCTCTCCCGTCGACGCGGACGATGTCCGCCGTCGCCTGGACGCCGAGCCCGGCCCGCGCCGTCGGCACGCGGATCGAACGCGATGCGATGCCCGTCGGGCGACCAGCTCGGGAAGAAGGCATGCGTTGCCAGCCGGCGCACGGCAGTTCCGTCTGAGCGCATCACGTAGACCGCCGGCTCCGAGAAGCCCGTCCCGGCGCGCGGTGACCAGCTCTGAAACACGATCAGGGAGCCGTCCGGCGAGAACGATGCGTTCTCGGGAGCGGGGATGGCGTCGCCCGACAGCACGCGCCTCGGTACTCCGCCGCCTGCCACGGCGACGACATAGAGGCCGCGTCCTCGAGTGCCGGCACCCGAGTAGAGCAACGAGCGTCCGTCCGGCGACCAGGAGAATGTCGTGGGGCCGCCGTGCGGGCTGCGGCCGTTGGAGGCGACGATCCGGGCAGCCCCACCGCGTACGGGGACAACGTAGAGGTTGAGCCCTGTCTCCTCGCCCCAGTGCATGCGTTGGAAAGCGAGCAAGCGACCGTCAGGCGACAGGGCTGCCGACGCGAGACGGCCGGCTGCTATCACCGGGCCGACCTTCCCATCGAGCCCGACAAGGGCGAGTCCGGTCGACGACCGCTGCCGGCTCGTACCGTCGGTCCGAAGCCATGCGAGCACGCCCCTCCCGGAGCGGAGCCACGCGAGTGCTGACCATGGCCGAGGGTCGGAGGTCAACGGTCGTACGCCACCATCACGCTCCGCGAGCCAGATCCGGTTGTTGACCGAGAACACGATCGGTGCAGGCAGCCTGGTTCCCGCCGCGACCGGCGCGCCGACAATCGACGCGGAGGCAGCCCCGGGCAGCGCATTGGTTCCGCCTCCTCCGACGAGCCCGATGGAAGCGCCGATCCCGACCAGCGCGGCGGCCAGCAGAGCCGCCGCGTTGCGGGCCCGCCGGCGCCTTGCGCGACGCCGTGCCTCCTCGAACAGGGCTTCGGGATTGGTTGGAGGAGGCACGAAGCCCAGCTGGGCACCAGCACGCAGGGCGAAGGGCGCGGCCACTGTCACTCTGGTTCCTTTCAACATAATCGTGCTAGTCTTAGCAGCATCATGTTGAATGTCAAGGTCGATCGAGGAGACCCCACGGATCTCTACGAGCAGGTAGCCGCCGAGATCCGCCGAGCGATCGCCGACGGGGAGGCGAAGCCGGGGGAGCGGCTCCCTCCGGCCAAGGACATCGCGGCGATCCTCGAGGTCAACACCAACACCGTGCTCCGCGCGCTCCGGGAGCTGCGCGACGAGGGGCTTCTCGAGTTTCGGCGCGGCCGCGGCGTCTCCGTCGCCGGCACACCCGAACGCGGGGCCGTCGTCGCCCGCACACGAGACCTGCTCGAGTTCGCGCGCCTCCACGGATACCAGCCGGCCGAGCTCGTCCGCATCATCGAAGACCTCAGCTGAACGCGAGCAAGCCCCGGGGGCTCGGGCAGAACTGCGGCTCCGACCCGGGCGCTGCCTAGACTTGCACGCGTGAAGCCGCCGAAGATCCTCGCCGTCGCCTCTGCTGTCGATCTCGACTTCCGTACGGCTGCACCCCTGCCTGGTGGCAGCTCTGGAAGGGCATGTACGAGGCCGGCGTCGATCTCGTCGTGACGCCGTACCGCGGCCGCCCCGTCGAGTCGCCCTGGTGGCGCACCGCGCCGAACCCGACCTACCGCGAGGCCGAGTCGTACGCCACCGTCCGCGACGGCCTGGCGCGGCTCAAGGGCGACCGCTATCTGCGCCGCGCCGAGGACTCACCGGACGAGAGCACGCTCGACAAGCTCACGCGCGAGACGATCTGGCGGGTCGTCACTCCGCGCTGGCGCAAGCACCTCGAGAAGGTCGATCGAGCGGGAGCGCCCCGACGCCGTCGTCTTCTTCACCGTGCCGATGGCGCACTTCCGCGGCATCCCGACGGCGCTGCGCGAGCAGTTCGGGATTCCTGTCGTGTTCTACGACGGCGATGTGCCGATGAGCCTGCCGGAGTTCGGCGGCATGGACACGGGCTTCAACTACTACCACGGTGCCGACCCGTCCGAGTACGACCTCGTCCTCTCGAACTCGGAGGGCGGGTTGCCGCGTCTGCTCGAGCTCGGCGCGCGCCGGGCGGAGGCGGTCTTCTGGGGCGCGGACCCCGAGTTCTTCGCGCCGCAGCCGGTGGCGAAGGAGATGGACGTGTTCTTCTACGGCTACGGCGACAAGTTCCGCCGGGAGTGGACGGCGGCGATGGTCGGCGAGCCGAGCCGGTCGGCGCCGGAGATCGACTTCGCGCTCGGCGGCCGCGACTTTCGCGGCGACACCGGCGTCGCGCGGGAGATCGGCGACGTCCCGTTCAACGTCTTCGCGCGCGCGATCTCGTCGGCGCGGATCAACCTCAACGTGACGCGCCGGTCGCATGCGACGGTGCCGCTCTCCTCGACCTGCCGGCCGTTCGAGCTCGCCTCCGCGGGTGCCGCCATCGTCTCGAACCCGCACGAGGGAATCGAGCAGTGGTTCGAGCCGGGCAGCGAGATCATCGTCGTCGAGGACGGCGCCGCAGGCGCTCGACGCCTACCGGGCGCTGCTCGCCGACCCCGGCGAGGCTGGCCGCGATGGGCGCCCGCGCCCGCGAGCGCGTCCTCGACGAGCACACCTACGCCCACCGGGCCCGCCGCGTGCTCGACCTGCTCGGCCTCTCGAGCGCGGCGGTGCGCGCGTGACGGACGGCCGGATCGTCGCGATCGTGCCCGCCTACAACGAGGCAGGGGCGATCGGCGACGTCGTCGACTCGATCAGGGCCTACGAGCGCGGCGTTCGACGTCGTCGTGATCGACGACGGCTCCGTCGACGACACGGCGGCGATCGCGCGCCGCCACGGCGCTGCAGTCGTGACCCTGCCGTACAACATCGGCATCGGCGGCGCCGTCCAGACGGGGTTCAAGTACGCGCTCGAGCGCGGCTACGCCGACGGCGGTGCGGCTCGACGGCGACGGCCAGCACGATCCCGCGCGAGCTCGCAGAAGCTGCTCGGCCCGATCGAGCGCGGCGAGGCCGACATCGTGACGGGCTCGCGGTTCGTCGAGGGGCCGGCGACTACCGGCCGCCGCTCGCCCGGCGGATCGGGATCGTCTGGTTCGCCAAGATCGTCTCGCTGCTGACGCGCCAGCGGGTGACCGACACGACCTCGGGCTTCCAGGCGCTCAACCGCAAGGGCATCGCGCTCTTCGCGCGGCGACTACCCGAACGACTATCCCGAGGTCGAGGCGACGGTGCTCGTCTTCAAGCACCGCCTGCGCCTGACCGAGGTGCCGGTGACGATGCGCGAGCGCGAGACGGGTCGATCGTCGATCACGTTCATCCGCTCGATCTACTACGTGCTCAAGGTGACGCTGGCGCTGTTCATGGCGATGGTGCGCAAGTACGCCGTGCCGAACGAGGAGGTGACGAGCTCGTGACTCCCGTCAAGATCTCGATCGCGGCCGCGATCGCCTCGCTGCTCCTGATCCTGATCGTGCTCGAGCTGATCCGCGGCCGGCGCCTCAAGGAGCGCTACGCCCTGCTGTGGCTCGTCGACGGGCATCGTGCTCCTCGTCCTCTCGGCCTGGCGTGGCGGCCTCAACACGATCGCGGGCTGGTTCGGGGTCGAGACCTACCCGCCGGCGATCCTCTTCGCCGTCGCGACGCTCTTCATCATCATCGTGCTCCTGCACTACTCGACCGTGCTGTCGCAGCTCGACGACCAGAACACGGTGCTCGCCCAGCGACTCGCGCTGCTCGAGGACGCGTGCCGTATGGTCGGACGATCACCAGCCGGCCGTAGGTTGTTGAGTGGCTGGGTTCGCCCTGGCATCTTTCGCGTTTGCGCTGTCGACGGAGCTCGCCCGGCTCGATGCCGAGGCCCCGCCGGCTCGGCGGTCGCCTCCGGGCCACCGGTCGGCGACGAGCCGGGCTAGCCGCTACGCCGCGGCGGCGCGACCGTCGCGCGACGCTCGACGCCGGGAGCGCCGCACCACGAGCAGGCAGGCCGATCGCGCAGACGGCGCATGCCGCGACCAGCGCTGCGATGGCGTCCGGTCTGGCGCGTGATCGATGCCGGCCGGCGAGCGCGACGCATGCCCAGGCGCCGACCGTCGTCGCGAACAGCGACCAGAGAAGTCGGCCCACTCGACCGGCGCCGCCAGTGACGCGCGGCGACCGCGGCGGCGCGACGACCAGGAGGAACGGCGTCATCGCGATCCAGCCGTGGCCGAGGCCGAGCAGCGTGAGCGCGGTGTCGGCGAACTCGCTCGTGCCGGATGCGCGCGGATCCACGCGCCGGTTCCCTCGCTTCCGATCGAGCGGGTGTGTCGCTGTCGCCATCGCCATCGCGCGACGAAGGATACCGCCAGCGAGCGCGGCGACGACCGTCGGCGCCGCTCGTCACACGAGCCCGAGCGGCAGGATCGCGAACGGCATCGCGAGGTAGAAGTAGCGCGGCCCCGGGCTGTCGCCGCCGAAGACCCAGCCGGCGTTGATCGTGCAGCGACGCGTTGTAGAGCAGCATCCCGACGCCGTGATCGCCGCCGATCGCGCAGCGCCTCCGCCCTGAAGCCACGCCGGGCGAGCAGGACGATGCCCGCCGGCGCCGACGAGCATCACCGGCGTCAGCGCTGAGGAGTCCACGGTCGGCGAGGAGGATCCGCGTCGCGGACGAGAGGCTCGGGACGAGGACGCCGTAGAAGCCCGTGGTCGTGCTGGCCCGACGGTTACCACTCCCTCGGCCGTCTCCGACGACGACGGCGGACGCGTACGACAGCGACAGCATCGAGCCGAACGCCCAGTGGTTGTAGAGCAGGAGCGGGGCGATGCCGGCGAGGCCGCCCGCACCGAACGCGAGCGAGCCGGCTGGATCGGTGCTCGTCGACGCACGCGGCGTAGACGCCGATCACGACGGCGACGAGTCCCGGCCGGGTACTCGGTCGTGACCGCGAGCCCGGCGAGCGCGCCCGCGCGACGAGGAGCGCCAGGAGCCTTCCCGCCGGTCGCCGCTGCTCGACGGCGATCGCGAACGACGCCGAGCAGCAGCGTCGCGGCGAGAATGTGCCCGAAGTTGAGCGCCGCGAGCGGGAGCGTCATCGTCGCCGAGCGCCGAGCACGACCGCGACGAGCGTGCCGGTGCCCGGCTCGAACCGATTCGCCAGCCGCCGCGCGAGCAGCAGCATCACGGCGGCCGGCAGGATCGCCGACCAGAGCCCGAGCAGCCACAACGTCGTGCGGCGGTTCGTCGGGGAGCAGGCCGGTCGCGTGCAGCGCCTCGTACGCCGGCAGCATCACGAGCGCGAGGCCGGGCGCCTTGCTCGAGTAGAAGTGGTCGCCGCGACGTGCCTTGTCGCACGTCTCCCGCTCGTTCTCGTCGATCCACGGCGTGCCGTTCGCGAGCGCGCGCACGAGCGCGTAGCTCGACGTCTCGGCGCAGCCGAGCTCCTGGTGCTCGATCGGCAGCGCGATCGCGAGAATCGTCGAGCGCGATCGCCACCACGCCCAGAGCCGACCGCGTGGGAGGCGACCCAGGCCCGCACGCCGTGCTAGGCGACTGGCGTCTGCGACCGGTACCAGGCGACCGTGCGCTCGATTCCCTCGCGCAGCGGCACCTGGGCGCGTGAAGCCGAAGAGCTCGCGGGCGCGCGACGGGTCGAGCGATCGCCGCGGCTGGCCGTTCGGCATCGACGTGTCCCAGTGGATCTCGCCGTCGAAGCCGACCGCCTCGGCGACGATCTCGGCCGTCTCCCTGATCGAGGTCTCGACGCCGGTGCCGAGGTTGACGGGCTCGGCGCCGTCGTAGAGCTGGGCGGCGAGGAGCAGCCCCTCGACGCAGTCGTCGACGTAGAGGTACTCGCGCGTCGGCGTTCCGTCGCCCCACAGCGACGATCTCGTCGGGCGAGTCGACCATCTTCCGGATCAGGGCCGGGATCACGTGGGAGCGTCGCGAGGTCGAAGTTGTCGCGCGGCCCGTAGAGGTTCGTCGGCAGCAGGAAGATCGTGTTGAGCCCGTACTGCTCGCGGTAGGCCTGCGCGCCGACGAGCAGCGCCTTCTTGGCGACGCCGTACGGAGCGTTGGTCTCCTCCGGGTAGCCGTCCCAGAGGTCGTCCTCGCGGAACGGCACCGGCGTGAACTTCGGATACGCGCAGACCGTGCCCGCGAGCACGAGCTTGCCGGTCGTCGTGCAGCCGCGCCTGCTCGAGCACGTGCGCGCCCATCATCAGGTTCGCGTACCAGTAGCGGCCGGGGTTCGCCCGGTTGGCGCCGATGCCGCCGACCTCGGCGGCGAGGTGGAACACGATCTCGGGCTCGCGTCTCGTCGAACAGCCGCGCCGTGTCGGCCATGTCGGTGAGGTCGAACTCGACGCGCCGCGGCACCGACGACGTCGTGACCGTCGGCCTCGAGGCGCTCGACGAGGTGCGAGCCGAGGAACCCGCCACCGCCTGTGACGAGAACCCGGCTCACGCCGTGGACGCCGTCGGGGCGCCGGTCGAGAGCCAGTCCACGCGCCCGATCCAGCGGTCGCGGTTCTCGGCGTACCAGCGGATCGTCTGCAGGACGCCGTCCTCCCACGAGACCTGCGGCTGCCAGCCGGTCTCGCGCGTGAGCTTGTCGTGGCCGACGCGGAGCGCCATCACGTCGCTCGCGCCCGGCCGGTAGCGCTTCGGCGTCGTCGTGACGCGTGCGCCCGGCGGGCCAGTAGCCGTTCTCCTCGCCGATCCGGACGATCAGCTCGACCCAGTCCTGCATCGAGATGTTCTCGCCCTGGCCGTAGACGTAGACGTCGCCGGGCTTGCCGTGCGCGGCGACGGTCAGGTGGCCGCGGACGCCGTCGGTGCAGAAGCAGAAGTCGCGGAGCGGCTCGAGGTTGCCGAGCTCGATCGTGTCGCGCGTCGAGCGCCTGCGTGATGATCGTGCCCGTCACGTAGCGCGGGTTCTGGCGCGGCCCGTAGTTGTTGAACATGCGGGTGACGACGCCCGGCACGCCGAACGCGTCGAAGTAGTTCATCGTCAGGAAGTCGGCCGCGACCTTGGCCGTCGCGTAGATCGACTTCGGGTTGATCGGCGAGCGCTCGTGCAGGATCAGGCTGCCCGCGTCGTCGAAGTCGTGGTGGTGCGAGACGTCGTCGCGCACGTTGCCGTACTCCTCGGACGTGCCGGCGGTGTCGAACTTCTCGAGCTCGAGGCCGGTGTCGACGATCGACTGCAGCAGGTTGAGCGTGCCGATCGTGTTCGCCATCACCGTCTCGTACGGGCGGTGCCACGACTCGCCCACGTGCGCCTGCGCGCCGAGGTGGAAGACGTACGGCCGGTCGGGCGCGGTCTCCTTCAGCTCGCGCATCAGGTAGTCGATCGACGTCTTGTCGGTGAGGTCGGCGAAGTGCACCTTGAGCCGGTTGCGGAGGTGCCCGATGTTGTTCAGCGCCCCGCTCGAGGTGGCGCGCACGAAGGCGTGGACGTTGGCGTCGAGCGCGACGAGCGCGTCGGTCAGGTGCGACCCCATGAAGCCGTCGGCGCCGGTGACGAGCACCGTGCGGCCGGCGTAGACGTCGCCGAAGTCCTTGCGCAGCTCGGCGAGGCCGGCCTCGGTCCACGTCTCGGCGCTCGGCTCGGTCATCGCTGGCGAAGGATAGTCGTTGCCCCCGGTCGACCTGCCTCAGGGACGGTCGACGACCACGATCGCCCGGTAGGCCGGGGAGCGGTTCAGGCGGGCGAGCACGTGGTAGACGAGCGTCACGAGCGGGCGGTGGAAGAGCGGCCACGTGAACGGCAGGCCGCGGCCCACGGTGTAGGTGCCGTGGAGGAAGCGCCAGGCGGGCGCCCAGACGTTCGGCTGGACGGCGACGCGTCGCTCCGGTCGCGCGGGCGAGCGCCGCGATCTCGTTCGCATCCGGGAGGCCGAGCTCGAGGTGCTCCGCGGCCCACGGGTGCGGCTTCCCGTGCCGGGCGGCGTAGGCGTCGGCGAGCCAGCGGTCGAGCTTCTCGGCGGCCGGCCCGGACGGGAACGTCAGCGAGCAGCCTGCCGCCGGGCGCGAGCACGCGCGTGAGCTCGGCGATCGCCTGCGGCCGGTCGCCGGCGGGACGTGCTCGAGCATGTCGAGGCAGAGCACGGCGTCGAAGCTCGCGTCGGGCATCGGGATCGCCGTGACGCTGCCGGGATGCTCGATCAGGTTCGGGCGCGTGCGCTCCGACGTGCGCTCGAAGGCGGTGTCGACGCCGACGATCTCGGCGTCGGTCCACTCGGCGGCTCCGCCCGAGCCGGAGCCCACCTCGAGCACGCGGATGCCCGGGCTGCCAGCGGTCCTCGAGCAACGCGAACACCGCCCGGTAGCGGAGCGCCGCATCCAGCGTGTGTGACGTGACCCGAAAGTGGGTAGAGCGGTTTCATGACGGGCTTTCGTAGAGGACGGTTGTAAACGGTCGTGGTCCGTGGGCATGATTGCCCCAATGGGGGCTGGAGAAACCGCCCCGAGCGTTGGCGTCGTGATCGTCAACTTCAACGCCGAGGGCTTCCTGCTCGACGCGGTCGGGTCGATCGCGGCCCAGACGCGTCCGCCGCACCGGGTCGTCGTCGATCGACAACGCGAGCAGCGACGAGTCGGAGGCGGCGATCACGGCGACCTATCCGGGCGTGACGCTGCTCCGGCTGGACGAGAACATCGGCTTCGCCGCCGCCAACAACATCGGCATCGCGATGCTCGACGACTGCGAGCTCGTGGCGCTGCTCAACCCCGACGCCACCGCCGACCCGGAGTGGCTCGCGACCCTCGTCGCAGCGGCCGAGGAGCATCCCGAGATGGCCGCGTTCGCGAGCATGATCGAGCGCGCCGACGATGCGGGTCGGCTCGATTCGGCCGGCGACGTCTACCACGTCTACGGCACCGCCTGGCCCGGGCCGCCAGGGCGCGCCGCTGCGAGACGGCGCTGGTCGGAGGAGGAGGTGTTCGGGCCGACCGGAGCGGCCGCGCTCTACCGCCGCGACTGGCTCGTCCGGCTCGGAGGCTTCGACGAGAGCTACTTCTGTTACTTCGAGGACGTCGATCTCAACCTGCGGCTCCAGGTCGCAGGTGGTCGCTGCCTCTACGTGCCGACGGCGCGCGTCCGGCACGTCGGCGGCGCGAGCAGCGGCGGCCTGTCGGCGTTCACGATCTACCACTCGCAGCGCAACCTCGTCTGGACCTACGTCAAGTCGATGCCGCCGCACCTCTTCTGGCGCTACCTGCCGATGCACGTCCTGCTCAACGTCGGCTCGATCGTCTCCTACGGCGCCCGCGGTCACACGAAGACGCTGCTGCGGGCGAAGCGCGACGCGCTCCGTGGGCTGCCCGCGATCGTGCGCGCGCGCCGGTCGGTGATGGCCTCGCGCGGCTTCGAGCGCACGCGAGTTCGACGCCGTGATGCGCCGCGGCACCCGCACGCTCCTGCGCGAGACGCGCTCCTAGGCCTCAGGCCGTTCGGGCGCGCCGCGCGATCAGCGCGCGATCTCGTCGCGCGTGACGAGGCCGAGCGCGAGCACGAGACCGGCGAAGACCGCGATCGCCACCGACCGTGCCGACGATCTCGCTGAACTGCGCGCAGAGCAGCCCGAGCGCCGAGCGCGACGCCTCCGCTCGCCACGATCCGGACGACGGAGCCGAGCGACGGGCCGACGCCGAGCCAGCGCCGGACGAAGTACACGAGCGCGAACGCTCCCGATCGCCTCGGTCGCGAGCGTCACGCCGGCCGATGCCTTGTAGGAGTAGGTCGGGACGAGCGCGAGGTTGAGGACGAGGTTGAGCGTCAGGCTGACCGCGACGATCGGGATCAGGCGGTGCTGCAGGCCGCGTGCGATCAGCGTCCACGACAGGATCATCCCGATGAAGGTGAACGGCAGCGAGAGGACGAGGATGCGCAGCGGCACGACCGACGGCGCGTAGGCATCGCCGCCGAGCGCGCGCACGAGATCGGGCGCGAGCACGATCGTGCCGACCGCGATCGCGATCGAGACGACGAGCAGGAGGTCGGCTGCCCGCGCGATCTGCAGCGCGCGGCGCTCGCGATCGGCCTCGTCGCGGACGAGCAGCGGGAAGATCGCGAAGGTGATGAAGGCGCCGATCGGGATCGCGGCCTCCATGAAGCGGTAGGCGAGCCCGTAGATCCCGACCGCGTACGAGTCCTGGAGGAGCGCGAGCACGAGCGCGTCGAGCCGGTAGCTCGCGAGCCCGAGGATCATCACGACGCCGAGCGGCGCCGCGTCGCGCAGGAGCCGCCGCCACGTCGCCGGATGGAACGTCGGGACGACCGGGAACGACAGGCGGTGCACCGCGACGAGGCCGACGACGACCGCCACGAGGTAGCCGGCCGGAAGCGCGAACGCCGCAGCGACGAGCCGCCGGTCGGCGTCCTCCGACGTCACGATCAGCGCCGCGGCGACGAACACCGCGAACGTGACCACGCGCGCCGTGAGATCGAGCACGACCGCGAGCCGGAAGTCGAGCCGGGCCTGGAGCGCGGTCGGGATCGTCAGGTTCACGCCCGCGAGGACCATCGCGATCGTGGTCAGGAGCACGGCCGAGAGGGGCGTCTCGCTGTGCGGGTAGAGCGCGAAGACGACGAGGGCGACCACCGCCGCGGCCGACGAGAGCACGAGCCGGAGCCCGATCAGCGAGGCGAAGACGTCCTCCGGGCGCTCGCCGCTCGCGAACCAGCGAATCGCGGTGCCGTTGAGGCCGAACTCGGACAGCGAGGCGCCGATCAGGAGGAAGACGGTGAGGACGGTGAAGCGGCCGTAGTCGTCGACGCCGAGGAAGCGTGTCAGGACGATCGTGCTCGCGGCGGTGAGGGCGATCGCGCCGACGTGGCCCCCGATCTGGAGCGCCGAGTTGCGGAGCACGGCGGGCGCATGCGAGCTCTCGCCGGCCGCGACGGGGGCGGCAGGATCGGGAAGGGGCTGAATCTCGGAGTTCATGCGCCGCACGGGAGCATAGGTATCGATGATCATGGCGCCGATGGCGGAGATCTCTCGTTCCAGACGCGTGGCGGTGGTCGTCCTCTCCTGGAACGGGAAGGACGACACGCTCGCAGTGCCTCGCCTCGCTCGCGGGCGTCGACTACGAGCCGCTCGAGGTGATCGTCGTCGACAACGGCTCGAGCGACGGCAGCCCCGAGGCGGTCGAGGCGGAGTTCCCCGCGGCCGTCGTGATCCGGATGGGCATGAACGCCGGCTTCTCGGGCGGCGTCAACGCGGGCATCGAGGCGGCGATCGAGCGCGGCGCGGACGCGGTGCTGCTCCTCAACAACGACATGGTCGTCGAGCCGGGCTTCCTCGAGCCGCTCGTCGCCGCGGCGCTCGAGCCCGGGCGTCGCGGCGGCGTGCAGCCAGATCCTGTTCGCCGAGCCGCCCGATCGGGTCTGGTACGCGGGGGCGACGTTCCGGCCGCGGCGCGGGCCATCACGGACGCAACGTCGGGTTCGGCGAGGCGCCGCTGCCCGCGTCGGTGCCGCCGTACCGGGTCGACTGCGCCTGCGGTGGCGCCATGCTCATGTCGCGCGAGGCGATCGACGAGATCGGCCTCTTCGACGAGCAGCTGTTCGCCTATCGCGAGGATCTCGACTGGTCGCTCCGCGCCGCCCGCGTCGGGCCGGCAGGTGGTCGTCGTGCCGGCGAGCATCGTCCGTCACCGCGTCTCGGCGTCGACCGGAGGAGAGTCGTCGCCGACGTCGCTCTACTACGACACGCGCAACGGCCTCGTCGTGTCCGAGCGCTACGCCCCGCTCGGGCGCGTCCGCACCTCGCTCCGGCGGGGCGAGTCGGTGCTGGCCCACCTGGCGCAGGGCGCGATGTCCCATCGCCGTGTCGAGGCGACGCGTGCGGTGCTGGCCGGCTGGCGCGATGCGCGGCGCCGGCGCCTCGGCCGCCGGACGCTGTAGGGTCGCGCCGATGAGCGGGATGCTCCACCGCGACCCGGGCCTGTGGCTGATGCTGCACCTGCGACCTCCTCGGCGATCGCTCGGGCGATCGCAAGGGCCACTGCTCGGTCTGCGGCAACGATGCGCGCTTCGTCCGCAACAGCTGGATGCTCCCGGCCGAGTTCGCCCGCTCGTGGCCGAAGGGGTTCGTCGACCGCGAGAGCCTCCTCTGCTCGGAGTGCGGCTCGAGCGCCCGCGTGCGCGGGGTCGCCGACGCCCTCGTCGCCCTCTACGGCACGGGCGCAACGTCCGTCGCCGACCTGGTCGAGGAGGATGCCTTCCGCGCGCTGCGCATCGCTCGAGCTCAACGCGATCGGTCGCATGCACGCGGTGCTCAGCCGGCTTCCCGACCTGACCTACGCCGAGTACCCGCAGGAGGACGTGATGGCGCTCTCGTACGCCGACGCGTCGTTCGACCTCGTGCTCACCTCCGACACGCTCGAGCACGTGGAGGATCCGATGAAGGGCATGCAGGAGATCCGCCGCGTCCTGCGGCCCGGCGGCCGCCACGTCTTCACCGTTCCGATCAAGCCGGATCTCGCGACGTCGCGGTCGCGCAACGGCGACGCACCCGAGTACCACGGCCGTGGTGGCGGCCCGTTCTCACTCGTGACGCGCAAGGCGGACATGCTCGCCCACACCGACTTCGGCACCGATCTGCCCGACTGGCTCGACCGGGCCGGATTCGCCTGCGAGGTCTTCGGCTCGGGGATCGACTCCGTCTTCGTGGCGCAGGCGGTCTAGCGCGGCCGCGCGGCGCCGGCCGCGCCGCGCGAGCTCCCACGACGAGGACTGCGCGACGCCGGATCTGCTGCACCGGCTGGAACCGGCGCTCGAACCCGGTCGCGGTGTCGTCGTGCCGGCGGTAGAGCATCGTCGTCACCGGGACGAAGGCGGTCGTGCCGACCCGCTCGCAGAGCTGTCCGAGCCAGATGTCGTGCATGTCGACGCCGGCCGGGAACGGCAGCGCCACGTCGAGGAGATCCCGGCTGAACGCCATGCAGCACCCGAGGTAGCGGTTCGCCCAGATGTTCTTCACGAGCCCCGGTCCGGCGTGGAGCTTCGCCTGCACCGACGGGTAGACGACGCGCTCCTCCTCGTCGACGATCCGCGCGTCGAGCACCACGAGGTAGGGCCGGGCCGTCTCGCCGGCGAACAGCTCGCGGACGAGCGGGAGCTTGTTCGGGCAGCCAGACGTCGTCCTGGTCGGCGAGCACGATCGTCTCGCCGCGCGCGTGGCGGACGGCGTGCTCGAAGTTGCGCAGCGGGCTGTGGAAGGCGTCTCCCTCGAGGATGCGGATGCGCGGGTCGGCGAACGCCCGCACGAGCGCCACCGTCTCGTCGGTCGAGCCGTCGTCGGAGACGACGAGCTCGTCGCCGGGCTCGAGCTGCTCCAGGATCGTCGCGACCTGGCGCTCGACGAAGCGCGCGCCGTTGAAGGTGGCCATGCAGACCGAGATCACGCGACGATCGTACTGGCGTCGCAGCCGCGTTGCCGGGCCGGAGAGACCCGGTCGCATCGGGTGGCGGGGCTACAATCGCCCGATGCCCGACGGCCCTGTAGACGCGGACTCGAGCACCGGCGAAGCCGTCACTTCCACCGTCGACGTCGACGCGCTCTTCCAGAGCCTGCGCGAGCAGGTGCGCCTCTCCGGGGCCGATCCCGCAGGCGGCGGAGACCCCGCCGACCGCCGCGCCGCGCGCGACGAGGCCGAGCGGCTCTGGCCCGTCTCGGCGGACCGCTCGCTGCGCCTCCGTCCCGGCGTTCGCGGCGGCATCGGCACTCCCGTCAAGGCGGTGCTGCGCAAGATGATGCGCTGGTACGTCGAGCCGCTCGCCTACGACCAGCGCTCGTTCAACGCCGCCGCGCTCCGGCTCGTCGACGATCTCCAGGAGCAGGTCGACCGGCTGCAGGCAGAGCTCGCGGCATTGCGCAACGAGAAGGGGTAGCCGCGATGCGCATTGCCGTGTGCAGGCCTCAGGTGCCGTTCGCCTACGGCGGCGCCGAGATCTTCACCGACACGCTCGTCGAGCAGCTGCGCGCGCGCGGGCACGAGGCGGAGATCGTCTCGGTTCCGTTCAAGTGGTACCCCGGCACGCAGGTGCTGACGCAGGCCTTCACCTGGCGCCTGCTCGACCTCACCGAGAGCGACGGGCGCCCGATCGACATGGTCGTGGCGACGAAGTTCCCGTCGTACGTCGTGCGCCACCCCGAGAAGCGCGTCTGGCTCGTGCACCAGTTCCGGCAGGCGTACGAGCTCGACCGCACCGCGCTCGGGCCAGTTCTCCGAGAGCGCCGAGGACCGGGCGGTGCGGCGCAAGGTGCAGGATCTCGACCGGGTCGCGCTCGGCGAGGCGACGCGGCTGTTCGCCACCTCCGGCAACGTCGCCGGCCGGCTCGCAGCGCTCGACGGGGCTCGTCGCCGAGGTGCTGCCCCATCCCGGCGCAGGAGCTCGCCTACCACGACGACGGGCACGGCGACTTCGTCCTCTCGGTCAACCGGCTCGATCGCGCCAAGCGCGTCGACCTGCTGATCGAGGCGGCCGCGCTCGAGCCGTCGCTCCAGGTCGTCGTCGTCGGCGAGGGGCCGGACGGCGACCGGCTGCGGCAGCTCGCCGCCGACCGCGGCGTCAACGGGCGGGTCCGCTTCGCGGGACGCGTCGACGCGACGGAGCTGGCCGATCTCTACGCCACGCTGCTTCGCCGTCCTACTACGCGCCGGTCGACGAGGACTTCGGCCTCGGGCCGTACGAGTCGTTCCTCTCCGGCAAGCCGGTGATCACGGCGACCGACGCCGGCGGGCCGCTCGACGTCGTCCACGACGGCTCGACGGGCCGCGTCGTCGATCCCGAGGCGGCGGCGGTCGGCGTCCGCCGCCGTCTGGCTGCGCGAGCATCCCGACGAGGCGGTCGCGTTCGGGCAGGCCGGCAAGGCGATCGCCGTCGAGGTCACCTGGGACACGCTCGATCGGGCGGCTGCTCTCGTGAAGGTCGCGATCTTCAGCCCGATGCCGCCCGAGCGCTCGGGGATCGCCGACTACTCCGCGCTGCTGCTGCCCGGCGCTGCAGGCGCGCTGCGAGGTCGTCGTCGTCAAGCGCGGCGCGAAGAAGCCGCCCCGCGGCACCGACGCTCTGCGTCTACCACATCGGCAACAACCCGGACGCCCACGGCTGGATCGTCGAGGCGCTGCGGCGCACGCCCGGCGTCGTCGTGCTGCACGACTTCGTCCTCCACCACCTCGTCGCCGGCCTCACGATCGGCCGCCGCGACGGGCACGGCTACCTCGACGCGATGGAGCGCGAGGGCGGCGTCGTCGGGCGGCTGCTCGGCCACGCCGTGCTCGACAAGCGCATCCCGCCGCTGTGGGAGAACCGGCCCGCAGGACTTCCATCTCGCGGGCGAGGTGCTCGGCCTCGCGACCGGGCTGATCGTCCACTCCCACTACGTCCACGACCGCGCCCGCGCGGCCGGCTACGACGGGCCGATCTGGGTCGTGCCGCATCCGGCCTTCCCCGTTCCCGACGGTGCCCGCCGTCGAGGTCGACGGCGATCCGCTCTTCGGCACGTTCGGCAACGTCAACTCGAGCAAGCGGGTGCCGCAGCTGCTCGAGGCGTTCGCCCGCGTCCGGCCGGAGCGCGCCGGCGGCACGGCTGCTGCTCGTCGGTGCCACCTCGCCCGGCTTCGACCTCGACCGGCGGCTGCAGCGGCTCGGCCTCGACGGCGGCGGCCTCGTGCGCGAGGGCTTCGTCGACGAGAGCCGGCTCTGGGGGCTGATGGCAGGCGTGCGACGTGCACGTCAACCTTCGCTCGCCGACGATGGGCGAGACGTCCGGCACGGCGATCCGCGCGCTCGCGCTCGGCAAGCCGCTCGTCGTCAGCGACGTCGGCTGGTTCGCGGAGCTGCCGGACGACGTGGCGCTGAAGGTGCCGGTCGACGACGACGAGGTCGACACGCTCGTGGCGGCGCTCGACCTGCTCGCGTCGCGCCCGGACGTGCGGGCGGCGATGGGCGCGGCGGCGCTCGAGCTCGCCCGCACGCGAGCACGACCTCGACCGCGTCGCCGATCTCTACGTCGCGGCGTTCGAGCTCGCCGCCGGCGGTGGCGCCGTCTCCGACGCCGTGCTGCGCGACGTCAGCCGAGGCGGCCGCCGAGGTCGGGATCGAGCCCGGCTCCGACGAGGCGAGCATCGTCGCGTCGCGCCTCGGCGAGGTCGAGCTCGGTGGTTGAGCGGCTCCGCGCCGTGCCCGCCTGGGCGACTGCTCGCCGCCATCGTCGTCCTCTCGTTCGCCGTCCGGGCCTGGCTCGCCCGCGGGATGCTCGGCCCGTTCATCATGGTCGACGAGCTGATCTACTCGGAGATGGCGAAGAGCTTCGCCTCCGACCTGCAGCTTCGCGATCCGAGGCGTTCCGGCGCGCGGCTACGGCGCCGTCTACCCGATCCTGATCTCGCCCGGCGTACGCGCTCTTCGACCGGATCCCCGACGTCTACGCGACGCGTGAAGACGATCAACAGCCTCGTCATGTCGCTCGCCGCCGTCCCGGCCTACCTGATCGCCCGGCGGGTCGTCGGCAAGTGGCTCGCGCTGCTCGCGGCGCTGCTCGCGGTCGCCGTGCCGTCGATGGTCTACACGGCGACCGTGATGACGGAGAACGCCTACTACCCGGTCTTCCTGCTCGCGGCGCTCGCGCTCGTCGCGCTGCTCGAGCGGCCCTCGGCGCTCAACCACGTGCTGTTCTTCGCGGCGCTTCGGGCTCGCCTACCTGACGCGGTCGCAGGCGATCGTCGGTCGCCGCGGCTGCGGTCGACGGCGCCGCTCGCTCCTCGGCCTCTTCCAGCGCGGCGCCTTCCGGTCGACGATCTGGGCCTACCGGTGGCTCTACGCGATCTTCGGCGGCGGCGCGCTGCTCGTCGTCGTCGCCCAGACCGCCCGCGGGATGCCGCTGAGCTCGCTGCTCGGCTCGTACGCCGTCGTCGTCACCGACGGCAACTACGACCTCGGCAAGGCGGCGCACTTCGTCGTCTACCACGCGGCGGAGCTCGACCTCTACCTGGGCGTGATCCCGGTCGCGGCGACGATCGTCCTCACGGCGCGGGCGCGCTCGCTCGACCGGGCGCTGCAGGTGCTGCTCGCCGTCCACGATCACGCTCTCGGTCTGGACGCTCGCTCGTCGTCGGCACCTTCGCGTCGCACTTCGCCGACCGGATCCAGGAGCGCAACACCTTCGCGCTCGCGCCGCTCTTCCTGATCCTGCTGCTCGCGTGGGTCGAGCGGGGCGCGCCGCGGCCCCGGGTCGTCGCGAGCGCTGCCGCGGCGGCTGCCGCGCTGCTGATCCTCGCGATCCCGTTCGACCGCTTCGTCACCACCTCTGCCGTGTCGGACACGCTGATGCTCCTGCCGCTGGTGGGCGATCCAGCTGCACTGGCAGATCACGTGGCTCGTGTGGCTCGCGTTCCTCGGCGCCGTCGCCTTCGCGGCCGCGTTCCTCGTTCCTGCCGCGTCGCGTCGCCCTGGCGCTGCCGCTGATCGTGCTCGTCTACTGGCTCGTGGCGTCGAAGCCGATCTGGTACGGCCCGTACCCCTACGGCGTCAAGCAGGCCGGCGCGGGCGCCGCTCTTCCAGGGCATCCGCGGCGTCGAGCGCGACTGGATCGACGAGCGCCGTGCCGGCCGGCGCGGACGTGGCCGTGCTCTGGACGGGCCGCACGCGACCGGTTCACCGTGAACCAGAACGAGTTCTTCAACCGCAGCGTCGGGCAGGTCTACTACACCGTGCGCCCGACGCGACGGCGGCGTCGCCGAGATGCCCGTCGCGCGTCGACAAGCGGACGGGCGATCGTGCGCCTCGCCGACGGCAGCGCCGTGCCGTCCCGGCTACCTGCTCACCGACGGCTCCGTCGAGCCCGACGCGATCGCCGTCGCCCGCGATCCGCCGCTCGGGATGACGCTCTGGAAGGTGAACGGGCCGCTGGTCCTCGCGAAGACGCGCGTCACCGGGATCTACCCGGACGACACGTGGTCGGGCCCGCGCGTGACCTGGTCGCGGCGAGCACTGCCGTGGCGGCTCCCTGACGGTCTCGCTCTCGGGCGACGCGCAGCTGCTTCCGAACGGGAACACCGTGTCGACGCCCGCCGGCGCCAGCGTCCACGTCGTCCCCAACAAGGCGGCCACCCTCCGCGTCCCGCTCACGTCGCGCGGCGACACGTGCTCGGTCGTCTTCAACATCGCGCCGACCGCCGTGCCGAGCGAGGTGATCCCGGGGAGCGAGGACGACCGCGAGCTCGGGGCGCACTTCAACGCCTTCGACTACCGCCGGCCGTGAGAATCGCCTTCGACGTCAGCCCGCTCTCGCACCCGCGCGACGGGCGTCGGCAACTACATCCGCGGCACGCTCGGCGGGCATGCTCGAGGCGGCCGGCGGGCGAGCACGAGCTCGTCGCGTTCGCGCCGACGAGCCTGCGCGGCCCGGCGCGCATCCGCGAGGCGCTCGCCGGGCATCGACGTCGAGCTGCGCACCTGGCCGCTGCCCGCCTCGCATGCGATCCGCACCGCCTGGAGCATGCGCCGGCCATCCCGCCGCCGAGCGGCTTCTCGGCCCGTTCGACGTGCTCCACTTCACCGACTGGATGTACCCACCGCAGCGGGCCGGGGTGCGCGCGACGACGATCCACGACCTCGTGCCGCTCCGCTTCCCGGAGTGGACGACGAAGCGCACGCAGGCGATGCACGGCCGCAAGTACGCCAACGCCGCCAAGACCTGCGACGTCATCTTCGTCAACTCGGACGTTCACGGCCGCCGAGACGACGGAGCTGCTCGGCGTCGAGCCGGCGCGGATCCGCGTCGCCCCGCCGGGCGTCAAGGACGTGTTCACCGCGACCGGCCCGCGGCCGATCTCGGCGCGCCCTACATCCTCAGCGTCGCCACGCTCGAGCCGCGCAAGAACCTCCAGGCGCTCGTCGAGGCGCACCGGCTCCTCGGCGGCGACATCCTGCTCGCGGTCGCCGGCGGCGAGGGCTGGGGCGAGCAGCCGGAGCTCGACGACCCGCGGGTGCGTCGGCTCGGCTTCGTCTCCGACGAGGAGCTGGCCGGCCTCTACCGCGGCGCCGCCGTCGCCGTCTACCCGTCGCGCTTCGAGGGCTTCGGGATGCCGATCGTCGAGGCGATGGCGTGCGGGACGCCGGTCGTGGCGTCGTCGCACCCGTCGATGGACGAGGCGTCGGGCGATGTCGCGGTGCGCGCCGACCCCGACGATCCCGCTGCGATCGCGGCCGCGATCGAGCGGGCGATCGCCGAGCGCGAGCGGCTGATCCCGCTCGGGGTCGCGCACGCCGCCCGGTTCACCTGGCGCGCGGCCGGCGAGACGATGCTCGCGCGGCTACGAGGAGGCGCGGTGAAGGTCGCGTTCGACGTCGCCCCGCTCGTCCAGACCGGCGCCGGGACGGCCCGCGTCGTGCGCGGTCTGCTCGCGCGCGCTCGAGGGCGGCCGGAGCTCGAGATCCTGCCGGTCGACTTCGACGGTCACGGCCGCGCGGCGACCGTCGTCCGCGACCTCGCCTGGTACCCGTTCGGCATCGCGCGCGAGGCGCGGTCGGCGCGACGTGCTCCACTGCACGACGATGCGCGGGCCGCTGCGCGCGCAAGCTGCCGGTCGTGGTCACGGTCCACGACTGCGCCGTGCTCCGGCACCCGGAGGCCTTTCCGCCCTGGCACCGGCACACCGGCCGCGTCGCGCTCCGCCACGGCGTCAGCAGCGCCGACGCGGTCGTCGCCGTCTCGGCGTTCACGCGCGACGAGCTCGTCGAGCTGCTCGACGTGCCCGCCGAGCGCATCCGCGTCGTCCCGAACGGGCTCGAGCCGGTGTTCACCGAGGCGGGGCCGCAGGCGCCGGGAGACTACGTGCTCGCGGTCGGGACGCTCGAGCCGCGCAAGAACCTCGCCCGCGTGGTCGAGGCGGCGAAGCGGGCCGGTGTCGAGCTGCGGGTCGTCGGAGCGCCGGGCTGGGGTGGAGTCGACGTTCCCGGCTGGGCCGGGCGCGTCGACGACGAGGAGCTCGCGGCGCTCTACCGCGGCGCGCGCTGCCTCGTCTTCCCGTCGCTCTACGAGGGCTTCGGGCTGCCGGTGCTCGAGGCGATGGCGTGCGGGACGCCCGTCGTCACGACGCGTGGCGGTGCGACCGAGGAGGTCGCCGGCGGTGCAGCCGTGCTCGTCGACCCGCTCGACGCCGGACGCGATCGCCGCCGGGATCGCCGAGGCCGGAAGCGAGGCGCGACGAGCTGCGGCGCGCTCGGTCTCGAGCGCGCCCGCGCGTTCACCTGGTCGCACGCCGCGGATCTCGTCGAGGCGCTCTGGCGGGAGCTCGCATGAGCGACGCCGCTCGTCGTCGTCGATGCCGACGTGCTCGGCCGCCACCGCACGGGCGACGAGACGTACGTCCTCAACCTGCTCCGCGAGCTGCCCGAGCCTGCCGCAGCCGCGGGGCTGCGGATCGCCGCCGTGACGCGGCATCCCGAGCTCGTCCCGGCGGGCATCGAGCCGATCGAGCTCGGCACCTCGAGCCAGGAGCTGCGGATGGCCTGGTCGCTGCCGCGGCTGCTCGCAGCGGGTCGGCGCCGACCTCGTCCACACGCAGTACACGCTGCCGCTGCGCTGCCCGTGTCCCGGCGTCGTCACGATCCACGACCTCTCGTTCGAGCGAGACGCCGCGATGATGGGCCGCCGCGACCGGATGGTCTTCCACCGCACCGTGCCCCGCTCGGCGCGCCGCGCCGCCCGGGTGCTGACCGTCTCGGAGCGCTCGCGGCGCGATCTCGTCGAGCTCTACGGGCTCCCCGAGTCGTCGATCGTGGTGACGCCGAACGGTGTCGACCCGGTCGTTCCGCCCCGGCGACGGCGGCGCCCGCGACTACGTCCTCTCGGTCGGCGCGATCCAGCCGCGGAAGAACCAGCTCGCGGCGCTCGCGGCGGCGCAGGAGGTCGGCCTGCCGCTCGTCGTCGTCGGGCCGACGAAGGACCCGTCGACGGCCGGCGAGCTCCGCGAGAGCGGCGCCACGCTCGCGCGGCTACGTCGAGATCGAGGAGCTCGCCGCCCTCTACCGCGGCGCCGCCTGCCTCGTCCAGGCGTCGCTCTACGAGGGCTTCGGGCTGCCGGTGCTCGAGGCGATGGCGAGCGGCACGCCGGTCGTCACGGTGCGCGACGAGGCGCTGCTCGAGGTCGTCGGCGATGCCGCCGTCATCGTCGCCGAGGACGGGCTCGCCGACGGCATCCGCTACGCGCTCGAGCACCGCGACGAGCTCGCCGCTGCCGGCCTCGAGCGGGCGCGGCTGTTCTCGTGGCGCGCGACCGCCGAGCGCACGGTCGAGGTCTACCGGGAGGCGCTCGGCCGATGAGCGTCTCCGCCGTCGTCGTCTCGCACGGGCATGCGGCCGAGCTCGAGCGCTCGCTCGCCGGCGCTCGCGCCGCAGGTCGACGAGATCGTCGTGATCGCGAACCTGCCCGGCTCCGTCGGCGCAGCTGCCGGCCGGCGTCCGCGTGATCGAGAACGCGCGGCCGCGGCCGCTGGCGGCCAACGTCAACGCCGGGATCGCGCGCGACGCTCGGGCGGCTACGTCCTCTTCTCGAACCCCGACGCCGTCCCCGACGACGGTGCCGTCGCCGACGCTCGTCGCGTTCATGGACGCGCACCCGCGCTGCGGCATCGCCGGCCCGCGGATCCGCTGGCCGGACGGCACCTGGCAGCCGTCGCGCCGGCGCTTCCCGACCGTCTCCGGCACGATCGTCCGCCGCACGCCGCTGCGCCGGCTCTCCCCGCCGTACGAGAACCAGCGCGACGCACTACCTGCTCGACGAGCACCCGACGGAGCCGGTCGAGGCCGACTGGCTGCTCGGCGCGTTCCTGCTGCAGCGGCGCACGATGCTCGAGGAGATCGGCGGCTGGGACGCCGGCTACCGGCACTACGTCGAGGACATCGACCTCTGTTACCGGGCGATGCGGGCCGGCTGGGAGCGCTGGTACGTCCCGGCCGCGATCGTCACGCACGCCTACGCGGCCGTGATCGACAAGAAGTTCCTCTCGCGCCACACGCTCTGGCACCTGCGCGGCATGGCCCGGTTCGCGCGCAAGCACCCCGAGGCGCTCCTCGGCCGGCGCGCCGCTGATCAGCCGGCAGGCGGCTCGAACGCGATGCCGAGCTGGGCGCCGAAGTAGCGCTGCTCGAAGTTCGTCGGATCGAGCGGCCGACGGCTGGAACGGTGGCGTGATCGTCACCTTGACGTGGAACGGGCCGCCGGGCGTCTCGATCGGGAACGTCCGCTCGGCGCAGCTGTCGATCGTCCAGCCGCGCTCCTGCGTGACGCGGTCGAGGATGCCGTTCTTCTGCTGCCCGAGCGCGATCGTGCCGACCTCGATCACGACGTGCCCGGGAGCGTGTGGCCCGCAGAAGCCCTTGCGCGACAGCGTCACGTAGACGACCGTCCCGGGCTTCTCCGGGCGCGTCGAACTGGTTGTAGTCGGCGATCACGCTGTCCGGCCGGGACCTTGCTCCCGATCCAGCCGTCGCTGAAGACGCCGGCGAGCGAGTTCTGCAGCCGCAGCGGCTTCGCGATCCGAACGAGCGCTGGTCGCGCCCTGCTCGCAACGGTCGTTGCCGGCGATCGCGAGGCCCGTTGTCGATCACCGCGTACTCGTAGCCGGGATCGCCGCCGAGCCGTCCGTCCGTCGCGATCAGGTCCGGCGTGAGCACCGGCCCGGGGCCGGGCGCGGTGCCGTCGAGGCTCCAGACGCTGGCGGACGCTCGCGGTTCCAGAACTCCATCGACCAGATGCCGTTCGGGTCGGCGATCTTCTGGCCGATGTAGACGGCCGGCTTGCCGCCGGTCGCCTCGTCGACCCAGTTCGAGCGGCTTCGGGAGCCCGTTGTAGAAGAGGTCGCGAGAAGTCGTTCGAGTACGTCGCCGCCGCCGTCTCGGCCCAGGTCGACCAGCCGATCGAGAGCACGACGGCGCCGACGACGATCCAGGCCGCCACGCGCCGGCGGCGCGCAGCAGCAGCGGCGCGAGGCCGACGAGCACCGAGAGCGCGAGCAGGCCGATAGAGCATCCGGTGCGCGCCGCTGAGGCCCGAGCTCGTAGTCGTCATGCCAGCGCGAGAGGATCGCGAGCCCGGGTGCGTCGCCTTCGAGGCCGGCGAGGTTGAGCGGCAGCGCGTTGATCGACCAGGCGGTGAGCGCCGCCGCGAGCCACGAGCGCCCAGACCCGCACCTGCCGGGTGGCGGCGAAGTGGGCGAGCGCGATGAACAGGAGTGGCGCGATGTAGAGCAGGTTCCGCTCCTCGACGCGCTCCTCGAACGTGGCCGCCTGGTACGTGCCCTTGACGGCGACGTAGGCCGTGAGGATCACGAGCGAGGCGCCGAGGACGCGACGTGAACGCGGCGAGCGCCCGGGTGCGCCTGATCCCCGGCAGCGGGGATCGACCATCGCGACCCCGATCACGACGGGGAGGACGCCGAGGCCGACGATGCGTCGCGCCCCACGCCCACTTCGCCTGGCGGAGCATGGTCCCCGGCGTGTCGAGTGCGATCTCGACCTGCGCGCCGGCCCGCGCGATCCACGAGGCCGAGACAAGAGCGCGACGATCGCGCCGAGCGGCGAGCGCGACGCGCCGGCCGGTTGCGACGCCTTCGCGAGATACGTGCGCGCCCGCCGCCGAAGCAGACGTACTGGAGGCGAGGGCGGCCGACCATGATCGCGGGCACGACGATCAGCTCGTCGCGGACGAACGGAGCGACGAGCGAGAGCGCCACGGCCAGGGCGATGTTCCACCGGCTCGGCGTCGCGAGCACGCGGGCGGCGACGTAGAAGGCAGAGCGCCGCGGTGAAGTACGCGACCGGCTCCTGCATCACCATCGCCGAGTAGATGAAGAACGGTGCGAGGACGGAGCCGATCGCGGCGAGCAGCGCGTACGGGCGGGACATCAGCATCCGCGCGAGGGCGTACGTCGGGAACATCGCCGCGGTCATCGCGAGCGAGTTGAACGTCTTCACGGCGCCGTAGGCGGTCTGGAGGTTGTCGATCCACCAGAACGGCGCGATCAGCCACGGGAAGAGGCCGGCGCCCCAGTACTCGACGCCGCGGCGCGCCGGCTTGCCCGTCTCGGCGATCGCCCGCGAGATCTGGGCGTACTCGATCTCGTCGGAGAACAGCCACGGCGTCGGGTGCTTCGACGCCTGCCAGACGTAGAGGCTCGCGATGACGAGGAACGAGAACAGCAGCGGCCAGAGCGCGAGCAGGCGGTCGCCGCAGCGCCGTGCGGCGCCGTCACGCGGTCGGCTCGACGGTCGTCACGATGCGGTCACGGTGCTGCCGCGCCTGCGCCAGGAGCGGAACAGCCTCAGCCCGGCCCGCTCGGCGAACCGGCCGGCGGCGAGGAAGACGAAGCAGATCGCCGCGTCGAGGACGAAGATCTTGGCGGGGAACTCGAGGAGTGTCTGCGTGTTGGTCACGAAGAGGTAGGCGACGATCTCCGACAGCACCACGGCCGCCGCGATCCGCGTCAGGGTACCTCGCTTGGCGGCGCTGCGATCACGCCGGTAGAGGCCGCACGCCCAGAGCGCGACGTAGCGGCAGAGCAGCACGGCCGGGAGCGCCCAGATGAAGATGTGGCGCTGCCACTGCGTGCCGTTGCCGTTGACGACGATCACGTAGGCGGTGTAGAGCGACGCCACCGTCAGGGCGCCGTCGACGAGCGTGTCGACGAGCAGGCTGGCGCGGGCCGAGAGGCCGCTTTCGCCCGGTGCCGCGGCGACGCCGGAGAGGAACGCGGCGAACTGCAGCAGCAGCGCGAACGTGACGAGCACGCCGATCGTCGTGATGCGGCCGCTGTCGAGCACGGCGTAGGCGAGGCTCGTCGCCCCGAGCGCGGCCGAGACGGCGACGAGGAACAGGACGGCCCGTCGTTCGGAGAGCCCGCGGTAGACGAGCCGGTGGGACGTGTGGTCGCGGCCGCCCTCGGTCACCGACCTGCCCGAGCGAAGGCGCAACGCGGTCACGAGCGTCGTGTCGAGGATCGGGACGGCCAGGATCAGCACCGGCAGCGCAACGGTCGCGATCGTCGTGCCGGCCTCCTTGTAGGAGGCCATCAGCCCGAGCGACGCGAGCACGAAGCCGATCAGCTGGCTGCCGGAGTCGCCCATGAACACGCGCGCCGGGCCGCTCGGCCGGAGGTTGTAGGGGATGAAGCCGAGCAGGCGCGAGCGCGAGCGCGGTCGCGATGATGAAGATGTCGCGGTTCGGGTCGACGAAGGCGGCCGAGAGCGCGAAGCATCCGGCGGCGACGACACCGAGGCTGCCCGCGAGTCCGTCCATGTTGTCGAGCAGGTTGAACGCGTTCGTGAGGCCGACGAGCCAGAGGATGCCGATCGCCCAGCCGAGCGTCTGGTTCGAGACGAACTCGACCGAGATCGTGCTGTGGAGGACGAGGTAGGCGGCCACGAGCTGGGCGCCGAGCTTCGCGGCCGGATGCAGGTGGACGATGTCGTCGAGCAGGCCGAACGCGAAGACGATCGCGCCGGCGCCGACGACCGTCAGCATCTCGCTCGGGATCCCGACCGGGCCGATCGCGGTCGCGACGACGACGGCGATCGCGAAGCCGGTGTAGATCCCGATCCCTCCGAACGCCGGCGTCGGGCTCGTGTGCCAGCGGTCGGGGCGCGGGTCGGCCCCGAACGCCTTGAGTGCGCGCGGCCAGCGCAGCAGCCCGGCGATGACGAAGAAGGCGATCGGCGCCGCAGCGATGGCGACGAGTGCGTTCACGGCCTGAGGGGTGGCGGACGCGTGTGGCATCGACCGCAGAAGCGTAACGTTGCCAGTGGGCGGACACGGTGCGCGGCAACATCCCCCGTACAATCCCGCGGTGTCCGTCTACGCCGATCTGATCCGCTATCGCGAGCTGTTCGCGAGCCTCTTCCAGCGCGACCTCCGCGCGAAGTACAAGGGATCGGCCCTCGGGCTCCTGTGGACGCTCGCGTTGCCCGTGACGCTGATGCTCGTCTACCTCGTCGTCTTCTCGGTGATGTTGAAGTCGCCGACGGACCGACGTCGACCACTACTGGCTGTTCCTGCTCTGCGGCCTGCCGCCGTGGGTGTTCTTCGCGACGTCGGTGCAGTCGTCGGCCCGGAGCCTGCTCGAGAACGCGAGCCTGATCCGCAAGGTGCGCTTCCCGCGGCAGCTCGTGCCGCTCTCGATCGTCGCCACGCAGCTCGTCGCGTTCGCCGTGATGACGGGCATCGTGCTCGTGCTCGCGATGATCGTGCTGCCCGACTCGCGCTCGACGGCGTGGCTCGCGATCCCGATCGGCGCCGTCATCGTCCTCTTCGTCTCGGGCCTGTCGCTCGCCGTCGCCTCGGCGAACGCGATCTACCGGGACATCGAGTTCGTCGTCGCGGCGCTGCTCCTGCCGCTCTTCTTCCTGACGCCGATCCTCTACAGCCTCGACAATCTCCCCGGTGCGGAGACGCACCCGTGGCTCGTCGACCTGATCCAGTGGGGCAACCCGCTGACCCCGCTCGATCGAGTGCTTCCGGGCACCGCTCTTCCTCGGCGAGGTGCCCTCGACCGGCGACCTGATCTACCTCGTCGTCGAGACGGTCGTGGCGCTCGTGCTCGGCGCGCTCGTCTTCACGTCGGTCGACGACCGGATCGCGGCCGAAGTCTGACCACGATTCGCCCGTCGAAGAGCGCCGTGTCGGTCTGGTCCTGCGGCAGCCCGGCCTCGGGCGCGAACGCCGGCCAGCCGTTGACGGTCGAGGGCTCGAGGCCCTGCGACGAGCGACGGCAGCAGGAGCGGCTCCCGGAAGCGAGGGTTCCGCGGCCGCGGCGGGCCGCCAGGGACGCAGCCAGGCCCATTCACGGCGGCCGCCGCGCGCCGGGGGAGCGACGGCTCCTCCAACCGCCGCGAAGCCCTCGGCGTGGGCGTCGAGCAGCCGGCTCGACCAGTCGGGCTCGCGGCAGCGCATCCGGCGACGAGATGCGCGACGGCCGCGGGGCGCTCCTCCACGACCGGCTCGTCCTGTTGGGCCAGCGCCTCGCGGGTCTCGGCCTCGTCCCCGGGGCCGGGATGGATCACGACCGCGAGCCGGCGCTCGGTGATGCGCGGCTCCACCGTGCACGGCACCTCGAACATGGGCAGCCCGATCTCCGAGAACCAGAACTGGAACTCCTCGACGAGGTCGAAGGCCAGCACGTACTCCCCTGGCGGCATCGGCGCCCGCAGCACGAGTGGCACCGCGACGGCGTCGCCGGGTGCGACCGGGTGCGGGAAGGCTGTTCGCGGAGAGTCCCAGACGACCGGATTGCCGAGCCCGTCGAGCCAGTGGTACGAGACACGAACGCCTGCGCCGTCCCGCGATCGCCAGGTGGCGGCCCCCGAGTTGCGGAGCTCGAGGTTGACGGTCGAATCCTCACCGGCGCGGACGGCCCCGAGATCGTTGGAGATCCAGGTGACTCCGAGGGGCGCGGCAGGCGGCTCGTTGCCGGCCGCGTTCGGGATCTGCGGCATGGCGGACAAGGATAGACTTCGGGCACCGGTGGCCGAAGTGCCCACGTCTCACCCGTCGCTCGAGCCTTCCGTCCGGTGAGCACCCTTTCTGCGATCGTCGTCACCCGGCACCCGTCCGAGCGGGCGATCGAGCTGCTGCGCACGGTCAGGGGCGTCGTCGACGAGCTCGTCGTCGCGGTCGACGACCGGGCCGGCGAGGGCGGGCTCGGGGCGCTCGAGGAGCTCGCCGACACCGTGGCGCTGTTCGAGTTCACGTCGTCGATCGAACGCCAGTGGGAGTGGATCGCGAGCCTCGCGACGGGCGACTGGATTCTCTGGCTCGACGACGACGAGCTTCCCTCGCCGGCGCTCGTCGCCTCGCTCCGGGGCCTCGTCGAGGCGACCGACGTCACGCACTACCTCTTGCGGCGAACCTGGATCTGGCCCGACGCCGGCGAGGCGCTCAGCGAGCCTCCCTGGGATCCCGACCTCAGCCCGCGGCTCTACCGCGCCGATCCGGCGCTCGTCTGGTACCCGGGCATTCTCCATGTCCCCGTGAAGCACATCGGCCCGTTCCGGCTGGTCGACGAGCCGCTGTACCACGTCGACCTCGTCCACAACACGGAGCAGAGCCGACGGGCGAAGGCCGCGCGGTACGAGCTCCTGCGGCCGGGTCTCAGGGTTGCCGGACGTCCTCAGAACGAGGCCGTCTACCTTCCGGAGGACCGCAGCAACCGCCCCGCGACGGTGGCCGTGCCGGACGGGGACCGGGCAGCGATCGAGCGGTTCCTCGCGAGCTCCTGCGACCCGATCTCGGCGAGACCACCGACCCGCCCGGTGCCGCACGGAACCGCGGAGATGATCGCGGCCGCCTACCGGGGTGCGTCCGACGCCGTCGTCGACGACGGCGCGATCGAGCTCGTCGGGCCGATCGACCCGGTGCTCGCGGGCGTCGAGCGGTCGGTCGAGGTGCGCGTCGAGAACCGAGGGTCGGACTGGTGGGCGCCCGGCGGCTTCCACGTCTCGGACGTGTTCGTCTCCTACCGCTGGTACGCGCCCGACGGGGCGATCGTCGCCGGCGAGGGCCTGCGCACCCCGCTGCCCGTCGGCGTGCCGCCGGGCGGGAGCGAGCTCGTCGCCGTCGACGTCATCCCGCCCTCCGACCCGGGCCGCTACTCGCTCGGCCTCGATCTCGTCCGAGAGCACGTTCACTGGTTCGGCTGCGAGCTGAGGGTCGATGTGGATGTGCTCCGCGTCCCGACCGTGGGGGTGCTCGTCGACCCCGCCGACCTGTCGACCGCCGTCGATGTCGCCCGTGTTCTCACCGAGGCCGTGCCCGGAGCCCGGCTCACGCTGCTCGCGCGCGATCCCGGCTCGACGAGCGCCGCCACGGGTTACCCGGCGGCCGCCGACCCGACGGCCGAGGCGCTGGGCGATCCGCCGCTGCGGTTGCTGCTCGCTGCCACGCGCTCGGCCGGGCGCAGCGTGATCCCACAGGAAGCCACCTCCTTCGATCTCGTCGTCGTCACGGGAGCCGCGCGGCTGGCCGGCTCGGCCGGGCGACGCGAGGCTCTTGCGCTCGCCGCCTTCATGCGTGCCCTCGAGCGGCAGGGCGTCGGGATCGTCGTCGTCGGTGGCGCGGAGTCGGAGTCGCGCGACCCCGTTGGCCGGATCACGACCCGCGCGCTCCGCCTCGCAGATGGAGCGGTCGCACCCGGAGCGGAGTCGGCCCTCGCAGCGGCGGTCGCCGCGCTGCTCGATCGATAATCGCTGCCAGGCGCCTTCTGCGGGCTACCCTAGGGAGGTGACCGAGCCGCTTCTCGTGCGCGCCGCGCGGCGCGAGGAAGTCGAGCGGACGCCGGTGTGGTTCATGCGCCAGGCGGGCCGGTCGCTTCCCGAATATCGCGCTATCCGCGAGCAGCACGCGTTCTTCGACGTCGCCCATACGCCCGAGCTGTGCGCCGAGGTGACGCTGCAGCCCGTGCGTCGCCACGACGTCGACGCGGCCGTGATGTTCGCGGACATCATGACCCCGGTGCTCGGCATGGGAATCGACGTCAGGCTCGTCGAGGGTGTCGGCCCGGTGATCGACGAGCCGATCCGCACGATGGCCGACGTCGAGCGCCTCCGCGTGCCAGATCCCGAGGAGGCCTTCGCGCCGGTGCTCGAGGCGGTGCGGCTCGTCCGCGCCGCGCTCCGGCCCGACCAGGCAGTCGTCGGCTTCTGCGGCGGGCCGTTCACGGTCGCGGGCTACCTCGTCGAGGGGAAGCCGAGCCGCGAGTTCGCGCTCACGAAGAGCCTCATGCTCGGCGAGCCCGACGTGTGGCACGCGCTGCTCGAGAAGCTCTCGACGACATTCGCTGCCTACGTCGCTGCCAAGGCGCGCGCCGGGGCGGACGTGATCCAGCTGTTCGACTCCTGGGTCGGCGCGCTCTCACCCGCGCACTACCGCGACTACGTGGCGCCGCACTCGGCGCGCGTGCTCGCCGCCGTCGACGTGCCGACGATCCACTTCGGCACCGGCACCGCCACGCTGCTCGAGGAGATGGCCGCTGCCGGCGGTGACGTGATCGGGCTCGACTGGCGCATCCCGCTCGACACCGGTTGGGCGAAGGTGCCCGACCGGGCCGTGCAGGGCAACCTCGATCCGGCCGTCCTGCTCGCTCCATGGGAGGTGGTCGAGAGAGAGGCGCTCGACATCCTCGACCGCGCCGCCGGCCGTCCGGGCCACATCTTCAACCTCGGCCACGGCGTCTTCCCGTCGGTCGACCCCGACACGCTGACGCGGCTCGCCGCGCTCGTGCGCGAGCACGTGCCGCGAGCAGCGGCGCCGCGAGCGTGAAGGAGCTCGCGTGAGCGCCGGGGCGATCTCGGCAGACGGCGTCTCGCGCCGCTTCCGGGTTCACGCCCGCGAGACGCGAACGCTGAAGGATCTCGTCATCTCCCGCGGCCGCACCGGCGGCGAGGACGTCTGGGCGCTGCGCGACGTGTCGGCCGAGATCAAGCCGGGTGAGGCCGTCGGGCTGATCGGCCGCAACGGGTCGGGCAAGTCGACGCTGCTGCGCGTGCTCGCGGGAATCATCAAGCCGACCACCGGCACCGTTCAGGTCGAGGGGCGGATCGGCTCGCTGCTCGAGCTCGGAGCCGGCTTTCATCCCGGACTTCACCGGCCGCGAGAACGTCTACCTCAACGGCTCGATCCAGGGCCTGCGCCGCACCGAGATCCGCGAGCGCTTCGACGAGATCGTCGCGTTCGCCGAGGTCGAGCACGCGATCGACCGGCCCGTCCGCACCTACTCGAGCGGCATGGCGATGCGGCTCGGATTCGCGATCGCCGCGTTCCTCCAGGCCGACGTGCTCCTGCTCGACGAGGTCTTCGCCGTCGGCGACGAGAACTTCCAGCGGAAGTGCTTCGGCGTCATCTCGGCGTTCAAGAGCCAGCGGCGGCACGATCCTCTTCGTCTCGCACGACGCGCAGGCCGTCGAGCGGCTGTGCGAGCGGTCGATCCTGCTCTCGGCCGGCCAGAAGGCCTACGACGGCCCGACGCACGAGGCGATCACCCGCTACCGGCGCCTGCTCGCCGACGACCTCGATCCGGCCGAGCGCGACGGCGGCCTGCGCGAGTGGGGCACGGGCGAGGCCGAGATCACCGGTGCGCGGACTGCTCGACGCGAGACGGAGGCGGAGCGGGAGCAGTTCCTCGCCGGCGAGCCGTTTCGGCTCGAGGTCGACCTGCGTCGCGCATCACGGCGATCGAGCCGCCGCGCTCCATCTCGAGGTGCGCGACACGACGGGGCTCCTCGTCGCCGAGGACGCCGTGCTCGACGTCGACGCTCGGCTGGCCGGCCGGGCCGGGCGAGCTGACGGCGACGCTCGAGATCGAGCGCCCGGCTCTCGCCTTCGGGCGCTTCCGGATCCGGCTCGGGCTCGTCGGGGTCGGACGGCCGCACGCTGCACCAGTTCGACGACGCGCTCGGGTTTCTCGTCTATCCGGACGGGGAAGAACGTGGGTTGGTCCATCTCGGAGGAACGTGGCGGGCCGGGGCGAATCAGGAGGTCCGATGAGCTACAAGACTTGCCCGGAATGGCCCGAGCTGATGGAGCTTGCGCCCGATCTGCAGTTCAAGCACATCTCCGTTGCGGACGCGCAGCTGCCGTTCGACGTCCTCTCGAAGATCTCCCACGTCTCGCTCGGCGAGATCGAGATGTGCGCCGACATCGAGCACAACGTGTTCAACGGCGCCCACACCGACCCCCAGGTCGTGGCGGCGCTGGCGGGCACGCACTGGTTCGAGGTGCACGAGTGGGCGACCACGGGGCCCGGCGCCTCGACGCCACTCGAGCCACGCTGCCTGAGCCTGCCTGACGCCGCGTAGCCCGGGCCGCGCGTAGGCTCACGGGGTGGAGACACGGTGGCAACGGTCGTCGTCCCCTTCCGCTCGGGCGGCAAGAGCAGGCTCCCGGCCGACCTCCGCGTCGACCTCGCGCTCGCGATGCTCGGCGACGTGCTCGAGGCGGCGGTGACGCATGGCGACGACGTGCGCCTCGTCACCGACGATGCTGCGGCGGCTGCGGCTGGCGCGTGCGCTCGGGGCGGGCGTGATCGCCGATCCCGGCGGCGGCCAGGGAGCGGCGGTGGAGGCCGCGCTCGCTCGGAGCCGAAGGCGCCTGCCTCGTCGTCAACGCCGACCTTCCCTGCGCTGACACCGGCCGCGCTGGCGCGGCTCGAGGAGCTCGCTCCCGCCCACGTCGCCTGCAGCCGGACGGGACGACGAACGCGCTCGCGCTGCCCGATCGCACCTGGTTCACGCCCGCCTACGGCGCCGGCAGCGCTGCCCGCTTCGCCGCCGCAGGCCTCGCGCCGGCCACGATCCTCGAGCTCGCAGCACGACGTCGACACGCTCGACGATCTCGAGCAGCTCGAGCGGCTCGGCCTTCCCGCTCGGCCGGCGAACGAACCTTGTGTTGAATCAACACAAAGTCCTCGCGGCGCGGACCGCGTGAACATCGTTCTCCTCTCCGGCGGCGTCGGCGGCGCCAAGCTCGCCGCGGGTCTCCACGACGTGCTCGCGCCGGGCGAGCTGACGATCGTCGGCAACGTCGGCGACGACCTCGAGGTGCTCGGCCTGCACGTCTCGCCCGATCTCGACTCCGTCCTCTACGGCCTCGCCGGCCTGAACGACACCGAGCGTGGCTGGGGACGGGCCGGCGAGACGTGGCAGGCGCTCGAGTCGGCCCGCGCCTGGGGTGGCGAGGGCTGGTTCATGCTCGGCGATCTCGACATCGGCCTCCACCTCGTGCGCTCGCAGGCGCTGCGCGAGGGCGAGCCGCTCTCGGTCGTGACCGCCCGCCTGATGGCCGCAGCAGGCCTCGCGACGCGGCTTCTGCCGGCGACCGACGACCGGCTCCGCACCCTGCTCGTCACGCCCGAGGGCACCTTCGCGTTCCAGGAGTGGTTCGTCGCCCGGCGCCACGAGGATCCGGTCGACGCGCTCGTCTACGACGGCGCCGAGCAGCGCAGCCCGGCGCCCGGCGTCCTCGACGCGATCGCTGCCGCGGACGCGATCGTGATCGCTCCGAGCAACCCGTTCGTCTCCATCCATCCGATCCTCGCCGTCCCCGGCATCCGCGCCGCGCTCGAGGCGCGCAGCGTCCGGGCCGTCGCCGTCAGCCCGCTGATCGGTGGTCTCGCCGTCCGCGGCCCGCTCGACCGGATGATGCAGCGGCTCGTCGGCGGGACGAGCCCGGCGCATGTGACAAAGTGTTACAAGGGTCTGCTCGACGCGCTCGTGATCGACGCTGCGGACGCAGGCGCCGCGACCGCCGGGGACGTCCGCGCTGGTGGTCACGGATACGCTCATGACCGACCGCGAGGCCGCCCGCCGGCTCGCCCACACCACGCTGGAGGCTGCAATGGAGGCTCGCTCGTGAAGATCGCGCTCGTCGGGGGCACCGGGAGCTTCGGCATGGCGCTCGCCGTCCGTCTCCTGCGCGGCCGGGTACGACGTCGTGATCGGGTCGCGCGATGCCGAGCGGGCCCAGGCGGCAGCCGCCGAGCTCGGCGGCGAGGATGCCGGGGTCGAGGGGGCCACGAACGAGGACGCCGTCCGCGCCGCCGATCTCGTCGTCCTCACGACGAAGGCCGACGGCGCCGTCGAGACGGCGCGCTCGCTGCGCGCCGCGATCGGGACGACGCCCGTGCTCTCCGTCGCGGCCGAGCTGTCGTTCACGAAGGAAGGCGTGTTCCCGACCGCCGAGGCGACGTCGATCGCCGCCAGGATCCAGGCCGAGCTCGACGGGCCCGTGATCGCCGGCCTGCACTCGCTCGCGGCCTCCAACCTGGGGGGCGAGGAGGCACCGGAGGAGGACACGCTCGTCTGCGGCGACGACGCCGAGGCGAAGGCGCTCGTGCTCGAGCTCGCCGGCAAGCTCACCTCGGGCAGCGCGATCGACGCGGGGCCGCTCGCGAGCGCGCGGGCGCTCGAGGGCATGACGGCCGTGATCGTGAACGTGAACAAGCGCTACAAGGCGCACGCCGGCCTCCGCGTCACCGGCGTCCACTGAGCCGCGCGGCTGGCGCGACCACACGAGGACCGGGGCGTCGCGGAGGTGCGGGTGATCGGCCTGCCGGGCATTCCCGAGCTCGACGAGGGGGACGATCTCGGCCGGCTGCTGGCCGAGGCCTGCGCGCGCGTCGGCGGCCTCGAGGACGGCGACGTCGTCGTCGTCGCCCAGAAGGCGGTGTCGAAGGTCGAGGGTCGCGTCGTTCGCCTCGACGAGGTCGAGCCGTCGCCGCGCGCCGTCGAGCTCGCCGGGGACGACGGCGACCCGCGGCAGGTCGAGGTGATCCTGCGCGAGGCGGCCGAGGTCATCCGCTCCCGGCCGCCACTCGTGATCACGCGCACGCGGCACGGCTTCGTCTGCGCGTCGGCCGGCGTCGATGCCTCGAACGCGAAGGGGCCAGGCACGGTGATCCTGCTGCCGCTCGACCCGGACGCCTCCGCTGCGGCGCTCCGCGAGCGCCTGACCGAGCTGACGGGCATCGCTCCGGGCGTCATCGTCAGCGACTCGTTCGGCCGGGCGTGGCGGCAGGGCACCACCGACGTCGCACTCGGGGTGGCGGGGCTCGCGGCTCTCCGCGACCTGCGCGGCTCGCAGGACTCGCTCGGCTACGAGCTTCGCTCGACGATGATCGCCGTCGCCGACGAGATCGCCGGCGCAGCCGAGCTCGTGCTGGGCAAGAGCAGCGGCGTCCCCGCCGCGATCGTCCGCGGCGTCGACGCGCCGGGCGAGGGGCGCGGCAGCGACCTCGTGATGCCGCGCGAGCGCGATCTCTTCTCCTGATCCCGTCGCCACCCGGTGCAAGCGTGGCGCGACGTTACACTCCGGTCATGCGAAAGTATGCGATCTGGGGAACATCGACCTCGCCGTCACATGAGGAGTGGGTTCGCGCGGTCGGCAAGGCGTTCGAGGCCGACGGCTTCGAGCTCGTCGACGACCACGCCGACGCCGATTTCGTGCTCAACATGTTCGACACGGAGCGATCCGAAGGCATTCCGCCGCTCGTCGCGCGGAACGTACTCGGCCTCGTTCTACGAGCTCGACGAGGTGCCGGAGGACGTGCTCCGCACGAGCTACCCGAACCTCGTCCGCACGCTCGCGAACGTCGTCGTCCTCCACGTTCCCGGTCGAGGGCGTGTGGTTCACGACGATGGAGCGCGGCACGTACAAGATCTCGGACGATCCGGCGGAGGTCTTCGAGCGGCTGGCGCCGCTCGCGAAGTCCAAGCTCGTGATCGACAACGAGTTCGTCACCGACCTCGAGCCGGAGCTCTGGGACGGCGACGAGATCACCGCCGACATCAGCGCCGCCGGCAAGCGGCATGGGCGAGCTCGACCTGCTGCCGGCGCCGTTCCCGGTGCACGAGTTCCTCAACGAGCGCGACCTTCGCCACGTGATGCGGCTCTACCAGGTCGGTGGCCTCTCCTACGGGAACCTCTCGGCGCGCAAGGACGAGACGCGGTTCTGGATGAGCGCCTCGGGCGTCGACAAGACCGCGCTCGAGGAGGCCGGCCGCGACATCCTGCTCGTCACGGGCTACGACGAGCCGAACGCGAGCATGCGCATCAGCGTCCCGCCCGGCGTCGAGCCGCGGCGCGTCTCGGTCGACGCGATCGAGCACTGGATGATCTACCAGGCGCATCCCGACGTCGGCGCGATCCTCCACGTCCACGCGTGGATGGAGGGCATCGCCGCCACCGACATCAACTACCCGTGCGGCACGCAGGAGCTGGCCGAGTCGGTCGCCGAGCTGATCGACCGCGAGCCCGATCCCGCCCATGCCGTGATCGGCCTGCGCAACCACGGCATCACCGCCACCGGCGACAGCCTGACGGAGATCCTGGACCGCATCCAGACGGACATCCTCCGTCAGGTTCCGATGACGTAGGGCGCCGACGTACGCTGGCGCCAGGCTTCAGCCTGCCGCCGGATCGCCCTTCGCCGCGGGTGCCGTCCACAGCCGCCCCAGCGCCAGCACCGCGAAGACCGGAATCAGGACGACGTCGTTCGCCATGCACCAGATGCAGATCGCGTCGATCACGAACAGCTGCAGGATCACGAGGTAGGCGGCGAACGCGAGCGCCGCGAGGGCGAGAGCCGCCGTCAGCGTGCGCGCCAGGTCGGAGTTCCAGAGCGTGAGGACGAACGCGGTGATCCACGCCGCGAGCCCGAAGATCGCGATCGGGACGCCGACGAGCACGGCGTACTTCGAGTCCTGCACCGTCTCGCAGCCGCCGCCGGTCGTGCAGATCAGCGCGGCCGGCTTGTAGTGGATGTAGGTGAGATACCCGGCGACCGCGATACCGGCGGCCGAGACGACGATCAGAGCGACCCGAAGGAGCCTGTCGCTCACCGGCCGAGCGCGTCGTCGAGCAGCTTGCTGAACGACTCGCCGTCGTACGCGTCCGGCCGCACGACCTTGGGCGGCGCGGCGCCGACCTTGATGAAGAACCACGGCGTGCCCGGCACGTTACGGCGGGTCGCCTCGGCCGCATGGGCCGCGACCTGCTTCTTCACGGAAAGCGTCTTCGAGTCGGCCACGAGCAGCTTCGCGTTGAGGCCCTTGACGCCGCCGACCATGCGCTTCACGCCGGCGTCGGTCGCGAGCTCGTTGAGCCGCGACTGGTTCTCGTAGAACAGCTCGGCGACCTGCCAGAGCTTCTTCTGCCGCGACGCGGCCAGCGTGTAGCGCAGCGCCGGCGCCGAGGCGCGGGTGACGACCCCGAGCCCGCGGAAGTCGACCTTGACGAGCCCCGTCTTGACGTAGTCGTTGATGATCGTCGGGAAGGCGTCCTTCATGTACTCGGCGCAGTGGGTGCAGCCGAGGTCCTCGAACTGGATCAGGGTTACGTTCGCGCTGACCTGCCCCATCACGGTGCCGCGCTGCGGGATCCCGTCGACGAGGGCGGTGCCCGGCGAGCTCGTCGAGGCGCCGACACCGGCCACGATCGCCAGGCTCAGCGCCGTCGCGACGAGCAGCGCACCGATTCGGCCGCGGCGTCACGGCGAGCCTGCCTTCAGCGCCTGATCGATGGGCGTGCGGAACTCGCTCGGCGCGAACGACCGCGGCTGGAAGTTGACCGGCGGGTTGAAGCCGACGGCGAGGTAGAACCACGGTGTTCCCTGCACCTTCAGCTTGGTCGCCTGTGCGTTGATCGCTGCGATCTGATTCGCGACCTTGGGTGCTCTTCGCGTCGACCTTGACCTTGGCCGCATCGAGGCCGGGTACGGCCGCCAGGATCTCGTCGATCAGCGAATCGGTCACCCAACCGGTGTTCTCGGCGCCCTGGTTCTCGTAGAACAGCCCCACCACCTGCCAGAGCTTGTTCTGCAACCCGGCGGCCATTGCGATCTTGAGCGCCTTCAGCGAGTCGGGCCCGAGGAACGCGAGGCCACGGAAGTCGACCTTGATGCGGCCCGTGCGGACGTACTCGTTGACGATCGCAGGGAACGCCTCGTCGGTGTAGCGCTTGCAGATCGGGCACTGGAGATCCTCGAACTGCAGCAGCCGCACCGTCGTGCCCGACTTTCCGAGCACCGTTCCGTTCTGCGGGATCCCGGCAACGAGCTCGAGCGCGGGATCGGTGATGCTGGGGGTCGTGCCGGTCGTCCCGGTCGTCGCCGTCGTCTCGGCAGTCGCGGTCGTGGCGGCGCTGTCGTCGTCGCCGCTCGAGCGCAACAGGCTGGCGGCGATGAGCGCAGCCACCACGACGGCTGCGACCGCGAGGGCAATGACGAGGGTGCGATTCCTGCCGCTCTTTGCGGTCGGCGGCTCAGGGACGGGTGGCATCGCGGTGAAGTCTGCCTACAGCCGGGTATCGCTGCGCGGCCTAGAGGCTGCCGCATGCGATCAGGCGGCGGCGTCGCGCGCGAGCGCGGCGAGCGTTCGCCCGAAGGCGGGGGCGAACTTGAACCCGTGGCCCGAGCAGGCGGATGCGACCACGATCCGCCCGTGCCGTTCGAGGACGAACGACTCGTCGGCCGTGTTGGTGTAGAGGCACGTCTCCGTCGCGATCGGCTCCGGATCGAGCTCGAGGTAGCGCCGCGCCGCCCAGGTCGAGACCCAGCGCACGACGGCCGGATCGGGCTGTCCCTGCTCGTCCGGATCGGCCGGCGGGCCTGAGTGGTGCAGCCCGGCCTTGAGCCCGACGCCGGGTGCGGCGAGCGCGTAGTTGATCAGCCCGGGCCGGAGCAGCCCGTGCTCCTCGGCGTCCGGGACGGCGTCGTCGATGATCGGCGGCAGGCTCAGCGCATCCGGCAGGTTGAAGTACGTGACCGTCTCGCGCGTGGGGACGACCGGAAGCTCGATCTCGGCGCCGGCCAGCAGTGCCCGGCCCCAGGCGCCCGCGGCCACGACGCAGGCACCGGCCGTGATCTCGTCGCCGTCGGTGCTCACGCGCACCGAGCCGCGGCCCGGCTCGATGCCGGTCACGCGCCGCTCGTCGAGGACGACCGCACCCGCCTCGACCGCGCTCGTGAGGAGCGCCTGGTACGCCCGGTCGGCGAGGGTGACGCCGCCGTCGGCGTGGTAGAGCACGGTCTCCGTTGGCTCGGCGAAGATCGGCCAGCGCCGGGCCACCTCGGTCCCGGTGAGCAGCTCGTGGCGCGACACCGCAGGCAGCGAGCGCCCGCGCGTTCTCGACCGCGACCGGACCGAAGTCGAGGCCGCCCGTCGTCACGATCAGCTCCTCGCCGACCTCGGCCTCGAGCTCGCGCCAGCTCTGCAGTGCCCCCTGGGCGAGGCGAACGTAGTGCGGATCGGGGTACGAGAGCCGAAAGATCCGCGAGGCGCCGTGGCTCGATCCGCGGTCGTGCCCGAGCCCGAACTGCTCGACCAGGACGACGCCGCGCCCCGTCTGCGCCAGCGAACGGGCAGTCGCGACGCCGGTGATCCCTGCGCCGACTACGACGATGTCGGCGTCGCGGCCCATCGTCTCGATCCTAGACGGCTGCGGCGGTCGTCAGCTGTCGAGTGCGCGCGCGGCCTTCGTGGCCGCCCGTGCGAGCGCCTTGTACGCGGCGGCCCGCTCCGCTTTGTTCGCCGGAGGACTCTGCTGCCTCGGCGGCGCGCACGCGCTCGGCAACGGTGGCGTCGAGCGTCTCCTTGCCGAAGGCGAGCTCCTGCTCGGAGACCCCCGTGCGACGGGCGAGCTCGCGCATCACCTGGAGGGACGGCACCCGCTCGCCGCGCTCGATCCGGGAGATGTAGGCGGCGCTGCAGCCCGGAAAGGCGAGCTCGCGCTGGCTCAGTCCGGCCGCCTCCCGCGCCTCGAAAACACGTTGGCCGACGGCAGCCGGATCGTCGTAGTGCGGCGTTCGTGCCCGCTTGAATGTCATCGATTTGGTTGCCATCACGTCTCCGTTTGAGGAAAGGTCGTCTGCGGCCAAAATAGGTTCAATGCCAGTTAAGTACTGGACTTGTCCGTCCTCGGTATATCTCCTTCTATATCAAAAGGTATAGACGCTTCGATGGTTGATCTGTCAAGTGACGGTGCGCCTCCTCCCTTGCCCGTGGCGTTGAAGCACCCCCTCAGCCGGAGTGCGGGCCGTTGAAGACGACGAGCAGCGCAAGCTGCTCGTACGCCGTGAAGCGGTGCTCGGCGCCCGCCGGCACGAAGAGCGCCATCCCCTCCGTGAGCGCGTCGCGGTGCCTCGACCTCGAGCACGCCGCGCCGTCGAGCACGACGTACACCTCGTCCTCGTCGTGCGGCTGTTGCCGGTCGGGCTCGGGAGCGACGAGCACGTAGACGCCGATCTCGAGCCCGGGCGAGGTGTGCACGACCTCGTAGCCGCCGCCGCGGCGACGAGCGCGCGCTGCGTCTCGTCGACGTCGAACGGGTGCGGCGTCGGTGACATGACACTAGTGTAGACGGTTGGCACCGGACCTTCGACCCCCTGACATGCGATGCTCCGATGATGGAGCTCGACCTCGACGCCCTCTTCCAGCCGGGCCGGGCCGAGACGAGCGGCTGGAGGCGCATGCCCGCGATCAGCGCCGAGGCGATGGTCGCGACGAGTCATCCGCTCGCGACGCGTGCCGGCCTGAGCGCGCTCGAGCGCGGCGGCAACGCGGTCGACGCGGCCCTCGCAGCCGCCGCCATGCTGACGGTCGCGGAGCCGACCGACAACGGCGTCGGTGGTGACGCCTTCGCGCTCGTCTGGGACGAGGGCGCGCTGTACGGCATCAACGGCTCCGGCCGGTCGCCGGCCGACCTCGGCGGCCGGTCGTTCGAGGACCACGGCCCGCAGTCGGTGACCGTGCCCGGAGCCGTCCGGCTCTGGGCGGACCTCGCCGCGCACTTCGGTCGCTTCAGCCTCGACCGCGCGGTCGCTCCGGCGGCCGAGGCGGCCCGCGACGGCATCGTGTGCTCGGCGCGGATCGCCGACAAGTGGGGGCAGGCGGCGCGCGCACCGTGGCCGGCGCCAGCCGCCGGGCAGCGCTACGAGCTGCCCGAGCTCGCCGCCACCCTGCAGCGGATCGCGACCGAAGGGCCGGACGCGTTCTACGAGGGCGAGGTCGCGGCGGCGATCGCCGCCGCGTCTGGCTCTCCGAGGACGACCTCCGCGCGCATGCCTCCGAGTGGGTCGAGCCGCTGCGGAGGAGCTACCGCGGCGTCGAGGTCTGCGAGCTGCCGCCGAACGGCCAGGGCGTTGCCGCGCTGCTCGCCCTCGCGCTGTACGAAGGTCTCGAGCGAGGACCGCACTTCGAGATCGAGGCGATGAAGCTCGCGTTCGCCGACGCCTACGCGTTCGTGCACGACGGCCCGCTGCCGGCGGATCTCTTCGCCGACGAGCGACTCGCCGCTCGTCGCTCGCTCGTGCGGCCCGGAGCGGCGCTCGATCTCAGCCTCGACCTCCCCCGCGGCGGCACCACCTACCTCTGCGCGGTGGACGGAGACGGGATGGCCGTCTCGTTCATCCAGAGCGTCTACGAGTCGTTCGGCTCCGGTGTCGTCGCGCCGGGGACGGGGGTGGTGCTTGCAGAACCGCGGCGCCGGGTTCAGTCGCGTGCCGGGCCATCCGAACGAGCTCGCGCCGGCGAAGCGCCCCTTCCACACGATCATCCCCGGCATGCTGCTGGAGCGGCGGCGAGCTACTCGGGCCGTTCGGCGTCATGGGCGGCCCGATGCAGCCGCAGGGCCACTTCCAGGTGGTGCGGCGCGTCGTCGACGATGCCTTCGACCCCCAGGCTGCGCTCGACGCACCGCGGTGGCGGGTCGAGGACGACGGCATCGGTCGAGCTCGAGCCTGGCCTGGGTCACCTGCTGCCGGAGCTGCGGGCCTGCGGCCACGACGCCCGCATCGGCCCGATCCAGCATCCGTTCGGAGTCGGTCAGATGATCCTGCGGTTCGGAAGCTCGCTGATCGGCGGCTCGGACGGCCGCGGCGACGGGTACGCGGCCGGGCTCTGACCCGACGTCAGGCGTCCGGGCGCACGACGGAGTACCTGGCACACGCAAAGTCGATGTTCCGGTCGAGCTCCTCCAGCTGCAGCTCGATCCGGCGGGGCAAGAGCGGTGCTCCGGCGCCGAGCGTCACAGGGGCGATGTAGACGATCACCTCGTCCAGCAGCCCAACGTCTGCGAACTGCCCCACCAGGTCTCCGCCGCCGACGATCCAGACGTTCCGGTCACCGGCGGCAGCGAGCAGCTTCTCGTGCACGGGTGCGACATCGCCGCTCACGAACTCGATCGCGGCATCGGGCACGACGGGCAGTTGCCGGTGGGTGAAGACCCAGCACGGGACGTCGTACATCCATTTCCAGTCAGCGACGTCCTTGCCCGAGTACTCGTGATCGAGGATCCACTCGTAGGTCGTCGAGCCCATCGCGATCGCTCCGACGTCGGCGATGAACGCGCCGTAGCTCAGCGGGCCGTCCTTGTCCTGCTTGCGCGTAAAGAGCCAACCGAGCGAGTTGTCCGGGTCGGCGATGAAGCCGTCCAGGGTGGTCGCCGTGTAGTACTGCGTCAGGGTCACGATGGATCTCGTTCTACCGCGGACCGGGCGTGATGCGCAACTTCGCATCGCGTAACGTTGTGACCATGGCGTTCGCGCAGCGACTCGCGGCGATTGACGGCCTTGCCGGCGACGACTTCATCCTGGTCGAGTGGACGGCGGAGGTCGGCACGCACTGGATCGCGCCGCTCCACGTGCACCATGGCGACGACGAGGGGTGGTACGTGCTCGAGGGCGAGCTCGGGTTTCGGCTGGGAGACGAGGAGGTCGTCGCGACTGCGGGGTCTGCCGTTGTCGCCCGTCGCGGCACACCGCACACCTACTGGAACGCCGGCGATGCCGAGGCCCGCTATCTGCTGATCATGACCCCGCGGATCGCAAACCTGATCGGTGCGATCCATGCTCCCGGGGCTGATATCCCGGCGGTGTTCGCCGAGCACGACTCCGAGGTTCTTCCGACGGACTGAGTGAGCCTCTAGTCTCACCCGGTGGTCTCTCTGCGGCCGATCACTGACGCGAACCGGGACCAGGTCGAGGCTCTCGCAGTGGAGCCGGCTCAGCGACGGTTCGTCAGCACGGTCCGCGCGTCGATGTGCGAGGCAGCTGCGGAACCCGATGCCCACGCTCTCTACTGGGCGATCTACGACGACGAGGTCCCGGTCGGATTCGTGATGATCGCCGACGAGGTCGGCAGTCCCGAGTACGTCCCTCATTTTCTGTGGAAGCTGTTGATCGACGAGCGCCACCAGCGGCGAGGTCTCGGGACGGCGACGCTCGATCTGATCGTCGAGTTCTTCCGGGCCCGTGGCGTCCGCGAGATGACAACGAGCGCCGGTCAGGGCGAGGGCAGCCCGATCGCGTTCTACGAGCGTTACGGCTTTACGCGCACCGGGGAGCTCCACGGCGAACGAGATCATGCTCCGGCTCGAGATCCCTTGAGCGCTCAGTCCGCCCAAGGGAGCCTGTCCCAGGCCGGCGGCCGCCGTCAGCGGCCGAGCGGGAGTTGCGCATACGCCTCGTCGGGGTCGGCCGTCTCCTCCTCGACGCTCGCGGATGACAGCTCAGCCTGGTACGGGGTCGCTCATCTGGGCGAGCTTCTCGCCCGACGTCAGGCCACAGCACCCGCGCGCTCGCGCGCAGCCGCGATGAGCCCTTCGAGCACGGCGACGCCGCCGGTCGGGCCGAGCAGCGGGTCGACCGCGTGCTCGGGGTGCGGCATCAGGCCGAGCACGTTGCCGGCCTCGTTCGTGACGCCCGCGATCCGGTCGAGGGCGCCGTTGACGTCCTCGGTGTAGCGGAACGCGATCTGCCCGTTGGCCTCGAGCGAGGCGAGCAGATCGGCATCGCCGTACCAGTTGCCCTCGCCGTGCTTGATCGGGATCACGAGCTCCTCGCCCGCCGACCAGCCGCCGGCGAACGCGCTCGAGGTGCTCTCGACCGTCACGGTCACGTCGGCGCAGAGGAACTGCTGCTGCCGGTTGAGGCGCAGCACCCCCGGCAGCAGTCCCGCCTCGCAGAGGATCTGGAAGCCGTTGCAGATGCCGAGCACCGGGCCGCCGTCGCGCCGCGAACGCGCTGACCGACTCCATCACCGGCGCGAAGCGGGCGATCGCGCCGCAGCGCAGGTAGTCGCCGTAGGAGAAGCCGCCCGGCAGGACGACGCCCTCGATTCCGTCAGGCAGCGCCGGGTCGGCATGCCAGACCCGCACCGGCGCAGCGCCGAGGAACTCGAGCGCGAGCGCCGCATCCCCGTCGTCGTTCGAGCCGGGGAACGTGACGACCGCGATCCGCGGGCCGTCACTCATGCGGCAGCCTCGAGCTCGATCGTGAACGACTCGATCAGCGGGTTGGCGAGCAGGTCGCGCGCCATGCTCTCGAGCGCGGCCTGCGCCTCGGCGGGATCGGCGTCGTCGAGCTCGACGTCGACGAGCCGGCCGACGCGCGCGCCGGAGACGGCGAACCCGAGCGTGCGGAGCGCGTCACCGACCGCCTCGCCCTGCGGGTCGAGAATGCCTTCCTTGGGACGGATCAGCACGGTCGCCTTCACAGAACCACCTTCGGGTCGGAGAGATAGGCAGCGAACGAGATCTCGGTCAGCCGCTCGAACGCGTCGATGTAGCGGGCGCGCGTGCCCTGCGACGACGTCGTCGGGCACCTCGGGGCCGGGATCGGTGCGGTCCCACCCGGTCGAGAGGCAGTAGTCGCGCACGTACTGCTTGTCGAACGACGGCTGCGGGCCGCCGGGGGCGTAGCGAGTCGCCGGGCCAGAACCGCGACGAGTCGGGCGTCAGCGCCTCGTCGCCGAGCGTGACGACGCCGTCGGGATCGACGCCGAACTCGAACTTGGTGTCGGCGAGGACGATGCCGCGCGCCTCGGCGTGGGCCGACGCGAACGCGTAGAGGCCGAGAGCGCCTTCGCGTGCCGCCTCGTACGCCTCGGCCCCGCACAGCGCGGCCGCCTCGGCCTCGGTGATGTTGAGGTCGTGACCCTCGTCGGCCTTCGTCGCCGGCGTCACGATCGGCGTCGGCCAGACGGTCGGACTCGACGAGCCCCGGCGGCAAGGCGTGGCCGCACACCGATCCGGACGCCTGGTAGTCGACCCACGACGAGCCGGACAGGTAGCCGCGCACGACGAACTCCACCGGCAGCATCTCGAGCCGGCGGCAGATCGTCGAGCGTCCGTCGTCGCCGAGCTCGAGCAGGTGATTCGGCACGATCTCGCTCGTCCGCGCGAACCAGAACGCCGACATGCCGGTGAGCACGCGCCCCTTGTCGGGGATCGGCGTCGGCAGGATCACGTCGAACGTCGAGATCCGATCCGACGCGACGAGCAGCAGCCGCTCGTCGTCGAGGGCGTAGATCTCCCGCACCTTGCCGCTCGCGAGATGCGTGGCGCCGCCGTGGCTCAGACATGCGCGCCCTCCCTTCGGGTCGAGACGAGCGCCCGCAGGCGGTCGAAGACGACGTCGACGTGGGCGGTGTAGGCGCCCTGGTCGAACACCGCGTCGAGGTCGACCCGGCCGGCGATCTCGGGATCGGCGTCGACGAGGCTCCGGAAGTCGATCTGCTCGTCCCAGGCCCGCATCGCATTGCGCTGGACGAGCCGGTAGGCGTCGTCCCGGGTGAGGCCCGACTCGACGAGCGCCAGCAGCAGCCGCTGGCTGAAGTAGAGGCCGAAGCTCGAGGCGACGTTCTCGCGCATCCGCTCCTCGCGGACGACGAGGCCCTCGACGAGCCAGGTGAAGCGGTCGAGCATGTAGTCGACCGCGAGGAACGAGTCGGGCAGGACGATCCGCTCGGCGGAGGAGTGGGAGATGTCCCGCTCGTGCCAGAGGGCGACGTTCTCGAGACCGACGAGCGAGTTGGCCCGCACGACCCGCGCGATCCCGCAGATGCGCTCGGCCGTGATCGGGTTGCGCTTGTGCGGCATCGCCGACGAGCCCTTCTGACCGCGGCCGAACGGCTCCTCGACCTCGCGCACCTCGGTGCGGGCGAGGTGGCGGATCTCGGTCGCGAAGCGGTCGAGCGACGAGGCGAGCAGCGCCAGCGCCGAGAGCAGCTCTGCGTGGCGGTCGCGCTGGAGAACCTGCGTCGAGCTCGGCGCGGGCTCGAGGCCGAGACGCTCGCAGGCGATGCGCTCCACCTCGGGCTCGGCCGCCGCGTAGGTGCCGACGGCACCCGAGAGCTTGCCGACGCGCAGGCCCTCGATCGCGTGGACGAGCCGATCCCGGTCGCGCTCGAGCGCGAACGCCCAGCCGGCGAGCTTGAGGCCGAACGTCGTCGGCTCGGCGTGGACGCCGTGGGTGCGCCCCATGCAGATCGTCTCCCGGTGCTCCTCGGCACGGAGGACGACGGCACCGAAGGCGCGATCGAGGCCCTCCAGCACGAGCGCTCCGGCGTCCTGGACGGCGAGCGAAAGTGCGGTGTCGAGCACGTCCGACGAGGTGAGCCCGTAGTGGAACCAGCGTCCTTCCTCGCCGAGTCCCTCCGAGGCGGCATCGACGAACGCGGCCACGTCGTGGTTCGTCTCGCGCTCGATCTCGGCCACCCGCTCCGGCGTCGGCAGGACGACGTGCTCGCGGATCGCGGCGACGTCCTCGTGCGAGACGGTGCCGACCTCGGCCCAGCCCTCGAGTGCAGCCAGCTCGACCTCGAGCCAGCGACGCAGCTTCTCGCCGTCCGACCAGATCTGGGTCATGGCCGGGCGGGAGTAGCGATTGATCACAGGGTCATTCTAGAGCGCGGGTCGGCGCAGCCTCCGGTGGAGCGCGATCGGCGCCTGCGCCGAACGACGTCGCATCGAACGGGAGCGGGTGGCGCGACGTTCGAGCCGGCCTCGAGCCCGTCGCCGGGTGTGGCGCCGAGCGATGCGGCGAGCGCGATGTCGTCGCGTCGCCGGACCCCGTCCCAGCTGATCAGATCCGCGGCGGCGTAGGCGGCCGCCCGGGCGGAGGCGATGTCGTCGCCGGCCGCGGTGACGTTCAGGATCCGGCCACCGTTCGTCACGACGGCGCCGTCGTGCAGCGCCGTGCCCGCGTGGAAGACGAGGGCGCCTGTCGCCTCGGCCGCCTCGATCCCGGTGATCGGAGAGCCGACGTCGCCGCGGGCCGGGTAGTCGCCGCCGGCGAGGACGACCGTCACGGCCGCGCCCGCTGCGGGCTCGAGCTCGAGGCGCTCGAGATCACCGGCTGCGGTGGCTGCGAGCACGGCGAGCAGGTCGCCGCCGAGCAGCGGCATCAGAGACTGCGTCTCGGGGTCGCCGAAGCGGCAGTTGTACTCGAGCACCTTCGGCCCGTCGGCGGTCAGCATCAGACCCGCGAAGAGCGTTCCGACGAACGGATGCCCGCGGGCGGCGAGCTCGGCGACGATCGGGCGGCACGACAGATCGACGAGGCGCTCGACCTCTGCGTCGTCGAAGCCGGGAACCGGCGCGTACGAGCCCATGCCGCCGGTGTTCGGCCCGCGGTCGCCGTCCTCGGCCCGCTTGAAGTCCTGCGCCACCGGCAGCGCGTGCGCGGTGACGCCGTCGCAGATCGCGAAGACCGAGATCTCCGGCCCGTCGAGCAGCTCCTCGATCACGAGGGGGCCGCTGAGCCCGTCGAGCTCGGCCAGTCCCGCCTCGACCTCGGCCTGCGTCTGGCAGACGACGACGCCCTTTCCTGCAGCGAGCCCGTCAGCCTTGAGAACGCATGGCGCCACGGCGTCGGCGAGCGTTGCCGCCATCGGCACGCCCGCGGTCATCATGATCGCCTTCGCGAAGGTCTTCGAGCCCTCGATCGCCGCTGCCGCCCGGGACGGCCCGAAGACCGCGATCCCGACCGACCGGAGCACATCGGCGAGCCCGGCGACGAGCGGAACCTCAGGCCCGACGACGACGAGATCGATCTCCAGCGCGCGCGCGAGCCCGAGCACCGCCTCGGCGTCGTCCGCCCGCACGGGATGGCACTGCCCGAGCGCGGCGATGCCAGGGTTCCCGGGGGCGACGTGGAGCTCGGAGAGCTGTGGCGACTGCGCGAGCTTCCAGGCGAGCGCGTGCTCGCGGCCACCGGATCCGACGAGGAGGACGCGCACCCGGGCGAGTCTACTGAGCGCTACGGAAGGGTCAGCACGGCCTCGCGGCCCTGCCCGGTGCCGACGAGCGAGACCGGGACGCCGAGGGCGTCCTCGACGAAGCGGACGTAGCTCGCGGCCGCGTCGGGAAGCTGCTCGCCGTCGAGCTCCTGCTCCCAGCCGGGGAGCGTCTCCCAGACCGGGCGGCAGTGGTGGAAGTCGGACTGGTGGGCCGGGAAGTCGTCGGTCTCGGTTCCGTCGGGGAGCAGGTAGCGCACGCAGACGGGAATCTCGGCGAAGGTCGAGAGCACGTCGAGCTTGGTGAACGCGAGCGACGTGATGCCGTTGACCCGGACCGCGAAGCGGAGCGCCGGCAGGTCGAGCCAGCCGCAGCGGCGCTCCCGGCCCGTCACGGTGCCGAACTCGCCGCCGAGCTCGCGGACGAGCTGCTGCGCCTCACCCTGGATCTCCGACGGGAACGGGCCTTCGCCGACGCGGGTCACGTAGGCCTTCGAGACACCGAGGATCTCGTCGATCCGGTTGGGCCCGATCCCGAAGCTGACCGCCGCCCCGGCAGCGATCGGGCTCGACGAGGTGACGAACGGGTACGTGCCGTGGTCGAGGTCGAGCAGCGTTCCCTGCGCGCCCTCGAACAGCACGTTGTCGCCGTTGCGGAGCGCGCGATCGACGAGGAGCGACGTGTCGGCGATGTACGGGCGCAGTCGCTGCGCGTAGCCCTCGTAGGTGTGCGCGACCTCCTCGAGGTCGAACGGCTCGATCTCGTAGACGCGCTCGAGCCAGACGTTCTTCTCCGTGATCGCGAGCTCGATCTTCTGGCGCAGGATCTTGGGGTCGAGCAGGTCCTGGACGCGAATCCCGATCCGCGTCGCCTTGTCGGCGTACGCAGGCCCGATGCCGCGGCGGGTGGTGCCGATCTGAAGATTCCCGAGCTTCCGCTCGCGCGCCCCGTCGAGGGCGACGTGCCACGGCATGATCAGGTGCGCGTTGCCGGAGAGGAACACGAGGCCGGCCGTGGCGTGCCCGCGCCCCTCGAGGTCGATCGAGCTCGCCGATCAGGACCTCGGGGTCGACGACGCAGCCGGCGCCGATCGCGCACGCCTTGCCGGTGATGATCCCGGACGGGACGGCGCGGATCTTGTAGGTCTCGCCGTCGACGACGATCGTGTGCCCTGCGTTCGGCCCACCCTGGTAGCGGCAGACGAGGTCGGACTCCTGGGCGAGCAGGTCGACGATCTTGCCCTTGCCCTCGTCACCCCACTGCGCGCCGACGATCACGGTGGCAGGCACGTGAGCCATTCTTGCACGTCGCGCGGAACGCGCGCCGGACGCGCGTGGAGCTGCGCGGCAGGCGGTCAGACGGACGGTTCGAGCAGGTGCGTCTGCTGCGCCACCGGACGCGCGCTTGCTTCCGGCAGGAGGGCGATATCCGGGGCCGCGACTCGTGAGGACGTCCTCGACAGGGACGACCGCCGCGCAGTGCGGGCAGTACGCGACGGCCTCGATCGGCGTCCCGCACGGCTCGTGGACGAACAGCCGTGGTGCACCGTTCGGCGTCTCGTAGACGTCGCCCCAGGCCCGCAGTGCGTTGAGCGCGGGCCAGAGATCCCGGCCCTTCTGCGTCAGGGTGTACTCGTAGCGGTCGGGCCGCTCCTGGTAGCGGTCGCGGCTGAGGATCCCTTCCTCGACCAGGCGCTGCAGCCGGCCGGCGAGCACGGTGCGGGAGACATCGAGCCGCTCCTGGAAGTCGTCGAAGCGGCGAACGCCGAGGAAGACGTCGCGGAGGATCAGCAGCGTCCAGCGCTCTCCGACGATCTCGAGCGTGCGGGCGAGCGAGCAGTTCTGGGCGTCGTAGGTCCGGGGCAGCACAGGTCGGATCCTACCACTGAATCCATTGACAGGACTCACTCGTGTAGTGTGGCTTCAGAGTAAGTCCAATTACAGGACTCATACGACGGCAGGGACGGCCTGTCCCGCCCTCGTGAAAGGCCAGCGCGATGACCGACGCACCGAGCTCTTCGCCAGCGCACGACGCCCGTCACGCGCACCGGCTGGATCTTTGCCGTGATCGCCGTCGGTGCGTTCATGGCCCAGCTCGACCTCTTCATCGTCAACATCGCGTTCCCCGCGATCGAGCAGAGCTTCCCCGGCAGCACGCCCTCCTCGCTCTCGTGGGTGCTGAATGCGTACGCGATCGTCTTCGCGGCCTGTCTCGTGCCGGCCGGCCGCCTGGCCGACCTGCTCGGCCGCCGCAAGACGTTCCAGCTCGGGCTGATCGTGTTCGCGATCGCGTCGGCGGCCTGCGCCCTGGCGCCGACGCTGGCCGTCCTCGTCGCCGCGCGCGCCGGGCAGGCGGTCGGTGCCGCGCTGCTCATTCCCACCTCGCTCGGACTGCTGCTGCACGCGTTCCCGCCTGCCCGGCGGGCGGGTGCGATCGGCGCCTGGGTTGCCGTCGGGGCGGTCGCGGCGGCCGGCGGCCCGGGCCTCGGCGGCCTGCTCGTCGAGGTGAGCTGGAAGCTGATCTTCCTCGTCAACATCCCGCTCGCGATCGCCGCGCTGGTCGGCTCATGGCTCGTGCTCGACGAGGTTCGGCATCCGGAGGAAGGCGGCCTGCCCGACCTGGCGGGGATCGCGCTCCTGATCGCCGGCATCGGCGGCGTCACGCTCGCGATCGTCGAGGGTCCGGAGTGGGGCTGGGCGAGCATGGCCACGCTGGCCACCCTGGCCGCATCCGGGCTCGCCCTCGCGGCGTTCCTCTGGCGGTGCAGCAACCATCGCGCGCCGGTCGTCGAGCTGTCGCTGCTGCGCGCGCGGTCGTTCGCGGTGTCGAACGTCGTGATGCTCCTCTACGGGATCGGCTTCGGCGCGATGCTGCTGCTCAGCGTCCTCTTCCTCACGGGCGAGTGGGAGTACAGCACGCTGCGGGCGGGGCTCGGGATCGCCCCGGGGCCGCTCACCGTGGCGCTGCTCTCTCTGCGCGTGAAGCACCTCGTCGTCCGGCTCGGCAGCCGGGCGGTCGCCGTGACTGGGCTGCGTCCTGCTCGCCGCCGGTGCGGCGTGGTGGCTGACCCAGCTCGGCTCCGAGCCCGCGTACCTCCGTGAGTTCCTGCCCGGGATGGTCGTCGGCGGCGTGGGCGTGGCATTGACCCAGGCGACCCTGTTCGGGTCGTGGCCGTCGGGCTGCCCGCGCATCGGTTCGCGACCGGGTCCGGGATCCTCAACATGTCGCGCCAGATCGGCCTCGCGCTCGGCGTGGCCATCCTCGTCGCGCTCGTCGGGACGGCGCCGACGCTGAGCTCCTTCCACCGGGGCTACGCCGAGATGCTGATCGCGAGTGCCGTGGCGGGCGTCGCGGCACTCCTGCTGCCTGCCCGTCCAGCTCCGGCCCGCGTCGAGCGGGTCGCGGCACCCGCCGATGCTTCGGGGGCGAACCTTTAGGTACACTAACCTTCATGTCCGACGCTCACGAGCTGCCCGGAATCAACCGCAACATCTGGCCGCTGGCGGTCGTCGTCGTCGCCGGAGCGATCATGTCGATCCTCGACACGACGATCGTCAACGTCGCAATCGAGACGCTCTCCGTCGACCTGAAGAGCCCGATCAGCTCCGTGCAGTGGGTCGTGACGGGCTACATGCTTGCGCTCGCCGCGGTGATCCCGGTCACCGGCTGGGCTGCACGCCGGCTCGGTACGAGACGCCTCTACCTGATCTCGCTCGTCCTCTTCACGCTCGGTTCCTTGCTCTGCGGCTTCGCCTGGTCGACCAACTCGCTGATCGCGTTCCGCGTCGTCCAGGGCCTCGGCGGCGGAATGTTGATGCCGACCGGGATGATCATCCTCGCGCGCGCCGCCGGCCCGCATCGGATGGGTCGCATCCTCAGCATCATCGGCGTGCCGATGGTGCTCGCGCCGGTGTTCGGCCCCGTCACCGGCGGCCTGCTCGTCGAGCACTTCGGCTGGCGCTGGATCTTCTTCATCAACATCCCCGTCGGGATCATTGCCGTTGCCCTCGCGTGGAAGCTGCTCCCGGTCGGAAGGGCCGAGGCGGCCGGCAAGCTCGACGTGCCGGGCCTCGTCCTGCTCGCGACCGGGTTGCCGGCGCTCACCTACGGCCTTGCCAAGGCGGGCAGCGGCGCCGGCTTCGGGTCGGCGCAGGCGCTCGTGCCGATCGCGATCGGGCTGGTGTTGACCGGCGTCTTCGTCTTCCACTCGCTGCGGTCGCGGAACCCGTTGCTCAACGTGCGGCTCTACGCCAACCGCGCCTTCGCGGCTGCCTCGGCCACCACCTTCTTCCTCGGCGCGTCGCTCTTCGGCGCCATGATCCTGCTGCCGCTGTACTTCCAGGTCGTGCGCGGTGACTCCGTCGTGCGCACCGGCGTGCTCCTCATTCCCCAGAGCCTCGGCGCGGCACTCGCGATGCCGATCGCCGGCAGGCTGGCCGACCGCTACGGCGGCGGCCCCATCGCGCTCATCGGCGTGATCGTCTCGGCGCTCTCGACGTTGCCGCTCGCCTTTGTCACGCCCGTGACCCCGTTGTGGGAGATCGAGGCGTCGCTCTTCGCCCGCGGGCTCGGAATCGGCCTCGCGATGATGCCCGCGATGAGCGCCGCCTACGCGGTGCTGCGTCCGGAGGAGATCGCCGACGCGACGCCCCAGCTCACCGTGGTGCAACGCGTGGGCGGCTCGATCGGGACGGCCGTCCTCGCGGTCGTGCTCGGCACGGCGCTCACCGGCGCCGCAGGGCCGGCAGCGACCTCGGCTGCCTTCGCGTCGGCGTACTGGTGGGCGTTCGGGCTCTCGGTCGTCGCGGTGATCCCGGCGCTGATCCTGTTGCAGGCGGAGCGGCGGAGCCGGAAGTTCAGTTCCGAGGAGCGCTCGCAGGCGGCGACCGAGGCGGCGCTCGAGGCAGCATGACCGCCGCCGCTCCCGAGACGTCGCGCGAGGCCGCGCTCGAGGAGCTCCGCCTCGCGCTGCAGGAGATGCTCAGCGCCCACCGGCGCCTCCGCAGCCGCGACAGCCGCGTCACCGGCACGATCGGCCTCACCCACTTCCGGCTGCTCTCGGAGCTGCGCCGCGAGGGAGCGCTGACGGCGTCCCACCTCGCCCAGGCCGCCGACCTGGCGCCGGCAACCGTTTCCGAGATGCTCGACGCCCTCGTCGGCGCCGGGCTCGTCGAGCGCGTCCGCGACACCGACGACCGCCGCGTCGTCCGCGTCTCGCTGACCCCGTCCGGGCGCCGCGAGGTCGACGCCAAGCGGGCGCGGTTCGCGAAGGCCTGGAGCCGCGAGCTCTCGGATCTCGACGCCGATGCACTCCGTGGCGCCACGATCGTGCTCGACCGGCTCGCCCAGTTCTTCGACGGCATGTAGTTCACCGGCCCCGCTCTCGAAGGTACGCACTATCCTCCGGGGGTGGCCGACGACTGGAGAGTGCGGGTAGAGCTCGCCGACGAGCACACTCGGAGACAGTTCACCGAGCTCCTCCAGGACGGGCTGAGCCCGCTCGGTGCCGACCTGGCCCAGGCGCTCGAAGGCGGGCACCTCTCGATCTCCGGTGACGACGAGAACCTTTTCGTCTACACCGACACGGCTCCGCAGGCGGAGAACGCGCACGCCGTGATCCTCTCCGAGCTCGAGCATCACGAGATCACGGCGACGACGAGCGGGGTGGAGCACTGGCTCGCCGACGAGGAGCGCTGGGACAACGAGCCTGCCGACGAGGACTGGGAGGAAGAGGTCGAGCGGAAGGGCTACGCGCCCTGGGAGGTTCGCGTCACGTGCCGGTCGCGGCACGAGGCGACCAAGCTCGAGCAGCAGCTCGAGGACGAGGGCTACCGCCCGATTCGCCAGTGGAAGCACCTGATCATCGGCACGGAATCCCGCGAGGACGCCGATGCGCTTGCTCTCCGCCTCGACGGCGAGGTCGAGCCGGGTGGAGCGGTCGTGTGGGAAGAGGCGCTCGACTCCAAGGTCGTGCGCCCGTTCGTCGTTCTTCGGCTAGAGGCCAAGGCCGGGCTGAGACCATGATCCCCGACGACCTCGATCCGCTCGAGCAGCATCTTCTCGCGGCCTTCGAGACGCTCGAGCAACCGGCCGGCGCTCCGTCGCCGGCCGACCCCGAGGCCGAGGCGCTCTGGCGGGCGCAGATCGAGAGCCGGCACTGCGATCACGCGGCCCGCTGGCTCCAGAAGGAGAAGCGCTCCTTCTACTCGATCGGATCGGCCGGGCACGAGAGCAACGCGGCGGTCGCCCTTGCCCTGCGCCCCACCGATCCGGCGCTGCTGCACTACCGCTCCGGAGCCTTCTATCTCGCGCGTGCCGGCCAGGCGGGCCGCGACGGCGTTCCCGACGTGATGCAGGGCGTCGCCGCCGCGATCGACGAGCCGATCGCGGGCGGCCGCCACAAGGTGTTCGGCAACCACGAGCTGGCCGTGATCCCGCAGACCTCGACGATCGCGTCGCACCTGCCCCGCGCGATGGGGGTGGCGATCGCGATCGACCGGGCGCGCAAGCTCGGCGTCGAGTGCGCCTGGCCCGACGACGCGGTCGTCGTCTGCAGCTTCGGCGACGCATCGCTGAACCACGCGACCGCCCAGGCCGCGCTCAACACGACGGCCCACGCGGCACACCAGCATCTGCCCGTGCCGCTGCTCTTCGTCTGCGAGGACAACGGGATCGGGATCAGCGTTCCGTCGCCGGCCGGGTGGGTCGCGAACGCGCTCTCGAGCCGCGCCTCCCTTCGCTACGAGACGGCCGACGGTGACGATCCGGCAGCTGCGCTCGCCGCCGCACGTGACCTGGCGGACTGGGTGCGTGAGACGCGGCGTCCGGCGGTGCTGCACCTGCGCACCGTTCGCTACCTCGGCCATGCCGGCGCCGACGTCGAGGCCGCGTACCGCACGCCCGCTGCCGTTCGGGCCGATCTCGAGCGCGATCCGCTGCTCGCCACGGCCCGCTGGCTCGTGGCCGCAGGTCTCCGCACCGGCGCCCAGCTCGCCGCCGACTACCTCGAGGCCAGAGAGCGCGTCCGCGAAGTCGCGCTCGCCGCGGCACGGCGGCCGCAGCTCGAGAGCGCCGCCGAGGTGATGCGGCCGCTCGCGCCCCGCTCGCCGGCCGAGGTCGCCAAGCTGGCGCGGGCCGACGCCGCCTCGGCGGAGCCGTCCACCGAGCCGCTCACGCTCGCCCTCGCGATCAACGGAGCGCTCGCCGCTGCGCTCGACGCACATCCCGAGGTGCTCCTCTTCGGCGAGGACATCGCCGCGAAGGGCGGCGTCTACGGCGTCACCCGCGGCCTCCATGCACGCTTCGGCGCCGGGCCGCGTGTTCGACACGCTGCTCGACGAGACGTCGATCCTCGGCCTCGCGCTCGGCTCCGCGGTGAGCGGCTTCGTGCCCGTGCCGGAGATCCAGTACCTCGCCTACCTCCACAACGCCGAGGATCAGCTGCGCGGCGAGGCGGCGACGCTGCAGTTCTTCTCGCAGGGGCAGTACCGCAACGGGATGGTGGTGCGGATCGCCGGGTACGGCTACCAGAAGGGCTTCGGCGGCCACTTCCACAACGACGACTCGGTCGCCGTGCTGCGCGACATCCCGGGGCTCGTGATCGCGTCGCCGGCCCGGCCGGACGATGCCGCCGCGATGCTGCGCACGTGCGTCGCCGCCGCGAAGGTCGACGGCAGCGTGTGCGCCTTCCTCGAGCCGATCGCGCTCTACCACACCCGCGATCTGTACGAGGAGGGCGACGGCCTCTGGCTCGCGACGCCGTCGCCGAGCCACGTGCCGCTCGGCTCGGCCCGCACCTACGGCGACGGCCACGACCTGACGATCCTCACGTGGGGCAACGGCCTCCTGATGTCGCTGCGCGTCGCCCGCCGCCTGGCCGAGAAGGGCGTCGAGGCGCGCGTCGTCGATCTCCGCTGGCTCGCGCCGCTCCCGATCGAGGACATCGCGCGCGAGGCGGTGGCGACGCAGCGCGTGCTCGTCGTCGACGAGACGCGGCGCACCGGCGGCGTCTCCGAGGGAATCATCGCGACGCTGATCGACGTCGGCTTCGACGGCCAGCTCGCGCGGGTGACGAGCAAGGACTCGTTCATCCCGCTCGGCGACGCCGCGAACCTCGTGCTGCTCTCGGAGGACGAGATCGAAGCGGCGGCGCTCGCGCTCGTCTGACGCGGGCGCCACGGGCCCGGTGGCCGGCTTCAGCCGGTCGCCGACTGCAGCAGGCCCGCCGGCGGATCCTTGACGCCATCCAGGCCGTGACCCATCATGAGAGCGGCTCGAGTCCGCGAGAGAAACGAGGGGGAGATGAGTAGACGCACCTATCAGTGGTTGGCGCTCGGACTGGTCCCGTTGATCGCCGTGCTCGCGGTGATCGGCACTGCCGGCGCAGCTCCGAAGGGCGGGCTCACCGTCGACCTCAAGGTTGCGCAGAGCGATTTCCGCGCGTCGCAGGACGTGCTCGTCACCGTCACCCTCACGAACCGCGGCAAGCAGCCTGCGCGGATCCTCAAGTGGTTCACGCCGGCGGACGGCGTCGACGAGTCTCTGTTCACGGTCACGCGGGACGGTCAGCCGGTCGCCTACACCGGTGCGCACGTCAAGCGGCCGGCCGCGACGAGCGGCGACTACCTCCAGCTCGATCCGGGCGCGAGCGTGAGCAACGTCGTCGACCTCGCCGACCTCTACGACTTCTCGGGCACGGGTCGCTACGAGATCTCCTACAACGTCGCGTCGTACGGCCTCTTCGGGGCGATCCCAGTCCAAGGAGGCGCTGGCGTCCGACACGATCAGCCTCAAGGCGGCGGGTCGCGCAGGCAAGGGAAAGCCGCCGCCGGTTCAGCCTCCTGGTCCGGGCCAGACCGCCTTCAGCTCATGCTCGGCCGCCCAGATCTCAGCGCTGGGCGCCGCGCGCACCAATGCGAGGGCCTACGCGGCGAACGCGGTGAGCTACTTCAGCGCCAACAAGCAGGGCGCCGCGCTACACCACGTGGTTCGGCGTCTTCGCATCGTCGCGGTACACGACCGGTCACGTCGCACTTCAACGCCATCTCCTCCGCGATGACGAACGCCGGCATCACCTTCGACTGCAAGAGCAAGCAGAAGGTCTACGCGTACGTCTATCCCGAACCAGCCGTACACGATCTACCTCGGCACGGTCTACTGGACGGCGCCGGCCCTCGGCACCGATTCGCAGGCCGGCACGCTGATCCACGAGATGAGCCACTTCGACGTCGTTGCGGGCACCGATGACGTCGTCTACGGCCAGGCCGGTGCGAAGTCGCTCGCGATCAGCGATCCGGCCAAGGCGATCACGAACGCCGACAGCCACGAGTACTTCGCCGAGAACACCCCGGCGCAGAACTAGCGCTCGGTCGCGACAAACCAGGTTCCGCCAATGGGGTGAGGCTGACGCCTCACCCCATCGGCGTTCTGGATCTCTGTCTACCCGAGCATCTCGGAATGCCCGGCCGAGCGGGGTTGGGGGCGGAGGAGTAGAGCCGCCGTCAGGCGGCCGACGTCGGCGCGTAGTGCGTCATTTCCTCGATCGCGTCGAAGAACGGCTTCACGAGCCCGAAGAACTCACCGAATGCTGCGCTCTTGCGGAAACCTTGCTCGTGCCCTTCAACCGAGTCCCACTCGATCCGGACGACGTAACGGTCGGGATTCTCGACTCCGCGCGAGATCTCGTGCCGCTGGCAGTGCTCGTCGGCCGAGAGGATGATGCCGGCGCGACGGTAGGCCTCCTCGAACGCAGCCGCCTGCTCGTCCGGAATCACGTAACGGATGTACTCGACGACCATGCCGTCACACTAGCCTTCCGAGCCACTCGGGGAATCGCGCCGACCGCGAGGGTGGTCGGGAAAGCCGGGACGGACTTATAGGCTGTGCTTCATCGTGATCAATCGTTCCGCGCCGCCTGCCACCGTGACGCCAGTACTCGTCTACGAGGACGTACGCGCGGCAGTCGCCTGGCTCGAATCGGCGTTCGGGTTCGGAGAACGGGTGCGAATTGGTGCAGGGCACCGCGCTCAATTGCGCGTCGGCTCAGATGGAGCGGTCGTCGTGGCCGAAGCGGGCGCCGACCGAGTTGCGCCGACCGGTGGCGGAGTGACGCACATCCTCAAGGTTCGTGTACCGGACGTGGATGCGGCATTCGCGCAGGCCTGTGAGGTCGGCGGACGGGTCGTCGAGGAGTTGACGACGTACGAATACGGTGAGCGCTCCGGCGTCATCGAGGATCCTGGCGGCCACCGTTGGGAACTGACGCAGACGGTGCGCGACGTCGCCCCTGAGGAATGGGGTGGGACGACGGTCGCTCCCTGGTGAGAGCTGCGTCGCCCGCGCCAGTGTTCGGGAACGGCACATGAACCCGGGCCTGATGGAGAGGGTCGGGATAATCTCGATCGAGTAGCTGATGACGAGGATGCACATCGACGAGGTTGAGATCGACGTCGCGCTAGTGCGTCGCCTTCTCGGCGAACAGTTTCCGGAATGGGTCGGCCTGCCGCTCCACCGGATAGCGCCCAGTGGCACCGTCAACGCGATCTTCCGCCTCGGGGACGAGCTCTCTGTCCGGCTCGCACGCCGTGACGGGCCAACCGAAGGCAGGCGGCGCAGAGTTCGAATGGCTGTCGCGGCTGGCGCCGTTGCTGCCCGTCGAGATCCCCGTCGCGGTCGCGCAGGGCCGCCCGAGTGCCGACTATCCCTGGTTCTGGGATATCCACACGTGGGTTGAAGGCGAAACTGTCCCGATCGAAGAGGTCGATCCGATCCAGGCGGCGCGCGACCTCGCTGCACTGGTCGGATCGCTACAGCAAGGTCAATCCACGAGGGTGCGCCGCCAGGACGCGGCATTGCTCTCGCGGAGCGTGACGAAGGCACGCGGTACTGGCTGGCGAGATACGACGGCGACCCCGCGGTAGAGGACGAATGGGAACGTGCGCTCGCTGCACCTCCGTGGGATAAGGCCCCCGTCTGGCATCACGGGGATCTCGATGCGCGCAACTGGCTTGTTCGGGAGGGGCGCATCAGCGGTGTGATCGACTGGGGCATGATGGGCGTCGGTGACCCCGCCTGTGACGTGATGGTCGCATGGAAGCTGCACTCGTCTGCCGCGCGCGACGCATTCCGGGAGGCTTTGCCAACTGACGACGCGACCTGGGAGCGGGCGCGCGGGTGGGTTCTATCGCAGGCAGTCGCAGTGCTCGCCTACTACACGCCAGAGAACAACCCGACCCTGTACCGGGAGGCAGAGAACTGGCTCAACCTCGTCCTCTCGGATCGAGAGTAGAGCATCACCACCTGCGCCGATAGTGCCGCCTTCCCGCCGCGCAGGCAGGCGCGCGACACCCACCTCTTGCCTGGGCCAGCTCCTCACGCCAGAACATCACGCGCGCACCGGCGCAGAGCGCTCCTGCCTACGACGCGGCAGCCAGATCCGTGAACTTGGCGTAGCGCTTGAGGAAGCTGAGCTTGATCGAGTCGGTGGGGCCGTTGCGGTGCTTGGCGAGGTTGATCTCGGCGAGGCCCTGCGCGTCGGACTCCTCGTGGTTGTAGTACTCGTCGCGGTAGACGAAGGCGACGAGGTCGGCGTCCTGCTCGATCGAGCCGGACTCGCGGAGGTCGGAGAGGATCGGCCGCTTGTCCTGGCGCTGCTCGACGGCGCGCGAGAGCTGGGAGAGGGCGATGATCGGGATGTCGAGATCGCGCGCGAGCACCTTCAGCTGCCGCGAGATCTGCGACACCTCCTGCACCCGGTTCTCGGGGTTCGAGCCCGAGGTCATCAGCTGCAGGTAGTCGATGATGATCATCCCGAGCTTCGGCTCGCGCGACTTCAGGCGCCGTGCCTTCGAGCGCAGCTCCATCATCGTGATCGAGGCCGTGTCGTCGACGTAGATCGGCGCCTTCATCAGCTTGTCGCACGCGCCGGTGAGTCGCGGCCAGTCGCTCCTGCGCGAGGCGGCCCGAGCGGAGGCGCTGCGACTCGACCTTCGCCTCGCTGCACATCAGGCGCTGCGTCACCTCTGCCTTCGACATCTCGAGCGTGAAGAGGGCGACCGGGACCTCCTGGCGGACGCCGAGGTTCGCCGCCATGCAGAGGGCGAGCGCGGACTTCCCCATCGACGGGCGCGCCGCGATGATGATGAGGTTGCCGGGCTGGAAGCCCGACGTGATCTTGTCGAGCTCGCGGAAGCCCGACGGCGTGCCGGTGACGTCGACGCCCGCCTCGTACAGGTGCATGATCCGCGCGAAGCTCTCGTTGAGCAGGTCGTGGATGTGGGCGAAGTCGCCGGTGACCCGCTGCTGCGCGAGGTCGAACACCATCTGCTCGGCGCGGTCGACGAGGTCGGTGGTCTCGCCGGGACGCGTCTGCCCGAGCCGCTGGATCTCCTGGCCGACGCGCACGAGGCCGCGCAGCGTCGCCATCTCCTTGACGATGCGCGCGTAGTGCTCGGCGTTCGAGGTCGCCGGCACGACGGCCGCGAGCTCGGCGATCTTCGCCGTGCCCCCGACCCGCTCGAGCTCGCTGCGCTCGTCGAGCTCGTTCGCGAGCGTGATCGCGTCGACCGGCTCGCCCTTGCCGTACAGCGCCAGCGCGGCCTTGTAGATCGTCCCGTGCGACTCCCGGTAGAAGTCGGACGCCTCGAGCACCTCGGTGACGGCGCCGATCGCGGTCGCCGACAGCAGCATCGCGCCGAGGACGGACTCCTCGGCCTCGAGATTCTGGGGCGGGACGATCGCCGACGGGGCGGCTGGGAGCAACGGTCACGGGCGCAGTCAACCTGTCCCGAACGGGCACGGCAAGAAGCTCGGGAATCCGCCAGATTCGAGGCCAGGTGCAGGGAGAAGAGAACACGTGTTCCCAGTCTATCCCCCGCGCCGGATGGCTTCTCCCCAACGGATGCGGGGTTATCCACCGCCCAATCTCCGCTCCGAGCGGGAAATTCGGCAAACGCTCCACAGGCCCTGTGGAGCGTTGCAGCCCTCCGGCGGCTCTCGGGAGAGCCGCCGGAGGCGCAACGAGCTATGCGGCGGTGTCGGGCTCCGGTCGGCTCGTCGGCAGGCTCGACAGCAGCCTCGGCGGAGTCGGTCTCCTCGACCGTCTCCTCGATCACGACGACATCGTCGATCTCGCCGGCTGCGTCCTCCTCGACCTCGACCAGAACGGCCTCGTCGAGCACGACTGCGTCGTCGACGAGCTCCCATTCGCTCTCGTCGACAGCGTCGGCCGGTGCAGCTGCTGCTGCGGCGGCTGCCGCCTCGGCAGCCTCAGCGGCCTCCATCGCGGCGAGCTCTTCCTCGGGCGGCAGCTCGCCACCCTCGGGCACGACCATCAGCTTGACCTCGGCCGAGACGCCCTCGAACAGGTCGATCGGCACCGTGTAGCGGCCGATCCGCTTGATGTTGTCGACGCCGATCTTGCGGCGGTCGACGCGGATCTTGCGGATGCGCCAGATCTCGTCGGCGATGTCGGTCGTCGTGACCGAGCCGAAGAGCGAGCCGGTCGGGCCGGACTTGACGTCGAACCGCAGGACGAGCTTGCCGAGCGTCTCGGCGATCTCGTTGGCCTGTTCGGTGCTGCGCGCCTCGTGCTGCGCCTTCTGGGCGTCGATGCGCTGGACCTCCTTGACCCGTCCCTCCGTCGCGACCTCGGCGAGTTGCCGCGGCAGCAGGAAGTTGCGGGCGTACCCGCGGGCGACGTTGACGACCTCGCCACGCAGGCCGAGCTTCTCCACGTCCTTGAGCAGGATCACGTTCATCAGACTCTCCTAGCTCGCGACGTAGGGCAGGAGCGCGACCTCGCGGGCCCGCTTGACCGCCACGGCGACCTGCCGCTGATGGCGGCGGCACGCGCCGGTGATGCGGCGGTTGCGGATCTTGCCCTTCTCGGAGATGTAGCGCCGTAGCTGGTTGACGTTCTTGTAGTCCACCTCTGTGATCTTGTCCTTGCAGAAGTGGCAGCTCTTGCGGCGCCCGGGGGCGGAGCTGGAGCTGGGGCGCTTGCGCGCCGGTGCTTTCTGAGCCATGTCTTCAGATCTCCTAGAAGGGGATGTCGTCGTCGGTGGGCTGGGACGGGAAGTCGGCCGCGCTCGACTGCGCGGCACCGGCGGGCACGAACGGCCGCCGCCGCCTCCGCCGCCGTCGCCGTCACCGCGGCTGTCGAGGAACTGGACGGACTGTCGGCGATCACCTCGACCTTCGAGCGCTTGCCGCCGTCCTGTCGACTCCCACTGACGACCAGTCGAGCCGGCCGTCGACGCCGATCGCGGCGCCCCTTGCCGAGGTGCTGCGAGCAGCATCTCGGCCTGGTTGCCGAACACCTTCACGTCGAAGAAGTTCGGCTTGTCCACCCACTGGCCGACTCGCGTCCTCTTGCGGCCGTTGACGGCGAGGCCGAGCTCGAGCACGGCGCTCCCCGACGGCAGGTGCTTCAGCTCCGGGTCACGGGTGAGGCGTGCCGACGAGCGTGACGCGATTGATATCTCCGGCCATCAGTCCTCATCCTCCTCTGCGAGATCATCGATGACGGCATCGTGACTGGCCGGGGCGCCGACGGGAAGTGGCTCCGCCGGACCTCCCTCGGGACGACGTGTCGCAAGGTGGCGCATCACGTTGTCGTCGATCTTCAGCACGCGGGTGATCTCGTCGAGCGTCTCCGGAGCCGCGGTGAAGAGCAGCAGGTGGTAGTTGCCGTCAGCCTTCTTGTCGATCTCGTAGGCGAGCTTGCGCTTGCCCCATGCATCGTGGCGCGTAAACGTGCCGCCACCCTTCTCGATCAGGTCACGCACGCGCGTGACGACCTCCGCCTGAGGCTCCTCGGCGAGGTCTGGGTCCAACAACAGCAGGATCTCGTAGTCGATCACGGGTTCCCTTTTCTCCTTCCTTCGGTCTTAGGCGGCCTCACCGGCAAGCACGAGCTGGGAATGGCCCGGGCGTGGAGAGGCAGGAAGCGCGACATAGGGTAGCTGACGAACACCGCACCCACCCTCGCCGCCCCTCGCGATACCATCGGGGCGTGAAGCGCGCACTCGCCTCCGTCGCCGGTCTCATCGGCCTTGCAGCGCTCGGACGCTGGCTCGCGCAGCGCAGGCACCCGGACGCGAGCCCCGCCGAGCCGGTCGAGCCTGTCGAGACGGCACCAGTCGAGACTGCCGCCGCCGATCCGGCCGAGGAGCTGCGCCGCAAGCTGGCCGATGCCCGCGTGGCCGAGCCGGAGGTCGCGTCCGCTCCGGAGGCGCCCGAGGAGACGCTCGACGAGCGCCGCGCCCGGGTGCACGCGAAGGCCCGCGAGGCGATCGACTCGATGGGCGGCGACTCGGCGGACGACGGCGGGCCCGCGTCATGAGCGCGACGGAGCACACCGCGCACGGCAGCCCGCCCGAGCAGGACGACGAGCTGACGCACGGTCGTCCGCGACCTGGCCGATCGGATCGAGGCCCTGCAGGCCGACGTCCGCCGGCTCGGCGGGCCTGGTCTTCCCGCCGGCGACCCTGGCTGGAGCGGCGAGGACGCCGTCCCACCCACGGCCCCGTCGTATGCCTGGGTCAGCTCGATCGGCGCACCGGTGCGCCGCCGCCGCTCGGTGCCGCGGCTCTTCCTCGAGGTCGCTGTTCCTGATCGGCGTCGCCACCGCCGCCACCCTTGCCGAGCTCGAGGCGCCGGCGATCGCCGGCCTGATGGCCGGCTCGTGGGTGCTCGTCGCACTGATCGAGTGGGCGGGCTCCCGCGCCGACCGGCGCCGAGACGTGGTGCCGCTGATCGAGCCGATCGCGCCGGCGGAGCCGCTGCCGGCCGATCCATCCTGGTTCGTGCCGCCCGTCGAGCACACGCTCGTCGAGCAGCCGGCCGACTCGCCGACCGCCGTCACGCGGCTGCCGCCGCCGCCGCCGGACATCGACGCCACCGTCGAGCGCCCGCCGGACGCTCCGACGTCTGGCTGAAGCCAGGCGCCGACCTCTTTACCCCGCATTTACAGCCCTTTCGGCACACTCCGTGGCGTCGCGCGGCAGGCTTCTCGTGCCCGATGTCGAAATCGGGCGGTCGCGCCTCCTTCCTTGTCATGGCCCACACCACTCCCTTTCGCGCGCTTCTCGCTGCCGGCCTCGCCGTCGCGGCGCTCGCTGCAGCGATCCTCGCCGGCAGCACGGCAGCCGCCACGAAGGCGCCGGTTCGCGTCACCTTCGTCGGCGACTCGGTGCCGGCGTCGATCATGTACTCGCCGCGCGCGAAGTCGATCCTCGCCCGCGGCCTCGCGACCCGGCTCGACCTCCGCGTCTGCCGCCGTCTCGCGACTGCGAGCTGCTCCTATCAGGGCTCCGCTCCGACGAGCGCGCTCCAGTCCGTGCAGTCGCTCGGGCACGCCGCTCGGCGACGTGCTGATCGTCGACGTCGGCTACAACGAGTCGGCCTCGGGCTACCGGGACGGCATCGACCGGGTCATGCGCGCAGCCCGCGCGCAGGGGGCGAGCGGCGTCGTGTGGGTGCTGCTGCGCGAGACGCGCGACATCTACCGGGAGACCAACGCGGTGATCCGGGCGGCGCAGAAGCGGTGGCCGCAGCTGCTCGTCGCCGACTGGAATGCCTACAGCCGCGGCAAGCCGTGGTTCTCCTCGGACGGCCTGCACATGGGAGTGACGGGAGCAGATGCGCTCGCGGCGTTCCTCCGCCCGTACGTCTTCCGCGCCGCGGCCGCGTAGCTCGAAGAAGGACGGCGCCGTCCTGATCGAAGGGGGTCTCGATGGTACGACCCATCCACTCGGCACTCGCCGCTGATGTGCTCCACCGCGCCTGTCACAATCGTCCGATGAGTCGACTGCGCGGCGCTCTGCTCGTGCTCGCCCTGCTCGTCGTCGCGGTTCCCGGGCCGGCCGTGCCGGCGTCGCGAACCGTCGCCGCGCCGAGCAAGGTGCTGGCGCCGTCGTTCGTCGCGATCGACGCCGCCTCGGGTCGCGTGCTCGCGTCTCGCGGCGCGAGCATCCGGCGCCCGATCGCGTCGCTGACGAAGGTGATGACCGCGCTGACCGTGATCGAGCGCGGCAACCTCGAGGGCAGGATCGTCGTCACGCCGCAGGCGACCCAGGTCGAGCCCTACAACGAGGGTCTCGTCGCGGGCCGCTCGTACACCCGGGAGACCCTGCTCTGGTCGGCGCTGCTCGCCTCGAGCAACGACTCCGCCACGGCGCTCGCGATCGACGCCGGCGGCGGCTCGCTCACCGGCTTCTACGCGCTCGCCAACGCCAAGGCGCGCGCGCTCGGGATGACCTCGACGACCTACGCGAGCGCATCCGGCCTCGACGACGTCCGGAACCTCTCGACCGCGATGGATCAGGCGATCCTCGCCCGCGCGGCGCTGCAGAACCCGACCTTCGCGCACATGGTGTCGACGCGGACGCACTGGACGAAGTGGGCTGCGCCGACCCGCGCCAAGCTCTGGGTGAACCACAACAAGATGCTCGGCACGACGCCCGGCACCTACGGCGTCAAGACCGGCTGGACGACCCGGGCCGGTGGCTGCCTGATCGTCGCGCTGCGGCGCGGCGACGCGTCGGTGATCGGCGTGCTGCTCGGCTCGCCGAGCATCTGGTCGGACATGAACGCGCTGATGAACGTCGCGTTCAACCGGCTCGGTTGACCGGCAGCCGTCAAGCCTCTAGGCTCCTTCGATGCTGTTCCCGACCGCCACGTTCGCGATCTTCTTCCTGATCGTGCTGCCGCTCTCGTGGCTCGCGATGCCGAAGGTGCACCGCTGGCGGCCGTTCATTCTCGTCGCGAGCTACGTGTTCTACGGCTGGTGGGACTGGCGGTTCATCTTCCTGCTCGCCGGCTGCACGATCTGGAACCAGCTCCTCGCCGTCCGCATCCATCGGGCGACGACGCAGGCGCAGCGGAAGGCGTTGCTCACGATTGCGCTGGCCGGCGACCTCGGCGTGCTCGCCTACTTCAAGTACTACGACTTCTTCGTCGACTCGTCGGACAGCATGGCGGCGATCGTCGGGCCTGGATCTGCCCCTCTCGCTGAAGTCGATCATCCTCCCGGTCGGCATCTCCTTCTACACGTTCATGGCGATCAGCTACGTCGTCGACACCTACCGCGGCGACTTCGTGCCGACGACGCTCGAGAAGTTCGCCGTCTACCTCTCGTTCTTCCCGCACCTCGTGGCCGGGCCGATCGTCCGGCCGGGCGAGCTGATCCCGCAGCTCGACGTCCCGCGCGATCCGCGACGCGTCGACACGAGCCGCGCCTTCTACCTGATCGCGACGGGGCTGTTCAAGAAGGTGGTGATCGCGAACTACCTCGCCTCGCACATCGTCGACCAGGTCTTCGGGGCGCCGGGACAGCACTCGTCGCTCGAGATCCTGATCGGGATCTACGCCTACGCGGTCCAGATCTACGCCGACTTCTCGGGCTACACCGACATCGCGATCGGCCTCGCGCTCCTGCTCGGGTTCAAGTTCCCGCAGAACTTCGACTCGCCCTATGCCGCCGTGTCGCTCCAGGACTTCTGGCGCCGGTGGCACATGACGCTCTCGCGCTGGCTCCGCGACTACCTCTACATCCCGCTCGGCGGCAACCGCAAGGGGACGATCATCACCTACCGCAACCTGATGCTGACGATGCTGATCGGCGGGCTCTGGCACGGCGCCGGCTGGACGTTCATCGTCTGGGGCGGCATCCACGGCGTCGGGCTCGTGGTCGAGCACTGGCGCAACGGGCGGCCGGGCTACGTCGCGCCGGCGGACACGCGCCGGCGGCGCATCATCGCGCGCGTGATCACCTTCAACATCGTCTGCCTCGCGTGGGTGTTCTTCCGCGCCGACAGCTTCGCGACGGCCTGGGACATGCTGACCGGCCTCTTCACCGGCTGGGGCCAGGGCTCGCCGCTCGTCACCGGCGGCGTGCTGCTCGCGATCGCGGTCGGGATCGGATCGCAGTACCTGCCGGCCCGGTTCCCGATCCGCGTGATGGATCGCTTCGGGCGGCTGCCCGTGCTCGGCCAGGCTGTTGTGCTCGCGTTCGCCCTGATGCTCACGAACACCATGGGGCCCGAGGGCGTGGCACCCTTCATCTACTTCCGCTTCTAATGTCTTCCACGAACCCACCCGAGCTGCCGAAGCTGCCGCCGATTCGCGAGTCGGCCGAGCACGTCGTTCCGTTGCCGCCCGCCGAGGAGGTGTCTGCGGAGGATTGGACCGCAGCACCGGCCGAGCAGGCACCCGAGGGCGCCGATCAGGCGCCGACGGCCGCGGCGCGGTCGGAGGCGCGGCGGCGGACGCCGCGGCAGAAGCCTCCGAGCAGGCGGAGCCCGCCGCGCCGCGAGAGGTGGAGCAGGCGGAGCCGGATCCGCCCGCCGGTGGCCGGCGCGGCGGCCGCGGCTCGCGCACCGAGGACGGCCGCCGGTACTCGACCGCCGGGCACGGGCTGATCGTGGCGCTGCTCGGCCTCCTCTTCGGGGCGCTGCTGCTTGCGCCGGGAATGCACAAGTCGGCGTTCAACGGCCAGCAGGGCACGAAGCGCGACGTGTCGCTCGCGCTCACCGGCGGCCTCGATCACGTCAGCCACGCGCTCCTGCTCGACCGGCCCCGCGGCCTCGTCCAGGACGCGATGGGCCGCGACAACGCAGACGACATCGACGTCGCGATCGTCGTGCCTCCGACCACCGTGACGCCGAAGCCGACCACCAAGCCGAAGCCCACGAAGCCGGTCGTCCCGAAGCCGCCGGCCAGGCAGAAGTTCACGCCGCAGAAGAAGCTCCGGCTCTGGATCGCCGGCGACTCGCTCGTGATCACGCCCGGCTACTCGATCGTCCGCGCCGCCGGTGGGAGCCCCGTGATCCAGTCCGTCGGCGGCATCGACGGTCACATCGCCACCGGCCTCACGCGGCCCGACGTCTTCAACTGGTTCAACGAGCTGACGACCCAGGTCAAGGCCCTGAAGCCGAACGTCGTCGTGCTCAACTTCGGCGCCAACGACAACCACGGCTACATGACCGGCCTGCCCGACGGCGTCTCGATCGGCGCCTTCGCGAGCCCCGAGTGGGTGAAGGAGTACCGCCGGCGCGTCGGCGCGGTGATGGACACGGTCAACAGGGCCGGTGGGGTCGTCGTCTGGATCGGCCTGCCGATCGCGCGCAGCCCGACCGAGACCCAGGAGTTCGACAGGATCAACGCGGTCGTCCTGCAGGAGGCAAAGCTGCGTCCCCGCAAGGTGATCTTCATCGACACGTACAACATGTTCGCCGGGGACGACGGCGGCTTTGCCGAGTACCTCCAGAACGACAAGGGCGACACGGTCAAGGTGAGGGCCGGCGACGGAGTGCATTTCGAGACCGCCGGTGGCGACCTCATCGCCCGCGAGGTGCTGAAGCAGCTGAACCAGCGGTTCGATCTGACGAGCTGGCGGAAACAGCAGACGCCGTGACCTCGTACGTCGCGTTCCTGCGAGCGGTCAACGTCGGCGGGAACAACAAGGTGCCGATGGCGAAGCTGCGCGACGCGCTCACCGACGCCGGACTGGAGGAGGTCGCGACGGTGCTGCAGAGCGGCAACGTCGTCTTTCGCTCGCGGAAGTCCTCCGCGGCCGTTGCGAAGGTCGTCGCCGGCGCGATCGAGGACGCGTTCGGCCTGAAGATCGGCGTCGTGATCCGCTCGGCGGCGGAGCTCGCCGCCGTCGCGGCCCACAATCCCGTTCCTCGACGGCGACGCCGACGACCGGGATCCGAAGACGCTCCACGTCGCCGTTCTCTCGGCGCGTCCGACTGCTGCGGCGGTCGCAAAGCTCGATCCCGACCGCTCACCGCCCGACGCGTTCGCGGTCGCACGGACGCGAGGTGTACCTCAGCTATCCGAGCGGGTCGGGCCGCTCGAGGCTCACGCTCGACTACCTCGAGAAGACGCTCGGCGTCACGGGCACGGCGCGTAACTGGCGCACGGTGCAGCGGCTGGCGACGATGCTCGAGGCTCCGGCGTCAGGCTGAAGCCTGGCGCCAGCGCCGCTACAGACCCTGCGCAGCGCCGCTCACACCGGCCCGGCGTAGGAGTCAGCGAGGTACACGCCGACGTCTTCGTGCGCCTCGGCTCGGAGCGGAGGAAGCGGCTCCACGCCTGCTGCTCGTGCCACACGGCGCCGAGCTCCCAGACGCAGAACGTCGGATGGTGGCCGCGCGCGAGCGGCCAGGGGCGGAACGTCGGGTCGGCATCGCCGTCCTTGGCCCAGACCGTCTCCCAGAGCTCGTTGTTGCCGGCCCACGTGCAGGCGAGCAGGAAGTAGAACCCCTCGCCGCAGCGGTGGAGGATGACGAAGCCGAGCCCCTCGAGCTCGATCGCCCCACCCATGATCTCGTCGACGAGGCACTCCCGCGCCAGATCGCCGATCTCCGCCGGGATCGGGGCGTCCGGGGTTGCGATGTCGTACCACTTCAGGGTCGCGTAGCGGCCGAGCTCGAGCACTGCGCCCGGGCGCGATCGACTTCGTCGACGTGCCGGTAGTCGGGGCTGACGCCGGGAAGCGTCGAGGTCGGGCGCTCATCGCGCATCCCCGGCCGGGGTGAACTCCATCACCCAGTTCGGCTCCCAGCTGGCGCCGCCGTCGGCCGAGAACGACTGCTCCCAGCGCGGCGTCGACGTGGTGACGCCGGACCAGTAGAAGCGGACGAGGATCGGCCGTCCATCGAGTGTGTCCTCGCCCTCGAAGACGCCGACGTCGCCGTCGAACGTCCCGAAGACCGGCGGATCGAGCACGCCGCAGCGGCGGCTGTCGGCCCAGTAGATCGACCACCGCTGCGGTGGCGGCGTCGAAGAACCGGAACGACATCCCGATGAAGCCTCCGTCGTGGTCGGTGCGGAACTCGTCCTCGTTGCCCATCCCGTCGAGGAGCGGGCGGGCGACGCTCGTCGCGTCGAACTCCTCCCAGTCGTTCGACCCGACGAGGCGCTCGCGCAGCCGCAGGTTGCGGACGTGCCAGCTGCCGATCAGGAAGTCGAAGTCCTGCGCGGTGGAGCCGATCGTTGCCGTCTCGCTCATGCCGTTCTCCTGTCTCGTCGGATCGTCGAGTGCGTCCGGCTGAACGCTATCTCGTAAATAGGGCGCTTTCCGCCCTCTATTCGTGCTGTACTGCGGGAGATGCCGACTCCCGCCTCCCGCCTGCTCGAGGTCCTCGAGCTGCTCCAGTCCCGGCCCGGTCGCGAGCGGCCGCGAGATCGCGGACCACCTCGGCGTCGACGGCCGCACGGTCCGGCGCTACATCGACAACCTCCAGGAGCTCGGGATCCCGGTCGAGGGCCAGCGTGGCGTCGGCGGCGGGTATCGCCTGCGGCCCGGCTACCGGCTGCCGCCGCTGATGCTGAGCGACGACGAGGTCGTGATGGTCGTCGATCGGGCTCGCCGCGGCGCGACGGCTCGGGCTCGACGCCGGTGGCGACCATCCCGAGAGCGCGCTCGAGAAGATCCACCGCGTCCTGCCGACGACGCTCCGGCGACGCGTCGAGGCGCTCGAGGCGGCCGTGGCGTTCACGAGCTCCGAGACCGTCGGGGTGCCGGTCGAGGCGGAGCTGCTCCTCCTCGTGTCCGACGCGATCCGGCGCCGGCATCGCCTGCTGACGGCGTACACGTCGTTCGCCGGCGAGCGCAGCGACCGCGAGCTGAGCCCGTATGGCGCTCGTCGTCCATTCCGGGCGGTGGTACCTCGCCGCGTACGATCACGGCCGCGAGGCGCTGCGGACGTTCCGCGTCGACCGGATGGACGCGGTGTCGATGACGACCACTCCGGCGGCACCCGCGCCGGACGGGTTCGACGCCGTGGCGCACGTCGCGCACTCGCTCGCGAGCGTGCCCGTGGCGCTGGGAGGTCGAGGTGCTGCTCGACCTCCCGCTCGCAGCGACGGCCGAGCGGATCCCTTCGACGCTCGCCGAGCTCGTCGACGCCGGCGAGGGAACGCAGACGCTGCTCCGCATGCGCGTCGAATCGCTCGACTGGATGGCGAGCGTGCTGGCCCGGCTCGGCTGCGACTTCACCGTCGTCGAGCCGCCGGAGCTGCGTGAGAGCGTCGTGGCGCTCGCGCGCCGGCTCGAGGCTCAGGTCGCCTAGTGCGACTTCGGCGCATGATCGCTCGCAGCACAACTCCTAACGAAAGCTCAACAGCGAGCACATCTGCCCGGCGTACGCTGGCGTCGCACGATGCGAAGGCTCACCACGATCGGCCTGATCGCTCTGCGGAGCGCTCCTCGCCGCCGCTGCGGCGAGCGCCTCGGCGAAGCCGGTCGTCCCGCGCGCGGTGCAGCTGCGGATCCTCCACGCGAAGCCCGCGCTCGCCTACGTGCCGACGCGCACGGCGTTCGGCTTCCACTACGTCAGCTGGCAGAAGTCGCCGTCGAACGTGGAGATCACGTTCGACAACAAGGCCGGCTGGGAGATCCGCTTCATCGCCCTGCCGACGAGCGGGTCGTGCCGGACGGGGATGGAGAAGAGCTTCCAGCTCGACGGCAACAAGGTCTACTGGTCGCACACCGGCGCCGAGCAGATGGCCTGGCGCTGCGTCACCGGCCCGTCGGGCCGGCAGGTGCGGCTCGTCGCCTCGAGCCCGCAGCCGTCGACCAAGTTCGCGGACGTCGGTCTCGGCCGCGTCGTCGCGTCGGGCAAGCGGATCGCCGCGTAGTGCCGGCCGCCGCGCGCTCGACCGAGCCCAAGCCCGGCGACAGGCTCAGGCCCTGTCGCCGCAGCAGACGCACTGGTCGCCGCTGACGCCGCTCGCACAGGCTGTCGCCGTCGCCTCTACATCGCGGCCTCCGAGCACCACGCCAGGACGTCGTCGAAGCGTCTGCCCGCGACGACGCCGAACAGCGTCGTCGCGGGTCAGCTTCGCTCGGGTCGTCGCCGGGCTCGTGATCCCGCAGAGGAAGCGCGCCCGCTGGCGGGCGGCGCCGAGAGCGCCGGGATGCGCGCTCGACGAGCGCCGCGAGCGCGTCGCCGTCGACCTCGGCCGCGAGCGGCGGTCGGGCCTCGGCCTCGGGCAGCCGCTGCGCCTGCCCGGTGAGGCAGAAGGTGCAGTGGCCGCACGGCTCGGCGCGCACCTCGCCGAAGTAGCCGACGAGCGCGTTGACCTGGCAGCCGTCGTGGGTGACGAGCGAGACGACGCGCGCGATCCGCTCGACCTCGGCCTGCTCGCGGCGCGCGAAGCGCTCGACGAGGCTCGCGAGCAGCTCGTCCCGCGAGTCGGGCTGGGCGAGCACGCGTGAAGCGCTGGCGGACGTCGCTCGAGCGCAGCTCGATCAGCCGCTGCTCCTCGAGATGGCCGAGCGCCGCGACGATGCGGCTCCGCTCCTCCCCCAGAGCGGCCGCCGACGCCTCCGGATCGAGGTTCGTCCAGATCCGGCCCGTCTTGCCGCTCGCGACGACCCGGCGGAGGAAGTCGGCCCGCGCCGGGTCGAATGCCGCGATAGACGTCGTCGAACGACCCCGACAGCGGGCGGAAGCTGTAGCCCGCGTAGAACGGCGTGCCCTGGCGCAGGAAGCCGTCGAGCTCGAGGTAGGTGAGGATCGTCCGCAGCACGAGCGGCCGGATGTCGAGCCGTCCCGAGAGCTCGTAGTCGGAGACCGCGAACTGCGAGCCGACGTCGTTGGCGAACACGTCGTCGAGCAGGCCCGCGATCGCCTCGCGCGTGGGCGTGTCGCCGAAGGCGAAGTTCTCGAGCGTCGGGATGTCGTCCGCGCAGGCGAAGAGCTCGCACGTCGACGGGCTCGCCGTCGCGGCCGGCCCGGCCGATCTCCTGGGAGTACGTCTCGAGGCCCTTGGGCAGGTTGTAGGTGGTAGACGTAGCGGACGTCGGCCTTGTCGATGCCCATGCCGAAGGCGATCGTCGCGACGACGATGTTGCCGGGCGACGCCGTCCACCACTCCTGGGTCGCGACGCGGTCCTCCGGGCTCAGGCCGGCGTGGTACGGGCGGGCGGGCAGGCCGGCGGCGGCGAGCAGCGAGGCGACGCGCAGCGCCGTCCGCTGGAGCGTGACGTAGACGATCGTCGAGCCCGGCGGGCGCTCGCGGAGGCGATCGATGAGCAGCTGCTCGCGCTCGCCCGCCCGGGCCGGCGTCGTCAGCAGCGTCAGGTTGGGCCGGTAGAAGCCGGTCACGACGCGTCTCCTCGGCGGCGATGCCGAAGCCGGCGCAGATGTCGGCCACGACGGCCGGCGTGGCGGTCGCGGTGAGCGCCAGCACGCGCTCGGCGCCGAGCTCGCGCGCCCGCGCGGCCAGCTTGAGGTAGTCGGGCCGGAAGTTGTGGCCCCACTCGGAGATGCAGTGCGCCTCGTCGACCGCGAACAGCGAGATCGGCGTCGTGGGCCAGCTGGGCGAGGAAGCGCTCGTTGTTGAACCGCTCGGGTGCGACGTAGAGGAGCTTCAGGCTGCCGGCGCGGAGGCGGTCGGAGACGTCACGTGCCTCGGCCTGCTCGATGCTCGAGTCGAGCCGGGCCGCGGCGACGCCCTGGCGGACGAGGGCGTCGATCTGATCCTTCATCAGCGCGATCAGCGGCGAGACGACGACGGTGACGCCGTCGAGCAGCAGGGCCGGCAGCTGATAGCAGAGGCTCTTGCCGGCGCCGGTGGGAAAGACGGCGAGCGCCGAGCGGCCGGCGAGGAGCGCGTCGACGACGCGCTCCTGGCCCGGGCGGAAGGAGCTGAAGCCGAACCGGGACTCGAGCACCTGCCGGGCCGACGCTGTCTCTCTGTTTCCATATGAGACAACGTAGCAGAGCGGCCGGACTACACTGCGAGCCCGGCCGGGACGGACTCGAGAAGAGTGGGTGCCGTCCTCGGAGGACGGCACCCAGACTCCTCGTCTCTCCCTAGCGGAAGAACGTGCGCTTCACCGGCACGCTCGTCGACCCGGACTTGTCCGTAGCCTTGAGCGTGATGGTGTAGCGGCCGTGGCCGCGGAACCGCTGGGCGGGCACCCAGTTACGGGTGTAGACGCCGCAGGGCTGCGGTGCCAGGCGCGTCGAGAAGCGCCGCGTGTACGACGCCTTGTTGGGCCGTGAGTCGGTCGCAACGATCGTCAGGTTCTTGTACGAGTCGTCGCAGATCCGGACGCGGGCATAGACCCGGGCGCCGGCGAACCGCACCGAGATCAGCTTGATCGTGGGCTTGCTGTTCTTGGCCGGCGGCGTCGTCGGCTCGACGAAGTCCGTCAGAGCTGACTTGGCGGTGTTCTTGCCGGTGCTGTTCGTGGCCGTCACGACCACCGCGAGGCGGTAGCCGACATCGGCGTCACGGACGCCGTACGCCTTGTTGGTCGCGCCACCGACGTCGAAGCAGACGCTGGCGTCGAAATCGCAGCGCTGCCACTGATAGGCGTACGACGTGGGGCTGTTGCTCCACGTGCCGGGATCGGCGGTCAGCACCTCGCCCACCGTCGTGTCCCCGGTGATCGTCGGGCGCGTCTGGTTCTGCGGCGCACCGCTATTCGGACCGACGACAGCCGTCTGGGCCGAGCGTGCGTTGGCCGCACCGTCGGCGTTCACGGCGGTGACCCGAACGCGGAGCGTGTGCCCGCGGTCGGCCGCGACGACGAGGTACGTCTTCGCGGTGGCGCCGGGAATCCCGACGCAGCTCTCGCCGGTCGCTCCACAACGGAGCCACTGGTACTGGTACGTCGGTGGGGCTGTTGGTCCAGGTGCCGTTCTCCGCCGTCAGCGTCTGGCCGACGGAAGCGGTGCCGGTGATCGTCGGCGGAGCCGTATTGGCGGTGCCGCCTGCGTTGCGGCAGACGCGGTGCCGAAGAGCGCCGCGGTGAGAACACCGAGCGCCAGCACCAGGTAGATACGCGATCGTTTCATGTGAGCATCCCTTTCGAACGTGAATGGGTCGCGATCGATCTGCGATCCCCGTGAACGGAAACGGCATACCCCGTTGCCAGGTGTGCCAAGCTCGTTTCGCCCGTCCTTACACCGTCCGGACGTGCCGTTTACAGATGGCGAACATTCCAGAAGTGGCACCGCGAGCGCCTGACGGTTGGCGGAGTGTCGGCTCGGGTACGAGGAATGCGACATGCTGCAGCAGGTAATGACGTCGAGCGATACCCGTCGCACCGAGCAGCGCGTTGCAGCGGCGTTCTTCGATCTCGACCGCACCCTGATCAGCCGGCCGACTCCGATCGCGCTCGCGAGCACGTTCCGTCGCCGCGGCCTTCTGACGACGCGCGACCTCGTGCGCGCGACCGCCTGGCAGCTCCTGTTCCTGCTCCCCGGCGTCGACGGGACGAAGCGTGCCTCGGTCGACGGGATGTCGTTGCTGAAGGGCCTGCCCGTGGCCACCCTCCAGGAGATCCTCGGTGAGGCGATGGAGAGCGTCCTGCGGCCGCTCCTCTTCGCCGAGCCGCTCGACCTGCTCGAGCGTCACCGGGCTGCGGGTGAGCCGTCCTACATCGTCTCGGCCAGCCTGCACGAGATCGTCCAGTACGTCGCCGACGACCTCGGATTCGACGGCGCCGTCGGCTCGACGTGCGAGATCGTCGACGGGGTCTTCACCGGGGTCTCGCTGCAACCGTGTTACGGGCCGTACAAGGCAGAGGCCGTCCGCCGGATCGCGGCCAGGGACGGGCTGGACCTCGAGGCCTCGACCGGGTACTCGGACTCCTCCAGCGACCTCGACTTCCTCGAAGCAGTCGGCACTCCGATCGCGATCAACCCCGACCGCAAGCTCCGGAAGATCGCCGGCCGCCGGCACTGGCCGATCCTCCATTTCAAGACGTTGGTCGTGCCGCGATCTACCTGAACGGGGGACAAGAGCGTCAGATTGCGGTGCTACTTTGCGCGTCCGACATGGGCTCGACCGACCGCCGTTGCACGTCGGAACGGTCCTGCGTCCTGATCTCGTCGAAGCCGCTCGGGAAGGCTGCGGAGACGGGATACGCAATCAGGATCGTTCGGGTCAAGGGCAACAGGGTCGTCTCGAACAGGACCGTCTGCGTGATGGGCAAGTAGTAGCCCGCGCCGCCTGACTGCACCCTCGGCCCGCATCTTCACAAACCCCGTACGTCGCCTCTCACGGGAGCTTCATCGCGGCGGCGTTGGATTGAGAGTGATGATCCTCTCGATCCTGCTCACCAGCATCCTCACCGCGATCCTCGTCTGCCCGCTGCTCGCGATGTCCGCGATCCACCGGCTCTAGACGAGATCTCCCGGCGAGGCGACGGCCCTCAGCTGCGGGCCGACGAGTGCTGCGCGATGAACGCGAGCACCCGCTCCCAGGCGTCAGCCGACGCCTCGGCGTGCTCCTCGAACTTGCGGTCGAAGAAGCTGTGCGGAGCACCGTCGTAGACGACCACGCTCGTGCTCGACGCCTGCCGCCGTGAGCGCGGCATCGAAGGCGGCATTGTGCTCGGGGAGGATGTTGGCGTCATCGCCGGCCTGGAGTGCAAGGATCGGCGCCTCGAACTCGGCCGCGCGCTGCGTCGGCCCGGGAGCACCGTTTCGCTCGACCGGTCGAGCCGTAGAAGCCGATCGCGCCGGCGAGGCCGTGACCGCCTGCAGCCGCGAGCCAGGAGCTGCGCCCGCCGAAGCAGAACCCGACGGTGAAGATCTCCGTGCAGCTCCCGCCCGCCGGGGAGCGCAGGTACTCGACCGCGGCCCGCACGTCCTGCTGGATTCCGTCGGGCGTCGTCAGCGCAACGTGATCCATGTACGGGAACTCGTCGTCGCGCTTGGCCACTCCCGCGGTACGGCCGAAGTAGTCGAACGCGACGGCGGGGTAGCCGCGCTCGCCGAAGCGCAGCGCGAGCTCCTCGTAGAAGCGGTAGAGGCCGCGGACGTCCGGGAGCACGACGACGCCGACCGGGCCGGGCTCATCCGGGATGGCGGCGAACGCAGCGAGCTCGTTGCCGTCGGCCGCGCGGAGGGTGAGATCCTCCGACCGCACCGGTGCTCCGCCCGAGAGAGGAGGGATCGGCGGCAGGGAGTCGAGCTCGAAGCACATCGAAAAGCACCGTAGCGCGTCGCCGTCGGGCACGGCGACGGCCACCCGCCCGCACCCGGCGGCGCGTCAGGCCGTCACTCGCCTCCGCCGGTATCGAGGCTGTACGCCTCCCAGAGCAGGTCGGCTCCGCGCCGGCGATGGCTGACGAGCTGCGCCAGCACGAGGCCGATCGCCTCCCTCGTCTCGGCGATCGCCTGCTCGTCCCGCGGACGGGGCGCTCGCGAGGCGCGCTCTCAGCGTTGCCGTTGCCTCGTGCATCTCCGGATGCTCGCCGCGCAGCAGCTCGATGTTCCGGCTCAGTCTCGGTGCCACGTCGATGATCTCGTCGTAGAGGCCGTCGTCTCGCTCCGTGATCTCGATGTGATCGACGATCTCGCGCTCCACCGTCTCGAGCGCGTCGATCACCGCTCCCGCCCACTGCTCCTCGCGTCCGTCAGCGGGCTCGGCTGCGGCCCGTTCGAGCGCCAGGATCGCCTGATGGAGGTCGGCCCGCCGGCGCACCACCTCTTCCAACGTCGCCGTGATCTCCTGGGGCGCTGCCTGCGTCAGATCGGCCATCGGTCGCCTCCTCACGGGAAGGGTCGTCGTCTCACGACCCACGCTGCAGAACCTCACAGGATGACAGGCTCGGCACCCGTTGTCACTCCTCAGGAGGGGGTAGGGGTGCGGCTGCTGCGGCGGTCGCCGAGGCCTCCGCGCCGATCCGCGTCACGCCCACCGCGGTGAGGGCGAGCGATCCCAGCGCGGCAGCGACGATCGCGGCCGCCTCGCCGCTCGTCAGGATCTCTTGCTGGAGCCCGAGGGTGACGACGGCGGCGGGTACGCCGAGCTGCGCCGTCGCGGCGAGCCCCGCCCCGAACGGCTGGCGGGTGAGAAGCGCCGCGGCCCAATGAACGACGAGGTTGAGTGCGAGCAGTTCGGCTGCCAGCCCGATCAGCGACGGGTGGTGAACCAGCGCGCGTAGGTCGAGGCGCGCTCCGAGCACGACGAAGAAGAGCGGCACCATCAGCCCCTGTGCAACTCCCGTCACCTGTCGCGACAGGCGCTTCGGGCCGCCGACCGCCGCCACCAGCAGCCCGACGCCGAACCCGGCGACGAGGACGCCGGTGCCCGCCCGTTGCGCGACCCACACGAGCGCGAAGAGAACGAGTAGCGAGAGGCGAAGGTCGAGCGCCCAGCCGCGCTTCTTCGAGAGATGCCGTGCACGCCGAACCCATCGAGTCCGGTGGACCACGTGCACTACGGCGTAGACGGCGAGGATGCAGAGCGCCACAAGGAGGCCGCCAAGGGCGGCGCGGAGCGCACGGCTCGGCTCGAGCACGAGCGGGAGCAAGACGATCGCGGCGATGTCGGCGATCGCGACCTGCGCCATCACGGTGAGCGCCCGCGGGTCGTCGAGGAGGCCCTGCTCCTCGAAGGCCGGCAGCAGGATCGCGACCGAGCCGCTTGCGAGGAGCAGTGCGTAGATCGCGGCGTGGTCCGTGCCGCTCAGCCCAGGCGACGGCGATGCCGGCGGGCGGTGCGAGGAGCGCTGCGATCACGGCCGCGAGGCCACCGCGACGGACGCCTGAGGCGAGCCCCGGCTGACGGAGCGGCACATGCATTCCGGCGACAAACATCAGCATCGCGAAGCCGATCTCGGCCAGGAATGCCACGGTCGGCTCGGTCGGATCGAGCCAGCCGAATCCGCTCCGCCCGATCACCACTCCGGCCAGCAGCTCGCCGACCACGACAGGCACGAGCGGCCGCCGTCCCGCGGCGAGCAGCGGCCCGGCCAGCGCGGCGAGCGCGATCAGGGCGAGGATGCCGAAGCTCATCTCCGGCGCCATCTTCCTCCAATCGGGCAGGGGTATGCTGGTCGCGATGTCCCGTCCGCCCGGAGACTCGGCTTCGCTCAGCGGTGGCTGCCTCTGTGGTGGGGTGCGCTTCGAGGTGACCGAGCCACCGACCGGCGCCTCGTACTGCCACTGCACGCGATGCCAGCGGCGCACCGGTGTCGCCGCGTCGGCGCAGGCGCGCGTCGTGCCGGGTTCGGTGCGGCGTGCTGTCGGGTGCCGATCTCGTTCGCGTCTGGGAGCCGCCCGACGGCTTCGGCAAGGCGTTCTGCTCGACCTGCGGGTCGGCACTGTGGTCGATCGCTCCCGGTACCGATGCGCCCGCCGGCGTCCGCCTCGGCGCCTTCGACGCCGACCCCGGCGTGCGGCCGTCCTACCGCCAGTTCACCGCCTATGCGGCTGCCTGGGAGCCGATCCCGGACGACGGCCTACCGCGTTACCCGGAGCGGCCGCCGAGCTAGAAGCGGCGGCGTTTGCCGGGTCACCGGCGCGGGCAACCTCGGGAGACGATGCCTGTTCGAAGCGGCTGTCAGACGGCTCGTTGATCTACGCCCGGCATGCCGGCGTCGGCGCTCCGGTGGTCCTCGTGCACGGACTGGGGGTCTCGAGCACGTACTTCGGACCGCTGGCCGATGTGCTGTCCCGGCAGATGCGCGTAGTCGCTCCCGATCTGCCTGGGTGGGGACGCAGCACGCGACCCGAGGAAGCGCTCGATGTGCCGGCCGCCGGCCGCGTGCTCGCCGGGATCATTGCCGCCGAAGCGCTCGCCGCGCCGACGCTGGTCGCGAACTCTCTGGGCTGTCAGATCGCGGTCGAGTTGGCCGACCGCAGACCCGACCTCGTCGGCCGCCTCGTCCTGATCTCTCCCACGGTCGATCCCCGCTACCGCTCCGCGGCGCGGCAGGCGTGGACGCTCGGTGTGGACTGGGTGCGCGAGCCGCCTGCCTTGTGGCCGATCGTCCTCCGCGACTACTGGACGATGGGAACGCCGAGGATCGTCGCGACGGCGATGCATGCGCTCGTCGATCGTCCGGAGGACAAGCTGCCGAACATCGCCGCGCCCGTTCTCGTCATCCGCGGCGAACGTGATGCGACCACGACGCACGCCTGGGCGCGAAGGTGCGCAGAGCTCGCGCCGAACGGACGCTTCGAGCCGATTCGCGGGGCGGCGCATGCAGCGCACTTCTCCCATCCGCACGAGGTCGCGAGGCTCGTCCTAGCCTTCGCTTCTGAACGCGCTGATGGCGGCGACTAGCTCGCTCGGCGAGTCGACCATCGGGACGTGACCCGCGTCCTCGATCACGTGGAGGCGCGCGTCGGGCAGCGCCTGCAGCCACTCGCGTCCGATGGTGCTCGGGGTCAGCCGGTCGTGCATCCCCCACACGAGCAGCGTCGGCGTGTGCACCCGCGCGGCTTCGGATCTCGCGTCGGTGGCAGCGACGTGTGAACCGCCGCGAAGGACGTTCCGGGGCCCTGCGCGGGCTGCATCGGTCGCCGCTCGCACGAGGAACCTCGGTCCGGCCCGAAGCATCGTGGCAACGACCGGAGGGCCATAGGCGATCGCCGAGCGTCGCGACTGGATTCCCGGCGGCGCGATGAGGATCAGCTTCCGGACGAGGTCGGGACGCGCAGCCGCGACCCGAAGGGCGACCAGCGCCCCCAGCGAGTGCCCGACGAGATCGACCGGGCCTGCGAGCTCCTCGATCTCTCGAGCGACCCAGCCGGTCAGATCGTCCGGCGAGAGCGCGCGTGGCAGGTCGAGAAGAACGACCGGTCCGGTCGCTTCCAGGTCGCCGGCGACCGGCTGCCACCAGCGCGACGAGCCGGCGAGGCCGTGGACGCAGACGAGCGGTGTGGCCTCTCTCACCATCACCTCGGGTCTACCCGTCTCGTGTCGAAGCGAACTGCCGCCCAAAAAGGTTTGGGCGTCGGCCGAGGTTGGGAGAAGGCGTTTCAACTTACAACGATCGAAGGGGTGTTCCATGTCGACAACGACGCAAGACACGGGAAAGGAAGGGCTCGTCGACCAGGCGAAGGCCGAGCTCGGCGACGCCGCCTCGACGGCGCAGGACAAGGCCGTCGAGCTCAAGGAGCAGGGACGCGAGCAAGCTCAGCGACACGCTCGACCAGCGCACGACGGATGTGGGCGGGCAGGCGCGGCAGGCGGCGACGGTGCTCCGCCAGAGCAGCTCGCAGATGCTGGCTCAGACGGACCACGGCGGGCAGCAGGTCGCTCACCTCACGGAGCTCGCGGCTGACCAGGTCGAGCACCTCGGTGCCTATCTCGAGCGCGCGAGCGGCGACCAGCTTCTGCGTGACGCAGAGGACTTCGCGCGGCGCCGGCCGTGGATGGTCGCAGGCATCGGCCTCGTCGCCGGCCTTGCGGCGTCTCGCTTCCTGAAGGCATCGTCGGAGCGCCGCTACGGAGCGTCGGCGTCCACCGCCTCGAGCAGACGGGCACTCCTACTCGACGGCCTCACGGGCCGGAGGCACCGCGTACGAGCCTCCGACACGGGCGGGCGTCGTCTCGCGCGGGGTGACCGTGATGTCCACCGTCAATGGCTCAACCTCGGAGCTCCGCGACAAGCCGATCGGCGAGATCGCGAGCGACCTGACCCGCGACATCTCGCTGCTGGTGCGGCAAGAGGTCGCGCTCGCCCGGGCCGAGATGACGGAGAAGGGAAAGGCGGCGGCTCCCGGGCTGGGCATGATCGGCGGCGCCGGCCTGCTCGGCCTCATGGCCGCCGGAGCCGTGACTGCCTGCGCCGTGCTGGTGCTCGCGCTCTTCCTGCCGGCATGGCTGGCTGCCCTGGTCGTCGCGCTCGTCTTCGCCGGCGCTGGCGTACGTCCTCGCGAAGCGCGGCAAGGAGCAGGTCGAGAACGTCGGCGCTCCGCTTCCCACGCAAACCATCGAGACCATCAAGGAGGACCTGGAATGGGCCAAGACCCGAGCGACATCCGCGCGGAAATAGAGGAGACCCGCGCCCGCGTCGGCAACGAGGTCGACGCGCTGAGCTACAAGACGGACGTCCCCGCACGCGTCGGCGACTACGTCGACGACAAGAAGCAGGCCGTGAAGGACAAGGTCAGCGGCGTCAAGGACGCGATCACGGGAACGACCTCGGACGCCGTCCACGCGACCTCGGATGCGCTTCCCGACGGCGAGCAGCTCGGCAAGCTGAAGGACACGGCCGAGCGCAACCCGCTCGGGCTCGTGATCGGCGGCGTCGGCGGTCGGCTTCGTCGCAGGACTGCTGCTCCCGTCGACCCGCCTCGAGGACCGGCAGATGGGCGAGATGTCGGACCGGGTGATCGACGCCGCCAAGGAAACGGCCGGCGATGCGCTCGAGAGCACGAAGCAGGTCGCGCACGATGCGGCCGACAGCGCCAAGGACCAGAGCCAGCAACTCGCGTCGAGCCTGCAAGAGCGCGCGCAGGAATCCCTCGCGGGCTCGCAGGCCGGATAGGAGCACCCGTGGCGGTGTCCGGGGCCACGTGGCCCCGGACACAGCTGCGGGGCATATTCATGATCACCGCCGGCAAGCATCCGAGCGCACGAGCCGCAGACCCCGGCTGGTTCTCGGACACCGTGCTCGTGTTGCGCCGCTCGCTGAAGGCTGCGAAAGCTGCTGACATCCCGACGACGGCTCAGGCGCTCGCCTACTCGCTCTTCCTCGCGATCCCGTCGGCGCTCCTGGTCGTCCTCGGCGTGTTCTCGCTCGTGGCCAGCCCCGCAAACGTCGACGGACTGATCCAACGGGCGAACGGGGCGATTCCCGCCGAGGCCGTCTCGCTCCTCCGCGACAGCCTGCGCCGGTCGACCGAGTCGCCGCACAGCGGTCTCCTGATGACGATCGTCGGCCTGGCGCTCGCGCTCTGGGCCACGACCTCCGCCGCGACGACGCTGATGCAGGGCGTCTCGCGCATCTTCTCTGCGAGCGACGATCGGCCCTTCCTGCAGAAGCGGCTCGTCGCGCTCGTCATCGTCGGGTGCCTCGTCGTCGCCGGAGCACTCGTCAGCGGCTTCCTCGTGCTCGGCCCGTACGTCGAGCGATGGGTCGGCGACGCAGTCGGGTACCCGACCGCGACGGCCTGGCTGTGGTGGACGCTGCAATGGCCGGTGCTCGCCTTTGGCCTCCTGCTGGCGTTCGCCGTCCTGCTCTTCCTCGGCCCCGACGTCGAGCAACCAAGCTGGAAGCTGATCACGCCCGGCGCGGTCGCGGCGCTCGTGATCTGGCTCGTCGCCTCGGCAGGCTTCGCCCTCTACGCGTCACGCTTCGGCTCCTACAACAAGGCGTGGGGCACGCTCTCGGCCGTCGTCGTGATGCTGATCTGGCTCTGGCTCACGAGCGCCGCGCTGCTCTTCGGTGCCGAGGTCAACTTCCAGACCCAGAAGCTCGTCGAGGAACGGCACAAGACCTCGTAGCACCGGCGCAGGGAGAGGGCCTCGTCGGCCCTCTCCCTGCGTGATGCGGTTAGCCGGTTGAGACGCCGAGTGATTGTTCGATCTTTTGCATGATGCTGTTGTTGGCGTCGAACCATTTTTTGTCGACGGCACGCCAGCCTCCGAGGAGGGGGCTTGTGATGTTGGTTTGGCCGGGGCGGACGGGGTACTTGTTGCCGGCTTCGGCGAGTGCTTTTTTGTCGACGGGGCGGTAGCCGTTGTCGGCGAGGATCTTCTGCGCCGGATACGTCTTCAGGAACCGTGAGAAGAGGTTCCATTCGGTTTTGTGTTCGCTCTTCTGGAGGCCGGCGGCGTAGACGTCGATCAGCATCGTCTGCCGGGGGATCACATACGGGATCTTGCCGTTGATCGCCTCACTCTCGAAGGTGAGCAGCACGTCGCCTTTGCCGGAGAGGAAGGTGTTGGTTGCGTTCGACCCGGACGAGTCCTGCGAGACGACATTGTTCTTGTAGAACTTCTGCAGATACGCGATCGCCTGCTTGTCGGTCTTGCCGAGCTTCCGTTGGGCGACGTAGGCGGCGAGGATGTTCCACTTCGCGATCCCACCCGTGAACGGGTTCACGGTCACGACCTGGACACCGGGCTTGACGAGGTCGTTCCAGCCCTTGACCTTCTTCGGGTTCCCGTTCCGCAACCCGTAGACGACAACGGAGTGCCACACAACCCCGTTGTAGGACTGCTTGTCCCAGTTCTTGTTGATCAACCCCTTATCGACCAGGTTGTTGATGTCGTTCCCCGTGTTCAGGATCACACCATCAGCAGGCAAGCCGTTCGCAACCGCCTGACCCTGAGCCGACGACGGCCCATACGACGCCCGCACATTGATCCCCGAGCCCTGCGGCGTCTTCTTGAACTCCGCGATCAACTTGTCCACCACCGGCCGCGGCGTCGAGTACGCCACCAAATTCAACGTCACATCCTGCTTGCCGTTGACGGCTGCCGCAGCCGTCCCTGCGATCCCGGCGGCAACAACGGTCAGCACCGCCGCCATCCACATCCATCTCCTACGTGTCATCTTGCTCCTTGACTAGTCGGTTATCAAGCTTGTCTACCATCTTAGTAGACATTAGCGATAACAATGTAGTACATTCGAAATCGTGATAGCAAGCGAGACCGATTCGGCAGGAGAACAGCAGCGATGACGAGGGCCACTGCAGCCCGTCGCGGGCACGGCGGCGAGTCGGGCTTGCTCTATGCAGACGAGGTGCTTTGCCGCCGGTGGACGGCGCTGATCGTCGCCTCGCTCGGGGACGGCCCGCTGCGATTCTCGGAGCTCCAGGACGAGCTCCGGACGATCAGCGCCCGGACGCTGACGTCGCGGCTCCGCGAGCTCGAGGAGATCGACCTGGTCGATCGCGTTGCCGTCGAGGTCAGCTCCGGAGCGCTCGGATACCGGCTGACGCGTCAGGGCCGACGCCTTCTCCCCGTGATCGACGAGATGCGCCGCCTGACTCCGGGCCTGCTTCCGCCGCGATCGGCCTCAGCGCAGAACCACCGTGAGTACGACCTGTCCTTTCACATCGACCGATAGGGGCTCCAGTGAACGAGTACGACTACGACGCTTCGAGGGCAGAAGACCTTCTCGAGAGGCGAGGACTGACACGACGCGACCTCGTGAAGCTCGGCGCGTCCGTGCCGCTTGCCCTCGGGATCGCCCGTCTTGCCACACCGACAGCGATCGCGCGAGCGGCGAGTCTCGAGAACGGCTCTCCGATCGCCAAGAAGCTCCCGCCCGAGTGGTTCGTCAACTTCGGCACCAACGCCGAGATGCGCTGGGACGCGGCCGCCGGCCTCGGCTACACGACGCCCAACGAGCGCTTCTTCGTTCGCGACCACACGACCACGCCGATCATCGACCCTGCGACCTGGTCGCTCAGCGTCTTCGGTACCGGCTTGAAGGGATCCCCGGTCTCGTTCACCTATGCGCAGCTCCAGGCGCTGCCGCAGAAGGAGATCGTGTCGTTCATCGAGTGCGCCGGCAACGGCCGGTCATTCTTCGGCTCCCAGCAGGGAACGCCCGCGTCGGGAACCCAGTGGGGCCTCGGGGCGATCGGCGTCGCGCGCTGGCGAGGCGTCCGCCTCGCCGATGTCCTCGATCGCGCCGGCATCGCTCCCGACGCCGTCGACGTGATGCCGTACGGCCTCGACGGCAATGTCGTCACGGGCGGTGTCGACTACGGCCACGTGCGCCGGCCGATCCCGGTCGCGAAGGCACTCGACAATGCGCTCATCGCGCTGGAGATGAACGGGCAGCCGCTGCCGGCCGACCATGGCTTCCCCGCCCGGCTGATCGTCCCGGGCTGGATCGGGGTCGCGAACATCAAGTGGATCGGACAGATCGAGGTCTCACGGCAACCGCTGACCTCGCTCTGGAACACCCAGCAGTACGTCATGACGGGGCCGAACTATCCGACCACGCCACTCCTCACGACGCAGGGCGTGAAGAGCGCGTGGGAGCTCGCCCGCGGCGCCACGTTCGCGTCGGGCTCGCTGCAGCTCCTCTACGGGCGGGCCTGGTCCGGCGAGGCGGGGATCAACAAGGTCGACGTGAGCATCGATCGCGGCGTCACCTGGACAGCCGCGAAGCTGCTCAACCGCAGCGGCGCGGGTAACTGGTCGCGGTTCACGTACCCGCTGCCGACGCTCCCGGCCGGCAACTACCAGCTCTGGGCGCGCGCCACCGACAACCACTATCGCGAGCAGCCGTCGGTCTCGCCCTTCAACAACGCGGGCTACCAGTTCGGCGCCATCGTCCGCCACCCGATCACGATCCGCTAGTGGGGGCCGACCAGAAGCTGCGCCGCTGGCTGTGGTGGGCGGCGGCGTACCTTCTGGTCGTGTGCGCACTGCTGGCGCTCGATGGTCTCGTCCCGAGCACGCCGGCGGTGGTGGTGCACTGGTCGGACTGACCGAGCGGCGCTCGCCGGTGGATCACACGGTGTCGCCGGACTCGTATGCTCACGGAACGTATGCGAGAGGTCGAGCGAGTCGCGCGTCGCCGCGTCGTCATCACTGGTGCGGGCGTCGTGTCCTCGATGGGCAGCGGTCGCGAGGCGTTCTGGGACGGCCTCGACGAGGGCAGGAGCGGTGCGCGACGCGTCGAGATCGACGGGGTCGGCGCGATCACCGCGTGTGCAGTGACCGACCTCGACGACGGGAGCATCCCGCGACGGGAGGCGAAGCGAATGGACCGGGCCGGCCTGCTTGCGGTGGTCGCCGCGTCCCAGGCGCTCGACGACGCCGGCTCGCCCGCGATCGACGCAAGCCGGACGGGCGCCGTGATCGCGAACGTCCACGGCGGCGCCGACACGCTCCATCGGGCATATGCGGACTTCTTCCAGCGTGGCGCCGACCGGGTCAGCCCGTTCACGGTCCCGTTGGGCCTCTCGAACTCGCCGGTCGCCGCGGTGGCCCGGATCCTCGGGCTGCGTGGGCCTTCGTCCACCGTGGCGACCGCCTGCGCCGCCGGCACTGACGCGATCGGGCTCGCTGTCTCGCTCATCCGCTCGGGCGCTGCCGACGCGATGCTGGCCGGGGGCGCTGAAGCTCCGATCTCGCCACTCGTCGTCGCCGCCTACAGCCGGCTCGGTGCCCTCTCGTCGAGCGCGCGGCCGCCCGAGGAGGCGTCCCGGCCCTTCGACCGGGCGAGGGACGGCTTCGTCATCGGCGAGGGTGCGGGGATCGTGTTTCTCGAGGATCGAGAACGGGCGCTCGAACGCGGCGCCCGGATTCTGGCGGAGGTGGTCGGCTACGCGAGCAACTGCGACGCAGGTCACCTCACGCAGCCCGACGAAACCGGTGAAGGCCCCGCCGCCGCGATCAAGCTGGCGCTGGCCGACGGGAACGTCGACGCCGCACGCGTCGGCTATCTCAACGCGCACGCGACCTCGACGCCGCTCGGCGACCTCGCGGAAGCCCGCGCGATCGTCGGCGCAGGGCTGGCTCACGCAGCGGTCTCGTCGACGAAGGCGTTGCACGGGCACACGCTCGGAGCCGCCGGAGGCATCGAGGCGATCGCCGCCCTGATGCCACTCGTCCGCGGGCAGTTGCCGCCGAGCTGGAACCTCGACGGCTCTGACATCGACCTCGCTCTCGACTACGTCACGTCTCCACGCGCGGCGACGGTCGACGCGACGGTGTCGAACTCGTTCGGATTCGGCGGCCACAACGCGGTTCTCGTCCTCGAGCGGAGCGAGTCGCCGGCCGGCGCTTCCTGACGCGCGAACGGCCGTAACGGAGCGGCGCCGGAGTCGAACCGACCGAGCGTGGGGTTACCACACCGCACAGGTTTTGAAGACCTGCTGGGCCACCGGGCCCATGCCGCTCCGGGAGGGAGGCTACCGGTCAGGGAATCTCCCGAAACGTCGTGCCTCCGACTGTCAAATGTCTGGGAGCGATCAAGGGCCTAGGAGCAATTGCCGACGACGGACTCGTGGGATGGGAAAGCCGTGACTGGGCCAAATGGTCGGAGGACGAACGGCGCCGGTATCTCGGTGCCGTGGCTCCGGCACCGGTCAGCACCGGCAGTCACGCAACCGAGATCGCTGTGTGGTCTGGTTATCGCTCGGGGCCGTGATCCTCGGCCTGGCTGCGATGGCCTGGATCGGGAACATGCGTGAGGCCGCACGCGAGGCCGCGGTGTCGCGTCCGATGGCCGCGGTTCCTTCCACTTCCTGCGACCGCGCCGGGGACGGAGGCCGTCGTCGAGCTGGCGTACTCGATGGGAGCCGACAGGTCGGCGGGCGTCAGCTGCATCGACCTCGGCGGGCCGGACGCTGTCGGGCACCTCCTGAACGGGAGGACCGAGATGACCACCCACTCGATCGTCCTCAATAGCCGTTATGCATGCCGTTGGCTGGCCGAGTGGCAACGGTCAGGGGTGTTCGGGCTCGATCCACTCAACGGCCTGATTTCGATCGGGCACGAGGTCGCTCGATACACAAGGCGTCAGAAACGAAGCGGAGGCTGAATGCCGAGGCATTGTCGCGGCACTCGCTCAGATGCGGCGGGTCGGCATGTCGGGCCAGCGGGTTGGCTGGGCAAGCACCTGGCTCCGAACCCGGCACGACGAAACGGTGCCGGCCGAGTACCGGCTCGCCAACAACGTCGACTGCTCCTTCTGACGCTGCTCGTCTGGGCGACGTGCTCAGACAGGAGCAGCGGATCGGCGCCTAGAGGTCTTCGGCCTCGTCGGCGAGATCGGCGAACCGGCCGAGCTTCAGGCGGCGCTCCATGATCCGGGAGAGCCAGATCGATGCTTCGAAGAGCACGAGCAGCGGGACGGCCTCGAACACCAACGAGACGGGGTCGACGGTGGGCAGCAGGATCGCGAAGGCCACCATCAGCGCGTAGCCGATCTTGCGGTTGCGGCGCAGCTTGTCGTAGGTCAACACGCGAATCCGGACGAGCGCCAGGATGAAGATCGGCATCTCGAAGGCCAGGCCGCAGGCGAGCAGCACGAGCGACGTGAAAGAGAGGTAGTAGCTCGCACGGATCTGGACGTCGTAGAGCGTGTCGTCGAAGTTGGTCAGGAACGTGATCGCGGCGGGCAGGACGACGAAGTACGCGAACACGACGCCCGTGGCGAAGAGGCCCGTGGCCGCGACGATGAACACCGACAATGCCCGCTGCGTCGCTCGGTCGACGGCGGGCGCAAAGAACCCCCAGACCTGCCAGACGAGAATCGGCAGGATGAGCGCGATCGCGGCGAGGCCGCTGACCTTGACGGCGGTTGTGAACGGCTCGACGACCCCGAGCGTGACGAGCGTCTTGTCGGCCGGCAGCGGCCGCATGAGCCACTCGATCAGCTGCGCGTGAAAGTAGAACGCGAGCGCGAACGCCGGCACGATCGCCGCGACGACGATGAGCAGACGGTGGCGGAGCTCCGTGAGGTGCTCGACGACGGTTGCCTCCTCGTCCGAGCCAAGGCGGCGCGGAGCGAGGCGGCGTGCTGCGATGCTGACCATCAGATGTCAGCTACGAGACCGTTTCCCGCTCGCGGAGCTCGCGGCCGGGCGAGCGGCAGCGGGGACGACGACCTCGGCGGGCGGCAGTGCAACGCGGCCGCGAGCTCATCGTCATTCGAGTCACTCGTGACCGAATCCTTGAACTCTCGCATTCCCTTGCCGATCTGACGGCCCATCTCCGGCAGCCGCTTGGGGCCGAACACGAGCAGCAGCACGACGAGCAGGATCAGCATTTCCCAGATTCCAATTCCAAACGGCATCGAGCACGTCCTCTCTCAGATTTGAAGTGCGCTGGGGGTCGGCCGCACCAACCACGGGCCGACCCCCAGCGCTCGGTCACCGTCGATCAGCCGACGATGAAGCCTGTCGCCTTGACGGCTGCGAGCACCTGCTGCCTTCGTCTTCGCCTTCGCGAACGCGGCCGGTGCAGGGCGCGGTGCGGCGCCGTGACGGCGGATGTCCGCGATCCAGGCGGCGTGATACGCCTCGATCGGCAGGATCGAACCTGCCGCGCCGAGGATCTTCTTGCTGGCGATGTTGCCGACCTGGCCGAGGTAGGCCGCGACACCGGTGTACTCGAGCACCTCGGCGGTCGCCTGGAAGGTCGACTGCTTGGCGGTCGTGCCCTTGAAGTCGAACTTCGGCTTCGCGACGGCCTTCATCGCCGAGCGCCGACTTCAGGAACGCGACGTGCGCGTTCTCATGAGCGGCGACGGTCTTCGCGAACACTGCCGTCTCGCCCTTCAACGCACCCTTCGTGACCGCCTCGTTGTAGAACGCCGCCTCGAGATACTCGAGCGTCAGCGCGTAGTTGAGGATGTCGACATCACTCGTCGACTGGACGCTGCCGGCAGACGCGAGCGACGGGATCGCGCCCATCAGCGCACCGCCACCGACGACCGCGCCGGCCGCGATGCCGGCCTTGCGCAGAAACGCACTCCGCGAGTCCTTCGACCTTCTCGGCCAGCTCCTGGATCGCGCCATCGGCGTCGACCTCGTTCAGTGTCAAGTGCTCCATGTTCGTGTGTCTCCTTGCGTCGTTGACACTGGTGCTTCGCTGAGGCTCCGGCCACCGGTTCGTGTGCGTCGATACGTGGGGCCGCGGCACACTCCGGTGCAGCGAGGAAAAACTGCTCCCATGCAGCCGAAAGTACTTAGTGAGTGCGAGTCGGGTAGCCGCGGCGGATGCCGACGGACCACGCAGTATCGGCCTTCCCGCGCAAGGCTTGAGAGAGGAGCGTCAGCTGCCGCTGTCCGGCGGCGCGGCCGGAAGCTGCACCGTCACCCGTAGCCCACCGCCGTCCCGCGGCGCGAGCGTCAGCGTCCCGTCGTGGGCCTGGACGATGCTCTTGACGATCGCCAGGCCGAGCCCGACACCTGCGTGGTCCGAGCGGATGCGCTCGGTGCCGCGAAGAAACGGCTCGGCGAGCGTGGCGACGACCTGAGGCGTGAGCTGCTCGCCGGTGTTCTCGACGGTGAGCACCGCACTCTGCGCGCGAGCCCCGGTCGTGACCCACACGGTGCCCTGGTCGGGCAGGTTGTGGACGATCGCGTTCTGGACGAGGTTCGTCGTCATCTGCAGCAGTAGCGCGTGCGAGCCGAGGGTGGGGGTGATGTCGCCGGACGTCTCGATCGTGAGACCGCGCTCCTCCGCGAGCGGCAGGAGCGTCTCGGTCGCCTCCTCCGCGATGAGGGACAGGTCGACCCGTTCCCGCGTGAACGCCTGTTGGTCGGTGCGGCTGAGCAGGAGCAGTGCTTCGGTGAGGTCGATCGCCCGGGTGTTGACGACGCGAAGGCGCTCGATGAGCTCGTCGGTGTCGCGGTTCGGATCGTTGCGGGCGACGTCGAGCAGCGTCTGCGTGATCGCGAGCGGGGTGCGCAGCTCGTGGGAGGCGTTGGCGGCGAATCGCTGCTGTTCGGCGACCTGTGCTTCGAGCCGCGTGAGCATGGTGTCGAAGGCGTCGGCGAGCTCGCGGAACTCGTCTCTGCGGCCCGGGAGCCGGATCCGGTGGGAGAGCGATCCGGTCGCTGCGACACGGGTGGCGTCGGTGATTCGCGTCAGCGGGGCGAGCATGCGGCCGGCGAGTAGCCACCCTCCCAGCAGGCCGAACACGAGCAGAACCGCCAGCACGATGGCCGCGGCCGGAGCGTAAGCGCGAAGGAGGAACGAGTTGTTCCCGGGCACGAGGCCACCGAGCGTGCTGATCACGCCGTCGGGTACGACGCGCAGCAGGAAGTCGGACGATCGTCCCGGCTGGCCGGCGAGCCACGCGGCGGCCAGCATCAAGGTGCCGGCGACCATGAGGAAGCCGGCGTAGCTCAGGGTGAGCTTGAGCCGAACGCTCAGACCGGGCGCTCTATCCACCGTCTCCGCCCTCTCGCCCGGTCGGTCGTGCGCGCTCGGTGTCGATGCGGTAGCCGACGCCGGCCACGGTGGCGATCAGCCAGGGCTCGCCGAGCCGCTTGCGCAGTGCCGAGACGGTGATGCGCACCGCGTTCGTGAACGGGCTGGCGTTCTCGTCCCACGCCCGCGCCAGGAGCTCCTCGGAGCTGACGACTCCGCCTTCGGCGGCGACGAGGACCTCGAGCACTGCGAACTGCTTCCGGGTCAGCGCGACGTAGCGGCCGTCGCGGTAGACCTCGCGGCGGAACGGATCCAGCCGCAGGCCTGCGATCTCCCGCACGGGTGGCCTGTTGTGGGCGCGCCTGCGGTCGAGCGCCCTGAGCCGGAGCACGAGCTCCTGGAGCTCGAACGGCTTCGTCAGGTAGTCGTCGGCGCCGAGCCCGAATCCCGTCGCCTTGTCGTCGAGACGGTCGGCAGCAGTGAGCATGAGAATCGGCATGCCGCTGCCGGACGCGACGATGCGCCTGGCGATCTCGTCACCGTTGGGCCCGGGAATGTCGCGGTCGAGGATGGCGATGTCGTAGGCGTTGACGCTCAGCAGCTCGAGCGCGGCATCGCCGTCAGCCGCGATGTCTGCCGCGATCGCCTCCAGGCGCAGGCCGTCGCGGATGGCTTCCGCCATGTACGGCTCGTCCTCGACGATCAACACACGCATCCTTCGATGCTAGAGCCGCCGCATATCGTCGGCGTATCGAAAACCGCATACGGGCTGGCAACAGCGCGCCAGCTTCACTGGAGGCGTGACCTCCAGGGCCCGAGCACGAGCAACGCGGCGCCGGATTCGGATTCGCCGGATCCGCGCCGCCGGCGTGCTCGTCGGTATCGCGGCGATCGCCGTCGTCCTCGGCTCCCAGTTGCTGGCGTCATCGTCCTCGGGGGCCTCGATGGCGCCTTCGGCCTCGACGGTCACGTCACCTCTCGACATCGTTCGCAGCAAGATCCGCGCGCTTCGCAGCGAGCACCGCGGCTCGCTTGGCGAGGCCGACGGTGCGGTCCCGGGCGGCACGACGGTCTTCGACGACGACGGTTCCGGGGGTGGCCAACCTCGATCCAGCGCTCCTCGGTGCCCTGCGCCAGGCCGCAACCGATGCCGCGGCCGACGGGGTGACGTTCTACGTCGACAGCGGCTGGCGTTCCTCGGCCTACCAGGAGCAACTGCTCCAGGAGGCGGTCTCGAAGTACGGCTCAGAGGCCGAGGCTGCCCGCTGGGTCGCCACTCCGAGCACGTCTGCCCACGTGTCGGGGGACGCGGTCGACATCGGGCGCTACGGATGCCACCGCGTGGCTGTCCGAGCACGGCGCCGCGTTACGGGCTGTGCCAGATCTACGACAACGAACGCTGGCACTACGAACTGCGCCCCGAAGCCGTCGATCACGGTTGTCCCGCCAGGTACGCCGACCCCACGCACGATCCGAGGATGCAGCAGTGAGCTACGAACGCTTGCTAGGCAATCGCGTCAGGCTCGCCCGGAAGCACATCCAGGTCAGGGAAACCGGTGTAGAGGTCTGCCTCGAACTCGGATAGCCCGTCGTCCGAGCCGCCTCGGCGGCGGAGCACGCCGGCCGCAACGACGACCGCGACGGCGACCGCCACGCTACCGAGGAGAATGTTCCGCTTCCGGTGGCTCTTCTTCGGCTCGGGCAGGAGATGCAGTCGTTGCAGCTGCGGCTGCACCTTCGACAAGGCTCCTGCCAACTCGAGTTTCTTCTGCAGTGTGAGGGCCATCACGACCTCCTGAACGGCTTTGGTCAAAGTGTGCGTCGGCCGGTTGGCTCACCATACAAGCTGGGTCGTCGAACGATGCGGTGACGGACGCCGCCGCCTCGACGTCAATCGCGAAGCGCCGCTTCGACGGCGCGGTGGACGTTGCCGTGGATGTGGTCGGCGCCGATCACGTCGACGACGCCGTCCGCCTCGAGCACCGGAGCGCACCTGGGGCTTGACCCGCGCGATGCGGAACGTCGACGTCGTCCGTCTCGAGGAAGTCGTGGATCTCGGTCAGCTTCGCCGAGCCCTGCGAGTCGACGAAGTTGACGCCCTCGAGGTCGAGCACGAGCGTCCGAACGTCGCTGCCGACGACGCTCCGGATCCGGTTCTCGAGCGCCTCGGCGGTCGCGAAGAACAGGCCGCCGTCGATGCGCAGCACGGCGATGCCCGTCGTACGTCTCGTCGTCGGGATTCTCGTCGGATGTCGCGGAACACCTGCGTGTCGGGCTCGCGGCCGAGGAGCGGCATCGACGGGCTGGGTGGCGACGTAGATGAGCCAGCCGAGCGAGAGCACGATGCCGATCACGACGCCGGCGAGGACGCCGGCCGAGAGCACGCCGAGGATCGCCGCGACGGCGATCCAGAAGTCGAACCGCGTCACCCGGTAGAGGCGCCGCAGCTCCGGGATGTCGATCATCCCGAACACGACCGCGTCGATGATGACCGCCGCCAGCACGGCCTTCGGCAGCTCCGAGAACAGCGGCGCGAGCACGACGAGCGTCGCGAGCACGAGGCCACCCGTGACGAGCGAGGCCACCGGCGTCCGCGCCCCGGCCGACTCGTTCAGCGAGCTGGCCGACAGGCTCGTCGAGACCGGCATGCCCTGGAACACGCCGGCGCCGACGTTCGCCATCCCCTGCGCCACCGACTCCTGGTCGACGTCGATGCGGTAGCGATGCCGGGTCGCGAACGCGCGGGCGTCGCCGGCGGTCTGCGAGAAGCCGATCAGCAGCAGCGCGACCGAGGCGATCACGATCACCGAGAGGTTGTGCCGGACGATGTCGTAGTCCGGGCAGCATCGGCGCCGGCAGCCCGCGCGGGACGTCGCCGACGAGCGCGACGCCGTGCGCGCCAGGTCGAAGAGCGCCGATGCCAGCAGGCCGCCGACGACGAGCACGAGCGCGCCGGGGATCGCGGGCGCGGTGAACCGCAGCGCGAGGATCACCGCGAGCGCGACGACCCCGACGAGGAGCGTCGTCCAGTGGATGTCTCCGAGCGTTCGCAGCCACGACCACAGCTCCGCCCAGGCGCTGTCGCCGTCGGAGGAGGTGCCGGTCAGCTTCGGCAGCTCGCCGATGACGACGTCGACGGCGGCGCCGGCGAGGAACCCGGTGACGACCGCCTTGGAGAGGAACTGCGCGATCCAGCCGAGCTTGAGCGCGGCGAGCAGGAGGAACAGGATGCCCGTCAGCAGCGTGATCGCGGCCACGAGCTGCGCCGCCTGGTCGCCGCCGAGACCGGTCACGAGGACGGCGCCGCCGGCGACGGCCGCGAGCGAGGAGCTCGGGCCGGTCGAGATCTGCCGCGACGTGCAGAACAGCGCGTAGATGAGCGCCCCCGCCGCCGCCGCGTAGAGGCCGTTCTGCAGCGGCACCCCGGCGATGCCGGCGTAGCCGAGGTTCTTCGGCACGATCAGCGCCGTGACGGCGATTCCCGCAGCGACGTCGCCGCGCAGCCAGCGGCGGTCGTAGCGCGGCAGCCAATCGAGGATGGGGAGGAACCGGCGCACGGGAGACGATCCTCGCATTTCGGGTCACGGCCGTGCCGCCCTTCCCGTCGGCGCCACTAGGATCAGGCCACGACGGCCGACCCCGAGCACCTGGAACGGTGGAGCAGCTTGCCTGACACAAGGCGGATCGAGGACTACGCGCTGATCGGCGACCTGCAGACGGCGGCGCTCGTCGAGCCGGGCGGGATCGATCGACTGGTGCTGCTTCCCGCGCTTCGACTCGGGCGCCTGCTTCGCGGCGCTGCTCGGCGAGCCCGAGCACGGGCGCTGGCTCCTCGCGCCGGCCGGCGCCGTCCGCGCTCGACGCGCCGCTACCGGCACGACACGCTGATCCTGGAGTCGATCTACGAGACGGACGAGGGGCGCGTGCGCGCGATCGACTTCATGCCGCCGCGCGGCGAGGCGCCGGACATCGTCCGGATCGTCGAGGGCCTCGACGGCGAGGTGCGGATGCGCTCGGAGCTCGTGATCCGCTTCGACTACGGGAAGATCGTCCCCTGGGTGCGGCGCGTCGACCACGCCCGGGTCGCGATCGCCGGGCCCGGATGCGCTCTGCCTCCGCACGCCGGTCGAGGTGCACGGCGAGGAGATGACCACCGTCTCCGAGTTCACGCTCGCGCCGGGCGAGCGGATCCCGTTCGTGCTCACCTGGTTCCCGTCGCACGAGGAGCTGCCGGACGCGATCGACCCGGAGCAGGCGCTGAGCGACGCCGAGGAGTTACTGGCTCGAGTGGGCCGGCCCGCTGCACCCACGGCGGCGACTACCACGAGGAGATCCACCAGTCGCTGCTCGTGCTGAAGGCGCTGACGTATGCGCCGACCGGCGGGATCGTCGCAGCGCCGACGACCTCGCTCCCGGAGTGGATCGGCGGCGTGCGCAACTGGGACTACCGCTACTGCTGGCTGCGCGACGCGACGCTGACGCTGATCGCGATGCTCCGGGCCGGCTACCGCGAGGAGGCGATCGCGTGGCGCCAGTGGCTCCTGCGGGCGATCGCGGGCGACCCGGCGGACGTCCAGATCATGTACGGGCTCGCGGGCGAGCGGCGCCTCGAGGAGCGCGTGCTCGACTGGCTCCCGGGCTACGAGGAGTCGACTCCCGGTCCGGGTCGGCAACGCCGCCTCCGAGCAGCTCCAGCTCGACGTCTACGGCGAGGTGATCGACGCGCTCTACCAGACGCGCGTCCACGGTGCGCCCGCCGACGACAACATCTGGGCGCTCGTCCGCAAGCTGCTCGAGTGGCTCGAGGACGGCTGGCGCCGCGAGGACGCGGGCATCTGGGAGGTGCGCGGCCCCAACCGGCACTTCACGCACTCGAAGGTGATGGCCTGGGTCGCGTTCGACCGCGCCGTTCGCGCCCACGAGGAGTTCGGCCGGGAAGGCCCGGTCGAGCGCTGGCGCGAGCTCCGGGACGAGATCCAGGCGGAGGTGCTCGAGCAGGCGTGGAACCCGGACCATGCGGCGCCTTCGTGCAGTCCTACGGCTCCGACGAGCTCGACGCGAGCGTGCTCCTGATGCCGCTCGTCGGCTTCCTCGACGCCAACGACGAGCGCTTCGTCTCGACGGTCGAGGCGATCCGCCGCGAGCTCACGGTCGACGGCCTCGTCCTGCGCTACGCTCCCGGAGCGACGGGGACGTCGACGGGCTGCCGGCCGGCGAGGGCGTCTTCCTCGCCTGCTCGTTCTGGCTGGCCGAGGTGCTCGCGCTCCAGGGCAAGCACGACGAGGCGCGCGAGCTCTTCGAGCGGCTGCTCGATCTCCGCAACGACGTCGGGCTGCTCGCCGAGGAGTACGACCCGGTGGCCGGCCGCCAGCTCGGCAACTTCCCGCAGGCGTTCACGCACCTCGCGCTCGTCGGCGCTGCGATCGCGATCGGCGAGGGCCAGAGCATGCGAAGCGCCGGGCCCGGCGTGCGCTGAGCCTGGCGCCGGACGGTCTCAGTCGATCGCGGGTGCCGCCGCGTACTCCTCGTCGGTGACGTGGTCGCCCCAGACCGCGGGATTGCCATCGTCGTCGACCTCGAGCATCGCGACGTGGACCATGAACCGCGTCGCCGCTGCACCGTGCCAGTGCTCCTCGCCGGGCTCGAAGAAGACCCGGTCGCCGGGGCGGATGACCTCGATCGGGCCGCCACGGCGCTGCGCGTGACCGACCCCTTCCGTGACCCAGATCGTCTGGCCGTTCGGGTGCGTGTGCCAGGCAGTGCGGGCGCCCGGGGTGAAATGGACGTTGCTCGCATGCAGCCGCGACCCGTCCGACGGCGCCGCGATCGTGTCGAGGAAGACGCCACCGGTGAACCAGTCGCTCGGCCCCGCTGCGGTAGCGAGCGTGCTTCTCGTGACCTGCATGGATTGCCTCCTCGAGCCAGGGGATCAGGCTTGCCGTCGAACGCTAGCTCAGGCGGCGCTCGTGGCGGGCGCATGGAGCTGGTCGCCGCGTGCCCGCAGCACCGCCAGGACCGCGATCACGAGGTAGCCGAACGCGGCTACCTTCGGCGCCACGAATGCGAGCACGATCACGCCCGCGTAGAACCCGAGGCTCGGCGTCGCCGCTCGCATGATGGCGTTGACCTCCGCGTCCGTCACCTCCGGTCGCAGCAGCGAGCGATCGCGGGCCGCCGCGATCCAGATCGAAGCCAGCAGGATCTGGATTACGAGGAGGCACGCCCCGTAGAAGATGACTGCCGCCCGCTCCGCATCAGGGTCGCGGATCGCCTCGGCGACGAGCTTCGTCGGAAACGGGCAGGAACGAGACCGCCATCAGAAGCAGCAGGTTGATCTGCATCACGCGCGGGTTCGCAAACTGGAGACGACGCACCATGGCGTGGTGGGCGAGCCAGATCCCGCCGATCGTGGTGAAGCTCGTCGCAAACGCGAGATAGGCAGGCCACTCCTTGGCGATGCCGCTCCACAGGTCCGCGAACTCGGCCGGCGGCACCCTTATGTCGAGGACGAGCAGCGTGATCGCGATCGCGAACACGCCATCGCTGAATGCCTCCATCCGTCCCGTGCCCCAGCGACTTTCCATGCACGGCGTTTCGGCGCGAGCGACGCGACTCCTACGGCCGAGTGGCGAGCAGGCAACCCGCACACCGGCCCTGCAGGCTCAGGTGCGCACCGGCGAGCTCGAAGCCTGACTCTGCCTCGATGCGCTCGATCGCGCGCCGAACCGTGTCGTGCGAGATGTGCTCGACCCGGCCGCAGCGCTCGCAGACGAGGTGGTGATGGTGGGCGTGCGCGATCTCGTACTGGCTGCCGTCGGCGCCGAGGTTGGTGCGGATGAGCAGGCCGTCGTCGACCAGCCGGTCGAGCGTGCGGTAGATCGTCGCCCGGTGGAGCGGCGAACCGGCTGGCCCTGACCGCGAGCTCGACGTCCGCCGCCGAGAGGTGCCCACCGTCCGCCTGCGCGAGCACGTCCCAGATGAGCGACCGCTGCCTCGTCTGCCGGCGCGCGACGGGCTCGGGCCGCTCGCTCACCGCTGACGACATCAGCTCCGCTCCAGCAGCGCGCCCCACCGATCCTCGATGCGACGGGTCTTCCAGAGGATGACCGAGAACGCCCAGGTGGCGACGAAGAGGCCGACGACGACGTAGCCGATGTTGCCGAAGTTGAGGTTGTCGAGGTAGTCCCAGAAGCCGCCCTCGAGCGAGAACTTCGCGGCCATCACCTGGAGCAGCTCGATCGCCGCCGATGATCAGCGCCACCGCCACCGAGAGGCTCGTCACCGTGATGTTGTAGTAGACCTTGCGCACCGGGTTCGAGAACGCCCAGCCGTAGGCCTGGCTCATGAAGGCGCCGTCGGCGGTGTCCATCAGGCTCATCGCCGCGGCGAAGATGATCGGCAGCGAGATGATCGCGAGGAACGGCACCTGGTGGGTCGCGACGCCGGCCGCGATCGCGAGCAGCCCGATCTCGGTGGCCGTGTCGAAGCCGAGCCCGAAGAGGATCCCGAGCGGATACATCTTCCAGCTCGTGTCGATCTTGTCGCCCACGCGCTTGAGGAAGAAGCGGCTCATCAGGCCCTGGCTCTGCAGCGCGTCCTCGAGCTTCTGCTCGTTGTAGACGCCGCGCTTCATCTGGCGGAACACGCCGAGGATGTCGAGGAGCACGATCAGGTTGAGGATCCCGATCACGATCAGGAAGGTGCCGGAGACGGACGCGCCGATGTAGCCGCCGACTTCCTGGAAGCCGGGGATGCGCGAGTTGACCGTCGTCGTGGCGACTGCGAGCGCCGCCGTCAGGCCGAACACGATCGTCGAGTGCCCGAGCGAGAAGAAGAAGCCGACGCCCATCGAGCGCTTCCCGTCCTGCAGCAGCTTGCGGGTGGTGTTGTCGATCGCGGCGATGTGGTCGGCGTCGAAGGCGTGCCGGAGGCCGAAGGTGTAGGCGAGCGAGCCGAGACCGGCGAGGGCCGGGTTGGTGCGCGCGTAGTAGAGGAACAGTCCCCAGCCGAGGACGTGGAGGAACAGGACGGCGCCGGCAAATCCGCCGAGCCGTGCCCATTCGGCACTCGTCAGCGACTGGCCGCGCCAACCTCGTCTCCGGCCTGCGCTCCGCTCGATCGCGACCTCGACGCCCCCGACGTGTGCCTCAGACATCTCCCCACCCCTCCTGGTCGACCACCCTTGACGCGACTTGTTCGCAACAAGGACCGAACTGGTTCGGTGGAATAAGCGCTACTCGAGTCTCGAGGTACTGGTGCACGAGCTGGATCGCCGTTGCGCCTTCGCCCATCGCCGTCGTGACGCGCTTGACGGAGCCGTGGCGAACGTCGCCGGCGGCGAAGACGCCGGGCAGGCTCGTCTCGAACAGCATCGGAGCGCGGTCGAGCGGCCATGTTCCGTCGGCCGGGAGATCGCTGCCGGTGAGGATGTAGCCGCGCTCGTCCCGCGCCACCGCGTCGCCGAGCCAGTCGGTGCGCGGCTCGGCGCCGATCATCACGAAGAGACCGTCGCTCGGGATGCACTCGACCTTGCCTCTTGCCCGATGGCGGATGACGATCGTCTCGAGCTGCTCCTCGCCTTCGCCGTCCACGAGATCGACCCCGAGCTTCACGAAGACGTTCGGTGTCCTCCGCAGCTCGGTGATGAGGTAGTCGGACATGCTCGCCGAGAGCGAGTTGCCGCGGACGAGGAGCGTCACCGTCGCAGCGTGCTTCGCCAGGTGCGCGGCGGCCTGCCCGGCGGAGTTGCCGCCCCCGACGATGGTGACGTGCTTGCCGCGCATCGCTCGCGCCTCGGTACCCGCGGCGCCGTAGAAGACGCCCGCTCCGATGAGCGACTCCAGCGTCGGGATCCCGAGGCGGCGCCACGAGACGCCCGTCGCGAGGACGACGGAGCGCGAGACCACCTCGTGCTCGTCGCCGAAACGGATGGCGACGCTGCCGTCTTCCAAAGGCCGAAGTGACGACACCTCCTGGGCGAAGATCATCTTGGCGCCGAACAGCCAGGCCTGCTCGCACGCCCGATAGGTGAGGTCGTGGCCGCTGATCCCCCAGGTGAATCCCGGGACGTTGCGAATGCGCGAGCTTGCGCCCGCCTGGCCGCCGGAGACATGGCGCTCGACGACGAGCGTCTCGAGCCCCTCCGACGCCGCGTAGACGGACGCCGAGAGCCCTGCCGGCCCCGCGCCGATGATCGTCACGTCGTAGACCTCGGCGCCGGGGCTCGTCTCGCCGCCAATCGCCTCGACCAGGTCGACATCGGTCGGACCGACCAGGACGCGGCCGTCGTGGCGAACCGCAACGGGAACCTCGCAGCCGGTCTGCCCGATCTCGTCGAGCAGCGCGGTTCCCTCGTTCGAGTCGGCTGTGTGGAACGTGTACGGCATCGGGAACCGGGTGAAGAGATCGCGGATCTCGTGGGCGCGCCGGCTGTTCTCCGGCGCAACCAGCCGGAAGAGGGAGAATCCCTCGCTGTGGGCGCTGGCCCAGCTCGCGAGGAACTCGGTCACCGCGGGGTAGAGCCCGAGCTCCGGCGCCCACGGCTTGGCGAGGTGGTAGTCGATCTGGCCGTGCGTCATCGCCGTGATGATCGGGTTCGCCGTCGTGTAGTCGCGCTCCATGAGCAGGATCCGCTTTGCATGCGGGTGCAGTGCGTGGGCCCGCTCGAGGAACTCGACGCCGGTCAGTCCCGGCATCCGCTGGTCGGCGATCATCAGCGCGACCGGATCCGGCGTGCCGCTGAGCGCGCGGATCCGCTCGAGGCCCTCGACTGCGCCGATCGCGCTGACGATGCGTGAGTCGCTTGCAAACCGCCTGCTCAGGTCGGACTCCAGCGCCCGCACGACCGACGCATCGGCCGAGACGAGGAAGATGACAGGCAGCGACTCGGCGCCGGTGGGCGCCTTCGTTCCCTCCGCCGGCGCGGCGGCCTCGTGACTGTGTGGTGCCCTCGCGCGGGTGCGAACACTCGCGCGTCCTGTCGTCGTGCTCATTTGGTCTCGGGTCTCCTCTGAACTCGGTTCGGATCTCTGGGTAGAGCCATGCTTGCGCGCGACCGGGAGCCTCGTAAGGCGGTACACCTGCGTCTCGACGTGCGGGAAACCGCACCCCGCGATCTCTGCAGGCACGGCGATAAGCTCCGCGCCGTGACGTACTCGATCGTCGGCCGTGATCCGGAGAGCGGGGAGATCGGCGTCGCGGTGCAATCGCAGTCGTTCAACACCGCAGCCGCCGTCGCCTGGGCCTGGCCCGGCGTCGGCGCGGTCGCCACCCAGTCGTTCACCGACCGGCGGTATGGGTGGCGCGGGCTCGAGCTGATGGCCGACGGGGTCGCGGCTGCCGACGCGCTCGCGAGCCTCCGTGCAGACGACGAGCTGGCCGACTTCCGCCAGGTGGGGATGATGTCGATCGACGGGAGCTCGAGCCAGTGGACGGGCGCGCACTGCGTGCCGTCCGCCGGCGGCGCCAGGGGCACCGACTGGGTCGCGCAGGCGAACCTCGTCGAGTCGCCGCGGGTCTGGGAGGCGATGGGAGAGGCGTTCTCGTCAGCTACCGGTTCGCTGGCCGAGCGCCTGCTCGCCGCGCTCGATGCCGCCGAAGCCGAGGGTGGCGACTGGCGCGGACGAGGTGGGGCGGGCATCGTCGTCGTCCCCGCCACGGGCGAGCGGTGGGAGCGGATCGTCGATCTCCGCGTCGAGGAGGGAGACGCGTCGCTCGTCGAGCTGCGCCGCCTCCTCGAGCGCGCGCTCGGCTACCGCGCCGCGAATCGTGCGACAGGCGACCGGGCCGAGCTCGCGCGGCGCCATGGCCTGTCCGCGATGGCGGTGCAGCAGGGCGCGCTGCTCGACGCCGTCGATGCCGGGAACAGCGCGAGGCGGCGCGGATCCTCTACGAGCTCGAGGCCGGGGAACCCCGCTGGCGCGACTACTTCCACACGCTCGCGAAGCTGCCCGAGCTCGAAGCGTTCGCCGCGTTCCTGGGTGAGCTCGAACAGTCTGAAGACGCGCCGAAATGACGGAAGCCCGGCCGTCGGGCCGGGCTTCCGCAGAGTGCGACTTCTGGATGAGGACGCCGGTGGCGCTACGCAGCCTTCGCGGCAGGCCCCCTGTAGGTGTCGCTGCCGAACCCGAGGATGATCGTCCAGATGTAGGGAAAGATGATCAGGCCGATCCCGAATCCTGTCCCGCGGCCATAGCTCTTCGCCAGGTCGAGAGCAACGATGATCCAGACGATGAACCCGACGATCGGGATCAACATCAAGATGATCCACCACCACTCGCGACCGACGATCTTCAGGAGGATGAGGACGTTCCAGATCGGGATGATCGACTTCCACCCGTCCTCGCCGGCTTTCGTGAAGACCATCCACAAGCCGGCGACGAACGCGACGATCGCAGCGATATAGAGGAACCAGAGAACGCCATTCATGTCATGCCTCCGCGCAGGGGACTTGGATGCGCAGAACAATGACGCCGAGCACGGACGGCGAGCCCGACCGGCTCAGTTGGAACGAGGTTCGGTGGCTAGGATCGCGCGATGCCGCACATCCGCCTGATCGAGCCGGACGACGCCGACGGCCTGCTCAAGGAGGAGTACGACGCGGCGGTCGAGCGGGCCGGAAAGGTCTTCAACATCCTCAGGGCAATGAGCTTGCGCCCGGAGGTGTTGCAGGCGTCGATGGCGATGTACCGCGCGATCATGTTCGGCCCGTCAGGCCTCACCCGGGCCGAGCGTGAGCTCCTCGCGACGGTGACGTCGCGGGTGAACGAGTGCCACTACTGAACGCTTGCTCATGCAGACGACCTCCGTGCAGAGGGCGCAGACGAGGAGCTGGCACGACATGCGGCGCACGACTACCGACAGGGCCGATCTCGAGCCGCGCGTGCGCGCTCTCTGTGACTACGCCGTCAAGCTGACGACGATCCCCTCCGCCGTCGGGCTCGAGGACGCCGACGCTCTTCGAGCGCACGGCTGGGACGACGCTGCGATCCATGATGCGATCCAGGTGATCGGCTACTTCAACTACATCAACCGCATCGCGGATGCGGTGGGCATCGACGACGAGCCCGAGTGGGGTGCGCAGCCGTAAGCGGGGCGAGGCTTCAGCTTCTCCCCAGGGTTATGCCGTGCGCCCCGCCCTGCGCAGCACCCGGCGGTCGCCGAGTCGTCGTGTGATCCCGTCCTGATCGAGCCGCTCGAGCAGCAGCTGAGCATCGCGGCGGCCGACCTCCGCGAGGTCGCGGAAGCGGGCCAGCGCGATCTCTCCGGCGGCAGTGCATTCGGCAACCACGAGCTCGCGCGCGCGCTCGTAGGCGGCCGACGAGACGACGAACCCGTCGCCGAGCCGCACGATCCGGCCATCCGCCTCGAGGTACCGCGCGAGCTCGGGGTCGTCGACCTTGACGGCTGCGAGGCCCGCCTCCTCGAGCTCGCGGCCGAGCGCCTCGGCCGCTGCTGCCCGCTCACCAAGCGACGCCGCCACGCCCGGGAGATATGCCATCCCGGCCCGCCGCTCGATCGGAAGCAACGGCAAGACCGCCGGCGCCCAGGGCTCGGGCGGCAGCAGCTCCGCGACCGCGAGCCCCGGCTCGAGCGGCTCGGCCTCGGCCCGGGCGCGCAGCCGCTCGACGACCGACTCGCGCGTCTCCTCGAGCCACATCTGCGAGAACGCCCAGCCGCCCGCCTGCACGACCGCCGCGAGCCCCTCCTCGAGCTCGGCGGGAGCCAGCAGGCCACGGGAGCGAAGCGCATCGACCGAGACGGGCGCGTGGACGGTCGCCGACACGATCGACGCCGGATCGCCACGCTCGAGCAGCTCGAGCCGCTCCTCGTCGAGCCGTCGCGGTGGGGCGGGATCGAGCACGGTCGCCCCGCCGAGCGTCGTCTCGCCTCGCAGGACGACGCGGTCGCCGCGCGCCGCAACGACGGGAGCCTCGAGCCGCAGCTGCGCCGTCTGCGTGCCCACCCGGGCGACGCGCGCCGGGATGCGCGAGGTGCCGTGATGCACCGAGACCCGGGCGCCGCCGTCGATCGGCACGAGCTCCTCGAGCTCGACGTCGAGACGGTACGAGACCGGGAAGGCGCCGGGCGTCACGAGCGCGTCGCCGCGGTGCAGGTCGCGCCGGTCGACGCCGGGAAGGCCGAGCGCGACCCGCTCGCCGGCGGTCGCCCGCTCGACGGCGGCGTCGTGCACCTGCACCGAGCGAACGCGCACCTCGCCGCCGCCCGGAGCGACCTGGAGCACGTCACCCTCGGCGATCGTGCCCGACCAGAGCGTGCCGGTGACGACGGTGCCGATGCCGCGGAGCGTGAACACCCGGTCGACGTAGAGCCGCGCCGGCCCGGCGGCGTCGCGCACCTTGCGAGCGGTCGGCAACGCGCGCGAGCGCAGCCCGCAGCTCGTCGAGACCCATCCCCGTCTTGGCGCTGACGGCGACGACCTCCGCCTCGGGCACGAGCTCGCGCGCCTCGTCGATCGCGATCTCGAGCGTCTCCTCGTCGACGAGGTCTGCCTTGGTGATCGCGACGACGCCTGCCTCGACGCCGAGGAGCCGCAGGATCGCGATGTGCTCGAGCGTCTGCGGCCGTGCTCCCTCGGCAGCGTCGATCACGAGCAGGAAGAGGTCGATGCCGGTCGCTCCGGCGACCATCGTGCGGACGAAGCGCTCGTGCCCGGGCACGTCGATCAGCGACAGGCGGCGCCCGTCCGGCAGCTCGAGCGGCGCGTAGCCGAGGTCGATCGAGATCCCGCGCCGCTGCTCCTCCGGCAGCCGGTCGGTGTCCTTCCCCGTCAGCGCCCGCACGAGCCACGTCTTGCCGTGGTCGATGTGCCCGGCGGTGCCGACGGTCAGCGCCACTAGAGGCTTGATGCGCGAGCCGCGGCGACCGCGGCTGCCACCTCGTCGATCTCGCCGTCGGCGAGCGCGCGCACGTCGAGGAGCAGGCGTCCGTCGCGAACGATCCCGACGACCGGTGGCTCGCCCGCGCGAAGAGGATCGAACAGCGACTCCTCGACCGCGCACGCGAAGCTCGGCAGCTCCTCGAGCGGGAGCGCGCCGCCGCCGACCCGCGCGACCGTCTCCTCGACCTCACCGTCGACGAGCCCGGCGAGGCGCTCGGCCCGTTCGCGCACCGCCGCCGCCGGCTCGGCCAGCATCCGCAGCACCGGGATCTCGCGCACGCGCTCGCTCGGGGTCGAGCGCGAGCGTGAGCGTTCCCTCGAGCGCCGCCAGCGTGAGCTTGTCCGCGCGGAGCGCACGCTGGAGCGGATGCCGGCGCAGCCGCTCGACCAGGTCAGCACGGCCGACGATGATTCCGGCCTGCGGCCCGCCGAGCAGCTTGTCGCCCGAGAAGCAGACGAGGTCGGCTCCGGCTGCGAGGCTCGCCGCGGCGGTCGACTCGTCCCCGATCGTCGAGAGAGCGCCCGAGCCGAGATCGTCGACGAGCGGCAGGCCGGCGCGGCCGCGACCGCTGCCAGCTCGGCGAGAGCTCGGGCTGCTCGGTGAAGCCGACGACGCGGAAGTTCGACTGGTGCACCCGCAGGATCACCGCCGTCTCGGGGCCGAGCGCACGCTCGTAGTCCGCCACCCGCGTGCGGTTCGTCGTCCCGACCTCGACGAGCCGGGCACCCGAGCGGGCGAGCACATCGGGGATCCTGAAGCCGTCGCCGATCTCGATCAGCTCGCCGCGCGAGACGAGCACCTCGCGGCCCTCGGCGAGCGCGGCCAGAGCGAGCATCACGGCGGCAGCGTTGTTGTTCACGACGAGCGCAGCCTCGGCGCCCGGTGATCCGCTGCAGCAACGCGGTGAGATGGTCCTGGCGCGATCCGCGCGCCCCCGCCTCGAGGTCGTACTCGAGGTTGGAGTAGCTCCCGCCGACCTCGACGACGCGATCGAGCGCGGCCTGGGCGAGCGGGGCGCGGCCGAGGTTCGTGTGGATCAGCACGCCGGTCGCGTTGAGCACCCGGCGCAGCGACGGCCGCGCGCTCGCCGCGAGCTCGGCGAGCGTTGCCTCGACGAGGTCGCCGGGATCGCGGCCGTCCCTGATCGCCGTCGCGGGCCTCGTCGAGCGCCACGCGCGCTGCCGCGAGCGCCAGCGAGTGCGGCACGTCGGCAAGCCTCTCGTCGGCCAGCAGGCGGTCGACCGACGGAAGCGATCTCAGCGAGGGCGCCACGCCCGAAGTGTAGGGGGAGGGCGAGGCTCGCCTGCGCTCGCGTGCGAGCTCACGAGCGGCGCGGGCAGCACCTCGGCGAGCAGCGCCGTCAGCCGGTCCTGCGCCTGCGCGCCGACGACGAGCACGTGCTCGGCGTCGATCGGCTCCGGCAGGATCCCGGCGGCCATGTTCGTGACGCACGAGATGGCGAGGCAGCGCAGGCCCATGTGCCGGGCGGCGAGCACCTCGGGCACGGTCGACATCCCGACGAGATCGCCGCCGAGGATGCGGATCATCCGGATCTCGGCAGGAGTCTCGAAGGCCGGCCCGAGCCATGCCGCGTAGACGCCCTCGGAGAGCGACTGGCCGAGCCTCGCCGCGGCATCGTGCGCAATCGCACGGAGCGCCGGGTCGTAGGCGTCGCTCATGTCCGGGAACCGCGGCCCGAGCGAGTCGTCGTTCGGCCCGACGAGCGGCGAGGTTCCCTGCAGGTTGAGGTGATCCGAGATGAGCACGAGATCGCCCGGCGAGAGATCCTCGCGCACGCCGCCGCACGCGTTCGTGACGACGAGCGCCTCGGCTCCGAGCCGCCCGAGCACGCGGACGCCGAACACGACCCGGTCGGCGGCGTGGCCCTCGTACAGGTGCGCCCGCCCCTTCATCACGGCGAGCGGCACGCCGGCGAACGTTCCGACGACGAGCGTGCCGGAATGCCCGATGCGCCGTCGACACCGGCCAGCCGGGAATCTCGCCGTACGGGATCTCGACCGCGTCCTCGACGCGGTCGGCGAAGCCGCCGAGACCCGAGCCGAGGATCACCGCCGCGCGAGGGACGAGCGGCGTCCGCGTGCGGATGAAGGCGACCGCGTCGTCGATCACGCCGATCCCTCCGCGACGCGGGCATCGAAGCGCGAGACGATCGACTCGACCGCCTCGGCGGGCATGTCGGTGACGCTGACGAGCTCGAGGTCGGCCGTCGAGACGAGCCCTTCCTCGAGCATCCGGGTGCGGATCCAGTCGAGCATCGGTGCCCAGTATCCGGTATCGCAGAGCACCACCGGGAAGCTGCCGATCTTGCCGGTCTGGATCAGCGTCAGCGACTCGAACAGCTCGTCGAGCGTGCCGAAGCCGCCGGGGAAGATGACGAATCCCTCGGCGGCCTTCACGAACATCGTCTTGCGCGCGTAGAAGTGCTTGAACGTCATCGAGATGTCGCAGTACGGCATTGCCGCCCTGCTCGTGCGGGAGGCTGATGTTGAAGCCGACCGAGAGCCCGCCGGCCTCCTGACAGCCGCGGTTCGCCGCCTCCATCACACCCGGCCCGCCGCCCGTGACGACCGCGAACCCCGCCTTCGCGAACAGCCCTGCGGTCTCGCGGGCGAACCGGTACGACGGCGCATCCTCGCCCACGCGGGCAGAGCCGAAGATCGAGACGGCGGGCCGGTCGATCAGCTCGATCTTCTCGAAGCCGGCGTGGAACTCGGCCGCGATCAGCGCCACGTCGGTCTCGAGCGTGCCGTGGCCGCGGCTGCAGGACCCTGCGGTCGAGCTCTCCGTTCACAGGCGGTTCTGCGGCACGTGGGACGCGACCATGCCGATCGCGAGCGCCGCCGCGAGCGCGACGGAGTAGGCAGCGACGACGCCTGCGAGGCGTCGTGCCTCGGCCGGATTCGAGCCGCCCGCCGCCAGCCCGGAGCACGCGCCAGGCGCGGAGGATGTGACCGCCGTCGAGGAACGCGATCGGGACGAGGTTGATCAGGTTGAGGAAGAAGCCGGCGTAGGCGAGCGCCCGCAGCAGATCCGAGTCGATCACCGTGCCGTAGACGAGGCAGAACGAGGGCGCCGAGCCCGCCGGCCACCGGCCCGGCAACCGAGACGAGCGCGTTCCGCCACGGATCGAACGGCTGGTTCCGGAGCGCGACGTACGCGCCGAGGAACGGGATGAAGACGGGTATCTGCGGGTTGAGCCCCTGCCGCTTCGCCTCGACGTAGTGCCCGAGCTCGTGGACGAGGATGAGGAGGACGAATCCGAGCCCGAAGCGGCCAGCCCCAGATGAGCGCGTAGCCGCCGACCGCGACGAAGATGCCGAGGAACTTGAGCGAGCCGGCGACCTTGAGGAGCACGCCGCCGATGACGAGGAGCGGCGCGAAGATGCGGCCGATCAGCCCGCCGCGCCGCCGCGCCGGGTGGCCGCCCTGCTCCTCGGGGAACTCGGTGCTCACGAGGCCGGGCTCATGCTCACGACCCCTGCCCGATCCATTCCTCGCCGCCGACGTAGATCTCCTTCTTCCACAGCGGCACCGTCCCCTTCAGCGTGTCGATCGCCTCGGCGCAGGCGGCGAGAGCGCTCGCCCGGTGGGCCGACGAGACCGCGATCACGACGCTCGTGCCGCCGATGCCGACGACGCCGACCCGGTGGTGGATCGCGACCGCGATGAGCTCGTGCCGCTCGACGAGGTCGGCGGCGATCCGCTCCATCTCGGCCTCCGCCATGCCCTCGTACGCCTCGTACTCGAGCTGAACGACCTCGCGCCCGCGCGAGTGGGCGCGCGTCGTCCCGATGAACGTGGCGATCGCGCCGGCATCGTCGGAGGCGACCTCGCGGACGGCATCGTCGACCGACAGCGGCTCCTCCGAGAGGCGGAACGCGCCGCCCGAGACGGGCGGGATCAGCGCGACCTCGTCACCCTCCTCGAGCACCGTGTCGCGCGGTGCGTAGCTCTTGTTGACGGCCAGCAGCAGCCCCGGCGGCTCGGCGCCGAGCTCGAGCGCAGGCCAGACATCGGCAGCGGTCGAGCCGGGCGAAAGCTCGATCTCGGTGGCGCGCGTCCCGGCGAGCTCACGCAGGCCGGCGAACAGGCGAACAGCGACCTTCATCGGATCGCAGCGTACCCAGGGGTTGCAGACTGCGGGCGCTGTCATGTTACATCTGCTCAATGGCGACGATGCTTCCGCGCACGAACCTCAACGAGCAGGTCTACGAGACGCTGCGTCAGCGTGTGCTTCGCCGCGACCCGGGCCCCGGCGCGAAGCTGAGCCTGCACGAGCTGGCGACCGAGCTCGGCGTCTCGCGCAGCCCGGTGCACCATGCCCTCACGCGCCTCGTCTCGGAGGGCCTGCTCTCGGTCAAGGCGCGCCGCGGCTACTACGTGACGCCGGTGACGCCGAAGACGGTGGTCGACGGGTACGACGTGCGGCTCGCGCTCGAGCTGCACGCGGCCGAGTTCACGGTCGGCTCGGTCGACAGTGCGAAGCTCGATCGCTTCCGGGCCCTGATGGTCGAGTCCGAGGCAGCGATCTCGCAGGAGGAGTGGGATGCCGCCAACGCCGCCTTTCACGAGTTCCAGATCGATCTCGCCGGCGAACGAGATGCTCTCGCACGTCTACCGGGAGCTGTCCGTCAACCTGATGATGCAGGTGATTCGCGGCGGCAGGCTCGAGGGTGGCGAGTACCTCGCACGCGAGCATCGCGCGATCGTCGACGCGTTCGACGCGAGCGATCTCGCCGCGGCGCAGCTGGCGATCAGGACGCACATCGAGTCGGGGAAGGGCATCGCGCTCGACGCGATCGAGCGCTCCGGCGGCGTGCTCTAGGCCCCAACAGGCTCCCGCCTCGACCGAGGCATTGACGGCCGGAACGAGACGTCCATCGTGAGGAACGTCACGACGGTTCTGCACCAAGGAGCGTGTTCGACGACGAGGTCGTTAAGGCTGGTTGCCTTGATGATCTTCTCGGCGGACGCGATCCGCCGTGTGCAGGGCCGCATCCATGCGTGCTCCTAGCCCACATCAAGCCTCTAGGATCGGCGGATGGCCGAGCAGCCTCCCGATCCACGCTTCCTCGACTCCGGCCTCGAGGTGAAGCCGCTCTACCGCGCGGCCGACGCGCCTGTCGACGGAGGCGCCGCCGCCGGGTGCAGTTCCCGTTCACGCGTGGGCCGTACCCGGACATGTACCGGGGCCGGCCGTGGACGATCCGCCAGTACGCCGGCTTCGCGTCGGCGGAGGAGTCGAACGAGCGCTACCGCTACCTGCTCGCGCGCGGCCAGACGGGTCTCTCGATCGCGTTCGACCTGCCGACGCAGCTCGGCTTCGACTCGGACGACGCGATGGCCGAGGGCGAGGTGGGGCGGACCGGCGTCGCGGTCGACTCGATCGCCGACATGGAGGTGCTGCTGAACGGGATCCCGCTCGACGAGGTGTCGACGTCGATGACGATCAACGCGCCGGCGGCGCTGCTGCTCCTCCTCTACGAACTGGTCGCCGAGCAGCAGGGCGTGCCCGGCACGGCCCTGCGCGGCACCGTGCAGAACGACATCCTCAAGGAGTACGTGGCGCGCGGGAACTACATCTTCCCGCCGCGGCCGTCGATGCGGCTGACGACGGATCTGTTCGCCTACTGCGAGGAGCGCATCCCCCGCTGGAACACGATCTCGATCTCCGGCTACCACATCCGCGAGGCAGGCTCGACCGCCGCGCAGGAGCTCGCCTTCACGCTCGCGAACGGGATCGCCTACTGCGAGGCGGCCGTCGCGGCGGGCCTCTCGCCCGATGCGTTCGGTGCCCGGCTCTCGTTCTTCTTCAACGCCCACAACGACTTCTTCCAGGAGGTCGCGAAGTTCCGGGCAGCCCGCACGCTGTGGGCGCAGATCATGCGCGACCGCTTCGGCGCCACGACCGCGAAGGCGCAGGCGCTGCGCTTCCACGCGCAGACCGGCGGCTCGACGCTCACCGCCCAACAACCCGAGAACAACATCGTCAGAGTTGCCGTGCAGGCACTCTCGGCCGTCTGCGGCGGCGCGCAGTCGCTCCACACGAACAGCTTCGACGAGGCGCTCGCGCTTCCGAGCGAGCACGCCGCGACGATCGCGCTGCGCACCCAGCAGGTCCTGATGCACGAGGCCGGCACGACCGACACGGCCGATCCGCTCGGCGGCTCCTACTACATCGAGGCGCTCACCGCGGATCTCGAGCAGCGTGCGACCGAGCTGATCGCGCGCGTCGACGAGCTCGGCGGCGCGGTCGCGGCGATCGAGGCCGGCTTCGTCCAGGGCGAGATCGAGGAGTCCGCCTACCGCTTCCAGGCCGCCGTCGAGTCGGGCCGGAAGATCGTCGTCGGCGTCAACGAGTTCACCCAGGAATCCGACGCGCGCGTCGAGCTCCACCGCGTCGACCCGGCCGGCGAGCAACGCCAGCGCGACCGCCTCGCGCGCGTGCGCGCCGAACGCAACGCCGAGGACGCCGCGAGCTCGCTCGCCGCTCGTCCGCGAGACCGCCGCCGGCACCGGCAACCTCCTGCCGCCCATCCGCGAAGCCCTCCGCGCACGCTGCACGGTCGGCGAGATCTGCGGCACGCTCCGCGAGCTCTGGGGAACCTACGACGGCCGGTGAGCTCGGCGACAGCGACATCGACGGTCGAGGTGAACGAGCCGCGGGCGATGAGCCCGTCGCGGCTCGCCTGGCGACGTCTGCGGCGAGACCAGGCGGCGCTGATCTCGGGAGGCTTCCTGATCGTCCTCTTCCTCGCCGTGCTGCCCGGTGCGCCGCTCCTCGGCAAGGCCGTCGGGCACGGCCCGAACGACCTCTTTCCCTACGCGGTCGACGTCTCGCTGAAGCCCACCGGCCCGTGGTCGTTCGTGCCCGACACGTCGAGCGTGCCCGGCATCGACGAGAACACGTTCGAGCAGACCCACCGCCCGCCGGCACCGGCAAGACGCTGCTCGTGCTCGGCGCCGACGGCTCGCTCGGCCGTGACGAGCTCCAGCGGCTGCTCTACGGCGGTCGCGTCTCGCTGACGGTGGCGATCGGCGCAACGCTGCTGGCGCTGCTGATCGGCACGACACTCGGGACGCTCGCGGCGTTCTTCGGCGGCTGGGTCGACAGCGTCATCTCGCGCTTCACGGATCTCGTGATGGCGTTTCCGGTCCTCCTGCTCGCGATCGTGCTCGGCAGCACGTTCTCGAAGAAGCTCGACGACGTCACGCTCGGTGGGGCGCTGAACCAGGGTGTCCTGTCGCTGATCCTGCTGATCGGGCTCTTCACCTGGTTCTACCCGGCGCGCATCGTGCGCTCGCTGATCCTGTCGCTGCGCGGCGCGCGAGTTCGTCGAGGCCGCGGAGATGGTCGGGGCGAGCGACGCGCAAGATCATGAGGACGCACCTCTTCCCGCACGTGATCCCGGCGCTCGCCGTGTGGGCCACGCTCGCGGTGGCGACGAACATCATGCTCGAGGCGGGGATCACCTTCCTCGGCGTCGGGATCAAGCTGCCGACCTCGAGCTGGGGAACGATGCTCGCGGCCACGTGGGGCACGGTGCTCTCTCCGCATACCCTACAACCCGACGACGTTCTCGCCCTGGCTGACGATCATCCCGAGCCCGCGATCTTCCTCACGGTGCTCGCGCTGACGCTGTTCGGCGAAGGGCTGCGCGAGGCGTTCGACCCGCGAGGCGTCCGGTGACGACCGTCGGCTTCGCGCTCCGCCGGCTCGGCGTCTCGATCCTCCTGCTGCTCGCTCCTCAGCTTCCTCACGTTCGCGCTCTACAAGGCGATCCCGGCGAACCCGGCGGGCTTCCTCGTGGACATGCAGAAGGCGACGCCGGACCAGATCGCCAAGGCGGAGGACGGCGCTTCATCTCCATGATCCCGTTCTTCAAGCAGTACGGCGACTACCTCTGGCGGCTCGTCCACGGCGATCTCGGGATCGCCTACCAGGGCACGATCGGTCACCCCGGACGGCTCCGCGTCGGCAAGCCGGTCGGCCCGGCCGTCGTGCGCGCCGCTGCTGTCACCGGAGCGCTCGTCCTCGGCGGAGCGCTGCTGGCGCTGCTGATCTCGATCCCGCTCGGAGCGATCGCCGCCGCGAAGCCGCGCTCGGCGACCGACCGCACGATCCTCGCCGTGTCGCTGATCGGCATCTGCACCCATCCGCTCGTCGTCGCGCTGCTGCTGCAGCAGTTCCCCGGCAACCGCTGGGGGACTCGCGCCGGCGAGTGGCTACTGCTCGTTCTTCGGCACCGCCGGTGAGCCGGGCGAGTTCGACCGCTTCTCGCTCTCGCAGGATCTCGGCTGCGCCGGCCCGACGGCGTGGGCCTCGCATCTGATCCTGCCCTGGATCACGTTCGCGCTCTTCTTCCTCGCGATCTACACGCGCCTCGTCCGGGTGCGGATGATCGAGGTGATGGACGAGCCGTTCATCCGCACGGCGGAGTCGAAGGGCATGTCGCGGACGCGCGTCGATCCGGCATCACGCGCTGCGGAACGCGATGAGCCCCGTGCTGACGCTCGTCGGCATGGACATCGGCCTCGCCCTCGGGATCGCGCTCTACGTCGAGTCGGTCTACCGGCTGCCGGGTCTCGGGCTGACGACGCTCGGGGCGCTCAACGGCGACACAGGGATTCGACCTCCCCATGATCCTGGGGATCGTGCTCGTGATCGGGCTTCGTGATCGTCGTCGCGAACTTCGTCGATCGACCTCGTCATCGCGTGGATGGATCCGCGCGCGGCCGAGGCGGGCAGCGCGCAGCTCGGCCGTCGGCCGCGTCGCCTGAGCCTGACCAGCACCTAAGCTCCGGGCGTGCGGATCCTGCTCGTCTCCCAGATGTACCCAGGGCCGGATGCGCCGGAGCTCGGCTCGTTCGTGGCGACGCTGGAGCATGCGCTCGAGGCACGCGGCCACGAGCTCGCCCGGGCCGTCGTCGACCGTCGCGGAGGCCGTGACCGTCACGCGAGGCTCGCCGTCGACGTGCTGCGCACGGCGCACTCGTTCCGTCCCGACGTCGTCTATGCGCACTTCCTCGTCCCGGCGGGCCTGCTGGCTGCACTCGCGGGTCGCGCCCCGCTCGTCGTCACGGCCCACGGGCAGGACGTCGAGAACGCACGCCGCAGCCGCGCTGTTCGCTCGGCCACGCAGCTCACCGTGCGGCGGGCACACGCAGTCGTCGCAGTCTCGGCCTGGTTGCTCGACCGGCTCGTCGAGGTCGTTCCCGCCGCCCTCGCCAAGAGCTCCGTGATCGACTGCGGCGTCGACCTCGAGGAGTTCGCGCCGCGCGACGCCGCCGCCGCCCGGGCCGAGGTCGGCTGGTCGCCGGACGGGACCGGCTTCCTCTGCGTCGGGTCGCTGAGCGAGCGCAAGAACGTGCTCCGGCTCGCCCGCGCGTTCGAGCTCCGAGGCGAGGGCGAGCTGACGTTCGTCGGCGACGGCCCGCTGCGGGGAGCGCTCGAGGGCCGGCCGAACATCCACCTCGTCGGCAACGTCGATCACGCGCGCGTCGCCGCCTGGATGGCCGCCGCTGACGTCGTCTGCCAGCCGAGCCTCGTGGAGCCGTTCGGGCTCTCGACGCTGGAGGGCCTCGCGTCGGGACGATCAGTCGTCGCGACGAGCGTCGGCGGGCCGCCCGAGTTCGTGCCGCCGGGCGCCGGCGATCCTCGTCGATCCGACCGACGACGACTCGGTGCGCGCGGGGCTCGATGCGGCGGCGCAGCTTCCGCGTCCGAACCTCGCGGCCAGGAGCGCGGCCGAGGCGCACGACGTCAGGCGGCAGGCGGAGCGGGTGGAGGAGCTTCTGCTTCGTGCTGCAGCTTCTCGAGGTCGGCGAGCCTGATCTCGACGAGCGGGCGAACGGTCTCCTCGAGTCCCGCCGCCGTGGCCGCCTCGAGCGCCGCCTCGTAGCTCTCGCGCACCTTGTCGAGCGACACGCCTTGCTTGAGCCGGTTGTCGCCGGTGACGAGGAGATGCTGGATCTTGGCGCGGGCATCGTCCGGGGCGGCCATGGAGGCCAGGGTACCGCTGGTACGATCCCGCAGCGATGGTTCCGTTCTTTGCAGTCACCCAGGTGCTGATTTCGTCTGCGCTGGTGGTTCTCGTGCTGATGCACTCCGGCCGTGAGGCCGGCTTCGGCGGCATGGGATTCACCCCGCAGTCGCAGGGAGGCACCCACATCGTCGAGCGCAACCTCACGCGCCTGACGGCGATCGTCGCGGTGTTGTTCTTCGTCAACACCGTGGTGCTCTACCGGGTGCTCGCGTAGAGCGGATACAATCGCGCCGCGCGCTGGTGGCGGAATTGGTAGACGCGCAAGGTTGAGGGCCTTGTGGGGGCAACCCCGTGGAGGTTCAAGTCCTCTCCAGCGCATGTGAACGACGAAGGGGCCCCATGCGTTTGCTTGGGGCACCCTTCGTCGTTCACATGCGTTGGAACCGGCACGCCAGGCTTCAGCCTGACGTGGGAGCGTCCCTCGGCCCGCAGGTGCCAAAACGAGTTGACGCCATCCGGAAGGATCCGTACTCTTCATCACGAACACGTGTTCGGACACCCCACCTCGGAGGCATCATGTTGACGGCACGGCAACAGGAGATCTGGCAGTTTCTCGTCGAGTACACGGATGGTCACGGCTACCCGCCCACCGTCCGCGAGATCGGCGAGGCGGTCGGCCTTGCTTCTCCGTCGACCGTCCATGCGCACCTCGCGAACCTGGAGCGCGCAGGGCTGCTCAAGCGCGACCCGTCGAAGCCGCGGGCGCTCGACCTGATCGGCCACCGCACGGTTGCAGCACCGGCCCCCGCACCGGTCGAGGAGATGCACCGGCTGCCGCTGCTCGGTCAGATCGCAGCCGGCTCGCCGCTGCTCGCCGAGGAGAACGTCGAGGACCGCATCGCGGTGCCCGAGCCGCTCGGCCGCAGCGCCGACTTCCTGCTCACGGTCCGCGGCGACTCGATGATCGAAGCCGGCATCCTCGACGGCGACACGCTCGTCGTCTGCAAGCAAGAGGACGCCCGGAACGGCGACATCGTCGTGGCGCTCGTCGGCGACGACGAGGGCGCGAACGAGGCGACCGTGAAGACGTTCTACCGCGACAACGGCCGCGTCCGCCTGCAGCCCGAGAACAGCGCGCTCGAGCCGATCTACGCCGATCACGTGCAGGTCATGGGCAAGGTCGTGGGGGTGTTCCGGAGCCTGCGATGAACGACGGAGTTGTCGCCCTCGCCCGCACGCTCGACCAGGAGCTGGTCGCGCTCACCCGCGGAGTCAGCCTCGCCTGCCCCGTGTGCAGCGAGTTCGTGATGCACGTGCGCGGCGCCCACGGTCTCGCGATCGCCTGCCCGGAGTGCAAGTCGATCCTGGCCGAGGGCCATGAGGTGCCGCAGCTCGCACTACCGTCGGTCGCGCAGACCGGCTGACCCGGGTAGAGCCGGGGTGGGGAGAGGCGCCAGGTGGCCGGCTTCAGCCGGTCGCCGGTCTTTTGTCTTCCCGGGCGCCGCCCCGACACCCTCGCTACCCTCCCAGACGCAGGCCGGGTGACCGCGGGCGTCCGCTTCGGCGGTGCGCTCGAGGAAAGTCCGGACACCGCAGGGCAGGACGCTGGGGAAATCCCAGACGGCGAAAGCCGATGGACAGTGGCACAGAAAGGAGACCGCCGGGGCTTCGGCTCCGGTAAGGGTGAAACGGTGGGGTAAGAGCCCACCAGCGCCGTGGTGACACGGCGGCTAGCCAAACCCCGTCCGGTGCAAGGCGAAGCAGGTTCCGTTGACGCAGCCCGCCGAGGAACCGGGTACGCCGCTCGAGCCGTCAGGTAACTGCCGGCCCAGAGAGATGGTCACCCACGACAGGATCCGGCTTACAGGCCTGCTACGGAAAAAGCCCTGGAAACAGGGCTTTTTCTATGAGCTGACGGTCAGCACCACATTCCCTGTCTTCTGCCCCGTCTCGACGTACCTCGTCGCCTCGACGACCTCTTCCAGCGGATAGGTGCGATCGATCACCGCTCGATACCTCCCTGCCTCGATCAGCTCCTTGATGTGGAGGACATCCTCCTTCGAGTACGCCGGAATCGGAAGCGTCGCCCTCTTGTCACCGAGCCAGCGTGTCGCGAGGGCCAGGAGCGGCACGTGCCACATGAACCCGAGGTCGGTCTCCAGGAAGATCCCGCCCGGCTTCAGCGAGCGCCGGCAGCGCCGGAACGAGTGCTTGCCCACCGCGTCGAAGATGACGTCGTAGGTCATGCCGTTTCCGGTGAAGTCCTCGTGCAGGTAGTCGATGACCTCGTCGGCTCCGAGCGTTCGCACGAGCTCGACGTTCTTCGTGTTGCACACGGCGGTGACGTGCGCACCCGATGCCTTCGCGAGCTGAACCGCCGCGGTTCCGATGGCGCCCGACGCGCCGTAGACGAGGACGCTGCGCTCGGGGCCGAGATTCCCCTTCGCGAGGCACGCTCGAGCAATGCACGCTCCGTCGCTCGCCGCGGCGGCCTCCTCGAATGTGATGCCGGCCGGCTTGTGGGCGAGCGCGTCGGCCGCACGAACGCAGACGTACTCCGCGTTCGCTCCGCGGGCGATCCCGAACACCGCATCGCCGACCTCGAACTCGGTCACGGCGGCACCGGTGGCGACGACGACGCCGGCCACCTCCATCCCCATGATCCGCCGCCTCGGACGGCGAAGGCCGGTGAAGAAACGAGTGAAGAATGGGTCTGCTGCACGAAAGCCGCAGTCCGACCGGGTGACCGTCGTGGCTCGAACCTCGACGAGCACTTCGTCGCCTTCCGGAACCGGACGCTCGACGTCTTCGAGGCGCAGGACGTCCGGAGGGCCGTACCTGTCATGGACGACAGCTCGCATGCCTCACTTCCTCTCGTCGGGTCGTTGCGCTCGATGGATCGGTCCGCCGTGGCGCCACGCCTTCCCCGGCTTGTAGAGCTCTGCGGGCCGGCCACCGCTCGAGCCGGGGCGAGACCGTCGGCCGGTCGGGATCACCCAGCCTTCCTCGGTGACAACGCTCCGTCTGAAGTTCGCCGCGTCCAGCTGGACGCCCCAGATCGCCTCGTACACCGCACGCAGCTCGGCGAGGGTGAAGGTCGGCCCGACGAATGCGGTCGCGATGCCCGTGACCTCCAGCTCCATGCGAGCCCGCTCGACCGCGTCGCGCACGATCTGCAGGTGGTCGAATGCGAGCTCGACCTTGCCGTTGAGCACGGCGGACACCGGCATGAGTGCAGCGGCAGCAGCATCCGAGCCGCCGGAGATCGATCCGAGATCGCGCAGCACCGCGAGATACGCGACCGTGACGACGTTCATCCGAGGGTCGCGCTCGGGATCGCCGTAGGCGCCGAACTGCGTCAGTAGGCTCGCCGCGTCGACCCCGGTCTCTTCACGGAGCTCGCGGAGCGCGGCCTCGTCGAGCGTCTCGGTCGGACGCTTGAACCCGCCAGGAATGGCCCACATCCCCTTGAACGGGGCCTCGCCACGACACACGAGCAGCACGTGAAGCAGGCCCTCGGACATCGTCAGGATCACGACATCCACGGTCACGGCGAACGCCGGGAACTGTGATGGGTCGTAGCCGGGAGGGGCAGCTGTCCCAGATGTTTTTGTCTTCATGACTATTACCGTATCACACGGTTCGGGTCAGTTAGACAAGAACAACGAGCAGCGCTAGATCGGCCGCAGCACGACCTCGATCGACGTCCCCTTGCCCGGCGACGACCGCAGCGACAGCACACCCTCGATCGAGGCGGCGCGCGACCGCATGTTCTTCAGGCCCTGGCCGGCGCCCGGATCGTCGTCCCCGATCCCCGCCCCATCGTCGGAGACGACGACGACGCGGCGGCCGTTCCGCTGCACGATCGACACCATCGCGCTCCTGGCCCCCGCATGCTTGCGCACGTTCGCAAGGCCCTCCTGCACGATCCGGAACACCTCGATCTCCTCGTCCGGGCCGAGGGTCACGTCCGGGTCGACCTCCATCTCGACGTCGAGCTCGCCGTCGGCGACGAGGAAGTCGACGTAACGACGGAGTGCGGCGTCGAACGGCGCCGACCCGGAGGCCGACGAGAGCGCGAGCACGGCGAATTGCGCCTCCTGCTGCGCCGCTGTCGACGCGAACTTGAGCCGGGGCAGGATCTTGTCGAGCGCAGCGCCGGTCTCGAGCATGCTGATCTGGGCCGAGATCGCAAAGAGGTACTGCGCAAGCCCGTCGTGAATGTCGCGCGCGACGCGGGCCCGTTCCTCGGCCACGGCACGGCCGAACTCGGCCTGGCCGATCGCCCGCGACACGCCGGCAAGAAGCACACCGAATGCGACCAGCCGCAACACGTCGCTCGGAAGCACGTAGTCGCTCGAGCGGAGTGGTGCGAGAACGTAGTGGAGATCGGCGAAGACGACGAGCGTGAGGGCGAGCGTCAGCCAGCTGTCGAGATCGCGGCCGTGGCGGCGATAGCGCAGGCCGAAGCCGACGACGGCGACCAGCGAGAGCAAGGCGAGCAGGCCGTAGGCGCCGACGATCGACGGCGAGCGAATTCCGTCCGGCCCCGAGGTGTCGATGTCGAGGCCGAGGAAGTGGACGTCGGACCAGATGCCGGCGAGCGAGACCAGGACGAGCACGACGGTGACAGAGAGCGCGCGCTTCCGCCTGCCGGTCCTCCGTGAGACGAACGGTGCCGTGGCGATGAGCGCCGCCCCGAACAGGCTCGCTCCGACGGCAGCCCAGGTCTCGACGGAGCCGAGCCCGGACTCGTCACCCGAGAGCACCGGGGCAACCGCGAACGCGAACGTGCCAACGCCGGTGGCGAAGAACCCTGCCGCGAGCAGGAGATCCATCGCGCGACCCTCGACGAGGAATCGCGTCGCAGCGAGCACGGCGACCATCGAGGCCGTGATCGCTACCGAGGTATCCAGCGCGATGCGGGCATTCGGCAGCGCGTAGCCGTCGAGGCGGCCCGTGAGAAAGAGCAGAATCGTCCCGATTCCGAGCACGCAGACGAGCAGAAGCTCGCCGATGAGCCACGACCGGTAACGCTCGGATGGACGAGTTGTCACTTCCCCCTAATCGGCAGGGGGCCTTCTGCCGATGAGGGGTATGTGGAAAGCATCCTGATTGCGGACGACCACCCCCTGACACGGGAGGCTCTCGCCTCTCTGCTCGAGCAGCACGGGTTCGATGTCGTCGGCCATGCGTCCGACGGAGAGGAAGCGATCAGCGAGGCCGGAAGGCTTCGCCCGCGTCTCGTTCTGCTCGACCTGACGATGCCGGGAATGGACGGCCTCACCGCGCTGCCCCACATCCGCGAGGCTTCGCCGGAGAGCGAGGTCGTCGTGCTCACCGCCTCGGGAACGGACGAGAACCTACTCGAGGCGATCCGCGCCGGCGCCGCCGGCTATCTGCTCAAGAGCGAGCCGCCCGAGCGCATCGCACTCTTTCTCCGCGGCGTCGCACACGGCGAGGCGGCACTCTCCGGCTCGATCGCACGGCGTCTGCTCGACCGCGTCCGCGAAGGCGGCCGGATGGGCGGGATCCCCGACGAGGTAGCCCAGAAGCTCTCTGCGCGCGAGGTCGAGGTATTGCTGCTGCTCGACGAGCATCTCGGCACCGACGAGATCGCCGCGCGGCTGTACATCTCCGAGCACACCGTTCGCTCCCACGTCAAGAGCCTGCTCCGCAAGCTCGGTGTCTCGTCGCGCCGCGAGGCGCTCGAGCGCCTCGCCACGGCGCGCCACTAGCTCCTCCCGGAACCGTCCGAGAATCCCCCAGCGGGAGGGATGGTGTTCGTCACGGTCGGGTGATGCCGGAACCGGATGGCCGGGCGCATACTGTGAGCACGCAGGTTCCTTGCCGGAGCTAGCGGGGTTGAACCGCACCGAGACGGCCGGGCCGCACCCCGGCCGTTTCGCTGTGCGGTTTCAGCTTGCCGGTTCGCCTAGAGGCTTGATGTGCATTAGGAGCACGTCTGGATGCGGCCCTGCACGCGGCGGATCGCGTCCGCCGAGGAAGTCATCAAGGCAACCAGCCTTGACGACGTCCTCGTCGAACACGCTCCTTGGTGCAGAACCGCCCCAAACGCACCCCTAATACACACCAAGCCTCTACGAGTTGAAGCCGTCGAGCGCAGCATCGACGAGGCCGGGCAGCGTCTCCAGGTTGTAGCCGCCTTCGAGCACGGCGGCGACCTGCGGCGCGAGCTGAGTGCACCGCGCGGCCATGTCGCGGAACCCGTCGGCCGTCACCGCCATGTGGGCGAGCGGGTCGTCGACGTGGGCGTCGAACCCGGCCGAGACGATCAGCAGACCCGGCTCGAACGCGCGCACGGCTGGCTCGACGATGGCGCGGAACGCTTCGGCGTAGGCCGCGTCGCCCGAGCCGGCGACGAGCGGGATGTTGACGGTCGTTTCGTCATTCGATCCCGGGCCGCCGGTGCCGGGGTAGAACGGCCACTCGTGGAGCGAGACGAACAGGATCGAATCGTCTCCCCGCACGAGTGCCTCGGTGCCGTTGCCGTGATGCACGTCCCAGTCGACGATCGCGACCCGCTCGATGCCGAGGTCCTCCTGGGCATGTCGCGCCGCGACGACGACGTTCCCGAAGATGCAGAACCCCATCGCGCGGTCGTAGAGGGCGTGGTGTCCCGGCGGGCGCACGAGCGCGAACCCACCGATCTCGACGGCCCGGATCGAGCAGCCCGCAGCGAGTCGTGCCGCCTCCCAGGTCGTCGGCTGGCCGATCGTGTCCCCGTCGAGCCAGCACTCCTCCGAGAGACCGGCGATCCTGGCCACGTACTCGGCGTCGTGCACACGCTCGATCGCCTCGGCCGCGGCACGTCCACCCTCGATCTCGGGGCGGAGCGCCTCGATCAGGTAGCGCAGCCGAGCCTCCGACTCCGGATGGTGGTGATGGCCGGTCGGATGCAGATGCCCCATCGCCGGATGACTGACGGGCTCGATTGGACTAGGCCTCTCGCAACCGCGACGCCAGCCGCTCGACCCCGAGCTTTTCGGCCGCCCGAGCTCCCGCCGCCCAGTCGGGCTCGAGGTCGGGGATATCGGCCGGCAGCGGCGCAGACGGATCGAGCGTCGCGATGTGGCGATACATGCGGAGCTTCTCCGCCTCGGCCCCGAACCGTCCGGCGGCGATCATCGACTCCAGATCCGGATAGGTCTGCAGGAGCGTTGCGGCGGTCTTCTCGCCGATCCCGCGCGCACCGGGGATCTTGTCCGATGGATCGCCGCGCAGGGCAATGAAGTCGCAGACCTGTTGCGGGTCGACGCCGTAGCGCTCGCGCACCTCGTCCGGGCCGATCCGGGCCAGCTCGCTGACGCCGCGCACCGGTTGGAGGATGGTGACGTCGGGAGCTGCGAGCTGGTACGCGTCGCGGTCGGAGGTCGCGACGAGGGTGGTGCCTCCACGCGCCCGCTCGCCGGCAACCGCGGCGGCGAGAAAGTCGTCGGCCTCGAAGCCCTCTTGCTTGCCGCAGACGATGCCCGTCGCCGAGACGAGCGCCGGCAGCAGCGCGAGCTGGTCGACGATCTCGGGATCGAACTCGCGTCCCGACTGGTAGGTCTCGAGCAGTCCGTTGCGGTAGGTCGGGACGAAGAGGGTGTCCCAGCCGACGACGACGGCACGTGGACGCTCGGCCTGCCAGAGGCGCAGCAGCATCGACATGAAGCCGATCAGCGTGTTGGCCGGGCCGCCGTCGTCGCGCCTGAACGTCTTCGGCAGGGCGTGGAACGCGCGGTGTGCGAACGAGTCGCCGTCGATCGCGAGCAGTGGCTTCATCGCAGGGATTCCTCGAGCTCGGTGATCTTCGCGCTGAGCCGGTCGGTGGCGAGGTGAGCGGCGTCGTCGACGGACATCTCCCCGAGGTCGTCGAGCACGATGGGGTCGCCGAAGACGACCTTCAGCTTGGCGAGGTGGCTGAGGTCTGCAGTGCCCGCTATACCGGCGGGCACGAGCGGCACTCCTGCCTCGAGCGCGATCCGTGCGGCACCGGAGCGCCAGCGTGCCTCGCGACGCTTCCGGAGCCCCTTCTCACGGCGCGTGCCCTCGGGGAACATGACGACGATGTGCCCCTCACGGCAGAGACGGACAGCGGTCTCGACCGCATCCTGATCGCGCTCGCCACGCCGCACCGGAAACGCCCCACAGGATGCGATGAAAGGCCCGAGCGGGAACCAGAACAGCTCGGACTTCGCCATGAACCGAAGGTAGCGCCGCGGGAAGAGCGCCATCCCGAGCGGCCAGGGATCGAGGTTCGACAGGTGGTTGGCTGCGAGAACGTATCCGCCCGCTGCCGGAAGCCGTTCGAGGCCCTGCCAGCGCTCGCGAAAGACGAGGCGCAACACGGGATAACTGAGCGTGCCGATGGCAAGGTAGGGCCAGCTCGGGCGAGGATTTTCGGACATCGACCGTTCCAGTATCGCCCGTTCCGGACACTTGCGGTGTCGCGAAGCCTCGCTATGGTGACCCGCGCACCCGGCCGACGGCCGGGAAGGATCCTGTCTTCCAACCCGAAAAGGGCATTGCGTGGCCGAACGTCGTCTCGTCATCGTTGAGTCCCCAGCCAAGGCAAAGACCATTGCCGGGTACCTCGGCGACGGCTACGTCGTGGAATCGTCGATCGGCCACATCCGCGATCTTCCGAATCGCGCCGCCGACATTCCGGCCGCGGTGAAGAAGGAGCCGTGGGCCCGTCTCGGCGTCAACGTCGACGATGCCTTCCAGCCGCTCTACGTCGTCGATCCCGACAAGAAGAAGAAGGTCGACGAGCTCAAGCGCGAGCTGAAGAACTCCACCGAGCTCCTGCTCGCGACGGACGAAGACCGTGAGGGAGAGGCGATCGCCTGGCACCTGCTCGAGGTCCTGAACCCCAAGGTTCCCGTCAAGAGAATGGTCTTCCACGAGATCACGAAGGATGCGATCCAGCGTGCCCTCGGCGAGACCCGTGAGATCGACGCAGACCTCGTCGATGCGCAGGAGACGCGGCGGATCCTCGACCGGCTCTACGGCTACGAGGTGTCGCCCGTCCTCTGGATGAAGGTCGCGCCGCGCCTCTCCGCGGGGCGCGTGCAATCGGTCGCGACGCGGCTCGTGGTCGAGCGCGAGCGCGAGCGGATGAAGTTCGTCGCAGCGTCGTACTGGGACATCGTCGGCACCTTCGATCCAGGCGCATTCGAGGCGAAGCTCGTCGGGGTCGAGGGCAAGCGCGTCGCGCAGGGCCGCGACTTCGGCGACGACGGCAAGCTCAAGGGAGATCTGCTCGCACTCGACGAGGACGCGGCGCGCACCCTCGCGGCCGCGCTCGACGGTGTGCCGTTCAGCTGTCCGCTCGGTGGAGGAGAAGCCGTACAAGCGGAGCCCGGCGCCGCCGTTCATGACCTCGACCCTGCAGCAGGAGGCGAGCCGCAAGCTGCGCTTCTCGTCGCAGACGACGATGCGTGTCGCTCAGAGGCTCTACGAGAACGGTTACATCACCTACATGCGCACCGACTCGACGACCCTGTCCGAGTCGGCGCTCACCGCGGCGCGCACGCAGGCGGCGAAGCTCTACGGCGCTGAGTACGTCCCCTCGGCACCCCGCCGTTACGAGCGCAAGGTCAAGAACGCGCAGGAGGCGCACGAGGCGATCCGCCCGGCGGGCGACTCGTTCCGCATGCCGGCCGACGTCGAGCGGGAGCTGTCGCGTGACGAGGCTGCGCTGTACGAGCTCGTCTGGAAGCGCACCGTTGCCTCGCAGATGGAGGACGCGCGCGGCCAGACCGCCACGCTGCGCCTCGGCGCCACCGCCTCCGACGGCCGTGATGCGGAGTTCGGCGCCTCCGGCACCGTGATCACCTTCCGCGGGTTCCTGGCCGCGTACGAGGAAGGCCGGGACGACGACGCGAAGAACGGCGACGACGAGCGCCGGCTGCCACAGCTTGCGGTCGGCGAGCACGTCGACGCGACCGAGCTCGAGCCGACCGGGCACTCGACCTCGCCGCCCGCTCGCTACACGGAGGCGTCGCTCGTGAAGGCGCTCGAGGACCGGGGCATCGGCCGCCCGTCGACGTACGCGTCGATCATGGGCACGATCCTCGACCGCGGCTACGTCTTCAAGAAGGGCACTGCGCTCGTGCCGACGTTCCTCGCGTTCTCGGTCACGAAGCTGCTCGAGAAGCATTTCGCCCGCCTCGTCGACTACGAGTTCACGGCCCTGCTCGAGAACGACCTCGACGACATCGCCGAGGGCAAGGAGAACCGGGTCGACTGGCTCAGCCGCTTCTACCGCGGCACCGATGCCAACGGCACGACGCCGGCGGAGGAGGGCCTGCACGCGCTCGTCACCGATCACCTCGAGGAGATCGACGCGCGCGACGTGAACTCGATCGAGATCCCCGGCTCCGACGACATCGTGCTCCGCGTCGGCAAGTACGGTCCGTACCTTCAGCGCGGGGATGAGCGTGCGAGCGTGCCCGACGACATGGCGCCCGACGAGCTCACCGTGGCGAAGGCGGAGGAGCTGCTGGCGAAGCCGTCCGGCGACCGCGAGCTCGGGCTCGACCCCGAGACCGGCCGGCAGGTCGTCGCCCGTGACGGCCGCTACGGGCCCTACGTGAGCGAGGTGCTCGAGGAGGGGTCGACCGAGAAGCCGCGCACGGGATCGTTGTTCAAGACGATGTCGCTCGACACGATCACTCTCGAGGACGCGCTGCGCCTGCTCTCGCTGCCGCGCACGCTGCCCGGTCGAGGGCGGCGAGGAGATCCAGGTGGCGAACGGCCGCTACGGCCCCTACATCAAGCAGGGCAAGGAGACGCGCTCGCTCGGCGACGAGGAGCAGCTCTTCACGGTCACGACGGAGGAGGCGCTCGCGCTGCTCGCGCAGCCGAAGGAGCGTCGCGGCCGTGGCCAGGCGAAGCCGCCCCTGAAGGACCTCGGCCCCGATCCCGGCACCGGCAAGCCGATCGTCGTCAAGGAAGGCCGCTTCGGCCCGTACGTCACGGACGGCGAGACGAACGCGAGCCTCCGCCGCGGCGACGATCCCGAGGGCTTGACGATGGACCGGGCGCTCGAACTGCTCGCCGAACGGCGCGCAAAGGGCCCTGCGCCCAAGAAGACCAAGCGCGTCGCCGGCAAGCGCTGACGCAGACCTCCGGCGAATCCATTATCGTCAGGTGTCCTGGCCTTCGGATCGCGTCGGTCGGGGGATGTTCTTCACGCTCGTCGGGGCCGACGGAATAACGGTCGCAGCGGCCGCGTTGTGAGCTTGTGACAGCTGTACCGGGGTTCCCGTCCTGGAAAAACAGGGCAAACCCACATAGAGTCAATGGAGATTGTGCACACCGGGGTACGCCGAAAGGACTGACACACCTCTTGACGCAGAACCAGCTGACAGAACTGTTCGAATCCGATCAGATCAAGGGTCTGATCGAGCGCTCGGAGGAGCGCGGCTGGGTGGAACCGGTCGAGCTCGAGGCGTTTGTGCTCGAGCACGAGCTGAACGACGAGGAAGCCGAGCAGATTACGCGCGAGCTCGAGACCATCGGTCTCGAGGTGGGGCAGCCGCAGGCCGACGCCGATGCGAAGAAGCAGCTGGCCGACGCCGAGCGGAAGAAGGAAGAGGCAGAAGCAGCCGTCTGGGCGGCGGAGTCGCTGTCGGGCGCGGCTGACTCGCTGCAGCTCTTCCTCGCAGATGTAGGCCGACACAAGCTCTTGACCGCTGCCGACGAGGTCACGCTCGCGAAGCGGATCGAGCGCGGTGATCCGGTCGCCAAGCGGCGCATGATCGAGTCGAACCTGCGGCTCGTCGTGTCGATCGCCAAGGGCTATCGCGGGCTTGGAGTGCCGTTCCTCGACCTGATCCAGGAGGGCACGCTGGGGCTCAACCGCGCAGTCGAGAAGTTCGACTGGCGCCGGGGATTCAAGTTCTCCACGTATGCGACCTGGTGGATTCGCCAGTCGGTGCAGCGCGCCGTGGCGAACCACGCCCGCACGATTCGCGTACCGGTGCACGTCGTCGAGCGCCAGCAGAAGCTGTCGCGGGCGGCCCGCCGGCTCGAGGTCGAGCTCGGTCGCGAGGCGACGAAGCAGGAGCTCGCCGAGGCGACGGGCCTGCCGATCCAGCATGTGGACGAGGCGCTCGGCGCCGCTCATGCGTCCGTGTCGCTGAACCAGACGGTCGGTGCCGACGACGAGGGCGAGCTGGGAGACCTGTTCGCCGATCGCGAGGCTGCCGATCCGTTCGAGGAGGCCGAGGAGTCGCTGCGACGCCAGGGTGTGCGGCGTGCGCTCGACGCTCTGCCGGAGCGGGAGCGGCGGATCCTGGAGCTGCGGTTCGGCTTCGAGGGTGAGCCGTGGACGCTCGAGGCGATCGGTCACGAGCTCGATCTGACCCGTGAGCGCGTGCGTCAGCTCGAAGGCCAGGCGCTCTCGCGTCTCGCGGCGCTTCGCGAGCTCGCGTCGCTCGCCGCCTAGAACACCATCTCGGTCATGCTGTCTGGACGGGCCTCGGCCCGTTCAGACGGCTGCCCGCTCGTTTTGTGCCCATCATGGGCCGTTTTCCTCCCTCACGGTGAGTGATTGTGGCCCAAATCGGCCTGTTCAGGCTAAAGCCGGGCCGGGGAGCGCCGATACGAATTGCCATGGATGCAGCAGAGCGCAAGGAAATTCTCAGCCGGTACCGGGATCACAGCCGTCGTTTCGAAGCCGCGGCGGCCCGGCGCAGCACGAGCCGTTCGGGTGCTGTGATCCCTTTCAATCCCCCGGTCCTCCGGGAACTGGCGCAGGAGCCGACAGCGCGTGAGATCGAGGTACTGCAGCTCGTTGCAGACGGCCTCGTGAACCGCGAGATCGGCCAGCGGTTGTTTCTGTCAGAGGAGACGGTGAAGTCTCACGTGCGGCATCTGCTCGCGAAGCTTCAAGCGCGTAGCAGAGCCCACGCCGTAGCTGTTGGCTATCGGCGTGGGCTCATCGCGTAGCGCACGTATTCATTAGGGTCGACCGTCGGATCCTGGCAGTTCGTCGACTCTGGCCAGACCCCCCGAAAGAGGGATGCTTGCCAGAGAGGTTGAACTCAGGATCTGACGGCTACCAGTCCTTCGCGCCGCTCATGAGGGCATGAGCTGCGACACGGCGAAAGTACTTACGCATCATTGCTCCTAGCATTGGGGACTAACGGCACGGCGGATCGTATACCCCTTTAGAGGGATAGGCAAGTGATAAGCGCAATCCAACGACAAACTCAGCTTTACGCCCTGGGACTCAGTGTTTCGGCCATTGCCCTCTGCGTCGGCCTGCTCGCTCGCTGGGTACACACTCGGCGGGCGATCCCTGGACGATTCTTGCCCTCATCGTCGTCAACGCGGTGGCCGAGCGAAGCGGCGTCTGGATCACGCGAACGACACGAGATGTCGATCGCGCTTCTGCCGACATTGTTTGCCGCCGTTCTCTTTGGGCCACTTGGCGGCCGGCATCGTCAATGCCTCATCAATGTTGGGTGATCCCGAGTTGTTTTCTCGGTCTGACTCCTGATCGCGCGCCGCGGCTGAAGCTGGCGAGCTACGCGAGTTCTCGATTCATCACGGGAGCGGCAGCAGGGCTGATCGCGCAAGGACTCCTTGGGTTCACGTCATCTGCCCTCGGCGGCCTGATGATCGCAACCCTCGGCGCCGCGTTCGTCGCCGAGGGGCTTGACATGTTGTTCGCAGCCGTTCACCGCCCGGATCCGAGGTCGCAGCATTCGGGGACTGTTGCGAACGCTGACACCGCTTCTCCTCACATCCGTGCCGCTCTACGCGCCAACGGTCGCGGTCCTGGCGCTGGCTTACACGGAGGTTTCGCCCTGGACGGCTCCGCTCTTCTTCATTCCGGCGCTCGCAGCGCAGCGGCTATTCGGGATGTACCAGCATCAACGACAGCTCGCCGAGGATCTGAAACGAGCGAACATGTCGTTCGCGGAGGCCCTGGTCGCGACGCTCGAGAAGAGCGATCAGTACACAGCGGGACACTCCAAGGCAGTCGCCATCTATTCGCAGAGACATTGCTGAGCGGATGGGACTCTCTCCCGACGTGCAGGAGCGGACGTACCTGTGTGGTCTAGTCCACGACATCGGCAAGATCGGTCTGCCTGCAAGTCTGCTGCTGAAGGACGGACCCTTGACCCTCGAGGAACGCAGGCTCATGCAAGAGCATCCCGCGATCGGGGAAGGCATCTTGCGGAAGGTCGACCTCTACGCTGATGTCGCGGTCGTTGTTCGTCATCACCACGAGAGGATCGACGGAGAGGGCTACCCGGACAAGCTCGCAGGAGACGATATTCCGCTGCTCTCCAAAATCATCGCAGTCGCGGACGCGTACAACGCGATGACCTCAAACCGCGCGTATCGAGACGCGATGCCGAGTCGGGTCGCGCGACTCCGGCTCGCACAGGCAGTTGAGAGTCAGTTCGACACCACAGCGGTGGCCGCGTTCGAGGCGATTCTGGCTAGCTCGACCGAGGAGTACAAGATGGCCAGACGAGCCGACTTCGAGCCCAACTACGCCGAAGATGTCGATGTCTGTTTTCGACCCGGAACTCGTCGCCGCTCCGGATCCGGGGACGCCGGAAAAGCGTATCCTCGGCGCTGCCTGACTCCGGTCTAAATGGCGTGTCGTCGACGATCGCGTGCGGCGCTGAGCGCCAACGCGGTTCTCGACCGGATACCAAGCTTGTCGAACACATGTTGGACGTGAACCTTCACCGTTCCCTCGGTGATGAAAAGCCTCGTCCCAATCTCGCCGTTCGAGAGTCCGTCGCACATCAGCTCGTAGACCTCTCGCTCGCGCGGCGAGAGACGAGAGACTGGATCTTCGATCGTTGTCGTCTCGAAGCCAGCTGCCTCGACCAGATCTTGGTCGCCTGCCCGCGCAAGCATGTAGATCGTCCGCTCCCTGGTCACTGCCGAGTGGAGGAGCGCATCAAGAAGGTCGGCGTTGCCGCGATACGCCGTAACAAGGAGGTCGACCCCGCACGCATCGAACGTCGTGTCAACCAAGCGTTCAACGGTCTTCTTCCAGTCTTTTGTCCGCTCGCGCATTGCGCAGATCGCCTCGATCGCGGCAACAAGTACGCGCGTCTCCACTGATGTCGTGGCACCGGCTGCATTACCGGCCAGTGCCTTCGCCTCAGCGAGGCGTCCTAGCGTTACGAGCGCCAGTGCGCGCGACGCGAGAACCTCTCCTCGCATCGATCGCAGGGAACTCGACAGATCGGGAGGTTCGATCGCGCATGCCTCAGCGGCCCGTCCCTCCTGGACGAGGATTCGCATCCGCCCGGCGAAGGCGTTTTGCAGGCCGTAGTCGTCGCTGCATCGCCGGGACTCGCGAACAGCGTTGTCCAATTCGCGATGAGCGTCTGAATACCGACCGAGTCCTGCGAGGGCGATCGCAAGTACGTAGTGCGCGTAGGGAAGCGCCGGATCAACGCGGAAGTCGGCAGCGTCCGTCAGTACACAGCAACGCTTGTTCGTGAGCGTCGTCGTAGAACGAACCCAAGTCGAGGGCGTAGCCGTAGTTGCACCGAAACGAACATCTCGCGAACGGGTCATGAACCTGGTCCACGAGTTCGACAACACGTCGGGCACTCGCCAGGTTCCCTACGGAGCCTGACCGCGTCCCGGTGCCAAGCTTCTTGTCGGCCATCCTGACGATCTCGTACCGATCTGAATGATCGGCAGTCGTCTCGAGCAGATCCAGGATGTGTTGGGCATCGTCCATCTCAAGGGCTGACGCTGCCATCAGCTGTCCCCACAGCGCATCGCGCTTATCTCTCGCGGACGGCGCAGATCGTTCTGCGAGGCGATAGAACTCAAGAGCTGACTCTTCGCGCGAGCCCGTATGTGCCGCGCGACCGGCGACCATTGCGGCGCGCCACGCCTCTGGGCCGTCCTTGCCGGCAAGTGTCAAGGCCGTTTGCGCGAACGTCTGCGCGCTCAGGTGCTTGCCCTCGCGAAGAGCGAGTTCGGCCTTCGCTACTTCAATGGTCGATGAGGATAGGTGTCTGTGCCTCGGATCGGCCGATCCACGTCTCGACGGTCGCCAGTCTCGCCGGTATTCAGGAGCTGGTCTAGTGCGTCCGCGAAGAGCGTCTCGAGATCACCAGCCGCTCCGTATCTGTCAACAAGCTCAAAGGCCGCATCCCACTCGAGCCGCCGCCGATACGCCATCAGGCATCTCTCGACGATCGTTGCGATATCTCCTGTCGTCTCCCTGCGCGCTTGTTCCTCTAGGAATGCGGAGGCCAGCGGGTGGAATTCGAGCCGGCCTTCGCGCTCTTCGAGAACACCCACGGTCAGCGCCTCCGCGCAGACGCGCTCGGCCCGGTCGGCGCCGAGGAGTTCGGCGGCGAGCTCCCGATCGAGGCTCGGGGCGGTCGCGAGAAGACCGAGCCCGATTCGGCTTTCCGGCTCGAGCGCTCGGTAGACCTCGTCGGCGAAGAACTCGTAGAGCTGCTCGGGGAGCTCGAGGCCGTCGGCCGGCAACGGGGTCTCGGTCGTCGTCAGGCTGGCGAGGCCGATCACGGCCGGCCAGCCGCCCGCGAGGGCAAGGAGGCCGGAGCTGATCCCATCGTGGACACCAGCGAGCATCTCCTCGACTTCGTCCTCGCTCATCGCCAGGAGGCTCTGTCCGACCTCGAGCACCTCGCCGTAGAGAACGGCCCGGGTCGATACCCAGGTCGGCCGATCACGCGTGGCGATCAGGACCTGCACCGGTGACTGCTGCACGATCCCCTCGACGAACGCCTCCGCGGTCGCCGATTCCTTGAGGAGGTGGTAGTCGTCGATGATGATCCAGGCGTCCTCCGGCCAGCCCGCCATGTCCTGTGACATGAGGTCGACGAGCACGTCGAGCTCGTCGGATGGATCCTGGCGTCGCATTGAGGCGCTCGGAGAGCCGGTGGTCGCTTCCCGGCAGGATCTCGGCGGCCGCAGCAGCAACCTGACGCGCCAGCACGGCAACGTCTGCCGACGAGCGCTTCGCTCGCACCCAGGCGACCCGCGGCTTCTGGGCCGCCCATTGCTCGGCCAGCGTTGTCTTTCCGTAGCCCGCACCTGCCACCAGCAAGCGCACCTGCGCGCGCGATCGGTCGAGCGCCCGGATCAACCTCGGCCGCTCGAGGATGCGTCGTCGCCGCAGTCGCGGCTTCGGGAAACCCGCCATATCGTTGACGGGTGAGAATACAGCAGTACTGTCCATTTGAGAAAGTGGGCGCCCGCCGGAGCCGGGGAGATGCAGCGGGCGCCCTTGCCGTCAGACCCCCGGTGGCCGATGCAGCGCACCGAGGCTTGCCGAAAGCGGGTCCTCGCCTGTCAGAACCCTGAACGCGACCGGGATCTGCCGGCGCCTGCTCACACCCAGCTTCGAGCGCAACGTGTCCGAATGCGCCTTCGCTGTGCGGGGCGAGATGCCGAGCCGCTCTCCGACCTCGTCGTTCGAGCACCCCGCCGCGATCAGCGCAACCACTTCGCGCTGCCTGGGCGTGAGGCCCGTTCCCCTCTGGATCGTCATGGTGATCATGGCGTCCGAGGCTAGTAGCCCTCGTCCGCGGTAACCATTCCTCCATGGGTGTAACCGCGGGTGTAACTTGGCTCGCGTTCCGATCGCCGGTCCGTTTTCGAGACCCGCGCACTAGGATCTGCGGCTGTGGCTGACGAGGCGTGGTCCGTCTATGACCGGCTCGGCGCCGCCGCTTTCTGTCCTGCGACCTGTCGTCCGTGCCGCTTAGGCGATGATGCGCGTCGTGATCACCGAGCAGGCCGCTCCTCGACGTCATCCCCGGTCGAGAGGCGGAATTCGAAGCCGCGTTCGCGACCGCAAAGGCGATCATCGCGGCGAGCCCGGGGTTCGTGTCGCTGCGCCTGCTGCGCTGCATCGAGACCCCGAACCGCTATCTGCTGCTCGTCGAGTGGGACACGCTCGAGGATCACACGGATGGGTTCCGCGGATCGGCGGGCTACGAGGAGTGGAAGCGCCTCCTCCATCACTTCTACGACCCATTCCCGACGGTCGAGCACTACAGCGCGATCTCTACCGCCTAGCCCGAGCCGATCGCGACCAGCTGCTCGACGACATCGCCGAGCGGCTGCGCGGCGTCGATCTCATGCGTGCACCCGGCACGGAGCAGCGGCTCGACCTCTGCGATGTGCTCCAGGATGAGCGCTCGCTCCTCCGGAGCCTTGCCATAGTCGTTCGTCGTCCGCGATTCGATCCGCTCGAGGAGCACCTCAGCCGTCGCGCTCAGGAGCACCACTGCGTCGAACCGCGGATAGAAGCGTCCCTGGTTCGAGACAGTGCCGGAGACGTAAAGCGTCGGGCCGTCGTCGCCGGCCAGAAGATCAGTCATGGGATTCTCGCGCCACACATAGCCGCCGTCCGACTCCGACCACTCGCTCCACGGCGGGTCGTCCGTATCGACAACCCGAAAGCCGCGTTGCGCCAGCTCTGCAAGTGCGGTCGACTTGCCCGTGCCCGACATCCCCGTGACCAGGATTCGTCGCATGTCGGGGAGGCTATTCGAGCCCGTTGAGCTCGACGAGGAGCGACCGGAGCTCCTCGAACCGCCCGGCGCCGAGCTTCTCCGTCCACTCGGCCTCGATCTCGCCTACAGCTTCACGGATCACGGCAGCAATCGCGTCACCACGCTTCGTGACGGAGATGCGCCTCGACCGCAGATCGTCCGGGTCGGGGAGGCGCTCGACGTACCCGAGTCGCTCGAGCTCGCCGAGCAGGTAGTTGAGGGCTTGCTTGCTCATCCGCAGCTGCGCCGCCAGATCGGAGGGGCGGAGGCCCTGCGGGCCGGGGTACTGCATCACGATCAGGTGCGCCGGAGCGAGATCGTCGAAGCCACGCTCGTGCAGGCGCTCGAGCATTCGTTCACGGACGGTCTCGACCGACATCCGGAGCAGGGCGCCGATCAGCGGCGGGCCATAGGGCGAGGTGCCTGGGCGGTTCGTAAAGGCACTTGACGAGTCTGGTCGGTGTCATATAAGGTAAAGCGACTTTACCAGACGCCGAGGATTGGAGAGATGATGTCGACCATGACGCCCGAAGAGATCCGGTTGGGCCCGCTCGCGATTCGATTCCTGGTCGATGGTGCCGCCTCCGGAGGAACGGTCGCCGTGTTCGAGTTCGATGTGCCGGCGAGCGCCAGGCTTCCCATCGCCCACAGCCACGACGCCTACGAGGAGACGATCTACGGGCTCCGCGGTGTCACGTCATGGACGATCGAGGGTGAGGCCGTCGACGTCGGTCCCGGCGATGCGATTGTGATCCCTCGAGGCGCCGTGCACCGGTTCGACAACAACGGTGACGAGGACGCGACGATGCTCGCGATCGTCACTCCTGCCCTGCTCGGTCCGGACTACTTCCACGAGCTCGCAGCCGTCGTCGAAGCCGCAGCAGGCGGACCGCCCGATCCCCAGCAGATCGTCGCCGTGATGCTCCGCCACGGTCTGACGCCCGCGCCCTGAGGTTCAGGGGCGGGAGGCTCAGCCGAGCAGCTGATCGAGCCCACGGGTCAGGCCTGTCCGTCCACCGACGGCCCGGACTGCGAGGAGCGTGCCGGCGACGTACGGCGCCGCGCTCTCTCCCGCGTCGTGCCGGATCGACAGCCGCTCACCTTCGGCGGCGAAGACCGTCTCGGTGGAAACCGTGAAGCTCGGCAGCCTCACCGAGTGGACCTGCGTGCCGGCGATCGTTGCGCCGCGTGCCTCGCGGGCGCCGTGGACCTCGTCGAGGGGAACGCGGACCTTCGGCGCACGGACGGCATCGAGCCGCTCTGCGACCTCGCGCGACGTGCCGCTCGGCGCATCCTGCTTCGTGGCGCTCGCGTAGTCGATCACCTCCCACATCTCGAGGTGGCGCGCCGCCTCGGCGGAGAACCGGAGGAGGAGCGCTGCCGTGACGGAGAAGTTGCCTGCTGCGATGACACCAACATTCTTCTCCCGCGCCGCCGCATCGATCTCCTCGTAGTCGGCCGCCGACATCCCGCTCGAACCGACGACTACCGCAACCCCGCGCTCGATCGCCGCGACGACGTTCTGCCTGACGACGGCGGCGTGCGTGTAGTCGACGAGCACGTCCGCCCCCACCGCGTCGAGCGCCTCGGCGACCGACGAGAACGCGCCTGGATCGGAGCGCGAGACGCCGGCGACGAGCTCGAGATCGTCGGACGCCTCGATCGCGGCGGCGACGGCGCTGCCGGTCCAGCCGGTGACGCCGGCGACGCACACCCGGATCACGTCGCGCGCCTTCTCATGCCGCCCAGCCTATGCGAACGCGGAGTGGTGTCCGAGTCCGGAGCGCCCGCCTAGAGAACGTCGAGCACCGGCATGCCGTCCCAGCCGTCGAGGCACGCCCGCAGATAGAGCGCCACTCCGATGTCGCCGGTCCAGAGCGAGTGGCGTGGCTGCTCGGCGCGCTCGACCTGCTCGAGCGCATGCATCGCGAACGCTCGCGCCCGATCGAGCCAGCGCTCGTCGCCCGTGCGGGCGTGAAGAGCGAGGAACGCGCAGCCGTTCCCGACTGTGCCGTGACAGAGCCCGACACCCTTGCGGAGCGGGCCTGCCTCCCAGACGAGCTCGCCCGCGGCGGCCAGAAGCTCGTCCGCCCCGTCGCCACCCGGAAGGGCCGCGAGGCTCGTGACGAGGCCCGGGGCGCCGTGACACCACTGGACGCGGATCGGGAAGTCCGCCGCCCAGAACGGATCGGCGGCCGTGGGCCAGTTCGCGAGGCGTCCCTCACGGAGCGCGAGCGTCGCGTGCAGTCCGCAGGGCGTCCGCCTGTAGGTCCGCGAGCCGCTCGTCGCCGAGCAGAGCGGCCCCGCGAAGCAGCGAGTGGATGTTCGAGGCGAAACCGTGCCCGGCGCCGATGCTCCGGATCAGTCGCCCGCGGCGGTACTGGATCCAGATGCGGCAGCCGTACTCCGGGTCGGTGCGGAACTGCTCCAGCAGCGTGTCGGCGCAGGTGAGCCAGAGCTCGCGCCAGCGCTCGTCACCCGTCTGCTCGAAGAGGTGCAACGCGGCCAGCATCGTCCCCGGCGAGCCGTTGAACAGCTCGTGCGACGGGTTGCCGGCATTCGCCGAGACGAGCTCGTGCAGGCGCTGCTCCTTCTCGGGCGTCGGCTCGAGCTTCCACGAGACGAGCAGCACGCCGACCTCGCCCTGCATCAGGCCGGGCGGCCCGCCTGCGCCGGGCTGCGACCGGAAGCCCGCGAGAAGCCCGCCTTCGCCGACGCCGTGACCCAGGCGTGAGAGTGCCCAGAGGATTCCTGCTGCTCCCGTCCAGAACGAGTCGTCGCGCTCGTTTGCCGGTCCGTCGAGCGGGTGTCGCGGCCAGGAGCCGTCCCGATCCCGTGCCGCTGCGGTGTCAGAGGCAATGCGATCGGCGACCTCCTCGACGCGGGCTGCATCCCAGGGCGTCGTCGACCTGGGCTCGTGCATGGTGGCATCGAACAGATGCATCACCGAGAGCGTACGCCGAGAGGCTCCTGCCGCTCATCGGCCGAGCGCCTCTCGCAACTCGGGTGTGCGCTCGAGCAGCTTCTGCATCCGCTCGAGATCCTTCGCCCGTAGCGTGACCGGCCCCCGCCGGACGCTTCCCCCTGTCGTGTAGGCGAAGCGGACGAGCCGCTCACCGTCCGCCGTCTCGAGCAACTCGACCACGGTCGCGAACCGTCGCTCCCCGGCACGCTGGGCGACGTTGACCTGCTCAACCGCTGCCGCCTTTCCCCATGGGGTGGTGATCGTTGTCTTCATAAGAGACAACGTAGTGGCGACACGTGTGACGGGAGTGTCACGCCTTCGTGCCGAATGTGCACCGATCGCGGAACAGGACGCCGAGCCGCGCAAGATGCGCGCGCCCCTCAAAGCACGCCGTACTTCTCCCACACCTCGCGGATGCCGAGGCCGGCGAGCAGGTCATCGCGTGCATTCCCTTCCAGGCGGTGCTTCGTCGCGACCGCCTCAGCGACATCGGCCGCCAGGGCGCGCGGGATCGCCACGATGCCGTCGACGTCGCCCACGATGAGGTCGCCGGGCGCCACTTCCACGCCGCCGACGACGGCCTCGACGCCGATGCCCGTCACGATCGCGCGGCCGAACGTGTCGAGCGGCGACAAGCCGCGGGCGAATGTCGGGAAGTCGAGCGCCTTGATCTGAGCCGCATCGCGCACGAACCCGTCGACGACGACGCCCGCGCCCCACGCCCGATCGCGGCGCACGAGAAGAGCTCGCCCCACGAGGCCGCGCGAACCCCAGGCTCGACCACGAACAGAGGCACGTCACCCGGCTGCAGGCCGTCGAGCGCCGTCAACTCACCGTCATACGGCAGCTCAGGCTCCGAGGAATCGGCGACGATCACCACCGGCACGGCGACCCCGACGAAGCGCGCCTCGGGCCAGAGCGGGCGGATCGCCGGGTCGAGGACCTGGTCGCGTCGTCCCATCCGGTCGAGCACGTCGGAGACGAGCGCGGACGCGGCACCGGCGAGTCCCGCCGTCACCTCCGGCTCCAACGAGTTGCCGCCGCTCATCCCACCGACTCGGCGACGTGGCACCCGACGAGGTGGTCGTCGACGAAGCCCGCCGACTGCATGAACGCGTACACCGTGGTCGGCCCGACGAACCGGAAGCCGCGCCGCTTGAGCTCCTTCGAGAGCGCGGTCGACTCGGGCGTCGTCGGCGGCAGCTCGCCGCGACCCGACGGGCCGCACCGAGCGGCGGGGAGGAGCGAACGACCAGACGAACTCCGACAGCCCCTCGGGCAACTCGAGCGCCGCGACCGCGTTCCCGATCGTCGCCTCGATCTTGCCGCGATGGCGGATGATCCCGGCGTCGCCGAGCAGCCGCTCGATGTCCCGCTCGTCGAAGTCGGCGACCCGCTCGATCGAGAATCCCGCGAACGCCTGTCGAAAGCTCTCCCGCTTGCGCAGGATCGTCAGCCACGAGAGCCCGGCCTGGAAGCCCTCGAGCGAGAGCAGCTCGAACAGCGCATCGTCGCCGCGCTTCTCGCGCCCCCACTCGTCGTCGTGGTAGGAGCGGTAGAGCGGATCCTCTCCGCACCACCAGCAGCGCGCGGTCCCGTCGGGGTCGAGAATGAGATCGGCCATCGCTCGATTCTGCACGGTCGAGCGCGCGGACGGAGCGGCGCGCGTCTGCTTCGGGCTTGCACGTGAGCGTCAGGGGGACGATGATCGCGAGGCCGCATGGCCCGCGCATGAGCACTCGAGCCCAGCCCGAACCCACCGCCGTCTCGCCGGCGCCCGTCTCGAACGGCGCCGGGCTCGAGCCCGTGATCCGGGCGAAGGGCGTCTGGAAGATCTTCGGTCCCGAAGGCGGATCAGGTGATCGGGACGCCGGATGCGCAGCTGCCGCGGTCGGAGCTCCGCGCCAAGACCGGCTGCGTCGCGGCAGTCCGCGATGTCTCGCTCGAGGTCTGGCCGGGCGAGGTGTTCGTCGTGATGGGGCTCTCGGGCTCGGGCAAGTCGACGCTCGTGCGCACGCTGATTCGCCTGATCGAGCCGACGGCAGGAGCGATCTCGATCGCGGGGCAGGACGTGATGGCGGCCAACAATCAGCAGCTGCGGCAGCTGCGCCGGAACTCCGTCTCGATGGTGTTCCAGCACTTCGGTCTGCTCGCGCACCGCCGCGTGATCGACAACGTCGCATTCGGCCTCGAGATCCAGGGCGTTCCCAAGGCGGAGCGTCTCGCCAAGTCCCGCGAGATCCTCAGTGTCGTCGGGCTCGAGGACGTGGAGAACTCGTTCCCCGACCAGCTCTCCGGCGGCATGCAGCAGCGCGTCGGCGTCGCGCGCGCCTTCGTCGGCAACCCCGCCGTGATGCTCTACGACGAGCCGTTCAGCGCGCTCGATCCACTCATCCGCCGCGACATGCAGGACGAGGTGATGCGGCTTCAGAAGGAAACCGGCAAGACGATGGTCTTCATCACCCACGACCTTCCCGAGGCGCTTCGGCTCGGCGACCGGATCGCGATCATGCGCGACGGCGAGATCGTCCAGCTCGGCACCGGCGAGGAGCTCGTCGGGTCGCCCGCCGATGGGTACGTCGAGAACTTCGTGCGCGACGTGCCGCGCAGCCACGTGCTGACGTTGCGCTGGATCATGCGCAGCCCCGAGCCGGGCGAGCCGCTCGACGGGCCGCGGGTCGAAGTGACGACCACCGTTCGCGACGCGGTGCCGGTGTTGGCAGGTACCGAGAAGCCCGTCGTCGCGGTGAGCAACGGCGAGATCGTCGGCGTCGTCGACCGGGTCGCGGTGCTGAAGGCGATCGCCGGCGAAGGAGCCTGAGCCCTCTGCCGGCCGAGCTTGCCACCGACATCGCGACGGATCTCGTCACCGTCGCGCCGGGCGTCTCGCATCGCCCGTGGTACCGCGGCCGGATCGTGCAGGTCTCGGTCGTCATCGGCGCGATGGTGCTCCTCTACCGCGCGTTCAAGAGCGACTACCCGTGGCCGAACGACCTCGTCTGGAACGGTCTCTCCGCCAAGCTCGACGGCTTCCAGTCCTGGCTCCTCGACGAGCGGTCGGCCGAGCCGCAGAGCCCGTTCTTCAAGGTCTTCGACGGCTTCGCCACCTTCGTCGACAACCTCGTTGGCTGGTTCACGAGCGCGATCCTCTGGCTGAGCTGGCTCGGGGCAGCGGCGGTCGGCACCCTTGCCGTGCTCCGGTTCGGCGGTGTCCGTGCTGCCGTGATCGTCGCGGGAGCGTTCGCATCCTTCGCCGCGCTCGGTCTCTGGGAGGCCAGCATGGAGACGCTGGCGCTGATGCTCGCGGCCGTCGGCCTCTCGCTTCTCGTCGGCATCCCGATCGGGATCGTGGCGGGCCGCTCGGACCGGTTCCAGGCTGCGATCTCACCCGTGCTCGACGCGATGCAGATCATCCCGGCCTTTGCCTACCTGATGCCGGTCGTGATCCTCTTCTCGATCGGGCCTGCAGCAGCCGTGGTGTCGACCATGGTGTACGCGATCCCGCCGGCGATCCGGATCACCGCGCTCGGCATCCGCGGCGTTGCGACGAACACCGTCGAGGCCGCCGCCTCGATGGGGGCGACGCGGCGTCAGATGCTCTCGAAGGTGCAGCTCCCGCTGGCACGCCGCATGCTGCTGCTCGGCGTCAACCAGACGATCCTCTTCGCGCTCTCGATGGTCGTCATCGCGGGCCTGATCGGTGGTGGAGGGCTCGGCGCCGTCGTCACGAGCGGCATCTACACGAACCCGGCGCTTGCGATCCTCGGCGGCATCGCGATCGTGATCATGGCGATGGCGCTCGACCGCTCGACGGAAGCGATTGCAGCGCGCACCGATCCCGCGAAGCGCCACCTGGACGATGCGGGCCGGAGGAAGCTGCGGCTCTTCACGCTCGGCTGCATCGGCGCCGGAGCCGTGGTCGTGGCCGCGTCGAAGTTCTTCGGCATCTCGTCGATCTATCCCGACGAGACGCCCGGTGGCAGGACGGCGAACCTGCAGGCATGGCTCCTGACCCAGATCCAGAGCGTGCTCGACTACGTCCAGAACCCCGATTCGTGGGTCTTCCACATCACGGAGCCGGTCGGGAACTGGCTGCTCACGAAGGCGCTGCTGCCGCTGCAGAGCTTCCTGATCGGGACGCCGTGGTTCATCACCATCGGCGGCCTGACGCTGATCGCATTCCTGATCAGCGGCCTGCGCCCCGCGGTGACGACCTTCCTGATGCTGGCGCTGGATCGGCGTCATGGGCGTGTGGGCGCTCGCGATGGACACGCTCTCGCAGGTGCTCGTCGCGACCGTGCTCGCGGTCGTGATCGGTGTCGCGCTCGGCGTCGCGGCCGCGGAGAGCACGAAGGTCTCCAAGATCTTGCGGCCGATCAACGACGTGCTCCAAACGCTGCCGCAGCTCGTCTACATCATCCCGTTCATCTATCTGATGCCCGTTTCGATCGTCCCAGGAATCATCGCCGGTGTTCTCTATGCCTTCCCCGTCGTCGTGCGGCTCGTCGAGCGCGGCGTGCGGGATGTCGCTCCCGAGGCGGTCGAGGCCGCGGGAGCATTCGGCGCGACCCGGAGGCAGATCCTGACCAAGGTGAAGATCCCACTCGCGGGCGACGCGATCATGCTCGGCGTCAACCAGGGCATCGTGATGGTGCTCGCCGTCGTCGTGATCGGCGGCCTCGTCGGCTCGGGCGGGCTCGGCTACGAGGTCGCTCAGGGACTTGTCCGTGGCCAGTTCGGCCAGGGTGTGATTGCATCGCTTGCAATCCTTGCGCTCGGGATCACGCTCGACCGCGTGACGCAGGGCACGCGGCGCGTTCGAAAGGACAGCATCGGATGAACCCGGAACTCGATTGCACAACCATGAACCACTCAAGGAGGGTCACATGAAGGATCGTCTCGGTTCGAGGCGCACCCGGTTGGTGGGGCTCGGCGTGATCGCACTCGTTGCGCTCGCCGTCGTCGCCAGCGCGGTCGCGTCATCGTCGTCGAGCTCCCGGGCCACGGCCTGCGGCAACATCACGCTGAACGAGAACGCGTGGGCGGGCTCGACGTCGAACGTCTACGTCGTCAAGTACGTGCTCGAGAAGAGGCTCGGCTGCAAGGTCAAGGTGACGGACATCACCGAGGGCCAGCCGAACTTCCAGGCGATGGCCGACGGCAAGATCGACGCAGTGCTCGAGGACTGGCAGAACCTGGCCGGATTCCCGCAGTACACGAAGTCCGGCAAGCTCGTGAATCTCGGCGGCAACGGGATCACCGGCGTGATCGGCTGGTACATCCCGCGCTACCTGCTCAAGCAGTACCCGCAGTTCGCGACGTGGAAGGGGATCAAGGGCAAGGAGAGCGTCTTCAAGTCGCCTGAGTCGGGCTCGCAGGGCATGTTCCTCGGCGGCGATCCGTCGTACGTCCAGAAGGACAAGGCCCTCATCGCAGGCCTCGGCCTCAACCTCAAGCACGTCGTCGCGGGCGCGGAGCCGGCCCAGGTGGCGCGCTGGAGCCAGCTCTACAAGCAGAAGAAGCCGGTGCTCTTCTACTGGTACGACCCGCAGTACCTGAACGCGCAGTACGACCTCGTGCAGGTGAAGCTGCCGCCGCGCTTCAAGGGCTGCCAGGACGACGAGAAGAAGGGTGGCGATCCGAAGAAGTACGCGTGCGCCTACCCGTCCTATCGGCTCGACAAGGTGATCAGCAGCAAGTTCGCGAAGAGCGGCTCGCCGGCTGTCTCCGTGATCCGCAAGTTCACGTGGACGTCGAAGGACCAGAACACCGTCGCGAACCTGATCTCCGGCAAGAAGATGAAGCCGGACAAGGCAGCCGAGACGTGGGTCAAGGCGAACCCCGGCAAGGTCGCGCTCTGGCTGAAGAAGTAACGCGGATCTAGAGCAACGCCCGCGGGGTGGGGTGTGACGGCTGCGGCCGTTGCAGCCCACCCCGTTGCTCGTTGCCGAGCGCGCCGGACAGGCCGGAGCCGTCGTCGCCGCGGCGTGCCGGCTTTAGCCGGTCGCCGGGGTTCGTCCCTCGCACAGACTGTGATATACACCGCGTATATCAGCCCTGGCCTCCACCTCGCGCACCCTCCTCCCGCCCGAAACGAATGCGCCGCTGTCGCTCGGTGAGCGGGCGTACTACGGCATCCGCGAGCTGATCGTCACCCTCGAGCTCGCGCCCGGTGCCCCGATCAGCGAGCGCGAGCTGATGGAGCGACTCGGGCTCGGCCGCACGCCGGTCCGCGAGGCGCTCCGCACGCTCGCGCAGGAGAAGCTCGTCGAGGTCTATCCCCGCCGCGGCATCGTCGTCTCGCCGGTCGACGTCGGCGACCTCGCGCTGCTGTCCGAGGCGAGAATCACGCTCGAGAGCTTCGCCGCCCGCCTCGCCGCCGAGCGCGCGAACGACGACGACCGCGAGGTCGCCCGCGCGCTTCTCGCCGAGCTGCCCGGCCTCGCCGGCACGCGCGACGAGCGGGCGCTGATCGAGCTCGACCAGCGCATCCATCGCCACGTCTACCGCTGCGCGCACAACCCGTTCGTCGAGTCGACGCTCAACGAGTACTACACGCTGACGCTGCGGATCTGGTTCCTCGCGCTCGACCGCGTCGCCCGGCTCGACGACGCCGTCACCGAGCACGCCGACCTGCTGCAGGCGATCTGCGACGGCGACGCGCCGCGCGCCGAGGCGGTCATGCGCGATCACATCGAAGCCTTCGAGCGTGCCATCCGAGCAGTCCTCTAGTATGCAAATATGACAACAGAGCAGGAGATCATCCCATGAGCGAATTCCCCGCGAAGGCACGCGCCGTCGTGATCGGCTGCGGCATCGTCGGCAACAGCCTCGTCGTACCACCTCACCCGGCTCGGCTGGACCGACGTCGTCCAGATCGACAAGGGCCCGCTGCCGAACCCCGGCGGCTCGACCGGGCACGCGTCGAACTTCATCTTCCCGGTCGACCACTCGAAGGAGATGACCCAGCTCACGCTCGAGTCGCAGCGGCAGTACATCGAGATGGGGGTCAACACCGAGTGCGGCGGCATCGAGGTCGCGCGCACCGAGGAGCGGATGGAGGAGCTGCGGCGGCGGATGGCGTCGGCGAAGTCGTGGGGCGTCGACTCGGCCCGGCTCGTCACGCCGGCCGAGATCAAGGAGCTCGTGCCGTACATCGACGAGTCGATCCTGCTCGGCGGCTTCTACTGCCCGACCGTCTCCGTCGTCGACTCCCTGCGCGCCGGCACGATCATGCGCGAGCGGGGGATGGAGAGCGGCGGCCTGCAGGTGTTCGCGAACACCGACGTGAGCGGCGATGGACGTCGAGCACGGCCGCATCCGGCGCGTCCACACCTCGCGCGGCGTGATCGAGGCCGAGGTGGTCGTGATCGCCTGCGGCGTCTGGAGCCCGCTGCTCGCGAAGATGGCCGGCGCGCACATCCCGCTCACGCCCGCCGTGCATCAGATGATCGACGTCGGCCCGGTGCCGCGCTTCGAGACCTCGGCGAGCGCGATCGAGTTCCCGATCGTGCGCGACATGGACGTGTTCATGTACGAGCGCCAGGACGGCGTCGGCCTCGAGATCGGCTCCTACGCCCACCGCTCGATCCTGCACGACCCGGAGGAGATCCCGTCGATCGAGGAGGCGGCGCTGTCGCCGACGGAGTTCCCGTTCACGCAGGCGGACTTCGCCGATCAGATGGAGCACGCGCTCGACCTGATGCCCGAGATCGTCGGCGACGAGTCGGTCGGCGTGAAGTACGCGATCAACGGCCTCATCTCGCTCACGCCCGACGGCATGCCGATCCTCGGCGAGCTCCCCGAGGTGAAGGGTCTCTGGTCGACCGCGGCGGTGTGGGTGAAGGAAGGCCCCGGCGTCGGCAAGTCGGTCGCCGAGTGGATGGTGAACGGCGAGTCGCACATCGACCTCCACACCTCCGACGCGAGCCGCTTCCACGACCACCAGAAGACGCGCGCGCACGTGAAGGCGCGAACGTTCGAGGCGTTCCCGAAGACCTACGGCATCGTCCACCCGGCCGAGCAGTGGGCGAGCGAGCGCGGCATTCGGCGCTCGCCGATGCACGCCCAGGAGCAGGCGCTCGGCGCAGCGTTCTACGAGGCGGTCGGCTGGGAGCGGCCGCAGTGGTACGAGGCCAACGCGCCGCTCGTCGAGAAGTACGGCGTCGAGCCGCGCGGGGCCGAGTGGGATGCCCGCTGGTGGTCGCCGATCATCAACGCCGAGCACCTCGCGATGCGCGAGCACGCCGGCATCTTCGACCTCTCCGCGTTCGCGATCTTCGACGTCTGCGGGGCCGGCGCGCTCGACGCGCTGCAGCACGCGGTGATGGCGCAGATGGACGTGCCGGTCGGCCGGGTCGTCTACACGCCGGTGCTGAGCCCCGGCGGCGGCTTCAAGTCCGACCTCACGATCATGCGGCTCGGCGATCAGGAGTTCCGCGTCGTCACCGGCGGCGCCCACGGCATGGCCGACCGCAAGCTGTTCGCCGATGCGCTGCCGGACGACGGGTCGGCGTCGCTCGTCGACGTGACGACGGCGTGGACGACGATCGGGCTCTGGGGGCCGCGGGCGCGCGACATCCTCGCGAGCGTCACCTCGGACGACGTCTCGCACGAGGGCTTCCCGTTCGGCCGCTGCCGGACGATCGAGATCGGCTCGCAGCTCGTGCTCGCCTCGCGCATCTCCTACGTCGGCGACCTCGGCTGGGAGCTCTACGTGCCGATCGAGCAGGGCGCGCGGCTGTGGGACGTGCTCTGGGAGGCGGGCGCGCCGCACTCGCTCACCGCCTGCGGGATCGGCGTCTACGGGACGACCGGACGGCTCGAGAAGGGCTATCGCGCCTACGGCGCCGAGCTCGAGACGGAGTACAACGTCGTCGAGGCCGGGATGGAGCGGCCCAACGTGAAGGAGCAGGACTTCGTCGGCAAGGAGGCGCACCTGCGCCACCGCGAGGAGGAGCCGGCCGCGATCCTCTGCACGCTCACGATCGACGATCACACCTCGGCAGCCGGCGTGAAGCGCTACCCGCTCGGGCGCGAGCCGATCGTGCTGCGCGACGGCGGGACGCCGCTGACCGACGCCAAGGGCCGCCGCTCGTACGTCACGAGCGCCGGCGCCGGGCCGTCGCTCGGCAAGTACATCCTGTTGGCCTACCTCCCGCCCGAGCAGGCGGTCGAGGGCTCGGATGCGCTGGCCGTCGAGTACATGAACGAGCGCTTCCCGGTCACGGTCGCCGTCGTCGGCGCCACGCGCGCCGTTCGATCCCGAGAATGCGAGGATCCGCTCGTGAAGATCTCTCGTCTGCGTCAAGCGCGTGCCGATGACCGGCGGCCGGATCGTCCTCACCGAGGACGACCTCGCGATCGAGACGAAGCACCTCGGCTTCGCGATCAGCCCGCACGAGGAGTGCGGGGTCGAGGAGGCGGTGCGGCTCGTCGAGCAGAACGGCGGCGAGTCCGTCGTGCTCACGCTCGGCCCGGCCGACGCCGAGGAGCAGCTGCGCGATGCGATGGCGATCGGCATCGACCGCGGCATCCATCTCGTCACGGGCGGCGAGGAGTGGGATCCGGAGGCGACCGCTGGCGCGATCGTCGAGGCGATCCGGGCCGACGAGGCGGCCTCGGGGCCGTTCGACCTCATCTTCTTCGGCAACGAGTCGGCCGACTCGGGTGGCTTCCAGGTCGGCCTTCGTGTCGCCTACGCGCTCGGCCGCCCCTGCGCCACCGGGCTCAAGAGCGTCGTCGTCGAGGGCGAGGTCGTGCGGTGCGAGCAGGAGATCGGCGGCGGCCGCGACGTCTACGAGCTGCCGCTGCCCGCCGTCCTCACCGTGCTCGAGGGGCTCAACCTGCCGCGCTACCCGTCCGTGCCGGGCCGCATGCGAGCGGGGCGAAAGCCGCTCGACGCGACCACGCCGACGCGGCCCGAGTCGCGCCTCGCGCTGTCCCGGCTCGTCGTGCCGGCGGGCGAGGCGAAGCAGGCCGAGGTGCTCGGTCACGGCGCCGGATGCGGCCCCGGCCGTCGTCGACCTGCTCGAGCAGATCGGGGTGGCATCGTGAACCTCGTCCTCGTCGAGCACGCCGACGGCGTCGCCACCGATGTCTCGCTGCAGGCGCTCGCGCTCGCTGCCGAGCTCGGTGGCGAGACGCAGGCGCTGCTGATCGGGCCAGGTGGCTGCGGCAGCAGCTGCCGGCGTGCCCGCTGGCGGTTGCTCATGTCGCCGAGCACGCCGGCGCTCGACGCGTTTGCGCCGGATGCGTGGGCGGCGATCATCTGCGAGCGTCGCGGAGCGGATCGGCGCGACGGCGGTCGTCGCGCCGGGCACCGGGCCGGCGACCGATGCGATGGCCCGCGTTGCCGTTCGGCTCGGGCGAGCCGCTCGCCGCCAACGTCAGCGCCGTGACGCGCGGGCACGCCGCTCTCGCTGACGCGCCTGCGCTGGGGCGGGAGCCTGCTCGAGGAGGCCGAGCTCCATGCCGGTCGCGCGCTGCTGACCGTCGCGCCGCACACCGTCGCTGCCGTTGCCGCCGGCGCGCCGGGCTCGGTGGAGACGTTCACGCCGGAGCTGGCCGAGGCCGACCTCGTCGTCCGCGTTCGCGACCACGTCGCGCCGCCGGCCGGCGGCGTGTCGCTCGCCGACGCGAAGGTCGTCGTCACCGGTGGGCGCGGCGTCGGCTCGGCGGAGGGCTTCGCCGTGATCGAGGAGCTCGCGGCGTTGCTCGGCGGTGCCGTCGGCTGCTCGCGCGCGGTGACGATGTCGGGCTGGCGCCCGCACACCGACCAGGTGGGGCAGACGGGGAACAAGATCGCGCCCGAGATCTACATCGCCTGCGGTGTGTCGGGAGCGACGCAGCACATCGCGGGCGCCAAGGGCGCGAAGCGGATCCTGGCGGTGAACACCGACCCGGAGGCGCCGATCATGTCGATCGCGGACTACGCGGTTGTCGGCGATCTGCACGAGGTCGTGCCGGCGATCTCGGCGGAGCTGCGCGGCGGCGGCGTGACACACCGGCGACCGGCTGAAGCCGGCCGCCTCGGGCACGCGGTGACCGGCTTCAGCCGGTCGCCGTTCTGGACGCACATGAGCACGGCGGTCTCCGCCCTCGCCCTCCTCGTCGTCCTCGGCGTCGCCGGCACGCTCTTCGGCCGCCGCGCGCTCCTCCTCACCCGCCTCGTCCGCCTCGGCCAGCCGGTGCAGCGGTTCGACGACGTCCCGCAAGCGCGTGCGCAACGAGGCGGTCGTCGTGCTCGGCCAGAAGAAGCTGTTCCAGCGCCTCGGCCCCGGCCTCATCCACGCGCTCATCTTCTGGGGCTTCCTCGTCCTGTTCCCGACGATCGTGATGGCGCTGATCGGCGCCGTCGCGAAGGGCGAGACGCTGCCCTGGCTCGGATCGCAGGGCTGGTTCGCGTTCCTCGTCGACCTCTTCGTCGTGCTCGTGCTCGTCGGCGTGGTCTCCGCGTTCTGGATCCGCAAGGTGCAGCGCCCGGAGCGGTTCAAGGGCAGCCACCTGGGCGAGGCCGACCTCATCCTCGGGCTGATCGCATTGATCGTCCTGACGCTGCTGCTCTGGCACGCGGCGCTGATCGCCACCGGGCTGAACGAGTGGCCCGCCGTCGTGGTCGCCGTTGTCGAACGCGATCGCCCAGGTCTTCGGCGAGGGCAGCTGGGCCGAAGCGCGCGAGCGCATCTTCGTGTGGGCGCACGTCCTGCTCGTCGTCGGCTTCCTCGCCTACCTGCCGCACTCGAAGCACCTCCACATCGCGACGGCGGCGGTCAACGTCTGGTTCGGCCGCACGCGCTCCCGCGGCCGGCTCGAGCCGCTCGACTTCACGGTCGAGGACGAGAGCGCGATGCGCTTCGGCGCCAACACGATCGCCGACATGACCTGGAAGCAGATGATCGACACGATGTCGTGCACCGAGTGCGGCCGCTGCCAGGACGTCTGCCCGGCCTACGCGACGGGGAAGGAGCTCTCGCCGAAGCTGCTGATCATGGGCCTCCGCGACCAGCTCTTCACCGAGGGGCCGAACCTGCTCGCCGACCCCACCGGCTTCGAGCCGAGCCCGCTCGTGCCGAACGCGGTCAGCGACGACGTCGTCTGGGACTGCGTCACCTGCGGCGCCTGCGTCCAGGAGTGCCCGGTCGCGATCGAGCACGTCGACCACATCGTCGATCTCCGCCGCCACCTCGTCATGGTCGAAGGCCGCTTCCCGGCCGACGGCGAGACGATGCTGCGCGACGTCGAGCGCTCCCAGAACCCGTGGGGCAAGCCGCAGGCCGAGCGGGCCGACTGGACGGAAGGGCTCGACGTGCGCGTGCTGCAGCCTGGCGACGAAGCGCCCGAGGTGCTCTACTGGGTCGGCTGCGCCGCCTCCTTCGACGAGCGCGCGCGCACGACGGCGCAGTCGACGGCGAAGCTGCTGCAGGCCGCCGGCGTCGACTTCGCGGTGCTCGGCCCGCGCGAGTCGTGCACGGGCGACCCGGCCCGGCGGATGGGCAACGAGTACACGTTCCAGTCGTACGCCGAGCAGAACGTCGCCACGATGAACGGCGCGGGCGTGAAGAAGATCGTCGCGAGCTGCCCGCACTGCTTCAACACGCTCGCCAACGAGTACCCCGACTTCGGCGGCAACTACGAGGTCGTCCACCACACCGAGCTCCTCACCGAGCTGCTCGCGGAGGGCAAGCTCGAGCCGGTCGCGGGCACCGAGGAGATCACCTACCACGACTCCTGTTACCTGGCCCGCCACAACGACGTGATCGCGGCGCCGCGCGAGATCGTCTCGCGCGTCGGCAAGCCGCTCGAGATGGCCCGCAGCGGCAAGCGCACCTTCTGCTGTGGCGCCGGCGGCGGGCACATGTGGATGGAGGAGCGCGGCAACCAGATCAACGAGGAGCGCGCGCGGGAGGCGGCGGAGACGGGCGCCACGACGCTCGCGGTCGCCTGCCCGTTCTGCACGATCATGCTCGACGACGGCGTGAAGCAGAACGGCTCGGAGCTGCGGGTGGCGGACGTGGCGACGCTGCTGGCGGAGGCTCTACCGCAGGCCAAGTGAATAGGGGATGATCTCCGCGTGAAGTCCGCTCCGTTCGACTACCGCGCTCCCGAGTCGATCGACGAGGTGCTCTCGCTGCTCGCGGCGGGCGACGACGTTCGCGTGCTCGCCGGCGGTCAGAGCCTCGTGCCGCTGATGAAGGCCAGGGTCGTGAAGCCGACGCTCGTCGTCGACGTCAACCGCGTTCCCGGGCTCGCGGGCATCGAGGAGCGGCCGACGGCGCGCTCGTGATCGGCGCGCTCGCGCGCCAGCAGGCGTTGCTCGACAGCTCCGTCGCCGGGAAGGCGCAGCCGCTGCTGCGCGCGGCCGGCCGCTTCGTCGGCTACCTCGCGACGCGCCATCGCGGCACGGTCGGCGGCTCGCTCGCCTACGCGGCGCCGTGGGCCGAGCTCACGGCGGCCGTCGTCGCGCTCGATGCCCAGCTCGAGATCCGCTCCGCCCGCGGCGAGCGCACGGTCGCTGCGCGCTCGTTCTTCCGTGGCCCGAACGAGACGGCGCTCGAGCCCGACGAGCTGCTCACCGCGGTGCGCATCCCGGCTGCCGCGGCGCGCGACGGGTGCAGGCTTCCACGAGGTCAGCGCGCGCTACCGGGACTTCGCGCAGGTCGCGCGCAGCCGCGATCGTCACGCTCGACGAGGCGGGATCGTGCACCGCGGCCGAGCTCGTCCTGCTCCGCGTTGCGCCGACGCCGCATCGCGTCGACGTCGCCGCACCTCGTCGCGGACAGCGATCGACGACGCCGACGCTCGCGGCGCGTCGCGGAGTCGCTGTCGCGGGCTCGAGCCGCCGACGACATCGAGGTCAGCGGCACCTACCGGCGGCGCGTCGCGGCGACGCTCGCGCTCCGTGCCCTCCGCGACGCGCAGCGAGCAAAGCGAGAGCAGACGGCATGAGCGACAGAGCTCGACGGTGCGCGTGCGAGGTCAACGGCGCCTGGCGCGAGGGGCTCGTCGAGCCACGCCGCACGCTCGCCGACTTCCTGCGCGAGGATCTCGACCTGACCGGCACGCACGTCGCCTGCGAGCACGGGTTCTGCGGCAACTGCAACGTCCTCGTCGACGGCGAGACCGTCCGCTCGTGCCTGATGTTCGCCGTCCAGGCCGACGGCCGCTCGGTCGATGACCGTCGAGGGCCTCGCCGAGCGCCGACGGCACGCTCGGCCGCGCTGCAGCAGGCGTTCCACGACAACCACGGTCTGCAGTGCGGCTTCTGCACGCCGGCGATGCTGATCACCGCGCACGAGTTCCTGCGCGGCGCACCCGGACGGCGGCACCGACGAGCGAGATCCGCGAGGCGATCAGCGGCGTCGCTCTGCCGCTGCACCGGCTACCAGCAGATCGTCGAGTCGATCCGCGCTCGCGGCCGGCAGGACGGAGCGGCATGAGCATCGCCGAGCAGGATCCGAACGCCGCCAAGGTCGCGCGCGAGACGGCCGGCACAGACGAAGCCGCGACGCTGGCTCGGCAAGAGCCTCAACCGCGTCGAGGACCCGCGCTTCCTGCGCGGCCAGGGCCGCTACCTCGACGACATCAAGCTGCCCGGGCATGCTCGCACGCGGCGATCGTTCGCAGCCCGCACGCCCACGCGAGGATCGTCGCGATCGACACCTCGAAGGCCGAGGCGCTGCCCGGCGTCGTGCGCGTCGTGACCGGCAAGGACGTCGCCGAGCACGCCGCGCCGCTGCCGTCCTTCGGCGCCGGGCCGATCGTGCAGGACATGATCGCGATCGAGAAGGTGCGCCACTACGGCGAGACCGTCGCCGCCGTGATCGCCGAGGACCGGTACGTCGCCGAGGACGCCTGCGACCTGATCGAGGTCGACCTACGAGCAGCTGCCGGTCGTGCTCGACCCGTTCGCGGCCCGGGAGGAGGGCGCGCCGCTCGTGCACGAGGCGCTCGGGACGAACGTCGCCTACGAGCGCACGTTCTCCTTCGGCGAGGTCGACAGGGCGTTCGCGGATGCCGACCGCACGGTCACGCGCCGAGCTCTACTGGCCGCGCTCGACCGGCATGCCGATGGACACGAACGGCGCGATCGGCGACTACGACCCGCGGCACCGGCGTCGTGACGATCTACGCCAACTCGATGAACTTCACGTACTTCCTGTGGCTGATCGCCGCGTCGCTGAAGATCCCGGCCGAGCAAGCTCCGGCTCGTGCCCGTCGCCGCCGGCGGCAGCTTCGGCTCGAAGTTCTTCATGCACAAGGTGCCGACGCTTCGCAGGGTTCCTCTCGATGCTCGTCGGCAAGCCGGTGAAGTACGTCGAGGACCGCGCCACGCACATCGTCAACAACGACCACTGCGGCTCCGACCGCCGCTACGACGCCGTCGCTCGCGTTCGACGACGACGGCACGTTCCAGGCGCTGCGGATCTCGTGCGTCGACGACTACGGCGCGTACCTCCAGTTCGGCACCGGCACGCACGGCAACGCGCTCTCGCAGATCGTCGGGCCCGTACCGGATCCAGCACGTCGAGTACTCGCTCGCCGCGGTGCTGACGAACAAGAACCAGCAGGGCGCCTACCGCGGCTTCGGCGCCGAGGTCTCGCAACTGGGTGCTCGAGCGGCTCGTCGACCTCGCGGCCCGCGACCTCGACGTCGACCGCGTCGAGATCCGCCGCCGCAACCTGATCGCGGCCGGACTCAGTTCCCGTACCGCACGCCGACCGGGAACATCTACGACAGCGGCAACTACCAGGGCGTGCTCGAGAAGGTGCTCGAGGCGGTCGACTACGACCACTGGGTCGCCGAGCGGCGAACGCGCGCGCGCCGAGGGGCGGCACGTCGGCATCGGCGTCGTCGCCTCGCAGGAGCGCAGCGTCTTCAGCTCGACGGAGTTCTGGTTCTGGTTCGACGAGCCGCAGTTCACGCCGACCTCGAGCCCCGAGAGCGCGAGCCTGCAGATCGACCCGACCGGCGAGATCATCGTCACGCTGCACTCGCAGGCGATGTGGGGCAACAGCCCCGAGACCGTCGTCTCGCAGGTCGTCGCCGAGGAGTTCGACGTCGATCCCGTCGTCGGTCATCGATCACCTACGCCGACTCGCAGCACGCGCTGCCGGGCACCGGCCCCGGCGGCTCGCGCTACACGGTGATGGTGTCCGGCGCCGTCGCCGGCGCGGCCGTCGGAGCTGAAGGACAAGATCCGCCGGATCGTCGCGCGACAAGCTCGAGGTCGCCGAGGCCGATCTCGAGTTCCGCGACGGCGGCGTGGGCGTCGTCGGCGTGCCCGACCGGCAGCTCTCGCTCGCCGACATCGCGATGACGGCGTACATGTTCCGGCTCGACCTGCCGCCCGACATGCAGAGCGGCCTCGCGGCGCAGTCGACCTACGACCATCCGCTCACGACGCTGCCGAACGCCGACCGCTCCGACCTCGGCATCTTCTATCCGTTCGTCGGCCACGCCTGGCACATCGCGGTCATCGAGGTCGACGTCGAGACCGGCAAGCTCGAAGTTCCTGCGCTACGCCGCCGTCCACGACGCCGGCACGATCGTCAACCCGCGAGACGCTCGACGGCCAGGTCATCGGCGGCACGGTGCAGGGGCTCGGCACGGCGCTCTACGAGGAGTACCTGTACGACGCACGAGGGCCGCGTGCGCAACGCGAGACTTCGAGTACTACCACCTGCCCTCGTCGATGGACGTGCCGACGATGACCGTCGGCCACCAGGAGACGCCGTCGCCGTACACCGCCTACGGGATCAAGGGCGCGGGCGAGGGCGGCCGGATGCTGACGCCGGCGATCATGAGCGCCGCGATCGAGGACGCCCTCTCGCGACTACGGCGTGCACGGTCACGTCGCTGCCGATCTCGGCGCGAGCAGATCGTCGAGTGGGCGAGCGGCGAGCCGAGCGCCTGAGCCGATCCGAAGGACAGTGGCGCGGTGCGCGCGCGTTGACCCGCGCGCAGAACCAGCCTAGACTCATATTGTGGAACGACCGTTCCACGAACTGGACGAAGCCATGCCGACGCGCACCGGAACCCGCACTGGAACCCAGGCGATCGACCGAGCCTCGCAGCTCCTCGTCCACGTGGTCGAGGAGGACGACGCGCCGACCGTCGGCGAGCTGGCCCAGCTGGCGGGGCTGCCGAAGAGCACGACCTCGCGGCTCGTCGGGGCGCTCGAGCGCCAGGGGCTCGTCCAGCGCGATCCCTCGGGCGGCGCGATCAGCCCCGGCCCGGTGCTCCTCCGCTACGCGCACCGCGAGACGACGCGGCCCGACCTCGTCGAGCTCGCGGGCGAGGCGCTCGAGCGGCTCGCCCGCGCGAGCGGCGAGACGGCCAACCTCGGCGTCGCGACGTCGACCGCCGTCGAGATGCTCGACCAGCGCGACAGCCGCCACATCGTCGGCTCGACGAACTGGGTCGGCCGGCGCGTGCCCCACCACGGCTCGGTGATCGGCAAGGTCTTCCTCGCCGAAGGCGCGCTGCCGATGCCGTCAGGGCCGCTCGAGCAGCTCGGGCCGCGGACGATCACGGACGTGGCCGAGCTGCGCCGCGATCTCGAGCTGACGCGCGCCCGTGGCTACGCGGTCGCGGTCGACGAGCTCGAGGCCGGCCTCTGGTCGGTGGCCGCTCCCGTGCACGACGCGGGCGGCTCCGTCGTCGCCGCGTTGAGCATCTCCGGCCCCACCGTTCGTCTCCACGACGGCCTGCTCGACGAGCTCGGCCGCCTCGTCCGGGACGAGGCCTCTACCCTGTCTGTGCGAATCGGCTACGACGATGTGAAACGAGGTGTTGCATGAGCGAGGCTGAGATCGACCTCGAACGCGCTCTCCGACGACGAGCTCGTCGAGCAGATGCACAACGACCTCTACGACGGCATGGCCGCCGAGATCGTCGAGGGCACGAACATCCTGCTCGGCCGCGGCTGGGCGCCGGACACAGGTCCTCAACGACGCGCTCGTCGGCGGGCATGAAGATCGTCGGCATCGACTTCCGCGACGGCATCCTGTTCGTCCCCGAGGTCCTCCTCGCCGCCAACGCGATGAAGGCCGGCATGGCGATCCTCCGGCCGCTCCTCGCCGAGACGGGCGCCGAGCCGGATCGGCAAGGTCGTCATCGGCACGGTCAAGGGCGACATCCACGACATCGGCAAGAACCTCGTCGGGATGATGCTCGAGGGCGCCGGCTTCGAGGTCTTCGACCTCGGCATCAACACCGACGCCGAGCAAGTTCATCGCCGCGCTCGAGCAGCACAAGCCCGACATCCTCGGGCATGTCGGCGCTGCTGACGACGACGATGCCGTACATGAAGGTCGTCATCGAGACGCTCAAGAGACCGCGGCATCCGCGACGACTACATCGTGCTCGTCGGCGGCGCGCCGCTGAACGAGGAGTTCGGCGCGGCGGTCGGCGCCGACGCCTACTGCCGCGACGCCGCGGTCGCGGCCGAGACCGCGCAGGCGCTCGTGCTCGCGCGCCGTGCCGCGGCGAAGGTGTAGCCGGACCGAGGGTCGACCGACCGAGCTGCTCGAGACGGAGGTCGCGTTCGACGCGGCCGAGCGTCCCGACGTGCTCATCCTCGGCTGCGGCGCGCTCGCCCGCGAGCTGCTCGCGGTGATCCGAGCTCACGGGCTGGACGCACGTCGACGTGCGCTGCCTGCCGGCCAAGCTCCACACGACGCCGGAGAAGATCGCCGGCGCGGTCGACGCGAAGCTGACCGAGCGAAGGGCCAGCTACGAGAGCATCTTCGTCGCCTACGCCGACTGCGGCACGGGCGGCGCGCTCGACGCTGTGTCTCGAATCGACGCAAGGCGTCGAGCGGCTGCCGGGCGCCCACTGCTACGAGTTCCTACGCCGGCGCGACGCGTTCGACGCGATGCAGGAGGAGGAGCTCGGCACCTTCTACCTGACCGACTTCCTGGCCCGCCACTTCGAGTCGCTGATCGTGCGGCCGGCCTCGGGCTCGACCGCACCCCGAGCTGCTGCCGACTACTTCGGCAACTACCGCCGGCTCGTCTACCTCGCCCAGACCGACGACGCCGACCTGACCGCGGCGCGCGCGGGCCGCCGCCGGCGCGCCTCGGGCTCGCCTTCGAGCGCCGCGCGCACCGGCTACGGCGAGCTCAGCCTCGCTCGATCCAGCACGCCGTCGCACGTGAGCCGCCTGACATGGCCTGAGCTGACGGTCATCTGGTGGCGCGACATCCCGGCCCAGGTGCGTCGCCAAGGGACGCGCCGTCGGCGCGAGCAAGGTCGTCCTCCATCCGCGCTTCCAGGTGGCGATCGACAAGGCCGCCGACGCGGGCCGGGCATGAGCGAGTACCGACGACGTACATCGAGGAGTGGCGGCGCGACGGCCGGCCCTGCGGCGACGACCTCGAGGCCGAGGTCGACGGCCGAGGCCGCGCGGCTCGAGCGACGACTACACCCGACGAGCTGACTCGAGCCGGCGGCGTCGCCGGCGGCGAGCCTGCCGCCAGCCACGACCGGAGACCCGCGACATGACCGACACCGTCCTCTGCTCGGCCACGCGCGAGGTCGTCATCGGCTTCGACCGCCCGTTCGTGATCATCGGCGAGCGCATCAACCCGACCGGCCGGAAGCTCCTGGCCGAGGAGATGAAGGCCGGCGACTTCAGCCGCGTCGAGCGCGACGTGCTCGCCCAGGTCGAGGCCGGCGCCCACATGCTCGACGTCAACGCCGGGATCCCGCTGGCCGACGAGCCGGCGATCCTGCGCCAGGACGATCCAGCTCGTCCAGTCGCTGACCGACCTGCCGCTCTCGATCGACTCGTCGATCGTCGAGGCGCTCGAGGCCGGGCTCGTCGGTCTACCAGGGCAAGGCGCTCGTCAACTCGGTCACCGGCGAGGACGAGCGGCTGGAGCGCGTCCTGCCGCTCGTCCGCGAAGTACGGCGCCGCGGTCGTCGCGATCACGCAACGACGAGACCGGGCATCTCCGAGGACCCCGACGTCCGGTTCGCGGTCGCGAAGCAGATCGTCGAGCGCGCCGCCGACCACGGCATCCCGCGCGAGGACATCGTCGTCGACCCGCTGGTGATGCCGATCGGCGCGATGGCGCACGGCCGGCCGGCAGGTCTTCCGGCTCGTCCGCCGGCTGCGCGACGAGCTCAAGGTCAACACGACCTGCGGCGCCTCGAACGTCAGCTTCGGCCTGCCGAACCGGCGAGGCGCATCAACGCGGCCTTCCTGCCGATGGCGATCGCCGTCGGGACTGACCTCGGCGATCACGAACCCGCTGATGCCGCGAGGTCAAGGCCGCGGTCATGGCCGCCGACGTGCTGATGGGCAACGACCCGGACTGCGGCCGCTGGATCCGCGCCGCACCGCGACGCCGCCGCCGAGGGCGAGGTCAGCCGCCGCCGCGTCAACCGCGCGCGCGCGGCGCGCGTCGCGGCTGACGGCGGCCGACGCCGTGACCGTGGCCGAGCCGACGCCGCTCGTCATCTTCACGCCGTCCGGCCGGCGCGGCCGGTTCGCCGCGGGCACGACCGTCCTCGACGCCGCCCGCGCGCTCGGCGTCGACATCGACTCGGTCTGCGGCGGGCGCGGCATCTGCGGCCGCTGCCAGGTCGAGCGTGAGCGTGGGCGAGTTCGCGAAGCACGGCGATCACCTCCGCCGCCGGCGCACCTGTCGCCGTTCGGCGCGGTCGAGGCGCGCGTACCGCGGCCGACAAGGGCCTCGCCGCGGACCGCCGGCTCGGCTGCACCGCGCACGTCGGCGGCGACGCTCGTGATCGACGTCCCGCCCGAGAGCCAGGTCCACCGCCAGGTCGTGCGCAAGGAGGCTCGACGTCCGCGACCGTTCGACGATCGACCCGGTCGTCCGGCTCCACTACGTCGAGGTCGAGCCGCCCGAGCTCGCCTCGCCGACCGGCGACCTCGCGCCGCCTGCTCGAGGCGCTCGAGCGCGAGTGGGAGCTCACCGACCTCGAGGCCGACCTCGCACGTCGTCCGGGCGCTCCAGCCGGCGCTCGAGAAGGGCGAGTACGGGTCACCGTCGCGGTCCACGACGGCGCCGACCGGTCACCGCGCGTCTGGCCGGGCTTCCACGACACGGCCTACGGCGTCGCGATCGACATCGGCTCGACGACGATCGCCGGGCACCTCTGCGACCTCGCGACGGCGCGGTCCTCGCCTCGGCGACGGCGTGATGAACCCGCAGATCCGCTTCGGCGAGGACCTGATGAGCCGCGTCTCCTACGTGATGATGCATCCCGAGGGCGCCGGAGGAGATGACCGCGGCCGTGCGCGGCGCCTCGACGAGCTGATCGCCGAGCTGGCGATGCGGCGCCGGCATCACGCGCGACGACATCCTCGAGCTCGCGATCGTCGGCAACCCGATCATGCACCACCTCCTGCTCGGCATCGACCCGACCGCCGCTCGGCGGCGCGCCGTTCGCGCTGGCGACCGACGGGGCGGTCCGGACGACCGGCCGCGGAGCTCGGCCTGCCCGCGCATCCCGGCGCGCGCGTCTACGTGCTGCCGTGCATCGCCGGCCACGTCGGCGCCGACACGGCCGGCGTGATCCTCGCCGAGGCGCCGCATCTCGGCGAGCGAGGTCGACGCTCGTCGTCGACGTCGGCACGAACGCCGAGATCGTGCTCGGCAACCGCGACCGGCTGCTCGCCGCGTCGAGCCCGACCGGCCCGGCCTTCGAGGGCGCCCAGATCAGCGTGCGGGCAGCGCGCCGCGCCGGGCGCGATCGAGCGCGTCCGGATCGACCGCGAGACGCTCGAGCCGCGCTTCCGGGTCATCGGCGTCGACGCCTGGTCGGACGAGCCGGGCTTCGCCGCGGCGATCGCCGAGACCGGGATCACCGGCATCTGCGGCTCGGGGATCATCGAGGTCGATCGCCGAGCTGTTCCTGGCGGGCGTCATCACGACGGACGGCATCGATCGACGGCGCGCTCGCGGCGCGCATCGCCGCGCGATCGTCCCCGACGGCCGGACCTTCTCGCTACGTCCTCCACGACGGCGACGCCGCCTGCTGCATCGCGTCACCCAGAACGACGTCCGCGCGATCCAGCTCGCCAAGGCCGCGCTCTACGCGGGCGTGCGGCTGCTGATGGACCAGCTCGGGATCGACCACGTCGACGAGATCCGGCTCGCCGGTGCGTTCGGCAGCCAGATCGACCCGGTCCACGCGATGGTCCTCGGCCTCGATGCCCGGACTGCGACCTCGGCCAACGTCACGTCGGCCGGCAACGCCGCCGGCACGGGCGCGCTGATCGCGCTGCTGTCGGCGCGGCGCGCGGCCGAGATCGAGGAGGTCGTCCGCCGCGTCGAGAAGATCGAGACCGCCGTCGAGCCGCGCTTCCAGGAGCACTTCGTCGAGGCGATGGCGTTCCCGCACGAGACCGACCGCGTTCCCGCACCTCGCGCGCGGTCGTGGCGCTGCCGGCCCGAGCGCCGACCGACGGCGCCGCCGGCGCCGACGCCGCGCACGGAACGACGCCGCCGCCGCGCCGTCGCGGTCGGCACGAGGGAGGACCGCATGATGGACGACCGCGCAGCGCCGCCGCAGCGGCGGTCGCGCCGCGCGGCAGGCCGCGCGCGCCTCGCGCACGCGGTCAGCGTCCCGTTCCTGACCCGCGACGCTGGCGCCGTTCGAGGTGCTCGACGAGGAGGGCCTGTCGCTCATCGAGGAGAACGCCGACACGATCCTCGAGGAGGTCGGGATCGAGTTCCGCGGCGACGCCGAGGCGCTGCAGCTGTTCGCGACGCCGGCGCCGACGTCGACGGCGAGCGGGTCCGCTTCCCGCGCGGGATGTGCCGCCAGATCGTCCAGGCGACCGCGCCGCGCGACGTTCACCCAGTACGCGCGCAACCCGGAGCGCAACGTCGAGATCGGCGGCCTGCACACGGTGCTTCGCCCCGAACTACGGCTCGCCGTTCGTCCGCGACCTCGACAACGGCCGGCGCTACGGCACGATCGAGGACTTCCGCAACTTCGTGAAGCTGACCTACATGACGCCGTACCTGCACCACTCGGGCGGCACGGTCTGCGAGCCGGTCGACGTGCCGGTCAACAAGCGCCACCTCGACATGGTCTACGCGCACATCCGCTACTCGCGACAAGCCGTTCATGGGCTCGGTGACGCACCCGAGCGGGCGCGAGGACACGGTCGAGATGGCGCGGATCCTGTTCGGCGCCGACTTCCTCGAGCGACCACACGGTCGATCGTCTCGCTCGATCAACGCCAACTCGCCGCTGGTCTGGGACTCGACGATGCTCGGCGCGGCGCAGGCGTACGCCGAGGCCAACCAGGCGACGTCCTGATCACGCCGTTCATCCTCGCCGGCGCGATGGCCCGGTCACCGTCGCCGGCGCCTGCGCCCAGACCCTCGCCGAGGCGCTCGCCGGGATGACGTTCGTGCCAGCTCGTCCGGCCCGGCGCGCCGGTCATCCTCGGCTCGTTCGCCTCGTCGATGTCGATGCAGTCGGGCGCGCCGACCTTCGGCACGCCGGAGCCGGCGCTGGTGCTCTACGTGATGGCCGCGCTCGCGCGGCGGCTCGGCGTCCCGTTCCGCTCCGGCGGCGCGCTCTGCGCCTCCAAGATCGCCGACGCCCAGGCCGCCTACGAGTCGGCGAACACGATGCAGCCGACGATCCTCGGCGGCGTCAACTTCGTCCTCCACGCGGCCGGCTGGCTCGAGGGCGGGCTCGCGATCGGCTACGAGAAGTTCATCCTCGACGTCGACCAGTCGCGGCGATGGCACGTCGTTCGTCGAAGGGCGTCGACATGTCCGAGAACGGCCAGGCGCTCGATGCGATCCTGACGAACGAGCCCGGGCATGCACTTCCTCGGCCACCCGCACACGCTGGCCAACTTCGAGACCGCGTTCTACCGCTCGCGAATCGCCGACAACAACAGCTTCGAGCAGTGGCACGAGGACGGCGCGCTGGACGCCGACGCAGCGGGCCAACGCGATCTGGAAGAAGATGCTCGCCGAGTACGAGGCGCCGCCGATCGACGACGCCGTCGACGAGGCGCTGCGCGAGTTCATCGAGCGCAAGAAGGCGTCCTTCCCGGACTCGAACGTCTGATGGCGACCACTGCCCCGCCTGCGCCGGCGACGGTCGCCGAGCTGCTCCGGCGCTCCCGCTACGAGGTGATCCCGCTCGCGGGCGCCGAGGAGCAGGTGCTCGAGCACGTGCCCGCGCGACGTCACGCTCACCGTCACCGCCTCGCCCGTGAAGGGGCTCGACCACACGCTCGAGCTCGCGGGCAAGCTCGCCGCGCACGGCTATCCGGTCGTGCCGCACCTCTCCGCACGCCTCGTCGTCGACCGCGCGCACCTCGGCGAGCTCGTGGCGCGGATCGCGGAGATGGGCGTGCGCGACGTCTTCGTCGTCGCCGGCGATGCCGATCAGCCGGCCGGGTCGTTCAGCGGCGCGGCGGAGCTCCTCGACGCGATGGCGGAGCTCGGCCACCCGTTCGAGCAGATCGGAATCACCGGCTACCCGGAGAGCCATCCGCTCATCGACGACGAGACGACGATCGCAGCGATGTTCGAGAAGGCGCGCCATGCGACGTACATCGCGAGCCAGATCTGCTTCGACTCACGCGTCACCGTGGCGTGGATCGACAACGTCTGGACGCGTGGGACGCGGCTGCCGATCCTCGTCGGCATTCCGGGCATCGTCCCGCGCGCGAAGCTCCTCCGCGTCTCGACGAGGATCGGGATCGGCGAGTCGCTCCGCTACCTGCGCAAGCACGGCGACTTCGTGACCCGTTTCCTCCAGCCCGGTGGCTTCAGCCCGGACAAGCTGATCAAGGGCCTCGCGCCGGCGCTCGCGACGCCCGAGCAGCGGGTCGGCGGCTTCCACATCTTCACCTTCAACGACCTCGCCGACACCGAGGCGTGGCGGCAGCGCAAGCTCGCGGGCGGCTGAGCTCGTGTCGGGCACGCGACGGCGCAGTGTGACCGCGCGCTACGACGTCGTGATCGTCGGCGGCGGGTCGGCGGGATGCGCGCTCGCGAACCGGCTCAGCGCCGATCCGGCGACGCGCGTGCTCGTGCTCGAGGCCGGACGGCCCGACTACAAGTGGGACGTCTTCATCCACATGCCGGCCGGGCTCGCGACGCCGATCGGCAACAGCTCTACGACTGGAAGTACGAGTCGGAGCCCGAGCCGTTCATGAACGGGCGGCGGATCTACCACGCCCGCGGCAAGGTGCTCGGCGGCTCGTCGAGCATCAACGGGATGATCTTCCAGCGCGGCAACCCGCTCGACTACGAGCGCTGGGGCGCCGACCCGGGCATGGGCACGTGGGACTACGCGCACTGCCTCCCGTACTTCAAGCGGATGGAGAGCTGCCTCGCCGGCGCCGACGAGTTCCGCGGCGGCGACGGCCCGCTCGTGCTCGAGCGCGGGCCCGGCGACGAGCCCGCTGTTCGAGGCGTTCTTCGAGGCCGTGCAGCAGGCGGGCTATCCGCTCACCGACGACGTCAACGGCTTCAAGCAGGAGGGCTTCGCGGCCTTCGACCGCAACATCCACGACGGCCGCCGGCTCAGCGCGGCGCGCGCCTACCTCCACCCGGTCATGCATCGCCCGAACCTCGAGGTCCGCTGCCGCGCGTTCGTCAACCGGGTCCTGTTCGACGGCACGCGCGCGGTCGGCGTCGAGGTGGCGGGGCGGACCGGGCCGGAGCGGATCGAGGCGGGCGAGGTGATCCTCTGCGGCGGCGCGATCAACTCGCCGCAGCTGCTCCAGGTCTCGGGGGTCGGCAACGCCGCCGAGCTCGAGGCGCTCGGGATCGACGTCGTGCACGACCTGCCCGGGGTCGGCGAGCACCTGCAGGACCACCTCGAGGTCTACATCCAGTACGGCTCGAAGCAGCCGGTCTCGGTCGCGCCCGCGATGAAGTGGCGCAACCGGCCCTGGGTCGGGTTCAAGTGGCTGTTCTTCCGCTCGGGGCCGGGCGCGACGAACCACTTCGAGGCGGGCGGCTTCATCCGCGGCGACGACGACGTCGCCTATCCCAACCTGATGTTCCACTTCCTGCCGGTCGCGATCCGCTACGACGGCTCCTCACCCGCCGGCGGGCACGGCTACCAGGTGCACGTCGGCCCGATGTACTCCGACGCGCGCGGGTCGGTGAAGATCACGTCGAAGGATCCGCGCGTTCACCCGGCGCTGCGCTTCAACTACCTCTCGACCGAGCAGGACCGGCGCGAGTGGCTCGAGGCCGTCCACGCCGCCCGCACGATCCTCACCCAGCCCGCGTTCGAGCCGTTCAACGCCGGCGAGCTCTCGCCCGGCCCGTCCGTCGAGACCGACGAGGAGATCCTCGACTGGGTCGCGCGCGACGCGGAGACGGCGCTGCATCCGTCGTGCACCTGCCGGCTCGGCGTCGACGAGCTGTCGGTCATCGATCCCGAGACGATGCGCGTGCACGGGCTCGACGGGCTGCGCGTCGTCGACGCGTCGGTGTTCCCGTACGTCACGAACGGGAACATCTACGCCCCGACGATGATGGTGGCCGAGAAGGCCGCCGACCTGATCCTCGGCGCGACGCCGCTGCCGCCGTCGGACGCGACGTTCTACCGCCACGGCGTGACCGAACCGGCTTGAGCCGGGCTGCCGGCGATCAGTGGTCGGCCGGGCGGTCGAGCGAGACCACGATCTCGTCACCGCGCATCTGCACGTCGTAGCGGCGCACGCGCAGCCTGTCGTCCGAGAGTGCACGGCCCGTCGTGATGTCGAACTCCCACTTGTGCCACGGGCACCGAACGGTGGCGTTCGGCGTCCCGAGGACAACGGCCCCGTCGCGTACGTCCACCGCGGTCGCCACGGACCCCGCGCAGAGGGGCGCGCCGCGGTGGGGGCAGCGGTCGGCGAGCGCGAAGAAGGCCTCCCCGACGCGGTAGAGGCCGATGCGGTGGCCGTCGATCTCGACGATGCGGACGCGGCCCTCGGGCGGGGCGTCGCAGAGGGGAAGGCGTACCTCGCGGGCGGGCGTGCTCACGCGGGAGTGGATGCAGGCACGGGCAGGCGGAAGAAGCCGGCCGCGTTGCGCCAGCGGACGTTGTCGCGCCATGCGTCCGGCAGCTGACGGAGCGTCTGCTCGGGCTCGTCGAAGTCCCAGTGTGGGAAGTCGCTCGCGTACATGAGCGTCTCCGCGGGCCGGAGGAACTCGATCGCCTGCAGCAGCTGAGCCGGCTCGTCGGGAGCCTCGAGCGGCTGCGTGGCGAAGCGGACGTGATCCCAGACGTAGTCGGATGGACGCCGGCGGCACCAGGGGATCTCGGAGCGGCACGACTTCCAGTTCGTGTCGAGGCGCCAGAGAAACCCGACGAACGGGACGAGCCCGCCCTCGACCATGGCGACGCGCGTGTCGGGGAAGCGCTCGAAGATCCCATGGCAGAGGATCGAGACGAAGTGCCCGTACATCCCCGAGCCGCAGAGGGTGTGGTACTCGGCGTAGAAGTCGCGGCATGCCCGCAGCGGTGAGCGGCCCGGCGATGCCGATCGACTCGTAGTGCGTGTGCACGGCGACCGGGAGGCCGAGCTCGTTCGCCGCCTCCCAGATCGGGTCGTGGACCGGGTTGCCGTAGGGGATGCGCGAGGCGCCCGGAAGGAACACGCCGACGAACTCGTCGCGTCCGCCGACGCGCCGGATCTCGCGCGCCGCCGCCTCCGGCCACTGCGCCGGAACGACGATCATCCCCCGGAGCCGCGGCTCCGGCTGGAGCCAGTTGCTCCAGCAGCCAGTCGTTGTAGGCGCTGCAGAGCTTGGCCGCGAGCTGCGCGTTGGGGAGCACCGAGAACACCGCGGCCTCGTCGGGCTCGGCGATCCCGATGTCGACACCGTAGGGGTCGAGGTGGCGGGCGCGCAACGTGTCGAGCGACATGTAGACGAAGTTCGCATCGTGCCCCTCTCCGCGCTCGTAGAGGTCGCGGCGGATCCAGCCCGCAGGGTGGTTCCAGGGGTACGTCGGCATCGCGAGCCCGTTCGTGCCGGACTGCCGCACGAGCTCGGCGGTCGGCGCGTCGAGGTACGGGATCAGGTCGGCGATCGTCTCGTACCCGATGTGGATGTCACAGTCGATCAGCATCCGTCGATGATGACACCTGCTCATCTCAGTTGTCTAGACTGCTCATACAGTGAGCAGCAGTCGCGGAATCCCTCGAAGCGGCATCCCGAGAACCGTGGCGCTCGACCGGGCGATCGACGTCCTCTCCGCCGTGGCCGAGTCCGTCGCGCCTGCGTCGGCGTCTGCGCTCGCGCGCTCGACCGGGCAGCCACGAGCGACTGTCAGCCGCACGCTCAAGACCTTCGCCGACCGGGGGCTCGTCGCCGAGACTCCTTCCGGGTGGGTGCTCGGCAACGAGCTGTTTCGGCTGGCGCGCAGCGCCGATCCCCACGGCGCGCTGATCGAGGCTTCGGACAGGCCGCTGCGCCGGCTTCGCGACCGCGCCGGCGAGTCCGCGCTTCTTGCCATCGTCACGGGTCGCACCGCGATGGAGATCGTCACCCAGCTCGACGGAGCGCACCGCCTCGGCGTCGTCGGCTGGGTGGGGGCGGATGTCCCGCTGCACGCCTCGGCCGCCGGGAAGCTCGTCCTCGCCGAGTTGAGTCAGAGCGAGCTCGAAGCATGGTTCGAGGAAGCCCAGCCGGTTCGGCTTACGGCTCGAACGGTGACGACTGTCTCCGGGCTTGGCGCTGAGCTCCGTCGTGTCAGGCGCCGCGGCTGGGCCGAGATCGTCGACGAGCTGGAGGACGGCCTGATGTCCGTCTCTGCTCCGATCCGCGACCGCGCGGGCACTCTCGTCGCGGCCATTGGCCTCAGCGGGCCGAGCTCTCGTATCGGTGCCGCCCGACGGACCGAGCTCGTGCCGTTCGTGCTCGAGGCTGCGGCTGAGGTCGAGCGGGCGCTCGATCCTGGCACGATGTCGCCGTGAGCGAGTTCGCGGCGACCTTCGACAAAGATGCCGCAGGCTATGCCGCCGGCCGGCCAGGCTACTCGCAGGAGATCTTCGCGGCACTCGAAGAGCGATGCGGCCTCGGCACGGGCACCAGGGTGATCGAGATCGGCCCCGGAACGGGCCAGGCGACGGGCGAGCTGTTGCGTCGTGGCGCCCACGTGCACGCTGTCGAGCCCGGCCCGGCGCTCGCGCGGCATCTGCTCGCCGAGTATCCCGGAGAGCGGCTCGAGGTCACCGTCAGCTCGTTCGAGGACAGCGTGCTTCCCGAAGCCGGAGCAGACCTCGTCGTCGCTGCGACATCGTTTCACTGGGTCGAGCCCGAGATCGGCGCGCCGAAGGCGCTCTCGGTCCTGCGGCCCGGCGGCTCGATTGCGATCTGGTGGAACCTCTTCTACGACCCGCGCGGGCCGGACGAGTTCAGTCGGGCGCTCGACCCGATCTTCGAGGAGTTCGGCGATGTCGAGAGCCCCGCCTTCGTCGACACCCGACAGGAGGAGTACTGGATTCCGGTCTTGCGGGAGGCAGGCTTCGAAGAGGTGGTCGCCGAACGCTTTCCCTGGACGGTCGATCAGACCACGGAGGACATCGTCTCGTTGTTCAGCACGTTCTCCAACATGCGGCTGCGGCCGGACGACGAGCGGAAGCAGGTGCTCGCCCGGATCGGCGGCGTGGCCGACGACCAGTTCGGCGGTCGCGTGCGACGCACGTATCAGGCCGTGCTCTACACCGGGCGAAGGCCGAGCGGCTGAGCTCAGCCGGGCTGGCTGACGCTGAGCACGGCCTTGACGATGCCGTCGTAGCCGGTGCAGCGGCAGAGGTTGCCGGAGAGCCCGATCCGCACCTCGTCCTCGGTCGGCGTCGGGTTGCTCGCGAGGAGCGCCGTGGCGGAGACGAGCATGCCCGGCGTGCAGAAGCCGCACTGGACGCCGCCGTGATCGAGGAACGCCGCCTGCAGCGGCGCCAGCGTGTCGCTCGTCGGCGAGCCCCTCGACCGTCGTGATCTCGCTTCCCTCCGCCTGGAGCGCGAGGTAGGAGCACGAGTTCACCGGCTGGCCGTCGAGCAGCATCATGCAGGCGCCGCACTCGGAGTCGTCGCAGCCCTCCTTCGAGCCGGTCAGTCCGACGATGTCGCGGACGGCGGCGAGCAGGTTCGTGCCGGGCTCGAGCTCGACGGGGTAGGCGATCCCGTTCACGGTCAGCGTCGTCGGGACCTTCATGCGTCCTGCCTCGCGGGCGCGTGCGAGCGCGCGTCGTCGATCGCGCGGCCGGCGATCACGGCGGCCATCGCGCGGCGGTAGTCGGCCGAGCCGCGCACGTCGGAGATCGGGCGTCGCGGCGGCCGCGACCGCGGCAGCCGCCGCGGCGATGGCGGCGTCGCCCGCCGTCGCTGCCGACGAGCGCCGCCTCCGCCTCGGGCACGCGCCGGATCGTCGGCGAGAGCGCGGTGATCGCGATCCGCGCGTCGGTCACGGTGCCGTCCGACGACGGTGACGACGGCCGTCGCGCCGACGACGGCGATCTCCATCTGCCGCCGGTACTCGAGCCGGAGGTAGGCGCTGCCCGTGCCGGGCGCGGGCGCCGGAACGTGGACGGCGACGAGCAGCTCGTCCGCGCGCGGCGACCGTCTCGCCAGGCCCCGTCCAGAGATCCTCGACCAGGACCTCGCGCGGCTCCGAGCCGGACTGGAGCGTCACCGTCGCATCCGAGGCAGACGAGCGGGCCGCCCGTCTCCATCGCGGGCGAGGCGTTCATGACGTTGCCGCCGAGCGTGCCCTGCGCGCGGGTCGCGTGCGAGCCGACGATCGCGGACGCATCGGCGAGCGCGGTGAAGCGGGCGCGAACGTCCGCGTTGGCGGCGATCTCGGCGTGGCTGGCGAGCGCGCCGAGCCGGAGCGACCGTCCGTCGAGCGTCTCGACGCCGCTGGAGCTCGGCGACGCGGTGGATCGCGACGATGCTCTCGGGCAGCGTCGACTTGCCCGGAGCGGGCGCCGACGACGAGGTCGGTGCCGCCGGCGACGGGACGCGCGCCGGCGGCGAGGGCGGCGAGGGCGTCGTCGACGGACGTCGCGGTGCTGAACGACGTGACGCTCACGCGCCGGCCTCCCAGACCCGCTCCGGCGTCATCGGCAGCTTGTGCACCCGCGCGCCGATCACCTTCGCGATCGCGTTCGCGACCGCACCTGCGGTCGGGACGCACGGCGGCTCGCCGACGCCCTTCGAGCCCTTCGGGCCGGCGTTCGGCGTGTCGGTCTCGATCCAGGCGATGTCGATCCGCGGCGCGTCGGACGCGGTCACGAGCTTGTAGTCGGTGAGGTGCGGGTTGCGCTGGCGGCCGTCGGCGTCGATCTGCGTTCCCTCCGACAGCGCCTGGCCGATCCCCATCACGACGCCGCCGTAGACCTGGCCGTCGGCGCCGATCCGGTTGAGGATCGTGCCGCAGTCGTGCGCAGCCGCGACCTCGAGCACGCGGACGACACCGGTGCTCGCGGTCGACCCTCACCCGCACGGCGTGCGCCATCAGCTGCGGCGCGTGGAACGACTCGAGCCCGAGCCGGCCGACGCAGCCCTCGGCGGGGAACGCCTCGGGCCCATCCGGCACCTCGCCGGCGCCCTTGCCGTGGAAGGTGCCGCCGCCCGCCAGCTTCGCGATCGTGATCGACTTGTCCGGCGAGCCCTTGACGCAGGACCGCGCCGTCGCCGCAGCTCGAGGTCGTCCCGCGCTGCCTCGAGCTCCTCCGCGGCCGCGTCGAGCAGCTGCTCGCGCAGCTCGACGGCCGCGGCGATCACGGCGCGGCCGCTGTTGAACGTCGTCTGCGAGCCGCACGAGCCCATGTCGGACGGCGCCGCGTCGGTGTCCTGGTAGAGGAGCGAGAAGTCCTCGGGCTGCATGCCGAGCTCCTCCGCGACGTACTTGGGCATCGCCATCACGGCGCCGGTGCCGTTCTCCTGCGCGCCGGTGATGATCGTGCCGGTGCCGTCGGGGTTGAGCTTCACGTAGGCGCCGCTCGGCGAGGCGAAGCACGGCCACCAGCCGACACGACGACGCCGATCGCCTCGTCGTCGGGCAGCTCCTGCCCGTAGCCGATCAGCTCGACCGCCTTCTCGAGCGTCTCCTTCATCGCGATCTGCTCGAGCACCTGGCCGGTCGCGGTGACGGAGCCCTCCTCGATCAGCGTGCGTGCGACGGAGCTCGACCGGATCCATCCCGAGCGCCGCGGCGAGCTCGTCCATGTGCTGCTCGAGCGCCCAGCACACCTGCGGCGCCGTCGGGGCGCGGATCGAGGACGACGGCTGGTTGTTCGAGTAGACGAGAGACGACTCGACGTGGACGTTCTCGAGCTCGTACGGCCCGAGCGCGTGCATCGCGGCCATCTGCGCGAAGAAGCCGCCCTCGCCGCAGTACGCGCCCTTGTCGAGCACGAGCCGTGCCTTGCGCGCGACGAGCGTGCCGTCCGCGCGCGCGCCGGTCTCGAGCTCGATCACCATGCCCTCGCGGCGATGGCCGACGGCGACGAACTCCTCGCGGCGGGAGAAGACGAGCTTCACCGGCCGGCCGCGCAGCGCGCGCGAGCGCGGCGACGTGGCCCTCGAAGTGGAAGTCGCACTTGGCGCCGAAGCCGCCGCCGAGCAGCGGCACGATCACGCGCACGTGCGACTCGGGGATCTGGAGCGTGTCGCGCGATGCCGCCGCGGGCCGCGTACGGCACCTGGGTCGACGTCCACACGGTCACCTTGTCGCCCTGCCACTGCGCCACGACCGCGCGCGGCTCGATCGGGCACGCCGTTGACCGAGTCGGTCTCGTAGCGCCCCTTGACGACGACGTCGGCGCCCGCGAGCGCGGCCTCGACGTCGCCCTTGACGATCGTCGAGTAGCCGAGCGTGTTGTCGTGCGCGGCCGAGCGCCCGCGACCCGCGGTACGACTCCCAGTCGGGATGGACGAGCGTCGCGTCGTCGGCGAGCGCCGCCTCGAAGTCGGTCACGACCGGAAGCGGCTCGTAGTCGACCTCGATCAGCGCCGCCGCCTGCTCGGCGATCTCCGCCGTCGTCGCGGCGACGCCGGCGACGACGTCGCCCTCGAACCGCACCGTGTCCTTCGCGAAGAGCCGGCGGTCCTTGACCATGCCGCCGTAGAGCACGTCGGGCACGTCCTCGTGCGTGACGACCGCGAGCACGCCCGGGAGGGCGCGCGCCTTCGTCGCGTCGATGCGCGTGATCCGCGCGTGCGCGTGGTCGGCGTAGCGGAACTTGGCCACGAGCTGGCCGGCGAGCACGAGGTCGGCCGTGTAGCGACCGGTGCCGGTCACCTTCTCCTTGCCGTCCGGGCGGATGAACGTCCGCGGTTCCTCGACCGTTGCCATCGTCAGCCTCTCGTCTCGACGTGAACGGCTCTATCCAATCAGAGCGCGGCTGCCGCGCGATGCTATCGAGGCACGGCGGACGCCCAGGAGCGCCGTCGACGCGTGAGACGATGTCCGCTCCTGTCAGGCCGCGGGCTGCGAGCGTCGTGCGACGGTGCAGCACGTCGGCCGCGCTCGTCGCCCACTCCTCGCGGCCGGCGAAGACGACCTGCGCGCCGATGTCCGGCGCGTCGGGATGCAGGCGCTCGAGCAGCTCGGGCCGCTCCGCTGCCAGGGCGACGACGCCGGTCCGCCCGCGAGCCGTAGAAGTGGGCGAGATGGGCTGCGACCGGCCGGCTCGAGTCGGCCAGCGCGCGCGACGAGCCGCGCAGCGACGTTGCCCGCATCGGTCGCGCCCGGCAGCGGCACGGGTCGCCGGTCGAGCCGGCCGAGCCCGAGGGTGGGGGCGAGGCGCTCGAGCGCATCGAGGGCGATGTGCCGGTAGGTGGTGAGCTTGCCGCCGGCGACGGTCAGCATGCCGCCGCGACCGACGAGGATCGCGGTCTCGCGGCGGGCGTCCACCGTCGAGCCGTCGCTGCAGCGGCAAGCACGCGCAGCCCTGCGTAGGTGGCCAGCACGCGATCGCGTCGCAGCACGGCGCCGTCGACCGCGACTGCGGCCTCGGCGAGCACCGTGTCGATGTCGTCGTCCGTCGCCGTCACGTCCGCCGGGTCGCCCTCGTACGGCGTGTCCGTCGTGCCGAGCAGCAGCATGCCCTTCCCACGGGTAGGCGAAGGTGACGCGGATCTGGTCGTGCGGGATCGTGAGCGCCGACGACCACGGCTCGTCGAGCGGCAGCGTCACGTGGACGCCCTTCGACAGCTGGCCGTACGGCGCCACGCCCGGCTCCTCGAGCCGGCGCAGCACGTCGAGCCACGGCCCGGTCGCGTTGACGACCGCGCGCGCCTCGACGGTGAAGATCTCGCCGGACAGCCGGTCGTGCACCTCGGCGCCGGACACGGCGCCGTCGACCGTGCGCGAGGTCGACGACCTCGGCGTAGTTGAGAACGGTCGCGCCGGCCTCGGCGGCGGCCGTCACGTTGGCGAGGCAGAGGCGCCCGTCGTGCGTCCACGAGTCCTGGTAGACGCCACAGCCGCGCAGGCCCTCGAGCCGCAGCGCGGGGACGCTGCGGCGCGCGCGCTCGGGCTTGACGAGGCCGCCGAGCTTGTCGCCCGCCAGCGTCGAGTACGTCCAGAGCCCTGCCTGGATCGTGGCGGGGCGGTACGGGCCGCCGCGGTAGACCGGGAAGAGGAACGGGATCCGGCGGACGAGGTGCGGTGCGACGACGCGCAGCAAGGCCCGCCGCTCGGCGTGCGCCTCGCGAACGAGCTTCACGTCGCCGAGCCTGAGATAGCGCAGGCCGCCGTGGATCAGCTTCGACGACGCGCTCGAGGTGGCGCCGCCGAAGTCGCTGCGATCGACGAGCGCGACGCGGAGGCCCACGCGGGCCGCCTCGCTCGCGATGCCGGCGCCGACGATGCCCGCCCCGACGACGAGCAGGTCGAACGGAGCCCGTGCCAGCTCGGCACGTGCGGCGTCCCGCCAGGTCGCCTGGGGTCACAGGGGGTTTGTCCAGGCTCTGCCGCCGCGCGCGTCGGCGACCTCGACCCGCGCATACGGCGCGGTCTCGGGCAGGTCGAGCCGGGCGGCCGTGATGAGCCCCTCGGGCGTCGCCGCCAGGATCTCGCCGCCGTAGCGATAGCCGAGGCGGCCGGCGTTGACGGCGGCCCCGCTCGAGACGCCGAAGACGACCCGGACCGACTGGCACGGATCGCAGTGCACCTCGACCGACCCTCCGCCCGCGACGACAGAGTCGATTCGCGGCCCCGAGCTGCCGTAGAAGCAGCCCGTGCGGAGCGCGTCGAGCACGCCTGCCGCCGTCGGCTCGGACCTGACCCACGTCCAGGCGAGATCGGAGTCGAAGCCCGGATGGTGGCTGTCGTCGCTCGCGAGCGCGTAGCACCGCCGGCCTCGCGTCGAGCAGCTCGTCCCAGTGGACGGTGGAGAGCCCGCGGCCGAGCTCGAGCTCGCAGCCGGCGTTGAAGACCTCGATGCCCGAGACGGTGTCCGGCAGCTCGAGCGTGCCAGAGTTGGCGCCGGTCCAGTACGGATGGGCGAGGTACGCGACGCCGCCCTGCCCGGTGATCCACTCGGCCGTGGCGGCGAGGTCGCGGCGCTCGCCCTCGAACTCGGCGAGCCTGTCCTCGATCCCGTAGGCGAGCACGTGCCCGTCCCGCTCGTCCGGCAGCAGGCAGTTCAGCTCGGCGCTCGGGATCACGAGGAGCCGGTCGGTCGAAGGTGGTGCGCTCCGGAACCAGTGGTCGGTGATCGCCAGCACGTCGTACCCTGCCCGCTCGTAGTGCTTGACGAGCGCCCGCGGAGCGAGCTCGCCGTCCGAATTCGTCGTGTGGGCGTGCAGCGCGCAGCGCAACCATGGTCCCTGCGAGCTCCACGGATTTGTCATCGGATAGCTGTACTCCGGCGCACGTTCATGAGAAAGTAACGATCTGGTTTCAATCTGGTGGTCGCAGGTGCAGGTGAGGAGGCTCCGTGTGCAGTATCGAGTCTCACACGCAGACGAACGGAGGAGGGGCGATGGAAGATTTTCAGGAGCAGGAGTACGAATTCCTGCGCAGGCTCGAGGAGGAGCGGATTGACCGGCGCACGCTGGTCCGGAGGGGTCTCGGAGCAGGCATCGGTCTGACCGTGCTCTCGCTGTCCCCGGGCGCGCTCGCGGCTCGGAAGCAGGCGCTCGCCAATCCGCCCGTCGCCGGGCGGCTCGTGAGCATGGCCGAGATGATCAAGGAGGCCAAGAAGGAAGGCTCCCTCAACACGATCGCGCTGCCGCGCGACTGGGCCAACTACGGCGAGATGATGGACACGTTCGGCAAGAAGTACGGCATCAAGATCACGAACGACAACCCGGACGGCAGCTCGGCGCAGGAGAACCAGGCGATTCGCTCGCTCAAGGGCGACTCGCGTGCGCCCGACTGCGTCGACGTCGGTGTCTCGTTCGCGATCGCCGGTGCGAACGAAGGGTTGTATGCCAAGTACTTCCCGAAGAACTACAAGACGATTCCGCGGGCGATGAAGGACACCCGTGGATTCTGGATGGGCGACTACTGGGGTGCAATCTCGATCGGCTACAACCGGAACCTCGTCTCCAACCCGCCGAAGACGTGGAAGGACCTGCTCAAGCCCGAGTACAAGGGCAAGGTTGCGCTCAACGGCAGTCCGCTCACGTCCAACTCGGCCGTGTCCGGCGTCATCGCAGCGGCGATGGGGAACGGCGGTAGCGCGGGCAACGTGCAGCCCGGCATCGACTTCTTCTCGCAGCTGAAGAAGAGCGGCAACTTCATCCCCGTGCAGACGACTCCTGCCGACGGTTGCGTCGGGTCAGACCCCGATCTCGATCGACTGGGACTACAACAACTTCGCCTACATCAAGGGCTTCCCCTCGGCGAAGTGGGGGTTCACGATCCCGTCGGACGGCGTCTACGGCGGCTACTACTCGCAGGCCGTCAATGCGACCGCTCCACATCCGTGGGCAGCCCGTCTCTGGCAGGAGTTCCTCTACTCCGACCAGGGTCAGATCATCTGGCTCAAGGGTGCGGCGCACCCGGCGCGGTTCAACGACCTCGCCGCCCGCAAGGTCATCCCGGCAGCGCTGACGAAGGCGCTTCCGGCGGCCGCGATCTACTCGAAGGTCAAGTTCGCGAGCATCGGCCAGCAGACGAGAGCCAAGGAGCTCATCGCGAAGCAGTGGCCGACGGCCGTAGGGGCCTAGCATCGCAACGGACGTGGCACAGCAGGCACTCCGGCCGGACACAGCGTCCGGCCGGAGACGTCCCTCGCTCGCCTGGGTCGCGACGCTCCCGTTCTTCGCGTACGCGTTCCTGTTCCTCATTCTCCCCGCGGGAGGCGTGCTCGTCGGCGCCTTCCAGGACAACTCCGACGCCTGGACGTTCAGCAACGTCCGGCTGCTCTTCGATCACCCGTACAGCGACGCGTACAAGACGAGCATCGAGATCAGCCTCGTGACGGCGATCCTCGGCGGGATCGGCGGATTCTTCATCGCCTATGCGGCTGTCCGCGACGGAACGCCCCGGTGGATCCGGGGCGGGATCATGACCTTCTCCGGCGTCGCGGCGAACTTCGGTGGCGTGCCCCTCGCGTTCGCGTTCATCGCGACGATCGGGCCACTCGGGATCGTCACGGTCTTCCTCCGAGATCACCTCGGCTTCGATCTCACGGCGCACGGGATCACGCTGTTCTCGAAGACCGGTGTCGAGCTCGCCTACCTCTACTTCCAGTTCCCGCTGATGATCCTCGTGATCGCGCCGGCGATCGACGGCCTCCGGCGCGAGTGGCGCGAGGCTGCGCTCAATCTCGGCGCCAGCAACCTGCAGTTCTGGCGCCACGTCGGTATCCCGGTGCTGATGCCCTCTCTGCTCGGTGCGATGATCCTGCTCTTCGGCAACGCTTTCGCCGCCTACGCGACGGCCTACAGCCTCACGTCCGGCTCGATCCCGATCGTGCCCGAACCTGATCTCTGCCTACTACACGGGGAACGTGCTCGACAACCCCCATCTCGCACAGGCGCTCGCGTTCGGCATGTTCTTCGTGCTGACGCTGGCGATGCTGATCTACATCCCGCTGCAGCGGCGCTCGGCGAGGTGGATGAAGTGAGGCATCGGCGCCACATCGCCCCGTCCGCCGTGTTCTGGCTCGCGCTCGGCGGCCTCTATTTCTTCATCCCGCTGTTCGCGACCGCCGTGATCAGCCTCAAGTCTCCCCAGACGGGCAAGTGCTGCACCCTGACGAACTACCACTGGGTGCTGCACAACGGGGAGTTCTGGCACACGCTCAAGATCTCGTTCCTCCTTGCCGTCGAGACCGTCGTGATCGCGCTCCTACTCTTCGTGCCGACGATCTACTGGGTGCACCTGAAGGTGCCGAGGCTTCGGCCGGTGATCGCATTCCTGGCGCTGATCCCGTTCGTCGTGCCGCCGATCGTGATGGTCGTCGGCCTCCTCCGGGTCTTCAAGGGCACACCGGACTGGTTCTACCAGGAGCCGTGGGGCTTTCTCGCGGCGTCCTACGTGATCCTGGCGTTCCCGTATATGTTCTTCACGCTCGACGCCGGTTTCCGGTCGATCGACGTGCACACGCTGACCGAGGCGTCGCAGAGCCTCGGGGCGCGCTGGACGACGACGATGTTCCGCGTCATCCTCCCGAACATCAAGGCGGCCGCGCTGGCGGGGTCGTTCCTGACGCTCGCGATCGTGATGGGCGAGTTCACGATCGCCAACCTCGCGGCGTTCCACACCTTCCCCATCTTCATCCAGTTCGTGAACGAGTCGCAGGGCTTCCCGGCCGGTGCGCTCACACTGATGAGCTTCGCGATCACCTGGGTCGCGATGCTCTCGCTGCTCGCCTTCGGCCGCAAGAAGGGCGGCGGTGCCGGCCCGATCGCAGGAATGCGACGATGACCTCAGGAGCCCACTGAATGTCCTATCTCCAGCTGCAAAATCTCCACCGCGACTTCGGCACCGTCAAGGCGCTGAACGGGATCGACATCTCGCTCGGCGAGGGCGAGTTCCTGTCGCTGCTCGGGCCATCGGGCTGCGGCAAGACGACTGCGCTCCGCCTCGTCGCCGGGCTTCGACCGGCCCGACGAGGGCCGCATCGTCGTGGACGGTAAGGACATCGACGGGGCTGCCTCCCAACAAGCGGGACATGGGCATGGTCTTCCAGGCGTACTCGCTGTTCCCGAACATGACCGCCCGCCAGAACGTCGACTTCGGCCTCAAGATCAGGGGGCGTGAGAAGGGCGACCGGTCGAAGCGGGTCGACGACCTGCTCGAGCTGGTCGGCCTCGGACATGCCGCCGACCGCTACCCGCACCAGCTCTCCGGCGGCATGCAGCAGCGCGTGGCGCTGGCACGGGCGCTCGCGATCGAGCCGCGGGTGCTGCTGCTCGACGAGCCGCTCTCGGCGCTCGACGCCAAGGTGCGGGTGCAGCTGCGCGAGGAGATCCGTCGCATCCAGCTCGAGCTCGGGATCACGACGCTCTACGTGACGCACGACCAGGAGGAGGCGCTCGCGATCTCCGACCACGTTGCGGTGATGTTCGCAGGCGTGATCGAGCAGATGGGGACGCCGGCCGAGATGTACACCGCACCGGCGACGCCGTTCGTGGCGGAGTTCATCGGCACGATGAACCGCCTCGAGGCCACGGTCGTGGACGCCGGTAACGGCGAGGTCGAGCATGCCGGGACCCGCGTGCGCGTCGACGCCGCGCGTGGCCGGCAGAACGGCGAGCGCGTGCTCCTGCTCGTGCGGCCCGAGGCGCTCGAGGTAGAGGCGCGGACGAACGGCGGCGGGCCGAACGCCTTCCTCGGCGAGGTCCTCCAGCAGACGTTCCTCGGCTCGGTGACGCGCGTCAAGGTCGCCGCAGAGGGCACGACCCTGGTCACCGACATGTCGGCTGCCCGCGCCGCGGCGCTGCCGGTCGGGGCACAGGTCGTCGCGCGGATCCCCGCCGACGACGCGAAGCTGCTCAGCCTGCCGGAGGGCGGCCCAGGGCTGCCGATGCTCGACCCGGATAATCCGTGAAGATGCCGGACACCCCGAGATCGCGGAGCTCCAGCATCTGCGCCGCGTCGTTGACCGTGTAGACGGTCGTCTCGAGCTGGAGTGACTTCGCCCGTGCAAGCCCGCGTTGCGTCACGCGCGCTGCGTCGAAGCCTGCCGCCCAGGCGAACCCGGCCGCAGCCCTGATCGAGGTCCCGTAGCCCACGTGCTGGACGGTTCGGAGCCGCGGACGCATCCGCCGGGTCTCGAGGATTGCACGGCGCGAGAACGAGACGACGACGCCGTCGGGCGGCAGCGCTTCGACTGTCCGGGCGACGATGTCGTGGCGTCGGTAGAGCCACGGGCTCTTCAACTCGGCCATGACCCCGATCCGGCCGCGCAGTCAGCTCGAGCACCTCGGCCAGAGTCGGGATCCCTAGCTCGCGGAGAGCAGCGAGCGGGGCCGCCCGTAGCGGCCCGCGCGCATCGGTGAGCCGGTCGAGCCGGAGATCGTGGAACACGACGAGGCCGCCGTCACTCGAGGCCTGCACGTCGAACTCGACGTAGTCCGCTCCGAGCTCGATGGCCCGCTCGAAGGCGGGCAGCGTGTTCTCCTTCTCCTCGCTCGAGGCGCCACGGTGGGCGATGACCCACGTCACGCGGGCAGTGTCGCCCGGCGGACAGCCTGCCGCCAGCCCTCGCGTTCCTGCTGGATCTCGCCGGCGTCGCGTGACGGCTCGTAGCGCGTTCCCCGTCGCAGCAGCGGCACGAGGGCGTCGACGTCGGGCCAGATGCCGACGGCGAGCCCCGCGAGCGCTGCGGCCCCGAGCGCGGTTGCGTCGGCGTCTGCACTCACCTCGACCGGCACGCCGATGAGGTCGGCCTGCAGCTGCATGAGAAAGCCGTTTGCCGTCGCGCCGCCGTCGGCGCGCAAGACTCCTGCCGCGACCGGCAGGACATCGACGATGTCGGCCACCTGATGGGCCATCCCCTCGAGGGCCGCACGCACGACCTGGGCGCGTGTGGTGCCGCGCGTGATGCCGCTGATCAGGCCCCGCGCTTCCGCGTCCCACTGGGGCGAGCCGAGGCCCGTCAGAGCAGGCACGAAGAAGACGCCACCGTTCGACCCCGCCTCACGGGCCAGCTGCTCGCTCTCGGCGGCATCCTCGATCAGCCCGAGCCCGTCGCGGAGCCACTGCAGCGCTGCTCCTCCGACGAGCACGGATCCTTCCGCCGCGTACTGGGCCGTGGGCGCCGGGCGGTGTTGCCGCGGCCGTCTTCAGGAGGCCGGGCGCAACTGGCCCTGCCAGCTCGCCGACGTGCGCGAGCACGAACGTGCCGGTGCCGTAGGTGGCCTTCATCTCGCCCGGCCGCGAAGCAGCCCTGGCCGAAGAGCGCCGCCTGCTGGTCGCCGGCGATCCCGGCGAGCGGCACGGTCGCGCCGAGCAGCGACGCCTCGGCGATGACGCCCGAGGAGGGCACGACGTTCGGCAGGATCGAGGGATCGACGGAGAAGAGGTCGAGTAGATCGTCGTCCCATGTCCCTCGTCTCGAGATCGAGGAGCATCGTTCGCGACGCATTCGTCAGGTCGGTGACGTGCGCTCCTCCGGTCAGGTTCCAGGCGATCCAACTGTCGACGGTCCCGAACGCGAGCTCCGCCTGCGGTCGGTCGACCGCAGCGAGAATCCACTCGAGCTTGCTCGCCGAGAAGTACGGATCGCAGACGAGGCCCGTGCGCTCGCGCACGAGCTCGACGGGCAACGCGGCACACCGGTCAGCGGTTCGCCGGTCCTGCCAGACGATCGCCGGATGGACGGGTCGCCCGGTGGCGCGCTCCCAGACCACCGTCGTCTCGCGTTGATTCGTGAGCCCGATCGCCGACAGGTCGTTTGCGCCGATCCCGGCATCGTCGAGCGCTGCCGCGGCCGTCTGGAGCACGCTCTCCCAGAGCTCGAGCGGGTCGTGCTCGACCCAACCCGGCCGGGGGTAGTGCTGGGAGATCTCCCGGTAGCCGCGACCGACGGCCGTGAGGCCGTCGTCGACGACGAGGCAGGTCGTGCCCGTCGTTCCCTGGTCGATGGCGAGAAGCATCGGTGGCCCTACCCGAGGAGGCGCTCGAGCGAGCGCCACGTCGATTCTGTCCACGAGCTCGTCGGCACGGGCGAGCCGCTCGTCTGGCAGCGTGCCGCGCACCGCGACGCAATACAGGCCCGCGTCCTTGGCCGACGCCACGCCCGCCTCGGTGTCCTCGAACGCGACCGTCTGCGCCGCGTCGACGCCGAGCCTCTCGACGGCGAGCCGGTATCCCTCGGGATGCGGCTTGCCGTGCTCCACGTCGTCGGCGGTGACGATCGTGCTCAGATCGCCCGCGATCCCAGCGGCGGCCACGACCGGCTCGATCTCGGCCCGGAACGCCCCGGACACGATCGCCACCGGCACGCGCACGGACGCGTAGCGGACGGCCTCCCGCACGTGCGGCGGTCACGGTCGAGCCACTCGCCGCCAAGGCGGTGTAGGCAGCGATCCGCTCCTGGACGAGCATCGCCAGCAGCGGGCCGTCGACACCGAGCCAGGTACCGATGATCGCCTCCTCCGTGTTCCCGGCGAGGCGGTCGACAGTACTCCTCCTCGGGGAGCGGCCGGCCGTAGCGTGCGAAGAGCTCCTGGTAGATCGAGAGCAGCAGCGGCTCGTCGTCGGAGAGCGTCCCGTTGAAGTCGAACACGAGTGCCTCCGCCGCTCCCATCTGCGCCGGAAGCCTACTCTGCTCGTGCGATGCCGCCTGTGGCTTTCACCCTGGCCCTTGCGGCCGCCGTTCTCCACGCCTTCTGGAATCTTCTGCTCGCCAGGGCGCGGGACACCGAGAGCGCGACCGCGGTCGCGCTGCTCGCCGCCGTGATCGTCTTCGCCCCGGTGACCGTCCTGCGCTTCGACGCCGAGTGGGCGGTGTGGCCGTTCATCGTCGTCACCTCGCTCCTCCAGCTCCTCTACTTCGCCTTGCTGGCCACCGCCTATCGCAAGGCGGAGCTCTCGTTCGTGTACCCGGTCGCCCGCGGGGTGGCGCCCGCGATCGTCCTCGTCGTCTCGGTGCTCGTGCTCGGTCACGTCACTTCGGCGGCCCAGGTGGCCGGCGTTCTCCTCGTCGGTGCCGGCGTGCTGCTCGTGCGTGGCCTGAAGAAGCCGCCGGATCCCCACGCGCTCTGGTTCGCGCTCGGGATCGCCGCTGTGATCGCCTCGTACACGCTGCTCGACAAGCGCGGCATCACTCACGCGAGCCCGATCACCTACCTCGAGCTGAGCATGATTCCTGCCGCGCTCGGCTACGCGCTCGGTGTCCTCCTCGTCAGGGGCAAGGCGGCCATGAGAGCTGAGCTGAACACCGCGGCGATCCTCGCCGGCTGCGCGTCGTTCGTCGCGTATGCCCTCGTCCTGGCGGCTCTCGAGCGCGCGTCCGCCGCGTCGGTGGCAGCGGTGCGCGAGACCAGTGTCGTGATAGCGACCGGCTTCGCCGCGCTCGTGCTGCACGAGCAGGTATCCCGTTGGCGCCTTACCGGCTCGGCCCTCGTCGTCACCGGGATCGGATTGCTCGCGTTGCGCTAGGCGAACGTCAGAGCTTCGAGATCGAGTCGCCCGGCGCGGACGGTGCCGGGCGTGACGACGCGCGTGTTGACGCCGCGCAGGCGCAGCTCGCGCCCGGGAGACTTGTTCACGAACTTGAGCGCCTCGGTGCCGAAGCGGGCGCTGAACTTGGCGCAGCCGGTGTGCGGCTCGGGTGTCACCTCGATCACGGCATCTCCGACCGCGAGGCGGGTGCCGGCAGGGAGGTTCTCGATGCTGAGGTCGAGGTCGACGTAGAGCTGGTCGCCCGCGAGCGGGCGCCGCTCCTTGCTTCCCGCGATCGCCTGCGCGGCCCGGTCGTTCATCAGCGTCAGCTGAGCGTCGAGGTTCGCCGACCGGTCCGGGGTGCGGCTGCTCCCGCGCGCCTTCCACATGTCGCCGACGAGGCCCTGGTCGAGGTCGAGCATCGCCTCGTCGAGCACCTCGCGCTCGTTCTCGGCGGGACGACGGACGATCAGCTCGACCGTTCCCGTCGCAGCGGGCGACTGGCGGATCTCGTCGAGTGCGGCGGTCAGCTCGTCTGCGGTGCGGTGGTCTTCCATGGCCGGGATTCTACGCGGGCGGTGCGGCTGTCCGTGGCGGAACCTGGAGGAGAGGCACGCGGGCGAGGCACGCCCACAGGGTGGGTGTGCATCGCCCCTACCGCGCCCGCCGTTCCGATCGTGCCGTCGCTCATCGTCACGCTCCCTCGTCCGGGTGGACAACGCGAGGTTCCGTCGAAGACGTTAGCTTCATGCGGATGACCTGGGCCATACGTGCGACCGTTGCTGCGGTCTGCCTCGCCGGCGCGCTGGCCCTCGCCGGCGCAGCGTTTGCCGGGCCGGAGGAGGATCTCGCGGCACGTTACGCACCGGTCGTCCGCCTCGTCGACCAGCCGGAGGAGTGTGGTCCGGGCGAGCCGTACATCCCGACCGACGTCGACGTGCTGTTCGACGAGCCGACCGTGGCGCTTCGCGGCCCCTGGAATCGCACCGACCTCGTCAAGATCGGGCCGGAGGCCACAGATCTCCAGAACCGCTACGACTACCACCTCGACTTTCCGGGCGACCCGCTCGATGCCGGCTGCGACTACGAGCTCTGGGCTCGTCGCCTGACGAAGACAACCCCGCCGACGGTGTACGCCCACGTGGCCAAGGACCCCGGCTATCCCGGCCAGCTCGCGCTCCAGTACTGGTTCTTCTATCCCTTCAACGACTTCAACAACACCCACGAGGGCGACTGGGAGATGACGCAGCTCGTCTTCGACGCCTCCGATGCGACCGAGGCGCTGAAGCAGGATCCGACCAAGGTGGGCTACAGCTCGCACGAGGGTGCCGAGGGCTCCGACTGGGGCGACGAGAAGCTCGAGCTCGTCGACGGGACCCACCCCGTCGTCTATCCCGCGGCCGGGCTCGCACGCGAACAAGTTCACCTCGGCGCTCTATCTCGGCAGCTCGGCCGACGCGGGCGTCGGCTGCGACAACACCGTCGGGCCGCATCGCGAGATCACCCCGGTCGTGAGGACGATCCCGAGCGATCCGGCAGCGGCGATAGCGGCTTTCCCGTGGATCGCCTTCGAGGGCCGCTGGGGCGAGCTGCAGGCGGCGTTCTTCAACGGGCCGACCGGGCCCAACATGAAGAGCCAGTGGCTCCACCCGATCGAGTGGTCGCAGGATTGGCGCGACCGCGGCTACGCGGTGCCGGCGGCCGGCGTTTTCGGCACGGGTGCGACCGACCTGTTCTGCAACGGGGTCGCCAAGGGCTCGAAGGCGCTCGTGCTCCTGCTGCGGAGCCCGGGCCTGACGCTGCTCGTGCTCGGGACGATCCTCGGGCTGCTCGTGTTCGCTGCCGTTCGCGCGACCTGGCGGCCGGTGGCGCCGCTGCGCATCGCCCGGCGACGCTCGTGGGGCCAGATCATCTCCGCCTCGGGAGCGATGTACATCCGGCGCCCGAGGCTGTTCCTCGGCATCGGCGTGCTCCTGATCCCGCTGACAGTCGCGATCACGCTGCTGCAGTGGCTCGTGCTCCAACTGGTCGATCTCGTCGGCACCCTCACCGGCCAGGCCGCGGGCACGTTCGCGTTCATCGCCCTCGTGATCGGCACGACGTTGACGCTGCTCGGCCTCGGGCTCGTCCAGGCGGCGACCGCGTGCGCGCTCGTCGAGCTGGACGCCGGCCGCCCGATCGGCCCGGTCGACGCCTACCGGATCTCGTTGCGGCGCATCCGCCCGCTGCTTCGCTCGATCGCGCTCTTCGTGCTCGTCTGGGTGGTGCTCACGACGACCGCTGTTCCTGATCCCGGTGGCGATCTGGCTCGCCGTGCGCTGGTGCCTGCTCGCGCCTGCCGTCGAGCTCGACGATCGCAAGGGGCTCTCCGCCCTCCGCCGCAGCGGCAGCCTCGTCCGCGGCCGCTGGATCCGCACCGGATCGCTCGTCGGCGTCAGCGCGGCCATCGCGCTCGCCCTCGGGCCGCTCATCGGCGTGGTGCTGATCTTCGTGTCGAGCATGCCATTCGCGCTGCTGAACATCGTCGCCGGTGTCGTCTACGCCCTCGCGCTCCCGTTCGTCGCCCTCGTCACGGCCTACGTCTACTTCGACGCCCGCACGCGCGGCGAGCTCGAGCCCGTGCAGCCGTCAGAGCTGCCGGCCGAGATCGAGCTCAGCCCGTCCTGAGCCTGCGGCGCGGGTGCACCGGTCCTCTAGTAGTCGTTGCGCTCGATCAGCTCGATGCGGTAGTCGTCGGGATCGCGGACGAAGCAGAGCAACGAGCCACCCTCACGCACCGAGTAGGGCGCCCGCTCCGGCTCGATCCCCTGGGCGGCGAGCTTCTCGAGCGTCTCCGTCATGTTCTCGACCGTCAGCGCGATGTGCCCGTAGGCCGTGCCGAGCTCGTAGGAGTCGACGCCGAAGTTGTAGGTCAGCTCGAGCTCCGGCACCGGCTTGCCGGGGACGCCGAAGAAGTAGTTCATCGCCTCGTCGCGGATCGGCAGCTCGCGCCGCTTCTCGAGGCCGAGTGCCTCGTAGAACGCGGTCGAGCGCTCCGGATCGGTGATGCGATAGCAGGTGTGGATGAGCTCCATGACGTTCTCCTTTTGGCGATGGTCGTCAGCGACGGTCACGCGTCGCGCCTCTGCCCCGAGACTACGCAAGCGGGACGGGTACCGCAGCGGCACCCCCGAGGCACGCTGCTAGGTTCGAGAGGATGACCGCTCGCGTAAACCCGTGGCTCGTTCTCGTCCTCGTCTGCCTGGCGCAGTTCATGGTCATCCTCGACGCGACGATCGTGAACGTCGCGCTGCCGACGATCCAGACGGATCTCGACATGACGGACACGAACCTGCAGTGGATCGTCAACGCGTACACGCTGATCTTCGGCGGCTTCCTGCTCCTCGGCGGCCGTGCCGGTGACCTCGCCGGGCGCAAGAAGGTCTTCCTCATCGGCCTCGTGCTGTTCACGTCCGCCTCACTGCTCTGCGCAGTCGCGACGGGATCGACCTGGCTGATCATGAGTCGCGGCCTTCAGGGCCTCGGCGCCGCGCTCGTCTCACCGGCGGCGCTCTCGATCGTGACGGCGACCTTCCGCGAAGGGGCTGACCGGACCAAGGCGCTCGGGGTCTGGTCGGCGATCGCCGTCGGAGGCGGCGCCGTCGGACTGCTGCTCGGCGGCATTCTCGTCGAGACCCTCTCGTGGCCCTGGATCTTCCTCGTCAACATCCCGGTCGGCATCGTCGCGTTTGCGCTCTCGCTGAAGTACGTGCCCGAGTCGCGTGACGAGCATGCCCACAAGACCTTCGACATCCCGGGCGCGGTGGCAGTCACGGCCGGGCTCATCGCGCTCGTCTACGGGATCGTCCGCTCGGCGGAGCTCGGCTGGGGCTCGGGCCAGGTGATCGGCATCCTCGCGCTCTCAGCGGTGCTGCTGATCGGGTTCGTCGTCATCGAGCACCGCTCGGCAGAGCCGCTCGTGCGCCTCTCGATCTTCGCCGTCCGCACGGTTCGCGGCGCCAACGTGGCGATGCTCATCGTCGCCTGCGGGCTGTTCTCGATGTTCTTCTTCAACACGCTGTACTTGCAGCGCGTGCTCGACTTCTCACCGATCCAGTCCGGCCTCGCCTTCCTCCCGTTCACGGCCGGCATCATCATCGGCTCGATTGCCTCGCAGCAGCTGATCCCGCGTCTCGGCGCCCGCGAGGTGCCGATCATCGGCTTGATCATCGCCGTCCTCGGCATGCTGCTCTTCGTCCGCCTCACGCCCGACAGCACCTACCTGACCGACATCCTCCCCGGCATCATGCTGACGTCGATCGGGATGGGCCTCACCTTCGTGCCACTCACGCTGATCGCGACGAGCGGCATCCCGGTCGACGACGCCGGTCTCGCCTCGGGGCTGTTCAACACGTCGCAGCAGGTCGGTGGCGCGCTCGGCCTGGCGCTCCTCTCCACGTTCGCCGCCAACAAGACGGCCGACGTGCTCTCATCGAGCGGCGGCAAGCCGACGGATGCGGACACTGCGCAGGCGCTCGTCGACGGCTTCCATGTCGCCTGGATCGGATGCGCCGCATTCCTTGCCGCCGGAGCCGTCATGCTCTTTGTGCTGCTGCGTCGCGGCGACGTGCTCGCCGCCGCGCACGGCGAGGCCGAGCCGGTCGTCACCTAGAGACGCACCGCGTAGGGTGCAGGCGTGAAGATCGCGCCGTTCCGGATCGAGCAGTACTACGCCGTCCACGAGTTCACGGCGCCGTACATGCTCTCGTCGAGCGACGCCGAGTCGGTGACGACTGCCGAGCTGCTCGCGCTCGAGCCGGATGCCGAGGAGCGGCTGCTGGCGCAGCACCTCGGCTACACGGAGTCGGTCGGTGCGCCCGAGCTCCGGGACGCGATCGCTCCGATCTACGAGACGCTGTCGCCGGCTGACGTCGTGGTCGTCGCAGCCGCGGAGGAAGGCATCTTCGTCGCCTACCACGCGCTCCTCGAGCCCGGCGATCACGTGGTGGTCGAGACGCCGTGCTACGAGTCGGCGCTCCAGGTTGCGCTCTCGGCCGGGGCGACGGTGAGCGAGTGGCGGCGATCGGCGAGCAACAGCTGGGCGCACGACCTCGACGCCCTCCGGACCGTCGCTGCGGCCGAACACGAAGCTCGTCTACATCAACAGCCCTCACAACCCGACCGGGATGTTGATGTCGCGCGAGGTGCTCGACGGCGTCGTCGAGCTCTGCGCCGAGCGGGGAGCGTGGCTCTTCTCGGACGAGGTCTACCGCGAGCTCGAGCACGACCCGGCCGACCGCCTGCCGGCCGCGTGCGATCTCTACGAGCGGGCGCTGTCGCTCGGCTCGATGTCGAAGACCTACGGGCTGCCCGGCCTGCGCCTCGGCTGGCTCGCCTGCCGCGACCGTGACGCACTGCAGCGCATCGTCGACCTCAAGCACTACACGACCATCTGCTCGAGTGCCCCGAGCGAGCTTCTCAGCGCGCTCGCGCTCCGGCATCGCGACGTGCTCGCCGACCGCAATCGCGGCATCGTGCTCGCGAACCTGCCGCTCCTCGACGCGTTCTTCGAGCGGCACGCGGACGTGCTCTCGTGGGTGCGGCCGACGGCCGGCCCGATCGGCTTCCCGCGCCTCCACGGGTCGGACGACGCGACCGCGTTCTGCGAGCAGCTGGTCGCGGCCGAGGGCGTGCTGCTCCTTCCCGGCACCGTCTACGACGAGCCGGGGCACGTCCGTGTCGGCTTCGGCCGCGCGGCCATGCCAGAGGCCCTGGAACGCCTCGAGCGCTTCATCGACACACGTTCTTAACCCTGCTGAAGCAACGTCGCAACCCGGACGCAAGGTTTCCGAACAACCTGCCGATACACCTTGGTGCAGACAACACAACTCCCTCGAGGAGGGGCGCTGCAATGGGTGACGGTCAGAGGCTCACGACGTGGATCGAGTGGTACCGCTTCGCACGAGAGGCCCTCGAGCTTGGGCATGCAGAAGCGTCCTCGTACGCCACCGCGCGGTACGTGGAGGAGCAGAATCGGACCCAGACACGTGAGTGGAGAGCGGCATGAGCGCCGACCCGACACTCCAGGAGCTCGAGACCGAGGCGCCCGAGGAGACGACGCCTGACCCGGCCGCCCGCGTGCTCGGCTGGCGGATCGAGCAGCTGATCGCCGTCGGCTTCGACAGCGACGCCGCCCTCGTCCTCGCACTCGATCGCACCGTCGACCTCCACGAGGCGACAGAGCTCGTCCGGCGCGGCTGCCCGCCGACGACCGCGTTCCGCATCCTGATCTAGACGCCCCAACCGAGACCCCCGGCCGGACCTCTATCCGGTCGGGGTCGTCTCCGTTGCCGCCACGGCGCGACGCCGCCGCAGTCGCAGCGACCCGGAGCCGAGCGCGACGCCGAGCAGGATCAGCGCCAGCCCGATCAGCGCCGAGCCGTTGACGCGCTCGTCGAGAATGAGTGCGCCGTAGCCGAGCGCGAATCCCGGCAGCAGGTACGTGACGAGGCTGAGCCGGCGCGCCCCGAAGAGGCCGACGACCCGGAAGAGGAGCAGCTGCGCGAGTGCGGTGCCGAGCAGCGCCAGCAGCAGCAGCGATCCGATCGCGCCGGCCGTCGGCATCGACGTCGGCGGATCGAGGATCGCGAGCGGCAGCAGGATGATTCCGCCCGCGAGCATCGAGCCCGTCGCCAGCACGGGGCCTGAGATCGTGCCCTTGAGGTGAAGCTGGCTGTAGATGCCCGCCGAGGCGTAGAAGACCGACGCGAGGACGACGGCGAGCGTGCCGATGACGGCCAGCGCGCCGCCCTCGGGCGTGCCTCCCGCGACGAAGGCAACTCCGACGAGGCCGAGGCAGACGCCGGCTATCCGGGCGCCGCCGATCCGCTCGTGGGGCAGGAACTTGAGCCCGATCAGCAGCGAGAAGATGGGCACCGTCGCCTGCGCGATTCCGGCCGCGCCCGAGTCGATGTGCTGCTCGCCCCAGGCGATGAGCCAGAAGGGAGCTGCGGCGTTGAGGAAGCCGAGCGCGATCGCCTCGCGCCACGCCTCGCGCAGCCGGACGACGGCGGTGCGCGTGCCGATCGTCGCCATCAGATAGGCGAACAGCACAGCGGCGGCGATCAACGTCCGCGCGGTCATCAGCGCTCCGGGCGAGAAGCCGCCGTCGACGCCGACCTTGATGAAGAGGTACGACGCCCCCCAGAGCGAGGCGAGCGTGAGAAGGAGCGGCCAGTACCTGTTGGTCATGCTCTGACGCTAGATGAACGGGCCCGGACGAGGCCCGTCGCGAGCGCGGTGCCGGCGAGCACGAGCGCGAGCCCGGCGAGTGCCGTGGTGGTGATCGCCTCGTCCAGGAAGACGGCGCCGTAGGCGAGCGCGAACGCGGGCACGAGGTACGTGACGAGAATCGCACGCGAGGCGCCGGCGCTCGCGATGATCGCGAAGTAGAGGAGGTAGGCGATGCCCGAGCCGAGCACGCCGAGCGCGAGGACCGCGAGCCACACCTTCGCCGGCGGCGCGGAGTCCGGCAGCTGGCTGAGGCCGAACGGCGCGATCATGATCGCGGCGCAGGAGAGCTGGCCGATCGACACCTGCAGCGGCGGGATCGTGCGCACCGTCAGTCCGGCGAAGAGCACGGAGGCGGCGTAACAGAGCGCGACGCCGAGCACCGCCAGCGCCGCGATCGAGGTCGCCGCCGCGCTGGACGCCGACGAGCAGGGCGACGCCGACGAAGCCCACGCCGACGCCGATCAGCCGCGGCCCGGTGACGCGCTGGGTGACGTCCATCCGCGACGGCGAGGATGACGGTGAAGATCGGCGCCGCCGCCTGGATCACCGCCGTCAGGCCCGAGTCGAGGTGCGTCTCGGCGAAGCCGAGCAGCCAGAACGGGATCGCGTTGTTGAGCGCCCCGAGCACGAGGATCGGCCAGAGGTGGCCGCGCAGCGGCGTCAGGCCGCCGCGTGCCGGGAGCACCGCCAGCAGCAAGAGCAGCGTCAGCGCGCCGAAGACGAGCCGGCCGAAGGCGACGACCGACGGCTCGAGCGTCTCGACGCCGAGCTTGATGAACAGGAACGACGATCCCCAGATCGCGGAGAGGAGCAGCAGGAGGGAGGCGTCGCGGCGAGTCACGGCTTCGTGACGGTAATCGCAGCGAGTGGCGTCGCGGTGTGAGGTGCGCGCGCGGACGCATCCGGCTGAAGCCGGACGCCAGCGCGTCGGGCCGTCAGAGGACGCCGCTAGACTGACTGTCCTGAGCTCTGTCGCGGAACAGCCCCTTCACCGCCAGCTCGGCCTCACGGACGGCGAGCACGCGCGCATCCTGGAGCTGCTCGAGCGCGAGCCGAACCACTTCGAGCTCGCCGTCTTCTCGCTCCTCTGGTCGGAGCACTGCGGCTACAAGCACTCGGCGCTGCTCCTGAAGCGGCTGCCGAGCGGCGGGCCGCGCGTGCTGCAGGGGCCGGGGGAGAACGCCGGCGTGCTCGACCTCGGTGACGGGCTCGCCGTGACCTTCAAGGCGGAGAGCCACAACCACCCGTCCGCCGTCGAGCCGTTCCAGGGCGCCGCCACCGGCGTCGGCGGCATCCTCCGCGACATCATCGCGATGGGCGCGCGGCCGATCGCCCTGCTCGACGGCCTCCGCTTCGGCGCGCCGGACGACCACTTCTCGCGCGCGGTCGGCGGCATCGGCGCCTACGGCAACTCCGTCGGCGTGCCGAACGTCGGCGGCGAGGTCGTGTTCGACGACGTCTACGCGTCGAACTGCCTCGTCAACGCGATGTGCGTCGGCCTTCTGCCCTCCGACTCCGTGATGAGCGCGCGGGCCGACACGGCCGGAGCGCTGCTCGTCCTCTACGGCGCCACCACGGGCCGCGACGGCATCGGCGGCGCGTCGGTGCTCGCGAGCCAGGAGCTCGGCGAGGAAGCCGCAGACAAGCGGCCCTCCGTCCAGGTCGGCGATCCCTTCACGGGCAAGCGCCTGATCGAGGTGTCGGTCGAGCTCGTCGAGCGTGGGCTCGTGCTCTCGCTCCAGGACTGCGGCGCGGCCGGCCTCGCCTCGTCGCTCTCCGAGATGGCGGCCGACTACGGCATCGACGTCCACCTCGACCGCGTGCCGCAGCGCGAGGAGGACATGGAGCCGTGGGAGATCATGATCTCCGAGTCGCAGGAGCGGATGGTCGCGATCGTCGCGCCCGAGCGGCTCGCCGAGGTCGAGGCCGTGATCGACCGCTGGGAGCTCCACCGCGCCGTGATCGGCGAGGTGACCGAGACCGGCGAGCTGCGCGCGCTCTGGCACGACGAGGTCGCCGGCACGATCCCGGCCCGCTACCTCACCGAGGACTGCCCGCGCTACACCGTCGAGCGCGAGCCGCGCGAGCCGAGCGCCGAGATCCCGCTGCCGGCGCTTCCGCCGACGCGCCGACGTGCTGCGCGAGCTGCTCGGCTCGGACGCGCTCCGCTCGCGCGCGTTCGTCACGCGCCGCTACGACCAGCTCGTCCAGTCCCGCACCGTTCGCCGGCCCGGTCTCGACGCCGCCGTCCTGCGCCTGCGGCCGTCCTACCGCGGGCTTGCGCTCACGCTCGACGGCACGCGGACGCGTCGGCTCGCTCGACCCGTTCACCGGCGGTGCCGCCGCGATCCTCGAGGCGGCGCGCAACGTCGCCTGCGCCGGCGGCGAGCCGCTCGGCTTCACCGACTGCCTCAACTTCGGCAACCCGGAGAAGCCCGAGATCGGCTGGGAGCTCGCCGAGTCGATCGAGGGGATGGCGCAGGCGTGCGAGGCGCTCGCGCTGCCGATCGTCTCCGGCAACGTCTCGCTCTACAACGACACCGACGGCCGCTCGATCCATCCGACGCCGGTCGTGGGCTGCGTCGGGCTCGTGCCCGACGTCCGCCGCGTCCCCGGCGCCTGGAACGCCGGGCGACGTGATCATGCTCGCCTCGGCCGGAACGCCGGCCTTCCCCGGCTCCGAGCTCCAGGCGCAGCTACGGCACCGTCTCCGGCACGCCGCCGACGCTCGATCTCGCGCGCCGAGGCGGCGCTGATCGCGTTCGTCACCGCCGCGGCACCGCGCTGCTCCCTCGCGCACGACGTCTCCGACGGCGGCCTCGCCGTCGCGCTCGCCGAGGCTGCGCTGCACTCGGGCGTCGGCGCCCGGCTCGACCTTCCCGACGATCCGCGAACGCTGTTCGGCGAGGGCTGCGGCCAGGTGATCCTGGCGCTGCCGGCCGAGCAGGTCGAGACCGATCCGCTCGGCTCGGACGTCAGCCGTGCGGCGGATCGGCGAGGTCGGCGGCGACGAGATCCTCGGCGTCTCGCTCGATGACCTCCGGGCCGTCTGGGAGCGTGAGCGCTAGACATGTGCGGCGTCTTCGGAATCCGGTCGGTCGAGCGCGATGTGGCGCGGCTCTCGTACTTCGCCCTCTTCGCGCTCCAGCACCGCGGCCAGGAGTCGGCCGGGATCGCCGTCTCCGAGGGTGGCCGCCTCACCGTGCTGCGCGACATGGGGCTCGTGGCGCAGGTCTTCAACGAGCAGCAGCTGCAGGCGCTGCCCGGCGAGGTCGCGATCGGTCACACGCGCTACTCGACGACCGGCGGCGTGCACTGGTCGAACGCGCAGCCGCTCGTCCACCACGGCCGCGAGCGCACCGTCGCCCTCGGCCACAACGGCAACCTGACGAACGCCGAGGCGCTGCGCGACGAGCTCATCGCCGACGGGATCCGGCTCGGCTCGACCTCCGACACCGAGGTGATCGCCGCCCTGATCGCGCGCGATCCGGCGCCGCTGCCCGAGGCCGTCGCGGCGACGATGCTCCGGCTCGAGGGCGCCTACTCGGTCGTGGCGCTCGTCGACGACACGCTCGTCACGTTCCGCGATCCCGCACGGCATCCGGCCGCTCACGCTCGGCCGCATCGGCGACGACTGGGTCGTCGCCTCCGAGAGCTGCGCGCTCGACCTGATCGGCGCCACCGTCGACCGCGACGTGCGGCCCGGCGAGGTCGCTCTGGCTCGACGACGAGGGCATTCACAGCGCCCAGGCGGTTCCCGAGGGGCGCGGCGCGGCCTGCATCTTCGAGCACGTCTACTTCGCCCGCCCCGACTCGCGCCTCGGCGGCAGCGAGATCCACTCGAGCCGCGTCCGCATGGGGCAGCGGCTCGCCGAGGAGGCGCCGGTCGTCGCCGACCTCGTGATGCCGATCCCCGACTCCGGCACGCCGGCCGCGATCGGCTTCGCGAAGGCATCCGGGATCCCGTTCGAGGAAGGGCTGATCAAGAACCGCTACGTCGGCCGCACGTTCATCCAGCCCGACCAGGAGCTGCGGCGCCAGGGGATCCGGCTCAAGTTCAACCCGCTCGACGAGGTCGCGGGCAAGCGCGTCGTGATCGTCGACGACTCGATCGTCCGCGGCAACACGATGCAGCAGCTGATCGCGATGCTCTTCGACGCCGGCGCCGCCGAGGTGCACGTGCGGATCTCGTCGCCGCCCGTCGTGTCGCCGTGCTTCTACGGGATCGACATGGCCGACGAGGACGAGCTCGCGGCGTCGCACCGCTCGGTCGAGGAGATGCGCGAGCGGATCGGCGCCACCTCGCTCCACTACCTCTCGCTCGACGGCATGCAGTCGGCGACGAAGCTGCCCGCCGGCTCGGTGTGCCGCGCGTGCTTCACGCGCGAGTACCCGACGAGCGTTCCCGCCGGCGGCCGCACGAAGCTGCGGTTCGAGCCGGCGCCCGCCTGAGGCCTCAGCTTCAGGCGTCTTCCGCTCGAGGAAGTACCACTCGGTGAACGAGCTGCAGCGACCGTCGGCCGCGAACTCGAGCAGGTAGGTGTTGCGCGTAGCGCTTGCCCTCGCCGGGATACCGCGTCTCGCCCACTGCCACGGCGCGGTCGCCGTCGACCGCGAACGGCCGGTACTCCGCCTCCCACGATCCCGGCGCATCCCGGTCCTTCAGCCAGTCGGCCGCGATCGCGGCGCCGCCGACGAGCGGGTCGTCGAACGGGTCGTAGCGGTACGTGCAGTCGTCGGTGAAGAGCGCCCTGATCTCCGCCTCGTCGTAGCTCGCCCACGCGGCGACGTAGGCGTCGAGCCAGCGCTGAACGTCGTCGGTCGGTCACCTCGCAATCGTGCCACACCGGTGACCGCCTCCGAGCGGATCGCTAGGCTCGGTCTCGTGTCCTCGCCCGAGCAGACGTACGCCGCCGCGGGGGTGTCGCTCGCCACCGCGGACGCGATCGTCGATCGGCTCCGCAGCGCCGTCGCCTCGACGGCCACTCCTCGAGTCGTCGGTGCCTTCGGTGCGTTCGCCGGCCTCTTCGCGATCGACGACCGCCGCCTGCTCGCCGCGTCCACCGACTCCGTCGGCTCGAAGCTCGTGCTGGGCCGGCGCGGCGACCGCCTGCGCTGGTGCGGCGAGGATCTCGCCGCCCACTGCATCAACGACGTGCTGACGACCGGCGCCGAGCCGCTGTTCTTCCTCGACTACGTCGCCGCCAACTCGATCGACATCGAGCAGGTCGCCGAGCTGATCGAGGGTGCCGCCGACGTCTGTCGCGCCGCGGGCTGCGCGATCCTCGGCGGCGAGACGGCCGAGCTGCCCGGCATCTACCGCGAGGACGAGATCGACTTCTGCGGCACCGCGGTCGGCGTCGTCGATCGTGACCGTGTCGTCGACGGCTCACGCATCGCGGCCGGCGACGCCGTGATCGGCTTCCCGTCCGCCGGGATCCATGCCAACGGGTTCTCGCTCGTCCGCCGCATCGTCGGCGACGAGCCGTTCGACGCCGACCTGCTGCTGCCGCCGACGCGCCTCTACCTCGACGACGTTCGCGCGCTGCGTGCCCGCGCCGACGTGCGCGGGCTGGCCCACGTGACGGGTGGCGGGATCGCGGGCAACCTGGCGCGGGTGCTGCCTGCCGGCCTCGGTGCCGTCGTCGATCCGTCGTCGTGGGAGCGGCCCGAGGTGTTCGGCTGGCTCGCCGCGAACGGCGTCGCCGAGGACGAGCTCCGTCGCGTCTTCAACATCGGGATCGGCTACTGCGCCGTCATCCCGGCAGCCGACGTCTCGAGCGGCGACCTCGTGATCGGACGTGTCGCGGCCGGGATCGAAGGCGTGGAGTGGGCGGCATGATCGGCGTGCTCGTCAGCGGCGAGGGGACGAACCTGCAGGCCCTGATCGATGCGGATCTACCGATCGTGGGCGTCGCGTCGAATCGCGCCGGCGTCCGCGCTCTCGAGCGCGCCGAGGCCGCGTCGATCCCGGTGGCCGCGTTCCCGATCGAGGACTTCGCCACGCCGAGAGGAGCGCGACGGCGCGATGGCCGACTGGCTCGAAGAACGCGAGGTGCGCTTCGTCGTGCTCGCCGGCTACATGCACCTGCTCCGGCCGAACTTCCTCGCCCGCTTCCCGGGCAGGGTCGTCAACACGCACTCGGCGCCGCTGCCCGCGTTCCCCGGCGCGCACCCGATCGAGGACGTGCTCGCGGCGGGGGTGGCCGAGACGGCTGCGACGATTCACTACGTGGACGACGGGATCGATACCGGCGCGGTGATCGCCGCCGAGCGCGTGCCCGTGCTCGCCGGGCGACACGCCCGACTCCCTGCGTGCCCGCGTGCAGGCTGCCGAGCACCGTCTGCTGCCCGAGGTCGTGAGGGAGCTGACCGCGGCATGAAGCGCGCGCTCCTCTCGGTCTTCGACAAGACCGGCATCGCCGCGTTCGCAACGGAGCTCGTCCGGCTCGACTTCGAGATCGTCGCGAGCGGCGGCACCGCGACGCTGCTCGCCGACGAGGGCATCCCCGTGATCCGGCTCGAGGAGCTGACGGGCTTCGCCGAGATGCTCGGCCATCGCGTCGTGACGCTGCACCCGGCAGTGCACGGCGGCATCCTCGCGCGGCGCGACGTGCCCGAGGACGTTGCCGATCTCGCCACCCACGGCATCGATGCGATCGACCTCGTGTGCGTCAACCTCTATCCCTTCGAGCAGACGGTCGGCCGGCTCGACGTCGAGTGGGACGAGGCGATCGAGAAGATCGATGTCGGCGGGCCTGCTCTGCTGCGCGGCGCGGCGAAGAATCACGCCCACGTGATCCCGGTCTGCCGGCCCGAGGACTACGAGCTCGTGCTCACCGAGCTGCGGCGCGGCGACGTCACGGTCGAGACCCGCCGGGCGCTCGCCGCCCGCGCCTTCACCCGCACGGCGTCGTACGACAGTGCCGTCGCGCGCTGGCTCTCGCGCGGGCTCGGCTTCCCGGAGACCCTGGTGCCGACGTTCGATCGCGAGCAGGAGCTGTCCTACGGCGAGAACCCGCATCAGCGCGCGGTGTTCTACTCCGAGCGCGGCGCCCGCACGCACCTGCTCGCGCGCGTCGAGCAGCTCAACGGCAAGCCGCTCTCGTTCAACAACCTCAACGACCTCTCCGCCGCCCGCCTGCTCGCGCTCGAGCTCGATGGGCCGGCCTGCGTGATCGTCAAGCATGCGAACCCGTGCGGCGTCGGGGTGGCGGACACGTTGGAGCAGGCCTACGAGAAGGCGCTCGCTGCCGATCCCGTCTCGGCCTTTGGCGGCGTCGTCGTGATGACGCACCCGGTCAGCGCAGCGCTCGGCGAGCGGCTCAGCGAGCAGTTCGTCGAGGTGCTGTTCGCCCCGGGCTACGACGCCGTCGCGGTCGAGGCGCTCGCCCAGAAGCCGGGCGTGCGCGTTCTCAACGACATGGAGCGGCGTGCCTTCGATCCGTCGGAGTGGGACCTGAAGCGCGTTCTCGGCGGCGTGCTCGTGCAGGAGCGCGACATCGAGCCCGATCCGCTCGACGCGATGGACGTCGTCTGCGGCGAGGTGTCGCCGGGCATGTGGGACGACCTGCTGTTCGCCTGGACGGTCGTCAAGCACACGCTCTCGAACGCGATCGTGCTCGCCCGCGACGGCCAGACCCTCGGCGTCGGGGCAGGCCAGATGAGCCGCGTCGACGCGGTGCGGATCGCCGTCGACAAGGCGCGTGCGCACGGGCACTCGCTCGAAGGCGCCGTGCTCGCCTCCGACGCCTTCTTCCCGTTCGCCGACGGCCCCGAGATCGCGCTCGAGGCGGGAATCGCCGCGATCATCCAGCCGGGCGGCTCGAAGCGCGACGACGAGGTCGTCGCCGCCGTGCGCGAGGCAGACGTCGCGATGGTCTTCGCCGGCCGCCGGCACTTCCGGCACTGATCCGCTCGGCGGGTGGTGAGGCTCGCCGGTTTGCATCGGTGAGAGGCCGGAGAGAAACCATCGGGTGAGCGCGAACAGCTCCTTTGACGACCGTGCCCCCGGCCTCGAGCCGCCGCCTGCGAGCTGCGCAGGCGGCCGACGGTTGGCGCACCTACTGTTCGCACCATGGCCGACATGACCGACGTCAGCGACGCCTCGCTCGAGGAGGCACGCATCGCCCATCTCGCGGCGGTCGTCGAGGCGTCCTCCGACGCGATCCTGAGCAAGTCGCTCGATGGGACGATCCGCAGCTGGAATGCGAGCGCCGAGCGGATCTTCGGCTACACGGCCGACGAGATGGTGGGCAGGAGCATCCGGCTGCTGATCCCGGACGACCTCCAGTCCGAGGAGGACGAGATCCTGGCCCGGCTCCGCCGGGGCGACTACATCGAGCACTACGAGACGATCCGGCTCACGAAAGACGGGCGTCTGCTCGAAGTGTCGCTCTCGATCTCGCCGATCAGAGACGCATCCGGCCGCATCACCGGCGCCTCGAAGATCGTCCGCGACATCTCGGCGCGCCGGCAGGCGGAGGAGGCGCTGGCCGCTGCGAACGCGAAGTTCGAATCGGTGTTCAACCAGTCCGGGATCTTCGCCGGCATCCTCGATCCCGAGGGCAACGTCCGCGACATCAACGCGCTGGCCGTCGACGCCTGCGGCTACACCCGGGAGGAGGTGCTCGGCCTGCCCTTCTGGGACACGCCGTGGTGGCGCGGTTCCGACGAGGTCCAGGGGCGGATTCGGGTTGCGGCGGGCCAGGCGTTGGCAGGCGAGGTCTTCCGCGAGACGCTGCCCTACTGGGTCGCCGACGGCAGCGAGCGCATCGTCGATTTCGTCATGCATCCGATCCTGGACGAATCGGGCGCGGTGCGATTCCTCCACCCGACGGGGATCGACATCACCGACCGGGTCGAAGCCGAGCGGGCTCTGCGAGCGCTGGAGGCCGAGGAGCGCCAGATCGCAATCGGGCTTCAGCGAGCGCTGCTCCCGGCACGGCTCGCCGAGCGCCCCGGCATCGCTCTGGCGGCGTTGTACGAGGCCGGCAGCGACATGCTCGAGGTCGGCGGCGACTGGTACGACGCCTTCGAGCTGCCCGATGGGCGGATCGCGCTGACGGTCGGGGACGTCGTCGGTCACGGGCTCGCTGCAGCCGCCGCGATGGGGCAGGTGCGGACGGCGCTCGCGGCCCTCGCGAACCACGCGGCCGGCCCGGGCCAGCTGCTCGAGCGCCTGGACGGATTCCTCGCCCGCAGCAGGACGACGGACTTCGCGACCGTTTGCTACATCGTCGTCGACCCGGCCACCGGTGCCCTCGAGTACGCATCGGCCGGCCATCCGCCGATGCTCGTCGTCTCTGCGGCAGGTGACGACGACCTGGCTCGATGGAGCGCAATCGGGGCCGCTCTGCGGCGGCGAGCCACGAGATCGCCCGCAGGCTGCGACCGTGCTCGAGCCCGGGTCGCTGCTCGTCCTCTACTCGGACGGGCTCGTCGAGCGCCGCAAGGAGCGGTTCGAAGACAGCCTCGAGAGGCTCGCCGCCGCCGGCCGCGCGGTCGTCGGTCTCCCCGTCGAGGAGGTCTGCCGCGCGCTCGTGACCAGGCTCGGGGTCGACTCCTCGCGCGAGGATGACGTCGCGGTGATGGCCGTGCGGCTCGAGGATGTGCCCGCGTCGCAGTATCACCGCCGGTTCCCGGCGTACGGCGCCGAGTTGCGCGAACTGCGCGCATCCATGAGATGCTGGCTCGATGGACGAGCGGTCGAACAGTCTCTGCAGCACACGCTTCTCCTCGCGGTTGGCGAGGCGTGTGCAAATTCGATCGAGCACGCGTACCGCGACAGGCAGCCGGGCGACGTCGTGGTCGACATGACGCAGAGCGCGGGCGACGGCTTCCTCGTCGAGATCCGCGACTCCGGCAGCTTCCGGCCGGCAGTCGAACGGGATGACCGCGGCCGCGGGACGGAGATCATGCGGCAGCTGACGGCCGACTTCAGCCGTGAGTCGACGTCGACAGGCACGGTGGTCCGATTCCGTGTCTCGTCGGGAAAGGCCTTTGCCCATGACTGATCCAGGCCCTCTGATGCAGGCCGAGTTCGAAGATGGGCGCTTTCTCGTCCGTCTCAGCGGCGAGGTCGACCTTTCGAACGTCGAAGGCCTCGAGGCACAGATCGAAGACTCGATCGCGGATGCGCAGGACGTCGTGATCGATCTCACAGCGATCGAGTTCATCGACAGCCGCGGGCTGCGGCTCCTCAATCGCGTTGCGTCGTCGGTCGGTGCACGGGACGGAACGCTCGTCGTCGTGGCTCCGCCGAACTGCGTCGCCCGGAGCGTGCTCGACATGACGGGAATGAGCCAGGAGCTGACGGTTCGCGACTCGCTCTAGCCGTGGCTCGAGGCTCGGCAATGCCGCGGCGCCGCACGGTGACCGCCTTCCCGGTGACTACACTTCGATCGTGCTACGGGGTGCACTTGTCGTAACGGCGATCATCGTTTCGAGCGTGCTGACCGGGGTCGCCGGAGGGAGCTCTGTTGCGGTGCGGTGCAGCCTCTGGGCGGCGCCGAGCGGAGCCGACACGAACCCGGGAACGAAGGCGAGCCCGCTGCCTCACGCTCGACAGGCTGGCGAAGTCTCTGGCGCCCGGTCAGACCGGCTGTCTGCCGCCCGGGTCGACGTTCGGCAACCGCGAGGCGATCACGGCCGACGGTACGTCGGGCAAGGGCCGCATCACGATCACGACCGCGCCGGGGGGCCGGCGCGCGCTGCTCGCGAACGGCATCGAGACGACCCAGGCGACCCGCTACCTGACCCTCACGAATCTCGATCTGACCGCGGCGAACGGGTCCGGCGCCGCCGAACGTGTCCGGGACGGTGATCCTGCGCGGATATTCGACGGCGCTGACGCGGTCGCTCGTCGGGCCGGGCAGCTTGAAGGAGGAGGGCCGGCTCGTGCGTCGTGCTCGACCACGCGCGGGCTGCGGTCATCGACGGCAACGTCCTGCACGACTGCAACGGTGCCTCGCCCGGGCATGTACGGCGCGGGCGTGCTCGCTGCGGTCTCTGCCGGAGCCAGGATCGTCGACAACGTCATCTACGGGAACGCGGGCGGCGACGGGATCGCCTTCTCGCCGAATGCACAGTTCTCCGTCGCGCGCCGGAACCTGATCGTCGACAACGGCGGCGGAATCTACTTCGGCGGCGACACCAAGACCGCCTCGCGCGGGAACCGGGTCGAGCAGAACGTGATCGCGCGCACCGGCAACGTCGTCGTCCACAGCGCCTACGCGTCGAGCGGCAGCCCCGTCGGGTCGGGGAACGTGGTCAGGGGCAACTGCATCTGGGGCTCGGGCACGCCGATGGCTGCCGGCATCGGCTTCGCGATGTCCGGGAACCGGAAGGTCAACCCGCGCGTGGTCAAGCGCATTGGCGGCGGCTACCGGCTGTCCTCTTCGAGTCCGTGCAAATTCACGACCGGCTCCGACGGCGCGACCAGCGCCAACGACATCCTGTTCGGCTAGCCCGGTTCGGCTCGCAGCGCACGCATCCACCATGCTCTACGCCCCTTCCAGCCACGAGCCTCTGACCGAGCGTCCCTGGGACGAGGACGGCGTGCGCGCGGCGATCGCCGAGATCGTCGCCGAGACGGAGGGCGCCTTCGACGAGGCCGAGCTCTGGCCCGCGCACCCGCGCGACCTGGACGATGGGCCGCTGCCGGCGGTGTCGTCCCTCTACCTCGGCGCAGCAGGCGTGATCTGGGCGCTGCACGAGCTCGAGCGCGCCGGCCTCGCCGACCTCCGTCGCGACTGGGCGCCCATCGCCGTCGGGCTGGTCGAGCACTACCGGGCTCAGCCTGACTTCCAGGACGTGAGCGAAGGCACCAGTCCGTCGTTGCTGATGGGCGAGGCGGGGATCCTGCTCGTCGCGCACACGCTTGCACCGGCGCCGTGGCAGGAGGAATCGCTCCTCGAGGCGGTACGGGCGAACGTCGCGAACCCCTTCTGGGAGCTCATGTGGGGGTCGCCGGGGACGATGATCGCCGCGCAGGTGATGGCGGCCCGAACGGGCAACGCGTCCTGGCGCGAGGCATGGGACGAGTCGGCGACGCGCCTGCTCGCAGAGTGGCACGGCGATCTGTGGCAGCAGGATCTGTACGGCAAGCCCGCGCACTGCCTCGGTCCGGCCCATGGCTTTGCGGGCAACGTGATCGCGCTCACCGGAGGCGGTCTCCTCGACGCTGAGCGCCGCGATCAGGTCGAGCGGCGGACGATCGCAACGCTCGAGAAGTACGCCCAGCACGAGGATGGGCTCTGCCAGTGGCCCCCGGCGCTCGAGCCTCCCGGCTCGCCGCAGCCGATCCGCACGCAGTGGTGCCACGGCGCGCCCGGGATGGTCGCCTCGCTCGCGACGCTGGCGCCGAGCGACGAGCGGCTGACGGAGCTGCTCGTCGGGGGCGGCGAGCTCACGTGGCGGGCCGGCCCGATCGCGAAGGGGGCCCAGCTCTGCCACGGCACCGCCGGCAACGGGTATGCGTTCCTGAAGCTGTTCGAGCGCACCGGGAACGAGCTCTGGCTCGAGCGCGCCCGCGGCTTCGCGATGCACTCGATCGAGCAGGTCGCCGCCGCCCGGGCGGAGCATGGCCGCGGCCGGCACTCACTCTGGACGGGAGATCTCGGGACGGCGCTGTACCTTCGGAGCTGTCTCGCCGGGAGCGCTCCGTTCCCGACGATCGACTACTTCTAGCCTCGCGCGCGCGTCACGGCGTGACGAGAACCCCGCCCCACGACTCGGGCGCGACGTCGTCGAGGGTCTCCGTGAACGTCCAGCGATGACCCGCGAGATCCTCGGCGGCATACTGCCGCTCCCCGTATTCGAAGTCGGTCGGCTCCATCAGGATCGTCGCGCCGTTGCTCCTCGCACGCTCGCAGTGCGCCGCGGCGTCATCCACCCGCACCATCACCCGGTGCGTCACCTCGCCGGCGCGTGGCGGCTGCTGGTCGTGCCGCACGTCGGCGACGATCACCGCACCTCCCTCACCGACGCTGAGCTGCGAGCGGTGGCTCTCGCCGATGCGCACCCGCTCGGAGAACCCGAACGCGGTCTCGAGCCAGGCAACCGCCTCCCGGACGTCCGGATACGTGAGCACCGGAACGACGGTGGCGGCTGGGATCGAGCGGTTCGGTTTCATCTCACCCCATGGTACGACGTTGCGAAAGCCGCGCGGTGCTGCCCCGCGGCGAGGGCCGCCTGATTGCTGCAGGCCCTCGTCGCAGCGCGGAAGTGCTTAGCCGCCGACGCTCGATCCGCTGGACTCGCCGCCGACGTGGGTCTCGAAGCCACCGTCGCCCGGGCGTGGGAGGTCGACGTGAGCCAGCGTCGTCCCGGAGGCCGAACGCGCCTCGATCGACCTCACCGCCGTAGGCCTCGTTCCGAGCGGCAGCGTGAGGACGAACCACCCGTCGGCGCTCGGCGTAGCCGTGGTCGCATTCCGGCGTCGTCGGTGAAGGTCACCCGTGCCGTGCCCATCGGAGCTTCGCCGTACGCGACGACGCCGCCCGCTGCCTGCTCCTGCATGTCCATGGTCAGCGAGCCGCCGGAGCCGCCGATGCTCAGCGATGCGCCCGTGCTCGGGCCGGCCACACCCGCACCCCGCACCTGGCCCTTGGTGGCGCCTTCCCCGGTAGTGATCTGACAGGTGACCGACGCACCGTCGGCCGGCTTGCCGGCCGCGTCGAGGTGACGGAGGTAGGCGCAGGTGCCGCCGCCCTTCGTCGGCGCCGTCCAGAGCTCGACCACCGTGCCGTCGGCTGCCGTCGTCGAGCCGCGCTTCGTCGCCTCCGAGGGATTCGCCTCGAAGGCGGGGTCGCCGCCCGCCGTCAGCCCGAGCGTGCGCTGGACGTCGTCGGGGATCAGCCCGGCGGCGCCGGCCGCTCCACCGGCAGCGACGAGCGCAACCGCGAAGGCGAGCACGACCCTGCGGCCCCGTGGGAGCCGCCGTCGTGAAGGTCGCTTCGTCGGCTGATCGGCTGTGTCGTTCGTGATCGTCTGCATGAAGGCGTTCCTTTCGTCACGGGCGAGGACATCGGTCGGACCGGTGGCCTCCGGGCGGAAGGAGCGGAGTTCGTCGAGCTCGTCGTTCGTCATGGCGTGACCTCCTTCGGAGGGGAGGAGAGATGCCGGTCGGACGGTGTTCTCCCGCTCGCGGTCAAGAGTTCCCGCAGGCGCGCCTTCGTCCGGTGGAGCCTGGAGCGCACGGTCCCGACCGGGAGGCCAAGCACCGCGGCGGCGTCGTCGTACGAGAGCTCGTCCCAGGCAATCAGTAGCAGCAGCTCGCGGTCGGCATCGCCGAGTGACATGAGCGCCGTCCGCATGCGCTCCCACTCACCGGGCGCGTCGAGGCGGCGATCGCTCGCGGCGACTCCGCCGTCACTCTCCTGGAGGCGCACCTCGGCGCCCGACACGTTCGACGGCCGCGAGGTAGCGGGCGAAGCGCCGGCGCTCGTGCAGGATGAGGTTGGAGGCGATGCCGAGCAGCCAGGGACGGGCGTCGTCCGCATCGAGCCGATAGCGGTCGCGCCGTGCGAAGGCGCGCGTCAGCGTCTCAGCCGCGACCTCGCCGGCCTGGTCGTGCCCGACGCGGCGCTCTGCGAAGCGGAACACCGCTGCGAAATGCCGGTCGAAGATCTCTGCGAAGCAGGCGGGCTCGCCGAGCGAAGCCTCGATCACCGCGGCGTCGGTGCGTGGAAGGGCCATCTCCCAGTCTTTGCCGGACGGCGCGGAAAGTTCCATCGGATTCGCATGGTGCCCGATCCGGTGTGTGTTTCCCGGGTGATAGAACGAGACGATGTCCGCCCACGTCGATCATCCGGCCCTCGTCGTCCGGCCATTTGCTCCAGCCGACACGGATGCGGTCGTCGCGCCTGTGGGAGACGGTCGGCCTGACGCGTCCCTGGAACGATCCCCGCAAGGACATCGCCCGCAAGCTCGATGTCCAGCCGGAGGGATTCCTCGTCGCCGTGACCGACGGGGAGATCATCGGCAGTGTGATGGCCGGCTACGACGGGCACCGGGGCTGGGTGAACTACCTTGCGGTCGCGCCACACGCACGCCGGTCCGGCGTCGGGCGGTCGCTGATGGCCGAGGCAGAGCAGGTCCTCGAGGCGCTCGGCTGCCCGAAGGTCAACCTCCAGATCCGCGCCACGAACCTCGCGGCCGTGCGCTTCTACGAGGCGCTCGGCTACTCGGCCGACGACGTGATCAGCCTCGGGCCGGCGGCTCGAGCACGACACGGCGGTCTAGCCGCCGAGCAGGAACGGCACCAGGATGGCGTTGACCTCGTCGGGCCGCTCGAGGCTCGGAAGGTGCGACGCACCGGCGATCGTCTCGAGGCGGGCGCCGGCGATCGAGCTCGCGAGGTGGGCGGCGATCCCCTGCATGTCGGCGATGTCCTCGTCGCCCACGATCACGAGCGTCGGGCACAGGACGTCGCCGAGGCGCTCGTTGATCGGCGGCTCGAGCACGTCTTGCTCCTCGGGCTCGTCGCCGCTCTGAAGCTCGTACGAGCGGAGGATCATCTCGCGCACACTCGACCTCAGCGCCGGGTCGACGTCCTCGGGCTTGCGGCGAGGCCCGTCGATCCACTGCCGCAGGCTCGCCTCGGCGGCGGCATCGAAATCGCCTCGCTCGAACGCCTCCTCCTCGGCGCCCCAGCCGGCGCGCGTTGCGTCGGACCAGGCCCACCCGGGAAGCCCCGGTGCGATCAGCACGAGCCGGTCGACGAGATCGGGGCGCAGGACCGCGAGCTCGAGCGCGACGCGCCCGCCGAGCGAGGCGCCGACGACGGCCGCAGGGCCGTCGAGCAACGCCTCGACATCACGCGCGTGAGCGAATGGCTCCGTGCCCATTGGACGCTGCCCGAATCCGCGCAGGTCGGGCGCCACGACGTCGAAGCCGGCGGCGCCCAGCGCAGCCTCTTGCGGCTCCCACATGCGGCTGTCGGCAATGCCGGCGTGCAACAACAACGCGGTGCTCAGGACGTCCTCCAAGGTCGATGGGCGAAAGCTGTACCTCGTCGACACGCTACCCGCAGCCTCCCTGCCTCACAACGTGCCGTCAGTTGTGCTGGCTCGATCTGTCTGTGCTCGGGACCGCTGGTAGCGTTCTCCCGACCTCGAAAAGGAGCGCACTGTGAGCGAGGCCCTGTCTCAGCCGCTGTCGATCGATATCTCGTTCCCGGTCGAGGGCGTCGCCCTCGTCGAGCTCGTCGGTGAGCTCGAGGTCGTCAGCGTGGACGAGTTCTCTGTGCGCATGGCGGATCTCGGTGGCAGCGGGCCGATCGGCGTCGTGATCGATCTCGCCGGGATCTCGTTCATCGACTCGAGCGGGATCAACGCGCTCGTCCAGGCGATGAGAGCGGTCGAGGCGCGCGGCGGAACGGCTGTCGTCTCGTCGCCGAGCACCGTCGCCCAGCGCGTCTTCGCGATCACGCGGCTGGCGGAGATCGTCTCGGTGGAATCGGACCGGGCGGTCGCGCTTGCGGCTGCGGCGTCGCGGAGCGAGACGCCGGACGCCGCCGACTGATGGTGCCGCCCTCCGAACCGGCCCGAGAGGACGGCAAAGGGGGCCTCGAAGCGGCGCTCGGCGGCGCCTCGTCGCAGTTCCGCCGGCGCCTCGGCGCCGGTGCGGTCGTCGTCGTGACGCTGGTCGTCGGCATCTCGACGCTGCTCGCCTGGCGCCAGTACGACGACGAGAAGCAGAAGGCGCTGGTCGAGCTGCAGGCGAGGGCAGCCCTCGCCTCGACGGTCTTCGACACGTACTTCGCCGGCCAGCTCGCGCTGCTCAGCTCGGTGGCAGCCGCTCCGGCCGTCGTCGACACCGACCAGCCGGCGATGAAGGCCTACTTCATGCGGCTCGAGAACGGTAAGACGAAGACGTTCACCGGCGGGATCGCCTGGATCGATCGCCAGGGCGTCAGCAGGATCTCGACGAATCCTCGGTCAGGCGCAGCCTGTGAGCGTGGCCGACAGGTCGTACTTCAAGGCCGTCGTCTCCACGGGCGGCCCGTTCGTCAGCGAGGGCCTTGTGACGCGCAACGCCAACCGGCGGGTGGTGATCATGGCGGTGCCGACGCGCGACCTCTCCGGCCGGCTCACGGGAGTCCTGGTCGGAGCGCTCGAGCTTCGCGCGTCGCCGACCGACCAGCGTACGATCGACCTGGGCTACGAAGGCCTCATCATCCTCGACCGCGCTCGTCACCAGGTGACGCTGGCAAGCTTCGCGCCGCCCAAGAACGCCGCCATCCTTCCCCGCATCAAGAACGGCAAGGGTGTGCTCACCGATGTCAGCGGCCTCGACGGCTCGAGTGGGCACGTCGTTGCCTACGCCAACTCCAAGGCGCCGGGCTGGACGTCGGTGATCGACCGTCCCGCTGCGACCGTGTTCGCGCCTGCCCGCAACAGTCTCCTCCTCGAGCTCGTGGTCATCGGCGCGCGCGGCCCTGGCTGTGCTGTGCATCATCGGCTGGGCTCTGCTGCGCTCACGACGGGAGCAGGAGGCCGAGCGGCTCCAGGTCCGGCAGTGGGACGAGCTCGCTCAGTCGCTCGGCGACGCATCCGCCACGGGCGAGGTCTCGCAAGCGCTCGGAGCTGCACTGTCGGCCGCGTTCCCGGAGGCGCGGGTGATCGTCGCCGTGCGCGAGGACGACCGCTCCGACCTGACCGTCTCGACCTTCGAGCCCGCCGGCGCCGAGCGGCTGGCGGGCGACGACCCCTCCGCCGAGGCGATCGCCTCTCTCGCCTACGAGGCGACCGATCACGTCGCTCTCTCGGGCGCCGAGCTCGAGCCGCTGCTCGGGCAGTCGATCGCCGAGCTGACCCCGGCGATGCGCTCGCTCTACGGGCTGCCGCTGAGGACGCAATCGGGCCGCCCGACCGGCTCGATGACCCTGCTGCTCCCGGAAGACAGAGCCCTCAGCGCGGCCGAGGAGTCGCTGCTCGTCGCCCACGCGGAGCATGCATCGAGAGCGCTCGCCCGCGCGCGCCGCCACGAGCGCGAGCACGACGTCGCGATCGCGCTGCAGCGCAGCCTGCTGCCCGAGCTGCTCCCGGCGATCGAGGGGCTCGACTTCGCCGGGCGCTACAACGCGGGCGGCGTCGGGCTTGCGATCGGCGGCGACTGGTACGACGCCGTGCGGCGGCCGGACGGGCTGCTCCACCTCACCGTCGGCGACGTCGCCGGGCGCGGCATCCCGGCTGCCGTCCTGATGGGCCAGCTGCGGAACGCATTCCGCGCCCTCGCCTACGACCACACCTCACCCGCCGAGATCGCCCGCAGGCTCACCCGCCTCGTCCCGCTCGACGGGATGGCGACAGCCGTCTTCCTCACCGTCGATCCGTACACCGGTGAGGTTGCGTACGCATCCACTGGCCATCCGCCGTCGCTGCTGCTCGACGTCGAGGCCAGCGCCGTGACGCGCCTCGATCAGGCGAATGCGCCGCCGCTCGGCTGGGCGGCGGCGACCGAGATCCGCGAAGCCCACTTCACCCTGCCGGCGAACGGGGCCGTGCTGGCGTACACGGACGGGCTCGTCGAGCGGCGCGGCGTCAGCATCGACGACGGCATCGACCGGCTGGCCGAGTTGCTGCGGGACGCGTCGGAGCTGCCGGCCGCGGACGCCGCGGATCGGCTCCTCGACTACCTCGTCATCCCGCTCTCGGCCACGGACGACATCGCGCTGCTGCTCGTGCGCAACGTCGGCGTGCCCGCGGTCGTCGAGATCGAGATCCCGGCCGACCCGACGCTGATGCACGGTGTTCGCACTCGGCTCAGGTCCTGGCTCGACCGGCGTGGGTTCGGCCAGGAGCAGCAGACCGATGCAGTCCTCGCCGTCTCCGAGGCGTGCAACAACGCCATCGAGCACGGCTACGCCGGCCGCACCGGGACGATCAAGCTGCGGTTCGAGCATCGGCCGGATCTGCTGACGTTCACGATCGAGGACGAGGGCGTCTGGCGGGCGCCGGAGCCCGACCCGACCCGAGGCCGCGGCACGCTGATCATGAAGGCGACGATGGATCGCACGACGATCGCGCACAACGGCTCGGGGACCCGGGTCGAGCTCGAGCTGAGGCCCCGCGTCTCGTAACTCGAGGCTTAGTGGCTTGCGGCGACCCAGCGCATGGGATCGCCGCTGCCGAGATCGGTGACGCCTGCATCCGCGAGCGCGCCACAGACGAGGGTGCGCCGGTGCGCGGCGAACGTGAGGACATGGGCGACCATGCCGCCGTAGGTGAAGACCTCGGGCGGATCGCAGATCGCGTCGACGAAGGTCTCGTCGAGCCGCCCCTCCTCGATGATCGTGCGCACCTGCGAGAGGAAGGCCGGTCCGGACGACGGCCAGCGCCTCGCGGATCTCGCCGATGCTCTGATCTCGCTCGAGAGCGATGTCATAGGGCTCGTTGTGGGTCGCGGCGTCCCACATCGCAAGCTGACCCACGAGCCGGGCGAGGAGCGAGCGGAGGGTTGGATCGCAGTCGATCCCGTCGACGGAGATCTCGACGGGGGCGTCGAGGACGTCGTCTGGCAGCTGTTCGGCTCGCGTCAGCATCTCGGCGACGAGCCAGATGTGGTGCTCGACCATGCGGGTGAGGAGGTCCATGCCGTTCACCTTTCTCTCGGCGGGAACGCGGAGCGCCCCCGGTGGATGGAAATGCACGTTGCTCGGCGCCTCGAGACGGAACGTCGTCGGCCGCCGGCGCCAGCGGGACGGCGGTTGCCCGTACGCGCGGCTGAAGGCGCGCGTGAAGGCCTCGTGAGACGCGTAGCCCGCGTCGATCGCGACCGGCAGCACCTCGTCGGTCGTCGTGACGAGCCGGTGGGCGGCCCGCTCGAGCAGGACGCGCCGGCGGAGCGTGGCCGGCGGCTCGCCGGCCGCCGCCGAGACGAGCCGGTCGAAGTGGTAGCGCGAGAGGTGCACGCGCGAGGCCAGCGCCTCGCCCGACGCGTCGTGATCGTCGAGCGAGGCTGCGAGAACCTCGAGAAACCGGGCAAAGGCGTCGTCCGTAGCGCTCATGCCCGCGATCGTACGAGCGGGCCGCAGACGCTGCTTGATCGCCTTTGCGGAGCCTGCCGCGCCTGCGTTCCTGGCGGCCTACGAGTACTGAACGAGCGGCCTGATCTCGACCGTGCCGCCGAAGCGGGTCGCCGGCACCTTCGCAGCGACGGCGATGGCGGCATCGAGGTCGTCGCCCTCGAACAGGAAGTAGCCGCCGAGCGCCTCCTTGGTCTCCGCGAACGGCCCGTCCGTGGTCACGGTCGCGCCGTCACGAACCTGGACGGTCGTGGCGGCGTCGGGCTGGGCGAGCCACTCGCCGGGAGTGACGCCGGGAGTCTCGTTCAGCGCCGCGTAGTCGGCCGCGATTCCCTGCTGCTCCTCCTCGGACAGCCGCGACCAGGCCTCGAGGGCCTCGCCCTGGAAGATCTGCATCAAGAACCTCATCGTCTCCTCCTTACGTCGGGTGTGTGCTCATGGTGGCGACGTCCGGGCCGATCGTGAGATCGACAACGAGGCAAATATATTCCTTGACACGCATATATCGGGATGATCGAATGAGGTCGTGCCGAGCCCCTTCGAGGTGATCGCCGATCCGAGCCGCCGCCGGCTGCTCGACCTGCTGCTGCTGCGGTCCTGCTCCCGTCGGAGAGCTCGTCGCGTCGACGGGCATGAGTCAGCCGAACACCTCCCGCCACCTCGGGGTGTTGCGTCATGCAGGGCTCGTCACCGCGCGCAAGGCCGGCCAGCAGCGGGTCTACGAGATCCGGATCGACGGCTTCACGGAGCTGGCGCGCTGGCTCACGCCGTACGTCGTGGTGCGCCAGCGCGCCCTCGATCAACGCGACTAGCCGCGCGTCAGTCGCTCCACCAGTCCTGCACCATCTCGGCGTCCTTGGGGTCGTCGCCGGCGCCGAAGGCGAGATACTCGACGCCCTCCGGGCCAGCCTCGACGCCGCGCATCGTGTCCATGTCGATCCGGATCGCATCGAGCGGGCCGAGCTCGACGATCTCGTCCTCGACCTTGATCCGGGCGGAGCCACGGAGGACGACGTAGACCTCTTCCTGGCCCTCGTGCTTGTGGCCGAAGGGGATGCGGAAGTTCGGAGCCAGGGTGAACAGGCTCAGACCGAGGGTCTCGCCCTCGAGGGCCGTTGCGGGCGAAGCGCGCCTCCATCTCGGACGGCATGCCGAAGTTCGGAGCCTGGTTCTCGACCTCGTTCAGATTCTGCTTCGTGTACTGGTGTTTTGTGTGGTTGCTCATGCCCAGATGGTGACCCTCGGTGGGCGATCGGAAACCTCTTCGGGGCGTTGAATCAGGGCGCCGGGATCGGCTTCGCCATCGAGACGCAGTCGATCTTGACGCCGTCGGGCAGCTCGACCTCGAGCTCGTCGACCGGCTGGAAGCCGTAGGCGAGGTAGAGCGGCACGCCGGGCAGCGTGGCCACGAGCGTCAGGTCGCGGAACCCTTCGTCGCGGGCGGCCGCCTCGCACGCCTCGAGAATCCGGCGGCCGAGGCCGCGTCGCGTCCAGTCGGCGCGGACGAACATCGCCCGCACGCGGGCGGCCTCGGTCGCGGGGTCGAGCGCACGCGCGTCGTCGGCGCCGTCGCCGCTCCCCGTGTACATGCGGTCGCGCCGGCTCCAGCCGCCGCAGGCAACCATCTCGTCGCCGCTCTCGAGCACGAAGTACGTGCCGTCGCGGAGCAGCAGCGGATCGGCCTGGGCCACGTAGCGCACGGCGCTCGCCGCGCGGCGGCTCGTCGTAGAAGCGCGGGAAGAGGATCGACGGCGGAGTCCTTCATCAGCGCGCTCGACGGCAGCCTCGTCGTCCATCGTTGCCACCCGGAGGACCGGTTCGTCGGGTCCCATCAGCGATTGGCGTCGTTGTCGAGCCAGCGGCCGGAGACGAGCGACCAGAACTCCGGCTGGAGGCTGAAGCCGAGCGAGGAGTAGAGCTCCTGCGCGTCGTCGGTCTGCAGTCCGACGTGCTGGCCCGGAACGCGCTCGACGAGCAGGCGCACCATCGCGGAGGCGATGCCCTGGCGGCGGTAGGCGGACATCGTCCAGACGTCGACGAGGTACGCGTTGCAGACACCGTCCGAGAGCAGGCGGGCCATGCCCACGACGCGCTCCCCGTCGCGGGCGAAGGCGACGTGCTGCGACTGCCGAAACGAGGCCTCGAGTGCGGCCGGCGAACGGCCATTGTCGAAGGAATCGGCCGCGAGATCGGCCTTCGCCTGCTCCCAGTCGATGCCCTCGAGCGCGCTGTCGATCCGTACGGCCACGACGGCAGCATCGCACACGCCGGTCGCCGTCCGTCCCTCGGACGAGGCACGAACATGCTGTAAAGAAGGTGTTTCGAGTAGGGGTCGGGAGGTTTAGCCGCTGCTACGGTGCTGCCGGTCACTGCGATGCGGCGGGCCGTTTCAGGTGCCCGTGCTGCGTTCCGGTCACCCTCTCCATGGCCCTCTCCATCCGCATCTGCCTGCTCGCGCTCTGCCTGCTCCTCGTGCCCGTGGCGAGCGCGCTGCGGCCAAGCAGCGCTCCGCTCCCGACCGTCGCGAACCCGGCCCGGATCGCGGGCGCGATCCCGCTGCGGCCCGTGCCGCGGCCCAAGCCAAGCCCAAGCCGCCGACGCTCGGGCAGCGCGCGGTGCGGATCGCGGCGTCCGAGCTCGGCGTCCCGTATCGCTACGGCGGCAGCTCGCCGAGTGGGTTCGACTGCTCCGGGTCTCGTCGCCTACGTCTACGCGAAGCTCGGGATCAGCCTGCCCCACAACGCCGCGGCCCAGTACTCGCTACGGGCGGTCCGTCGACCGCAGCCACCTGAAGCCCGGCGATCTCGTCTTCTTCCACGGGCTCGGCCACGTCGGCCTCTACATCGGCCACGGCCGGATCATCCACGCCCCGCAGAGCGGCGAGCGGGTCTCGATCCAGAGCCTCGCCTCGCGCAGCGGCAGCGTCGAAGGCGCCCGCCGCCTCGCTCGCAGCTGAGCGACGGCGGACTCGTCCGCAGCCCCCGCTGCGGCGCGTAGTGTTCGCGCGCGTGAGCCGGAGCTACCCGACCCTTCTCGACCTCGTCGGCTCGACGCCGATCGTGCGGCTCGACCGCTTCGGCGCCGCCGTCGCCGCCGACGCTCCTCGCGAAGCTCGAGTTCCTCAATCCCGGCGGATCGAACAAGGACCGGATCGGGCTCGCGATGATCGAGGCAGCCGAGCGCGAGGGCAAGCTCCGGCCGGGCGGCACCATCGTCGAGCCGACCTCCGGCAACACCGGCGTCGGGCTCGCGATCGCGGCTGCCTCGAAGGGCTACCGCTGCATCTTCGTGATGCCGGACAAGATGAGCCAGGAGAAGATCTCGACGCTCCGCGCCTACGGCGCCGAGGTCGTGATCACGCCGACGGCCGTCGAGCACGACTCGCCCGAGTCGTACTACTCGGTCTCCGACCGGCTGGCCGAGGAGATCCCGGGCGGCTTCAAGCCCGACCAGTACTCGAACATGGCGAATCCCGAGGCGCACTACGCGACCACGGCGCCCGAGATCTGGGAGCAGACCGAGGGCGGCCAGATCGACGCGATCGTGATCTCCGTCGGCACCGGCGGCACGATCTCGGGCGTCGGGCGCTACTTCAAGGAGCACAAGCCCGAGGTGCTGATCGTCGGCGCCGACCCCGAGGGCTCGGTCTACACCGAGGACGCGAATCATCCGCTCGGCCCCTACCTCGTCGAGGGCATCGGCAAGGACACGTGGCCGAAGACGATGAGCCCCGAGGTCGTGGACGAGTGGGTGCGCGTCTCCGACCGCGACTCGTTCCTGACCGCGCGGCGGCTCGCGCGCGAGGAGGGGCTGCTCGTCGGCGGCTCGTGCGGCTCGACGGCGTGGGCGGCGCTCCAGGTTGCGGCGCGCTTCGGCCCGGAGGCGCGCGTGCTGATGGTGCTGCCCGACGGCGGTCGCTCGTACCTCTCGAAGTTCTACGACGACAACTGGATGATCCAGTACGGCTTCATCGAGCGCACGTCGCCGACCCCTGCGATCGACGAGGTGCTGCGCTTCAAGCGCGGCGAGGAGACCGACCTGCCCGATCTCGTCACGATCGAGTCGACGAAGAAGGTCGGCGCCGCGATCGAGCTGATGCAGCGCTACAGCATCTCCCAGCTGCCGGTCGTGCGGCACGGTACGGCCGAGTCGCTCACCGACATCGTCGGCTCGATCCAGGAGCGCAGCCTCCTCGACCGCGTCTTCAAGAACCCGGACGCGCTCAACGAGGACATCGCCGTCGCGATGCAGCCTCCGCTCACCGCGGTCGACGTGCGCGCCTCGCTCGACGAGGTGTTCGCCGACCTGTCAGGCCCGAGCGCCGCGGTCGTCGTCGGGATCGCCGGCCGGCCCGCCGCGATCCTGACCCGCTCCGACCTGCTCGAGTTCCTGGCGCATCGCCGCACCCACGTCGACCTGACGTAGGGCGCGGCGCTACTTCGCGCGCACCGGCGGCGCCGCGCGCGCCTGCTCGACGACCGCTGCCGGGACGGGCGCCGGCTCGCGGCTCTCGCTGCGGATCGTGGCGAAGACGGCGCCGATCACGATCAGGCCGCCGATGATCGTCGTCGCGTCGAACGTCTCGCCGAGCACGACCGCGCCGAGCACGATCGCGACGAGCGGATTGACGTACTGGTGCGTCACGACCTGCGAGATCGGCGCGTTCTGGAGCAGCCAGGCGTAGGCGGTGAACGCGACCAGCGAGCCGAAGATGCGCGAGGTAGAGCCAGGCCGCGAACGAGGCAGCCGAGACGCCGTCGGCGAGATCGCCGCCCTCGCCGAGGGCGAGGGCCGCGACGACGAGCACGGCGCCACCGCCGAGCATCTCGTAGACCGTGGCGACGAACGTGTCACCGGGCAGCGCCAGCCTGCTCGAGAAGAACGATCCGGTCGACCACGACATCGACGCGCCGAGCATCATCGCGAGCCCGATCGCCTGGGAGCCGCCCGAGACGCCGGTCGGGATCACGATCAGCGCGAGGCCGGCCAGCCCGACGACGGCGCTGAGCCTCGTCGCGGTCGCGATCCGCTCGCGCGCGATCGTGCGCCAGATGATCACCTGCAGCGGCACCGAGCCGGCGATCATCGCGGCGATGCTCGAGTCGATCCGCGTCTCGGCGAGCGTGACGACGCCGACGCCGCAGCCGAGCAGCGCGACGCCGAGCCCGGCGGCGGCACCCGCCTCGCGCCACGGGACCCGCAACGGCGTCCGGCGGACGGCGAGGATCGCCGCCAGCAGGAGCCCGGCGAGCATGAAGCGCAAGCCCGGCCGAGAGCAGCGGCGGCATCGTCCGCACCGAGATCTTGATCGCGAGGTACGTCGAGCCCCAGACGATGTAGACGATCCAGAGGGCCGTCCAGAATCTCCAACCGCGTGCCATACCTTCTCTAACGCACGAGCCGTGCCGTGTTCTCCGACGTCGACGTGATCCTCGCGATCGCGATCGACGGTCCGGGCAGGGGTCTCCCGAGGATCTTTGGTCGGGCGTGCATTCTTCACGTCAGCCGACGAGTCGCCGAACGCGGCTGATGTGCCGACTGGTACGGCCGTCGAATCCTCGCGGACTGTCGGATCGGCCGCACGCCCGCTAGCCGTGGTACGCGCGAACTGGGCGTCAGCGCGAGCTCGCGGGAGCGGCAGGGCGCGACCGTGTTCGCCCCCTTCGGCCGCGCGCAGGGGGAGGCGCCGATCGGCCAGCGCGGGTGGGGGATCAACTTCCGCGTCAGGATCTCGATGCGATGGTGGCCCAGCTGCGCGCGAACGGGATCGACGTCGAGGTCGACGCCGAGGCGTACCCGATCGGCAGGTTCGCGCAGCTCACGATCCCGAGGGGAACGCCGTGCAGCTCTGGAGCCGGCCTAGCGGCCGACCTGCGCCGCTCGCTAGGCGAGCGCGCCACGAACGCCTGCAGCTCGGGCAGCACGCGTGGGTCGATCGTGTGTGGCACGGGCGTCTCGCGCCAGAGAAGGTCGGCGCCCGCGGCGCGCACGCGCTCGGCCGCGGCGCGACCGAACTCGACCGGGATCACGGGATCGAGCGACCCGTGCGCCACGGCGACGGGATAGCCGTCGAGGTCGGAGAGATCGAGCTCGAAGCCCTCGACCTCGGGCATGAAGCCGGAGAGGGCGACGATCGCCGGCCGGCCGCGGCCGGCCCGCGCCGAGCCCGAGCGCCCAGCTCATCACGGCGCCCTGCGAGAAGCCGCCGATCACGACCCGCTCGATCGGCACCGGCAGGCCGTCGAGCAGCGCGCCCGCCGCCTCGAAGCTCGGGAAGAACGTGCTCGGGATCGGGAGTGGGGATGCCGCCGAGCCGGTACCAGTGCGCGCCGCCCGGCGGCAGCGAGAGCGGGCCGCGCGGCGTGATCCCGAGCAGCCGCCGCTCCGGGTCGAGCGCGTCGAGCAGGGGATAGAGGTCGCGCTCGTCCGCGCCACGCCCGTGGAACAGGACGAGCGCGCCCTCGGGAGTGCCCTCGGCCGGCCGCTCCAGCGAACGCAGCTCGAGCGTCACGAGCTCGTCCAGGCCGCGCGCGGATCGGGGAGCGGCGTCAGGACGGGCTCGATCTGGGCCCGCAGGTGCTCGAACGCGGGCGGCAGGATCAGCGTCTCGCCGAGATGCTCCGCGTCCTCGTCGATCGAGAAGCCCGGCCCCATCGTCGCGATCTCGAACAGCACGCCGCTCGGCTCGCGGAAGTAGATCGAGCGGAACCAGAACCGGTCGATGATCCCGCTCGCGTGGGCGCCGGCGCCGCGCACGCGCTCGAGCCACGCCTCCTGCTCGTCCATGTTCGAGGCCCAGGCGACGTGGTGCACGGTGCCCGGCGCCGGGGATGCCTGCGCCCGAGGCGGGCGGCGGGTCGTAGGCGTAGTGGCCGCCGCGCACTGCGCCGCGCGCCTCCCACGCGTGCTCGCCGGTCGGAGCGAAGCCGAGCGTCGTCTCGAGCAGCTCGCGGCTCGCCTCGGGCGTGGCGGTGAACGCCCGCACGCTGTCGAAGCCGCGGAGCGCGTGCTCGGCGGGCACCTCGGGGTGCTCCGCCGTCAGCGGCGCGTCGGAGGTGTCGACGACCGCCAGCTCGAGCCCGAGGCCCTCGGGGTCGTCGAACCGGAGCCGGCCGGCGCTGCGGTGCGTCGCGATCCCCTCGGCGCCGAGCCGCGCCTCCCAGAAGTCGAGCGTCTCCTCCGAGCCGACGCGGAACGAGATCGTGTGCACCATCCCCGCGCCGGCACGGCCGCGGCGTGCGCCCGGGTACTCGAAGAACGTGATGTCCGCGCCGGGGCTGCCCGCCTCGTCTGCGTAGAACAGGTGGTACACCGTCGGGTCGTCCTGGTTGACGGTCTTCTTGACCATCCGCAGGCCGAGCACGCGGGTGTAGAAGTCGACGTTGCCCGGAGCGTCGCCGGTGATGCAGGTCACGTGGTGGATGCCTTCGAAGCGCATGATCTTCTCCTTGCCTCGTTCGAGTGTCATTGCTCGATCCAGGCACCACGGCCGGCCCGTGTCTCGTGCCCTGATTCCGACGGCGCTGGCGACCGCCGCGAAGTCAGAGCAGGCCCACGTCCTCTAAGCTCACCGCGTGAAGATCGGCATCGTGGTGCCTTTCTCGTGGTCGTTCTGGGGCGCCGTCGTCGAGCACGCCGAGCTCCAGGCCGAAGCGCTCGAGGCGCGTGGGCACGAGGTACGGCTGGTGATGGGCAACGACCCGCCGGGTCAGTTCACGCGCGCCCTCCACCCCCGGGTCGGCCGCCACGGCGACCCGCCGGCGAACGTGATCGCGATCGGGCGCTCGGTGATCGTGCCCGCGAACGGCTCGCTTCCGAACATCATCCTCAGCCCTCGTGCCATCTTCCGGATCAAGCGCGTGCTCGAGCAGGAGCAGTTCGACGTGCTCCACCTCCACGAGCCGATGACGCCGGTGACGTGCATCTCGGTGCTCGCGCTCGCGACGGCGCCGATCGTCGCCACGCACCACGCGTCGGGCGACCTCGGCTGGATGAAGCCCGCGATCCCCGCCTGGGGCTTCCTCGCGAGCCGCATCGACCAGCGAATCGCCGTCTCCGAGCGCGCCCGCGAGTCGGCCGTCGCGCTGGCTGCCCGGCGACTACGAGATCGTCCCGAACGGCGTGCTCATCCCCGACGGCGTCGATCCGGCGGGACGCGAGCACACGGTCACCTTCGCCGGCCGGCAGGAGACCGCGCAAGGGCCTCCAGGTGCTGCTGCGCGCCTGGCCCGAGATCCACCGGCGGACGGGCGCGCGGCTCCAGATCTGCGGCTCCGACCCGCTCGCCGTGCGGCTGCTGCTCACCCGGCTGCGGATCTCGGACGACGGGCATCGACATCCTCGGCTTCCTGCCGCAGGAGGAGCTGACGAGCCTGCTCGGCGCGGACGAAGGCGCTCATCGCGCCGTCGCTCGGCGGCGAGAGCTTCGGCATGGTGCTGACGCGCGCGTTCGCCTGCGCGCTGCCCGTCGTCGCGTCGGACATCCCCGGCTACCGCGAGGTGACGACGCCGGAGACGTCCGTCACCGTGCCGCCGGACGAGCCGGCGGCGCTCGTCGACGCGATCACCGCGCTCCTCGCCGACGAGCCGCGCCGCGTCGCGATGGGCGAGGCGGCCCGGGCGCTCGCGATCGAGCAGTACGCGTGGAGCGACATCGCCCGCCGGCTCGAGGGCATCTACGAGCGGGCGATCGAGGCCGACGCGAGGCGCGCTGCGTGAAGCGGCTCGCCGTGGTCGCTCGCAATCCCTGGGCGCGCGGCCTCCTCGTCCTCGCCCTGCTCGGCTCCGCCATCGCTCGCGATCTGGTGGCGCGGCCCCGAGTGGAACGCCGTCTACCACGCGTTCGACTGCGGTCGCCTGGCGCTGGGTGATCGTCGGCGTCCTGCTCAACCTCGCTCTCCGTCCTCGCCCGCTCGCTCTCGTGGCGGCTGACGATCGACCAGGCGCTGCCCGAGCCGCACCCGCGCTTCGGTCAGGTGTTCTCGGCCTTCGGGATCGGCCTGCTCGGGAACGCGGTGCTGCCGGCGCGGGCCGGCGAGTTCGCGCGCGTCGCGGTGCTGCGCCGGCACCTGCCGCACGGCCGGGGCACGAGCGCGACCCTGCTCGGCACCGTCTTCGCGCACCGCCTGTTCGACCTCTTCCCGGTCGCGATCCTCGTCACGTGGGTGCTGCTGACGGCGAAGATCCCGCACTGGGCCGTGACGAGCCTGATCATCTTCGGGCTCGTCGGCTTCGTCCTGCTGATGATCGGCTTCCTCTTCGCCCGCACCGGCGGCGGCCGCGTGCACGACGGGATGGGGAGCCTGCGGGCGCTCGTGATCATGGCGCGCCAGGGGCTCGCCGTCCTGCGGCGGCCGGTGCCGGCGCTCGGCGCCGCGATGTTCCAGCTCGTCGGCTGGCTGATGCAGCTCTTCGCGGTCTGGGCGGTGATGGAGGCGTTCAACCTCGACCTCCCGCTGCCCGGCCGCCGGGCTCGTGCTCGTGCTGATGAACGTGGCGATCATCTTCCCGCTCTGGCCCGGCAACATCGGCCTCCTGCAGGCGGCCGTCGCGCTCCCGCTCGTCCAGTACGGCGTCCCCTACGGCACCGGCTTCGCCTACGGGCTCGTGCTGCAGGCGGTCGAGATGTCCGTCGGCGTCGGCGTCGGGCTCATCTTCCTCGCCCGCGAGGGCCTCTCGCTCGCCTCGCTGAAGACGATGGAGGAGCAGCAGGCGGCCGACGAGACGGCGCTCGTCGAGCAGGAGGAAGAGGCGGAGCAGGCGCGGGCCGTCAGCCGAGCAGCGGGCTGAACGAGCCGAGCCGCTCGGCCACGATCTGCTCGGCCGTCGCGTGCGCGGGGCCGTGGCCCGTGACGGCCGGGACGAAGATGTCGCGGTCGAGCGTGACGAGCTCGACGTCGGTGACCGCGGTCACCGTGGCGGTGCGCGGCACGTCGCGCAGGAGCGCGATCTCGCCGAACGACTCGCCGGGGCCGAAGGTGCGCCCGAGGATCTCCACCTCGCCGCTCTCGATCACGTAGAAGCGGTCGCCGACCTCGCCCTCGCGTGACGATCGCCTCGCCGGCGCGGGCCGACGACGGGCACGGCCGACGTCGCGAGGAACTCGAGCACGGGCTCCGGGAGGACGCCGAGCAGCGGGACGCCGCGCAGCAGAGCCGTATGGGCGGGCGCGACGGTCGTGCGGTCGATCGCGGCGCAGGCGGCCCGCGACGAGCAGCGTCGCCGCGGGCAGCACGATGCCCGCCGACGAGCAGCGACGGCTTGGTGCCGATGAGCGCGATGCAGAGCGGCGCGGCGAGCCCGCCGAGCCCGATCGCGCCGAGCAGGATGCCCTCGAGCACGCCGAGCACCCGGCCGAGCACGTGATCCGGGACGATGCGCTGGAACAGCGTCAGCGCGGCGATGTCGGCGACCGAGTTCCCGATCCCGACGACGCCGAACGCGAGCAGCGCAACGGGATAGCTGGCGAAGATGCCGATCACGGCGAACGGGACGCCGAACAGCACGACCCCGATCCCGAAGTCCGCAGCGAGCCGCCCGCGGGTCGCGAGCACGAGCGCCACGAAGCCGCCGACGAAGCCGCCGATCCCGAGGGCAGCGCTCAGCTAGCCGACGCCGGCGTCGCCCGCGTCGATCAGCTCGAACGCGACGAGCACGACGAGCACGTTGAGCGCGCCTGCGATGAACGCCTGCGCGGTGTAGAGGCCGGTCACCGTCGCCACGTTGCGGTCGCTCGCGACGGCGCGCATGCCCTCGCGCAGCTCGGAGAAGAAGCCGGGGCGATTGCCCGCCGCATCGAGTGGGGAGGCGGCGGGGGCAGGTGCCCGGAGGCCGATGAGCAGCACGGCCGAGGAGAGGAACCAGAGGGCGTTGAGCCCGAAGACGGCCTGGACGTTCCAGAGCGCCAGGATGATGCCGCCGATCGCGGGCCCGGCGAAGGTCGAGACGGCGTCGAGCGTGCTCGCGGCGACGTTGGCGGCAGACAGCTCGGCCGGATCGCGGGCGAGGCCGGGAAGGAGCGCAGCCTGCGCCGGCCGGAACGCGACGCCGACGAGGTTCGTCAGGATCGACGACGGCGTAGACGATCGAGCGCCGGCCCGTCGGTCGCGATCACGACGGCGGCGAGCGCCATCAGCGCGGCCCGGATCAGGTCGGTGCCCATCATCACCCGCTCGCGGCGGAAGCGGTCGGCGAGCGTCGCGAGGAACGGCGATGCGATCGCAGCGGGCAGCAGCCGCAGGACCGAGATGATCCCGACGGCGGTCGTGCCGCCCTTGTCGTAGGCATAGACCGAGAGGCCGACGACGTACGTCCAGTGCCCCATCGTCGAGCCGAGGAACGCGAGCTGGAGCCGGCGCAGGCCGGGGTTCCGGAACACGCGGGCGAGCGAGCCGAACGACTCCGCCACGCGTGCCCCGAGACCGCTCACCTGAGCCGCCTCCGAGTCATCAGTTGCAACAACACCACATTGGCGGGAAGATTGCACCGGTGACGTGCGTCTAGTAGGTACCAGGCCCGAACCGGGCACCGAGTCCAAAGGAGATTGAGATGACGGATCAGCCGGAGAAGAAGAGCGAGACCGAGGACGTCGACGCGGACTTCGAGGGTCATCGGCTCAGCGGGCCGGAGAAGTCGAGCAAGCTCGGTGACATCACCGACGTCAAGGCAGCGAACGAGGACGACGGCGCCGACTTCGAGGGCCACCGGCTCTCCGGCCCGGAGAAGCTCGGCGTCAAGGCTGACCTCCCGGACGTCAAGGCCTAGATCCTTCGCACCACGTTTGGCTCGGAAGAGGCGCCTACGGGCGCCTCTTCTGCGTTCGGGGCCGGCGGCTCTATTGCGTCGGGAGCCGCTTCAGCACCGGCTCGAGCGCCTCGAGCAGCTGCAGGGCCGCGGCGACTGTCCTCCGTGCGCTCGAGCAGCGCCGCGATCCGGGCGACCACGGCGGCACCGCCCTCGCCCTGCTCGGCCACGGCGCGGGCGCGCCGCGCCGTCTGGAGCAGGTCGAGCCCGATCGCCGCCTGGTTCGCGAACATGATCAGCAGGTCGATCTCCCCGAGCGAGAACGCCCGGTCCTTGGAGCGGTCGAGCACCTGCAGCACGCCGAGCATCGTGTCGCCGTTCGCGAGCGGCACCGCCATCAGGCCCTGCGGCACGTAGCCCGTGCGCTCGGCCGCCTGGCGGGCGAAGCGCGGGTCCTGCTGGAGGTCGTCGATCACGATCGGCTGGCCGGTGACGAGCACCCAGCCCGCGATCCCGGTGCTCGAGGGAATCCGCATCCCGATCAGGTCGCCCTCGCCCTCGCCGGAGACGGCCTCGAAGACGAGCTCGTCGGTCGTCGGCATCGAGCAGGAAGATCGACGACGCCTTGGCGCCGAAGATCGCCCGCGCGACGTCCACGATCGACTGCAGCAGGGCGCGATGGCTCTCCTCCGACGGGAGCATCCCGGTCGCGACTGCCTCCTGGTAGCTCGAGCCATCGGTCATGTGCTTCCTCCTGCGTTCGTTGCCGTCAGGTAGAGGACGCTCTTCAGCTGGAAGGGCGTCAGTCCCGGGTGCTTCGAGAGCACGAGCGCCGAGAGGCCGGCGATGTGCGGCGCGGCGAAGCTGTTGCCGGTCGCCCGCAGCGTGCTGCCGCCGAACCACGCCACGTCGAGGTCGACGCCGCGGGCGAAGAACTCGACCGGCGGGTTGGGGTTCGCGTACCACTCGCAGGAGTCGTCGCCCTCGTGGGAGCCCGACCGAGATCACCGACGAGAAGCGCCACGGATAGCTCTCGACCGGCATGTTGTGCGCCGAGGCGACGAGCACCGTGCCGCTGAAGTAGGCGGCGTCGGCGAGCTCGTGCAGGAGCTCGGCGAACTTGCGCTTCGTCGTCGAGAGGCTGAGGTTGACGACCTCGAAGCGCTGCTCGATCGCGTAGCGGAGACCGCCGAGGATCAGGTCGGCGCTGCCGGTGTTGCCCTCGCCGAGCACGCGGACGCTGTGGATCCGGCAGGCCGGCGCGAGCGAGCGGACGATCCCCGCGCAGGCGGTGCCGTGCCCGCAGACGTCGCCGACCGAGTCGGGCTCGATCGTGGTCACCTCGCCGTCGAGCGTCACCGCGACCGCGCTCTCGACCCCGCCGACGAGCGGATGGTCGCCGTCGACGCCGCTGTCGAGGATGCAGACGTCGACGCCCTCGCCGGTCGCTCCTCCGATCGCCCAGTCCCTCGTGACCCGGTCGGGCCACTCGGCCGGGATGCCGATCGACGCCGGCCGCCTCGGCGGTGAGGCTCCAGGCCGGGATCATCCGGTCGCTCATCGTCGCTCCCAGCGCGCGCGCCCTCGCCGCAGCCGCGGCGGAGGCAAGCGACGTGGCCTGCTCCGAGTGCCGGTCGCCGGGGACGATCGCGAGGTTGATCTCGACGAGATGCGTGGCCGCCTGGGTCGCCGCCTCGGCGAGCGCCGCTGCAGCGGTCGCGTCGGGCTGGAGGTGGGGCGACCCCTCGCCGGCGGCGGCAGCGGCGAGCTCGGCCACGTCGGCGGCGGCCTCGGCGATCCGCAGCGGCACCTCGGCCGCGCGAAGCGAGCGCCAGGCCGAGCGCGAAGTCGCGCTGCTCGGGGGTGCCGGTCGGGTCCCGCATCGTCACGAGAACCTCGCGCGAACGCCGTCGCGTCCTCCTCGCCGAGCGCCGTCAGCCGCGACCGCAGCGCCCGCGCCTGCGACGCGATGCCCGGCCCGTCGTCCCAGTCCGACGAGCCGCGGGCGACCATCGTCACGAGCGACGCCGCCATCGCCGCGGTGATCGCGGCCGCGGTGCCGCCGCACGGCGACGGCGCCGGCGACTCGAGCTCGTCGAGAAAGCGGTCGAGGGCGCCAGCGGTCGCGGCGGAGCCAGGGCGCCGACGGAGCCGGGGCGTCCGTCACGCGACGAAGCGTCTGCGCAGGTGCTCGACGACGACGGGACGTGGCTCGACCCCGGCGACGCGCAAGGCGTCTTCGAGATCGTCGACGAGAGCCTGCCGGAAGGCGGCGTCCTGCTCGGCCCGCGCGATGAGCGCGTCGAGGTCGGCACGTGCCCGCGGCAGCTCCTGCGCTGCCTCGACCCAGCCGGTCGGAGCCGGCGGGAGGAGGCGAAGCAGCTCGCCGAGGCGCTCTTCGTCGTACGTCGTCATTCGATTCACCATGTCTACACGACGTGGGAGGGAGGGATTTCTTCCGTCATCGTTCCACTTCTGTCCGCAGGCGCCCGAGACAGCGGGAGATCCGGCTCGCGATCGTGCCGGCAGGGATGTCGAGCGCCTCGCCGATCGTCCGGTAGCTCTCGTCCCGCGCGAAGAACCGGTCGAGGATCTCCTGGCACTCGGGCCCGAGCCGGGAGAGGCCGTCGCGCACCATCATCGCCTCGTCGAGGCGGACGATCGCATCCTCGGCCGCCTGCTCCTCGATCTCGTCGGTCGGCACGACCCGGCCCGACGAGCGCAGCAGGTCGAGGCAGCAGTTGCGCGTCAGCTGACCGACCCAGGGCCGGATCGCCTCGTCGGAGCGGAGCGAGCCGAGCCGCTCGTAGGCACGCATGAAGACCGTCTGAAAGACATCCTCGGCGTCGTGCGGCGCCAGGCGGAACGCCTGCGTGGCGATCGCCGAGACGTAGCGGGAGAAGCGCTCGACGAGCGCGTTCCACGCCTCCGGATCGCCCTTGCGACAGCCCGCGACGAGCTCTGCGTCCGACAACGTTGCGTCCACGGTCTCGGCCATGGCCCGAGGTCTAGCGGGCGTTGGCTGCGCGAAGTCGTTCGGCGAGGATCTCGAGGAGTTTCCAGGCGAGCTCCGGGCGCTGCTCGACGAACGGCCGAAAGCTCCAGACCGGGAGTGCGTAGGCGACCATCGGCGAGGTCGCCGTCACCGTCGCCGAGCGCGCCGACTTGTCGACGAGCGCGACCTCGCCGAACGAGGTGCCCGGGCCGAGCGTGCCGACCTGCTGGCCGTTGATCGTGACCGCTGCCTCGCCGCTCGCGACGATGAAGAAGTTGAGGCCGTCGGTGCCTTCGGTCGCGATCGCGGCGCCCTCGTCGAAGTGGCGCTCGATGAACTCGCCTGCGAGCCGGTCGACGGTCTTGTCGTCGAGGTCGGCGAAGAGGGGCACGCCCCGGATGAGATCTGCTGAGGGTTGCGACATGGCCGTGACCTTACAGCCCGAGGCGCGTCCGTGTCATCTGGAGCTCGCCGAGAGCTCCTCGATCCTGCCCTCGGCCGCTTCGAGCAGCGCGGCGCAGCGCCGGTGGAGCGCCTCGCCCCGCTGCCAGAGCTCGATCGCCTCGTCGACGGCGACGTCGCCGCGCTCGAGCTTGCCGACGATCTCCTCGAGCTCGCGGCGGAGGTCTTCGAACGTGCGCTCGCCCGCGTCGCCGTTGCTCACGGGCGCACCTCCTCGACCGTCGCGGCGAGGCCGCCCGTCGCCAGCTCGATCTCGAGGCGATTGCCGGGAGCGACCGTGGCGGCATCCTTCAGCGCCGAGCCGCCGGAGCGGACGACGGCGTAGCCACGCGCGAGCGTGGCGCGCGGCGAGAGTGCCTGCAGCCTGGCGGCCGCATGGTCGAGCGCGACGCGCCGTCGCTCGAGCAGCAGCACCGGTGCGGCTCGGAGACGCAGCCGGTCGCGCTCGAGGCGCTCGCGGTCGCGGGCCAGCGCCCGTCTGACGGAGCCGTCGAGCTGGTCGCGGAGGCGAACGAGCCCGGCGTTCAGCTCGGCGAGGTCGGGCACGACGAGGCGTGCGGCAGCGGTCGGCGTCGACGCGCGCACGTCGGCGGCGAGATCGCAGAGCGGCGTGTCCTGCTCGTGCCCGACGGCCGAGACGACCGGCACCGGGCAGCGGGCGAACGCGCGCACGACGGCCTCGTCGCTGAACGGCAGGAGATCCTCGAAGCTGCCGCCACCCCGCGTCACGATCACGACGTCGACTGCCGGGTGGGCGGCGACGCGGCCGAGCGTGGCCGCGATGCGGGCACCGGCCCTCGCGCCCTGCACGCGCGTCTCCGCCATCACGATGTGGGCGGCCGGGAACCGCGCCTGGATCGAGGCGATCACGTCGCCCGCGGGCGGCCGCGTCGGCACCGGTGACGACGCCGACCGCGCGTGGGAAGCGCGGCAGCGGCCGCTTGCGCTCCGCAGCGAACAGCCCCTCCGCCGCCAGCACGCGCTTGAGGCGCTCGATCGCGGCGAGGTGGTCGCCGAGCCCGACCCGCTCGATCGTGCGTGGCGCGGAAGCTGAGCTCGCCCTTCGCCTCGTAGATCTCGGCCTTGCCCTCGACGAGCACGCGCTCGCCGTCGCTGAGGCCGAGCTCGAGCTCGTCGAACCGGCGCCGCTGGCATCGTCGCCCGCACGCAGGCGCCCGTGTCCGGATCCTTGAGCGTGAAGAACACGAACGCCCACGCCTCGTTGCGGCGCAGATCGGTGACCTCGCCCTCGACCCAGAGCGCCGGCAGCCGGCGCAGGTAGATCCCGATCCCCTGGTTGAACGCGGAGACGGCGAAGACCTTGCGGTCACCGTGGATCGTCGCTTCGACCTTCACCCCGGCAGGGTAGACGCCGGCGCGGGGGCGAGTCGGGCGCGGTCTAGAGGAGGATCTCGGCTGCGGTCGCGGGCGCGCAGCCCTGCCGCATCAGGTCGACGCACGTGTGGAGATCGGCATCGCTCGCGGCGAGCCGCTCGGCGAGGGGCAGCGGGAACCCGGCCTCGATCAGCACGTGCAGGCGCCAGCTCTCGACCTTGGCCTGCTCGCCCTCACGCTCGATGTGTGTCTCGGTGATCTCAGCCATGTGTGCCCTCGTGTGCTCGTTGCGTGCCCGGAGGATTCGTGATCGCTAAGACGATCCCTTCCGCGATTGGTTTGTAGACGCGACCGTCCTACCCTCCTCGCCGAGCCGCCGCGCGAGCTCCTCGCGCATCAGCATCTCGACCGCACGGTCGAGCTCGCGGGAGAGCCTCGTCGCCGCGTCCTCGCGGATCTCGCGCATCCGCTCGTCGAACGCCGTCGCCGCCAGCTGGGCGTGGCGCTCGATCTCGCGCTCCGTGACGCGCTCGAGCCGCTCGGTCTGGCGCCGCTCGAACTCGATCAGCGTCAGCTCGAGCCGGGCGCGCGCATCCGTCTCGGCCTGCTCGATGCCCTCGGCGATCGCCGCCTCGCGGATCCGCAGGCGCTCGGTGATCTCCTCCACCGACCGGCGCCGCTCGATCGTGTGCGCCTCGAGCTCGTCGAGCGCCTCGGTCACCGCAGAGGCCGCCGCCCGCTCGAGCTCCTCGCGCAGCTGCACGACCGCGCGCCGCTGCTCGTCGCTCGTCGTCCCGAGCTCGGCCGCCTCGCGCTCGATCCGCGCCTCGACGTCTGCGATCGCCTGCTGCTGCCGCTGGGTGAGCCGGGCGAGCTGCGCCTCGAGGTGGCGCTCGGCGCGGTCGAGATCGTCCGAGACACCCTGCAGCCGCTCGTCGAGCCGTCGCTCGACGTCGGCGAGCGTGTCCGACAGCCCTTCGCTCACGCGCCGCTCGCGCTCGGCCACGATCGAGCGCCGCTCCTCGCCGAGCCGCCGCTCCTCGGCCGCGAGCTGCGACATCGTGTCGGCCCGCTCCCGGGCGAGCGTGCGGCGAATCTCCTCCACGTGCGCCGCCGTCTCCTCCCGCACGGCCGCCTGGATCTCGGCGCGGGCGTCGGCGACGATCGTGTCGGTCTGAGCCGCCCGCTCGCGGGTGCGCCAGAGGACGATCCACAGCGCGATCGCGGCGACGATCGCGACGGCCAGGCAGGCGGCGAGGATCCAGACGATCACGACGGAAACGCTATAGGCGGAACGCGACGAGCGCAGCCGCGATCAGGATCGTCGCGGCGGCAAGCAGCTTCAGCGCCGCCTCGGGTGCCTCGACGAGCGTCTCCCGCGTGATCGCCTCGCGGCTGCCGCCGGCGAGCTCGAGCTCGCCCGTCACCGAGACGACCTCCCGGCGGCTTCGCCGCACCGGCGTCGAGAGGCGTCGCTGGGCGAGCGAGAGGACGGTGGCCCAGACGGCCGCGATCACGGTCGCGGCGCGGACGGTGCCGGCGACCGCGACGGCGCCGGTGACGACGGGGAACGCGCCCCAGGCGAGCGCGAACCAGAGGTCGGAGTGGAAGCGGCCGCCGAACAGCTCGAGGTTGTACGCCGGCACGAGGAACGCGCCGATCGCGATCAGCGGCAGGATCCAGAGGCTGAAGCCGATCGCGACCGCCAACCCGATCGCGCACGCGGCGACGACCGAGACGACCGCCAGCGCGACGAGGACAGCGCCGGGAATCGCCGTCTGCAGCGGCCGGCCCGCGAGCTCGTCGAGCGCGTGGGCGCCGATGCCCATCGCGAGGAAGAAGGCGAGCACGGTGAGGCCGAGGCGGCCCCACGAGACCTCGGCCACGAGGCAGCCGCCGACGACGACGTAGGAGAGGTGCCAGGCGGTGTAGGGCAGCGTGGAGCAGCGTGACGTAGTCCCGCCAGCCGCCCTGGCGCAGCGCGTAGAACGCGGGTCTCACGTCTTCGTGCCCCAGATCACGACGCCACCGCCGACGCTCATGCGACGGGCCTGCACGTCGTTGACGCCCGCCTCGCGCCAGAGCTCGAGCTGGCGCTCGAGCGGCCACCGCTCGTAGAAGCCGCGAATCGACGGGCCGAGGAAGCGGCCGACGTCGTACCAGCCCTTCGACGCGATGCGGCCGAGCGCGGGGAGGCCGACGCCGACGTAGAGATCCCAGAGCGGCCGCCAGATCCCGCGGGGAACGCAGAACTCGAGGTTCGCGATCGTCCCGCCCGGGCGCACGACGCGGGCGAGCTCGGCGAGGCGTGGCGGCCGGATCGTCGACGTAGCGCAGCAGGTAGGTGAACGTGAGGTGGTCGAACGAGGCGTCGGCGAAGGGGATCGCCGTGGCGGACGCCTCCACGAGCTCGACGCGGTCACCGAACCTGCTCCGCGCGACGGCGAGCATGTCGGGGCTCTGATCGAGGCCGGTCACGCGGTGCCCCTGCGCGAGCAGCCGCTCGGCGACGAGGCCCGTACCCGTTGCGACGTCGAGCACGCTGCCGCCGTCGCGTGGGATGTGCGAGACCATCGCCCTGCGCCAGCGCGGATCCTGGCCGAAGGAGAGGAGCGCGCCGAGCCGGTCGTACCTCGGGCCGAGGGGCGCGAAGAGCTCGATCGCCTGGTCGCGTCGGTCGGTCATCAGCCCCTATCCTGGCACGGTGACGCTGGTCGCCGATCTCGAGCGCATTGCGGCGGCCGTCGCGCGCTACGCCCCGGACGGCGGTGCGTTGAGCGCCGTGCTCCCCGCCGAGCCGACGCCGGGGCTGCGGGGCTACCTCTGCGCCTTCGAGACGGAGGCCGGTGAGCGGTCGTGGCTCGTCGTCGACGACGAGGGCGAGGCCCGGTGTCGATCGACGCGACGTCCGCGACGTGATCGCGATCGCGGCGCTGTGCGAGATCGCCGAGGAGTCGGCCGTCGGCGGCGACCTCGACGAGCTCCTCTCGCAGCTCGTCGCGCTGCGCCTGACCGAGAATCCGGAGGGGATCGACGAGGCCGAGGACGCCGTGCGGGCGCTGCAGCAGACGATCGGGACGCCCCCACAGCTCGCCTCGCCGGCACGCCTCGACGAGATCGGCGCTGCGACACGCCGGCTCGAGCAGGCGCTCGACCCCGCCGCTCCCTCGCCGTTCACGGCGGCGCTCAAGGGCGCCCAGAGCACGATCGACGAGCTGCAGAAGGAGATCGAGGCGACCTACCGCGTGCCGCTCGCCGGCTGACGGTCGCTAGGATGCAGGCATGGAGGGCGGTGGCTTCTTTCCGTTGGGCGGTGACCCCGAGGAGATCCTGCGTGGGTTGCGCGAGTTCGCCGAGACGCAGTCCGAGAGCGTCAAGGAGGCGCAGCGCGAGCAGTTCGCGACGCTGACGCTGAGCACCGCCGTCGAGCTCACCGCCGCAGCGCTGAAGCAGGTGCAGCCGACGGGTGGGCCGGACGAGCAGGCAGCCGCGCTGCGCGATGCGATGCGCGTGCTCTTCCCCGAGGCGGTGGCGCTCGTCAGTGCCGCCCGCCAGGGGTTCATGCGCGAGGGCTGAGCCCGGCCCGAGGTCAGCCGTCGAACGGCTTCCCGGCGGCAGTGCCGAAGAACGACCGGCAGGCGATCGCGAGGAGCGCCCTGTAGGCGCGCCGCGGCAGGATCGTGAGAACCACCAGCGCTCCGACGACTCCCCAGCGGCGAGGTGAGCGGAGCACCGGCGCAGTCGAGAGCGCGAGCGAGCGGCGGAGGTAATGCCAGGCGCTGCCGGCGCGCTCGTCGAAGACGCAGAAGCAGGCGACGGCGAAGCTGTCACGCGCCCGGAGGAACCGTTGGCGGCGCGAGTCGATCGACGGATCTCGGAGGCGCGCCCGGGCGAGTACCTCATCTCCCGCGGCCGCCATTCGGTCGGGCGCACCCGAGAGCCCGCCGGGGCTGCGGGTGTAGCCGACGAGCGTCTCCCTCACGGTCACGACCTCGTGGCGGTGAGCCAGCCGGATCCAGAGATCCCAGTCGCTTCGCATCGAGAGGCTTTCGTCGAATCCGCCGGTCTCGAGCAGCGCAGACCGGCGCACCATGGCGACGCTCCCGCCCGAGACCAGGTCGCGCTCCAGCATCGCTGCGTACGCGCGGCCGTCGGCATCCCCGCCGAGCCGCCAGCCGAGCATCAGGCCGTCTGCGTCCACGAGCGCCGAGTAACACGAGACGAGCCCTACGGCGGGCCTCGCGTCGAGCACCGCGAGCTGCGACTCCAGCTTCCGCGGATGCCACCGGTCGTCGTCGTCGAGGAACGCCACGGCATCGCCGCGTGCCTCGCGGATGCCGTGGTTGCGAGCGCTCGCCGGGCCGCCGTTCCGCTGCTGCAGCACCCGCACGCGCGGGTCGGTCGCGGCAACGGCCGTTGCGACGGCGACGGTGGCGTCGGCGGAGCCGTCGTCGACCACCACCACCTCGAGCGATGCGAGCGTCTGGCCGAGCGCGGTCGCGAGCGCGCGCTCGATCCTCGCCTCGGCGTTGTAGGCGATCAGCACCACCGTGACGCGCGGAGCGGCGGTGCTCACGACGCCGCTTCGCCTGCGACCGGGATCAGGGCGAGACGCCAGCGGCTGCTCGGAGCCCAGTGCCCCCAGGAACCGAGCTCGGCCGGGCCGTCCCTCGTCGTCTCGAGGTCGAAGCCGGTCACGAGCTCCTCGGTGAAGGTGCGCGCGACGGCGAGCGTAACCTGCTCTCCGAGGCACGCGAGCCGGTGCGCTCCGAACGGTGAGAGCTCGTCCTTGGCGTAGGAGCGGCCGAGAAACCGATCGGGGTCGAACGTGTCCGGGCGCTCGAACACGGTCGGGTCCCGGTGTGCCTCGTGGACGCCGACCCGCACGATCCAGCCCGCGGGGATCGTTCGGTCGGCGACGGTGACGCTGCTCGTCGTGCGCCGGTAGATGTGCTCGCTCTGCTCGAGCCGGAGCGTCTCGAGCACGATCCGGGTGCAGAGACTGTCGCGCGCCGCGGGGCCGTCAACCGCATCCGACGATGCCAGCTCGGCGCGCGCCGCGACGACGACGGCAGGATGGTCGGCGAGCATCCGCGCGATCCACGTGAGCAGGCCCGAGACATCGCCCCACGTGACGTGGAAGAGGAAGACGAAATTGCCGAGCACGGCGGGGTCGTCGAGGGCTGCCGGGTCGTGACGGCGGATCTCGTCGAGGAAGCAGCGCGGCACCGCATCGTCCGGCAGCGCGTCGAACCGTGCCCGCTGTGCGATGAAGATCTCGCCCATCTCTGCAGCCGCAGCCCGGACGCGACGATCGGAGACCGAGCGCGGATTGCGCGTGTCGATCACCCGCGAGAGCTCCTTCAGCCGTGCCGTCTCGGGCGCGTCCGGCTCGAAGCCTGCGTAGAGACCGGCCCACGCCGGGAAGAGGATCCGGTTCACGCGCGCCCGTGGCGGAACGGCGGCGCCCTCGACGGCGACCGCACTCAGCCCATCGCGAAACCCCGCGTGGAGGTGTGCCGACCGTGCATCGGCGACGTCACGCGAGAAGGCCGTTCGAAACAGGCTCTTGTAGCTCGCGTGCTCGGCCGGAGCGCGATACCGCAGGTAGCCGCCGGGGATGAACCGGCTGAATCCGAGCGGCGGGGCCACGAGGTCGGCGTCGGCTTCCTTCAACAGCGCGCGCCCGGTGGGGAGGTCGTTGATGCAGGCCAGCGGGCGGACGATCTGCCGCGCCTTGAAGACGGAGCCGTAACGGCGGGCCTGCGCGGCGTAGAACTCCTGGTTGCGCCACGGGCCGATCGGCAGGAGGCCCAGGCTGCCGGGCGGCAGGCCCGCCGCGACTCCGCGCCCGGGGCGCCGCGTCCATGCATCTCCGGCGGTGACGAGTGCCGCCACGACAGCGACGGCAATGACGACCGCGAGCGGCGCCAGGGCAGCGATGGCGATCGCAACCGCACTTCCGACCGAGACCGCAACGAGCAGCTTGACTGCGAGATGCGGCGAGGCACGCCAGAGTGCGCGGCTCGAGACGGCGCGGAACGCCGGCCAGGCTACGGTGGCCATCACGAGGGCGGCGACGGCCCGGATCATCGCGTCCCAAGGGCCATGTGCCGCATTCTCTCAGACCTGAACCGCGGTACACTCGCGTCCCCTTGGGTGTCTTCGATCGCGCCGTTGCCACCGCTCTCCCCGCCGTCCCACGATCGCTCGTCCGGCGAGTTTCGGCTCCCTACATCGCAGGCCCGACGCTCGAAGACGCACGGCGCACGGTCGTCGCGCTCAACGCAGCCGGAAAGCGGGCCACGGTCGACGTGCTCGGTGAGGAGGTGCACTCCGCCGCCGAGTCCGAGGCGATCGCGGCAGCCTACGGCGAGGCGCTCGCGGCGATCGACACGGACGGCCTCGACGCCAACATCTCCGTCAAGCTGACGGGCCTCGGGCTGAAGCTCGACCTCGAGCTGTGCCGCTCGCTGCTCGAGGGCCTCGTGCGCGATGCGGGCGCGCGTGGGTCCTTCGTCCGGATCGACATGGAGGACGCGTCGTGCGTCGACGACACGCTCGCCATCTACCGCAGCCTGCGCGGCGCCGGCTTCGACAACGTGGGCATCGTGCTGCAGGCGTACCTCAAGCGGACGCTCACCGACATCGCCGAGCTGCGCGACCTGCGGCCGAGCGTCCGGCTCTGCAAGGGCATCTACGTCGAGCCGGGCGCGATCGCGTTCAGGGACGCCGATGTGATCCGGCGCTCGTTCGTCTCGTGTCTCGACACGCTGCTCGACGGCGGCTCGCGGGTCGCCATCGCGACGCACGACGAGCAGCTCATCGGCGAGTCGCTCGTGCGCACAGCGTCGCTCCCGCCCGACGGCTACGAGTTCCAGATGCTGCTCGGGGTGCGCGAGAGCCGCGCCGACGAGCTCGTCGCCGCAGGCCACCCGCTCCGGGTCTACGTGCCGTTCGGCCAGCGGTGGTACGAGTACTCGCTGCGGCGGCTGCAGGAGAATCCACAGATGGCCGGCGTCATCGCCAAGGCGACCCTGGCGAGGGTTGTCGGCCGCGGCTGATGCGGCCATGAGCGGCTCCCTCTCGTCGCTCTCGGTCTCGCGCGCCGCGGTCCCGACCGTGGCGGCGGTCGTGGCGGCCGTGCTCGGCCTCGTCAACCTCCTGTCGGCGCTGACGCCGAACGCGCACTGGCGCGGTCACGTGCTCGTGCAGGTCGAGCCGATCGGCGTCATGCACGTCTTTCACGCGTTGGCGGTGCCCGCGTCGGTCGCCCTGCTCGTCGGCGCGTTCTACCTGCGCCGCCGCCGGCGCGTTGCGTGGCAGGTGGCGCTGGCGCTGCTCTGCGGCCTCGTCGTCCTCGACATCGTCAAGGGCCTCGATGTCGAGGAGGCGGCGCTCACCGCCGCGGGCGCCGCACTGCTCTGGTGGGGACGGGACGCGTTCAACGTGAGGGGCGATCCGGTGCAGCTCCGCTCCGCCGCCTGGCGGGTGCCGGCGATCGCCCTGGCGACGATCTTCCTCGGCGTCATCGCCGTCGCAATCGCCGCGCCGCACGCCGGCTTCGCGAACTGGTTCGACGAGACCTTCGAGCTCCTCGCCTGGCAGCCGGGCGAGCTGCACCTGGGAGACGAGGGCGGGCATCTGCCGCTCGCGCTCGGCCTGCTCGGGCTCGTTGCGCTCGGCACCGCCGCCTGGCTCGTGTTCCGGCCGGTGGCGGCGCCCCGTGCTCTCCCCGACCCCGAGGTGCGCCACGCTGTGGAGGAGCTCGTCCGCCGGCACGGCCACGACACGCTCGCGTTCTTCAAGCTCCGCGGCGACCAGCAGTACCTCTTCACCGACGACGGCGCGGCGTTCCTCGGGTACCGCGTCGAAAGCGGGGTGATGCTCTGTGCCGGTGATCCCGTCGGGCCGGGCGGCGCGATGCCGGCGCTGCTCGACAAGGCAGCGGCATTCGCCCAGGTTCGCGGCCTCCGGCTCGCGGGCAGTGGCGGTCAGCGCGGGAGCCGCGCCCGCGTTCGAGGCGCTCGGGCTGCGGCGCCTCTACCTCGGTGACGAGGCCATCGTCGAGACGGCGCGGTTCTCGCTCGAGGGACGCGCGATTCGGAAGGTGCGCCAATCGGTGACCCGGATCGAGAAAGCGGGGTACACCTTCGCGATGGAGACGCTGGCCGACGTGCCCGACGAGACGATGGCCGAGCTCGAGCGCGTCTCGGCGGCCTGGCGGGCGGGCGTCGACGAGCGCGGCTTCACGATGGCGCTCGAGCGGCTCGGGGGTGCGCACCAGCACGACACGGTCGTCGCGATCGCCCGCGACGGCGAGGGCCACGTGCGCGGCTTCCTCCACTTCGTGCCGTCCTACGGGCGCGAGGCGGTGTCGCTCTCGTTCATGCGGCGCGACCCGGAGACGCCGAACGGCCTGACAGAGTTCCTCGTCGCACGGTCGATCGAGGCGTTCCGCGCGCGGGGGACGGACGAGGTCTCGCTCAACTTCGCCGCGTTCGCGCGCCTGCTGACGGAGCCCGAGAACGTGCTCGAGCGCGTGGCGGCTCGGGTGCTCCGCTGGGCCGACGCGTGGTTCCAGATCGAGAGCCTGTACCGCTTCAACGCCAAGTTCGACCCTCGCTGGGAGCCGCGCTACGTCCTCTACGAGGGCCGGCTCGGCCTCGCCCGCGCCGGCCTCGCAGCCGCCTGGGCGGAGGGCCAGATCCCGAAGCCGCTGGCCCGCCGATGAGGCTTCCGCGCGGGCTCGGTGGCGAGGCGCCCTGGTCGCCGGTGCGCATCGGCGTGTTCGTGCTCGGGGCGGTCGCGTTGCTCCTGCCGGCGTGGGCGCTCTACCTCGCCGTCGTGCTGCCCCGCGAGCACGTGGCGCCGAACTGGGACGTGGTCTGGGTCGGTCTCGACCTCGGGCTCGCCGCACTTGCGGCGGCGGCGGTGATCGCATTCCGGCGCCGCTCGCCGTGGACGCCGGTGCTCGGCGGCGCGCTGGCCGCCGCCCTCGTCTGCGATGCGTGGTTCGACGTGATGACCTCCGACGGGAGCGACCGCTGGTTCGCCGTCGGGCTGGCGCTCTTCGCCGAGCTGCCCGTGGCCGTCCTCGCCGCCGTGGTCGGCGTCCGCTCGGTGCCGACGCGAGGGTCTACGCGAGGAGGCTGAAGCCGCCGTCGACGATCAGCGTCTGGCCGCGCACCATCTCGGCCTCGGGTGAGCTGAGGAACGAGACGGCGCCGGCGATGTCCTCCGGCGTGACCAGCCGTCCGGCGGCGTTCGCCTGTCCCATCTCGAGCATCTCCTCGCGGTTCGGGAAATGATCGAGCGCGCCCGTGTCGACGACGCCGCCCGACACTGCGTTGACGCGAATCCCCACCGGGCCGAGCTCGACCGCGAGATAGCGCACGAGCGACTCGAGCGCCGCCTTCGACGTCCCGACGAGGGCGTAGTTGTCGAGCACGCGGATCGAGCCGAGGCTCGAGATCGCCACCACCGACGACCCTGCGGGCATCGACGGCGCGAGCGCGCGGGTGAGCGACGAGGAAGGAGCGGGCGTTCGAGTTGAGCGTCCAGTCCCAGTGCTTCTCCTCGGTCTCGAGGGCGGGGCGGATGACGCCGGTCGCCGCGTTGTGGACGAAGACGTCGATCGGCCCGAGCTCGCTCACCTGCTCGAGCACGCGCTCCGAGGTGACGTTGCCGCGCACGAGCACCGGCTCGGCGCCGAGCGCCTGGAGCTCGCGCGGCGGTCTCCTCGGCCGCCGAGTCCGACCGCATGTAGCCGATCGCGACCCGGGTGGCGCCTTCGCGGGCGAAGCGGAGCGCGATCGCCTTGCCGATTCCGCGCGAGCCGCCGGTGACGAGGACCGATCGTCCCATCAGGCCGTTCCGCTCAACGGGGGCAGCGGCCGGGCCGCGGGCGCCGAGGACGGGATCTCGTCCCAGCCGATCCGGGTCCGTGGCTCTTCCGGCTCGTCGTCCTCGGCCTTCGACGACGCGTGGCCGAGATCGTCGAGGAGGCGAATCTTCTCCTCGCCGAACCGCCGCACCGGGTCGTCCTCCGGCAGGCCGGCGATCAGCTCTCGCACCCGCGCACGCAGCTGGAACGCGAAGTGCGGGGTGGCGGGCCCGACGAGCGCCTCGATGTCGTCGAATGTCGGCTCTGCCATCGCGGCGCGAAGCCTAACCATTAGCGTCGGTTCGATGCGTAGGCCGACGTCCGTCGAGGTGATGCTGCTGTCGGCGATCGGCCTGTGGGCGCTCAACCTCACGGTCAGCCGCTACATCCTCACGCACGGCTTTCAGCCGCTCGCGTACTCGACCGTCCGCTACGGGCTTGCCTCGGTCGTGTTCATCGCGATCGCGCTCGTCGCCGAGCGGTCGCTGCGCATCGCGCGGCGCGATCTCGGCCTCGTCGTCGGGGCTGCAGCGGCGCTCTTCGTCAACCAGATCGGCTTCGTCTACGCGCTCAAGACGACATCCGCTTCGGTGATCGCGCTGATCCTCGCCGCGACGCCGATCTTCGCCGCCCTGATCGGGCTCGCCTTCGGCACCGAGGTGCTGCCGCGCCGCTTCTGGGCCGGCGCCGCCCTCTCCTTCGCAGGTGTCGGGCTCGTCGCGCTCGGCGCCGGCGGTGAGATCGGCGGCGACGCCGCCGGGATCCTGTTCGGCATCATCACCGCGGCGACCTGGGCCGTGTACTCGATCCTGATCACGCCGCTGATGGCGCGCTACTCGCCCTCGCGGATCAGCGCCGTCGTGCTGCCGCTCTCCTGGGTCGGGATCGCGCTGATCGGCCTGCCGCAGACGCGCTCGCAGGACTGGAGCCTCGGCTGGGAGGTCTGGGTGCTGCTCGTGTTCGCGACGCTCGGGCCGCTCGTCATCACGAACATCCTCTGGTTCCACTCGCTCGACCGGATCGGCGCCTCGCGGGCAACGCTCGCGACCAACCTGCAGCCGTTCGCCGCCGCGATCTGCGCCGTCGTCCTGCTCGGCGAGACGATCGACGTCGTCCAGATCCTGGGCGGTTTGCTGATCGGCGTCGGGATCCTCGCCGCGCGGCGGCGGTCGCCCGTCTCGCCTGGCGAATAGAGGCTGAATCCCCGACCGTCGCAGTACGCTGCGCGGATGGCGATGAGCCCGCAGCGACGCACTGCGCTCGTCTCGGTCGGCGCAGCGGTCGCGCTGATGGGGATCAAGCTCGGCACCGGCCTCGCGAGCAGCAGCCTCGGTCTCATCTCCGAGGCGCTGCACTCGGGCACCGATCTCGTTGCCGCCCTGCTCACGTTCTTCGCGATCGGCGTCGCCGGCCGCCCGGCCGACCGCTCGCACCCCTACGGCCACGGCAAGGCCGAGCACCTCGCCGCGCTGGCAGAGGCGGGCGTGCTGCATGCTCGTCAGCGTCGCCGTCGCTGCGCTCGCGGTCGCGCGCCTCGTCGGCTGGATCGAGATCGAGACCTCGACCGCCTGGTGGGTGTTCGCCGCCGTCGGCGTCGTGATCCTGATCGACATCTCGCGCACCGTCGTCTCGCTGCGGGCGGCGCGGCGGTTCACGAGCCCGGCGCTCGCCTCGAACGCGCTCCACTTCGGGAGCGACCTCGCCGGCACGCTGGCGGTGCTCTGCGGCCTGCTCGCGGTCCGCGGCGGCTGGCCCGCCGGCGACTCGGTGGCGGCGCTCTTCGTCGCGTTCCTCGTGATCGCGGCGGCGATGCGGCTGATCCGGCGGAACGTCGACGTGCTGATGGACCGGGCGCCGGCCGACGCCGTGCGGGCGGCGCGGGCCGCGATCGCGGCCCTCGACCCACCCGTCGAGGTGCGGCGCCTGCGCCTGCGAGAGGCCGCCGGGCGCACGTTCACCGATGTCGTGATCGGCGTCTCGCCCGGCGCCGCCGTCGGCCAGGGCCACGCCGTCGCGGACAGCGTCGAGGCAGCCGTCCACGCCGCGCTGCCGGGCAGCGACGTCGTCGTCCACGTCGAGCCCGCCGGGAGCCGAGGCGGCGTTGCGCGAGCGTGTGCGCGAGGCCGCGATGTCGATCACGCGCGTCCGCGAGATCCACAACCTGTCCGTGATCGAGCTGCCCGACGGCTTCCACGTCTCGCTCCACCTCAAGCTGCCCGGCGAGCTTCCGCTCGACGAGGCCCACGGGATCGCCGAGCAGGTCGAGCAGGCGATCGTCGAGGGGGTGCCGGAGATCGTCGACGTCCAGAGCCACCTCGAGCCGCTCGCCGAGCCGGCCGCCGGCCGCGAGGCCGACGACGACCCCGCCGAGATCGAGCGCATCGTCCGCGAGACGACCGGCGGGCCGCCGCGGGCGGTGCGATTCCTCCACACCGACGAGGGCCTCGTCGTCTTCCTGACGCTCGCGCTCGATCCCGCCGTGAGCCTCGCCGAGGCGCACGCCACCGCCTCGCGGGTGGAGGAGCGAATCTGGGTCGTCGTGCCCGGCGTGGCCGAGGTGATCGTGCACACCGAGCCCTGATCCTCTCCCGGTGCGTGCGCTCCAGGTTGAATAGGCGGGATGCGCCTCTGCATGTTCCACCCGAACGACAACCCGCTCGACCGCGGGTGGGTCGGCCGGATCGACGGAAGACAAGATGCTTCACCTCGCCGCCCAGACGCTGCAGTCGTTCTTTCTCGTCGGCGGAGGCTCGCGCGTGCATGCCGAGTACCCGCTCGCGGACGTCACCCTGCTCGTGCCCGTGCAGTACCCGCCGACGGTGCGGATCTTCGACGACGGCGGCTCGTTCCGGTTCGCCAACGCGACCGCCGTCGTCGGGCCGAACGTCGCGGTCTCGGGCACGCGCCTGTCGGCGCAGGCGCGGATCGCCGTCGTGATCGGTGCCGATGGCGAGATCGGCGGCACGACGGCGATGGTCGAGTGGCACGACCCCGCCGAGGAGCCCGGCGTGAAGCAGTCGGACTTCGGGATCGTGCTCGGGCCTGTGGTCGTGACACCCGACGAGACGGCCACGGCCTCGCTCGCCTGCCGGCTGAGCGCGGGCGAGCGGACCGCCGAGGGTAGCGCCGGACGGCGTTCTCCTGGGCCGAGGCGCTGGCGCTCGCCGGGCACCGGACGACGCTGCGTCCCGGCGACGTGATCGCCGGGCCGGCGGTCGTCGTCCTCGACGACGTCGGCGAGCGACGTGCTCCTCGAGGTCGACGGCATCGGCACGCTGGCATGTCCGCTCCGTTGATGCGGCTCGTCCTCGACTGGGACGGCACGATCACCGAGCGCGACACGCTCCACATGGCGATCGAGGAGTTCGGCGACGTCGACGTGTTCCACGCGCTCGAGGCGCAGATCGGGCGCGAGCTGACGCTCAACGAGGTGATCGGCGTCGAGATGGCGACGATCACGGCGCCGTTCGACGCGGTGCTCGACTGGCTGCTCGACACCGTCGTCGTGCGGCCGGGCCTGCCCGAGCTCGTCGCCGCCCACGATCCGCTGATCATCTCGGCCGGTTTCCACGAGCTGATCGAGCCGGTCCTCGCCCGCGAGGGCGTGGCGGCCACGGTCGTCGCGAACCGCATCGAGGCCGACCCGACGGGCTGGCGCTCGACGTTCCTCGAGCGGGAGGCCTGCGAGGTGTGCGGCGAGCCGTGCAAGCGGGTCGCGCTCGCCGGCCTGGCGCCGTACGTGTACGTCGGCGACGGCATCTCCGACCGGTGCGCCTCGCTTGCCGCCGAGCGCGTGTTCGCCCGCGCCGGGCTCGCCGAGTACCTCACCGCGCAGGGCGTGGCGTTCGAGCCCTTCGAGAGCCTCCACGACATCCGCGAGGCGCTCGCGCGAGTAGTCACGCGGTCGTGCGTACGATCGGAGCATCGCCCTCCTCGCGCTCCCGCAGCCGTACGACTTCCTCGCCTCCACCGAGCGGTTCCGCTCCTACGGCGCCGACCGCGCCAACGTCTGGCACGACGGAGGGCTGCACCGCGTCATCGCCGGCCGCGAGGTGCGGCTCGTGGCGGCGCCCGGCGGCGTCGAGGTCGAGCCGGCCGACGAGGACATCCTTCGTGAGGCGAGCTGGCTTCTCGGCGCGCCGCTCGAGCTCGAGCGGCTTCTGGGCCTGGGCGCCCGCCGAGCCGGCGCTGGCCGCCCTGGCGGAGCCCCTGCGCGCCTACCGGCCGCCGCTCGTCCCCGATCCGTGGGAGATGCTCGTCGGCCTGATCACCTCGCAGCAGGTGTCGCTCCACTCCGCGTTCGCCGTGCGGTCGCGCCTGATCGAGCGGTTCGGCGTCCGGCACGGCGAGGTCGTGGGCGTTCCCGACGCGGGAGCGAATCGCCGCCGCCGCCGAGAGCGAGATCCGCGAGGTCGGCTTCTCGACCCGGAAGGCCGAGTACGTGACCGGCATCGCGCGCGGCGACCTCGACATCGCCGGGCTCGCCGATCTGCCCGACGAGGAGGTGATCGAGCGGATCACCTCGCAGCGCGGGCTCGGCCGCTGGACGGCAGACTGGTTCCTCGCCCGCGCCCTCGGGCGGCCCGACAGCTGGCCGGCAGGCGACCTCGGCGTGCGCAAGGCGGTGTCGTTCTTCTACGGTTCGGGCAGAGATCTCGACGAGACGGAGGTACGCGACGTGGGAGAACGATTCGGGCAGTGGCGCAACGTCGCCTGCCACATGCTGCTCGCCGGGGCGAGGTTGCACGGATGAGCGTGCGCAGCGCCACCGCCGACGACCTGCCCGTGCTGGAGGAGCTCTGGCGTGCATTCACCGCCGAGGTGCCGCCGCCGGCCCACGAGGCCGTCGATGACGCAACCGAGCTCGCGGAGATTCGCGCGATCGTCGAGTCCGGGCTCGGCTGGGTCGCCGAGAAGGACGGCGCCGCCGTGGGGATGCTCCTGGCGCAGCGTCGCGGCCCGCGCGTGGGACGGATCACCGACCTCTACGTCAGGCCGGCCGAGCGCCGGGCCGGCGTCGCCGAGGCGCTGGCGCGCGAGGCCGTCGCGCGCTTCGCCGCGGACGGCGTCGACACCGTCGACCTCGAGGTGATGGCGTCCAACGCGGCGGCGCGCACCGCCTACGCCCGCTGGGGCTTCCGCGACGAGGTGCTCGTGCTCGCGACGCCCGTCGCCGCCCTCGCCGAGCGGCTCGGCGAGCCCGAGGTGATCGCATCCTCGTTCGGCTCGATCCACGCCCAGACCGACGACGTCGACGCGATCCTGAAGTCGGTCGAGATGTTCGTGCCCCGGCTTCCCGGCCGCTCGGCCGGCTCGATCGTGACCCAGCCGCGAGGCGGCTACGTCACCGTCTACGACGACGTCTGCGACCGCGACCCGGCCATGCTCCGCCGGCTCGCGAAGGAGATCTCGTCCAGAACCGGGCTCGTCGTGATCTCGGTCGGCGTCGAGCAGGAGGCGCTCGTCCGGATGATCATCTTCGACCGCGGCGGCATCGTCGACGAGTACGCGTCGGTGCCCGAGTTCTACGGCTCGCTGCCGCCGGGCGAGGTCGTCGCGCTGCACGCGAACCCGGTCGTCGTCGAGCGCTACACCGGGCGCTGCCCAGGCGGCGGTGCGCGCGACCGCTCCCGTCGGTGCCTCCCCCGCCGACGTGCCGCCCGCCCGTGAGCTTCAGGCCGCGCTCGCCGCGACCCTCGGGCTGACGGGCGCAGAGCACGGCTGGGCCGATGCTCCGGCCGAGGCATCGGAGCACAGGATCGACCGCTGATGCGGCGCCTGGTCGACGCGCCCCGCTGCCCGTACTGCGCCCGCGTCCGGATCGCCCTCGCCGAGAAGGGCGATCGCTCACGAGGCGGTCGTGATCGACCTCGCGGATCGTCCCGCCTGGCTGTACGAGCTGAATCCCGTCGGCCGGGTGCCGGTGCTCGACGACCGGCGGCTGGGCGCTCCCCGAGTCCGTCGTGATCAACGAGTTCCTCGAGGAGCGCTACCCGGAGCCGCCGCTCCTTCCTGCCGACCCCGAGGCGCGCGCCGCCGCCCGGCTCCAGGTCTTCCGCGACGACGAGCTTCACGAAGCCGTACTACGCCCTCCGGCGGCAGCAGGACGGCGCCGAGGCGGCGTTCGCGGAAGCGCTGGCCGGGCTCGATGCGACGCTCGCCGACGCGCCGTTCCTCACCGGTGAGGCGTTCGGTCTCGCCGACATCGCGCTCGTGCCCTGGGTGATCCGGGCCCGCGACATGCTGGGCGTCTCGCTCGAGCCGTACCCGCACGTCGACGGCTGGCTCGCGCGCCTCGCGGAGCGGCCGTCGATCGCAGCCGAGATCGCGGTCGTCGCCGGCCTGTGAGCGACGTCGAGCGCGACGAGCTCGAGCGGCGACTCGGCGAGGAGGGGCTCGTCGTCCTCGACGTGCGCACGCCCGGCGAGTTCTCCGGCGCGTCCGGGTATCCGTGCGACACGCGCCAGGGCCACCTGCCGGGCGCCCGCAACGTCGAGCTCCAGCTCCTGCTCGAGGCGGCCGACGCGGCCGCGATCAAGGCGCTCGTCGGCGCGCCCGAGGGCGCCGAGGTGATCGCCTACTGCCACTCCGGTGGGCGCTCCGCGATGGCCGCGCAGATCCTCGAGGCTGCGGGCTACGACGCGCGGAACTACGTCGGCTCGTGGCACGAGTGGTCGTCGAGCCCCGACCTGCCGGTCGAGTAGGCGCCGCTCAGCCGGCGGCGCGGTGTCGAGAAAGGCGTTGCAGAGCCGGCGGCCGCACTCGTTCCAGGTTCCGAGATGCAGGTCGGTGTCCCGGCGCACCGCGACCGGATCCGGCAGCTCGGACGCGCCGTCGACGAACCAGTGGTCGAGCATGTGCCGCGTCACCTCGGGATGGAACTGCACGCCCCACGTGCGCTCGCCGAGCCGGTAGGCCTGGCGGGCGGCATCGTTCTCGGCGAGGAGCTCGGCGCCCGCCGGCAGCTCGAAGCCGTAGTAGTGCCACTGGAACGCCTCGAACCGGGGCGGCATGACGCCGAGCACGGGATCCGCCCGGCCTGCCGCGTTGGGCTCGACCGTGCGCCAGCCGACCTCGGCGCTGACGTGCCGGTCCGACGCTCGCCGCCGGCCGCGCGCGCGATCAGCTGGGCGCCGAGGCAGACGCCGAGGAGCGGCACCTCGTGGTCGATCGCCTCGCGGAGGAAGACGGCCTCGTCGGCGAGCCACGGGTGCTCCGCGTCCTGGTCGGGATGCATGGCGCCGCCGAACACCATGATCGCGTCGTAGCTCTCGGCCGCGTCGGGCTCCGACGTCGCCGTCCGGCATGACCCAGCGCTCGAGCACGTCGCCGCGCGCGGTGACGATCTCCTCGAACAGCCCGCCGCCACCGGTCGAGGTGGGCTCGTGAACGATCGAGAGCACGCGCATCCGCGAGCCTAGCTTAGAAGAGCGTCATCTCCGCCGGCGGCAGGTCGAGCCCACCCGTCGCCGCGATCCCTGCCTCGTCGAGCAGGCCGCGGAAGATCACCGCGCTCCGCGGCGCGAAGTCGTCGCGGTTGTTGTTGAAGAGCGCATAGACCTCGTCCGCCTGCTCGGTGAGGCGGCGCGTCGGCCCGACCCACTCGGCGAGCTCCTCGTCGGAGTACAGCCAGTCGAAGCGGTCGGCGGCGCTGCCGCCGCGGATGTTCCAGGTCTGCGCGTTGCGGCCGTGGAAGCGGATCACCGAGACGGGGTGGGTCGCGGCGGCGACGCGCGGGCGCGACGTTCGTGGCGCGCGTCAGCGGAGCGTCGACCGACACGTAGGCGAGCCCCTGCTCCTCGAGGAACCCGAGCGTGTCGGAGCGCTCGTCGGGATCCATCCACGAGCGGTGGCGGAACTCGACGAGCGGCACGAGCGGCTCCAGCCGCGCGCGCACCCGCGCGAGCTCGTCCTTCGCCTCCTTCGACTTGACGAAGCGCGGGTGGTACTGCATCAGCACGCCGCGGAGCTTCCCGGAGAGCTCGAGCGGCTCGACCGAGCCGCGGAACGCCGCGAACGCCGCGTCGGTCGGCTCGCCCTCGTGGAACGTCATCGCGGCGCCCGCCTTGACGTGGAAGGTGAACTCGTCGGGCGTCCGCTCGGCCCAGCGGCGCGTCACGTCCGGGTCGGGGAGGGCGTAGAACGGCGAGTCGACCTCGACCACGTCGAAGCGCTCGGCGTAGTAGCGCAGCCGCGCCTGCGGCGTCGAGACGCCGCGCGGGTACCACGCCTTGAGGAGGCCCTCGTCGGCCCAGCTGCACGTCCCGAGGCGCACCGTTGCAGGCATGCGCGGACCATAGACGCGCCCGCTCCGCAGGGTGGCGCGGTCGCGATATGTAAGTTGCTTCTAACGTTAGAATATGCTTACATAGAGGAAATGGAGACCGCACTCAAGGCAATCGCCGCTCCGCGCCGCCGCCAGATCCTCACGCTCGTCCGCGACGGTGAGCTGTCGGCGGGTGAGATCGCGTCGCACTTCGACGTGACGCGCCCGGCGGTCTCGCAGGACCTGACGCTGCTGAAGGAGGCCGGGCTCGTGGACGAACGGCGCAACGGCACAAGGCGTCTCTACCGCGTGCGTCCCGAGGGAATGGCCGAGCTACGGGCCTTCCTGGAGGAGTTCTGGGACACGCGCCTCGATGCGCTCAAACGGGAAGCCGAACGAGAGGAGAGGGAGAAGGATGGAAACGACCGCCACGACTGAGGTACCGGTCTACGAGCGCGAGCTCCAGATCGACGCGTCGCCGGAGACGGTGTGGGAGTTCCTGGTCGACCCCGAGAAGGTGGCTCGCTGGAAGGGCCTGCCGGCGATGGCGTTCGACCCGCAGCCCGGTGGGGCGTACCGGATCGAGATCGTCCCCGGGCGCGTCGCGAGCGGCGCGTTCGTGGAGCTCGAGCGGCCGCGCCGGCTCGTGTACACCTGGGGCTGGGAGCCGGGGCCGGACGGCCCGAACCTGGTGCCGCCCGGCACGTCGACGGTCGAGATCGAGCTGGAGCCGGTGGACGGCGGCACGAAGCTGCGGTTCACCCATCGCGACCTGCCGAGCGTCGAAGCCGCGCAGTCGCACGGCGAGGGCTGGGATCACTACCTCGGCCGGCTCGCCACCGTGGCCCAGGGCGGCGACCCCGGTCGCGACCCGTGGCTCGGAGAGCCCGCCTGACCTTGCGCCGCCTTGGCGCGTGAAGGAACCAACAACGAAGGGAGCACGACGATGGGAAAGTACGTCTACGCATACAAGGGCGGCGGGATGCCCGAGAGCGAAGAGGAAGGCAAGCGGGTCATGGAGGCCTGGACGTCGTGGTTCGGCGGCCTCGGCGACTCCGTCGTGGACATGGGCGCCCGTTCGGCGCCTCCGCCGCGGTCGGCGGTGGATCGACGTCGGGAATCACCGGCTACTCGGTCGTGACGGCCGGCAGCCTCGACGACGCGCTCGCGAAGGCGCAGGGCTGTCCGATCCTCGACGGCGGCAACGGCAGCGTCGAGGTGTACGAGACGCGTCGACATGTAAGACGGCGCGGCGGCGGGTCGGGGTGCGAGCAGCGCCCCGCCCGCCGCCGCGCATCTACACTCCCGCGCGTGGATGCCCGCCCGATCGGCGTGTTCGACTCCGGTGCCGGTGGGCTCACCGTCCTTCACGAGTGCCTCGTCACGATGCCGCACGAGGACTTCGTCTACCTCGGCGACGGCGCGCGCCTGCCGTACGGCCCGCGGCCGCTCGACGAGATCCGCCGCTTCGCCGGCGAGATCGCCGGCTACCTCGAGCGGCAGGGCGTCAAGCTCGTCGTCGCCGCGTGCAACTCGGCCACCGCCGCAGCGCTGCCCGACCTGCAGCGGGCGCTGTCGGTGCCGGTGCTCGGCGTGATCCAGCCCGAGGCGCACGCGGCCGTGCGCGCCACGCGCAACCGCCGCGTCGGCCTGCTCGCGACCGAGGCGACCGTCGCGAGCGGCCGCTACGAGGCGCTGATCTGGACGCTCGACGCCGGCGTCACGCGTCGTGCCCGTCGCCTGCCCCAAGCTCGTGCCGCTGATCGAGGGCGACGACCCCTTCGGCGAGGCGACCGTCGCGGCCGTGCGCGAGTACGCCGCGCCGCTGAAGGAGGCCGAGGTCGACACCGTCGTGCTCGGCTGCACGCACTACCCCCTGATCCGGCCGATCCTGCAGCGCGTCTTCGGCCGCGACGTCACGCTCGTCTTCTCCGCCGACGAGACGGCGCGCGAGGTGTCGGAGACGCTCGCCCGCAAGGCGATCGAGAACGACACCGCCCGCGAGGGCACCTACCGCTTCCTGACGACCGGCGACCCGGACGCGTTCCAGGCGATGGGCAGCCGCTTCCTGCAGCTCCCGATCGCCGAGGTCGAGCGCGTCAGCGTCGCCGAGCTCGAGAGCGTCGCCGCATGAGCGCTGCGACACGACGGCCGCCGGCCCGACGAGCTGCGTGCGCTCGACGTCCTGCCCGACTTCCTCGAGCAGCCGCACGGCTGCGTGCTCTGGTCGCAGGGCAAGACGCGCGTCCTCTGCACGGCCACGATCGAGGAGGACATCCCGCGCTGGCTGCGCGGCAAGGGCCGCGGCTGGATGACGGCCGAGTACTCGCTGCTGCCGGCCTCGACGGGCGACCGCACCCAGCGCGGCGTCTCGCGCGGCCGGCCCGACGGCCGCACGGTCGAGATCCAGCGGCTGATCGGCCGCGCCCTGCGCGCCGTCTGCGACTTCGAGGCGCTCGGCGAGCGCACGCTCTGGCTCGACTGCGACGTGCTCCAGGCCGACGGCGGCACCCGCTGCGCCGCGATCACCGGCGCCTACGTCGCCGCCTACCGCGCGCTCGACCGGATGGGGCTCTCGAAGGCGCTTCCCCACTCGGTGGCGGCTGTCTCGGTCGGCGTCGTCGACGGCCTCGCGGTGCTCGACCTCGACTATCCCGAGGACTCGCAGGCCGACACCGACATGAACGTCGTGATGACGGCCGACGGCCGCCTCGTCGAGGTGCAGGCGACGGCCGAGCGCGATCCGTTCTCGCGGGACGAGCTCGACGCGCTGCTCGACCTCGCCGCCGGCGGCATCGAGCAGCTCGCGGTGGCTCAGCGCGCCGCCGCCGACGCTCCGCGTCCCTGAGCGAGCGGCGCGTGAGAGCCCGGCTCGCCTCCGGCAACCCGCACAAGCTCGTCGAGCTTCGCCGTGCCCTGCCCGGCTGGGAGATCGAGCTGTCGACGACAGCGACTTCCCGCCCGAGACCGGCTCGACCTACGAGGAGAACGCGCGCGGCAAGGCGCTGCACGGCCGCCGCAGCGCGCCGGCGGACGCCTGGGTGATCGGTGAGGACTCGGGGATCGAGGCGTCCGGGCTCGGTGGCCGGCCGGGGCTCGCGTCGGCGCGCTGGGCGAGCGACGGCGTCGCGCAGCTGCTCGTCGGAGCTCGCGCCGCTCGAGGACCGCCGCGCGCGCTACGTCTGCGTCATCGTCGCGATCGGGCCGGCCGGCGAGGAGGTCGTCGCAGAGGGCACGCTCGCCGGCACGATCGCGCCGGAGCGGCGCGGCGCCGAGGGCTTCGGGTACGACCCGATCTTCGTGCCCGAGGGCGAGACGAGCACCGTCGCCGAGCTCGGCGACGACTGGAAGACGGCCAATTCGCACCGCGCGCGGGCTGCGGCGGCGTTGGCTGCGGAGCTGGAAACCCGGGCGAGAGGCTGAAGCCTCTCCGCGCGCCAACTGGTAGCTTCGGACCCAATGGAGCCGAACGAGGCACTTGCCGAGCTGCTGACGCTCTCGTCGCAGATCGTCGATGTGGCGATCCTCGGTGGCTCGGGCTTCGTGCTCGCGAGCTCCGGCACGCCCGAGCGCGGCGAGCAGCTGGCCCGGATCGCCGCCGAGTTGCTCGCGGCCGCGGCCGACGTTCGTCCGGGTGGCGAGGTCGCCCGGATCGAGGTCGGGCTCGACGGTGGCAGCGTCTTCGTCGTCACCGAGGGAGGCCGCAGCGCCGTGGCCCGGACGGTGCCCGAGCCGACGGCCGGCCTCGTCGTCTACGACCTGCGCACCGCGCTGCACCGGCTCGACGAGGATCAGCCCGTGAAGCCCAAAGCCAGGAAGAAGCGGGACGAGGCCGATGCGTAAGCTCCTCGTGCTCGCGATCATCGGCGGCATCGCCTACTGGTTCCTCAACCGCGGCAGCTCGGCTGACGGGCAGACCGTCACGATCGGGTACGTCGACGGCTCGGCCGTGACGCTCGAGGCGGGTGCGCCCGAGCTCGACCGGCTCGTGCAGATCGCGTCCGAGGCGCTCCTCCCGTGACGGACGATCTCGGCCGCCTGCTCGTGGAGCACGCGCTCCTCGAGGGCGACTTCGTGCTCCGCTCGGGCAAGCGCTCGTCCTGGTACCTCGACAAGTACCGGTTCGAGACCCGGCCGGACCTGTTGCGCGCGCTCGGAGCACGCCTCGCCGAGGTGGCCCATGATGTCGAGCCAGACACCATCCGGCTCGCCGGACCTGCCCTCGGAGCGGTTGCCCTAGCCGCTTCTGCGTCGATGGCGTCCGAACTACCGTTCATCATCGTGCGCGGTGAAACCAAGGAATACGGCACAGCGAATCGGATCGAAGGCCCGTTCGACCAGGGGGACCTCGTGTGCCTTCTGGAGGACGTCGTCACGTCCGGCGGCGCTCTGGCGGAATCGGTGTCGGTGCTGCGGGATGCCGGCCTCGTCGTCCGCCACGCGGTGTGTGTCGTGGACCGCGAAGAAGGCGGGGCGGACGCTCTCGCCCGGATGGGGGTGCGGCTCCGTGCCCTCTACCGAGCGAGCGACCTCCTCGCCGGACGCGCCCCGAGCGAGTAGCTCCGAGTGGAGCGAACGCTCGGTCGCGTCGACCCCCGACCGGACGGAGAAGCCCATGGGCGAAGATCGGCATGGTTGAGCCATCCGCCAGGAGTGTTAGGGTCTCCGGCGGTCCCGATAACGACCAACTAGCAGGAGGAGTGAAGTGACGAAGCAGGAGTTCGTAGACGCAGTGGCCGGCAAGAGCGGCCTCTCCAAGCGCGATGCAGGCGCTGCAGTGGACGCGTTCCTCGAGACCGTCGAGGAGACGCTGAAGGCAGGCGAGACGGTGAACTTCACCGGTTTCGGCAAGTTCCACACGACGCATCGGGCGGCCCGCATGGGTGTCAACCCGCGGAACCCGAGCGAGAAGGTCCAGATCAGGGCGGCGACCGTGCCGAAGTTCTCGGCCGGCTCGGTGCTCAAGAAGGCCGTCAACTAGCGGCTCTTCCTCCTCCGTGGAACACCAGAGAGGGCCCTGCGGGGCCCTCTCTTTGTCTGCCGGTCCTTGTATATCGAACATATGTTCGTATAGCATCGCGCGGATGCAGCTCTCCTTCGACGGCGCCGACCGGCTCGTCGAGCTCGTCGAGGCGCGACGAGGCCCGGTGCCGGCGAGCGACGCGGCCCGCTCGCTCTTCGCGCTCGCGTCGGCTCCGACCGCGATCGCCCGCGCGCTGCTCGACGAGGTGGTCACAGGGGATGCCCGGCTCGCCTGGCGTGGCGCCGCCGTCGGGCTGGCCGACCCACCCGGTGCCGCCGTCGCTGCTCGAGCACGCCTCGTTCGTGGTGTTCGACCTCGAGACGACCGGTCTCTCGCCCGCCCGCTCGCGGATCGTCGAGATCGGCGCCCAGCGGGTGGACGCGCTCGCGGCCGGTGCCACGTTCGAGACGCTCGTCAACCCGGGCGTGCCGCTGCCGACGGCGATCACCGCCCTGACGGGCATCGCCCAGGGCGACGTGCGCGGCGCCCCGTCCGCCGACCTCGCCGTACGGCGCTTTCTCTCGTTCGCCGGCGACGCCGTGCTCGTCGCCCACAACGCGCGCTTCGACATGGGCTTCCTCGACCGCGCGGTCGAGCGGCTGACGGGCCGGCGGGTCGCCGCTCCGGTCGTCGACACGGTCTGGCTCGCCCGGCGGCTGCTGAGCGGCCGGACGAAGCGGGTCGGCCTCGCGCACCTCTCGCACTTCTTCGGCACGTCGGTCGAGCCCTGTCACCGGGCACTCGCGGACGCCGAGGCGACCGCCGAGATCCTGATCGCGCTGATCGGCCTGGCGCAGGAGCGCGGCGCCGAGACGGTGGCCGACCTCGTCGAGCTGTCGGCGCCGCGCGCCCGGCGCCTCCACGCCAAGCGCTCGCTCGTCGCGGAGGCACCGACGACGCCGGGCACCTACGTGTTCCGGGACAAGAACGGCCAGGCGCTGTACGTCGGGCGCGCGCGCAACCTCAGCGCCCGGCTCCGCTCGTACTTCTCCGGCGAGCGGCAGCGGCCCGCTGTCGAGGCGGCGCTCGGGGCGCTCGCGCAGATCGACTGGCAGCCGTGTGGCAGCGAGCTCGAGGCCGCGCTCGACGAGCTGCGGCTGCTGCGGGAGCTCCGGCCGCCCGCGAACGCGCGCGGCACGCGGCCCGATCGTCACGTCTACCTGCGGCGCCGGGGCGCCCGCTGGGTGTGCGGCACCGAGCCGACCCCGCACGGGCCGATCTCGGGGCGGTCGCTCGCGCGGCGGGCGGCGCAGGCGCTCGACGGCTTCGAGGGCGACGATCCCCGTGACGTTCTCCCCGGCCTGCGGCAGCGACTGCGGCGGCTCGCAGGCGACCTCCGGTTCGAGGATGCCGCTCGGCTGCGCGACCGGATCGCGGCGCTCGAGCAGGTCGTCGACCGGATCGACGAGCTCGGGCGGCTGCGGGCGATGCGCGCGTGCCTCGTCGTGCCCGCGCTCGAGCCGGGGATGGTGCGGGCGGTCTTCGTCGCGGGGTGCGTCGTCACGCGCCGCACCGTGCCGCGTGGAGGCGGCGCGCACCTCGAGGTCGATGCGGGCCTGAGCGAGGTCGACCGCCAGCTCCCGTCCGATCTCGAGGCGATCGCCGCGGACGAGCTCCTCCTGCTCGCGACCTTCATGCGCCGGCCGCGCGCCGGAGCTGCGGGTCGTCCCGCTCGAGCGCAACGCGATCCTCGCCGCCACGAACGGGGTAGCCTTGGCTGCGTGAGCATGCGACCGGAAGACGAGGCGCCCGTGGTTGCGGCGTTCTCGGATCGGGTCGCCGAAGCGGTCGAGCGGAAGCGCAGCCAGCTCGTCGTCGGGCTCGACCCACGGGTCGATCTCCTGCCGGTCGAGCTGCGCGGGGAGGCGGTGCTGGGACGGGCGGCGGCGGCCGCTGCGGTCGAGCGCTTCTGCAAGGGGATCATCGACGTCGTCGCCCCGTACGCCGTTGCCGTCAAGCCGCAGGTCGCGTTCTTCGAGGCGCTCGGGAGCGACGGCTGGATGGCGCTCGAGGCGGTCTCGCGGTATGCGTCGGAGGTCGGCCTGCTCGTCATCGCCGACGGCAAGCGCGGCGACATCGGCTCGACCGCCCGGGCCTACGCGGCAGCCTTCCTCGAGCCGCGCGGCTCCGATCCGCCGCTCGCCGACGCGCTCACCGTCAACCCGTACCTCGGCACCGATTCGATGGACCCGTTCCTCTCCGCCTGCCGCAACCACGGCGCCGGCCTCTTCGTCCTCGTCCGCACGTCCAACGCGGGCGGTCGCGACCTCCAGGAGGCCGTCCTCTCGGACGGCACCACGGTGTGGCGGCACGTCGCCGGCCTCGTCGCCGAGTGGGGTGCCGACCTCGTCGGCGAGCGGGGGATGTCGAACGTCGGCGCGGTCGTCGGCGCAACGGTGCCGCGGGTGATCGGCGATGCCCGGCGCGCGATGCCGCAGGCGATCATCCTGCTGCCCGGCGTCGGCGCCCAGGGGGCGACCCCGGCCGACGTGGCGCGGGCGTTCACGAGCGGGCCCGCGAGCGCGCTCGTCAACGCGTCGCGATCGGTGATCTACGCCTACCGCGACGGCGACGACGACTGGCGCGCCGCCGCCGGCACCGAGGCGGCTCGCCTCGCCGCCGAGATCTGGGCCGCCTCCGGCTGGTAGCCACCGGCGCGCGCTACCCTCCGGTGTGATGCGTCGCGGTCTTCTTGCGCTCGCGGTGGCCGCCCTGGCGGCCTGTTGCGCCACCGCCGTCGCTGCACCTCCTCCGGTCGTTGCCCCGGCCTACATCGTGCGTGGTGGCCCTGGTGCGGTCGTTCTCGCGGCGCGCTCGCCCGACGTCCCGCGCGCTCCCGCGAGCATGACCAAGCTGATGACCGTGCTCGTGGCGCTCGAGCACGCCGATCTCGACGACGTCGTCACCGTGTCGCCCCTGGCGGCCCGGGTCGGCGAGTCGAGCGTCAACCTGCGTGCGGGCGAGAAGCTGACGGTGCGCGACCTCGCGATCGCTGCACTCGTACCGAGCGCAAACGACGCCGCCACGGCCCTCGCCGCGTACGTCGGCGACGGCTCGATCCCGCGGTTCGTCGAGCTGATGAACGCAGAAGGCGGAGGAGCTCGGCCTCACGCTCGACCCACTTCGAGAACCCGCACGGGCTCGACCAGCCGGGTCACGTCTCGAGCGCGCGCGACATGACGACTCTCCTGACGGCGGCGCTCCGCAATCCGTTCATCCGCACCTGGTCGACCCGGTCGACGGCGACGATCGCCGGCGGCCGAACGCTGACCTCGACCGACGACCTGATCGGCACGCTGCCGCTGATCGGCGCCAAGACGGGGCACACGGACGATGCCGGCTGGTCGCAGGTGGCTGCCGTGCAGGGCGATGGCGTTCGCATCACCGCGTCCGTGCTCGGCTCGCCGACCGAGGCGCAGCGGAATGCCGATCTCGGCGGCCTCCTCACCTGGGGCCTCGCCCAGTACCACCGGGTCAAGGCGATCGACGCTCGCCGCGTCTACGGGCTCGCCGAGATCGGCTACGGCCGCTCGCCGGTCAGGCTCGTGCCGCAGAAGGAGGTCGTCCGGACGGTGCGCGTGGACAAGCCCCTCGTCGAGCGCGTCGTCCTCAGCTCGGCGCTGCCGCTGCCCGTTGCCCGCGGTCAGCAGGTGGGCGAGGTGAGGGTGTTCGCGGGAGGTAGGCTGATTGCGCGCACACCGCTCGTCGCCGCAGAGTCGGTTTCGGCAGTCGGCACGGCAGGGAAGGCTCGCTGGTACGCCCGCCGCACTGTCCACCATCTCGTCGGCCTCGTCTCGTAGCGTCCACGTCTCGGAAGGGGTCACTCAGCGTGATCGTCACCGTCACCCTCAATGCCGCACTCGACCGGTCGCTGACCGTTCCGATCTTCAAGCTCGGTCACCGCCACCGGGCGAGCAACGTGCTCGCGCTCGCGGGCGGCAAGGGCATCAACGTCGCGCGGGCGCTGAAGCGGCTCGACGTGCCCGTCGTCGCCACCGGCCTCGCAGGCGGGCGCACGGGGACGCGGATCGTCGAGGAGCTGACCGAGGAGGCGATCCTCAACGACTTCGTCCGGATCAAGGACGAGTCGCGCACCTCCACCGCCGTCGTCGACCCGACGTCCGGGACGTACACCGAGATCAACGAGTGGGGCCCGAAGGTCTCGCTGGAGGAGCTCGAGATCCTGCTCGACAAGCTTCGCTACCTCTCACGCGGTGCGTCGACCGTGGTCTTCGCAGGCTCGCTGCCGCGCGGCGTCGACGAGGGCTTCTACGCCGACGCGGTGCGCGAGATGACGAAGCTCGGCGCGCGCGTCGTGCTCGATGCCGAAGGCGAGCCGCTGCGCAGGGGCATCGAGGCGGAGCCGTGGCTCGTCTCGCCGAACCAGCACGAGGCCGAGCAGCTCGTCGGCCAGGAGCTCGACGACGACGACGACTTCCTGATGGCGCTCGACCGGATCGCCGAGATGGGCGCCCGCAACGTCCACATCACGATGGAGACCGGCTGCTTCGTGCTCGTCCGGGAGGAGCGCCAGGTGCGGCGCTACCGCGCCAAGGCGCCTCAGCTCGATCCCGTCTCGATCCTCGGCGCGGGCGACGTTCTGCTCGCACGCTGGCTCGCGGCGCTGGCCGACCAGCGCCCGGCGGAGGAGGCCCTCCGGCTCGCGGTCGCAGCCGGCTCGGCGTCCGTGCTCGAGGTCGGCGCCGGCCGCTTCGACCCGAAGGAAGCCGCACGCCTCGTGTCGCTCGTCGAGGTCGACGAGCTCCAGCCCGTCGCCTAGCGCGCCGAGGGCGAAAGGCGGACGCTGACTAAGGGCGTCTCTGTGGGTACCCTGTCGCCGTGGCAAGGGGGTCGAGGCTGAGAGTTTCCGTGTCTACGGGCGGCGCCAGCGCGTTCCGGCGTGGCCTGATCGCCCTCGTTGCGCTCGTGGCGGCGGTGCTTGTCGTCCCCGGCCTCACGGGTCAGGCCCGGGCTGCAACCGCCGCGGCGTGGTGCGGCACCGTCTCCCAGCAGGATCGACCGCAGGCGATCGGTGGCTATCCGGTCCACGTCGTCTACGCCTATCCGGCCGACGGTGTCGACCGGAGCGCGAGCCTCGCGCCGCAGATCGCAGCGATCGTCGATGAGATCGACGGGTGGTGGCGCAGGGAGGATGCGGCCCGGTCGCCGCGCTTCGACCTCTACACCGATGCCTGCGGCCTGCAGCTCGACTTGACGGCGCTGCGCGTCGGCACTGCCCAGGTTTCGAACACTGATGCGTCCAACCTGTTCGAGCTCATCCGGAACGAAGCGAGCAGCCTCCCGGGCGCGTCGCGCACGAAGTACCTCGTGTTCTATGACGGCGCGACGGCGATCTCGCAGGGACAGACGTGCGGGGTCGGCGGAACGAGCTTCGGTCTCGGCATGGGTGTGGGCGTCACGTTCCTGGGCTCGTGCGTCGATGTCTCGCCTGCTGCGGTCGCTGCGCACGAGCTGTTGCACGCTCTCGGCACGAGCGACCCGCTCGCCGCATCTGCGCACACGTGCCCGGGCGACACCGGCCACGTCTGCGACTCGACGCTCGACGTCCTCTACCCGTACGCCGCGCACGGTGTGCCACTGTCGGCGTACAACCTCGATGTCGGCCACGACGACTACTACGGCGACACCGTCAAGAGCGGCGTGCAGACGTCGCCCTGGCTCCGGCTCGTCAACGACCAGATCCGCCTCACGGTCGGAATCACCGGGCCGGGAAGCGTGTACAGCGATGTCCCCGGCATCGACTGTGCCACCTCGTGCGCGATGGACTGGGACCGGGGCGCGCGTGTCTCGCTGTCGCCGCTCGCGAAGGACGGCTACCGCCTCGTGCGCTGGGGCGGCGCCTGCACCGGCGCCGGTTCGTGTCAGATCGAGCTCGGCGCGGCGGCCACGGTCACGGCCACCTTCGCGCCCGATTCGTTCGCGCTCCGTGTCGGCGTCACCGGTCGTGGTGCCGTCACCAGCATCGCTGCGGGCTTCGCCTGTGCGAAGCGGGCCTGCGCCGAGAAGGTCACCTCCTTCGAGCGCCTCGTCCTCACGGCGAAGCCGGTTCGAGGATGGCGGTTCGTGCGCTGGGGCGGCCGGTGTGCGGGCACGAAGACGCGGTGCACCGTGCCGATGACGGCAGCCACGGCCGTCACGGCTCGCTTCGCCCAGGTCACCGCCAAGCGCTGAGGAGAGGGCCGGCGGTCGTCCGCCGGTGCCGCCCGACGAGCTTGGTAGAGTCAACTGACTCTTGGAGTTCGAGCTCGATCGTGACGGCAAGTTCGGTAAGGAAGGCCTCGCCTTCGACGATGTGCTGCTCCTTCCGGCGGAGTCCGCGGTTCTCCCGAACGACGTCGCCACCGCAACGCGGCTGACGCCGACGATCGCGCTCGAGATCCCGATCGTCTCCTCGGCGATGGACACGGTCACCGAGGCGACGCTCGCGATCGCGCTCGCCCGCGAGGGCGGGATCGGGATCATCCACCGCAACCTCTCGATCGAGCATCAGGTCGCCGAGATCGACAAGGTGAAGCGCAGCGAGGCCGGCATGATCGTCGAGCCGGTCACGCTCGGGCCCGACGACCTCGTCGCCGACGCGCTCGACCTGATGGCGCGCTACCGCGTCTCGGGCGTGCCGATCACGAGCGCCGACGGCGTGCTCGTCGGCATCCTCACGAACCGCGACCTCCGCTTCGGCGCCCGCCCGGATGCGCTCATCCGCGAGCTGATGACGAGCGAGGGCCTCGTCACCGCGCCCGTCGGCACGACGCTCGCCGATGCGGAGCTCCTGCTCGGGCGGCACAAGATCGAGAAGCTGCCGATCGTCGACTCGACGGCCGGCTGCGCGGCCTGATCACGGTCAAGGACATCCAGAAGCGCGAGCGCTATCCGCTCGCGACGAAGGACGAGCGCGGGCGCCTGCGGGTCGGCGCCGCCGTCGGTGTCGGCACCGACGCCCTCGAGCGCACGGCTGCCCTCGTCGCGGCCGAGGTCGACGTGCTCGTCGTCGACACCGCTCACGGCCACTCGCGCGGCGTCGTCGAGATGGTGCGCAGGATCAAGGCCGAGTTCGACATCGAGCTGATCGCCGGCAACATCGCCACCGGCGAGGCGGCCGAGGCATTGATCGACGCTGGGGCGGATTGCCTGAAGGCCGGCGTCGGGCCCGGCTCGATCTGCACCACCCGCGTCGTCGCCGGCGTCGGCGTTCCGCAGGTCACGGCAGTCTTCGACGTTGCGGAGGTCGCGATCCGCCACGGGATCCCGGTCATCGCCGACGGCGGCATCACCTCGTCGGGAGACGTCGCCAAGGCGATCGCCTCCGGCGCCGACACGGTGATGCTCGGGTCGATGCTCGCCGGCACCGACGAGTCGCCGGGCGACGTGATCCTCGTCCAGGGCGAGCGGTTCAAGGAGTACCGCGGCATGGGCTCGCTGGGAGCGATGAAGGCACGCTCGTTCTCGAAGGACCGCTACTTCCAGGGCGACGTCGAGGACGTCGACAAGCTCGTGCCCGAGGGCATCGAGGGGCGCGTCCCGTACAAGGGGCCGGTGGCGCCGATCGTCTACCAGCTCGTCGGCGGGCTCCGTCAGGCGATGGGGTACTGCGGCGCCGCGACGGTCGAGGCGCTGAAGACCGAGAGCCGCTTCGTGCGGATCACCGGCGCCGGCCTCCGCGAGAGCCACCCGCACGACGTCACGATCACGAAGGACGCACCGAATTACCGGCGTGGCTGAGAGCGCGGAAGTCCTGGCGTTTCCGGTGACGCCACCGGCGCCCGAGGAGCGCCCGGTGCTCGTGCTCGACTTCGGCGGCCAGTACAGCCAGCTGATCGCGCGCAGGGTGCGCGAGGCCCGCGTCTACTCGGAGATCGTCAGCCACACGATCACAGCCGCGGAGGTGCGGGCGCGGAATCCACTGGCGCTGATCCTCTCCGGCGGCCCGGCCTCGGTCTACGCCGAGGGCGCGCCGCAGATGAACACCGACGTGCTCGAGCTCGGCGTCCCGACCCTCGGGATCTGTTACGGGATGCAGGTGATGGCGCGCGACCTCGGCGGGAACGTCGAGTCGAACGACATCTCCGAGTACGGCAAGGCCGAGGCGGCGCTCGGCGAGTCGGCGCTCTTCACACGACCTCCCCTCGGACCAGGTCGTCTGGATGAGCCACCGCGACTCCGTCACGGAGCCGCCGCCCGGTGCCCGCGTCACCGCCTCGTCGCCGTCGACGCCGATCGCGGCGTTCGAGGACGCACGCCGCGGCGCTCTACGCCGTCCAGTTCCATCCCGAGGTCGTCCACACCCCGGACGGGCAGGAGATCCTGAAGAAGTTCCTCTACGACGTCGCCGGGGCTCCGCCGACGTGGACGCCCGCCGCCGTGATCGAGGAGCAGGTCGAGCGGATCCGGGCCCAGGTCGGCTCCGAGCGCGTCATCTGCGGGCTCTCCGGTGGCGTCGACTCGGCCGTGGCGGCGCTGCTCGTCTACAAGGCGGTCGGCGATCAGCTGACCTGCGTGTTCGTCGACCACGGGCTGATGCGCGCCAACGAGGCGGAGCAGGTCGTCGAGACCTTCGGCGGCCACTTCCACGTGCCGCTCGTTCACGTGCGCGCCGAGGAGCGGTTCCTGACCAGGCTCGCCGGCGTCACCGATCCCGAGACGAAGCGCAAGATCGTCGGCGAGGAGTTCATCCGCGTCTTCGAGGAGGAGGCCCGCAAGCTCGGCGAAGCGACGCGGTTCCTCGTTCAGGGAACCCTCTACTCGGACGTGATCGAGTCGGGCGGCGACGACGGCGTGGCGGCGAAGATCAAGTCGCACCACAACGTCGGCGGGCTGCCGGCCGACATGAAGATGGATCTCGTCGAGCCGCTGCGGCTGCTCTTCAAGGACGAGGTGCGCCGGGTCGGCGAGGAGCTCGGCATGCCCGAGCGGCTCGTCTGGCGCCAGCCGTTCCCCGGCCCCGGCCTCTCGATCAGGATCATCGGCGACGTCACGAAGGAGCGGCTCGACATCCTCCGCGCCGCCGACTCCGTGCTGCAGGAGGAGATCCGCCGCGCCGGGCTCTACCGCGACCTCTGGCAGAGCTTCGCCGTCCTGCCCGCGATCAAGTCGGTGGGCGTCCAGGGCGACGAGCGAACGTACGCCTATCCGATCGTGATCCGGGCTGTCACCTCCGAGGACGCGATGACCGCCGACTGGGCGCGGATCCCCTACGACGTGCTGGAGACGATCTCGAACCGGATCATCAACGAGGTGCCGGGCGTCAACCGCGTCGCCCTCGACCTCTCCTCGAAGCCGCCGGCCACGATCGAGTGGGAGTGACGCCCGACTCCTTCCCGGAGCTGCTCAAGCGGCGCCGGATGGTGCGCAACTACCTGCCCGACCCGATCGACCACGAGACGATCGAGCGGATCGTCGGCACGGTGCGACGCGCGCCGAGCGCCGGCTTCAGCCAGGGGCACCGGCTCGTCGTGGTCACCGAGCCGGAAACGCGCCGTGAGCTCGCGCGCCTCGCCGGCGAGGAGGAGTACGTCGCGATGGGCCTGCCGCCGTGGATCTCGGTCGCACCGGTCCACGTCGTCATCGGCGTCCGCGAGGCGAGCTACCACGAGCGCTACCAGAAGGACGACAAGCTGGTCGACGGCCGCGAGATCACGTGGCCGGCGCCGTACTGGTACGTCGACTCCGGCTCGCTCTTCATGCTGATCCAGCTCGCGGCGCTCTCCGAGGGCCTCGGCGCCGGTGTCTACGGCGTGCCGGGCGAGGCCGTCCCGGAGCTCAAGCAGCTGCTCGGGATGCCGGACGACGTCCACTTCAACTGCATCGTCACGATCGGTAAGCAGCCTCCCGACGCGGACGACAGCGCGCTGGTCTCGCGGCTGACGCAGCGCCGCCTCCCGCTCGACGAGCTCGTCCACTGGGAGCACTGGCACAGCTAGGAGGCTTTACAACGGCACGCAGGTGCCCGGCGCTACCCTGGATAGAGCCGATGCGCGTCCGTTTCTTCGTCGTCGTTGCAGTGCTCGCGGCGTGCCTGCTCGGCGCCGCCTCCCCTGCGCGTGCCAGTGAGCAGTTCGGCGATCTCGACGTCTCGTTCCTGTCGCTGAAGGTCAACGATCGCGGCGAGGCGCTCGTCACCTACCGCACCGCCAAGGGCGGCGTCCGCCACGTCTACGTGTGGGGCGCGATCAACGCCAACGCCCCGAGTCAGAGCACGCCGCAGGTGCATTTCAACTACGACTACTCCGGCGGCCTGAAGCGGAGCGGGCGTCAGACCTGGCGGACGTTCGCCGATCGCTGCGCTCCCTACGACGGGCCGACGCCTCGTGTGGCTCGTGAACGCCTGCAAGGCACCCGACGGCTCCTACTGGGCGCTGCAGCGCTGGCAGCGCATGCTGCCGATGCGCGGCATCGCACCGTTCCGGCCCGAGCAGTCGGCGTTCGAGCTTCATATCTCCCACTGGTCAGGCCCGCTCCCGGTGCTCGACGTGTCGCCGAACTGGACGTACGGCGGCCGGTGGCAGGGGCTCTTCGGCAAGCTGACCTACCTCGGGCAGCCTGCCTTCGGGTACCGCACCCCGTCAGCGAGCAAGCGCGACTCCTACGCGCGGTTCTTCTACGTCGACACGTTCAACTCGGTGTTCGGCCCCGGCTGGCGGCACGACGCCGGCAAGGTCGCGCACAGCCGCAACGGAGCCTTCTGTTACAGCTTCGTGCCGCAGATGACGCCGGCCGGCTATCCGGTCGCACGTGCTGCGCCCGCCCGGGAACGGCGAGCGTCACCGCGTCACCGTGATGGGCCCCGGCGTGACGCCCGTGCTGCAGTGGGAGGGCAAGGGGCTCGGCGCCTACGACCCCAGGCAGGACGCCGTGTTCAACGAGGAGTTCGACAAGCTCGTCGGCCCCGACGACAAGGTGTGCGTGCCGGAGCGGTAGCGCCGATGCCGGCGACGGGCCGGCGATCCCTGAGTCGAGGGGTCGCCTCCGACTCGCGGATCTGCCGATGGACCTCTCGTGCGGCCCCTCCTTCGACTCCTGCTTCCGGTGTGTGCCGTCGCCGCCTGCGCCTTCGCGACCCCCGCGCTCGCGAGCGAGCCGATGTCGGACTCGAACGCGAAGCTCCAGTCACTTCAGGTCAACAGCAAGGGCGAGGCGCTGCTCATCTATCGGCGCTCCGACGGCAAGGTGCGTCACGTCCTCGTCTGGGACGCCGTCAACTCGGCGATCTCCGGTGACCCGTCCGCGCGGCAAGTGCGCTTCAAGTACGACTACGCCGGCGGCTGGGGCAAGTACCACAAGGCGAGCTACTGGTCGACGTTCAAGAACCGCTGCGCGCCGTACGACGGTCCGGCGCTCGTGTACTTCGTCGCGGGCTGCAAGGCGCCCGACGGAACCTACTGGGCGATCCAGTCGTGGCAACGGCTCCAGCCGCTGCTCGGATTCGATCCCTGGCTTCCCGAGCATACGGCCTACGAGCTCCACCTCTCGCACTGGAACAGCGAGCTCGCCAAGATCGAGGTGTACACCCACTGGACGTACGGCGCCCAGTGGCAGGGCGTCTTCGGGCGGTTCACCTACCTCGGCCAGCCGATCTTCGGGTTCGGCTCGACGGCAGAGGGCAACCCGAAGGACCGCTACGGCCGGAACGTCTACATCGACACGTTCAATTCGGCCTACGGGACGGGCTGGAAGCGTGAGTCGGGAATCCTCGTGCACAAGCCGAACGGCACCTTCTGTCACAGCTTCGTCCCCCAGAAGCCGTTCCCGGGGTACCCGAGCCAGGCGATGCGGCCACCGGCACCTGGTGAGAAGTACCGGATCACCGTGATGGGCCCGGGCGTGACCCCGGTGATCCAGTGGGAAGGGCCGGGTCTGACATCGGCCGACCGCGCCGCCGCGGCGTCGATCACGGCCGTGTTCGACCAGCTGATGGCCGGCGACACGCGCTGCGCGCCCGAGCGCTAGCTCCTGCACCCAGGCGCCTCGGCTCGCTAGCGTTCCGTCGAGGCCGCGTTGGCGGCGATCCACGACGAAGGGAGACGGCCGTGAGTGAGGCCTGGGACGACGCCGAGCTACCCGCAGCTCGACGACGAGCTCGAGCTCGAGCTCGAGGACGACGACGATGACGACGCCTGGGACGAGGAGGACGACGGGACGACGACGAGGACTGACGCCGCGGGTTCCGCCGGCTCAGGTGCGCGTCAGATCCGTCGGCACCTCGATCACGGCCGTGCTGATCGACCGCGACGGCGACGCGTGTCCCCGGCGCAGGCACCGACAGGCCCGCGTGGGCGGAGACGATTTCGCGCCCGTCGTCGAAGCGGGCGCGGAGCGTGACCACCGGCCCATCGCGCTGCGTGGCGATGACGATCGCATTCCCGCCGGCATCGGGACGGAGGACGACTCCCTCCGGCCGGGTCACGAGCGACGTCGCGCCCCGTTCCTCGACGTTCTCGAGCCCGATGAACCGTGCCACCCACGCGTCGGCCGGGCCGGCCCAGAGCTGCTCCGGGCTCGCGACCTGGAGGATCCTGCCGGCGCGCATCACGGCGACGCGGCTGCCGAGCGCGAATGCCTCCGCCACGTCGTGGGTCACGTAGACGGCGGTCTGGTGGATCTCGGCGAAGAGCGCCCGGAGCTCGGACGACGAGTCGGTCGTGCAGCGGACGGTCGAGCGCACCGAGCGGCTCGTCGAGTAGCAGCACGCGTGGTGCCGGGGCGAGCGCGCGCGCAAGCGCCACGCGCTTGCGCTCTCCGCCCGAGAGCGACGCAACGGCCCGATGCTCGCGTCCCTCGAGCCCGACGAGCGCGAGCAGCTCCGTGACCCGAGCTGCCGTCTCCGCGCGTCCGGCGCCTTGCATCCGGAGGCCGAACGCGATGTTGGCAGCGACGTCGCGATGAGGGAAGAGGGCGTCGTCCTGGAACATCAGGCCGACGCCACGCCGGTGCGGCGGCACGCCGTCGAGCGTGCGACCGGCGAGCGTGACCGAGCCGGCGTCGAGCGGCTGCAGCCCTGCGATCGCCCGCAGCAGGGTCGACTTGCCGCTTCCGCTCGGGCCGAGGACGGCGATCGTCTCGCCCTGCTCGACCTCGAGGTCGACGCCGGCGAGCGCCTCGATGCCCTCCGAGCACGACCCTCGCCCCGGCGACCTGCAGCGCGGGTGCCATCAGAGCGCTCGCCCCCGGCCGTCGGCGACCCGCTCGGCGAGGAGAGCGGCGCAGGCGGCGATCACGGCCAGCACGACGGCCAGTGCCGCAGCGACCCCCTGGTTCGCCTCGCCGGGCCGGCCGAGGAAGCGGAAGATCGCCACCGGCAGCGTCGGCTGCTCGGCGCGGGCGACGAAGACGGTGGCCCCGAACTCGCCGAGCGCGATCGCGAACGCGAACCCGGCCGCGACGGCGAACGCCCGGCCGACGAGTGGCGTGTCGATCTCGCGCCGGCTCCGCAGTGGAGACGCGCCGAGCGTCGCCGCCACCTCGCGCAACGCCGGGTCGATCGAGCGGAGCGCCGGCGTGACGATGCGGACGACGAACGGCGCCGCGATGAGCGACTGGGCGACGGGAACGAGCCACCACGACGAGCGGAAGTCGACGGGTGCCTCGTCGAAGGCGATCAGGAACCCGAAGCCGAGCATCACGGCGGAGGCGCCGAGAGGGAGCAGCACGAAGCCGTCGACGACGCCGGCCGGACGCCGCGCCAGCGCGATCGCCGCGAGCCCGCCGACGACGAGCGCGATCGCCGCCGCGACGCCGGCAAAGACGACGGAGAACACGGCCGCCTCCCACGGCTCGACGAGGAGGGCGGGGGTCTCCTCGAACAGCGCGCCCCAGCTGCCCCGCGACCGCTCGAGCGAGGACGACGAGCGGGAAGAGGAGCGCGACGCGCGCCGACGCCGAGCACGCCGACGACGGCAAAGCGCTCCCACCCGCGCGGCCGGCGGAGCACGTCGTTCTCGTCGGCGAGCGTCGCGGCGCCGCCCGCCCGCGCCTCGAGGATGCCGGCCACCGTGAGCACGACCGCCACGGCGCCGAGCTGCAGCAGCGACAACGCGGCCGCTGCCTGCAGGTCGAACATGCGCGCGGCCCGGTTGTAGATCTCCGTCTCCACGGTCGCCCGGCCCGGGCCGCCGAGAATCAGGATCACGCCGAACGACGTGAAGCAGAAGAGGAACGTCAGCGCCGACGCGGCGGAGAGAGCGGGGGCGAGCTGCGGCAGAGTCACCTCGCGCACCCGGCGGAGCGGCCCGGCTCCGAGCACGGCTGCCGCTTCGGCGCTCCGCGGGTCGATCGTCGCCCACGCACTGCCGACGATGCGCGTCACGACCGCGACGTTGAAGAAGACGTGCGCCGCGAGGATTGCCCAGAGGCCGCGCTCGTAGCCGTCGGGCAGCACGATCAGGAACGCGGTCGCGACGACGACCGTGGGCAGCACGAACGGCACGAGCACGAGCGCGCGGACGAGCGACCGGCCGCGAAACCGGAACCGGCCGATCGCCCACGCGAGCGGGAGCCCGGCGACGAGCGTGAGCACCGTCGACGCCGCCGCCTGCCAGGTCGTGAACCACAGCAGCTCCGCCGGTGTTCGCGGGGAGCGAGAGACCGCCGGTGGACGTCAGCCCACGCTCGAGGATCGCTGCGAGTGGGAAGGCGAAGAAGAGCGCGAGGAACGCCGCGGGGACGGCGATCGTCGCGAGCTGCGCGCCGCGGCTCAGCGCAAGACGACCTGTGTCCACTCGTCGATCCAGCGATCGCGGTTGTCGCCGATCTCCTCGGCGGGCAGCTCGAGCGGGCTCGGCGGCGAGACGGCGTACTTCTCGAACGCCTCGGGCAGAGGCGTCCCGTTGCGCACGGGCAGCACGAACATGCTCTCCGGCATCGATGCCTGGAAGCGCTTCGAGAGCATGAAGTCGATGAACAGTCCGGCGCCATGCGGGTTCCTGGCGCCGTCGAGCACGCCCGCGAGCTCGATCTGGCGGAAGCAGCTGTCCGCGACCACCGCCGTCGGGGCCGTCTTCGGGGGCGTCTTCGCGAAGATCACCTCGGCCGCCGGGCTCGTGGCGTAGGAGACGACGATCGGCCGCTTCCCCTTGCTGCCGCCGGCGCCGGAGAACTGGGTCGTGTACGCCTCCTCCCAGCCGTCGACGGCGAGCACGCCGTTCGTCCGCAGCCGGCGCCAGTAGTCCTGCCAGCCGTCCTCGCCGAACTTCGCGATGGTGGCGAGCATGAAGGCCAGCCCGGGCGTCGAGGTGGCCGGGTTCTCGACGACGAGCAGGTCCTTGTAGCGCGGCTGCGTCAGGTCGGCGAGCGTCTGCGGCGGTGCGATTCCGTGCGAGGCGAACCACGTCCGGTCGACGTTGAGGCACACATCGCCGTGGTCGATCGGGGTCACGCGCATGGGTCGGGTCGATGCGGTAGGGCGCATCGACGAACTCGAGGCAGCCGGCCACGTAGGGCTCGAACAGGCCCTCGTCGAGCGCCCGCGAGAGCAGGTTGTTGTCGATCCCGAAGAGAACGTCGCCCTGGGGATTCCCCTTCGTCAGGAGCGCCCGGTTGACCATCTCGCCGGCGTCGCCGCCCTGCAGGATCGTCAGCTTGAGCCCGCTCTCCTGCTCGAAGGCGGCCTTCACCTGCTTGGGGATCGCGAAGGAGTCGTGCGTCACGAGCACGACCTCCTTGCTCTCGCTCGTCGTCGTGCTCGAGCTCCCGTCCCCGGAGTCGCTGCAGCCGGCGGCCACGACCGCCAGCGCGATGATCAGCGCTGCCACCGGCTTGTGCCAAAGTGTCACAAGGACTCCTCTCGCTCGGGGCCGGGTTGGACGGCGACCAGGCAGCCGCCCGCGACCGTGATCCGGGCTTCCGCAGCGGCGAAGACGTTCGAGACACCGCGGGTCGTGCCCGGCCGGAGTGTCTCGTCGTGCAAGCGGATACTCGAGCCCGCTCGTCGAGACGCCCTCGGCCGGGCCGTGCACGGGCAGCAGCGTGACGAGGTCGCCGGGCGTGCCCGTCAGCGTCCGCGAGCCGCGGATCACCGCGATCCGGTTGCCGTCGAGATATGCATCGACTCGTCGCCGCCGCGTAACGGTCGTCGGCGAGCAGCAGGATCGAGCCGAGCAGGTGGTCGAGCCGGCCGCCGGCGCTGCCGACGACGAGGATCCGGGCGGGCTCGAGCGCGATCGCAGCGTCGAGCGCGAGCTCGAGATCGGTCGCGTCCTTGGCGGCCGGGTGCCGCTCGACGATCGCTCCCGCCGCCTCGGCGGCTGCGAGCCCGGCGGCCGAGACCGAGTCGAAATCGCCGATCGCACGATCGATGCGGAGCCCGAGCGCGAGCGCCACGGTCGACGCCTGCGTCTGCCGCGATCACGTAGGCGCCGCGCGGGAGCTCGGGCACGGCGCCAGGGGAGGGATGCCCTCCGGCAACGACGACGACGGTCTCGACTCCCACGCGCATACCTCCGCTGGCATTACCCAGATCAGGTTCTGCGGGTCGGTGGCGCGTCGAGCCACCCTCTCAGCCCGGTCGTGCCCGAGCTCCCCGTTTCGCTGCGGCCATCCTAGCCTGCCGGCGGGTCAAGAGGAGAGCGAGTCGAGCAGCTCACGCGCACCGGCGCTCGCCGGGATGTCCCCCTTGGCCTCGTAGACCGCGAGCGCGGCGGCCGCGGCCTCGCGCGCCTCGACCGGCTTGCCGACGAGCGCGAGCGTGCGGGCATGCCACTGTTGGGATCGCCCATTGCACTCGTACATGTCGGTGGTGGTGGCGAGCTCGACTGCCTGGCGGGAGAGTCGCTCGCCCTCGGCGTGCGACCCGGCTGCGGCGGCGAGGAACCCCTCCAGCGAATCCACAGCGATGACATCCACCAGGTCGTCCTCGTTCAGCATCTCGCGCACCTCGGCGCACCAGCGCGCCGCCTCCTCGTAGGCGCCCCGGGAAGCGAGGATGTCCGCGAGCATCAGAGCAGTCGTTCCGCGGTAGCCGAGATTACCCAGACGATCGAGCTCGGCGATGCTGGCGCGCAGTATCTCCTCCGCCGACTCGAGCGCGCCGGCGTGCAGCTCGACGAACGCGACGGTCTGGGCGCCGCCTGCAGCCTCGATGAGCTGACCGGCTTCACGGCTGCTCTCGATACCCGCTCGCGCGAGCTCTCGCGCCGCATCCTGGTCACCGCGCATCGCAAGCAGCTTGCCGACGAAGAGCTGGGCGTAGGCCCGAGCGACCATGCCTTTCGCGTCGGCCAGCAGGGCCTGCCCAGCGGCCAAGGCATCGGCGACCGAGGCCGGACCAAAAGACAGTGCCATCAACGTCATGCTCCGCATCGACGCGGCGAGCGGGTCGTCCCCGGCGGCACGGGCGTGCGCCTCCGCCTGCTGCGCAGCCGTTGCGGTCAGCGCGGCCTCCCCGCGCATCCAGCGCATGTGGGCCTCGAGAAACCCCGCCCACGCCAGGCCGACATCGTCCCCGCCGGCCTCGAACACCTTTCGCGCGGTGTTGAGGTGCGCCTCCGCCCGCCGCGCGTCGAACCGCCCCGCCTGCACGTCGGCCAGCGCCGTCGCCAGAAGCCCGAGCGCCTGGAAGCGCGGGTCCGTGGATGACTCCAGCTCTCTTGTCGCGACCATCACATCGTTCGCGCGGCCGGCAGTCACGAGCGGGAACGCGCTGGCGAACCTCAACTCGAGCCGCTGGGGGTCGCCGTCCGGCAGGAGCTCTGCAGCGCGCTGACACAGACCGCAGAACGCGCTGAGATCACCGCGCTCCTCGGCACCGCGCGCCGCCCGTGCGAGGCGTGCCGCCGCGCGCCGCGCGAGCTCGTCCAACCGCGGATCGGCGCTGTCGAGCTCGGATCGGTTGCGGTAGGCGCGCTCGAGGTGGTAGCCCACGATCTCGTCCTGCTCGATAAGCGCTGCGTGCCCGTCGAGCCAGACGGCAAAGGCCTCGTGGAGCTCGGCTCGCGTCCCCTTGGGGAGCGAGTCGTACGCGGCGTCCCGGATCAGGAGGTGGCGGAAGCGGTAGGCCTCCTCGTCGGGGTAGATGGCCTGGTCCGGGCGGATCAGCTCCTTCCGCACGAGCGAGAGGAGATGGGTGGGGACGTCGTCGCGCTCGCCCGGCGGCGCCAGCTCCTGCACCGTCCCGCGGTGGAAGACCTGCCCTTCGACGGCGCCGCGGCCGATCATGTCCCGCTCGCCCGAGCCGAGCCGGTCGAGCCGGGATTGCAGGAGCGCCTGGATCGTCGGCGGCACCACGATCTCCGCCTCGCCGCCGTTCTCGCTCACCATCGCGAGCATCTCCTCGATGAAGAGCGGGTTCCCGTCGGCGGCCTGCAGGATTCTCTCGCGCACGTCGTCGGCGATCTGCGCGCCACCGGCGAGCCGCGACATCAACACCTCACAGTCCGCGACGGAGAGCGCCTCGAGCAGGATCGTCGTCGCATTGAGCTTGCCGCCGCCCCAGCCGGGCCGGAGCTCGAGCAGCTCGGGGCGGGCGACGCACAGCAGGAAGATCGGTGCGTCCCGTGACCAGTCGGAAACGTGCTCGATCAGGTCGAGGAAGACGGGCTCGGCCCACTGGAGATCGTCGAAGACGACGATCTGTGGCCGCTCCGCCGCTCGCGCCTCGATCAGCTTGCGGAAGGAGAGCTGTGTGTCTGCGGGCGAGCTTCCGATCACCTCACCGGGGTCGACGCCGATCGCGATCAGGATCTCGACGAGCGGCCAGTAGGTGATGTCCTCGCCGTAGTGGATGCAACGGCTGCGCAGCACGTCGGCCGTCTCGCCCGCTGTCGAGAGAAACTCGGCTATGAGACGTGACTTGCCGACCCCGGCAGGCCCGAGCACCGTGAACAGGTGACACTCGCGCTCCGAGACGGCTCCCTCGAAGTCGGCCCCCAGGCGCTGTTGCTCGCGTACGCGCCCGACGAGCGGAGCGTCGAGGTGCCGCGTGAACGCGTCGGCTGTCGCATCCACGGCTACGAGGCGGAAGGCGGGCACCGGTTCGCGCTTCCCTTTCAGCTCGAGCGCGTCGACCGCCTCGACGATCACGGCGTCCCGCACGAGCGACAGCGTCGAGGCGCCGATCAGGATCTCGCCTGTCGGTGCCGCCTGCTCGAGGCGGGCGGCGACGTTCACAGCATCGCCGGTGACGAGCGTCTCGCCCTCGCCGGCAACGACCTCGCCCGTGTTCACGCCCGTGCGAAACGAGAGTGCGACCGACAGCTCGTCGCCGAGTGCCGTCAGTCGCTCGCGGATCTCCGCCACGGCCCGGACGGCACGCAGCGCATCGTCCTCGTGCGCGACCGGGATGCCGAACACCGCCATCGCCGCGTCGCCGATGAACTTCTCCACGGTGCCGCCGTGCCGCTCCACGATCAGGCGGATCTCCTCGAAGTAGCGCCCCATCGTGCGACGCATCGCCTCGGGATCGAGCCGCTCGCCGAGGGCCGTTGAACCGGTCACGTCGCAGAAGACGACCGTGACCGTCTTCCTCACCTCTCGGGGCGTCGCAGCCGGCGCGAGTGCCGCTCCGCAGCTGCCGCAGAACCGGAACCCGTCCGGGCTCTCCACGCCACAGGCGGGGCAGGTGCGCACGAGCCGAGCCTATCGCCTCGTTCGCCCGTTCCGAAGCCGACGCGGTGCCAAATCCGATCGGAGCCAACGTGCGTATGCGCTTCGTGAGGGGGCCTCCGCGGTGTCGGCCGCGGGGCTCCGAACGTCGGAACGATGAAAGGGGAGCTCCACATGATCGGGAGGCGATTGGGAATCTCGCTCGCGGCGGCAGCGTTCGTGCTGTTGGTCGTTGGCTCGTACGCCGTGGCAGGGCCACGGGACGGCCCGCCGAAGGTGCCGGACTCGAAGAAGTTCGAAGCCCGGCTGAACGGGTTCCAGGAGGTGCCGTCCGTCTCGACGGAGGCATTCGGCAGGTTCGAAGCAGAGCTCGTCAACGACACGACGCTGCATTACACGTTCACCTACGAGGGGCTCCAGGGCGGCAATTCGCTCTTCGCCCACGTGCACTTCGCCCAGCGGAGCGTCAACGGCGGCGTCGCGTTCTTCCTCTGTGGCGGCGGCGGCAAGCCGAGCTGCACGAACGGAAGCGGCGAATTCGCCGGTGACGTGACGCCGGCCGATGTCGTGTCGTCGGCGGGGGCGACCGCACAGGGCATTGAGCCGAGTGAGTTCGCCGAGATCGTCCGCGGCATGCGGGCCGGTCATGCCTACGCGAACATCCACACGACGTCCTGGCCCGGCGGCGAGATCCGCGGGCAGATCAACGACAAGGATCAGAAGGAGTTCGACAAGTAGCGAACGATCCGGCGCGGGCTCGGCGGTCTGACCCCGGCCGCCGAGCCCACGCCGGTACTGGAAGAGGAGACGGCGGCCTGGCTGCAGAGAGGTTTCTGTTGCCGAAGGCCGCCGTTCCCCTGCTACACTGCGCCGTCGTGCGGTCACGGTGACCGCCTTCTTTCTGACTGATGAAGACCTATACCGCCAAGCCGGGAGAGATCCAGCGCGACTGGTACGTCGTCGACGCCGAGGGGAAGACCCTGGGCCGACTCGCGACGCAGATCGCCGACACCCTGCGCGGGAAGCAGAAGCCGCAGTACACGCCGCACGTCGACACGGGTGACTTCGTGATCGTCGTCAACGCGGAGAAGATCCACCTCACCGGCCAGAAGCTCGACCAGAAGATGGTCTACCGGCACTCCGGCTTCCCCGGCGGCCTGAAGACGCGGACGATGCGCGAGCAGCTCGATCGCCGGCCGACCGAGGTCATTCGCAAGGCCGTCAAGGGCATGCTGCCGAAGAACAAGCTGGCTGCGGCGCAGCTCACCAAGCTCAAGGTCTATGCCGGCCCCGAGCATCCACACGAGGCGCAGGCGCCCAAGGAGTTGGACCCTCTCAATGGCTGACATCGCACAGTATCTCGGCACCGGTAAGCGCAAGACCTCGGTCGCGCGCGTCATCCTCCGTCCCGGTGACGGCAAGACCTGGATCAACGGCCGCACCCTCGAGGACTACTTCCCGCGTGGATCGCACCGCGTCGCTGCGCTCGGCCCGCTGAAGACCGCCGGCGCCGAGGGCACCTACGACCTCCGCGTCCGCGTGCACGGCGGCGGCATCAGCGGCCAGGCCGGCGCAGTGCGCCACGGCATCGCCCGGGCGCTCGTCGAGGCCGACCCCGAGCTTCGCATCGTCCTCAAGCGTGAGGGCTTCCTGACGCGGGACGCCCGCCAGGTCGAGCGCAAGAAGGCCGGCCTGCACAAGGCGCGCAAGGCGCCGCAGTTCTCCAAGCGCTAGACCGCACGCGCTTCTACCGCGTGCTCCCTCTCGCCTCCACGGCGACGAACCCCATGGCTCGCACTCACTTCGGCACCGATGGCGTCCGCGGCATCGTCGGCGAGACGCTGACCCTCGATCTCGTCGAGCGGCTCGGCCGTGCGTCGACCACCTGGGCCGGCCGGGGGCGCGTCTTCGTCGGCCGTGACACCCGTGGCTCCGGCCCTGCGCTCGAGGAGGCGGTCGTCCAGGGCATCGTCTCGGCAGGCGGGATCGCCGTCGTCGGCGGCGTGCTGCCGACGCCCGCCGTCGCGCTGCTCGCGCAGGATCTCGGCGTCGTCCTCTCCGCCTCCCACAACCCGCCGGAGTACAACGGCGTCAAGCTCTTCGACGCCGAGGGCCACAAGCTCGCCGTCGCCGACGAGGAGGCGATCGAGGCACTGCTCGACACACCGCCGTCCAACGGCGTCGGCTCGGTCGAGCCGGCACCGGATGCGGTCGCGGGGTACGTCGAGCACATCCTGGAGCACTTCGGCCGCCCGCTCGACGGCCTGCGGATCGCAGTCGACTGCGCGAACGGCGCGTTCTCGGCGATCGCGCCCGGCGTGTTCGAGCAGCTCGGAGCGCAGGTGACGACCGTCGCCGCAGCTCCGGACGGCGAGAACATCAACGTCGGCTGCGGCGCGACCGACCTCGCCCTGCTGCAGGACGTCGTGCGGTCGGGCGAGTACGACCTCGGCGTCGCGTTCGACGGTGACGGCGACCGGATGCTCGCCGTCGACGAGACGGGCGAGGCGCTCGACGGCGATCAGATCCTGGCCGTGCTCGCGCTCGCTCTGGGCGTCGAGACGGTCGCCGTGACCACGATGACGAACCTCGGCTTCCATCGCCTGATGGCCGAGCGGGGCGTCCGCGTGCTCACGACCGACGTCGGCGACCGCAACGTGCTGGCCGCGATGCGCGCCGAGGGCGCCGTGCTCGGCGGTGAGCAGTCGGGTCACATCATCACGCTCGACGGCCACGTCACCGGCGACGGCCTGGCGGCGGCGCTGCTGCTCTGCAAGGCGCTCGACGGCGGCTCGCTCGCGGCTGCGGCCTCGGTGCTGGAGCTGCTGCCGCAGGCCAAGGAGAACATCCGCGTCGCCCATCCGGGTGTCTCGCCGGCGCTCGCGCAGGAGGTCTCGCGAGCTCGAGGCCGAGCTCGCCGGGCGCGGCCGGATCCTCGTCCGTGCGTCCGGGACGGAGCCCCTCGTGCGCGTGCTCGTCGAGTCCGAGAGCGAGGAGGAGGCAGCAGCCCTCTGTGGTAAAGTCGCCCATCTCGTCCGGTCGCAGCCCGACCAGTAGCCTGTCGGCCGTCGTCACGGAAAAGTCCGAGGATGCGGCGAAGTCAACCCCCACGCCACGAGTAGGCGGGGCCCGACGAAGGAGGATCGCCAATGTGCGGGATCATCGGATACGTAGGACCTCGTGAATGCAAGCACCTGCTCCTCTACGGCCTCGAGCGCCTCGAGTACCGCGGCTATGACTCGGCCGGTATCGCCCTCCTCGAGGAGAACGGGCTCGAGTACACACGTGCGGTCGGCAACCTCCAGAACCTGAAGCTCGCCGCCGGCGACAGCACCTCGCCCGCCACGACCGGCCTCGGTCACACGCGCTGGGCCACCCACGGCGGCGTCACCGAGCAGAACGCGCATCCGCTCGCGGTCGAGGATCCGCAGGAGCTCGCGATCGTGCTCAACGGCATCGTCGAGAACTACCGCGAGCTGCGCGAGCGGCTCCGCGAGTCCGGTCACGTCTTCACGTCCGAGACGGACGCCGAGACGGTCAGCCACCTGATCGAGGAGCACTACGACGGCGATCTCGTCGAGGCGACGCGCCTCGCGTTCAACGAGCTCGAGGGTCACTTCGCCTTCGTCGCGATCCACCGCGATCACCCCGGCCTGCTCGTCGGCGCCCGGCATGCAGTGCCCGCTCGTCGTCGGCATCGGCCGCGACGAGACGTTCCTCGCCTCGAACGCGGCAGCGTTCCTCCGCGAGACCCGCGAGGTGCACTTCCCCGAGGACGGCGACCTCGTCGCGATCACGTCCGACGGTGCCCGCTTCCTGCGCGCCGATGACGGCAGCGCGGTCGAGCGTGAGCTGATCGAGCTCGACTGGGACGACGAGAGCGCCGAGAAGGCCGGCTTCGAGACGTTCATGCTGAAGGAGATCTACGAGCAGCCCGACGCCGTCGCCGAGACGATCGGCGATCGCGTGCGCCACGGCCGGCTCGAGCTCGAAGGCTTCCTCGGCGACGACGCGCTGAAGGTGCTGCGCCGGATCGTCATCCTCTCCGCCGGCACCTCGTACCACGCTGCCGTCGCGGCGCGGTACGCGATCGAGGAGTGGGCGCGCGTGCCGGTCGAGCACGACATCGCGTCCGAGTGGATCTACCGCAACCCGGTGCTCGATGCGAGCACGCTCGTGATCGGGATCTCCCAGTCGGGCGAGACGCGCGACACGATCGCCGGCATGAAGCTCGCCCGCGAGATGGGCGCGCGCACCGTTGCGATCACGAACATGATGGGCTCGCAGATCACGCGCGAGGTCGACTCCGTCCTCTACACGCGCGCCGGGCTCGAGGTCAGCGTCGCCGCCTCGAAGACGTTCACCGCGCAGGTGAGCCTGCTCTTCCTCGTCGCGCTCAAGCTGGCGCAGGTGCGGGAGACGCTGCCGCCGGACGAGCTGCGGTTCATCCTCGACGAGGTCTACCTGCTGCCGGAGAAGATCCAGGCGTTCCTCGACGGCGACCACCCGATCGACGAGATCGCGCAGCGCCACTTCGACAAGCCGTTCTTCCTCTACCTCGGCCGCCACATCGGCCTGCCGGTGGCGCTCGAGGGCGCGCTGAAGCTGAAGGAGATCTCGTACATCCCGACCGAGGCCTACTCGGCCGGCGAGATGAAGCACGGCCCGATCGCGCTGCTCGACGAGAGCACGCCGGTCGTCGTCGTCGCGACCCGCAGCCACGTCTACGACAAGATGGTCTCGAACATCCAGGAGGTCCGCGCCCGCGGCGCCCACGTGATCGCGATCGCGACCGACGGCAACGAGGACATCCAGCACCACGCCGACGACGTCATCTTCATCCCGCGCTCGCCGGCGTTCCTCCAGACCGTGCTGGCCGTCGTGCCGCTGCAGCTGCTCGCCTACCGGATCGCGCGCCTGCGCGGCCTGAACGTCGACCAGCCGCGGAACCTGGCGAAGACCGTCACCGTCGAGTAGCCGTCTCGGCGAAATCGCACTGAACACGAAAGGGGCGGGCATTGGCCCGCCCCTTTCGGAGAAACGCACGGCTGGTCGACGCTACGCCCTGGCGCGCTCCGTCGATTCCGGCAGCTCGTCCCGGAGCGCGATCGAGAGCCCACCTGCGATCGCGGCGCCGATCAGCGGGCCGACGATGTAGATCCAGAGGTTCCTGAACTCGAGCGCCCAGATGGCGGGGTCGATCGAGCGGGCCGGGTTGAAGGAGCCGCCCGAGGTCGGGCCGATCGTGACGGCTGCGACGAAGATGAAGCCGCCGATCGCGACGGGCGCCAGGACGCCCTTCCACGGCGCCGAGTCGTCGGTCGCGACCGTGATGATCACCGAGACGAAGAGGAAGACCGCAACGAGCTCGGCCAGCATTGCGCGCCAGTCCGGGACGCCCACGCCCGGGTTGGTGACGAGCGAGTCCTTGACGTCGTTCGTGTAGATGATCATTGCGACGAGAACGGCGATGAAGCCGCCGATCAGCTGCGCGATCCAGTAGGGGATCACGGCCGCGCTCGGGAACTTCCGGCGCGCACGCCAGGCCGAACGTGACGGCCGGGTTGAAGTGCCCGCCCGAGATCTGGCCGAAGGCGGCGATCATCAGGCCGAGACCGAGGCCGAAGCCTGCGGCCACCCCGGCCGGCGCGATCGAGCCGGGCAGGTTCACGGAGGCGGCGATGCCGCTGAACCCGATGAAGAAGAACCCGAAGGTGCCGACGATCTCCGCCAGCAGCCTGTTGCCCATCGATGGTGTGTCCATGTATTCCTCCTGCGCTCGTCGCGTATTTCGGCCGATGGTGGAGTATGCACCGGACGTGATGTGCTGTCGTCCCCCGGCTACGGTTGCGCACATGACACGGACGCCCGACGCGCCACCGCCCTACAGCACCGCCGTCGGTGCGGCTGCTCCGCCTGCCCGGCGGGGAAGAGCGTCGAGGATCGGCTCGCCGTCGAGGAGCCGCTCGAGCTGCGGATCGGCGGCGCTCCGGTGGCCGTGACGATGCGCACGCCCGGGCACGACGAGGAGCTGGCGCTCGGGTTCGCCCTCTCGGAGGGACTGCGGCCGCTCTCGGCCCGCGTCCCGGACGACCTTGCCGCGAACACGATCGAGCTCGAGGCGCCCGGCTTCGATCCCGGCCGGCTGGCGCGGTCGTTCTACACCACGTCCTCCTGCGGTGTCTGCGGCAAGGGCGCGCTCGAGGCGATCGCCGTCGAGTCGCCGCCGGTCGAGAGCACGCTCACGATTCCCTATGCGCTCCTCGCGACCCTGCCCGACCGCCTCCGCGAGGCGCAGGCCGCGTTCGCCTCGACGGGAGGCCTGCACGCGACCGGTCTCTTCACGCCGGCCGGCGAGCTCGTGTGCGCGCGCGAGGACGTCGGCCGCCACAACGCGATGGACAAGGTGATCGGGCGCGCCTTCCTCGACGGGCTCCTGCCGCTGCGCGATCACGTCCTGTGCGTGAGCGGGCGGCTCTCGTTCGAGCTCGTGCAGAAGGCCGCGGTCGCCGGCTGCCCGATCCTGGTCGCGGTCGGAGCGCCGTCGTCGCTCGCGGTCGAGCTCGCCGAGGACAGGGGCGTCACGCTCGCGGGCTTCGTCCGCGACGGCCGCGCGAACGTCTACTCGCGGCCCGAGCGCATCAGCGCCTGAGCGCGCGTTCGAGGTCGACGCCGGACGCCACCTCGAGCAGCGCCCGCGCGAGGATCGGCTCGGGATCGCGGTCGAGCCAGACGAGCCCGATCGTGCGCGTCGTCGCCGGCGCGACGAGCGGGATCACGCGTCATCCCGCGGGGCACGTCGAAGGCGTGGAGCCAGGCGTGCGCCATCACGCTCGACCACGGCCCGTCACGGACGTGGGTGATCAGGGTCGAGATCGAGTTCGTCTCGAGCGTCGGCTTCGGCTCGGCGCCGGCCTCGTGGAAGATGCCGTCGACGATGCGCCGGTTCTGCATGTCGCCGGTCAGCAGGCAGAGCGGCAGGGTCGCGGCCTCGGCCCACGTCACCTCGTCGCGAGCGCCGAACGGGCCGTCCTCGTCGGTGAGCAGGATGTAGTGCTCCTGGTAGAGCGCGAGCGTGCGAACGCCCGTCAGCGGCTCGGAGTCGAGGTAGGTGACGCCGAGCTCGAGCTCGAACTCGGCGAGTCCGCGCTCGATCTGCCGCGAGTTGAGCGAGTAGACCGCAACCGTGATGCCCGGATGGCTGCGCGAGAGCGGGGTCGTCAGCAACGAGACCGACGGCAGCGAGGTGGGGATGGCGCCGATCCGCAGCTGCCCCGTGAGGCCGCCGCGCATCGCATCGAGCTCCGCATCGAGGCCGCCGACGTCGGCGAGGATCTGCCGCGCCCACTCGAGCACGCGCTCGCCCTCCGGCGTCAGCCCCTCGTAGCGTTGCGAGCGGCGGACGACCGGGAAGCCGACCTCCTCCTCGAGGCGCCGGATCCCCGACGAGAGCGTCGGCTGGGAGACGTGGCACGCGGCCGCCGCCCGGCCGAAGTGCTCCTCGCGGACGAGCGCGACGAGGTATGCAAGATGCCGTAGATCCATTCACGCAATGATAGACGGCGTCTATCAACCGGTCGATCCCGTCACTTTGACGAGATGCGTCTCCGGCAGCCATCCTGTCGGTGATGCGCAAGTCGAGATCCCGCAAATCCCGCTTGACGACGCCGCTCGTCCGCGACGGCGGTGCGCTTCGGCCGGCCGAGCTGGGACGAGGCGCTCGATCGCGCCGCCGCGGGCTTCGCCCGCGCGCGTGAGGCCGACACCTCGAAGTCGTTCGGGATCTTCTCGTGCTCCAAGGCATCGAACGAGATGAACTTCCTGGCGCAGAAGTTCGCCCGTCAGGTGATGGGCACGAACAACATCGACTCCTGTAACAGAACCTGACACGCTCCTAGCGTCGTCGGTCTGGCGACGGTGTTCGGAGCGGGCGGCGGAACGTCGTCCTACGCGAGATCGAGGAGACCGACGTCATCCTGCTCTGGGGCTCGAACGCCCGCGAGACGCATCCGATCTTCTTCCACCACCTGCTCAAGGGCGTGCACAACGGCGCCCGGCTCTTCGTCGTCGATCCGCGCCGCACGCCCGTCGGCGCAGTGGGCCGACCGCTGGCTCGGGCTCGACGTCGGCTCCGACGTCGCGCTCTCGAACACGATGGCGCGCGAGATCATCCACGCCGGCCTCGCGAATCGCACGCTTCATCGACAACGCGACCGAGGGCTACGAGGACTACGCGGCCTCGGTCGAGCCGTTCACGCTCGCCGAGGGCGAGCGCCTCACCGGCGTCCCGGCCGAGGTGATCCGCGAGACGGCGCACGCCTTCGCGCGGGCCGACCGCGGCGATGATCTGCTGGACGCTCGGCATCACCGAGCACCACAACGCGCGTCGACAACGTCCTCTCGCTGATCAACCTGGCGCTGCTCTGCGGCCACGTCGGGCGCTTCGGCTCGGGCCTCAACCCGCTGCGCGGCCAGAACAACGTCCAGGGCGGCGGCGACATGGGCGCGATCCCGAACAAGCTGCCCGGCTTCCAGGACATCGAGCGCGACGACGAGGCGCGGCGCGCGCTTCGAGGCGGCCTGGGGCGCGACGATCCGGCCCGAGCTACGGCTGGCACCTGACGCAGATGTTCCACGGCATGGAGCGCGGCGAGCTGCGCACGCTCTACGTGATCGGCGAGAACCCGGCGCAGTCCGAGGCCGACATCACGCACGACCCGCAAGCTGCTCGCCGAGCTCGACTTCCTCGTCGTCCAGGACATCGTCCTGACGAGGACGGCCGAGATGGCCGACGTCGTCTTCCCCTCGGCGCGCCTCGTGGTGCGAGGCCGAGGGCACGGTCACGAACAGCGAGCGCCGCGTGCAGCGCGTCCGCAAGGCGCTCGACCCGCCGGGCGAGGCGCGCGACGACATGTGGATCATCGCCGAGCTCGCCCGCCGGCTCGGCCACGACTGGGCCGGAGCCGATCGCCGAGGAGGTCTGGGACGAGCTGCGCTCGCTCTCGCCGATGCACGCCGGCATGAGCTACGCGCGGCTCGAGGAGCTCGGCGGCCTCCAGTGGCCGTGCCCCGACGAGAGCCACCCGGGCTCGCCGCTCCTGCACGAGCGCCTCTGGGCAGGAGCCGCTCGTCGGGCCCGCCCGCGCCGTTCTCGGTCGTCGAGGCACCGCGGCCCGTTCGAGGCGCTCGACGACGAGTACCCGATCCGGCTCACCACCGGCCGCCGGCTCGAGTCGTACAACACCGGCGCGCAGACGAACCTCTACAGCTCGCCGCTGCACCGCGGCGAGTCGCTCGACCTCTCGCCCGAGGACGCCGAGCGGCTGCGAGCTCGACGAGGGCGAGATCGTGCGCGTCTCGTCGCGCCGCGGCTCGGTCGAGGCGCCGGTGCGCATCGACCCGTCGCTGCGGCCCGGGCTCGCGTTCATGACGTTCCACTTCCCGGACCAGGTCGACACGAACCTGCTGACGATCGACGTCACCGACCCGAAGTCGCGGCACGGCCGAGTTCAAGGCCGCCGCGATCCGGGTCGAGAAGCTCGATCCGGCCGAGCGCGAGGAACGCGCCGGCGTCGCCGAGCCGGCCACCGTCGGAGGGCAGCAGCTAGTGGATCTCCACCTCGTCCCCGGCGCGGAGCCGACGACGGCCGAGAGCGCCGCGCTCGACCACGTGCTCGGCGCCGCCCGCGACGGCTGGGACGGCGGCGAGCGCCTGCTCGGGCCGCGAGGGCAACACCGCCAGCACGGGGCACGACGCCGCGCTCGCGCCGCCACCTGCTGCTGCCGGCGCTGCTGGGCGCTGCAGGAGCGGATCGGCTGGATCAGCCCCGGCGGGCTCAACGAGCTCTGCCGCGCGCCTGACGATGCCGCCGGCCGACGCCTACGGCGTCGCCACGTTCTACGCGATGCTCGCCGTCGAGCCGCGGCCGCCGCGCGTCGTCCACGTCTGCGAGGACATCGCCTGCCGCTGCAACGGCTCGCGACGAGCTGATCGCGCAGCTCGAGGAGCGCTTCGGCGCGCGAGGGCGAGCTCTCGGCCGACGGCTCGACGACCTGGTACCGCAGCCCGTGCCTCGGCCAGTGCGACCGCGCGCCGGCGGCGCTCGTCGGCGACGCCGGCGACGAGCCGGGCGAGCGGACGCTGGCGCCGACGACGGCAGCTGACGTGCTCGACGTGCTCGCCGGTGGCGAGCCCGGGCCGGCGCCCGTGACCGTGCTGCCGCAGGCGGGCGACCCGTCGCTGCGGCTGCTCCGCCGCGCCGCATCGCCGAACGCGGTCAGCCTCGACGACTACCGCGCCGCACGGCGGCTACGCGGCGCTGCGCCGCGCCGTCGAGCTCGGGCCGCGAGGGCGTGATCCGCGAGCTCAAGGACTCGAAGCTGCAGGGCCGCGGCGGCGCCGCCTTCCCGACCGGCGTCAAGTGGGAGGCCGTCGCGCACCAGCCCGTGCGGCCGCACTACCTCGTCTGCAACGCCGACGAGTCCGAGCCGGGCACGTTCAAGGACCGCGTCCTGATCGAGGGCGATCCGTTCTGCGCTGATCGAGGCGATGACGATCGCCGCCTACGCGACCGGCTGCGAGCGCGGCTACGTCTACATCCGCGGCGAGTACCCGCGAGCCGCACGCACGCGCTCGAGGCAGCGATCGCGGAGGCGCGGCGGCCGCGGCTACCTCGGCGACGACGTGCTCGGCGAGGGCTTCGCGCTTCGACATCGAGATCCGCAAGGGCGCGCGGCGCCTACATCTGCGGCGAGGAGACGGCGATCTTCGACTCGATCGAGGGCAACCGCGGCGAGCCGCGCAACAAGCCGCCGTTCCCGGTCGTCGCAGGGCCTCTTCGGCAAGCCGACCGTCGTCAACAACGTCGAGACGCTCGTCAACGTGCTCGACATCGTCTCGCGCTCCGGCCCCGTCTACGCCGAGACCGGCACCGAGGTCTCGACCGGGACGAAGCTCTTCTGCCTCTCGGGCCACGTCGAGCGCCCGGGCGTCTACGAGGTGCCGTTCGGCACGACGCTGCGGCGAGCTGCTCGAGCTGGCGGGCGGCGTCGCCGGCGGGCAAGCGAGCTGCAGTGCATCCTGATGGGCGGCGCCGCCGGCGGCTTCCTGCGCCCCGACGAGCTCGACCTGCCGCTCACGTTCGAGGCCGCGCGCGAGGCGAAGACGACGCTCGGCTCGGGCGTCGTGCTCGTGCTCGACGAGACGCGTCGACCTGCCGCGGCTGCTGCATGCGGATCGCCGCGTTCTTCCGCAACGAGTCGTGCGGCCAGTGCGTGCCCTGCCGCGTCGGCACCGTGCGCCAGCAGGAGTCGCTCGCGCGGCTCGTCTCCGGGCAAGCACGATCGGCGGCGCGCAGCGCGAGCTGGCGGTGATCGCCGAGGTCGGCCAGTGCATGCGCGACGCCTCGATCTGCGGCCTCGGCCAGACGGCGTCGAGCGCGATCGAGTCGGCGATCGGGCGCCTCGGGGTCTTCGGCGGTGACGTGACCGTCGCTGCTGGCGCCGAAGCGCATGATCGAGCTCGAGATCGACGGGCAGCCGGTGCGCGTGTTCGAGGGCGAGACGATCCTCGGCGCCTGCCGCCGGCTCGGCATCGACACGCCGACGCTCTGCTACGGCGACACGCTCGAGCCCGCGAACGCGTGCCGCGTCTGCGTCGTCGAGGTCGAGGGCGCGCGCGTGCTCGCGCCTGCCTGCTCGCGCAAGGCCGAGGACGGGATGAAGGTGCAGACCGACTCCGAGCGCGTCCGCCACTCGCGCAAGCTGGTGCTCGAGCTGCTCGCCTCGTCGGTCGATCTCTCGACGACGGACGTCGCCCCGGGCTACCTCGAGCGCTACGACGCGGAGCCCGAGCGGTTCGGGCCGCCGGCGCCGCCCGACCCCGATCGCGACCGCAAGCGCACCGGCCATCACGTCGAGCCCGACGGCCAGACGGCGGCCACCGTCTACGCGCCGGTGAAGATCGACAACGAGCTCTACGTGCGCGATTACTCGAAGTGCATCCTCTGTTACAAGTGCGTCGACGCCTGCGGCGAGCAGTACCAGAACAGCTTCGCGATCCACGTCGCCGGTCGCGGCTTCGACGCGCGCATCTCGACCGAGTACGTCGCCGAGCTGCCCGAGTCGGCCTGCGTCTACTGCGGCAACTGCATCGCGGTGTGCCCGACCGGCGCGCTGATGTTCCGCTCCGAGCACGAGCTGCGCGAGGAGGGCGACTGGCGCGAGGACGATCAGGCCGTGACGACGACGATCTGCCCGTACTGCGGCGTCGGCTGCAACCTCGAGCTGCACGTGCAGGACAACACGATCGTCAAGGTGACGAGCCCCGACGACCACGACGTGACGCGCGGCAACCTCTGCATCAAGGGCCGCTTCGGCTTCCAGCACGTGCAGGCGCGCGACCCTGGCTGACGTGCGGGCGGGGGCGGTGGTTCTCGCCGGCGGCAGGTCGAGCCGGATGGGCGAGCCCAAGGCGCTCCTCGACTGGCACGGGCAGACGGCCGTCGAGCACGCGGTCGCGGTGGTGCGCGAGGGAATCGGCGGCGGCCCGGTCTGCGTCGTGCGCGCACCGGGGCAGAAGCTGCCGCCGCTCGACGCGATCGTGGTCGACGATGCGGTCGCCCACGACGGCCCGCTCGCTGCTCTCCACGCCGGCCTCGTCGCACTCACCGGCGAGGCCGACGTCGCGTTCGCCTGCGGCGTCGACACGCCGTTGCTCGACCCCGCCTTCGTGCGGGCGGTGCTTCGCTCGCTCCACAAGGGCGACGACGCCGTCGTGCCGATCGTCGGCGGCCGGTCGCAGCCGCTCCTCGCCGCCTACCGCGTGCGCATCGCACCACGGCTGCAGCGCGTTGCTCGACGACGGCGCCTTCGGTCTCCGGGAGATCCCGCGCACGAGCGCCGTGCGCCAGGTGGGCGAGTGGGAGCTGATCTCCGATCCCGAGCTCGACGCCGCCGACCCGCGGCTCGACTCGGCCGAGAACGCGAACACGCCGGAGGAGTGGGCCGCGCTCGTCGCGCGTTCGACGCCGGGCTGAAAGCCTGGCATCACGCCGTTTACGCGATCTCGACCTCGCCGCTCCCGACGAGCATCGTCTCGCCGTCGTCGAGAACGACGGTGAGCCGGCCGTCGGGCGCGATCGCATCTGCTGCGCCGTGGCGGCCGCCTGCCGACGACCACGCGGCGGCCGCGGAGTGCGTTGCGCCGCTCGAGATCGTCCAGGAGCCCGGCCAGGCCACCGTCGAGCCACTGCCCGTAGCGATCCTCGAGCTCGGCGAGCACCGCGACGAGGACGGCTGCGCGATCGAACGGACGACCTGCCGCGACCCGGAGCGAGACGGCCGGGAAGCGCGATGTCGGCGGGAGCTCCTCCGTCGCCTGGTTGACGTTGATCCCGATCCCGCAGACGACGCGGCTGCCCGTCGCCTCGAGCAGGATCCCGGCGACCTTGCCGCCGTCGATGAGCACGTCGTTCGGCCACTTGACGAGCGCCGGCACCATGGCCTCGCGCTCGAGCGCCGTCGCGACGGCGAGCCCCGCGACGAGCGAGAGCTCGGGGAGCGCCGCGCCGGCGGGAGGATCGAGCAGCAGCGAGAACAGCAGGTTCGCGGCCGGCGCGTCCTCCCAGCTGCCGGCCGGAGCGGCCGCGACCCGCCGTCTGGTGCTCGGCCAGGGCGACGGCGCCGTGGGGGTGGTCGCCGTCGCGCAACACGTCCTGCGTCGAGCCGGTCTCCGCGAAGTAGAGGTAGGGCTCGCCGAACGCGCCGCGCAGAAGCGGGCGGAGCCGCTCGGGCTCGAGCTCACTCACTGTCGCCGACCCGGCGCAGCCGCTTCGTGGCGCTGCGCCGCTTCTTCGTCTCGAGCCGCTTCTCACGCGCGGCGCGCGACGGCTTCGTCGGCACGCGCTTGCGCTCGACGCGAAGCGCCTCGGCGAGGCGCGCGACGAGCCGGTCGATCGCGAGCTCGCGGTTGCGGAGCTGGCTCCGCTCGTCCTGCGCGACGGCCCGCAGCACCGGCCCGGCCTTCGCCACGACGCGGTGCTTCTGATTCGCCGTCAAGGCCGTCGACGCCTCGACGTCGAAGACCGCCTCGACGCGCGTCTCCGACGTGTTCGCGTGCTGGCCGCCCGGCCCGCTCGAGCGGGAGACGCGAAGCTCGATCTCCGAGAGCGGCAGCAGGACGGACCGCGTCACGCGCCGGTGGGTGCGCTCCTCGGCGCGCTCATGAGCGCGTGGCCGGTGAGATCGTGAGGAGCTCGGACGGGTGCTCGTGATCGACCTGCAGCGTCGTGTGCGTGATCGCGAACCGCTCGCCCAGCATGTGCTCGGTGGCGCGGCGGATGCCGTGGCAGTCGTCGCCCTCGCGGACGAGCACGTGGGCCGAGAGCGACGGGAAGCCGCTCGTGATCTGCCAGACGTGCAGGTCGTGCACCTCGACGACGCCGGGCTGCGCGGCGATCGCGCGGCCGATCACCTCGGCATCGAGACCGCGTGGCGTCGCCTCGAGCAGCACCATCGTCGAGTCGCGCAGCACGCTCCACGAGCTGACGACGAGGAAGATGCCGATCAGCACGCCGACGAGCGGGTCCGCGTAGCGCCAGCCCGTGGTGACGATGACGATGCCCGGTCACGATCACGCCGATCGAGCCGAGCGCGTCGCCGACGAGGTGGATGTAGGCCGCCCTCAGGTTGAGGTCGTGGCCGCCGGGCCGGAACACGGCCGCGGCTCCGATCACGTTGATCAGCAGGCCGACGCTCGCGACGACGATGAGCCAGCCGCCCGGGACGTCCGGCGGATCGGCGAACCGGCGGGCCGCTCCGACGAACACGATGATCGCGATCACGATCAGCGAGACGGCGTTGACGAGCGCGGCCAGGATCTCGGCGCGCTGGAAGCCGAAGCTCCGGTTCGGCGTCGCGGGGCGGCGCGCGAGGAGCGACCGCTCCGGCGGCGACACCCAGGGCGACCACGTCGGAGAGGTTGTGGCCGGCGTCGGCGAGCAGCGAGAGGCTGCCCGAGAAGAGCGCCGCGATCACCTCGACGAGCGTGTACGCCGCGTTGAGGACGAGCGCGATCATCAGCGACCGCAGCGAGTTGCCCATCGCGTGGACGTGGAGGCCGCCGCCCCCGTGATCGTGGCCGTGATCGTGTGCGTGATCCGTGCTCATAGGCAGACGGTAGCGCGGCCGGCCGCTGCCGCTTCCGCCGCCCGTGCGACCACGTCCCGTCGTCTCTGGGAGAATGCCGGGATGGCCTGCATCCTGCTCGATGTCGACGGCGTGCTCCACGTTTCCGGCGAGCCCATTCCCGGCGCCGCCGAGGCCGTCGCCCGGCTTCGCCGCCAGGGTCACTCGCTCCGGTTCGTGACCAACAACTCGACCCGGCCGCGCGCGACGCTCGTCGAGGAGCTGCGGACGCTCGGCTTCGAGCTCGACGACGACGAGCTCCAGACGACGGCGCGGGCAGCAGCGCGAGAGCTCGCCGGCAAGCGCGTGTTCGCGCTCGTGATGGGCGCGATCGTCCCGGATCTGGAGGGCATCGAGCTCGTCGGCGACCACGCCGACGCGGTGCTGCTCGGAGGGTGCGACGAGACGACGGAGCCGAACCAGGTGTTCTCGTGGATGAACCTCGGCCGCGCATTCGCCGAGCTGCAGATGGGCGCCGAGCTGTACTGCCTGCACAAGAACAAGTGGTGGCAGACGAGCCGCGGCCCGCTGCTCGACGCCGGCGCGTTCGTCGCCGGGCTCGAGTACGCAACCGGCGTCGACGCGACCGTGGTCGGAAAGCCGAGCCCGGCCTACTTCGCCGCCGCGCTCGACGCGCTCGGTGCCGAGCCCGAGCTGACGTGGATGGTGACCGACGACGTCGACGCGGACGTTCGCGGAGCGCAGTCGTTCGGGATGCGGACGGCGCTCGTCCGCACCGGCAAGTTCCGGCCCGAGACGCTCGAGGACTCGGGCCTCGTCCCGGAGATCGTGCTCAGCTCCGTCGCCCAGCTTCCCGACTGGCTCGAACGGTCGCTCTGAGTTGGCCGTCAAGATCGGCACCGACCTGATCGAGATCGACCGGATCGTCCGGGCGCTCGAGCGGCCCGGATTCCGGGATCGCTGCTTCACGAAGGCCGAGCAGGACTACTGCGAGACCCGGCGCAACCCGGCCGAGAGCTACGCGGCGCGCTTCTGCGGCAAGGAGGCGGTCGGCAAGGCGCTCGGCTGCGGCGTCAGGTTCACGTGGAAGGACATCGAGATCGTCGGCCCGCCGAAGCCGGGCGTGACGCTCACCGGTCGCACAGCGGGCTATGCCGAGCGGGTCGGCATGCGGGAGATCGATGTCTCGCTGACCCACTCCCACACGATGGCGGGTGCTGCCTGCGTCGTGCGGCTCGAGCGCTGAGCCCGTGATCGGCTCGGGGTACGAGGCGCTCTGCACCGCGGCCGAGATGAGGGCCGCCGAGGAGGCGTTCCCCGGCTTCCCGCTCACCGCGCTCGACCTGATGGAGCGGGCGGGCAGCGCCGTCGCCTACGAGGCGATGCGCGTGTACCCGTACGCGCGCCGCTTCGCCGTCGTCTGCGGCGAGCGGCTCGAACGGCGGCGACGGCCGGATCGCTGCCCGCGTGCTCCGCGAGGCGGGCCGGGAGGCCGTCGAGACCGACGCCGTCGAAGGCTGCGACGTGGTGATCGATGCGCTCTTCGGCACCGGCTTCCACGGCGCTCCCCGCACCGACGCGGCGGCGATGATCGACCGGATCAACGCCTGCGGGCTTGCCGGTCGTCTCCGTCGACCTGCCCTCCGGCGTCGACGCATCGACCGGTGAGGTCGCCGGCGTCGCCGTCAACGCAGTCGCTCACCGTCACGTTCCACGCGAGCAAGGTCGGGCTTCACGTCGCACCCGGGCGCTTCCACGCCGGCGAGGTCGTCGTCGCCGACATCGGGCTGCTCCCCGTCGAGACCGAGGTGCGGCGGGCGACCCCGGTGCTCCTGCAGCAGGTTCCGATTCGCGGCGCCCGCGACTCGAAGTTCACCGCCGGCTCGGTGCTCGTCGTCGGCGGCGCGCCCGGGACGACCGGCGCGCCGGTCCTCGCCGCGATGGCCGCGCTTCGCGCCGACGCGGGCTACGTCACGATCGCGGTCCCGCGCGAGTGCCTCGCGGCGGTCGAGGTGCTGGCGCTCGAGCCCGTCAAGCGCGCCTTCGACTGGGACGACGCCGAGGAGACGATCATGGCCGAGGCCGACCGCGCCGACGCCGTCGCGATCGGGCCGGGACTCGGCCGCAGCGCCGAGGCGCACGCGCTCGTGGCGCGGCTGCTCGAGCGCCTCGAGGTTCCCGTCGTCGTCGATGCAGACGCCCTCTTCGGGCTCGAGCCCGGTGACGCGCACCCACCCGACCGTGCTCACCCCGCATGCGGGCGAGCTCGCCCGCCTGCTCGATCGTGACTCGGCCTGGGTCGACGCCCACCGGCTCGAGGCGGCGCGCGCGTGCGCCGAGCGCTACGACGCCGTCGTCGTGCTGAAGGGCGCCGGCACGATCGTGCAGGCGCCGACCGGAGGGCCCGTCGTCTGCGACACCGGCCCGCCCTCGCTCGCCACGGCGGGCACCGGCGACGTGCTCACCGGCGTCGTGGCAGCGTTCCTCGCCAAGGGGCTCGACCCGGTCACCGCGGCCGCGGCGGCCGCGACCGTCCACGGCCTCGCCGCCGCGGTGGCGCCGTTCCAGGCCGGGCTCGTTGCGAGCGACGTGATCGCGGAGCTCCCGGCCGCTCTCTCCTGAGCTTCGCCGCACGCGTTGGTAGCCTCGATCGGGTGAGGGTCGAGATCCTGGGCTCCGGTGGCGCCGCGACGATTCCGCGCCCGGGCTGCCAGTGCCGCGTCTGCGTCGAGGCGCGCGAGAAGGGCGGCCGCTTCGCCCGCACCGGCCCGTCGACCTTCGTGCACGGGCCGAACATCCTCTTCGACACGCCGGAGGAGTCGAAGTTCCAGCTCGAGCGCGCGCGCATCGGCGACATCGCTGCGTGCTTCTACTCGCACTGGCATCCGGACCACACGATGGGCCGGCGGGTCTGGGAGACCCGCAACGGCGACTTCCGCACCTGGCCGCGTGAGGCGAAGCGGCCGCTCGTCACCGACGTCTACCTGCCCGAGCAGGTTGCGAAGGACTTCCGCATCTGGCTCGGCGGGATGGCGCACCTCGAGTTCATGCGCGACCGCGGCTGGATCCGGATCCACGAGCTCGAGGACGGCCAGACGGTCGAGATCGGCGGCGTCACCGTCCGCCCGTTTCGGCTCAGCGAGGACTACGTCTACGCCTTCGAGCTGAGCGACGGCGAGCGGCGGCTGCTCGTCGCGATGGACGAGCTCAACGGGTGGTCGCCGCCGGCCGAGGTGAAGGGCTGCGACCTGGCGGTGCTGCCGATGGGGATCTGCGAGTTCGACCTCTTCACCGGCGAGCGCCTGATCCACGAGGAGCACCCGGTGCTCGAGGTTCGAGGCGACGTTCGAGGAGACGCTCGCGATCGTCGCCCAGCTCGACGCCGGCCACGTGGTGCTCAGCCACGTCGAGGAGATGGACTGCATCTCGTACGACGAGCTGCTCCAGGTCGAGCAGCGGCTCCAGGCGGAGGGCGCGAAGGTCAGCTTCGCCTGGGACGGCCGCACGATCGACGTGTGAGTCGCGAGGCTGTCGCCACAATGGTGGCGATGCCTCGCTCGCTGATCACGATCGACCTCGCCGCGATCCGCCACAACGTCGGCGTGCTCCGCGGGCGGCTCGAGACGGCCGAGCTGTGGGCCGTCGTCAAGGCCGACGGCTACGGGCACGGCGCGGTCGACGTGGGGCGGACGGCGCTCGCGGCCGGCGCGACCGCGCTCGGCGTCGCAACGCTCGGGGAGGCGCTCGAGCTGCGTCGTGCGCTGCCGGCGGCGCGCATCATCGTGCTCGGGCCGGCGGGCCAGGCCGAGCTCGCGGCAGCGCGCGAGGCGCGGCTCGAGCTGTGCCTCTCGGCGGACGCCGGCGCCGCCCGACGTCCCGGTGCATCTCAAGCTCGACACGGGGATGGGCCGCTGGGGCCTGTCCGAGCTCGCCGCGCCCGGCTCGGGCGTCGTCGGCCTGATGAGCCACTTCGCGACGGCGGACACCGACCCGGAGTTCACCGAGCTGCAGCTCGAGCGCTTCCTCGCCGCCACCGAGCCGTACGCGCACCTGACGCGGCACATCGCGAACAGCGCCGCCACGCTGCGTCATCCCGCATCGCACCTCGACGCCGTCCGTTGCGGGATCGCGTTGTACGGCATCTCGCCCTTCGGCACCGACCCGGCTGACGACGGCCTGCGGCCGGCGCTGCGCTGGGAGTCCACCGTCGCGCTCGTCAAGACGCTCGCGCCGGGCGAGAGCACGGGCTACGGGCGGCGGTTCGTGGCCACCGTGCCGACCCGGATCGGGATCGTTCCCGTGGGCTACGCCGACGGGTTCCGGCGCGACATGACGCGGCACCGATCTCGTCGTCGCGGGCGAGCGCGCTCCCGTCGTCGGGACCGTCTCGATGGACGCGCTCGCCGTGGCGTTGCCGGACGCGGCGGGCGAGGGTGACACCGTCACGCTGATCGGCGCCGGGGCGCCGATCGAGGCCCACGCGCGGGTTTCAGGCACGATCCCCTATGAGATCGCCTGCGGGATCGTCTCGCGGGCCACCCGAGCGGAGCGTGAGATCGTCGGTGAGTGACGTGGTCGGATATCGCCTGGCGAGCCAGGAGCGGCGTGCAGACGGCGCTCAAGGACCGCGTCCAGCAGCTCCTGGCGCCGTTCGACGGCACCGAGCGGGCGCTCGACAGCGGCTGCGGCGCCGGCGCGCTGGCGTTCGCGCTCGCACCCTTCGTCGAGCGCGTCGTCGGCGTCGACCGCTCCACCGAGCTCGTCGCGGCCGGCAACGAGCTCGCGCCGCCGAACTGCGAGCTCATCGTCGGCGACGCGACGGCCTTGCCGTTCGAGTACGGGTCGTTCGACATCGCCGGCTGCATGCGCGTTCTCCACCACGCCCGCCGTCCGGAGCTCATCGTCTCCGAGCTCGCGCGCGTGACGCGACCCGGCGGCAGGATCCTGCTCGTCGACCAGCTCGGCTTCGTCGACCCGGTCGTCTCGGCCGAGACCGACCGCTTCGAGCAGGCGCGCGATCCCTCCCACACGCGGCTCCTGCCCGACCAGGACATCCGCTTCCTGCTCGACGCCAACGACCTCGAGGTGCTGACGAACGAGATCGCGCGCGAGGAGCGTGACCTCGAGCGCTACCTCGATCTCGTCGGCCTCGAAGGGGACGAGCGGCGGCGGGTGAGCGGGATGGCGCCCGGTGCGGTCTACGAGGTCGAGATCGGCTGGTACGTCGCGCGGAAGCGCGGCGGGCTCTCCTAGGAGAGAGCGGGCTAGGCGTCGGCCGGGTAGTCGAAGTGCTTCAGCACCCGGGCCGTCGTCCGCGGGAGCACGGCCTGCGCCATCGCGCCGAGGCCGTACGGGAACCACGGCACGATCAGCTCGGCCTTCCCGCGCTCGATCGCCGAGACGATCTTCTTCGCCACGCGCTCCGGCCCGAGCACGAACGGCCGGCCGAACGGCGTCGAGAGGATCTTCGGATGCGGGAACCCGGGCGTCGTCACGAACCCGGGCATGATCGTGTGCACCTCGACGCCCGTGCCGTGCAGCGAGGCCCGGAGCGAGCGCGAGAACGCGACCTGCGCGTACTTCGAGGCCGAGTACGGTGCCGCGGGCGTGAACACGATCGCCCCGGCGGTCGACGCGATCGTCGCGATGTGGGAACGTCCCTTCGTCCGCGCGGCCTCCCGGAGCCCGTCGAGCAGGCCACGGGTCACCCACACGCAGCCGAGGTAGTTGACGACGAGCGCCCGCTCGATCTCGTCGACCGGCGCCTCGACGAAGCTGCCGCGGACGAGGATGCCCGCGCTGTTCACGAGCAGGTCGACGGCGGGATGCCGCTCGAGGATGCGCGCCGTTGTCGCGGCCACCGCCTCGCGATCGGCGACGTCGCAGATCTCGATCTCGGTCTGACCCCCGAGCTCCGAGGCGAGGCGCTGGAGCTCGTCCTCGCGACGCGCGACGAGCACGCACTGCCACCCCTGGCGCGCGAGCAGCCGTGCCGTCTCCTGCCCGATGCCCGACGAGGCGCCCGTGACGACGGCGATCCGGGTGGCCGCGTTGCTCATTCGCCCTCCGGCGGAGCGTCGCTCATCTTGGCCTGGAACGTTGGGCTCTTCGCCACGGCGCGGTCGCTGAGCTTCGACATCAGTCCCGGCGCGACGCCGAAGAGCACGGTGGCGGGCCGGTAGGGGAACCACGGCACCACGACCTCGCTGCTGCGGCGCGTGAGCGCGCGCGCGATCGTCTCCGCGACCCGCTCGGGCTGCACGACGATGTGGCGCATGAACCGATGCTCACGCAATGCCTGCTGGGGGAAGCCTTCGGTCTCGACGAAGCCCGGCAGGATCGAGTGAACGGCGATCCCGCTGCCGCGCAACGATGCCTGCAGCGAACGTGAGAACGCGAGCTGCGCATGCTTCGCCGCCGAGTACGCCCCGGCCGGAGCAGACGCGATCGCTCCCGCCACCGAGGCCACGTTGACGATGTGGGTGCGAGCGGCGCCCGGTGCGGGCCGAAGGCCCGGGAGCAGGCCGCGCGTCAGCCAGACCCCGCCGAGGTAGTTCACTCGCGCCACCTCCTCGACGAGGTCGAGATCGACGTCCTTGAACTGCCTGCGCGCCGGCATGCCTGCGTTGTTGACGAGCGCGTGGATGGACGGATGCCGCTCGAGGATGCGTGCGGCGAGCGCCTCGACGGCCGCGCGGTCGCCGATGTCGCACGGCTCGGCTTCGCCGCCGATCTCCTCGGCCAGCGCTCGAAGTCGATCCTCGCGGCGCGCGACGAGGATGCAGTGCCATCCCCGGCTGGCGAGCAGCCGTGCCGTCGCCTCGCCGATCCCGGAGGACGCACCTGTGATGACCGCGATCCGTTGCACGGTGCCAACGTAACGATGCAGAACGTCGGCGGTCAGAGCGTGTCGCCCCAGCCGACCTTGCGGGCTCTGCGGTAGTCGGCGCCGTCGCGCTTCGAGACCGTGCGGCGCTCGAGACCGTCCGCGGTGCAGAGGTCGAGCACGACGTGCCCCGGTCGCAGGTCGGGCCGGCGGAGAACGCGTGGGTCAGCCGCTTCGTGGGGCGCCGCGCGTGAGGACGACGTACGCGAACTTCTCGTCCTCGAAGCCGCGCTCGGCGCCCTTCGCGAGCCGGTGCGTTCGGCTCCGGGCGAGCCGGGTCGCGAAGTGGCACCAGTCACCCTGCGGGCAGGGGGCAGGGCAGGTCGTGGGGGCAGGGAGCGAGCGTCGAGCCGCCGGCAGCGATGACCGCCGTGCGGACACCGAGGATGCGCTCGTAGCCCGCGGTCGTTCCCGGCTCGATGATCGCGAGCGTGTCGCCGGCGAGCGACCAGGCGTGGTGAGCGAAGCTGGGCGAGCGCCGCCGGCTGCGAGCTCGCCGATGACGTACGAGACGAGCACGAGGTCGGCCTGGGCCGCGGCGGCGCCCGCGTCGGCCACCGTCCACCGCGCCTCCTGCAGCGCCTTCGAGCCGTGCCCGGCAAGGGCCTTGCCGGCGCGCACCATCTCGGGCTCCGCCTCGACGAGAGTGACGGACGAGATCCCGGGCCAGGCCTGGACGGCAGCCCAGGCGGCGATGCCCGGTCCGGCTCCGAGGTCGAGGATCGAGGTGGGCGCCCAGCCCGGCCGCGCGATCCCGATCTGGCGGAACACCTCAGCTGCAGCCGCGAAGGTCGCGGGCGCCCGGGTCGCGAGGTAGGCGGCGACATCGCCTTTCGTGCGTGCGCGCGCGCGGGTCGGCAGTAGGCGCCGCCGCGCGGTAGCGTCTCCGAGAGCGCGGGGCGGAGCGCTCGAGCTCGCGGGAGTCGCCGGCGTCGCGGATCACGTCGTCGATGCCTGCCTGCAGCGCGTCCGGAAGTCGTCACAGTAGGATCGTCGCATGGCCGGGAGGTTCGAGGGCAAGCAGGCGCTGATTCTCGGCGTCGCCAACAAGCGGTCGATCGCCTGGGCGATCGCGAAGCGCCTCCACGAGGAGGGCGCCGAGCTCGCGTTCACCTTCCAGGGCGAGCGCATCGAGAAGGGCGTCCGCGAGCTCGCCGAGTCGGTCGACGCCAAGCTCGTCACCGAGTGCGACGTTCGCTCGGACGATGACGTCCAGCGCGTCTTCGCCGAGACCGGTGAGGCGTTCGGCGGCGGTCTCGACCTGCTCGTCCACTCCGTCGCGTTCGCTGCCGCGGAAGACCTCGAGGGCCGCTTCATCGACACCCCGCGCGACCGCTTCTGGATGGCCGTCGACATCTCCGCGTACTCGCTCGTCTCGTGCGCGAAGGCCGCAGAGCCGCTGATGCAGGCCCGCGGCGGTGGCTCGGTCGTGACGATGACCTACCTCGGCGGTGTCCGAGCGGTGCCCCACTACAACGTGATGGGAGTCGCCAAGGCGACCCTCGACGCGAGCATGCGCTACCTCGCCTGGGACCTGGGGCAGAGCGGCATTCGGATCAACGCCGTCTCGGCGGGACCGGTGCGCACCCTCGCCGCCCGCTCGATCGCCGGCTTCACGACGATGGAGGAGATGTTCGAGCAGCGCGCCCCGCTCCATCGCCACATCGCCGCAGACGACGTCGGTGGCGCTGCCGCCTACCTGCTCTCGGACGACGCGGTGAACGTGACCGGGACGATGCTCTACGTCGACTCCGGCTACCACGCGATGGGGATGTAGCGACCCGACGTTCGACTGGGGCTCGTTCGTGTTCTTCGCCGACCCGGACGGGAATCGCTGGGCCGTGCAGCAGCTGCCGCCGAGAGACTGAGCGGCCGATCCGACTCGGCGTCAGCCGAGCGTCAGGACCTGGTTGGCGGGGATCCCGCTGAGCTTCGTCCTGCGGCCGTCCGGATAGCGCACGGTCAGCTCGTCCACGCGCGTTGCCTTCCCGAGTCCGAAGTGCGCTCGGGGATCCTCGGACGAGAGGTAGCTGCTCCCCGCGTGGAGCTCCTGCACGAGGCGGCGGCCGTCAGGGAGCACCGCCGTGACGACGGCGCCGGGCGCAAAGCGGGGGAGTGAGACCTCGAGCCAGTTGCCCTTCGTGCCCGTGTTGTGGAGCAGCACCAGCTTGCCGCCGACGGTGTTGACGGCGATGTCGACGTGACCGTCGTTGTCGTAGTCCGCGGCCGCGAGACCCCGGCCGTTGAGCGCTGCGACGTCGTCGAGCCCGAGCTCCTTCGTCGCCGCGGCGAACTCGCCCGGGTGACCGTGAGCGGTCAGGTTCTCGAACGCCTGCACGGGCTCGGCGCTCTTCGCCAGGCCGATCACCGGGATGGCGCCGTTGGCGAGCACGAGATCGAGATTCGTGTCGTTGTCGAGGTCGACCCAGGCGTCGCCCCAGCCGGCGAGGCTCGTGTCGAACGCCGACGCGATATCCGAGCGCGCGTCGTTGAACACGGGCAGGCGGCCGGCCGGCGGCGCGCTGCGGAAGACCGCGTGGAGCTGGCTGTGCGAGTTCGTGACGAGCAGGTCGGGCCGCCCGTCGCCGCTGTAGTCGGCGGCCGCGATGCCCATGCCCGCGCTCGGGTCGTCGAGGCCGACGGCTCCGGCGCGCTCCTCGAGCCGGAAGCCGAGGTCGAGCGGATCCTGCGTCGCGCCGCCCGGCCAGGGGACGTTGAGGTAGAGCCGGTTCGGGTTCGCGTCGTTCGCGACGTAGAGGTCGAGGCGCCCGTCACCGTTCAGATCGCTGAAGACGGCGCCGAGCCCGTGCTCGGGCTCGGCATCGATGTGCAGCTTCTCGCCGACCTCGCGGAAGCGCGCATGGCCGCTGCGCGTCGTTCCCCTCGTTGAGGAAGAGCTGGTCGCGGACGCCCGCGTAGTTGTTCGGGAAGCCGCTGCTCGCCGGGTTGGTCTGATTCGTGTCCGCGTAGCCCGTCACGAAGAGGTCGGGGCGGTCGTCGCCGTTGACGTCCCCGATCGTCGCGCCCGCGTGCCAACCCCAGGTCTTGATCCCGGCGGCGCGCGCACCCTCCGTGAAGTGGCCGGTGCCGTCGTTCCAGAGCAGCGCGTCGTAGCCAGACAGCGGTGACGTAGAGATCGGTGAAGCCGTCGCCGTTGAGATCGCCGGCGACGCAGCCGTTGCCTCTGATCTGCACGCCTGCCCCGGACGTGCGGCTGATGTCCTGGAAGCGGCCCTTGACGTTGTGGAACAGGCCACTGCGGGGCGTGCCGCCGTGTGCCTGCCAGTACGGAAGGTCGCCGGCCTCGAACGAGTTGACCGCGAAGAGGTCGAGGCGGCCGTCGTTGTCGATGTCGATCCAGCAGACCCCGCCGCCCATCATCGTGCTCGGGTCGAGGGTGGGAGAGTGGATCGCGCTCTGCTGGAAGTCGATCCCGACGGCCGGCGCGACGTTCTCGAGCTTGGCGCCGCCAAGCCCTGACGAGACGAGCTGCGCCGACGAGCCGGGTGCGACCGGCTCGGGCGTGCCGCCGCGCGAGCCGACGATCAGGTAGCGCCCACCGTCGAGCTGCAGCTCGAGCGTGCGCAGGAACGGCGTCGTGTTGCCCCGGAACGCGACCGTCGCGGGCGAGCCCTGGACGGTGTCGAGCCGCTCCGTGCCGGTGGCAGTGGCGACGACGATCGGCGGGTCCTGGCCGACCGCGGTCTCGAGCTTCAGCTGCAGCTTGTCGACGTGCCGCTCGGGCACGATGATCGCGCTCGTTCCGGCGGCGCCGATCTGCGCCCACAAGCCCTGCAGCCGCGTCCCACCCGCGGCCTTGGCGGCGCGGGTCTTGTCGCGGTTGCGGAGCGCATCCGCCTCGATCCGCAGGTCGGCGACGAGGTCGCCCGCGATCTGCCGCGCGAGCTTCGGGCCGATCTGCGTCGCCACTCCGTCGGAGGGCAGCACCGTCAGCTGCGGCAGGGTTGCTCCCGGGGCCTCGGCGGCGCCGGCCAGGGCCGCCTCGGGGCGCGCGGGAAGGCCGGCGAGCACGAGCACGCCGGCGAACACCGCCGCGCCGGTGAGCGCGGCGGCACCGAGCCGGTAGCGGCTCGGCCGCATGAACACGGGCTGGAGGCGTGGCGCCAGAACATCGACGAGCGGCCGCGCGGCGCAGACGATCCACAGCGCCGCAAGCAGGGCGACCTTCGTCCAGAACTCCGTCACCTGCGGTGCGATCAGCAGCACCGCGATCAGGGCCACGCTGAGCGCGTAGACGTAGCGGCCCGACCCGGCTCTTCGGCGTCGTCTTCGGGTCGGTGATCATGAAGAAGAGGAAGACCATCACCTCGGGCGAGAGCACGACCACCCGCCAGAACTCGAAGCCGGTGATCGGGCCGAGGTGCCAGCGCGCCGTCATCTGGTGGCCCGCCGCGGCGATCACCGCAATGCCGATCGCGAACGCGACCCAGAACGTCACCGCGATCGCCAGCAGATGCAGCCGCGAGAGGATCGCGAAGGCGCCGACGAGGATGATCACGAGCGCGAGCGCGAGCCACGGCGACATCGGCCCCCACCAGAAGGCGAGCGGGTCGGCCCGGGTCGGCGCCGAGCAGCACGAAGGTGAGGACGAGGCCGAAGTTCGACGGGTTGAAGAAGTGATGCCCGCGCCACGTGATCACGTGCTTCGAGAGGATCGACACCGCAGCCGCGCCGGCGAAGATCCACCAGCCGTTCATGCTCCACCAGTCGCCGTGCTCCGTGCCGGGAACGCGCAGGATGAAGGCGACCCCGTTGCCGGTCAGGAGCGCGCTCGCGGGCCACATGATCACGCGCTGGCGGCGGAACGTGATCGCGAACTCGATCACCGCGCAGGTGACGAGCGAGACGAGGATCTGCGCGATCGAGAGCTGGAAGTCGAACGCCGTCTGGCCGAGGACCTGGAGCGAGATGATGACGGCCGCGAGATGCAGGCGGGGGTCGCGAACCGTCGGCAACAGGACCGGGTACGCCGTCCCGCGAATCCGCAGCGTCGGCCGCGCCGGCTCGGCCAGAGTGGACGCATTCACGGCAGCCATGGTACTGGCGAAAGGCATCCAGATTGTGCGGAAATTTGGGTTATCCAGGCGCATTCGCGGGGCGTCTGCGCCGCTCTGCGCCGCATTCCTTTAGTCTTTGAAGGGATGCATCGCACCCGCGCCCGCACTCGACACCGCTAGCCGAGGAGAGATCGTGTGCGTGGACCCACGGTTTTCGAGGCCGGCGATCCTCCACCCCTTGACGGGGATGACGCGATGAGCAGCGTGCGCTCGTCCGAGCAGGGCCTCTACCGCGCCGAGTACGAGCACGATTCGTGTGGCGTCGCGTTCGTCGCGCGACTCGACGCGCAGCCCCTGCACGAGACCGTGCGGAGGGCGCTCGAGGCGCTCGCCAATCTCGAGCATCGCGGCGCCGCTGGGGCCGATCCCAGCACGGGCGACGGTGCCGGGATCCTGCTCCAGATCCCCGACGCATTCTTCCGCGGAGTCGTCTCGGAGGAGCTGCCGGCGGCGGGACGCTACGGCGTTGCGATGTGCTTCTTCCCCCACGCAGACGAGCGCCGGCACGAGCTCGAGCAGCTGCTCGAGACGATCGTCGAGGACGGAGGGCCAGACGGCCGTCTGCTGGCGCGACGTCCCGGTCGACCCGGAGTTCGCCGGTCGCACCGCGTCTGCGTCTGCGCCGCTCGTCCGGCAGCTCTTCGTCAGAGCCGCCGACGACGCTCGCCGACCAGGATGCGTTCGAGCGCAAGCTGTACGTCGTCCGCCGGCGGTTCGAGCTCGAGGGCGGCCCCGACGCGATCATCCCGAGCCTCTCGTCCCGCACGATCGTCTACAAGGGGATGCTGACCGCGCCGCAGCTCCGCGGCTACTACCCGGATCTCCAGGACGAGCGAACGGCGTCGGCGCTCGCGCTCGTCCACTCGCGGTTCTCGACCAACACGTTCCCGAGCTGGGCGCTCGCCCACCCGTATCGGATGATCGCCCACAACGGCGAGATCAACACGGTGCGCGGCAACATCAACTGGATGCGCGCGCGGGAATCGCAGCTCGCATCGGAGCTCTTCGGCGACGACCTCCACAAGGTGCTGCCGCTCGTCCAGGAGGGCGGCTCGGACTCGGCGGTCTTCGACAACGTGCTCGAGCTGCTCGTGCTCGGCGGCCGCTCGCTGCCACACGCGATGATGATGATGATCCCCGAGGCAACGGCAGGGCGCACCGATCTGCCGCCCGAGCTGCTCGGGTTCTACGCCTACCACCAGTGCCTGCTCGAGGCCTGGGACGGGCCGGCGGCGGTGTCGTTCACCGACGGTCGCGTGATCGGCTCGACGCTCGACCGCAACGGCCTCCGGCCCGGTCGCTGGCTCGAGACGCGCGACGGCTGGGTCGTGCTCGCCTCCGAGGCCGGCGTGCTCGACATCCCGGCGGCGAACATCCTCCGCAAGGGCACGGCTCCAGCCGGGCAAGCTCTTCCTCGTCGATCTCGAGCAGGGACGGATCGTTCCCGACGACGAGGTCAAGCGCGGCATCGCCACCCAGCAGCCGTACGGCGAGTGGTTCGACCGCGAGGTGGTGCGGCTTGCCGACCTGCCGCCGCGGATGCCGCACGCGATGCCGACCGAGTCGCTGCGTCAGCGTCAGATCGCCTTTGGCTACTCGCTCGAGGACATGAAGGTCATCCTGGCACCGCTCGCCCGCAACGCCGAGGAGGCGGTCAGCTCGATGGGCAACGACACGCCCCTCGCCGTGCTCTCCGATCGCCATCGGCTCATCTACTCCTACTTCAAGCAGCTGTTCGCGCAGGTGACGAACCCGCCGATCGACTCCATCCGCGAGGCGATCGTGATGAGCCTGCAGGCGAGCATCGGCTCCGAGAAGAACCTGTTCGACGAGACGCCCGAGCACGCCCGCCAGCTCGTGCTGCAGACGCCGATCCTGCTCGACTCCGAGCTCGAGCAGCTGCGCCAGGTGCACTCGGCGATCTTCAAGGCCCGCACGCTCGACATGACGTGGCCCGTCGCAGAAGGCCCGGCCGGGATGGACGTCGCGCTCGACCGTCTCTGCCGCCAGGCCGACGAGGCGCTCGCGGCCGGCACCAACATCCTGATCCTCTCCGACCGCGCCGTCGGCCCCGAGCGGGCTGCCGTGCCGTCGCTCCTCGCGACGGCAGCGGTGCACCACCACCTCGTGCGCGAGGGCACGCGCCTGCAGGCCGGCCTCGTCGTCGAGTCCGGGGAGGCGCGCAGCGTCCACAGCGTCGCAACGCTGATCGGCTACGGCGCCGCGGCCGTGAACCCGTACCTGATGCTCGAGACCCTGGCCGAGCTGGTCGAGCTCGGCTGGCTGCCCGAGGACATGACGAAGGACCAGGCGCAGGCGCGGGCGGTCAAGGGGCTCGGCAAGGGCCTCCTCAAGACGCTGTCGAAGATGGGGATCTCGACGATCCCGTCGTACTGCGGCGCCCAGATCTTCGAGGCGATCGGCCTTGCACCCGAGTTCGTCGAGCAGCTACTTCACCGGCACCGCGTCGCGCATCGGCGGCGTCGGCACCGAGAGCTTCGCGCGCGACATGCTGGCGCGCCACGCGCGCGCCTACCCGGGCGACGGCGACACGCTGCTGCCCGTGATCGGGCTCTACGCCTGGCGCCGCGACGGCGAGCACCACCAGTGGAACCCCGACACGATCGCGCTGCTCCAGGACGCCGTCCGCAACGAGAAGTGGGAGACGTACGAGGCCTACGCGAAGGCCGTGAACGAGGACGCCGTGCGGCGCTACACGCTCCGCGGGCTGCTCAAGTTCCGCGAGGACGCGGACGGCGGCATCCCGCTCGAGGAGGTCCAGCCCGCGAGCGAGATCGTGAAGCGCTTCTCGACCGGCGCCATGTCGCTCGGCTCGATCTCGCGCGAGGCGCACGAGACGCTCGCGATTGCGATGAACCGCATCGGCGGCCGCTCCAACACCGGTGAGGGCGGGGAGGACCCGGTCCGGTTCACGCCCGACGAGAACGGCGACCTGCGGCGGTCGGCGATCAAGCAGGTGGCGTCGGGCCGCTTCGGCGTCACGATCGACTACCTCACGAACGCCGACGAGCTCCAGATCAAGATGGCGCAGGGCGCGAAGCCCGGCGAGGGCGGCCAGCTGCCCGGGCACAAGGTCGACCGCTACATCGCGAGCGTGCGCCTGACGACGCCGGGCGTCGGCCTCATCTCGCCGCCGCCGCACCACGACATCTACTCGATCGAGGATCTGAAGCAGCTGATCTACGACCTCCGCTGCGCGAACCCGAAGGCGCGGGTCTCGGTGAAGCTCGTGGCCGAGGTGGGGGTCGGCACCGTCGCCGCCGGCGTCGCGAAGGCGAACGCCGACCACGTGCTGATCTCCGGTCACGACGGCGGCACCGGCGCCTCGCCGCTCTCGTCGATCCTGTTCGCCGGCATCCCGTGGGAGATCGGCCTCGCCGAGACGCAGCAGACGCTCGTGCGCAACGATCTCCGCTCGCGCATCTGGGTGCAGACGGACGGCCAGATCAAGACGGGGCGCGACGTCGTCGTCGCTGCCCTGCTCGGTGCCGACGAGGTCGGCTTCGCCACCTCGGCCCTGATCGCGACGGGCTGCGTGATGATGCGCGCCTGCCATCTCAACACCTGCCCGGTCGGCATCGCGACCCAGGATCCGGAGCTGCGCAAGCGGTTCACCGGCCAGCCCGAGCACGTCGTCAACTTCCTCTTCTACGTCGCCGAGGAGGCGCGTCAGATCATGGCGCGGCTCGGCGTGCGTCGCTACGAGGATCTCGTCGGCCGGGTCGACCTGCTCGAGGCCGACGAGGCGATCGAGCAGTGGCAGGAGCGCGGGATCGACCTCAGCGCCCTCCTCGCCTTCGCCGATGCCCCCGAGGGCACGCCCGTGCGCCGGACGCGCGCCCAGGACTCACCGCTCACCGATGCACTCGACTGGCAGCTGATCGAGAAGGCCGCGCCCGCGCTCGAGCGCGGCGAGCGCGTCGAGATGTCGTTCCCGATCCGGAACGTGAACCGCACCGTCGGCGGGCTGCTCTCGCACCACGTCACGGTCGCCCACGGCCGCCCCGGGCTGCCGGACGGCACGATCCGCGTCTCGCTGACGGGGTCGGCGGGCCAGTCGTTCGGGGCCTGGCTCGCGCCCGGTGTCGAGCTCTCGCTCGTCGGCGACGCCAACGACTACGTCGGCAAGGGGCTCTCCGGCGGCACGCTCAGCGTGCGCCCGCCCGACGACGCCGGCTTCACGCCCGAGGAGAGCGTCGTGATCGGCAACACGGTGCTGTACGGAGCGACGGCCGGCCACGCGTACTTCCGCGGGCTCGCCGGCGAGCGCTTCGCGGTGCGCAACTCGGGTGCCTCGGCCGTCGTCGAGGGAGTCGGCGACCACGGCTGCGAGTACATGACCGGCGGCATCGTCGTCGTGCTCGGCAGGACGGGACGCAACTTCGCCGCCGGGATGAGCGGCGGCATCGCCTACGTCCTCGACGACGACAGCACCTTCGCAACGCGGTGCAACCGGGAGCTCGTCGGGCTCGATCCGATCGAGAAGAGCGACGCGGCGACGATCGAGATGCTCGTCACAGAGCACCTCGCGCGCACGGGCTCGACGGTCGCCGCGGGGATCCTCGCCAATACCCATGCGATCTCGACCCGCTTCGTCAAGGTGATGCCGCACGACTACAAGCGGGCGCTGGCCGACCTCGAGATCGAGCGCGACGACCATCCCGTCTCGACCGGCGGTGGCGGCTTCTTCACGGCCGAGACCGAGGAGGGCGCGCGCTGATGGGCCAGCTCGGTGCCTTTCTCAAGATCGCACGGGCGGAGTCGCTCGAGCGCGACCCCAAGGAGCGCGTCCACGACATGCGGGAGTTCGTGCGGCCGCTGCCCCTGCTCGAGCTGCGCAACCAGGGCGCCCGGTGCATGGAGTGCGGCGTGCCGTTCTGTCACCACGGCTGCCCGCTCGGGAACCTGATCCCGGACTGGAACGATCTCGTCTATCGCGACCGCTGGCGCGAGGCGATCGACCAGCTGCACCGGACGAACAACTTCCCCGAGTTCACGGGGCGGCTCTGCCCTGCGCCATGCGAGGCCGCCTGCGTGCTCGAGATCCGCGAGGGCGATGCGGTCACGATCAAGCAGATCGAGCTCTCGATCGTCGACCGCGCCTGGGACGAGGGCTGGATCGTGCCGCGCCCGGCCGCCAGCGAGCACCGGCCGGACGGTGGCCGTGATCGGCTCAGGTCCCGCCGGCCTCGCCTGCGCGCAGCAGCTCGCCCGCGTTGGCCATTCGGTGACCGTGTTCGAGCGCGACGAATCGGGTGGCGGTCTCGTCCGGTTCGGCGTGCCGGAGTTCAAGATCGAGAAGCGGATCGTCGAGCGGCGCCTCGACCAGCTCGCCGCCGAAGGCGTGGAGCTCCGTTACGGCGTCGACGTCGGAGTCGACATCAGCGCCGATGAGCTCCGCGCCACCTACGACGCGGTTGTCGTCGCGACCGGGTCGCGGGTGCCGCGCGACCTGCCGGTTCCGGGGCGCGAGCTCGACGGCATTCACTTCGCGATGGACTATCTCTACGACCGCGCCCGCGCGATCGCGGCGGAGGTCGGCACCGCCGGCGAGCTGGCGCCATCGCTCGATGGCCCGATCACGGCGGCCGGCAAGCACGTGATCGTGATCGGCGGCGGCGATACGGGAGCAGACTGCGTCGCGAACGCACATCGCGAGAAGGCAGCCTCGGTGACCCAGATCGAGCTCCTCGGCGAGCCGCCGGTGAGCCGTCCAGACGACCTCACGCCGTGGCCCCAGTGGCCGCTGAAGCTCCGCACCTCGTATGCGCTGAAGGAGGGCGGCGATCGCGACTTCGCGATCTCGACGACGCACCTCTCCGGGTCGAACGGCTCCGTCGAGCACATCCACTGGGCCCAGAACGACGGCGCGCCGCCGTTCGCGCCGCTGCCGGGGACAGAGGAGTCACACCCGGCCGAGCTCGTCCTGCTCGCGATGGGGTTCCTCCACCCGGAGCCGCTGCTCCTCGAGCAGCTCGGCGTCGAGCGCGACGGTCGCGGCAATGCTGCGGCTCCGGGCTACGCGACCTCGGTGGACGGCGTCTTCGCCGCCGGCGATGCGCGCCGCGGTCAGTCGCTCGTGGTGTGGGCGATCAACGAGGGTCGCCTCTGTGCGGAGCAGGTCGACACATGGCTCAACGAGAGGGTGCGATAGAGGGAGCGGTTCGCACCCTCTCGCCGAGCGTCGAGGCCCACTGGTGTTACCGGCGCGAGTAGCCGAAGCCGCCGAGCAGAAGCAGGACGAGCAGGACGATCAGGATGATCCAGAGAAGCGACATGGGTTCCTCTCTTCGCGTTTTGGGGATGGACACCGGATGGCGTCCGACCCATGTTTCCCGCGTTGCCTGGTCGTGAAACCGACCGGTTCGAGAAACGCTCTAGGCGCCGAGGAAGAGCGCTGCTGCCGGGTTCCCGGTCTCCTCGACGGCCGGGTAGCCGAGCTTGCGTAGCGAGTCCCGGAACGTGCGGCGTTCCTTCGGCGGCACCTGGATGCCGGCGAGGATGCGGCCGTAGTCGGCGCCGTGGTTGCGGTAGTGGAAGAGGCTGATGTTCCAGTCCTCGCTCATCGCGTCGAGGAAGCGCATCAGCGCACCCGGCCGCTCGGGGAACTCGAACCGGTAGAGGATCTCGTTCGGCGCGTTCGCCGGGCCGCCGACGAGGTGGCGGACGTGCAGCTTGGCGAGCTCGTTGTCGGTCAGGTCGAGCGTCTTGATGCCCGCCCTGTCGATCGAGCGCAGCAGCTTGTCCTTCTCGGCGCGATCGCGCACGCTCAGGCCGACGAAGACGTGCGCCTCGGCCGGGTCGCCGAAGCGGTAGTTGAACTCGGTGATGTTGCTGCGCCCGAGGAGGCGGCAGAACTCCTTGAAGCTTCCCGGCCGCTCGGGGATCGTCGCGGCGAACACCGCCTCGCGTGCCTCGCCGAGGTCGGCCCGCTCGGCGACGAAGCGCAGCCGGTCGAAGTTCATGTTCGCGCCGCAGAGGACGGTGACGAGGTTCAACCCGGAGACGCCCTCCTGCTCGACGTAGCGCTTGGCGCCTGCGACCCCGAGTGCCGCAGACGGCTCGACGATCGCGCGCGTGTCCTCGAAGACGTCCTTCATCGCGGCGCAGAGCTCGTCGGTGTCGACGAGGATCATGTCGTCGACGTACTTGCGGGCGAGGCGGAACGGCTCGACGCCGACCTGCTTGACGGCGACGCCGTCGGCGAAGAGCCCGACGTGCGGGAGCGTGATCCGGCGCCCGGCCCGTAGCGACCGCTCCATCGCGTTGGCGTCGGCCGGCTCGACGCCGACGATGCGAATCTCCGGACGGAGGCGCTTGACGTAGGCGGCGATGCCGCCGATCAGCCCGCCGCCGCCGACGGCGACGAAGATCGTGTCGATCGGCTCGCGGAGGTCGCGCAGGATCTCCATCGCGACCGTGCCCTGGCCGGCGATCACGTCGACGTCGTCGTAGGGGTGGATGAACACGAGCTTGCGCCGCCGCGCGATCCGCATCGCCTCGGCGTAGGCGTCGTCGTAGGAGTCGCCCTCGAGCACGACCGACGCGCCGAGCGCGGCGACCGAGTCGATCTTGATCTGCGGCGTCGTCACCGGCATCACGATCGTCGCCGAGGTGCCGAGGCGCTCCGCCGCAAGCGCGACGCCCTGCGCATGGTTGCCGGCAGACGCGGCGACGACTCCGCGCCGCAGCTCGGCCGCGGTCAGGCGCGACATCTTGTTGTAGGCGCCGCGCAGCTTGAACGAGAAGACGGGCTGCAGGTCCTCGCGCTTGAGGAAGAGCCGGTTGCCGAGGCGCTGTGACGAGCAGCGGCGCCTCCTGCAGCGGCGTCTCGATCGCGACGTCGTAGACGTTCGCGTTGAGCACAGCCTCCAGGTAGTCGGTCTCGGGCGCCATGGTCGGTTGACCGTACCCGACCGGCGTGCGTCCTAGGGCCGCTGCCAGCTCGAGATCGCGCCGTCGCGGGCGAGCAGCCGCCAGCCGGCCCGGCGCAACGCCGCCTCCGCCCGGTCGGCGCAGTCGGCGGCGAAGAAGCCGCTCTGCTCGTAGAGGCCGCGGTGGACGACGACGAACCGGACTCCGAGCTCGGCCGGGATCGTGCCGCGGCCGCAGGAGAGCGGCCGGAGACGCCGCGCGAGCCGGTCGGCTGCCGGCGGCGCCGTCGTCGAGTAGCCGAGCGGCCGCTCGCGCGGCGACTGCCTCGCGTAGGCCATCGCGACGGAGCCGAAGTGGATGTCGGGCCGGAACACCGGCAGCTCGAGCATGCGACCGTCGCCCCGTATCGCCGCGTAGGCCATGTTCGGACGGTCGGCCGCGACCGCACCGAACACCGGCACGCGAACGTCGCGGCGAGCAGCACGAGCACCACCGCCACGACCCCTGTAGCCACGGCCGGCCCGGACGCCTTGACTTTGTGTTGATTCAACACAAAGGCAACGGCGTGGGCGACGAGCGCGGCGATCGCCAGGCAGGCGATCGGCATCAGGCGCTCGGGCACGCGTGCGAAGCGGAGCGGCGGCAGAGCCTTCCAGAGCGGCTCGTAGAGCGGCAGGCTCGCGCCGAGCGCCAGGATGCACGGCACGACGGCGGCGAGCCCGAGGCAGAGAGCGAGCCCGCGCCGGCGCCGGATCGCCCACAGGCCGACGAGGGCGAGAATCGGGGTCAGCCAGCCGAGGAACACGTACTCCTCGATGCCTGCGCCGACCCCGCGCGTGAAGAGGTCGGAGAGCTCGGCCGAGTAGTGCCGCACCTGGCCGAACGAGCGGCCGCCGCTCGCGATCGAGCCGGCGACGACGACCTGCTGCACGGTGACCGCCGCCACCGACGCGACGATCGCTCCCGCGGCAGCCTTCCACCAGTCGGCGCGTGCCACCCGAGCCCAGGTGTAGCCGAGCGCGAGCACGACCGCCCCCATCGCGAGGTGGATCTGGCCGCAGAGCGGGATCGCCGTGAGCGCGACTGCGGCCCAGACGAACCGGCGCCGCTCGAGGGCCAGCAGCACGGCCGGGAGCAGAAACGCGATCAGGCCGAGCAGATGGCCGGTCGACTGGCCGAGCCGGTACGGCGCCAGTGCGAAGACGAGTCCGCCGACGAGCGCGGCGCTGCGGACGAGGCCGAGCGCGCGCAGCCACCAGCACGTCAGCGCACCGGCGGCGACGATCGAGAGAAGGACGATCAGGTTGTAGGCCCAGATGTTCCCGAGCAGCGCCCGCAGCGGCCAGAACGGGATCCCGAGCAGCCACCCCTGCAGGTTCGGAGACGCTGCCGCCTCCGGTCGGAACGTGTACGGGTCGGCCCACGGAGCGGCGCCGTGCTCGAGCTGGTGCCCGGGCAGCCAGAACGCCCAGCCGAGCTGGAGGTGATCGCCGGCCGCTGCCTCTCCGTCACCCGCAGCGGGCCGGGCCAGGTACCGGCCGTCGATGTGCTGCACGGCGGGCCAGGTCGCCCAGAGCGCGCACGCGGCGTAGAGGACTAGGGCGAGAGCAACGAAGCCGCTGCGATCACGGCGTCCACGTCCGGCATCTCTCTCCCGAGCATCCACGAGGCCCTGACCGTATCGCCCTCGATCAGGAACGCGCTGCGCGCGGAGACATCCGCCATGCCCTGGAGCTCGAACTGCACGCCGAATCCTCGCGTCGCCTCGCCGTTCCAGTCGGAGAGCAGCGGCACGTTGTCGACCCCCAGGGTCATCGCCCAGGACGCGTGCGACCACGGCGAGTCGCGCGAGATCCCGAAGGGACGGATGCCTGCGGCTGCGAGATCGGCGCCCCTGTCACGCAGGAGCAGCATCTCGTTCGTTCATCCCGGCGACCAGTCGAAGACGTAGAAGCAGAGCAGCGCCGGCCCGTCGCCCGCGAGTGCGGCCGCGAGATCCAGCGGGTCTTCGCGTGGGGCCGTCCAGACACGCGCCTGGGGGATCGGGTCGCCGGGCTCGAGCATGGCTCGATCCTAGGTCGTCGCGTGCAGCACCAGCCCTCGACCTCGGGGAACGCCGGCGAGTGGAACTGGGCCGAGATGTTCGACACGGCGACGATCTTGCCTCCGTCGGCGCGGATGAACACCCACTGGTCGGACGCCGGTGAGCCGACGAGGAGCCAGCGCCCGTCCGGCGACCAGGTGAGGCCGCGGAGCTCGCCCCCGAAGCTGAACAGCGTGCGCGCGCCGAGCGTGACACGGCTTCCCGTGGCCGAGCGGTGGAGCTCGGCATACGTGGTCGTGCCCGGGCGATACGCCACGGCGACGACGTCAGGTGCGGCCTCGCCGCCGATCAGCCGCCCGCTCCCGCCGTCGAGGATCGAGACCCTGCCCGGTGAGAGAACGAGCAGCCGGCGGCCGTCGCTCGACCACTCGAGCGACTGCGGTGGGCCGGGCGGGGTCGCGTTCCAGAGCGAGCCGCCTTTCGCCGTGAGGAGAGAGTGGACGCGCCCGTCCGTTCCGGCGTAGGCGAGGACGAACCCGAGGTGCGAGCTCCACGCGGGTGGAACGGCGGCGGCGGGTGCGTCGCCCGCCACGAAGTCGCCGGTGCCGTCGCCCGCAACGACGTGGACGCGGTCGCCGCTGAGGTAGGCGATGCGCGTGTTGGTGGCGCTTCCGGTCCAGCGCGGGAACCGGACGGCGGGTCGCGCCAACGTCCAGCGAACCGTTCCCTCGGTGTCGAGCGTGACCAGCTCGTTCGGGCGCGTGGCGACGACGTAGCGGCCGAGCGGCGACCACGAGGCGTCGGCGTAGGAGCCGAGGAGGCGACGTGAGCCGTCTGCAGACGCGACCCACGCGTCGCCGTCTGCCGTGACCAGCAGCCGGCCGGGGGCCGGCAGCGTGAAGAGGGCGGAGCGGGCGTGGTCGATCCCGACCGCGCGGCGCACGTGGTCGACGAACGCGCGGCCCGGAGGGCTGAGTACCGCGGCGATGAGCACGACGGCCACCGCGACCGCTGCGATAGGGCCTGCCGACTCGTCGCGTGCGGCGCCGTGGGAGCGTCTCCGCGAACGCGGCCGCGACGACGCGCCCCGCGCGCTCCTCCGCCTCGGCAGCGCCGGGGACCTCGATGCTGTGAAGGTCAGGCTTCACGATGCACCGCCTGCATCTCGTCGAGGCCGCGCCGCAACCGTGAGTTGACCGTCCCGCGGGGGACGTTCAGCATCGTCGCGATCTCTCCCGGCGTGTACTCGAGCAGGTAGCGAAGGACGATCACGGCGCGCTGATCCGGCGGCAGGCGGCCGATCTCCGCGAGCAGCGACTCCTCCGGAGCCTCGGGTGCGGCTGCCGGTGCAGCGAGCGCCGGACTGAGGTCGGTCTCGGCGCGCAGGGCTCGGGCGCGGGCGTGGTCGATGGCCCGGTTGACGACGATGCGGTGCAGCCACGGAGCGAACGGCCGGCGGCGATCGAAGCGGTCGAGGTTGCGGATCGCGGCAAGGAACGCCTCCTGCGCGATGTCCTCGGCAGCCGCTGCATCGTGGACGACGAGATACGCGGCCTGGTGTGCGCGCTTCCAGTGCAGCCGGAACAGCTCGCCGAGAGCAGCGTCGGACCCGCCCTGCGCGCCGCGCACGAGCGCCCGCTCATCTCGCCATCGCGTTGCCATTCCCTATCGACTGTACGACGGATCGGCCCCCGGAGGTCCATGCCCTGAGATACGGAACGAGCCCGCTCTGAGGTCCACGGACCTCTCGGAGGACAGTGGCCGTAGTCAGGTGCATGAAGCGTCGTGACTTCCTCGTCGCAGCTGCGGCACCGCTCGTCGCAGCGGCAGCTCCGGAGCGGCTCCTCGCTGCGATGGCGGGCGGTGGGGTCGTCGCGCTCGTGACGGCCGACCTCGAGTCCCACCTCGTAGCGGTCGACACGGGCTCGGGCCGGGTCGTGAAACGGATTCCGGTATCTCCGGGGCCGCGCAGCATCGAGAGCAGCGGCTTCGGCCAGGCGGTCGTCGCGCACACGGCGCACGGCCGGGTCTCCATCCTCGACGCCGCCACGCTCACGGTCGTCGGGTCAGGTGGCCGGCCTCGGCGAGCCCCGCTACACGGCGATGCACCCGACGGAGAAGCTCGCCTACGTGAGCGAGTCGAAGCGCGGCGCGGTGGCGGTGATCGATCTCGTCCGGCTCCGGATCGTCGGACGGGTCCACGTCCCCGGGCCGGCGCGCCACCTCTCGTTGAGCGCCGACGGGCTGCGCCTGTGGGTCGCGCTCGGCACGAAGGCCACGCACGTCGCCGTCATCGATGTGTCTGCCGCCCGAAGCCCGCGGCTCGTGCGGACGATCCAGCCGCCGTTTCTCGCCCACGATGTCGTCTGGGCGCCGGGCGGCGAGCACGTCTGGGTGACGTCCGGCACCGCTTCCGAGATCGCCGTCTACGCGCGCAACGCGCGCCACCCGCTACGGCGGCTGCCCGCCGGCACGGCGCCGCAACACGTCGCGTTCCTCGGGTCCCGCGCCTATGTGGCGAGTGGCGACGACGGATCCGTGCGTGTGCATCGCCTCGACGGCAGCGTCGTGCGCCGCGACGTGACGGTGCCCGTCGGGTCGTACAACATCTCGTTCAGCGGGCCGAACGAGACCTTCGGCAGCCCGGTCGGTGTGACGCCGTCGCTCGACCGCGGCACCGTGTGCCTGCTCTCGCCGTCCGGCATGGTTCGTCACGTCCGCCGCGTCGCCCGCTCCGCCCATGACGCGTGCATCGTCGAGGCCGGCTGAGGCCGTGTGTCAACGAACATCGACATCCAAGGAGGTCGGAAGATGAGGATCCTGATCTGTGCAGCAGCGGCCCTGGCGGCCGGATTGCTCGTCGTTGCGCCCGGAACGGCGGGTAAGGGCGGTCCGTCGCCCGATCCGCTGCTCGGCTGGGACGGCGTCGTCGGCGCGAGCGGCGGTATCCGCTACGTCGCCCTTCCCGGCCGCGGCACGACGACGGTTGCCGGCGTGCGCACCGGCGACGGGCGCGTGCTCCGGTTCGCCACGGTGAGCGGGCTCGCTCGGGATCCCCCAGGTCACGTGGGACGGGACGACCGACGGCATCTCGGCCAACGGCCAGAAGCTCGTCCTCGCCTCGATCACGAGCCGCGCCGCTCGGAGCTCAAGACGACCTTCGTCGTCCTGCGGGCGAACTCGCTTGGCGTTCAGCGCCGGATCGAGCTGTCAGGCCATTGGGTGTTCGACGCGATCTCACCCGACGGCTCGACGATCTACGCCGTCCAGTACGCCGACCTCTCGCACTACACCGTTCGCGCCATCGACACGGTCACCGGACGCGTCGCCGCGGCGCCGATCGTCGACAAGCGCGAGCCGGACGAGGAGATGCGCGGCTCGCCGATGACGCGCGCCTGGGGCCCCGGCCGCGCGTGGGCGTACACGCTCTACGCGAAGCCCGACGGCACGGCGTTCGTCCACGCGCTCGACACGAAGCGTCGCGAGGCGCTCTGCCTCGACCTTCCGTGGACGAAGGTCGGGAATCGGATCGGGACGGTCAGGCTGCAGGTCGAGCGCCGATGGGCGCTAGCTCGTGCTTGCGCCAGCCCGGCGTCGGCACGCTTGCCACGATCGACCTGACAAGCCGCTCGGTGAAGAGCGTCCACCCGCCGGCGGGTGGACGGTAGGGCTACGCCTCGACCGGCAGCAGCTCGGTCGCGATCGCGATCTCCTCGACGACCTCGGTGATGTCGTGGTTCGCGTTGAAGATCCGCAGCTGCCGGTCGGCGCTGTTGCCGCGCGCGAGCAGCTCGGTGATCCCCTCGAGCTCCCGCTCGGAGCCGAGCTCGCGCGCGTGCGGCTCGATCTCCTTCAGCGTGCGCCGCACGAGCTTGGCGATCGGGATCCGGTTGCGGCGGCCGGTGGCGAGATCCATCACCGGCGCCTCGAGGCCGTAGCGCGCCGCCAGCCACTTGTTCTCGGTCGTCAGGATCCGGTGGTAGGCGGGCAGCTCCTCGCCGGCGTCGAAGCGCTCCGAGAGCTGCTTCACGAGCGCCTGGCAGTAGGCGGTGATCGCGACGGCGTCCTCGATGCGGGTCACTGCGTCGCAGATCCGGATCTCGAGCGTGCCGAGCCGCGGGTGGGGGCGGATGTCCCACCAGATGTGCGTGTAGTCGGCGATGCAGCCGGTGCGCTCGAGCTGCCCGACCACCTCGGCGTAGTCCTCGTAGTCGCGGAACCGCGGCGGCGGCCCCGAGCGCGGGAATGACGAGAACACCATCTGGCGGCTCGACATCAGACCGGTCGGCTCGCCGCGCCAGAACGGCGAGCTCGCCGAGAGCGCGAGCAGCGGCGCGAGCTGCGGGAGGAGGCCGCTCATCACCTTGATCGCCTTCTCGGGGCCGTCGATCGCGACGTGGATGTGCATCCCGAAGATGAGCTCGCGTCGCGCGATGTACTGCAGCTGGTCGACGAGCTGGCGGTAGCGGTCTTTCGCCGTGATGCGCTGCCGCTCGAAGAGGCTGAACGGGTGCGTGCCGGCCGAGCCGACGCGGAGCCCCTTGTCGCGCGCGACCCCGCACACGTAGCCGCGCAGCTTGACGAGCTCGCGCATCACGTCGGCCGGGGTGTGGCACACGGGGGTCGCGATCTCGAGCACCGACTGCATCAGCTCGGTGTTGATCTGCGGCTCGAGCTCGTGACCCTCGATCGCGGCGAGAACCGTGTCGATGTGCTGGACGAGGTCGAACGAGGTGGCGTCGAGCAGCTGGTACTCCTCCTCGACGCCGAGCGTGTACGGATCGCTCTTCCCGAACCGGTGGTCGAGCACGCTCGCACCGGCGCCGGGCGAGCCCGAGCTGCCCTTGCCCGTGATGTCGGCCGGGATCACCTGCTTGCCGATGCGATCACCGCCTCCGCCTCGATCTCGACCTTCCAGGAGGGATCGAGCAACGACGTGACGACGCAGGTCGCGGCGGGCCGCGTCTCGCCGAAGACCTCGCCGTGGGCGCGCGACACGTCGGGCCAGTGCGCGCGATCGGTGACGAACATCCGCGTGCGCACGACGTCGTCGACCGACGAGCCGGCGCGCTCGAGCGCCTCGGCGATGATCGTCGAGGCAGAGCCGCGCCTGCTCGTACGCGCTCTCGGGCGTCGGCGAGCCGTCGGCCGGGATCGGTGCGGTGCCCGCGACGTGCACCGTCGAGCCCACGACGACCGCCCGCGAGAAGCCGGCGACGGCTTCGAACGGCGAATGGCCGGAGATGAGGCGGCGTTCCATGCCCGGGTAGTATCGCCGCGCGATGGAGGCTTTGCACCTGATCGACGGCTGGGACGTCCCGTTCGCCGCGGCCGGCGTCACCCGCGCGGACGGCACGATCGCGACGCGCGGCGACACGCGCCGCGCCGTTCCGCTCGCGTCCGTCTCGAAGCCCGTCAGCGCCCTCGCGACGCTCGTTGCCGCCGAGGAAGGCGTCGTCGACCTCGACGAGCCCGCCGGTCCGCCCGGCTCGACCGTCCGGCACCTGCTCGCGCACGCGTCGGGCTTGCCCTTCGAGGGCGCGGCGCCGATCGCGCCTCCGGGCCGCCGCCGGATCTACTCCAACGAGGGCTTCGCGGTGCTCGGCGAGCACGTCGCGGCGCGGGCGGAGATGCCGTTCGCGGACTACGTGCGCGCCGCCGTCTGCGAGCCGCTCGGGCTCGCGCTCGACCCGTCCGGACACGCCGGCAGCGGCATGCACGCGTCCCTCGACGACGTGCTCGCGCTCGGACGCGAGCTGCTCGAGCCGCGCCTCGTCGCGCCCGAGACGCACGACGAGATGGTCGCCGTCCAGTTTCCCGGGCTCGACGGTGTCCTGCCCGACTTCGGCCGCTTCAGCCCGCTCGACTGGGGCCTCGGCGTCGAGCTGAAGGGAGCGAAGGAGGGCCACTGGTCGGGCTCGCTCACCTCGCCACGGATGTTCGGGCACTTCGGCGGCAGCGGCACGTTCCTCTGGGTCGATCCCGATGCAGGGTCTCGCCTGCGCCGCGCTGACGACGCGGCGGTTCGGCGACTGGGCCAAGGTGGCCTGGCCGCTGCTCTCGGATGCCGTTGTGCCGAGCCGAGGCTCAGTCGCGACGACGTAGAGCGGCCGCAGCAGCTCGTCGAACGTCTCGCGGTCGCAGCTCGCGACCACGCACGTCGTCATCGCGGTGACGGTCGCCGTGCGCTCCATCCGCATCAACGGCGCAACCTCGCCGAAGGCCTCGCCCGGGCGGAGGATCGCGCGAGCGCCGCGCCCTTCCTGGGTCACGGCCGCAAGGCCCGAGATGAGGACGTAGAAGCGGTCGGTCAGGTCGCCCTCGACGACGATCGGCGTTCCGCCCGGAAACTCCTCGCGCACCATCCGGCCCGCGAGCTTGACGATCGTCTCTCCCGGCAGCGATCCGAACAGCCCGATGCGCTGCAGCTCGGTCACCGACGCCGGTACGTGTCGCGGGCTCATGCCGGGTACCGTAGCGCCGCATGAACGTCGTCTTCCTCTTCGACGTCGACAACACGCTGCTCGACAACGATCGCGTCTCCGCCGACCTGCGCAGGCATCTCGATGCGGAGGTCGGCGAGGACTGCGGCCGCCAGTACTGGGAGCTCTTCGAGGAGCTCCGGAACGAGCTCGGCTACGCCGACTACCTCGGCGCCCTGCAGCGGTATCGCGACGCCCGCCCGCGCGACCTGCGCATGCTCACCGTGTCGCACTTCCTCATCTCGTACCCGTTCGCGAACCGGCTCTTCCCCGGCTCGCTCGACGCGCTCGACCACTGCGCGACGATCGGCACGACGGCGATCCTCAGCGACGGCGACGTCGTCTTCCAGCCGCGCAAGATCTCGCGCGCCGGGCTCTACGACGCGGTCGCCGGGCGGGTGCTGATCTACATCCACAAGGAGCACGAGCTCGACGACGTCGCGGAGCGGCTGCCCGCCGACCACTACGTGCTCGTCGACGACAAGGTGCGGATCCTCGCCGCCGTCAAGGCGGCGTGGGGGAGCCGCGTCACGACGGTCTGGCCGCGCCAGGGCCACTACGCGCTCGACGTCGCCGACGTTGCGCGCTACCCCGTGCCCGATCTCACGATCGAGCGCATCGGCGACCTCGTCGAGCACCACCTGCGACGGGCTCGTCGCCGCCGCCGGCGGCTGACGCGCTCCGGAAACGCGACGAGCCGGCTTGCGGCCGGCTCGTCGGGGAGGGAGAACGGGTGCCGTTCTAGACGGCGGTGAGGCCCAGCGTGCGCTCGATCGCGCCCTTCGGCTGCGCGCCGATGACCGAGACGGACGGCTCACCGTCGCGGAACAGGATCATCGTGGGAATCGAGGCGATCCCGAAGCGCTCGGCCAGCTCGCGCTCCTCGTCGATGTTCACCTTGACGAGCTTGAGGCCACCGGCCTGCTCCTCGACGATGCGGTCGAGGACGGGGGCGACGGCGTGGCACGGGCCACACCACTCGGCCCAGAAATCGACGAGCACGGGGACGTCGCTCTGGAGCACTTCCTGCTCGAACGTGTCGTTCTTGACTGCGGTTGACATTGAGTCCTTTCGATATGCGTTCTCTGTCGTTCTACCTGATTACAACGACGGGAGGCGTCTGCTCTTCCCGAACCGCCCTAGAATTGCATGATGTTCGCATCATTTCCGGACAAACCCGACCACGACGCGCTCGAGCGGGAGATTCTCGCGCTCTGGGAGCGCGAGGCGACGTTCGCGAAGATGCGCGCGAAGAACGCCGACGGCCCGCGCTTCAGCTTCTTCGACGGCCCGGTCACGGCGAACAAGTCCCTGGCCGTCCACACGGCCTGGGGCCGCACGCTCAAGGACGTCGTTCCAGCGCTACAAGGCCCTCCGCGGCTACCACCAGCGCTACCAGAACGGCTTCGACTGCCAGGGACTCTGGATCGAGGTCGGCGTCGAGCGGGAGCTCGGCCTCAACTCGAAGCGCGAGATCGAGGAGTACGGCCTCGCCGAGTTCGCCCGCAAGTGCCGCGACGTCGTCGCGCAATCGTCGGCCGAGCTGACGAAGGGCTCGATCCGGCTCGGCCAGTGGATGGACTGGGGCAACGACTACTTCACGTTCTCGGACACGAACATCGAGTACATCTGGCGCTTCCTCCAGCACGTCAACGACCGCGGCTGGCTCGTCATGGGCCACCGGTCGACCGAGTGGTGCCCGCGCTGCGGCACGTCGATCTCGGCCCACGAGCTCCACGGCCACTACGAGGAGCGGCGCGACCCGTCGCTCTACGTGCGCTTCCCGCTGCTCGACCGCGAGAGCGAGTGGATCGTGGTCTGGACGACGACGCCGTGGACGCTGCCGGCGAACGTCGCGGCCGCCGTCAATCCCGAGCGCCGACTACGGGCTGCTCGAGAACGGCGAGTGGGTCGCCTGCGCGCTGTTCCCCGAGGAGACCTTCACGCAGGTCGTGAAGGGATCCGAGCTGGTCGGCCTGCGCTACACGGGGCCGTTCGACACGCTCGAGCCGGGCTCGCAGGTCGAGCATCGCGTGATCCCGTGGGACGACGTCGCGCTCGACACCGGCACCGGCATCGTCCACATCGCCCCGGGCTGCGGTGGCGAGGACTTCGAGCTGTCGAAGGTGCACGACCTCGACGTGCTCACCCCGGTCGACGAGAGCGGCCGGTTCTATCCCGAGTACGGCTGGCTGCACGGTCTCTCGACCGGCGAGGCCGCCGAGCAGATCGTCGGCGACCTCGGCGATCGCGGGCTGCTCGTGCGCGCCGAGACCGCGGAGCACAGCTACCCCTTCTGCTGGCGCTGCCACACGCCGCTGATCTTCCGGCTCTCGGACGACTGGTTCATCGCCGTCGACGAGCTGCGGCAGCCGCTGCTCGACGCGAACGGGACGGTGGAGTGGACGCCGGCCTACATGGGCAAGCGCATGGACGACTGGCTGCGCAACATGGGCGACTGGAACATCTCGCGGCGCCGGTACTACGGGCTGCCGCTGCCGTTCTACCCCTGCGAGTGCGGCCACCTGAACGTGATCGGCTCGCGCGCCGAGCTCGAGGAGCGCGCGCTCGGCGGGCTCGACCAGCTCGAGGAGCTCCGTCGCCCCTGGATCGACGCGGTGCAGATCGCGTGCGCCGAATGCGGCGTGCCCGTGCACGCGGGTCGAGGAGGTCGGCGACGTCTGGCTCGACGCCGGCATCGTCCCGTTCTCGACGCTCGGCTGGCAGAACCCGGAGTACGTGCCGGAGGGCTACGCGACCGGTGCCGCCAAGGGGCTGACGACCGCCGACCTGCCCGACAACGCGACGTGGGAGCAGTGGTTCCCGGCCGACTGGGTCTCGGAGATGCGCGAGCAGATCCGGCTCTGGTTCTACTCGCAGCTCCTGATGTCGGTCGCGCTGACCGGGCAAGGCGCCGTTCAAGAAGGTGCTCGGCTACGAGAAGATGCTCGACGAGCACGGCAAGGAGATGCACGGCTCGTGGGGCAACATGATCGACGCCGAGGACGCGTTCGCGCGCATGGGCGCCGACGTGATGCGCTGGCAGTACTGCGCCCAGCCGCCCGACCGCAACCTGCTCTTCGGCTTCGGGCCGGCGCAGGAGATCAAGGGAAGGCTGCTGACGCTCTGGAACTCGGCGAAGTTCCTCGCCGACTACGGCGCGATCGAGTCGTTCCGGCCCACCTACGCCGATCTCGGCAACGGCGGGCCCGATGCCGACCTGCAGCCGCTCGACCGCTGGCTCGTCGAGCGGACGGCCCAGCTCGTCGACGAGGCGCAGGCCGGCTACGAGCGCTGGCTGACGGTCGACGTGACGCGGGCCTTCGACGCGTACGTCGACGATCTCTCGAACTGGTACATCCGCCGCTCGCGCCGCCGCTTCTGGGACGGCGACGAGACGGCGCTGCGCACGCTCTGGTTCGGCCTCGTCCAGGGGCTCCGCGTGATCGCGCCGGTGATGCCGTTCCTCGCCGAGCACCTGTGGCAGGCGCTCGTTGCCGACGTCGTCGAGGACGCTCCGGCGTCGGTGTTCCTCGCCGGCTGGCCCGAGGTGCGCACGCCCGACGCGCGCCTGCTCGCCGAGGTCGCGGAGCTGCGAACCGTCGTCGCGCTCGGCCACCGGGCGCGCTCGGCGGCCGGACTGAAGCTTCGCCAGCCGCTGCGCCGCATCGTCGTCGAGGGCGCACCGCTCGCCGCCGCGCACGCCGACGAGATCTCGGAGGAGCTGCGCGTGAAGGAGGTCGAGCTCGGGCACGTCGACGCCGAGCTGCGCGTCAAGCCGCACCTTCCCGCGCTCGGGCCGAAGCTCGGGAAGGAGCTCGGTGCCGTGCGGGCCGCGCTGCAGGCGGGAGATTTCGAGGATCTCGGCGGCGGCCGGTTCAGGGCGGCCGGGCACGAGCTCGGCCCGGACGAGGTGCATCGTCGAGCGCGCCGGCAAGGAGGGCTGGGCGGTCGCCGGGGCCGACGGGGTCACGGTGGCGATCGAGACCGCGGTCGACGACGAGCTGGCGCTCGAGGGCCGGGTCTACGAGCTGATCCACCGGGTCAACTCGATGCGCAAGGACGCCGGGCTCGAGCTCACCGACCGGATCGCGCTGACGCTGCCGGGCGCCGACGCCGACCTGCTCGAGCACTCGACCTGGATCGCGCGCGAGACCCTGGCGCTGAGCGTCGCCACCGACGACGATCGACGCGCCGAAGATCGCCGTTGCCTGAGGCCGCGCCCGCGCTCTCGTACATCGTGCGCGCGGACGAGTGGCCCCTCGTAGCGGCGGTCGCCGAATCGCTCGCCTGCCAGGACACCTCGCCGCATTCGTGATCGACTACCCGCGAGGCCCTCGCCGAGGCCGCTTCGGCGCCGGCCGATCTCGTCTACGGCGTCTGCCTCTCGGAACACGAGGGGATTGACGTCGGGGCAGGGATGCTTGTCGCTCAGGCGGCGGGGGCGCTCGGCTACCTCCTCGAGATGCTGTCGAAGCACCCCGCTAGGGTGTAGCGGGATGGGGGCTCGAACGACAGCCGGGATTGCCGTGCTCGGCGCCGGACCTGCAGGTCTCACCGCTGCGCACCTGCTCGGTTCGCGCGGCTGTGCGGGCGTCGTCTTCGAGGCCGACTCCCAGGTGGGCGGGATCGCGAAGACCGTGGAGCACGACGGCTTCCGCTTCGACCTCGGCGGGCACCGGTTCTTCACCAAGGTGCCCTGGGTGCAGGAGATGTGGGAGGAGACGCTCGGCGACGAGTTCCTGCTCCGCCCGCGGCTCTCGCGCATCTACTACCGCGGCGACTACTTCGCCTACCCGCTCCGCGCCGAGGACGTCGTCCGCCGCCTCGGCGTCGTCGAGACGATCCGCTGCCTCGGCTCCTACATGGCAGCGAAGATGCGCCGCGCCGAGCCGCCGCAGACGTTCGAGGACTGGGTCACGGGCCGGTTCGGCCGCCGCCTCTACGACGCGTTCTTCCGCGAGTACACCGAGAAGGTGTGGGGCATTCCCGGGCAGCGAGATCCAGGCCGAGTGGGCCGCGCAGCGGATCCGCAACCTCTCGTTCTGGACCGCGCTGACCTCCGCGCTGCGCCTCAAGCGCCGGCACGTCACGAGCCTGATCGAGGAGTTCCACTACCCGCGGCTCGGCCCCGGCCAGATGTGGGAGAAGCTCGCCGCGATCTCCGAGGAGCGGGGCGTCGACGTCCGCCTCAACCACCGCGTGACGCGCGTCGCTCCACGACGAGACGGGCGTCACCGCGATCGAGGTGCACGGGCCGGACGGCGAGTCGGAGGTGGTCGCGGTCGACGGGGTCGTCTCCAGCATCCCGCTCTCGGAGCTCGTCCTCTCGCTCGACCCGCTGCCGCCGGACGACGATCGTCGACGCGGCGCGACGGCTGCGCTACCGCGACCTGCTCGTCGTCGGCCTGATCTCGACCGATCCGGAGCCGTTCCCGGACAACTGGATCTACCTCCACGATCCAGGCACCCGCGCCGGCCGGGTGCAGAACTTCGGCGCCTGGAGCCCCGGGATGACCCGTCCCGGATTCACGTGCCTCGGCGTCGAGTACTTCTGCTTCCAGGGTGACGAGACCTGGTCGCTCCCCGATCACGCGCTCGTCGAGCTCGCGAAGCGCGAGCTCGGCAAGATCGGCCTGATCGATCCCGCCGCACGTCGTCGGCGGCGTCGCGATCAGGGTGCCCGCGCGCCTACCCGATGTACGACAAGGGCTACGAGGACGCGGTCGCGATGCTTCGCGACCACATCGCGTCGATCGACCGAGCCTGCAGACCGTCGGGCCGCAACGGCCTGCACCGCTACAACAACCAGGACCACTCGATGTGGACGGCGGTGCTCGGCACGCTGAACCTCCTCGACGGCGCCGACAACGACGTGTGGGCGGTCAACGCGGACGCGGAGTACCTCGAGGAGACCGAGCTGCAGAACCCGGTCGAGGCCGCCGAGGCGCTCGCGACGGCTCGCTAGCGCGAGCGCTCCTAGGCTCCGAGCGGCGCGAAGCCGACGCGAGCAGGCCGGCCGGCACGGCGGCAACCGCCGTCAGCTGGTGCACCGTGTGCAGGCCGACGCCGGCGATCGCGCCGCGAGGCCCGAGGCGCTCGTAGCAGGAGCGCCAGCAGGTCGCGGTTGAGGGCGACCTCCGCGCCCGACGCCGGCAGCGACGGCGAGTGGGCGCCGCCGGACGATCCCCCAGGCGACGAGCAGCGCGGCGACCACGCTCGCCCGCTCGCGGGCGCCGAGGTTGAGCGTCGCCGGAAGCTCGCGGCGGGAGACGAGCAGGCTGACCCACGGAACTCCGCGGCGTCCGAAATCGGTCCGGACCATCGACCCGAGCGACCACTCCTTGAGGTGCGTGCCCTGGATCGCCGGGTCGAGGAGGATCCGGCCCTGCCGCGCCAGCCGGCCACCGAGCTCGATGTCCTCGATCGACGGCTGCGGGTAGCGGTCCGGCGTCGAATCCTCCGGCCGCGTCGAAGCCCGTTCGCCGCACGGCTCCGATGCCGGCCCAGAACGACTCCACGTCGCCCGCCGAGCGCTGGTGCACGACGTGGTGGAGCAGGTTGCGGAACGCCGCCACGGTGCTCTCGGTGGCGACGGCATGGTCGTACGAGCCGAAGACGCCGACCAGGCTCTGATCGCTCGCGAACGCCTGCCGCACGCGGGTGAGCACGTCCGCATGGACGAGCACGTCGGAGTCGACGAAGAGGACGATGTCGGCTGTCGTCTCCGCGACGCCGCGGTTGCGGGCCGCAGCGGGGCCGGCGCCGGGCGGGGCGGTGACGACGACGAGCTCGTCGGGCGGGTCGTCGGCAGCGCGCGATCGCGGCGAGGCAGCGGTCGAGCGTCGCCGGCCGGTCGGTCGCCGGGATCACCACCGCGAGCGTGGGGGCGGGCACGGTCAGCGCTGGGTCTCGGCGAGGATCAGCTCGCGCCGCAGCTCCACCGGCAGCTTGAACGTGACGTCCTCGTTGACCATCTGGAACGGCTCGATCTGCTCCACGCCGCGCGCCCGGAACCAGTCGCACAGCCGGGTGACGAGGCGCTCCGGCGCCGAGGCGCCCGACGAGATGCCGACGGTGCGGACGCCGTCGAGCCAGCGCTCGTCGATCTCGGTCTCGTCGTCGATCAGGTGGCCGGCGACGCCCGATGCGCGCGCGACGTCGACGAGCCGGTTCGAGTTCGACGAGTTCTTCGAGCCGAGCACGAGCAGGAGGTCGATCTCGGCCAGCATCTCCTTGACGGCCCACTGGCGGTTCGAGGTCGCGTAACAGATGTCTTCCTTGCGCGGCGCGTAGACCTGCGGGAAGCGCCGGCGGAGCACCGCGATGATCTCCGAGGTCTCGTCGACCGAGAGCGTCGTCTGCGTGATGTAGGCGATGCGGGTGTCGGTCGGGCAGGTCGAGCGCCTCGGCCTCGGCCACGTCCTGCACGAGGATCGTCGCGTCGGGCGCCTCGCCCATCGTGCCGACGACCTCCTCGTGGCCCTCGTGGCCGATCAGGATCACCGTGTAGCCGTCGTCGGCGTAGCGGCGTGCCTGCACGTGCACCTTCGTCACGAGCGGGCAGGTGGCGTCGATCACGTTGTGCTCGAGCCGGGCCGAGTTCGCGTGCACGGTCGGTGCGACGCCGTGGGCGGAGTAGACGACCGTCGCGCCGGAGGGAACCTCGGTCTCCTCGTCGACGAAGATCGCGCCGCGCGCCTCGAGATCGCGGACGACGTGGATGTTGTGGACGATCTGCTTGCGGACGTAGACGGGGGCGCCGTAGTGCTCGAGCGCCTTCTCGACGGTCTCGACCGCGCGCTCGACCCCGGCGCAGTAGCCGCGCGGCGAGGCGAGGAGAACCCGTTCGACCATGCGAGACAGGGTATCTGTCGCGCGCGCTCGCGCCGTCAGCGCGCCGTCTCGGCGAGCAGGATCCCGACGAGCACGATCGCTCCGCCGACGATCTGCACCGCGACGAGCGCCTCCCCGAGCCACACCCACGCGATCACCGCCGCCGCGACCGGCTCGAACGTCGCCACGATCCCGACCGTGGTGGCGGGCAGGTGCTTGAGCGCCGCGACCGAGAGCGAGAACGGCACGATCGTGCCGAACACGATCCCCCACAGCGCGAGCGCGCCGACCGACACCGTGAAGAGGCCGTGCGGCAGCTCGACGCTGATCCGGAGCGTGTCGGTCGGGAAGCTCCACCACGGCAGCAGGATCGCCCACGCGAGCGAGGCGAAGCCGAGCCCGAAGCAGACGACCGAGATCGGGTCGCGGCGGCCGACGAGGCGCTCGCCCATCAGGTAGTAGACCGAGAGCGCGACGCCGCGAGGAGCCCGGCGGCGACGCCGACGCCGTCGAGCGACATGCCGTGCCAGACCTGCGCGACGAGCGTGAGGCCGCCGATCACGAGCGCCGAGCGCCGGCCACACGCGCCGCCGCACCGGCTCGTGCCAGGCGAACCGGACCCAGAGCGCGATCAGCACCGGCGCGCTGAACTCGAAGAGCAGGCCGATCCCGATCGGCAGCCGCGTCGATCGCGACGAAGTAGAGCCACTGCACGACCGCGAAGCCGACGATCCCGTAGAACGCGAGCCAGCCGAGCTCGCGGCGCGTGCCGATCCGCAGGCGATGCGGCGCGAAGATGCGCGAGTGCGACGGCCAGCCCGAGGAAGCCGCCCGTCGACCGAAGCTCGGTCCAGCGGAGCGTGCCCATGTCGCTCGCCTCGAGCCCGATCTTCGCGACGGCGCCGTTGACGGCGAACATCGTCGCGGCCACGATCGTCATCGCGTAGCCGACGCGCGGCCGGCGGTGGCGGGAGAGCTCTCCCGGTGGCAGCGCGAGCTCGGTCACCGGTCGAGGCTAGATGAGGCTGCCGCTGCGGCGGACGCTTGTAGGCTCACCCGCGATGGCCGATCGCGTCGCCCTCTTCGTCACGTGCCTCGCCGACACGCTCTTCCCGCAGGTCGGGCAGGCGACCGTGACCGTGCTCGAGCGGCTCGGGATCGAGGTCGTGTTCCCGGCCGAGCAGACCTGCTGCGGCCAGATGCACGCCAACTCCGGCTACCCGGGCGAGGCGGAGCAGCTCGCCCGCCGCTTCGTCGAGGTCTTCGACGGCTTCGACGCGATCGTGACGCCCTCCGGCTCGTGCGCGGCGCAGGTGCGCGAGCACTTCCACGGGTTGCTCGGTAGCGACGACCGCGGCGTGCCGGCCCGGACCTGGGAGCTGTCGCAGTTCCTCACGGGCGTGCTCGGGATCGAGGAGGTGGGCTCGGCCTACACGGGCACCGTGGCGTACCACCCGACGTGCCACTCGCTGCGCCTGCTCCGTGTCGGCGACGCTCCGACCCGGCTGCTGCGCGCGGTGCCGGGCCTCGAGCTCGTCGAGCTGCCGGACGCCGAGGAGTGCTGCGGCTTCGGCGGCACGTTCGCCGTGAAGAACGCCGATGTCTCGACGGCGATGCTCGACGAGAAGCTGGCGGCTGTCGTGGCGAGCGGCGCCGACGCCGTGTGCGCCTGCGACAGCTCCTGCCTGATGCACATCGGTGGTGGCCTCCACCGTCGCGGCATCGACGTGCGGCCGGTGCATCTGGCGGAGATCCTCGCCTCGTGAGCAGCGCGGCGCGGGACGCGCGGCCCGAGAGCTTCTCGCACGCGGCCCCGGCTGCGCTCGCGAACGCCCAGGTCAGGGCCAACATCCGCCACGCGACGGGCTCGATCCGCGCTCAAGCGGGCAGCCGTCGTCGCCGAGGTGCCCGACTGGGAGCCTCTGCGCGAAGCGGCCGCGGCGATCAAGGACGCGACGCTCGCCCGCCTCGACGAGGTGCTCGTCGAGCTGGAGGCGTCGGTCGAGGCCGCGGGCGGCGTCGTCCACTGGGCGCGCGACGCGGCCGAGGCGAACGAGATCGTCACCGCCCTCGTCCGCGCCGAGGGCGCCGACGAGGTGGTGAAGGTGAAGTCGCTCGCCACCGACGAGATCCACCTCAACGAGGCGCTCGAGGCTGCGGGCATCCGGCCGATCGAGACCGACCTGGCAGAGCTGATCATCCAGCTCGCCGACGAGCGGCCGTCGCATCTCCTCGTGCCCGCGATTCACAAGAACCGCGTCGAGATCCGCGACCTGTTCCGCGCCCGGCTCGGCCGTCCCGAGCTCTCCGACGACCCGGCCGAGCTCGCCGAGGCGGCACGGCTCCACCTGCGTGAGGCGTTCCTGCGGGCGCGGGTGGCGATCTCGGGCGCGAACTTCGCCGCCGCCGACACCGGCACGATCTGCGTCGTCGAGTCCGAGGGCAACGGGCGCATGTGCACGACGCTGCCCGAGGTGCTGATCACGGTGATGGGGATCGAGAAGGCGATTCCCCGCTTCCGCGACCTCGAGGTGTTCCTCCAGCTCCTGCCTCGCTCGTCGACCGGCGAGCGGATGAATCCCGTACACCTCGCTCTGGACCGGCGTGCGCCAGGGCGACGGGCCGAAGCGGTTCCATCTCGTCCTGCTCGACGCCGGGCGCACGCGCGTGCTCGCCGACCCCGGCGGCCGGCCGGCTCTCCGCTGCATCCGCTGCTCGGCCTGCATCAACGTCTGTCCCGTCTACCGCCAGACCGGCGGGCACGCCTACCACTCGCCCTATGCCGGGCCGATCGGCGCGATCCTCGCGCCGCAGCTCGCGGGTGAGAGCGGGGCGGTGGCCTCGCTGCCGTTCGCCTCGTCGCTCTGCGGCGCCTGTTACGACGTCTGCCCGGTGCTGATCGACATCCCGTCGATCCTCGTCCACGAGCGCGGGAAGGCGGTCGCGCGGGAGCGCGCCGGGGTCGAGGGGAGATCGTTGAAGCTGCTCGGCAAGGCCTTCGCGACGCGCGCCGGCTACGAGCGGGCGCAGCGGCTCGGCCGCTCGCTGCAACGGCCCGTCGCGCGCAACGGCTGGATCACGCACTTCCCGCCGGGCCCGCTCGCCGCGTGGGGGAAGTCGCGCGACCTGCCCGCGCTGCCGGCGCAGACATTCCGCGAATGGTGGGAGTCGCGTGACGGGACGTGACGCCGTCCTGGCGCGCATCCGCGTCGCGCTCGACGAGCGGCCGGCGCCGCCGGAGGTGCCTCGCGGGTATCGGGAGGCGGGCGAGCTCGCTGCTGCCGCCGTCCTCGACCTCTTCGTCGAACGCGTCCGGGACTACCGAGCCACCGTGGTCGTGACCGACGACCCGCAGCGTGCTGCGGCCGATGCGTTGGCTGCCGCCGGAGCCCAGCGGGTGGGCATCGCGCCCGACCTCGAACCGGCGCTGCGTCCGCGCGGGATCGAGCTGATCGAGGACGACGACCTCGGCGGACGCGAGCTCGATGCGCTCGACGGGGCGCTGACGACGTGCGCAGCCGGGTGCGCGGTGACCGGCACGATCGCCCTCGACGGCGGCCCGGGTCAGGGTCGCCGGGCGCTGAGCCTCGTGCCCGACCTCCACGTCTGCGTGATCCGGGCCGACGCGATCGTCGAGTCGGTGCCCGAGCTGATCGCCGCCCTCGAGCCGAGCGCGCGCGAGGGCCGCCCGATCGTGCTCGTCTCCGGCCCGTCGGCGACGAGCGACATCGAGCTGAACCGGGTCGAGGGCGTCCACGGGCCGAGGCAGCTCGTGGTCATCGTCGCCACGTAGTTCGTCCCTACACTGTCCGCGTACGGGGTGTAGCTCAGCCTGGTTAGAGTGCTGCGTTTGGGACGCAGAAGTCGTCGGTTCGAATCCGACCACCCCGACTGCTCCATGAAAGCTCTCGCGCTCCTCGTAACACTCCTGGTTGTCACGGCCGGGTGCGGTGGGTCAAGCCACGACACGGCAGAGCAGAGCACGCCTTTCGCCTACGACGCCTCGGCGCCGCTCGACTACGCCGACCACGGCGTCGTCAACCACGGCTACCCGATCGTCGTCCACGACGTCTCGTTCACGAGCTCCGGCAAGCGCATCGACGCGATGCTGGCGATCCCGCCCGGGAAGGGGCCGTTTCCGGCAGTCGTCTACCTGCACGGCACGGGCGGCGACCGCACCGAGCTGCTCGTGCCGGCGACGTGGATGGCGGCGCGTGGGGTCGTCGCGATGACGATCACGATGCCGAACGACTCAGCACCGGCGACCGGGACGGCGTCGCAGAAGCTCGTGGCTCAGCGCAAGGCGGCCGTCGCCACGGTCGTCGCGGCGAGGCGCGCGGTCGACGTGCTGCAGTCGCTGCCCCAGGTCGACGACGACCGGATCGCGCTCGTCGGCTGGAGCTCGGGCGCGCGGGTCGGCGCGATCGTGGCGGGCGTGGACGATCGGGTCAAGGCCTTCGATCTCCTCTCGGCAGGCTCGCCGCCCATCGAGGAGTACGCCTCGCAGGCTCCCGCGGAGCTCCGGCCCGTGATCGAGCAGGAGCTCGGCGCCGTCGACCCCCTCCGCTGGGTCAAGCTGGCGCGTCCTGGCACGATCCTGCTCCAGAACGGCAAGAGCGACGAGGTCGTCCCGAGAGCTGCGCTCGACGCGCTCGCGGCAGCCGCCGGCAAGGCCGCCGAGGTGCGCTGGTACGACCAGGGTCACGCGCCGTCGAACGCCGCGTGGGCGGATCAGCTCGACTGGACGGCCGACCGCCTCGGCGTCGCCGGTCCGATCGTGAAGGGCGCTGCGACCGGGCCCTAGAGGGCGGCGAGCTCGTCGAGCTCTGTCGCCGAGAGCTGCCAGTTGCCCGCGGCCACGTTGGCCCGCACCTGCTCGGGCTTCGTCGCACCGGCAATCACCGACGGAATGCCTTCGATCGAGGCGAGCCCGCCAATCGCGAGCTCGAGCAGCGTATGCCCACGTGCCGTGGCGAACGCCTCCAGCTCCTCGGCCCGCGCGAGGCGCTCCTCGCTGAGCCGCCCGTCGTTCAGCCCGCTCAGCCGCGCGCCGTCGGGCTCGGGCTCTCCCTGCCGGTACTTGCCGGTCAGGAGGCCGCTCTCGAGCGGGAAGTACGGGATGTACCCCATCCCGAGCTTGCGAGCGAGCGGCAGCACCTCCGCCTCGTCGTCGCGGTGGATCAGGCTGAAGAAGTTCTGCACCGCAACGACCGGGCTGTTGCCGGCTTCCGCGAACGCGGCCGCCTGCTCCAGATGATCGGGCTCGACATTGGAGAGACCGAGCCAGCGCACCTTTCCCTCCACGACGAGCTCGTGCATCGCGCCGAGCGTCTCGTCGAGCGGCGTGACGCCGTCGGGACGGTGGTAGTAGTAGAGATCGACGTGGTCGCGGCCCGAGCCGCTCGAGCGACGCGTCGATCGCCCGCCGCACGTACGCGCGCGAGCCACCCGGAGCGTCCCCGTTCGTGCCGTCCATGTCCATCCCGAACTTCGTCGCCACGACGAGGTCATCCGAGCGGCCGGCGAGAGCCTCTCCGACGATGCGCTCGCTGGCGCCCGATCCGTAGACATCCGCGGTGTCGAAGAACGTGATGCCGGCATCGACGGCTGCAGCGAGAACCTCGAGCGACGCGGCGCGCTCGAGCCTGCGGCCGAAGTTGTTGCAGCCGAGACCGACCCGCGAGACGGTGAGCGTCGAGCGACCGAGTGGGTTCTCGTCCATCGCTCGATCGTACGTCAGGCGCTTCGGGCCGCGTCCGGAGACCCGGGCACGAGGCGCTGGATTGACGAGTACGCTAGGCGCGTGAGCCGGACGGCCGTCCAGAACGCAACGATCGCCGAGCACGCCCGTCGGCTCGCGAGCGCGGCGGAGGTGGGCCGCGGAGAGCTGGCGCTCGACTTCCAGCGGACTGCGGCGGCCTCGGCGGAGCTCCACGTCGAGGGCCGCAATTTCTATCCGCCGATGCTCGCCGACATCGCCTCTGCGTCGTCGTCGGTGCACATCAACCAGTTCGGCTTCCGTCCGGGGCTCATCGGCGACCAGTTCGCCGCTGCACTGATCGCGAAGGCGCAAGAGGGCGTACCGGTCAGGCTGAACGTCGATCGACAGGGCTCCGACCCTGAAGGTGGCTCCCGCGCGTTCTACGAGCCGCTGATCCAGGCGGGGGTTCAGGTGTGCGTGACGCGCGCCACGAAGCCGCGCGTGCCGCATGGCGCGCTCGGTGCCGGTGGCAAGACGGGATGGAACCTGAGCGGATTGGGGCACATCGACCATCGCAAGGTCGTGGTCGTCGACGGCCGGATCGGCTGGGTCGGGGGCGCGGGAATCGAGGATCACTTCGAGAACGGCGCCTTTCACGATCTGTTCGTTCGCGTCGAAGGGCCGATCGTGGCGCAGCTGCAGCTCGTCTTCGTCGCAAGCCTCCGCTGGCTCGGCGGTGAGATCCCGCCGGAGAGCATCCCCCAGCTCTTCCCAACGCTCGACGAAGGCCCGAGCCCGCTCTCGGCCGTGGTGCTTCACAACGCGCCGGGTCGGTTCAGGCCGATCACGGCCGCGATCACGACGCTGATCGAGGGCGCACGGGACACGCTCGACGTCGTGAACCCGTACGTGACCGACCGCGGCATGATCGGACGGATCGTCGCGGCGGCGAATCGTGGTGCCCGCGTCCGCCTCTTCGTGCCGGCCAATCCCAACAACTGGGCCTGCGGCGCGGCCGAGTCGTTCCACCACAAGCGGCTGATCGATGTCGGGTGTGCAGATCCTGGGCTATCCGCAGATGCTGCACGCGAAGGCGTTCATCGCCGACGGTGAGCAGGTGCTCGTCGGAACCTGCAATCTCGAGGCGTGGAGCCTGAAGCGATTCTTCGAGCTCGACATCGGGTTCGTGTCCCGGGAGCTCGCAACCCAGTTCGACGAGAAGTTCCTTGCGCCCGCCGAGGAGGTCAGCTCCGGCCTGCAGCCTCCCTCGACGCTGAAGGACCGCGGGCGTGCGGCCGTGTTCGCCGCCCTCTCGCCGCTCCTGTGATCGGGTGTAGGATGCTCGCCCACCGGCGATCTCTCCGGTCGGGAATCGACGAGAGGCTCGGGATGACCCGCCGGATCAGACCTATCAGCGTTCGCCATCGGGTCGACAGTGTCTGAGAGCGCGCCTGCAGGAGCTCCGGAAGAGCGGACACCGAACCCGCGGCTGCCGCTGCTCCTCGCGGCAGCGATGTTTGTGCTCGTCGTCGACACGTCGTTGATGAACGTCTCGATCGCGTCCGTGGTCGAGGATCTGGACACGACCGTGAGCAACGTTCAGGCTGCGATCGCGCTGGAGGCGCTGGTGTCCGCCGCGTTCATCCTGATCAGCAGCAAGGTCGGCGATCTGATCGGCCGCAAGCGCGCGTACATCCTCGGGCTCTGTGCCTACGCACTCGGAGCGCTGGCGATGACGCTGGCCCAGAGCCTGACCGCGATCATCGTCTTCTGGGCGATCATCGGGGGGCTCGGCGCCTCGTTGCTGTTGCCCGCGATGCAGTCGCTGATCCACGGGAACTTCGAGGGCGCGGCTCGCACGAAGACCTATGCACTGGTCGGCGCGGCGGCTGCGATCGCCGCAGCGGTGGGTCCGTTGATCGGTGGCTTCGTGACCACCTACCTCTCGTGGCGCGTCGGGTTCGGGCTCGAGGTCGTCGTGATCGCGGTCGTGTTGTCGCAGATCAAGCTCGTCCACGACGTCGCCTACACGGGGCCGCGCCAGGTCGATGTGGTCGGCGCGATCCTCTCGGTTGTCGGCATGGGTGGGCTCGTGCTCGGCATCCTCGTCTGGCAGGAAGGCGGCGAAGCCGTCGGCCTGCTGATCGCGATCGGAGCCGTCGCGATGGCACTGCTCTCCTGGTGGCTCGTGCGGCGCAAGCGGGCGGGAAAGCCGACGTTGCTCGACCCGGGCCTGTTCACGTTTCCGCACTTCAGGACGGGGATCTCCGGGCAGCTGCTGCAGAACGTCACGCTCGGTGGCGCGATGATCGCGCTCCCGATCTTTCTCCAGATGACGCTCGAGTACAACGCGATGAAGACGGGACTGACGCTGGCACCGCTCTCGCTCAGCATGTTCGGCGTCGCGATCCTGGCGGGACACAAGGCAGGCGGCCGGCGACCGGGCAACATCATCCTGATCGGGTTTGCGCTCTGCACCGTCGGACTGGCGCTGATGATCCCGATCATTCCGCGCACCGACTCGGGCCTCGCCCTCTTCATCCCGCTGCTGATCACGGGCTCGGGGCTCGGCCTGCTCGTCTCGCAGCTGAACAACTACACCCTCTCGCCGATCGAGGAGGAGCGGGTCAGCGAGGCTGCCGGTGTCAACTCGGCCGCCGGCTCGTTCGGGCTCTCGTTCGGCCTCGCGGTCGCCGGCGGGATCATGCTCGCCTTCCTCTCCTTCTCGTTCACCAACCAGACCGAGAACAGCGCCGTGATCCCACCTGCCCAGCAGCAGCAGATCTCCGACACGCTGGAGGACGACGCCGAGGTGATGAGCAACTCCCAGCTCGCGCCTCTCCTCGCCGGCGAGACCGAAGCCGTCCAGGCGGAAGTGCTCCACATCAACAAGGTGGCGCGTGACCGCTCCCTCCAGGTGGCTCTCCTCGTCCCCGTCGTCGCTTGCCTCCTCGGCCTGTTCGTCGGTTACCGCATGAGACGGCTCCCCGACCCCGAGCCGGCCAGCGTCGAAGGCGTCGCGCTCGGCTGACCCGCGCGCTCCGGTGACCGCCCGGTTTGAGATACTCGGCCATGGTGTCCCGGCCTGAGAGCATCCGATGACCTCCACTGCCGTCGAGCCGTCGCCCGTCCTCCCGTTTCACGACCCGTCACGCCGCAGGCGGCTGGTCAAGGTGGGCGCGTGGATCGCGGCGACCGTCGTCGTGCTCGTGATCCTGAACCTGGTCGGCGTCGACGTGATGGGCTGGTTGCGGGACCTCTGGGACCAGATCAAGGCCGTTCCCGTCAAGTACATCGTCGTCGGTCTCGTCTTCCAGACAGGCCAGACGCTGTTCGCCGGGCTCTCCTACTACGGGATCCTGCGTGCGGCCTATCCGGGCCAGGTCGAGTTCTGGCCGATCGTGACCGCCTACGCGGTCGGCGTGTCGATGAACAACTTCCTGCCGGCGAACATCGGCACGTTCGTCACCCTGCTGATGTTCGTCGCGATCATCCCGGCAGCGACCGTGCCCGGGTCGATCGCCGCCTATCTGGTGCAGAAGATCTTCTTCACGATCATCGGCACCTTCGTCTACCTCTATCTCTTCCTCTCGGTGCCGGGCTCGTTCAACGAGAACCTCGGCAACCTCTCGGCGCACCCGGTCGCTTCGATCGCGATCGGAGTCGGAGTCGTCCTGCTGATCGTGATCGTCGGCCGGATCGCGTGGCGCAAGCTCAAGAAGCTGTGGCTCCAGGCGAAGCAGGGCGGCGTGATCCTCTCCCGGCCGAAGGAATACATGACCCGGGCCTTTCTCCCGTCGTTCCTCTCGTGGCTGTGCAAGCTCGCCGTGATCGCCGTCTTCCTGGCGGCGTTCGCGATTCCGGTCACGTTCGAGTCGATCATGTGGATCGTGGGGTCGGGCTCCCTGGCGAACGTGGTCTCGTTCACGCCCGGCGCGGTCGGGATCACGCAGGCGACGAACGCGCTCGCACTCGACACGTGCTGCAACGTCGCGAACAACACAACGATCGCCTACTCGACGGCGCAGCAGCTCATCACGACAGCGTGGAACGCCGTCCTGGCGCTCGTGCTCGTCGTGCTCGTGTTCGGCTGGAGCGGCGGGAAGCAGCTCGTCCAGGGCTCCTACGGCGATGCGAAGGTCAAGATGGCCGAGCAGAAGGCCGCGCGCGCCGAGAAGAAGGAGGCCAAGCGCGCGGAGCGCGAGGCGAGCGGCGTCGGCCGGTTCCATCGCCTGCCCGCCCACGAGGAGACCGAGGCGGCCGACACCAACGATCCCCCCGATGAGTAGCCGCAACGAGGGAGTGATCGCATGAGCGACGAGCGTCGGCGCACAGAGCTCCTGCTCCCGATGCGGACGGTGCTGCTCGTCGCCGCCACCATCGGCGTCCTCGCCGCCTTCAAGGAGATCGGCGACACATTCCTGATCGTGTTCGTCGGGATCTTCCTCGGGCTCGTGTTCGAGTACCCGGTGCGCTTCGTGCAGGCGAAGACGCACATGTCCCGCGGTCTCGCCGCGACCGTGACCGTGCTCGGCACGGCCGTCGCCGTCCTGCTGATCGCGCTCGTGTTTCTCGTCCCGCTCGTCGGCGGAGTCCGCGACTTCCTCCAGGACCTGCCACAGACGGTGCAGAGCCTGCGCGAGTCCAGCGAGCTCGACTCGATCGGTGACTCTGGCGCCGCCGAGAACGTGCAGTCGGGCGCCGACAAGGTCTCGGTCTCGGTGCCGGACACGATCAGCGCGGTGCTCGGCATCGCCGGGGACTTTTTCGGGCTCTTCCTCGCCGCCTTCACGATCATCTTCATCTGCCTCTTCCTGCTCACCGACGTCGGCAAGCTCAAGCGGTCGCTCGGCAGCGTGCTGATGCCAGGCGAGGACGAGCGGTGGCTCGGCGTCTGGGAGCGCGTCACGGCGACGATCTCTCGCTGGGCGATCGGCGTGATCGTGATCGCGGTGATCGCGGGCACGACCCAGGGCGTCACCGCCTACCTGCTCGGCTCGAGCTATGCGATCGGCCTCGGTGTGATCGCAGGGCTGCTCGACATGATCCCGAACATCGGCGCCACGATCGCCGGCTTCGTCCTCGTGCCCGCGCTGTGGGCCGAGGAGGGAGTCACGGCCGCGATCATCATGCTGATCGTCCTGCTCGTCTACCAGCAGATCGAGAACAACGTGCTCACGCCCAAGATCCAGGGCAAGGCCGTCAACCTCTCCGGCTTCTTCATCATCATCGCCGTGACGTTGTTCGGAGCGCTACTCGGCGTGCTCGGAGCGCTCACCGCAGTGCCGCTCGCAGCGATGATCCAGATCTTCCTGCAGGAGCTGACGACAGCCCGGCGCGAGAAGGTCGCAGAGGCGAAGGCTGCGCTGGAGCGTGTTACCGGCGGGCCACCGGATCTGGCGGGTGGAGGAAAGCGGGTGGAGGGAATCGAACCCTCGTAATCAGCTTGGAAGGCTGGGGCTCTACCATTGAGCTACACCCGCGTAGGCACATTGAAGCAATCCTGACCGGCGGCCGCTATCGCGACCGGTGGTGGAGAGGCGCAATTGTCGAAAGCGAAGATCCTCCGGCTCGTCCTTCTCGCCCTGGGTTGTGCGCTCGTCTGGGTGCCGGCCGCGATCCCCGCTGATCCCGCCGCTCGGCCGGCCATCGTGTGCACCCTCGCACCGGGGCAGACCTCGCTCCTTCCCGGTGCCCGGCACGGGCTCGCAGCCCACCTCCGCCAGTACCCCGACCTGAGCCTCGCGACGGGCGCGCAGAAGGCGCGCGCCCAGGCGTTGCTCGAGCGGGCGCGCGCGGCGACCAAACGCGTGGCAGAACGTCAAAGCAGCGCGGCGGAGTGGCTTCAACACGAAGCTCGCCAGGCGCGCGCCGGGCGACGACGCGATCGGCTACCTCCACGCCGAGCATCGCCGCTTCAGCGCAGATCGGCACTTCGTCGACGTCAAGCGTCCGGAGTCGCTCATCTACGCGACGCAGCCGGGGCATGCGTCCGGTGCTGATCGGCGTCATGTTCAGCGTTCCGCGCGGCGTGCGCGGGCCGACGCCTGCAGGCCCGATCGAGCGCTGGCACTCCCACCTCGTGTGCATGAAGGGCGACAAGCGAGGCCTCGCACCGGCGCGACGGCGGCTGCCCGAGAGGCTCGCGGCTGGCGCAGGGGAGCGAGATGCTGCACCTCTGGTTCACGCGTGACCTGCGGAGCGCGTTCGCGGTGCACGCGCCGGTGGCCGAGCTCTGTCGCGACGGGGTGCTGACCCCGGAGGCCTGCCGCGCCGGCGCGAACGGCCACGAGATGTAGTCACGCGGCGGACGCGCGCCGGCGAGGGAGCCGTCCAGCGCTGCGCCGTATCCTCGCAGGATGCTCGACGAACGCATCGTTCGGTTCCGGCCGCGCGCGATCCTGACCGTGATCGGGGTCGTGCTCGCCGTCGCGATCGTGCTCGAGGTGATCTGGGTGACGCGCTCGGTGATCATCTGGCTGCTGATCGCGCTCTTCCTCGCGATGGCGCTGAACCCCGCCGTCGACTTCCTCGTCCGGCGGGGGATGAAGCGAGGGCCGGCAGTCGGCATCGTCTTCATCGGCGCGATCCTCGTCATCGTCGGGATCGCCGCGACGTTCGTGCCGACGCTCGTGCGGGAGGTCAACGACCTGGCCGACGCGGTGCCCGGCTACATCGACGACCTCACCCGCGGGCGCGGCCGGCTCGGCTTCCTCGAGCGCGAGTACCACATCGTCGAGCGGGCGCGCGAGGCGATCGAGAAGAGCGGCGCCGGCGGCGTCCTCGGCCTCTCGAACACCGCCCTCTCGCTCACGAAGAGCATCCTCAACGCCGTCATCGCCGTCGTCACGATCGCCTTCCTGACGCTGTTCATGCTGCTCGAGGGCCCGGCGTGGGTCGAGCGGATCTACGGCCTGCTGCCGGAGCCGTCGCAGCCGCGGTGGCGCAAGGTCGGCGGCGACATCTATCGCACGGTCGGCGGCTACGTCACCGGCAACCTCGCGATCAGCCTGATCGCGGGCGTCGTCTCCACCGCCGTCCTGCTCGGGCTCGGCGTCCCGTACGCCGTCGCGCTCGGCCTCGTCGTCGCCATCCTCGACCTGATCCCGCTCGCCGGCGCCACGCTCGCGGCGATCATCGTCAGCGTCGTCGGCTTCCTCCACTCGACGACCGCGGGCATCGTCCTCGTCGTCTTCTTCGTCCTCTACCAGCAGCTCGAGAACCACGTGCTTGCAGCCGCTCGTCTACGGGCGCACCGTGCAACTGTCGCCGTTGATCGTCCTGGTCGCCGTGCTGATGGGAGCGGAGCTCGCCGGGGTGATCGGTGCGCTCGGTGCGATTCCCGTCGCGGGAGCGATCCAGGTCGTCGTGCTCGACTGGCTCGACCACCGTCGTCTGAAGATCCTCGATCCGCCGGGGCCGCCGCCCTCGGCGGTCGAGCTGCCGTCCTGAGCGCGCCGGCCGCTCCGGAGGAAGCGCGGGGCGTCGCCCGCTACCGCGAGCTCTTCGCCAACGACCATGCGGCGGGGCTGTTCGTCTGGAGCATCATCGCCCGCCTGCCGAGCGGGATGGCGGCGCTGGCGCTCGTGCTTCTCGTCCGCGGCGGCGGAGCGTCGTACGGCGAGGCCGGTCTCGTCGCCGCCGCCTACGGCATCGCCGTCGCCGTCGGCGCTCCGTACGGGGGCCGTCAGGTCGATCGTCGGGGCGCGAGGCTCGTGTTGCGGCGACGCATGGTGCTGTATCCGTCCCTCTTCGGGATCGTCGCGATTCTCGGGGCGGTCGACGCGCCGATCGCGGCGATCGCGGTCGCAACTGCGGCCGCGGGGCTGACGATGCCGCCCGTCTCGTCGGTGCTCCGCTCGATCTGGCCGACCGTGGCGGGGGAGGACGGCGCCAAGACGGCGTACGCGCTCGACGCGGCGCTGCAGGAGGTGATCTTCGTCGGCGGCCCGCTGCTCGTTGCCGTGCTCGCAATAGTCGACCCGGTCGCCCCGGTCGTCGGCGCGGCGGTCCTGGCCGCCGTCGGAACCTTCGTGTTCTCGCGCATCCCGCCGGTGCGCGCCGCCGTGCCCGCGGCGGAGCACCACAGCTCCCGGCTCGGTGCCCTGTCGGCGATCGGCGTCCGCACGATTGCGCTCCTGTGCATCGGCCTCGGCCTCGGCTTCGGTGCCGTCGAGATCGCCGTGCCTGCGTTCGCCGAGACGCAGGGCAACCGTGCCCTGGCGGGCGTCGCGCTCGCAGGCTTCTCGGCCGGCTCGCTCCTGGGCGGGCTCGTCGCAGGCCTACGGCCGACGCGCGACGAGCGGCGGCGGATCCTCGTCGGCTCGTTCTGCCTCGCCGGGCTGATGGTGCTACCGCTGCTCGCGACGTCGATCTGGATGATGGCGGTGCTGATGTTCTGCGCGGGACTGCCGATCGCGCCCATCGTCGCCGCGCTCTACGGCCAGATCGGCCGGGTTGCGGCGCCGGGCTCGGTCGCCGAGGCGTTCTCGTGGTTCGGCACCTCGATCTCGATCGGGATCGCGTTCGGGACCGTGATCGGCGGCGCCGTGATCGACGGGCACGGCTGGCGCGCGGCCGTCATCCTCGGGATCGGCTTCTTCGCCCTGGCAGCGGTCCTGACGCTCGTCCGTCGCTCGACGCTCGCGCCACCCTTCCCACGGCCGTTCTCCGGGACCTAGCCGAAAGTCTAGGTCCCGCGCCTTCACCATCGTTGGGCCATTCTAGAAACGGGCTTCAGGCCAGCAGGCCGACGGCGCCCTTGACCGCGACGAAGACGCCGACCACTGCGAGCATGCCGGTGATCACCTTCGCGTTGTTGCGTGCGATCCAGGCGCGCATCGTCGCGAGCCTTGCCTCGGCGCCTGCGCGGTCGCCGAAGTAGACAGCCAGCACCGCGATCAGGCTCGCAGTCGACAACACCGAGTAGAACAGCAACGCGGCGGCCGCCGCCGAGGCGTCCGGATCGGCGGCCGCGATGCGGAGGCCCGCATCGACGACGAAGACCACGTTGATCATGAACGTCCCGAAGGCAAACGCCACGATCGGCCCCATCCGGTCGAGCTTCGTCAGCCAGCCGGGCTCCGCGGCAGTCGTTGTGGCGAGCCTGTCGCGTGCGCGCCTGCGCGCCGCGAACGCCAGAAGCGCGAGGCCGAGGACGATCTCGACGACGTAGACAGTGTTCGACACACTCGACTGCGACGAGCCGCCGAGACCCCCGAGTCCTGCCGCCACGACGGTGGCGATGAACGCGACGGCGCAGAACCAGCCCGCGGCGAACGCGATCGCTGCCCGGGCTCCCGCCCTCGAGCCGAGCAGGACGATGAGCCCGACGATCGCCCAGGGAGTGAGCGCCGTCAGGATGCCGACGCACAGCAGATAGAGATAGAGGTGGCTGCTCAGATCCGCATTCCCGGGCTGACCCTAGTGCGCGATGGGCCGCGGTGGTACAGGCGACGGTTCACATGTCCTCTGCCGGTTGTCGAACTGACCGCCGGGGTGATGGCTCAACCAGGCGCTACCACTGCATAAACGCGCCCCTGAAGGTCTAGCTCTGCATAAAAATGCTCCACACGGGCGGGATCTTCGCCGCGCTCTCCGACACGACCCTGGAGGTGGTCGTCGAGGCGGTTGCAGCGGCGAAGCGCTAGCCGCGCCGGAGTACTTCGCCGCTGCGCGAGCCGGTGAGCGCGCCGCCGCTCAGCGTCACGACGCCGTTGACGATCACCGTGTCCATTCCCGTCGCGAGGCGGCTCGGATCGAACGTCGTGCCTTCCTCCCGGAATGCGAGCGGGTCGAACACGGCGACGTCGGCGTAGGCGCCGGGACGGAGAACGCCGCGGTCGGGGATCCCGATCCGCTCGGCGGGCTGGCTCGTCAGCCGCCGGATCGCCTCGGGCAGGCTCAGCACCTGCTCCTGCTGGACGCAGAAGCGCAGGTACCAGGCGGCCCAGGTGTAGGCGCCGTGGAACACCTGGCCGGCGAGCGGCCCGGTCGGCGCCATCGTCGTCGCGTCCGAGCCGGGGACGCAGAGCGGATGCGCGAACGCCTCGCGCTGCTGCTCCTCGGTGTAGGCGTGGATGATCACCATCAGGCTGCCCGGGTCGTCTGCGGCGCCGAGCAGGAGGTCGTAGACGGCGTCGAGCGGCTCCTGACCGCGCTCCGCCGCGATCGTCGCGATGTCGCGCCGCGCGTAGTCGGGCCAGGTGGCGTTGTCGAGCAGCACGATGCGGCTCCAGTCGCCGCCGGCGCTGAGGATGCTGACGTAGTCGCGCATCGCGCGTCGCTGCTCCTGCGCTCCCGAGGACCTCGCGCAGCCGGACGGATCCTCGAGCGCCCACGGCGGCAGGGCCGTGAGCAGGAAGGTCGTCCCGTAGAGCCGCGTGTGCATGTCGAAGGCGATGTCCATCCCGCCCGCCGCGGCATCGTCGACGAGCTCGATGCAGCGTCGCGCCGAGTCGAGGCCGTTGCGCGGGACGAGGTGGGAGACCTGCAGCTTCACGCCCGATCGCTCGGCGGTGCGCAGCGCCTCCTCGACCGCGACGTCCGCGCCGGCGTCGCGGTGCCGCGTGTGCGTCGCGTAGATGCCGTGCCGGCGGCCGCAGACCTCGCACATCGAGACGAGCTCGTCCTCGTCGGCGCCGCGCTCGGCCGCGTACTCGAGGCCGGTCGAGTAGCCCCAGGCTCCCTGCTCGAGCGCCTCGTCGAGCAGGTACCGCATCTTCGTGCAGCTCGTCCGGCCGCGCCGGCCGGTCCTCGAGACCGACCACCGACAGCCTGATCTGGCCGTTCGGGGCGAGGCTGAGCACGTTGATCGCCGGCGCTGCCTCCTCGAGGCGCTCGAAGTAGCCCGCCGCCGACGTCCAGGTGAGCGGGACGTCGGCCGAGTGCCCGTAGATCGCCTTCGGCGCGAGCTCCTTGTTGAGCAGCGGGAAGCAGCCGAAGCCGCAGTTGCCGACGACCTCGAGCGTGACGCCCTGGTGCACGGCGCTCGCTGCGCGCGGGTCGACGAGCAGCGTGAAGTCGGAGTGGCTGTGGATGTCGATGAAGCCGGGCGTGACGACCTTGCCGGTGGCGTCGATCTCGGTCGTCCGCCTCCGGCACCGCGCCGACGGCGACGATGCGCCCGTCGCGGATCCCGACATCGGCGGCGCGGCGCCTCGGCGCCCGGTGCCGTCGATGACGACGCCGTTGCGGATCGCGAGGTCGACGCTCATCGGCCCGCCCGCAGCTCGCGCGTTGCGCTCGTCGTCGACCCTGCCGTCGCTCGAGCACGACGCCGTAGCGCTCGCGGGCGGCCGCGACGGTGACCTTGCCGTCGAGCACGTCCTCGAGCACGGCGGCCGGGTCGCGCTCGAACGGGTCGCCGAAGCCGCCGCCGCCGGCCGAGGCGTGGGTGAACCGGTCGCCCTGCTCGAGAGCGAAGGCGTGCATCGGCATCGTCGGCAGCTCGCGCGCCTCGCCGCCCGAGACGACGACGTTGCTCGACGGCGCGCCCGGCTCGCCGCCGTCGAGGCCGTAGGGAGGATGGTCGCGGCGGTCGGTGCGGAACGTCAGCGTCGCCTTCGGCGCGAGCAGCTCGTACTCGCGCACGTACGCGAGCCCGCCGCGCTGGCGGCCCGCGCCGCCCGAGTCGGGCACGACGCCGTAGCGCTCGATCTCGCAGCGGCAGGTCGGCCTCGATCAGCTCGACCGGCTGGTTGCCGAGGTTGGCGAGCGGGTTCGAGACGCCCTCGAGGCCGTCGAGGCTCGAGCGCGCGCCCCAGCTGCCGACGAGCACCTCGGTGGTGCCGAACGGCCTGCGGTTCTCGTCGTAGCCTCCCCAGGCGATCAGCGTCGGCCCGCCCTCGCCGGCGGCGATCACGCGGTCGGGCACGATCGGCGCGAGCGCGCCCATGATCGCGTCGTAGACGCGGTAGCCGATCACGCCGCGGGCGCCGCACGCGGCCGGCAGCACCGGATTGACGACCGTGCCGGCGAGGGGCGTTGATCCGGATCGGGATCATGTAGCCCTCGCAGTTCGGGATCTCGCCGCGGACGATGCCGCGAATGGCGCAGTAGGCCGCCGCGAACACCATCCCGACGGGGCAGTTCACGCTCGCCTCGACCTGGGGCGAGGTGCCGTCGAGGTCGATCAGCACCTCGTCGCCGGCGATCTCGACGCGCACGCAGATCGGGATCGGCACGGGCTCGTCGCCGACGCCGTCGATGTAGTCGGTGAAGGTGTGGACGCCGTCCGGGAGCTTCGCCAGCTCGGCCCGCATCATCCGCTCGGCGACGCGCTGCAGCTCGTCCATGTACTCGTGCGCGTCGGAGCCGTAGCGCTCGATCAGGGCCGTCAGCCCGCGCTCGCCGACCCGGCAGGCCGCGAGCTGCGCCCGTAGGTCGCCGAGCACGTGCACCGGCTGGCGCGTGTTGGCCTCGATCAGGCGCAGCAGCATCGTGTTCTCGACGCCGGCGTCGACGAGCTTCGAGAGCGGGATCCGGAGGCCCTCCTGGTAGATCTCGGTCGCGTGCACGGCGATGCTGCCCGGCGCGATGCCGCCGACGTCGGAGTGATGGGCCATCGTCGCCGCGTAGCCCTCGAGCGCGCCGTCGACGAACACCGGCTTGATCACGTAGATGTCCGGCAGATGCTGGCCGCCGCAGCCGTACGGGTCGTTGGCGATGTAGACGTCGCCCGGCTGCGCCGTCGGCCCGAGCTCCTCGAGCACGTAGCCCATCACGGTCGGGAACGTGCCGAGCTGCACGGCGAGGGTCAGGCCCTGCGCGACGACGCGGCCGTTGCGGTCGCAGAGCGCGGTCGAGTAGTCCATCGTGTCGCGCACGACCGGCGAGTAGGCGCTGCGCATGATCACGAGCGCCATCTCGTCGGCGGTCGACGCGAGCGCGTTCTTGACCACCTCGAGCGTGATCGGATCGATGCGCGTTGCTCAGACAACGAGCTCGACCTCGATGTTGCCGTACTGGTCGAGTCGGGCCAGGCAGCCCGGCGGGACGACGCAGGTCGAGTCGGCCTCGTCGATGAGGAGCGGCCCGCGCCGCTCGCCCGCGAGCAGGGCGGCGCGGTTGCAGACGTCCGTCTCGATCAGCCCGACGTCCGGCCCGAAGTAGGCGAGCCGCGTGCCCTCGTGGACGGGGAGCGCGCGGATCGCCGCCAGCGGGTCGTACATCTGCGCCGCCGTCCGCTCGATGCGGGCGAGCGCACGGATCGAGACGACGTCGACGGGATCGTCGGTCGAGCCGTGGCCGTAGGTGCGCACGTGCTCGGCGACGAAGTCGGCGACGAGTCGCTCGACGTCGACCGGGCCGGGCGGCACGGCGACCGAGAGCTCGTAGGCCTGGCCGGTGTAGCGCACGTCCGCGTAGCGGCTCACGGTCACCGTGGCGCCTGCCGTGCCGGAGAGATACGCCGTCGTCTCGCTCTCGGCCTCGGCGTAGCGCCGCCTCGAGCGCCGCAGGCGTGATCTCGTCGCCGCGCAGCATCAGCGTCCGCACGACCTCGTGCTCGGTGTCGGAGAAGAGCAGCCCGAGAGCGCTGAAGACGCCGGGCGACGGAGGGATGAGGACGTTGCGTCATCGCGAGCGAGCGGGCGATCTCGACGCCGGTCAGCGGGCCGTTGCCGCCGAACGCGCACAGCGTGAAGTCGCGCGGGTCGCGGCCGCGGTAGGTGGTGACCGCCTTGACGGCGCGCGTCATCGTCGCGACCGCGAGCATCAGGATTCCGTAGGCGGCGGCCTCGACCGATCGGCCCGAGCGGCGTCGCGACGACGCGGTCGAGCACGTCGCGCGAGCGCTGCGGGTCGAGCGTGATCGCGCCGCCGCCGAGCTGCGTCGCGTTGAGGTAGCCGAGCGCGAGCAGCGCGTCGGTCAGCGTCGGGCTCTCGCCGCCGAGCCCGTAGCAGGCCGGCCCCGGATCCGAGCCGGCGCTGACCGGGCCGACGGTGACGTTGCCGAGCTCGTCGATCGCGACGATGCTGCCGCCGCCCGCGCCGATCTCGGAGACGTCGATGAACGGGAGCTTGATCGGGTGGCCGCCGCCCTTGACGAGCTTGCTCGAGAGGTTGATGCCGGCGCCGACCTCGTACTCGCTCGTCCGCACCGGCTCGCCGTCCTCGACGATCGCCGCCTTCGCCGTGGTGCCGCCCATGTCGAGCGAGATCAGCTGGCGGCGTCCGGTGAGCCGGCCGAGGTAGCTGCAGGCCATCACGCCGGCGGCGGGGCCGGACTCGACGAGGTGCGCCGGCTTGCGCCGCGCCGTCGCGGGCGTGAGCGTGCCGCCGCTCGACTGCATCACCTCGAGCTGCGGCGCCGATGCCGGCCGTCGCGGAGGCGGTCGACGAGCGAGCCGAGGTAGCGCGTGATCGCCGGCCCGACGTAGGCGTTGACGACGGCCGTGCTCGTGCGCTCGTACTCGCGGATCTCGGGCAGGATCTCCGACGAGCGCGTCACGTAGACGCTCGTCGCCGACGGCCTCGCGGACGATCTCCTCGACGCGCCGCTCGTGCGCGTCGTCGGCGTAGGAGTGGAGCAGCGCGATCGCGACTGCCTCGACATCGTCCTGGCGGATCTGCTCCGCGACGTCGCGAACGGTGTCCTCGTCGAGCGCGGTCCAGGTCTCGCCGCGCGGGCCGATCCGCTCGGTGACCTCGTACCGGAGCCGGCGCGGGACGAGCGGCTGCGGGCTCTGGTACTGGATGTCGTAGAGCACCGGAATCCGCAGCCGGCGCATCTCGAGCACGTCGCGGAAGCCCTCTGGTCGTCACGAGCGCCGTGCGCGCGCCGAGCCCCTCGAGCACCGTGTTCGAGGCGACCGTGGAGGCGTGGACGACGCCGTCGATCTCGTCGCCCGTGACGCCGCAGGCGGCGAGCAGGGCGACGCGCCCTCGACGACGCCGCGCGCGTAGTCGTCCGGCGTCGACAGCACCTTGGCGGTGCGCACGGAGCCGTCGTCGCCGAGCAGGACGACGTCGGTGAACGTGCCGCCGATGTCGACGCCGAGGCGGTAGCGCAGGGCCGTGCTCACCGTGCCGGAGCGGCCGACTGCTCGGGCAGCACCTTGCCGGGGTTGAGAATCCCGTTCGGGTCGAAGCTCGCCTTGATCGCCTGCATCAGCGGGATCAGGTCGCCGTGCTCCTGCACGAGGGCGTCGATCTTGCCGAGGCCGATGCCGTGCTCGCCCGTGCAGGTGCCACCGCGCGCGAGGGCGTCGTCGACGATGTTGTGCACGAGCTCCTCGGACGCCTCGATCGCGCCGGGCTTCACCTGCACGGCGACGTGGAGGTTGCCGTCGCCGGCGTGGCCGAGGATGCCGGCATTGAGGCCGAGCCGATCGATCTCGGTGCGGGCGAAGTGCGCCGCACCGGCGAGCTCCGTCAGGGGCACGCACACATCGGTCGCCCGCTCCTTCGTCCCGGGAAAGTGGTGTGCGGCTGCGTGCGCCGCATCGTGGCGGGTCTTCCACAGCTGGGCGCGGGCGTCGGGGTCGCGCTCGTGGACGATCTCGGTCGCGCCCTCCTCCTCGGCGATCGCCTGGACGAGCTCGAGGTCGGCGTTGACGAGCTCCTCGCTGCCTGCCGCCTCGACGAAGAGGCACGGGCCTTCGGGATACGACGTCCCCGAGTAGGCGTTGGCAGCGATCACGAACCAGGCGTCGAGGAACTCGATGCGCGTGACGCCGCTCCCGGCGGCCACGATCGAGGCGGCCGTCCTGCAGGCGCTCTCGATGTCGGGGAACGAGATCCGCAGCGCAACCGCATGCTCCGGGATCGCGTGGAGCCTCACCGTCACCTCCGTGATCACGGCGAGCGTCCCCTCCGAGCCGACGAGCAGGCCGGTGAGGTCGTAGCCCGCAGACGACTTTGCGGCGCGGGTCCCGGTGCGGATGATGCGACCGTCGGCGAGCACGGCCTCGAGCGCCAGCACGTTGGCGCGCGTCTTGCCGTAGCGAACGGTCGTCGTGCCGGCCGCGTTCGTCGCGGCCATGCCGCCGAGCGTCGCGTCGGCGCCGGGGTCGACGGGGAAGAAGAGTCCGTGCTCGCCGGCAGCGCGGGTGAGCGCGAGGCGGGTGACGCCCGCCTGCACCGTCGCCGTCAGGTTGGCCGGCGACAGATCGACGATGCGATCGAGCCGCGAGAGGTCGAGGGTGATGCCGCCGTGGATCGGGATGATGTGGCCCTCGAGGCTCGTCCCGACGCCGAACGGCGTCACCGGGATCCGCTGCTCGTTCGCGATCGCGAGCACCTGCGCGACCTCGGCCGTCGAGGAGGGATAGACGACGAGGTCGGGGCGATGCGGCTCGTGGAAGCTGAGGTCGGCGCCGTGGAGGTCGCGCTCGGACTCGCCGTCCTTCACCGCGTCGTCGCCGAGTGCCGCGCGCAGCGCCTCGGCCACCTCCGCGATTCGACGGTCGCGCTCACTCGGCGTCCGCCTCGGACGGGAGGCTCGCGGCCGTGCGATCGACCGCCCAGCGGAGGCTCTCGTGCACCACGCGCTCGGCGCGTGTCGCCGTCCTGTGCCTCGCACGCGGCGAGGAACTCCTTGTAGCGGCCGACCGACTCGCGGAACCGCTCGGCGGTCGAGAGCACGAGGCGGTTGTAGCGATCGGCCCGCCAGAAGAGGCGGCCCACCTCGTCGACGAGCCGCTGCCGCCCGCTCGCCCGGTAACAGATCGCGTGGAACGCCCAGCGCTGGTGGAGGTAGTCGTTCACGTTCTGCTCCTCCGCGAGCCGCCGCAGGTCGCGCAGCGTCTCCTTCATCGCGGCGATCTCACGCCTTGCCGCAGGCGCGGGCGCCGAGGTTCGCCGCGAGCCCCTCGAGGCCGAGCCGCGCCGCGTAGATCTCCTCGAAGTCCTCGCGCGTCAGCCGGCTCACGATCGCCCGGCCAGTCGGGGTGACGGCGACGAATCCCTCGCGCTCGAGCTGGCTCAGGCCGGCCCGCACCGGCGTCGGCGAGACGCCGAGCTGCTGGGCGAGATCGCGCTGGACGAGCGGCGTGCCGGCGGGAAGCTGCCCGTCGACGATGAGATCGCGGAGCGTCTGCGCCACGCGCTGCTCGACCGACTCGCGGTCCTCGAGGGGAGAGATCGTCGGCACGTGAACTTCCATCTGCCGACAGTTTGCTCTATGCTCGCCGACAATGCAATTTGATATCGCAAATCGCAAATGAGTGAAGCGCGAATCGGGGTGGACGTCGGAGGCACGTTCACCGACGTGATCCTCCACGAGGCCGACGGCCGCGTCCGGGTGCACAAGCTGCTCTCGACGCCGCCGAGCTACGACCTGGCCGTCGTCGAGGCGGTCTCCGGGCTAGCCGGCACCGACGGCGGCTCCGGTGTCAGCGAGGTCGTCCACGGGACGACCGTCGCCACGAACGCCGTCCTCCAGCGCCTCGGGGCCGAGACCGCGCTCGTCACGACCGAGCACTTCCGCGACGTCCTCGAGCTGCGGCGGCTGCGGATCCCGCACATGTACGACCTCTTCTGGGCGAAGCCGCCGCCGCTCGTCGAGCGCCGCCTGCGCTTCGAGGTCGCCGAGCGGATGGCCGCAGACGGCACCGTCGTCAAGGCGCTGGACGACGACGAGGTGCGCGCGCTCGCCGGACGCCTGCCGCGAGCTCGGCATCGACTCCGTCGCGGTCTGCTTTCTCCACTCCTACCTCTACCCCGAGCACGAGGAGCGCGTCGGCGAGATCCTCGCCGAGGAGCTTCCCGAGGCGACGGTCTCGCTCTCGAGCGAGATCCTGCGCGAGCAGCGCGAGTACGAGCGCTCGGCGACGACGGTGGTGAACGCCTACGTGCGGCCGCTGATGTCGTCGTACATCGACCGCATCCGCACCGGCCTCGACGGGATCGGGCTGGAGGACGCCCCGCTCGCGATCATGCAGTCGTCGGGCGGCGTGATGACCTCCGACGACGCGAAGCTGCGTCCCGTCTTCGCGCTCGAGTCGGGGCCGGCCGCGGGTGTCGTGGCGGCGCTCGGCATGGCGCGGCGGCTCGGGATCGAGAATGCGATCGCATTCGACATGGGCGGCACCACCGCCAAGGCATCGCTGATCGAGAACGGCGCCATCTCGCGCGGCCGCGAGTACGAGGTCGGCGGCTCGATCTCGGCCGGCAGCCGGCTGATCCGCGGTGCCGGCGAGCTCCTGCGGATCCCGACGATCGACATCGCCGAGGTCGGAGCGGGCGGCGGCAGCATCGCCTGGCTCGATCCGGCGGGCGGTCTCCAGGTCGGGCCGAAGAGCGCCGGGGCGGCGCCGGGGCCGGCGTGTTACGGGCGCGGCGGCGTCGAGCCGACCGTCACCGACGCCAACGTCGTGCTCGGCTTCATGCCGGCCGGGCAGGTGGCCGACGGCCAGATCACGATTCAGCCAGAGCTTGCCGAGGCTGCCGTCCAGCGCGTGGCCGAGCCGCTCGGGCTCTCGCTGCTCGAGGCGGCGCACGGCATCCATCGCATCGCGAACGCGCGGATGACGCGGGCGCTGCGGTCGGTCTCGTCGGAGAAGGGACGCGACCCGCGCGACTTCGCGATCATCGCCTACGGCGGCTCGGGGCCCGTCCACGCAGGTGGGCTCGCCGACGACCTCGGCGTCACGACGGTGCTCGTGCCGCCGGTGGCAGGCCTGTTCAGCGCCGTCGGCCTGCTCTTCGCCCGACCCGAGTTCCACGAGGTGCGCTCCTGCCATCTCGACGTCGACACGGTCGACCCTGCCCGCATCGAGACGCTCCTGGGCGAGATGGAGACGGTGCTCGTGAGCGCCTTCGCCGGCCGCGACGAGCCTGGGTGGATGCGGACTGCCGACCTTCGCTACGGCGGCCAGAGCTGGGAGATCGAGGTGGAGCTGCCGCCCGGCCCGGTCGATCGTGCGCTGCTCGACGTCCTGCGCGCCCGGTTCGAGGACGAGCACGAGGTGCTCTACGGCGTTCGCGGTCAGCCCGGCTCGCCGGTCGAGGTACGGGCAGTGCGGCTCGCGGCGCTCGGCGTCACGGCGGTGCCACCGTCGTTCGACGTCGCCGACGCGCTCGTCCCCGACCGTCATGCGACGCGCCGGATGTGGCTCGGAGGCGAGGCGGCCGACGTGCCGGTGCGCTCGCGCGCGTCGATCGGAGCCGACCCCGAGTCGGGGCCGCTGCTCGTCGACGAGTACGACACGACGGTCGTCGTCCCCGACGGCTGGACCGTGCGGCGGCATCTCGAGACGGCGACGCTCGTGCTGGAGCGAGAGGTGACCGATGGCTGAGCGACTCGCATCCGACCCGGTGACGCTGCAGATCGTGGCGAATGCGCTCCAGTCGATCGCCGACGAGATGGCGACGACGATCATCCGGACGGCGCACTCGACCGTCGTCCGCGACGGCATGGACTTCTCGTCCGCCCTCTGCGACGCGCGGGGCGAGACCGTGGCGCAGGCGGTGAGCGTCCCGTTCCACCTCGGCTCGATCCCGACCGCGATGGAGTCGCTGCTCGGCCACTACGGCGACCGCGTCCAGCCGGGCGACGTCTTCATCATGAACGACCCCTTCGACGGGGGCATGCACCTCCAGGACATCTTCATCGTCAAGCCGGTCCACCTCGAGGAGACGCTGATCGGATGGGCCGTGACGACCGCGCACCACGGCGACGTCGGCGGGCGGCTGCCGGGCTCGAGCGCGTGCGACAACACCGAGATCTACCAGGAGGGCCTCCGCATGCCGTGGCTGCGGTTCTACTCCGCGGGCGAGCCGGACGAGGCGGTGCACAAGCTGATCGAGGCCAACATGCGCATCCCGCGCGTCACGTTCGGCGACCTCGGCGCCCAGGTCGCGGCCTGCTCGGTGGCCGAGCGGGCGCTGCAGGCGCTCGCGACCCGGCACGGCCGCGAGGAGCTCGCGAGCCTGATGCTCGACCTGATCGACTACACCGAGCGGCTCGTGCGGCAGGAGATCCTCACCTGGCCGGACGGGACGGCGACCTTCACCGACTATCTCGGCTCGGACGGCGTCGTCGCCCGCGACGTGCCGATCGTGGCGCGGGTGACGATCGCAGGCGACGAGGTGATCGCCGACCTGACCGAGTCGTCGCCGATGGTGCAGGGCTCGCTCAACAGCACGCGCTCGTTCGTGATGGCCTGCGTCTACCAGGCGATCCGCTGCGCGCTGACGCTCGAGATTCCCAACACGGCCGGTGCCTTCAAGCCGGTCACCGTGCTGACGAAGCCGGGCACCGTCGCCGAGGTCGTCATGCCCGCGGCGTCGTCGATGCGCGGCGTCACCGGCTTCCGGGTGCTCGACGCGCTCAACGGCGCGCTGGCGCAGCTGATCCCGGATCGCGTTCCCGCGGCAGGCGAGGGCGGCAACACGCTCGCCATCTTCGGAGCCGACCGTCCCGAGGGTGGCGATCGCTTCGTCTTCTACGAGCTCGTCGTCGGCACCTGGGGCGGCACTCCCGTCGGCGACGGCAACGACGGCCTCACGAACCCGGCCAGCCTCGCCGCGAACATCCCGATCGAGGTCGCCGAGTCGGAGTTTCCGATCTTCGTCGAGCGCTACGGCCTCGTCTCCGACACGGGCGGCGCGGGCGAGCACCGCGGCGGCCTTGCGATCGAGCGCATCTGGCGCTGCCTGACGCCGCGCACCTCGCTGATCGTCCGCTCCGACCGCGCCGACCGGCCGCCGTACGGGCTCGCCGGTGGCGGCACCGGCGGGCCGTCGCACAACCTGCTGATTCATCCCGACGGCAGCGAGGAGGTGCTGCCGGCGATGTTCTCGACCACGATCGAGGCGGGAGACATCTACGCCCACCAGATGGCGGGCGGCGGCGGCTGGGGCGACCCGTTCGTACGCGACCCGGCGGCGGTCGCCGACGACGTGGCCAACGACAAGGTCAGCGTCGGAGCTGCGCGAGAGCTCTACGGCGTCGTGATCGGCGCCGACGGCGCGGCGGATGTCGACGCGACGGCCGACCTACGAACGGAGAGGAGACGCGCGTGATCGGAAAGGCGGATGCGGTCGTGATCGGCGGGGGGATCATGGGCGCGAGCACGGCCCACTTCCTCACGAAGCTCGGCTTCGGTGAGGTGGCGCTGGTCGAGAAGCGCAAGATCTGCGGCGGCTCGACCCAGTACTCGGCCGCTCACGTGCGGCAGCACTACTCGAACGAGGTCGCGATCAGGCTCGCCGTGCGCGGCGCGGCGATGTTCAACAACGCCGAGGAGGAGCTCGGCGGGCCGGCGGGCTTCCACCAGATCGGTTACATGCTCTTCGCCCCGCCCGAGGAGGCGCAGGCGCTCCGCGACACCGTCGCCGTGCAGCGCAGCTTCGGCGTCGAGACGTCGACGCTCGAGCCCGACGAGGTCGTGAGCATGTGGCCCCAGCTGCAGCTCGAAGGCGTTGGGCTCGCGTGTCACGAGCCGACGTCGGGCTTCGCCGATCCCGTGCTCACGGTCCAGAGCATCGTCGCGGCCGCGCAACGCGAGCACGGGCTGCACGTCTACGAGGGCTGCGAGGTGCTCGGCATCTCCACCGCGAACGGGCGCGTGACCGGCGTCGTCACCGGCGACGGCGAGATCGCCGCCGGCGTCGTCGTCAACGCGTGTGGCCCGTGGAGCGACCGCATCGGCCGCATGGCCGGCGTCAACTATCCGCTCGAGTTCAGCCGCGAGCACGAGGCGATCTTCGACGCGCCCGAGGGCTTCGAGGACTTCCCGGTCATCTCGGACGTGCCGCAGGCGCTCTACTGCCGGCCGTACGTCGGCGGCAAGATCCTCGTCGGCGACGGCTGGCCGAAGCAGAAGGAGCCGGTCGACCCCGAGACCTACGACGACGGCACCGACGACGCGCACGTCAGCAAGATGGTGCCGCGGCTGATCAACCGCCTGCCCGCGCTGGGGCCGACCCTGACGCAGCCGAACTACGGCGGCGCCTTCGTCACCGGCTACTCCGGCGTCTACGACATCACCGAGGACTGGTACCCGATCGTCGGCGAGGAGGAGCTCGGCGGCTACTACTCGTGCTTCGGCGGCAGCGGCCACGGGTTCAAGATCGGCCCGGCGATCGGCGAGGCGCTGGCGGACACGATCGCGGGGCAGGACACCGACGATCGACATCTCGAGCCTGTCGGGGTCGCGGTTCTCGGAAGGCCGCACGTTCGGATCGGTGTGGGGGCCGGGGAACCGCGCATGAGCAGAGCATACGCTCGCGACTCTGGCAACGTGAGCAGGCGGGACGAGGCTGTTAGCCTGCTTCCGCCGGGCGTTGCGGCATGAGTGAGACGAACCCGGAGGAGAGGCTGAAGCCTCTCCCGCACTCGCCCCTCGCTGGACCCGATCACGTTCGAGGTGATCCGCAACGCGCTCGTCGCGGCGACGGACGAGATGGTCCTGACGCTGCGCCGCAGCGCCTACTCGACGAACATCAAGACGCGCTCCGACTTCTCCTGCGCCTTCTTCGACGCCGAGCTGCGCGCGGTGGCCCAGGGCTTCACGCAGCCCGTGCACCTCGGCTCGATGGTCGAGCAGGTGCCGCAGGCGATCCGCAGCTACGGCCCCGAGAACCTCCGTGCCGGCGACGTGATCATCACCAACGAGCCGTTCCCGAGCGGCGTGCATCTCAACGACGTCAGCCTGATCTCGCCGGTGTTCGCCGCCGGTGAGCTGCTCGGCTACGTCGCGAACCTCGCCCACCACGTCGATGTCGGCGGCGGCGCCCCGGCCTCGATCGGCGCCTTCCGCGAGGTGTTCCAGGAGGGCGTCATCATCCCGCCCGTCAAGGTGGTCGAGGGCGGCAAGATCGTCGACGACGTCTTCGCGCTGATCCTGGCGCAGATCCGCTCGAAGCACGAGACGGCGGGAGACTTCCGCGCCCAGATCGCGGCGAATGCGACCGGTGCGCGCCGGCTCGAGGCGCTCGTCGGCCGGCACGGCCACGCGACGATCGTGGCCGCGATGGCGGAGCTGCTCGACTACACCGAGCGGCGCACGCTCGCCGAGCTTGCCGCGCTGCCGCACGGCGTCTACGAGTCGTCCGGGCTCGGTCGACACCGACGGCTACACCGACGAGCCGGTGCACCTCCGCGCCCGGATCGAGATCGGCCCGGACGGCGTCTCGTTCGACCTCGCAGGCAGCGACCCGCAGCGGCGCGCGCCGGTCAACTCCACCTACGCGCAGACCTTCTCGGCGTGCGCCTTCGCGCTGAAGTGCCTGATCGACCCGGACCTGCCGGTCAACGACGGCTTCTACCGGCTCGTGCATCTCGACGCGCCGGTGGGCAGCGTCACGAACTGCACCTGGCCCTCGCCCGTCGTCGGCGGCTGGGAGACCCAGACCCGGCTCGTCGACATCATCTTCCGCGCGATCCTGCCGGCGCTGCCGGCGTCGCTCCCGGCCGGGACGAAGGCGATGATGTGCCATGCCGGGTTCGGCGGCGTCGACCCGGTCACGAACGAGTACGTCTGCTTCCTCGAGACGTTCGGCGGCGGCTACGGCGGGCGGCTCGCGAGCGACGGCCCCGACGCGGTGCAGACGCACGGCCAGAACACCGAGAACGCGCCGGTCGAGGAGACGGAGCTGAACTACCCGGTGCGCGTCGTCCAGCTCTCGCTCGTCGACGACTCGGACGGCGCCGGCCGCTTCCGCGGCGGGCTCGGCTTGCGCAAGGACTTCCTCTTCGACCGCCCGACCACCTTCACCGTGCTCTCCGACCGGACGACGCTCCGGCCCCGCGGGTGCGTTCGGCGGGCACGACGGCAAGGTGGCCGAGTACGTCCTCATCCGCGGCGGCGAGGAGACCCGGCTCGGCGCCAAGGTGACCGTGGCGCTCGAGGCCGGCGACGTGATCAGCTACCGCACCTGCGGCGGCGGCGGCTACGGCCCGCCCGAGGAGCGCGACCCGGCGCGGGTGTTGCGCGACGTGCTGGAGGAGAAGGTGAGCGTCGAGCGCGCGCGGGACGTCTACCGGGTGGCAGTGGTGGGGCGCGAGCTCGACGAGGCCGCGACGGCGGAGTTGCGCGCGTGACCGCCTCCGTCGATCCCATTTCCTTCGAGGTGATTCGGAACGCGCTCGTCGCGTCCACCGACGAGATGGTGCTGGCGCTCAAGCGCAGCGCCTACTCGACCAACATCAAGACCCGCTCGGACTTCTCCTGTGCCTTCTTCGACGCCGAGCTGCGGTCGGTCGCGCAGGCGTTCACGCAGCCGGTGCACCTGGGCTCGATGGTGCAGCAGGTGCCGTACGCGATCGAGCGCTACGGCCCCGAGAACCTCGGGCCGGGCGATGCGATCGTCACCAACGACCCGCACCCGCGCGGCGTGCACCTGAACGACGTCAGCCTGATCTCGCCCGTCCACGTCGACGGCCTGCTCATCGGCTACGTGGCGAACCTCGCCCACCACGTCGATGTCGGCGGCGGTGCGCCGGCCTCGATCGGTGCCTTCCAGGAGGTGTTCCAGGAGGGCGTGATCATCCCGCCGGTCAAGGTCGTCGCGGGCGGCAAGATCGTCGACGACGTCTTCCGGCTGATCCTCGCCCAGATCCGGTCGAAGCACGAGACGGCCGGCGACTTCCGGGCCCAGGTCGCGGCCAACGCGACCGGGTGTGAGGAGGATCACGGCGCTCTCCAACCGTCACGGGCGCGAGACGCTCCTCGCGACGATGGAGGAGCTGCTCGCCTACACGGAGCGGCGCGTGCGGGCCGAGATCGCGCAGCTCGAGCCGGGCACGTACGAGGCGGAGGGCACGGTGGACAACGACGGCTACACCGACGAGCCGGTTCACATCCAGGCCCGGATCGAGATCACCCCCGACGGCCTCCACTTCGACACGTCGGGATCGGATCCGCAGCGGCGCGCGCCGGTCAACTCGACCTATGCGATGACCTTCTCCGCGTGCGCGTATGCACTGAAGTGCCTGATCGACCCGGACCTGCCGGTCAACGACGGCTTCTACCGGCTCTTCAGCCTCGACGCGCCCGAGGGGACGGTGACGAACTGCACCTGGCCCTCGCCCGTCGTCGGCGGCTGGGAGACGCAGGACCGCCTCGTCGAGGTGATGTTCCGCGCTCTCCTGCCGGCATTCCCGGAGCGCCTCCCTGCCGGCACGAAGGGGATGATGTGCCAGGCGGGCTTCGGCTCGCTCGACATGGCGAAGGGCAGCTACACGTGCTTCTACGAGGCCCTCGCCGGAGGCTACGGCGGCCGGCACGGCAGCGACGGCCCCGACGCCGTGCAGGCGCACGGCCAGAACACCGAGAACGCGCCGATCGAGGAGACGGAGCTGAACTACCCCGTCCAGATCGCGCGCCTCTCGCTCGTCGAGGACTCGGAGGGGCCGGGCCGGTTCCGCGGCGGTCTCGGGCTCCGCAAGGACTTCCGGATGCTGCAGCCGACGACCTTCACGATCCTCGCCGACCGCGACCGGCAACGGCCCGTGGGGCGCCCTCGGCGGCCATGACGCCGCCGTCGCCGAGTACGTGCTGATCCGCGACGGCGTCGAGACCAGGCTGGGCTCGAAGAGCACCACCGAGGTCGTGCCGGGCGACATCGTCAGCATCCGCAGCTGTGGCGGCGGGGGCTACGGGCCGCCCGAGGACCGCGATCCCGCGCGCGTGCTGCGCGACGTCCTGGAAGGCAAGGTCAGCGCCGAGCGGGCGCGCGAGGAGTATCGGGTGGCGATCGAGGATCGCCGCATCGACGAGCAAGCCACCATCGAGCTGAGGAGACCGACGACATGAGCGTGCGATTGGCGATCGACATCGGAGGCACGTTCACCGATGCCACCCTGATCGACGAGGAGACGGGCGAGGTCTCGATCGCCAAGGTGCTGACGACGCCGTCCGACCCCTCCGAGGGATTCATGCAGGCCGCGGAGCGCGCCCTCGCCGAGGGCTCGGTCGACGCGGGCGACGTGACGTTCGTCGTGCATGCCACCACCGTCGCGACCAACGCGATCATCGAGGGCAAGATCGCGCGCAGCGGCTTCGTCACGACCGAGGGCTTCCGCGACCTGCTCGAGATCGCGCGCCAGGTGCGCCCGACGCTCTACGACACGCAGTTCGAGAAGGCGGCTCCGCTCGTGCCGCGCGACCGCGCCGTCGTCGTCGCCGAGCGGCTCGGCCCGAAGGGCGAGGTGCTCGTACCGCTCGAGGACGACTCCGTGCGCGATGCGGCGGCGATCCTGCGGCGCGAGGAAGTCGAGTCGGTCGCGGTGTGCCTGCTGCACGCGTACGTCAACCCCGAGCACGAGCAGCGCGTCGGCGAGATCCTCGCCGAGGAGCTGCCCGGGATTCCGATCTCGCTCTCGTCGGAGGTGGCGCCCGAGTTCCGCGAGTACCTGCGCGCCTCGACGACCGTGATCAACGCGGTCATCAGGCCCGTCGTCGAGCGCTACCTGCAGGGGATCGAGAGCCGCCTCGCCGCCGCGGGCGTGCAGGCGAAGCTGCTCGTGATGCAGTCGAGTGGCGGCATCTTCGGCTCCGATGCCGCAGCCGTTCGTCCCGTGTTCATGGTCGAGTCGGGCCCGGCTGCCGGCGTGATCGCCTCGGCCCACCTCGGCGAGACGCTCGGCCGGCCCGACATCCTCTCGTTCGACATGGGCGGCACGACGGCGAAGGTGGGGCTGATCCAGGACGGGCGGCCGTCGGTGACCAAGGACTACAACGTCGGCGGCCACGCCGGCGCGGGGATCGGCGGCATGTCGCTCTCCGGCTACCCGGTGCGCACGCCGGTCGTCGACCTCGTCGAGATCGGCGCGGGCGGCGGCTCGATCGCGTGGGTCGACTCGGGCGGGCTGCTCCGCGTCGGGCCACAGAGCGCGGGCGCCGACCCCGGCCCTGTCTGTTACCGGCGCGGCGGTACCGAGCCCACCGTGACCGACGCCAACGTGGTGCTCGGCCGCCTCAACCCGAAGTACTTCCTCGGCGGCGAGATCGGCCTCGACGTCGAGGGCGCGGCCCGGGCGATCGAGGAGCGTTGCGCCAAGCCGCTCGGCCTCAGCGTCACCGAGGCGGCCAACGGCATCGTCGAGATCGCGAATGCGGCGATGGTCAACGCGCTTCACCTCATCTCGGTGCAGCGGGGCTACGACCCGCGCGACTTCGTGCTCGTCGGCTTCGGCGGCGCCGGCCCGGTGCACGCGAACGCGCTCGCGCGCGACGCCGAGATGCCGACGCTGCTGATCCCGCGCAGCCCGGGCATCTTCTCCGCCACCGGGCTTCTCACCACCGACCTCAAGCGCGACACGGCGACGACGATCATGCGCCGCCTCGACGAGCTCGACCGGAGCGAGGTCACGGCCACGTTCGCGCGGCTCGAGGACGCCGGCCGCGACGAGCTCGAGCGGGAGGGTCTCGGCGGCGGGGTCGATCGAGTTCCTGCGCCAGATCGACCTCCGCTACGTCGGCCAGAGCTACGAGCTGACGATCCCGGAGGGCGACGGCCTGCTCGAGCGGTTCCACGCCGAGCACGACCGCACGTACGGCTTCAGCGCGCCCGAGGAGGCGGTCGAGGTCGTGAGCCTGCGGCTGACGAGCATCGGCCGCATCGCCAAGCCGCCCGTGCGCCGGCTCGAGCCGGGTGGAGCGGCCGAGCCGAAGGAGCGTCGGCCCGTCTACTTCGCCGAGGCGGGCGACTACGTCGACTGCCCGATCTACGACCGCTACGCACTCCCGGCCGGTGCCGCCTTTGCCGGGCCTGCGGTCGTGGAGGAGTTCGACTCGACCACCGTCGTGCATCCCGGGTTCGGGGTGACCGTGGACGACGTCGGGAATCTGATCATCGAGAGGGAGGCAGCGTGAGCTCGGAGTACGGCATCGTCCTGTCCAAGAACGTGATGATCCCGATGCGGGACGGCATCCGGCTCGCGTTCGACATCTACCGGCCTGCCCGCGACGGCGACTTCGTCGAGGGGCGCTTCCCGACGATCATGCTCCACACGCCCTACGACAAGACCGACAAGCGCTACAGCGAGATCGCCGACTTCTTCGTCCCGAAGGGCTACAACGTCGTGCTGATCGACCTCCGCGACCGCTACTGCTCCGAGGCGTCGGGCGTCTACTACCACGCCGCGACGCCGCACACGGGCCGCGACGGCTACGACATCTGCGAGTGGATCGGGACGCAGCCGTGGTCGAACGGCAAGATCGGCACCGTCGGCAGCTCGTACGCCGCGATCACCCAGGTGCGCACCGCGCTCGAGGCGCCGCCGCACCTGACCGCGATCTGGCCCGACGTGGTGCCGACGAACAGCTTCCAGAACCAGTGCCGCGAGGGCGGCGCGATGCAGCAGCACATGTTCTGGGCCCTCTTCATCCACGCCCAGGACGCGCAGGACGTGCGCGACGACTGGAGCAAGGCGGGCGAGGTCTGGGAGGACCTGAAGAACCTGCGGCAGCTCTACCGCGCGACGCCGTGGACGCGCGGTCAGACGGCGCTACGGCACGTGCCGACGCTCGAGGACTCGATGCTCGACTACTACACCCGCGGCACGTACGACGAGTACTGGGACCGGATCGAGCACAACTACACGAAGTTCTGGGATCAGCACGCCGACATCCCGGTCACGTTCTCGACCGGCTGGTACGACCCGTTCCCGACCGCCGACACCGAGTACTTCACCGCGATGACCGAGAAGAACAGCGCGCCCGCGCGGCTCGTCGTCGGCCCGTGGAGCCACGTCGGCATGCGCGGTGACGCCACGTTCTGCCACGAGGTCGACTTCGGCCTCCAGAGCGTCTGGGGCGTGCAGCGCTACTTCGAGGAGCAGCTCGACTTCTTCAACCGCTGGCTTCCCGACGATGCCGCCGGGCCAGCCGCTGGGCGAGGCGCCGGTGCGGATCTTCGTGATGGGCGGCGGCTCCGGGCGCAAGACGGCCGCCGGCAAGCTCGACCACGGCGGGCGCTGGCGCGAGGAGCAGGAGTGGCCGCTCGCGCGGGCCGTCGTCGACGCCGTTCTACCTCCACGGCGACGGCGGCCTCTCGACCGACGAGCCCGCGGCCGGAGCGACGCCGCGCGAGTTCACCTTCGACCCGGCCCATCCGGTGCCGACGCTCGGCGGCCTCTACTGCTCGATCGGCGAGCTGCCGGCCGACGGGCCGGGGATGGAGCCGGCCTGGGCGCGGCTGCTGAACCCGGTGCTGCGGCTCCGCGACCTGCTCACGCCCGGGCCGGTCGACCAGAAGGAGTCGCCCGCGTTCTACGGCTCGGAGGAGCCGTACCCGCGGCTGTCGGAGCGGCCCGACGTGCTCGTCTTCCAGACGGAGCCGCTGACGGAGCCGATCGAGGTGACCGGGCCGATGACGGTGCACCTGTGGATCTCGTCGAGCGCGGTCGACACCGACTTCACCGCCAAGGTCGTGGACGTCCACCCGGCGAACGAGGACTATCCCGAGGGCTTCGACATGCTGCTCAACGACTCGATCATCCGCTGCCGCTACCGCGAGGGCTTCGACCGGGAGGTGTTCCTCGAGCCCGGCGTGCCGGTGCCGGTGACGATCACGCTGCCGCCGACGAGCAACCTGTTCGACGTCGGCCACCGGATCCGCGTCGACATCTCGTCGTCGAACTGGCCGCGCCTCGACGTGAACCCGAACACGGGTGAGCCGATGGGCCGCCACACGCACCAGGTCGTCGCCGAGCAGACCGTCTACGCTCGACGCCGAGCGGCCGTCCCACATCCTCCTGCCGGTGATCCCCGGATAGCCGACCCGCACGGCATCGTCGTTTCGCAGGACGTCATGGTCCCCATGCGGGACGGCGTCCGGCTGGCGTTCGATGTCTACCGGCCGGGGCTCGCCGGAGCCTTCGCCGACGGGCGCTACCCGGCGATCATGCTCCACACGCCGTACGACAAGGCGACGAAGCGCTACACCGAGATCGCCGACTACTTCGTCCCGCGCGGCTACGCCGTCGTGCTCGTCGACATGCGCGACCGCTACCGCTCCGAGGGCTCGGGCACGTACTTCCACTCGGCGACGCCGCACACCGGCAACGACGGCTACGACATCGTCGAGTGGATCGCCGCGCAGCCGTGGAGCAACGGCCGCGTCGGCACCGTCGGCAGCTCGTACGCGGGTCAGGTGCAGATCCGCACGGCGCTCGAGCGGCCGCCGCACCTGACGGCGATCTGGCCCGACGTCGTGACGACGAACAACTACGCCAACTGCACCCGCGAGGGCGGCGCGATGCAGGGGCACATGTTCTGGGCGCTCTTCATCCACGCCCAGGACGCCCAGGAGGTGCGCCACGATCCGGCGCTCTCCGAGCAGGTCTGGGACGACCTGCGGAACCTCCGCGAGCTCTACCGGGCGACCCCGTGGCAGCGCGGCCAGACGTCGCTTCGCCTCGTCCCGGCGCTCGAGCAGACGCTGATCGACTACTACACGCGCGGCGCCTACGACGACTGGTGGGCGCGGATCGAGTGCGACTTCACCGCGTACTTCGACCGGCACGCCGACGTCCCGATGACCGTCTCGTCGGGCTGGTTCGATCCGTGGGCGGGGCCGGACGCCGACTACTTCGCCGCGATGGCGGCGCAGAACGCGGCGCCGCAGCGGCTCGTGATCGGCCCGTGGAGCCACGTCGGGATGCGCGGCGACGCGACGTTCTGCCACGAGGTCGACTTCGGGCCCGACAGCGTCTGGGGCGTCGAGCGGTACTTCGAGGAGCAGCTCGAGTACTTCTCGCGCTGGCTTCCCGACGATGCCGGCGGCCAGCCGCGCGGACGAGGCGCCGATCCGCATCTTCGTGATGGGCGGCGGCTCGGGCCGCCGCACCGCCGAGGGCAAGCTCGACCACGGCGGCCACTGGCGCGACGAGCACGAGTGGCCGCTCGCCCGGGCGGTCGAGACGGCCTTCTACCTGCACGGCGACGGCTCGCTCTCGCGCGCAGCCGCCGGTCGCGGCGGAGGCGCGACGCGAGTTCACCTACGACCCGGCTCACCCGTGCCGACGGTCGGCGGCATCTACTGCGCCGTCGGCGAGCTGCCCTCCGAGGGGCCGGGGATGGAGCAGGCGTGGTCGCGGTTCCTCCACCCGGTGCTCCGCCTTCGCGACGTGCTCACGCCCGGGCCCGGCCGACCAGCGCGAGGCGGAGCAGTTCTTCGGCTCCGAGCCGCCGTACCCGCGGCTCTCGGAGCGGCCCGACGTGCTCGTCTTCGAGACGGAGCCGCTCACCGAGGCGGTCGAGGTGACGGGGCCGATGGAGGTGCACCTCTGGATCTCGTCGAGCGCGGTCGACACCGACTTCACCGCGAAGCTCGTCGACGTCCACCCGGCCAACGAGGACTACCCCGAGCGGCTTCGACATGCTCCTGACCGACTCGATCATCCGCTGCCGCTATCGCGAAGGGTTCGACCGCGAGGTGCTGATGACGCCGGGTGAGATCTATCCGGTCACGATCGCGCTGCAGGCGACGAGCAACCTGTTCGACGTCGGCCACCGGATCCGCGTCGACATCTCGTCGTCGAACTGGCCGCGCCTCGACCTGAACCCGAACACCGGCGAGCCGATGGGGCGGCACACGCACCAGCTCATCGCCGAGCAGGCGGTCTATCTCGATGCGGCGCACCCGTCCCGTATCGTCCTGCCGGTGATCCCGGAGCGGACATGACCGAGATCGAATGGCGCCTCGTCCCGGCCGGGCCGTTCCGGATGGGCAGCGATCCCGCGCGGGCGTACCCGCCCGCGGCCGACGAGAGCCCCCGGCACGTCGTCGAGGTGGCGCCGTTCCGGATCGGCCGGATCCCGGTCACGAACGCGCAGTACGCGGCGTTCGTGCGCGAGACGGGGCATCGGCCGCCGAGCTCGTGGCCGGACGGCACCGTGCCGCCTGGGCACGGACGACGTGCCCGTGACCTACGTCTCCTGGCACGACGCGAGCGCATTCTGCGCGTGGGCGGGAGCGAGGCTTCCGAGCGAGGCCGAGTGGGAGGCTGCGGCGAGCGGCGGCGACGGGCGCCTCTGGCCCTGGGGCGACGCGCCGCCGGACGGCACCACGGGCCGTGTTCGAGGCCGGCATCGGCGGCCCGGCGGTCGGCCGGGCAGCTGCCGGCGCGGCGCTGCGCCGTGCGGGGCGCTCGACCTGGCCGGGAACGTGGCCGAGTGGGTGGCGACCGCGTACGCGCCCTACCCGGCCGACGGTGCCGTCGAAGTCGGCGAGCCGCGCGTCGTCCGCGGCGGCTCGTACATCCACGGCGCAGACGCGCTTCGCTGCTCGGCCCGCCGGCCCCTGCTCTCGGGCGCGATCGACACCTACGTCGGGTTCCGGGTCGCGGCCGATCCGGGCGCGGCTCTGTCCTTCGACCTCGATCTCGTCGACGTCCCGGGCGGCAGCTGCGTCGATCGGCCGCGATCCGGTCGAGCCGGGCGGCGAGGCCCTGGCCGACGAGCTGCCCGGCGGCGTCGTCGAGCTCCGCACGTTCGAGATCTCCGCGACGCCGGTCACGAACGCCGCGTACGCCACCTTCGTCCGGGAGACCGGGCACCGGCCGCCGCTCCACTGGCCCGACGGCGTGCCGCCGCCCGGCACGGGCGACCATCCGGTCACCTGGGTCGACGCGAGTGACGCGGACGCCTTCTGCACGTGGCTCGGCGTGCGCCTGCCGACCGAGGCCGAGTGGGAGAAGGCAGCGCGCGGCGACGACGCGCGGATCTATCCCGTGGGGCGACGAGCGACCCGACGAGACGCGTGCCACCTACGGGCACGGCAGCATGGAGACGGGGCCGTCCCCCGTCGGCGCCGCGCCCGGCGGCGCGAGCCCGTACGGCGTGCTCGATGCGGCGGGGAACGTCTGGGAGTGGGTGTCGAGCGCCTACGCGCCCTATCCCTACGACGCCGACGACGGCCGTGAGCAGTCGCCTGCCGCCGAGCGCGTACTGCGCGGCGGCTCGTACGCGAGCCCGGCCGTCCACCTCCGTTGTGCCGCCCGCAGCCGCAGCTTCCCGGGCCGTCTCGCGCCCCACATCGGCTTCAGAGTCGCCCGCAGCCGACAATCCCCAACCGAGGAGCACCCATGATCGAGCACGTCGACGCCGACCGCCTCCGCGATCTCACCCTCGAGCTCGTCGAGATCGAGAGCCCGACCGGTGACACGGCCGTCGTCGCGCGCCGGTTCGCGCAGCGGCTCGAGGAGATCGGGATGGAGGTCGAGGTTCTCGACGAGGTGTTCCCGGCGACGCCGATCGTGATCGGTCGCCTGCGCGGCGGCGAGCCGGGGCCGAGCGTCGTGCTCAACGGGCATCTCGACACGGTGCCGATCCCGCACGAGCCCGCCCGCATCGAGAACGGCTCGGTCTACGGCCGCGGCAGCGCCGACATGAAGGGAGCGCTCGCCTGCGCCGCCGAGGCGGCCCGCGTCCTCGAGGCGTCCGGCCCGTTTCCCGGCGAGCTCGTGATCATCGCGATCGGGATGCACGAGGCGCCCGGCGGCCGCGGCGAGGATCTCACGTGGCTGCTGCGCGAGCACGGCTTCCGCTCCGACTTCGCCGTCGTCTGCGAGCTGAGTGGCGACACCTTCCTGGCGGCCCACATGGGCCAGGCGACCGTCGAGATCACGATCGCCCGTCCCGGCCTCGTCACGCACGAGCTGAAGACGCCGTCCGGGGACGCCGCATCCGATCATGGCGGCCGGCCGCGTGATCGACGCGATCGCCGCGCGCAACGCCGAGCTGGCCGCGACCGAGCATCCGTGGGTCGGGGCCGAGACGTACTTCCTCGGCGAGGTGCACAGCGGCGACTTCTACAACCGCTTCCCGAACGAGTGCCGCCTCGATCGGCACCCGCCGCTGGGCGCCCGGCAACACGCTCGAGGCGGTCGAGGCCGAGTTCCTCGCGCTGCTCGAGCCGATCGCGGCCGAGACCGGCTGCTCGATCGAGCTCGACCTCAGGCTCGTCCGCGGCGCCTACTCGATCGATCCCGAGCACGAGCTCTCGCGGGCTCTGCGGGCCGGCTACGAGGACGTCACCGGCACGCGAGCTGCCGCTGACGGGGATCAAGGTCGTCGCCGACGGCGCAGTGTTCCAGGGCGAGGCGGCGATCCCGACCGTCTACCACGGCCCGGCCGGCACCGGCGCCCACGGCGACGTCGAGTTCATCCCGATCGCGGAGCTCGTCCGGGCGACGCAGGTCTACCTGGCGATGCTGCAGCACCTGTGGGCGGCGTGAGCCCGACGCCGTCGTACGACGAGCTCCGGTCGTCGTTTCGGTGGCAGCTCCCCGCCGTCGTCAACATCGGCGTCGAGGTCTCGGACCGCCAGCCACAGGCAGCGCCGGCGATCCTCGTCACGGACGGGCGCGAGATCACCCGCACGGTCAGCTTCGGCGAGCTGACGGAGGCATCCAACCGGCTCGCGAACGCGCTCGCCGCGAAGGGCGTCGCGGCGGGAGACCGGGTCGCGCTGATCCTCTCGCAGCGGCCCGAGACCGTGATCGCGCACGTCGCGATCTACAAGCTCGGAGCGATCGTGGTGCCGCTGAGCGCGGCCTTCGGCAGCGACGCGCTCGGCGTGCGCCTCCGTGGCTCGGAGCCGCGCGCGATCATCGCCGAGCGGGCGTCGCTCGAGCGTGCGACCGAGCTCGGCTTCGACGGCATCCTGATCGACGTCGACCACGACCTCGACGCCCTGCTCGCCGCCGCCTCGCCCGAGTTCACGGCTGCTGCGACGACGCCGGACACGCCCGCCCTGCTCGTCTACACCTCCGGCACGACCGGCTCGCCGAAGGGCGCGCTCCACGGCCACCGCGTGCTGGCCGGCCACCTGCCCGGGTTCGAGCTCTCGCACGACTTCTTCCCGCAGCCGGGCGACCGGATCTGGACGCCGGCCGACTGGGCCTGGATCGGCGGCCTCTACGACGTCGTCATGCCGGGCCTCGCGCACGGCGTCCCGGTCGTCGCGTTCCGCACGCCGCGCTTCGACCCCGAGGTCGCCTTCGACGTCATCGCCCATGCCGGCATCCGCAACGTCTTCATGCCCGCCGACGGCGCTGCGGATGATGCGGCGGAGCGACGGCGTGCCGGTGACGCTCCGCACGATCGCGAGCGGCGGCGAGACGGTGGGCGAGGAGACGGCGGCCTGGTGCCGCGAGCGGTTCGGCGTGCGGCTGAACGAGTTCTACGGCCAGACCGAGGCGAACCTGCTGATCGGCAACTGCGCCGCGTGGCCCGAGCGGCCGGGCTGGATGGGCCGGGCGTATCCGGGGCACGAGCTGCGCCTCGTCGACGGTGAGATCGCGGTGAAGGTGGCGGGCGATCCGGTCGTGTTCCTCGGCTACTGGCGCGACGAGGCGGCCACCGCGGCGAAGGTGCGCGACGGCTGGCTCCACACGGGCGACCTGGCCGAGGTCGACGACGAGGGCAACTACCGCAGCATCGGCCGGGTCGACGACCTCATCTCGAGCGCCGGCCATCGCATCGGCCCGGGCGAGATCGAGGAGTGCCTCATCCGCCATCCGTCGGTGTCGATCGCCGCCGTGATCGGCGTGCCCGACGCGATCCGCGGCGAGCTCGTGAAGGCGTTCGTCGTCACGAATGCGGGCACCGTCGGCTCACCCGAGCTCGTGGCCGAGCTGCAGCAGCTCGTCCGCACCCGGCTGGCGCCGTACGAGGTGCCGCGCGAGATCGAGTTCGTCGACGAGCTGCCGCTCACCGTCACCGGCAAGATTCGCCGGGCGCGAGCTGCGAGACGCGGCCGGCTCAGTCGGCGGGCGACGGCGCGTAGCGCGCCTCGGGCAGCCGCACGACTCTCGTCACGCAGCTGTCGCCGTCGAGCTCGATGATCCGGTAGCCGGGGGCCGCCTGCACGAACTCGGCCCGCTCGTTGGTGGGGCTGAACTGGAGCCCGGTGGAGGGCGTCGTCACGACGGTTGCCGCGCCGACGCGATGGCTGGACTCGTGGTGCACGTGGCCGCAGCAGACGAGCCTGATCCGCTGGTCGCGGAGGATCAGATCCTGCAGCTGCTCGCGTCCCGCGAGGCCGATCCGGTCCATCCAGGCGAGGCCGAGCAGGATCGGTGGGTGATGCATGAAGAGGACGACGGTGGCCGGGTCGTGCTCCTCGAGCTGCGCCTCGACCCACTCGATCTGGTCGGCGCCGATGTGCCCGAGACCTGGCCCGGCACGTGCGTGTCGAGACCGATGCAGAGCGAGTCGCCGGCAGTGAACGAGAACGTGATCCGCTCGGCGCCGTCGCCGTCGATCCGGTCGGGGAACGTCGCCCGCAGGATGGCGCGATCCTCGTGGTTCCCGGGCACGAACCAGACCCGGTCGCTGCCAGGGCTGCAGGATCTCGCGCACGGCGTCGTAGGTGACGGCGAGATCGTCGTTCGTGTGATCCCCGGTGACGACGAGGTGGTCGACCGTGCCCGGCGTGCTGCTCGCACGTGGGCGACGACCTCCTGCAACAGCTCGCGGGTGGGAATCTCGTAGAAGCGTGCGTCGGGATCCTCGTAGAGGTGCAGGTCGGTCAGCTGGACGATGCGGGTCAGGGCCATCGCGGCAGTCTGCACGAATTGGTCAGCGGACGACCCCACCAGGGCGCGCGCCCGTGGGAACACCGTCCCGGAGGGCCGCGACGCCGTTCACCCAGACGCCCGCGACGCCGTCGGGTGACCGCGACGGGTCGGCGTACGTCGCCGTGTCGATGTAGCGGGTGGGGTCGAGCAGGACGAGATCGGCGCGCTTGCCGACGGCGATCCGGCCCCGGTCGGTGAGCCCGAGCCGGTCGGCCGCGCGGGCGGTGAGCCGCGCCACCGCCTCCTCGACCGGCAGCAGACCGTCCTGGATCGCGAAGCGGCCGAGGAACCGCGGCGCCGTGGCGTAGAGGCGGGGGTGGGGACGCGACCCGAAGATCCCGTCCGAGCCGACGAGCTGGAGCGGGTGGCGCGCGATCGCCTGCACTGCGGCGTCGGAGGCGTAGTGCAGCACCATCGTCACGTCGAGGGCCGACTCGCTCATCAGGTCGAGGGCGGTGGCGACCGGGTCGCTGCCGCGCTCGGCACCGATCTGCCGCCAGCGTCCTGCCGATGGCGGCCTCGTTCGGTGGCGCTGCGTTCGCGATCTCGATCTGCTCGGGCCCGAGCGTGCCGAGGATGTTCTCCCAGCCCGGCAGCCCGTTGGCGATCTCGAGCGCGATGCGGCGCCGGTCGTCGCGGTTGCCGATCGTCCGCAGCGTGCCGGCCGCGCCGCCCTCCTGCGCCCAGCCGGGCAGGATGCTCGCGAGCAAGGTGCTGCCGGCGCCGTACGGGTACTGGTCGAACGTGACGTCGAGCTCGGTGGCGGCGCTCTCGAGCAGCTCGAGCAGCGGCTCGATCAGGCTCTCGTCGGCGAGCGACTTCAGGTGCGAGACGTGGAGTGGGGCGCCCGAGCGGCGGGCGACGTCGATCATCTCGGCAACGGCCTCGAGCAGCCCGTTGCCCTCGTTCCGGACATGCGGCACGAGCGGCACGCCGAAGGCGGCCGCCTCCTCGGCGACCGCGACGAGCTCGTCGGTGGCGGCGTAGGCGCCCGGCAGGTAGACGAGCCCGAACGAGAGCATGCGCGCGCCGGCCTCGAGCCCGAGCCGAACCTCGCGCCGCATCGTCGCGCAGGTTCTCCGCGGTCGGCGCGACCCGCCCGCTGCCGAGCACGAGCTCGCGCACGGCGCCGTGGCCGATCGAGGGCACGAGCGAGAGCGCGGGCCGCGTTGCGTCGAGCGCGTCGAGGTACTCCTCCACCGTCGACCACGGCCATGTCTCCGGGCCGCCGCCCTCGAGCGGCCGCAGGTACGCCTGGCGCTCTGCCCGCCGCTCGGGCGAGACGGGTGCCGGCGCGAGGCCGTCGGGGTTGATCACCTCGGTCGTGAAGCCCTGCGCGAGCTTGGGCGTCAGGAGCGGATCGTCGAACGACCGCAGGGCGGAGTGCGTGTGGAGGTCGATGAAGCCGGGACAGAGCATCAAGCCAGTGCCCGTCGACGACCTCGCGCGCGTCCGGCGGCGGCGAATCCTCGTGACAAAGTGTCACAAGGCTGATGGCGCCGCCCGTGATGCCGACGTCGCCCTCGAACGGCGCCGCGTCGCCGGGATAGACGGTGGCGCCGCGGATGAGGAGGTCGAGCTCGGTCATCCGGCGATCAGCGGCCGGCGGAAGCCCACGGCGGTCGTGGCCATGCCCACCGCGATCAGGGCGAGGACGATGCCGAAGCCGAGCGGGCCGAGCAGCCCGGCGGCGAGCACGACGCCGAGGATGAACCCGATCATCCCGACCGTGAGCAGGGCCATGTTGAGGAGCCCCTGGTGGTCGTGCTCGACCTCGGCGGCGCGGGCGCCGTTGAGCGATGCCGCCGCGGCGCTGTTCGCGAGCAGGAAGACGCAGTAGACGAGCGGCCCGACGATCGCGGCGCGGGGGTCGGCGAAGAGGACGATCGCGGTCGCCTGAATCGTGATCGCGACGATGAACGTCCGCACGGCGCCGAACCGGCGCTGCGCGGTGCGAACGAGCGGCAGCGTCAGCACGACGACGACGATCGCGCCGGCGATGAACGTCGCGCTCGCCATGATCTCGTTCATCCCGAGATGCTCCCGGAGGACGGCGGGCATGATGCCGATCGCCGCACCGGCGAAGATGTTCCAGCTCAGATTGGCCCAGCCGATCGTGCGCAGGCGGGTGTTCAGCCGCAACGATGCAATGCCGACGGCGACGTTCTCGCGCATCACCGCGATCGGCTCCGATTCGCGCTCGAGCTGGGGCACGAAGCCGAGGATGATCGTCGCGGCGGCCAGCAGCACGCAGATGCCGATGAGCACCGCGGTGGCTCCGCCGAAGCGATAGAGCAGGAGGCCGACGAATGGGCTGCCGAACACGGCCGCCTGGTTGACGGTCGTGCGCAGGGCGTGGGCACGCAGGAGGCTGCCGCTGGCCAGCGTCGTGTCGCCGATGCCGCGGAACACCGCGCCCTCGCCGAAGTTGCGGGTCGACCCGACGGCGACGGCCGCGATCAGGATCAGCACGAACCAGTCGTGGCCGGCGAGCGCCGCCAGCGGGTAGAGCGCGCAGAAGACGAGCGCCACGATGGTGGCGATGCGCATCAGGCGACGTGGGTCGGTGTTGTCCGAGGCTGCGCCGGCGGGGATCGCGGTCAAGAGCAGCGGCGCGTAGACGAGCCCGGCCGCGAGAGCCGCGACCTGCGGTGAGTGGCCACGGCTGAGCAGCATCCAGGGGAGGACGAACTGGAACTGTCCCTGCACGGCGGCGCCGAGCGCGTTCGCCCCGATCAGGGCCGCGGTCCGGCGTGGGACTCCGAGCACCCTCATCGAGCGTGGAGCTGCGCCCAACGAGCGAGCGCGTCCTGCAGAGGCTCGCGCGCCTCCGTGGCTCCGCCGAACGGCAGCCTGGCATAGCCGGGGCCTTCGAACGCAGCGCCGTCGACGACGGGCAGCCCGACGGCCTCGAGCTGCTCCGGAGCCCCTCTCCGGACGAGCCGACGAAGAGGAACGGGGCAGCGAACGGCGTCGCCGCCGTGAGCCCCGGTGTCGCGGCGACGGCGGCGATTGCGACGGCACGGTCTGCTTCGGTCGCGGCGTGGATGCGCTCGAGCCAGCCGCGCGGGCCGTCGAGGGCCGCCCGCGCCGCCTCCTGGGAGGCGATGTTGACGCGGAGGCAGTCCCACTCGAGCGTGCGGGTGCAGCGGGCGACCCGCTCGGCCGGCCCCGCGAGGAAGCCGAGCCGGAGCTGCGGCATCGAGAGGCTCTTGCCGAGGCTGCGGATCACGATCACGTCGTCTCCGAGCCCGAAGGCCGAGGTGAACGGGGTGCCGTCCCACAACGACGCCTCGTAGGCCTCGTCGGTGACGACGACGAGCCCGTGCCGCTCGGCCACGGCGACGACGGCCGCCACGTCGTCCCGCGAGGGCACGTACCCGGTCGGGTTGCCCGGGTTGCAGAGGAGCAGCGCCCTCGTCCTGCGCGCCCGACCGCGCGCTCGATCGCCTCGGCATCCCAGCGCCAGCCGTCCGCCTCGGTGCCGCGGACGTAGACGGGAACGCCGCCGGCCGTCCGGATCGGCCCGCCGAAGAAGAACGTGGGCGCGGGAACGACGACCTCGTCGCCCGGCTCGAGCAGCGACCGGAAGCAGACGCCGAGAGCCTGCATGGCGCCGTTCGTGACGAGGATCTGCGACTCGGGCTCGACGCTTCGCGTCGTCGTCCGCTCGAGCTCGATTGCGAGTGAGCGTCGCAATGACGCCAGCCCGTTCACGGGCGGTGTGCTCATCCGGCGGGCGAGCACGGCCGCAACGGCGTCGACGACGTGATCGGGGAGCGCAGGGGCGCCCGTGCCGTGCAACGGCACGGCCTCGATCCCGGGCGGAAGTGCCCCCCGGCGCCGCTCCTCGGCCTCATAGGTCGGGAAGCGTTCGGCGGAGGTCACGAGGCGGGGATGACGGGCAGCACGACGCGCGAGGGATACACGCTCGTATGGAGCACGGTCTGGTGGGCCACCTGCATGCGGGTGCCGGTGCCGACGTCTTCGCCGGTGTTCAGGTTGCGGGAGAAGCGCGGGAAGCTCGAGCTCGTCACGTCGAGCCGGATGCAGTGGCCGGCCTTGAACACGTTCGCGACCGGGTAGCAGCGAATCCGGTACTCGGCCACCTCGCCCGGCTCGAGCAGCTCGACGGACTCTCCCTCGAGGCTGCCGCGGTAGCGCGCCCGGATGATGCCCTCGGTGAGGAAGATCGAGCGGCCGTCGGGATAGACGTCGCAGAGCCGGACGATGAAGTCGGTGTCGAGAGCCGTCGAGGCGGCGTACAGCACCATCTCGACCGGGCCGACCACCTCGAGATCGCTCGCGAGCGGCTCGCTCGTGTAGACGAGCACGTCGTCGCGCTGCTCGAGGACGCGCTGGTCGATCGGACCTGGGCGGATCGGCGTCTCGGCGCCCTGCGTCATCGTGAGGACGGAGTTGACGCCGCCGATCGTCGGCACCGGGTCGGCGGGGTCGTAGTCGTAGCGGTCGGCGGTCTCGTCCGAGCGCGGCTCGTCGAGCGAGAGGCCGGCGCCCTGGCGGAGATGGAAGGGCGTCGACTGCGTGCGGGCGAGCGGCCACTCGTTCTCGCCGCGCCACTCGTTCGCGCCGAGCACGTAGAGCTCGGCCGGCGGCCGCGCGTCCCAGCCGTTGTCGACGTCCTTCAGATAGCGGTCGTAGAACTCGAGCTCGTGATCGCGGATCACGGTCAGCGCCGGAGAGAGGTCGATGTCGCCCCTGAAGGACTCGACCTCCTCCTCGTGCGACCAGGGCCCGATCAGGACGCGGTTCGGCACGCCGGCAGGGACGCCGGCGAACTGCCTCATGTGCGAGCCCGAGTACGGGTCGAACCAGGCGCCCTGCTGGAAGATCGGCACGTTGACGAGCTCGGGGCGGTGCCGGAAGGACTGCCAGTACTCGTCGTTCGTCTGGTGCTCCCACCAGAGGCGCCAGTAGTCGACCTTGCGTCCGATCGTCACCTCGTCGAGCTCGATCAGCGGCAGGTGGGCGAAGATCCGGTCGTTGAGCACGACGTCGCGCGCGGCCGAGCCGGTGATCAGCGAGATGGCGCTCGACCACAGGGCAGCGGCGCCGAGCGTCAGCGCCAGCTGGAACGCGCCGCCGGTCCAGTAGCCGTCCCAGAAGTAGTCGTCGTGGATGACGCTCGGGGAGATGCACTGCACGTTCGGGTGCTGGAGGTGAGCGAGCTGCCACTGGACGAGGCCGCCGTAGCTACGGCCCCACGTTCCGATGCGCCCGTTCGACCACTGCTCGCCGGCCGCCCAGGTGACGGTGTCGTAACAGTCCTGGCCGTCGTACGTCCAGGCGGTGAAGTCACCCTCCGACTCGTAGCGGCCGCGACAGTCGACGACGACGGCGGTGTACCCGCGCTTCGCGAACCACGCGCCCCAGGCGACGAAGCGCTCGCGCGTCGACTCGTACGGCGTCCACTGGATGATCGTCGGCAGCCCCTGGCCGCCGAGCGGCAGGTACACGTCCGCGGACAGCGAGATCCCGTCGCGCATCGGCACGCGCTGGTCGTGGAGCAGCCGAACGTCGTGGGTCGGCTGTGATCCGCTCGAGGTCATGCAGCGCGGCGGGATCGCGGCGGCGAACCGATCAGCGGCGAATCGGTGAGCGGCGCATCGGTAATCGGCGTGCCGGGGAAGTGACAGGCGGCGCGATGGTCGTTGCCGTGATCCTCGAGCGCCGGGTCCTTCTCCGAGCAGATCGGCTGGGCGATCGGGCAGCGGGTGCGGAAGCGGCAGCCGGACGGCGGGTCGATCGGGCTCGGCACGTCACCCTTGAGCACGATCCTCGTGCTCTTGCGGCCCGGGATGGGCTCCGGGTTGGCCGAGAGGAGGGCCATCGTGTACGGGTGCAGCGGCCGGGCGAAGAGCTCGTCCGAGGGTGCGATCTCGACGATGCGGCCCAGGTACATCACGGCGACGCGGTCGGAGATGTAGCCGACGACCGCGAGGTCGTGGGCGACGAAGACGTAGGTGAGGTCGAACTCCTGCTTGAGGTCGACGAGCAGGTTGAGCACCTGCGACTGGATCGAGACGTCGAGCGCCGAGACGGGCTCGTCCGCGACGACGAGCTTCGGCTGCAGCACGAGCGCGCGCGCGAGGCCGATGCGCTGCCGCTGGCCACCGCTGAACTGGTGTGGATAGCGGTTGGCGGCCTCGGGCGGCATGCCGACGCGCTCGAGCATCTCGTGGACGATCGCGTCGCGCTCCTTCCGCGAGGCGAGGTCGTGGATGCCGAGGCCCTCGGCGATCAGGTCGCCGACCTTCATCCGCGGGTCGAGCGACCCGACCGAGTCCTGGAAGACGATCTGCATGTGCTTGCGCATCTGCTTCATGCGCTTCGGCGAGAGCGAGACGAGGTCGACGCCGTCGAACTCGATCTCGCCGGCGGTGGGCTCGAGGAGCCGGAGGATCGTGCGCCCGAGGGTCGACTTGCCGCAGCCGGACTCGCCGACGAGACCGACCGTCTCGCCGCGCCGGACCTCGAGGTCGACGCCGTCGACGGCCTGGAGCTGGCCCGTGGTGCGCTTGAGGAAGCCCTGCTTGACGGGGAAGTACTTCTTGAGGCCGCGGACGCGGAGCAGGACGTTGTCGTCGGCCGGGCGCGTCCGCCACGGGCGCGTCGACGGGGGTCTCGGTGCCCTCGGTGCTCACGAGGCGATGCCGATCGGGTTCGTCGCGCGGGGGCCGTCCTCGCACAGCCAGCACGCCGACTCCTGCGGGCCGACCGGGAGCAGCGGCGGCAGCTCCTTGTGGCAGCGGTCGAAGACGTAGTCGCAGCGCGGCGCGAACCGGCAGCCGTGCGGCCAGTCGAGCGGGCTCGGCACCATGCCGCGGATCGCCTTCAGCGGGGTCGTGTAGCGCATGCCGAGCAGCGGGATCGACGCCAGCAGCGCCTCGGTGTACGGGTGCTGCGGGGTCGCGAAGGTCTCCTTGACGGGGCCGCGCTCGACGATCTTGCCGGCGTACATCACCGCGACCTCGTCGACCATCTCGGCCACGACGCCGAGGTCGTGGGTGATCAGGAGGATCGCCATGCCGAGCTGCTCGCGGAGGTCCTTCATCAGCTCGAGGATCTGGGCCTGCACGGTGACGTCGAGCGCCGTCGTGGGCTCGTCGGCGATCAGGAGCTTGGGGTTGCAGCTCAGCGCCATCCCGATCATCACGCGCTGGCGCATGCCGCCGGACATCTGGTGCGGGTAGTCGCGCATCCGCTTCTCGGCGGACGGGATCCCGACGAGCCGCATCATCTCGAGCGCGCGCGCCTCCGCCTCCTTGTCGCCGACGTTCTGGTGGAGCCGGACCGACTCCGCGATCTGCTCGCCGACCGTGAAGACCGGATTGAGCGAGGTCATCGGCTCCTGGAAGATCATCGAGATGTCGTTGCCGCGGATCTTCGCCATCGCGTCCTCGTCGAGCGTGGCGAGGTCTTGCCCGTCGAAGATGATGTTCGAGCTGGCCTCGACACGGCCGGGCGCGTCGACGAGCTTCATGATCGAGAGCGCGGTCACGGACTTGCCGCTGCCGGACTCACCGACGACGCCGAGCGTGCCGCCCTTCGGGATCGAGAAGTCGACGCCGTCGACGGCGCGGATCAGGCCGCCGTGGGTCTGGAAGCCGGTGCGGAGGTTCTTGACGGTGAGGAGGTCGTCGCTCACGGCTTCGCCTTTCGCGGGGTCGCGGTCGCGCGCGGCTTCGCGCCGCCGCCCTTCGCGCCCTTCGCAGCGGCGACGCTCGCGGGAACCGGCACGGCGATGTGCTTCTCGAGCTGTCCGAGCATCACCTCGGGGTCGCGCGTCTGCAGCGCCGCCAGCAGGTCGCGGTGCTCGTCGACCATGCGCTTGAGGTTCTGGCCGCGGCCGTAGCGGAAGAAGTAGGCCCGGATCCTCGGCCAGATCGTGCGCCAGATCTGCACCGTGTGTGTCTGGCCCGAGGCCGAGATCACGATCTCGTGGAAGCGGAGGTCGGCCTCGACGTGCTTGGCGAGGTCGTCCGCGGCAGCGGCCTGCTCCATCAGCCAGACCTGCTTGCCGAGCTCGGCGAACTCCTCCTCGGTGATCCGGTCGAGCGCGTGCATGAAGCTGTAGCGCTCGAGCGTGAGCCGGATCGGGATCAGGACCTCCTGCACCTCCTCGTCGGAGACGCCGAGGACGACGGCACCGCGATACGGGAACGACATCACGAGGCCTTCGTTCTCGAGCTGGCGCAATGCCTCGCGCACCGGGCCGCGGCTCGTGCCGAGCTCGGTCGAGAGCGTCGCCTCGATCAGGCGCTCACCCGGCTCGTAGCTGCCCATGATGATCGCGCTGCGCAGGATCTCGACGACCTGCTGCCCACGCGGCCCGCCCTTGCCGGCTCCTCCATCGAGGACAACCGGGGGTGTGCGATCGACGCTACTGGCCATGCGTGCATTGCATCATACAAATTGTCGACAATCAACAGATGGTTGACAATCTCGCACGTCGGCCCTAGTGTAGCCACCCTCCGGTGAAGATCACCAGCGTTCATACAGTTCCGGTGCGCACACCGATGCGTGAGCCGCTCGTCTGGCCTGGCGGGACTCGTCTGTCTGCCTCCGGGCTGCTCGTCGAGATCCACACCGACGAGGGGATCATCGGCCTCGGCGAGGCTCCCGGGCCGACGCTGCCGACGATCAGGACGATCATCGAGGCGGAGCTGACGCAGTTCCTCGTCGGCCAGGACCCGCGCCGCACCGAGTGGCTCGTGCACCGGATGGAGGAGTTCACGCGCAACTGGAGCCGCATCGGCTCGTACGCGATCGCCGGCATCGAGATGGCGCTGCTCGACATCAAGGGCAAGGCGCTCGAGATTCCCGTCGCCGAGCTGCTCGGCGGCTTCTGCCGTCGCCAGGCTCCGGTCGTCGGCTACCTGTTCATCGACGAGCCCGAGGCGAACGCGCGCAAGGCCGCTGCGTTCGTCGACGCCGGCTACACGGAGCTGAAGCTCAAGGTCGGCCGCGACTTCGGCCAGGATCACGACACGATCGCGGCGATCCGCGACGAGGTCGGCTCCGGCGTGAAGATCCGGATCGACGCGAACATGATGTGGAGCGTTCCGGCCGCGATCAAGTGGATCCGCGGCCTCGAGCACCTCGATCTCCAGTACGTGGAGCAGCCGGTGCCCGACTTCGACGTGCAGGGGCTCGCTCAGGTCCGACGCTCGGTCGGAGTTCCAATCGCAGCCGACGAGGGTTGCACCGATATCCGCTCGGCGCTCGAGCTGATCAAGGCGGACGCGTGTGACGTGTTCGTCGTCTATCCCTCCGAGGCGGGCGGGTTGACGCGGGCGCGGCAGATCGCGGCGCTCGCGGATGCCGCCGGCAAGTGGTGTGCGATCGGGAGCTGGGCCGAGCTCGGCCCGGCGACGATGGCGAATGCGCATCTCGTGGCGTCGTCTTCGAACTTCCCGTTCGCGAGCGATACGCACTACCCATTGCAGGAGTTCGACGTGCTCACGGAGCCCGTCGAAATGACCAACGGCTTCATCGAGGTCTCCGACGCGCCGGGGCTCGGGGTCGAAGTCGATCGCGAGGCAGTGAACAGGCTCGCCAACATTCAGGTGCGCGAGTCCGTCTTTTATGACGACATCCAGGGTGAGGCTCCCAGGGTCGGTCAGATCCTCTGACCGACTCCTCGAAAGGAGGGACGTGCTGTGTCCGACAAAGAAACTCCCGATAGTGCAGTGAGCGGCGGGGTCACTCGCCGTGACGCGCTCGTCAAGGCGGGCGTCGTTGCGGCCGGTGCCGTTGCTGCCGGTTCCATGGCGGGCACGGCCAAGGCCGCCGTCCGCAAGAAGGAGACGTTCTCCGCAACGAAGGCGAAGTACGGCGGCCGGCTCATCTGGGCGCTCGAGCAGGATCCGGTCCACGTCGCACCGTTCGGCGCGATCCTGACCTCCAACCACTGGGGCAAGCAGGCGTCGTACGACTCGCTCGTCGAGTGGGACCGCAACCTGAACCTCAAGCCGGCACTGGCCACGTCGTGGAAGATCGCGGCCGACCAGAAGTCGATCACGTTCCAGCTGCGCAAGGGCGTCAAGTTCCACAACGGCAAGGAGCTCGACGCGGGTGACGTGAAGTACTCGGTCGAGATGATGCTGAACCCGCCGCTTCCGGGCAGCATCTCGACGGTCGGGCAGGTTCCGGCATTCCTCGGCGTCGACGTCGTCTCGAAGTACGTGGCGCGGCTGAACCTGAAGGCGCGCGACGCGCGTGTCTTCGGCTTCCTCGCCTGGGGTCGCTACTCGCCGATCGTCCCGGCCGGTCTCTACGACCAGATCAACGTCAGCCGGAACGCCATCGGCACCGGCCCGTACCGGATGGTCGGCTTCAACCCGAACGATCGTGTCGAGCTGGTGGCCAACAAGAACTTCTGGAAGAAGGGCCTCCCGTACATGGACGCGATCACGCTGAAGACGCTTCCCGACGAGCAGGCCCGCATCGCGGCCCTGCGCGCCGGCGCGATCGACGGTGCGACGGTGTCCTCGGACAGCGCCAACTCGCTCAAGAACGACAGCGACCTCGTCGTGCTGAAGGGCGGCACGGCGGCCTTCCGCGAGCTCCAGATGACGCTGAAGCCCGGCGAGACGAAGCCGTACGACGACGTTCGCGTCCGGCAGGCGGTCAACTTCGCGATCAACCGGCAGGCGATCATCAACACGGTCTACGGAGGGAGCGGCGCCTTCTCGGGTCACGTCCCGCCCGGCTACGGCCCGTGGCCGCTGACGCAGGCAGAGCTGAAGGCGAAGTACGAGAAGTTCGACCTGCCGAAGGCCAAGGCACTGATGGCGGCCGCCGGCATGTCGAAGGGCTTCTCGGTCAACCTGTCGACCTTCTCGACGCCGCTCGACTTCCAGCAGGTCGCGTCGGTGATCAAGTCGCAGCTCAAGGCGATCAACATCGACGTCAACATCGTTGCCCAGGAGCCGGGAACGTTCGCGGCCAACAACGGCGTCGGCAAGTTCGAGTGGGATCTGACGGCGCGCGGCATGCGCGGCGACGTCGACGGCTACCTGGCCGAGTTCAACCCGAGTGCCGCGATCTACAAGATCTGGTACCCGGAGTTCAAGGACGTCAAGCTGTGGCGCGACATCGGCAACGGTCGCATCACGCTCGATCCGGCCAAGCGGCTGCCCCTCTACAAGGACGCTCAGCAGGCGGCTCATGACGGGCCTCCCGCAGATCGGCCTCGTGCAGGTGCAGAAGTTCCAGGTCGTCCGCAAGCGCGTGCAGGGCATGTACGTCGCCTTCGACGACTTCAACACGGGCCTCCGCAACAGCGTGTGGCTCAACTCGTGACCGTAGTGGTTCTCGTCGATCGGAAGGGGTGCCCATTGGGCGCCCCTTCCGCTTCGGCGTCCTAGGCGGGCAATGGGCGGGTACGTCCTCAGACGGGTCCTGTTCACGATCCCGACGCTGATCGGGATCTCTCTCATCATCTTCTTCATGGTGCGGCTCCTGCCGGGGGACTACATCGACATCCTCGGCGGCGACACGTCGATCACCGACGAGCAGAAGGCAGCCTCACGGGCGCAGCTGGGCCTCGACGGGTCGTACCTGGAGCAGTACTGGCGCTGGGTCAGCGGCATCTTCCAGGGTGACTTCGGCTTCTCGTTCCGGAACACGGAACCGGTCTCGGATGTGTCTGATTCATGCATTCCCGATCACGGCGGAGCTCGTCATCCTCGGCCTCCTGATCGCCGTCGTCATCGGCGATCCCCCTCGGCGTGCTGTCGGCCGTCAAGCGCGACAGCAAGCACGACTACGCGGCGCGGGTCGGCGGCCTGATCGGCGTCAGCATCCCGAACTTCTGGCTCGCGACGCTCCTGCTGCTGTTCACGTCACGCGTGCTCGGCTGGGTGCCGCCGCTCACCTACGTGCCGTTCTACAAGGATCCGATCGAGAACCTGAGCCAGTTCATCCTGCCGGCGATCTCGATCTCGGTCTTCACCCTCGCGATCGTGATGCGCATGGTGCGCGCGACGATGCTCGAGGTGCTCGGCCAGGACTACGTCCGCACGGCGCGCGCGAAGGGCGTCAAGCGCAAGGTCGTCATCTCGCGCCATGCGCTGCGCAACGCCCTGATCCCGGTCGTCACTGTCGTCGGCTTCGAGATCGGAATCCTGATGGGCGGCTCCGCGATCGTCGAGATCATCTTCGGCCTGCCGGGGATCGGAAACACGCTGATCAACGCGATCTTCAACCGTGACTACCCGGTCGTGCAGGGCGCGACGATGCTCCTCGCCTTCATCTTCATCTTTGCCAACCTGGCCGTCGACCTTCTCTACGGCGTCCTCGACCCGAGGATCTCACAGGAATGAGCATTCCCAACAACGAGGGACCGATCCTCGCACCGGAGGGGCCGAGCGACCTCGGCGCCGGGCAGTGGGCGTATGCCCCGACGCGCAAGTCCAAGAGCTTCGCCAAGTGGCGCAACCCGATCGGCATCACCGGCGCGATCATCGTCGGCTTCAACGTGTTCATCGCCATCTTCGGCCCGTACATCTGGACGATCGATCCCGACGAGCTCGTCGCAACGCGCCTCCAGGATCCGAGCTGGGCGCACCCGATGGGCACCGACGAGCTCGGTCGCGACACGATGGCGCGCATCATCCACGGCGCCCAGGTGTCGCTGCAGGTGGGAGCGATCTCCGTCGGCATCGCCTTCGTGCTCGGCGTCTCGCTCGGCCTACTCTCCGGCTTCTTCGGCGGCAAGGTCGACTCGCTGCTGATGCGCTTCGTCGACATGATGTTCGCGCTGCCCGGCCTCGTGCTCGCGATCGTGATTGCCGGCCTGCTCGGCCCCAACCGGCGTAACGCGATGATCGCGATCGGCATCGTCATCACGCCCGCGTTCGCCCGCGTCGTCCGTGGCTCCGTGCTCGAGGTGATGGGCTTCCCGTTCGTCGAGTCGGCGAGGGCGCTCGGCGCATCGCACAAGCGGATCATGGTGCGCAACGTCTTGCCCAACATCGCGGCACCGCTGATCGTGCTCGTCACCGTCTACCTGTCGACGGCGATCCTCAGCGAGGCGGCGCTCAGCTTCCTCGGGCTCGGCACCCAGCCGCCGGAGGCGTCGTGGGGCGGCATGCTCAACAGCGCCCGCTCGTACCTCGACGCGGATCCGTGGCTCTCGATCTTCCCCGGGCTCGCGATCGCGATCGTCGTGCTCGGCTTCAACTTCCTCGGCGACGGCCTCCGAGACATCCTCGATCCACGTCTCGGCCCGCACGTCGGCGGCGCCGACACCAAGAAGTAGCGCCTCGGTGACCGATCTCCTCATCCGCAACGGCTGGGTCGCCGACGGGGCCGGCAGCCCGCCCTTCCTCGGCGATGTCGCGATCGAGGGAGGCAAGATCGTCGAGGTCGGCCGTCTCGGGGAGGGCGCCACGGCAACGAGGGTCATCGACGCGACGGGCAAGGTGGTGTGCCCCGGCTTCGTCGACCCGCACAGCCACAGCGACTTCTCGCTGCTCGCGAACCCCACCGCCGAGAGCACGATCCGCCAGGGCGTGACGACCGAGGTCGTCGGCAACTGCGGCTGGAGCTACGCGCCGATTTCCGACCATTCGCGCGAGTACATGAGCGGCCGCCTTCACACCTTCGGCTTCGACGGTCCCGTGATCCCGTGGACGACATTCGGCGAGCACCTCGACTTCCTCGCCGACGTCGGGCACAGCCCCAACCTCGCGTGGTTCGTCGGTCACAACTCGATCAGGCTCGCGGCCGGCGTCTCCGGCTCGCATCCCACCGAGCTGCAGTCGGCGCTGATGGACCGCTTCATGCGCGAGGCGATGGAGGCCGGCGCGCTCGGCATGTCGACCGGGCTCGAGTTCAACCCGGGCCGCGAGGCGACGACGGCGGAGCTCGTGCGGCTGAACGCGATCGCCGGCGAGTACGACGGCATCTACACGAGCCACGTCCGCAACCGCGACTCGGGGATCCTGCACGCGATCGCCGAGTTCCTCGAGGTCGCCCGCGCCGGCGGGATCCGCGCCGAGATCTCGCACCTCAACGTGCGCCACAACACCAATGCGCCCGACCGCGGCTGGGAGCGCGCAGTCGAGATGATGGAGGCCGCGCGCGTCGAGGGGATGGACGTGCTCGCCGACACGACGCCGTTCGTCGACGGCCTCGGCCAGCTCTCCGGGATCCTGCCGCCGTGGGTCGCCGCCGAGGGCAAGGAGCAGGCGCTCGCCTACCTGCGCGATCCCGAGACGCGCAAGCGGCTGCGCACGGAGTGCGACCGCTACTGGCGGTTCATCCACAAGGGCGAGTGGGATCGCGTGCGCCTGCAGGCGAGCGCGCAGCATCCCGAGTGGGACGGCCTCACGTTCGCCCAGATCGCCGACCTGCGCAAGGCCGATCCGTGGGACTGCTACTTCGACGTGCTCGCGGACGCCGGCACGGCCTACGAGAGCGTCCTCGTCGTCGGCCGCCTCTTCACCGACGATCACATGGCCGAGATGATCTCGCACCCGCTCTTCTGCCTCGGCGTCGACACGTTCACCGTCACCGAGGAAGGCCCGCTCGCCGACGTCCTGCGCCATCCGCTCGGCTACTCCGGCCACGTCCACTACCTCACGCACCACGTGCGGCAGAACGGGACGCTCCGGCTCGAGGAGGCGATCCGCAAGATGACGAGCATGCCGGCGGCGCACTTCGGTCTCTGGGACCGCGGCCTGCTCCGCGCCGGTTATGCGGCCGACGTCGTCGTCTTCGACTACGACGGCCTCGACGAGGTCTCGACGGTCGACGACCCGCACCACTACGCGCGGGGCGTCGAGCACGTGCTCGTCAACGGCACGGTCGTCGTCGACGACGGCGAGCACACCGGGGCACGCCCCGGACGCCATTTGTTGCGAGCATAGTTCCGCCATGATCGACCTCCGCTCCGATGTCTGCTCGGTCCCGACCGACGCGATGTGGGAGGCGATGAGGGAGGCCGAGCTCGGCTGGGCGCTCGTCGGCGAGGACGCGTCCGTCAACACGCTCTGCGAGCGGGTCGCCACGCTGCTCGGAAAGCCGGCCGCACTCTGGCTGCCGACGCTCGGGATGGGGAACCTGGTCGCGATGCTCACGTTCTGCGCGCCGGGCGAGAAGGTCGTGCTCGAGGCGGCATCGCACGTGCTCTCGTCGGAGTCGATGGGGATCACCGAGATCGCGCGGCTCGAGCCGGCTCCGTTGTGGGCGGCGGACGGCCGCATGGATCCGGCGGCCGTCGAGGAGGTCGTGGCCGAGAACCGCGCCGCCCTGCTGATCCTCGAGAACACCCACACCCGTGCCGGGGGCACGACGCTCTCGGTCGAGCTGACCACCGAGCTCGCCGCGGCCGCCAAGCGCCACGACTGCCGCGTGCACATCGACGGCGCCCGCCTGCTCAACGCCGCGGTCGCCCTGGGCGTGCCGCCTGCAGATCTCGCTGCGCCGGCGAACTCCGTCGTGATCTCGCTCAACAAGGCGCTCTCGGCGCCATTCGGCGCCGTGCTGGCGGGGAGCGAGGCGGTCGTCGAGCGCGCGCGGCTGATGGCCCACCGCCTCGGCGGCGGCAGCGTCCACCGGGCCGGCATCGCGGCGGCCGCAGGGCTCGTTGCGCTCGACACGATGGTCGGACAGGATCGCCGACGACCACCGCCGTGCCCGCGAGCTCGGCCTCCTGCTGGCGGCGATCCCCGGGGTTCGCCTTCAGCCCGACGAGGTAGAGACGAACATCGTTCTCGCCGACTTCAGCGGCACCGGCCTGACGTCGGAGCAGCTGATCCCGCTCCTCGAGGAGGCGGGTCTGCGCGCGTTCGAGCGTGACCTCAACCGCCTCCGTTTCGTCACGCATCCGCTCGTCGGCGACGCCGAGATCGAGCAGGCCGCGGCGATCGTGTCCGCCGTGATCGAGCGGAACGCGGTGCCGCCGGCAGAGGAGCCTGAGGTCGAGGGGCTCGACGAGTACCTGGCCTGGGAGGCCGAGCAGATCGAGGCGATCGAGCAAGCCGAGCGGGCGGAGTAGCGCCGGATCGCGTTCTTCACGAGTCCGAAGCCGGACTATGAATTTCCCTGCAAGTGGCCTACGATTAGCGCCCCGATGCGATTGAGATCACGACAGGTCCTGCTCGGTACAGCGGCGATGGCGCTTGCTCTGGCGCTCGGCGCTGTCACGCAATCGAGCGCGTCGGCCGGCACGGTCGCCGGGCCGGTCGGAGCAGCCTTCTGCCCGTTCTCGGCGACGGAGCTGAGCGCGATCGTCGGCCGAAAGGTCCAGCGCGTTGCTCTCGGAAGCGGCAGGGTCTACGGCCAGTGCGCGTTCTCGGCCGTCGAGGGCGGCAAGACCCTCGCGCCGCAGATCTACCTGACGCGTGACTCCGGCAACGCCGACGATCTCCACGACAGCTACGCCTACTACGTCGCCGCCCGATCGCAGCTCGCCGGACGTCCGCTCGTCAGGTCCCGTCCCGAGCTCGGCCCGGGTGCCTTCACACTCACCGTGCCGGACGCCCACGTGACGAACGCCTTCTTCCTCAGCGGCGACACCATCGCGACGCTCTCGATCGACCTCTCGAACTCGAACGTCACGCGGCCGGAGCGGCTGGTCGTCGCGCAGATCCTGGCACTCGCCGCCAAGCGCATCACGTAGGGCGCGGCTCTCGTTGTTCGCCAGTCCCGACTCGAGTGAGAGGACGCTGGCCCAGGGCAGAGTTGATGGTCCGGCACGACACGTCTACCATTGAGGCATGAGACGCGCTATCGAAGTCTTCCTGGTCGTCGGGTTCCTCGCTGTGGACTTCCTGTTCTTTCACGACATCCTCAAGCCAGGTGAGGCTCCGACCCCAGCCCAATACTTGACGGGACTCCTGAGCCTCTTCGTCATCGCGATCTGTGCTCAGTCGCTGCTCAATCCGACGCGACGCTAGCTTCCCCGAAACGAGACACCAACTCGGGGGTATGACCGAGACACTGGCGCTAGGCGGATCGCTTGTCCGCGGAACGAAAGCGTCGGGCTGAAAGATTGCCGGGCAGGGCGCTTATTCTGGGGGAGATGCCCCGGGATTGGTGGTCGAAGTACGCATGGCTCGACGAGCCGTCGCTGAACAACGATCTCATGGCCGGATGCGTCGGCGTCGTCCCGGGAGGAGACCCGGCTTCAGTGCGACGCTGCCTCGGGGTTGAAACGAGACCGAGTCGCCAGGCGACGGTTCACGAGGCCTGGGAGCTGTCTGAATCGGACTTCGGCAACGATCTCATCCAGGTCTCCTCAATCGGCGACGCCGTTGTCATCTACGAACCGAACGGCTGGCACGGAGTCGACGACGAGCTTGCGGTCGCTCTCTCGCAGGAAGGCCGCTACGCGGCGTACTGCTGGAATGTGAACGCCGTGATGCGATTCGTCTTCGCCGTGGACGGCCAGATCAAGCGGGACTTCGATCCGCTTCTCTACGACGCCGACCGCGAACGGGCGCTACCCGAAGAGCTCGACCTCCCGTTCCCTTCCGGCGGCACCGACTCATCGATCCCTGGCCAGGCGTCCCTGGCGCTCATCGAACGGCTTACAGGCGTGGAAATCACGAGGAAGTGGCTACTCGCCACGCCGCATCCGACCTACCTGATCGACCCTTAGCTGCGTTACAGGTTCAACGATCAGCGTCCCGGGCATTCAAACCGTGCTCAAGCAACATTCCCTAACCCTCGCGCAGGCGAGGGCTACGCCGTCGAACGGCGGCGGCGAGCTATGGCGTATGAGCCGTAGGACGCGATGGCGACAACCACGACCGCCAGAATGATGTCGGCTGGCCAGTGGGATTCGTCGAAGCCGACGCGATCCACTACCTCGTTGCCCGCAATGACTGCAGCGGCGAGTAACAGCCAGACCCACCAATAGGCCCGGAGGTGTGCCTTCATTCGGAACTCTCCCGGATCGAGTTGTTGACGAGCTGACCCGGTCCGATCGTCTCATGCCGTTTCGTCGTGAGTCAACGTTGCATGACTCCGAGTGCTCTGGTGATATTCCGCATCACCGGCGCGTGTGAGACTTGGTCGCGAGTCTCTACGTACCCCACTTCTCTGTGAGGAGGTTACGCCGATGCGGGAGTTGCTCGATCGGTTTGTTGATGCGTACAACAGCGGTGATTGGGAACGGCTCGACGGGCTGGTGACGTGGGACTACGTGCACCACAACGGAGCGCAGCATCTCGACCTTGCACAGTTCAAGCAGGGCGCGGCATGGATTAGGCGGGGCTTGCCGGACTTCCATATCGAACTGGAAGACGTGATCGGTGAGAGCGACCGGGTCGCTGTTCGATTCATCGGCCGGGGCACCCATCTTGGCTCGCTTGCAGGCGAGACACCGACATCGAACGACGTCGTGCTCCACGGCATCATGATCTACAGGTTTCGTGACGGACTCATCGCGGAGGACTGGGAAGCGATGGACGAACAACAACTACTGAAGCAGGTACAAGGAGCGGAGTAGTACTACGGCACTGCTCGCCGCTCATGTGACATTGAGAAACACTGGCGCATGCGATCGCTCTTACGCCGATTCTTCGGTCCGTTTTCGTCCCTCGTTGATGATGAACCGCTCGACCGCGATGCTGATCGCATTCGAGCGGATCGACTCGTAGAGATCGAAGTCGTGGTGGCCGCCGGGGAGCTCGACGTACTCGGCCGGATGTGTCGACGCGGCGCGCACTCGCTCGACGAATGCTCGGGCGTGTGACGGCCTGACCAGAAGGTCGTTCTCCCCGTGGATCACCAGGATCGGCGGCGGCGGCCGCTCCGGTGTGAGGTCGCCGTAGTAGCCGTACCGGCCGACGATCCCGGCGATCCCATCCGTGCCGGCGTTGACCGCGTCGATCGACAGGTAGGCGCCGGCCGAGCTGCCGACCAGAAAGATCTGATCCGGATCGCCGCCGTATTCGCGTGCGTGCGATCGCACCCACTCGATCGCGGCCACGCAGTCGGCGATCTGTTCGTCGTAGCCGACGTGCGGTCGCAGCCGGTAATTGGCGCTCGCGCAGACCATGCCCCTGGCTGACCAGATGCCCGATTAGCGGTCGGGCCTCACGGCGCTTGTTGCCCGAACGGAAGCCGCCGCCGTGGAAGTGCAGCACCACCGGTGCGCCGACCGGACGGTCTCGGCGGTGGTAGACGTCGAGGTTGCGGCGCGGGCCTTCGCCGTACGAAAGGTTCCGGAACCCGGACCACGTCGCGCCGGAACGCCGGTAGCGGCGCAATCAGAATCCGACGCCACGGCCGACGCGGCGGCGTCGGATTGTGGAGCGCAGCGTCAGCCCGAAGCGCCCGCCGGACGATCACCACAAGCCCGAGAAGTTCGACGACCACAACGACTCCGACGATGACGCCGCCCACGGAATCCAGATCGCCCTGTGCCAGCGCGAGGACAGTCGATGCGATCAGCAGGTAGCCGGCGAGGAACGGCAACTCGTTGAGCACCAGCGCCGGGACTCGCGCGACTCCGCCGAGCTGTCGCCACGAGGTGAGGGCGCAGGCGATGGCCCAGCCCACGAAGACAACCGGAAGCACAAGACCGATTGGCATCAAGCAATGCTAGCCAGGCGTCATTCCGAAACACTCGCGCAGCCGACTTAGCGCTCCGGAGTGACTGTCGCCCCAGAGTGTCACCCCTCTTGCTCTAGCGTGACGTGCACGGGCCTGTGAAGGCCCGTGCACGCCGGTCAGTTACGAGTCGGCGCCCACCCATCCAAGCGTGCATAAGCCGGACGAGCCGTTGCAAACCAGCTTGTCGATCCGGATCGGTTGCGGGAGCGAGAGCACGACGGAGGGCTGGCCGCCGAAGGCGGGGCCGTAGAAGAACGCGACGTCCTTGCCCCGCCACTGGATCTGGGCGGAGGTGACGCCGGCGCCCATCGTCAGCGAGATCGCCGTCGCGGTGTTGTCGACGACGCCGACCGAATCCCCCGCATTGGCGCCGATGCCGTAGCCGCCCCCCGTGATCGGGGCCTGCGGCGCGACGCTGAGGCTGCTGTTCGTGACGCGCACGTCCGCAGTCCCCTGCTGCTGCACCGGCACCGACGCGTTGGTGACGCGCACGTCCGCCGTGCCCTGCTGCTGGACGGAAAGCGACGAGTTCGTCACCTTGACGTCAGCCGTTCCCTGCTGCGCGACCGGCACCGGATTTGCGGTCGTGTTCCCGATGATCACGTTCGTGAACGGGGAGGCCGCTACCGCAATCGGCTCCCGCAACACTGTTGCGCCCAGGATCGCGCTCAGCACCACAACGAGCACGGCAAGGCCTACTCTCTTCCATCGCATGACCAACCTCCCATTGGTTGTGCGACGAACCTCAGAAGAAGACGCTCGCCGCCTAGTGGTCAAACGAGATAACAGATCACGGCTCATCACACAAATTTCCGTCCGAGAAACGTGGCGCAATGACAGCCGACGTGGCGACCCACACCAGCAACACGCCAGCGCAGGCGAGGATGTCAGTTGAACCGGTGACGGAGAGTCGTGATCCGAGCGACTGTTATGAAGCCGAGCCGGTCAAGGATAGGCCGGCTCATGTGCCCCGCCTGGACCGTTAGGGCGGGTGTGCCGGAAGCGACGGCGTCGTCCCAGCGAGCGTTGATCAGAGCCTTGTAGACCCCCTGGTGCCGCGCCGCGGGAGCGACTGAGCCGCCCGAGAGGTTGACGCCGTAGGGAAGGAAGCTTGCGCGGGCGGCGCCGACCGGTTCTCCGTCGCGGCGGGCGAGATAGAACCGCACCACGTTGGTGTTGCCCGTGAGGCGCAGATCGAGCATCGCGTGGGCCGATGCCCTCATGCCGTCCAAGTCGGAGCGAGTCAGGCCGTCGATTGTTGCTTGCTCGACATCGACGAGCTGGTCGATCTCCTCGTGGTCGCGCACCTCTCGCGCCTCGATCCCAGCCGGAGCTGAGCCGGAGGGTCGCGTGACGATCGCCATCGCCGCCGCCGTGTATTCCAGCGGGGGTTCGTCGTAGGGAACCATCTCGAGCGCCAGCAGCCTCTCTTCCAACCCGGCGGGTGTGGCACCACTGTCGATCGTCCAGGCCGCTTGGTTCCGACCTCGCGAACGCAACAGCTCGCAGACCTCTTCCACCGTTGACTGGAGGGCCTCAGCTTCGACGCGGATGCGTTGCACGAAGTTCGTGGACGGCATCGGGGTAAGAAAGAGGCAGTACCGCTCGTTGCGGATCAGCTCCACCGGAAGCTCCGGAGGCGGCTCAGGCATCACCGCGAACATGTTCTCGGCCTGAAACCGAACGTTTGCCGGAATCTCGTTGGCCGCCGAAGCCTCACCCGGTGTCCCGCCACCGCTGTTCACTCTCCGTCTCCTCCATTCAAGCGGCTTGACAATTCGTGCGGCCTGGCCACCGACTCTAACGCCCGCGGGGCTCTTTGACGCTGTGCCTCCTCGGTCCCGAACACTGGCGCAAGCGATCGTCCTGTCGGGACCCGCGCCATGAAGGGCGATCAGGGGGCTTCGCTCAATTGCCCACGGCCGAGTCAGGTCCGAACTCGCGGACTTCTTGGGCACAGCGGCAGGCGGTCGCGATCCTCGCGGCCCACTCCAACGCTGCCTCCCGAGATGTCACGTCGAGGATCGTGAACCCACCGTTGAGCTCCTCGGTCTGCGGGTACGTACCAGCGGTAATTGTCCCGTCACCGGCAACCATGACGGGATCCACGTTCTCGGCCAACCCGCCGCCGAATACCAATACGCCTGCGGCCACGGCCTCCTTGACAACCGCATGAGCAGCCTCTCCGACGGCGGGGAACTCATCAGCGGGGATGTGGCCCATCGCGTCGCTGGGGAACGAAATCAGATACCGCGTCATCTCATGACTCCTTTCTCGGCGGCCTGCTCGAGCCGCATCTCAGCCTTGCCCGTACCCGGCAGATACTGACAAACCACGAAGACTCATTGCTGCTCCGGCCGATCGTGTTCACCTCAGCGGGCGTCATTCGCGAACGTGCGCCCGGTGGTCTCCTCGATCGTGAGCAGGGCCGTCTCCGCGGAGACCTTCAGCGAGCGCTCCGGGAACTGCAGCGAGGCACCGACGGCGGAGCTGGTGCGAGCCATGCCCCGTAGGTCGTGACGGCATCTAGAGCTTGAAGCGGAGGTAGTAGCGGTAGAAGAGCACGAACCCGGTCGAGCAGAAGATCGCGCCAAGAATCCAGAAGCGGACCATGATCTTCGTTTCCGACCAGGCCTTCATCTCGAAGTGATGGTGGATCGGAGTGATCAGGAAGACACGTTTCCCCGTGCTTTTGAAGCTCGCGACCTGGATCATCACGGAGAGCGCCTCGATCAGGTAGATGCCGCCGATGAAGATCAGCAGCACCTCGGTCTGGGTCATCACCGCGAGCCCTGCGATCGCGCCGCCGAGCGCGAGCGATCCGGTGTCGCCCATGAACAGCTCTGCCGGGAAGGCGTTGAACCAGAGGAACCCGATCACGCCGCCGATCATCGCGGCGGCGAAGATCGCGACATCGAGGTAGTTGTCGCTGCGGAACCCGACCTCGCCTGAGCGGATCCACGAGATCGCCGCGATCGCCAGGAAGGTGAGCAGCGAGATGGCGGACGACCCCGCTGCGAGCCCGTCGATTCCGTCGGTGAGGTTGACGCCGTTCGCTGTCCCTGCGATGACGATGAACAGGAACGGGAAGTAGAGCCAGCCGAGGTCGATGTTGACGTCGACGATCGGAAAGTAGATCTCCGTGTCGAGGTAGCCGACCCGGGTCACGACCCAGCCGACGCCGATCGTGATCAGCAGGAGGCCGAGCATCTTCCAGCGGCCGGAGAGGCCGAGCGAGCGGCGCTTGCGGACCTTGAGGTAGTCGTCCGTGAAGCCGATCACCCCGCAGCCGATCGTCACGAACAGCAGCGCGAGGCCGGGCAGCGTGTACTTCGACAGCAAGCAGGAACGGCGCTACCGCGGTGGCGAGGATCAGTAGACCGCCCATCGTCGGCGTCCCCTGCTTGACGACATGGCTTGCCAGGCGAATCTGCTGGCCGACGCCGACGCGTCGCAGCCACTCGATGAAGGTTGGGCCGATCACGATGGCGAGCACCATCGCGACGAGGCCGGCGATCAGGACTCGGACCATGCTCTTGCCCCTTCTCGGTTGACGCGGGGATGCCTTCGCGGTCCATCGGCTTGTACGTCAGATGCCTCGGCTGGCACGCGTCGAGTGGCCGATCGGGAGCGGGAGGCTCGACGGCCGCCGCAGCTCAGAGAGTGGCTGATCGCACTGCTCGCGCTTCGCGGGCTGCTCGTCGGCACGTTCGTCACTGCGTTCAATCGCGGTGATCAACGAGCGATCAATGCCACCTGGGCGTCCAGGCTCTGGTTCAAGTGGTACAGCGTCACGACCGAGCCGGGGCGCGCACACCGCACGAGTCGGCCCGGCGAGACACGCTCCTGCCATACCTCGCCAAGCGACACGCCGCCCACGAGGTGCTTTCTCTGACCAGCGTGAGAATCAACGGCATCAGCGGCGGCGGGTACCGCAACTTCGAGTTCAAGCTGATGCGAACGGCCGACGACCTTCCTGGCGGGCCGACCGCCTACATCGGCAAGGGCGCCTCGACGTGCTCAACGGGGCGGCTCTTCGTCTGGGTGATGAACGCCGCGCCCTAGTCGTGCTGCCGGCCGGCGGCCGCTACTTCTTCTTCGAAGCCTTCGCCGGACGTGCGCTGTTGAGTGCGATCGCCTCGCGAACGAGCGCCTTGAACGCTGACGCGTCGACTTCCTCGCCTTCGGCGATGTCGATCGCACGGCGGACGTTGCCGTCGAGGCTCGAGTTGAAGAGCCCGGTCGGATCCTCGAGCGATGCGCCCTTGGCGAAGGTGAGCTTCACGACCTTCTTGTAGGACTCGCCGGTGCAGATGATCCCGTCGTGCTCCCACACGGGAGTGCCCCTCCACTTCCACTCCTCGACGACATCCGGATCGGCTTCCTTGATCAGCTTGCGCATCCGGCGCGAGGGTGTCGCCGCGCCAGTCGTCGAGCTCGGCGATCCGCCGGTCGATCAGCTCGGATGCCGGCTGGCCCTCGCTCGCGTCCGACGGACTCATGCCCGCATTCTACGCGGGATACACGGAGCGAGGCTCCGCGAGTGGATCGTCGATCCCGGCGACGAACGTCTCGAGCGCAGCCAGTCGCCGCTCGAGATCCTCGGTCCTCGAGTGGAGCCTGGCGTGCGCGGACACCGTCTCGGCAAGGAGCATGCACAGCTCCTGCATGTCGGGGCTGAAGCTCGTGGTGTCGACCGCCAAACCGTTCATCGCCGGTCGATCGTGGCCCTGCTCGATTTCTACCCCCTGCTCGATCTCCACCCACTGCTCGCCGAGTGCGTCGGCGAGCGCGAACCGGTCCAGACCCCACTTCTCGACGCAGATCTCCCCGAGGAGCCGTCCGGTCTGCTCCTGGCTGCGGAGCGCCTCGACGAGCTGGTCCGGCGTGATGAAGCCTCGGCCGACGAGGATTTGCCCCATCCGCCGGTGTGACGTTGGCGTCGTCCACGCCAGAGCATCGGTCGCACAGCAGCGATTCTTGAGCAAACGCCAGCTCTCGGGTCACGCGTAGCCGCAGAACGCCGTGATGATGATGCTCACGAAGATCGGCACCACGAGCGCCGCGGCAATGATTCCGGCCGTAAGGCGGCCCTTTGTCGCCGCTCCACGGTGGACCGCGATGATCGAGGACGCGAGAGCAATCGCGCCGACGCCGATCGAGCCGACGGCGATCACGATCGCGAGCTTTCCCAGAGCGCCCTCGTCGTTGGGACGGCCGCCACGCCCGCGAGCCGTCCGTCGCAGAAGCGCTCGCTCAGCCGCTCTCCAGCCGCGCCGTCGCTACCGCATGCGCCTCGGTGTGGGCCTGCGCGTGGCCGGTCACGGCGGCCAGGAACTGCTCGCGGTCGAGGGCGTAGAGCCGGGCCTCCGTCGTCGCCTGCACGGTCGCCGTTCGCGGGACATCACGGAGCAGGGCGATCTCGCCGAAGAAGTCTCCGGGGCCGGCGGGAACGATGCGGGTGCCCGCGTCGATCGTCAGCTCGCCGGTGCCGACGACGTAGAAGCGGTCGCCGATGTCGCCGACGCGAATGACGACGTCCCCCGCGGCGACATCGACCTGGACGAGGTGCGCGGCGATTCGCTCCTTGGTCACGAGCGAGAGCGGGGTAAAGAGTGCGACGTCCTCGATCAGGGAGAGCTGGGGCGCAGGGGCGGCCTCGGTGTCGATCTCGAGCAGTTGCCGACGGGTGAGGAGGACGAGCACCGGGAGGATCGCGCCGAGGACGAGGAACGACGACCGCAGGCCGATCAGGTCGAGCACGGCCGGCGCCACGAACGACCCGATTGCGGCGGTGCCCATCGCGAGGCCCCACATCGCGCCGAGCATGCGGGTCAGGACCTCGTCGGGGACGGTGCGCTGGAGAAGCGTGAAGCCCGAGACGTCGAGAACGCTGTTCGCGGCGCCGACGACCGCGAGCAGGGCGATGATCGGCACCGCCTGCGAGAGCGGTGCGATCAGCATGATCGGGACGCCCCAGAAGACGAGCGCCCACGCGAACGGCGGTGCCAGCCGCTCACCGCGAAGCGACACGGCGCCGAGTGCGCCGAGCAGGCCGCCGGCGCCGATCGCAGCGGTCAGGTAGCCGACCTCCGTCGCTCCCCGGTCGAGTACCTGGTACGCCATGACGACGATCAATACGTTGAGGCACCCGCGCACGAACGTCTGCGATGCGATCAGGCCGACGAGGAGTCGAGCCCGGGGCACTTCCCGGATGGCCCTGAAGCCCTGCCAGACCTCGACGCGGTCCGCGCCCGGTGTCGTAGCCACGCGCCCCTCGACCAGGATCAGCGCGAGCGCGGCCGCCGCGACGATGAGCGCCGCAGCGGCAGCGAGAAAGACCGCTTCGACGTCGGCAATTGCGACGAGCAATCCGGCGGCCAGCGGTCCGATGAGGGTGCCGAGGCTCTCGATCGTCGAAGTTGCCCCGTTGGCGGCGATCAGCTCGCGTGCCGTTCGCGCCAGCGATGGAAGCAACGCGATCAGCGCCGGCCGGAACAGCGTCGAGCAGACGCCCACGACCGACCCGGCGATGAACACGGTGGTTCGACTGCCCATCTCGGCGCCGATCGCCGAGGTCGCGAGCCCCGCCGCTCCGAGGAGGGCGAGGCAGAAGAGGAACCGCTCACGCCGGAAGCGGTCGCCGAGCGTCGACGCGAACGGCGCGATGGCCGCCGCCGGGAGCAGGCGCATGAGACCGGCGACGCCGACCGCTGAGGATCCACCGTGCGCGTACGCGAATACGCCGAGGGCGACGAAGTGCGCCCACTCGGCCGAGATCAACGCCCCCCACGCCAGCTGGGCGTGGCGGATGTCCGCGTTCCGAGCTGCGACATGAAGCGCGGCGAGTGTCTCGCGCGAGCGAGACGCGAGGAGGCTCAACGCGCCGCCGAGCCCCGATGCGACGCGCGCGTCTCTCTTAGATGCACCATGCGAGCCTAACTCAGCCGCGCTGCACGCGGGCCAGCGCGTCAGCCGAGGCCTCGATTGCGTCCTCGAGGCAGCCTGGCGCGTAGGGCGACTGCTGCTCCTGGTAGCGGCCGCTGCCGTACGTCTCGCGCGGGCAGAGGTAGCCGACGCCGCCGTTCGTCGTCGTCAGGACGAAGACCGGTACGTCAGCGAAGCGCCGGCGGAGCTCGGTCTGGAACACCGAGTAGAGCTCGTCCGGCACGGCGATGAGCAGCGCCTCACCGAGCCGCCACGTCCAGAGCGGCATGCGGTGCGTCGGCCCGTCCCCGAGCGCGAGCTCGAGAAACGCGCGCCGCAGCGCCTTCTCGCGCTCCTGCACGGCATCGGGCTTCGCGTCCGTGAGGCTCTCGACGATCGCAGGCTCTTCCTTGCGCCGTAGCTCCACCTCGGTCAGCAGCGCCGCGAGGCGGGCGCTCTCGGCGAGCTGCGCCGGCTCGCACGGCCGGTACTCCCACGTGCCGAGGTTGGCGCCCGAAGCGACGATGCCCGTGTAGACGAAGCGGGTTCCCGCCGGAGGCAGGGCCTCGATCGCGGCGACAGCCGCATGGCCGAGCTGGCGCCCGTTGCGGTCTGCGACGGCCGTGTCGCCGACGTAGTCGTCGCGTGGGGCGAGCTCGCCCGAGGCGCCGTGGAAGAAGAGCGCCGGGGCGTCGTAGGCGCGCTCGAGCACCTCGCGGGCGGCACCGATGTAGTCGGGTGAGAGGAGGCGGTTGTCCCAGGCGAGCGTCGTCGGATGGCAGGCGTAGTTGAAGAGCGTCGCGAGGATGGCGCCGTCCGTGCCGGTCACGCGCCCGACGAGCAGCGTGTCGTCGGCGGGCACGCCCGGGTTGTAGCCGCAGGCGAATCGCCCGGCCTCCTCGTCCCAGAAATCGCGGTTGATCGCGAGGCCGCAGCGGCCGTAGCCGTAGGTCACGATCGCGTCGGCGCGGGTGGCGCGTGCCTCGAGGATCGCATCTGCGATGTGCTCCGCGAGCGCGTCGAGGTAGGGCTGGATCAGCTCGACCCCGGGCTTGTCGGCGAGCTGCGAGTTCGCGTTCGCGCCGGCATGGGTGTGCGACATCGAGACGAGCAGCTGCGTCCTCTCCGAGGCCCGTCCGCTCCCTGATCGAGGCGCGGAGGCCGGTCTCGTCGGGCGCGTACTGGAGCCACCCGATGTCGAGCGCGACGAGAGCGAGCTCCGGCCCGTCACCGTCGTCGGGGGCGAAGACGGCCGCAGTTGCCGTCAGCGGCCGGTGGACGCCCTCGGCGACCTCGTGCGTCGCTGCGCCCCAGGAGCGGGCGTAGATCCCGACCGGCGGCGTCACGTCGCGCCGCGCGACGCCGAACGTGCAGGACGTGGTCGGGAATGTCTGCTCGGTCATGCCTCCACCTCTCGGGTTGCTTGCGTATCAGTTCGCGCCGGTCGTCCGGCATAGAGCACCGCCGCGCCGGTCGCCGCGACCAGGATGGCCATCGTTCCGGCAACGGCAAAGGCAAGCCGGGTGCCACCCTGGGCGGTGAGGCTGCCGGCGATCAGCCCGCCGAGCGGAGCGCCTCCCATGAAGGCGAAGAAGTAGAGGCTCGCGGCCCTGCCGCGCAGGTGCTCGGGCGCCGACGAGCTGCAGCGTCGCGAGCGAGCTCGAGCCCCACAGGATGTAGAAGATCCCGGCCACGAACAGGATCAGGCAGACGGCGGGCAGGCTGTCCTGGGGCGAGAGCACGAGCTGGGAGGTGCCGAAGCCGACGGCGCCAACGAGGACGATCAGCAGCCGCGTGCGGCCGATCGTGGCGAGGATCATCGCTCCGCACAGCGCGCCGGCGCCGAACACGGAGGCGATCAGCCCGAACGTGCCGGCTCCCTGGTCGAGCGTCAGCTTGGCCACGAGCGGCAGCAGCACGTCGAAGTTGAACGAGAACGTCGAGACGAGCAGGACGGTGAAGAACGTGACGGCGACGCGACGCGAGCTGACGGCGAACGAGAGCGCCTCGCCGACGCCGGCGAGCACGCCGCGCTGCGGGCCCGTGTGGGGAGGGCGTGGAGCAAGCCGCATGGCGAGGATCGCGCAGATAACGACGGCGTAGCTGACCGCGTTCAGCGCGAAGGCGACGCCGGGGCCCGCGACGGCGACGACGAAGCCGCCGACGGCGGGGCCGATGATGCGTGCCGACGTTCCCAGGCCTGCGCTGAGGGCAACGGCGTTCGTCAGGTCGTCTCGGCCGACGATCTGGAAGACGAGCGTGTGCCGGGCGGGCGCGTCGAGCGCGATCGCGATGCCCTGGACGAAGCCGAGCACGTAGAGCTGCCACACCTGGATCAGGCCGGTGAGCGCGAGCACGGCGAGCAGTGCCGCGTTCACCGCCAGCACGGTCTCGCACACCACGACCATCCGCCGCAGGTCGACACGGTCGGCGATCGAGCCTCCCACGAGGGCGAGCGCGGTCACCGGCAGCGTCTGCACGAGCGCGAGTGCTCCGACCGCAACCGGCGAGTGCGTGAGCTGGAGCACCAGCCAGTACGCAGCGATCTGCTGCATCCAGGTGCCGATGAACGAGATGCCGCTGCCGGCGAAGTAGAGCCGGTAGTTGCGGTGGCGCCGCAGGCTGCCGAAGGTGCGGTCGCCGAGCGCAGTGAGCGAGGCGACCGACCGCAAGGCTTAGAGGCTCAAGGCCTAGAGGAGCGCGGCGCGATCGATCGGCTCGCCGAGCACGAAGACGCAGTCTCCTTGCTCGGTGGGCGCAATCGCCTTGGTCACGGCAACAACACCGTCCATCGGCGCCCGGAGCAGCTCCGCGGGACGGTCGGGACGGTCGATGAACCAGAGCCGCCCGACGGGCTCGCCCGCCGCGACAGCGTCGCCAGGCTCGAGCATGGCTTCCCACAGGCCGTCCTCGGGCGACTCCACGATCGTGGCGGGATTCCGTCCGTCCAGGATGACCGCCGGCGGCAGCCCGAGCGATGCACGGGTCTGCACTTCGCCTTCGAGGACACCGACGTGGCGGAGGACGTTGTTGAGCCCGCTCCAGGCGAGGCGATTGACGTGCGCCGGAACGCGACCGCCGCCGCCGAGCTCGGTCGTGATCACGATCTTGCCCTGGTTCTCGGCCTCGACGGGCAGGAGGCCGGTGCCGTTGACGTCGATGTAGAGGAAGTGGAAGTCGCTGTTCCAGGCCTCCATGCCCTCGAGCATCGCCTTGCGCTGCACGGGGTCGTCGACGACGTGCATGTGCGAGCACGGGATGAACCACGCCGTGCGGCCACCGGAGTGCATGTCGATGACCACGTCTGCGAGCGGGAAGAGCTTCCGCGTGAGGAAGTCGGCGAGCTGCTCGTTGCCGGGGCCGTCTGGACGGCCGGGGAACGAGCGGTTGAAGTTCGCGCCCGAGGGCCAGTTGCGGGTGTTCGCCTTCGAGGCTGCCGGAGAGAGGACCGGGATGATGATCACGCGTCCCGACACCTGCTCGGGCTGCAGCTCCTGCAGGAGTCGCAGCGCGGCAACCTGCCCCTCGTACTCGTCCCCGTGGTTCCCGCCGAGCACGAGCACGGTCGGGCCGTCGCCGTTCCCGATCGAGGCGATGTGGACATGCTGGGTCGCCCAGCCGGCCGTGTTGGTGATCTTGGGGAAGGCGAGATGGCCGACGTGCTTGCCCGGAGCCGTGACGTCGATCGAGCACGAAACTGGCGTATCGCTCACGCGCGGGTCTCCAGGTAGCGGGTGACCGCGGCCTCGGTGGCCACGAGCAGGCGATCGACGTCCTCGTCGGTGTGGGCGTACGAGAAGTGGCTGCGCTTGAGGTTGAGCGGCAGCTCGAAGATGCCGTCCTTCATCATCTCGCGGCGGTAGCCGACGAACAGGTCGACGTCGTTGCGGAGAAGGTCGTCGTAGCTGACGACGGGGCCGTCGAGGAAGTACGTCACGAAGACCGAGCCGAAGCCCGAGACCACGGCCGGAACGCCGAGGCGGTCGTAGAGCTCGGTCAGTCCGGTGCGGGCGCGCTCACCGAGCCGGAAGACGTGCTCGTGCACCGGCTCGTTCTGGAGCTTCTCGATCGTGGCGAGCGCGGCAGCCGTCGTGGCCGGGTGGCCGTTGAACGTGCCGGCGAAGAACGCGGGCTGGCCGGGAGTGGTGGAGAAGAGATCCATCAGCTCGGCCTTGCCGCCGAGCGCCGAGACGGGCCAGCCGTTGGCCATGGCCTTGCCGAGCGTCGTCAGGTCGGGCGTGACGCCGGCGATCGCCTGGTAGCCGCCGAGCCCGTGGCGGAAGCCGGTGATCACCTCGTCGAAGACGAGGACGGTGCCGTGCTTGGTGGCGAGCTCGCGGAGCCGCTCCAGGAATCCGGGCTGCGGCAGCACCGCGCCGATGTTGTGCGGGATCGGCTCGAGGATGATCGCGGCGACGTCGCCGTCGTGCTCGTCGAGCGCGCGCTCCACCGCATCCGCGTCGTTGAAGGGGCACACGATCGTCGCCGCGACGACCTCGGGCAGCATGCCGCCCGAGAGCGGGTCCTTGGTGCCGACGCGCTCGGCGGGCGAGATCACGTTCATCGCCACCGAGTCGTGCCAGCCGTGGTAGCAGCCCTGGAACTTGATCACGTGGCGCCGGCCGGTCGCGGTGCGCGCGAGACGGAGCGCGTGGAACGTCGCCTCGCTGCCCGTGCAGGTGAGCAGCACCTTCTCGAGCGACGGGACAGCCGCGACGAGCCGCTCGGCGAGCTCGATCTCGACCTGCGTGACGCCGATCCCCATCAGGCCGACGGAGCGGCCGGCTGCGGCCGCTGCGGCATCGACGTCGGGATCGTTGTGGCCGAGGAGCGGCGGGCCGAAGGCGGCGTGGTAGTCGGTGTAGGTGCGGCCGTCGCCGTCGGTGAACGTCGAGCCGCTCGTCGCAGCTGATGATCAGCTCCTCGAGGCCGGGCACGCGGCGCTGGCCGCTGTTCACGCCACCGGGGATGACCGCCGAGGCGCGGGCGGCGAGACGGGCGGCGGCTTCGGAGGAGGTGAGGCTCATCAGCCGACCCTAAGGCTTTCGAGAACGTCCTCGTCGAGGTCGACGCCGAGGCCCGGCGTGGTCGGAACCGCGACGCAGCCGTCTGCCTCGATCGGGAGGCGCTGGACGGTCAGGGTCTTCGCGATCGGCGTATCGGCGACGCAGTACTCCTGCCAGATCCCGTCCGGCATCACGGCGTTGCAGTGCAGCGAGGCGGCCTTGATGATGCCGCTCTTCCACGCGTGCGGCACGGTCTCCTTGCCCTGAGAGTAGGCGAGCTCCGCGATCCTGAGCGTCTCGGTGATGCCACCGCAGCGGGTCACGTCCGGCTGCACGAGGTCGACGTGCGCGCGGTCGATCAGCTCCCTGAAGCCCCACCAGGTCGAGTCCTGCTCGCCGGCGGTGACGCGGATGTCGACGGCGTCGGCGAGCTCGGCATACGCCTCGTACTCGTCCGGCTCGAACGGCTCCTCGAGCCAGTAGATGCCGATCTGCTCGTACTCGCGTGCGACCTCGATCGCCCGCTTCGCGTCGGCGACGTAGCCGAGCCCCGAGTCGATCATGATCTCGACACCGTCGCCCGCAGCCTCCTTGGCGGCCGCCGCCAGCGCGACATCCTGCTTCGAGTCCTTCCCGAGCGGCCCCCAGCCGAGCTTGACCGCGGTGAAGTTCTGCTCCTTCAGGGCCGTGATCGCCTCGGTCACCTCCTCGGTCGTGTCGGGCATCAGCATCGAGGCGTAGGCGCGCACCCGGTCGCGGTGCGGCGTGCCGAGCAGCTCGAAGACCGGCTTGCCGAGCGCCTTGCCCTTGATGTCCCAGAGGGCGATGTCGAGGCCGCTGATCGCGTGGATCGCGATCCCGCGCCGGCCGAAGTAGATGAGGCCGCGATACATCTTCTGCCACAGCCGCTCGACGTCCATCGGGTCCTCGCCGATCAGGACGTCGCGCAGGCTCACCGCAACAGCGTGCGAGCTCGGCGCCTGCACGAGCGCCTGCACGAGCTCGGGCGACGAGTCGACCTCACCGATCCCGGTGATGCCCTCGTCGGTGTGAATCCGGACGACGAGATCGTCCTGGCTCCCGTCTGCGATCCCCTCGTTCACAACCGCCTGTCGTAGGACGATGGCCTCGACATCGGTGATCTTCAAGGGAGTCTCCTGAGCTGACGGGGTGGTCTGAACGGCACACTGGCGTTTGGCCAGATTGTCGACTATAGCGAAATTGTCAACAATCCACTAGGATGGCGCGGCAGTCATGAGCGACTCCCCGATCCTCTGCACGATCGACCTCGAAGCGCCTGGGAAGCAGGTTGGCAAGCTCCAGGTGCCGCGCTCGTCGAACTCGAGCGGATGGTCGAACCAGTACGTCCCGATCGTCACCGTTGCGAACGGCGACGGCCCGACAGCGATCGTTCTCGGCGGCGTTCACGGCGACGAGCCCGAGGGACAGGTGGCTGCGCTCAACCTCGCGCGCGACCTGCAGCCGGAGCAGGTCAACGGCCGCGTGATCGTGATCCCGTGCGTCTCGATGGACGCCTCGCGCGCCTACACGCGCCTCTGGCCGTCGGGCGCGAACATGAACCGCTCCTTCCCCGGCTCGCCGACCGGGCCGGCCGACGAGCAGCTGGCGCACTTCCTCTCGACCGAGCTCTTCCCGCGCTCCGACATCGTCGTCGACATGCACAGCGGCGGCCGCACCGGCCTCTGCCTGCCCTGGTCCGAGATGCACTGGGTCGACGACGTCGAGCAGCGGCGCCAGATGGTCGACGGCATGCTCCACTGGAACTCCGATTGGTGCTGTGTCTACATCGACATCGCCGGCACCGGCCTGCTCGTCGGCGAGGCCGAGCGGCAGGGCAAGATCGTCGTCAGCACCGAGCTCGGCGGCGGCGGTCACGTCACCGCCGCGATCCACCGCCTCGCGCTGAGTGGCCTCCAGAACGTCCTCCGCCGCTTCGGCGTGATCGAGGGCGAGGTGCAGACGCGCGCCTCGCTCGGGAAGCCGGAGCCGGTGCTGCTGATGGCGACGGAGCTCGACAACTACCTTCTCGCTCCCGAGTCGGGCCTCTTCGAGACGGTCGTCGACCTCGGCCAGCGTGTCGAGGTGGGAGAGCCGGTCGGTCGCATCCACTTCCTCGAGCGCCCCGATCGCGAGCCGGAGGTGATCCTGAGCAAGACGGCGGGAATCGTGTGCGTCGTCCGTGCGATCGCCACCACCGAGCAGGGCGACAACGTCGTCGTCATCGCGCGCGAGGCGGACCGCTCGGAGCTCGACTGACCGTGGAGCGCTGACGACCCGACTATGAGAAGGAGTGAGGCACAGTGAGCGACCTCAAGGCCGGCGTGGCACGCGCCGACATCACGCCGCCCTGCGGCCTGCCCCACGGCTGCTGGGCCGCCCGTACCGGCCTCGCGGAAGGGATCCACGATCCGCTGCGCGCCCAGGCGCTCGTTCTCGACGACGGCACCACGACGATCGCGATCGTGGCGATCGACCTCGTCTTTGCCGGCGCCGACCTGACCGCCGCGGTGCGTGCGCGCGTGCAGGAGCTGACCGGGATCCCGCCGCACGCGGTGCTCGTGAACGCGGCGCACAACCACAGCGCGCCGAGCCTCTCGCGTGGCAGCAGCGTCGTCGGGCTCAAGGATGCGCCGGCGTTCGCCGAGTACGTCGAGCTCCTGCCGGAGACGATCGCCGGCGTCGTCTACGCAGCCTGGCGCTCACGCGAAGCGGCCCGCGTCGGCGCCGGCGCGGGATCGGCGCCCGGGATCACCGTCAACCGGGTCGTGCCGGAGCGCCCCGTCGACACGACGGTCGGCGTGCTGGCGGTCGACCGGGCAGACGGCACGCCGCTCGCGGTGGTGACGAGCTTCGCCTGCCACCCGACGCTGATGGGCGGCCACACGCTCCTCTGGAACGCCGACTTCCCCGGCCCCCTGCGCGACGCCGTCGAGCGGGAGCGGCCAGGAGCGGAGTCGCATCTTTCTCTCGGGCTGCGGTGGCGACGTCGCCGGCTGGGACTACTGGTTCGGCAACTGGGAAGCGTCACGCCACTCCTACGAGCGGCGCGACGAGCTCGGGGAGGCGATCGCCGCTGCGACGGTGGCGGCGCTCGACTCGGTCGAGACGAGCGGTGAGGTCCGGCTCGGTGCCGCGTCGACGCGGCTCGAGCTCAAGCGCCGGCGGCACGCCTATGCGCTCGAGGACATCGACGCGCGCCTGGCAGCGCTCGAGGCGCTGCCGGTGCCCGAGTTCCCGGAGGCCTGGGACGAGTCCGTCCACACGACCACCTCGGCGCAGCAGTACCCGCCGCTGTACGAGCGGACGGCGCTCGCCTTCTACAAGGACATGGTCGAGCGGGCCGACGTGCCGGTCGAGGCCGAGGTGCAGGCGCTTGCGATCGGCGACGCGGCGATCGTCTCGAACCCGTTCGAGCTCTTCAACGCCCCCGGAGCGACGATCCGCGCGCGCAGCCCCTTCGCCCAGACGTTGACGCTCGCCTACACGAACGACTACGCCGGCTACTTCGCGCCGCCGGAGGATCTCGCCCTCGTCGCCGATGTCTCGCTCGACGACATCCTCGACCAGGATGCGTACCGCTGGGCCTACGGGATCACGAACACCAACGTGGATGGGAGCGAGATGGGACGGCTGATCGACGAGAGCGTCGAGCTGCTCGACGGGCTCAAGGGTGCGGCATGAAGATCACCGCGGTCGAGACGCACGTCTGCAACGCGCGGATGCGGAACTGGGTCTTCGTCAGGGTCGTCACCGACCAGGACGGCCTCTACGGCTGGGGCGAGGCGACGCTCGAGTGGCACACGCGGGCGATCGTCGGTGCCGTCGAGGATCTGGCCGAGCTGATCGTCGGCGAGGACCCGACGCGGATCGAGCACCTCTGGCAGATGATGTTCCGCCAGCACTTCTGGCACGGCAACGGCATCGTCCGCGGCACGGCGATCAGCGGCATCGACATCGCGCTCTGGGACATCCTCGGCAAGGTGCACGGCGTCCCGTGCCACAAGCTCTGGGGCGGGCCGGTGCGCGATCACGTTCGCCTCTACGGCCACCTCGGCGGCGGCAAGATGGAGGACTTCTACGAGAGCAGCGAGCCGCAGCGCTTCGGCGAGCTCGCGGCCGGCATGGTCGAGAAGGGCTTCACCGCGTTCAAGTCGATGGCGGTGCCGCCGACGATGCCGCTCGAGGGCCTCGCGCCCGTCCGCCACGCGGAGCGCTGCGTCGCCGCGATGCGCGATGCCGTCGGCGACGACATCGACATCATGGTCGACTGCCACGCCCGGCCGAGCCCGCGCATGGGGCACCTGTTCGCCGCCGCGCTCGAGCCGTTCGACCTCTACTGGTTCGAGGAGCCGTGCTGGCCGGAGCGCGTCGACGACATCGCCGCGATCCAGCGGGCCGTGCGCACGCCGATCGCGACGGGCGAGCGCCTCGTCGGCGCCGCGCCGTTCAACGAGCTCTTGACGAAGGGCGCCTGCAGCGTGATCCAGCCCGACATCACCCACTGCGGCGGGCTGACCGAGGTGCGGCGGATCGCGGCCCTGGCCGAGATCCACCGCGTTGCGCTGGCGCCGCACAACCCGCAGGGGCCGGTGTCGACCGCTGCCTCGATCGAGCTCGGGCTCGCGACGCCGTCGTACATCATCTGCGAGGCCGTCACCTCCGACGTGCCGTGGCGCGACGAGGTCGCGAGCGAGTCCCACCCGATCGACCCGAAGGGCATGCTCGCCCGGGCGACCGACCGGCCGGGCCTCGGGATCGAGATCGACCTCGACGTCGTCGCCCAGCACCCGTTCCAGCCGGAGCTGCCGCAGCGGGTCTTCTACGCCGACGGGAGCGTCGGCGACTGGTAAGCGCTACGGACGCACGAGCGAGCGGACGGCCGCGGCGATCTGGGCCGGGCCGGGCAGCGTCTGCAGCTCGAGATCCTTCTGGTACGGCATCGGGTGCGACGGAGCGCCGATCGCGCATGACCGGCGCATCGAGCTCCCAGAAGGAGTGCTCGCCGATGTGCGCCGCGACCTCCGCGCCGTAGCCGCCGAACTGCACCGCCTCGTGGACGACGACGCGCCCGGTGCGTCTTCGCGACCGACGCCGCGATCGTGTCGGTGTCGAGCGGGACGAGCGTGCGCGGGTCGACGCACCTCGACGTCGATGCCCTCGGGCTCGAGCTCGCGGGCGACCCGGAGCGCGTGCGGCACCATGGCGCCGAGCGCCACGATCGTGACGTCGCTGCCCTCCCTGACGACGCTCGCCTTGCCGAGCTCGATCGCGTAGCGCTCCTCGGGCACGGGCACCGCGTCGCCGAAGAAGAGGAGCTTCTGCTCGAGGAAGATCACCGGGTTGTCGTCCTGGATCGCGGCGGCGAGCAGCCCCTTGGCATCGAACGGATTCGACGGCATCACGACGACGAGCCCGGGGATGTGCGAGAACAGCGCCTCGAGGCTCTGTGAGTGCTGGGCGCCGAGGCGCACGCCGCCGCCCGAGGCCATCCGGAGCACGAGCGGCATGCTCGGCGTGCCGCCCATCATGAACCGCAGCTTCGCCGCCTGGTTGAGGATCTGGTCGAACGCGACGCCGGCGAAGTCGGAGAACTGGAGCTCGACCACCGGGCGGAGGCCGGTCAGCGCGGCACCGATGCCGCAGCCGACGAAGCCGCTCTCGGTCAGCGGCGTGTCGCGGATGCGCTCGGCGCCGTAGCGCTCGTAGAGATCCTCGGTCGCCCGGAAGAGGCCGCCGATGCGGCCGACGTCCTCGCCCATCACGATCACGTCCGGGTCGGCGGCGAGCTCGAGGTCGAGCGCCTCGCGGATCGCGCCCATGAACGACGAGCTCGCGCTCGCCCGCGCTCGGGCGGCGCCGGGTAGCTCCGATGCGGGGCGAACACGGCCGGCAGCAGGTCGTCGACGCGTCGCGTCCTCGTCGGCGAGACCGGCCGTCGACCGCTGCGTCGACCTGCGCCTCGACCTCGGCGCGAATCGCGGCCGCCCGTTCGTCGTCGAGCTCTCCCGCCTCGCGGAGGAGCGCCTCGAACCGCGGCACCGGATCCTTCGGCTCCCACTCGTCGATCACGGCGCGGTCGCGGACGTCGGGGAGGTTCGCGCGCATCGAGTGCTGCATCCGCCTGAACGTCTTCATCTCGAGGAACGTCGGGCCGCCGCCGCTGCGGGCGAGATCGAGCGCCCGGCCGACGGCGTCCTCGACGGCGAGCACGTCGTTGCCGTCGACGACCTCGCCCGGCATGCCGTAGCCGGCCGCGCGATCGGCGAGATCCTCGACCGCGCGCTGGGTGCGCCAGTCGGCAGAGAGCGCGAACTGGTTGTTCTCGCAGATGAAGACGACGGGCAGCTTCCAGGTCGCAGCCAGGTTCATCCCCTCGTGCGTTGCGCCCTGCCCGGCCGCGCCGTCGCCGAAGAACGCGAGCGTCGCCTGGTCGGTGCCGCGCAGCGTCGCGGTCAGCGCGGCGCCGCAGGCGTGGGGGATCCCGGCGCCGACGATGCCGTTGCAGCCGAGGATGTCGAGCGAGAGATCGGCGATGTGCATCGAGCCGCCGAGCCCCTTGCAGTAGCCCGTCCGCTTGCCGAACATCTCGGCCATCATCCGGTGCAGGTCGGCGCCGGCGGCGATCAGGTGGCCGTGCGAGCGGTGGTGGCCGACGAGGTAGTCGGTCTCGCGCATCACGCCGGCCGCGCCGACGGCGATCGCCTCCTGGCCGACGCAGCTGTGCGCCGTCCCGAAGATCACGCCCTGCTCGAACAGCGTCGCGGCGCGCTCCTCGAAGGAGCGAATCAGCAGCATCAGGCGGAACTGGTCGATCAGCGGCGGCCGTGTCGGCCGGACGGGCGGCGACTGCGCTCGCGACGTCAGGCAGCGACATGGGGCGGCCGCTCGTGGAACTCGAAGATGTACCCGTCAGGATCGATGCCGTAGAGGCTCTTGCCGCCGGTGTTCGGGCCCTCGAGCATCTCGACCGGGCCGTCCGAGCGGAACCGGACGCCCGTGCGCGGCGAGCTCGGCGTGGCAGGCCTCGATGTTGCGTGACGAAGACGCAGAAGTGCCCGGTGCCGTAGTCGCGACGGAGGCGTGGCGCCCGACTTCCGCTCGCAGCCCTTGTACTCGAGCAGCTCGATCTGCGCGCCGCCGCCCGGGATGTCGAGCATCGCGATGTCGACCGAGGTCGCGTCGGGAATGCCGACGATCTTGCGGATCTCGTCCTTCACGTACTCGCGCCGCCACACGAGCTCGAGGCCGACGAGGCCGACGTAGAACTCGAGCGAGCGGTCGAGATCGGAGACGGTGATGCCGCCGTGCCGCGCGCCCCTGATCTCCCACGGCGCATTGGTCGCGACGGCGTCGTCCATATGCGCGATGCTACTCGGGGAACCACCGGCGTCGAGAGAGAACGGGAGGCTTGCGTGCTGCTCGAGGACCGAGTCGCATTCGTGACGGGTGCCGGCAGCGGCATCGGCAGGGAGATCGCCGAGCTCTTCGCCCGCGAGGGGGCGCGGATCGCCGGCCTTCGACCGCTCTCGCGAGGCAGCGGACGAGCTCCTCGCCGCGCTCGGGCAGGCGGGTGCGCGGTCGCATCTCTTCGTCGAGGGCGACGTGCGCGACCCGGCCGCCGTCGAGCGCGCGGTGCAGAGCGTCGTCGACGCCACCGGCCGCATCGACGTCCTCGTCAACTGCGCGGGCGTGCGCGAGATCGGCGACGTCTACACGATGCCCGCGGAGGAGTGGGAGAACGTGATCGCGATCAACCTCAGCGGCACGTTCTACTGCTGCCAGTCGGCGGCGCGGCAGATGCGCGACACGGGCGGCGGCAGCATCGTCAACCTCTCCTCGGTCGGCGGCCTGATCGGGCTCTCGCACCGGCCCGCCTACACGGCGTCGAAGCACGCGATCGTCGGCCTGACGAAGAGCCTCGCGCGCGACCTCGGGCCGGCCGGCATCCGTGTCAACGCGCTCTGCCCCGGCGTGATCCGGACGCCGATGACCGAGCAGTACTTCTCCGACGACAGCTTCGAGCAGGAGCTCGCCGTCTCGGTGCCGCTCGCGCGCTACGGCGCCGCCGCCGACGTCGCCAAGGCGGCGCTGTTCCTCGCGAGCGACCAGTCGGGCTACCTCACGGGCGTCGCCCTGCCGGTCGACGGCGGCTTCCTCGCCGAGAAGAGCTTCGTCTCCGGCCAGGGCGGCTCGTCGTTCCTGTCCGGGAACGAGACGCGCGACTAGCGCTTCGCCGTCAGAACGTGACCGGCAGCCGCGTCAGGATGCGGACGGTCGGCTTGCCGAGCGCCCAGTCGGGCTGCTCGTCGACGAGGCGGATGCCGGGCAGCCGCTCGCCGATCGCCTCGAAGACGACCTGCGCCTCGAGCCGCGCCAGCGGCGCGCCGATGCAGAAGTGGATGCCCTGCCCGAAGGCGAGGTGACGGCGGCTCGGCCGCTCGATGTCGAACCGTTCCGGATCGTCGAACTGGGCCGGGTCGCGATTGGCGGCATTGATCATGTGGAACACCGTCTCGCCGGCGCGGAGCTGCTTCCCACCGAGCTCCGCGTCGCGCTTGAGCAAGCGCGGCTGCCGGGTGAGCGGGCTCTCGTAGCGCAGCATCTCCTCGATCGCCGCCGGGATCAGCTCGGGTCGCTCCTGCATCGCCTGCCACTGCTCGGGATGGCTGAGGAGCGTCATCAGGCCGTTGCCGACGAGCGATGTCGTCGTCTCGTGGCCGGCGATCAGCAGCGTGCCGATCGTGTTGACGAGCTCGTCCTCGGTGAGCGCGTCGCTCGTCGCCTGGGCGGCGATCATCCGGCCGAGCAGCCCGTCCTCGGTCAGCGTCCCGCCGCGCAGGCGCTCGTCCTGGCCGGCGAGGTACGTCGCGGAGCTCGAGGATCGCCTCCTGCGCCGCGAGCAGCGACTCGAAGTCGGGCCGGTTGCGGCCCTGGAATCCCAGCAGGCGGTCGGCCAGCGGCCGGAAGAACAGCCCGTCGGAGTGGGGGACGCCGAGCAGGTCGCAGAGGACGGTGACGGGCAGCGACGCAGGCGAGGTCCTCGATCACATCCATTTGCCTGTCGGCCTCGACCCGGTCGAGGAGGTCGTCGACGATGCGCCGCACGTTCGGGCGCAGCGCCTCGACCTGGCCGGTCGTGAAGCCCCACTTGAGGATCAGCCGGCGGATGCGCGTGTGGTCGGGTGGGTCGGCGTGGACGAGGCCCTTGGCGAGGTAGAAGTCGGCGAAGACGCCGAGCTCGGCCCGCTGCTCGGCGGGGAGGTGATCCATCGTCCGGGCGAGGCGGCCCTCGTTGGAGTAGGTGTCGACCTCGAGATACGTCCGCAGGACGTCGTCGTAACGGGTCACGATCCAGCCGCCGACCGAGTCGCTCCAGTGCACCGGGTCGTCCTCGCGCAGCTGCCGCAGGGTCTCGTACGGATCGGCGAGGAACGCCGGTGAGACGAGGTGCTCGTCGAGCGCGTCGCCCTGGAGCAGCCCGCTCGACACGCTCAGCGCCCGCCGGTGACGTCGAGGATGGCTGCCCGTGCAGTACGACGCCTCGTCGCCGAGGAGCCAGACGACCGCAGCGGCGATCTCGGCCGCCTCGCCGGCTCTGCCCATCGGGAGCAGCGGCAGCATCTGCTCGATCCGGTTGGGCTGGCCGCCGCGGGCGTGAATCTCGGTGTCGATCACGCCGGGCCGGACGACGTTGACGCGCACGCCCTCGGTCGCGACCTCCTTCGCCAGTCCGACGCCGAGCGTGTCGACGGCTCCCTTCGAGGCTGCGTAGTCGACGTACTCGTTCGAGCCGCCGAGCCGAGCCGCGGCCGACGAGACGAGCACGATCGAGCCGCCTCGGCCCGCCGTGCCGCGTCGACATCCGCCGAACGGCCTCGCGGCAGCAGATGATCGTGCCGAGCACGTTGACGGCGAGGATGCGCTCGACGCGCTCGATGGTCAGCTCGTCCACCCGCGACTTCGTGCCGGCGATCCCGGCGTTCGCGACGAGCGCGGTGAGCGGTCCCATCGCCTCGGCCGCCGCGAAGGCACCGAGGACGTCGGCCTCGACCGCGACGTCGGCCCGCACGGCGCTCGCGATGCCGCCTGCGCCTTCGATCTCGGCCACGACGGACGCCGCTGCGGTGGCGTCGTCGTTGTAGGTCAGGCAGACCGCCCATCCTGCGGCGGCAGCAGCGCGCGCCACGGCGGCACCGATCCCGCGACTTCCACCTGTGACCAGCGCGACCCCTCGATCCACCGGGTGACCGTATCGGATGGCGGTTCGTCAGACAGCCGTTGCGCTCACCACGGGCGGGTCGTCCGGGTGCAGGAACGCCGCGAGTCGGGTCGCCTCGGCGACCATTGCGTCTACGTCGCCGCGTGGAAGCGGGAGGTGGAGGACGTCGAGACGGCCGTCGCGCGATCCGCCACGAGCCCCGGAGGTAGCCGTCGACCAGCACATGGCCGCGTCCGAGCTGACCGGCCGGATAGAGAGCGGAGGCGGGCTGGGCGTCGAAGAAGCGCGAGCGGTCGGCATGGGAGAGGAGCACGTTGTCGTACTCGGGCAGCAGCCGCACCGGGCGCAGGGATCTCCGGGTCGGCCAGCTCGCCGTCCGCGACATCCCACAGCGTGCGCCCGTGCTCGTCGTGCCATTGCCGGAGCTGCCCGCCGAGGCGGTCGAGGACGGCGGCGATGCCCGTGAGCCGGGACCACGTCGCGACGTCTGCCGCCGTTGCCGGGCCGAACGCGCGCAGGTAGCGGAGGACGAGCTCGTCGACGGACGGCGACGCGGCGAGGGGACGCCCGAGCCACGCCTCGGCCGTCGTCACCGTGACCTGGTGCGAGCGGCCGAGGAGCCCGCGCGGCGGCACCTGGACGAGCGCGAGGTGGTTCCGGCAGGCAAACGCGAGGGCGGCCGCGTCGTGCTCGGGAAAGCGCTCGCCCAGCGCTGCGCGGAGCGCGGGCAGGGAGAGCGGCTCCTCGCGCAGCAGCGTTCGCGCCCACTTCAGGACGGGCGCCAGGTCGACATCCACGAGGGCAGGGCCAACCTCGGGATGGGCGGCGAGCTCACGGTCGAAGACGGGCCGGAACAGCGGCCAGAACGCGAGGCAGTCGTCGGCCGTCAGCAGATGGATGGTGCCGCGGATCGATGCGATCCGGACGACGTCTCGCTCGACCAGCAATGTCCCGAGGTCGGACGCGGCGAACGGTTCCAGCCGCGACCAGAGCGCCGGTGTACGGATTCGTCGGCACCTGCGCCTGGAGCCCGACCAGGTGGTGCACCGCCGCCAGTGGGTCGAGCGGCGCGCGCGCCAGCAGGTGCTGGCGCTGCAGCGTCGTTCGATTCAGCGTCCGTGCGGTGAGCGTGTCCGCCACGTTCTCACGCTAGCGCGTGCGTCCAACGAAAAAACCGCTGAGATCGATAACCGTGGGGCGCCGCGATCGCGGCGCCCCACCGTTCGTTTGATTGACACCCGGCATTCAGTCTGAGATAGATCGCAGTGCGACACGGGTTCTGATCGTCCTCCACGGCACGAACGAATGGTGACGAAGCTGTGAGCACCGATTTCCAGGTCCTCGGTACCAACGCCGCTGCACCGTTCACGCTCAAGGTGCATCGCGGAGATGGCATGGCACTTCTGGCCATGAACTGGAAGAACGGCAAGCCGCCAAAGGACTTTGTCGGCTTCGCCATCGAATCGAGGGAGCCGGGGGCAAGCAAGTTCTTTGCCGTGAACAATCGCCTCAGCTTCTCGGGCCCAGCGAGCAACACAACGACGGACCGCACCTCGTCAAAGCTGGCGCCAATCCAGCTCTTCCGCTGGGTGCATTTCCCACGCAACGCGGAGATGAGTGGTGCGTTTACCTACCGCGTCACACCGGTGTTCATGGACAGCACCGACAAGCTCAGCTACGGGGCAGCGCAAGAGGCGGACATCGAGCTAGCCCGCGAGACCTACCCAAAGAAGCTCAACGTCACATTCACGCGCGGCTTCATCGCGTCGCAGGCCTTCGTCGACTACTACGCGAAAGATGTTCGCGAACTACGAACGCTCCTGCCGGCGCAAGCCTCGCAGGGCCTCGGATTTACCCCCACGCACCCGAAAGCTGCGAAGGCACTGGAATGGATGGGCTTCGAAGCGCGGAGCGCAATCATCGCAGTGCTGGACGAGGCAATCGCTGACACCAAGGCCAAGGTTTGCGTCGTTGCCTACGACCTGAGCCAGCCAGAGATCCTCAGCCGCCTGGAACAACTCGGAGCACGCCCAGGGTGATCATCGACGACAGCGGCGAACACACGCCCACGACGTCCCCGGAGTCGAAAGCTGCGGAGCGGCTCGTTGCCTCGGCCGGGGCGGCAAACGTGAAGCGGCAGCACATGGGTGGCCTGCAGCACAACAAGACGATCGTGGTCGAGGGCCTGAAGGTGAAGGCCGTCGTGTGCGGCTCTACCAATTTCACCTGGCGTGGCCTCTACGTCCAGAACAACCACGCGGTGGTTTTGCGCGGCAGCAAAGCGGTGAAGGTCTACAACTCCGCATTCGACGACTACTGGAACAAGGGCAGCGTGGCAACGTTCGGCAAGACCCCCTCAGCGGGCTGGGACGACCTCGGCCTCGCCGGCATCGATGCGAAGGTGACGTTCAGCCCGCGGATGGCGAGCAAGGCGGTTCTTCTCCTCGATCGCTGTCGACATTCGCTCGAACACCAAGAGCAGCCTCTTCTACTCCCTGGCGTTTCTCTACCAGACACCTGGTGCGGTCGTAAATGCCCTGGAGGCCCTGCAGAAGGACGACAAGGTGTTCTCGTTCGGCGTCTCGGACCACGACGTCGGCGTGCTCCGCCTGAAGAACCCCTCAGGGCTCGTTCGCGTCGTCTACCCGTCCGCCCTCGGCAAAGTCCTACCGCCGCCCTTCAAGCCCGAGCAGACTGGAGGCGGCGGCACGCGCATGCACCACAAGTTCGTCGTCATCGATTTTGACCAACCCACCGCGCGTGTCTACTTCGGCTCCTTCAACTTCTCGAAGGCGGCCGATGACTCCAACGGCGAGAACCTGACACTGGTCAAAGACAGGCGAATCGCCACCTCGTTCATGATTGAGGCGGTACGCATCTTCGACCATTACGCATTCCGGGTGGCCCGCGCCAAGGCACAGAAGGACAAGAAGCCGCTGAACCTCCAGCGGCCGCCCCGGGCAGCCGGCGAAAAGCCCTGGTGGGACCGGTTCTACACCGATGCCGCAAAGTCGAAAGACCGCGAGCTGTTCGGCGAGGCGCGGCCCTGGGATACGAACCAAGTACATGCGCCCGGGAGGATTCGAACCTCCGACCCGCGGATTAGAAGTCCGCTGCTCTGTCCCCTGAGCTACGGGCGCGTCACCGTAGGGTAATCGGCCGACGCGGAAAGGTGGCGCGGGCGGAGTTGGAGGACGACCGCGGCGCAGTAGGCTTGGCCGGATGAACACGGTCGGCATCGTCAGCCCGGGTGCGATGGGCTCCGCCGTCGGGCACGTGCTCGCTGCGGGTGGCGCGAGGGTCGTCGCGACGCTCGAGCATCGCAGCGCCCGGACGGCGACGCTCGCCGAGGGGATCGAGCTGCTGCCGAGCCTCGATGCCGTCGTCGAGGTAGCGGAGATCGTGCTCTCGATCGTGCCGCCGGGCGAGGCGCTCGCGGTCGCCGACGCGGTGGCGGATGCGGCGAGGCGGACGGACGCGAGCCCGACGGTCGCAGACCTGAACGCGATCGCGCCCTCGACGATGGAGGCGGTCGCCGCGCGGCTCGAGGGCGCGGGGCTCGACGTCGTCGACGGCTCGATCTCCGGCCCGCCGCCGCGCCGCGCAGGGACGACGACCGTCTACCTGTCCGGCGCGCGGGCCGCCGAGATCGCGAGCCTGCCGGCGCCCGGGCTCGAGCTCCGCGTCGTCGGCGACGCGGATCGGGATGGCCTCGGCGATCAAGATGTCGACGGGATCGTTCTACAAGGGACAGACCGCGCTGCTCGCGCAGGCGCTCCGGGCGGCGCGCGCGAACGGCGTGCTCGAGTTCGTGCTCGACGACCTTCGTCGCAACTACCCCGACCTCGTCGACGACGCGCCGCGCATGCTGCAGAGCATCGCCGCCAAGTCGGGCCGCTACGTCGCCGAGATGCGCGAGATCGCGGCCACCCAGGAGCAGGCCGGGCTGACGCCGGATCTCTTCGCGGCGCTGGCGACCGTCTTCCTGCAGCTCAGCGAGACGGAGGCTGCGCGGCTGGCACCGGAGCAGGTCGACGCGAGCGCGACGCTGGAGGACGTGCTCGCATCGATCGACGGCGCGAGCGACCGAGGCTAGCGCGGCAGCCGCAGCCCGAGCCGTCGCGGCAGCGAGGAGACGAAGCCGGTGAGGGGATCGGGCGTGTCGCCGCGGTCGTGGGCCTCGTCGCGCCGGACGAGCGCGCGCGCGGATCGTGGTGCCGCCGATGAAGCGCAGTGGCTCCGGCGGGAAGAGCTTGCGGTCGGGGTCGACGATCGCGAGCCGCGTGATCTCGTCGCGGCGGTCGAGCGCGAGCCGCGCGAGGATCTCGCCGCCGAGATAGGTCGGCCCGACGCCGTTGCCGGTGAAGCCGAAGCCGTGGTGCACGCTTCCCGCGCGAGCCGAAGATCGGCAGGTGCGTGGGCGACACGTCGATCGGGCCGCCCCAGGCGTGCGTGACCTCGCGGCCGGCGAGCTGCGGGAAGCAGCCAGCGGAGCGCTGCGGCCGCGTGGCGGGCAGCGCTCGGATCGATGTCGAGCCGGTCGCGGTGCCGGCCGCCGAAGCCCATCCGCCCGCCGCCCCAGCCGAGCGCGATCCGGCCGTCCTTCGTCGTGCGCAGGTAGTGGAGCAGCGTGCGGCAGTCGTGGATGTTCTCGCCGCCCGTCCAGCCGATCTCCTCGATCACGTCGGGCACCGGCTCGCTGATCACCATGTGGCTCGAGGCGACCGAGAGCGCGTGCCGGAAGCCGTGGAACCCGGCGGTGGCGCTGTTCACGGCGAGCACGGCGGCGTCGGCCCGCACCGTTCCCTCGCGGCGTCGACGCGGTCCCGTCCGCTCGACAGCTTCCGCACCGCGCGTCCGCTCGTGGAGCCGAACGCCGGCCTCGATCACCCTCGCGCGGAGACCGAGCGCGAGGAGTGCCGGCTGGACGTTCGCCGCCGTCGGGAGGAGCAGGCCGCCGAGGAAGGCCGGCGACGCGCATCGCTTCGCGACCTCGTCCCGCGTCAGCGGCTGCGCCTCGTCGGGCGCCCCGACGGCCGCGCACGCGTCGACGAGCTCGTCCCAGTCGCCGACCTGCGCCGTGCTCGTCGCGACCTGCAACGTGCCGCCGGCGCGGTAGCGCGCGTCGACGCCCTGCTCGGCGCAGAAGGCGCCGATCCCGTGCACGGCGCGCTCGGAGGCGCGGCACACCTCGACGGCGCGCGCGTCGCCGACCCTGTCGCGCAGGATCGGGAGGTCGTCCCAGAGCGTCGAGACGAAGCCGCCGTTGCGCCCGCTCGGCCCGTGCCCGGCGAGGCCGGCCTCGAGCACGACGACGTCGAGCCCGGGCTCGAGCGCCTTCAGCTGCCACGCCGTCCAGAGGCCGAGGTAGCCGGCGCCGACGACGACCACGTCCGCCGTCGTGTCGCCCTCGAGCGGCCGCGTCGGCTCGACCGGCCCCGCCTCCTCGAGCCAGTAGCCGTAGCGCGTGTGCCGCATGGCGGGATCCTAGGGCGCTCGCACGGCGTCGTCGCGACGTGTTGATCACACATGTCGTGCGACGGCCGAACGGCAGGCGTGAGCAGTTTGTGTTGATCAACCGAAGTCTCTGCGCGCGAGTCGACGGAGATCGCGTTGTGGATACCAAGTTCGAGGAAGCTCGGCTGGAGGTTCCCGGCTTCAGGGGTTGCTGCGTGCGATCCATGAACCCGCGCTAGCGGGTTCGAGATCTTGCAGGAAAATACAGGTGGCGGACGGGACTTGAACCCGCGACCACCGGGATCACAACCCGGGGCTCTACCAACTGAGCTACCGCCACCACGCGCTCGCACAGGATACCGTGCAGACGCGCACGGCCCCGTAGCTCAGTGGATAGAGCGGTGGACTTCGAATCCACGCGCGGAGGTTCGATTCCTCCCGGGGCCATCTCGCGACGGCGCAGCGGTGGCACGCTCCGGCCGTTCATGCGGCGGTCTCAGCCCTGGATCGAGCGAGGAGCGATCCCGCGGCACGGCGTGCTCGGCCGCGCTCGCGCGCGTCGAACCCGGCGCGCACGAGCGCGACGAGCGGCGCCACCACGCCGGGGTCGAACTGCGATCCCGAGCAGCGGACGAGCTCGTCGAGCGCCGCGTCGACGCTCATCGCCTCGTGGTAGGGCCGGCGCGTCGTCATCGCCGAGAAGGCGTCGCAGGCGCAGACGATCCGCGCCGCGAGCGGGATCTCCTCGCCCGCGAGCTCGTCGGGGTAGCCCGTGCCGTCCCAGCGCTCGTGCGACGACCGGACGATCCGGCCGACGGGCCGGAGGGCCGGGGAGGCGCTGACGATGCGCTCGCCGACGACGGTGTGCTTGCGCACGAACGCCCACTCGGCCGCTCGTCGAGCGGGCCGGGCCTGTGGAGGATCTCGTCGGGGATCGCGATCTTCCCGATGTCGTGGAGCATCGCCGCGCGCTCGCAGCTCGTCGATCGCGGTCTCGTTCAGGCCGAGCGCGTGCCCGACGGCGACCGCGAGCTCGCGTGACGCCGTGGCGTGCGTGTGGAGCTCCGGCTCGCGCTCGTAGAGCGCCTGGAGCAGCACCTCGTGCGGCTCGTCGCGCGTCGACCTGCGGCCGCGCTTCTGGACGTACAGCCGCTCGTCCGCCTCGCGCAGCGCGCCGATGCCGTCGCTCGCGTGCTCGGGGAGGAGGACGGCGCCGAACGAGCTCGTCACCGAGAAGCCCTCGCCGTGCTCGCAGAGGCCGCGAGCGAGTCGTCGAGCAGCCGGCTCGCGAGGGTCGCGTCGGCCGGCGTCAGCAGGCAGAACTCGTCGCCGCCGAGGCGGTAGCAGCGGCCGTGGCCGGCCGTCGCGGCGGCGAGCTTGCCGCCGAGGCGCGCCAGCAGCGCGTCACCGGCGGGGTGGCCGAACGCGTCGTTGTACGCCCTTGAACCCGTCGAGGTCGAAGATCGCGAGCAGCCACGGCTCCTCGATCGTCGCCACCTCCATCGTGGCGTCGAGGTCGCTGATCAGGCGGCGTCGGTTGCCGAGGCCCGTGAGCGCGTCGGTGATCGCCTCGTCGGTCGTCCGCCGCAGCAGGTTGCCGTTCTCGCGGAACGTGAACGCGAGGCGCGTGAGGACGCCGGCGAGCGTGAGCGTGGCGAGGGTGATCGCGACGAGGTTGAGGCGGTGGAAGTGGTCGACGATGAGGAGCGTGATCGCGACGAGTGCACAGAGCGTCGGAGCGGCGAGCAGGTTGCCGGCCGCGCATGTCGACCGATCCGGTCGCGTCCGTCGTCCTGCCAGGCGGCGATCCCGATCAGGAGCAGCCCGGTCGGCCAGGCCGCATCGAGGATGCCGCCCTCGCTGTACGTCCCGGTCGCCGTCGCGTAGAGGTAGGCGCTGTCGGCGAGCGCGCTGATCGATGAGCGACGCTCCGAGGAACGCCCACGCGCGGCCGGGGTGCCATCGCGTGACGGCGAAGCCGCCGACGACGAGCGAGAGCAGGATCACGTCGCCGAGCGGATACGCCATGTTCGTCGCCACCACCGACGCCGAGCCGTCGGTCGTGTCGAGCACGACCCCGATCAGGACCGCGCTGCCGATCGCGGCGACCGCGAGCGCCGCGGTGATGCCGTCGACCCAGACGCCCGGGCGTCAGCGACCGCAGGCGGGCGCGGAGCAGCAGGAGCAGCCCGATGTAGCTCGCGGGATAGAAGCCCAGGTAGAAGGCGTCCGCGATCGAGGGGTAGGGGGGCTGTCGTGCTCGAGTAGAGGAACAGCCAGATGAACTCCGCCGTCGCGTACGAGGTGACCGCCGCTGCGAGCGCGATCCACGCACCGCGGTGGAGCGGCGAAGACGGCGCGCGCGATCGTCAGCGCGCGGCGGCGACGATGATCGCGTAGTAGAGGCGATAGTCGAAGAAGTGCGCGACCGAGCCTCCGTCGGGAAGGACCGTGTGAGCCGCGAAGGCGCCGAGGGCGAGCACCGACGCGATCTCGACCGAGAGGACGCTCCGCCGCAGTTCGACCGCATCCAGAGTAAATCGGCGTCCGGCCCGTCAGCTTGAGGTGCGCACCGGTCGGCCGGAGCCCGTCGCTGCGCGCCGTTCCGCGCTCAACGGCAGTCGGGGCGCTCCGCCTGGGCGGCGAGGGCTGCGCGCGCGATCGGCTCGAGGCTCGATTTCGGCGTGTCGTCGGCGTAGAAGACTCCGGTCTGGAGCCGCTCGAGCTGCGGCTCGTCGGAGACATGGAAGAAGAGCAGCATCCGCACCGTCGGGTGGCAGGCCGCGATCGCGATCGCGTCTGCGTACCGGCTTGCCTGGGCCTGCTCGTCGATCGGCTTCGTCGTCGCCTGCTCGGCGCCGGTGTACGGCCCGAGCTTCTGCCTGCGGGATCGCCGTCTGGAGGCCGTACTCGCCGTAGACGATCGGGAGCGAGGAGCCCGGCTGCTTCGGTGCCGTCGAAGGCGGTGCCGAGCAGCGCGACGAGCTTGTCGTAGTCGGCCAGGCCGATCGACGTGCTCTGCGGGTGCTCGAAGGTCGGCGGGATGCTCGAGTTCTCCGGATACGGGTGGATCGAGAACATGTCCATCACGGGCCGGTCGCGTCCCGATGCCCGGTACCCGGCCCCGAGATCCTCGATGAATTGCGGATCGGCGAGTGCGTCGGCCGCGAGCCGGCCGGGTCGTCGCTCCCGCGCGCCGACAGCGAGCCGCCGATCACGTTGATGTCCGGCGAGACATCCTTGAGCGCGTCGTAGGACTCCGCGAGCAGCGCGAGGTACGAGGCGGCCGCGGCGTCCGAGCCGTCAGGCCCGAACTGCGGCAGCCAGAACAGGTTCAGGTTCGGCTCGTTGCCGACGATGACGTCGCGGACGCCCGGCAGGAGACGGGGAATCGACGCCGCGTAGGCGGCGAACTGCGCCCGCGCCTCCGGGGTCGTCGGAGTCACGCTGCTGAACGAGTAGACGGCGACGATCGGCCGGATCCCGTTGGTCGCGGCCGCGATCGACTGCGGTCTCGAGCGCCGCCAGCTCCGCTGCCGGCGGGGCGACGAGCGGCGGCGTCCAGACGAGCTCAGGACGATCGCGCGGTATCCCGCCTGCCGCGCGAGCAGCATCTTGGCGTCGGCCGAGCCGCTCTTGGCGGCAGTCCTCGACCGCGCCGACGACGAACGTGCTCGGTGGCTCAGCCGAGCGGCCACAGCCGGCAGCCACGGCGGCGAGCACGGTGACAAGGGCGAGGAGGGCGGCGCGCGAGCGACATGTCGGTATCAGCTTCTACCAGCGCCCGCGTTGCGGGGGTGATGCGGGCGAGAGGACTCGAACCTCCAAGAGCCGAAGCCCAACGGGACCTAAACCCGCCGCGTCTACCAATTCCGCCACACCCGCGAGGTGTGACGGAATGCTAACGGCCGAGCAGGATTCCGACGGTTTCGCGCACCGAGTCCGCGACGAGGCCGACGAGTGCGATGAGCGCGAAGACCGCAAAGCCCGCGAGCGGCTCGTGCGTCTGCACGACGAGCACCGCCACGAATGCCGCGACGACGAGCGAGGCTGTCGCGAGGGGTCTCCGGGTCACCGTCCCGACGGCGAGCCCGACGAGGAACACGGCACCGAACACGATGATTCCAAGCACCATGCGGCGAGGGTAGGACCCGCATCGGACGGACCGGTCCGACGGGCACCTCTGCGGGAGGCCATAGCGAGTCTGCTTGAATGGCCACTCAATGTCTGCACAGGTGGAAGAGCTTGGTGAGAATCGCGTCCGCCTGACGGTGGACGTTTCGCCGCACGAGCTCGAGCACGCGGTCGAGCACGCGACGAACGACCTCTCCGAGTCGGTCAAGATCCCCGGCTTCCGCAAGGGCAAGGTTCCGACGCCGGTGCTGATCTCGAAGATCGGCAAGGACCGGATCTGGGTCGAGGCGGTCGAGTCGCACATCAGCGGCTGGTTCTGGTCGGCCGCGTCGCGCACGCGCCTGCGGCCGATCTCGGCGCCGCGAGTACGACTTCGAGCTGCCGACGACCGACAAGGAGCCGTGGTCGTTCTCGGCCACGATCGAGGTGCAGCCCACGCCCGAGATCGTCGACTGGACGACGCTCGAGGTGCCGCGCGCCGAGGCCGAGGTTCCGCAGGAGCTCGTCGACCAGGAGCTCGAGGCGCTGCGGCAGAGCGTCGCGGAGCTCGTTCCCGCCGACGACCGTCCGGCCAAGGAGGGCGACACGCTCGTCGTCGACCTGCAGAGCCCGTCCGGTGAGGCGCAGTCCGACACGGTCGTCGAGCTCGGCTCCGGCCGGCTCGTCGAGGAGATCGAGGCGGCGCTGATCGGCGCGAGCGTCGGGGAGACCAAGGAGGTCGACTACGAGCTCGCCGACGAGTCGGGCGCCGCGGTCACGATCACGGTCAAGCACGTCAACGAGAAGGTGCTGCCGGAGCTCGACGACGAGCTCGCGCGCTCCGCGAGCGAGTTCGACACGTTCGCCGAGCTGAAGGCCGATATCGAAGGGCGCGTCCGCACCGCGGTCGAGGAGGAGATCGACGCCGCCTACCGGACTGCAGCCGTCGACACGCTCGTCACTGCCTCGAACGTCCAGGGCGCCGGCCCGCTCGTCGAGACGCGGGCGCGGGAGCTGCTCGACGGCTTCGTCCGCTCGCTCGGCCGCCGCGGGATCGAGCCGACCACGTACTTCGAGGTCACGGGTCAGTCGCCCGAGACGCTGATCGCGCAGATGCAGGGCGAGGCCGCCCGGTCGGTCGCCCGCGAGCTCGCGCTCGAGGCGCTCGCCGACAAGGCGGGGATCGAGATCTCCGACGACGACGTCAAGGCGCTGATCCGCGAGCAGGCCGAGGCGTCCGGCGACGACCCCGATCAGGTGATCGAGGACATCTGGTCGCACGGCCACCAGGAGTCGCTCCGCGAGGACCTGCGCCTGCGCGCCGCGCTCGACCGGCTCGTCGCCGACGTGAAGCCGATCTCGCTGGATCTTGCGGAGGCGCGCGACAAGCTTTGGACGCCCGACAAGGAAAACACCGAGCCTGAGAAGAAGTTGTGGACACCCGGCAGCAAGGAGCCCGAATGAGCCCGTTGATTCCCATGGTGATCGAGCAGACCTCGCGCGGCGAGCGCTCGTTCGACATCTACTCACGTCTACTGAACGAGCGGATCATCTTCCTCGGCACGCAGGTCGACTCGCAGATCGCGAACCTGATCAACGCGCAGTTGCTGCACCTCGAGTCGGAGGATCCCGACAAGGACATCTCGCTCTACATCAACTCGCCGGGCGGCTCGGTCTACGACGGCCTCTCGATCTACGACACGATGCAGTTCATCAAGCCGGACGTCTCGACGATCTGCGTCGGGATCGCGATGAGCATGGGCGCGCTGCTTCTGACCGGTGGCGCGAAAGGGAAGCGGATGGCGCTGCCGAACTCCAGAATTCTGATCCACCAGGTTTGGGGTGGCTATCAGGGACAGGCGTCCGACATCGAGATTCATGCCAAGGAGACGATCGCGCTGAAGCGCAAGCTCGAGGAGATCATGGCCAGCCACACCGGCCAGGACGTGGACAAGGTCAAGCAGGACATGGATCGCGACTACTTCATGACGTCGGACGAAGCGGTCGAGTACGGACTCATCGACCGGGTGATCGCACACCGCTGAACCTGGTGCTCTAGCCAGACAGGCGATTTCGGAGTAAAAGGAGAGACGTGGCCCGAGCGAGCGACGGAAACGAGCAGCTGCTCTGCAGCTTCTGCGGCAAGAGCCAGCGCCAGGTGAAGAAGCTCATCGCCGGCCCCGGCGTCTACATCTGCGACGAGTGCATCGATCTCTGCAACGAGATCATCGACGAGGAGCTCACCGCTCCCGTCTCGCTCGACCTCGACAACCTCCCGCGCCCGAAGGACATCTACGCCGTCCTCAACGACTACGTCGTCTCGCAGGAAGAGGCGAAGCGCACGCTGTCGGTCGCGGTCTACAACCACTACAAGCGCGTCCGCATGGGCCAGGTCGAAGAGGGCGAGGTCGAGCTGCAGAAGTCGAACATCCTCCTGCTCGGCCCGACCGGCTGCGGCAAGACGCTGCTCGCGCAGACGCTCGCGCGGATCCTCAACGTGCCGTTCGCGATCGCCGACGCGACCGCGCTGACGGAGGCCGGCTACGTCGGCGAGGACGTCGAGAACATCCTCCTGAAGCTGATCCAGGCCGCCGACTTCGACATCAAGAAGGCCGAGACCGGGATCATCTACATCGACGAGGTCGACAAGATCGCGCGCAAGGCGGACAACCCGTCGATCACGCGCGACGTCTCGGGCGAGGGCGTGCAGCAGGCGCTCCTCAAGATCCTCGAGGGGACCGTGGCCTCGGTGCCGCCCCAGGGTGGGCGCAAGCACCCGCACCAGGAGTTCCTCTCGATCGACACCACGAACATCCTCTTCATCTGCGGCGGTGCCTTCGCCGGCCTCGATCGCATCATCGAGCGCCGCATCGGCACGAACTCCGTCGGCTTCGGCGCCAACGTGCGCTCGAAGCACTCGGACGAGGGCGCCGAGCTGCTCTCCGCCGTGATGCCCGAGGATCTCGTCAACTTCGGGCTGATCCCCGAGTTCATCGGTCGTCTGCCGGTCGTCTCGGCCGTGCACCAGCTGCGCCGCGACGATCTCGTGCAGATCCTGACCGAGCCGAAGAACGCGCTCACCCGGCAGTACCAGCGGTTCTTCGGTTACGACACGATCGAGCTCGTCTTCACCGACGACGCCCTCTGGGAGATCGCCGAGAAGGCGCTCCAGCGTGAGACCGGCGCCCGCGGCCTGCGGTCGATCATCGAGGCGGCGCTCCTCGACGTGATGTTCGAGCTGCCCTCGCGCAAGGACGTCTCCAAGTGCGTGATCACCAAGGAGACGATCTCGAAGGGCCTCAACCCGACGCTCGTCACGAGCGGCGCAGCCGAAGCGCGACGACTTCGAAGCCGCTGCAGGGTAGCGCTGCGTCCTAGCCCGTGGGCGCGCCACAGTGGTTCACGCTCCGCTACGGGGCGTTCTCGCGCAGTGCTGCTGAAGCTGCTCGGCTCGGGCCCCGCAGCGCTCGGGCATCGCGGTCAGCGACGCCGACCTCGCGATCAAGATGGGCCGGAGCTTCGACGGCCGCGCGCCGCGCACGAGCGTCACCTCCGCGCGGGCGCTGACCGACACCGTGATCAGCCGTGGCGTCCACGGCTGGCGGGGAGACTGGCTCGTCAACGGCGACGGCAGCGGGCTCGTCGAGTTCCTGTTCGAGCCGCCGATGCCGGGGCACGTGCTGATGTTCCCCGTGCGGGTGCGGCGGCTCCGGGTCTCCGTCGACGACCCCGACGGGCTCGTCGACGCGGTGCAGGGCGGCACGCGTTGGCTGACGGCGCCAACTCCGACCGCACGCGCACCTACTCGTGGGACGATCCGCTCGAGCTGCTCGCGCGCGCTGCGAAGCATGTCCGGACTCGAGGCGCTCCAGCTGATCGCGGCCGGCGAGCTACCACCCCCTCCGATCGCGAAGACGCTCGGGTTCGGCGCCGATCGAGGTCGAGGAGGGGCGGGCCACGTTCACCGATCGAGCCGGCCGAGTTCCACTACAACCCGATCGGCGTCGTGCACGGCGGGCTGGCGCTCGCGCTGCTCGACTCCGCGATGGGCTGTGCGCGTGCACTCGACGCTCGCGGCCGGCGTTGCCTACACGACGCTCGAGGTGAAGGCGAACTTCGTGCGGCCGCTGACGTCCTCGACAGGCCTGATCCGGTGCACGGGGACGGTGGTTCACGGCGGCCGGACCGTCGCGACCGCCGAGGGCCGCATCGTCGACGCCGACGGCAAGCTCTATGCGCACGGCACGAGCACGCTGCTTGTCTTCGGCGGCTGACGCTCGCCCGGGATCGCGACCCGCAGCCGATCTGCGCTGCCGTCTCATGCGCCACGCTCGCCCCTGTCGATAGAGTCGCGCCGTCCGATGGAGTCTCCTGGTCAGATGGAATCGCTCTACAAGCCCGATGGGGTCGAATCGCGCTGGCAGGAGCTCTGGGAGGCCGAGGGCCTCTATGCGGCCGGCGTCGGGGCGACGCGGGACGAGAGCTACGTCATCTGCGTGCCGCCGCCGAACGTCACCGGTGACCTCCACCTCGGCCACGCGCTGAACGGCTCGATCCAGGACGTTCTGATCCGCTGGCACCGCATGCAGGGGTATCGCACGCTCTGGCAGCCCGGGCTACGACCACGCGGGAATCGCGACCCAGAACGTGGTCGAGAAGCAGCTGGCCGCCGAAGGGCTGACGCGCCACGACCTCGGTCGCGAGGCGTTCATCGAGCGCACGTGGGAGTGGCTCGAGCAGACCGGGCGGACGATCATGGGCCAGTACCGCCGGCTCGGCGCGTCGCTCGACTACGGCCGCGAGCGCTTCACGCTCGACGACGGCGTACTCGCGCGCGGTGACGGAGTTCTTCGTGCGGCTCTGGGATCGCGGCTGGATCTACCGCGCCAACCGGATCGTCAACTGGTGCCCGTTCCACCAGACCGCGATCTCCGACCTCGAGGTCGAGCACGTCGAGATGGACGACATGCTCACGTACGTGCGCTACCCGTTCGTCGACGGAGACGGCACCGACGGCATCGTGATCGCGACCGTGCGCCCCGCCACGATCCTCGGCGACGTCGCGGTTGCCGTGCATCCCGACGACCCGCGCTACCGCGATGCGATCGGCCGCGAGGTCGTCGTTCCGTACGTCGAGCGCGCCGTGCCGGTGATCGCCGACGCGCGCGTCGAGCCGGCGTTCGGCTCCGGCGCCCTCAAGATCACTCCCGGCCACGATCCGACGGACTTCGAGATCGGCCGCGCCCACGGGCTTCCCGAGCCGATGGTGATCGGGCTCGACGGCCGGATGAACGACCAGGCCGGCGACCTCGAGGGCCTGACGCAGGCGGAGGCCGACGCGGCGGTTCTCGCCTGGGCTCAAGGAGCGCGGCCAGCTCGTGAAGCGGGAGAACTACCGGCACTCGGTCGGGCACCTGCGAGCGCTGCCACACGAGGATCGAGCCGCTGATCTCGCTGCAGTGGTGGTGCGCGATGAGCGGCCCGGCAGCGCCCGCGATCGAGGCGCTGCAAGCGAGCGAACGGTGCGGTTCCATCCCGAGTCGCAGCACCGGTTCGCGATTGCCTCGCTCGAGGAGATTCCGGACTGGTGCCTGTCGCGGCAGCTCTGGTGGGGCCACCAGATCCCGATCTGGACGACGCCGAGCGGCGAGGTCATCTGCGCGCGGTCGGAGGAGGAGGCGCAGGAGCGCGCCGGCGCCGGCGTCGAGCTGACGCGCGATCCGGACGTGCTCGACACCTGGTTCTCGTCGGCCCTCTGGCCGTTCGCCACCCTCGGCTGGCCGGAGCAGACGCCCGAGCTCGAGGCGTACTACCCGGGCAACGTCAACTCGACGGCGCGCGAGATCATCCGGCTGTGGGAGAACAGGATGATCTGGGCCGGCCTCGAGCTGATGGGCGAGGTTCCGTTCACCGACGTGATCATCCACTCGACCGTGCTCGCGGCCGACGGCCGGCGGATGTCGAAGAGCCTCGGCACCGGCGTCGACCCGCTCGAGATGATCGACGCCCACGGCGCGGACGCGACCCGGTACGGGCTGCTGAAGATCTCGTCGACCCAGGACGTGCGCTTCTCTCCCGGCGCGATCGAGGAGGGCCGCAAGCTCGCCAACAAGCTCTGGAACGTCTCGCGGCTGATCCTCCAGAACGCCGAGGGCGTCGAGCCTGGCGCCGATCCCACCGCGCTCGAGGAGCGCTGGATCCTGGCGCGGATCGATCTCGCGCGGGAGCAGGTCGAGGAGGCGTGGGCTGCGTTCGACTTCGCGACCGCGACGAACGTGCTCTACCACCTCACCTTCGACGACTTCTGCGACTGGTACGCCGAGGCCGTCAAGCCGCGGCTCTACGAGCACGAGACCGCGGCCTGCGCGACGGCGCTGGCAGCGCTCGAGCGGCTGCTCGCCCTCCTCCACCCGATGCTCCCGCACGTGACCGAGGAGATCTGGTCGCACCTGCCGGGCAGCGCGCAAGCGGCTGATCGTGTCGGCGTGGCCGGCGGCGGACGGGAGCTATCGCTCCGAGAGCGCCGCGCTCGACCGCGTGCAGGATGCCGCGGTGACGTTCCGGCGCAGCGGCGTGCAGGTCGCGCTCGACTCGGACGACGAGCGCCGGGTCTTCGCCGCCGTCGTCCGGCCCGAGCGCCAGAAGGCGCCGGGCGATGCCGGCCCCGAGATCGCGCGGCTGCAGAAGGAGATCGCCCGCGGCGAGGCGATGCTCGCCAACGAGCGCTTCGTCGGCAGCGCACCTGCCGCGGTCGTCGACGGCGAGCGCGCCAAGCTCGAGCGCTACCGGCGCGAGCTGGAGGCGCTCGAAGGCACCGGGAGCTGAGGCTCGACCATGCGGGCGAGGCGCGTCGCGGTGCTCGCGGACGTCCACGGGAATGCCGTCGCGCTGGCAGCGGTGCTGGCCGAGCTCGAGCGCGAGCAGCCCGACGCGATCGTCCACTGCGGCGACCTCACCTGGGGGCCGCTCCCGGGCGAGACGCTCGACCTGCTCGCGGGCCGTGACGTGCTGTTCGTGCGCGGGAACGCCGACCGGTCGGTGATCGAGCTCGCCGAGCGCCTGCAGGATCCGGCCGCCGAGGCGACGCCGCGCGAGCGCTGGATGGTGGAGCAGCACGACGCGCCGATGCGCGCTCTGCTCGCGGCGTTTCCGGCGACGGTGGAGCTCGAGGTCGACGGGCTCGGGCGATGTCCTGTTCTGTCACGGATCGCCGCGGAGCGACGAGGAGCTCGTCACGGTCGAGACTCCGGAGAGCCGCCTCGCCGACGCGGTCGCGGGCACGACCGCGGCGGTCGATCGTCACGGCGCACACGCACGTCAGATACGAGCGGCAGCGTGCTCGGACGGACGTTCTTCAACCCCGGCAGCGTCGGCATGCCCTACGAGGGAGCGCCGGGTGCCTACTGGGCGCTGCTCGGCGCCGGCGCCGGCACGGCACCGGCAGCTCCCGATCGAGCACCGGCGCACGGCGTACGACCTCGACGAGACGGAGCGCCGCTACCGCGAGAGCGGCGACCCGCTGACGGCGGAGATGATCGAGATTCTGCGCCAGCCGCCGACGCCGGCCGAGGTGATCGCGCATGCCGAGTCGCTGGCGTTCTCCGGCTGATGGCCGAGCCGCGGCGTGGCCGGCGGCTGCACAGCCGGCGGGCCGCGAGGACGGAGCCGACCCGTGCCTGAGGTCGACGGCGGCATGAGCGACGACGTCAGCTGGCTCGCGGGACTGAGCCCCTGGCCCGAGGACGGGTTCGGGCTCGACCGGATGAAGGCGCTCCTCGCCGAGCTCGGTGACCCGCAGCGTCGCCTACCCGGCCGTGCACGTCGTCGGGACGAACGGGAAGTCGACGGCCACCGTCACGATCGAGCAGCTGCTGCTCGCGGAGGGGCTCTCGGTCGGGGCGACGCTCTCGCCCCACGTGCGGTCGTGGAGCGAGCGGATCAGGATCGACGGCCACCCGGCCGACCTGCCGGCGGCGCTCGCCCGCGTTCGGCCGGCGGCAGAGCGGCGTCGGCGCGACCCAGTTCGAGACGATCACCGCCGCCGCGTTCGCGGCGTTCGCCGATGCCGCATGTCGACGTCGCGGTCGTCGAGGCCGGGCTCGGTGGGCGCTACGACGCGACCAACGTGCGTCGACTCGCGCGTCGTTCTGCTCACCAACGTCGGGCTCGAGCACACCGACGTGCTCGGCGAGACGGTCGAGGAGATTGCGACCGAGAAGCTTGCTGTTGTCCATAGTGACGACACGATAGTTGTCTTATCGGACGACACGTTCCAGGCGCTCGTCCCGGTCGGCACGCATCGTGCTCGGCGGCGCCCGGGAGGCGGCGGAGGCATTCGTCGGCCATCCGCTCGACACAGCCGTCGACGCGGAGCTCCCCGGCCGGCTCGAGCGACGGCCGGAAGAGGTGCGTGACGGCGCCCACAACGCCGGACGGCGTCACGTGGCTCCGATCGCACCTCGACCGCTCCGACTACACGATCTGCGCCTCGATCCTGCGCGACAAGGACGTCGACGAGATGCTCGGGCTCCTCGCGGCGCTCGGCGACCGATTCGTCGCGACGTCGTCGTCGAATGCCCGGTCGCTGCCGGCCGCCGTGCTGGCCGAGCACGCGCGCGCGGCACTTCGACGTCGTCGAGGCAGGTCGACGACCCGGCGGCGGCCGTGCGACGTGCCCACGAGCTCGGCGAGCCGGTTCTCGTCACCGGCTCCCTCTATCTCCTCGCCGATCTCGAGGCGGCCGAAAGCCGATGAAACGGCGCTCCCGCATGCGCGAACGGATCGCCGTTCTCACCTTCGCGCTGGTCGTTCTCGTTGCGATCGTAGGAATTGCCTTCGCCGCCGGGTATATCCTCGGCAAGCTCCTTCTTTGAGGCCGACCATGATCATTGCCGAAAGCTTCTTCGACTCCAGCAGCTTCACGCTCGCCCGCAACCTGACGGGATTCTTCGTCGTCGTCTTCTGGCTGGCGACGGCGTTCTGGGTCTACAAGGACGCTCGCCGCCGGATCGACGACCCGTGGCTCGTGGCGATGGCCGCCCTGCTCGGCCTCGTGCCACCGTTCCTCGGGCCGATCGTCTACCTCTTCCTGCGGCCGCCGGACTCGATCGAGGAGCGCCGCGACCGGGAGCTCGAGAACCGCGCCCTCGAAGAGCGGCTGGCCGAGCGCGACCTGCATTGCCCGGTCTGCCGCGGCGAGGTCGACGCGTCGTTCCTCGTCTGCCCCGTCTGCACGACGCGCCTCAAGCAGGCGTGCGGCTCGTGCGGCTCTCCGCTGGAGCAGATCTGGCAGGTGTGCCCGTACTGCGCCACCCCGGTGCCTCCGGCCGCCGTCACCGGCGACGAGGTGTTGCAGCCGCTGCGCATTCACCGCACGAGCTGACGCCGACCAGTCTCTGGCGGACCGGCGCCGGGTTGCGACTACCCTTTCCCGCCTATGGCTATCGAAACCACACTCGTTCTCGTCAAGCCGGACGGCGTCCGTCGCGCACTCTGCGGCGAGATCGTCTCCCGCTTCGAGCGTCGCGGCTACGAGCTCCGCGGCGCCCGCCTGCTCAAGATCCCTCGTGCGCTCGCGCAGCAGCACTACGCCGAGCACAAGGGAAAGCCCTTCTTCGGTGAGCTCGTCTCGTTCATCACCTCTGGCCCCGTGCTCGCGCTCGCCGTCCGTGGTGAGAACGCGATTCTCGGCGTCCGCGGCATGATGGGCGCGACGAACCCGGCCGACTCCGCCCCGGGCACGATCCGCGGCGACTTCGCCACGCTCCTCTCGGAGAACATCGTGCACGGCTCCGACTCGAAGGCGAGCGCAAAGCGCGAGCTCTCGCTGTTCTTCCCCGACGGCCTGCTCTAGACGCGCGCTGCCGCTCCCGAGCACTGCGATCCCGGGGGCGGACGCCCCCGGGATCTAGGATCACGCCATGCCCGAGATCTCGGACGACGCGAAGCGCAACCGCGAGGACTGGACGCAGGCGAACGCGCTCTACACCGACGCGCGAGCGAGCGCGAAGTGGGCCGAGCCGGAGATCAACTGGGGCGTCTTCGACGTGCCCGAGTCGTCGCTCGGCTCGCTCCCGGACGTCGACGGTCTCGACGTGATCGAGCTGGGCTGTGGCACGGCCTACGTCTCGGCCTGGCTCGCGCGGCGCGGCGCACGGCCCGTCGGTGTCGACGTCACCCCGGCGCAGCTCGAGACGGCGCGCCGCGTCCAGGCCGGAGACCGGGATCGTCTTCCCGCTCGTCGAGGCGAGCGCCGAGGACGTGCCGCTGCCGTCGGCGAGCTTCGACCTCGCCGTCTCGGAGTACGGCGCGAGCATCTGGTGCGATCCGCACCTCTGGATCCCCGAGGCCCATCGGCTTCTGCGTCCCGGCGGTCGGCTCTGGTTCCTTCGCAACAGCACGATCTCCCTCCTCTGCGCACCCGACGAAGGCAAGCCGAGCGAGTCGCTCCAGAGGCCGCAGCGCGGGCATGGGGCGGCTCGAGTGGCCGGGCGAGCTCGGCGTCGAGTGGCAGCTGCCGCACGGCGAGCTCTTCGCCGTCCTCAGGAACGCAGGCTTCGAGGTCACGGGCCTCTACGAGCTCTACGCGCCGGACGACGCCGTCGACCACGCGTACTACGACACGTTCTCGGCCGACTGGTCGCGGAAGTGGCCGGTCGAGGAGATCTGGGTCGCGAAGAAGCGGCAGTGAGCGGAGCACTGACACTCGCCTCGACCTCGCCGCAGCGCCGCGCGATTCTCGAGCAGCTGCGCATCCCGTTCACGGCGGTCGCGCCCTCGTACGTGGAGCACGACCCGCCCGACGCCGACCCGGTCGCGCTCGTGCGCGACCACGCCGAGGGCAAGGCGCGATCGGTGCACGCCGAGGGCGCAGTCACGCTCGGCGTCGACACCACCGTTCACCTCGACGGTCGGCTCTACGGCAAGGCCTCCGACCGCGACGACGCCCGCGCCATGCTCGGCGAGCTCGCCGGCAGCACGCACCGCGTGGTCTCCGGGCTGTGCCTCCTCGGCGACGGCTTCGCCGTTGTCGAGCACGCGACGACCGACGTCACGTTCCGCGCGCTCTCGGCGGCCGAGATCGAGGCGTACCTCGACTCGGAGGAGTGGGGTGGCCGCGCGGGGAGCTACGCGATCCAGGGCCTCGGGGCGCGCCTCGTGGCGCGGATCGACGGGCGACTACCTCAACGTCGTCGGCCTCCCGGCAGCGCTGCTGATCGACACGCTCGCCGCTCACGTGCCGAACCTGCTGCAAATCGATTAGAAGCTAGACTGCTCCCCCCATGAGCTGGCTCAACGCCCTCACCGGATTCGGCGGCCGTGACATGGCCGTCGACCTCGGCACCGCCAACACGCTCGTCTACGTCCGCGGCCGCGGGATCGTGCTCTCCGAGCCGTCCGTCGTCGCGATCGACCAGCGCACCGGCGACGTGCACGCCGTCGGCGTCGAGGCCAAGCGCATGCTCGGACGCACCCCCGGGACGATCTCGGCGATCCGCCCGCTCAAGGACGGCGTCATCGCCGACTTCGACGTCACCGAGCAGATGCTGCGCCACTTCATCCAGAAGGTGCACCAGCACCGCTTTGCCCACCCGCGCGTGATCGTCTGCGTCCCGTCCGGCGTCACGGGCGTCGAGAAGCGCGCCGTCGAGGACGCGACGCTCGCGGCCGGCGCGCGCCAGGCCTACCTGATCGAGGAGCCGATGGCCGCCGCGATCGGCGCCGGGCTGCCGGTGGGCGAGCCGACCGGGAACATGATCGTCGACATCGGCGGCGGCACCACCGAGGTCGCGGTGATCTCGCTCGGCGGCATCGTCGTCTCGCAGTCGCTCCGCGTCGGCGGCGACGAGATGGACGACGCGATCGTCACCCACATCAAGAAGGAGTACAAGCTCCTCGTCGGCCAGCAGACGGCCGAGGAGATCAAGCTCGAGGTCGGCTCCGGCTATCGGCTCGCCGAGGAGGTGCAGGCCGAGGTGCGCGGGCGCGACATGCTCACGGGCCTGCCGAAGACGGTCGTCATCTCCTCCGAAGAGGTGCGCCGCGCGCTCGACGAGCCCGTCTCCCAGATCATCGACGCGATCAAGTCGACGCTCGACAAGACGCCGCCGGAGCTCGCCGCCGACATCATGGATCGCGGCATCGTGCTCGCCGGCGGTGGCGCGCTGCTGCAGGGCCTCGACGAGCGGCTGCGGCACGAGACGCAGATGCCGGTGCACCTCGCCGAGAGCCCGCTGACGTGCGTTGCCGTCGGCTCGGGTCGCAGCCTCGAGGAGTTCGAGGCGATCCATCGCTCCGAGCGCTCGCGCAAGCGGCGCAACGGCTCGCGCCGCTGAGCCTTCTCCGCGGCGGCATTGCGGGGGCGTGAAGCCGGGCATCAGCAGGGCCGTCCGCCGCCCGAGGCCGGTACAATCGACCGCTGTGCCCCGTCATCGCACCGCACGCACGGCGGTGCTGGGCGTCAACGTCCGGCGTCCCGTCACCGGCAAGCCACCCTCTCGAACGAACTCCGCCTTTCGGCGGCGGCTCGTCGTCGGGGTCCTCGTCGTGCTCGCGCTCGTGCTGATCACCTTCTCGTTCCGCAAGCCTGACGACGGTCCGATCGCATCCGTGCAGAGCACGGCAGCTGCCGTGCTGCGACCCGTTCACGATCGCCGGCGAGCGCGTCGCGCAGCCGTTCCGCGACGTCTACGCGCTGGGGCGACTCGCTGCTGACCGCCCGCTCCGACGCCAAGAAGCTCCGCGAGGAGAACGCCGCGCTGCGGCAGCAGGCGATCCAGAACCAGTTCGCGGCGAACGAGAACGACAAGCTGAAGGCGCTGCTCACGTTCCGGGACGGGCCGCGCTTCCCGAGCGACTACACCGGCCTTGCCGCGGCGGTCATCGCGCGCCCGACCGGCGGCTTCGCCCAGGACGTCGTCGTCGCCGTCGGCTCGAACGACGGCGTCGCGCTCGACGCCCCGGTCGTCACCGAGGACGGGTTCCTCGGCCGCGTGACGCGCGTCTACTCGCGCTCGGCACGCGTGACGCTGCTCACCGACGAGCAGCTCGCGGTCTCGGCGCTCGACGTCAAGTCGGGGGCGGCCGGGATCGTCAAGCACGGGCGCGCGTCTGCGTCGACGCTGATCTTCGACCGCGTCCCGAAGAAGCTGAAGGTCTCGGTCGGCGACACCATCGTCACCGCCGGCTGGCGCTCGAGCAAGCTCGCCTCGCTCTATCCCCGCGGGATCCCGATCGGGCGGGTGACGAGCGTCGGCCAGGCCGACACCGACCTGTGGAAGCAGGTGCAGGTCGAGCCGTTCGCCGACTTCGACCGCGTCGACGCGGTCCTCGTGCTCGTCCGCAAGGACGAGCAGCCGTGAGCCCGGGGACCGCGGCCAAGATCGCGCTGATCGTGTTCTTCGTCGCGATCATGCAGGTCTCCGCGTTCTCGACGATCGCGATCGGCGGCGCCGGGCCGGACGTGCTGCTCGTCACGCTCGTCGCCGTCGCGCTCCTTCGCGGGTCGATCACCGGAGCCGTGGCCGGGTTCCTGGCCGGGCTCATCGTCGACGTGACCACGCTCGGGACGCTCGGCCTCACATCGCTGCTGCTGACGCTGGCCGGCTACTGGGCCGGACGCTACGGCGAGACGACCGGCCGCGGCCGTCCCCACGCGCCGCTCGTCGCGACGGTCGCCGCGACCGTGTTCGTCGAGGTCGGCGGCTACTCGCTCGACTCGATGCTCGGCGGTGCCGTCGACGTGCAGGCCGTGCTCCTCACGCTCCCCGCTGCGGTGATCTGGAACGCGCTGCTCGCCTACCCGGTGTTCGCGCCTCGTTCGCAGGCTCGTCGGCTCGACCGAGCGGGTCGAGCGCGGCGCGGGAGGTCGAGCTCCTTGTCTGATGCACCGTACGGCGAGCGGCGGAATCCCTCGTCTCGCTTCCTTCCTCCCGATCCGAGCGTCAGCGCCCCGTACCGGCTCACGCCCGGGCTCGCCGTTCGGGTCGGCGTGCTCGGGATCGTCGCGATCGCCGTCTTCGCGCTGCTGTTCTTCCGGCTCTGGTCGCTCCAGGTGCTCTCGGGCGCGCGCTACCTCGACGCGGCCCAGAACAACCAGCTGCGGACGATCAGGGTCGAGGCGCCGCGTGGCCCGATCCTCGATCGAGAGGGCAAGGTGATCGTCGGCGAACGTGCCCGGCACGGCGGTCAAGCTCTGGGTCGGCGACATGCCGAAGAAGGAGGGGCGCTACCGGATGATCAAGCGCCTCGCGACCGTGCTCGACGTCCCGACGCAGCGCCTTGCCCGCGAGGTCGACGAGCACGCCACCGACCCGCTCACGCCGATCACGGTCAAGACGGCCGTGCACGACGACCAGGTCTACTACCTCCAGGAGCACGCGTCGGAGTTCCCCGGTGTCCAGATCCAGCAGACCTACCTGCGCAGCTACCCGTACCAGTCCCTCGCCGCGCAGGTCCTCGGCTACGTCGGCGAGATCTCGCCGTCCGAGCTGAAGGACAAGGAGAAGGAGCCGAAGTCCGACTACCGCGGCGGCGACAAGATCGGCAAGTCGGGCGTCGAGGCCACGTTCGACGAGCTACCTCGACGGCACGGCCGGAGCAGCTCAGATCCGCGTCGACTCGCGCGGGCGGCCGCAGAGCCCGCTCGAGATCAGGCGGGACGCGAAGCCGGGGCTGGCCGTCCGGCTGACGATCGACATGCGCGTGCAGCGCGCAGCGGAGCAGGCGCATCCGCGAGGGCATCGCGCTCGCGAAGGCCAACAAGCAGTACAACGTCGCCGGCGGCGCGATCATCGCGCTCGACCCGCGCGACGGCGCCGTGCGCGCGATGGCGTCGTACCCGACCTACAAGCCCTCCGTCTACGTCGGCCGCATCGACCCGAAGAAGCTCGCGCCGCTCGTCAACAACGCCGCCGCGAAGGAGGCCAACTTCCCCGGCCTCAACCGCGTCACGCAGGTCGCCTACCCGCCGGGCTCGATCTGGAAGCCGGTCACCGCGCTCGCCGCGATGCAGGAGCACCTGCTCTCGCCGTACTCGTCGATCCAGTGCACGCCCGATGCGAAGTACGGCCGCGACGAGCAGGTCTTCAAGAACTGGGATCCGTACGTCAACCGGCCGATGACCCTGTCCGAGGCGCTCGCGACCTCGTGCGACACCTACTTCTACACCGTCGGCAACCGCTTCTACGAGGGTGGCTCGGCCGAGCGGAGCCGGCTCCAGCAGTGGGCCCGCAAGTTCGGCTTCGGTGCGCCGACGGGGCTCGACATCGGCAACGAGGCGCCGTCGTGGCAGACGATCGTGCCGACCCCGGCCTGGCGCAAGAAGACGTTCAAGAGCGACTGGGACAAGGCGTGGAACCCGGGCGACTCGATCCAGCTCGCGATCGGGCAGAAGGACGTCACCGTGACGCCGCTGCAGATGGCCCGCTTCTACGCGATGATCGCGAACGGCGGCAAGCTCGTGACGCCGTACGTCGTCTCCGGCGTCGAGCAGCCGGGCACGAACCGGCAGCAGCCGGTGACGCTGAAGCAGTTCCCGCCGACGCCGCCGCGTGACGCGGGCGTCGATCCGGCCGCGCTGCAGGCGGTGCAGGAGGGCCTCTGGGCCGGAACGCACTCGACGAACGGCACCTCGTCCGGCGTCTTCGGCACCTTCCCGATCTCGATCTCCGGCAAGACCGGGACGGCGGAGAAGGTCGTCAACCTTCCCGGCTACCCGGTCGGGCACCTCGAGGACCAGTCGTGGTGGTGCGGCTACGGGCCCGTCCGACGACGCGCCAGCTCGTCGTCTGCGCCGTGATCGAGAACGGCGGCCACGGCTCGTCGGCCGCGGCCCCGGCGGCGCTGCGCGTCTTCGAGAAGTACTTCAACCAGAAAGCCCCCGGCAACCAGGCCCTGGTGAACGTCGATTGATCGCCGACGCTCGACACCGCACCGCATCGTTCCGGTCGCCGTCGCTCGGCGTCTTCGACATCGGCCTGATCGTCCGCCGGCTCGACTACCTGCTCCTGCTCGCCGTCGTGACGCTCGTCGGGTACGGGCTGTGGGCGATCGGCGGCATCACGCGGTTCGACGTCCCCGGCAACCCCGACTACTTCGTCACGCGGCAGGCGATCGCGGTCGCGCTCGGCGGCGTCGCGATGGTGGTCGCGATCCTGATCCCGCCCTCGCTCTACCAGCGCCACTGGCGCTTCATCTACGGCGCCACGATCGGGGTCATGCTCTTCGTCTTCGTGTTCGCCGAGGCGGTGCGCGGCTCGAAGCGCTGGATCGACCTCGGCCCGTTCCAGTTCCAGCCGTCCGAGTTCGGGAAGCTCTTCTTCGTGCTCGCGATCGCGGGGTTCCTGGTCGAGCGGGGACGCCGTGTCGGCGAGCTCGGCACGGTCGCTGACGCGCGATCGGGCTCGGGCTCGTGCCGATCGGGCTCGTCTTCCTCCAGCCCGACCTCGGCACGGCGCTCGTCTACGGCGCCGCCCTGACGGCCGTGCTGTTCCTCGCGGGCGTCCGCTGGCTCCACCTGGTCGTGCTCGGCGTGACCGCCATCGTGCTGATCTCGAGCGTCCTCTGGGTGCTGCCGGCGGCGGGCATCGCAGGTGCTGAAGCCGTACCAGACCGCCCGCCTGACCGGATTCACGAACCCGGACAGCGATCCGGGCGGCCTCACCTACAACGTGACCCAGTCGCGGACGGCCGTCGGAGCGGGCGGCTTCTCCGGCCGCGGCGTCGAGGGCGCGAGCCAGACGCGGCTCGACTACCTGCCCGAGCACGCGACCGACTTCGTGTTCGCCTCGTTCGCCGAGCAGCGCGGCTTCGTCGGCACCTCGATCCTGCTGCTGCTCTACCTCCTCGTCGTCTGGCGCGGCCTGCGCGTCGTCACGGTCGCCGGAGATCTCTACGGCGCCGTCGTGGCCGGTGGAATCGTCTTCGCGTTCCTGTTCCAGGTCTTCGTCAACGTCGGCATGACGATGGGCATCGCACCGGTGACCGGAATCCCGCTCCCCTTCGTCACGGTCGGCGGCTCGTCGATGGTGGCGAACCTGATGGCGGTCGGCGTGCTGCAGGCGATTCACGCGCGCGGCCGCGACGAGGGGTTCCGCTGATGCCGTTCGGGCTCGGCGTCGGTCAGGTCGTGGCGCTCGTCCGTGAGACGCGCGGGTTCGAGGGCGCGCTGCCCCAGATCTCGGTCTCCGGCGAGGGGGCGTCGGAGCTCGCGCTGGCGCTCACGACGGGAGGCGACGCCGGTGCGGTGATCGTCGGCTCCGACCCGGGCAACGCCGTCGTCGCGATCAGGCTGATCGACGGCGAGCCGTCGGCCGGCCGAGATCGCCATCCTGCGGAGGATCTCGCGGTCGGAGATGGGGCTGATCGTCGTCCAGCCGGGGCGAGGGGCACGTTCCGTACGTGCTTCCCGGCGACATCATCGACACGGCGACGCGGACGAGCTGCCGATGCGCGATCTCCTGCAGGTCGATCGCGCGGCACGCCGGCGACGACGGCCCGGCCCTTGCCGCGCGCCTGCCGATCCTGCGGACGGAGTCGCGCGCCGGCTGATCGCCGCGACGGCGTTCGCGAATGCGGTGATCGGCGGCGTCGACGAAGATGCAGAAGGCGCAGATGCCGGTGCTCACGCTTCGCGCAGAGCCGCATGGTGCTCATGCTCGGTCTCAGCCGCGGCGACGTCCTCCCGCGCGATCCGCAACAGCTCGCGCTCGCCGCCGGCCCCGCGGTCGCCGCGCTGCGTCGGGATGGGCTTCGGCGCGCGCGACGCTCGTCCGCCGCCTGCCGGTCAACGGGCGCCTCGTCCGCGCCGGCGTCGCGTACGCCGGCACCCGCGTGCTCGGCGAAGCCCGGCTCCGTTTCTAGCCGCTTCCGGCTCCGCCGCAGGAGGTCCGTCCGGACCGGGTCCTAGGATCGCATCGACCCCTACAGGCGAAGGGAGTGCCGGTGCCGGACATAGAGCTCGCGGAAGAGTTGTTGCAGATCGAAGAGGCCGATGCATGGTTCGAATACCTGGAAGCGACGCGTGCCCAGTCCGAGACGCGCTACGCCGAGGTCGAGCCGTGGGCCTGGGCACGGCTCAACCAGCGGCTGCGTGCGGTTCGCGCCCGGCGGGCGCGGCTCCGCCCGGCAGCAGCGTAGAGCCCTGTTTCGCCCGCGCCACGGTCGCGCAATGCCCCCTGCGCGCTGCGCTGATACCCTGAACCACGAGGCCCAACTGAATATGGCCATGGTTTTCGACATCCGCAGCGCGAGGCCGGTTACCCGGATGGGTGCCGTGTGCCCGCGCGCGCTACAACGAGGAGAGGCACTCTTTGCCCTGGTTCCGATGGAAGAACAAGAAGAAACAGCAGGACGCGCCGGACGGCGCACTCACAGAGATTCCTGCCGCCCCGGCTGAGCCGGAGGCCGAGCAGCAGAGCGTTACGGCAGCATCGACCGCGACGGGCGCGGACGCAGACGCGCTCAGAAACAAGCGACGGCGCGGGAGCCGCGGCGGTCGTGGACGCAAGCGTCCGGCCGGCGAGGGTGGCACCGCCGAGGCGAGCGCCCGCTGCGGAGAAGCCCGCCAAGGAGCCTGCGCGTGAGAATGCGGCGCGCAGCCAGCGGGCCGAGCGGGCCGCCGACCGGCGCCGCACCGGCGGCCAGAGCGGTGGCACCCAGCGTCGCCGCCAGCCGCCCCGGCGGGCGCCGCTGCCGGCCGCCAAGCGCGAGCTGCTGATCTCGGTCGACATCGGCGAGCAGCGCGTCGCCGTGATCGAGGACGATCGCGTCGCCGAGGTCTACCTCGAGCGGCCCGAGCGGCGCTCGATCGCCGGGAACATCTACCTCGGTGTCGTCGACAACGTGCTGCCCGGCATGGAGGCGGCGTTCGTCGAGATCGGGCTCGAGAAGAACGGCTTCCTCTACGTCGACGAGATCGTCGTGCCCGAGCTCGAGGGCAAGCGCCACCACGGCAAGAAGATCCAGGATCTGATCTCGCGCGGCGAGCAGCTGCTCGTCCAGGCGGTCAAGGATCCGATGAAGACGAAGGGCGCCAGGCTGACGACGGAGATCTCGCTGCCCGGGCCGCTTCCTCGTCTACGTCCCGAACGGCGAGGGCCTCGGCGTCTCGCGCCGGCTCGAGGACGCCGAGCGCGCGCGCCTGAAGGACATCATCAAGGGCCTCGAGGTCAAGGAGGGCGGCGTCATCGTCCGCACCGCGGCCGAGGGCGCCTCCGCCGAGGACGTCGAGCGCGACCTCGTCTTCCTGCAGCGCCTCTGGAAGACGATCCAGGCCCGCGCCAAGGGCGCGGCGGCCCCGTCGCTCGTCTACCAGGAGGCCGAGCTGCCCCTGCGGATCGTGCGCGACCTCTTCGCCGGCGACTTCGTCTCGGCGCAGGTCGACAACGAGCGCACCCACAAGCGCATCGTCAGCTACCTCAAGAAGACGTCGCCGCACATGATCGAGCGCGTCCACCGCTACAAGGAGAAGGAGTCGCTGTTCGAGAGCTCCGGCGTCGAGAAGGAGATCGCCTCCACGCTCGACCGGCGCGTCGACCTGCCCTCCGGCGGCTACCTCGTGTTCGACTACGCCGAGGCGTTCACCGTGATCGACGTGAACACCGGGCGCTTCGTCGGCTCTCGCTCGAAGAACTCGAACCAGCGGCTCGAGGACACGATCACGAAGAACAACCTCGAGGCGGTGAAGGAGGTCGTGCGCCAGCTCCGGCTCCGCGATATCGGCGGCATCATCGTGATCGACTTCATCGACATGGCGAACCCGAAGAACCGGGCGTCGGTCGAGGATGCGCTGCGCCAGGAGCTCGAGCGCGACCGCACGAAGACCTACGTCGTCGAGATCTCGCCGCTCGGCCTCGTCGAGATGACGCGGCAGAACGTGACCGACGGCCCGCGCGAGATCCTGACCCGCAAGTGCCCGACCTGTGCCGGCGACGGCATCGTCGTCTCCGACCACACGGTCGCGATGCAGATCGAGCGCAAGCTGCGGGCGCTCGCCGCTCCCGGGCAACCGCGTCCAGGCGTACAAGGTCGCGCTGCATCCCCGCGTGCTCGAGCTGGTCGTCGGCAGCGGCGGCTCGCGCCTCGCCGCGATCGAGGAGGCGACCCGGCGTCGCTTCTTCCTCGTGCCTGCGGAGGGTCACATCCACGCCGATCACTTCGAGGTTCTCGCCGAAGGCAAGCTCGTCGACCTGCAGCCCGTCCTCGCCGCTCGTCGAAGGCGCCAACATCGAGCTGAAGCTCGGCGAGGTCGGCCGCTACGACGCAACGGCAGCGGCGGGCAAGGTCGAGGGAGTCGACGTTCTCGTCGCAGATGCGGCGAAGCTCGTCGGCAAGAAGGCGACCGTCACGATCGGGCGCGTGCTCGAGGGACAGGCGTTCGCGACGATCGTCGCCGCCGGCGACGCGGGCGAGGGGCCGATCACGTTCGAGAGCGAGGCCGAGAAGCCGACGCGCGCCCCGGCCAAGCGCAAGCCGACGGCAGCGCCGGACGGTGACGAGGCCGGCGACGAGGCCGGGGTCGCCGAGCCGGACGCGCTGCTCGACGCCGATGACGAGCTCGCGCCGACGCCGACGCCGACGAGATGTCGTCGACGCGACTCGACGAGGACGATGACGAGGAGTCAGAGACCGAGGCAGGTGAGCCCGGTGCCGATGGAGTCACACCCGCGAAGAAGCGCACCCGTCGTGGATCGCGTGGCGGCCGCCGCCGCCGCAAGCCGGCAGGAGCCGGAGCGGCCGCCGAGGGCGGCGCCGAAGGCGGCGACAGCGCGACGGAGAGCCGGACGACGAGTCCGACCGACATCGCTGCCGTGGCCGCGACCGACGATGCCGCCGAGCCCGAGGCAGCCGCGAACGGCGCCGTGCCGGAGAAGCCCAAGGCGCCGACCCGGCGCCGGACGACCCGGATCCACGTGCCGGGCGACCCCGACGCGCCGGCAGTCGCTCCCGAGGTGATCCAGGAGGCAGTCGCGGACGCACCGGTCGAGGCGGTCGATGTCGAGGCAGCCGGAGCGTCCGACGAGGCCGAGAGCGACGTCGCGGATGATTCGGCTCCCGAGGCAGACGCGAATGGCGCAGCGCCCGTGGCCGACGGAGACGCACCGGTCGTCGTCAAGCGCAAGACGCGCCGCGGCAGCCGTGGTGGCAAGAACCGGCGCAAGAAGCCGGCGGGCGCCGCTGCAGGCGTCGCCGAGTCCGACGGCGAGACCGAGACCGACGATGACGGCGCGGTCGCCGTGGCTCTGATCGAGAGCGACGTCGCCGCGCCCGACGAGGCAGCCGAGCCGGACGAGAGCGCCGTCGAGATCGCCGTCCTCGAGCCCGAGGCGCCGCAGACGGCTCCGAGGCTGCGAGACGAGCCTGAGGCAGAGGCGGAGCCGGTCGCCGAGGCGACGCCGGAGGCGGACGAGCCGTCAGCGGCCGAGTCCGACGATCCGGGCTACGTGCCGATGTCCGAGTGGCTCGACGATTTCGACCGCAGGTGATGGCCGCGTTTCGCTACACTCCCTCGGCTTGCGGGCACCTGCCCGCATTTTCCGCGCCAGAGAGCACACTCGTATGAGCTACGCAATCATCTCCCTCGGTGGCAAGCAATATCGCGTCAGCGAAGGTCAGCGCCTGCTCGTCGACCGGCTCGCGACCGAGGACGGCAAGACGTTCACGCCGGACGTGTTGCTCGTCGGCGGTGACGGCGCAGCGTCGCTCTCCCCGAAGGACGTGACCGTCACGGTCAAGGTCGTCGGTCAGCAGCGCGGCCCGAAGATTCGGATCGGCAAGTACAAGAAGCGCACCGGCTACAAGCGCCACACGGGATTCCGCGCCGCTCTGACGCAGATCGAGATCGAGTCGATCGGCGGCAAGAAGAAGGCAGCCGCGAAGCCGAAGGCAGCCGCTGCAGCGAAGCCGAAGGCCGCGACACGGACCGGAGTCGGCGGACGTCGCCCGGAGACCGTCAAGGAGGATGAGAGCTAGATGGCACATAAGAAGGGGCTCGGCTCCTCCCGCAACGGCCGCGACTCAGAGAGCAAGCGTCTCGGCGTGAAGATCTTCGCCGGCCAGGAAGTGAAGGCCGGAATGATCATCGTGCGCCAGCGCGGCACCAGGTTTCGCCCGGGCGACGGTGTCGGCCTCGGCCGCGACCACACGATCTTCGCCAAGCGCGAGGGCGTCGTCACCTTTCGCCGCTCCGGCGAAAAGCGCTTCATCTCGGTCGACGAGCTCTCGAGCTAGCCGGCTGCGTCCCTCGAGGACGCCGCTGCGCCATACGCCGAGAACGCGGGTGTCCCGATGAGCATGTTCCACGATCGCGTTCGCATTCGCGTCAAGGCGGGCCGCGGCGGCGACGGCGGCCTCAGCTTCCGGCGCGAGAAGTTCGTGCCCAAGGGTGGGCCGGACGGGGGCGACGGCGGCCGCGGCGGTGACATCATCCTCGTCGCCGACGCCGACCTGCGCGATCTCTCCGCCTTCCGCGCGAAGACGGTCTTCGACGCGCGGCGCGGCGGCAACGGCCGCGGCACGCGCAAGCACGGCGCCGACGGCGACGACATCGTCCTCACGGTGCCGGTCGGGAACGCAGATCACCGACATCGAGGACGGGACGGCCGTCGCCGACCTGCGCGAGGACGAGGCCCGGGTGATCGTGGCCGCGGGGCGGTGGCGGCGGTCGCGGCAACTCGAACTTCGCCACGCCGACCCGGCAGACGCCGCGGTACGCCGAGACGGGCATGCCGGGAGAGTCGTGCGAGCTGGAGCTGCACCTGAAGCTGATGGCGGACGCCGCGTGCGCAGGGCTGCCGAACGCCGGCAAGTCCTCGCTCCTGAGCCGGATCTCGAACGCGAAGCCGAAGGTCGCGGACTACCCGTTCACGACGCTGGCGCCGATGCTCGGCACGGTCGACGGCAGCGACGGCCGGCAGCTGACCGTGGCCGACGTGCCGGGCCTGATCGAGGGCGCGAGCGAGGGCATCGGGCTCGGGCACGAGTTCCTCGCCCACCTCGAGCGCGCGCGGCTGCTCCTGCACGTGATCGACGCCTCCGAGGGAGATGCCGACGAGCGCTATCGCATCATCGACGGCGAGCTCGCCGCCTACGGCGCGGGCCTCGGTGAGCGCCCGCAGCTCGTCGTGCTCAACAAGTCCGACCTCGACCCCGAGCCGGCGCCGTTCTCGGTCGAGGACGAGCGGATCGTGGCCGTCCATCGCATCTCGTGCGCGACCGGTGCAGGCATCGACGAGCTCAAGAGCTCTCCTCTTCAAGCTCTGCCCGCCGCAGGGGCTGCACGAGCTCGCGCCGGTCGACGAGGCGCTGCCGGCGTTCCTCGAGTACCGCCCGAAGCCGCCCGAGCGGCGTCGCTTCAAGGTGCTGCGCACCGGCCAGGGATTCCGGGTCGTCGGCACGGCGCCCGAGGGCGAGGAGCTCGACGAGGCGCTGCGGGCCGCGGGCGTGAAGCCGGGCTCCGAGGTCGAGGTCGGCGACGAGATCATGATCTGGAAGTGAGCGGCGCGGTCGGGATCCTCGGCGGCGCGTTCGATCCGCCCCACAACGGGCACGTCGCGCTCGCCCGCGAGGCGGTCGACCACTTCCGGCTCGAGCGCCTGCTCGTGCGCGTCGTCGCCGACCCGGGGCACAAGGAGGTCGACACGGCGCCTGACGCTGCGCCTGCAGCTCGCGGAGCTCGCCTTCGCGTCGCTCGCCGTCGCCGAGGTGTCGCTCGATCCGTTCGCGCGTACGGTCGACTCGCTCGAGCAGCTCCAGCTCGACGGATCCCGTCTTCCTGCTCGGAGCCGACGAGCTCGCCGCGCTTCCCGACCTGGACCCGGCCCGAGCGGGTGCTCGAGCTCGCGCGGATCGGCGCCGCCACGCGCCCCGGCATCGATCTCGCCGTTCTCGAAGCTGTGATCGCCTCGCTCTCGCGGCCCGACCGTGTCGAGCTGTTCCCGATCACGCCGCTGCCGGTCTCGTCCTCCGAGATCCGCGAGCGAGTCGCCGCGGGGCTGCCGATCGACGGGCTCGTCCCGCCCGCCGTGGCCGAGGCGATCGACCGGCTCGGCCTGTATCGCGCCGCCTGATCGTGGCAAGCCGCCGGTACACTCCACGCCACCGATTCGGGCCGCACCTGGCCCATCCCGACCGAGGAAGCTGACCGACCTGACATCGCTCGAGCAAGCTCGCCGCATCGCCGCCCTCTGCGAGGAGAAGCTGGCGACCGACGTCACCATCCTCGACATGCGCACGGTGTGCGACTACACCGACTTCTTCGTCATCGCGACCGGCGCGAACACCCGCCAGACGAAGGCGATCAGCGACGAGGTGCACTTCGCGATGAAGCGCGACCACGAGCTCCTGCCGCGCGCCGTCGCCGGCGAGCGCGAGGGCACCTGGATCATCGCCGACTACTACGACTCCGTCCTGCACGTCTTCACCGACGAGACGCGGGAGTTCTACCGGCTCGAGGATCTCTGGAACGACGTGCCGAAGCTCGAGGCTGCCGCTTCCGCGTGACGTGACGTTGCCTGATCGGGCGGCGATGGTCGTCCGGTCTGTTCTCTAGTATGAGAACATGAGAGATCTGTCGTCGGATCGGAAGGGCGCGATCGCGGAGCTCGCGATCGCGAGAGCCGCGATCGAGCTCGGAATCGACGTCTACCGCCCGATGGCGAGAGGGGACTCGTTGCGACCTGATCTTCGACTTCGGTGACCGCCTCGATCAGCGTGCAGTGCAAGTGGGCTCCGCTTCGCGGGCGATGTGATCGTCGTCCGAATGTATTCCGTGTCGCCGGACGGCCGAAGGGCTACGTCGCCGCGCCTACGAACCGGCAGAGATCGACGCCCTCGCCGCCTACTGCCCGCAACTCGATCGTTGCTTCTATCTTCCGATCGAGCGCCTGACGGCACGGCTGCAGGTGTCCAGCTCCGCCGCGCTCCGAGTCGCAACAACCAGTCATCGGGCGTCAACTGGGCCGCGACTTCGCGTTCGAGGGGCTACAATCTCGCCTTCTGGGGCCGTAGCTCAGCTGGGAGAGCGTCTGCGCTGGCAGCGCAAGAGGTCGGGGGTTCGATCCCCCTCGGCTCCATCCGAAACCCGCCCACCGAGGCGGGTTTCGCGCTTCGAGGTCGATTCAGCCTGCCGGCGGATCGAAGCGATACCCCATCCGCGCCTCGGTGATGAAACGACCGCGGCCGCGACGGGTCCGGCTCGAGCTTGCGCCGGATCTGGGCCATGTAGACGCGGAGGTAGTTCGTCTCGGTCGAGTACTGCGGCCCCCAGACCTCGTGCAGCAGCTGCCGCTGCGTGACCAGCTTGCCCGGGTTGCGGACGAGGATCTCGACGATCTCCCACTCGGTCGGCGTGAGGCGCACCTCGCCGGCCGCGTTCGTGACGCGCTTGGCGGCGAGGTCGACCGTGAAATCGCGGCGTGACGACCTCGGCGGCTCTCGTCGGCCGGTGCCGCCCGCCGCAGCGCGGCCCGCAGCCGGGCGAGCAGCTCGTCCATGCCGAACGGCTTCGTCACGTAGTCGTCGGCGCCGGCGTCGAGCGCCGCGACCTTGTCCCGCTCGCCCTCCCGCACCGAGAGCACGATGATCGGCACCTGCGTCCAGCCGCGGAGGCCCTGGATCACCTCGATGCCGTCGATCCCGGGCAGGCCGAGGTCGAGGACGACGAGGTCGGGATGATGGCGCGCCGCGAGCGTCGAGCGCGAGCTCGCCGGTCGGTCGCGAGGTCGACCTCGTAGTCGCGCGCCTTCAGGTTCGTGCCGAGCGCGCGCAGGAGCTGCGGCTCGTCGTCGACGACGAGGATCCGCGTCATCGTCGCCGCCCTGAGCCGGAACGACCATCGTCAGCCCGCCGCCCGGCGTGTCCTCGATCTCCAGTCGCCTCCGATCGCCTCGACGAACCCTTTCGCGACCGCGAGGCCGAGTCCGACTCCGTCGCCGCCGCCGGATCGCCGAGCCGCTGGAACGGCAGAAAGACGGTCTCGCGATCGCCCGCCGGCACGCCGGGCCCGCGGTCGACGACGCGCACGTCGACGCGCGTCGCCCGCTGCGCCGGCGACGACGCGCACGCGCTCGCCCGGCGGGCTGTGGTCGAGCGCGTTCACGATCACGTTGGCGAGCGCCCGCTCGAGCAGCGCCGGGTCGGCGAGCACGCGGGGTGGGTCTCGGCGACGTCGACGTCGACCTCGGCGGCTCGGGCGCCGATGCTCGCGAGCGCGGCCGGGATGACCTCGTCGACGCCGACCGGCCGACAGGTCGACGTCGAGCGCTCCGGTCTGGAGCCGGCTCATGTCGAGCAGGTTGCCGACGAGCGCGTTGAGTCGGTCGGACTCCTCGTCGATCGTGAGCGAGGAACTCGTGGCGGGCGTCCGGCGTCCACTCGACGTCCTCCTGCAGCAGGCTCGTCACCGACGCCTTGATCGCCGACAGCGGCGTGCGGAGGTCGTGCGAGACGGCCGACAGGATCGCCGTGCGCAGGTCGCCGGCGGCGGCGAGGGCTCCCGCCTCGGACGCCTCCGCCGTGAGCTCCTCGAGCTCGAGCGACGACGTGAGCTCGCGCGCGAATGCGTCGAGGATGCGGTTGTCGGCGTCCGACTCGACCGGCCGCCCGACGACGGCGAGCACGTGGACGTCGTCGAGCTCGACCTGGCGTCCGCGACGGGCTCTCGGGGATCGGGGCGCCCGTCGCGTGGTCGAGCGTCCAGCCGCCGTCGGTGCCGATGAAAGACGGCGACGGCGTCGAGCGCGAGGATCCGCCGCAGCGCCGTCGAGGAGCACCGGCACCGGCGCGGCGTCCCGCCGAGCCCGGCGAGCGCCTCGGCCTCGGCGCGGGCACGGCGCGCCGTCGGCGGCGCGACGCGCGGCGAGCGACGACGAAGCCGCTGACGACGGCGGCGACGGCGAGGAAGACCGAGAGCGCGAGCAGGTTCTCGCCGCTGCTCGATCGTGAACGTGTGCACGGGCGGCGTGAAGTACCAGTTGACGAGCAGGAAGCCGACGACCGCGGCCGTGAGCGCCGGCCAGACGCCGCCGACGGCCGAGATCACGACCACGAGCAGCAGGAACAGCAGCAGGACGCTCGGCAGCCCGAGGTCGGTGCGCAGGTGCGTCAGCACCCAGGTCAGCAGCGGCAGGCCGATCGCGCCGAGCAGGAACCCGAGCAGCACCCGCCGCCGGCGGCAGCGGCGCCGCGGGCGACGCGTCCGTGACGTCGTGGCGCGCGCTCCCGTCCTCGGCCGCGGCTGATCACGTGGACGTCGAGTCCGACGCCGGAATCGCGGATCACCCGGTTGATCACCGAGCCGCGCGTCAGCTCGGCGAACCGGGAGCGGCGTGTCGCGCCGAGCACGAGCTGGGTGGCGTTGAGCGTGCGGGCCGCCGCGACGAGCGCCTCGCCGATGTCGGCCCCGACCACCTCGTGGTACGTCGCCACCGAGCTCGGCGACGAGCTCGCGCTGGCGGTCGAGCCGGTCCGCGGCGCCGCCGGCCAGCCCGTCCTGCGGCCGCACGTGGACGCCGAAGAGGTCGCCCTTCGACGCGCGCCGCCATGCGCGCTGCCCGGCGGACGAGGCGGTCGCCGTCGGCGGAGCCGGTGAGGGCGACGACGACCCGCTCGCGCGTCTCCCACGGCCGGTCGATGCCGTGGCGCTCGCGGTAGTCGAGCAGCGCGTCGTCGACCCGGTCGGCGACCCAGAGCAGCGCGAGCTCGCGCAGCGCGCCGAGGTTGCCGGTGCGGAAGTAGTTGCCGAGCGCGGCGTCGATCCGCTCGGCCGGGTAGATGTTGCCGTGCGCCATCCGGCGGCGGAGCGCCTCGGGCGTCATGTCGACGAGCTCGATCTGGTCGGCGCGCCGCACGACGGCGTCGGGGATCGTCTCCTGCTGCTTGATCCCGGTGATCTGCTCGACGACGTCGTTGACCGACTCGAGGTGCTGGATGTTGAGCGTCGAGATGACGTCGATGCCGGCGTCGAGCAGCGCCTCGACGTCCTCCCAGCGCTTCTCGTGGCGCGACCCGGGCACGTTGGTGTGGGCGAGCTCGTCGACGAGGGCGACCTCGGGCCGGCGGGCGAGGATCGCGTCGACGTCCATCTCCTCGAACGTCGTGCCCCGGTACTCGATCGGTGCCGCGCGGCATGACCTCGAGGTCGTCGAGCTGGGCGGCGGTCTTCGGGCGGCCGTGGGTCTCGACGAAGCCGACGACGACGTCGGTGCCGCGCTCGGCGCGGCGGCGGCCCTCGTCGAGCATCGCGAACGTCTTGCCGACGCCGGGAGCGGCGCCGAGGTAGATGCGAAGCGTTCCTCGTGCCATGCGTGAAGAGTGACCTATTTCGCCGCGTCGAGCGCGAGGTTCAGCTCGAGCACGTTGACGCCGGGCTCGCCGAGGAAGCCGAGCGTCCGTCCGTCGGTGTGCTCCTTCACGAGCGCGAGGACGGCGGCGAGCGGGAGGTCGCGCTCCCGGGCGACGCGCGACGGCCTGGATCCGGGCGTCGGCAGGGGAGATGTGCGGGTCGAGGCCCGACCCGGACGACGTGACCGCGTCGACCGGCACCGGCGCGCCGGGCGCGAGCCCGTTCTCGTGCCGGTACGCGACGATGCGGCGCGCCGACGTCCTTGACGAGCGTCCGGATTCGACGGGCCGAGGTTCGAGGCCGCGCTCGACGTCGCGTCGTAGCCGTCGCCGGCCGCCGAGGGGCGCGGGTGGAAGTACGTCGGCGCCGTGAAGGTCTGGCCGATCAGGCTCGAGCCGACGACGTTGCCGTCGCGCTTGACGAGCGAGCCGTTCGCCTTGGTCGGAGAAGCCGACCTGCGCGATGCCCGTGATCGCGAGCGGGTAGACGATCCCGAGGAGGACCGTGAACGCCACGAAGACGAGCAGCGCGGGGAGAAGCTGGCGCCGCATCAGACGAGCCCCGAGGCGCCGACGACGAGGTCGATCAGCTTGATCCCGATGAACGGGCGCGATCACGCCGCCGACGCCGTAGATGAGGAGGTTGCGGCGCAGCATCGCCGCGGCCGAGGCGGGCCGGAACCGCACGCCGCGCAGCGCGAGCGGGATCAGCGCCACGATCACGAGCGCGTTGAAGATGACGGCCGAGAGGATCGCGCTCTGCGGGCTGTCGAGGTGCATGACGTTGAGGCGGTCGAGCGCCGGGAATCGCGCCGGCGAACATCGCCGGGATGATCGCGAAGTACTTGGCGATGTCGTTCGCGATCGAGAACGTCGTCAGCGAGCCGCGGGTGATCAGCATCTGCTTGCCGATCTCGACGATCTCGATCAGCTTCGTCGGATTCGAGTCGAGGTCGACCATGTTGCCGGCTTCCTTGGCCGCCTGGGTGCCGGTGTTCATGGCGACGCCGACGTCGGCCTGGGCGAGCGCCGGGGCGTCGTTCGTGCCGTCGCCGGTCATCGCGACGAGCGCGCCGCCCGCCTGCTCGCGCTTGATCAGCGCCATCTTGTCCTCGGGCGTCGCCTCGGCGAGGAAGTCGTCGACGCCGGCCTCGTCGGCGATCGCCGTCGCGGTGAGCGGGTTGTCGCCGGTGATCATGACCGTGCGGATGCCCATCGCGCGCAGCTCCGCGAAGCGCTCGCTGATGCCCTCCTTGACGACGTCCTTGAGGTGGATGACGCCGAGCGCGCGGCCGTTCTCGGCGACGACGAGCGGCGTGCCGCCGGAGCGACGCGATCCCGTCGACGGCGGCGCCGAGCTCGGCGGGATGCGTGCCGCCGTGCTCCTCGACCCAGCGGCGGACCGCGTCGGCGGCGCCCTTGCGGATGCTGCGGCCGTCGACGTCGACGCCGCTCATGCGCGTCTGGGCCGTGAAGGGGACGAGCTCGGCGCCCTGGCAGCTCCGCGGCCGCGGAGGTCGTAGCGCTCCTTCGCGAGCACGACGATCGAGCGGCCCTCGGGCGTCTCGTCGGCGAGGCTCGAGAGCTGGGCGGCGTCGGCGAGCTCCTCGCTCGGTGACGCCCGGCGCCGGGATGAAGTCGGTCGCCTGGCGGTTGCCGAGCGTGATCGTGCCGGTCTTGTCGAGCAGCAGCGTCGAGCAGTCGCCGGCGGCCTCGACGGCGCGGCCGCTCATGGCGAGCACGTTGCGCTGCACGAGGCGGTCCATGCCGGCGATGCCGATCGCGGAGAGCAGGGCGCCGATCGTCGTCGGGATCAGGCAGACGAGCAGCGCGATGAGGACGATCACCGACTGCTCCGCGCCCGAGTAGACGGCGAAGGGCTGCAGCGTCACGGTCGCGAGCAGGAAGATGATCGTCAGCCCCGCGAGCAGGATGTCGAGCGCGATCTCGTTCGGCGTCTTCTGGCGGCTCGCGCCCTCGACGAGCGCGATCATGCGGTCGAGGAAGGTCTCGCCGGCGCGGGTCGTGACGCGGACGACGATCTCGTCCGACAGCACCCGCGTGCCGCCGGTGACGGCGGAGCGGTCGCCGCCCGACTCGCGGATGACCGGGGCCGACTCGCCGGTGATCGCCGACTCGTCGACGGTGGCGATGCCCTCGACGATGTCGCCGTCGGCGGGGATGATCTCGCCGGCCGTGACGACGACGCTGGTCGCCGACGGCGAGCTGCGAGCTCGGCACCTCCTCGATCGCCCCGTCGGCCAGTCGCCTGCGGGCGGTCGTCTCGGCGCGCGTCTTGCGCAGCGTCGCGGCCTGGGCCTTGCCGCGGCCCTCCGCCATCGCCTCGGCGAAGTTGGCGAAGAGGACGGTGAACCACAGCCAGGCGGCGATGCTGCCGGCGAAGACGTTGGCCTTCGCGGTCGCGTCGCCGAGGTCCTTGAAGAAGAGGATCGTCGCGAACGCGGCGCCGATCTCCGTCACGAACATGACCGGGTTGCGCGCCATGCGGCGCGGGTCGAGCTTGCGGAAGCTGTCGACCGCCGCCGGCGCGGCGATCCCGGGATCGAAGAGCGAGGATGCGGGTGTGCTCATAGGGTCAGGTGCTCCAGGATGGGCCCGAGGGAGACGACGGGGAAGTACGTGAGGCCGACGACGACGACGACCACCACGAGGAGCAGCACGAAGAAGAGCGGCGTGTTCGTCGGGAAGGTGCCCGCCGTCGCCGGGACCGACTGCTTGCGCGCGAGCGAGCCGGCGATCGCGAGCACGGGGACGATCAGGAAGAAGCGGCCGAACAGCATCGTCAGGCCGAGCGTGGTGTTGTACCAATCGGTGTTCCCCGTCAGGCCGCCGAAGGCCGAGCCGTTGTTGTTGGCGGCCGAGGTGAACGCGTAGACGATCTCGGAGAGCCCGTGCGGCCCGGCGTTGAGGATCGACGACTTCGGGCCCGCGAGCACGGACGACAACGACGAGAAGCCGAGGATCAGCAGCGGCATCACGATCAGGTACACGACGACGAGCTTCATCTCCGTCGCCTGGATCTTCTTGCCGATGTACTCGGGCGTGCGCCCGACCATCAGGCCCGCGATGAAGACCGCGAGCAGGGCGAAGACGAGGATCGCGTAGAGGCCGGCGCCCGTGCCGCCGGGGCTCACCTCGCCGAGCATCATGTGGACGAGCGGCACGGCGCCGCCGAGCGGCGTGAAGCTGTCGTGGGCGGAGTTGACGGCGCCGGTCGAGGTGCCGGTCGTCGAGGCCGCGAACAGCCCCGACATCGCGGTGCCGAAGCGCACCTCCTTGCCCTCCATGTTGCCGCCGACGGCGCCGATCGCCTGCGAGCTTCGGGTTGCCGGCGTCCTCGTAGTGCATCGCGAGGCCGGCCGCGCCGATCCAGATCGAGAACATCGACGGCGAACAGCACCCAGCCCTGCTTCTGGTCCTTGACGAGCCGCCCGTAGGTGTAGGTGAGCGCGAACGGGATCATCAGGAGGACGAGGATCTCGAACAGGTTCGTGAAGCCGTTGGCGTTCTCGAACGGATGAGCCGAGTTGGCGTTGAAGGGGCCGCCGCCGTTCTCGCCGAGCTCCTTGATCGCCTCCTGGCTCGCGATCGGACCGCCGGGGATCGACTGGGTCGCGCCCTGCACCGTGGTGGCGTGGGTGAAGCCGTGGAGGTTCTGGACGACGCCCTGGCTCGCCAGCACGATCGCGATCACGATCGAGAGCGGCAGCAGCACCCGGATCGTGCCGCGCGTCAGGTCGACCCAGAAGTTGCCGATCGTCGCGGAGCGGCGGCGCACGAACCCGCGGATCAGCGCCACCGCCACGGCGAGGCCGACCGCGGCCGAGACGAAGTTCTGCACCGTGAGGCCCGCCATCTGGGTGAGATGGCTCATCGTCAGCTCGCCGCCGTAGTTCTGCCAGTTCGTGTTCGTGACGAAGGAGACCGCCGTGTTGAACGCAAGCGCGGGCGGCACGGCCTTGGCGTCGGTCGGGTTGAGCGGCAGGTAGCCCTGGATCCGCTGCAGGAGATAGAGGCCGAGGACGGAGACCATGCTGAACGCGAGCAGCGCGAACGCGTACACGGGCCAGGTCTGCTCGCGGGTCGGATCGACGCCGCAGACGCGGTAGAGCGCTCGCTCGACGGGCAGGAAGACGCGGTCGCCCATCGCCTTGCCGCCGCCGAAGACGCCGGCGATGTAGGCGCCGAGGACACGGGTCGTGACGAGCAGGATCGCGACGAGGACGCCGAGCTGGAGCCAGGCGTACGAGGTCATCCGAGCCGTTCCGGATAGACGAGCGCGTAGATCAGGTACCCGAGCACGAGGATCGCCAGGACGAGGCCGATGGCGTTCTCGAGGCTCACTCGTCGACCTGCTCGGTCGTCGGTCCGACGATCGCCTCGCAGATGCGCACGAACAGGGCGGCGACGGCGAAGAACGCGATCACCACCGCGACGAAGATGACGTCTCTCACCGGGGCCTGCCTGTGCTCGCCGAGCGTGTCATGACTGTGGTGTAGCGCCGTCGTCACGCGCCATGGGCCGTCCTGGCGGTTTCCTGATGCCGCTCCCCCGATCCTTGACGGTTCCTTGACGGCGCGGCGATAGACTCGTCTCGAATGGCCAGAGGAGGCGCGATCCTGCCGCCGCTTCCGGAGCCGGCGATCTTCCACGTGATGGGCTGGTACGGCCGGGCGGCGGCGTTCGGCCGGCGCTTCGAGCTCTTTCTCGAGAGCGTCGACGGCGCCGGGCAGGAGCCGGGTCCGCCACATCGGGCTCTCGGCGGAACCGCAGGGCTGGAGTCGTCCAGGGTGGGAGGTCGTCACGCTCGAGCGAGACGCGCGCGCCGTCGGCGACCCGCTCGCCAAGCCGTTCCTCAAGGATCTGCTCGACGAGGCATTCGACCGTGCCGAGCCGAGCGACTGGCTCCTCTACACGAACAGCGACCTCGGCCTCGCGCCCGACACGTATGCGCGCCTGCTCGCGCTGCGCGGAAACGCGGTCGAGTACATGCGCACCGACGTCGACGGTGAGCCGCAGACGCTCGCCGAGCTCTTCGCGAACCCGGGCGAGCTCTACGGGATCGGTCTCGACGGGTTTGCCGTTCGAGCGAGTCTCTACGCCGAGATCCGGGAGGCGATCCCGGACTTCGTGATCGGTGAGCCCCACTGGGACACGGCGCTCTCCGAGATCCTCCGCCGGCTCGTGCCCGTCCGACGCGACACCATCAGCTTGTTCCATCCCAGGCACGACCAGGCCTGGGATCTGAGCGACCCGACGCCCGCGGGACGGCACAACGAGGAGCTGTTCGTCGCGGCATTGATCCAGGGCAACGCGCCCGGACATTCGATCCGCGATGAGTCCGACCGCACCGATACCGCCGTCGTCGTGACGAGCTTCGGGGCTGATCCGCTGCGGGCTGCGGCCAACACCGAAGGACTGCGGCGGCAGCTGCGCCAGGATCTCTACGCGGACGTCTTCCTGGTCGAGCTCCTGCTCGAAGGGGAGGAGTCGTGCTTCCCCGACGACGTGCTCGCCGAGGTTCACCATGTCGTCGTGCGCGGCGACGACGCCTGTCGCGGGCTGTTCCAGAAGGAGGCGCTGCAGAACATCGGGTGGCGCGAGGCGCGTGCCGTCGGCGGCTACACGTACTTCCTGTTCGTCGACGCGGACGTGTTCGCCGGCGACCTCACCTGGTGGAGCAGGATCAGAGGCCGTCTTCGGGACGACCCGAATCGCGCCGTGCAGGGCTTCCGGCTCGTCACCGATCCCGCGGACGGTGCGTTCGATCGCGCCTCGGTCGGGGCCCTGTTCCTGCTCGACCACCAGACCGACCTGCTCCCGAATCCTGGCGTCGCGTGGGGGTTGCACCGCACCGTCCTCGAGCGCGGCGAGGGCTTCAACCCGCTGTGCATCGACTGCGGAGGCGACAGCGCGTTCGTGACCGAGTACCTCAACGGGCCAGGCGAGACGTACGACCCGTGGCTGCTCGGGTTCCGCTGGTTCGCCGAGATCGCCCGCGACCTCCCGATCCGCGCGATCCTCGACTGCGTGCCCGTCGACCTCACGCACGTCGCGCACGGGCCGGCGGAGGATCGCAACTACCAGGAGGTCCGGTACGCGATCGACGGCTTCCCGCCGATCCGCGAGCTCGTCGAGCTCGGCCGCGACGGGCTGCTGCGCTGGCGCGACCCCGCGTGTCCGGAGCGGCAGCTGCTCGAGCACCGGGCCGAGATGCGCTCCCGCGCCGATGTCGACAGGCTCTTCGCGGATCACGGCTACACGCGCCGGCCGGCGTCTTCGCTGAGCCCGCCGGGCATGCGCGAGAAGCCGCTCGCCACCGAGCAACGAGGCCCGGCCGTCGGCCTCGCAGCCTCGCCGACCGTCTCGACGCCCGAGCGGTTCGCCATCTTCGATCCCCAGGACGTGTTCCGGCGCGAATGGCCGTTCTCGTGGTGCGAGAACGTCGAGGGCCGTGGCCCGACGAAGTACGCGCCGCTGGCGAACGACGGCGAGCGCCCGTCCTGCGCCTGCGGCGCATCGATCGCGATGAGCCGATCGTCGTCGCCCTCGCCACGCGGCCGACCTGGACGGGAGCAGACCTTCGCGCCTTCGGCGCGCTCGAGCTGACCGTCCTCGCCGAGGACGGGCGAGCATCCGGAGGTCACCGTCTGGATCACGGGCGAGGAGGTCGACGCGGTGAAGCCCGAATCGCTCCATGTCTCGCTCGGGTCTCGCGGCCTTCGTCAGGGCCAGGCCCGCCATTTCTCGATCCCGCTGCAGGAGCTCATCGAGGGCACGTCCTTCGATCTCGCACGGACGCGGCAGGTCGTCGTCGTCGGTCATGGCTGCGATCGGCTCGAGATCTCGCGCGTCGCCGCGGTTCAGAATCGAACAGCGGTGGGGAAAGGCGACGACGCGACCGAGGCTGCCTCTCCATGGCAAGCCCTCCGAGCGGGCGATCGACGCGAGGGCGTGTCCGCATCGAGGCCGGCACCGTCGTCTCGGACCGGGGCGAGCGCCTCCGCGGCGTTCCCGTGTGGCTCTACAAGTGGGGGACGGTCACCGGGGTGAGCGATCACGTTCAGGATCCGGAGTACTACGCCCGGCTCGGCGAGCTCGGCGTCAACAGCATTCGGCTCGTGTGCTTCGACGCCTGGCAGCGGTCGCACGGCTACCCGCACTACGCGTTCGACACGAGCCCTGCCGACCGGGCACAGTTCGTCGAGCAGCTCGACGCGGCAGTCGCACGCTGCCACCCGCGCGGGACTTCATGTGCTCGTGAACTACCACGACACCGGCCGGCTCGACGTCGACCACTGCCGACGGTTCTGGGAGATCGTCGCGGGGCGCTACGCCGACTGGGCGAACGTCTTCTACGAGCTCGCGAACGAGCCCGTTCCCTGGTGTCCGTGCGACTGGGACGAGGACGCGCTCGCCGCGCAGCAATCGCTCCTCGCGACGATTCGCGACCGGGCGCCGGAGACCCACGTCGTGCTGTGCAGCTTCGCCAACACGAACGACGAGTACAAGCCGATGGTCGCCGTCGTGGACGCCCTCGACGTCGATTGGTCGAACGCGTCGGTCGGGTTCCACTGCTACCAGACGGGAGGCACCTCGGCCCCGATCGTCGCAACCCGGGAGCGCTATCCGGTCATCTGCACGGAGGTCGACGTTCCCGTCTCGGCAGGTGGCGACGCAAACGTCGTGGCGATGGACGGCGAGGACTGGCCGACCCAGACGCTGGAGCGGCTGGGAATCAGCTGGTTTGCCTGGCGGGCGAACGGCCCGGAGGAGCTCGAGCGCCACTTCCGGGGTGGCTTCCTCGCAGCGGCCAAGCGAGGACGGCTACGACTGGACGGCGAGCACGTGAACGACCGCTCCTTGCAGGCCCGCGCACTCCTGCAGCGGGCCGTGCTCAGGGCGAACGGTGTGAGGGGGCTCCGCCGCGTCAATGCGGTCCCCTATGCGATTGCCCTGCGGCTCCTCGGACGGCTCTGCGAGCGGACGGACGGTGTGCGTGGAGCGTTCGTCCGCAGCGGCATGGCCCGCCACGGCTGGACGCCGGGCCTCAGCGACGTCGATCTCCTCGTCGTCCTCGACGACGGCTCGCCCGCCGAGGAGCGCCGCGCGGCGCTTGCGTTCACGCGATCGTACGAGCGCCTTCGGCGAGGGCTACCGATGCTCGGCGAGCTCGAGATCGTCGCTACCCGCGATCTCGACGCCCGCACCGCACACGGCGTCGACGCCGGCGTCGCGGCATCGTGGCCGCGCCTCGGTGATCCCCCTGCGCCTCACGCCGCCGAGGGTGCTGCATCGTCGAATGGCCTGCGGCGCTTCGCGCCTATCGCTACCACCTCCTTCCCTGGTGCTGGGCCGGGCGAGACGGCGATCCGCGCGCCCCGTTCGTTCGTGGGCGGGCGAACGCGAAGCTGCTGCGGTCGCTCGGTCGTCCGGCGCCTGCCGGCCCGGACGACCGGCCGCCAGCCGAGTTGATCGTCGCGGCCCTCGAGGCGCTCGGTGGAGCGCTCGGCGCGCCACCTGCCGCAGCTGATCGGCCGGCGCCTGCCTACCGCGAGGCTCTGGCGCACCGCGCGTGCCGAGCAGCGGGGCGGAACGGAGATCGGGCCCCGCGCGTCGTCGCTCCGCGCGCTCGACGGCGTCATCGCTTCAGCCTCGGCACCCGGGCGCGTCTACGCGATCCTCGCCGATGGTGTCGACGCCGAGTCGCGGCGGCGGTGCGTCGAAGACGTGCTCGCGTGCTTCGACGGCCCCGTGATCGTCGACCGCCGGGTGCTGGCGCACCTGCTCCTGACCGTCGATCCGCTCGAGCACTTCGAGCTTCTGCGGGCGCGCATCGTGTTGCACGGCCGGGATCCACTGCCGCTGCCGTGCGGCCTCGACGACGCGACGCTCCGGTCGCAGTGTCTTGGACTACGCCGTCGACATGCTCGGCTACCCGTACTCCGAGGAGTGGCACGCGCTCGACGGCCACGCGTTCTGCAACGTCCTTCTCGGCTGGTTCGTCCGCACCGCCGCCTATCTCGCCGACGGCACGATGGAGACGACCTTCGACCGGCAGCGAGCCTTTTACCAGAGCCGTTTCCCGGCTCTCGCGGCCGTGCTCGATCCGGATGTGGGCACCGATGACCCGGAGCTCCGGTTCGCGGCCCTCCGAGAGCTCGTCGACGAGATCCGCCGCGGGATGGGGGCTCAGGCAGACGCAGCGGCGGTGGTAACCGCAGGTGCCAGCAGGTCGCCGAGCTGACTGACGATCTCGTCGAGCCCGATCGAGACTTCCCATGACGGGTAGTCGGCGCGGAAGCGCGTGCTGTCGCTGATGTAGCAGACGTGGTCGCCGCGCCTCGCCTCCTCGACGTACGTCCGGTCGAGCCGGCGGTCGAACACCTCCTCGAGGCGTGCGATGGCCTCGATCAGCGAGATCGAGTTCGCGCGTCCTCCGCCGATGTTGTAGACCGCTCCGGCCCGAGGCGCCTCGGAGAACGCCAGCGTCGCCGTGCAGACGTCGAACGAGTGGATGTTGTCGCGAACCTGCTTGCCCTTGTAGCCGTAGACGCGGTAGGGGATCCCGTCGCGCACGGCTCGCGCCAGGTAGGCGAGGAAGCCGTGCAGTTCGACCCCGAGATGCTGCGGCCCGGTGATGCAGCCTGCCGCGGAAGCAGCAGGTGGGCATCTCGAAGTAGCGCCCGTACTCCTGGACGAGAAGGTCGGCCGCCGCCTTCGAGGCGCCGAAGAGCGAGTGCATCGACGCATCCACGCGCATCGACTCGTCGACTCCCTCGGAGCGGCCGGTATCGGCGTAGTCGTAGCGTGTCTCGAGCTCGACGAGAGCAAGCTCGTTCGGCGCGTCTCCGTAGACCTTGTTCGTCGACATGAAGACGAACGGCGTGTCGGGGCAGTGGCGACGTGCCGCCTCGAGAAGGTTGAGCGTGCCGGTCGCGTTGATCTCGAAGTCCTCGAACGGGCGGCTGGCGGCGAGATCGTGTGACGGCTGGGCCGCGCAGTGGAAGATGAGATCGGGTCGCGCTGCAGCTACCGCTCGGTCGATACCGTCGCGATCGCGGACATCGAGCTCGAGGTGCTCATAGCGCCGGTTGACCCGGAGCAGCCGCTCGAGGTTCGCGCTCGTGTCGCAGTGCGGGCCGAAGAAGCTCGCCCGCATGTTGTTGTCGATCCCCACGACGCGCCAGCCGTGCTCGGTGAAGAAGGTGACGGACTCGGATCCGACTAGCCCGCAGGAGCCGGTGACGAGAGCAGTCTTCACCTCATCACCCTATCCGCCTCGGCCGCCGCGTTGCCGTCGGCTCGGCGAGCCGCGCGTCGTGACCCACTACGCTCCTCGGGTGTCGGCCGATACCGCCCTCCGTGCCAACGTCCGCCTCCTCGGCGATCTGCTCGGGCAGGTGCTCGTCGAGCAGGAAGGCCAGGATCTGCTCGACGACGAGGAGCGGATCCGCGCCCTCGCCCGCGATGCGCGCACCGGCGGCCCACGGCAGGCGCTCGCCGACGCGGTCGCCGCGCTCGGCTCGGAGCGCCAGGGCGCCGTGCTGCGGGCGTTCGCGCTGTTCTTCCAGCTCGTCAACATCGCCGAGCAGCACCACCGGATCCGCCGGCGCCGCGAGTACGAGGCCGAGGGACGGGTGCCGCGCGAGTCGCTTGCCGATGCGTTCGCGCAGCTCGACCGGAGCGGGATCGACGAGGCCGAGATCCAGGCGGCAGGAGAGCGGCTCAGGGTCGAGCTCGTCCTCACCGCCCATCCGACCGAGGCGACGCGCCGCACGGTCCTCGAGGCGCACCGGCGGATCGCCGCGCTCCTCACCCGCCTCGACGACGAGGGCACGCCGCTCTCCGAGCGGAGGCGGCTCGAGGACTCCCTCGCCGAGGAGATCACGCTGCTCTGGCAGACCGACGAGATCCGCTCCAAGCGGCCGCGGGTCGTCGACGAGATCCGCCAGGGGCTGTGGTTCTTCGAGCAGAGCTTCTGGAACGCGATCCCCGAGCTCGAGCGCGCCCTGGTCGAGCGGCTCGCGGGCGCCGGCGAGGCGCTGCGCTTCGGCACCTGGATCGGCGGCGACCTCGACGGCAATCCGAACGTCGGGCCGGAGACCGTCGCGGACGCGCTCGAGCGCGCCCGTCAGCTCGCGCGTGACCTCTACCGGGCGCGAGCTGCGCGAGCTCGGGGCGGCGTGGGGGATGTCGACGACGGTGATCGGCCGGGTGCCGGAGGTCGGCGATGCCGACGAGCCGTTCCGCACCGTCCTCGTCGAGATCTGGGAGCGGCTCGGCGCCGACGGCTACGCGGACGGCGACGAGCTCGTCGCCGATCTCGACGCTCTCGACGCGTTGCTCCGCGCCCACCGCGGCGAGCGCGTCGCCGACGGCCGCCTGGCCGATCTCCGCGCCCGCGCGCGAACCTTCGGCCTCCACCTGGCGAAGCTCGACCTGCGCGTGCACGCGTCGGCGATCCAGGCTCCGGACGACCGGATTCGCGCCACGCTCGCTGCGGCCGCCGCCGCGCAGGCGCGGCACGGCACCGAGGCGCGTCGACCGCCTGATCGTCTCGATGACCCGCACGGCCGACGACGTGCTCGACGCGGAGGCGCTCGCCCGCGAGGCCGGGGCCGAGCTGGAAGGCGTGCCGCTGCTCGAGACGATCGCCGACCTGCGCGCGGCCGGCCCGCTCGTCGAGGAGATCCTCGACCGCAGTCCCGCGCCGCCGCCTCGAGGTGATGGTCGGCTACTCGGACTCGGGCAAGGACGGCGGCTACCTCGCCGCGCAGTGGGAGATCTACCGCGCGCAGGAGGAGCTCGACGCGCATCGCCGCCGACCGCGGCGTCGAGCTGACGATCTTCCACGGCCGCGGCGGCTCGCGCCGGCCGCGGCGGCGGGCCGACGCACGCGGCGCATCCTCGCCCAGCCGCCGGGTGCGGTCGACGGGCGCCTGAAGCTGACCGAGCAGGGCGAGACGATCGCGTTCAAGTACGGCCTCTCGGGCCTGGCCGAGCGCAATCTCGAGGCGGCCGTCTCGGGCGACGCTGCTCACCGCCTTTCCCGCCGTTGCCGGCCTCGAGCCGCCGAACGCCGGTGCCCGCGACACGATGGACGAGCTCGCCGGGCGTCGCGCAGGCGACCTACCGGGGCCTCGTCTGGGACGACCCGGCGTTCCCGGCCTTCTTCCGCAGCTTCACGCCCGATCGACGAGCTGGCGCTGCTCGAGATCGGCTCGCGGCCGGCCTCCCGGCCCGAGGCCGCGGCGACCGGCGAGCTCCAGGCGCTGCGGGCGATCCCGTGGGTGTTCGCCTGGACGCAGAACCGCTGCCTGCTGCCGGCGTGGTACGGCTGCGGCGCGGCGCTTCACGCCTACGGGCTCGAAGGCGAGCGGCTCGCCTGGCTCCGCCGCCTCTACGCCGAGTGGCCGTTCTTCCGGGCGCTGCTCGAGAACCTCGAGATGACGCTCGCGAAGTCGAGCTTCGAGATCGCCGAGGCCTACGTCTCGCTCGTGCCCGACGCGGCCGAGCCGGAGCGCTTCTGGAAGGAGCTCTCGCGCGGAGCACGCGCGGACGGTCGCCGCGGTGCTCGCGATCGTCGAGGCCGACGACGCTGCTCGACCGGCACCCGGTCGTCCAGCGGGCGATTCGCCTGCGCAACCCGTACGTCGATCCGATGAACGCGATCCAGGTCGAGCTGCTCCACGCCTGGCGCGGCGGCGACGAGGCAGCGCGGCGGCCGCTGCTGCGCTCGATCGCCGGGATCGCGGCGGCGCTGCGGAACACGGGCTAGGGCGCGTCTCGCCCTGAAACGCAGAAGGGCCCGCAGTGCGGGCCCTTCCGGTCATTCGTTTGCGGCGGTGCTTACGCTGCGAGCACGACGTCGGCGCCGTCGGCGCGGACGACGTCCTTCAGCTGGTGCTGAAGACGCGTCAGTGCCCGGGACTCGATCTGGCGCACGCGCTCGCGCGTCAGGCCGAGCTCCTTGCCGATCGCCTCGAGCGTCCACTGCTCGCCGGTGAAGCCGAACCGGAGCTCGAGCACGCGGCGGTCGGGCTCCTGGAGAGCCTCGACTGCGCGCCGAACCTCGAGCCGCTGCAGGGTCTCGTCGGCCTCGTCGGCCGGGTCGACCGCGCTGCGGTCGGCGAACAGGTCGCCGAGCTCGCCGTCACCGTCGGAGCCAACCGACTGGTTGAGCGAGACCGAGGCGTCTGCCGTCGAGAGTGCCTCCTCGATGTGCGACTCCTTGAGGCCGGTCTCCTTCGCAAGCTCCTCGACCGTCGGCTCGCGCTCGAGCTTCACCTCGAGGCGCTGACGCGCCCGGGCGAGCTTCTGCTGCCGCTCCTGCACGTGCACCGGCACGCGGATCGTGGCGCCCTGGTTGGAGATCGCGCGCTGGCAGGCCTGACGAATCCACCAGGTGGCGTACGTGGAGAACTTGTAGCCCTTGCGCCAGTCGAACTTCTCGACGGCCCGGTTGAGGCCGATCACGCCGTCCTGGATCAGGTCGAGGAACGGCACGCCGTGGCCGCGGTACTTCTTGGCGATCGAGACGACGAGGCGCAGGTTCGCGTTGATCATGCGCTCCTTCGCCGTCTTGTCGCCGCGCTCGACGCGCTTCGCGAGCGCGACCTCCTCGGCGGCCGTCAGCAGCTTGTGCTTGCCGACGTCCTGGAGGAAGAGCTGGAGCGAGTCGGTCAGGACCTGCGAGGTGTCCGCGGTCCAGGCAGCCTCCTCCGCAGCAGCGACTGCGTCGGTCTCATCGGCATCATCGGCGGCATCGACGGGGATTGCGCGATCGGCAAGCGCCGAGCGCACCTCGTCAAGGGCGGGCTCGTCGAGGTCGAGCTCGAGCGCAAGCGCCTCGAGCTCCGAGGTCTCGACACGGCCGCGCTCCTGCGCGTCGGTGAGAAAAGTGTCAATTGCAGGGATGTCGATCGTGGTGGTCAGCGTGAATCCTTTCGCTCTTGTAGTCGTCGTGCGCGCGCGTGCCTGGAGCGCTTGAGTGGTTCGTTGAGTCCGTTACATCGTTCACTGTCGGCGCCCGCTGCACGCGGCACCGTCAAACGCTTTTCGGCGGGAACGATGTCGTCACAGTGTATAACGGTTTGACGGCTAATGGAATTCCCCGTTAGCGGGAGTTTTCCTTCTCCTTACAACTGCAGGAGACGCCTCGACAGCTACATTTTGCCCCGAGTGCGCCCGCGCGAAACCCTGCCGTGCCCGCCCTCACACATATGACCGACCTCATCGCCGGCCGCTACGAGCTTCGCGCTCGCATCAGCAAAGGTGGGATGGGCGCGGTCTGGAGCGCCCGCGACCGGCGCCTGCGCCGTGACGTCGCGGTCAAGCTGCTCCACGCGTGGATCGCCGAAGATCTCGAGCTTCGGCGTCGATTCGCACGCGAGGCGCGGGTTCTCGCTCCCCTCGAGCACGAGAACATCGTGCGCCTCTACGACTACGGCGAGGACGGTGAGACACCGTTTCTCGTGATGGAGCTCGTCGAGGGAGCGAACCTCGGCGACGTCGCACGCAACCGCGTGTTCAGCTGGGCGCAGGCTGCCGAGATCGCGCTCCCGATTGCGTCCGCGCTCGCCTACGCCCATGCGCGCGGGATCGTGCATCGCGACCTCACTCCCGGCAACGTCCTGATCGAGCGCGCCACCGGCCGCGTCGTCGTCTCCGACTTCGGCCTCGCGCGGATCGCCCGCTCGACGACCAGCGTCACGACCCAGGGCATGTTGCTCGGGACCCCGGAGTACTGGTCGCCCGAGCAGGCCCGGGGCGCGGACAGCGAGACCGCCACCGACATGTACGCGCTCGGCTGCCTGCTCTTCTGGCTGCTGTCGGGGCGCACCCCGTTCGAGGGCGACGACCGGCTGGCTGTCGGGCTCCGGCGCGCGCACGAGACGGCGCCGTCGCTGCTCTCCTACGTGCCGGACGCACCGCCGGAGGCGGCGGCGCTCGTCGACGCCCTGCTCTCGCCGGATCCCGCGGATCGGCCGAGCGCCGTCGCGGTCGGGGAGCTTCTCGGAGCCGCCGTGCCGGCGATCCAGTCCGCGGTCGTCGACACGATCGAGGCGGCCGAGCGGCCGACGGCGGTCTTTGCCGAACCGCTCACGACGGCCGCGCTCGAGCCCCCGCGCCGCCACCCGGCCCGGAAGCGTCGCCGTGGCCGTCGGATGGCTCTCGTGGCGGTCGCCATCGCGGCCGCGGCCGCGCTTGCCTTTGTCGGGGCGACGATCGCGAACGCCGACCGCGTCGTCGAGGTGCCGAAGGTCACGGGCATGACCGTGCCGCAGGCGCGCACGGCGCTCGCCGAAGGCTGCTCACGTCGATCTGGCCGACGCACCGCTCCAGGTCGGCAGCCGCTCGTACTCGGAGTCGGTGCCCGCGGGGCGCGTGCTCACGCAATCGCCTGCGCCTCTGACCCATGTCGAGCGGACGGATCTCGACCTCGTGCTCCGCGTCAGCCTGGGCACGGCACGCGCCGAGGTGCCCGATCTCGAGGGATCGTCCAGGGGCGAGGCCACGGCAGCGCTGCGCCGCGCCGGGTTCGCGGTCAGCGTCCGAGCCGAGGAATCGTGGGAGATCCCTGCCGGCCGTGTCATCTCGAGCGACGTCGCCGGCGGCGACGAGGCGACGAGGCCAGGGCCGATCGGGATCGTCGTCTCGAGCGGCCCTCCGCGGGCGTCGGTGCCGGACGTGCGCGGAGTCGATGTCGACGACGCCGTCGCCCGGCTCGACGGGAGCTTCGACACGAGCGTCGTCGAGGAGGGCTCGGAGACCGCCCCGGCCGGCTCGGTCCTGCGCCAGGCACCCGGTCCCGGCACGCGTGCCGTGCTCGGGTCGACGGTGACGCTGACGGTGGCGCGTGCGCCCGAGTGGGGGACGACCTGGTCGCAGAGCGGCAGCGGCTCCTACGACTCGGACGACATCGAGGTCACCGCCCCGCAGGGCAAGTGGCGGATCGTCGTCGACCTGCATCCGCGGTACCTGATCTTCGGCTCGGGCTCGGCCGCCGTGTCATGGGAGGGGACGGGGGCAGGAAGCATCTCGCTCGACTCCGTCGGCTCGGACGAGGTGGCGCCGCTGAGCGGTGCCGGCACCTATCGCGTGCACGTGCACCCGCAGGGCAGCGTCAGCTGGACCGTGCGGGTCGAGCAGTTCGGCTAGACCCGCGCGGCCGCCGCATCTACGCTGGACGCATGCGTCGCGTCTGCGTCTTCTGTGGTGCCTCGGCGGGGAATGATCCCCGCTACGCGGCCGCGGCGGCCGACCTCGGGCGAGCGCTCGCGGCGCGGTCGATCGAGCTCGTCACCGGTGGCGGCAAGGTCGGCCTGATGGGCGTCGTCGCCGACGCGACCCTCGCTGCGGGCGGAAGCGTGGTCGGGATCATCCCGCGTTTCCTGGAAGAGCGAGAGGTCGCGCACCGCGGTCTCACCGAGCTCCACGTCGTCGAGTCGCTGCACGAGCGCAAGGCGCTGATGCACGAGCTCTCGGACGGGTTCATCGTCCTGCCCGGCGGATTCGGGACGCTGGACGAGCTGATGGAGTCGGTCACGTGGGCCCAGCTCGGTCTCCACGCGAAGCCGATCGGGATCGTCAACGTGGCGGGGTACTTCGACGAGCTTCTCGCGTTCGTCGAGGGCGCACGATCCGCCGGATTCATCCCGGCCGCACACGGCGAGATCCTCACCGTCCGCGACGACGCGATCGCCCTTGTCGAGGCACTGACGCACGAACGGCTCCCGGGCGAGGTGTGATCCACCTTGCCCGGGAGCCGCTGCGATTTCCGTCCGGAGCCCTAGACCCCGACGATCGTGGTCGTGCGGTTCAGCACGTCACCGTTCTTCGTGTTCGCCTCGATCTTGACCGTGTAGGTCTTGCCCTTGGCGACCGTGAGACCGGTCACCTTGTAGGCCACGGTGCAGTCGATCGCGAGCTGTCGTCTGCGGCTGCGTGATACGCCACGAGCTTCGCCGCCCAGCGTCGTCTTCGACGTGATCCCGATCTTCGCCCCGACGGCGTTGTTGACGCAGAACGACCGCAGGTACACCGTCACGGACGGGTTCTTCGTGCCGCCCTTGACGCTCAGCTTGGTGTTGACGGCGTTCAGCGGGCCGGCCGCGGCGGCGAACTTCGCCCGCGCAGGCTTGGCCGCGCCGTCCTTCCGGTAGACACCGCTCTGCCAGAGGCTGCCGGTCGAGTCCTTCATCACGAACCAGATGAACATCGGCACGCGCTTGTCCTTCTTCGCGATGGCGATCGCCTGCGTCACGTACGACGCCTGCTGCGCCTCGGTGACGCCCGTCGGCTCACCCGGCTTCGTCTCGTTCCCGTACTCGGTGATCCAGACCGGGATGTTCTTCCGGCCGAACCACTTGTCGATCGACGTCTCGAAGCGCGGCAGCGAGGTGAGGGCGACGTTCGGCCACAGCACCTTCTGCGTCGGCTTCCCGTTCACCGGCACGGGGTACGGGTGATGGGCCCACGCGTCGAACTTGAGCTTCTTGTTCGCCTTGGCGACGCCCTCCGCGAACGTGCCCGGCCGAACCGAGTCGCTCGAGCCGACCTTGCGGACTGTTGCGGCCGTTCGAGGAGGTCTCGCCGATCGCGACGAGCGCCTTGGGGCTGCCCGCCTTGATGCCGGCGTAGCCCGCCGCCGCGAGCTTCGCGTATGCCGCGGGGCTCACGATCTTGCCGCTCGAGTTGAACTGCGGCGACAGGAACTGGCCGAGGTTCGACTCGTTCCAGATCCCGTAGAACCGCACGAACGGCAGGCCCGGCGTGCGGCCGGAGTAGCGAGATGGCGAGCGCCTTCGTGAAGTTCTGGAAGCTGCTCATCGACGTGGGAAGGAAGTTGGGCGTCTTGTTGCCGTTCGCCCACTTCGGCGTTCCCCAGACCGTCATCAACACCTCGGCGTCCTGCGACTGCGCGTTGCGGACGAAGTCGTCGAGGTCGTTGAAGTTGTACGCGGGATCGTTCGGAGTTGGCCGCATTCGCCGGCTTGGTCGGCGCGATGTTGGCCCACGTCACGAGCGTCCGCAGGATCGTCGCCTTGTTCGTCTTGGTGGCAACCTCCATGTCGCTCGCCTTCTCCGCCGTCGTAGCGGAGTACGGGATCGTCGTGGAAACCGATCCACATCCGGTCTGCGGATGCGGCGACGGGAGCGAGAACTGCCGCAACGAGAATCGCGGCGATGATCGGAATTTGACGCACAGGCTTTCCTCCTTGGGGAGATGAGTTCGGCGATGAACGGTACCGAGGTGCTGTGAGGGGTCTGTAAGTGAGGCGCAACGGTCACACATTCGGCACAAAGCCGACGCACACCCGCGCGCGTTGCCCTCCTACCCTCAAACGTATTGGCAATAAACCCAAAGGAGGGAACATGGGCACAGCACTCGCCCTCGCGGATCCGTCGTATTCGGCCCCGGCGCTCGCCTACACCGGCGAGTTGGCGGAGTCCGAGGACGTCGTCTGGTGGATCGTCGTCGTCGGGTTCGCCTACGCGGTGGCACTCGCATACGTGGCCTGGTGCCGCCACAACGGCGGTGACGGCGAGATCTCGTTCGGCTGGACGGGGTTCAAGGTTGTCTGTCGCAGCCGCTAGCTCGATGACGGGCGGGAGGGCGGCTGCGAGCCGTCCTCCCGCCGGCTCCGCCGGCACCGCTCCTGGCGCGGGGCGTCGGCAAGCGCTTCGGCGGCCTTGCCGCCCTCGACGGCGTCGACCTCGACGTGCGTGCTGGTGCCGTCGTCGGGCTCGTCGGCCCGAACGGCTCCGGCAAGACGACGCTGCTCCACGCGGCCGCCGGCCTGCTCTCCGTCGACGCCGGGACGATCATCGTCGCCGGGCAGCCCGGCCGGGTCGCGCGCCGCTCGTGCTGCGTCGGTGCTCGTTCCGGACGAGCCGACCGGCTTCGACGAGCTCAGCGTGATGGAGCTCGTCTCGCTCGTCCACGCCCTCTGGGGCGCCGGCGAGCGGGCCACCGCCCGGGCGGAGGTGCTCGTGACGGCGTTCGGTCTCGACGAGCCGGCGCGGCCAGCGGCTCGGGACGCTCTCCCGCGGCCTGCGGCGGCAGGCGAGCGCGGTTGCGGCCCTCTCGCTGGCGCCACCGTTGATCCTCGTCGACGAGGCGACCGCCACGCTCGACCCGGAGGCGATCGTCGTCCTCAGCGAGGCCGTTGCGACGCTGGCGGCGCGAGGCTGCGGCGTCCTGCTCGCCACCCAGGATCTGCACTTCGCCGGCACCGCCTGCCACGAGATCGTGTTGCTCCATCGCGGCGTCGTGATCGACCGCGGCGAGCCGGGCGCGTTGCGGGCGCGGCACGGCGCCTCCTCGCTCGAGGAGGTCTTCCTCACGGCGCTCGGCGACCGGGCGCTTCGCGAAAGGGTCAGAGATGCGTTCGACGCTCTGTGAGGCGGTGGCGCGGTGCCACCTGCGCCGCCTGCGCGGCATCGCCGCCTCGGCGCCGCTTGCCTGCTGCCGTCGATGGCGCTCGTGGTCGCCGCCGCGCCGTTCGTCCTCTTCCGGCTCGGCGGAGCTGTCGGCGCCGAGGTGGCGGACAGCATCGCGACGGCGGGCGTCTCCGACGGCCTCGTGCTCGGGCCGCTGCTCGCGGCCGCCGTTGCCGGCGCGACGCTTGCGGTCGCGGCACCGGCGCGATCGGCGCTCGGGAACCAGATCGCGGCCGGCCCTGCCGGGCGCGGTCGTCGCCGTCATCGCGCTCGTGCTCGTTCCGGTGACTGCCGGCTCGATCGTGGTGGTGCCGTCGCTCGTTGCGGTCTGCGTCGGCCTTGCAGGCGCGCTTCCCGTGCGGCATGGCGCCGGGTCTCGCGCTCGCCGCCGCGACGCTCGCTGCCGTTCCGGCCGGGGCTGTCGTCGCCGAAGGCAGCGCTCGGAGCCGGTCGCGGGCAGCGCCGCCGCGCGCTGGCTGTTCTGGTCGGAGGGCTGGGCTGGCTCGCCGTGGGGCTCGCTCTCGGAGCTGCCCCGCTCGGGCCGCTTGCGGTCGTACCGCGCAGCGCTTCGCGATGAAGGCTCGCCCTGGCTCGCGCTCGCGGTGTCGTGTGCGCGTCGGGGTCGCGCTTGCTGCCGCCTGGGTTGCTCCTCGCCGCCACGCGCGGCCGAGCCGCGGTCGCGACGACGAGCGGTCGGACGCTCCGGCTCGACGGCGCCTGCCGGCGCCGATTGCGGCGGTCGTGCTGCTCGCGCGGAGGGGTGATCTGAGGCTTGCGACCGCTCGGTGCGACCGCTCTTCGGCCTCGCCGGCGCCGCGCTCGCTGCCGCCACCGACGCACCTCCTCCGGCGCCGTTCCTGCTCGGCACGACGACGGCGTTGCTCGGATCGCTCCTGTGCCCACTCGTCGTCGGGGGCGTGCTCGACGACGGCCGCTGGCTCTGGCGCGGTGCACCTGTCCGGAGCGGAGCGATCGCACGGTCGTTCGCGCTCGCGGGCACCGTCGGCAGCCGCCGTACCGGTCGCCGTCGTCGGCGGTGTTGCTGCTGGCGGCCTCGGGCGCGGGCGCGGGAATCGTCGGCGTCGTCGGGGCGCTCGTCGTCGTCGGCTCGGGCGTGGCGCTGCTCGCGGGTGCCGTTGTCCCCTGGCGCGAGCGCGGGAGCCGGCGATCAGATGACGACGATTGCCGCGTTCGCGGCGATCGCGATCGCCGCGTCGCTCGTCGTCGGGCTCGTCGCCCCGCGACTCGTTGCGCTCGGTGTTCCCGACCCGGTCATCGTGGTCGTGATCTGCGTCGTGAGCCTTCTCGCGGCGAACTCGCCGCGCTCGACCGGCGGCTCGGGGCGCCGGGCCGATGATCGCCGCAACGGACAGCGTCACGCTCGCTCCCGGCGTCGAGATCCGGCAGGAGTTGCTGCGTGACGTAGTACGTGGGCACGAGTGGCCGTTGAACGCGAGCGGAGCATTCGTGCTCGCAGCGCTCCGGCCGCCCGCTCGGAGAGGTCGCGGGCGAGCTGGCGGATGCGTTCTCGCTCTCGGCCCCGGAGGCGCGAGGCGACGTGTTGCGATTCGTCTGGCAGCTCAACCACCTCGCGCTCGTGAACGTCGAGCGTACGGCCTCGAGCCTCCGGCAGCTCGTCGAGTGGCTGCGGCTCGCCGCGCGACTCGCACCGGCCGGAGCCGTGCCGGCGCCGATCACGCGCCGACGGGCGATCGACACCCGCACGGTCGCGCATGCGCTCTGCGAGCACCTTCATGGCGGTGCTGCCGCGCGTGGCCCTGGTCGCGGCCATCGCGACCGTCCTCGCGGTTCACGTTGCGCTGAACCTCGGCGCCGGGCTGGTCGACCCCGCTGCTCGCCGGGCTCGCCACAGGTATTGGTCTCGGGCTGCACGAGGCGGCGCATGCGGCGCTTCTGCGAGGTGTCCCGAGCGCGCTCGTCGTGCGCGGGGCGAGGACACGCGTCCTTCATGCGACCGTCGCGCCTCGGCGACGAACAGCCGTCGCTCTGGGTGGGCCGCTGGCCGTCGCGGCACTCGGTCTCGCTCTCGTCCTCGGTGGAGTGCTCGCGACGAGTCCCGGCCGCCGCGATCGCCGGGTGCCCGCTGGCCGCGCACGCACTGGCGCTGACGGTCGTCGGCGGGGACGGGAGGGTCGCATGTGGGCTCTGAAGGCGTTCGTGCTCGGGATCGCTGGCTCTCGGCATCGTCGGGTACGCGGTCGCTGCGGCGCTCGCCGTCGCGGCTCAGGCAGGCGGTACGACGATCGACATCGGAGTCGGTCCACTGCGCTTCGTGTCCGTCACGCTCGAGGGGGCGACCACGGTGACCACCTTCGGCCCCGGCATCCTCGCGCTCGCCCTCGCCGGCGGCGTCGCGAATCTCGCCGCGGCGCAGCTGATTCGGCACCGTGCCGTCCGTGGGGCGGATCGCGTAGACTGAGGACCCCAATGGTCTGGGAGATCGTTTTCATGCTGCTGATTCTCAAAATTCCCCTCGTCTACGTCTGCGTCGTCTCTGGTGGGCGATCAAGTCCGAGCCGGCGCCGCCCGACGGACGAGGTCGGAGTCGTGGCAGACACGCCGCCGCCAGGCGGATCGCCCCGGCGGCACCGTGACGGCCAGCGCAGGCCGCTGCGTCCGCACGCACCCGGGCTCGGCGGCGGCTCCGCGTCACCTCGGAGTCCGGCCCGTGGCAGAGATGGAGTGCGCGCATGACGTCGGTCGACGCTCCTGCGGATAGCCGCCACACCTCGGCCGACGTGGTCGCCGGCTTCCTCGCAGTCGCCTCGATCGTGCTCTCGCTGTTCGCGATGGGGCTCGGCCTGATCCTCGAGGTCGACGCCCGGCCGGCCCGCACCGGCTTCGTCGCGATCATCCTTGCGCTCGTCTCGGCGCGGCTCAGCGCGCCGCTACCAGTCGCTCGCGCTCAAGGCCGTCCTCTTCGCGATGCTGGCGTGGGTCGTCGGGATGACGCTCGCTGTGTTGACCGAGAATCCACTGATCTAGGGACGCGGGGCGGATCGAGCCGCTCGGTGCATGCCGCGACCGGTACAACACATCGCATGAGTGGAGCTGACCTGAGCGGGTTGAACGCGGGGTACGTCGCCCAGATGCTCGAGGCCTATCTCGACGCGCCCGCCAGCGTGTCGCAGGAGTGGCGTGACCTGTTCGAGCGCGATCCGGCTGCGTTCACGGGCTCGCTGCCGGGCCTCGCCGGCCTGCTGCAACGGGACGGCGACGAACGGGGCTGCGGCTGCGACTGCTCCGCGCCGCTGCTAGCCTGCTCCGACGCCTGCTCCTGCCCCTGCCGCGGCCACCGCCACTCCGCCCGCCGCCGAGCCCGCGTCTGCAGCGGTGCCCGCCGCCGCGCCGCGCTGCCAGCCGCCGCCGAGCCCGAGCCGCCGCTCGCAGACGCAAGCCCCGCGGTCGACGAGATCCTCCTCGGCGGCGTCGCCGCCGCGATGGCCCTCGTCAAGGCCTACCGGATGCACGGGCACCTCGCGGCCCGGCTCGACCCGCTCGGCTCCGAGCCGATGGGCGATCCCGGCGCTCGACGAGTCGCGCCTCGTCCCGTCGCTGACGCCCGAGCTGCAGGCGCGGATCCCGGCCTCGCTTGCTCCGCCTCTACGTCGAGGGCGACACGCTGCTCGAGGCGCTGCCGCTCCTCCGCGCCGTCTACACCGGCTCGATCGCCTACGAGATCGAGCACATCTCCGATCACGCCGAGCGCGTCTGGCTGCGGCAGGCGATCGAATCGGGCCGCTTCCGGCAGCCGCTCGAGGCCGACGAGCGCAAGGCGCTCCTGCACCGGCTCTCCGAGGCCGAGGGCTTCGAGCAGTACCTGCGCCGGTCGTTCCTCGGGCAGAAGCAGTTCTCGCTCGAGGGCCTCGAGTCGCTCGTGCCGATGCTCGACGAGACGATCGGGCTCGCTGCCGCCGGAGGCGCACACGAGGTCGTGATCGGGATGGCGCACCGCGGCCGGCTCAACGCGCTCGTGCACACGGTCGGCCGCTCGTATCAGTCGATCCTGCGCGAGTTCGAGGGCGAGCGCTCGCTCGACGCGCTCGTCGTCGATCCCGAAGGCGGCACGGGAGACGTCAAGTACCACCTCCCGGCGTCGGGCACGCGCGTCACGCCGGCGGGCGAGATCGACGTCACGATCGTCCCCAACCCGAGCCACCTCGAGGCGGCCGACCCGGTCGTCGAGGGCCGCGCCCGGGCCGAGCAGACCGACCGCTCCGGCGGTGCCGGCATCCACGACCCGTCGGTCGCGCTGCCCGTCCTGATCCACGGCGATGCAGCGTTCCCGGGTCAGGGCGTCGTCGCCGAGACGCTGAACCTGCAGTCGCTCGAGGGCTACTGCGACGGGCGGCACGCTCCACCTGATCACGAACAACCAGGTCGGCTACACGACCGATCCGACCGAGAGCCGCTCGACCCGCTACTCGAGCGACCTGGCCAAGGGCTTCGACGTGCCGATCGTCCACGTCAACGCCGACGATCCCGAGGCGGCGCTCTCGGCCGTGCGGCTCGCGCTCGCGTACCGGACCGAGTTCGGCCACGACTTCGTGATCGACCTCGTCGGCTACCGGCGCTTCGGCCACAACGAGCAGGACGACGCGTCGTACACGCAGCCGCTGATGGTCGAGCGGATCCAGCGGCAGCCGACGGTGCGGGCCGTCTATGCCGCCCGACTCGTCGACGAGGGCGCGATCAAGGCCGACGAGGCAGAGGCGCTCGTGGCCGAGGTCACCGGCGACGCTGCGCTCGGCTCACGAGCAGCTGCGGAAGGCCATCGGCACGACGACGCCTCCTCCGGCGGTCGCGCCCGATCCCGTCGGGCCTGCGACGACGGGCGACGCGGTCGTCACGGCCGTCGCCGCCGACCGGCTGCGGGTGCTGAACGAGCAGCTCCTCGCCGTGCCGGATGCGTTCACGATCAACGCGAAGCTGGCCAAGCAGCTCGAGCGCCGCTACGAGACGATCTCGGAGGGCGGGATCGACTGGGGCCAGGGCGAGGCGCTCGCGTACGCGACGCTGCTCGAGGACGGGATCCCGGTCCGGCTCTCCGGCCAGGACGCCGAGCGCGGCACCTTCGCCCATCGCCACCTCGTCTTCCACGATCCGTACACCGGCGAGACGTACGCGCCGATCCAGCACCTTCCGGCGGCGAACGCGTCGTTCGAGGTCTACAACTCACCGCTCTCCGAGTACGCGGCCCTCGGGTTCGAGTACGGCTACTCGGTCGCCGCGCCGGACGCGCTCGTGCTCTGGGAGGCGCAGTTCGGCGACTTCGTCAACGGCGCCCAGATCGTGATCGACCAGTTCCTCGTCGCCGGGCGCTCGAAGTGGGGCCAGACCTCGCGGCTGACGCTGCTCCTCCCGCACGGCTACGAGGGCAACGGGCCCGAGCACTCGAGCGCCCGCCTCGAGCGGTTCCTGCAGCAGGGCGCCCAGGACAACATCCGGATCGCCAACTGCACGACCGCGGCCCAGTTCTTCCACCTTCTTCGCCGCCAGGCGCTCGACGCAACGGCGCGGCCGCTCGTCGTGATGACGCCGAAGGGCCTGCTGCGACTCAAGAACGCCGCCTCGACGATCGAGGAGCTCTCGACCGGCGCGTTCCAGCCCGTGATCCCCGACCCGACCGCCGGCTCCGACGTGCGCCGGCTCGTGCTCTGCAGCGGGAAGGTCTACTACGACATCGTCGGCCACGATGCGCGGCCGGGCGCGACCGACGTCGCCGTGGCCCGGCTGGAGCAGCTCTATCCGTTCCCGGTCGAGGCAGCTCGCCGAGCTGATCGCGTCGTTGCCGAACCTCGAGGAGATCGTCTGGGCGCAGGAAGAGCCGCAGAACATGGGCGCCTGGCGCTCGATCAGCCATCGGCTCGACGACGCCGCGCGCTCCAGCTCGTCGGTCGCCGGCGTCACCTACATCGGCCGCACGTGGCGCGCCTCGCCGAGCGAGGGCTATCCGACGGCGCACCAGATCGAGCAGGACCGCATCGTCCGGGCGGCGCTCGGCGTCGCTCCCGCGGTCTGACGTAGACGCGCTAGCGCTTGCGTCGAGACGTGGCCACGGCTGCGGCGGCTGCCGCAACTTTCGGGCCGTGCGTACGCGCCGCTGCGGCCACCTTGGGGCCGTGGGCCGTGCCGCATCGAGCAGCAGGCGCCGCTGGGCGGGCGTCAGCTTGCGCCACAGGCCGTAGGCGGCAAGGCCTGCAGCCATGGGGTTTCGGGGCAGCAATGGAGGCATCGCCCCCCATGGTGACACATCCACTCAATCCCCCGTAGGGGCATTTACTTGACAGCCGCGTCGCCGATGTGGGTTAAGATTCACGAGGCGTCAGATCCTGTGGCGTCTGATCACGTCCCCGAGCCAGGAGGCTCTATGCCGGTTGAGACCGCCACAGAACTCGTAGCATCACCTTTTGCAAGCGTCATCCAGGATCATCTCGAGCTGAAGAAGCAGAACGCTGAGCTCGACGGCAACATGCCGCTCGACCACTATCAGATCGAGGATCCGTTCGAGAATCATCCGCTGTTCAAGTCGGAAGAGCAGGCCCGGATCGAGGAAACCCTCGACGGCGAGCCCGCTATCGAACTGCACTCCCTGGCGTTGCCGTGGCCGGGAGAGGACACTGCCGAGACCGCTGTCCCCGAGGGGCCTGCACTCGACGGCGACCTCTGGGGCCGTTCGCGCGACTTCGACTGGGGCGAGTAGCCCGCGCACACGCGATGTGACCGCCGGCCAACCCGGCGAGCAGCTGCATGCCACGGTGTGAATCTGCGCAGGTCGACAGGGTGAAAACCTCTAAGCTCGCCCCGATGACCGCCGAGGCCACCTCGCCGCTCGCCTCCGACGAGCGGCTGCGACGGTACGCCGAGCTGGCGGTTCGCGTCGGCGCGAACGTGCAGCCCGGCCAGGAGGTGGCGATCCTCTGCCAGGTCGAGCACGTCGCCGACGGCGCGCGCGATCGTGCGCGAGGCCTACAAGGCGGGTGCCAGTCGCGTCGTCGTCCGCTACGCGGATGCGCACGTGCGCCGCGCAGCAATCGAGCTCGGGCCGGAGGACATGCTGGACAAGTCTCCCGAGCACCAGCTCGCCTGGGTCCGCTCCTGGCGCGAGAGCCAGCCTGCCCTGATCCAGCTCACCGGCGACGCCGAGCCCGAGCTCTTCTCCGACCTCGATCCCGTGCTCGTCGGCAAGTCGGAGCCGCGTGACCTGAACGCGCTCTACCGGCCCCTCGTCGCCGAGCGGCTGATCAACTGGGCGATCGTCGCCTCGCCGAACGTCGGTTGGGCGACCAGCGTCTTCGGCGAGCCCGACCTCGAGCGGCTCTGGGAAGCGGTCGGCTCGGCAACGCGGCTCGACGCCGCCGATCCCGTGGCCGCCTGGCGCGCAGCACGACGCCAATCTCAAGGCGCGGTCGGCGCAGCTCAACGAGCGGCGCTTCGATGCAGTTCGCTTTCGGGGGCCGGGGACCGAGCTCTTCGTCGGACTGATGCCGGTCTCGCGCTGGATGTGCGCCGCCTTCACGACGGTCGACGGGATCGAGCACATCCCCAACCTGCCGACCGAAGAAGTCTTCACCTCGCCGGACTGGCGGCGGACCGAGGGGACCGTGCGGGCGACGATGCCGCTGGCCGCGGTCGGGTCGGTCGTTCGCGATCTCGAGCTGAGGTTCAAGGACGGCAAGGTCGTCGACGTCTCCGCCTCCACCGGTGCCGGTCTCGTCCGCAGCCAGCTCGAGGCAGATCCGCAGGCCGCCTACCTCGGCGAGGTGGCGCTCGTCGACGGGAGCTCGGCGGTCGGCAAGACCGGCCTCGTCTTCCAGAACACGCTCTTCGACGAGAACGCGACCTGTCACATCGCCTACGGCACGGGCCTGCCGATGGCCGTCGACGGGACCGACGGGCTCTCGACGGACGAGCTGCTCGCACTCGGCGTCAACACGTCGCAGGTGCACACGGACTTCATGATCGGCGGCCCCGAGGTGGACGTCGACGGCCTCGATCGCGACGGCGGCGCGACGCCGATCCTGCGCGACGACGTCTGGGTGCTGACCTAGCGCGGCGAGGCTAGGCGACGTCCTGCACCGGCGTGCCGTGCAGCGTCTGCGAGAGCCGGCGGAACGGGCCGTCCTCGGCGAGGAGCTCTGCCTCGGTGCCGCGTTGCGTCACGAGGCCCTTCTCGATCACGAGGATCTCGTCCGCGCGGCGCACCGTGGCGAGACGGTGGGCGATGATCACCGACGTCCGGCCCTCGAGCAGCGTGTCGAACGCCTGCTCGATCAGGATCTCGCTCGGGCGGTCGATGTTCGACGTTGCCTCGTCGAGGATCAGGATCCGTGGGTCGGCGAGCAGCGCCCGCGCGATCGAGATGAGCTGGCGCTCGCCGGCCGAGAGGCCCGAGCCGCCCTCGCGGACGACGTGGTCGAGGCCGTCCTCGAAGCGGGACGTGATCCGGTCGACGCCGATCGCGTGCGCGGCGGCGGCGACCTCCTCGTCGGTCGCCTCGGGCCGGCCGAAGCGGATGTTGTCGGCGATCGTGCCGCTGAACAGGAACGGATCCTGGAGGACGACGCCGAGCTGGCGGCGGATCGACCGCAGCTGCACGTCGCGGAGATCGGTGCCGTCGATCCGCACCGCACCCTCGAGCGGGTCGTAGAAGCGCGCGATCAGCTTCGCGGTCGTCGACTTGCCGCCGCCTGACTCGCCGACGAGCGCGATGCAGCCGCCCTCCGGCACGTCGATCGAGATGCCGTGGATGACCGGCTCCTCGCCGTAGGCGAAGACGACGTTGTCGAGCTGGAGGTGGCCCGCGATGTGACCGATCTCGGGCGCCCCGGGCTTGTCGGTGATGTCCTGCTCGGCGTCGAGCACGGTCGAGATCTTCGTCATCGCCGCGCTCGCCGCCTGCACCTGCCCGTAGAGCTCCGAGAGCTCCTGGAGCGGCTGGAAGACGAGCTGCAGCATGCCGATCGCCGCGATCAGCGTCCCGATCTCGAGCGAGCCGCTGTCGATCAGCTTGGCGCCGGCGAAGAGCACGACGACCGTCGCGATCACGCCGAGGAACTCGATCGCCGGGAAGAAGATCGACGAGAGCTTCTGCGCGTGGACGTTCGAGATCCGGTTCTCCTCGTTGAGGTCGCCGAACTCGCGCTGGAACGCCCGCTCGCGGCTGAACGCCTGGACGACGGCCATGCCCGCGACCGACTCGGCCAGCTGGGCGGTCACGGCCGCGATCCGCGTCCGCACGTCGGCGAACGCGGTGTGCGAGGCCGTCTGGAACCAGCGGGTGACGACGATCCCGGGCGGCAGCACGATCAGCGCCACGACGCCGAGGCGCCAGTCGAGCAGGAACAGGCCGCCGATCGCCGCGAGGAGCGTGAGCGAGTTGACGACGAGAGTCGTCAGCCCCTGGTTGAGGACGTCCGAGATCGCATCGACGTCGCTCGTCAGGCGGGCGATGATCCAGCCCGCTTTCTGCTGCGAGAAGTAGCGGAGCGAGAGCGAGGTGAGGTGGTCGAAGAGGTCGCGGCGCAGGTCGAGCACGATCTGCTGGCCGACGCCGGCCAGCATCAGCCACGTCGTCGTGCCGAGAATCCAGGCCGTCGCTCCGACGGCGATGTAGAGCACCACGTCGACGGTGAGGCGCGTCTCGTTGGAGGCCTTGATGCCGTTGTCGATCGCGTCGCCGACGATCGCCCAGCCGAGCACGGGCGCGGCGGCAGAGACCGCCGCGATCAGCATGATCAGGCTGATCCGGCGGCGGCGGCCGACGGTGTAGCGCCCGAGCCGTGACAGGCCGGTGTACTTCTCAGGCTGCAAGAGCTTCGTCTCCAAAGAGCTCGGTGAAGGCACCGCCGAGGCGGATCAGGTCCTGGGGCAGGCCGTTCTCGACGATGCGGCCGTCGCGCAGGACGACGGCGCGATCCGCGACGAGGATCGTCGAGAGCCGCTGGCCGGCGATCAGGACGGTGCGTCCCGCGACGGCCGGCCGCAGGGTGGCGATGAGGTGGCGCTCGGTCTCCGTGTCGACGGCCGACATCGGGTCGTCGAGGACGATCACGCGAGACTCTGCGATCAGGGCGCGGGCGAGCGCGACGCGTTGGCGCTGTCCGCCCGAGAGGTTGACGCCGCGCTCACCGATCAGCGTGTCGTACCCGTTCGGCAGCCCGTCGACGAACGCGGCGACGCCGGCCGTCTCGCAGGCCGCGAGCACCTCGACCCAGTCGGCGTCGGGCCGTGCGGCGAGGAGGTTGTCCCGGAGCGGCATCGAGAAGAGAACCGGCTTCTGCGTGACGAGCGCGACGGAGCTGCGCAGCTCGGCGAGCGCGAGATCGCGGCTGTCGACGCCACCGATCAGCACGCGCCCGGCGGTGGGGTCGTAGAAGCGGGGCAGAAGGTTGAGGAGCGATGTCTTGCCGGCGCCCGTGGAGCCGCAGACGGCAACGATCTCGCCCGGCGCGACCTCGAGATCGACGCCAGACAGCACCTCGCTGCCGACGCCGTAGCTGAAGTGGACGCCCTCCATCCGGATCGTCAGCGGGCCGGCGGGGAGATGCGCGGGCTGGGCAGGCTCGGGCAGCGGCTCGATCGAGTCGAGCCAGGCGAAGGAGCGCGAGGCGGCGGCGGTTGCCCGCTGCCCGAGGTTGATGATCCAGCCGAGCGCCTCGAGCGGCCAGACGAGCTGCAACAGCAGCGTGATGAAGAGCGTGAACTGCCCGATCGTCAGATTGCCCTCGATCGCCTCGCGGCCCCCGAAGAAGAGGACGGCCGCGATCGCGAGCGACGGCAGGAAGATCAAGCCCGGCAGGAAGCGCGCCTCGATGCCCGCCTGACGCATCGTCTCGGCCCGGACGGCCTCGGCGCGGCCCGTGAAGCGCTCGCGCACGTCGTCCTCGCGGCCGAAGGCCTGCACCATCTCGATCCCGACGACCGCCTCGTCCGTCGCCTCCGTCAGGTGACCCTTCTTCGCCTGCACGACGCGCGAGATCGGGAAGACCTTGTGCGCGAAGACGTAGGTCAGGATCGCGACGGGCGGCATCGCGAGGGCGGCGAACAGCGTCAGCCTGGCGTTGACCGAGAGGAGCACGATCGAGGCGCCGATCAGCATCATCACGCTCTGGATCGCCTGCACGACGCCCCAGCCGATGAAGTAGCGCACCGGGTAGATGTCGTTCGTGGCGCGTGAGATGACCTCGCCGGTCGCGTGCCGGTCGTAGAAGGCCCGCGGGAAGCGGAGATACGCGTCGTACATCATCCCGCGCAGGCGCGCCTCGATCGCGATCCCGACCCGCGCCGTGGCGTAGCGGCGGGTGAAGTTGACGCCGAAGCGGATCGCCGCGAGCACGGTGATCAGCGCGAGGTACGGCAGCAGCAGTGACGTGTCGCCGCCGTCGATCGCGTTGTCGATCGTGCTGCTGGACGAGGATCGGGATCGCGAGCGACAGCCCCGTGAAGATCGAGCGCGCACGTGAGCCCGATCGTGACCAGCCGCCACTGGGCCCGCCAGAGCGGGAAGAGGTGGCGCAGGGTCGGCCAGAGCTTCAGATCGGGCGGATCGACGTGCTGCACGCGCGGGTCGGGCTCCTAGGTGCGGGCGTGGCAGGCCACGCAGTTGGCGGGACACGAGCTGTCACTCCGGCCTGGTTGCCACAAAGCAGCTGGCGAACACAGTCGGCGAGCAACACACCGCCCGAAGCGAGGCTCCGAGGCGGTTGGAGCAGCGCACTCTATCAGCACCGTCAGTTGAGACGTCGCACTGACTTCCAATTCGCACTTGACAGACATCATTTTGATGTCATACTTGCTCGCATGGACATCGACCGGCACGTTCACGCAATCCAGGCCGACCTCGCGGCGGCCGCCGCGCTCGGCGACGAGGCGACGGCTGCGGCGGGCGAGCGCCTCGCAGCCGCCGTCTCCGCATCGCTCCAGCTTCGCCTCCTCGACGTTCTCACGGACGCGTCGCTGGCGCTCAACGCCCAGCTCTCCGTCCGGTCACGTCGAGGTGCGGCTGGCCGGGCGCAACCCCGACCTCGTCGTCGTCGACGACCGCTCCGACGAGGCCGAGAGCGCACCGACCCCCGGCGACGATCTCAGCGCCCGCATCACGCTCCGGCTCCCGGAGGGGCTCAAGGTGCAGATCGAGGCCGTCTCGAGCAGCGAAGGCGTCTCGACCAACGCGTGGATCGTGCGTGCACTGTCCCGTGCCCTCGAGCCGCGGCGCGACAGGACGCGCAGCGGCAAGCGACTTCAAGGCTACGCCCAGAGCTAGAGGCCAAAGCGCCTCGGAAAGGACCACCATGAGCGTTCATCACACATTCTTCGGCAGCGTCGAGCTTCCCAACGTCGGCGAGCTCCCGCCCGCCCCGCCACCGCCCCGACGGCGTCCGCGTCGTCCGCCGGCCACAGCCCCAGCGCCCGGAGGGGTCGGCATGACCGTCTTCGAGACTCCCGGCCAGGTCGCCCTGCGCGTGTCGCTCAGCGGCGGCGAGGTCGACGATCGAGACCGTCGACGCCCCGCGCGTCGAGATCGAGCTCGTGGCCCTACGCGACAACGACGTCACGCGGCAGGCGATCGAGGAGGCCAGGGTCGAGATGACCGACCGTGGCGGCGGGCACCAGGTGGTCGTCGACCTGAAGCGCAAGTCGGGCTTCATCGTCGGTCGCGGGCCGCGGGTGGGCGTGAACGTGCGCTGCCCCGCGGGAACCGACGTCGACCTCCGTGCCGACTCCGCCGATCTCGAAGCGCGAGGGTCGCTCGGAGCGGTCGAGGTGAAGACCGCGTCCGGCGACGTCTCGCTCGACGCCGCGCGCCGGCTCAGCGTCAACTCCGCGAGCGGCGACGTGCGGGCAGGCGACATCGAGGGCAGGGTCGAAGTGCGAACCGCCTCGGGCGACGTGCGCGTTCGGCGGAGCGGCGGCGAGCTGTCGGCCAATCTCGTCTCCGGTGACCTGTCCGTGGACGACGCCGCGGCCGGGCTCGACGTGACGACGGTCTCCGGTGACGTCGAGGTGCGCGCCGCGGGTGGCGGCGGGATCCGGGTTCAGGCCGTCTCGGGCGACGTCGATCTCGGCATCAAGCCCGGCGAGCGCCTCTACATCGACGCCAGCTCGGTGAGCGGCACGATGAGCTCCGAGCTCGGGCTCGAGGATTCGCCGCCGACCGACTCGATCACGCCCGTGAGCGAGCTTCGCGTGCGCACGATCAGCGGCGATCTGAAGATCGCGCGGGCCGCCGCCGGCGTCAGCAGCTAGCAGCGACCGCGTGTCACTCCTCGTCGGCGAGATGCTCGGCGAGGAGTGACATGGCGTAGCACTGCCAGGCCAGATCGCCGTCGCGGCCGAGGAGGCGCAGGGCCTCGGTGGCGCCGCGGAGCCCTTCGATCTCGGGCTGGAGTGCCTCGAGGCCGGCCGCCAGCTCGGCCCGCAGGATCGGATCGTCGAGATCCTCGGCCAGCGCCGTGACGGCGCGGCCGTAGAGCTCGAGCGGGCGACGGGGATCGCCTCCGGCCGCGAGGAGAAGCTCCGAGCGACGGAGCGCTGCGTGGAGCTCGGCCTCGTCGACCGTCACGCTCCGGCCGGCGAGGAAGCACAACAGCACCCACTGCTCCTCCGGCGAGGCGTGCTCGGTGGAGCGAACCCAGTCGCGCAGGCGGTTCTTCGGCATCGTCACCTCAACCGGTCGCGGCAGCCCGGCGCTCGAGCCAGGCGGAGTAGCCGCCGTCACTCGCCTGGATGCCGCCGTCGACCTCGACGATCCGGTCGGCGACCCGATCGAGGAAGTAGCGATCATGGGAGATCGCGACGACCGTGCCGCCGAACTCCTCGATCGCGGTCTCGAGCACCTCGACGGACTCGATGTCGAGATGGTTCGTCGGCTCGTCGAGCACGAGCAGGTTCGGTCGCGCGACCATCAGCAGCAGCAGCTGCAGTCGTGTGCGCTCGCCGCCGGAGAGGAGCCGGTTCGCGCGGCGCACCTGCTCGTACGGGAACAGGAACTTCATCAGCAGCGAGACGGCATCGCCTTCGGAGACGGGCACCGCGCGACGCACGGTCGCGAGTGGCGTCGAGGCGGGATCGAGCGTGTCCTGCTCCTGGGCGAGGTAGCCGATCGAGATCGACGGCCCGACCCAGACCTCGCCCGAGGTCGGTGCGATCTCGCCGACGAGCGTCTTCAGGAGAACGGACTTGCCGGCGCCGTTGCGTCCGACGACGCCGACGCGCTCGCCGTGCACGACCTCGAGGTCGACGCCGGCGAGCACGGTGTCCTCGCCGAAGGTGACGCCGACCTCGCGGAGCGAGAACACCCGCTGGCCGCCGCGGGTCGTCGGGCGCAGCTGGAGCGCGATCTTGCGCCGCTCGAGGACGGGGCGGTCGACCGTGTCCATCCGGTCGATCTGCCGCTGCTTGTTGTTGGCCTGGCGGATGTTGCGCTTGTCGGGCACCCAGGAGGCCCAGAGCTTGAAGCGCGCGATCGCCGCCTCGAGCCGCTCGATCTCCTTCTGCTGGGTCACGAAGGCCTGCTGCTGGCGCTGCAGCTCGAGCTCGCGCTCCAGCGTGTAGGCCGAGTAGTTGCCGGCCCAGAGCCTGATCCTGCCGCGATCGAGCGAAGCGATCTGGTCGACGATCTCGTCGAGCAGGTAGCGGTCGTGCGAGACCGCCACGATCGCGCCGTCGAAGCGCCGCGCGAGCAGCTCCACCCGCGCGCGGCCCTCGTTGTCGAGATGGGCCTCGGGCTCGTCCAGGAGCAGGACGTCGGGCTGCTGCTCGAGGCAGGCCGCGAGAGCGATCAGCTTGCGCTGCCCGCCCGAGAGGTTCCGGGTCGGCAGCGAGAGCTCGTCCGGTGAGAGCCCGACCTCGAGGAGGGTGGCTCGCGCCCGGCCCGTGGCGCCAGGCCCGCCGGCGGCTTCGAAGCGCTCGAGCGTCTCCTCCTGGCGGGCGAGGACGCGCGTCATCCGATCGAGGTCGGCGATCACGTCGGCGCTCCCGAGCAGGGTCGCGAGCTCGGTCAGCTCCCGATCGAGCTCGACGAGATCGGGACGCGCGTCGAGCACGGTCTCGAGCGCGGTCCGGTCGTCACCGGCAGGGTGTTGGTCGAGATAGGCGACCCGCGTGCCGCGGCGGCGCGAGACCTCGCCTGCGTCCGGAGTCTCGAGGCCGGCGAGGATCTTCAGCAGCGTCGACTTGCCGCCGCCGTTCGGTCCGACGACGCCGATCCGGGCCTTCGGCTCGATCGCCAGGTCTGCCCGTCGAGGATGAGGCGCGAGCCGAACGACTTCGTGATGCCGCGCCCGGCGAGGAGCGTCACGACGGGAGGGACGTTCGCCGGCAGGCACCCCGGACGGGGGATGCCGCGAACGGGCGGATGCGGGCAAGCTGCCGTGTCATGCCAGGAATCTACCGCTGCCGCTCAAGGGCGCCCGTCCCGGGCCGATAGACACCAGATGAGGCGTGTCCTTGCTCTGATCGCGACCTCGTGCGTCGCCCTCGGTCTCACCGGCGATTGCTGCCGCGGTTCAGCCGCCGACGCCGCCTGCCCCGGTTGCCGCCAAGGCGACGTCGTGGGCAGATCCCCAGATTCGGATCGTCACCGCAGCGGGCATTCTCGGCGACGATCTCGCAACCTTCCGCCCGGCTGACCCGCTGACGCGGGGCGAGCTGGCCGACGCTCTCGTTGCGTGGGGGAAGCCTGCCGCAACGCCGGCCGACCCGTCGAAGCTCGTGACGATGAGCGAGCTCGACGCCCAGCTCGTCGGCGCGCTCGGGTTGACGCCCGCCGCGCGTCGGATCCGGATCGCCGCGCGCGATGCCGAGCTGGCGCCGACCTCACGGCTCGGCACCGAGACGGTGGCGCGCCTCCTCGGCCTGCGGCTCAACCACCCGCAGGGCTCCGACGACCTCGAGCTCCTCCCGTCCCAGCCTGCGACGCGCGCCGAGGCCGCCTACTCGCTCGCTCGCGCCGTCAGCCTCACCGACAGGGCAAGTCGCCTGGCTCGACCAGCTGAGCCAGACCTTCTCCGTCCCGGAGCTCAGCAGCTGGCAGCGAGCGGTGCTCGGGCGGGCGCTGCGCTTCGTCGGCTACCCGTACGTCTGGGCCGGCACGTCCGAGGTGACCCAGAAGCTCTGGAGCGCCACCGCGCCGGGCGGATGGGTCACGGCTCCCGGTGGCTTCGACTGCTCGGGCTTCGTCTGGCGCGTCTACAAGACCAAGCCCTTCCCGGCCGCTCCCACGCTCGGTGACATCCTCAAGGGGCGAACGACCTATGCCATGAGCGGCGAGGTGAAGAAGCCGGCGCGGATCGGGATCGCGGCCCTCGAGCCGGGAGACGTCATCTTCTTCGGTGCCCACGGGCCGCAGTCGACCCCGCTCGAGGTCGGTCACACCGGGATCTACGTCGGCAACGGCTGGTTCGTCCACTCGTCGGGCGCCGGCGTGACGCTGCAGCCGCTGCAGGGCTGGTACACGACGACGTTCGCGTGGGCGCAGGCGGCCGCTGCTCGAGGCCGGGCTCACGGCCCAGTAGAACTGGTGCCGTCAGTCGGCTAGATCGAGCCGGCGAACGTGTTGCACTGCGACGCCTTGCCGGTCTCGTAGCCCTTGGAGAACCAGCGCCGGCGCTGCTCCGACGAGCCGTGCGTCCAGGTCTCGGGATTCACCTGGCCCTGGGTGCGCTCCTGGATGCGATCGTCGCCGACCGCGCCCGCCGCGTCGATGCCGCTGTTGATGTCGGCCTGGGTGAGGTTCTCGATCAGCCCGGTCTCGACGGCGTGGTTCGCCCACACGCCTGCGTAGCAATCGGCCTGGAGCTCCGTCCGCACCGATCCACCCTCGGCTCCGCTGCCCTCCTGCGCGCGCTTGAGCGTGCCGGTGAGATCCTGGATGTGGTGGCCGTACTCGTGCGCGAGCACGTACGCCTCCGCGAACGGCCCACCCTCGGCACCGAACCGCGACTGGAGCTCGTCGAAGAAGCCGAGGTCGATGTAGACCTGCTTGTCGGCGGGGCAGTAGAACGGCCCGACCTGTGAGCTCGCGTACCCGCAGCCCGTCTGCACCGAGTCCGTGTAGAAGACCGTCTTCGCAGCCGTGTAGCCGCGCACGGCGCCGTTCCAGTAGGCCTGGATGCTGTTGACGTCGGCGACGATGCGGCAATCCTGCCGCTCGTTCGCGTCGGCACCGGTCTGGCAGTCCTGGTTCAGCGTCGACGGCGCGCCGGTCGAGACCGACTGCCCGTCGAGGCTCCCGAGCCCGCCGGCACCGCTACCGCCGGAGAGCACGGTGTAGAGGACGAAGATCACGAGGCCGACGACACCGAGGCCTCCGCCGCCGGCGAGGACAGGCCCGCCCATGCCGCCGCGGCCACGTGCATCGGTGACCTGGGATGGGTCGAGCTTGGCGCCGCTTCTGAACCGCATGGGATCCCTCCTACCCCGGAACTGGCACTCTCATGCCAAGGCATGGCTCGCGTCAACCGACTCCTTGCGCTTTCGATCGCCGCCGCCATGGCTACAGCGGCGATCTCGGTCGCCCAGCCCATGGATGTGCCTGCTGCGCAGGCGGTCGCGTCTGCGCCCGGCGCCGACGACGCGCGAGCTCGTTGGCCAGCGGCTGATGGTCGCGATGAAGGGAACCCGACCGACGCCCGCGCTCCTCGGCCGGATCCGCCGCGGCGAGATCGGTGGAGTCATCCTGTTCGGCTTCAACATCGCGAGCCAGACACAGCTGCGGGCGCTCACGACCGAGCTGCAGAGCGCCGCCCGGGCCGCCGGCCGTCCGCCGCTCCTGATCTCGACCGACCAGGAGGGAGGACGGGTGCGCCGCCTCCCCTGGGCAGGGCCGGCCGAGAGCGCGACCGAGCTCGGGAGGTCGAGCGCAGCGCGCATCCGCAGTCAGGCGCTGCTCGCCGGCCGCTCGTTGCGGGCCGCTGGGGTGACTGTCGATCTCGCGCCGGTGGCCGACGTGCCGGGGCCGGGCTCGTTCATGGCCGCCGACGACAGGACCTTCGGCGCGTCGGGCGCGCTGGTCGGCCGGGCGGCGACCGCGTTCGTGCAGGGACTCGCCGATGCGCGGGTCGCCGCGGCCGCGAAGCACTTCCCGGGGATCGGCAGGGCCACGCGCAACACGGACTCCTCGCTCGTCGAGATCGGCGCGAGCCGCGGTGCCCTCGACATCGATCTGGCGCCGTTCCGCGCCGCGATCGGTGCCGGCGTGCCGATCGTCATGATCTCGAACGCGTCGTATCCGGCGCTCGACTCGAAGCCCGCTCCCTGGTCGCCGCGGATCCAGTCCTTGCTGCGCAACGAGCTCGGATTCAAGGGCGTCACGATCACCGACGCCCTCGACGGGGCAGCCGCAACCCGGCGGCGGTCGCTGCAATCCGTCGCGGTGCTCTCGGCCCAGGCCGGCGTGGACATCCTGCTCCTCACGGGGAGCGAGGCGTCGAGCGCGGCGGCCTACGAGCGCCTTGTCGCCGCAGCCTCCGAGGGACGCATCCCGGCCGCGGCGCTGCGCCGCAGCTACGACCGGATTCTCGCGCTCAAGCGCACGTACGGCTGAGTGGGCGGTGGTGCGAGACGCCGGCGCTCGCTACGCTCAGGGCACTTCTTCAGGAGGCTGACATGACTGAGCTCGCATCCGCACCCGGTGAGCGCGCGTCCGATTCGAACGGCGCCGCGATCACGCCGATCAACCACTGGATCGACGGCTCGCCCGTGCCCGGTACCTCGGGACGCACGGCGAAGGTGTTCAATCCCGCCACGGGCCAGCAGAGCGGCGCGGTGGATCTCGCGTCGGTGGAGGAGGTCGACAAGGCGGTGCAGTCCGCGAAGGCAGCGTTCGTCGTCGTGGCGCGGGGTATCGCTCGCGAAGCGCGCGGAGCTGATGTTCGCGATCCGCGAGCTCGTCCACGCCCGCAAGGAGGACATCGCTCGGATCCTCGTCGCGGAGCACGGCAAGGTGCTCTCGGACGCGATGGGCGAGGTGACGCGCGGCCTCGAGGTGATCGAGTTCGCCTGCGGCATTCCGACCCTTCTCAAGGGCGAGTTCTCGGAGCAGGCGTCGACGGGTGTCGACGTCTACTCGATCCGCCAGCCGGTCGGCGTCGTCGCCGGCATCACGCCGTTCAACTTCCCGGCCATGGTCCCGATGTGGATGTGGGCGCCGGCGATCGCGTGCGGCAACACGTTTGTGCTGAAGCCGTCGGAGAAGGATCCGTCGGCGTCGATCTTCACGGCCGAGCTGCTGAAGGAGGCAGGCGTCCCGGACGGCGTCTTCAACGTCGTCCACGGCGACAAGGTCGCCGTCGATGCGCTGCTCGAGCATCCGGACGTGTCGGCTCTGTCGTTCGTCGGGATCGACCCCGATCGCGCGGTACATCTACGAGACGGGCACGAAGCACGGCAAGCGCGTGCAGGCGCTCGGCGGCGCGAAGAACCACATGATCGTGCTGCCCGACGCCGACATCGAGATGGCCGCGGACGCAGCGGTGAGCGCCGCCTACGGCTCGGCCGGCGAGCGGTGCATGGCCGTGTCGGTCGTCGTCGCCGTCGGTGACGCCGCCGATCCGCTGGTCGCCGCGATCCAGGAGCGGCTGCCGAAGATCACGGTCGGCGACGGGCTCGATCCGGCGTCCGAGATGGGGCCGCTCGTTACCCGCGAGCACCGCGACAAGGTCGCCGGCTACCTCGACTCGGGGGCGGCGCAGGGCGCGAAGATCGTCGCCGACGGGCGCGACTGCGCACTCGAGGGCGACGGCTTCTTCCTCGGCGTCTCGCTGATGGACGACATCACGACCGAGATGGACGCCTATCGCGACGAGATCTTCGGGCCGGTGCTCGGCGTCATGCGCGTCGGCACCTACGAAGAGGCGCTGAAGCTGATCAACGACAACCCGTACGGGAACGGGACGGCGATCTTCACCCGCGACGGCGGCGTCGCGCGCCAGTTCCAGTTCGACGTCGAGGCCGGCATGGTCGGAATCAACGTCCCGATTCCGGTCCCGGTCGCCTACTACTCGTTCGGCGGCTGGAACCAGTCCCTGTTCGGCGACAGCCACATCTACGGGCCGGAAGGCATCCACTTCTACACCCGCGGCAAGGTCGTCACGAGCCGCTGGCCCGACCCCGCGACGAGCAGCGTCGACCTCGGATTCCCACAGACGCGGTAGGCGATCGGTGCGGCCGGCGCCGCGCACGGCGCCGGCCTTCGTCGACGCGCGATACTGACGTCGGATGAGCATTCGGTACGAGATCGTTCGACTGCTCTTGCGCCTCGGAGTCGCGCTCGGGCTGGCTCTCGTGCTGGCGGCGCTCATGGCCGTTCTTCACGGAGGCGGCTACAGCCGTTCGCTCGAGCTCTGCTGCTATTTCGTCGGCGCGTTCATGTTCGTGCTGGCAGCAGCGGGCAATTCGCCCGGCCGTGGCTACGCCCTCGACGTCGAGAGTGGGTTGGCAGGCTCGTCGAGGTGGCGGACGGTCATCGGTGAGCCGGCCAACGCTCCGAGCACGACGCTGGCTCCCGCCGTACCTTTTCTCTTTGCCGGCTCCGTTCTGATCCTCGTCGGCGTGGCCCTGTCCTTCGTCGGCTGACCTCGCGATGCCGGCGAAGCAGAGCGCGGGCCTCCTCCTCTATCGCCGCGGCAGCGACGGGATCGAGGTGCTGCTCGTCCATCCGGGTGGGCCGTTCTGGGCGCGGAAGGACGACGGCGCCTGGTCGATCCCCAAGGGCGAGGTCGAGCCGGGCGAGGAGGCGCTCGACGTTGCGCTGCGCGAGTTCGAGGAGGAGCTGGGCACGCCGCCGCCGGTCGTGCGTGACGCGCTCGTCGATCTCGGCACGATCCGGCAGAAGGCCGGCAAGATCGTCGCGGCCTGGTGCGCGGAGGGCGACTTCGACCCGTCCACAATCACGAGCAACACGTTCTCGATCGAGTGGCCACCCCGGTCGGGGCAGCTGAAGGAGTTCCCGGAGGTCGATCGAGCCGGTTGGTTCAGCCTGGCGGAGGCGCGCGTGAAGCTGCTCGAGGCGCAGGCGGAGCTCATCGATCGGCTCGAGGCGGTGCTCGAGGCGCGCTGACCCAACCGGCGCACCAGACCAAGGGGGTCTCCCGGAGGGAGACCCCCTTCGTGTCGTCTTCGTAACGAGTTGTCCACAGGAGACGCGCAGACCATCCCGTTCCGCCGATCAGGCCGGCTAGGACGTACCGCGCGCGCCGAGCTACGGTCGATCGACGATGCCGCACGCTCGCTCGCCTCTGGCCCGAGAGCAACATCCACCTGATCACCGTGGCCGGGAACGCGCGTTGCCGCCTCTTCCTCGACACCGCCGACCGTGACCTGTTCCTGGACCTCCTCGATGAGGTCGTTGCCCGCTTCGAGTGGGAGCTCTTCGCCTGGTGCCTCCTCGGCAACCACCTCCACTTCGTCGTCCGAGCCGAACCGGAGGCGCTCTATCGCGGCATGCAATCGGCTCAAGAGCGTGTACGCGATGCGATTCCATCGCCGACATCACACGAGTGGAGTGCTCTTCAAGCGCCCATACGACTCCCGGCCGATCCTGACCGAGGAGCAGCTCTACCGATCATGTGGCTACACGCTTCGAAACGCTGCGCGGCATGGCTTCGTCGAGCGTTCCGAGGACTGGGAGTGGAGCAGCTTCCGCGCGACCGCAGGCCTCGCCCCGGCGGCGCGTCGGCACCTGGACTGCGAGCCGTTCGATCGGCTGTTGCAGCTCGACTGCAGCGACCGAGCGACTCGACGTCATGCGCGCCTTCGTGCGAGAGAACGACGTCGACCCGCGATGATCCGGGTGTGGATGTCCTGATCGAGGGATTCGACGACGACGCGGTTGCGCTGGCGCGGCTGCTCGCCGGCGAAGGGAACGCAGGTGCGGCTCGCGAGTCCGGAACCCGAGCCTGCCGAGGCGCGTGAGCTTCGCGAGCGCGGCATCGACGTGCAGCCGGGTGTCGACCTCGATGTCGATCCCGGCGAGCCGGAGATCGCCTACCTCGACGTCTGGACGCCCGAGGTGGCGCCTCGGGTCGGCCTCCTCCGCGCTCGTGGCGCGCGCGTCTCGTGCCTCGGCGACCTGTTGCTCGAGCGCTGGGCCGGGCCGACCATCGGGATCACCGGCACCGCCGGCAAGACCACCACCACCGTGCTCACCGCTGCGATCCTCCGCAACGCCGGCATCGACATCGCCGTCAGCAAGGGAGCGCGGGCCGGGAACCTCTGGCCGACCGCCGATCTGCTCGAGCGGCTCACCGACTCGGGAGCCGGGGGAGAGACGACGCTCCTCCTCGAGCTGACGAGCTCTCACCTCGCCTTCATGTGCTCGAGTCCCAACCTCGCGGCGGTGATCTCCTTCTGGCCCGATCACCTGGAGCTCCACGGCACCCTCGACCGGTACCGCGCCGCGAAGGAGCAGATCGTGCGCCATCAGAAGCCGGGCGATCGCGTTGTCGTCAACGCCGATGACGCATCGGCCGGCTTCGCGGACGGAACGCCCGCCGACCCATGGGAGATCTCACTCGTCCACCGAGTCGAGCGGGGAGCCTTCCTCGACGGGGAACGCGGCGTTGTCGTCACGGACGGGACGACCGAGACGGCCCTCGGGCACATCGAAGAGGCGGCGGCCCATCCCACCAACGTCGTTGCGGCGGCAGCGATCGCGACGGCGGCCGGCGCTGCTCCAGAGACAATCGGGCCGGGTGTGACGGATTCCGTCCCTCCGCCCTGGCGCGCGCAACCGTCCGGAACGCTCGGCGGCCTGCCCGTCGTCGACGACGGCATGGCCGCGACGCCGACGAAGGCTGCCGCAACGCTCGCCCGCTACCCGGCGAGCAGCATCGTTCTCATCGCCGGCGGCCTGACCGATGCCGGCGGAGGGAGCGTCCACGCGACCCCCGCCGAGATCGCCCTCCTCGAGCAGGCGTGCGATGTGATCGCCCGCGTTGCCCGCGTCGTCGTGCTCTTCGGCGAGGCCGGCTCGAGACTCGCAGCGCTCCTCGGACGACGCGATGTGGAGCTGATCGAAACGGACGACCTCGCCCAGGCGGTCACCGCTGCCGCTCAGCGAACAGCAGGCGCGACCGCGGTGGTGTTCTCACCACTCTTCCCGGTCACGCTCGACGACCGCAAGCTCTTCGGCGACCTCGTCCGCCGCTCCGGCTCGTGACCGGGTCGACCAGGGCTACGTCTCGTCGATCGTGGCGGGGTCCTCGCGCCGGTCGTCGAAGTACGGCTTCACGTACTTCTTCAACAGCCAGAATCCCAGTACGGCAAAGAACAGGCGCTTGAACATCGTCGGGCCTCCTCGCTTCGCTGAAACGGATTGCCCGACCGACCCTAGCGAATGAGCCTGGCCCGGACTCTGGTGCACGCGGCGCACGTGGTATCTGCAAGAGTGCAGCCGTGAAAGTGACCATGCTCCTCGCCGATTTCGCCCAGGTGGCGGACGGCAAGCTCATCGTGATCGGCGGCGGCTGGTCGCTGACCGGCCCGGAGCCGACGCCCTTCGGGATCGCGATCCTCGTCCATGTGCCCTGGGACCAGGCGAACCGGCGCCACACCCTCCGGCTCGAGCTCATCGACGCCGACGGTCAGCCGGTGATGTTCCCGGTCGAAGCCGATGAGGAGGAGCGTCAGATCGTGTTCCTCGACGACGTCGAGTTCGAGGTCGGACGCCCCGCTGGGATCAAGCCCGGCACGCCGCTCGAGTTGCCGCTCGCGGTCAACTCGGGGCCGCTCGCGCTCGAGCCGGGCGGACGCTACGAGTGGCGGCTGACGATCGACGGCGAGGGCGACGAGGACTGGCGCCTGGCGTTCAGCGTTCGCGTCGAAGAAGAGCCCAGCTAACGCTCAACCGGCGGCGACGGCCCATGGGCTGGGCCGGCCGCTCCCCGGCAGACAGCAATCCGTAGGGCACGTGTCGTGGCTCGCCGCGTACCGGCCGACGACGCGCCGCTCTGACGTGAGCCCGAGCCGTTCCTCGATCAGCTCGCGGATCATCGCCACGAACGCCGGATGGGTTCCCGCGCTCGCTGCCCGCACGAGATTCAGGCCGAGCTCGGCAGCGGTCTCCGCCGCCTCGACGTCGAGGTCGAACAGCACCTCGAGGTGGTCGGAGACGAAGCCGATCGGCGAGATCACGACGTCCGTCACACCGCGCGCGGCGACGGCCCGGAGATGATCGAGGATGTCGGGCTCGAGCCACGGCACCTGCGGCGGTCCGCTCCGGCTCTGGTAGACGAGCGCGGTGTCGGTCACTCCCACGGCCTCCGCCACGAGACGGGCCGACTCGCGCAGCTGATCCTCGTACCGGCACACCTGAGCCATCGCCGACGGGATCGAGTGTGCAGTGAAAGCGAGGTGAACATCCGACCCGCGGCCCAACTGCGCGAGTGCCGTCCGCACGTGATCGGCGTTGGCCTCGATCCAGCCTGGATGGTTGAAGAACATTCGTGTCTTCACGACCTCGGGCGCCTCCGGTCCAACCGCCTGCTGGGCGTTGAAGATGTCCTCCCGGTACTGGCGGCAGCCAGAGTAGGAGGAGTATGCGGACGTGAAGAACGCGAGCGCGCGCTCGACGCCGTCGTCCGCCATCTCGCGGAGCGCGTCGGTCAGAAACGGGTCCCAGTTGCGGTTGCCGAAGTAGATCGGCAGGTCGATGCCGTGGGCGTCGAGCTCGGTTCGCAGAGCCGCGATGAGCGCCCTGTTCTGTGCGTTGATCGGGCTGACGCCGTCGAAGAGCTCGTAGTGATGCGCGACCTCCTCGAGCCGCTCACGGGGAACGTTGCGCCCGCGCGTGACGTTCTCGAGGAACGGGATCACGTCGTCCATTCCCTCAGGCCCGCCGAACGAGACGACGAGGATCGCGTCGAAGCGCGTGGGTGGGAACGTCGAGACGAACCCGTCGGCGGGTGCCTTGGCAGCGGTCTCGCTCATCGCAGCGAGGGTAGCCGCGCGCGTTGTGCTCGCCGCGCACCAGGGAGCGACGCGCGCCCGCGTCGGCACGCCGGAAGGGATAGCGTGCGCGCATGCAGAGCGACAGGTTCCGCGCCGCGGCAGAGAGCAAGGACTTCTCCGGCTTCGAGGAGATCTTCGCCGCCGATGTGATCTTCCGCAGCCCGGCGGTGTTCAAGCCCTACGAGGGCCGCGACGCGGTTGCGATGTTGCTGGCGACGGTCGTCGAGGTCTTCGAGGACTTCTCGCTACACCGACCAGGTCGAGACGGCAGGGACGGCGATCCTCGCCTTCAGCGCGAGGGTCGGCGACCGGGCGCTCGACGGGATCGACCTTCTCCGCTTCGACGACGAAGGCAAGGTGTGCGAGATGGCGGTCTACATCCGCCCCCTCAGCGGCCTCAACGCTCTCGCCGAGGCAATGCGGCAGAAGCTGATGTAGACCGAAAGCCCTGCTCGCTCAGGACGTCGTCTCACGGAGGGGTGACCCCTCTGAGATGCATGGTCACTCCACCTAGCCTAAGGGCTAAATTCCTCGAGGAGCCGTTGACATTTCCCCTGCAGAGGCATAGCTATTCAGTCTCCAACGTACGAGGTATGGGGAGGGGAACATGAACCGACGTCTTTTCGTCAGGGGCATCCGTCTCGTTGGGCTCACGGTGATGGTCGCAATCGCCGCCGCGGGAGCCGTCTCACAATCAGCCAGCTCTGCTACCGGGCCGATTGTCTATTCAGCCACTGTGACGGTGCCGGCACCACCGGCCTCGAACTTTGCCGGCGCCAACGGCGGCGGCGACGGCTGGTCGGTCGGGCTGACGCCTACGCAGGTGTTCAACGTCTTCCATCACAGCTCGATCACGCAGGTGAATTGCCACAATCAGTCCGACGCGTCCGCGTGCTGGAGCAACCCGAAGACCGTCACGGACGGAAGCGGCAACAACTTCTCGACGTCGATCGCCCCGGGTCTCTTCGTGGCCCCGGACACTGGGCATCTCTTCGTTCCCGTCGTGCGGACGTCCGACAACACGTCAGGCATCCTCTGCATCGACACCACCCAGCCGGCCGCTGCGTCCGGTGCCTCCCTGTATTGCGGCTTCACCGCACTGACGCCCGCAGGCGAAGGCTCGGGCGGGTCCTTCTCCGCCAATGGGCTCTCCGCCCCGGTTCAGGTCGGCTCGTCCTGGTACATCATGAACGAGGTCGCGGGTGCTCCCACGGGTGCCCAGGACAGGCTGCTGTGCTTCGATTTGAATACGAAGGCGGCCTGCGCCGGCCAGCCGTATCCGGTTGACCGCGGCGGCACGAACTACAGCGGCGGGTCGTACTCCTATCCCATCGGAGCGGCCGGTACCCGGATCTTCATCCCGATCGTCGGCTCGCCCATCAAGCTAGCGTGCTTCGACACGACGAACCCTTCCGTCGGGACATGCGGCGGAGCATGGCCGGTAACGGTTAGCGGCGCCCAGGGGGCGCCGTACCCGCTGCTCGACGGCTCGGGGGGCGTCCTCGGCATCTGCGACCCGTTGTCAACGATCGTTTGCTTCGATCTGAATGGCGCGGCGGTGGCAACACCGGCCGGGATGTCGTCGGCGATCAGCAGCACGATCCAGTACGGCAGCGCGGCCGTCGTCATTGGACCACGTGTCTACGTGCCTGAGTCTGGTGCCAATGCGGTCGGCTGCTACGACTACAACCTGGGCTCGTCGTGCGTCGGCTTCCCCAAGGCGTTTTCGAATCTCAGCCTGCTGTACAGCGTGAGCGTCGACCCTCAGCGCCCGACGTGCTTGTGGGTAAATGCCGACAGCGGTAGTGCACAGATCCAGAACTTCGACGCCTTCACCGGATCGGCGTGCGGCACGGGAGCTATCAGGCTGCTGGCCTCCAGCATCCTCGTCCCGACCGACCAGTGCATACCCGCGTCGTACACGTCCCTCCAGATCCTCTCGCCGCCCAGGAGTGGCTACTCCGACGGGACGGTCGCCTTCCTCGACGGAAGCGGCAACCCCATCGCTGGCGCCACCACCCACACCTTCGACGGCACTGGGACGGCCGATCTCACCGACCTGAGCTTGTCGACCCAAAACGCATTTCCGCAGTTCTTGATGACCCTGAACAACCCGACCTCGGCAATCGGCTCGGTGACCGTGAAGCTCACCTGGACCGGGGCCGACGATCCGTCGTGTGTCAAGGGGAGCACGACTACGAACGGCGTCGGGACTACCGTCGGGCAGGAAGAGTCGCCGAAGGCGGACGTCTCGGTGACGAAGGCGGCAACGCCGGCGGTCGAGCTTCCGCTCGGCGGTGGCACGGCACCGATCACATACACGCTGGTCGTCTCGAACGCAGGCCCGGACGCAGCGGCGAACGTGAAGGTCGCTGACGCGGCACCGGTCTCGGTGACGTTCGTCTCGGCCACCACGTCGGCCGGCACCTGCACCACAACGGCACCGGCGCTCGACTGCACGATCTCGAGCATCCCCGCCGGCGGCTCGGTGTCGATCACCGTGAACGCGACCGTGAACGCGACGGGCACGAAGGTGAACACCGTCACGGTGACGACGACCACCCCGGAGACGAGCACGGGCAACAACTCGGCCTCTGCCTCGACGGTCGTCACCGCTCCGGCGACGCCGCCGTTGACGCCGAAGCCGAAGCCGAAGCCCGTGATCTGCAACACGGTGGTCGCGACGCCGAAGACCCTCAAGGCCAACGGCAAGTCGCAGAAGTTCGTCGTCACGGTGAAGAAGGGCTCGAAGGCCGTCGCCGGCGCGAAGGTCGAGGTCACCGGCCCTGGCATCTCGAAGACGGTCCGCACAGGCAAGAACGGCAAGGTCATCGTCACGATCAAGCCGAACAAGCCCGGCGTCGTACGTGTCGACATCGTCGGCGCCAAGGCCTGCAACACCCAGCGCCTCGGTGTCGTCGGCACGTTCGAGCCGCCCGTCACCGGGTAGCTCGAGCTCGACAAGATGAAGTAAGGACGGCGACGCCCCCGGGAAACCGGGGGCGTCGCTATAAAGCGACCCCCGCCGTAGCAGGGGTTTCGTTAGTGGAGCGTATCGGGATCGAACCGATGACCTCCGCCTTGCAAAGGCGACCGAGCCACGTGACTGAACGTCACTCGACGTACTGAATCGGCTTGGATAAACGCTTCGCGGCCTCTCGGCCGTTGTGCGTTATGCGCCGTCACGCCGTGTCACGCGAAAATGCTGCGTAGATTGCTGCGTACGTCGCCGCCGCTCACGGCACTCGGAAACGACCAAGCGGCGACTCCGTGACAAGGAGCCGCCGGCCAGTCGAACCCAGCTATGATGGCCGATGGCCTGCCTAGCGGATCGGCATCCCGATGCAGGAGTGCGCTGCGTCGGAGCCGCCGCCCTGCGACGTGACGTACTCGCCGTGGTTCTTGTAGACCGAGGACGGCACCCATCGTATTGCTGCACCTTGAACTCGATCGGCGCCGACGGCGCACCGGATGTCGAGCGTCGCCAGCGTCACCGTGTCGTTGTCGAGCTGTCGCGTTGGACAGCGAGTACGACGAAGCCGTCGGCGCGTGTCGCAGTGAAGCTGACCGTCGTCGCCGTCGACGTGACCGGTGATCGTCTCGTTGGCGAGGAAGACCGTTGAGGGTGCCGTGCCGACCGAGCCGGTGCCCGAGAACGAGCCGGGTCGACACGGATTCAGGCGATGACGTGGTAGGTGTGCGTCCAGACGTTCGCCCACTGGCCGTACGCGTTCTCCGGCTGCACGGCGGTGAGCGTCATCGACTGGCGTCGTGGTAGCCGCGCGTCACGCCAGCCGCCGATGCGGACGAGGCGACTGCCATGACTGCGAGCGCCGCAACGGCGACCGCGAGGATGATCTTCTTCAAGAGGAACTCCGTTTCCTACAGGCAATCGGAGTGATCGCCTTATCTCTGACAGGGTGCCCGTGCGTCGCCTCGACCGATAGGACACGATTGGGTCAACCTGGCGGCACGTCGTAGTCGCCGGGTTCTGCTCGCGCCGACGTTGTAGAACGACGACGAAATCCAATAGGCTGCTTGGTTGCCGTCTCGCCGTTGGATGTTGTGTGCCGTCAAATAGGTGAAGCACGCCTTGCGATGGGCGTCGGGACGGGTCTGGCCAGCCCACACTCGCAACCGCGAGCATCGCGCTCCGACTCGCAACCCCTGCGAGAGAGCGTGGGAGTCGGACGCTAACGGCAGTGACTGGCCCGGGCCCCCTTGCCGGGCCGGTTGCCTGCTCGTCTGCCGCCGTCGCTTCGGAACTTGACCCGAACGTGTCATCGACCGAGCCACTGCCTGCACCTACCTTGGAGATGCGAGGCTCGGTGCCGAAGCCATGCGGCGGCTTCGGTGCACCCCCGCGACAGGTGGGGACCTGACGCGGCTCGCGAAAGACTGCGCGGGAGGCTCGATCCGAGGGGGACGAGTCTCTCGCGCAGCCTTACCTGCTCACGACCAGGCCGCCGCACCTCGATGCTCGACCGGAGGGGAGGGTGGGGTGAGGGTGAGGGATGCTCGGGACATGTCCCTTCCGGCCACTTGCGCGCGCGCTCGGGACGCCCGAAGAGCAAGCTGATCGGGTTGCGCTCGCAGCCGCCGCAGCGGGCCTCGGGCACTAGCGGCGACGAGTGCTGTGTAAACCGCTGCGTAACCGGAACAGTGTTGCTCCGCAAGAAAACAAAAGCCCCGGGTTACCGGGGCTTTTCTCATGGAGCGTATCGGGATCGAACCGATGACCTCCGCCTTGCAAAGGCGGCGCTCTCCCAGCTGAGCTAACGCCCCGAGAGTCCTACAGCGTAGCGCGACTCAGGCGTCCCGTTGCGGCCGGGTCGTCCCCTGCTGCAGCTTGCGAAGCCCGCCCGAGAAGCCCATGGTCTGCTCGCTCGGGTCCTGCTGCTGCTCGAGGCGACGGAGGCGCGCTTCCATCTCCGTCAGCTCCGGGCTCGCCCACTGCCCGACGCCGTCCTCGCGGTCGTCGAGCTCGCGCTCCTTCTGGGAGACGAGCCGCTCGCGGGCGGCCACCGCCTCGCTGCGCGCGGCGAGCTCGTCGCGCGTGCGGAGAAACATCTTCTCGGCGTCTCGCAGCTCGGCGAGCCGAGCCTCGATCTGCGCGAGCCGCTCGGCGTCCGGCTCGGGCGCCGGCGCGGCCACGGGCACGGGCACCGGGACGCCGACCATCGTCTCTGCGCCGGCCTCCCGCTCCAGCTCGAGCTCGCGCTCGCGGGCGGCGAGCTGCTCGCGCTCCCGCGCCATGTCCTGCTCATGCTGTCGCGTGCGCGCCAGCAGGGCGGCCTCGGCTGCCGCGATCGCCTGTTCGCGCTCCGTGAGCGCCTGCTCGCGACGCTGGGCTTCGAGCGCGTCCTCACCGGTGTCGGCCTCTGGCTCGTCACCACCGGGCCAGGTAGCAGCAGCAGCCGGCTCGGGAGGCGGCGGTAGCGGCCGCGCGGCGGCATTGGCGGGCGGTGGGCCGTTCATCTCGGCGAGCGCGTGATGCAGCTCGAGCTCGCGCGCGCGCACCGCCTCGACGCGCTCGTTCAGCTGGCGCTTCAGATCCTCGAGCGCGGCGTTCTGCGCGCGGAGTGCCGCCCGCTCGTCTTCGACCGTGGTCGGCTCGGCCCGTCGTTTGAACGCCATCCGTTCGATTGTACGGCGGGGGCGGCCGCATCCCTGCGGCACCCCCGCCGAAAGCGTTCGTCAGGCAGCGCGTTCGAGGCGTTCTTCCGCCCGGGCGCGCTTCACGATCTGCTCCCGCTCGCCGAAGCGGATGCGGGCACGAATCGCGCGGTGCTCGTTCCAGAGCGTGTCGAGCTGATCGTCGAGCGCCTTGATCTGCTTCACCAGTTCCGGGTCACGGCCATCGGAAAGCCGATGCCAGAGCTCTGCCCGGCGCTCGCTGATCTCGTCGATCTCTTCATGGATGCTCGCGAGAATGTTCATACCTCTGTCCAACGACGGACGGAACGGCGACATTCCCGTCAGTCGGGGCCACGCAACAGAAACGCAACTATCGCGAGCGCGCCCGCGGCGAAGGCGATCCAGAGGATGACGTCGAGCGCGCTCGTCATTCGTAGCCGAGCTCCGCGAGCCGGTCCTCGTCGAGACCGAAGTAGTGACCGAGCTCGTGGAGGACGGTGATCCGGATCTCGCGCTCGAGCGACTCCGGATCGTCGAACTCGTCCTCGAGCGGGAGGCGGAAGATCGTGATCCGATCGGGGAGGCTGCCTGCCATGTCGCCGCGATCGGGCAGCGGCGTGCCCTCGTAGAGGCCGAACAGGTCGGGATCGTCCGGATGCTCGTCCTCGACGACGACGGCGATGTTGTGGAGCGCTGCCGCCAGATCGGGCGGCAGCGAGTCGAGCGCGGCGGCGACGTGATCGTCGAACGTCACGGCCTCTAGCGGATCACCAGCGCCATGACCGCCTTCTGGGTGTGGAGGCGATTCTCGGCCTGGTCCCAGACGAGCGAGCGCGGCCCGTAGAGCACGTCCTCGCTGATCTCCTCGCCGACGTGGGCCGGCAGGCAGTGCATCGCGACGGCGCTGCGCTTCGCCACCGACAGCAGCTCGCCGTCGAGGCTGAACCGCTCGAGATCGAGGAGCCGCTGCTCGCGCTCGTCCTCCTGGCCCATGCTCGTCCAGACGTCGGTGTAGAGGACGTCGGCGTCGTCGGCGCCGTCGAGCGGGTCGGTCGTGACGCGCACGGAGCCGCCGCTCAGCTCGGCGTCGGCTCGCGCGGCCGCGACGACCTCCGGCAACGGCTCGTAGCCGGCCGGGCAGGCAGCGGTGAAGTGCATCCCGAACCGCGCCGCCAGGCGCATCAGCGAGTGGCAGACGTTGTTGCCGTCGCCGAGGTAGGTGAGCTTGACGCCATCGAGCCCGCCGAGCTGCTCGCGGATCGTCATCGCGTCGGCCAGCGCCTGGAGCGGGTGGGCGAGATCGGTGAGGCCGTTGATCACCGGGATCGATGCGTGCTCCGCGAACGTGTCGACCTCCGCCTGGTCGAACGTGCGGATCAGGAGCGCGCTGACGAAGCGGGAGAGGACGAGCGCCGTGTCGCGGTAGCTCTCGCCGCGCGCGAGCTGCAGGTCGGCGGCGGGGAGGTACAGCGCCATCCCGCCGAGCTCGGCGATCCCGACCTCGAAGCCGACCCGCGTGCGCGTCGACGGCTTGTGGAAGATCATCCCGATCGTGCGCCCGGGCAGGACGCGCAGCTCCTTGCGGCGGATGCGCTCCTGCTTCAGCTCGTCGGCCAGGTCGAGCGCGAGCAGCAGCTCGTCGCGCGACCAGTCGGAGACGCGCGTGTAGCTGCGGCCCTTGAGGCTGTCAGGGATGCCTGCCATGCGGGGATGCTAGCCCGCCGGGCGCGATAGATTCCAGGCCATGACCACCTTTCAGGAGAAACTCAACGAGCAGATCGCGTACGAGTTCGCGGCCTCGCAGCAGTACATCGCGATCGCCGTCCACTACGACAGCGAGACGCTGCCTCAGCTCGCGGCGCACTTCTACCGGCAGTCGCTCGAGGAGCGGAACCACGCGATGATGATGGTGCAGTACCTCCTCGACTCCGGCGACGACGTGATCATCCCGGCCGTCGAGGCGCCGCAGACCTCGCTTCGCCGACGACGTCGCGCCGGTCGCGCTCGCGCTCGACCAGGAGAAGCGCGTCACCGCCCAGATCTCGCAGCTCGCCGTGACGGCGCGCGAGGCCGGCGACCTCGTCGCCGAGCAGTTCATGCACTGGTTCCTGCAGGAGCAGCGCGAGGAGGTCTCGTCGATGTCCGCGCTCCTCCAGGTGGTCGAGCGGCTCAAGGACAACGTGATGCTCGTCGAGGACTACCTCGCGCGCGAGTCGGGTGGCTCGAACCCGCTCGAGGCGGGTGCGCCGCCCGCAGCGGGCGGGGCGCTCTAGAGGCTCCGCACCGTGGTCGAGCTGAAGGTCCAGCACCGAGCGGCAGAGCCAGCTCGTCGACATCACGCGGCTCGTGCGCGGACGCGGTCGCCGGGCAGCGCGGCGCGGCGGTGCTCGTCTACGTCCCGCACACGACCGCCGGCGTGACGATCAACGAGCACGCCGACCCCGCCGTGGCGCGCGACTTCGAGACGGCGCTCGAGCGCATCGTCCCGGCCGACTGGTCGTGGCAGCACATCGAGGAGGGGGAGGAGAACGCGCCGACCCACATCCGCGCCGCGTTCATGGGGCCGAGCGTCGTGATCCCGCTCCGCGACGACGGCACGCTCGCGCTCGGGGTCTGGCAGGGCATCTTCTTCTGCGAGTTCGACGGCCCGCGCGAGCGCTCGGTGTACGTCTCCGTCCTGGCGTAAGCGCCGGCGTCCCCGCTACGCTCCGTCCCCCTATGGCCGCCCCTGTTCGCAACGGTGAGGAGCTCGAGCTCCATGTCGACTCGCTCGCCTACGGCGGCAACGGCGTCGCGCGCCTGAACGGATTCGTCGTCTTCGTGCGGCGCGGCCTGCCCGGCGACACCGTGCGCGCCCAGGTGACGAAGGTCAAGCGTGGCTTCGCCGAGGCGACGATGCTCGAGGTGCTCTCGCCCGGCCCGGACCGCGTCGTGGCGCCGTGCCCGCACTTCGGCGCCTGCGGCGGCTGCCGGTTCCAGGACTACGCGTACGACAAGCAGATCGAGGCGAAGGAAGCGCAGGTGCGCGACGCGCTCACGCGGCTCGGTCGCATCGAGAATCCGCCCGTCGAGCCGATCGTTCCCGCCGCCTCGCAGTACGGCTATCGCAACAAGCTCGAGTACTCCTTCACGCAGACCGACGACGGGCCGGCGCTCGGATTCCATCGCGCCGGGCGCTGGGACGAGGTGCTCCCGATCGAGGTCTGCCTGCTGACGACCGATCTCGGCAACGCGATCCGCGACGCCGTGCAGGCCTGGGCGCGCGAGGAGAAGCTCGAGGCGTACGACCAGGAGACCCAGAAGGGCTACCTCCGCCATCTCGTCCTGCGCGAGGGACGCAACACGGGCCAGGTGCTCGTGCAGCTCGTCACCGCGAAGGGCAAGAAGTTCGAGGAGGGCTACCTGATCGAGGTGCTGCGGAAGTTCCCCGAGGTGCGCTCGATCCACTGGGCGATCAACGACACGCCGGCCGAGGTGACGAACCTGCCGACGCGTGCTGCTCTGGGGCGAGGACGCGATCGAGGAGGAGATTCTCGGACTGCGCTTCCGCGTGCGGCCGAACGCGTTCCTGCAGACGAACACCGAGATGGCCGAGACGCTGTACTCGATCGCGCGCGACTTCGCCGGGCTGACGGGCGGCGAGACGGTCTACGACCTCTACTGCGGCACCGGCACGATCGGGCTCGCGCTCGCGTCGCAGGCGCTCACCGTCTGGGGCGTCGAGATCTCGGAGGAGTCGGTCGCCTGCGCGATCGAGAACGCCGAGCTGAACGAGATCTCGAACGCCGCGTTCTTCGCCGGCAACGTCTCGCTCGCGCTCGAGGAGCTGCTCGAGCGCGCCGGCCCGCCGGACGTCGTCGTCGTCGATCCGCCGCGCGCCGGGCTCGCCGGCAAGGCGCTCCGCCGGATGGCGCGGCTGGAGGCACCGAGGATCGTCTACGTCTCGTGCAACCCGACGACGCTCGCGTCCGATCTGAAGACGCTGCGCGAGGACTTCGGCTACGAGCTCCGCCGGTGCGTGCCGGTCGACATGTTCCCGCACACGCCGCACATCGAGAGCGTCAACCTGCTCGAGCTCGTCGAGCGTCCGCCGAGCCCGCCGCGACGGACCAGCCACGCCTCAGGCGTAGGCCTCACCCCTCGCCGTGCAGCTCGAGGCCGCGCTCGCGCCAGCGCGCGCCAGAGCAGGTCGACGTTCGGCAGCAGGAACCCGAGCGCGATTGCGGGCAGCGCGGGGAGGCCGTTGATGTCGAACGACGGTCGTCATGATCAGCGTGAGCGCGAGCAGGCCCGACCATCGAGAGCCAGGTCCAGGTCGACCCGCAGCTCGAAGCGCGCGGCGGCGGCGAGGAACAGCGCGAAGAAGAGGATGTCCGGCGGCCCGATGTTGGCCGACCCGTTCTCGCCGGGGAGCCGGAACGCGATCGAGATGCGCTCGAACAGGCTCGGCTGCTCGGAGACCACGTAGCTCGTCGGCCCGCGCCAGACCGAGAGCGCGTCGACCCACGGGATGATGAAGGCGATCAGCACGACCCAGGAGAGCGCCTCGAAGGCCTGCACGAAGAGGAACCCGATCGCGGTCAGGGCGAGCAGCTTCGTGACGTTGAACAGCGAGCCGACGCCGGCGAGGTAGAAGAGCACGGCGAGGGCGACGAAGACCACCGCGAGCACGGCGACCGCTCGTGCTCGGCGCGAAGGGGAGCACGAGCCACGGCACCGCGAACGTGACGGGGAGGACGATGAACGCGGCGATCAGGACGTCGGGCCAGAGGCCGACGTTGGGCAGCACGCCGGCCCAGGCGTCCCAGACGATCGAGCGCCGCGAGGACGGCGGCGAGGCCCGCAGTCCGTCGGCGGCTCAGTACGGCGGTAGCTGCGCCCACCATGGCCCAAGCGCCTTGAAGGCGTTCCAGAACGCCGTCTTCGCGGCCTCGTCGTCGAGCGCGGCGTCGATGTCGGGCGTCACGATCGCCTCGATCGTCGGCGTGAACCGCACGACCGTCCCCGGCTCGCGACTCGGCGAGAGGATCGGCGAGCGGGAACGCGAGCTCGTCGAGGAACCCGACAGCGTCCGCGCCCATCACGACCAGGAGCTTCGGCTGCACGATGTGGAGCTCGCGCGTCGAGCCAGGGCGTCGCCTGCTCGTCGTCCTCGGTGCCGAACTTGAGGCAGTTCGTCCCGTAGATCGCGAGCGGATCGACGCCGAGGCGCTGCAGCGACTTGAGGAGGGCGTTGCCCGGCGCGGCCGAAGAACGCCACGCCTTCCGTGATCTCGGCCGGCTGCGGAGCGTGCTTGAGGAGGAAGATGTCGGCGAGCGGATGGCCCGATCCGAGCACGGGAACGTGCGTCTCGTCGGCGAGGGCGAGAAGCTCCGCCTGGAGCTCGTTGATCTCGCCGATCGCCTTCCGAAGGTAGCGTTCGTAGATCTCGTCGGTGGGCACGGCAGCAGTCACGGGGGCTCCCCCAACTTCTGCTCTAGAGGACCTTCTCCTTGACCTGCGCGGCCCACTTGAGGGACTGCAGGTAGGCGAGGGATTTCGGCCGGCGCAGCACCTCTGCGCTCCGCAGGGACAGCAGGAACTCCTCCGGCCCGTCGAAACGGCGCATCCTGCAGCGCTCCCGTGCCGACGCCCTGGAGCACGTGGGCATCGGAGCCGGCGCCGGCGAGCAGGCCGTACTTGCGCTGGAACCGCAGCGCCTCGTCGTTGTAGGCCTCGAACATGAGCCGGGCGTTGTAGACCTCGAGCACGTCGATCTCGGGCAGGTGGCGCAGGAGCGTCGCCGGCGACGGGGATCGCGTGCATCCGGTCGAACGGGTGGGGGACGTAGACGATCCCGTCCTGGGCGCGGATCGCCTCGATCGTCTCCGTGAACGTCATGCCCGCGCGGGATCTCCTCGCTGGAGGAAGAGCCCGATGATCTCGCCCTGGTTGTCGGTCTTGACCTCCTCACCGGGAATCACGATCAGCTTCCGGTGCGCGGGCGATCTCGACGGTCTCGACGGCGCCGGCGAACACGTTGTGGTCGGTGACGGCGATCGCCCCGAGCCCTTCCGCCTCCGCGTGCTCGACGAGCGCCTGCGGCTCGATCGAGCAGTCGTGCGAATGGTGCGTGTGCATGTGGAGATCGACGACGATCCAGTCGCGGTCGCCGAGGGGATCGCCGTCGCGGGTGCGGCGGATGCGCGACCGGCCGCCGCCGGCCGGCGGTCTGCGCGTAGACGTCCTCGAGCCGCTTCGCCGAGCACGGTCGAAGTCGCTCTTGACTGCGCGTCGCGCGGGCCTTCTCGCCCGAGCCGGCACGGAGAGCCTCGTCCTCGACGAGCCGCGCCACCGACGCGGCTGCGAGCTCGGGCTGCTCGGCGAGCCCCGCGGGATCGGCGATCGCACAGCCGCTCGACGCGGCCTCGAGCAGCAGCCGGGCGCTGCCGCCGGGAGCGGGCACGAAGATGGCCGCCTCGGCGAGCGTCGACCGCCGCGCCTCCGGCTTCACGAGCGATCTCGTTCGTGCCCGGTCGCGTACCGCGGCGGGGATCGTCGGGCGTCGCGTCAGCGGTGCCGTCCGCGCGAGCACGACCTCCCAGCCCGGGCAGCGTCGGCAGCAGGCGCAGCACCGCCCGCGCGACGGCGCTCTGACCGGGCGCCAGCTCGACGACGATCAGCTGTCTGCTTCTTCGCCGGCGCGAATGCGCTCCGTGTCGACCCCGAGCGGGACCGTCTGGTAGTCGCCGGGATAGCGCTCCGACGCGCGTTCGACCGCCGACTCCGACGTGCCGAGGAGCGCATCGACCCGGGCGAGGAACTTCGCCCGCTGGTTCTTGCGCGGGGCGATCGCGATCCGCTCCGATCGAGAGGAACGTCGCGGCAGTCGTCGTCTCGGCCTCGAGCAGCGCCGTCGACGAGAGGCTCGGGAGACCGGGCTCGAAGCCGTGGACGACGTCGAACGCGCCGAGCGCGAGCGTGGCGGCGAGGTTGGCGCGAACGCCCATCGGCAGCGCCGACGCGCTCGCTGAGCGAGGTGGGAACGGCGGCGCCGATCGCGACGACGTCACCGACGCACCCCGCGCTGCAGGGCGCGCCTCCCCTCGAGGAGGTCGGCGGCGCGCGACGAGGGTGCGACGACGGTGACGACGTGGCCGCGGCCGCGAAGCGCCTCCGCGGCTCCGCGCACGTGCTCGTTGACGTCGTTTGGCTGTGACCACGAGAACGGCGTCACGAAGCAGATGCGGAGCCCCATCGTGCGTCGATTCTAGCCCTGCCCCGGAACCGAACCCCGCTAGAGTCGAGCGATGAGTGACGTCACGATCCAGGTGCGGGCGAACGGCCCGCTCAAGGTCACCGGGCCGGTGACGATCATCGACGCCGACGAGGTGCCGTTCGAGCTGCCGGCGGGGAGCTCGATCGTCGCTCTGCCGCTGCGGTCACTCGAAGAACAAGCCGTTCTGCGACACGACCCACCGCGAGATCGGGTTCGTGGCCGAAGACTCCGCGCCGCGCGCCGTCTGAGCCGCCAGACGCGAAGGGCCCACCGAGGTGAGCCCTTCACGACGTACGACGACTGGTCGAGCGAGACCTACTTGGCGGCAGCCTTCGTCTTCTTCTCCGCCTTGAGGCCGTACTGCTTGATGAACTTCTCGGTGTTCTCGTGTGCCTCGTCGTCCACGATCTGGACGGGCGGCGACTTCATCAGGTAGCTCGAGGGTGCCTCGAGCGCGCCCGAGATGCCGTTGTTGAGCGCCAGCTTGGCGAGCCGGACGGCGTCGATCACGATGCCGGCCGAGTTCGGCGAGTCCCACACCTCGAGCTTGAGCTCGAGGTTCAGCGGCACGTCACCGAACGCCGAGCCCTCCATGCGGATGTACGCCCACTTGCGGTCGGTCAGCCACGGCACGTAGTCCGACGGGCCGACGTGGACGTTGCCCTCGCCGAGGTCGTAGTCGAGCATCGAGGTGACGGCGTTCGTCTTCGAGATCTTCTTCGACTCGAGGCGCTCGCGCTCCAGCATGTTGCGGAAGTCGGAGTTGCCACCGACGTTCAGCTGCATCGTCCGGTCGAGGTGCACGCCGCGCTCGCGGAAGAGGCTCGTGAGCACGCGGTGCGAGATCGTCGCGCCGACCTGCGACTTGATGTCGTCGCCGATGATCGGCACCCCGGCAGCCTCGAAGCGCTTCTGCCAGTAGGGCTCGCGCGCGATGAAGACCGGCATGCAGTTGACGAGCGCGACCCCGGCCTCGAGGCACTGCTCGGCGTACCACTTGGCCGCAGCCTCTGAGCCGACGGGGAGGTAGCTGACGACGACGTCGGTGCCCGTCTCCTTGAGGATCTTGACGATGTCGGCCGTCTCGCCCGGCGCCTTCTCGACGACCTGCGGAGAGGTACTTGCCGATCCCGTCGTGCGTCATTCCGCGCGAGACGGTGATGCCCGTCTTCGGCACGTTGGCGAACTTGATCGTGTCGTTCGGGTTGGCCCACATCGCGTCGGCCAGGTCCTCGCCGACCTTGCCCTTGACGACGTCGAAGGCGGCGGTGAACTCGATGTCCGAGATGTGGTAGCCACCGAGGTTCGACGTGCATCAGACCGGGGACGAAGGTCTCCGGGTCGGCGTCCTTGTAGTACTCGACGCCCTGGAGGAGGGAGTTGGCGCAGTTGCCGACGCCGACGATGGCGACGCGCACCTTGTCCTTGGAGCGGGCCTTGCCGTTCGTTGAGCCGTTGGTTGCGGCCATTGGATGGTCCTTTCTGCGGCCGCCCCCGAAGGGCACAGACCGTCGACGGTTCGATTGGCGATTCGATTGAAACGGCACGCCGAGCTCGTCCGCGAGAGCGGAGAGGATGACGTCGTTCGTGTTGGAGCCGAGGCGGAATGCCTCGGCCTGGATTGCGGACTTGAGCTCCTCGGGCATGCGCAGGAGCACGACCGGGCTCGAGCCGGGCAGCGGGCTGCGCCGGTTCGACGGTGCCACCTCGACGCCGAATGTGTCGGCGAGGATGCCGACGGCGACGTCGTTGAGGCTCGCTCCGCGACGGGCCGTCTCGCGGACGAGAGCCTCCTTCAGGGAGGAGGGAGTCCGAACCAGGACGCCCTTGCGTTGGAGAAGTGCTAGCAGTCAAACTGCTATCAGTATAGCGAGTTTGAGATCGGGTGTCTACTCTCTGCTCGCACTGGTGTATCCGCCGCGCCGATTCAGCCTGCCCGGCCGCGAACGAACGTGAGGGTGTGCGCCTAGGCTTCTGCGGCGAGCTCGCGCAGCTGCCGCCGCACGAAGAGGATCCGCTGGATCACGGTGATCCACGCCATCGCCGCGAGGAGGTAGATCGGCCACTGCAGCCAGCCCCAGGGCGCGAGGCCGAGCCCGATCGAGATCAGCACCACGCGCTCGACGCGCGAGCCGAAGCCGACGTCGCCGCGGAGCCCGAGCGCCTCCGCCTTCGCGCGCGTGTAGGAGACGAGGAACGAGCCGATCACCGCGGCGAACGCTGCGACGAGGGCGATGTCGTTGCCCTCGCGCGCGAAGACGAGGCCGATCGCGGCCAGCATGGCTGCCTCGCCGAGGCGATCGAACGTCGAGTCGAGGAAGGCGCCGAAGACGGTGCCCTTGCTCGCCGCCCGGGCGAGCGCGCCGTCGAGGATGTCGGCCACCGAGCCGACGATGAAGAGGATGCCGCCGAGCCAGAAGTAGAGCTTCGGGTTGTGCTCCTCGAAGCCGACGAGCACGGCGCCGACGAGGCAGAGCGTGACGCCGGCCATCGTCAGCATGTCCGGCGTCAGCTTCGTCTTCGCGACGCCCTGCATCGAGCGCTGCAGGATCTGCCGCGCGGCCTGCGTGTACTCCTGCTTGACCCGGTCGAGCTCGCTGACGCGTGGCCCTTCCGCGGGCGGCTCCGTCACGTGGCGAGTGGCTCGCGCCAGCGCCGGAACACCTGCCGGCGGAAGAGTGCGAGACCGGTGACGATCGCGATCGCGACGCCGGCGACGACGTCGAGCCAGTAGTGGTTGCCGGTGCCGATCACCGAGAACCACACCCAGGCGGGCCAGAGCAGCCAGATCACGCGCGCCCAGAGAGCACGGCAGACGCCGAACATGACGACGCCGACGATGAACGCGTCCATCGAGTGGAGCGAGGGCATCGCGGCGTACGGATTCGAGGTGAGCGCGATCACGGTGCTCCCGTGGTTGACGCCCGAGTACTCGGCGAGCGTGTCGACGAAGCCCCAGGCCGGGAACATTCGCGGCGGCGCCGTCGGGAGGATCACGTAACAGACGAGCCCGACGATGTTCGCTCCGATCAGCCAGTTCCGGAAGCCGGCGAAACGGTCGTGATGCTTGAAGTAGACCCAGAGCAGCGTGGCGCCGACGATCACGAACTGGGACAGCCAGTAGGTGTAGGTCGTCGCCTTGATCAGCACCTGCGACGAGTCGACGAATCCCTGGATCGTGGGCTCGAACAGCGTTCCGCTCCACTGCTCGATCCGGATCACGTGGAGCCCGTTCCAGAACGCCGTCGTCACATCCCGGTCGGCGAGGCCGCGGGCAGCCTGGTAGATCACGTAGAACCCGAGCCAGAAGGCGACGTTGAGCGCCAGATGGCGCCATCCGCGCGGCAGCCGCCGGCTTGCAGACCCGGCATCGGGCTGGGTGTAACTGGTCATCTACCTAGTCTAACGTCGGAACGGGACACCTCAATCCCGCGTTCCGGGCCACATCGGGCCGTCAGCCGCCGATATAGGACATCTCGACGCGCGGCACGCCGGCCGTCAGCGACGAGCGCTCCTCCGAGTAGCGGTCGCGTGCGCCTGTTCCAGACGCGGCCGATCATGGCGTGCAGCTCGGCGTCGTCGGCACCGCCGCGGATGAGCGCCCGGAGATCGTGCCCCTTCGTCGCCGAACAGGCAGGTGTAGAGGCGGCCCTCGGCCGAGATGCGCGAGCGCGTGCAGTCGCCGCAGAACGGCTGCGTGACCGATGCGATGACGCCGATCTCGCCGCCGCCGTCGCGGTAGCGCCAGCGCCGCGCGACCTCGCCGCGGTAGTTCTCCTCCGCCGGCTCGAGCGGGAACTCGGCGCCGATCAGCGCCACGATCTCGGCCGCCGGGACGACGTCGTCGAGGCGCCAGCCGTTCGTGGCGCCGACGTCCATGTACTCGATGAAGCGCAGGATGTGGCCGGTGCCGCGGAAGTGCCGTGCGAGCTCGACGACCTGGTGCTCGTTGACGCCGCGCTTGACGACCGCGTTCACCTTGACGCCGAGGCCCGGCCGCCGAGGCGGCTTCGATGCCGTCGAGCACCCGGCTGACCGGGAAGCCGACGTCGTTCATGGCGCGGAAGGTGTCGTCGTCGAGCGAGTCGAGGCTGACGGTCACGCGCTGGAGGCCCGCCGCGGCGAGCGCCTCGGCCTTCTGGGGCAGCAGCGCGCCGTTCGTCGTCAGTGCGACGTCGAGGCTCGCCGAGCGTCGTCAGGCGCTCGATCAGCACCTCGAGATCGCGGCGCAGGAGCGGCTCGCCGCCCGTGATCCGGATCTTCTCGACGCCGTGCGCGACGAACGCGCGCGCGATCCGCTCGATCTCCTCGAAGCTGAGGAGCTCCTTGCGGTCCACGAAGCGGTAGCCGCGGCCGAAGACCTCCTTCGGCATGCAGTAGACGCAGCGGAAGTTGCAGCGGTCGGTGACCGAGATGCGCAGGTCGCGGACCGGCCGGCCCAGGGTGTCCAGTGTGGTGTCGATCGTGGCTCATCCTGGCTCAGGGTACCCCGCTGCCGGTGCCAGACGCCACGAGCGCGGTCGCCCAGTAGCCTGCGCCGATGCCGAGGCTGCGCCTGTCGCCGATGGTCGCGCTGATCGGCGTCACGGCGATCTGGGGCTACACGTTCGTCCCGGTGCAGGAGGCGGTCGCGATCTATCCGCTGTTCGCGTTCCTCGCCGTCCGCTTCGGCATCTCGACGCTCGTGCTCGCGCCGTTCGCCTGGCGCTCGCTGCGTCACCTGCCGTGGAGCGGCGTCGTCGGCGGGATCGGCGCGGGCGCGCTGCTCGCGACGGCCTACGGCCTGCAGACTGCCGGGCTCGACCTGACGACGGTGTCGAGCACGGGGTTCATCACCGGGCTCTACGTCGTGCTGACGCCGATCATCGCGCTCGTCCTCTTCCGCACGCCGGTCGCCGCTGCCGCGTGGGTCGGAGTCGCGCTCGCCGTCGCCGGCCTGCTGATGCTGAACGGCGTCCCGGGCGGGTCGGCGCTCGGCAACGCGCTCGTGCTCGGCAACGCGGTCGCGCAGTCGTTCCAGATCGTCGCCATGGAGCGGTTTGCGCCGCGGTACGACGCCCGTGCGCTCACGTTCCTCCAGATGGCGGTGGCCTGCCTCGCGTTCACCGTGATCGCCGTCTCGCGGGGTGAGCTGACGATGCCCGAGGGCGGCACCGTCTGGTTCGCGCTCGTCGTCACCGGCGTGTTCGCCGGAGCGCTCGGCTACCTGGTCGCGACCTGGGTGCAGTCCCGCACGACGGCCGCGCGGGCGGCGCTCGTGTTCACGCTCGAGGCGCCGTTCGCGGCGCTGTTCGGCGTGCTGCTCCTCTCGGAGCGCCTCGGAGTCCTCGGCTGGGCGGGATGCGCGGTGATGCTGGCCGGGATCCTGCTCGCGGAGCCTGCCGCGGCTGCGACCCTTCGCCGCCTGGCGCGGTCGAGCGGCTCCGAGCCTGCCTGATGGACGCCGTCGTCCTCGCACTCTGCTCCGCCGCGCTCTTCGGCGGGATGACGGTCGCCCTGCGGCCCGCGCTCGCGCGCGGCGACGACCCGCTCTGCGGCGCGCTCTTCACCGTCATCCCCGCGCTCGGCGTGGCGCTCGTCGCCGCCGACGATCGCCGGCGACTGGAACGTCGCCGCCGTGTGGCCGTTCGCGCTCGCCGGGATCCTCGGCCCGGGCGTCTCGCAGATCCTGTTCACGCTGGCGATCCGCGACGCCGGCCCGTCGCGCGCCTCCGCGACGGTCGGCATGGCGCCGCTCTTCGCCGTCACGTTCGCCGCGCTGCTCCTCGGCGAGCCGCTCGCCGCGGGGGTCGCGCTCGGGGCGATCCTGATCGTCGGTGGCGGCGTCGTGCTCGCGAGCGAGTCGGGCCGGCCCGAGCACGTCAAGACGATCGGGCTCGTCTTCGCGCTCGCGGGCGCGCTCGTGTTCGCGTTCCGTGACACCTTCGTCCGCTGGGTCGCGGTCGACTCCGACGTCGCCCCTGAGCTCGCGATCAGCGCCACCCTGCTGGCGGGCACGCTCACGATCCTCGTCGCGGTGCTCGTCGGGCGGCGCCGGCTGGGCTTCTCCTCGTGGCCCGCGTTCGTGCCCGCCGGGCTGCTGTTCGGGCTCTCGTACGTCTCGCTCTACGAGGCGTTCTTCCGCGGCCGCCTCAGCATCGTGGCGCCCCTCGTCGCGACCGAGTCGCTGTGGGGCGTGGGGCTCTCGGCCCTGTTCCTGCGCCAGATCGAGGGCGTCGGGCGCCGGCTCGTGATCGGTGCCTGCTTCGTCGTCGTGGGCGGGGTGCTGATCGGCCTCTCGCGCTGAGCATGTCGCCAAGCACAATCTGATATGATCTGACTCAGATTTATCTCAGTCACTCAGACTCAAGCTCAGAAACGGAAGGAACACACACATGGCAAAGACCATCGGAATCGATCTCGGCACCACGAACAGCTGCATGGCGGTGCTCGAGGGCGGCGAGCCGACCGTGATCCCGAACGCCGAGGGCGGCCGCACGACGCCGTCCGTCGTCGCGTTCGCGAAGGACGGCCAGCGGCTCGTCGGGGCGCCCGCGCGGCGCCAGCAGGTGACGAACCCCCAGAACACGATCTCCTCGATCAAGCGGTTCATGGGGCGCAAGTGGGAAGAGGTCTCGGACGAGATGACGATCGTCCCCTACGAGGTCGTCGAGGGCGAGAACGGTGACGCCCGCGTCGCCGCCGACGACCGCCAGTTCGCACCGCCGGAGATCAGCGCGATGATCCTGCAGAAGCTGAAGACGGACGCCGAGGCGTTCCTCGGCGAGACCGTCAGCGACGTCGTCGTGACCGTGCCCGCGTACTTCAACAACGCGCAGCGCGAGGCGACGAAGGACGCCGGCAAGATCGCCGGCCTCAACATCGTCCGGATCATCAACGAGCCGACGGCGGCAGCGCTCGCCTACGGGCTCGACAAGGAAGGCGCCGACCAGACGATCCTCGTCTTCGACCTCGGCGGCGGCACGTTCGACGTGTCCGTGCTCGAGCTCGGCGACGGCGTCTTCGAGGTGAAGTCGACGAACGGTGACAACCACCTCGGCGGCGACAACTTCGACAAGGTCATCGTCGACTGGATGACGGCCGAGTTCAAGAAGGACCAGGGCATCGACCTCGGTGCCGACAAGATGGCGCTGCAGCGGCTCTACGAGGCGGCCGAGAAGGCGAAGATCGAGCTGTCGTCGACGATGACGACGCAGATCAACCTGCCGTTCGTCACCGCGACGGCCGAGGGCCCGAAGCACCTCGACCTGCAGCTGACGCGGGCGAAGCTGACCGAGCTGACGAGCGACCTGCTCGAGCGGACGGTCGGCCCGACCAAGCAGGCGCTCGCCGACGCGGGCATCGACGGCGTCCGGCATCGACCACGTCGTCCTCGTCGGCGGCATGACCCGCATGCCGGCCGTGCAGGAGAAGGTCACCGAGCTGCTCGGCAAGGAGCCGCACAAGGGCGTCAACCCCGACGAGGTCGTCGCGGTCGGCGCCGCGATCCAGGGCGGCGTCCTCAAGGGCGAGGTCAAGGACGTGCTCCTGCTCGACGTCACCCCGCTGTCGCTCGGCATCGAGACCAAGGGCGGCGTGATGACGAAGCTGATCGAGCGCAACACGACGATCCCGACGCGCAAGTCGGAGATCTTCTCGACGGCCGAGGACAACCAGCCGTCGGTCGAGATCCACGTGCTCCAGGGCGAGTCGGAGATGGCCTCGTTCAACAAGACCCTCGGCAAGTTCCAGCTCGTCGGCATCGCGCCGGCCATGCGCGGGATGCCGCAGATCGAGGTGTCGTTCGACATCGACGCGAACGGGATCATCCACGTCACGGCCAAGGACAACGGCACCGGCAACGAGCAGCAGATCAAGATCGAGGGCGGCTCGGGCCTGTCGGAGGACGAGGTCCAGAAGATGGTCAAGGACGCCGAGGCACACGCCGGCGAGGCGCACAAGCTGCGTGAGCTCGCCGACGCGAAGAACATGGCCGAGTCCCTCGCCTACCAGACCGAGAAGTCGCTGGCCGATCACCGGGACAAGCTCGACCCGGCGGATGCCGCGACGCTCGAGGGCCGCGTGATGGAGCTCAAGCAGGTGCTCGAGAGCGGCGACCTGGAGACGATCCGGGAGAAGACGCAGGCGCTCAACGAGGCGGCCCAGCCGCTCGCGCAGGCGCTCTACGCGGACGCCCAGGCCGGCCCGTCGGCGCCGACCGGGGCGACCGGGAACGGCGAGGCACGCTCCGGATGAGGACGAGGTCGTCGAGGACGCCGACTTCGAAGTGATCGACGACGAGACGGCGACCAAGGCGTGAGCGACGAGATCCGCACCGACGCGATCGCCGAGCCGTGGCGCGAGGACGCCGCGGGTGAGGCTGAAGCCTCACCGGACCCGACGACGCGGGTGAGGCTGCGGCCTCAGGCCTCGGCGCTCGACCCGCCCGAGGCCCGCTCGCCGCGGTCGAGGCCGAGCGGGACGAGTACCTCGCCACCCTGCAGCGGCTCGCGGCCGACTTCGACAACTACCGCAAGCGGGCGGTCCGCGACCAGCAGGCCTTCGCGGCCCGTGCCGCCGAGCGGCTCGTCGCGAAGCTGCTGCCCGTGCTCGACGACCTCGAGCGCGCGCTCGACGCCGCCGAGCACCACGAGGAGGCCAAGGTGGTCGAGGGCGTCGAGATGACGCGCTCGGCGCTCGCCAACGCGCTCACCTCCGAGGGCGTGGAGGAGATCGTCGCCGAGGGGATCTTCGATCCGCACGTCCACGAGGCGCTGCTCGCCCAGCCGGCCGAGGGCGTCGAGCCCGGCTCCATCATCCAGGTCGTGCAGCGCGGCTACCGGCTCGGCGACGCCGTGCTGCGGCCGGCCCGCGTGATCGTGGCGGAGTAACCATGGCCCGCAGCCCGTACGACGTCCTCGGCGTGCCGAGGACGGCAACCGATGACGAGGTCAAGAAGGCCTATCGCAAGCTCGCGCGCGAGAACCACCCCGACGCGCAATCAGGGTGACGCCGCCGCCGAGGAGCGGTTCAAGGAGATCCAGGGCGCCTACGACGTGCTCTCCGACGCGGAGAAGCGCAAGCAGTTCGACACGTTCGGCGCGAACGGCGCCCGCGGCGGCCGGGCCGGGTGGTCCCGGGCCGGGCGGCTTCACCTACGAGAACGTCGACCTCTCCGACCTGCTCGGGCAGTTCGGCGGCATCTTCGGTCGCGGCGGCGGCCGCCGCGCGCGGCCGCAGCCCGAGCGCGGCGCCGACCTCGAGTCGCGCGTGCGGCTGTCCTTCGAGGACGCCCTCGCGGGCGCGCAGGTGCGCGTCCCGGTCGAGATCGACGCGCCGTGCCACACCTGTCACGGCACCGGCGCCGAGCCCGGCACCGTCGCCGATCACCTGTCCGCAGTGCGGCGGCTCCGGCACCGTCTCCGACTCGCACGGTCTCTTCGCGCTCTCGCAGCCCTGCCCGCGCTGCCGCGGCAACGGCGTCATCGTCGAGAAGCCGTGCAAGACCTGCCGCGGCACCGGGCCACGAGCGGGTGACGCGGCGCTACGCCGTGAAGATCCCCGCCGGGGCGAAGGACGGCACGCGCGTGCGGCTGAAGGGCAAGGGCGAGCCGGGAGCGAACGGCGGCCCCGCCGGCGACCTCTTCGTCGTCGCCTCCGTCGACCCGTCGCCGCTCTACGAGCGGCGCGACGCCGACCTCGTGCTCGAGGTGCCGCTCACCTATCCGGAGGCGACGCTCGGCGCCACGGTCGAGATCCCGACGCCCGAAGGGCCCGTCAACCTCAAGGTGCCGGCCGGAACCGAGAGCGGCAAGCTGCTGCGGGTCAAGGGCCGCGGCGCGCCGAAGCTGAAGGGCGGCGGCAAGGGCGACCTGCTCGCGCGGATCAAGGTGACCGTGCCGCAGAAGCTGACGAAGGCCGAGAAGGAGGCGCTCGAGGGCTTCGACAAGGTGCTCCGCGAGCGGCCGCGCGACAGGGCGTTCAAGCAATGAGCGACCGTCCCCGCTACATGATCTCGGTCGCCGCCGAGCTCGCGGGCATGCACCCGCAGACGCTGCGCGCCTACGAGGCGAAGGGGCTCGTGACCCCGGCGCGGACGCCGGGCGGCACCCGGCTCTACTCCGAGGACGACGTCGCGCGGCTCGGCCTGATCCAGCAGCTGACGACGAAGCTCGGGCTCAACCTCGCGGGCGTCGAGCACGTGCTGCGGCTCGAGGACGAGCTCCGCCGGGTGCGCGCGCGGATGGAGCAGCTCGAGGCAGCGCTCCGCACCGAGATCAACGAGACCCACAGGCAGTACCGGCGCGAGGTCGTGCTCTATCGGCCGCAGCCGCCGGCGCGCCAACACTGAAGGAGAGCAACCATGGATTTCAACAAGCTGACGATCAAGTCCGGCGAGGCGGTCGCCGCCGCCCAGGAGCTGGCGCGCCGCGCCGGCAACCCCGAGCTGACGCGCGACCACCTCACCGTGGCGCTGCTCGAGCAGGAGCTGCCGCGCACGCTGCTGCAGCGGGCGGGCGCCGACCCGAGCTCCGTGCTCGCCGAGGCCGAGGCGCGCCTGCGGGCGCTGCCGGCCGTGAGCGGCGCGAACGCCGCACCGCAGGCGAGCGGGTCGTTCCGCAAGGCGCTCGACGACGCGTTCGACGAGGCACGCAAGCTCGACGACGAGTTCGTCTCGGTCGAGCACCTCGTCCTGGCGCTCGAGCTCGTTCCCCGCGAGGCGCTCCTCGGTGCGCTGAAGGAGGTGCGCGGCGGGCAGCGCGTGACGACGCAGGATCCCGAGGGCACCTACGAGGCGCTGACGAAGTTCGGCCGCGACCTCACGGCCGCCGCCGAGGCGGGCAAGCTCGACCCGGTGATCGGCCGCGACGAGGAGATCCGGCGCACGATCCAGGTGCTCTCGCGCCGCACGAAGAACAACCCGGTGCTGATCGGCGAGCCCGGCGTCGGCAAGACCGCGATCGCCGAGGGTCTCGCCCAGCGGATCGTCGCCGGCGACGTGCCGGAGGGGCTGAAGGGCAAGCGCGTCTGGGCGCTCGACGTCGGCGCGCTGATCGCGGGCGCCAAGTACCGCGGCGAGTTCGAGGAGCGGCTCAAGGCCGTGCTCGCGGAGATCACCGCCGCGGAGGGCGAGATCGTCCTCTTCATCGACGAGCTCCACACGATCGTCGGTGCCGGCGCCGCCGAGGGCGCCGTCTCGGCCGGCAACCTGCTCAAGCCGATGCTGGCGCGCGGCGAGCTGCGCGCCGTCGGCGCGACGACGCTCGACGAGTACCGCAAGCACATCGAGAAGGACGCGGCGCTCGAGCGGCGCTTCCAGCCGGTGCTCGTCGGCGAGCCCTCCGTCGCCGACACGATCGCGATCCTGCGCGGCCTGAAGGAGCGCTACGAGGCGCACCACGGCGTCCGCATCCGCGACGCGGCGCTCACCGCCGCAGCCGTCCTCTCCGAGCGCTACATCACCGACCGCTTCCTGCCCGACAAGGCGATCGACCTCGTCGACGAGGCCGGCGTCGCGGCTGCGGATGGAGATCGACAGCTCGCCGGTCGAGCTCGACGAGGCCGAGCGGCGCGTGACGCAGCTCGAGATCGAGCTCGCCGCGATGGCGAAGGAGTCGCCGGCCGTGCGCGAGCCGGTCGAGCGCGAGATCGCCGAGGCCAAGACCCGTCGCGACGAGCTCGCGGCGCGCTGGGCCGGCGAGAAGGACGTCCTCGACCGCGTCAAGGAGATCACGCGCCAGATCGACGAGCTGCGGATGGAGGCCGAGCGGGCCGAGCGCCACGGCGACCTCCAGCGCGTGGCCGAGATTCGCTACGGGCTGCTGCCCGCGCTCGAGCAGGAGCTCGCCGAGCGCGGCGAGGCCGTCGGCGCCGTCGAGCCGATGGTGAAGGAGGAGGTCGACGAGGACGACATCGCCGCCGTCGTCGCCGCCTGGACGAAGATCCCCGTCGACCGGCTGCTCGAGGGTGAGGTGCAGAAGCTCGTCCACATGGAGGAGCGGCTGCACCAGCGCGTCGTCGGCCAGGACGCGGCGATCGACGCCGTCTCGAACGCGCTCCGGCGCGCGCGCTCCGGCCTGCAGGATCCGAACCGCCCGATCGGCTCGTTCGTCTTCCTCGGGCCGACCGGCGTCGGCAAGACCGAGCTCGCCAAGGCGCTCGCCGAGTTCATGTTCGACGACGAGCGCGCGATCGTGCGGCTCGACATGTCCGAGTACATGGAGAAGCACACCGTGTCGCGCCTCGTCGGCGCGCCGCCCGGCTACGTCGGCTACGACGAGGGCGGGCAGCTCACCGAGGCGGTGCGGCGCCGTCCGTACTGCGTGATCCTGCTCGACGAGATCGAGAAGGCCCACTCCGACGTCTTCAACGTCCTCCTGCAGCTGCTCGACGACGGGCGGCTGACGGACGGCCAGGGCCGCACGGTCGACTTCCGCAACACGGTCGTGATCATGACCTCGAACATCCGCTCGCAGGCGCAGCTGCTCGAGCACTTCCGGCCCGAGTTCGTGAACCGGGTCGACGAGATCGTCGTCTTCGAGCCGCTGACGCGCGACCAGATCGGATCGATCGTCGAGCTCCAGCTCGAGCGCCTGCGCGGCCGCCTGGCGGAGCGCAGGATCGCGCTCGAGCTGTCCGACGAGGCCGTGGCGCTGATCGCCGAGACGGGCTGGGATCCGGCCTTCGGCGCGCGGCCGCTGAAGCGTGCGATCCAGCGGCTCGTCGAGAACCCGCTCGCGCTCGAGCTGCTCGAGGGGACGTTCGCCGACGGCGACACCGTGCGGGCGATCGTCGACGGCGAGTCGATCCGGTTCGAGCGCGCCGGCGTCGCCGTCGCTGCTGACGTGGGCGCTTGACGACGGAGTACCGCCACAGCCTGTGGCGGCGCGGACTCAACGGCCTCGTTCGTCCGCTCGCGCGGCTCGGCCTGACCGGGCCGCGCACGTACGTCCTGACGGTGCCGGGCCGCGTCAGCGGCCGGCCGTGGTCGACGCCCGTCTCGATCGTGACCGAGGGTGACGAGCGCTGGCTCGTCGCTCCGTCCGGCGAGCGGAACTGGGTCAAGAATGCGCGTGCTGCGACCACGGTCGAGCTGCGCCGCGGGCGCGACACGCAGCGCTACCGCGTCGAGGAGATCGATCCCGCCCTGGCGGTCCCGGTGCTGCGGCGCTACTTCGCGCTCGGCCGGGTGACGCGCCCGTTCTTCGACGTCTCGCTCCGAGTCGACGGACGAGGAGTGGCGGGCCGAGGCGCCGCGGCATCCGGTGTTCAAGCTCCACCCGCTGTCGTAGCGCTTCGACGTCGATGCGCCGGCGGGCGCCGCGGCGGCTGTCAGGAGGAGGGACAGCCGCCGCGACGCGATCCGTCGGTCCGTCGGTTCGTGCGTCGTCGGTCATCGCGATGCGGGTGCGGAACGGGAGGGCGCTGCGCAGGAGGGCGTCGCGGTGGCAGATGCTCGGCTGTCGAGCACAGGTGGCCTCGCCGGGGACGGGGCGGCCACTGCGATGTCGGGATCGACGATGACCGTGTTCATGGCATTGATGAAACACGCCGTCGCTGTGGCGCTCCTGTGAGGCGGTTGTGAGCCTTCCGCGAGTGCGGGCGCGGCACCGGCGCGCGTAGGATCGGCGCGTGTCCGGACGTCCTCCTCGTCGCCGCGACCGAGCGCGAGCTCGACGGTCGCGATGGGCTCGTCTGCGGGATCGGGCCGGTCGAGGCGGCCGCCGCGACGGCCCGCGCGCTCGCGCTCGCGCTCCCGCCGCGGTGCTGCACATCGGCGTCGCGGGCGGCCGTGGGCTCGCGCCGGGCACGCTCGTGATCGGCGACGAGGCGGTCTACTGCGATCTCGCGGCGGCGATCGCGCTCGTCGACCGGGTGCCCGCCGATGCGCGGCTCGCTCGCCGCGCGCACGACGGTTCTGCCCGGCGCGCCGACGCTGCCGATCGGGACGAGCGCGGCCGTCGGCAGCGTCGGTCGCGACGTCGCGGTCGAGGCGATGGAGGGCTTCGGCGTCCTCCGCGCAGCCGCGCTCGCGGGCGTGCCGGCGATCGAGATCAGGGCGATCTCGAACGAGATCGGCGAGCCGGACCGCTCGCCGCTGGCAGATCGCCGAGGCGATCGACGCGCTCTCGGCCGTGACGCCGGCGCTGCTCGAGGCGATCGCCGCCGCCGTCCGCTGAGCTGGGCTCAGAGCTCGCGAATCCGCACGGCGACCTCGAGCTCCTCCTTCGCCTTGCCCTTGTAGACGCCGCGGGTGGGAGGGACGTCCGCGTAGTCGCGGCCGACGCCGACCCGCACGTAGCGGTCGGTCTGCTCGCGGTCGTGCGTCGGATCGAGCGACACCCAGCCGCGGCTCGGGCTCCCAGACGTCGACCCACGCGTGCGAGGCCGAGTTCCCGTTCCCGCTCGCGCGCGGGTCGTAGAGGTAGCCGCTGACGTACCGCGCCGGAATCCCGTGCAGCCGGCAGACGCCGATCAGCACGTGCGCGAAGTCCTGGCAGACGCCGTGCCCCGCCGAGAGCGCCTCGTCGGCCAGCGTCCGCACGTGGGTCGAGCCGGTCTCGTACTTCATCCGGCCGCGGACGGCGGTCATCAGCGCGTGCGCCGTCTCGAGCGACGGGCTCGGTCGACGTCGATCGTCGCCGCGAGCTCCGCGACGGAGCCCTCGAGCGGCACGTAGCGGCTCTCGCGGAGGAGATCCCAGCGATCGAGGAGCGACGGCGCCGTCTCGTCGTCGACGAACACCTCGGGCGTCCAGACCTCGCTGCGCGCCGTGACGACGAGGTTCTGATGCGACTCGAGCACGTCGAAGTGGTGCACGACGTTCCCGAACCGGTCGCGGTACTCGGCGATCGAGACGCCGCGCGGCTCGGTGCGCGAGCGCGAACGACGAGCAGCGCTGGCCGTCCCGGTGCGCGGGCTTGAGGCGGATCTCGCTGTACGCCTCGTTGATCGAGGCGTCGTACGCGAACCGGGTCACGTGCTCGACGGTCAGCCACATTGCTGTTGCTGTGCCTCCTGCATCGCGAGCGCGCCGATCGGGAGGGCGCGGCTCGAGAAGTACGCCTTCGTGACGGCCTCGCCGGCGGCGTGGATCCCCGTCAGCAGCTCTCGCAGCGTCTGGGTCACGGCCTCGCCGGAGATGTCGCCGACCTCGCCGTACTCGAGCGAGGCGACGAGGCGTCCGATGATCCGGTGCGGCGCTCCCTGGTCGCTCGAGATCCGCGAGACGGCGTCGAGGCTGCTCGCGAGGCAGTACCGCACCGCGCGCGGGAAGTCGGCCGAGCGGATCAGCTCCTCGGCGATCGGGATCGGCTCGAAGAGCGTGCCGTGACGCTTCACGTATGCCTCGAAGGCGCTGCACGACTCGAGCAGCGCGATCAGCTGGCGGGCGCGCGCCGGATCGGCGCGGTCGAGAGCGGCGGCGATCGGGTAGCGCGAGGCGACGATCCGGACCGTCTTCGCCGCCCGCTCGAGCTGGAGGCCGAGCCGGATGAACTCGTACGGATCGCCGTGGGTCATCGTCGCGTCCGCCGAGCCCTGGAAGAGGTGGGCGCCGTTGCGGAGCTCCTCGAAGAACGCGTGCGGCCCGCGCGAGACGGCGCGGCGGTTCGCGCCGCGCACGAGCAGGAACAGCTTGTTGATCGCCTCCCACATCTCGCCGGAGATCTGCTCGCGCACCGAGCGGGCGTTCTCGCGCGCGAGCGTGATGCAGTTGGCGACCGCGTTCGGGTTGCCGTCGTGCCAGAGCACCCAGTCGCTGACGTTGATCGCCGTCGCCTCGTCGTAGTGCTCCCGGTAGCGCTCCTCGTCGCCGAGCAGCTGCACGATCTGGAGCCACGTCTGCCCGCGATCCTCGACCTGGGCGTCGAGCAGCGCGTGGAAGTTGACGTCGAGGAGGCGCGTGACGTCCTCGGCGCGCTCGACGTAGCGCGCCGTCCAGTAGAGCGATTCGGCGACGCGGCTCAGCATCGGCGAGCACCGCTCATGCGAGAACCCAGGTGTCCTTGCTGCCGCCGCCCTGCGAGGAGTTGACGACGAGCGAGCCGGGCCGCAGCGCGGTGCGCGTCAGGCCGCCGGGCACGATCCGGGTCGCGTCGGTGCCGGAGAGGACGAACGGGCGCAGGTCGACGTGGCGCCCGCGCAGCTCGCCGTCGACGAACGTCGGGTGCCGCGAGAGCGCGATCGTCGGCTGGGCGATGTAGTTGCGCGGGTCGGCGACGATCAGGCGGCGGAACTCCTCGCGCTCCTCGGCGGTCGACGCGGGGCCGATCAGCATCCCGTAGCCGCCCGACTCGTTGACCGCCTTGACGACCAGCTCCTCGAGGTGGTCGAGCACGTACGCGAGGTCGTCGGGGTCGGTCGCGAGGTAGGTCGGCACGTTGCCGAGGATCGGCTCCTCGCCGAGGTAGAAGCGGATCATCTCCGGCACGAACGGGTAGATCGCCTTGTCGTCGGCGACGCCGGTGCCGATCGCGTTGGCGAGCGTCACGTTGCCGGCGCGGTAGGCGTTGAGCAGGCCGGGCACGCCGAGCAGGCTGTCCGGGCGGAAGGCGAGCGGGTCGAGGAAGTCGTCGTCGATGCGGCGGTAGATCACGTCGACGCGCTGCATGCCCCTGCGTCGTGCGGTTGAAGACGCGGTTGCGGTGCACGACGAGGTCGCGCGCCTCGACGAGCTCGATGCCCATCTGGCGGCCGAGGAACGAGTGCTCGAAGTAGGCCGAGTTGTACGCGCCGGGCGTGAGCAGGACGATGCTCGGCTCGCTCCCCGACGATCGCGGCGCGACCGACCGGAGCGTCTCGAACAGCTCGCGCGGGTAGTCGTCGATCGCGCCGCACGCCGTAGCGGTCGAAGAGGGCGGGAAGATGCGCTTCAGCGCCTCGCGGTTCTCGAGCACGTAGCTCACGCCCGACGGGGTGCGCAGGTTGTCCTCGAGCACGAGGTAGCGGCCGTCGCCGTCGCGGATCAGGTCGATGCCGCCGACGTGGGCGTAGATGTCGCCCGGGACGTCGAAGCCCGATCATCTCGCGCCGGAAGTTCCGCGAGCCGAAGACGAGCTCGGCGCGGCACGATCCCGGCCTCGAGGATCTGCTGGTGGTGGTAGATGTCGGCGAGGAAGAGGTTGAGCGCGCGGAGCCGCTGCTGCGAGGCCGCGCTCGATCACCTCCCACTCGTCGGCCGGCACGATCCGGGGCACGAGGTCGAACGGGAAGATGCGGTCGGTGCCGGCGTCGTCGCCGTAGACCGTGAAGCCGATGCCCTGCGTCAGGAAGAAGGCGTTGGCGACCCGGATCCGCTCTCCGAGCTGGGCGGCGCTCATCGCCGAGAGGCGCTCCGCGAGCAGGCGGTAATGCGGCCGCGGCTGGCCTGGACGTTCGAACATCTCATCGAAGAACGCTCCGAGGTCGTAGCCGGCGGTCAGGCCGCCGTCGGCCCCGGCTGCGACATCGGCTCCGATCACGGGGCGGTGTTGCTCCACCCTGCTCCTTTCACGTCCTAGGCCGGTCGCTGCAGTCGCGACAGCCTAACCGCATTCACCCTGTACCGTCTCGCGCATGGCACGCCCCCGCTACCCCAAGTCGAGTGGCCCGCTGCCGCCGCCGCTGCCCCCGTTGACCCGCACGGTCGGACAGCTCGTGGCCGAGACGCTGAAGATCTACGGCGACCACTGGAAGGTGGGGCTGCTGGTCGGACTTCCGCCCGCGCTGCTGAGCGCGATCGTCACCGGCTTCTCACGCGAGGAGACGCTCGTGATCGTGCCCTTCGCCGGCGCGGTCGCGGCAACGGCGTCCTTCGTGATCGCATCGGCCGTCGTCAGCGGCGTGAGCCTCCGCGCACCGGGCACCGTCGCAGCGGTGATCGTCGGGGTCGCTGATCTACTTCCCGTTCCCGTTGCTGACGGCGCTGTTCATCCTGCCCGGGCTCGCCTGGTTCGCGCTCATCGGGCTCGCGGTGCCGGCGGCGATCGCCGAGGGGCTGGGGGTGAGGGACGCGCTTCGTCGAGGGATCGCGCTCGGACGGGCCGACTACGTCCATGCGCTCGGCGGGCTCGCGACGCTCGTCATGCTCGTCTTCGTGACCCAGATCGCCGCCTCGCTCTTGCTCCAGGGCTTCGCGGACAACTCCGAGCGCGCTGCGGCGTTCCTCGCCGGCCTCGTTCTCTCGCCGGTGCTCTTCTTCGGTGCGGCGCTGCTCTACGTCGACCAGGCGGCCCGGGTCGGCACGACCCGCGAGGAGCGCCTGGCGGCGCGGCTCGCCCCACGCGAGCCTGCGTAGACGCTTGTAAGCTCCTCGCGACCGACGTCGGCCCAACGAGGAGGACACCGTGGCGCTCTACCTGATGTTGACGACGCTGACCGAGAAGGGCGTCCAGACGCTGAACTCGAATCCCGCGCGCGTGCGCGAGGTGAATCGCGACGTCGAGGAGCTCGGTGCCAAGATCCTGCACCAGTGGGCGTCGCTCGGGGCCTACGACTTCGTCAACGTCGTCGAGGCGCCGGACGACCTGACGATCGCGCGCGTCTCGGTCGCGCTCGGCGCCCGCGGGAGCTCGAAGATCGAGTCGCTGCCGCTCGTCTCGGTCGACGACCTGCTCAGCTCGCTCGCGCAGTAGCCGCCGGGTAGCTCAGCCGGCGGTCGCGAACCCCGTCGCGCGCGGGACGACCGCGAGCGGGCTCGACGCGAGACCCGGCTGTGGATCGACGTTGAAGCCGCCCGGCGCGACGTCGTTCGGTGTGTCCGGATGGAACAGCGCTGCCAGGAGCTGGATCTGGTCGCGTCCGACGCCGAGCTCGAACTGGCCGCCGCCGTAGGCGCCGATGTCGTTCGCCGCGCAGTAGTCGTACGCGGCGAACAGCCGCTCGACCGAGCCGAAGCGCGACGGCTTCACGTTGACCGTCCGCGGCGGCCAGCGCAGCGCCTCGATGTCGCCGACCGAGTGGATCACTGCATCCCAGGTGACGCGCTCGTGATGAGGCTCGAGCACCGCCTCGGTCTCGGGCGTCAGCGCGGGATCCTCGAGCCAGGCGTCGGGGAGGCCGGCGACGACCCGCTCGTAGAGCTCGGGGTCGGGCACCGTGTCGACCTTCGTTCCGTGGTACTGGCCCTTGAAGTCGACGGAGTCGACCGCGCCGGTCTGCCTCGAGCTCGGCGATCAGCTCCTCCGTCCAGTCGGCTGTCGCGTCGAGCTTGAACCGCAGCGTCGGGTAGTACCCGAGCCACGCGCGCAGCCGGTCGGTCGTCGCCGGCTCGCCGAGCCGCATCGAGACGACGAACGTCAGCGGTCGCGCTGTCCTGCCGACCGCGTCGCCGAGCGACAGGCCCGCCTGGCGCAGCGCGAGATCGAGCGCGGCGCTCTCGTAGGCCCAGCGGCGGTAGTCGTGGTAGGCGTGCTGCTCGGGCTCGTGATCGAAGAGCGGCGAGCGTCGCGAGATGGTCGGAGAACGTCGCGATCGTCCACTCGCCGGCGAGCGGATGGATGGGGCCTTGCGCCTGGACGAGATCGTGCTCGGTTGCCTCGTAGGTGACGTCCTCGCCGAGGCCCTCCTCGCCGGCTCCGGAGAGCCGGATCACCGTCGACTTGCGCAGGAACCCGCTCGAGACCTGCTGCTCGAGGCCCTCGAGCGCGTAGCTGTCGACGAGCAGGGGCAGGTCGCGAACGGCGTCGTAGAGGCTCACGGAGTCTCCTTCTAGAGGGTTGCGTAGGCGGCGGCGATCTCGCCCGCGAGGCCTGCGTTGTCGACGATCAGGTCGCGGTTGACGCGACGCGTCTCGCCGTTCGAGTGCTCGTGGAGGTAGGCGAGCACGAACGGCGTCACCGCCTGGCCGCTGATCCCGTCCCGCTCCGCTGCGGCGACCGCCTCCTCGATCAGCGGCGCGACGTCGAGGCTCTCGGTCGGGGGGCGCCCGACGAGGAGCGTGTTGCCGCCGAGCTGCCAGTGCGCCTCCGCGATCCGGGCGATCTCCGTCGGGTCGTCGGCGCGCGCGGAGACGGGCGGGCCACCGTCGGCGTCGTAGAACAGCGGCAGCGTGTCGGTGCGATAGCCGATCACCGGCACGCCGAGCGTCTCGAGCAGCTCGACCGTGGCAGGCACGTCGAGGAGCGACTTGACCCCGGAGGAGGCGATGACCGCGGGAATCCGGGCCGCGGCAGCGAGGTCGGCGGAGACGTCGGGCGGCGTCGGAAAGCCGCGATGGACGCCGCCGAGCCCGCCGGTGCCCATGAACCGGATGCCGATCGCCGCGGCCGCCGTCAGCGTGCCGCCGACGGTCGTCGCGCCGACCGCGCCCTGGACGGCGCAGACGGCGAGGTCGCGGGGGCCGAGCTTGCGCGCAGCCGGCGTGAACCGCTCGAGCTCGGCCCGCTCGAGGCCGATCCGGATCTGCCCGTCGAGCACGCCGATCGTGGCCGGAATCGGCGCCTGCGGCGCGAACGGCGGCCTCGCTCGCGAGGCCCGTCTCGACGCCGTCCGGCGCAGGGAAGCCGTGGGCGACGAGCGTCGTCTCGAGCGCGACGACCGCGCGCTCTTCCTCGAGCGCGGTCTGCACCTCGTCGCTGACGCGGATCAGGTCGTGCATCACCGAGCGAGCCTAGCTGATCGCGCTCCGGCATCGACCCGGCGAGCTGCACGCAGCGTGCGCCGGCGGCGAGAGCCAGCTCCGGCCCGCCGACGAGCCAGCCGGCCGCGAAGGCATCGCCCGCGCCGGTCGTGTCGACGATCGTCTCGACGGGAACGGCAGGAAGCTCGTGGCCGTCGAACGACGCGCCCGCGGCGCCGCGCTTGAGGATCCAGGTGACGCCGTCGATCGGCCCGCCGACGATCTCTTCCTCCTCCTCGTTGGCGAAGACGACGTCCGGCGCGAGCTCCTCGAGCTGCGCGCGGAACCGCTCGCCGCCGACGTCTCGAATCGCGCTCCACGACGAGAGGTCGATGCTGACGCGAGCGCTCGTGGGCGCGCGCACATTCGATCGCGCGGATCGCCGCGAAGCGGACCGGCTCGCGCAGCAGCGCGTACCCCGAGACGTGGAGGTGGCTGCACTCGGCGAACCACGCCTCGTCGATCTCCTCGGGGCGGAGCTCGACGGCGACGCCGCGATCCGGGCACATCGTGCGCTCGCCGGACGGGTCGACGAGCGCGACGATGACGCCGTTCCCGCTCGGCTCGACCGGCCCGAGCAGCCCGACGCCGAGGTCGCGCAGCCGGGCGGCCGCGATCGCTCCTGCGTCATCGGCGCCTCGCTTGCCGACGAAGTGCGAGCTGCCGCCGAGGGCGGCGATCCACGCCGCCACGTTCGCCGCCTGGCCACCGGGGCGCAGCACGATCCGCGACGTCGCGTCGGCACCCGTCGCGAGCGGCTGCTCGAGCCGGACGATCACATCGAGGACGAGGTCGCCGAGGCAGAAGATCGACATCGCCTACGATCCTTCCATGGAACGCGTTCCGCTGCGGCGGGCGAGGATCGGCGCTAGTGGCGCGACGCGACGACAAGCGTGTTCGCGACGACGGGCGCGGCCGCAAGGTGCGCTCGCTCGTGATCGGCGGGCTGATCGGAGCGTCGGCCGCGGCCGCTGCGCGCCGGTTGCGGCCGCCGCGGAAGCGGCGCGAGACGCCGGCCGGCCTCGGCGCGTTCGAGAGCGCGCCCTGCTACCGCGAGGTGTCGGAGCGAAGGCGGACCGACGGCCCGTAGCCGCGGAGGCTGCGGTCGGCGAGCTCGACCGTCTGCATGTTGACGTCGGCGTCGCCGATCCCGAGCGACCGTCCCACCAGCATCACCCGCGCCGCCGCCGCCAGGTAGGCGTCCTCCGTCTTCACGGGCTCGCGCGTGCGGAGGATGAGGAACGGGCCGTAGACGCGAGTCTCGAACAGCCCGGGCGGGCCGGGATCGCGGTTCTCCATCTCGAGCCGCGGCTTGAGGTTGTTGCGCTCGCTGGCGTCGAGGATCCACACGCCACGGCCGAGCGGCTTCGGCTGCCGCTGGAGCGTCTTCAGCGCCAACACCGCATCGGCGCGCGGCAGGACGACGTCAGGGAAGGACTTGTTGCGCTCCCAGGCGCCGAGGAACAGCGGCTCGTACCCGAAGAGGAGATCGTCGGGCCGGCTCGTCGCCGCCAGAAAGTCCTCGGCCTGGGCGCGCGTCGCCTGCCGCTTGTTCGGCTCCCACTCGAACAGCTGGGGCGTGCGGTGCCAGGCCCAGCTGACCTCGAGCATCACGAGCACGGCGGTCAGCACGATCGCAGCCACCGGCATCCGCCGCGTCGTTCGGAGGATCCCCGCGCCGACGAGGATGGCGAAGAAGGGCAGGACGAAGATGAGGTGGCGCGACTCCGGTGACGTCGAGCCGCCGAGGCGTGCTGCGAGGAACGCCGCCACGGGGACGCCGATCACGCAGAGCGCGAGCGCGCGCGCTTCGGTGCGCACCGTCACGAGCCCGATCAGCGCGAGCAGGAGCACGACGACGAGCACGGGCCAGCGGCCGGTGCTGAAGTCGCCCGCCGTCTGCCACAGGTACGTGACGATCGCCCACGGCCCGCCGAGCTTCGCGCCGTGGCCGCCGACGCCGACGTCGAACCGGCCCGCGAGAACGAGGTCGGTGAGCCAGAACGGGATGCCGACGACGGCGACGGCCGCGAACGCGATCACCGCCTGGCGCAGTCGCTCGCGGTGCGCGGCGAGCACGAAGACGCCCTGGGCGGCGAGGACGAGCGCGCCGTAGGGGTGCGAGGCGACGGCGAGCAGGATGGCGGCACCCCAGAGCGTCCAGCTCCTCCACGTCCCGCGGTCGAGCGCGCGGAGCAGGAGGACGAACGACAGCAGCGAGAGGAACAGGAACAGGCTGTACATGCGGGCGTAGACGCCGTGGAAGAGGAACACCCAGCTGCCGGCGACGAGCGCCGTGGCGATCAGCGCCGCGAAGCGTCCGGCGAGGCGCCGGCCGAGCAGCGCGATCAGAGGCAGGCTCGCGACCGCGAAGATCGCCGAGACGAGCCGCAGGCTGCCGAGCCCGAGGCCGAGGTGCGCGACGGCGTAGGCGAAGAGGAAGTGGAGCGGCGCGCCGCCGCGATCGCGGGTGACGTGCTCGACGACGCCGCGCGAGGCTGTCGCGACCGACGAAGAGCGCGAGCGTCTCGTCCTCGTGCGGCGGCCACGCCATCAGCTGGTGCAGCAGGAACCCCGCTGCCGCGAGCGGCGATCGCGCCGACCCCGATCCAGAGCGCGTGCGCCTGCACGAACGCGCGCACCGACGGCGACGAGCGGGCGTGAGTCGGGAGAGGCTTCGGCTGTCTGTGTCATCGGGGTTCGCGCCGCATCTTCGCTGGTAGATTGGCCCCCTGATGCCGATCTACGAGTACCGTTGCCCGAACGGCCACCAGTTCGAGCTCTTCCAGAAGATGAGCGACGCTCCGGCCGAGACGCTGCGAGATCTGCGGCGCGAGCCCGGTCGAGAAGGTGCTGTTCCCGGTCGCGGTGCATTACAAGGGCTCCGGCTTCTACTCGACCGACTACGGCCGCGGGGGGCGCAAGGGCGCGTCGAAGGACGGCGACGGCGGCAGCTCCGAGCGAGAAGAGCGACTCGGGCGGCGACAAGAAGGAGACCCGCGAAGGACTCCGGCTCGGGCGACAAGAAGGCCGCCGCCGCAGACTGAGCGCCGGCTCACAGGCTTGCGGTCGCCGACGACGCAACCCGGCGCGTAGGGAAGGCCCTTCGGCGGCGGCAGCGGTGCCGAGCGGCCGGTGAACATCGCGATCGTGGCGACGTTGTCCTCGGAGCCGAAGATGACCGACTGGCCGTCGGCGCTGCCCGGCTCGCCGCCGAGCCGGCAGTGGAGCGCGTGCTGCTTGTCCGGCCCGGAAGTACGCCCAGCCGAGCTGCATCACCTGGCCCGCGCTGAGGTCGGTGGCGAGCGGCTTGACGATGCTGCCGCCGTTGAACGGCAGCTTCAGCGCGGTGCCGAACGACGTCACCTTGCCGGCCGTCGCCTGGATGACCTGCTGCTGCCGCCGTGAGCGGTCGAGATCGGTCTCGGCCGGGTCGAGCCGGTTCTCCCGGATCCGCGAGTAGATGAGCGCCCGCTGCCCGTTCATGTGCTGGGCGCCCTTCTCGAAGCGCCAGCCGTCCCACTTCTGGCACCGTGCCGACGGTCGCGTAGGGGCAGTCGAAGCGGTTCGAGAGGATCGGCTTCGGGACGACGACGTCGATGCCGCCGACCGAGTCGATCAGCTCCGGAACCGGTCGAAGTCGACGACCGCGATGTGGTTGACGTCGAGACCCGTCAGATCCTTGACCGTCTTCAGCGTCAGCGCCGGGCCGCCGAGCTGCGAGGCGGCGTTGAGCTTCGCGGCGCCGTGCCCGGGGATCTCGACCCGCAGGTCGCGCGGGATCGAGAGGAATGCGAGCCGGTGCTTGCTCGGGTCGGTGCGGATCAGCATCACCGAGTCGGAGCGATGCGCGTCGCTGCGGCCGGGCTGCGAGCCGCCGTCGGTTCCGAGCACGAGGATCGTCGTCGGCTTGGAGGAGAGGAGGCCGCTCTGGCTCTTCAGCTCGGCCGCCGCGGGTGCCGGAACGCGGTCGTTCGCGTCCTTGATCCCGCCGGAGACCGAGATGTAGCTCGCCGACCACCCAGACCACGAGCGAGAACGAGCAGGATCAGCAGCGAGAGCGTGACCCAGCGTCCCACGCGCCGCCGGCGGGGCGCCGACGACGGCGCTCCCCGGCCGGAATCCTTGCTCCGGCCGTTCGTCGGCCGTTGCAGCGGGACCTTTCCCTTTGCCCGACCGCCCTTGTACACCCTGTAGGGCTTCTCTTGTTCGGGCATCCGGGCGGTTATCGTAGCCGCGACGTGCGTGAAGAGCGTGTTATCGGGGTCGACCTCGGCGGGACGAAGATCCTCGCGGGACTCGTCGCGCGCGACGGCACGATCGGCCGCACGATCGAGATCGCGACGCCCGACGGAGACCAGGCCGCGGTGCTGGGCGCGATCGACGGCGTCGTCGAGGACCTGCTCGGCGGATGGCGCGGCCGCGATCGGATACGGGGTTCCCCTGAACATCGACCGGCGCACGGGCGTCGCGCTCCGCGCGGTGAACCTCCCGCTCCACCGCGTGCATTTCTCGGATCGGGCGCGCGAGCGCTACTCGCTTCCCGCCGGCGTCGAGAACGACGGCAACGCCGCGGCCCTCGCCGAATGGCGCCTCGGAGCGGGGCGGGGAGTATCCGATCTGATCATGCTCACGCTCGGCACCGGCGTCGGCGGAGGCCTCGTCATCGACGATCACCTCTACCGCGGCTGGGCCGAGCTCGGTCACACGGTCGTCGTCGCCGGTGGTCAGCCGTGCCAGGGCAACTGCCACGGCCACGGCCATCTCGAGGCGCACGCGTCGGGGCTCGCGGCGGACCGGGCGGCAGCGACGCTCTTCGGTGCCGGAGCCGATGCCCCGGTGCTCGTCGAGCGGGCGCGGGCCGGCGACGCCGGTGCGATGGCGGCGCTCGGCGAGATCGGCAGGTTGCTCGGCGCCGCGATCGGGTCGCTCGTCAACATCTTCGATCCGGACGTCGTCATCATCGGCGGCGGCTTCGGTGCCGCGGCCGGCGACCTCGTGCTCGAGCCGGCGCGCGTCGCCGCCCGCGCCGAGGCGATCCAGCCGGCCGACGAGACGCTGCGGATCGTCGAGGCCGAGCTCGGCGACGAAGCCGGCCTGATCGGGGCCGCGCTCGTCGCGTTCGAGGCGCTCGACGGAAAGCGGTAAGGCGTGCCGCTCGCCGTCTGCGCGACCCCGATCGGCAATCTCGCCGACATCACGCTCCGCGTGCTCGAGGAGCTCGCCGCGGCGGACACGGTGCTCTGCGAGGACACGCGCCACACGCGGATTCTCCTCGAGCGCCACGGGATCAAGGCGCGCCTTCTCTCCTACCACCAGCACAACGAGGCGACGCGCCTCGTCGATCTCATGCCGCGGCTCGAGGCGGGCGAGCGAATGGCGCTCGTCTCCGATGCCGGCCTTCCCGGGCGTCAACGATCCGGGCGCGAGGCTCGTCGTCGCTGCCATCGCGGCGGGTATCCCGGTGACCGTGCTGCCGGGGCCGTCCGCCGTCGAGACCGCGCTCGTCGCGAGTGGCCTCGCCGGCGAGCAGTACCGGTTCATCGGCTACGTCCCCCGCACCGAGAAGGAGCGGGCGGCGCTCTGGCAGGAGCTGCTCGCCTGGCCGCACCCGGCCGTTGCGTTCGAATCGCCGAAGCGGCTACCAGCAACTCTGGCGAGTCTCGCAGCGGCCGACCCCGACCGTGCGGTCGCGGTCTGTCGCGAGCTGACGAAGCTCTACGAGGAGGTCGTCTGCGACGCCGCCGCTGTCCTGGCAGAGCGGTTCCAGGAGCCACCGAAGGGCGAGGTGACGCTCGTGATCGGGCCGTCGACACGCCCCGCGGCGGACGAGGACGCGGCGGTTGCGGCCGTGGTCGAGCTCGTCGCGGCGGGCGCCCAGCGCCGTGCCGCCGCCGCCGTCGTGGCCCGACTCACCGGCAGCTCTCGCAACGCGCTCTACGGCCGCTCGCTCTAGGCGACTGCCGTTCGTCATCTCGTCGTTCTTGCCTGCGTGTAGGCATAATTGACAACGTCCGACGGCCCGACTATCGTTCTCCTCATAGTTGCCAATTGAGAGAACAGGAGGTGAGTCGTGCGCCGTTTTTCGTTCGTGTTGGCGCTCCTCGCAGTACTTGTCGTAACCCCGCAGGCATCGGCCTGGTCCTGGCCGCTCCGGGGCGAGGTGCTTCGTCCCTACTCGCTCGGCCCGGATCCGTACGCCGCCGGCCAGCATCGGGGCGTCGACGTCGCCGGATCGGCCGGAGACGCCGTGCGCGCTCCGGCGGCCGGAGTCGTCTCGTTCGTCGGGGTCGTTCCGTCCTCGGGCCGGACGGTGACGATCCAGACCGATGGGTACGCCGTGTCCCTGACCCACCTCGGCGAGACCACGGTCGCAAAGGGCGCCACCGTCGCGGAGGGTGACGCGGTCGGCGTCGCCGGCCAGAGCGGGGAGGTCGAGTGGCCGACGCCCTACGTCCACCTCGGGATCCGCGTGTCGTCCGCAGCCGACGGCTACATCGACCCTGCCACGCTGCTTCCACCCCGTGAGGTGGCTCCTCCGCCTCCGCCCGCCGGCGAGGTTGCGGCTCCCGCACCGTCGCCCGCCCCGGTCGCCGCCGCCGGTCACGAGCCCTGTTCCGGCGCCCGTGACGCCGCCGAGCGCTGGCGTTGCACCGAGCCCTCCTGTCGGCGAGGGAGCCGCAGCCGCATCCGCGCCCGTCGCTTCGCGCGAGCCCGCGACGACCGCGAGCGCCACTGCTCCGTCGACGGCTGCACCGAGGAGCGAGACCCGGGCGGGTGGGGCAGAGGCACGCGCAGGACGCCCAGGCGCCACGCAGCCTGCCGGAGCGACCCGGCGGAGCCCAGGCGTCACGGGTCGGCCGGCTGGCTCGATGTCCACCGCGGGATCTGTCGGATCGCACGCCCGAGCGGGCGTTGGCTCTGCCGATGCTGTCCGTACGCGTCTCACCGAGGGCCCGGGTGCGAACGGCGTTGCGTCCGTGTCGGCGGCTGCGGCGACAATCGACGCGTCCGGCTCGACCGCTGCCGGGGGCCCTCACGCTCGGACAGCGCGTGCGTTGCCGGGCGGCGCGCCGGCTGGCTCGCCTGCGGTTCGCGCAGCAGCCGCCGATGCGGCAACGAGCGAGCGTCTCCGGCGGCTCGGTCGTGAGGCAGCTCCGGCGGCCGGTGCAGTTGCGGCGAGCAGCGCGTGGACAGATCGTTGGCGTCAGGCGGTCGCATTGCTCGCCGTGGCCCTTGTCCTCGGCACCGGATCGATCGGGGCCGCCCGGTGGCTGCTGGCGCGCCTCCGTAGAATCAATAGGAATGGAGCGCTACTACGTCACCACACCGATCTACTACGTGAACTCGACCCCGCACATCGGGCATGCGTACACGACGATCGCGGCGGACATCCTGGCCCGCCACCAGCGTCAGCGTGGCGTCGAAACGTTCTTCCTGACGGGGGTCGACGAGCACGCCGCCAAGGTGGCACGCGTCGCAGCGGAGCAGGGCTTGTCGCCGCAGGCGTACGCCGACCAGATCGCGGTCGTCTGGCGTGAGCTCCCGCAACGCCTCAATGCGTCGAACGACTTCTTCATCCGCACGAGCGACGAAGAGCACAAGCGGTTCGTGCAGGGATTCCTGCAGACGCTGTACGACAACGGGCACGTCTACCAGGACGTCTACGCAGGGTTGTATTGCGTCGGCTGCGAGGCGTTCAAGACCGAAGACGATCTCGTCGACGGCAAGTGCCCCGAGCACGACACCGTGCCGGAGTGGATCGAGGAGCGCAACTGGTTCTTCCGCCTCTCGTCCTTCCAGGAGCAGCTGCTCGAGCTGTACGAGCGCGCCGACTTCGTCCTGCCGGGATTCCGGGCGAACGAGGCGCGCAGCTTCATCGAGGGTGGCCTCCAGGACTTCTCGATCAGCCGCGCCGGCCAGACGTGGGGCATCCCGATCCCGTGGGATCCGGATTCGGTCGCCTACGTCTGGGCGGACGCCCTCGTCAACTACGTCAGCGCGCTGACCTATGCGCGCCCCGGTGAAGACCTGGTCGCGACGTTCTGGCCGTCGGTCAGGCACCTGCTCGCGAAGGACATCCTGCGCTTCCATTGCGTCTACTGGCCCGCGCTGCTGCTCGCTGCGGGATACGAGCCGCCGAAGCAACTCTTCGTCCACGGGTACCTGCTGCTCGACGACAAGAAGATCTCGAAGTCGCTCGGGAACGTCGTCGACCCGCTCGATCTCCTCGAGGTCTACGGCACCGACCCGGTCCGGTTCTGGTGCGCGCGGGCAGTCTCGTTCGGCCAGGACGGCGCGGCCTCGATCACGGGCATCCACGAGCGGTACGAGCGCGAGCTCGGCAACGATCTCGGGAACCTGCTCTCGCGGACGACGGCGATGGTCTCGCGGTACCGCAACGGCACGCTCCGCGCCCTGCCGTCGGAGGACGGCGCCGTCGCAGCCGCGCTCGCGCCGCTCGGTGCCGACGTCGTGGCCCGGCTCGACGCCTTCGACATCACGGGCGCGCTGGAGCGAATCTGGGAGGTCGTGCGCGCCCTCAACCGCGAGGTCGAGACGACGGCGCCCTGGCAGCTGGCCAAGGACGACGCACGCGCCGACGACCTCGACCGGGTGCTCTACGACCTCGTCGACGGCCTCCGTGCCGTTGCCGTTGCACTGTCGGCGTACATCCCGGAGACCGCGGCAGCCATCCTGTCGGCGCTGCAGCAGCCGGCCGATGTCGACTGGTCGCTCGTCGCCTACGGCCTCACTGCCGAGACGCAGGGGATCGAGGCCGCGCCGCCGCTCTTCCCGCGCCTCGAGCTGCCCGCGGCGTAGCCGGCGCAGAGCCCCGTGATCGACACCCACGCCCACCTCGACGGCTGCGACGAGCCTGCCGCGTTCCTCGTCGAGCGGGCGCGGGCGGTCGGCGTCACGCGAATCGTCACGATCGGGACCGGTATCCCGTCGTGTCACGCAGCACTCGCGATCGCCGGCTGCCGAGCAGGGAGTGTTCGCGGCGCTCGGGATCGATCCCCATCAGGCCGGCGGTCCCGAGGGAGCGCGGGTCGACGAGCTCGTCGAGCTCCTCGAGCACCCGCGCGCGGTGGCAGTCGGCGAGACGGGCCTCGACTACTTCCACGACCTCGCGCCGCGGCCCGTTCAGCGCAGGCTCTTCGAGCGCCAGCTCGAGATCGCGTCCGAGGCGGGGCTGCCGGTCGTGATCCACACCCGCGACGCAGACACCGATACGGCGGACGTCCTGGCCGGCTTTCCGGGCACCGTGATCCTCCACTGCTTCTCGGCTCCGGGGCTCCTCGATGTGGCTGTCGAGCGCGGGTACTACGTCTCGTTCGCGGGGAACGTGACGTACCCGAAGGCGGCCGAGCTTCGCGAAGCTGCCGCGGCGGTGCCCGCGAACCGCATTCTGGCCGAGACCGACAGCCCCTATCTCGCCCCGCAGACGCTGCGTGGCAAGCGAAACGAGCCGGCCAACGTGCTGCTCACGCTCGCCGTGCTGGCGGAGGCGCGCGGGGAGGACGTCGGGACGCTCGAGCAGGCGATCGACCGCAACGCAAGCGCCGCCTTTGGGCTTCCGGTGCCGTGAGCGGGCCACAGCCCAAGAAGTCCCTCGGGCAGCACTTCCTCGTCGACGACAACATCCTCGGGGTCATCGCACGGCTGGCCGAGCTCGACGCGGCCGACGTCGTCCTCGAGATCGGCCCGGGGCTCGGTGCGCTGACGCGCGTCCTCGCCGACCAGTGCGCCCACGTTCACGCCGTCGAGCTCGACCACCGCCTCGAGTCGCATCTCCGCGGCATCGCCGCCGCGCCGAACGTGACGCTCCACTGGGGCGACGCGCTCCGGCTCGATCTCGGCAGCTTCGAGCCGGCACCGACGAAGCTCGTGGCGAACCTCCCCTACAACGTCGCCACGCCGATCGTGGCGGAGAGCCTCGACGGGCTGCCGGGGATCGAGCAGTGGTGCGTGATGGTGCAGCGCGAGGTTGCGGACCGCTTCTTCGCCGTCCCCTCGACGAAGGCCTACGGCGCCGTCTCGGTCCTGATCCAGCTCGCCACCACGCGAACGGGGTTCCACCCGGTCGCTCGCTCCGTCTTTCGACCGCCGCCCAACGTCGACTCCGCCCTCGTCGCGTTCCGGCGCACGACGCTTCCGCCCGACTTCGCAGGCCTGCGGAAGGTCGTCGAGGGAGCATTCGCCCACCGGCGCAAGACGCTCGCCAACTCCCTCCAGCTCGCGGGAGTGACGACCCGCGAGCACGCCGTGGCGGGCGCTCACCGCGCTCGGTCTCGACCCGGCCGTGCGCGCCGAGGCGCTCGCGCCGCCCGTCTTTCTCGAGCTGGCACGGTTGGTGCGGTGAAGCGGCTCGCCGCCCACGCGAAGATCAACCTCGCGCTCGTCGTCGGCCCGCTTCGCGACGACGGCAAGCACGAGGTCGTGACCGTCCTCGAGCGGGTCTCGCTCGCGGACACCGTCGCGCTCGCCGCGGGCGAGCGGCTGTCGGTCTCCGGCTTCGCCGACGACACGATCGTGACCGAGGCCCTGCAGGCGCTCGCGGCGCTCGCGGGCGTCGAGCCGCGCTGGGACGTCGAGATCGAGAAGGCGATCCCCGTTGCCGCCGGCCTCGGCGGCGGCAGCTCGGACGCGGCCGCCGCGCTGCTGCTCGCGAACGACCTCCTGCCGGAGCCGCTCGCCGCCGGAGGCAGCTGGCCGATCTCGCAGCGACGATCGGTGCAGACGTGCCGTTCTTCCTCGGCAGCGGGCCACAGCTCGGGACCGGCGACGGCACGATCCTCAGCCCCGTCGACGCTGCCAGCCGACTACTGGGTGCTGCTGGTCGTCCCGTCGAGCTGCGGTCAAGACCTCGACAGGCGACGTCTACCGCGCCTTCGACGACCGCGACGGCGCTCACGGCTTTGCAGAGCGTCGCGATGCCGCTGCTGGCGGCGCTCGCCGGCGCTTCGCACGCCCACGATCTCGCTCGGCTGCCGCCGAACGATCTCGCGTCGTCGCCGTTGTCCGATCGACTCCGCGACGCCGGCGCGTTCCGCGCCGACGTGAGCGGCGCCGGCCCCTGCGTGTACGGCCTCTTCGACGGCCGCGAGCAGGCCGATGCAGCAGCCCTGGCGTTGCGTTCGGAGGGCCAGACCTGGGTCGTCGCGCCGGTTCGGCAAGCCGACGCGACAGGCCCTGCTGTGTCTACCGTAGAAGCATGAGCGGCGTCATCGTCGAGCATCGCGAGAGCCCGCTCTCGCGCCGTCTGCGCCGCCGCCGGCTGCAGATCGCCTTTGGCATCGCGGCCGTCGAGGCGATCCTCGTCGTCGTCGGCGTTCTCCCCTGGTGGCTCGTCGTGGCGGCAGCCGCCGGCTCCGTGGCGCTGTACGTGTGGGTCGGTCGGGAGCACACCTCGCCGGGCATCCGCGCAGGGACGTGGCTCGCCGCCGTCTCGCAGCTCATGGTCGTGCTCGTTCCTCTCGCCCTCCTGTTCGTCGGCGTCCTCGCGATCGTCCTCGTTGCCGTTCTCGCGGCGGTTGCACTGGCCGTCCTCCTGCTCGACCGGCGCTGACCTCCCGGCGCGACCGGGCAAAGATGGTTGATCGGCAATTGGTGCACGCGCGGATGGGGGCCTGCACGCTGCGCATCGCGTCCGGCTCGATCAACACCAAGGCAACCAGCCTTACCGCAGATCGAGCCGAACACGCTGCTTGGTGCATGCCCTCCCCGGCACGCACCCCAATTGCCGATCAACCATCTCGGGGTACACTCGGCGTCCCGATTCACTGGGGCGTGGCCAAGTGGTAAGGCAACGGGCTTTGGTCCCGTGATCCCAGGTTCGAATCCTGGCGCCCCAGCCAACGTGCCGACCGTGTCCGATTCCCGCCCCAAGCTCGCAGCCGTCGTCATGGCCGGAGGCCGGGGGACACGCATGCGCTCGGCCACGCCCAAGCACCTGCATCCGATCCTCGGCCGCCGGATGGTCGACTGGATCGTCGAGGCAGCCCGGCCGCTCGAGCCGGACTCGCTCGTCGTCGTCGTCTCACCCGACACGGCGGACGAGTTCACCGGCCTGACGACCGCGGTGCAGGAGCAGGCGCTCGGGACGGGGGATGCGGTGAGGTGCGCCGAGGAGGCAGCAGCCGGCGCCGACGAGGTGCTCATCCTCTCCGGCGACACGCCACTGCTGACGAGCGAGCTCCTCCAGGAGCTCATCGCGACCCACCGCTCACACAGCGCCGGCGCGACCGTGCTCTCGTTCGTCCCCGACGACATCCGGAGCTACGGGCGCATCATCCGCAACGCAGACGGCGACCTCGAGTCGATCGTCGAGGCCGGCGATGCGTCGCCCGAGCAGCTCGAGGTCGGCGAGGCGAACTCATCGATCTACGTCTTCCAGGGCGACCTGCTCTGGCCGGCGCTCGGCCGCCTGGAGCCCGCCAATGCCCAGGGAGAGCTGTATCTGACCGATGCCGTGCGCGATCTCGTCGCTGCCGGGCACCGCGTCGTCGTCCACGTTGCCCCGGATCCCGACGAGACCGAGGGTGTGAACACGCGCGTCGAGCTCGCAGCGGCCGCGGCGGTGCTCCGCGAGCGGATCAACGTGGCGCACATGCTCGCCGGCGTCACGATCGTCGATCCGTCGACGACCTGGATCGAGCCGTCCGTGACGTTCGAGGCCGACACGACCGTCCACCCGTTCACCGTGATCCGCGGCGCCACGAGCGTGGCCGAGGGCGCCGAGATCGGCCCTCACGCCGTTGTGATCGACGCAGAGATCGGAGCTGCCGCGACCGTCGGGCCCTTCTGTTACGTTCGCGCGGGTACGGTTCTTGGTGCCCGATCGAAGGTCGGCACGTTCGTTGAGGTCAAGAACACCCGGCTCGACGAGGATGCGAAGGTTCCCCATCTCAGCTATTTCGGCGACGCGGAGGTCGGTGCAGGAACGAACGTCGGCGCGGGATCGATCACGGCGAATTTCGATCACCGTCCCGGCGTCCCAAAGAAGCGCACGGTGATCGGGCGGAACGCACGGGTTGCCGTCGACACGATGTTCGTCGCCCCGGTCACGGTGGGGGACGACGTCTGGACGGCGGCTGGCACGGTGGTTTCAGAGGATGTTCCTGACAACGCTCTCGTCGGATTCCCGCCGAGACAGACGATCAAGGAGGGTCGCGGTGGAAAGCGGGACGGTTGAGCAGACGCTGCCGGGGCTCGGAGCTCCCGACATGCCTGCAGGGAGCGTCGTGATGGGGCGTGCGATCGGAGTCTCGCCGACCAAGCGCCTGATGATCGTGTCGGGCCGCTCGAACCCCGATCTCGCAGCGGAGATCGCGAAGCAGATCGGGTGTGAGCTCGGCGAGACGACCCTGAAGACGTTCGCGAGCGGCGAGACGTACTGCCGCTACGAGGACTCCATTCGCGGCGCCGACATCTTCATCGTGCAGACCGCGTCGATGCCGGTCGACCAGCACCTGATGGAGCTGCTGATCATGATCAACGCCGCCAAGCTCGCCTCCGCGAAGCGGATCACCGCCGTCATCCCCTGGTACTTCTACGTGCGGCAGGACAAGAAGTCCCGCCCCCGCGAGCCGATCACGGCGAAGCTCGTCGCCGACCTCCTGCAGACCGCCGGCGCCGATCGCGTGCTGACGATGGATCTTCACGCCGGCCAGGTGCAGGGCTTCTTCGAGATCCCGGTCGATCACATGACGGCGATCCCGCTGTTCGCGCAGTACATCCGCGACCTGAACCTCGGCGACGCGCTCGCGGTCGTCTCTCCCGATACCGGCCACGCCAAGATCGCCGGCAAGTTCGCCGAGATGGTCTCGGGTGACCTCGTCATCCTCAACAAGGTGCGGCCCGCCCACAACGAGGCCAAGATCACGACGGTGATCGGTGACGTCGGGGGCAAGGTCGCCGTGATCATCGACGACATCATCGACACCGCCGGGACGCTCGTCGCAGGCGCGCGGGCGCTCAAGGAAGCGGGCGCGACGAAGGTCTACGCCTGCGCCACCCACGGCCTCTTCAACGGCGAGGCGCTGCAGCGGATCGCCGACAGCGACATCCACAAGCTCGTCGTCACGGACACCGTCCCGCTCGACCCACTCCGCCAGCCGGACAACATCCAGGTGCTCTCGATCGCGACCATCCTCGCCGAGACGATCCACAACGTCTTCGCGGACGACTCGGTCTCGGCGATCTTCGCCGGCGAGAACCAGCTCTTCTAGACCTTAGGCTCTCGTCGGAGATCACGGCCGCGCGGCTGGTCAGGCGCTGCCGGCCAGCCGAGGCACGATTGCCTGGTACGAGTCTGTGGCAGGGTCGAGCTCTTCGACAACGCTGCCGCCGCTCCACCTGACGAGGATGTTTCCATTGGCGCTGAAGCCGGCCACGAGGCCGATGTCGCCCCGCTTGAGGTCGGCGCTCGTGCTGCTATCGCCGAGGAGCTCGATCATCTGGCCGATCCTGACACCCGCGCGGATGCGGGCCGCGAGCATTGAAGCGCCGAGGACGTCCATGGATCGCATATCGGCGGTCTCGGCGCGCTTCTTGAGCGTTCCCCGCGCGACCCACGCTCGCCTCCTTCGCGGGCAGATGGCCGGGACGACGGGTGCATGCCCGCACCCCTCAGGGGAGGATGGGTGCGGACGCTCGTCGCCGGCCCGGCCACCCTCCATTTCAACACACCGGCGGGACACCCTCCAGCGACAGCCCGACTTCAGCTGAGCGCGGATTCGGCCGACAACAACCCTAGGCCGGCGACACTCTCAGGGGGTGTCGCCGGCGACTCGCTTCCGCGCCGGCCACGAAGGCGCCGCCGCCGCTCCCGTTTCCCGGCCAGGCAGCTGGTCTCCGTCGGGGTGGACGAAAGCATGCGCTACACTTCGCCGCCGTGTCTGGGGACAGAATCACTCTCGAGGTCAAGGAGCGCGGCGCCGATCAGCTCGGCACCCGCAACGTCAAGCGCCTCCGCCGTCAGGGGCTCATCCCCGGCGTGCTCTACGGCAAGGCCAACAAGGCCTTCGTCGTCGGTGAGCGCGAGCTGCGGATCGCCCTGACCGGCCCCTCCGGCCTGCACGGGATCGTCGATGTCGTGATCGAGGGCCAGAAGACGCCGCATCACGCCGTCCTCAAGGATTACCAGCAGCACCCGGTGCGTGGCACGATCACGCACGTCGACTTCCATGAGGTTCGCCTCGACCAGCCGATCCAGGCGACGGTGCTCGTCCAGCTCGTCGGTGAGGCGCCCGGTGCGAAGGTTGGCGGCGTCGTGCAGCAGGTCACCCGCGAGCTGCATGTCGAGGCGCTGCCGGCGGACATCCCGGAGCACATCGAGGTCGACGTCAGCAGCCTCGAGCTCGGTGACACGCTGCGCCTGCAGGACGTTGCCGCGGTCGCCGGCGTGACGTTCCTCGACGATGCCGCCGACACGGTCATCGCGAACTGCTCGAGCCCGCGTGGGCTCACCGAGGCCGAAGAGGCCGCGGACGAGGCGCTTGCCGCCGAGGCTTCAGCGGAGTCTGCCGCTGCCGCCGAAGGCGCGGACGACGCTTCAGCAGAAGAGGAGTAATCCTTGCCCCTCTTCCGGCGAGGCGAATCGGCCTCGACGCTCGACCTGCTCGTGGTCGGCCTTGGCAACCCCGGCCGGAAGCACGCACGCGACCGGCACAACGTCGGCTTCATGGTCGCCGACGAGCTGGCGCGGCGCCACGGCGGGTCGTTTCGCGGCAAGTTCAGCGGCCACATCGCCGAGATCCGGATGGACGGCCGTCGGCTCGGCTTGCTCAAGCCGGACACGTACATGAACGACTCCGGGCGGTCGGTGCAGCCGGCCGTCGCGTTTTACAAGGCTCCGCTCGAGAACCTGCTCGTCGTCCACGACGAGGTCGATCTCGCGGTTGGCCGCCTGCAGGCGCGCCTCGGTGGCGGTCTCGCCGGCCACAACGGGCTGCGGTCGATCGCGGGACGGCTCGGGAGCCCGGAGTTCCTCCGGCTGCGGGTCGGCGTCGGCCGCCCCGGACGCGGCGACCCGCGCGACGTCGCCGACTTCGTGCTCGCCCCGTTCGCGCCGGAGGACGATGGCGATGCGCTCATCACGCGTGCTGCGGACGCGGTCGAGTCGCTCGTCGCAGTCGGTCTCGACGAGACCCAGCGCTCGTTCAACTGAGTCGGCGCGCCGAGCGGTCGAGCCGCTCCTTCTGGCCGAGCGCCAATGAGCACCGCGACCATTCGGCTCCGGTGGCCGTCGACAACGCGTCGGGTAGCCCAAACGGACAAGCCAGGGCGGTGGAAAACCCGTCACACCCCCGGCACAGAGACGGCGCCAACCCGTCACGAAGCTCCCGGTACCGTGCCTGTAGGGGCACGGGGGTGCCCCTGGGGGAGGTTGGGGAGACGGTGGCGAGGCGCGGCGAACGCCCCGCTAGGATGACCCGGCGGGGCCTCGTTTCCCGCTGTTTGCATGGACCAGACACCCCTTCACGCCTTCATCGCAGAGCTCGCGGCCAGCGAACGCTTCCAGGCATTCACGAAGGCCCTCCCGGGCCGCGCCCGTGTCTCGGAGGCCGCGCTCCCGCTCGTCCTCGCGACGCTCCACGAGGAGCTCGGCCGCGGGCTCCTGATCCTGCTGCCCGAGGACGCCGACGCCCGCGACGCGGCGGAGGGCGCGTCGTGGTTCCTCGGGACGGAGCGCGTCGCCCTGCTCCCGAGCCGCGGCGTCTCGCACGCCTCGGGCCTCGAGCCGCCGCCGCACCTCGTCGGTGAGCGCGCCCGGGCGCTCGACGTTCTCGCTGCCGGCGGGCTCGTCTGCGCCTCCGCGGCGGCGCTCGCCGAGGGAATGCCGCCGCTCGCCGACCGGCCCCAGCACGGTCAGGCTCACGGTGGGCGAGGAGCCGGGCCTCGACGGGCTCGCCGAGGCCCTGTCGAGCGCGGGCTACGAGCGCGTCGACCGCGTCGACGAGCGCGGCCAGTTCGCCGTCCGGGGAGGCATCGTCGACGTGTTCCCGTCGACCGGGCGGGAGCCGCTGCGCGTGGAGCTGTTCGGGGACGAGATCGAGCAGGTGCGAGCGTTCTCGCCCTTCACGCAGCGGGCGCTGCACACGATCACCGACGCGCGGATCTATCCCGCGGCCGAGCGGCGGAGCGAGAGCATCGACCCGGAGCGGGCGCACAACTGGGAGGACGATGCCGAAGCGCGCGTCGTCGATCCCGGCGATCTCGTCGCGCCGATCGACCGGGCGCCGGACTTCATCTGGCAGCCGGACGAGGTGCGCGCCGTCTGGGACGAGGAGGGCCTGGCTCCGGTCGCGCTCGACGGCGCCACCGAGCTCGACCCGTTCCCGCGTGGGCAGGCGTTCCAGTTCGAGGCGCAGCGGCCGGCGATCGCTGCGCGCGGCCTTGCCGAGGCCGAGAACGAGCTGCTCGGCTTCGTGCGCTCCGGCAACCGCGTCGTCGTCACGTTCCCGCATCGCGGCGAGGCGCAGCGCCAGGGTGCCCTGCTGCGCAAGGTCGAGAGCACGCTCCTCCCCGACGGTGCCGCGCTACCGCGCGACGCGGGCGTTCGGTTCGCGATCTCGCCGGCGCGGCGCGGCTTCGTCTGGCGCGACCTCGGCCTCGTCCTGCTGCCCGACACGCAGGTCTTCCGCAAGCGGCCGCCGCGCGCCGACGCGCGGCTCGGACGGGCGCTCGCCTCGTTCGCCGACCTGCGGATCGGCGACTACGTCGTCCACGAGGATCACGGCGTCGGCAAGCTCCTCGGCTTCGAGACGAAGGAGGTCGCCGGCGTCACCCGCGACTACCTGTTCCTCGCCTTCCGGGGGGACGACCGGCTCTACGTCCCGCACGAGCAGCTCGGCAAGCTCTCCCGCTACATCGGAGCCGACGCGAAGGCGCCGGCGCTGTCCAAGCTCGGCGGCAAGGCGTGGCAGAACCTCAAGTCGCGTGCCCGCGAATCCGTGCGGGAGCTCGCCGGCGAGCTGCTCGCGCTCTACGCGCAGCGCCAGCGCGCCGAAGGCGCGAGCTTCGATCTCTCGAACGAGTGGCTCGAGCAGCTCGAGGCGTCGTTCCCGTACCGCGAGACCGACGACCAGGCGCGGGCGATCGAGGCGGTCAAGGAGGACCTCGAGTCGAATCGGCCGATGGACCGGCTCGTCTGCGGCGACGTCGGCTTCGGCAAGACGGAGGTCGCCGTCCGCGCCGCCTTCGCCGTCGCCGTCAACGGCAAGCAGGTGCTCGTGCTCTGCCCGACGACGATCCTCGCCGAGCAGCACTGGAACACGTTCCGCGAGCGATTCCGCGACTTCCCGCTCAACGTCGACATGGTGTCGCGGTTCCGCAAGCCGGCAGAGACCAAGAAGGTGCTCGCCGACTTCGCCGCCGGCAAGGTCGACGTTCTCGTCGGCACGCATCGCGTCCTGTCGCGCGACGTCATCCCCAAGGAGCTCGGGCTCGTCATCCTCGACGAGGAGCAGCGGTTCGGCGTCGCGCAGAAGGAGCTCCTCCGCTCGATCCGCCTCGAGGTCGACGTCCTCGCCCTCTCGGCCACCCCGATCCCGCGGACGCTCCACATGTCGCTCTCCGGGCTCCGCGACATCTCGATCATCGAGACCCCACCCGAGGGACGGCGTCCGATCAGGACGACCGTGGGGGAGTACGACGAGGACATGATCAAGCAGGCGCTCGAGCGCGAGCACGGTCGCGGCGGCCAGGCGTTCTACCTCCACAACCGCGTCGAGACGATCGACGAGATGGGCGAGAAGCTCCGTCAGCTCTGCCCCGGGCTCCGGTTCCTCGTCGCTCACGGCCAGATGGGCGAGCGCGAGCTCGAGGAGCGGATGCACGCCTTCCTCGCCGGCGACGCCGACGTGCTCGTCTCGACGACGATCATCGAGTCGGGGATCGACATCCCGCAGGCCAACACGCTGATCGTCGAGCGGGCCGACGCTCTCGGGCTCAGCCAGCTCTACCAGATCCGCGGGCGGGTCGGCCGCTCGGACGTCACCGCCCACGCCTACCTCTTCTATCCGGACGCGACCGAGCTGACGCCGGAGGCCCGCGCCCGGCTCGCGACGCTGGCCGATCACACGGAGCTCGGCGCGGGCTTCCAGATCGCGATGCGCGATCTCGAGATCCGCGGTGCCGGCGACCTCCTCGGCGCCGAGCAGTCGGGGCACGTCGCGGCGCTCGGGTTCGAGCTCTACGTCGAGATGCTCAACGAGGCCGTGGCCGAGCTCTCCGGCCAGGCCCGCGCCGCCGTTCGGCCGGTGCGGGTCGACGCTCGCGTCGACGCGTTCATCCCGGCGACGTACGTCGCCTCCGAGGCCCTGAAGATCGACATGCACCGGCGGCTGGCGCTCGTCGAGCACGACGACGAGCTCCGCGAGCTCCGGGCCGGCGTCGAGGATCGCTACGGGCCGCTGCCCGAGCCGGTCGAGAACCTGTTCTCGATCCAGGAGGCGAAGCTGAAGCTGGCCCTGATCGGCGCCGACTACCTGGTCTACCGCGGCGGACGGGTCACCGTGGGTCCGCTCGCCCTCGGCTCGGACGAGCTGCGGGCGCTGCGCGCGGTCGCCGACACCCTCGTCTACACGCAGGCGAAGCGCGAAGTGAGCCTGCGCACGGACGATCTCAAGGGGGCGCTCGGGCTTGCCGATGCTATAGTCGCGGCGCGTTCGGCCGCCTGAGAACGGCCATTTCGGGAGCGTCTCGACGAATCCCAACAGATCGCAACTGCGAATTAACGCACCCTCGTCTATACATTGTCCGTCTCGTTTCCGCCACGCCTACAAGAGAGCCTCCTTTCATGAAGCCCACCCGTATTGCCGTTGCCGCCCTCGTTGCCCTCGTCGTGCTCGTCGCGACCGCCTGCGGCAGCAGTGATAAGGAAGTCCCGAGCGACGCCGTTGCCGTTGTCGACGGAGTGCCGGTGACGAAGACGGATCTGGAAGGGCTCATCGCGCGGGCGAAGGCGACCTACAAGACGCAGAAGCGGGCCTTCCCGAAGGCAGGCACGCCCGACTACCAGTCGCTGCAGACGCAGGCTGTCGCGTTCCTCGTTCAGCGCGCCGAGTACGACAACCGCGCCGAGGAGCTCAAGCTGACGGTGACGGACAAGGAGATCGACGCCCGCATCGACCAGGTCAAGAAGCAGTCGTTCGGCGGCAGCCAGGCCAAGCTCGACAAGCAGCTCAAGGAGCAGGGCTACACGAAGGCGAGCCTCCGCGCCGACATCAGGGCGCAGCTGCTGTCGGAGAAGATCTACGACTCGGTCACGAAGGACGCCAAGGTCACCGACGCCGACATCGCGAAGTACTACCAGCAGAACAAGAGCCAGTACTCCCAGGCCGAGAGCCGGGACGTGCGCCACATCCTCGTCAAGACGAAGGCGCAGGCCAACATGATCTACGACAAGATCAAGGCCGGCGGCAACTTCGCGGCGCTCGCGAAGCAGTACTCGACCGACCCGGGCTCGAAGGACAACGGCGGCAAGCTCACGATCATCCGCGGGCAGACGGTGGCCCCGTTCGACACCACCGCGTTCCTGCTCTCGACCAACCAGATCTCCCGCCCGATCAAGACCCAGTACGGCTACCACGTGATCCAGCCGATCTCCGCCATCAAGCCGGCGAAGGTGACGCCGCTCAAGGACGCGAAGCCCGCGATCAAGGCCACGCTCCTCGACAAGGCGAAGACGGACGCGATCACCAAGTGGACGGCCGACACCAAGAGCTTCTTCGCCAAGAAGGTCGAGTACGCGACCGGGTTCGCTCCGCCCGAGGCTGCGACCGACACCAGCTCGGCGACGACCACCGGCTAGCCAGAGGATTGGTGCGAGGAGTGCCTCAGGCGGGCGATGGACAGCTCGCCGAGGCGCTCGTCGACCTGCAGGAGCTGACGAAGCGCCTGCGCCGCGACTGCCCCTGGGACCGGGAGCAGACGGAGCGGACGATCGTGCCGCACACGGTCGAGGAGGCCTACGAGGTCGCCGACGCCGCCTACGCCGGCGACCCGGCGAAGCTGCTCGACGAGCTCGGCGACCTCCTCTTCCAGACGTACTTCCTCGCCCTGCTGCTCGAGGAGCAGGGGCACGGTGACCTCGAGGCGGTCGCCCGCGCGGTGCACGCGAAGCTCGTTCGCCGCCATCCGCACGTGTTCGGCGACGCGGTTGCCGACTCGGCCGGCCGCGTCCGCGAGCGGTGGGAGGAGATCAAGACCGAGCAGGAAGGCCGCACGGGAGTCTTCCACGACGTTCCCGAAGCGCTTCCCGGGCTCCTCCACGCCCGCAAGGTGCAGCGCCGCGCGGCCGCGGTCGGGTTCGACTGGCCCGATCTCGACGGTCCGCTCGCGAAGGTGCGCGAGGAGCTCGGCGAGATCGAGGTCGAGCTCGAGCGCGCCGGACGCCCGGCGCCCGAGACCGAGCCCGACCCCCGCGTGTTCGCGGAGCTCGGCGACCTGCTCTTCACCGTCGTCAACGTGGCGCGGGTCGTGAACGTCGACCCCGAGCTCGCCCTCCGCTCGACGAGTCGCACGGTTCGTCGAGCGCGTCGAGCTGGCGGAGCGCCTCGCAGCCGAATCGGGCGAGACCTGGGCCGAGCTCGATCTCGACGCCCAGGAGCGGTGGTACGTCGAGGCGAAGAACCAGCTCGGCGCCTGACCCGCGCCACGAAGCGGTCAATTGACGCGTCTTCGTGATCGAGTCACCAGTTCGCGCCGTCCGACCTCTTAGGGATTTCGCGATCGAAGGCGCAGCCCAGATCTGCAAACCAGCAGACGCCTGGGTCGTTCGCGGTACGCTCTTCGACCGCGAGCGAGCCAGGCTAGGCTAGCGGCGTGAGCGCGATCGTCCATCTCCATGCCCGGCAGATCCTCGACTCGCGTGGCAATCCCACCGTCGAGGTCGAGGTCGGTCTCGAGTCGGGCGCATTCGGCGCCGCAGCCGTCCCCTCGGGAGCGTCGACCGGCGAGCACGAGGCGGTCGAGCTGCGCGACGGAGGCGATGCCTGGGCCGGCAAGGGCGTCACCCGCGCCGTCGCCCACGTCAACGACGAGATCGCGGATTGCATCGGCGGCATGGACGCGCGCGAGCAGCGCGAGATCGACGCCGCCATGATCGAGCTCGACGGGACGCCGACGAAGGCGCGCCTGGGAGCGAACGCGATCCTCGGTGTATCGCTCGCCGTCGCGAAGGCAGCAGCGGCCGAGGCCGACCTGCCGCTCTACCGCTGGATCGGCGGCACCAACGCCCACGTCCTGCCCGTGCCGATGATGAACGTGATCAACGGCGGCGCCCACGCCGACAACGCGCTCGACTTTCAGGAGTTCATGCTCGTCCCGGCCGGCGCGGAGACGTTCTCCGAGGCGCTGCGGATCGGGGTCGAGTGCTATCACGCGCTGAAGGGGCTGCTCAAGGAGCGCGGCCTCTCCACCCTCGTCGGCGACGAGGGCGGCTTCGCGCCCGACTTCGACTCGGCCTACGACGTCTGCGAGGCGATCCTCGAGGCGGCGGAGCGCGCAGGGCACCGCGAGCGGGTCGCGATCGCGCTCGATCCCGCCACGAGCGAGCTCTACGCGGACGGGGCGTACGTGCTCGCGCGGCAGGGTGGCACGCTCGACGGCAGCGGCATGATCGACCTCTGGGCCGACATGGCCGACCGCTTTCCGATCGTCTCGATCGAGGACGGCCTGGCCGAGAACGACTGGGCCGCCTGGCAGACGCTCACCGACCGCCTCGGCGGCCGGATCCAGCTCGTCGGCGACGACCTCTTCGTGACCAACGTCGACTTCCTCGGCCGCGGGATCGAGGAGAAGGTCGCGAACGCGATCCTCGTCAAGGTCAACCAGATCGGCTCGCTCACCGAGACGCTCGACGCGATCGAGCTCGCGCAGCGCAGCGGCTACGCCACCGTGATCTCGCACCGGTCGGGCGAGACCGAGGATGCGACGATCGCCGACATCGCGGTCGCCACGAACAGCGGCCAGATCAAGACCGGCGCGCCGGCGCGCTCCGATCGCACGGCGAAGTACAACCAGCTGCTGCGGATCGAGGACCAGCTCGGCGACCGGGCCGTCTTCCCCGGCTGGAGTGCCTTTCCGCGCGTCTCGCAGGCGGTGTGAGCGATGCACGTCCGGCGCACCAAGATCGTCGCCACGATCGGCCCGGCATCGTCGTCGCCCGAGCAGCTCGCCGCCCTGATCGAGGCCGGCATGGACGGTGCGCGGCTCAACATGTCCCACGGCAACCACGACGACCACCGCATGCGCGCGACCCGCGTGCGCGAGGCGGAGGCGCACGCCGGCCGGCCGATCGCCCTGATCGCCGACCTGCAGGGGCCGAAGCTCCGGGTCGGTGAGCTCCCGGAGCCGATCACCCTCGAGCGTGGCGCAATCCATCGTCATCGCCGGCGAGGACGCGGTCCGCGACGGAGATCTCCCGATCAGCCCCGCGGTGCTCGGCTCGGTGCTGCAGGTCGGCAACGACGTGCTCATCGACGACGGTCACGTCCGGCTGCGCGTCGAGACGGTCGAGCGTGGCCGCGCGCGCTGCACGGTGATCGTCGGCGGCGTCGTCTCCTCGCACAAGGGCGTCAACCTTCCCGGCGTGCCGCTGCCGATCCCGTCGATCACGCGCAAGGACCTGGACGACCTCGAGTTCGCGATGGAGCTCGAGGTCGACTTCGTCGCGCTCTCGTTCGTCCGCTCGGCGTCCGATGTCCGCGCGCTCCGCACGCTGATCGAGGCCCGAGGCTCCTCCGCCCACGTGATCGCCAAGATCGAGAAGGCCGAGGCGATCGCGGCACTCGACGAGATCCTCGCCGAGTCCGACGCGGTGATGGTTGCCCGCGGCGACCTCGGCGTCGAGATCGGCACCGCCGACGTGCCGCTCCTGCAGAAGCGGATCATCTCGCGCGCGCTCGAGCGCGGCCGGCCGGTGATCACCGCCACCCAGATGCTCGAGTCGATGATCCACCAGACCGAGCCCACCCGCGCCGAGGCATCCGACGTCGCGAACGCGATCCTCGACGGCACCTCCGCGATCATGCTCTCGGGCGAGACGGCGGTCGGTGAGTTCCCGATCGAGGCGGTCGAGGTGATGAACCGGATCGCGTGCGCCGTCGAGCCGAGCCTCGACTACCGGCACGAGATTCCGCGCGCCGAGGACGTGCCGACGATCGGGCAGGCGATGTCGAACGCGGCGTGCGACGTCGCCGAGGCGCTCGAGGCGAAGGCGATCATCGTCCCGACCGTCACCGGCCGCACGGCGTCCGCCGTTGCGCGCCTGCGCCCGCGCCGGCCGATCATCGCCGTCACCCACCAGCCCAACTCGCTGCGTCACATGGCGCTCGAGTGGGGCGTGACACCGCTCGAGATCGACGCGACCGACGACGTCGAGGACCTCTGGAACCGCGCCGTCGGGATCGCGCGGACGAGCGGGATGATCGACGCCGGCGACCGGGTCGTGATCACGGCCGGCACCGCCGTGAACATCCCGGGCTCGACGAACGTGATCAAGGTCGACATCGCGTAGCAGCGGCACGGAGGAAAGCACCGACTCGGGCGCGAACCTGACACGGTGGCACGCAAACCCTCGAAGGAGCCGCGGCGCAAGCGCCGGCTTCGGCTCCTCCTGCCCGTCGTCGTCCTGACGGTGATGGCGTTCCTCTACTACCGGCCGCTCTCGACCTACCTCCAGACGCGGGACGAGCTCGGTGCCCGCCGGGCGCAGGTCGTGATGCTGCGGGCGGAGAAGGTGCGCCTCGAGCGGAGGCTTGCCCGCACGACGAGCGATGCTGCCCTCGCTCGTGAGGCGCGGCGGATCGGCTACGTCAAGCCCGGCGAGCGCCTGTTCATCGTCAAGGGCATCGCCGCCTGGCAGCGCCAGCACCACGCGACGACCCCGTAGAGTTCTCCAGGTGGAGGACCGCGACGTCGTCGAGCGCCAGATCGGGCGGCGCCCCCGTGCGTTCCACCGGGTCGCGGCGCGCTGTCCCTTCGGCGCCCCCGCGGTGACCGAGCAGAGCCCGTACGACAGCAAGGGAGCGCCCTTCCCGACGACCTACTACCTGACGTGCCGTCACCTGGTCGCGGGCGTCTCCCGGCTCGAGGCGGCCGGAGGCGTCGAGCGCTGGAGCGCCGCAGTCGCGGCGAGCCCCGATCTGACCTCCGACCTCGCCGCCGCGACCGCGCTCCAGCAGCGCGTCCGTCACGAGCTTGCGGGCGGCAACACGGGAGCCGATCACGGCGCATCGCTCGACTCGGGCATCGGTGGCTCTCGCAACCCGTCCCAGCTCAAGTGCCTGCACGCCCACGTCGCGTTCGCCCTCGCGCATCCGGGCTACCGCATCGGCGAGCTCGTTCTCGCCGAGGTCCCGGAGCCGTTCCCCACCGACCGCTGCTGCGTCGAAGCCGCACCCGACGCAGCGTGAGCTCGGCCGTCGACAGCGCCCGTCGTGACTGGGAGGACGGGAACCGGCGCTTCGAGCTCGCCTCCCGCGACACGGCCGAGGCGGAGCGCCTGAGCCGGCAGTTCGACCTGATCTCGGCAGAGCTGCGACGTCGCGTCGGCAGCACGTTCACCGTCGCGATGCTCGCGGACGTGTACGAGGGCTCGGACGCGTGGGCGCTCCAGGCGATCGAGGAGTACGCGCCGACGCCCGGCTGGGCACGCTCGGTCTCGATGGTCGGCGACGCTGCATTCCACGTCTACGCGCGCGGAGCTGTTGACTACACCCCATGAGCGAGCCGAGCCCACGCCGCCGTCCGCCGCGCCGCAGCCCCTGGCCGAGGCGCGCGATCATCGCGGCCCTCGTGCTCGCGATCTTCGTCATCGGGATCGCGCTCGGCGAGGCGCTGAACGACGGGCCGCCCGCGCCCTCGACGCAGACCTACGTGCGGACGCTCGAGCCGGTGCCGCAGCAGCCGGTAACGACGACGTCGCCCTAGCGAGACGAGACGGTCAGAGCTCTTCGGAGGCCTGCAGCAGCCCGGCGACGATCACGGCGACCGCTGCGATGAGGCTGATCCAGATGCCGACGCCGCGACCGGCGAAGAAGAAGTCGTCCGGCTTCGAGATCGTGCGGATGAGGACGATGACCGTCGCGGCGGCGCCGAGCGCGATCGTGAGCAGGCTCTCGGGCACGGTCGCAGGCATCTGAACGCCCACCTCGCGCAGCGCGATCACGACCACGACGGCGATGCCGAGGAAGAAGACGACCTTGCCCGCGACGCCGGTATCCCAGCCCATCACGGAGACCTTCACGCCCTCGCCCTCGCCGGAGTACCACCCCGTGAACGCCGAGACTGCGAGGACGACGCCGGCCAGCAGCCCGAGGCGGTCGCCGATGCCGATGATCCCGCGCTCGAACAGGGACTCGCGCGGTATGTCTCGGTCCTGGAAGGCCATCGGCTGCATAGTATGGAGCATCGCGCAGGACGAGTAACGGCCTTACACTTCAGATCGTGGCCCAACCGTTGCGTGAGCTGGAACCGGAGGACGTGCCCGTCGTCGACCACGAGCGCGTCCAGCAGACCGTGCGTCTGCACCGCGCTCGCCGCAAGGCGCGCATCGCGCACCGCAAGCGCACGAAGCGCGCCGGGATTCGGTTCTGGGTCGTGCTCATCCTTCTCCTCGTTGCCAGCGTGGTGCTCTCCGTCACGATCTGGCACGAGATCCAACATCTCTTCGGGCTCTGAGCCAGGCAACTCCGGGGCAGCGCCGATCCGTGGCGACCGTGCTCGTCGTCGCCGTGATCGCGCTCACCGTCACCCCGATCTTCATCGTGAACGCCTTCCGGGTTCTGGCGACGGATACGTTCGTGCGTCATGAGATCGACCGTGGCGGCTTTCCGCCCGACCGGTACGGGCTCACGACGGCGGAGCGGCGGCACCTCGCGCTGACCGGCCTGCACTCGATCCTCCCGGGCAGCGACGGGATCGTGCTCCTCGAGCGGGCCACGTTGCCGGACGGATCGACGGCGTTCGACTCCCGGGAGCTCCGGCACATGGGCGACGTCCGCAGCCGGCTCGGCGCGGCCTATACGGCACAGCTCGTCGCGCTCATCGCGATCCTCGTCCTCGCGATCGCGCTGCACCGCTCGCGCCGCTGGCGCTCCGTCGTCCCGTGGGGCCTCCTGATCGGCTCGCTCCTCACGCTCGGCATCGCCGCGCTCGCCGTGCCCGTGATCCTGCTCGGCTTCGACGGGTTCTTCCTGCGCTTTCACGAGGTCTTCTTCAGCGGCGACACCTGGCGGTTCTCGAACACGGACACCCTGCTGCGGATCTACCCGAGGCGTTCTGGCAGGACGTGGCGAAGCTGGCCGCGGCGATCGTCGTCGGGCAGGCGATCGTGGTCGGCCTCGCAGCGGGGTGGTGGGCCCGGAGGATCCGGCCCGTCGGCGCCACGCCCGGGGGAGCATCGTGATCGACCTGCACCGTCCCGCCGGCCGCGTGCTGCGCATCGGGCATCGCGGCGCGGCGACGCTCGCTCCCGAGAACACGCTCGCGCTCCTTCCGGGCGGCGGTCGAGGTGGGCGTCGACCTGATCGAGTTCGACGTGCTCGACCTGCTGCGCGGGCCGCTCGTGCTCGCGCACTCCGATCACCTCGACGAGGTGAGCCATGGTGCAGCGCGGGGCCGGGTGCGCTCGCAGACGCTCGAGCAGCTGCGCGAGGTCGCTCCCGAGCTGCCGACGCTCGACGAGGCGCTCGCGTTCTTCGTCGACGAGGCGCCGGACGTCGGCCTTCACGTCGATCTCAAGCTGCGAGTGCGCCTCGACGAGCTCGCCGCGGCGATCGTGCGTCACGGGCTCGAGGCTCGCACGGTCGTCAGCGGCGTGCACATCGCCGACCTGCTCGCCGTCGGGCGGGCGGCGCCGAAGGTGCGGCTCGGGATCACGTACCCGGAGGACAAGCTCTCGATCTCCCGCAAGCCCTACCTCTGGCCGATCGTGTCGCTCGGGCTGACGTCGATGCGGGCCTCGGTGCCGATGCGCGTGCCGCGACTCGCACGGCTCGCCGGAGCGAGCGCGGTGATGCTGCAGCACCGGCTCGTGACCGCCTCGGCGGTCGAGCGCGCGCACGCTGCCGGCCTGCCGGTGCTGGGCCTGGACGGTCGACGAGCCGGCCGACCTCGACCGCGTCGTCGCGGCCGGTGTCGACGGGGTGATCACGAACGATCCGACGATCTTCGTGGGTACACTGGAGGAGTGAACCGCGGGGTCACGATCGCTGCTCTCTCGTCCTGCGGCGCCGCCGGAGTGATCGTCGCGCTGCTCCTTGCGACTGCCCCGGGTGCAGGCGCGGACGACGGCACGACGACCGGGACGACCGCGACGACGCCGACCACGACCGCGGCCACGACGACCACTCCGACGACGACAACGCCACCCGCCGCCACCGCGGCCGAAGGTCATCGTCGCGGGCGTGAAGGTCGGCGGCACGCTCGTCGGCGGCCTCACCGTCACCGAGGCCCGCGATCTCGTGAAGCAGCGCTTCGCTCGCCCGCTGACGCTCGTCGCCGGCACCGGCGCGCGCGTCATCGTGACGCCGAAGGAGCTCGGAGCGACGCCGGACATCGACAAGGCCGTCAATCTTGCGGGCCGCGTCCAGCGCGCCGGCTTCGTCGTGCCGCTCAAGGTCGAGGTGTCCCGGACGAAGGTCGAGCGGCTCGTCACCTCGCTCGGCAAGCGCTTCCACCGTGATCCCGTCGACGCGACGCTGAAGCTGCGTAACCTGACGCCGTTCGCGACGAAGGACGTCTCCGGCCGGCGGCTCAAGGAAGTCGATCGCGACCCGCCAGATCGTCCTCGCGCTGAAGACCCAGCAGCGAGGCGCGATGGAGCTCCCGTTCGAGCTGATCGCGCCCGAGGTGACGGGCGACGGGCTCGGGCGCGCGATCGTGATCCGGCGCGGCTCGAACCAGCTCTACCTCTATCGCGTCGGCACCAAGACGAAGCTGGTGCGCAAGTTCGGAGTCGCGACCGGCCGCTCGCAGTACCCGACGCCGCTCGGCAAGTTCGAGGTCGATCAACAAGCAGTACAACCCGTGGTGGTATCCGCCCGCCGGCTCGGCGTGGGCCGAAGGCGCACAGCCGATCCCGCCCGGGCCCGGGCAACCCGCTCGGGACGCGCTGGATGGGCCTGTCGGCGCCGTACGTCGGCATCCACGGCACGCCCGACGCGGCATCGATCGGCTACTCGGCCTCCCACGGCTGCATCCGGATGCTGATCCCGCAGGTCGAGTGGCTGTTCACCCAGGTCGACGTGGGTACGCCGGTCTTCATCGTCGCGGCATGACCGGTCGCGCGAGGACCGTCGGCCAGATCTTCGCGATCGGTGCCGTTGCGTTGCTGCTCGTCCTGCTCGTGTGGAAGCTCGCCCACAACAGCGGCGGCGTCGCGGACGACCTCGCGAAGGGCAAGCATCCGGCCGCGCCGGCGTTCGAGCTCAGCCGGCTCGACGCCGCCGACGGCAAGCTGTCGCTCGCAGACCTCAAGGGGAAGCCGGTGATCGTCAACTTCTGGGCCTCCTGGTGCATCCCGTGCAAGGACGAGGCGCCGGCCCTGCAGAAGACCTACGAGAAGTACCGCGCCCAGGGGCTGACCGTGCTCGGCATCGACGCCCAGGACTTCCGCGGGGATGCGAAGGGCTTCACCAAGCGCTTCGGCGTCACCTACCCCGTCGTCTACGACGGCTCCGGCTCGACGCTCGGCAAGTGGGGTGTGACGGGCTTCCCGGAGACCTTCTTCGTCGACCGCTCAGGGCACGCCTCGTCGGAGAGCGGATCCAGGGCGGGATCGACACCGAGCGCAACAAGGCGGCCTACGCCGAGGGCATTCAGGCCGCACTCGGCCAGGCGCAGTGATCCGGCTCCTCGCGGCGGGCCTCGCCGCGCTCGCGCTCGTCGGCTCGCGCCGTCGCCGTCGCCGGCCCGCCGCGCCAGGCCGATCTCGAGGCCGAGATCGTCTGCCCGACGTGCAAGACGACCCTCGACATGTCGACCTCGCCGATCGCGACGCGGATGAAGGCGTTCATCCGGGCGCGCATCGCCGCCGGCGACAGCGCAGAGCAGATCAAGGCGCAGCTCGTCGACCAGTTCGGGCCGGCCGTGCTCGCCGAGCCGCCGAAGCGCGGCTTCGACCTCCTCGCCTGGCTGCTGCCGCTCGCGGCGCTCGCGCGTCGGCGATCGTCGTCGTCGGCGCGCTCGCCTGGACGTGGAGCCGCCGCCGCGACGAGCGGCGTCGAGGCGCGAGAGCCCGACCTCGACCCGGACCTCGAGCGCCGGGTGGACGAGGAGCTCGCCCGGTACGAGGACTGACCCATGCGGCCGACCGAGCCGCTCGTCGCGCTGATCGCGGGATTCGTCTCGTTCCTTGCCCCGTGCGTGCTGCCGCTCGTGCCGGGCTATCTCTCGGCCGTCTCCGCCGTCGAGGCGGACCGGCTCGACGAGCGCGGGTCGGCGCGACGGGTCGTGCTCGCGAGCATTCCGTTCGTGCTCGGCTTCACGGGCGTCTTCGTCGCGCTCGGCATCGGCGCCCAGCTCATCGGTGGCAGGCTTCCTCAGCGACCAGTTCCTGCTCGAGCGGATCGCCGGCTTCGTCCTCGTCGTCTTCGGACTTCGCCTTCATGGGCCTGCTGCCCGTGGCCCGAGCGGCTCGTCGGCGCCGGCCTCGTGCAGGGAGCGCGGAGCCGCGGCTCGCGGGTGTTGCTCGGCGGCGCCTTCGCGATCTGCGCGGCCCCGTGCATCGGCCCGGTGCTCGCCGCGATCCTCGTGCTCGCCGGCACGTCGGACACCGTGCTGCAGGGAGCGTTCCTGCTCGCCTGCTACTCGCTCGGGCTCGCGATCCCCTTCGTGCTCGCGGGTGCGATCTTCACCCGGGCGATGGGGGCCTTCCGCTGGCTCCGGGACCACTACGTCGCGATCCAGTTCGTCAGCGGCGCGATCATGGTCGCCCTCGGCCTGCTGCTCTTCTTCGGCCGCTTCTACTATCCTCCGGATCTACCTCAACCGCGCCCTCGAGCGGTTCGGGATCGACGGCTTCTTCTAGAGCGCTAGGAGCGGCTGCGCCGGCGAGGCGGCGGCCGAACCTCGTCCGCCGCTGCCTGAGCCCACTCGGCCAGGGCATGCTCGATCCGGGCGCCGCAGTCGAAGGCGAGCCGGAGCGGGGCGAGGGGGGACCCCTTCTGACCGGCCTCGTCGCGGAGCGCCTCGTGGAGCGTCGCCCGCTCGCGGTGCCGCTCGGCCTCGGCCGTGAACGCCAGCGCCGGCCGAGCGCGGGATCGAGCTGGCCGAGGAGCACCGACCGCAGGAGCGCCTCGTTGCGCCCGCCGGGGTCGAGGGTCGCGCGTCGTGAGCCACTCGCGCAGGTCGGCGGCGCCGTCGTCGCTGATCCCGTAGACGCGTCGCCGGCGCGGCCCGGTATCGCCCGGCACCTCGACGATCACGCCCGCCTCGACCATGCGGGCGAGCTCGGGGTAGATCTGGCTCGCGTGCGCCGACCAGATGTTGCCGAGCCCGCGATCCATCCACTTGGCGAGGTCGTACCCGCTCATCGGCTCGGCCGACAGCAGTCCCAGGATCGCGTACCTCAGTGCCATGCGCGGAACGCTACACGGCCGGGCCCCGGGATCCGCCGGAGCGGATCCCGGGGCGGCGAACGACTGCGAGCTACTTGATGCAAACGGCCGCGAGGTCGAAGCTGTAGACGTTCGAGTGCACGAAGCACCCGGTCCGGGCCGAGACGAAGATGCGGTCGGTGCCCCAGGCCCGCGTTGCCCACGGCACGGCGTTCTTCGAGATGTCCATGTCGAGTGCTCCGTAGGTGGAGTACCGCTTCGAGCCCGTCAGCTTCGACGCGTTGCGGATCGCGGTGTTGTACTTCGGGTCGCTGAAGTACGCGACGTTGTTGTTGTTCGCGTCCCGCAGCGAGTCGCCCGAGAGCAGGACGTTCATGAAGTCGTACGGATCCGGGTAGTCCGCGGTCCACGCTTCGGCCGTGAGGTCGAACGGGGCCCCGCGCACGCCCTCCCGCGTGATCTGGACGCCACGTGCGAGCTGCTGCACCTCGACGTCGAGCCCGATCTGCTTCAGGTTGTACTGGTAGATCTGCGCCTGCAGCGGCGCCGCGCCGCGGTTCGACGTCCAGAGGATCGCCTTGCCGTCGCCGAGGTGGCCCTTCGCGAGCGCGTTGGCCTTCTTCAGGTTCGGCGCCTTGAGCGGATAGAGCGTCCCGTTGCTCTTGGACGCGCCGGGAACGCCGGGCGGCAGGATGTGGTCGCTGCGGATTCCCGCTCCGAAGCCCGACTGCGAGAGCAGGGCCCGACGGTCGATCGCGAAGTTGACCGCCTGCCGGAGCGGCAGGTTGTTCTTGAACAGCGGCCGGTCGTTGTTCATCGCGAGGTAGAAGACCGAGAGCGACGGCGCGATGTAGACCCGGCCCTTGTTGACGCCGTACTTGTCGGCGAGCCGCTTCCACGACGTCGGGTCGAGGCCCTGGGCAGCGAAGTCGGTCGAGCCCGTCTCGACGTTCTGCTCGATCACCTGCAGCGAGTTGCCGATCCGGTACTCGATCTGATCGACGTTGTGGGGGCGGCTGCCCTTGTAGAACGTGTTCCGCTTCAGCGTGATCGACCGGCCCGGAGTCCGGGCCGAGACGTAGTACGGGCCGCAGCTCGCGAACGTGTTGACGCCCTGCGAGTCGGTGTCGCCGCGAGCGCCGGGTTGATGCCCTGGAAGAACGGCATCGCGAGCCGTGCGATCAGGTCGGGAGCCGGGCGCAGCAGCTTGATCGTGAGGGTGTTGCCCTTCGCGACCACGCCGGAGACCGTCTTCACCCGTCCGTTCAAGCGCCGCGTCGGCGCCCTGGATGATGTCGATGAAGGACGAGCCCGGCGACTGCAGCTCCTGGGAGGCGATCCGGTTGATCGCGTTCGCGAAGCTCGCCGCCGTCACGGCCTCGCCGGTCGAGAACTTGATCCCGGGGCGGATCTTGAAGGTGTACGTCTTGCCGTCCTTGGAGACGATCGGTGCGCCGACCGCGGCCTCGGGTGTGAGCTGCGAGCCCGCATCGCCCGGCTTGTCGGGATAGTTGAAGAGCTTGCAGCCGACCGCGTACTGGATCTCCCAGCCGCTCGACAGGTAGTCGAGCTGGGGATCGATGTAGTCGATATCGGTCGAGAGCTCGACGACGAACGTTCCGCCCTTCTTCGCCTGCTGCTTGGGGCTCGCCACCGCCGTAGCGGCAACGAGCACGAGAGCGAGCAGCCCTGCTCCGACGAGCAGAGCTGCCCTCGCCAACCATCGTCTGCGCTGCACCACGATGCCTCCTGAGTTCGGGTGTCGCCCGGCGTCGCGTGCCGGTTGCTCGATAGGACGAACTTAATAGATAAAAGTTTGTATATACGAGAATGATCCCCGGCTCGCCAGGGCCGGAGATCATCTCTCGAGGGACATGCCAGGTGCCGCGTAGCAATTGAGGGCACTCGCGGCGACGCGTTCCGAGTCCGAGGTGCGCGTCTGCCCAGAGCCTACATAGATAAATATTTATCTATTATTAAGCGGCTTCGAGCTCGGCCCACGAGGCCCGCCAGGCAGGTGCCGGCGACCGCTCGGCCCACAGCTCCGTCGCCTCGCGGATGCGGCCCCGCGAGACGACGTAGAAGCAGGCGCCGTGATCGACGCCCTCGGCGTGAGCGAGCGTGAGCTGGAGCGCGGCGCAGCCGGGCGATCTCGACGAGACGGTGCACGGTCAGCTCCCAGCCCGGTGCCGGATGCTCGCGGTTCACGGCGAGGTAGTTCTCCGGCCCGCGGAAGCACTCGCCCGATTGCGGCCAGTGGGCGACGAAGTCGGGGTGGAGGAGCGCTTCGGCCTCCTCCCAGGCGCCGGCCTCGAACAGGCGCCAGAGCGTGAGCGCCGGAGAGGCCGCCGGCCGCGAGGCGAGGCCGGGACGTGGGCGGGCAAGCCGCGTCTGTCTCCGAGGAGCCATGGCGGTCATCCTCGTCGCATTCCGCACCTCGGCGCGAGTGTTTGCACCTGGGTGGAAACTTCCGCCGCCGATTCTCGTCTCACCGGACATGCAGCGTCTGGGAGGCGCACGACCGTCATGAGCCGCAGGCTCAGGTTCCACCTGTCCGTCGACGGGCTCGCGAGAACGCGGCTCGCGCACTCGCCGCTGTGGGAAGCCATCTTCAGCCTCCGCGCCGTCGCCGATCCGACGGCGAGCTCGCTGCACGAGCCATGGGCCGTCGCGGCCCGCTCGCGACTCGACGGCATCGACGTCGACACCCTGCTTGCGCTCTGGACGCCCTGCGCCGCCGTCCCCGACTTTCTCACTCCGCCGCCGGTCGTCGAGCAGGCCGCAATTCGACGAGGAGCTGCGCCGCGTCCGGGCGACGCCGCCGGAGCAGATCCGGCGGGACCTGCAGGTGACCTACGAGGACTCGCTCCCGCCCGGGCTCGAGTCGCTCTATCGCAGGCCGGGCTCCGGCATCGACCAGCTCGTGCGGCTGCTCGGCGCCTACTGGGAGCGCGCGCTCGCCGACCACTGGCCCCGGCTCCGGCTCGTCCTCGAGGGCGATGTCGTCTACCGCACGCGCGCGCTCGCGGCCGGCGGCGCGATGGCCGTGTTCGACGACCTCCACGAGCGCGTCGCGTGGGAGAGCGGCGATGTCGTGATCGGCGCACCGGAGGCAGCCGACCGAGCGACGACCACCGGGTCGACGATCAACGACCGCGGGCTCCTGCTGATGCCGAGCGCCTTCATCTGGCCGTTCGTCGCGACGATGTTCCGCGAGCCCGCCGAGCCGGCCGTCGTCTACCCGTCGCGGGGGATCGGCACGCTGTGGCAGGCCGAGCCGGCGGTCGGCCCGGAGGCGCTCGCGGCGCTGATCGGGCGGACGCGCGCAGGGCTGCTCGCGATGCTCGACGCACCGCTCTCGACGAGCGAGGTGGCGCAGCGCTCCGGGTTGAGCATCGGCGGCGTCTCGCGGCACCTCGCCGTGCTCCGCGAATCGGGGCTCGTCGCGTCGCATCGCCGCGGCCACGCGATCGTGCACCATCCGACGCCGCTCGGCCTCTCGCTGCTCGAGGCCGACGGCCGGGCGCCGTTCGCCGAAGCGGGCTAGCCGCGCGGCGTCCATCCGCGGGGCGGGCCGGGAGCCGTCCTTCGACCCTGCTAGCGTCCAGGCATGGCGACGATCCTGCTCGTGGGGGTCGACCTCTTCTTCCGCGGAAAGCTGGAGGGGCTGCTTCCCGAGCATCAGCTGGTGACGAAGGATTCGGCGCTACCGCCTGACCTCGTCGTCTGCGACATCGCGCGGATCGACCCGCTCGACGTTGCCGACAACTGGCCGGACGTCCCGATCCTCGGCTACACGAACCACACCGACACGGCGGGGCTGCGGGCCGGGACATGCCGCCGGCTTCGACCAGGTGATCGTCAAATCGGCGCTCGTCGAGCGCGCGCCGCGAGCTCGTGACCGAGCTGACGGGCGACTGAATGCCGTGACGGTTCTCCCGGGGCCTGTCGGGCCGCCTCGGTAACATTCAGCCGCGAGATGACGTACATCATCGCCGAGCCCTGCATCGACATCCAGGACAAGTCCTGCGTCGATGTCTGCCCGGTCGACTGCATCCACGAGTTCGGCCGGATGCTCGTGATCGATCCGGAGGAGTGCATCGACTGCGGCGCCTGCGAGCCCGAGTGCCCGGTCGAGGCGATCTTCCCCGAGGACGCGCTGCCCGACAAGTGGGAGCCCTTCGTGAAGATCAACTACGCCTTCCCCGAGGGCGCGACCGTGATCGACGCGCTCGTCGACGACGTACGCCACCGAGCACAACGTCCAGAACGAGCCGCTCGAGACGTAGGCGCGTAGCGCTCGAGCGCCGGCTTCGCCGGCTGAAGCCGGCTCGGCCGTCGCTCCTACAGCTGCGCGGCCGACGGCGGCAGCCGCACGGTGATCGACGTGCCCGTCGGTGCCGTCTCGCTCGAGAACGTCCCGTTGAGCTCGGCGACACGCTCGGCCAGCGCGTCGAGGACGGCCTCGCGACGCTCCTGACCGCCGTTGTCGACGATCCGCAGCTCGACGCCGCCTCCGGCAGGGACGATCGCGACGGTGACCGTGCGTCGGTGGCCCGCGGCGGACGGCCTGGTCGAGCGCGTCGCGCACGATCTGGTAGAGCCCGGACTGGGCGCCGTCACCGAGCTCGTCGCCTGCGGCGAGGTCGAGCTCGAAGGCGACGCCGCGCCGCACCGAGAGGCGCTCGGCCAGCTCGCCGATGGCGGCGGCCAGGCCGAGATCCCGCAGCGCGTCCGGCTCGATGCCGCTGACGATCTCGCGCAGGTCGACGCTCGCCTCGCGGGCCACCGCCAGCGCGCGCTCGACGATCGGCGTGCCGCTCGCGACGTCTCCGGCTGCGAGCGCGTGCTGCGCTGCGTCGAGCATCTGGGCGATCGCCGCGACGAGCTGAACAGGGCCGTCGTGGATGAGCTCGGCCAGCCGCCGGCGCTCGTCACGCTCGGCGCGGAGCCGCTCTGCGAGCGCCCGGCCGCCGTCGTCGTCGGTCAATCGATCATCGCGTCACGCAACGCGATTGCGACCGCCTGCGTGCGCGTGTCGGCCTCGAGCTTCGTGAGGATGTGGCGAACGTGGCTCTTGACCGTCTCCTGCGAGATGAACAGCTGAGCCGCGACGTCCGCGTTCGACATCCCGTCGGCGAGGAGCTGCAGGATCTCGCGCTCGCGCGCGGTGAGCACGTCGGTGCCGTCGCGCGTCTTCGTCAGCGCCGACATCAGGGCGGGGTCGACGAACGTCTCGCCGGCCGCGACCTTCTCGATCGCGCGCAGCAGCGTCTCGTGCGGCGCCTCCTTGAGGATGTAGCCACGCGCACCCGACTCGAGACCGCGCTGGAGCAGCGCGCGCTCGGAGTACGCGGTGAAGATCAGCACCTTCGCGTCGGGGACGAGCCGCATGATCTCCTCGGTCGCCTCGATCCCGTCCATGCCGGGCATCCGCAGGTCCATCACGATCACGTCGGGGCGGCGGCGCTCGGCGAGCGCGACGGCGGTCTCGCCGTCGGCGGCCTCGCCGACGACGCGGATGTGCGCCGAGCGGAGGAGCGCGAGGCGAAGCCCCTCGCGCACGACCTCGTGGTCGTCGGCGAGCAGGACGGTGATCTCGGACGTTTCGGCCACGCGGCGATTCTACGGGCGGCGTCAGACGAGGGTGAGCTGCGTCGGCTCGGGCGGAGGCCGAAGCGCCGGTCTGCCGTCGCTCGCGTGCTCGCGCGCGAGCGCGCCGACGAGGGTCCGCACGGGCGCCGTCTCGCTCTGCCGGCAGGTAGCTCCGTCCCGCGTAGAGCCGCTCGTAGCGCGCGCTCTCCGAGGGCCAGTCGCGGGCGAGCGCCTCGAGGAAGTGCTCGCGCGTCCCGGGCCGGAGGTGGAGGACGGCTGGCCCAGATGTGGTGCGCGCCGGCCTGGCGCGCTGCCCTGACGGCCTCGGCGAGCTGCTCCGGCCCGTCGGAGAGGCCGGGCAGGATCGGTGCGATCGCGACGTTCGTGCGGATGCCGGCGTCGACGAGCCGCCGGACGATCTCGAGCCGCTTGCGCGGCGGCGCCGTGCCCGGCTCGGTCGTGCGCCAGACGCGGTCGTCGAGCGTCGGCACCGAGACGTTGACCGACACCTCGGCCCGCCGCGCCGCCTCCTGGAGCACGTCGACATCCCGCCAGACGAGCGGGCCGCGCGTGATGATCGAGGTGGGGGTGCGCGCCCGCGCGAGCTCGACGATGCACGCGCGGGTGAGGCGGTAGCGCCCTTCGGCGGGCTGGTACGGGTCGGTCGCGGCGCCGATCGTCACCTCCTCGCGCGCCCACGAGCGCCGGGCGAGCTCGGCGCGGAGAACGTCGGCGATGTTCGTCTTGACGCGGATCGTGCGGCCGTAGCGGTCGTCGGCGGGCCGGTCGGCCCGCTGCTCGAAGGCGCGGACGTAACAGAACGTGCAGCGGTGGACGCAGCCGGTGTAGGGGTTCAGCGACCAGGCGAACGGCATCCCCTTGACGCGGTTGAGCGCGGTGCGGCACGGCTCCTCGCGGTACTCGACGGCCATGACGTCACTATAGAACATATGTTCGTGTCTGTCACGTCTCCCAGACGACCTCGATCTCCCGCTCGAGGCCGGGGAGCGGGAGGCTGCGCGCCTCGGCCTCGACCGCGTCGCGCGCTGTGCCGGTGAGAGCTTCGTCCAGGCGCTGATCCGCACGATCTCGTTGGCGCGCCTCCAGGTTCCGCGGATCTCGCCGTCGACGAGGAGCGCGCCCGGCCAGACGCGCGAGGTCCAGAGCTGCCCGCGCTGCTCCGCGTCCGGGACGAGCAGCTCGCGCTCGGCTCGGTCGAGCAGGAAGTAGGCATCGCCGCTCGGCAGCAGGCGCGCGGGGGCGTCGTTCGCCTCGGCGGCGCGCATCGTCGGCTCGTCGTCGGCCAGCAGCCACTCGTCGCCGAGCGGCGACTCGACCGCCACGAGCGATCGCCTCGAGCGCGGTGAACGCCGCAGCGCCCGCACGCCGCGAGATGCCGGCCCAGCGCGCGAAGCTCTGCGCGGTCGTCGGCCCGAAGATGTGGAGATAGCGCCGGGCAAGCTCGCGGCAGGCGTCGGCGGGGTCGATGTCCGGCGGCGGCGACGGTCCAGACGATCGGCGCTCGGGCGCCTTCCCAGCGGATCGCGACGGTGCCCGTTGTCGCGGCGTACCTGATCCCGTTGCCGACGCCGAGCGCGTCCGCGACCTCGCGATCCGTCAGCCGCCGGCCGCCGAGGTGCGCATTCACGCGCTCGGCCATCTCCTCGGCCCGCAGACGGCCCTTCGCGGTGTCCGGGAGCCGTCCGAGCGAGAACAACGCGAAGTCGCGCTTGGCGACGACGTAGGTGTTGTACCGCGGCCCCCAGAGCTGGATCAGCGACGGGATCGTCCCAGGTCGACGGCTCGACTCCCATCGACACGCGCGTGCAGCGAGAGCAGCGCTGCCCGCGGCATGCTGTCCTGGAGGCCGGCCCACGCCGCTCGCTGCAGCGACGCCGGCCCTGGCGGCGATCGTTCCTCGAGCCCACCGACCCGGCGCCGGAACGCGAGAATCTGCTGGCGGGTGAGCTTCAGTGGCGGGTGCAATGACTCCGGCAAGCCTAGATGAGCCGCCGCTCGAGGTACGCCGCCAGCCGGGTGAGCGGGAACGAGATCACGAAGAAGAGCGCGGCGAGGCCGAGGAAGATCTCGAGGGCGTGGATCTCGCCGGTGCCGATCGGCGGCACGGCGGCGACGCGCTCGTTCTGGCGCTGGGCGGCCGACAGCAGCTCGAGGCCGCCGAGCACTGCGGCCAGCGTCGTGTTCTGGATGATGTTCACGAGCAGGCTGACGAGCGGCGGCAGCAGGCGGCGGAGCGCCTGCGGCAGGATCACGTAGCGGTGCCGGCCGACCCAGCCGAAGCCGAGCGCGGCGGCCGCCTCGTGCTGCTCGAAGGGGATCGAGCCGACCGCCCCGCGGCTTGCCTCGGCGACCTGGGCGCTGCCCCAGAGGGTGAGCGCGATCGAGGTCGCGGTGAGCGCCGAGAACTGGAGCGCCGGTGAGATCGGCGGCAGGCCGTAGAAGACGAGGAAGAGGGTGACGATGATCGGCAGGCCGCGGAAGACCTCGATGTAGAGCCGGATCAGCCAGCGGCTCGGCCGGAAGTCGATCGTCAGCAGCGTCCCGAGCACGACTCCGATGATCGTGCTGCCGATCAACGAGACCACCGCGACGCGCAGCATCCCCTGGAGCCCTTCCACGAGGACGTACCGCCAGACCGGCTCGACCCAGTCGGGCATCTACGTCGCCTCCGGAAGTGCCAGGTGGCGCTCGAGCAGGCGGATCACGGCGGACAGCGACCACACGAGGATCAGGTAGACGATCCCGAGCATCGTGATCGCCTCCGTCGTCTCCAGGGTCAGGTTGCTGATGTTGATCGCCGTCGTCGTCAGCTCCATGTAGCCGATCACGTACATCAGCGAGGTGTTCTTGACGACCGAGATCGCGGTGTTGATCGACGACGGCAGCGCGATCCGGCCGCCGATCGGGAGCTCCACGTTGATGAACGCCGGAAGCGGCCGGAAGCCGAGAGCGAGCGCGGCTTCCCGGTGGCGATGCGAGACGGCGAGGAACCCGGCGCGGAAGTTCTCGCTGTGGAACGCGCCACCCCAGATCGTCACGGCCACCCACGCCGTCGTGAACTGGCTCAGGAGGATGCCGATCTGTGGCAGGGCGTAGAAGAGCAGAAAGATCTGGACGAGGATCGGGGTGCACCGGATCACCTCGACGTAGACGGCGGTGAACTGGCTCACGACCGGGATTCGGTGGGCGCGCGCGGCGCCGAGCGTTATCCCGATCGCATACGAGCCGACGATCGCGATCGCCGAGACCTTGATCGTGTTGACGAGGCCGTGCCAGAGCTCGTGGCGGTTGTCGGAGACGAACCCCCAGAGGTCGTAGGTCGCGAGCAGCACCGCGTCAGCGGCCCGCTAACGGCAGCGCGAGCGGGAGGCGGCCCGAAGGCCGCCTCCCGAACGCACGATCTAGGGGCATACGGTGTCCACGCTCGGCGACCCGGGGGCCGCGTACGTGAAGGTGTTGTTCGGCCGCAGGATGGTCTTCGAGAACGCGGGCACGAACCGGGTCGGGACGTTGGCCTTCAGGATCGGCAGGAACTGATCCTTTTTCTTCATCAGCGCCAGGCGCGAGTCGACCCACGCCTTCATCTGGGTGTTGCCCTGCTTCATGCCGATGCCGAACGGGGCCTGGAGGAAGACGTCGTCGGTGATCTTCGAGTTGCGATCGGCGGCCGCCACCGGAATCAGCACCGCGTCGTCGTACATGACCGCGTCTGCGCGACCCTGGTTGAAGGCGAGCATCGCGTTCGTGAACGTGTCGGCGACGATCACCTGCGTGCTCTTGAAGCAGTTCTTCATCCAGCGGTCGTAGACGGAGCCGCTCGTCGTCGCGACTCGCTTGCCGGCGAGGTCGGAGAGCTTCTGCACCGCGCTGTCGTTCTTGACGAGCAGCCGGCCCGTCCCCTTCCAGTACGCACGCGAGAAGTCGATGCGCGTGTCCCGGTCGGCCGTGTAGGTGAAGGTCGAGATCACGAGATCGACGCGGCCGTTCGTGATCAGCGGCTCACGCTGTGCCGTCGGTGCACAGACGAACGAGACGCGTTGCGCCCGTCCGAACGCGTACCGCGCGAACCAGCGTCCGATCTCGACGTCGAAGCCGGCGTTCTTCCCCTGCACGTCGATGTAGCCGAACGGTGGCACGTCGCACTTGACGCCGATGATGAACCGGTTACGCGCCTTCACGTCCGCGGGGAGCTTTGGCAGCGTCGCCTCGGCGTGAGCCGCACCGGTCGTGGCTGCGGGCTTTGCGAACCCGATCGTGGCGGCTACGACCGCAACGATCGCGACCCCAATCGTGACCAACAGGATCCTCTTCATTTAGCCCCTCCTTCGTCTGTGATTGACAGGTCATCGAGCGAGTGGGCGAGCTGGAGCGACCGGCGCAGGAACTGCCGAGTCCGCTCCTCCTGAGGCTCGTCGAGCACGTCCGTCGGCGCGCCCTGCTCGACGATCTTTCCCTCGTCCATGAAGATCAGACGGTCGCCGACCTCTCGGGCGAACTGCATCTCGTGCGTGACGACCAGCATCGTCATCCCGTCGCGCGCCAGGTCGCGCATGACGACCAGGACCTCCCCGACGAGCTCCGGGTCGAGGGCCGAGGTGACCTCGTCGAACAGCATCACGTGAGGCTCCATCATCAGCGCTCGCGCGATCGCGACCCGCTGCTGCTGGCCGCCGGAGAGCTGGTGCGGATGCTGGTGCGCCTTCTCCTCGAGCCCGACCTGTGCCAGCAGGACGTGCGCCCGCGCCTCGGCCTCGGTGCGGCTGAGCTTGCGGATCCTTCGCGCAGCGAGCGTGAGGTTGTCGAGCACGGTCAGGTGCGGGAAGAGGTTGAACTGCTGGAAGACCATCCCGATCTGCTGGCGGACGTGCGACACGTCGGTGCCCTTGGCGGTGATCTCGGTGCCCTCGAACGAGATGCGCCCGGAGTCGAGCGGCTCGAGGAGGTTGATGCAGCGGAGCAGCGTCGACTTGCCGCTGCCGCTCGGCCCGATCACGACGAGCACCTCGCCGCTCGCGACCTCGAGGTCGATGCCGTCCAGCACGAGATTGTCCCCGAAACTCTTCACGACGCTGTCGAGCCGCAGCAGCGGCTCGAACGCCGGCTTGACGGCGGCCATACCGGTCGCCTGACCCCTTTCCATCCCTGGCTTTCATACGCGACGCAGAGCGTCAGGTCAAGGCTGCCGGCCGATGTCGATCGGCAGTCTGACTGCGCAGCCATCGGCCTCGGGCGCGTCTAGGCGGGCGGATGGCGAGATGCGAGACTACGCCGATGACCGACGTGTCGACCCATCTCATGTTCCAGGACGGCTCCGCGCGTGAGGCCGTCGAGCGGTACGTCGAGCTGATCCCCGAACTCGGCGATCACCGAGGTGACCGGCCCGGACGGTCCCGGGCAAACGATCAGGTTCACGCTGGCGAACCGGCCGTTCATCGCCTTCAACAGCCCGGTGACCCACGGCTTCGGCTTCACGCCGGCGATGTCGATCTTCGTGACCTGTGACACGCCCGAGGAAGTCGACGAGCTGTTCGGCGAGCTGAGCACCGGTGGCTCCGTGATGATGCCGCTCGACGACTACGGCTTCAGCCCGCGCTTCGGCTGGTGCGCAGACCGGTACGGCGTCTCGTGGCAGGTTCAGCGCCGGAGTTCAGCCGACGTCAGCGGGCCGCGGGGTTCTCGATCCTGCGGCATCCGCACGCGTCCAGCTCTGGCTTGCCGGGACGGCAATCGCGTCGAGCTCACCGAGCTTCACGTCCTACGTCGCGAAGCGCTCCGTCGGCTACCGGCCGGCGATCGTGATGGTCGTTGTCAGGCGCGTTGTCTGTCCGACCGCGTCGGTGATGCGGAAGCTGAGGCCGAGCTTCCTCGCTCGGTGAGGAGTGCCGGTCACGCGGCCGCTCGCGAGGAGGTGGAGACCGGTCGGGAGTGGGCCGGACGTCAGACGCCAGCGGTACGGAAGGATTCCGCCGCGGGCTCTGAGTTGCGCCGAGTACGGCTTGCCGACGTGCGCGACCGGAAGCCTGGTCGGGACTGACGACGAGCGGCGGTACCAGCGCTTCCATGAGCGCAGCGTGCAACAGCTGCGCCATCCCCAGGGCGCCGTCGTAGGTGAGATGCACGCTGTCGCCCTGAAACCACGAGTCGTGGCCGCGTGAGGCGGCGGCCCAGTCGACGAGCTCGAGCTCGGGATGGCGGGAGGCCGCTGCGACGAGCACCTGGTTCATCGGGACGTACTGTGGCCGCCCGTCGGCCAGCGTCAGCCACAGGATCTTCGTCACGCCCGCACCCAGGAGCGTCGTGATCGCGGCCTCGACGGACTGTGGGAACGTGTCGGCGAATTCGTTGTATCCGACCTCGACGACGACGGTCGGCGCGATCGTCGGGCCGAGCGAATGCACGACGTCGACCAACGTCGGCGGCGCCACGTCTTCGTCGAAGGGGCAGCTCGTTCCTGTCAGTCGCCGGCAGATGCCGACGTCGATGTCGATCGCGAAGCCGCTCTTCACGACCGCGAGCGGCTGCCGACTGCCGGTCACGGCCCCGAACGCCGAGTCGGCGATGATCGTGACCCGCGGGAGTGACGGCGTCGGCGCAGCGGAGCCCGATGCGACCGGCGTCAGGACGATGAGCACCGCAGCTGCAGCTAGCGCTGATCGCATTCCCTCACGATAGTCGCGCCTCCGCTGCTCGGACAAGCAGCACCTACTAGGATCTGCCTGACGCCGCCGATGGCCAAGCGCTCAGCACAGACATCCGGAGCTGTACGCCCGGCCGACGGGGACTCGTACACGACCCGTCCGCTCGACGCGTCCACGTGGGACGCCTTTTGCGGAGCTGGTCGAGCGCAACAACGGGGTCTACGGAGGGTGTTGGTGCATCGGCTTTCACTCCGAGTACCAGCGTGGCGTCAGCGATCCGCGCACGCTGAAGGAGGAGCTGGTCAGGACGGGCCGCGCGCATGCCGCGCTCGTCTTCGACGAGGACGACGTCGCGCAGGGCTGGTGCCAGTACGGCAGCCCGGAGGAGCTCGGGCTCAAGCACCACCGTGAGTACGCGAAGGACCCGCCGCCTCCTGCGCGCTGGCGGATCACCTGCATCTTCGTCGACAAAGGCCATCGCGGCCGCGGAGTCGCGCGGGCCGGGCTGGAGGGCGCGCTCGCCCAGATCGCCGCTGCCGGCGGCGGTCTCGTCGAGGCGATCTCCGAGGTGACCGCCGGCCGGGAGGCGCAAGGCCGGTTCCTCTTCACGCGCGACCACCGAGCTGTTCGAGCAGTACGGGTTCACGAAGGGACGGCAGGTCGGCAAGCATGCGTGGATCGTGAGCCGCGAGATCGATCCCGCGTAGCCGAGCGTCGTGTGGATCTGATCCGGGTTCACGCCTCGTAGGTGCGATGGTCGCCGCTAGGCTGGCCGAGTGGTGGTCGGACGCGCCATAGCCTGGGTGATCGTCGGCTGTCTCGCGTTTGCAGCAGCCTCGACTTCGGCATCCGCGGCGAACTCGGGCCCGGTCGTTCTCCGGGTCGTTTTCCCGGAAGGCTGGAGCGCTCGCCAGATGACCGATCGGGTGGCCGAGGTGCGCCGCATCGCGATCGATCGTCGAGGCGTCACGCCGCGCTTGACGGGCGCCGCCTATGCGCGCGCCGTTCGAAACGCCCGACCTCCGGCGGCGTTCCGTGCCGAGGCGGGCGCCCGCGTCGAGGGGTTCCTCTTTCCTGCGCTCTACGAGTTCGAGGAACAGACGCGCGCAGAGACGCTGGTGGCGAACCAGCTCGCCGCGTTCGACGAACGGTGGCGGACCGTCGACCTGCGACCAGCGCGGCGTCAAGGACGTAGCCCCTACGAGGTGCTGACGGTCGCCTCGATGGTGGAGCGGGAAACGGTCGCCCCCGAGGAGCGCCGACTCGTCGCTGCAGTGATCTACAACCGCCTCGACCGCGACATGCCTCTCGGGATCGACGCAACCCTGCGGTACGGCCTCGGGATTCCGGGCACGAGACCGCTGACGAAGGCGCATCTCGCGAGCGACTCCCCCTACAACACGCGCCGCTTCCGCGGTCTCCCGCCGACGCCAATCGGCAATCCGGGTCTGGCATCCATCCGTGCGGCCGCCAACCCTGCCCGCGTCGACTATCTGTACTACGTTCGCAAACCGGACAAGATCCACCACTTCTTCACCGCGGACGACGAAGAGTTCTGCCTGAAAGCCCGCGAGTACGGCTACAGCTGCTGAACCGCGAGCGAAGCCACGCAGGCCCGGCATGACCGATGAGTTTTCGCCGGCCGGCCGGTCTCAACGGCGAACGGATCGTGAGCGGTTGCGACGCTCTGCCTGGAACAACGAATTCGGGAGGCACCTTGAAGCTTCTTCTTACGTCCGCCGGCATCAAGAACCCGAGCATCCACGACGCACTGGTCGAGCTGCTCGGCAAGCCGACCGCCGATTGCGACGCACTCTGCATTCCGACGGCGTTGTACGGGCATCCCCACGCCGGCCCGCGGCAGGCGTGGCGGTGCATCAGCGGAGAGGAGACCGGCACTCCCACGGTCGGACTGGGCTGGAAGTCCATGGGCGTTCTGGAGCTCACCGCCCTGCCGAGCCTGGACGCGGAGCGCTGGGTCCCGCTCGTCCGGGAGACGGACGTCCTGCTCGTCGAGGGCGGCGATGCGACCTACCTGTGCCACTGGATGCAGCAGAGTGGACTGGCCGACCTGTTGGCGACGCTGCCCGAGATCGTCTGGGTCGGCGTGAGCGCCGGGAGCATGGTGATGACCCCGAGAATCGGCAACGACTTCGTCATGTGGCCGTCAGCGGTAGACGACCGCACCCTCGGGATCGTCGACTTCTCGATCTTCCCGCATCTCGACAACCCCGATCTGCCGTGGAACACGATGGCAACCGCAGAGAAATGGGCGGCCGGCCTGTCAGGCCCTGCGTACGCGATCGACGACGAGACCGCCATCAAGGTGGTGGACGGGACTGTCGACGTTATCTCCGAGGGGCACTGGGAACTGCTCACACCCTCGCGCTGAGCTCTGCGCCAGTGTTTGCGTGTGTCAACCGACTGGGCCGATCAGCCCAGCAGCCGAAAGTAGCGTGCGATGGGTAAGAGCGTGAATCCTGCGGCTTCGTAGGCCGCTCGCGCTGGCGCGTGACCGGGATCGCCGCCGGTCTCGATCACAGCGATGTCCATTCCGCGGCTCCGCATGTGCTCGGTCGCGAACCCCGTCAGGCGGGAGCTGACGCCGCGACGTTGATAGTCGGGATCGACGCCGATGATGTCGATCACGCCCATCCGCTCATGGAATGCGTTCAAAGCGATGGCAACGAAACCGACGGGGCGCCCGTCGGCGATTGCGACGAAGACGTCACGTTCGCCATTCGTGCAGCTTGACCTGACGGCTTGCTCCTGATCCGCTTCCCAGTCCGGATGGAGACGGAGAAAGATGTCGTCACCCATGACATCCCGTACGGAGGCGAACACGGGCGCCCATGCACGAAGCGACAACTCGACGACAGTCTCGAGGTCGCCCTCCCGGAACTCACGAATGTCGACAGCACCTTCACTCACGGTCACCGAACCGTAGCCGCACGCGAATGAGGCGTCGCCTGGGCCGCTGTTCCGGGAATGTCACTGCGCACGTCCACCCGGCCGTTTCGATCGAGGTCGATGACTTCGAGGATGTGTACGCCCGTGCCCTCGCCGCCGTGTAGACATCGTGTACCCAATCACGGAAGAGGAGTGGGGACTGCGTCGGTTCTTCGTTCGTGATCCAGACGGCGCGGTCATCAACGTGACCGAACATCGCGAGACGTAATCGACGGCCACGGGCCCGCTCCTCCGGCGCGTCCGGGGTTGCGTGCCCGGTTGCGTAGGATCTGTGATCGATGGAGCTTGGGACTCGCGCGGGCGAGGGAGCAGAGCACGACACCCAACTCGACCCGGGGCGAGTGACCGCATCCGTTCAGCCCCGCGGGTTGATGACTCGCGGGCTGACCTTGCTGTTTGCCGTGGCGGGCGGCGTTGCAGTCGGCAATCTCTACCTGGCGCAACCGCTCCTCGATCTCATTGCTCGCGACCTCGGAGCGTCAACGGCGTCTGCCGGTTGGCTTGTCACCGCGACTCAGCTTGGCTACGCGGCGGGGATCCTTCTGATTGTCCCGCTGGGTGATGTCCGTAATCGTCGGCATCTCGTTCCGGCGATGATGATCTGCGCCGCGGCCGCGCTCACACTGTGCGCGCTCGCACCGTCAATGGGGGTCCTCCTGATCGCGATCTCCATGGTGGGAGTAACGACCGTGGCGGGGCAGATTCTCGCTCCGCTCGCCGGCGACCTCGCTGATGTCGAAAGCCGTGGCCGCGTCGTCGGCATCGTCGTCTCGGGAATTCTGACCGGGATCCTCGTTTCTCGCACCCTGAGCGGACTGATCGCCGATGCAGCCGGTTGGCGCGTGGTCTTCGCGACCGCAGCGGTCGCCGGCGTTGTGCTTGCCGTCCTCGTCTACCACGCCATTCCGCCGCTCGCTCCGAAGACGCACATGAAATACCCCGCACTGCTCGCTTCCGTCGGCGCCGTGATCCGACGGGAACGGGCACTTCGCTGGACGATGGTGCTGGGCGCGACGACCTTCGCGACGTTCACGATGTTCTGGACGACGCTGACATTCCTCCTCAGCGCCCCGCCATTCTCCTACAACGTGTCCGTGATCGGGCTCTTCGGGCTCATCGGGCTCGTCGGTGTGATCGCCGCGCAACGAGCCGGGCGTCTCCACGATCGCGGCTGGTCGCTCGCGGCCACCGGGGCGGCGTGGTCGCTAGCCCTTATCGCATTCGTCGTCGCGATCTTCGCGGGGCACTCGGTCGCCGTCCTCGTCGTGGTGATCGTCCTCGTGGATATCGCGGTCCAGGCACTCAACATCCTCAACCAGACGCGGGTCTTCGCTATCTCCCAGGAGGCCCGCAGCCGGATCAACACGGCGTTCGTGACGAGCAACTTCATCGGCGGCGCTATCGGCTCGGCAGCCGCGACCCTCCTCTGGTCGCTTCACGGGTGGACGGCGGTGGTTACTGCCGAGATCGCGCTCTGCTTCTTCGGGCTCGGGGTCTGGGCCCTCGGACGCCGCGGCGGCCTGGTCGTCGGAACGCCGGCGAACGACGCGAAGCCACCGTCATAGGCACGCGCCTCGACGGCGACCGACATCGCCGGCGGCGACCTCGACGACGCGGTCACCCGACCGACACCGAGCTGTACATGACTATCGCCGAACGCTCCCGACTACGGCGTCGCGGAGCGAACCATGCCGGCGGCGACGGTGTCGTTCGTCGCCTCGTCGACCAGGATGAAGGCCCCGGTCGCGCGGTTCACGTCGTACGGGTCGACCATCAGCGGCGCCGAGAGGCGGAGCCGCACGCGGCCGATGTCGTTCAGCTTCATCTCCGTCGCATCGCCGAGCTCGAGCGTGTCCATGTCGACGACACCGTCGATGCCGTCGACGACGGCGCGCACGGTGCGGGTCGTGTGCTTGACGCCGAAGCGCGCGCCGGGCTGCAGGGGCCGCTCGCTCATCCAGCACAGGGTCGCCTCGAGCGCCCGCGCCGTCACCGGCTGGTCGTCGGGATCGACGAGCATGTCGCCGCGCGGCACGTCGATCTGATCCTCGAGGCGGATCGTCACCGACATGCCGGGCGTCGCCTCGTCGATCGCGCCCTCGGCCATGTCGACCGAGGCCACGCGGGTGCGAAGACCGGACGGGCAGCACGAGCACGTCGTCGCCGGCCCGCCAGACGCCGCCGGCAACCTGGCCCGCGTAGCCGCGGTAGTCGTGGTGCTCGTCCGACATCGGCCTGATCACCCACTGCACGGGGAAGCGGCGATCGGCGAGGTTGCGGTCGCCGGCGAGCTCGATCTCCTCGAGGTGATGCAGCAGCGTCGGGCCCTGCCACCACGGCATCCGGTCGGACGGGTCGACGAGGTTGTCGCCGTGGAGCGCGGCGATCGGGATCGCGAGCTCGTCCTTGACGCCGAGGGCGGCGGTGAGGTCGTCGAGCTCCTGCTCGATCTCCTTGAACCGCGCCTCGTCGAAGTCGACGAGATCCATCTTGTTGACGGCGAAGACGAGGTGGGGGACGGCGAGGAGCGAGGCGATCAGGGTGTGGCGGCGGGTCTGCTCGATCACGCCCTTGCGGGCGTCGACGAGCACGACGGCGACGTCGGCCGTCGAGGCGCCGGTCACCATGTTGCGCGTGTACTGCACGTGGCCCGGGGCGTCGGCGAGCTGGAAGCGGCGCTTCGGGGTGACGAAGCCGCGGTAGGCGACGTCGATCGTGATCCCCTGCTCGCGCTCGGCGCGCAGCCCGTCGGTGAGCAGCGCGAGGTTGACGTAGCCGTCGCCGCGCCGCTCGCTCGTCTCCTCGACCGCCTCCATCTGGTCGACGAACACCTGCTTCGTGTCGAAGAGCAGGCGGCCGATCAGCGTCGACTTGCCGTCGTCGACGGAGCCGCACGTGACGAGCCGGAGCAGCTCCGATGAGGCGTCGGCGGTCACGGTCGCGACGTCCGGGTCAGAAGTAGCCGACACGTTTCCGGTCCTCCATCGCCGCCTCGGAGGCGCGATCGTCTGCCCGCGTCTCGCCGCGCTCGGTGACGCGCGTGGCCGCGATCTCGGCCACGACCGCATCGAACGAGACGGCGTGCGAGCGCACCGCGCCGGTGCAGCTCATGTCGCCGACGGTGCGGAAGCGCACCCACTCGGTGAACGGCACCTCGTCCTCGTCGCGCTCGATCACGTCAGAGGTCGCGTAGAGCATCCCGTCGCGCTCGAAGACCTCGCGCTCGTGGGCGTAGTAGATCGACGGCAGCTCGAGCTCCTCGCGGGCGACGTACTGCCACACGTCGAGCTCGGTCCAGTTCGAGATCGGGAAGACGCGCACCTGCTCGCCCTTGCGGATCTTGCCGTTGTAGAGATTCCAGAGCTCGGGGCGCTGGGCGCGGGGATCCCACTGGCCGAAGTCGTCGCGGAACGAGAAGATCCGCTCCTTCGCGCGCGAGCGCTCCTCGTCGCGGCGGGCGCCGCCGATCGCGGCGTCGAACTGGTTCGACTCCATCGCGTCGAGCAGCGTCGTCGTCTGCAGCTGGTTCCGCGAGGCGCGCGGGCCGGTCTGCTCGACGACGCGGCCGGTATCGATCGACTCCTGCACCGAGGCGACGACGAGCCGCTCGCCGAGCTCGGCGACGCGACGGTCGCGGTACTCGATCACCTCGGGGAAGTTGTGCCCCGTGTCGACGTGCATCAGCGGGAACGGGAAGCGGCCGGGGCGGAATGCCTTCTCGGCCAGGCGCAGCAGCACGATCGAGTCCTTGCCGCCGGAGAACAGCAGCACGGGCCGCTCGAGCTCGGCGGCCACCTCGCGCATGATGTGGACCGCCTCCGCCTCGAGCTCGTCGAGGTGGGAGCGTTGCAGGCGGGTCGTCATGCGTCGACGTGCAGCCCGCACTCGGTCTTGTCGTTGCCGGTCCAGCGGCCCTCGCGGCCCGTTCCCGGCTCCGTGCAATGCGTGCAGCCGATCGACGCGTAGCCGCGGCCGTGCAGCGCGTTGACCGGCAGCTCGCGCTCCTCGATGTAGGCGTCGACCGCGGCCTCCGTCCAGTCGGCGAGCGGATTCGCCTGCCAGAGCTCGTGGCGCTCGTCCCAGCCGAGCTTCGACCGCGCCGGCGCGGGTGGCGGACTGCTCGCGGCGCACGCCCGTGATCCAGCCGTCGAGCCCGGCGAGCGCGGTTCCGAGCGGGCCGACCTTGCGGATCGCGCAGCAGAGCGACGGGTTGCGCTCCCAGAGCGCGTCGCCGTGGATCGCCGCCTGGCGGCCGAGCGACGGGCCCTGGTACACCTCGACCTGGATCCCGTAGCGCTTCTCGACCTGCGCGCCAGACGTCGTAGGTCTCGGGGAAGAGGACGTGGGTGTCGAGCGCGAACACGCGCGCGTCGGGAGCGATCGCGAGCAGCATGTCGAGGAGCACCGACTCCTCGCGCTGGAACGAGCAGGCGAGCGAGAGCCTCGGGTGGAAGTGCTCGACCATCACACCGAGGACCTCGGGTGCGCTCAGCGTCTCGGGATCGGTGTCGCCGATGAGGGCCCGGATGTCCGTCTCCATCGTGTTGAGATTACCAGCAGATGAGCGACTCGTTATTCATTGCATAAGCCAATCATGCAGGTAGGAAAGGTGGTCGCCGCGTCATTCCGACCGCATGATCGCTGCGACGGGAGACGGCGCCCGCCCCAGGAGAACGATTCCGGGCTAGAGTCGACTGATGGAAGAGCTTCCCGGGGGACTGCGGCGCGTCACGATGCCGCTGCCGTCGAGGCCCGGGCACGTGCACTGCTACCTGCTCCCGGTCGACGACGGCTTCATGCTCGTCGACACCGGCCTCGGCCTGCCCGACGCGGCGCGAGCTCTGGGCCGCCGAGCTCGACCAGCTGCCGGGCCCCGTCGTCGACGATCTTCATCACGCACTTCCATCCCGACCACCTCGGCGCGACGGCCGACGTCCGCGAGCTCACCGGCGCGCGGGTCGTCCAGGGGCGGCTCGACGCCGAGCAGTCCGCGATGACGTGGAAGAGCGAGGAGTGGGCGTCTCACCTCGCCGGTTGGTTCCGGCGCAACGGCGTTCCCGACGAGGTGACGGAGGAGCTGCTCGGGCAGGGCGAGCTCTTCCGGCCGTTCATCCGGCCGGTCTTCGACCCGGAGCTCGTCGACGACGGCGACGACCTGCACGGCTGGGAGCTCGTCGCCGCCCCGGGCCACGCGGACGGGCAGCTGACGCTGCTCAGGGACGGCGTCCTGATCGCCGCCGACCACCTGCTCGCTGCGGATCACGCCGACGGTCGGGCTCTGGCCGGCGAGCCGGCCCGATCCGCTCGGGGACTACCTCGGATCGCTGCAGCGCACGATCGACCTCGCTCCCGCGATTGCCTACAGCGGTCACGGCGACACGGTCACCGACCCGGTCGGCCGGGCCAACGAGCTGATCGCCCATCACGCCGAGCGGCTGCTCGTCACCGCGGCCGCGCATCGGCACCGAGCCGCGCACGGCCTACGAAGTGTCGTTCCCGCTGTTCGGCGACGATCTGCGGCCGGCGGCGCGCCGGTTTGCCGTCGCCGAGACGCTCTCCCACCTCGAGCGACTCGTCCGGGACGGCGAGGCCGAACGTCACGAGCTGCAGCCGAACGGGGACGTCGCCAGCGTCTCCTATACTGCCGCGCAGTAGTGGGCGAACTTCCCTCCAGTACCGCCGCCCCGGAGACCGGGGCATGACGGTTTTCCTCGAGCTTCTCGGCGTTGCCGTTCTGATCCTCCTGAACGGCTTCTTCGTCGCGGCCGAGTACTCGCTCGTCACCGTGCGCCGCACCCGGCTCAAGGAGCTGATCGACGAGGGCAATCGGCCCGGCGCGCGCCGTGATGAAGATCACGAGCGATCCGGCGCACTTCATCGCGGCGATGCAGCTCGGCGTCACGCTCACCTCGCTCGCCATCGGCGCCATCGGCGAGACGGTGCTCTCCGACCTGTTCGGGATCTACCTCGGAACCGTCGTCGCCGTCGTGCTCGCGTTCTTCGTGATCACGTTCATGCACGTCGTCGTCGGTGAGCTCGTGCCCAAGGGCCTCGCGCTCAGCTACTCGGAGCGGATCGCGCTCGGCGTCTCCGTTCCCGTGCGGGCGTTCTTCTTCGTCGCCGCGCCGCTGATCTGGGTGCTGCAGCGCTCGAGCGAGGCGTGCGCAGCGGCTGATCGGCATCGATCCCGACTACACCGACGGCGAGGTGCACTCGGAGGCCGAGCTGAAGATGCTGCTCGAGGTGTCGACGCAGCGAGGCGAGATCGAGCAGGACGAGCGCGAGATGCTCTACAAGGTGTTCGACTTCGCCGACAAGGAGGCGTCGGACGTGATGGTGCCCCGGCCCGAGGTGGTCGGCATCTCGGTCGAGATGGCACCAGAGGAGGCGCTCGCGCGCCGTGCTCGAGTCGCCCTACACCCGCTATCCCGTCTTCCGCGAGTCGCTCGACGAGATCGTCGGCATCCTCCACGTCCGCGACCTCGTCTCGGCGCTCCACGACAGCTCCATCGCCGAGGTCGAGCTCGCGGCGCTGCTGCGACCGGCCTACGTCGTCCCCGAGACCAAGGACCTGGCCGCGCTGCTCGCCGAGTTCCGGCGGACGAACCAGCACATGTCGGTCGTCGTCGACGAGTACGGCGCGACGCAGGGGATCGTCACCCTCGAGGACCTCCTGGAGGAGATCGTCGGCGAGATCGAGGACGAGTTCGACCTGCCCGACGAGTCGATCGAGCGCATCAACGAGACGACGATCCGGATCGACGGCACGTTCCCGATCGACGACTTCAACGAGGAGCTCGGAACGGCCATCGAGCACGAGGACTTCCACACCGTCGCCGGGTACGTCTTCGACCTGATCGGCCGCGCGGCCGAGCCCGGTGACGAGGTCCGGACCGACGGGCTGCGGTTCACGGTGCTCGACGTCGAGGGATCGCGGATCCAGCGAATCGAGGTCGAGTTCCTTCCGACGGACGAGTCGGCCGATGCAGGAAGGCGAGGCGGCGTAGACCAGGAGCACTCGATGCCGCCGCGCAGCGACTCGCCGCTTCGGCACCGCGATTTCGCTCTCTTCCTCGGAATCACGGCTGCGACCGCGTTCGCCGTCGAGATGTCGTTCGTCGCGATCGGCTGGCAGGTCTACTCGGTGCGGAGCAACCCGCTCGACCTCGGGCTCGTGGGTCTGGCGATGTTCATCCCGCTGCCGCTCCTCGCCCTGCCCGCCGGGCACTGGGCCGACCGCTACCCGCGCCGCACCCTGCTCGGGCTCGCGACATTGCTCGACGCGTCCGTCATGCTCGGGCTGCTGTTCGTGACCCGCAGCGGGGCCGATGCGACCTGGCCCTTCTTCGCTCTCGCCTTCTGCACGGGTGTTGCGACGGCCGTCGGCTCACCGGCCTCACGGGCGATGACGCCGTCGCTCGTCCCGCGCGCGATCCTCGTGCCCGCACTCGCTCAGCGGTCGGTCATCCTGACGGCGTCCGTGATCGGAGGCCCGGCGCTCGGCGGGCTCCTGTTCGCGTTGGATTCGGAGCTCGTCTACGCGGCCGCAGCGTCGCTCTCGCTCGTTGCGTTCGGCGGAACGCTGCTCCTTCGGGCCGGTCGCGACGGAGCCGGTGGCACGTCTCCCGACCTTGCGAGCGTTCTCGGCGGCGTCCAGCTGATCCGGCGCACGCCGGTGCTGCTCGGGCGCGATCTCGCTCGACCTGTTCGCCGTCCTGTTCGGCGGGGCCGTTGCGCTCCTGCCGGTGTTCGCGAAGGACATCCTCCACGTCGGGCCTGCCGGCCTGGGGCTGCTCCGAGCCGCGCCGGCGGTCGGGGCGCTGCTCGCGGCGATCGTGCTCACGCGTCGCCCGATTCGCGAACGGGCGGGACGGACGCTGCTCACCGTCGTCGGCATCTACGGCATCACGATCATCACCTTCGGCCTGTCGACGACGATGTGGCTCTCGCTCGTCGCGCTCGCGGTGGGAGGCGCCGCCGACATGGTGAGCGTCGTGCTGCGGCAGACGATCCTGCCTCTCGTGACCCCGGACGAGATCCGGGGTCGGGTGAACGCGGTCGAGATGGTGTTCATCAGCGCCTCGAACGAGCTCGGTGCCTTCGAGTCGGGCGTCGCCGCCGCCCTCGTCGGTGCGGTGCCGGCGGTCGTGATCGGCGGTGTCCTGACGGTCGCGATCGCCGTCGGCTGGACGCGGTTCTTCCCCGCGCTTGCGCGCGTCGACCGGCTGGACGAGCTGCGGCCGACCGAGCCGGCCGGCGCCTCGAGCGGCTAGGCCGCGCCGGGCCGGACGACGCCCGACTCGTAGGCGAGTACGACCGCCTGCGTGCGGTCGCGCAGGTCGAGCTTCTGCAGGATGCGGGCGACGTGCGTCTTCACCGTGTGCTCGCTGACGACGAGGCGCGCAGCGATCTCGGCGTTCGAAAGGCCCTGGGCGAGGAGCCGCAGCACCTCGAGCTCCCGCGCCGTGAGCTCCGCGAGCGCCGGTGGAGGAGCGGTCGGCGCGCGCCGCGAGAACTCGTCGATCAGGCGGCGGGTGACGGACGGCGCGAACAGCGAGCCTCCCTCGGCGACGACCTGGATCGCGGTCAGCAGCCGCTCCTCGGGTGCATCCTTGAGCAGGAACCCGCTGGCTCCGGCTCGCAGCGCGTCGTAGACGATGTCGTCGAGGTCGAAGGTCGTCAGCACGAGGACGCGCGGGCTCGTCTCGTCGACGACGATGCGGCGGGTCGCCTCGATCCCGTCGACGCCCGGCATCCGGACGTCCATCAGCACGACGTCCGGCTCGAGCTCGGCCGCGAGCGTCGCCGCCTCCTCGCCGTCGCGCGCCTCACCGACGACCTCGATCTCCGGCTCACCCGAGAGGATCAGGCGGAAGCCCGTGCGAACGAGCGACTGGTCGTCGGCGAGCAGGACCCGGATCACGCGTCGTCCTCGTACGGCAGGCGTGCATGGATCGCGAACCCACCCTCGCGACGCGGTCCGGCGTCGATCTCCCCGCCGACGACCGCGACCCGCTCCCTGATCCCGAGCAGGCCGTTGCCGGTACCCGGCGCGGTCAGACCACCGCGACCGTCGTCGACGACGTCGATCTCGACGGCGTCGGCCGAGAAGCGCACGTCGACGTGCGCGATCGCCGGCCCGGCGTGCTTGAGCACGTTCGTCAGCGCCTCCTGGACGATGCGGTAGCCGCTGACGTCGACGCCCGGCGGAATCCCGTTCGGAACGCCCTCGACGTGGAGCTCGACCGGCAGCCCCGACGCCCGCATCTCGTCTGCCAGGGCCGGCAGCCGCTCGAGCGACGGCTGTGGCGCCCGCGACTTCTCCTCGTCGTCGTCCCGCAGCATCCCGAGCAGCCGGCGCATCTCGCCGAGCGCCTGCTCGCCGGTGCGCTCGATCGAGTCGAACGCGGTGCGTGACGCCTCCGGATCGGTGGAGAGCACCTTGCGGCCGCCGCGCGCCTGGACGACGACGACCGAGATCGCGTGCGCGACGACGTCGTGGAGCTCGCGAGCGATCCGCGCCCGCTCCTCCGCCACGGCGGCGCGCGCCCGCTCGTCCTGGTCGCGCTCGAGCTCGACCGTGCGGAGGGTGAGCGAGCGCTCCCGCTCGCGGCGGAGTCGCATCATCAGGCCAGCGCCCCACGGGCCGCCGATGATCAGCGTCGCGAAGACGATGTCGCCCCAGTGAAACGGGTCACCGTCGTCGGTGACGAACGCGGTGATCGCGAACGGGATCAACACGGCCGCCGCCCACGCCTGGCGTCCACGTGCGTTCGCCCCGAACGAGTAAAGCGCGAACACGAAGACGACCACGAAGATCACCGACTGGTCGTCGAAGTCCGGACGAGAGGTTGACGATCGCCGAAGAGCGCAAGCCAGATGACGAGGTAGGCCGCGAGCGGGTAGAGTGCACCGGAACGCGAGCGGGACCGTCGCGAGCAGGCCAGCAGCGAGAGCAACGGGCGGTGTGTCGCGTAGCTCGCGAACCAGATCTCGATCTGCAATCGCGACCGTGCAGAACAGCGCGAACGCCGATGTCGGCGTGGTCGCGGACGAGGCGGAGCGCGCGCATGCGCCGAACCGTACGCCAGTCGGCCAGCCCGAAGGCATCGCTCTCAGGAGCCACCTGCAGATCGCCTCCGAGGGTGACGGCGAATCACGCCGCGGCGGCGACGACAGCGGCGCGTCGCCGACCGACACTGCTCGAGTCCACGACAGAAGGAGTGACGACATGAGCAGCACGGTCTCGGAACGGGTCGTCGCCCCGGTCGCGATCGGCGTCGATCGCACTCGCGACGGTGCTCGCAGCGGTCGGCACCTGGGCTGGCGGCGACGAGCAGGGCACGCAAGGAGTTCCTGGTCGTCTGCGCGATCATCGCTGTCGCGGCCGCGGTCGTCTTCGGCTGGGTCGTCCCGCGCGGGCTGCAGCGGGAGGCGGCAGGCGCGACGGCGCTGACGCTCTCGATCCTCGGCCTGCTCACGGTGGTGGCGTTCTGGTCCGGGCCTGACGCCGATCCTCGCCGGCGGCGGTGCGCTGCTCGGCTGGGCCGGCCGCGACGCCGACCGCGGCCGCGGCATGTCGCTGGGCAGCGGTCGTGATCGGAGCGCTCGCCCTCGTCGGCTACCTCGCGATCTACCTCGACCGACGCGATCTTCTGACCCGAAGGATCAGCGGCGGGCCTGCTAGCGGCGAGCGCTGCGCAGCAGGCCCGCCGCGCCGAGGTTCCGGATCGAGGCATCGACGATCTCGATCGGGTGCAGGGCCGGCAGCGGGCTACCGGCCCGCCTGAGCGCCGTCGCGACCTGGACGAGGCAGCCCGGGTTGGCGCTCGCGTAGACCTGCGCCCCGGTGGCGAGCACGTGCGCCGCCTTGCGGTCGCCGAGCTCGCCGGGCCGCGTCGGGCTGGGTGATGTTGTAGATCCCGGCGCTGCCGCAGCAGATGTCCTGCTCGGCGGGCTCGACCACCGTCGAGCCCGGGAATGCGCCGCAGCGAGACGGCGCGACGAGAGCGGCAGCCGCTGCGCGTGCCGGAGGTGGCACGAGTCCTGCATCGCCACCGTCAGGTTCAGCGGGTGGCGCGCGCGCCCGAGGCTCGACCTCCTGCGAGGAACTCGCCGAGGTCGCGCACGCGGGCCGAGAACGCGGCCGCCCGCTCGGCCCAGGCCGGGTCGTCGCCGAGCACGTGGCCGAGCTCCTTCAGGTGCGAGCCGCAGCCGGAGGTGTTGACGATCACCGTCTCGACGCCGTCGAACGCCTCGATCACCCGGCGGGCGAACGCGCGCCCTTCCTCGCCGCGGCCGGCGTGCATCGAGAGCGCGCCGCAACAGCCCTGCGGCGGCGCCACGACCTCGTAGCCGTCGGCTGCCAGAACCCGCGCCGTCGCCGCGTTGACCGACCCGAACACCACGGACTGGACGCAACCTGTGAGAATGCCGACACGCCCGCGGGTCTCGCCACCCGCGGGCGTAATGCGTTCCGGCCGCTCGGTCGAGCGCCAGGGCGGCGCGATCTCGGTCATCGCGCCGAGCGCGGCCCGGCAGCGGCAGCTTGCGGCCGAGCGGCGCGAGGCGCAGCGCCGGGCCCATCCGCCGCGGGTAGGGAAGGAGCTTGAAGAGCGCGCCGCGCACGAACCGGTCGCCGAAGGGGCGGCGCGTCTCGGTCTCGATCGTCTCGCGCGTCGCCTCGATCAGCTTGTCGTACTGCGACGCCGGACGGGCAGGCGGTCACGCAGGCCATGCAGCCGAGGCAGCGTGTCGAAGTGCCCGATCACGGTCGGGTTGAGCGAGATCGTGCCGTCGAGGTGCGACTCCATCAGCTGGATCCGGCCGCGCGGGGAGTCCATCTCCTCGCTCCAGAGCAGGTAGGTCGGGCACGTCGGCAGGCAGAAGCCGCAGTGGACGCAGTCGCTCGTCAGCGAGCGCAGGACGTCGGGCGCGGTCGTCACGCGAGCACTCCGGCCGGGTCGAAGTGCTCGCGCACCCGCTCCTGGAGGCGCCGCACCGGCTCGGCGCGTCGCCTCGGTCGACGGCGTACGGGAGGTACGCGATGCCCGCTGCGGGCCGGACGACGGCGCTCGGGGTGCGCGCGAGGAATGTCTCGCAGGTCGCCGGGTGCGAACGACGTCCGTCCGAGAGCCGCGCCCTGGAGCGAGCGCGACTCGGCCCAGACGGCGCCGTCCGTCTCCTCGCCGCCGACGAGCGCCCTGGTGGCCGCGACCTGCGCCGCGACCGCCGCGGCGCCGCCCTCGAACAGCACCGCGACGCGGCCGGGATGGAGGATGTCGACCGCGCTCGGGACGAGCTGGGAGCGCGAGCAGCTTCGCCGTCACCGCCGCAGCATCGTCCGTCTCGACGACCACCGTCGCGGCCGTGACCGGGTCGGGATGGAGGCGGAGGCTGACGCGGCCGATGAACGCGAGCCGCCCGCGAGAGCCGCAGACGAGCTTGCCGAGGTCGTAGCCCGCGACGTTCTTGACGACCTTGCCGCCGGCGTTGACGATCGTGCCGTCGGCGAGCACGAGCGTGACGCCGAGCACGAGGTCGCGCGGGGCACCGAAGCGGTGGCGCAGCGGCCCCGAGAGATTCTGCGGCGAGGCAGGCGCCGATCGTCGGGTCGCCGGGTGGGTCGAGCGAGAGCCGCTGGCGGGCCGGGGCGAGCGCGGCCGCGAGGGCTGAGAGGCGGATGCCCGCCTCGACGGTGCACGTGAGATCGCCCGACTCGTGCTCGAGGACGCGGCTCATGCCGGCAGCGTCGAGATCGGCGCCGATCCGTGACCGTGCGCCCCTCGGCGGCCGCGGCGGTGAGCGCGGCGGACGCCTGCTCGAGGCTAGAAACGCTCGGCAAGGCCGATCAGCTCCAGTGGGTGCTGGCGGTACGGGCCGGGGACCTCGCCGCAGAGCCGCGGCGTCGGGATCACCTTGCCCGGGTTGGCGATCCCGTCCGGGTCGAACGCGCGGCGCAGCCGCTCGAACGCCTCGAGGTCGCGCTCGGAGAACATCTTCGGCATCGAGCACGCCTTGTCGACGCCGACGCCGTGCTCGCCCGTGAGCGAGCCTCCTGCGTCGAGGCAGGCGCCGAGGATCGCCTCGGCGAGCTCCTTCGCCGCCTCCGTCTCGCCCTTGGCGGCGTCGTAGAGCACGAGCGGGTGGAGGTTGCCGTCGCCGGCGTGGAAGACGTTGCCGACGCGCAGCCCGTGCTCGCGCGACAGGTCGCCGATCCGGCGCAGCACCTCCGGCAGCTTCGTCCGGGGCACGACGCCGTCCTGCACGTAGTAGTCCGGCGACATCCGGCCCATCGCCGGGAAGGCGCCCTTGCGGCCGAGCCAGAGCAGCGCCCGCTCCGCGTCGTCGCGCGCAACCCGCACCTCGAAGGCGCCGCACTCGCGGCAGATCCGGTCGACGGCGGCAGCGTCCTCCTCGACCTGCACGCCGATCCCGTCGAGCTCGACGAGCAGGAGCGCCTCGGCGTTCTCGGGGTAGCCGGCGTGGTAGGCCTGCTCGGCCGCGATGATCGTGAGCGAGTCCATCATCTCGATCGCGGCGGGCAGGATCCCGGCCGAGACGATCGCGGAGACCGCCTCGCCGGCCGAGTCGGTCGACGGGAACGCCGCCAGGTGCGTGGTCACCGCCTCCGGCTTGCGCAGCACGCGCAGCGTGATCTCCGTCGCGATCCCGAGCGTTCCCTCCGAGCCGATGAAGGCTCCGAGCAGGTCGCGGCCCGTCGGGATCGAGCGCCTTGCCGCCGAGCTCGACGACGTCGCCGTCGGGAAGCACGACGGTCAGCCCGGTCACGTGGTTGACCGTGAAGCCGTTCTTCAGGCAGTGGGCGCCGCCCGAGTTCTCCGCCACGTTGCCGCCGATCGTGCAGACCTGCTGGCTCGAGGGGTCGGGGGCGTAGAAGAAGCCGTCCGCCGCGACGGCCCGCGTCACGTCGAGGTTGGTCACGCCCGGCTCGACCCGCACGCGCTGCGAGTCGAGATCGACCTCGAGGATCCGGTTCATCCGCGCGAGCGAGATCACGATGCCCTCGGCGACGGGCAGGGCGCCGCCGGACAGGCCGGTGCCGGCGCCGCGGGCGACGAACGGCAGGCCCTCCCGGCGCGCAGATGCGGACGACGCCCTGCACCTCGGCCGTCGAGCCGGGCAGGCACGACGAGCTCCGGCATCGCCCGCCAGCCGGTGAGCCCGTCGCAGTTGTAGACGCGCAGCTGCTCGGGCTCGGTGATCACCTGGCGGTCGCCGACGACGGCGCTGATTTCGGCGCGGACGGCCGCGGAGAGGGGCATCTGCGCGAGTCTACTCAGCGCCCATGCGGCGCTACCGCTCGATCATCGATTATCGCGGGTTCTGCCTCCGTGCCCCGCCGCCGGAGAGATAGGATCGCCACCATGGTGCCCATCGATCGTCCCGGCAAGATCATCTGCGTCGGCCTCAACTACCGAGACCACGCCGAGGAGCAGGGAGTCGATCTCCCCAAGGCGCCGCTCTTCTTCGCGAAGTACACGACCTCGCTGATCGGCCCCGGCGATCCGATCGTGATCCCGTCCGTCGTCGAGCAGTGCGACTACGAGGCCGAGCTCGGCGTCGTGATCGGCGAGACGGTCAAGAACGTCTCCAAGGAGAACGCGCTTCGAAGCGGTGCGCGGCTATCTCGTCGCGAACGACGTCTCGGCCCGCGACCTCCAGTTCGCCGACGGCCAGTGGACGCGCGGCAAGTCGCCGGACACGTTCTGCCCCGTCGGCCCGCTCGTGCCGCGCTCCGAGGTGTCCGACCCGCACGCGCTCGCGGATCCGGGCGATCGTCTCGGGCGAGACGCTGCAGGACTCGTCGACGGCGAACCTCATCTTCGGCATCGACGAGATCATCAGCTACGCCTCGCGAACGTCGACGCTCGAGCCCGGCGACCTGATCCTGACGGGCACGCCCGCCGGCGTCGGCGTCTTCCGCGACCCGAAGCGGCTGCTGCAGCCGGGCGACACCGTCACGATCCAGATCGACGGCGTCGGCGAGATCACCAATCCGGTGATCGCCGGCTGACGTCAGCTCGATAGTTGATGGCGACGATCTCCCGCACCGTTCTCCGCGAGCAGGTCAAGGACGTCCTGCTGCAGCGGATCGCGAGCGGTGAGCTGCAACCGGGCGAACGGCTCGTCGAGACGCAGGATCGCGCAGGAGCTCGGCACGAGCCAGGCGCCCGTGCGCGAGGCCCTGCGCGACCTGCAGCTGCTCCGCCTCGTCGAGTCGGAGCCGTTCCGCGGCTCGCGCGTGCGCGTGTTCGACGAGGAGGAGCTGATCGAGGTCTATCCCGGTTCGCGCGTCGCTCGAGGAGCTCGCGGCCCGGCTCGCGACGGAGAAGCTCGAGGGCGACGTCTCGGCGCTCGAGGTCGAGTTCGAGGCGATGCGCGAGGCCGTGCGCCAGGACGACACGAACGCCCTCGCGCAGCACGACATCGCGTTTCACCGGCTGATCGTCGAGGCCGCGGGCAACTCGGTGCTCGAGCAGTGCTGGAAGTCGCTCGGCGTCGAGAGCCGCATCACGATCTCGCTCTACGGCACCTACATGGATCCCGAGCAGGCCGCCGAGCGCCACGTCAAGCTGATCGACGCGATTCGCTCGGGCAGCCCGGGTGCCGCCGGCCGCGAGGCGCGCAAGCACGTCGAGGTCTCGGCGCGGCTGATGCGCAGCCGGCTGCGAAGCGAGGAGAAGTGACCGTCGTCCTCGCCGTCAGGTGGGTCGCCCGCGAAGGAGAGAGCGACACGGTGGAGGAGATCCTGCGCCGGATGGCGCCGCTCTCGCGGGCGGAGCCAGGCTGCGTTCAGTACGAGGTGCACCGGCAGGCGGACGACCCGAACACCTTCGTGCTCTTCGAGCGCTACGTCGACGAGGCGGCGCTCGAAGCCCACACGCGCGAGCCCACACGTCCAGGAGCTCGTCTTCGGGAAGGCTGCTCCCACTGCTCGAGCTCCGCGAGCGTACGTCGTTGATCCCGTTCGCTTGACGCGGCGTCCCACCGCGACACTCGTCGCGCTCTTCCTCGCCGCGCTGACCCTGCGCCCTCAGATCGTGGGGGTCGGCCCGCTGATCCCGTCGATCCAGGACGCGTTCGGCACCTCGCACGCAGTCGTCGGGCTGCTCGGCACGATCCCGGTTCTCTGCATGGGCCTGTTCGCCCCGGTCGCCGCCTACCTCGCCGCGAGGATCGGGACGCGCCGGGCGATGACGATCGGGCTCGCGCTGATCGGCGTCTTCGGCGTGCTGCGGGCGACGATGCCGTCGGCCTGGCTCGTCGTCCTCCTCACGTGGCCGGTCGGGATCGGGATGGGGTTCGGCAACGCGATCGCGCCGATCTCGGTCAAGGAGCACTTCGAGGAGCGGCCGGCGTTCGGTACCGGCGTCTACACGACCGGCATCCAGGTCGGCTCGACGGGCGCAGCGGCACTGGCCGTGCCGCTCGCAGGCTGGCTCTACGGCTGGCGCGGCGCCCTGATCGCGATCTCGTGCGTCGCGCTCTGCTCGCTCGTTGCCTGGGTCGTGCTCACCTGGGGCGAGGCGCCGCACACCGTTCCCGCCGTCTCGGTGCCGCGGCTGCCGTGGCGCAGCGGCACCGCCTGGCTCCTCGTCGCGATCTTCGGGCTGATGGCCTCGGCGTACTACGGCCTCAACGCGTGGCTCCCCGATGCGTACACCGAGCGCGGCTGGAGCGAGGGCAGCGCGGGGCTGCTGCTCGCGATGATGAACCTGACCGCGATTCCCGCCTCGTTCGTGATCCCGTACCTCTCCGACCGGACCGGCCGGCGCAGCCCGTTCCTGCTCGGGCTCAGCGTCTGCTTCATCACCGGGGCGATCGTGCTCGTCGCGATTCCCGGGATCGCGTACGCGGGCGCCCTCCTCGCCGGCATCGCCCAGGGCGGCCTGTTCGCGATGGTGATGACGCTGCCGCTCGACTTCGAGCGAACCCCGGCGCGCGTCGGCGCGCTCGTCGCGATGATGCTCGGCCTCGGCTACACGATCGGTGCGGCCGCGCCGTTCTACCTCGGCGCCGTGCGTGATGCGACGGGATCGTTCAACGCCGTGCTCTGGCTCGCGGCAGCGTTCCTGGCGGCGCAGTTCTTCGTGCTCCTCGCGCTGACGCGGCGGCATCCGTCGCAGCGAGGGACGCAGGCTTCCGAAGCCTGACGCCGCGGTGGCCGGCTTCAGCCGGTCGTCCGGGCTAGAGCTGCCGGAACCGCTCGATCGTCGCCGCCACGCCCGTTGCGAGCGGCGTGCGCGGGAACGGGCCGACGTCGCGGTCGAACCCGACCGCCTCGAGCTCCGGCGGGAACGGCAGCGGATCGCCGCTCCAGGTGATCTCGGCTCCGGGCACGGTCTCGCTGGATCGCGGCGACGATGTCGGCCACGTCGGCGAGGGCGCCCGGCGTGTTGTAGACGGCAGCTCCGCCGGCCGACGCGTGCGCGGCGGTCACGGCTGCCCGCGCGACGTCGGGGGCATAGTCGTACTGGGCGACGCCGGAGAATCCGATGTGCGCAGCCTCGCCACGGGCCGCCGCGAGCATGGCCGCCGTCGGGCCAGACGTCATCCCCTGGTCGCGGCCGGGGCCGTAGACGACGTACGGGCGCAGGCCGATCGACGACACGCCCGCATCCGCGAAGTAGACGCGGGCGATGCCCTCGTCGGCGAGCTTCGAGACGCCGTAGAGCGTCGACGGGCTCGTGCCGCCGGTCTCGGGCGCGGGGGAGGGGTCGGACGCGTTGTAGACCGCCGACGAGCTCGCGTACATCACGCCCGGGATCCGGTCGAGACGCCGCGAGACGGCATCGAAGACGTTGACCGTGCCGGCCACGTTGACGTGCATCCCGACGCGGCGGGTTGGCCCGGACGAACGGCACCTGGAGCGCGGCGAGGTGGACGACGCGCGTGATCTCGTGCTCGTCGAGCGCCCGCTCGACGGCGGCGAGCTCGGTGATGTCGCCCTTGACGATCTCGAGCCGGTCGAGGTCGTCGCCGAGCACGAGCTCGAGGCGGTGGCGCGCGTCGCCGAGGTCGTAGCCGACGACGTCGTCACCGTCGTCGAGCACGCAGCGCGCGACCCAGGCGCCGAGGCAGCCGAGCACGCCGGTGACGAGGACTCGCTCAGCCACGCGGGGTCTCCTGTTCGGTCATCGGGAGCTCCTCTCGAGCAGGTCGGCGGCAGACACGACGGGGTTCGTCAGCGTGCCGATCTCGGGAACGTGGATCTCGACCACGTGACCCGGCAGCAGGGTGAAGTCGTCGGGAGGCACGAGGCCCGTGCCCGTGAGGAGCACGCTACCCGGCGGCACCGGGTTGTCGCGGATGAGCCAGCTGACGAGGTCGGTGAACGTCCGCTTCATCCGCGCCGTCGACGTCTCGCCGGAGAAGAGCACCGTCCCGTCGGCGTGCGCGGATCGTCATGACGATCTCGAGCGGCGCATCCCAGTCCTCGGGCACGTAGACGGCCGGTCCGATCGCGCAGGCGGCGGCGAACACCTTGGCCTGCGGCAGATAGAGGGGGTTGGCACCCTCGATGTCGCGCGACGAGACGTCGTTGCCGATCACGTAGCCGACGATCTCGAGGCTCTCGCCGAGCACGAGCCCGATCTCGGGCTCGGGCACGTTCCACGTCGCGTCGGAGCGGATCGCGATCGCGTCGTTCGGCCCGACGGTGCGGCGGCAGTCCGCGTCCTTGAGGAAGAGCTCGGGCCGGTCGGCGTCGTAGACGAGCGCGTAGACGTCGCTGCCCGACTCCTCGATGCGCGCGTCGCGGCTGCGCTCGTAGGTGACGCCGGCGCACCAGACCTCCGGCGGATCGATCGGCCGCAGCAGCGTCGCGTCCGCCGGGAGCTCCTCGCCTCTCTCCAACGTCGACTCGCTGCACGACGCCCTCGGCGTCGCGGAAACGCACGCGCCGCATCAGTACGTGGCCCGGCCGCCCGAGATGTCGTACGTCGCGCCGGTCGAGAACGAGCACTCCTCGCTCGCGAGCCAGCAGATCAGCGCCGCGACCTCGTCGGCGCCGCCCATGCGGCCCATCGGGATCTTCTCGACCATGTAGTCGACGTGCTCCTGCGACATGTCGCCGAGCATCGCGGTCTCGATCACGGCCGGTGCGACGCAGTTGACGGAGACGCCGGTGCGGGCAAAGTCCTTGCCGACCGCCTTCGTCAGCGCGATCACGGCGGCCTTCGAGGCCGAGTAGGCGGCCGCCATCGGGTTGCCCTCCTTGCCGGCGATCGAGGCGACGTTGACGATGCGCCCGTAGCCACGCTCGGCCATCCCGGGCGCGACGGCGCGGTTGCACCAGAAGACGCCGTCGGCGTTGATCGCCATCACCTTCTTCCACTCCGCGTCGCTGACGTCCTGGGTGCGGAGCGAGTTGCCCGGACACGCCGGCCGAGCAGACGAGCACGTCGATCGGGCCGAGCTCGGCGGTCGCCTGCGCGACTGCGGCGTCGACATCGGCCGAGCTGGACACGTCGCCGGTGAGGCCGAGCACGCCCTCGAGGGTCGGAGCTGCGAGATCGAGCGTTGCGACCTTCGCCCCCTCGGTGAGCAGGCGGGCGGCCACGGCGGCGCCGATCCCGCTCGCTGCGCCGGTGACGAGCGCGACCCGGCCAAAGAATCGATCATCGTTTGTCACGAGTGCACCATATAAAGTTTCGCCGATGACTTTCGATCCAACCGTCGACTACCCACTTGGCGTCGCGGCGACCGGATCTCGTCGAGACGCCCTCCGGCCTCGCGCTCGAGGAGGTGACGCTCGAATCCGCGCGCGCCGGCACGCTCGTCGCGGCCGACGTCCGCGCCACCTCGGCCACGCTGCGGCGCCAGGCCGCGGTCGCCCGGGCGACGCGGGCGGCGCCAGCTGGCGGACAACCTCGAGCGCGCCGCCGAGCTCGCCGGCGTGCCCGACGACCAGCTGCTCGCGATCTACACCGCGCTGCGGCCGGGCCGCTCGACGCCGGCCGAGCTCGAGGAGTGGGCGCTCCGGCTCGACGACTGGGACGCGCCGCGCACCGCTGCCTTCGTCCGCGAGGCGGCGGTCGCGTACGCGGAGCGGGGGCTCGGCGGTGTCTGAGCGGTCTGCCCGCTTCGCGTCCCGGGCCGAGAAGGAGCTGCGGCGCGAGATGCTGATCACGCCGGCGGCCGAGCTCGGCCTCGTGGCGATGAACGGGCCGAACGACCCCGAGCCCGAGCTCGTGGTCGAGAACGGCGTCGTCACGCGGATGGACGGGCGGGCCGCCGCCGACTTCGACGTCATCGACCGCTTCCTCGTCGCCCACGGGCTCGACCTCGAGATCGCGCGCCGAGGCGATGGCGCTCTCCGACCTCGAGCTCGCGCGCCTGCTCGTCGACGTCGACGTGCCGCGCGCAGAGGTCGTCAGGCTCGCGCGCGGTCTGACCCCGGCGAAGCTCGCGCGGGTCGCCGGCCTGCTCGATCCGGTCGAGCTGATGTTCGCGCTCAAGAAGCTCCGCGCCCGGCGCGCGCCGGCCAACCAGGCGCACGTGACCAACCTCAAGGAGAGCCCGGCGCTGCTCGCGGCCGACGCCGCCGAGGCGTCCGCCCGCGGGCTTCGCCGAGCTCGAGACGACCGTCGGCGTCGCGCGCTACGCGCCGCTGAACGCGATCGCGCTCCTCGTCGGCTCGCAGACCGGCCGGCCCGGCGTGATGACGCAGTGCGCGGTCGAGGAGCGCCGCAACCTCGAGCTCGCGATCAACGGCCTCGTCACCTACGCCGAGACGCTGTCGGTCTACGGCACCGAGCAGGTGTTCGTCGACGGTGACGACACGCCGTGGTCGAAGTCGTTCCTCGGCGCGGCCTACGCGTCGCGCGGCGTCAAGGTGCGCTTCACCTCCGGCACGGGCTCGGAGGCGCTGATGGGCGAGGCCGAGGGCATGTCGATGCTCTACCTCGAGGCGCGCTGCATCGCGGTCGTGCGCGCTGCCGGCTCGCAGGGCGTCCAGAACGGCTCGATCTCGTGCGTCGCGCTCGTGCTCTCGCTGCCGGGCGGGACGCGCGCGATCCTGGCCGAGAACGTGATCGCCGCCTGGCTCGACCTCGAGGTCGCATCGGGCAACGACGCGATCGCCTCGCACTCGCCGATCCGCAAGACGGCCAAGCTGATGGGCCAGTTCCTGCCCGGCACCGACTTCGTCACCTCCGGCTACTCGGTGATGCCGCGGCACGACAACACCTTCGGCGGCGGCAACTACGACGCCGACGACCTCGACGAGTGGCTCACGATCCAGCGCGACTGGCAGGTCGACGGCGGCATCGAGCCGGTCGGCGAGGCCGAGGTGACGCGCGTGCGCGACCGCGCCGCGCGCGCGATCCAGGCCGTCTTCGCCGAGCTCGGGCTGCCGCCGGTCACGGACGCGGAGGTGGCCGCGGCGACGACCGGCTACGACGCGAGCGACATGCCCGACCGCGACCGCGCCGCCGACGTGGAGGCGGCCGACGCCGCGCTCGCGCGGAAGGTGTCGGGGCTCGACGTGGCCCTCGCGCTCGACCGGCGCGGCTTCGCCGACATCGCCCGAGGCGATCGTCGAGCATGCAGCGCCAGCGTGTCTCGGCCGACTACCTCCAGACCTCGGCCGTGATCGACGCCGAGGGCGTCGTCCACTCCGCCGTCAACGACCCGAACGTCTACACCGGGCCGGGCACGGGCTACCGGCTCGAGGGCGAGCGGTGGGAGGCTGCTGCAGGCGCTTCCGCACGTGCTCGACTCGGCCACGCTCGGCTCGCGCGGCGAGAGCGATGCGGCCGCCGATCGTCGACGTCGTCGGCGAGGCTGCCGTCGGGCACCGACCCGCTGGAGGTCGTGATCGCCGTCGCGCCCGCCTTCGGCGACACGATCCGGCAGACGATCAACGGCCTCGACGCACGCCGACGTGCTGGCGGCGATCGTCGACGGCGTCCGCGAAGGCGGGCGCCGTGCCGCGCATCGTGCGCGATCCGGCCGCGTCGCCGACGTCGCCTTCGTCGCCCACGACGGCGCGCGCCTCTCCGGCTCGGGGGTCGCGCTCGGCATCCAGTCGAAGGGCACGGCAGTGATCCACCGCGCCGACCTGCAGCCGCTCGACAACCTCGAGCTCTTCGGAATGTCGCCGCTCTACTCGCTCGAGAGCTACCGCGCGATGGGACGCAACGCTGCGGGCTACGCGCTCGGCCAGCGCGTCGGCCCGGTTCCGACCGAGCTCGACAACTTCGCGCGCGCGAAGGTGATCGTCCGCACGACGCTGCTGCACGCGCGCGAGACGCGCGCCGTCGTGCCGGGCGCCGCGCCGGTCGAGCTCGTGCTCGCACGACGGGCTGTGGTCCGCACAAAGTGGCACGGTGCGATAGGTTCACGCCTGATGCGACGCCGTCTTCTCTCGGCCGCACCTCTCGTCGGCGCCACCGCGCTCCTCGCCGGGTGCGGCGGCAGCGACAGCAGCTCCGGCACGTCCGCCGCCGACTGGGCTTCGGGCTACTGCAGCGACGCGACGTCGTGGGTGACGTCCCTCGACGACGCGCGCGCGAGCGTCAAGACCGGCACGGCGCCGGATGAAGCAGCACAGTCGGTCACCGACGAGACCAACTCGTTCATCGAGTCGATCAACGGCCTCGGCGCGCCGGACACGCCGGACGGCAGCACCTCGGAGGCGACGGCCAAGAGCCTGGCGAACACCCTCTCGGCCGGGTGGCGCGGGTCAGCGCCGCGCTCGACACGAACAACCCGGATGTGACGCGTGGCGCAGCAGACGACGATCGTCCGGACAGCAGATCGAGGCGAGCCTCGCCGACGTCAAGACGACGACCGCCAAGCTCGCCGAGGACGACGCCGAGCTCGGAACGGCGATGAAGGCATCGAGCGACTGCACGAGCCTCGACGCCGCGCTCGTCAAGGCCTCGGCCGGCTCCTAGCTCCTAGAGCAAGCCCTGGGCGCGCTGCTCCGCCTGGAGCCGTGCCTCCGCCTCGTCCTCCTCGCGGAACAGCCGCACGAGGAGCCAGACGACGGCGGCGAACAGGATGAGCGCCTGCTCGGTCGTCATCAGGATGCCGCCGAGGTTCTGGTCCTTCGCGGCCGAGATGCCCCAGAGCCGCGTCGGGCAGGCTCTCGTAGTAGCCGTAGAGCGGCGGCGCGAACGTGAGCGCGAGGCCGAGGAACGCCGAGAGCACGAACGCTGCGAAGACGTAGGCGATGCGGCCGAGCGTCGGCACGGACTCGGGCTCGTCGGAGAAGACGGGCCACCAGAAGAGCAGGCCGATCGTGATCATGAACAGGTGCTCGACGTTGAGGAGCCACGGGTTCCGGAGCGCGACGTCGTAGACGCCGCCGAGGTGCACGACGTACCAGCCGATGAGCCACACCGGCAGCGCGACGGTCGGCTTCGTCATGAACGCGAACGGCGCGGCCGCCGCGGGCGGCGATCGCGCTGCGCATGGCAGGCGTCAGCCCGAGGATGAGGAGCGGCGGCGCCCAGTCGGCGATGATCACGTTCTGCAGCAGGTGGAAGAGGACGAGGTAGTCGATCGCGATCGTCTCGAGCGGCGAGTTCAGCGCAGCGACGATGAGGACGACCCCGGCCGTGAACGCCGCCGCGTGCCCGACGCCGGCCCGCTCGCGGCGCCACGCGCGGCCGTAGGCGACCAGTGCGGCGATGCCGAGGACGATGAACAGCGGCTCGAAGGTGAACGACGAGGCGGACCGCATCAGACGACGGGCTGGTGCGTCGCCGGAACCTCGAGCCTCGACCCGCTGCTCCCGCCGGGAGGCGCGCAGCAGCAGCACGAACGCGAGGCCGAGGGTGGCGATCTGCTCGACCATCATCACGACGCCGGCGACCTTCTGGTCGGTGAGCGGCGACAGGCCGAGGAGCCGGACGGGCTGGTCGACGTAGGTCGAGAAGAGCGGCCGGAAGTCGAACAGGATCACGTAGGCCATGATCTGCCCGGTGCAGAAGACGAGCGCCGTGTAGCCGACCCGCTCGTTCAGCGTCAGCCGGTGGTGCCGCGAAGGATCGACGATCTGCGTCCACACGAGCAGGCCGCCGACGACGAAGCTCACGTGCATGAGGTCGTGCCAGGCCGTGTGATGGAGCGCCGCCTCGTAGAACGCGGGAACGTGCCAGGCGACGAGCACGACGACCCAGACGGCGTAGCTGACGCCGGGCCGCAGCAGGAACCGGAGCAGGCGGCGGAGCCAGCCGACGTGCGCGAGCGGCACGAGCAGGTCACGCGGGAGGAGGAAGACGGTGAGCGGCCCGCGGACGGCGACCACGGTGAGCGCGATGCCGAGGTCGGCGATCAGGACGTGCTGGAGCATGTGGACGCTCTGCAGGTAGCTCTCCCCGATCGCGTCGATCGGCGAGACGATCGCGAGGACCGTGACGACGACGCCGGCGACGAAGAGCGGGATCCGCGTCCAGGGGGCGAGGCTCGGCTTGCGCCGGTGCAGCCGCAGCCAGCCGTGGAGGAAGAACCCGATCGCGACCAGTCCGGCGCCGATCACGAGGGGCTGGAACGACCAGGCTCGCCAGAGATTCTCGGTCGCGAGCACGGAACTCACGGACGCAGGCTAGCGCCGCCCGGCTCAGGCGCGGGCGAGGACGGCGCGAGCCGCGGCCCGGCCGGAGCGGATCGCGCCTTCCATGTGCATGTGGCCGATGCCGGCGAGGTCGGTGCAGGCCCAGTGCACCGGGCCGACGGGCCGGGTCAGGTCGGGGCCGTAGCGGGAGAGGCCGCCGATGCCGAAGGTCGCGGCGTAGGCACCGCGCGTCCACTCCTCCTGCGACCAGTCGCGCTCGATCACCTCGATGGCATCGAGCGCTCTCGGGCCGAAGAAGCGCGCCATGCCGTCGAGAACGAGACGTGGCCGCTCCTCGCGTCGAGGCGCTCGGTCGCGTGTGCCTTCTCGCCGGCGAGGAACGTGCAGAGCACGCCGGGGCGCCCGGCCGGCGGCGTGTTGTCGTACACCTCGCGCACGAGCTCGTAGGGCGCGAAGCCTTCGCCCGCGAGCCCCTCGGCCCGCCAGAACGGCTCGTCGTAGACGGCGAGCACCTTGATCACGTCGCCCTGGGTCATCGCCTGGTGCAGGCGCATCCGCCAGGCGGGCAGCGACGGCTCGAAGCGGATCAGCCCGACCACGTTCGGCGGCACCGCGACGATCGCCGCCCGGGCCGAGACGTGGATCGAATCCGCATCGACCTCGACGCCGTGCGTCGTGCCAGCGCAGCGTGCGCACCGGAGCGTCGAGGACGACGCGGTCGCCGAGCCGCTCGGCCAGCCGGAGTGGGATGAGCTGCGAGCCGCCGACGACGCGGGAGTGGAGGCAGAGGTCGGGCTCGAACAGGTTCTCGACGCTGCCTGCGCCGGCGACCGTCGCGAGGGCGCTGAGCACCGAGAAGGTGTCGGCCGGCTTCGTCATGTAGCCGCCGGCCATGAACGCCCGCAGCAGGTCGCGCGCCAGCGTGTCGTCGACCTCCGCGCCGAGCCACTGCTCGAAGCTGATTGCGTCGAGCTCGGCCGCGCGAGGGTGCTCCCACGGTGCCTCGGGGTCGAGCTCGGCAGCGAGCGCGTCGAGCTTGCCGACGGCCTCCTCGTACGCGCGCGCCGAGCCGGCCGGGAGGATCTCGTCGTCACCGTGGTAGCGGTGGAGCGCGCCGTCGGCGTCGATGTAGAGGTGGTCGCCCTCGCGGTAGGCGTGGAAGAGCTCGATCCCGAGCTCGGCGAGCAGCGCGTGCATCTCGCTCTGGTACGGCGCGATCCACTCGCCGCCGAGCTCGTTCGGCTCGCCGCCGATCTCGACGTTGAGCAGCCGGCCGCCGACGCGGTCGCGCGCCTCGAGCACGACCACCTCACGGCCGGCGGCGACGAGGTCGGACGCCGCCGTCAGGCCCGCGAGGCCCGCGCCGACGACGACGACATCTGCGTGCAGCTCCCTGACCATCTGGTCAGGGAGTGTCTCACATGCGGATTCTCAGGACGGCCCGGGCGGCATCTCCCCGACCGGCCACGGCTTGCCGCCGACGCCCCAGTTCTTCGGGTTGTGCCCCTCGACGATCACCCAGGTGTGGTCGCGGAGGTCGGGATGGACGGCGTCGCAGAGCGCATCGGTCATGCCCGGCGATGAGCTTCTCGCTCACCTCGGGCGTGACGCGGTAGTCGAACAGCTCGACGCGGATCAAGGGCATGGTCGGCTCCTTCGGTTGCGGGTCGGGTTCACGCGCAGTCTGACCCCTACCGGCGGAGCGAGGCGGCGTGGGTCGACCTCGAGCCGACCCACGCCGACCGTGTGGCGCTCTAGGCGGTGCTGACGCCGAGGGACGTGCTGAATGCGACCTCGGCGTAGTGAACATCTCCGCTGAGGCTGATCTCGGTCATGTTCTCTGCGACCCACGAGGCAACCGCCGCGCTCCCGCTCTCAGCCTCGGCCCGGCTGTCCCAGGCGCTGGACGAGAACACCGTGCCCTCGTCGATCGCCACCGAATAGCTCTTGAATCCTGGTTGCGCCTTCAGGATCGGCAGGATCCCTGCCTCGGCCCTCTTGCCAAGCTCCTGCGCATCCCCCGTGTAACGGTAGGTCGCAATCCGTGCCACCATGTGGCTCCCTTCGCGCGCCGGTCGTGAAGCACAATGCACTTCCATCAACCGGCGACTCGGCCCGACCCTGACAGATCGGGAGCGACTCCGCCGTTTGCGCCGCTTTCTTTCGCGTCCCTAGCGAGCCAGATACCCGCCGTCGACCGGGATCACGGCACCGGTCACGTACCGGGCGTCGTCGGAGAGCAGGAACGCGATCACGTCGGCGACGTCCGCCGGGGTGCCCCAGCGGCCGAGCGGGATCCGCGGCAGCACCTCCTGGCGGCGCCACTCCTCCAGTCGAGGCGGTCAGGTCGGTCTCGATGTAGCCCGGCGCGATCGCGTTGACGCGGACGCCGCGGCCGGCGAGCTCGTTCGACATCGCCTTCGCGAGCTGGGCGACGCCACCCTTCGACGCGGCTGTAGGCGGCGATGTTGAAGCCGCCGACGAAGGACATCAGCGAGGCGACGCAGCACGATCGAGCCGCCTCCCTGCTCGACCATCCGCCGCGCCGCCGCCTGCGCGAGCTCGAAGGTCGGCGCTGAGGTTGACCGCGATGACGCGGTCCCATTCCTCGCGCTCGAGCTCGAGAACGCCCGCGCGCGGTCGTCGTGCCGGCGTTGCAGACGAGCGCGTCGATGCGGTCGAGCCGCTCGACGACCGCGGCGCCGGCGCCGGGCTCGCGCGAGGTCGACGCCGGTCGCACGCTCGGCCGTCTCGACCCGCCAGCCGTCGCGCCGCAGCCGCTCCGCCGTCGCCGCGCCGATGCCGCGGCTCGCGCCGGTGACGAGCGCGACCCTGTCGGCTCTGACGTCACTGGCAGAATCAGCGCTCGACGTGCAGCGACCCGTTCAGGTCGCCGAGCACGAGATCGCGCTCGCGATCGCCGATGTGGTCGAGCGGCACCGGGCGCGAGCGCCTCGATGAACGTGACGCCGCCCTCGGAGTAGAGCTCGTGCTCGATGCCGCGGTTGACGACGCAGGTGTCGCCTGGCCCGAGCGTCCTGCGTCTCGTCGCCGATCGTCATCGTCACCGAGCCCTCGAGCGATGAGCATCGCCTGCTCGGTGTGCTCGTGGCTGTGGCGCTTCACCGTCGTGCCCGGCTCGTAGGTGACGCGGCCGAGAAAGCACCTGGTCGCCGGCAATCGGCGTGGAGCCCTACCGTCGGAAAGATGGCGAAGGGCTCCACACCGTTGAACGTGCCGAAGGGCGAGCTCGCCATCAGGCGGCGGCCCCGAACGTGATCCCCGTGCCGACGGCGTTGACCGACAGCTCGGCGTCGAAGACGACGGTCTTGCCCTCGCGCGTCGGCTCGCCCGTGCCGGCCGCCTTCGCCTGCAGCGCCCGCAGCACCCGCTCGGGCGTGATCGGGAGCTCGGTCACCCAGACGCCGACCGCGTCGAACACGGCCGTCGCGATCGCGGGCGGCTGCGCGTTGTTCGCCATCTCGCCGATGCCCTTGGCGCCGTAGGGGCCGTCGGCGGAGGGGTTCTCGATGATGATCGTGTCGATCTGCGGCAGGTCTTCCATTCCCGGCGCGAGGTACGACCCGAACTGCGAGCCGCGATGCTCGACCGAGGGGTAGTACGGGTAGCAATTCTCGAGGACGCCGAGCCCGAGGCCCTGCACCGCTCCGCCCTCGATCTGGCCCTCGACGAGCGTGGGGTTGATCGACTTGCCGACGTCGTAGCACTGCCACAGCCGCGTCACCGTGACGACGCCCGTCTCGTCGTCGACCTCGACCTCGGCCGCGCACGACGCGTACGAGATCGCCGAGTGGGGCGGAAGGTCGACCTTGCCCGTGGTCGGGCTCGACGATCGTCGCGAACGGCTTCAGCTGGGCGCCGGTGCCGGTGATCAGCTCGCCGTAGGTCCAGGTCGCCGCGGCGGCGACGTCGGGCACGCTGATCTTCTTCTGCGGCGCGCCCTTCGCGACCACCTCGCCGTCGATGATCTCGAGGTCGGCCGGATCGATCTCGAGCTCCTTGCCGGCGATCTCGAGGATCTTCTGCCGCACGCTCTCGGCGGCCTTCTCCGCCGCCTTGCCCGCGACGAACGTCGCGCGCGAGGCGAACGTGCCGGTGCAGACCGGCGACGAGTCGGTGTTCGAGTTGTCGTACGTGATCCACTCGTACGGCACGCCGATCGTCTCGGCGACGATCTGCGACTGGATCGTCTTCGAGCCGTTGCCGATGTCCGAGGTGCCGGCGAACACGTCGATCCGGCCGTCGGGCTTGACCTTGATCCAGGCCTGCGACGGGTCGCCGTTCTGGTTCATCCCCGTGGGGTACTCGATCGCCGCGAAGCCGCGGCCGGTCTTGACTGCCATCAGTGGGCCTCCGGGTTTCCGAGTTGGCCGACGAGGTGCTCCGGGAGGAGATCGCCGGTCCGCTGGCTCGGGGGTCATCGCCCTGTACTCCGGCGGTCAGCTCGTGGCCGATCGCGTCGGCGATCGCCAGGATCGTCGGCACGGTCGACGGGTCGGTGTACGCGATCTGGTTCGGCGACGTGTCGCCGATCCGGTTCGCGTTCTTGAGCCGCAGCTCGAACGGGTCGATCCCGAGCTCGAGTGCGATCCGGCTCAGGTGCGTCTCGGTCGCGAACGAGACCGAGGTGACGCCGAAGCCCCGCATGGCCGTCGTCGGGGTGCGGTTCGTGTAGACGACGTACCCGTCGAACTCGAGGTTCGGGATCGAGTACGCGCCCGTGTGGTGGAAGCTGTGCTTCGTCAGGCCGTACGGCGAGAAGCGCGCGTAGGCGCCCGAGTCGTGCAGCGTCAGCATCTTGCGGCCGAGGATCCAGCCGTCCTTCGTCACCGCGTCGGCGATCTCCATGTGCCACGGCGCGCGCGTCGACGAGCAGAGGAACTCCTCCTCGCGCGTCCAGCGCCACTTCACCGGCTTGCCCGACTTCTGGGCGAGCAGGGCAGCACATCGTCTCGGTGGCCGTGTCGACCTTGCCGCCGAAGCCGCCGCCGACCGTGCCGCCGACGACCTTGAGCTTGTTCAGCGGCAGCTGCAGGTGGGCCGCGACGACGCCCATCGAGAAGTAGAGCGCCTGCGTGCACGAGTAGATCGTCAGCCGGCCGTTCGCCTCGGGGACGACCTGGCACACCTGCGTCTCGATCGGTGCGTGCTCGATCGCGGCCGGGCGGTAGACGCCCTGCACGATCAGGTCGGCCTTGTCGAACGCCTCCTCGATGTTGCCCTTGCGGATCTGGCGGCGGTCCATCTCGTCCTCGAAGTGCCGGTACCAGTTGCCCTCGGCATGGATCTCGGGAGCGTCGGCGTCGAACGCCTTGCGGACGTCGAAGAGCGCCGGGCGCTCGTCGAAGTCGGCGGTGATCGCGTCGACGGCGGCCTGCGCCTCCTCCTCGCTCGGAGCAGCCACGATCGCGATCGGCTGGCCGAGGTAGCGCACCTCGTCCTTCGCGAGCAACGGCTCGTCGGCGGGGATGCCGAGCGCCGAGAGGTGGCCGTACTCGAGCAGCGGGACGTCCTCCCACGTGATCACGTGGACGCCCTTCATCGCCTCGGCCTTGCTCGTGTCGAGGTTCGACATGCCCGCGTTGTGCACGGGCGAGCGGAATGCCTTCACCCAGAGGGTGCCGGGGACGCGGACGTCGTCGACGAACACCGTGCGACCGGTGACGTGCGCGACGCCGTCGTAGCGGGGGACGCGTGCGCCGACCGCTTTCATGCCACACCTCCGAGGTTCGTCATCGAGGTTCCGGCCGCGGTGACGGTGGCGTCGAACGACTCGCCGCGGACCGTCGCCGCGACGGCGTCGATGATCTTGACGTAGCCCGTGCAGCGGCAGACGTGGCCGCCGAGCGCCTCCTGGATCGCCTCGTGGTCGTCGGTGCCGCCGCGGTCGACGTAGGCCTGCGCCGCCATCATCATCCCCGAGGTGCAGAAGCCGCACTGGGCCGCGTAGTGGTGCGTGAACGCCTGCTGGATCGGGGCCATGTGCTCCGGCGAGCCGAGTCCCTCGACGGTCGTGATCGCGGCTGCCGTCGATTGCGGCGACGGGCGTGCAGGCACGAGCGGCGAGGCTCGCCGTCGACGAGCACGGTGCAGGCACCGCAGCCGCCCTGCTCGCAGCCTGCCTTCGGGCTCGTGATCCCGAGCTCCTCGCGCAGGACGTCGAGCAGGCTCGTCAGCGGGGCACTCTCGATCGAGGTGTCGACCCCGTTGACGGTGAGGTTCATGAGGACTCCTCGAGTTGGGTGAGGACACGGCGGACGAGCACCGGCAGCGTCTGCTCGCGGTACCAGGCGGACGCGAGCGCGTCGTCGGCGAACGTGACGTCGCCGACGGCGGCGGCGCCCGCGGCGGCCGGATCCGAGGCGAGCGCCTCGGCCGAGCGGAGGCGGGCACCCGGGCCGGCAACGCCGGTGGCGGCGAGCCGCGTGGTGCCGTCCGCGGAGCGGGCACCCGTGACCGCGATCACCGTGTACTCGTGCGTGTGGGGGTACTCGAGCGCGACGAAGGCCGAGGCCGCCGGGCGCTCGAAGCTGACGTCGAGGACGAGGCGGTCCTGCCGGTTGGCGAGGAAGTCCTCGAGCGGCTCCGTCCGCTCGCCGTCCGCGCCGGCCGAGCGGACCCGGGCGTCGAGCGCCAGCAGGCAGCCCTGGAGGTCGCCGCGCGGCACATCGTGCCCGGAACCGACGCAGAGGTTGCCGCCGACCGTTCCCTGGCCGCGAATCTCGTAGTCGGCGAGGTTGCGGGCGCAGGCGGCGAGAGCGGCAGCGTGCTCCTCGAGCGCGAGCAGCGCGTCGATCGGAGGTCGTGGCGCCGATCGTGACGGTGTCGCCGTCGACCGAGACGCCGTCGAGCCCTGCGTGCGAGAGCAGCAGCACGCGGCCCGGATCGAGCCGCCCGTAGCGAGATGTCGGCAACGACGATGGTGCCGCCGCCGACCACCGTCGTCGCCGCGCCGTCGCCGAAGAGCTCGACGGCCTCGGCCGGGGACGACGGGACGAGTACTTCAGAAGCCATATCGATCCTTTCTCGGTCCGCGTCCGGTTAGGACTGCTGCTTGCCGCCGATGCCCCAGTGCTTCGGCTCGACGCCCTGGATCACGACCTGGATGTGCTCCGGCGCGGCGCCGCTCGACTCCGCAAGCGCGTTCGTGAGTGCCTCGATCATCTTCGGCACGGACTCCTCGGTGACGCGGCGGTCGTACAGCTTGACCTCGATCATCGGCACGGGGTTGCCTCCTTCGGCACGGTCGGCCCGTCAGTGGGCTCGGCCTTTCGGGTGTGTCAGTGCGCAGTGTGACATTGTCGTACCGCTCATTGCAACGCTATCGTCCCAACCGCGATGGCGCAGGTCGAGAGCAGCCCGAGCGAAGCGGCAGCAGCACCGAGCAGCGCGTGATCGAGGGCGCGCGACGGGCGATCGCCTCCGGCGGCTGGCAATCGGCGACGCTGACGCGGATCGCCGAGGAAGCGGGCGTGTCGCGGATGACGCTGCACCGGCGTGGGCTCGGGCGCGACGAGATCTTCGCGCTGCTGGCGCGCGACTACGAGGAGGCCTTCCGGGCCGCGCTCTGGCCGTCGGTCACCGGCAAGGGGAACGGGCGCCGAGCGGCTCGAGGCGATGCTCGTGGCGGTGTGCGAGGTGACCGAGGATCACCTCGACTTCCTCGCCGCGCTCGACGAGGAGGCCGACCGGAGGTTCTTCCACGAGTCGCGACGAGGAGGTGCACTCGCGCGAGGGCTACATCAACCCGATCGAGCGCCTGCTCGCGGACGGGATCGCCGACGGCTCGCTGCGCGAGGTCGAGATCGAGGAGACCGCGACCGTGCTCGTCAATGCGACCGACCGCACCTATCGCCATCTCCGCCGCGCCCACGACTGGGATCCGGAGCGCTCGCGCGGGGCGCTGATCGATCTGATGCTGCGCGGGCTGCTGCCGGGTTAGCGGCCAGGGCGGCGCCGCGTACACGCCGTCCTCGAGCGTCGCCGGGTCGGGCGCCGGCGCCTGCTCCGCCTCGGCGAGACCGGCTGCGACCTCGGCCGTTGCCTTCGCGCGCAGCTCCTCGATCGCGTCGGCGCTGAGCCCGTCGAGCGCGAGCCGCGCTGCGAGGCGCTCGACCGGGTCGAAGCGCTCGAAGAACTCCTCGCGCATCCCCGCCGGCACGTAGCGGGAGTCGTCGTGTGCCGCGTGGCCGTGCATCCGCACCGTCAGCGCCTCGACCGCCTGCGGCCCGCCGCCGTTCCGCGCCCGCTCGACGGCCGCCCGGACGGTCTCGAGCACGGCCAGAGCATCGGTTCCGTCGACGCGCTCGGCGGGAATCGACCAGCCGCCGTAGATGCGCTGCGCGATGTTCGTGTTCACCATCTGCTGCGCGACGGGCGTCGAGTACGAGTAGCGGTTCGCCTGGATCACGAAGACGGCCGGCACCTGCCAGACGGCGGCGAGGTTGAGCCCCTCGTGCGTGTCGCCGACCGAGAACGCGCCCTCGCCGAGGAAGGTCATCGCGACCCGTGGCTGCCCCCGCTTCTTGAACGCGAGCGCCGCCCCGGTGACGAGCGGAACGAGGTCGCCGAGCATCGAGACGAGCGGGAAGACGCCGTTCGCCGGCGCGCCGAAATGCATGTTCCCGTCCCGGCCGAAGGTCGGGCTCGTCGGCCTTGCCGAAGAAGTTGCGGAACGCGTCGGCGGTCGTGCAGCCGCGCGCGAAGTGGCACGCGAGCTCGCGGTTGAGCGGGGCGACGACGTCGTCCGGGCCGAGCGCGTAGCCCGGCCGCGGCGGCCACTGCCTCCTGGCCGCGGCCCGTGTAGACCGAGCCCGGGATGCGGCCCTGGCGGTACAGCGCCAGCTCGCGATCCTCGAAGATGCGCTGCAGGAGGACGAGCCGGAACAGCGCCAGGCGGTCGTCGGCGCTGACCGAGGTGTCTCGGCGCACGGTTCTATCGGCATCAGTAGGCCAGCAGCTCGTCGAGGGCGGTGACGGTCGAGTCGACGGACGGCATGTACGCGTCCTCGAGCTCGGGCGCGAACGGCACCGGTGTGTCGGGCGGCGCGTGCAGCGCGGGTGGTGCGTCGAGGTGCTCGAACGACCGGCGGGCGATCAGCGAGAGGATCACGCCGGCCGCTCCGGTCGAGCGCGAGGCCTCCTGGAGCACGAGCACGCGCGACGTCTTCTCCACCGAGGCGAGGATCGTCGCCTCGTCGAGCGGCCAGACCGTGCGCAGGTCGACCACCTCGACGTCGGCGTCGACGAGCTCGGCTGCCGCGAGGGCCGTCGAGACGCCCGAGCCGTAGGTGACGACCGTCACGTCGGAGCCCGCGCGCGCGATCGTCGCCGGCCCGATCGGGGTGCGGAAGCCGGTCTCCGGCGGTGCCGCGCGGAGCGTTCGGTAGAGGCGCTTGTGCTCGAAGTAGAGGACCGGGTCGGGATCGTCGATCGCGGCGCGGAGCAGCCCGTAGGCGTCCTCGACGTTGGCCGGGCAGACGATCTTGAGGCCTGCCGTGCCGACGAACCAGCCCTCGGGCGAGCCGGCATGGAAAGGGCCGCCGCGAACGCCGCCGCCGGTCGGGCAGCGGATCGTGATCGGGATCTGCTGCCCGGAGCGCCAGTGCGTCTTGGCGGCCACGGTGACGATCGGATCGAAGGCGCAGGTGATGAAGTCGGCGAACTGGAGCTCGACGACCGGGCGCTCGCCCATCCAGGCGGCGCCGATCGCGGCGCCGACGAAGCCCTCCTCGGAGATCGGAGTGTCCATCACGCGCTCCGCGCCGAACTCCTCGTGCAGGCCCGCCGTGACGCCGAAGGCGCCGCCGAAGACGCCGATGTCCTCGCCGAGCAGGAAGACGCGGTCGTCCTCGCGCATCGCGTCCTGGAGCGCGGTCCGGATCGCCTCCAGATACGTGATCTCGCCGACGGCTGTTGCCTCGGCCGGCCCGCCCGGCGCTTCGAAGTGGCCGATGCTCGTCACGGCGGGGAGAGTATCGGTCACGGGTCGGTTGCCACGGCTGGGTTGCTCGTGGCTTATCGTTGCGACGTGACGCGCGACGAAGCACTCCGACGACTGCGCGCCACGATCGCTGCCGGCAAGCCGATCATCGGCGCCGGCGCGGGCACCGGGCTCTCGGCCAAGTGCGAGGAGGCCGGCGGCGTCGACCTCATCATCGTCTACAACTCCGGCCGCTACCGGATGGCGGGCCGCGGCTCGGCAGCGGGGCTGCTCGCCTACGGGGATGCCAACGCGATCGTCGTCGAGATGGCGGGGGAGGTGCTCCCGGTCGTCGCCGACACGCCCGTGCTCGCCGGCGTCAACGGCACCGATCCGTTCCGCTCGATGCCGCGCTTCCTCCGCGAGCTTCGCGACATCGGCTTCTCCGGCGTGCAGAACTTCCCCACCGTCGGCGTGATCGACGGCAACTTCCGCCAGGTGCTCGAGGAGACGGGCATGAGCTTCAAGCTCGAGGTGGAGATGATCCGCGCCGCGCGCGAGCTCGACCTGCTGACGACGCCGTATGCCTTCGACCCCGAGGAGGCGCGGTGGATGGCCGATGCCGGCGCGGACATCGTCGTCGCCCACATGAACACCACCACCAAGGGGCTGATCGGCGTGACGAGCGCGCCGAGCCTCGACGAGGCCGTCGAGCGGGTGCAGGCGATCGCCGACGCCGCCTACGAGGTGAATCCCGAGGTGCTCGTGCTCTGCCACGGCGGCCCGATCGCCGAGCCCGAGGATGCGCAATACGTCCTCGACCGGACGACCGGGGTCGTCGGCTTCTACGGTGCGTCGAGCATGGAGCGCCTGCCCGTCGAGACCGCGATCGCCGAGAACGCGCGGAGGTTCAAGCAGCTCACGTTTCGGCCCCGCTGATCTGCTGACTCTTTGGTCAAATCGGCGTCTCAGTGTGTTGAGATGCTGAAGGGGTCGAGTGATGAGGACATGCTGGACTGGCGCGAGCCTGCGCGAGAGCCAGGAGAACGAGATCGCCCTCGGGCACTCGCTGACGGCTGCCGAGCACGCGCTGGCGCGCGAGGCGGTCACGCTCGGCCTCACCTTCGAGCGGGCCGGGATCGCCTTCGACCCGCTCACGTTCATCACGCTCCGCATCGTCGAGGGCAGCTCGAACGAGTACGTGGATCCGGTTGCGTGCCTCGACGTCCTCGTCGAGTTCGGGTTCCTCGAGCGGACGGTCGCGCTCGCGGTCGACCTGCTCGAAGACGCCGCGTAGGGCATCTCCACGCCGCGAGCCGCCGCGTCTCGACTACGCTCATTCAGATGAGCCCCTTCGGCACCATCGACGAGCTCGAGACCGCGCTCCGCGCGGCGGACTACCTGCCCGACCGCGGCCTCTCGACGGCGCTCTTCCTCGCGCTCGCGCTCGAGAAGCCGCTGCTGCTCGAGGGCGAGGCCGGCGTCGGCAAGACCGAGGCGGCCAAGGCGCTCGCCGTCGACGACCGACGCGCGCCTGATCCGGCTCCAGTGCTACGAGGGCCTCGACGTCGCCCACGCCGTCTACGAGTGGAACTACCCGCGCCAGCTGCTGCACATCCGCGCTGCGCAGGAGGGGACGGTCTCCGAGGACGAGCTCTTCGGGCCCGAGTTCCTGATCCGCCGCCCGCTGCTCGAGGCGATCGACACCGACGAGCCCGTCGTGCTGCTGATCGACGAGATCGACCGCGCCGACGAGGAGTTCGAGGCGTTCCTGCTCGAGGTGCTCTCCGACTTCCAGATCACGATCCCCGAGCTCGGCACGATCCGCGCGCGTCGCAAGCCCGCCGTGATCCTCACCTCCAACCGCACGCGCGAGCTGCACGACGCGCTCAAGCGCCGCGCGCTCTTCCACTGGATCGGGCATCCGTCGATCGACCGCGAGATCGAGATCGTCAAGATCCGGATCCCCGGCATCTCCGAGCGGCTCGCCTCCGAGGCGGCCGCGTTCGTGCGCGAGCTGCGCGGCCTCGACCTCGCCAAGCCGCCCGGTGTCGCCGAGACGATCGACTGGGCGATGGCGCTCAACGCGCTCGGCCGCCAGGAGATCGACGCCGACGTCGTCGAGCAGACGCTCGGCTCGGTGCTGAAGTACCGCGAGGACATCGAGACCGTGCGCGACGAGACGCTGGCGCGCCTCGTCGACACCGCTCGCGCGACAGCGGCACGGTAGGACACGCTCATGGCCGACGCCGTCGTCCGCCACGTCGTCACCTTCGGCCGCGTCCTGCGCGAGGTCGGCCTCGAGGTCGGGCCCGGGCCGCGTCGCGGACGCGTTGCGCGGTATCGACGCCGTCGACCTGACCCGCCAGGAGGACGTCTACTGCGCGCTCCGGCAGACGCTCGTCTCGCGCCACGACGAGCTCGAGCTCTTCGACCGCGCCTTCAACGCCTGGTTCCTGCGCGCGCCGGTGCTGCCGCCCGTGCGCACCGCGCCGAGCCCGGTGGCGCAGGAGAAGGTCGGCGAGACGCTCTCGGATGCGGCCGGCGGCGAGCCCGACGACGAGGCGGGAGATCCGCTCGAGCTCGGCGCGTCCGGCCACGAGCTCCTGCGCGACAAGGACTTCGCCGAGATGACGCCCGACGAGTACCGCGCGCGTCAAGCGGCTGATCGCGGCGATCGCCGAGCAGCGGCCGCTGCGCGCCTCGCGCCGGCGGCGCGCCGGACCCGCGCGGTGACCGCCTCGACATGCGCAAGCTGATCCGCCAGTCGCTGCGCACGGGCGGCGACCCGCGTCGACCGCCCGTACCGCGCGCGCAAGGCGCGTCCCGCGCAAGCTCGTCGTCCTCTGCGACGTCTCGGGCTCGATGGACGCGTACGCGCGGGCGCTCGTGCTCTTCCTGCACGCCGCCGTCGGCGTCGGGCCGCGGCGTCGAGGCGTTCGCGTTCGGCACGCGGCTCTCGCGGCTGACGGCCGAGCTCGGCACGCGCGACCCGGAGTCGGCGCTCGAGAAGTGCACCGAGGCGGTCACCGACTGGGGCAGCGGCACGCGCATCGGCGCCTCGCTGAAGGAGTTCAACGACCTCTACGGCAAGCGCGCGCTCTCGCGCGGCGCGGTCGTCGTGATCGTCTCGGACGGCTGGGAGCGCCAGGATCCGGAGCTCGTCGGCCGCGAGATGGCGCGCCTCGCGCGCGCCGCCTACGCCGTCGTCTGGGTCAATCCGCTGAAGGGCAATCCGGAGTACCAGCCGCTCGCCGGCGGCATGCGCGCCGCGCTGCCATACGTCGACCGGTTCCTCTCCGGCCATAATCTGAGAAGTCTGGAAGAGCTGGCGGCAGTGCTCGCCGGCATCGAGAGGAGGCACGCAGCATGAAGGAGATCCTGGACGAGGTCGAGCGCTGGCGCGAGTCGGGCGAGAAGGTCGTCGTCGCGACCGTCGTCGCGACCCGCCGCTCGGCGCCGCGGCCGGTCGGCACGAGCCTCGCGATCTCGGAGTCGGGGAAGATGTGCGGCTCCGTCTCGGGCGGCTGCGTCGAGAGCGACGTCTACGAGAACGCGATGGAGGTGATGCGCTCGCGGCGAGCCCAAGATGCTGAGCTACGGCATCACCGACGAGATGGCCTGGGGCGTCGGCCTGCCCTGCGGCGGCGAGATCGACGTCTTCGTCGAGGCTGTGGAGTGAGCCTGCTCCATCGCCTGTCGGAGCTCGCGCGGCTCGGGTGACCGGGGCGTGCTCTTCACCGTCGTCGAGGGCGACGGCATCGGCGGCAAGGAGCTCGTGCTCGAGACCGGCGAGCGGCTCGGCGGCGGCGTGCCGGAGGAGGCGACGGGCCAGTTCGACGAGCTCGTCCGCCGCGGCCGCAACAAGCTGCTCTCGCTCGACGGTGACGTGAAGGTGTTCGCCGAGTGGTACGGGCCGCCGCCGCGGGTCTTCATCTACGGCGCGGTCGACACGGCCGAGGCGCTCTGCCGGGCCGCCAAGCTGCTCGGCTGGACGGCGATCGTCGGCGACGCGCGCGCGATGTTCCTCACGCCCGAGCGCATGCCGTCGGCCGACGTGCTGATCCAGAAGTGGCCGGACGAGGCGCTCGCCGAGATCGAGCCCGACCATCAGACGGCGGTCGTCGTCCTCACCCACGACGACAAGTTCGACGAGCCTGCCCTCAAGGCGGCGCTCGAGAGCGAGGCGTTCTACGTCGGCGCGCTCGGCTCGCGCCGCACGACGGAGCGCCGTCGCGGCCGCCTGCTCGAGGCCGGCGTGCCGGAGGAGCAGCTCGCGCGGATCATGGGCCCGTGCGGCCTCGACATCGGCGCCGACACGCAGGAGGAGACGGCGCTCGCGATCCTGGCCGAGATCCTCGCCGTCCGCGCCGGCCGCGGCGGCGGCCCGCTGCGCGACTCGAAGCAGCGGATCCACGTCGAGGTGGCGTAGGCGGCGCCGAGCGGGTGGAGGCTGAAGCCTCACCGCCGAATCGACGTCCGGACGGCGTGTGCGAGGCGGCAACAGGCTTCAGCCCTCGACCCGACGCTCCGCCGCGACCGACCGGCCGACCGCAGGTTCCAGCGGCGCAGCCGCCTGAGCGCCGACGAGCGTGTCGTCGACCCGCAGTGCCACGACGGGCTGGGCAGCCGAGCGAGGCAGCACGTGCTGAGTCAGCCCCACGCCTCGCGCTGCCGCGCGGCCGCGTCGACATCGGCGTGGCGGCGCGAGGCGGTGTGCGAGGCCGCAGCGCGGACGTCGCCGAGGCGCCGGCGAGGCAGCGCGGCATCGTCGCTCGCGGTGCTCGGCGGAGGCTCGACGACGAATCACGGCTCGCTGCGCCCCGACGCGCGCCGGAGATGCCGCCATCGAGACGCAGCCTGCGACGCGTTGCGCCGCGCGTCGGCGCGCGTGCCAGTCCGGGAGTGACGACGACGCTCGGCTCGCGAGCGCCGACCCATCGGCCGTCGTCGCGTCAGGTGCGCGCTTCGACGCGCGTTCCGGCCATCGCGCGCGCCGCGTCCGGAGCCGGCTCGAGCAGATATCGGCCGAGCCGTCGACGATCGCTGCACGCGCCGTGCGACGTGACGCGGCGCTGCCGGCATCGGAGCGCACGACGTCGCCGTCGACCGCTCGGTAGCCGAGGACGCGCGAGGCGATCGGGACGCGACTCCGCGCCGCGTCGGAAGCCGACGACGATCACGCGCGCCTCGAGCCGCTCACGCTCGGCGGTGGCGCAGCCAGCGGAAGAAGAGCAGCGTCCCGACCACGGTGAGCACGAGCTTGACCGCCTTCTTCCCCTGCAGCTTCGACTCGCCGCTCGCGCGCTCGCGCATGTGGACGGCGACCTCCTCGACCCGCAGCCCCTCGGCCTTCAGCCGCAGGAGCGCCTCGACCTCGGGCGCGCCGCTCGCGTACGGCGCCGCGACATCACGGCGCATGCGCCTTCGCGTTGACCGCGGCCATGCCGCTCGTCGGATCGTGGAACCGGCGACCGAGCCGCACGTGCATCGCCTTCTGCAGCAAGCCGATCCCGAAGCGCCGGCTCGGCGACGGCAGCGTAGCGGTCGGCCCGTAGCCCTCGCCGGCCGCGAAGCGCGACCCGACGGCGACGTCGCACACATCCGAGCGACGAGCTCGAGCAGGCGTGCGAGCTCGGCGGCGGGATGCTGGCCGTCGGCGTCGACCCGGCCGCAGAACGTGTAGCCGCGCTCGTGCGCCTCGCGATAGCCCGCGGCGATTCCGGCGCGCAGGCCGCGGTTCTCCCCGAACGAGACGACGATCGCACCGGCCTCGCACGCGCGATCGCCTCGGCCGTGGCGTCGGTCGAGCCGTCGTCGATCACGAGCACGTCCACGTCGGGCAGCACCGTCGCGAGCTCGGCGAGCACGCCGAGGAGGTTCTCCTCCTCGTTCCAGCGCGGGATGAACACCACCGTGTCGGGTCGAGAGCTCATCGCCGGAGGGTACAGCGAGGAATCGGTGTCGTGTTAGCGTCGCGACGACAGCCTCCGTCACGAAAGGGGACCGCGCAGTGCCCGGAGATCGACGCGAAATCGGACGCGATCTACGACCTGGTCGAAGAGGGCTCGGGTGTCGAGCAGCTCGCGACGGGATTCACGTTCACGGAGGGCCCGATCTGGCACCCCGTCGAGCAGGTTCTCTACTTCTCGACATGCCGGCGGACATTCGCCGCAAGGTGACGCTCGACGGCACGCGTGACCGAGGTGCGGAACCCGTCGTTCAAGTGCAACGGAATGGTGCTCGACGCCGACCTCAACCTGCTCGTCTGCGAGCACGTCACGAGCTCGCTCGTCCGCGAGCGCACCGACGGCGTGCGCGAGACGCTCGCCTTCCACTGGCAGGGCAAGTACCTGAACAGCCCGAACGACGTCACCGTTCGCTCGGACGGGACGATCTACTTCTCCGACCCGTGGTACGGCCGCTTCCCGGGTTCGGCATCGAGCGCGAGCGCGAGCTCGGCTGGCAGGGCGTGTTCCGGATCCCGCCCCCCCCGGGCGGCGGCCAGGACGAGCTCGACCTCGCGGTCGCCGAGGACGAGTTCGAGATGCCGAACGGGTCTGTGCTTCTCCCCCGACGAGAAGCTGATGTACATCAACGACACCCCGGGCGCGTACATCAAGGTCTACGACGTCAACGACGACGGCACGCTCTCGAACTGCCGCATGTTCTTCGAGGGCATCGGCACCGGCGTGATCGAGGAGGGCATCCCGGACGGGATGAAGGTCGACGAGCTCGGCAACGTCTGGGTGACCGGGCCCGAAGGGCCTCTGGGTGATCTCGCCCGAGGGCGAGCACCTCGGCACGATCGAGGTGCCGGAGAACATCGGCAACCACTCGTGGGGCGGGCCGGACTGGCACACCCTGTTCATCCCTTCGTCGTCGTCGGTCTACACGATCAGGACGAAGGTCGGCCCGCGGCGCGAGCCGTACATGCGATAGGAGGATGCGATGTCTGAACTGACGCTCGTCGACGAGCTCTCGCTCGATTCCGGTCGCGCTGCCCTGATCATCCAGGACATGCAGAACGACGTGATCATCGAGGGCGGCGCCTTCGCCGAGTCCGGCTCGCCCGGCCACGCGAAGGAGCAGAACGTCGTCGCCAACGTGGCCGACCTCGCGGCAGCCTGCCGCGCGAAGGGCATTCCCGTGATCCACGTGCACTACATCGTCGAAGAAGGTGCGCCGGGCCTGAAGCTCAACGCGCCGCTCTTCAACGGCGTCAAGGACACGGGCGCGCTCGTCCGGGGCACGTGGGGCGCCGCGGCGGCCGACGGCCTCGAGCCGCAGGACGGCGACTACGTCGTCGAGAAGATGCGGATGAGCGGCTGGCAGGGCACGAAGCTCCAGAACCTGCTCGACGGCCTCGGCCGCGACACCGTGATCGTGACCGGCGCCTGGACGAACATGTCGATCGAGCACACCTCCCGCACGGGGGCCGACATGGGCTTCTCGATGATCGTGCCCGAGGACGGGTGCTCGACGATGAACGCCGACTGGCACCAGGCGTCGATCAACTTCGCGCTCCAGAACGTCTCCCAGGTGACGAACTGCGCCGCCGTGAAGGCTGCGATCGGTGCCTAGACCGTGAAGACCCGGGCCGGGCTCTTCCGGGCAGTCGGCGAGCCGCTCGAGGTCGTCGAGCTCGACCTGGCAGAGCCCGGCCCGAACGACGTCGTCGTCCGGATGGCGGCGGTCGGCATCTGCGGCACCGACCTGCATCAGGTCAAGGGCGAGTGGCAGCGGCCGACGCCGATGGTGCTCGGCCACGAAGGCGCCGGCGATCGTCGAGCACGTCGGGCGACGAGGTCGACTCGCTGTTCGTGGGCGACGAGGTCGTGCTCTCGTGGGCGCCGTCGTGCGGTCACTGCGCCGACTGCGCCCGCGGCCGGCCCGCTGCCTGCGTGCCGCTCCACCGCGCGATCGGCAACGGCACGCTCGTCGACGGCACGACGGGGATGTCGCTCGACGGCGAGACGGTGTACCGCGGCACTGCCACGGGCGCCTGGGCCGAGCACGTCGTCGTCTCCTCCCAGGTCGCATTGCCGACGGGCGGCGCGGTGCCGCTCCGCGATGCGGCGCTGCTCGGCTGCGCGGCGCTGACCGGCGTCGGCGCCGTGCTGTTCGCGGCCCGCGCCGAGCCGGGCGGTGTCGTGCTCGTGATCGGCGCCGGCGGCGTCGGCCAGTTCGTCGTCCAGGGCGCGCGCATCGCGGGAGCCGAGGCGATCGTCGTCGTCGACCCGGTCGAGTCGCGGCGCGAGCAGGCGCTCCGCCTCGGCGCCACGCACGGCGTCCATCCCGACGACCTCAAGGAGGCGATGAGGCCGATCGCTCCCGAGGGCGCCGACTACGGCTTCGACGCGGTCGGCTTCCCGGAGACGAGCGCCACGGCGTTGCGCTTCACCCGCAGCGGCGGCACCACCGTGATGGTCGGGCTGCCACCGACCGGGCTGCGGCTCGACCTCGACCCGGGCGAGTTCCTCCGCCGCGAGAAGTTCCTCACGGGGACGATGTACGGCTCCGAGGATCCCGCGGTCGCGCTGCCGATCCTGCTCGAGCACGTCGCAGCCGGCCGGCTCGAGCTGGCGCCGCTGCTCGGGGAGATCTTCCCGCTCGAGCGGATCGACGACGCGGTGCAGGCGAGCCTCGAGCTGCCTGCGGGCGCGCGTGCTGCGTCGAGCCGTGGGACTCGACGCCCGGCTAGAGCGACGACGAGAGCGCCTCGACCGCCTGCTCCTGCAGCCAGCTCAGGTAGCCGTAGAGCGCGAGCGCCGGTGCGCTCGGGTCGTCGGGGTCGAGCTCGCACGCGCGTAGATCTCCTCGCGTGACGTCGAGCTGCGTGCCGAGGAAGAGGCGCAGGCTCTCGAGCGCGCCGAGCCAGCCCTCGAGCTGCTCGCGCGGTGAGGTGGTCGGCGCCCGCCGTCTCCTCGACGATCGCGAGCGCGACCAGCTTGCCCTCGAGCAGCTCCTCGCGCATCAGCCGCTGGTACTCGTCGTTCGCGTCGTCGTCGTCGGTGTAGGCGGGCGGGAAGATGCGCCGCAGGCTCGGATCGTTCGTCTGCAGCACCTCGCGGAACTGTGCCGGCAGCGACCGCAGCAGCTCGCGCTCCTCGGCGGCAGGTCGCAGCGTGTAGCCGCCCCTCTTGCGGTCGCGCTTGATGCCGCGCGTCGGCCATCAGTCCTGCCTGAGCGTTGCCCAGAGCCCGTGGGCGTGCAGGCGGGCGACGTCGAACTCGGCCTTCTCCTTCTCGCCCGACGAGACGACGGCCTTGCCGTCGTTGTGCACCTGCAGCATCAGCTTCGTCGCCTCCTCCTCCGAGAAGCCGAAGAGCTTGCGCAGGACGAACGTCACGTAGCTCATCAGGTTGATCGGGTCGTTCCAGACGATCACGATCCACGGCCGGTCGTGATCGTGCTCGTTGTCCTCGTCCGGGAGGCGTACCTCGACCGGCGCTTCGATGGTCTGGCTCACGCCCTCATTGTGGCGGCGGATCTGCGGCTTCGCCCGCCCAGCGCTCGCGGTAGTCCTCGCGCACCGGGCAGAAGATGTCGATCACGGTCGCGCCCTCCGGCCCGCAGTACGCCGAGTGCTCGACGTGGCCGGGAAGGACGTAGCCCTCCATCGGCCCGAGCTCGTGCGCGACGCCGTCGATCACGAGGGCCTGCATCCCGCGCAGCACGATGCCGAGCTGCTCGTGCGGATGGCTGTGGGCCGGCACGGTCGAGCCCGGCTCGAACTCGATCACGTTGATCATCGCGCCCTCGCCGAAGAGCGGCCGGCCCTCGACGCCCTCGACGAGCGTGAACGAGGCGACGTCGTCGAAGTGGACGAACTGCGGTTCCATCGCGGGAGTATCGCACCGCGCTCGAGCGTCGAGGATCGGTCGCGATCGAATCGCTATCGTCACGCCCGATGGCTGCACTCGAGACGGATCTGCTGCGCGATCAGGCGTACATCGACGGCGCGTGGGTCGACGCCGACTCGGGCGAGACGTTCCCCGTCGTCGACCCGGCGACCGGCGAGACGATCGCCAACGTGCCGCGGCATGGGCGCGGCCGAGACGCGCCGTGCGATCGAGGCGGCGCAGCGGGCGCTCCCCGCCTGGAAGCACCGGCACGGCGAAGGACCGCGCGCGGATCCTGCGCCGCCTCGCCGACCTGATGATCGGAGCGCGCCGACGACCTCGCGGCGCTCCTCGTCACGCGAGCAGGGCAAGCCGCTCGTCGAGGCGAAGCTCGAGATCGCCTACGCCGCCTCGTTCTACGAGTGGTTCGGCGAGGAGGCGAAGCGCCTCGACGGCAGCGTCATCCCGCAGCCGCTCGGCCCGACCGGCGGATCGTCGTGCTGCGCGAGGCGATCGGCGTCACCGCCGGCATCACGCCGTGGAACTTCCCGGCCGCGATGCCCACGCGCAAGTCGGCGCCGGCGCTCGCCGTCGGCTGCACGATGGTGCTCAAGCCGGCCGAGCAGACGCCGCTGACCGGCGCTCGCGATCGCGGCGCTCGCCGAGGAGGCGGGCGTTCCGCCCGGCGTCTTCTCGGTCGTCACCGGCGACGCCGCCGACGCGCCCGCGATCGGCGGCGAGATGACGTCGAACCCGATCGTCCGCAAGCTCGGCTTCACCGGCTCGACCGAGGTCGGCAAGCTGCTGATGGCCCAGTGCGCCGGCCAGGTGAAGAAGGTCTCGCTCGAGCTCGGCGGCAACGCGCCGTTCATCGTCTTCGACGACGCCGACCTCGAGCGAGGCGGTCGCGGGGGCGATGATGTGCAAGTTCCGCAACTCCGGCCAGACGTGCATCTCGGCCAACCGGTTCCTCGTCCAGGACGGCATCTACGACGACTTCGTCGGCGCCTTCACCGAGGCCGTCGCGGCGCTGAAGGTCGCCGACGGGTTCAGCCGAGGGCGTGCAGGTCGGGCCGCTGATCGACGAGCCGGCGGTCGCGAAGGTCGAGCGCCACGTCGCCGACGCGCTCGCGGCGGGCGCCGAGCTCGTGGCTCGGCGGCAGCCGCATCGAGGGCCAGTTCTTCCAGCCGTCGGTGCTCACCGGCGTCGACGATGGACGATGGCGATGAGCTGCGAGGAGACGTTCGGCCCGGTCGCCGGCATCAACCGCTTCACGACCGATGCCGAGGCGGTCGCGATCGCGAACGACACGCCGTACGGCCTCTCGGCGTACTTCTACACCCGGGACCTCGGCCGCACCTGGCGCGTCGCCGAGGCGCTCGAGTACGGGATCGTCGGCATCAACACGGGCTTCGTCTCCACCGAGGTGGCGCCGTTCGGCGGCGTCAAGGAGTCCGGCATCGGCCGCGAGGGCTCGAGCTACGGCGTCGACGACTGGGTCGAGCTCAAGTACCTGGCGATGGGCGGAATAGGAGAGCCTCTGATGATCATCGTCGAGCAGCGCGACTACCACGTCTACACGGGCAAGCTGCCCGAGCTCGTGCGGCTGTACGAGAGGAAGGAATCGCGATCCAGCAGGAGGTGCTCGGCGGGCTTCGTCGGCGCGTTCACGACCGAGATCGGCGCGCTCTCGACCTACACGAGCATGTGGCGCTACGACAGCTTCGCCGAGCGCGAGGAGCGGCGGGCGGCGCTGCAGGCGCGCGACGACTGGAAGGCGTTCCTGGCCAAGATCCAGCCGCTGATCCACACCCAGCAGAACCGGATCCTGATGCCGACGCCGTTCTCGGCGATCCAGTAGCAGGCAGCGATGGGTGAGCTCGACGGCAAGGTCGCGATCGTCACCGGCGGCGTCGCAGGGCATCGGCAACGCGATCGCCCACGGCCTCGCGGCGGACGGCGCGCGCATCGTCGTCGCCGACCTGCAGGGCGCCGAGGCTGCGGCCGAGGCGTTCCCGGACGGTGTCGGCCTCACCGCCGACGTCGCCGACGAGGCGCGCGGTCGCAGTCGCTCGTCGACGAGGTCGTCGAGCGCTGCGGCTCGATCGACATCCTCGTCAACAACGCCGGGCTCTACGCCTCGCTCGCGATGCGCCCGTTCACCGAGATCCCGCTCGACGAGTGGCGCCAGGTGATGGACGTCAACGTCGCGTCGATGTTCCTGATGTGCCGCGCCGTCGTGCCGGTGATGCAGCGCGCGCGGCGGCGGCCGCATCGTCAACATCTCGTCGGGGACGCCGTTCCGCGGCGTGCCGTTCCTGCTCCACTACGTCACGAGCAAGGGCGCGATCGTCGCCTTCACGCGGGCGCTCGCGAAGGAGATCGGCAAGGACGGCGTGCTCGTCAACTGCGTCGCGCCGGGCTTCACGATGTCGGCCGGCGTCGAGGCGCACCCCGAGGTGGTCGAGAAGCTGCGCGACGTGTCGGTCTCGGCGCGGACGATCCAGCGCGACCAGGTGCCGGAGGACGTCGTCGGCGCGGTCGTCTACCTCGCGGGCCCGGAGTCGGCCTTCGTCACCGGGCAGACGATCGTCATCGACGGCGGCCAGTACTTCCACTGAGCGCGATGCAGAGCGTACGCCAGTGGACGCCGCGTCGGCTCCTGAAGCGCCGCGTCCCTCGCGGACGACGCGGTAGGCTGACCGATGAGGCTCTCCCTCTACGAGTTCAGACCGGAGCCGAGACCCTCGGCGGGCACCGCGTCGTCTACGACATCGCGAACGACACCGCCGCCTACGGCGAGGCGCACGTCGACGGGCACTCGCTCGTCTGGCAGCTCGACGACACGCCCGAGGAGGCCGACGGCGCGCTGCTCTCGCGCCGGATCCAGATCGACCCGTTCGCCGAGTGGATCGTCCGCTGCGACCGCATCGACTTCCCGCCCGGCGGCGTCGCCTACACGCCACACGCATCCCGGGCCGGGCATCCGCTACCTGCTCCACGGCGTCGATCGACATCCACACCGAGGGGCACACCGCCTCGTACGGGCCCGGGCGGCGCCTGGTTCGAGGCCGGCCCCGACCCGGTGCTCGCCGAGGCGTCGCCAGCACCAGCCGACCGCCTTCGTCCGCGTGCTGATCCTGCCGGCCGAGTGGGCCGGGAAGCGCACGATCCGCTACGTCGATCCTGCCGACGAGGATCGCCGAAGCTCCAGAAGCCCACCGTCTTCCTCGAGCACCGGCTCGACCTGACGTGAGGACGGGAGGCAGGCTCCTCGTCGACCAGCTCGTGGTCCACGGGGTGGACGTCGCCTTCGGCGTGCCGGGCGAGAGCTACCTGGCGGTGCTCGACGCGCTCTACGACGCGCCGATCCGCTTCGTCGCCTGCCGTCACGAGGTCGGCGCGGCGAACATGGCCGACGCCTACGGCAAGCTCACCGGCCGGCCGGGCATCTGCATGGTCACGCGCGGCCCCGGCGCGACGCACGCCGCCGGCGGCATCCACACCGCCTTCCAGGACTCGACGCCGCTGATCCTCCTGATCGGCCAGGTCGGCCGCGACATGATGGGCCGGGAGGCGTTCCAGGAGATCGACTACCGCCACATGTTCGGCCCGATGGCGAAGTGGGTCGAGCAGATCGACGACGCCGACCGGATCCCCGAGCTCGTCTCGCGCGCGTTCCACGTCGCCACCTCCGGCCGCCCGGGCCCGGTCGTGCTCGCGCTGCCCGAGGACATGCTCGTCGAGGAGTCCGACGTCGCCGACGCGCAGCCGTGCGACGGTCAGCCGCGTCCATCCGGATCCCGGCGACGTCGAGCGCGACGAGAGCGATGCTCGCCGGCGCCGAGCGGCCGCTCGTCGTCGTCGGCGGCGCGCCCTGGAGCGTCGAGGCGCACGACGCGCTCACCGCGCTGGTGCACCGCGAGCGCGCTGCCCGGTCGCGTCGGGCTGGCGCCGCCAGGACTACGTCGACAACAGCTCCGACGCCTACGTCGGCCATCTCGCGCTCGGCGCCGATCCGCGGCTCGCGCAGCGCGTGCGCGACGCCGACGTGCTGCTCGTGATCGGCGACCGGCTGAGCGAGATCACGACGGCGGGCTACACGCTGCTCGAGCGTGCCGGATCCGGCGCAGGCGCTCATCCACGTCACCGCCGACCCCGACGAGCTCGGCCGGGTCTACACGCCGGCGCTCGGCGATCGCCGCGTCGCCCGACACGTTCGCGCGAGCGCTCTCGGCGTTGCCGCCGCTCGAGCCCGGCGCGCGTGAGGACGAGACGCGCCAGGGGCGCCAGGACTACCTCGACAACCTCCGCAGCCTTCCGATGCCGGGCGACCTCGACATGGGCGAGGTGATGGCGACCGTGCGGGCGCGGCTGCCGGCGGATGCGATCTTCACGAACGGCGCCGGCAACTTCTCGGTCTGGGCGCACCGCTTCTACGAGTTCCGGGACTACCCGACCCAGCTCGCGCCGACGAGCGGTGCGATGGGCTACGGCGTGCCCGCAGCCGTCGCCGCCAAGCTGCTCCATCCCGAGCGCGACGTGGTCGCGATCGCCGGCGACGGCGACTTCCTGATGACCGGCCAGGAGCTCGCGACCGCGGTGCAGTACGACGCCCCGATCGTCGTCCTCGTCGTCAACAACGGCATGTTCGGGACGATTCGCATGCACCAGGAGCGCCACTACCCGGGCCGCGTCTCGGGCACCGACCTCGTCAACCCCGACTTCGCGGCGCTGGCCGCAGGCGTTCGGCGCCACGGTGCGGTCGTCGAGCGGACCGAGGACTTCGCGGCCGCCTTCGACGCGGCGCTCGCCGCCGGACGGCCCGCCGTGATCGAGCTGCGCGTCGACCCCGAGGCGCTGACGCCGAGGCAGTCGCTGACCGAGATTCGCGAGCAGGCGATCGCGCGGCTCTCGACGTCGTAGGATCGCCACGCCACCGGCCAGAACCCGACCGACGAAGGAGCTCCCCGATGGCAAAGTCGTACGCAAGCACGGTGATCAAGGCATCGCCCGACGAGGTCTGGGCGCACGTCCGCGACTTCAACGGCCTCGCCACCTGGCACAGCGGCCTCGTCTCGCAGAGCGAGATCGAGGACGGCAAGGCCGGCGACCAGGTCGGTGCGGTTCGCAGCTTCACGCTCACCGACGGGACGCACCTGCGCGAGAAGCTGCTCGCGTTCTCCGATCACGAGCGCTCCTACACCTACGACTTCCAGAAGACGCCCTTCGACGTCGACAACTACTGCGCCACGCTCCGGGTCGACGCCGCTCACCGACGGCGGCGGCAGCTTCGTCGAGTGGTGGACGACGTTCGACTGCGATCGCGACCAGCAGGGGCACTGGGTGGACTTCTTCGCCACGCAGGTGTTCCAGGGCGGCTTCGACGCGCTCAAGGCGCACTTCGCCTGATGGGTGGAGCCCGCCGTGAGCTGCGCGTCGCCGGCCAGGCCGAGCCGATCTCGCACTTCACGGACGCCGTCGAGGCGGGCGGGTTCCTCTTCGTCTCCGGCATCGTCCCCGTCGACGAGCGGCGCGAGCTCGTCGGCGGTGACGACGTCGTCGCCCAGGCGCGCTGCGTGTTCGAGAACATGCGGGCCGTCCTCGCCGCCGGCGGCTGCACCTTCGCCGACGTCGTCAAGGTGACCGTCTACCTCACCGACGTGAACGATCGCCCGCTCGTCAACCCGGTGCGGCAGGAGGTGTTCGGCGAGACGCGGCCGGCCTCGACGCTCGTCGAGGTCTCCGCGCTCGTGATTCCCGGGCGCGAAGATCGAGGTCGAGTGCGTGGCGGTGCGTCCAGCCGTGAACGACCCGTTCAACACGGCGATCACCTGGCTCGACGAGCCGCTGCTCGGTGCCGCCGACGGGCCGCTCGCCGGACGCACGCTGCTCGTCAAGGACCTGATCGACACCGCCGGGATCCGCACGACCTACGGCTCGCGCATCTACGGCGACCACGTCCCGACCGCCCACGCGACCGTCGTCCAGCGAGCGCTCGACGCCGGCGCGGTCGTCGTCGGCAAGGCCAACCTGCCCGAGTTCGCCTGGGGCGTGCTCGGCGTCAACCCGTGGTACGGCGCCGTCCACAACCCGCTCGCATCCCGGGAAGACGACCGGCGGCTCGTCGGCCGGGAACGCCGCGGCGCTCGCCGCCGGGCTCGTCGACCTCGGGCTCGGAACGGACACCGGCTGCTCGATCCGCCTGCCGTCGGCCGCCTGCGGGACGGTCGGCCTCAAGCCGCGCTGGGGCCACCTGCCGATCGACGGCGTCTTCCCGCTCGTCCCGACGCTCGACACCGTCGGGCCGATGGGCCGCAGCGTCGAGGACGTCGCGCTGCTCTGGTCGGTGCTCTCGGGCCTCGCCGGTGCCGGAGCCGCGGCTCGACGGGCTGACGGTCGGCCTCCTGCGGCGTGCGCCCGAGATCGGCGACGGGCGGGCGACCGAGACGAGCGACGCGGCCGACGAGTGGGTCGCCGATCTCGAGCGGCTCGGCGCCCGCGTGGTCGAGTCGCGAGGTGCCGGCGGCGCGCGGCGACATGTGGCCGCTCTTCCTCCACGAGGCCGTCGCAGAGCCATCGCGACACGTTCCCCGTCGCGCGCCGACGAGTACGGCCCGGTGATCCGGCCGAAGCTCGAGGCCGGGCTGCTGCGTCGAGCCGGCGGCGCGTGGCGAGCGCCTACGAGGCGCTGCACGACTGGCGGCGCTACCGAGCCCGACGTCGACCTCTACGTGAGCCCGTGCATCGGCATCGACCTGCCCGCCGAGGACGCCGACGAGAACGAGGTGCGGCTGCCGCTGTCGTCGTTCCTGCGCTGGGTCAACCTGATCGGCTGGGCCGGGCTCGCCGTCGGCAACCTGCAGTTCATCGCTCCGGACGACGAGACCGTTCTCGCCGCGGGCCTCGCCTGGGAGCGTCGGTAAGCTCCACGCCCGTGAACGGGGTCGGGTACGGGGTCAAGGCGGGGATCGGGGCCATGCTGGTCTGCGTCGCGCTGCTCGCGAGCGGCTGCGGGAAGGACGAGCCGAAGCGCTCGGCGCTCGCCGAGAGCCTCGCGCAGCTGTGTGAGCAGGCGCGCGCCGACACCGAGGAGCTCGGCCTGCCGTCGGAGAAGGGCTTCGCCGTGATGGAGCCGACCGCGGCCCGAGGGCTTCGGCTCGCCGCGGACATCAAGAAGCTGAAGGGCACGACGCCGGCCGAGAAGGAGCAGATCGCCTCCCTCGCCGAGTACTTCCGCTTCTACTACAACGAGCTCAATGCGGCGGTCAAGCTCTACGCCGCCGGGCAGTCCGAGATCTACGCGATCACGCTCTCGCGGGCGAAGCCCTCGCTCGAGAGCGGCGAAGCGCTCGCCACGCGCATGGGCGCGCCCGAGTGCGCCGTGCGGCCGTTCCCCGACCGCTAGGCACGGAGCTCCGGCGGCATCGGTAGCACGCCCCGCTTGCGGGCTTCAGGTCACGCGAAGCGTGCGCTCCTACGCGACGCCTCCAGCTACGTCCCGTCGAACTCGGGCTTGCGCTTCTCGACGAACGCCTCGACGCCCTCGTGGAAGTCGTGCGTCTGCTGGAGCAGCCCGTAGGCGAGCCCTTCGAGCTCGAGCCCGACGTGCAGCGGGCCGTCGTAGGCGGTGTTGAGCACGCGCTTCGCCATCGCCATCGACAGCGGTGAGTGGCGCGACAGCTCGCCGATCAGCGCGTCGACGGCAGCCGTCGAGCTCATCCGGCGGCGACGACCTCCGTGACGAGCCCGATCGCGAGCGCCTCCTCGGCCTTGATGCGGCGGCCGCGCATGACGATGTCCTTCGCGCGACCGAGCCCGACGAGCCGCGCGAGCCGCTGCGTGCCGCCGGAGCCGGGGATCATCCCGATCGTCGCCTCGGGCAGCGCCATCTGCATGTCGTCGGCGGCGATCCGGAAGTCGCACGCGAGCGCGAGCTCCATCCCGACCCCGAACACGTAGCCCTCGAGCTTCGCGATCACGGGCTTCGAGCAACGCTCGGGCGCGGCGACGTTCTTCGCGAGCTGGGAGACGACCCACGGCGACTTCGTCAGGAACCCGGCGATGTCGCCTCCGGCCGTGAACTGGCCGCCGGCGCCCGTCAGCACGACGAACCGCACCGCGTCGTCGCGGTCGAGCTCGGCGAAGAGCGCCGCGAGCTGGTCGCGCGCGAGCATCGAGACGCGGTTGAACTTCCCCGGCACGTCCAGCGTGACCGTCGCCACGCCGCGCTCGGCGTCGTGCTCGACCCTGAAACCGTCGTACTCGCTCACGTCGCTCTCCTTCGACTCGTCGCGCAGGACCCTGCGGAGGATCTTTCCCGATGCGCTCTTCGGGAGCGCCGCCACCAGACGGTACTCGCGCGGGCGCTTGAAGCGCGCGAGGGAGGAGGCGAGGCAATGCGCGTCGAGCTCCTCGGGCGTCGCGTCGCCGACGACGACCGCCACGACACGGCTGCCGAGCCGGTCGTCGGCGGCGCCGATCACCGCCACCTCGCGCACGCCGGGGTGGCTTGCGAGCACATCCTCGACCTCGACGGGATGAATGTTCTCGCCGCCGGAGATGATCATGTCGTCGAGCCGGCCGTCGACCCAGAGGTCGCCGTCCTCGTCGAGGTGGCCGGTGTCGCCGGTGTGGTACCAGCCGTCGCGAATCGCCTTGGCGTCGGCGTCGGGCCGGTTCCAGTAGCCCGCGAAGGCCTCGTCGCCCGCGAGATGGGCGCAGATCTCGCCGTCGGGCTCGAGCTTGCAGCCGCGTGTTGAGCGGCCGGCCGGCCGGCGCAGCCCGGCTTCGAGCGCTGGTCGGCGCCGATCGAGAACGTGTAGACCTCGGTCGAGCCGTAGTGGTTCACGAACACCTCCGGCGCGAAGGCGTCGACGCAGCGCGTCGACGACGCTCGACGTCATCGCTGCGCCCGCGTAGCCGAGCGCGCGGACGCTCGAGACGTCGTGCTCGGGGAGCCGGTCCGAGCCGAGCAGGTCGTGGAACAGCGTCGGCGCGAGGTACAGCGACGTGATCCGCTCCCGCTCGATCAGCTCGAGCGCCTCGTCGGGATCCCAGCGCGCCTGCGGCACGTAACAGCCGCCGACGAGGTGCATTGCGAGCAGCGAGTGGATGCCCATCGTGTGGTAGAGCGGCATCACGCCGAGGGTGCGGTCTGCCGTGGTGGTAGCCGTGCTGCAGCGCCTGGCTCAGCCCACCGGCCCGGTCGGCCGCGTGCGAGCGCGGCACGCCCTTCGGCCGCCCGGTCGTTCCCGAGGTGTAGAGGAGGAGCGAGATCTCGCGGTCGTCGCGGTCGAGCGCGCCGTCGTGCGGCGGGCCGTCGGGCAGCGGGTCGCCGTCGCGGATCACGAGCGCTGCGCCGGCAGTCGTCGACGCAGTAGTCGAGCTCCTCCTCCGAGAGCCGCCACGACAGCGGCACGCACACGGCACCCGCCCACTGGCAGGCCCAGTAGAGGAGCGCCGTCTCGAGCCGGTTGTCGAGGACGACCGCGACGCGCGCGCCGGGCTCGACGCCGAGGCCGCCGGCGATGCGTGCGACCCGTGGCAGCAGCTCGCCGTACGTCGATCCCCGGGAACGCCTCCAGCTGCGGATGCCGCTCGCACGCGTCGAGCAGCGACTGCGCCAGGTTCACCGCTCGGGCTCCGAAGCAGCGTCCTCGATCGCGGCGACGATCGGCGCGTAGCCCGTGCAGCGGCAGAGCTGGCCGGAGAGCATGTCGACGATCTCGTCGCGCGACGGCCGTCCGCGGGAGAGCAGGTCGTCGGCGGCCATCAGGATGCCGGGCGTGCAGAAGCCGCACTGGAGCGCGTGGTGGCGCTTGAACGCCTCCTGCAGCGGCGACAGCATCGCGTCGCCCGGCGAGCGACTCGACCGTCTCGACCGTCGAGCCGTCGGCCTGGACCGCGAGCAGGCAGCAGCCGCGGACCGAGACGCCGTCGAGCCGGACGGTGCACGCGCCGCAGACGCCGTGCTCGCAGCCGACGTGCGTGCCGGTGAGGCCGAGGCGATGCCGGAGGAAGTCGGTCAGCAGCAGGCGCGGCTCGACCGTCCTCGACGACGACCTTGCCGTTGACGGTGACGGTGATCTCGGTCACGCCGCCCGCTCCCAGGCGCGCAGCAGCGCGCGCTCGACGAGCGTGCCGGTGAGGTGGCGGAGATAGGCGGCGGAGGCGTGGATCGACCCGGGCGGGTCGACGGCGCCGGCCGCCAGCCGGCCGGCCTCGCGCGCGGCCGCAGCCGTCAGCGGCGCGCCGGCCACGGCTTCCTCGACCTCGGCGAGCGCAGTCGGACGGTCGGTCACGGCCCCGACCCACACGCGCACCTCGCGGGCAACGCCGTCGACGCGCCGGAGCGCGACCGCCACCATCGCGAGGCCGTAGTCCCCGGCGCGAAGCGAGAGCTCCTCGAACGCGACGCCCTCGTCCGGCGCCGGGAGCGGGCCAGCTCGTCTCGACGACGAGCTCGCCCGGCTGCGAGCGTCGTCAGGTAGTGGGTGACGAAGAAGTCGGCGGGCGCGATCTCCCGCCGCCCGCCGGGCCCTCGACGACGATCGTGCCGCCGAGCGCGGCGAGGCAGAGCGGGATCTCGGCGGCCCCGTCGGCGTGCGCGACGCTGCCGCCGACGGTGCCGCGGTTGCGGGTCACGAAGTGGCCGACGTGGGGGAGCGCCTCGCGCAGCAGCGGATGCGGTGCGCGGGTCGTGCTCGAGCGCCGCCTGACGGACCGTGGCGCCGATGCGAACGACGCCGTTCGCCTCGATCGACGTCGAGGCCGGCGCGGTTGAGGTCGACGAGCAGCGTCGGGCGCACGAGGCGCATGTTCAGCGCGGGGACGAGGCTCTGGCCGCCGGCGATCGGCTTCGCGTCCTCGCCGCCGTCCTGCGAGCGCCGCCAGCGCCTCCTCGAGCGAGTGCGCGGCGACGTACTCGAAGGCGGCGGGCTTCATGCCGGATCCCCGTCGTGCAGGAGCTCCCAGACGCGGGGCGGGGTCAGCGGCAGCTCGACGTCGTCGCGGCCGATCGCGTCGGCGACGGCGTTCGCGATGCACGACGGGCGCGCTCATCGTGTTCCCCTCGCCGATGCCCTTGGCGCCGAGCGCCGTCACGGGCGACGGTCGACGAGACGTGGCCGATCCGCAGCGCGGGGATGTCGGGCGCGGTCGGCGCGAGGTAGTCGACGAGCGACGCGGTCATCAGGTTGCCCCACTCGTCGTAGACGTGGCGCTCGTAGCAGCGCCGCCGCGACTCCGTGGGCGAAGCCGCCGAGCACCTGCCCGTCGGCGAGCAGCGGGTTGAGCAGCCGCCCGGCGTCGTGGACGGTGACGTAGTCGAGCACGCTCACCGCGCCCGTCTCGGCGGTCGACCTCGACCGCACAGATGTCGACGATGAACCCGTGGGCCGCCGACGATGCGACGCGGTCGTCCGCGTCGGGTGGATCGAGCGTCGGCGGTGCCCAGAAGGCGACCGCTGCAAGCCCCGGCTCCTCGCCGTCCGGCAGCGCCCTCGGGATTCCAGTGCGCCATCCCCGCGACGCGCCGCAGCGAGAGGCTCTCGTCGCCGGCGTGCGCGCGGATCGCGTCGATCTTCGCACGGAGCTTGAGCGCCGCCGCCTGGACGGCACCGACGGCGACGCCGGAGAAGCGCGACGAGTAGTTGCCGGAGGCGACCGTCCACGGCACGCTCGCCGTGTCCATCTCGGACATCACGGTGACGGCGTCGGGAGCGCAGCCGAGCACGTCGGCGACGACCTGGGCGCAGACCGTGCGGTGGCCCTGGCCCTGCGGTGTCGAAGCGAGCCGCACCGTGATCCCGCCGAGCGGATCGATCGCGATCGAGGCTCCCTCGGCGTTGCCGGACTTGGGCAGCGTCTGCGCGCGCTCGTCGGCGGTCTGCGCGAGCGTGATGTACCCCATGTTCGAGATCGACGGCTCGACGATGCACGCGAGCCCGATCCCGGCGAGGCCGACCGTCGGCTCGGAGCGCGGCGACCCGTGCGCCGAGCGCGTCGTAGTCGGCCAGCTCGAGCGCCTTGTCGAGGCAGGCCGCGTAGTCGCCGGAGTCGTAGAGCGCGCCCGAGGGCGTGCGGTACGGCATCGCAGCGGCCGGGATCAGGTTGCGCCGCGCGAGCTCGGCGGGATCGAGGCCGAGGCGTCGGGCGGCGATCGCCATCGTCCGCTCGAGCCCGAGGTAGAGCTGCGGGCCGCCGAAGCCGCGGTTGAGACCCGAGGGGATCGTGTTCGTGAGCACGACGCGGTTCCGGACGGCGACGTTCGGCACGGTGTACGCGCCCGAGAGCGAGCCGTGCATGCGGTAGAGCGTCGCCGGCTCGGGTGCCCGGACGTACGCGCCGACGTCCTCGATCGCGTCGTAGCGGAGCGCGAGCAGCTGCCCGTCGGCGGTGAACCCTGCCTCGACCTCCGTCGTGCGGCCGGTCGCGGCGGCGCTCGCCGCGAGGTGCTCGAGCCGGTCCTCGGTCCAGGCCACGGGGACGCCGAGGTGCCGGGCGGCGAGCCCCATCAGCACGACGTACGCGAAGACGGACGACTTGATCCCGAACGAGCCACCCGAGTCGGGCGGCGTCAGCAGCCGCAGCCGGTCGCCCTTGCAGCCCGAGTGCAGCGGCGGCGACGCCGTGCAGCGTGAACGGCCCCTGGAAGTTGGCCCACGCCGTCAGCCGGCCCGCGGTCGCGTCCCAGTCGGCGACGACGGCGTAGCACTCGACCGGCGTGCAGGTGAAGCGCGGGAAAGCGGAAGGTCTGGCGCAGGACGAGCTCGGCCCCGGCCATCGCGCCGTCGACGTCGCCGTACGAGAAGCTGCGGTCGTGCACGCGCGTCGGCTGCTGCCGCCACCGGGTCGAGCACCGGCGTCGAGCGGGTCGTAGTCCACCTCGACGAGCTCGGCAGCGTCCTCTGCGAGGTAGCGGTCGCGGGCCACGACGACGGCGATCGGCTCGCCGACGTAGCGCACCGTGTCGATCGCGGCGGCGTACTGCGGCACGCCCGACTCGATTCCGGCAGGGAACGGTCGCGACAGTCGCGCCACGTCCGCTCCGGTCAGGACGCCGACGACGCCGGGGAGCGCGAGCGCCGCCGTGGCGTCGACCTCGATCCGGGCGTGCGCGAGCTGGGAGCGAACGACGGCCGCGTGGAACGTCCGTGCGCACGGGCGCGAGATCGTCGAGGAACCGCCCCTCGCCGCGGAGCAGCGCATCGTCCTCGACCCGCAGCATGCTCCGGCCGACCCAGGGCGGCTCCGTGGTCGCGGGGTCAGGTCCTGCCACGCCGCGAACGTACCAGGCTGAGATCTAGCGCGGCCGCCGCTCGGCGGCGAGCGCCACCTGCGCCGCGTCCGGGCCACCGTCCTCGAGGGCGCGGAACGCCGTCGAGCACCGCCCTCGGGTCGCGGCCATGGCGCAGCGCCGCCATCGTCAGCGGCTCGCGGACGGCGCCGCCGCAGTGGGCGCACGGCCAGTAGATGCTCGACATCAGCTTCGCGGCACGCCCGTCGGGATACATCCGGAGGATCTCGAGGATCGTCGTCGAGCCGCGGATCTGCTCGCGGGCGGCGTCGCCGTCGGCAACGCCGCCCGCCGGCCGAAAGCCGGGAATCGCGGTTCGTGAGCCCGTCACACCATCGTGTGCGCCAGCAGGCTCGGATCTGCGGACGCCATCCGCACCGCATTGCGCGGCAGCTGGTAGCGAGCGAACGGGAGCACGGCGATCTTCGCGTCGGGGCCGTGGCGCTCCATCGCCGCTGCGAACGCCTCGTCGAGCGACGTCGTCGCGTCGAGGCCGATGTCGGCCGCCATCTCGAGATTCTCCTCGAGCGTCACGACCGTCAGGTGCTTGCGCGTCATCACCTCGTAGATCGGCACCCAGATGCAGCCGGCCCACATCTGGATCTCGCGCTTGTGGATGTCGTGCAGCACCCGCTGGTAGTTCTCCGAGGTCGGCGGCATGTACGGCTTCATCAGGTCCATCAGCGCGAAGCCCGGGAAGTCGCCGATCGCCGTCGAGACGCCGGGTGAGGGGCTCGTGTAGATGATCGTGCCGCCGTCCTTGAGGACGAGATCGGCCGACATGCAGCCCCAGCCCGTGTGGAAGAAGAGATGATCGGTGGGGGCGAAGACGCCGCAGATGACGATGTCGGCCTGGCCCTTCTCCTCGACCCAGCTGTCGTAGGCGTAGATCGCGTTGAAGCGCCGGATCGCCTCGCGGTGCGCCTCGGGGTGCGAGCCGAAGATGCAGTCGATCACCCGGCCGTGCGTGTCGAGGATCACGTTCATCGTGCAGTCGAGGCCGCACATCGTCGCCACCTCGTCGATGTCCGAGCGCATCGGGCCGGCGTAGGCGCCGTAGTGCGTCTGCGGCGAGGTGACGAAGGCGCAGTGATTCGACTCGATCGTCGCGTCGGAGACGACGCCGGGGAGGATCAGCTTGCCGCCGCCTCCGGCGCCCCAGTGGTTCGCCTGCGCCTGGCCGATCGTGATCTTGAGGTCGGCCGATGCCACCTCGGTGTGCAGCCACACCGGCGTGCCGCCCGACGAGACGCCGACGAACGTATACGCGTCCGTCGTTCTGTGGGTCGTTCTGGTGGAACGCCCAGCCGTTCGCCTCCATCCGGGCGAGGTTCGCGCGGCCGAGCTTCTGCTCCATGTCCGACTCGGACATCGGGAAGACCTTGCCGTTCGCGCAGACGACCCGGACGTCGGTGATCCCGGCCTGCTCGATCGCGTCGAACACGGGCGGCAGGAGCTTCGACGAAGGCGTGGGCCGGAACTGGTTGTCGATCACGACGGCGATGCTCGCCTTGCCGGCCAGGAGCTCCGCGAACGTCGGGCCGTCGACCGGCTCCGCGAGCGCCTGCCGCGCCGCCTCGGTCGCATCGCCGACCGGTGCGCGGCTCGTCGGGATAGATCGCGGCGACCAGGTTGGCGCTCGGAACATCGAGCGTCGAGGGTGTCGCGGTGCTTCTTGGACTCGTCGTCGGTCGCCCCGATCGCGAGCGGGTCCATCGACTCGTACGGGATCGTCAGCGTGGTCGTGTCGCTCATCTGCCCTCCAGGTGTCATGACATCGTCGATCGAGGTTAGGCGCTCCTGCCGTCGACGGTCAAGCGGTCGACGCCCCGGGGGCCGAATACGTTCACTCTTGGACCTCAGGTCAAAACAATCGATAATCGGCTCGGAGGTTGAATCATTCGGCACAGCTTGGTAGGTTCGCACCGGATGAGCGAGCGCCTCGCCAACGTCGATGTCCGACGCCTGCTGCCGCGGCTTGCCGTCGGCCTTCTCATCTTTTGCGCGCTGTTGTACATAATCGTGCTCGCCAACCCGACGCCCGATCTCGGCGGGAACTGGCGCACGACGACGTTCGGATCGGCGATCGATGACTGGCGCAGCTTCGTCCGCACGCTGCTGAACGGGCTCACGTTCGCCGGGCTGCTGTTCATCGTCGCGAGCGGGTTCTCGCTCATCTTCGGCCTCATGCGCGTCGTCAACATGGCGCACGGCTCGTTCTTTCTGCTCGGCGGCTACATCGCCTACGAGGTGCAGCAGAAGATGACCGGCAGCGGCTACACGATCGCGGGCACCGACGTGAACACCTGGGAGTGGATCTTCCCGGCGCTCGTCGCGGTGGCGGTGATCGGCGTCGTCGGCCTCGTCGTCCAGCAGGTCTTCCTGCGCTGGAACCAGGGACAGGAGCTACGCCAGGCGCTGATCACGATCGCGATCTCGGTGATCATCGCCGACCAGGTGCTCGCGCACTTCAACGCGAGGGCCTCGCCTCGAGCATCACCTGGCCCGGCTGGACGAACCGGCTCGTGCCGCTGCCGCTCGCTCGGCATCGACTACTCGCTCGCGCGGCTCGTGGTGCTGCTGCTCGGCCTCTGGGTCGGGCTCGGCGCTCTGGATCTGGCTCTACCGCACCCGCACCGGGCATGGTCATCCGCGCCGGCGTCGACGACCGCCAGATGACCTCGGCGCTCGGCGTCAACATCCAGCTCACCTTCGCGATCGCGTTCGTCGTCGGCTCGTCGCTCGCCGCCTTCGGCGGCGTCGTCGGCGCCTCGCAGGGTGCCGTCGCCCCCGGCCAGGACGGCCAGTGGCTGCTGAACTCGCTCGTCGTCGTGATCATCGGCGGGCTGGGATCGCTGCTCGGCGCCGCGGCCGGGTCGCTGCTCTACGGGCTCGTGTTCTCGTTCTCCGCCGTCTACCTGCCGACGGCCGGCAACAACTGCTGCACGCAGTACTCGATCGTGTTCACGTTCATGCTCCTCGCGCTCGTGCTCGCCTTCCGGCCGCAGGGGCTCTTCGGGAGATTCTCGTGAACGAGAAGAAGCTCGATCACCGAGCGCGTCGATCGGCATCGGCGGCCTGATGCTGGCGGTCGTCGCGCCGCTCGTCTTCAACGCAGTACTGGATCGACGTCATCCTCACGCAGACGCTGATCATGGGCATCGCCGCCGCGAGCCTCATCTTCCTCGCCGCCTACGGCGGCATGATCTCGCTCGCGCAGACGGCGCTGATGGGCGTCGGCCGGCTTCATGCTCGGCAACATGGTCACGACCAAGGCCGGCGGGGAGTCGAAGGGCCTCATCCTCGGCTGGAACCCCACGCTCTCGCTCTTCCTCGCCCTGATCGGGACGACCGTCCTCGGACTTGCTCTTCGGTGCCCTCGCCGCACGGAGCACGGGCATCTACTTCCTGATGATCACGCTGACGCTGTCGGTCGTCGGCTTCTACTTCGTCGGCCAGGTGACGGTTGTCTCCGGGTTCTCCGGCATCGCCGGGATCAACCAGTACACGCCGCCGTTCGTCGGCGACATCGTCAACAACCGGGACAAGCTCTACTACATCGCCCTCGGGGTCGCGATCGTCGTCTACGTGGTGATCAGGCTGCGTCGTCCGGACGCCGTTCGGGCTTGCGCTCCAGGGTCTCCGCGACGAGCCGGTGCGGATGAGCTCGCTCGGGTACGCGGTGCCCTGCACCGGATGCTCGCCTTCGGCTTCGCATCGTTCCTCGCGGCGCTCGCCGGCATCCTGCTCGTCTGGTGGCAGGGACAGATCGCACCGGGCGACATCGGGCTCGCAGGCGACGATCGACCTGCTGATCATCGCGGTGATCGGCGGGCTGACGCGGATCGAGGGCGCCTGGGTCGGAGCGCTCGCCTTCATCGTCATCAACAACTACGTCCGTGACAGCTGGCTCACCGACTTCCTCGACAAGGTGGGCATCGGTGGCAGCTTCAACACAATCATCGGGCTCATTTTTCTCGTCATAGTCATCGTCTCACCCGACGGGCTCATGGGAGCGTGGGACAGGCTGTGGGGGTTGACCGACCGCGGCGACGGCGAAGGGCCGAGCGTCAAGGCGATCCCCGCAGGCGAGAAGGTGTAGTGAAAGGAGGGGTCGCACGTTGTGAGCAGGGGTCATCGGAAGTCAGCAAGTGTTTTTCCCGTAGTTGATATCAACCAAGGAGGGCAACAGGCATGAGTCGTTTCACACGCCACTGGAAGCTCGCGCTTCCGCTCGGTGTGCTCGTGATTCTCGCCACGGTCGTCGCGTCGTCGTCAGTTGCGGCGTCGAGTGCGAAGACCGTCAGGGTCGCGATCATGACCGACTGCAAGGGCGGCTTCGGGTTCGGCTACGAGCCGGACATCGGCGGCGCTCAGGCGGCGTTCGCGAAGTACGCGCACGGCAAGGTCAAGTGACCCGAAGAAGCCGTCGGCCGGCATGACCGGGCATCACGGTCGGCGACCACGCCGGTGCAAGATCGTCGGCTACGGCTGCGGCAACGACACGGTGCCGACTCGCGGTCAAGGAGACGCGGCGCCTGATGGAGCAGCTCAAGGCGGACGTCATGATCGGCCCGCTGTCGGGTGACGAGGCGGTCTACGTCGCGAACTACGCGCAAGACGCACCCGACGAAGACGTTCATCATCGGCACCGCCGGCTCGCAGGATCCGACGCTGCAGATCGCGCCGAAGAACGTGTTCCGCTACCACGGCGACGGCGCGCAGTGGAACGCCGGCACCGGTGAGATCGCCTACAAGAAGCTCGGCTGGCGCAAGGCCGCGATCATCATGGACGACTACAGCTTCGGCTGGACGTCCGCGGCCGGCCTCATCGCCGACTTCTGCGCGGTGGGCGGCAAGATCACGAAGCGGGTGTTCCCGCCGCTGAACACGACGGACTACTCGTCCTACGTCCAGCAGCTTCCGCCGCCCGACACGATCGACGGCACTTCTGGGTCGTCGGCGGCACGGGCACGGCAGCCAGCCTGACGGCGTACGAGCAGGCCTACGGCAAGCTCGACCCGAAGAAGAACATCGGCAACCTGTTCTTCGCGTTCCTCGGCGCCGACAAGGTCGTCGGCCCGAAGGTCGTCGGCTCCTACGTCGGCGGCTTCGGCACCGGCCCGGGCCTCAAGACGGCGCAGGCGAGGACGTACGAGAAGGTCGTTGCACGGTGGTATCCGGGCCTCAACGGCGGCAACTACGCCGACGGGTTCGTCTACAACTACTTCAACGCCGCGTGGGCGCTGGTCATGGGCCTCACGCACTCGAAGGGCGCCGTCGGGCGCAGCTCTGCAGGCGCGGCCTGCCCGCGCACGCTCCGGGCCGGCTACCAGGTCTCCAGTGGCGGCCTCGTGCAGCCTCGACACGAACCGGCAGGCGATCCAGGATCAGTACCCGCTGCAGGTCGTCAAGAACGCCGACGGCAGCATCGGAACCGCGATCGTCGGCTTCGTGCCGAACGTCGACCAGTCGTTCGGCAGGTCTGTTCAAGAAGAGCAGCCCGCCGCCCGGCCGCACCCAGCCGCCGTGCGTGAAGAAGTCGACGCCGTGGCAGGGCAAGATCAAGGTCGTCAAGAACGGCGTCATCACCAAGCGGTCATCAAGTAGCCACGTGACCGAAGCAGCACCGCACGCGACAGCGCCGAGCCGATCCTCCGCTTGCGGGGGGTCGGTCGGCGGTTCGGCGGAGTTCAGGCCGTACGCGACGTCGATCTCGACGTCGCGTACGGCGAACGCCGTGCGATCCTCGGCCCGAACGGCGCCGGCAAGACGACGCTCTTCAACCTCGTCGCCGGCGACTTCCAGCCCTCGGCCGGAACGATCGAGGTGATGGGACGGGACGTCACGCACCTGCCGGCCCGGATCCGGCCGACGCTCGGGCTCGCCCGCACGTACCAGAAGACGCGGCTCTTCCCCGGCCTGTCGGTCGAGGACAACATCTTCCTCGCGATCGTCGGCCGCGACGGCGGGCGCCTGCGGCGTGTTCACGCGCAAGCAGGACAAGGATGCCCGCGTGCGGGCCCGCGCGGCCGCCGAGCGCGTGCTGCTCGGCGACAAGACCGAGACGTACGTGCGCGACCTCTCCCACGGCGAGCAGCGACAGCTCGAGGTCGGGCATGGCGAGCGCCGTCGAGCCCAAGCTGATGATGCTGGACGAGCCGGCCTCGGGCCTCTCGTTCGGCGAGCGTGAGCGGCTGACCGAGCTCCTGCTCGGCCTGCCGAAGGACGTGACGCTGATCCTGATCGAGCACGACATGGACGTCGCGCTCACGGTCGCAGGCTTCGTCACGATGATGCACGACGGCCGCAAGATCGTCGAAGGCACGCCGGCCGAGATCCGCGGCAACCAGATGGTGCACGACATCTACCTCGGCAGCCGGTTCAACGAGGGCGACGAGGAGAGCGCATGAGCGACGCTGCTGCTCGAGATCGAGAACCTCGACGCCTTCTACGGCACCGCGCAGGCGCTCGAGGACGTGGCGTTCTCGATGGGAACCGAGGCCGTCGCGGTGATCGGCCGCAACGGCATGGGCAAGACGACGCTCTGCAACTCGATCATGGGGATCGAGCCGCCGAGCGCGAAGGGCTCGATCCGCTTCCGCGGCACCGAGCTGCTCGGCAAGCCGTCGTACAAGATTGCCGGCACGGGCATCGCCTACGTGCCGCAGGGCCGGCGCCTGTTCCAGTCGCTGACCACCGACGAGCACCTGAAGATGATCAGGACGCCTCGCTCGGGGCGTTGGACCTCGGCCGCCGTCTACGAGCTGTTCCCGCGGCTCGCCGAGCGCAAGCGCGTCAGCGCGACGCAGCTCTCCGGCGGCGAGCAGCAGATGCTCGCGATCGGCCGTGCGCTCCTCACGAACCCGACGCTCCTGATCATGGACGAGCCGTCCGAGGGGCTCGCCCCGACGATCGTCGAGCAGGTGATCGACACCTGCAAGGCGCTCGTGGACGAGGGCATGGCGATCCTGCTCGTCGAGCAGAACCTGGGCGTCGCGACCGAGGTCGCCGAGCGGCAGCTCGTGATGGTCGCCGGGCCGGATCGCGGCCGAGACGACCGCGCAGGGGCTGAAGTCCGATCCGGATGCGCAGCGGCGCTACCTCGGCGTCGAGCCGCTCGCCCAGACCGTCTAACCGCGATCCGAGTCGCTTCGTGGACGTAGGCTGATGAGCGCGTCCGGGCGCGAGCCGAACCACCAACTTCGAGGGAGCTGACAATGCCGACCGTCGTTCTCGTTGGAACACTCGACACGAAGGGCCAGGAGTACGCCTACCTCGCCGATCGCATCCGCGAGCAGGGCGTCGACGTCATCCTCGTCGACACGGGCATCCTCGGCGCGCCGCTCGCGACGCCGGACGTCACCCGCGAGGAGGTTGCGGCTGCGGTCGGTGCCGACGTGCAGGATCTCGCGGACGCGGGCGACCGCGGCGTTGCGGTCGAGTCGATGGGGCGTGGGGCTGCCGCGATCGTCAAGCGCCTCCACGCGGAGGGCAAGCTCGACGCGATCGGTGGCCTCGGTGGCTCCGGCGGCTCGTCGATCGCGACGTTCGCGATGCGCCAGCTCCCGATCGGCGTGCCGAAGCTGATGGTCTCGACCGTGGCCTCGGGTGACACGAGCCCGTACGTCGGCTCGGTCGACGTGACGATGATGTACTCGGTCGTCGACATCGCCGGCATCAACCGCATCTCGGCGCAGATCCTCACGAACGCGGCCGCCGCGCTTGCCGGGATGGCGAAGGCCTCGGTGCCGCCGCTCGGCGAGGAGAAGCCGCTGATCACGGCCTCGATGTTCGGCGTCACGACGGCCGCGCGTGACGACGGCGCGGGAGCGGCTCGAGGAGCTCGGCTACGAGGTGCTCGTGTTCCACCAGACCGGCGCGGGTGGCGGCTCGATGGAGGCGCTGATCGCGGCCGGCTTCATCACCGGCTCGCTCGACGTGACGACGACCGAGTTCTGCGATCTGGTCGCCGGCGGCGTGCTCGTCGCCGTGCCCGAGCGGCTCGAGTCGGCCGGGAAGCTCGGCATCCCGCAGGTCGTCTCGCTCGGTGCGCTCGACATGGTCAACTTCGGGCCACTCGAGACGGTGCCCGAGCGCTACCGCGACCGGAACCTCTACGTCCACAACCCGACGATCACGCTGATGCGGACGACGCCGGACGAGTGCCGCGAGATCGGGCGGATCATCAGCGACAAGCTGAATGCCGCCACCGGCCCGACCGTGTTGTTCATGCCGCTGCGCGGCGTGTCGGCGATCGCGACCGAGGGCCAGGTCTTCCACGACGCCGACGCCGACAGGGCGCTGTTCGACACGATCCGCGCGCTCGTCGATCCGGAGAAGGTCGAGGTGCACGAGATCGAGGCAGACGTCAACGATCCTGCGTTCGCGCTCGCGATGGCGAACCGGCTCCACGAGCTGATCTCGGAGGCAGCCTCATGACGCGTGCCGAGGCGCTCGCCCGGCTGCGCGCCCAGATCGCCGCGGGCAGCCCGATCATCGGCGCCGGGGCCGGCACGGGCCTGTCGGCGAAGCTGGCCGAGGCCGGCGGCGCCGACCTGATCATCATCTACAACTCGGGCCGCTTCCGGATGGGCGGCCGCGGCTCGCTCGTCCGGGCTGATGCCGTACGGCGACGCCAACGAGATCGTCGTCGACATGGCCCGCGAGGTGCTTCCCGTCGTCAAGGAGACGCCCGGTGCTCGCGGGCGTCTGCGGCACCGACCCGTTCCGCCTCATGCCCGTGTTCATCGCGGAGCTGAAGCGGATGGGATTCAGCGGCGTCCAGAACTTCCCCACCGTCGGCCTGATCGACGGCACCTTCCGGCATCAACCTCGAGGAGACCGGGATGGGCTACGGGCTCGAGGTCGATGCGATCCGGATCGCGCACGAGCTCGACCTGCTGACCGCGCCGTACGTCTTCAACGACGACGACGCGACGGCGATGGCCGAGGCGGGCGCGGACGTGCTCGTGCCGCACATGGGGCTGACGACCGGCGGCTCGATCGGCGCCGACACGGCGAAGACGCTCGACGACTGCGTGCCGCTGATCCAGGGGATGCACGACGCCGCCAAGCGGGTCAACCCGGACGTGATCGTCCTCTGCCACGGTGGCCCGATCGCCGAGCCGGACGATGCGGCCTACGTGCTCGAGCGAACGGAGGGCGTCGTCGGCTTCTTCGGCGCCTCGTCGATGGAGCGGCTGCCGACCGAGGTGGCGATGACCGAGAACATGAAGCGATTCAAGTCGATCCCGATGAAGGGGGCGTAAATGGCAGGAGCATTCAAGCCGGGGAGCTCGCTCACCCGCGACCAGCACGACTGGGGCATCTTCGCCCAGGTAAGCGGCCCGCGCGACGGCCTCGAGGGGATCGTCGCGATCGAGGCGACGTTCCTTCCGGGCAAGTGCCACGACTTCCACCGGCACCCCGGCCAGGAAGAGGTGATCTACGTGATCGAGGGCGCGATCGAGCAGTGGGTCCTGGAGGAGAAGCAGGTGCTCACGCGCAGGCGACTCGGTCGTGATCCCGGCGTCGGCGGTTCACGCCTCGTTCAACGACGGCACCGAGCCGGCGAAGATCCTCGCGATCCTCTCCCCGGCGGTCGGCGAGGACGGGTACGAGCGTCGAGGACGTCGCCGGCGAAGAGCCCTGGGCGTCGCTCCGCTGATGCAGGCAGTCCGCGTTCACGAGGGCGGCGAGCTGCGCTTCGAGACCGTCGCCGACCCGGTCGCCGGGCCCGGCGAGGTGGTCGTCGAGCTGCAAGGCGGCGGCGCTGAACCGCCGCGACCTGCTCGTCTGCAACGGCACCTATCCGTTCCCGCTGCCGCTCGTTCCCGGGCTCCGACGGCGCCGGCGTGCGCCGCGACACCGGCGAGGAGGTCGTGATCTACCCGGCGCTCCGACTGGGGGCACGCGCGAGGCAGCTCCGGGGCCTGACTTCCAGATCCTCGGCGGTCCGACCGACGGAACCTACGCCGAGCTCGTCGTCGTGCCCGAGGCGAACGTGTTCCCGAAGCCGGCGCGGCTCTCCTGGGAGGAGGCGGCCGTCGATGTCGCTCGCGGGCCTGACCGCGTACCGGGCGCTGTTCGCCCGCGGCGGGCTCGTCACCGGCGAGACGGTGCTCGTGCTCGGTGCCGGCAGCGGCGTCTCGACGTTCGTCGTCCAGCTCGCCGCCAGGCCGGCGCGCGCGTGCTCGTCACCTCGTCGTCGGACGAGAAGATCGAGCGCTCGCGCGCGCTCGGTGCCGAGGGCGGCGTCAACTACGCCACGAGCGACTGGGTGGCGGCGGTGAAGGAGCTCGGCGGCGTCGACCTCGTCGTCGACTCCGTCGGCTCGACCTGGCCGCAGTCGCTCGAGTGCCTGCGGCCCGGCGGGCGGCTCGTCGTCTTCGGCGCCACGGGCGGCACCGAGGCGACGCTGTCGGTGCGCCCGTTCTACGCCGGCCAGCACTCGCTCCTCGGCACGCTGATGGGGAGCCCGTCGGACTACGAGGGCTTCCTCAGCGCCGTCGGGCGCGGCTCGTGGCGGCCGGTGATCGACTCCGTCTATCCGCTCGCCGAGGCAGCTGCTGCGCTGCAAGCGCTCGAGGCGTCGGCACATTTCGGCAAGCTGGTGCTGACATGCAGCTGAACATCACCGAGTGGGGAGACCCGGCCGGCGAGCCGGTCGTCTGCCTCCACGGCGTCACGGGCCACGGCCGCCGGTTCCGGCAGCTGGCCGAGGAGCGCCTCGCCGCGTACCGCGTCATCGGCGTCGACTACCGCGGTCACGGGCGCTCGGGCTGGGAGCCGCCCTGGAGCGTCGAGCAGCACGTCGCCGACCTCGTCGAGACCGCCGACGCGCTCGGCATCTCCGGCGGAGCGTGGGTGGGTCACAGCTTCGGCGGCAAGCTGGTCGCCGAGCTCGCGGCGCGCTACCCCGACCGCGTCGAGCGCGCCGTCCTGCTCGATCCGGCGCTGCACATCCCGCCCGACGTCGCCGGCCAGCGTGCCGACGGCACGCGGGCCGACGTCTCGTTCGCGAGCGCCGACGAGGCGATCGACGCGCGCCTCACGGACGGCTCGCTCTACTCGACTCCGCGCGAGATCCTCGAGGAGGAGGCGCGCGAGCATCTCGTCGAGGGGCCCGACGGGCGCCTCCGCTGGCAGTGGTCGCCGGCCGCGGTGATCGTCGCCTGGAGCGAGATGGCGGCGCAGGCGCCACCGTGGCCGCGCTGCCCGACGCTCGTCGTCTCCGGTGAGCGCTCCTGGATCACGAACCGCGTCCCGCGCATCGGCAACATCGCGCATGTCCTCGTCCCGGGAGGCCACAGCGTGCTGTGGGACGACTTCGACGCCACGGCGCGACGCGATCGTGCGCTTTCTCGACTGAGGTGCTCGCTACGCGTCGGTGCGCTCTGCGCGGAGTGCCTCCAGCACCTTGTCGGCCAGCTCGGCCGGGGTGAGCAGGTCCGAGCGCAACATGAGCGTCCCGCTCGGCTGACGGGCAGCGGCAGCGACGATCTCATCCACGCCGGTCATGCCTGCTTCGCGGGCAACCTCGTCCCAGTTCTTGCCGGGCCGAGGGTCGCGGGCATCGAGGCGCTCGCGGAGCGCTCCGGCCTCCACCTCCAGGAAGACATGCAGAACCGTCTCGCCTGCGTCTTCGAGGCCACCGAGAATCTCTTCCCGGTAGGCGTCGCGGATGAGCGACATCGGGACGATGAGCGTGTCCGCGTGGTGGCGCCGCAGTGAGAGACCCGTCGCGACGACGAGCTCCCGCCAGCTCGGCAGGTGCTGGAAATCGCCGTCGCGCGGCAGCCACTTCCAGAGCATGAGACCGACCTCTTCCGGGTCATAGACGATCGCGTCCGGAAGCCGTCGGTGCAGTTCCTCGGCGAGCGTCGTCTTGCCCGCGCCGAAGCCGCCGTTGATCCAGATGATCACCGGGACACGCTACGGGTTCACGTTGCGCGCGCGTAGGTCAGGACGGCGACGCCGTTGCTCGCGATCAGTGAGTCGGCGAGGCGAAGCCGTTTCGGTGCGGGCTGGTCATGGAAGAGGCGTGCTCCCTTGCCAGCGAGAACGGGGTAGATCTCGAGACGCATCTCGTCGAGCAGGTCCGCCTGCAGAAGGCCCTCGACGAGCGTGAGGCTGCCGTGGACGCCGATGTTCCCTCCGGGTTGCTGCTTCAGGTCGGCGATCGCGTCGGCAAGATCGCCGGCGACGAGCGTTGCGTTCCCGTGCTCGCCCCACGGGACGGCCTCCAACGAGCGCGAGACGACGAACTTGGGAACGGTGTTGATGTGGCTCGCGAACGGCTCGTTGGTGGAGCTGGGCCAGTAGTCAGCCCATTCCTCGTAGGTCGTGCGCCCGAGCAGCATCGCGTCCTCGTCGGCGACCCTGCGAAAGAAGTCTTCGCCTGCTTCCCCGCCTCGGAGCTCGATGATCGTGCCTGCCACCTCGTCGATGGTGCCAATGCCGTCCAACGTGAGAATCGTGTGCGAGATCAGCTTTCTCATACCAGTGCTCCTTTGGTCATCGGTCGTGGCGCTCCGTCTGCGCTTCTGCGTCTGATGACCGTCTGTCTGCCGGGAACTCATCGCTCACGCGGCACTATGACTGCCGGCCTGGCGCTGCGCGCGCACCCTCGACGGGGGTTGCCTAGACTCGGCCGATGAATTGCCCACGCTGTGGCGCGGCCAACCGCGACGGTGCCCGGTTCTGTGACTCGTGTGCCGCTCCGCTTGCGGAGCCGCGCCTCGTTGGTGAGCAGCGGAAGACGGTGACGGTGCTCTTCTGTGACGTCGCCGGCTCGACAGCGCTTGGTGAGAAGCTCGATCCCGAGGCGCTGCGGCTGGTGCTGGCGCGCTACTTCGAGCGGATGAAGGCGATCGTCGAGTATCACGGCGGCACGGTCGAGAAGTTCATCGGCGATGCGGTGATGGCGGTGTTCGGGGTGCCGGTGCTGCACGAGGACGACGCGCTGCGCGCGCTCCGGGCTGCGGTCGAGATGAGAGAGGCGTTCCCCGAGCTCGGGATTCGAGGGCGGATCGGGGTGACGACCGGCGAGGTCGTGACCGGCACGGAGGAGCGTCTTGCGACCGGCGACGCGGTCAATGTTGCTGCGCGCCTGGAGCAGGCGGCGGAGCCGGGCGAGATCCTGATCGGCGAGGAGACGTACCGGCTGACGCGTGACGCGGCAGCCGTAGACGTGCTCGAGCCACGGTTGCTGAAGGGCAAGTCCGAGCCGGTTGTTGCCTACCGACTGCATCGGTCGACGGAGCCGAGGGATTCGCTCGGAACACCTCCGGGACGATGGTCGGCCGCGCGCGGGAGCTGCGCCAGCTCGCGAGCGTGTGGGAGCGGGCGACGTCGGAGCGCGCGTGTCAGCTCTTCACCGTCCTCGGAGCGGCCGGCGTCGGCAAGTCCCGGCTGTCGGCGGAGTTCCTTGCCTCGCTCGACGACATCCTGGTCGTGCGAGGACGCTGCCTTCCGTACGGCGAGGGGATCACGTACTGGCCGGTGGTGGAGGTTCTCAAGCAGCTCCCCGCGGCCGACGTCGATCCTGCCGCAGCCGAGACGATCGAGGCGCTGCTCGGCAATCAGAAGCTCGTCACCTCGAGCGAGGAGATCGCCTGGGCATTCCGCAAGCAGCTCGAGGCGGTCGCACGGGAGCGACCACTCGTCTGCATGTTCGACGACCTCCACTGGGGTGAGGCGACGTTCCTCGACCTCGTCGAGCACGTTGCGGATCTCTCGCGCGGTGCGCCGATCCTGCTTGCTCTGCATGGCGAGGCCGGATCTCCTCGACCGCCGGACCGGTTGGGGCGGCGGCAAGGTCAACGCCACGACGGTCCTGCTCGAACCGCTCGCCGCTGCCGAGACGGCGCTCCTGATCGAGAGCCTCGCGCAGCTGGACGAGCGCCTCCACGCACGGGTCCAGGACGCGGCGGAAGGCAACCCGCTGTTCGTGGAGGAGATGGTCGCGCTGTTGCAGGAGTCGGGCGACGACGAGGTGACCACGCCACCGACGATTCAGGCACTGCTCGCGGCTCGCCTCGACCAGCTCGACCCGCGCGAGCGAAGCGTCCTCCAGTGTGGCGCGGTCGAAGGGCGAACGTTCCATCAGGGAGCGGTACGGGCGCTGATCCCGGAGGAGACCGAACTGACGTCCCGCCTGACGGCGCTCGTTCGCAAGGAGCTGATTCGCCCGGAGACCGCCGTCTTCCGTTCCGAGGAAGCCTTTCGCTTCCGCCATCTGCTGAGCCGGGACGCTGCCTACGACGGATTGCCGAAGGCCACCCGGGCCGAGCTGCACGAGCGATTCGCGGCATGGCTCGGCGAGCACCAGGCTGGCCTCGTCGAGCTCGACGAGTTGCTCGGCTACCACCTCGAGCAGGCCGCGCGGTTCAACGAAGAGCTGGGCCGGCCCGGCGCCGCGCTGGCCGAGCGCGCCGCTGCGCGACTGGGCGCGGCCGGCCTGCGTGCACTCGATCGGGGCGACATGGTCGGCGCGATCAACCTGCTCGGCCGTGCGACGGCGCTGCTCCCGGCGGACGACGACGCCCGGATCGAGCTCGAGCTGGCGCTTGGTGACGCCTTGCAGGAAACGGGCCGGCTCGCGGAGGCAGAGTTGTTGCTCGAAGCGACGGTTCTCCAGGCGGCGCGCAGCGACCAGCACGTCACGCGCCTCAGGCCACAGCTCGCTCTGGCGTCCGTTCGTCTCCAGACGAGAGGCGAGCGAGAGCATCAGACGATCCGACGTGAGCTAGAGCCGCTGGTGCCCGTGTTCGAGGAGGCAGGGGATCACCGTGAGGCGGCGAGCGCCCTCCGGCTGCTCGGTGTGATCACAGGCTCCGCGAGCGAAGCTGCTGACCTCCAGCAGCGCGCCCTCACGCACGCACTTGCCGCCGGAGACGAGCGCCTGGCTCAGGGGATCGCCAGGCACATTGCGGCGATCGCCCTCTGGGGGCCCGAGCCCGTCGAGCCGGCGCTGGCGCGCTGCCACGCGATCCTCGACGAAGCATCGAGCCACGCGAGGGGCCTTGTCCAGGCGAGCTGCCTGATGAGAATCGGGGGTCTCGAAGGCCTCGCCGGCCGGTTCGAGACGGCCCGCGCCACGATCGCCAGGGCGCGTTTGATCATGGACGAGCTCGGGCTTCACCACCAGAGAGCCCACAGCACCGACGTGGCGGTGCTCGTCGAGATCCTGGCGGAAGACTACGAGGCGGCCGAGCGTGAGGCGAGACACGCATACGCCGTGCTCGCCGAGATGGGCGACGTGACCTACCAGGCCAGCGAGGCGCTTCTGATCGCGGAGGCCCTCGAGCTCCAGGGACGCACCGACGAAGCCGAGGAGTGGCTGACGACCTCCAACGAGATCGACGACACCCCGGACGATCCAGACGCGCTCGTCGTCCAGGCACGGATCCTCGCCCGACGCGGCGACCTCGACGAGGCAATCGAGCTCACTCGAGGGACACTCGGCCGAGCCCGTGGGCAGCAGGTCGTGCCATTCGCCGACGCCGGCTTCACGCTCGCCGAGCTCCTCATGCGTGCGGGACGCTACGACGAGGCCACCCGGGCTGCCGAGGAGTGCCTCCACCGCTACGAGGCGAAGGGCATTGTCCCGTTGATCCAGAAGACGAACGCGCTGCTCGCCGAGATCCAGGTTCGAGGCTCAGCGGCGAGCGCGAGCTGAGACAAGATCGCCAGGTGGCGCGTCTGAGCGATCCGTCATGCTGTCAACGATGGCGGACTGGCTGCGGCAATTCATGAACATCTTCGCGTCGCCTGACCCGCGTCTCCAGCAGTCCGGCAACCGCGGCTACCCGTGCCTGTTCCCGATCGCCGACGCGATCGAGGCGACCGTGCAGACGCCGTACGAGGTCCAGGCCCGGCGGATCGCCGACGATCAGTGGGGCGCCGCCGCGACGGAGGTCGAGACCCTCGACGTCAAGCCAGGCTCGTCGGGCCAGGAGCTGACGTTCAGCCGCGTCGGGGGCGTGGAGTCGGCGACCGTCGACGGTCGCGACGAGCGGCTGCCGCCGGAGTTCCGGACGTTGCTCGACGGGGACGACGACCTCTGGGTCGAGGCGAGGCGCGCGGACGACACGACCTGGGTCGTCCACCGCTCGGTGCTGTAGGCCCACTCGCAGGGAGGCCAGCGGAATCCGGCGCTTGAGTTCGCTCCCGATCGTGTCGATACGGATCGGGATGCGGCTGCACCTGCCGATCTCCGGGATCCGCCTCCTCGTCGGGGTGGCGCTGCTCCCTGTTCTCGCGCTCTGGCTGTTCGGCGGCGTGATGGTGATGCCGCCGCTGTGGGTGCACTTCTACGGCGTCGGCGTGAGCGCGCTGGCCGCGGCTGCGGCGGCGCTCGTCTTGATGACGATCGGAGCACGGCGCGGCGACGCGCGCACGGTGGTCATCGCCGGAGGGTTCACGATCATGGCCGCGATCCTCGCGGTGCACGGGCTCGTCACGCCCGGCGTGCTCGTCGGGCAGAACGGCGTGATCGCGCTGACAGGCGCCGCCACGCTGCCGGTCGGTGCGGCCGTCCTCGCCCTCTCGACGCTGGCGGTCGTCAACGAGCGCCGCTCGATTCCGATTCTGATCGCGCTCGTCGCGGCTGTCGTCGCGATCATCCTCACGATCAGCCTGGTTGGCGTGCTCGTGCCGCGGCTCGTGCCGAGCGTGCCGGACGCCCGCTCACCCGCGGCCTGGGCGCTCCTCGCGCTCGGCCTCTTTCCTCTTCGGCGCGCTCGCGATCAGGGCTGCGAACACCTTCCTGCTCACGCGGCGGATCGCCGATCTCGCCGTCGTGGTCGGGCTCGTGCTCCTCGCCTGCTCGCTCTTCGGCGCGCTGGCGCTGACGTTCATGGATCTCGGCTGGTGGGTCGGCCACGTCTTCGAGCTGGTCGGGATCGGCCTCGTCGGAGCGTCTGTTGCCTACGACCTCCGCCGCGGCAGCCAGTCGCGGCCGCTCGTCGGCGATCTTCGGGCCTCCGAGGTCGTGTCGGCCGAGGAGGCATTCCTCGGTGCCCGCGTGCGCGCGATCATGGTGCGGCTCGCCGAGAAGGACAGCTCGACCGAGGAGCACACGCGTCGCGTCGCCGCGCTCGCCGTCGAGGTGGGTGAGGCGCTCGGGCTCTCGGGGGCACGCCTTCGCGACCTGGCGATCGGCGGTCTCCTGCACGACGTGGGGAAGCTCTCGGTCCCGAGCTCGATCCTGCAAAAGCCAGGCCCGCTCGACGACGACGAGTTCGAGGTCGTCAAGCAGCACCCCCAACAGGGACGGGAGCTCCTCGCCGAGCTCGGCGGCTTCGACGATCGGGTCGGACGTCTCGTCCTCGACCATCACGAGCGGCTCGACGGCAGCGGCTATCCGCGCGGCCTGAGTGGGACGGAGCTCGATCTCGAGACGCGGATCCTGGCCGTCTGCGATGTCTACGACGCTCTCGTCTCGCCGCGGGTCTACCGCGCCGCCTGGTCGAACAGCAAGGCACTGGCGCTGCTCCAGGAGGAGTCCGGGGTCGAGTTCGATCCGCGGTGCGTCGCGGCACTCGTCGGCGTGGTGTCGCGCGAGAACGCCGCCGTGCGGGTGGCCTGAGCCCAGACCCACCGGGCTAGAGTTCGATCGATGGCCCTCGACTCCGCCGACGAGCAGCTTCTGCTGCGCACGATCGAGCTCGCTGCGTCGGCCCGGACGGCAGGGAACCATCCGTTCGGATCGCTGATCGTCGACGCAGCGGGAGAGCGTGTCTTCGAGGCCGAGAACACGGTCGTCACCGGGCACGACGTCACGGGCCACGCCGAGCTCAACGCCGTGCGGGCCGCGAGCATCGAGCTCGGGGAGCGCGGCCTCGAGGGCGCGACGCTCTACACGAGCACCGAGCCATGCGCGATGTGTGCCGGCGCCATCTACTGGTCCGGGATCGCGCGCGTCGTCTACGCGCTCGGGAGCGACACGCTGGCGGCGATCGTGGAGGATCCGACCGAGGACCTGCGGCTCTCGTGCCGCGAGGTCTTCGAGCGCGGTGGGCGGCGGGTCGAGGTCAGCGGGCCGCACCTCGTCGAGCAGGCGTCAGCGGTGCACGCAGGCTTCTGGGACTAGACGGGCCTGCCCCGGCGCAGCCTGGCGCCGAGGTCAGTCGCCGAGCGGGATGGCAGTCGCCGGTCCGCCGAGCAACGACGGGCGGCTCGAGCGTTCGTTCTGCGGCCGTTCATCCGGTGCGATCTCGGACGCGCCGGGGCTCGCCCCCGAATCCTGTGCTCGTCGGCTTCCTGCTCGGCTTGCGCCTCGAGCGTGATGCGGCGCGTGAGGACGACGGCACGCTGCTGCAGCCGATGCACCTCGACGAGCTCGTTCGCCCGCAGTGCGGCCGCGCTCCGCTCGTACGCGCCGCCGGTGCTGAAGAGATGGGTGAGCTTGATCATCAGCGCGACGAGGTCGAGCGCGATGAGGAACACGAGGAAGAACTCGACGTACTTCTTCACGGCGGGGCTGGCCTTCTCGACGCGCTCGAGCGCCGCCTGGCGCGCGAGGAAGTCTCGGTCGGCCTTGATCGCCGCGACGCGGTTCGCGATCTGACCGGCTCTCGGCCGCCTGCCAGACCGCGATCTTGCGTTGGTTCGCCGACGATCGTCGCCGCGATCTGGGGCCGCGCGCGCTTCAACTCTGCTGCAGCGGCAGCCGCCCGGCTGGCGTCGCGCTGGTAGTACGGGCCGCGGCCGACCTTGTGGGTCTGCGAACAGCTCGCGAGGCCGGCCTCGCAGTCAGCGAGGAACCGGCTGTTCGTCACCTGCTTCTGGAGGCGCGCCTCTTTGGCCTGCGCCGCCGCGATCTCCTTCTGCGCCGTCGCAATCTTCGCGTCGTAGGTGCGTGTGATCTGGTTCGTCGCCTCGTGGATCCGGGTCGTCGTCGTCTTGCTGAGCTCGTCGTTGATCGACCCGCTGTAGATCACCTGAGCCATCGGCAGACCGACGACGAGCGCGATCGCGAGCGAGAGCAGCAGGCGCGGAAGCAGGAGGCCGAGGTTCCAGGCCCAGCTCGTGCCGAAGCTCTTCAGGACGAGGCGCTCGATCAGGCAGTAGAGGACTGCCCAGAGCGGAAGCACCCACAGCACGCTCGTGATCGACGTGCTCCACCACTGGCTGGCGGCGACCGTCATCCCGAAGCCGCTGACGACCGCCATCCCCGCGACCCACATGCCGAGCCCGCCGAGGAAGCTCGCCTCGCTCGGCACCATCCGAAGCACCGAGCTGTCGGCCCCGGCGAGCCACGCCCACCCGCCGCGCACGCGGCGACGCGCAGCCGCGCCGGTCATCGCGGCGTCGATCGTCTCCTCCGAGTTCGTCGTCGAGTCAGCAGTCACGCAAAGAAAGGAGACGACCGGATGCCGTGCCGGTTTGGCGCCGCTGCCCGACTTCGCGGAGCCTTAATACTCAACCAGCGGCAGCCGCCGTCAGCAGGCGCCGGGAACCGGGGTGCCGCCAGGCCCGACGAGATGCTGCAGCACCGCTCCCTGCTGGAGCTGAATGCAGTACGTCGTGGCGTCGGCACGGACGAGCGTGATCGGCGGCTGCACGACCGCGCCGGCGTACGAGCCGGTGGCGATGCGCTGGGCGTCGAGACTCGCCTGGGCGCCCGTGAAGGAGGCCTTCAGCGTCGTCGAGATGAGCGCCGAGACGTCGTCGGACACGCCCGACGATGCCACCTCGCTGCCCGGTACGAGCATTCGCCAGCCGCCGAAGGCGACCGCTGCGATCGTCAGGCCGATCGTGAGGGCGAAGCGTGCAGACATCCCTCCCTGTATCGGCAGGGCACGATGATCACTCCAGCGGCAGGAACGACCACTGATCCCAGTCGGCGACCGGCTCGTAGCCGATCCTCGCGTAGATCGCGTTCGAGGTCGGGTTCGCGAGGTTGGTGAACAGGAAGCAGAAGGCGAGGCCCGCCGCGAGCCGCTCGGCCGTGAGCTCGGCCACGAGGGACGTCGCGTAGCCGCGGCCACGGTGCTCCGGTGGGGTGTAGACGGGCCCGACCCGGGTGCCGCTCGGCGTCGGGTTGCCGTAGCCGGCGAGTGAGACCGGGCCGCCGTCGTCCCAGACGAGCCAGGCGCCGTCGGGATCGGCCTCCTTGCGGCGATAGGTGGCCTCGACATCCTCGACGTGTGGTGTCTCGTCGAGTGCCTCCTCGGCAAACGCCTGGAGCCAGGCGACGACGGTCGGCAGGTCATCCGGGCGGGTGGTGCGCATGTGCCCGGACGCGCGAGGGATGGTGCGAACCTCGGCGGCAGCATGGACGCGCTCCCGCACGGCGATCCGGGCAGGGGCTCCGGTCGAGCGCGACCAGGCCTCGGCGAACCTGGCCGTCACTGCCACGGGACCGACGGCGCCCGGCAGCCCGGGATGCATGTCGATCACCTCGGCCGCGACGGCGTCCACTCCCTCGAGATCCTCGAAGCGGCTGAGCACGATGCCGTGCGGCGGCGTCCGCAGCAGGCAGCCGACGACCTCGCCCGCCTCCTCGACGACGACGAACGTCGGGTCGAAGCCGTAGAGGCGAGGCTCGGTGCGCAGCCGTCCCGAGCAGGCCGAGCGCCAGGTTGTGCTCGGCCTCGCGTGCTCGCAGGAACGGGCCGGCGAGCGCGAGGAACGCGTCGGCTCCGTCGACGCGGATCGCGCGCATCGTCAGGGGGCGGCGAGCCGGTGGCCGCCGTCGACCGGCAGCACGATTCCGGTCACGAATGCGTTCGTCAGGAGGAGCCAGATCGCCGCGGCGATCTCTTCGGCCGCACCGACGCGTCCGGCGGGGAGCGCTCCGGCGAACCGGTCGAACATCGCATCGCGGTCACTCGGCGGCCATCCCGTCCCACGTCGGCGTCGCGATGATGCCCGGCGAGACGGCGTTGACCCGCACCGGCGCGAGCTCGACCGCGAGGGTGCGGACGAGGGCCTCGAGGGCGCCGTTCACCGCCGCCGTGGCGGAGCCGCCGCGCATCGGGGTCGCTGCTGCGACGCCTGTGACGAAGACGATCGACTCCCGAACCTCCGCAGCCTGGACGGCCGCGAACGGTCCCCAGAACTTCGTCTCGAAGGCCGTGCGCGCGGCAGCCAGGTCGATCGACTTGGCAGGCCCGCCGGCCCGTGCGACGGGGGAGAGGACGAGATGGTCGACCGGGCCGAGCGCGGCGAAGGTCTCGCGCACGGCCGCTTCGTCCGCAATGTCGAGGGCGATTCGCTCGGCGTCGATGTCGGCGCGACCCGGGATCGCGGCTGAGGATCACGACGTCCCAGCCGGCATCGACGGCAAGCCGCGCCGCAGCGAGGCCGATGCCCGACGAGCCGCCGACGAATGCCGCTCTCATCGGTCAATCATCGCATGACGGCCGCTCCCTCTGCCGCCGGCTAAGCCGCGCACCTCGCATATCATCGCGCCGTGGGTGCCGACTTCCGCGAGACGTGGCGATGACGATCGTCGTCACGGGCGTGACGGGTGTCGTCGGCGGCTACGTCGCCCGGGAGCTTGCGGCGCTCGGGGTGCCGTTCCGCATGGTCGTCCGGGATCCGCAGCGGGCGCCCGATCTGCCCGCGGCCGAGGTTGCCGTCGCGAGCTACGAGGATCGGGAATCGCTCGCCGGCGCGCTCGAGCCCGGCGACCGGGTCTTCATGGTCTCGATGCACCAGGCCTACGACCGCCGGCTCGAGTTGCACCGCGCGTTCATCGACGAGGCAGTCCGACGTCGCGTCGGGCACGTCGTGTACCTGTCCTTCATCGGCGCGGGGGCGAACGCGTCGTTCAGCCACGCTCGCTCGCATGGCGCGACGGAAACGATGCTGCGCGATTCGGGGCTCAGCTGGAGTGCCGTGCGTAACGGAATGTACGGCGACGAGATCGCGAGCTGGTTCGATCCCGACGGCCGGATCACGGGCTCGGGCGGGGAGGGGCGGATCAGCTTCTCGTACCGCCCCGAGCTCGGCCAGGCGATCGCCGTGCTCCTCGCCGACGAGGCGTACGACGATCGCGATCGCGTCACGATCACGACGCCCGACGCCGTCAGCCTCCGAGAGCTCGCCGCCCTTGCGACGGATCTCACCGGCGACGACTACCGCTACGAGCCGCTCGACCGCGAGGACTGGATCGCGTACCGGCGCTCGGTCGGACGCCCGGAGTGGTCGATCGAGGCGGGGATCTCGTACTACGACGGCGTCTCGCGTGGCGAGGCGGATGTCGTCAGCCGCGACTTCGAGGAGCTCACCGGTACGCCTGCCCGCACCGTGCGCGAGCTGCTCGAGCTGTACCGCGCCGATCTGCCCCTGAGCCGAGCTGCGGCGCGATGACCCGAGCCGTGATCCTCTCGGCGGTACGCACGCCGATCGGCCGCTACGGCGGTGGGCTGGCGGCGGTGCGGCCCGACGATCTTGCGGCGATTGCCATTGCCGAGGCGGTTGCTCGCGCGGGCGTGCCCGCGGAGCAGATCGAGGACGTCTGGCTCGGGTGCGCCAACCAGGCGGGCGAGGACAACCGGAACGTGGCGCGCTTCGCTGCGTTGCTTGCGGGTCTGCCCGATTCCGTCGGCGGCGTCACCGTCAACCGCCTCTGCGCCTCGGGCCTCGCGGCAGTCGTCGGCGCCTGCCATGCCGTCGTCGCCGGGGACGGCGATCTCTTCGTTGCGGGCGGTGTCGAGTCGATGACCCGCGCGCCGCTCGTGACGCCGAAGCCGGATGCGCCGTTCGCGCGCGGCGACCGCGTGCTCCACGACACGACGCTCGGCTGGCGGTTCGTCAACCCGCGCTACGAGGAGCGGTACTCGCGCGAGTCGATGGGGGAGACGGCCGAGAACGTCGCCGATCGCTGGGGCGTCTCTCGCGAGGATCAGGACGCGTTCGCGGCGCAGTCGCAGGCGCGCTGGGCAGCGGCGCAGGAGGCGGGCCGGTTCGCCGACGAGCTCGTGCCGGCCGGGGAGCTGACGGCCGACGAGCATCCGCGGCCGGGGACGACCGTCGAGAAGCTAGCGAGCCTACGGCCGGCGTTTCGCGCCGGCGGGACGGTGACGGCGGGGAACTCGAGCGGCATCAACGACGGCGCAGCGGCGCTCGTGATCGCGAGCGAGGAGAAGGCCGCGGAGCTCGGCGTCGTGCCTCTCGGGATCTTCGCCGGCTCCGCCGTTACGGGCGTCGATCCGGCCGTGATGGGAATCGGCCCTGTTCCGGCGGTCCGGAAGCTGCTCGGCCGCGCGAAGATCGGGATCGGTGATGTCGACCTCGTCGAGCTCAACGAGGCGTTCGCGTCGCAGAGCGTCGCCGTGATCCGGGAGCTCGGGATCGATCCCGAGCTCGTCAACGTCAACGGCGGCGCGATCGCGATGGGCCATCCGCTCGGCATGTCGGGTGCACGGCTCGTCGTCTCGCTGCTCCACGAGCTGCGCCGCCGGAACGGTCGCTACGGGCTCGCCACGCTCTGCGTCGGCGTCGGGCAGGGGCAGGCGGCGCTGTTCGAGCGGCCGCCCGCCTGATCAGGCGTCGATCTCGTCCGCGACGAGCTGGTCGTACGCGGGGAGGGTGAGGAACTCGACGTAGTCGGGCCGCGTGGCGATGCTCTCGAAGATCGCCCGCGCCTCGTCGTAGCCCGGCGCCGAGCGAGCCCATCTCCTCGCCGGTGATCCGCGTGACGTCGTCGGCGCTGAAGCGGTCGTGGTGGAGCCACTGCCAGATCTGGGAGCGGCTGATCTCCGCCGTCGCCGCGTCCTCCATCAGGTTGTTGATCGCGACCGCGCCGGAGCCCTGGAGCCAGGCGGCGAGGTACTGGATCCCGACCGAGACGTTGTTGCGGAGCCCGTCCTCGGTCGCCTCGCCCGGGGTCGCCGCGACGTCGAGGAGATCGGCTGCGGTGACGGTGACATCGTCGCGCTGCCGGTCGATCTGGTTCGGCCGGTCGCCGAGGACGGCGTCGAACGCCTCGTAGGCGGTCGGGACGAGATCGGGGTGGGCGACCCAGGTGCCGTCGAATCCCTGCGAGGCCTCGCGCTCCTTGTCCTCGCGCACCTTCGCCAGCGCGATCTCGTTCACCTCAGCGTCGCGGCGCGACGGGATGAATGCCGCCATCCCGCCCATCGCGAAGGCGCCGCGGTGGTGGCAGGTCTTGACGAGCAGCTCGCAGTAGGAGCGCATGAACGGCACCGCCATCGTCACGGCGCTGCGATCCGGCAGCACCATCTCGGGCCGGTGGCCGAGCTTCTTGATCACGCTGAAGATGTAGTCCCAGCGGCCGGCGTTCAGCCCGGCCGAGTGCTCGCGCAGCTCGTAGAGGATCTCGTCCATCTCGAACGCGGCCAGGATCGTCTCGATCAGGACGGTCGCCTTGATCGTTCCCTGCGGCACGCCGAGCCGCTCCTGCGACCAGACGAAGACGTCGTTCCAGAGGCGCGCCTCGAGGTGCGACTCGAGCTTGGGGAGGTAGAAGTAGCGGCCGTTGCGGCCGTGGTTGCGGAAGAAGTAGAGGCCGAAGTCGAACAGCGACCCGGACATCGGCTCCCCGTCGACCAGGTAGTGGCGCTCCTCGAGGTGCCAGCCGCGCGGCCGCACGAACAGCACCGCGGGGTTGTCCCCGAGCGCGTACTGCTTCTCGCCCGTGTCGAGCGAGATCGTGCGCTCGAGCGCGTCGGTCAGGTTGCGCTGGCCGTCGATGCAGTTGAACCAGGTCGGCGAGTTCGAGTCCTCGAAGTCGGCCATGAACACCTTCGCGCCCGAGTTGAGCGCGTTGATCACCATCTTCCGGTCGACCGGCCCCGTGATCTCGACGCGCCGGTCGGCGATCTCGGCGGGCGTCGGCGCAACGCGCCAGTCGCCGGCACGGATCTCGGCCGTCTCGGGCAGGAAGTCGGGAAGCTCGCCGCCGTGGAGCCGCTCGAGCCGGTCCTTGCGGCGCGCGAGGAGCTCGAGCCGGCGCGCGCCGAACGTCGCGCTGGAGGTCGTCCAGGAAGCTGCGGGCCTCGTCGGTGAGAACGTCGTGTCGTGTCGATCATCGCGGCATCATCCCATTTCGGTAGCGAGGGTCACGTCGAGCGCAGCGGCGACTCGATCGGCATGTGCTTCGGTGAAGACGAGCGGTGGACGGATCTTGATCACGTTCTGCCGCGGCCCGGTGGCGCCGACGAGGATGCCCCGCCGGCGGAGGCCGTTCGCGACGCGTCTGCCGATCTGCTCCCGGCCCGGCGCGTCGCAATCGAGCTCGACGCCGACGAAGAGGCCGGGGCCGCGCACCTGCCGGATCGCGGGCTGCATCGCCGCAACCTCGGTGAGGCGCGCGCGGAGGTGGGCGCCGACGCGCTCTGCCTGCTCCGCGAGCCGCTCGCGCTCGATCACGTCGAGCACGGCCGAGCCGACGGCTGCCGCAACCGGCGAGCCTGCGAAGGTCGAGAAGAAGTGCCAGCGCGCCGCGAACTCGGCCGCGATCGCCGGCGTCGTGACGACAGCGCCCATCGGGTGCCCGTTCCCCATCGGCTTGCCGAGGGTGACGATGTCCGGCACGACGCCGTCCTGGGCAAAGCCCCAGAACGCCTCCCCGACCCGGCCGAAGCCGGCCTGGACCTCGTCGGCGATGCAGAGCGCGCCGGCGGCACGGGCTCGGGCGTAGGCGGCGACGAGGTAGCCGGGCGGGACGGTGAAGATGCCGTCGCTCGAGAAGACGTCGTCGCAGATCAGGAACGCCGGTCCGTGACCTGCCTCGCGCAGCTGCGCGAAGGCGCCGTCGACCTCGGTGCCGACGAGGGCGGCGGCGTCAGGTGAGCCGAGCGTGGCCGCGCCGCCGATCCGCGCTACCCACGGCTCGAGCGCGGCCGCGCCGAGCTCCTCCGGCGAGAGTGCGGCTGTTGCGGCGGTGGTGCCGTGGTAGGCGTGCTCGGTGATCACCGCGCCGCGGTTGCCCGTGACGGCGCGGGCGATCTGGATCGCGACGTCGTTCGCCTCGCTGCCGGAGTTGACGAACATGACGACCGAGAGCTCGTCGGGGAGCAGCGCTGCCAGCCGGTCGGCGTAGACCGCGACCTCGTCGACGAGGTAGCGCGTGTTCGTCGTCAGCCGTCGCGCCTGAGCGGCAAGCGCCGCGGTCACCGCGGGTGGGCGTGGCCGACGTGCGGCACGTTGTTGTACGCGTCGAGCAGCCGGTTGCCGTCGGCATCGGTGAGCCAGACGCCGTCGCCCGGACACGAGGCGGACGGGCTCGTCGTAGCTCAGCGAGAGCGCCGGCCCGAGCCGGGCAGAACGCAGCGACAGGCTCTCCGCGAGGTTGCCGGGCGGCTGCGACCGGACGCCGCACGCCTCGGCCAGCGAGGCCGCCAGCGCCGCCGGATCGTGCTCGTCGAGCAGCGCGAGCGTGGCGAAGCAGTCCGTCGGCGTCGGCGAGGATGTAGTCGACGTTGTCGGGGTGCAGCTCGGCGCGCCAGGCCGAGATGAGGAGCGACTGGGCCATGCGCGCCGCTGCGAGCTCGGGGACGAGCCGAAGCTCGGCAGCGGAGAGCGGCCTGATCGCGTGGTACGCCGTCACGACCTCGACGAGCGGGTCGAGCGGGTGGGCGCTGCCGAAGGCCTGGTAGGCGGCGGCGATCGCAGGATCGATCACCGTCCGCGTGTGGACGAGATCGCCGAAGTCGACGATGCCCGCGACGCGCTCCGCGTCGTCCCGGCAGACGAGAAGGTTGCCGGGGTTGACGTCCCCGTGGATCGTGGAGAGGGGGACGAACGCGAGCGCAGGCTCGACGACGTCCTCGTAGCGGTCGAGGGCACGCTCGACGAGCCCGCGGCGTTCCGGCTCGAGGTGGGTGAGCTTGGGACGGAGCTCGGGCAGCTGGGCGACGTCCCAGAGCAGGGAGCGGTGCGCGAGTGGGTGGGAGAACCCGGCGAGCGCCTGGTCGAGACGCGCCACGGCGGCACCGATCGAGCGGCGCGTGGTGGGAGTTGCAGGGCCGGGCGGCAAGGCGTCGCCGTCGATGAACGCGACGAGCTGAACGGCGTGCTCCACGCCGTCGATTGCGACGGAGCCTGTCGGCCGGCCGTCGACCGTGCGGCGCGGATGGGCGATGGGCAGCCCGGGGTCGGCCGTCAGCGCGTGCTCCATCGCGAGCACCTGCATCTCGACCGTGCCCGCGGCGTCGGCCGGGTTGCCGACCTTGAGCACGAACGAGCCGCCCTCCCCGTCGATGCGGAAGTTGCGGTCGCGCTCTCCGTCGAGCGGCGTCGCGTCGCCCTCGACGCCGAAGATCGAGCGGGCGATCGTCGGCCGCAAGGGCGGTCGACACATCGGGCGGACGTGCTTCGAGGACGTCGTCGCTCACGCCGCGCCACGATACAGGGGTCTGCGTCATCGACCGGCCGGGGCCAAGCCGCCGAGAATCAGTGCGCGCCGACCGCCGTCTCGGTCTCGAACTGCTCCTCCTCGGTCGAGCCCTTGAGGGCGAGCGTCGAGCTGGTGCCGCCGGTGATCGCCTGCAGCACCTCGTCGAAGTAGCCGGCGCCGACCTCGCGCTGGTGGCGCGTGGCGGTGTAGCCCTCGTCCTCGAGCTCGAACTCCCGCTCCTGGAGCCGCACGTACGCGGGCATCGCCTCCTGGCCGTAGCCGCGGGCGAGCTCGAACATCGACAGGTTGACGGCGTGGAAGCCGGCGAGCGTGATGAACTGGAAGCGGTAGCCGAGTGCGGCGAGATCCCGCTGGAACGACTCGATCTGAGTGTCGCTCAGGTGCTTGCGCCAGTTGAACGACGGCGAGCAGTTGTAGGCGAGGAGCTTGCCGGGGAACTGCTCGTGGATCGCGGCGGCGAACTTCTCCGCCTCGGCCATGTCGGGCGTCGACGTCTCGCACCAGATCAGGTCGGAGTAGGGGGCATAGGCGAGACCGCGGGCGATCGCGGCGTCGATGCCGTCGCGGACGCGGAAGAAGCCCTCCGGCGTGCGCTCGCCGGTGCAGAACTGGCGGTCGATCTCGTCGATGTCGCTCGTCAGCAGCGAGGCGGAGAGAGCATCGGTGCGCGCCACGATCAGCGTCGGCACGTTGCAGACGTCCGCGGCGAGCCGCGCCGCGACGAGCGTGCGGATGTGCTGCGCGGTGGGAACGAGCACCTTGCCGCCGAGGTGGCCGCACTTCTTCTCCGAGGAGAGCTGGTCCTCGAAGTGCACCGCCGCCGCACCGGCCTCGATGAACGACTTCATGATCTCGTAGGCGTTGAGCGGGCCGCCGAATCCGGCCTCGGCGTCGGCCACGATCGGCGCCAGCCAGTGGACGTCCGAGTCGTCGCCCTCGGCGTGCGTGATCTGGTCGGCCCGCAGGAGCGCGCTGTTGATGCGCTTGACGAGCGCCGGCGCGCTGTTCGCGGGGTAGAGGCTCTGGTCGGGATAGGTGTTGCCCGAGAGGTTCGCGTCGGCTGCGACCTGCCAGCCGGAGAGGTAGATCGCCTTGAGGCCCGCCTTGACCATCTGCACGGCCTGGCCGCCCGTCATCGCACCGAGCGCCGGCACCCACTCGTCCTCGGCGAGCAGTTGGCGCAGCCGCTCCGCGCCGAGGCGCGCAAGCGTGTGCTCGATCGTGACCGAGCCGCGCAGACGCTCGACATCGGCCTCGCTGTAGGGACGCTCGATGGTGTCTGCCGGGCTCATGGTGGTGCCTCCTCTTGGATCCAGGTTTGGTCATCTTGGATCCTACATGAGCCGTTACGTGGGCGCAAAGGCCATATCTTGGCTATTTCGGATCCAAGAATTGTGATTTCTGGATGCCGAACGTACACTGCGGCCGTGTCCACCCTGCTCTCGACGAAGGCGGACGACATCGCCCGGGTGCTCGAGGACGAGATCGTGGGCGGACTGATCGCGCCCGGCACCGTGCTGCGCCAGGAGCAGCTCTCGGAGCGCTTCGAGGTCTCGCGGACGCCGGTGCGCGAGGCGCTGCGGCGGCTTGCGGCCCTCGGGCTCGTGTCGTTCGAGCCGAACCGGGGCGTGCGCGTGCGCTCCGTCTCGCCGGCGGAGCTGCGTGAGGCGTACCTCGTGCGGGCCGAGCTCGAGTCGCTCGCGACGGAGGTCGCGACGCCGCGGATGACGGCGGCCGACCTCGAGGCGCTCGATGCCGCCGAGGAGCGCTTCTCGGCGCTGACCCTCGAGCTGCGCGAGCAGGCGCGGCACGGCCTCGCGAGCGAGTCGCCGCTCTTCGTCGAGTGGATGCAGGCGAACTACGCCTTTCACGACGTGATCTACGGCGTCGCCGCGATGCCGTTCGTGGAGCGGCTCGCGAAGAGCGCGCGCCGGACGTTCATCGGCGATCGGGTCTGGAGCGCGCGGGTCGAGCTCGACGAGCTGTACGCGAAGAACGATCTCCAGCACCGCGCCATCCGCGATGCGATCGCGGCCGGCAGCTCGGCGGGGGCGCGGCTCCTCGCCCGCGAGCACGTGCTCTCGTCGGGGCGGCTGCTCGAGATCGTGATCGAGTCGCTCGGCAGCAGCGGGCGCGACGACAGCTGGGGCGCCTAGGCGGGTTTACGGTCGCGTGCCGCGCCGAGCACCGCGTCGGCGCCGTCCTGCAGATGGCGTCTGAGCGCCGGTGGGCCCTCCTGCTCCAGCTCGACGATCAGCGCCTCGTGATGGGTGACCATCCGGTCGAGCGACCAGACCGGCTGCAGCTGCACGAGGAAGAGCTGCAGCTCGCGGGCGAGAGCCGCGTAGCTCGCCTCGATCCGTCGCGACCCTGCGGCTGAGACGATCGCGCCGTGCACCGTGGCGTGAGCCGCCGCGACCGCGTGCCACGACGGACTGCTGCCCCGGCAGGTCTCCGTCAGGCGGGCGACCGCGTCGACGACCTCGCGTGGCAGTCGACCGTCGTGCCGTTCGAGCGCCAGGTGAGCCGCCTCGAGCTCGAGGGCGGCGCGGAGCTCGTAGAGGCCCTGGACGTCGGCCTCGTCGAGCCGGGCGACCGAGGCACCGCGATTCGGCTCGATCCTGACGAGTCCCTCGACGGCAAGCTCGCGGAGCGCAGCCCGCAGCGTGTGCCGTGATACCGCATACGCCTGGGCGAGATCCGTCTCCCGCAGCGGCGTTCCCGGGGTGAGGTCTCCGTCGAGGATGCGGTCGCGAAGGACACCGGTGAGCTCGTCGACCACGGAGACGCGCCTGAGTGTCCCCGTCATGAGGCAGTCCCCGCCGTCGCGTCTTGCAGCCTCGGCCGCGGGAGGGCGAGGACGGCGAGCCCGGCCAGGATGAGGACGGCACCGAGCACCCCGCCGACGCCGACGCGCTCGCCCAGGACGACCACGCCGAGCACCGTGGCGGTGAGCGGCTCGGCGAGCACCAGCGTCGTCACCTCGGATGCGTCGAGGCTGCGGAGGCCGCGTGCGAACAGCGAGTACGCGAGCGCCGTCGGAACGATGCCGAGGTAGAGCGCGAGGGCGAGACCGTCTGGCGTGTGCAGCCAGGCCGTGTCGCCGAGGAGGAGCACGGGGAGAAGCAGCACGGCGCCGAGGCCGAACGATGCCCCCATCACCGCGACGGGGGTGTGGCCGAGCCGAAGCAGGCGCTTCGCCACGATCGTGTAGGTCGCGTAGCCGAGACCGGAGACGAGCGCGAGCGCGATCCCGGTCGCCGACAGCGAGGCGTCGGTTGCCGAGGCGAGCGAGAGCACCACCACGCCGGCCGTCGCGAGCGCGGTCGCAATGAGCCAGGTGCGTCCCGGCCAGACGCCGTCGAGGACACGCTCGAGGATCCCTGCAAAGACCGGACCCGAACCGATCGCGACGATCGCACCGACCGCCACGCCCGTGTCGGCGACGGCCTGGAAGAACGCGAGCTGGTACACGGCGACGCCCGCGCCGGCGAGGAGGACGTGGCCGACGGGCCACCGTCCCCGGAAGCCACCCGACGCGAGGGCCATCACGGCGAGGATGCTGCCGCCGACGAGGATCCTGCTCGCCCCCACGGTCAGCGGCGTCGAGCTGTCCGGCCCGAGCGCCTGGGCGGTACCGGTGGTGCCGAAGAGGATCGCCGCGATCAGAACCTGGGTCCGAGCCATGCCAGATTGTTACACAATTCTACAATCGGCGGAAATTGGCTCGCAGACTGCCACCTGTGGACACATCGTCACGAAGACGTCACGAAGGGAGTCTCCCTCCGGGAGACTCCCTTGGCGTTTTCGGACGCGCGTGGGGAGACGTCCGCACGGCGTCCGGACGCGCCGCTCAGCCCCAGAAACGGTCGAACTCGGCGGGGTCGCTCGGCAGCGCGAGCACCTCCTGCACGAGCCCGTTCTCGATCCGGAAGAGCAGCACCTGATCGAGCTCGAGCCGACGGCCGTTGCGCTCGCCGCTCGCGCGGTACAACGCCGCGGCGCGGTCGTCCGAAGCGAGCACGTCGATCAGGGCCGACGAGTAGGTGCCGCCCGTCTCCTTCGGGAGCCGCCCGAGGAAGGCGAAGATCTGCTCGCGGCCGACGAACGTCCCGGCCATCGAGCCGCTGCCCGGCACGACCCACGTCGCGTCCTCGGCGAAGACGTTGCGCAGCGCGAAGCCGCGCTTCTGTGCGAAGGCCCCGAAGATCTGGCGGACGAGCGCCTCGTTCTCAGCGCGGGCCACGGCTTCTCGCACCTTCTTCTCCCAGCGGTCGATCAGGCCCTCGACGTGCCGGCGCTGCGCGTCGCCGAAGTCGTACTGGCGGAGCAGCCGCCGCGCCTCCTGCGGGTCGTCGTTCGCCACCGCCGCCTCGAGGTGCTCGCGCTCCGGCGTCGGCTGCCGCAGCTGCCGTGCGGAGCCAGCGGAGGAGGCTCACCGTCTCCTGGTCGACCGGCTGCGCCATCGCCACGCAGCTTAGATCCCGCGGGCGGTCTCGGTGGCGGTGCGCGAGCGGCGGTAGGGTGGTCGGCATGGACACGCTGCTCGCGATCGCCAGCCGTCGCGACGAGCGGCGCACGCTGCCGGAGACGCTGCCCGCGGAGCTTGACGGGGCGCGTGCTCGACGCGGGGCGGCTTTCCGGGTCGTCCAGGAACGCGCAGCCGTGGACGTTCGTCGTGCCGACGAGCCGGGCGCGGATCGAGGAGCTCGCGCGCGCCGTGTCCGTGCCGGAGAACGTGTTGGGCGCAGGGCTCGTGGTTGCGGTTCTCGTGCAGGGGAAGGGGCCGGTGCTGTTCGACGCGGGTCGCGCGGCGCAGAGCATGCTGCTCGCCGCCTGGGCCCTCGGGCTTGCCTCCTGCCCGAACGGGATCACCGACCGCGAGCTGGCACGGACCGTGCTGAACGCGGACGAGGACGAGGTTCCGGTGATCGTCCTCTCCTTCGGGCTGCCGGAGCGGCCCCGCGACGCCGAGCTGCACACGGTCGAGGAATGGAGTGGGCGGGCGAACCGCAAGCCGATCGACGAGGTCGTGCGATGGCTGTCGTGACGCGGATGAAGGGCGGGCTCGACCTCGGTGGGACGAAGATCCAGGCGGTCGTGACGAACGGCGAGTCGATGGTGCTCGGCAAGGCGCGCCGGGAGACACCCCGCAAGGGCGGTCCGGAGGCGGTCGTCTTCGAGCTGGCCGAGGCGCTGCGCGCGGCGCTCGACGACGCCGGTGTCGAGCCGATGGGCCTCGCCGGCATCGGCGTCGGCGCGCCGGGTTCGATCGACGTCGAGACGGGCAGCGTGCTTCAGGTGGCGAACATCGAGGGCTGGGACGCGCCCTTCCCGCTCGGCCCGACGCTCGCCGAGGAGCTGGGGAGGCCGGTCCGGATCGGGAACGACGTCAACGTGGCGGTCGATGCCGAGCATCGCTTCGGTGCCGGTCGCGGGCTCGACTCGTTCCTGGGCGTGTTCTGGGGCACGGGCGTCGGCGGTGGCATCGTGATGGACGGCCGGAAGCTCACGGGCCGTGGCTCGGCCGGCGAGATCGGGCACGTCTGCTCGAAGCCCGGCGGCCGCCGTTGCAACTGTGGCCTCGAGGGTTGCGTCGAGGCATACGCCGGCCGCTGGGCGCTCGAGGAGCGGGCCCGCGAGCTCGCCAAGGAGCGCCCGACGGTGCTGTTCGAGCTGATGGAGAAGCGCGGGCGCGACCGGCTCACGAGCGGCGTCTGGCTGCGCGCGCTGCAGGCGGGCGACGAGCTCGCGGAGGAGCTCGTGCTCCGCGCCGTCCAGGCGCTCGGCGTCGGGATCGGCTCGGCGGTGACGCTGCTCGACGTCGAGGCCGTGATCATCGGCGGCGGCATCGGCGAGCGGCTCGGCCCCGACTGGCTCGCCCGGATCGAGGCCGCCGCGAACGAGCACACGTTCTTCCGCGAGCCTCCCGAGTTCCGGCTCGCCGAGCTCGGTGACCTTGGCGGTGCGATCGGCGCGAGCCTGCTCGAGTGACGGTCGCGATCGTCACCGGCGCCGGCCGGGGCATCGGCGCGGCGATCGCGCGGCGGCTCCACGGTGATGGGTGGACGGTCGTCCTCGGCGACCTCGACGGCGCCGGCGTCGACGCTCTTGCCGGCGAGCTCGGGAGCAACGCTGTCCCGATCGCGATGGACGTGCGCGACCCCGATGCCTGGGCACGCGCCGTCGCTGCCGCCCACGAGGCAGGCGATCTCGGCGCCCTCGTCAACGGCGCTGCTCGCACCGTCGTTCGCGACCTCTTCGAGATCGAGCCGGAGGAGTGGGACGACGTGCTGGCGACGAACCTGCGCGGCCCGTTCCTCGGGATCCGCGCCGTCGGACCGCACCTGCGTGACCGCGGAGCGGGGCGGATCGTCAACATCGCGTCCGACTCCGCGTTCCGCGGCCGTGGCGTCACGGGAGCCCACTACGCGACCTCGAAGGCCGGGCTCATCGCGCTCACGCGCCGGGCAGCCGCGACGCTGGCGCCCGCAGGCGTCACCGTCAACGCGGTCGCTCCCGGCACGATCGACGGCGAGACCGTCCGCGAGCTGGCAGGCGACCGGATCGACGAGCTCGCAGCCGAGATCCCGGCGGGCCGGCTCGGGCGGCCGGAGGAGATCGCCGCGCTCGTCGCGTGGCTCCTCTCCGACGACGCGGCGTACGTGAACGGCGCGACGCTCCTGGCCGACGGCGGCGCTGCGCTCTGACAATCTCCGCCGTCAGGGTGCGGCGGTCCGGCCGAGCCGCTTCAGCACCCGCGATCGCGTCCGCAGGCAGGACGTTCGCGCCCGCGGCAGTCGGTCCCACGCCGTCAGCCGCCAGTGGACGAGGCCGGCGCGGTCGCGCCACTCCCACCGTTCCCGCTCGGGCGTCGCGAGCAGCTCCTCGTAGGTGAGCTCGTGGTAGCGCCCGGCTCCGAGCGCCCTGCCGTCCTCGAGTCCCGCCTCGACGCACCGGCGCCAGTACCGTGCCGCCGTGAAGGCGCTCTTCTGACCCCAGAGCTGCCCGGCGAGCGACAGCGCCACATCGCGGCCGTCGCGCAGGATGTGGACGAACTGGGCGTCGGGAAAGAGCCGTGCGAGGAGCGGGATCGCGAGCACGTGCTGCGGTGTCTTGTCACCCCAGCGCGGCTTTCCCTGGCTGCGAGCCCACCCGACTCGCGCGGGAACGTGAGCCGAGGGTGCGAGCGCAGCAGATCGCGTAGCACCGTCGTGCCGCTGCGCGGACAGCCGACGATGAAGATCGGCCTCTCGCTCACGCGGGCCTCACCCGGTGGGCAGCGACCGGCGGAGGAACCCGAGCAGGTTGTCGCACGAGACAGCTGCGATGTCGGCTTCGCTCCAGCCCCGGCCGGCGAGCGCGCCGAGCAGGGCGGGGTAGTCCTCCGGCCCCTTCAGCCCCTCGATCCCGGCGCCTGCCTTCAGGCCTGCCGGCATCAGCCCGTCGGCCGGCTCGGGCATCGGCGGCAGCACCTCGCTCAGCCGCGTCGTGAAGTCGCCGCCGAAGCACACGCGGTCGATGCCGACCACGCCGACCGCATGCTCGAGATGATCGACGACGCGATCGAGCGTTCGCTGCTCGTGCCCGATCGCGAGCGGGTGCAGCATCAGGCCGAACAGTCCGCCGGCCGCGGCGAGGGAGCGCAGCTGGTCGTCCGTGAGGTTGCGGGGGTGGTCGTTGACCGACCGGCACGCCGCGTGGGTGCAGATCACGGGAGCACCGGCTGCCCGCGCGATGATCTCGTCGAACGTCGCCGGCGACGCGTGGGCGAGGTCGAGGATCACGCCGAGCTCGACGAGCTCGTCGACGAGCGCCCGGCCGAGCCGCGAGAGCCCGCCGTCCTCGGCCGCGCCGTCCGCGAAGGGGTTGCGCCGGTTCCACGTCAGCCCCGCCATGCGCATGCCGAGCTCCCAGAACGTCTCGGCGGGCCATGTCTCGTAGCCGAACTGCTCGACGCCCTCGAGCGAGAGCATCAGCCCGATCCGCTCGCCGCGCTCGACGGCATCGAGGTCCGAGGCGCTCCGGATCTGCACGACCCGCTCGGGGCTCTCGCGGACGGCACGGAGCAGGCACGTCGCCTGACCGAGTGCCTCGCGGAGCGTGCCCTCGGGTTGCCGCTCGAGCTCGACGAAGACCGGGCACACCTGCAGCCCGACGCCGCCGGTCTCGAGCAGGGGGAGCCAGGTGCGCGCGAACGAGCCCTTCTCGCCGAAGCGCAGCTCGCGGTAGCCGAGCTCGAGGAGCAGGTCGAGATGGGCGTCCGCGATCACGCCGGGAGTCTACGAGGGAGCGCAGCCATGGGTGCCGAGCCTCGCAATGCGAGGGACTTCTGGCGTACCGCTTGTTGACATCCGCGGTTCAGGCGTTACATTTGTGCGATGGCCATACAAAACCCGACGCTGGGTTTGTGGGTGTCGACCTCGAAACGCCCGAACTTGCCGGTCCGCACATGAGTTTCGAGCGTCCACTGGGGCCGAACTCGCGCGCCGATCAGACCACCGTGCGACGGGCGAATCTCGGAGTCGTGCTCAAGCAGATCGCCGACGGCGCGCCCCGCTCGCGCGCGAGCGTTGCGGCCGAGACAGGCTTGACCCGAGGGACCGTCTCCAGCCTCGTCGGTGAGCTGATCGAGCTCGATCTGCTCCGCGAGACGGGGGAGGACGAGCATGTCGGTCGCGTCGGCCGGCCGGCGCAGACGCTCGAGCTCGGAGACCGGATCGTCGCGATCGGGCTCGAGATCAACGTCGACTACCTGGCCGTCTGTGTCGAGGATCTGACGGGCACGATTCGCTACGAGCGCCGCGTCCACACCGACAACCGGCGGGCGCAGCCGCAGCCCGTTCTCGACCGGCTGGCGCGGATGGCGGGTCAGGCGCTCGAGGTGATCGAGGAGAGCGATCTGGTGCGTGGCCGGTGTCGCGGTCGCGCTCCCGGGCCTCGTCGAGTCGCAGACGGGGACGCTGCTCCTGGGCGCCGAACCTCGGCTGGTCGGACATCCGCGTGGCGGATGAGATGGCGGCGCGGCTGCCGGGCCTGACCGTGCGCGCGGACAACGAGGCGAACCTCGCCGCACTCGCCGAGCACTGGCAGGGAGTCGCGCGCGAGCTCGAAGATTTCGTCTGCGTGTTCGGCGAGGTCGGCGTCGGCGGCGGCATCTTCGTCGACGGCGAGCTGTTCCGCGGCGCGCATGGCTTCGGTGCGGAGTTCGGCCACATGACCGTCGATCCGGCCGGGCCGCCGTGCAAGTGCGGCGCCGACGGCTGCCTCGAGACCTTCGCGGGCCAGGAGGCGATCGCGCGCCGGGCCGGCATCGAGTCCGGTTCCGGCAGCCGTACGTACAGCCTCACCCGGGAGCTCGTCCGGCGCGCCGAGGAAGGCGACGAGCGGGTCCTCGACAGCCTGTCGGTTGCCGGCCGCCATCTCGGCCTCGGCCTTGCGTCGGCCGTGAACATGTTCGACGTCGACGTCGTCGTGCTCGGCGGCTGCTTCGGGCCTCTGGCGCCGTGGCTCGGCGGACGACGTGCGTCATGCGTTGCGAAAGCGCGTGCTCTCGTCCGCCTGGACGGGTTGCGAGGTGCGCGCGTCCGAGTTCGGTGAAGGGGCCGCGGTCCGCGGCGCCGCAGCGGCGACGCTGATGGCAGTCCTCGCCGAGCCGTGGCTCGTCGCCGACCGGGTGGGCGTTCCCCGGGAAAGGGTTTCCTGACCATGCAAGTTCGACAGCGACCAGGGGTCATGCGTCCGGCCGAGCGGATGTGCCGGGCCACGGTGGTCGATGCCCGAACGAGTTACGAAGGAGGTGTCAACCGCGTTCGAACAGCACGTGCAGCGCTCTCACGGCGGGGGCATTGAACACCGTCCGCCAGGACTGTAGGGTTGCCCCGCCGCACATCAAGGCACATCACCAGGAGGAGAACCAGTGAAGAAGTTTTTGATCCTGTCCGTCGTTGCGCTCGCTGCGGTCAGCGTGGCAGTGACGGCAGCGTTCGCGAAGCCCGCCCAGAGGACGGCAACCGCCCACGTCTGCGTGCTGCTTCCGGACACCAAGTCGTCCGTCCGCTGGGAGCAGTTCGACCGGCCGTTCATGGAGAAGACGCTCAACGGCAGCGAAGGTCAGCCTACACGATCGTCAACGCGCTCGGCGACCCGCAGAAGCAGAACGCGCAGGCCGACCAGTGCCTCGCGAACGGCGCCAAGGTCGTCATCATCGTCTCGCTCGACGCCGGCTCGGCCGTCGCGATCGAGAAGAAGGCCGCGGCTGCAGGTGCGCAAGTCGATCGACTACGACCGCCAGGTCGAGGGTGGCAACGCCGTCGCTCTACATCTCGTTCGACGGCAAGACGGTCGGCGTGCTCCAGGGCCAGCGGCCGTCGATCGCCGGTCTGAAGGCGAAGGGCATGTACAGCAAGAAGCCCGTCGTCGCCGCAGCTCTGGCGGCGGCCAGGTCGACAACAACTCTACCTCTTCAAGAGCGGCTATGACGTCGATCCTCAAGCCGCTGTTCAAGAACGGCACGCTGCACCAAGGGCCCGGAGCAGTTCGTGCCGGACTGGGACGACCCGACGGCGCAGACGATCTTCGAGCAGATGCTCGTCAAGACGAGCAACAAGATCGACGGCGTCGCGGCGGCGAACGACAACCTCGCCAACGCGGTCGTCGTCGCGCTCAAGGCTCACAAGCTCAAGCCGATCCCGCTGAGCGGCCAGGACGCGACCGCCGCAGGGCGTGCAGAACATCATCTCCGGTTGGCAGACGATGACGGTCTTCAAGGACGTCCGCAAGCTGGCGGTCGTCGCCGCGAACACGGCCGTCGCTCTCGTCAACGGCAAGCCGGTCAAGTACACGAGCGTCGTCACCACGAAGGGCCGCGGCCCGGAGAAGGCGATCCTCATCGCACCGGTGAACGATCAACAAGGTGAACTTCAGGAAGCTCTTCACGAGCGGCTTCCTCAAGAAGAAGGACGTCTGCAACGGCACGTACGCGAAGTACTGCATCAAGCCTGCGTAGGTAGAGCCCATCGAACCGGGGGTCGCCCGCCTTGCGCGGGCGGCCCCCGGCTCGTTTCTCCCCCGACCCGAGGATGCCCGTGACCGCGACGACCACATCCACGACGGCCCCGCTACTCGAGATTCGCGACCTCTCGAAGAGCTTCGGCTCGGTGCAGGCGCTCACGGACGTCGACTTCGAGGTGCGTGCAGGTGAGGTGATGGCGCTCGTCGGCGACAACGGCGCCGGCAAGTCGACGCTGATCAAGTGCGTCGCCGGCATCCACGGCTGGGACGAGGGCGAGATGCTGTTCGACGGCCAGCCGGTCACGATCAGCGGCCCGAAGGACGCCGCCCGCCTCGGGATCGAGGTCGTCTACCAGGACCTCGCGCTGTGCGACAACCTCGACGTCGTCCAGAACATGTACCTCGGCCGCGAGGCGCACGAACGCGCTCCAGCGTGCTCAAGGAGCCCGAGATGGAGGCGCAGACGGCCGAGACGATGAAGTCGCTCGCAGTCACGACGATCCGCTCGATCCGCCAGCCGGTCGCGACGCTCTCGGGCGGTCAGCGCCAGTCGGTCGCGGTCGCGCGCGCCGTGATGTGGAACTCGAGGCTCGTGATCCTCGACGAGCCGACCGCGGCGCTCGGCGTCGCCCAGACCGCGCAGGTGCTCGAGCTCGTCGCGCGTCTCGCCGAGCAGGGCCTCGCCGTCGTCCTGATCTCGCACAACCTGCACGACATCTTCGCGGTCGCCGACCGGATCACGGTGCTGCGCCTCGGCCGCAGCATCGGCGTCTACGAGCGCGAGAAGACGACCCAGCAGGAAGTCGTCGGCGCGATCACCGCCGGCGTCGCCACGAAGGTCTCGGGAATCGCCGAAGAGGCCGAGGTGATCGCATGAGCACCCAGGTCGAATCGGGGCTGCCCGACCTCGACCCGACCGGCGTTGCGGCGATCCCGTACCGGATTCGCGAGGCGATCCGCTCGGGCAACCTCGGCAGCTGGCCGGTCGTCGTCGTGCTGGCGATCATCGTCATCTACTTCGGCTTCACCGCCGACAACTTCTTCACCGCGGTCAACTTCAACAACATCATCCTGCAGATGGCCGGCACGACGATGCTCGCCTACGGCGTCGTCTTCGTGCTCCTGATCGGCGAGATCGACCTCTCGATCGGCTACGTCAGCGGCGTCGCCGGCGTCGTCGTCGCGCAGCTTCTCGTGCCCGAAAGCGGTCACCAGATTCCCGACATCGGCCCGATCCCGGCCGGCGTCCTCGCGATCGGCGTCGCGCTCCTCGCCTGCGCCGCGATCGGCGCTCTTCCAGGGCTCGATCGTCGCGCTCATCGGCGTGCCCGCCTTCGTCGTCACGCTCGCCGGCCTCTCAGATCTGGCAGGGCGTGATCCAGAAGTCGATGCCCGCAGGAGCGTGATCGTGATCCAGGACAACACGATCAACAACGTGGCCAACTACTTCTTCAGCGACAGCTGGCGGTTGGATCATTGCGATCGTCGGGCGTCGGCGTCTACGCGGCAATCGTGATCGCCAATTTCGTCACAAGCCGACGGCACGGCGTGTCCGTGCGCGATCCGGCTCTGGTCGATCGCGAAGCTGATCGGCGTGGCCGTGCTCGCGTTCGGAGCGGTCGCGATCTGCAATCACGACCGCGGCGTGCCGTTCGCGCTGCTGCTCGTGATCATCATGCTCGTCCTGCTCGACGTTCCTCGCCAAGCGCACGACGTTCGGCCGGCACGTCTACGCCGTCGGCGGCAACGCCGAGGCGGCACGGCGCGCCGGCATCAACGTGGCCCGCGTCCGCATCCTCGTCTTCATGATCTCGAGCGTGATGGCCGGCCTCGGCGGCGTCGTCCTCGCCGCCCGCCTCAACAGCGTCGACCTCACGCCAGGGCGGCGGCACGCTCCTGATCGACGCCATCGCGGCTGCCGTGATCGGCGGCACGAGCCTCTTCGGCGGCCGCGGCGAGGTCCGCGAACGCCCTCTTCGGCTCGCTCGTGATCGCGACGATCGCCAACGGGCTCAACACGCTGAACCGCACGCCGGCGTGATCTGCATCGTCACCGGCGTGCATCCTGCTGCTCGCCGTCACGTCGACACGGTCCTCAAGCGGCGTCAGACGCGCGCCGGTCGATAGCGAGTAAGACGGTCGCGAGGGTGTCTCCCCAACGAGCAGGGAGACACCCCGCGGCTGTCGCTAGCGGTAGCTGATCGCCTCGCGCTGGCCGTTGGCGCCCGAGCGCACGATCGCGTCACACACCTCGGCGGCGCGGTAGCCGTCCTCGAACGTGGCGCCGTACGGCGCGATGTCCGAGCCGTCCTTGATCGCGCGCGAGCATGTGGTGGATCTCGTGCACGAACGTCTCGCCCCAGCCGATGATGTGCCCGGGCGGCCACCAGAACTCCCAGAAGGGATGGTCGGCCTCGGAGACGAGCACCGTCTTGAAGCCGCGTGCCCGGTCGCCGTCGGCGCGGAAGACCTGGAGCTCGTTGAGCTTCTCCATGTCGAAGGCGAGTGAGCCCTTCGAGCCGTTGATCTCCCACTGGAACGCGTTGCGGCGGCCGAGTGCGAGCCGCGTCGCCTCGATCGTTCCGATCGCACCGGCCTCGAACTCGACCGCAGCCTCGATCGCATCGTCGACCTGGCGGCCGGGGAGGAACGTGTGGACGAGCGCCGAGACCGTCGAGATGTCTCCGACCAGGAAGCGTGCGAGATCGATCACGTGAGCGCCGAGATCGCCGAGCGCGCCCGAGCCGGCTGCCTGGGCGTCGAAGCGCCAGGTGTCGAGCGTCGGATCGTCGCCCCAGTCCTGGAGATAGCGGCCGCGGAAGTGACGGATCTCGCCCAGCTCGCCCGCCTCGATCATCTCGCGGGCAAGGCGCACCGCCGGTACGAAGCGGTAGTTGAAGGCGCAGAGATGCTTGACGCCCGTCGCCTCGACACGCTGCCAGATGTCGTAGCTCTCGTCGGCATCGCGCCCGAGCGGCTTCTCGCAGAGGACGTGCTTGCCCGCCTCGGCTGCCGCGATCGTCGGCTCGGCATGGAGCGAGTTCGGGCCGCCGTTGTCGAACAGCCCGATCGAGGGGTCGCTGACGATGTCGCGCCAGTCGGTCGTCCACCGCTCGTACCCGTAACGCTGGGCAGCGCCGGCGACGGCCTCCTCGTCACGGCCCGCGATCGCGACGAGCCTCGGCATGAGCGGCGGGGGCCACGTCATGTACTGGATCTTGCGGAACGCGTTCGAGTGGGCCTTGCCCATGAACGCGTACCCGAGCATGCCGATCCCGATCTCGTCGATCTCGCCGACTTCGGCGACGGGCGGCTTCGCGCCGATCCCGGTTTGCTCATCGCTCACTGTGTTCGCTCCTCTCCGTGGTGCCGATCCGTATGCGAGATACTACGAGGCGCCCCCCGACCGCGAGGAGAACCTGAAGATGAAGACGTCCCTTGGTATCTGGGCCCTTGGCCCGATGATCACGCGGTTCGTGCCGGAGGGGTATCAGCCCGAGCACACGAACGAGCCGACGGCAGCCAAGGTGCGCCGCGCGGTCGAGGGCCTCGGCGACCTGATGGACGACTACGAGTTCCACTATCCCGGCGAGCTCAACCCCGACAACCTCGACGAGGTTCGCGATGCGCTCGACGGCCACCGATTGCGACGATCTGCACCGGGCTGCACACCGACTCGCGCTTCGGGCGCGGCGGTCTGACGGCGCCCGACGCGGCGACGCGCGCCGAGGCACGCCGGCTGACGCGCGAGACGGCCGAGCTGGCCGGCTCACTCGGCGTCAACATGATCTGCTGGCCCGGGATCGAGGGCTACAACTATCCGTTCCAGACCGAGTACGCGCAGGCCTGGGAGTGGTTCATCGAGGGGATGGCCGAGGCGGCGCAGATCTGCGACAAGCACGGCGTCAAGCTCTTCCTCGAGCACAAGAACTCCGAGCCCGCGATGAAGATCTTCATGCGCAACATCGGCATGACGCTGCACGTCATCCACACCCTGCGCGCCCAGGGCATCACGAACGTCCAGGTCAACATGGACTGGCAGCACCTGATCATGAACGGCGAGTCGCTCGGCGAGTACGCCGCCATGCTCGCCGCCGAGGGCCTGCTCGGGCACCAGCACGCGAACTCCGGCTGGGGCACCTTCGACGACGACAACATGGTCGGCGCGACGGCGTTCATGGAGACGCTCGAGCTCGCGCTCGAGCTTCGCCGCGCCAACTACGGCGCGAACGGCGAGTACCTCGGCTTCGACCTCTACCCCTACACCGAGGATGCGGTCGCGGCGGTGAAGCGGTCGGTGCTGCAGTGGAATTTCATCGACTCGGTGGCGGGCGAAGATCGACGAGGTGGCGTTGCGCGAGGCGCAGAGCCGCAAGGACGCCGTCCGGGCCTACGAGCTGGTCTACGCCGCGCTCGGTGCCTAGAGCCGTCCACGCTACGACGAGCTCGCCTCGCTGACCGCGAGGCTCGTCGAGATCGACTCGATCAACCCGGATCTGATCCCGGGTGGAGCGGGCGAGGGCGAGATCGCGGCGTTCGTCGCCGACTGGCTCCGCACGGCTGGGCTCGAGGTCGAGCTCTACGAGGCCGCACCGGGTCGCCCCAACGTGGTCGGCGTCGCGCGCGGCAGCGGCGGAGGCGGCTCGCTGCTCCTGAACGCCCACATGGACACCGTCGGCGTCGCCGGGATGGAGAGCCCGTTCGTGCCCGCCGTGCAGGACGGCCGCCTGCACGGCCGCGGGGCCGGGAGACATGAAGGGATCGCTCGCGGCGTCGATGCTCGTCGGCGCCGCCGCCGTTCGTGAGGGCTTCCGTGGCGACGTGATCGTGGCCGCCGTGGCCGACGAGGAGGTGGGCAGCGTCGGCACCGAGGCGCTCGTCCGCCGCACGACGGCCGACGCCGCGATCGTCACCGAGCCGACCGAGGAGGTCGTCTCGATCGCGCACAAGGGCTTCGTCGCGTTCGAGGTCGAGACCGCAGGCTTCGCGGCCCACGGCTCGCGCCCCGACCTCGGCATCGACGCGATCGCGGCGATGGGGCCGATGCTCTCCGGGATCGCCGAGCTCGACGCGCGCCTTCGCTCGGGTGACGGCCATCCGTTGCTCGGCACCGGATCGCTCCATGCCTCGGTGATCGAAGGCGGGCAGGAGTACTCGAGCTACCCGGCGAGCTGCCGGCTGCTCGGCGAGCGCCGGACGATTCCGGGTGAGTCGCTCGAGCACGTGCGGATCGAGCTCGAGGCGCTCGCTGCGGGAACCGGCGCGATCGTCCGCCTGCCCTTCAGCCGCGGCCCGTTCGAGACGTCCGCTGACGAGGCTGTCGTGGCCGCGTTGCACCGGCACCTCGGGCACACGGAGGTCGGCGGCGTCCCGTTCTGGGCCGACTCGGCCCTCCTGGCCGAGGCGGGCATCCCGACCGTCGTCTTCGGGCCGATCGTCGGCGGGCTCCACGGCGTCGACGAGTGGGTCGACCTTGCCTCGCTCGAGCGCTGCCACGACGCGTATCTCGCCGTGGCCAGGGAGCTGTGCGCGTGAGCCGGCTTCGGGTCGTCCACGTCGGAGTCGGGCTGTGGGGGCGCACCTGGGCCGAGCACATCGCGAACGCGCCCGGCTACCGCCTCGTCGGAGTCGCCGATGCCGGCGCGCCGGCCCGCGAATGGGCCGAGCAGGCGCTCGCTGTTCCCACCTTCCGCGACCTCGGCCGTGCGCTCGCCGCAGTGGAGCCGGACGTCGTCGTGCTCGCCTCGCCGCCCGCGACCCACCGGCCGCTCGCCGAGCTCGCGCTCGCAGCCGGGTGTCACGTCGTCGTCGAGAAGCCGCTCGCGCTGACGCTCCCGGACGCAGTGGCGATCGCAGACGCCTCCGCGAGCGCCGGGCGGATCGCGATGGTCGCGCAGAACTACCGCTTCCGCCGCCAGCCGCGTGCGCTGCACGAGCTCGTCGCCTCGCGCGCGCTCGGGCGCCTGCTCGGGCTCCGGATCTCCTGCCGCCGCGATCTCCGCGACGCCTGGATCTCGCGCCGCGACTGGCGCGGCAAGATGCCGCATCCGTACCTCCTCGACATGGCGATCCACCACGTCGACCTCGTCCGGATGATCACCGGGCAGGAGGTGGCCGAGGTCGACGCGCGGGGCTGGAACGTGCCCGATGCTCCCTTCAAGCACGATCCCGACCGTGGCGGCGCTGCTCACGCTCGGCGACGGCACGCCGATCGCCTACGAGGGGACGTGGGCCGAGCCGCTCGCCGAGACGTCGTGGAACGGCGACTGGGAGCTCCTCGGTGAGCGCGGTCGCGCAACGTGGTCGGGCGGCGTCGACGATGCCCTGCTCGGCGTCGTGCGGTTCGGGCGGCACCGCGAGCGCCCAGCGCGGGTCAAGCTGCCCGTCGCTGCGGTGGGTCGACCGGCGCGGCGTCCTCGCCGAGCTGAGGCGCGCCGTCACCGCCGGCGAGCAGCCGGAATCCTCCGCGGCCGACAACGTCAGGAGCCTGGCTGCGATTCTCGCGATCGCGCGCTCGACCGACGAGCGGCGGCCGGTGCGCGTCGAGGAGCTGCTCGCGGCGTGAAGATCGGGCTCTTCCTGGCGCTGTTCTCCGATCGACCGCTCGAGGAGGCGCTCGACGCCGCCGCCGCTGCGGGGTGTGAGACGGTCGAGATCATGTCGGGCGCCTGGAGCCCGCATTGCCGGCCGGCCGAGCTGCTCGAGGACGCGGCGGCCCGGCAGCACCTCACGTCGCTCGTCGCCGAGCGCGGGCTCACGATCTCGGCGCTCTCGTGCCACGCGAACCCGCTCCATCCCGATCCGCAGATCGCGGCCGGCGCGGACGAGGCCTACCGCGACACGGTGCGGCTCGCGGCCGAGATCGGCGTCGACACCGTGATCACCTTCTCCGGCTGCCCGGGCGAGTCGGAGCACTCGCTGCGTCCGAGCTGGGTCACGTGCTCGTGGCCGGACGACTTCCCGGAGACGCTCGCGTGGCAGTGGGACGAGCGCGTGCTTCCCTACTGGGCCGACGCCGCCGCGTTCGCGGAGCAGCACGGGGTTCGCGTCGCGATCGAGCCGCACCCGGGCTTCGTCGTCTACAACACCGCCTCGATGCTGCGGCTCCGCGAGAGCGCGGGCGACGAGCGTCGGCGTCAACTTCGATCCCTCGCACCTGTTCTGGCAGGGCATGGATCCGCTCGCCTGCGTCGACGCGCTCGCGGACGCGATCTTCCACGTGCATGCGAAGGACACCGGCTTCCAGGAGGACATCCTGGCGCTCAACGGCGTGCTCGAGCCGATCCCGGGCAACCGCGCAGCCGAGCGGAGCTGGATCTTCCGCTCGGTCGGCGCGGGGCATCCCGTCGAGTTCTGGCGCGACCTCGTCGCCGCTCTCGAGCGAGCCGGCTACGACGGCGCGCTCTCGATCGAGCACGAGGATCCGCTCCTCTCGCACGCCGACGGGCTCGAGCTCGCCGTGACGACGCTGCAAGCGGCGCTCGGTCGGGGAGGGCTCGCCGATGTCGCCTGCCGAGGTCGTCGTCGGGCTGGATGTCGGCACGACCGGCGTCAAGGGCATCGCCGTCGCGCCCGACGGCACGGTGGCCGCCGTCGCCGAGCACGGCTATCCGCTCTCGACGCCTCAGGCGGGCTGGTCGGAGCAGGATCCGGAGGACTGGTGGCGCGCCACGGAGGTCGTGCTCGGCACGCTCGGGCGCGGAGCTCGGCGGCGCGCGAATCGCCGGCATCGGGCTCACGGGCCAGATGCACGGGCTCGTCGCCCTCGACAGCGCGGACAGCGTGATCAGGCCGGCGATCCTCTGGAACGACCAGCGAACCGGCGCCGAGTGCGCCGAGATCGAGGAGCGCATCGGCCTCGACCGGCTGATCTCCCTGACCGGGAACCGCGCCCTGACCGGGTTCACGGCGCCGAAGCTGCTCTGGCTGCGCCGGCACGAGCCGGACTCCTACCACCGCATCGCCCGGATCATGCTGCCCAAGGACTACGTCAGGCTCCGGCTCACCGGCGAGTGGGCGACGGACGTCGCGGACGCGTCCGGAACGCTGCTGCTCGACGTCGCCGACCGCGCGTGGTCGGCCGACGTGCTCGACGCCCTCGAGCTGCCGGCAGCCTGGATGCCTCCCCTGCTCGAGTCGCCCGAGGTCTCCGGCGTCACGATCGCTAGTGACAAAGTGTCACAAGGGATTCCGGTCGCGGCCGGGGCGGGGGACTGCGCGGCGGCGGCGGTCGGTGTCGGGATCGACCGGCCCGGGCCGCTCTCGATCGTGCTGGGGACATCGGGCGTCGTGTTCGCTGCGTTGCCGGCGTTCGCGTCCGATCCGCAGGCGCGGGTGCACGCGTTCTGCCACGCCGTGCCGGGCCAGTGGCACGCGATGGGCGTGATGCTCTCCGCCGCCGGGTCGCTGCAGTGGTTCCGCGACCGCCTCGCACCCGACACGTCCTTTGCCGACCTCGTCGCCGAGGCCGAGGCATGGGGGCCGGGCGCCGAAGGGCTCCTCTTTGCGCCGTACCTCGCCGGCGAGCGGACGCCGCACGCCGATCCCACCGCGCGGGCCGCGTTCACCGGCCTCGAGCTCCGCCACGACCGCGGCGCCCTCGTCCGCGCCGTGCTCGAAGGCGTCGCGTTCGGGCTGCGCGACTCGCTCGAGCTCGTCCAGAACCTCGGCGGTCCCGTCGACCGTGCCCGTGCCTCGGGTGGCGGCGCGCGTGGCCTGTGGCTCCAGATCGTGGCCTCGGTGCTCGGCCTGCCGATCGAGCTGACGGCGGTCGAGGAGGGGTCGGCGTACGGTGCGGCGCTGCTCGGCGGCGTCGCGGGCGGCATGTTCGCCGACGTTCCCGACGCGGTCGCCCGCTGCGTCAGGGTTCGCACTACGGTTGAGCCCGACCCCGCCTGGCAGTCCGCCTACGAGGACATCTATCCGCGCTTCGGCGCGCTCTATCCCGCACTCGACACCGTGAAGGAGAACCCAGCGTGATCAGTCTCGAAGGAAAGGTGGCAGTCGTCACCGGCGCGAGCCGCGGCATCGGTGCCGCCGTCGCCCGCCAGCTCGCCGACCAGGGCGTGAAGCTCGGCCTCGCATCGCGCTCGGGTGACGACCTCGGCATCGACGGGGCCGTCGCCAGGCCGACGGACGTGCGCGATCGCGCCCAGGTGTCGGCGCTCGTCGAGGAGACGGTGGCGCGCCATGGCGGCATCGACATCGTGATCGCGAACGCAGGCGTCGGCTCCTACGGCCCGTTCGTCGAGCTCGACCCGGCTCATCTCGACGAGATGATGGACGTCAACGCGAAGGGCGTGATCACGACGGCTGCGGCGACCGTGCCGCATCTGATCGCGCGTGGCGGCGGCGACTTCGTCTCGGTCGCGTCCGAGGCCGGGCGGCGCGGCCTGCCCGTTCGAGGCTGTCTACTGCGCCTCCAAGTTCGCCCAGGTCGGCTTCACCCGGGCGCTCGACCACGAGCTCCGCCCGCAGGGCGTGCGCTGCACCAACGTCTGCCCCGGCGGGGTCGCGACCGACTTCGCGATGGAGGAAGGCTACGGCCGGACGCCCGACATGCCGGAGCTCGCCGGGATGATGTCCGCCGACGATGTCGCCGAGACCGTGCTCTTCGTACTGACGAGGCCGCGCAACCACCGGATCCTCGAGGTTGCGTTCAGGCCCATGACCGAGACGAGCTGGGGGTAGACGATGGCTGTGAAGTGGGGAATCCTTTCGACCGCCGACATCAACAAGAAGCTCCTCGCAGGGGCAGCGGAGACGGACGACGTCGAGGTTGTCGCCGTCGGCAGCCGCGACGCTCGAGCGGGCCGAGGAGTTCGCGCAGGACGTGGGACATCCCGCGCGCGTACGGGACGTACGAGGAGCTGCTCGCCGACCCGGAGGTCGAGGCGATCTACAACCCGCTGCCGAACACGATGCACAGCGAGTGGTCGATCAAGGCGATGGAGGCCGGCAAGCACGTTCTCTGCGAGAAGCCGTTCAGCCGTCACATCGGCGATGTCGAGCGGGCCTTCGACGCTGCGGACGCGACGGGAATGCACCTCTCGGAAGCCTTCATGTATCGCCACCATCCGCAGACCGCGCGCCTCGCAGAGCTCGTTGCGTCGGGGGCGATCGGGGAGCTGCGGGTGATCCGCACGGTCTTCAGCTACTCGCTGTACGACGCCGACAACATCCGCCTGCGCACGGACGTCGAGGGCGGCTCGCTGATGGACGTCGGCTGTTACTGCATCAGCGGCGCGCGCCTGCTCGGCGGCGAGCCGGAGTCGGTCGTCGGTACGGCGCACATCGGCTCGAGCGGCACCGACTGGGTCTTCGCCGGGATGATGCGCTTCCCGAACGACGTCGTCGCGCTCTTCGACTGCGGCACCTCGCTCCCGAACCGCGACGAGCTCGAGGCGATCGGGACGGAGGGGTCGCTGTTCCTCGACGACCCCTGGCACTGCGGCACGCCGGTGATCGAGCTGCGCCGCAACGACTCGGTCGAGCGCATCGAGGTCGAGGCCGCGAATCCCTACCGGCTGGAGCTCGAGGACCTGAACGCGGCCATCCGCGGCGAGCGGCCACCGCTGCTCGGGCGCGAGGATGCGATGGGCCAGGTGCGTGCGATCGACGCGCTGTTCCGCTCGCACGAGTCCGGAGGCGCGGTGGTCACGCCTGCTGAGAACCGCTCGCGCGTTCGCCGCGTAGAGAGCGAAGAGAGCCAACGATCGAAGGAGGACCGATGAGACGTTTCTGGCCGGCCATGGCGGTCGGTGCCGCTGCCGCGGCGCTCGCTGCCGCTGGGTGTGGTTCCGACGACAGCTCGAGCGACGCGACGACCGCCGCGACCGACACGACGCGCTGCCTCGGGGTCGGCGTCCGGCACGCTGACCGGGTCGGTCGGGCCCGGCTTCGACATCTCGATGGACGAGTCCACCGTCGCCGCCGGCACGTACACGCTGACGGTCGACGATCAGGCCTCGATCCACAACTTCCACCTCACCGGTGACGGAGTCGACGTGTCCACGGATGTCTCCGGGACGGGCGAGAAGTCGTTCACGGTGACGCTGAAGCCGGGCACCTACACGTACGTCTGCGATCCGCACTCGAGCCAGATGCACGGCACGCTGACGGTGACCTGAGCCTCGGACGTCGCAGCGCGTCCGCTCGGCGCTCTGCGCGAGTGGGCGCGTTCTCCGGCGCGAATCCGTCCAAAAACCTAACCTACGATTGCCAGGTATTTGGCACACTTGGTCCAATACCTACGCAGTTGACCACCCACAACGAGGAGAAGCGTTGAAAATCACCGCACTTGCTGCACTGACCGCCGTCGTGGCGCTCGCTCTCGCCCTTCCGGCGCTCGCAGCCACCCCCGTCTACACGGGCGTTGTCGGGCCGGGCTTCACCATCACGATGGCGAAGAAGCCCACCAAGGCCGGCAAGATCAAGCTCGTGATCCGCGACAAGTCGAACGTCCACAACTTCCACCTCACCGGTCCGGGAGTCAACGTGAAGACGTCCGTCTCGGCGATCGGCACGAAGACGTTCACGGTCACCCTGAAGAAGGGCACCTACAAGTTCATCTGTGATCCGCACCCGTTCATGAAGGGCTCGTTCACGGTCAGGTAGTCCGCTCGGTCTCGTTGCGGGGTGAGGCAGAGGGCCTCGCCCCGCGACGGGCCGGCAACCGCTCCCGCCAGGCTCAGCCGGCGGACGTGAGCGGCAGAGGAAGAATCTCGCCGTCGACGATGCGCCACGCGGCGAGCTCGTCCGTGCGCACCGTGTAGATGAGGTACGGCTGGCCCGGCCCAGAGGCCGATGTTCTGCACGTCGGTGCGTGACGGTCGCGGCGGCGACGAGATGTGCGAGTGGAAGACCGCCTGCACGACGTCGCGGTCGTTCAGGTCGGCCCACGTGACCGGGTCGATCTGCAGCTCGAAGTGGTACGGCGAGGCGGAGACGTTCGTGCCGCGGACGTACTCGACGGCCGTGTCGTCCTCGAACAGGATGAGCCCGCAGGCCTCGTTCGGCAGCTCGGCGTTCGCGTGCGCGACGAGCTCGGCGCGAACCGCGGCCGGCACTACCACCAGATCGTGCGTTCCATGGACTCCTCGAGGTCCTCGTCGGAGGCCTCCCAGAAGTCCGCGGACATGTACTTCCAGCCGGCGTCGGGGAGGATCGTCACGATCACGCCCTCCTCCATCTCCTCGGCGATCTTCCGCGCCACGTGGATCGCGGCGCCGCAGGAGACGCCGGCGAAGATGCCCTCCAGCTCGAGGAGCGCCTTCACCGCGTGCACCGACTCCGCGTTCGAGACGAGCATCTTGCGGTCGAGCTTCGTGACGTCGAGGATCGGCGGCACGTAGCCGTCCTCGAGCGAGCGGAGCCCCATCACCGAGTCGCCCGGAAGCGGCTCGGCGGCGGCGACCACGATGTCGGGGAACGACTCGCGCAGCCGCTCGCCCGTGCCCATCAGCGTGCCGCCGGTGCCGAGCCCTGCGACGAGCACGTCGACCCGGTCGAGCGCCTCGGCGATCTCGGCCCCGGTTCCCTCGTAGTGGGCGCGCGGGTTGGCGGGGTTCGCGTACTGGAACGGCATGAAGTACTTGGGGTCGCGCTCGGCGAGCTCGAGCGCGAGGCGGACGGCGCCGTTCGAGCCCTCGGCGCCCGGTGAGAGGACGATCTCGGCGCCGTAGAGCCGCAGCATGCGCTTGCGCTCCTCGGTCGCGTTCTCGGGCATCACGCACGTGAGCGGGTAGCCCTTGAGCTTCGCGATCATCGCCAGCGAGTGGCCCGTGTTGCCGGACGTCGGCTCGAGCAGATGCCGGCCGGGCGTCGAGCTCGCCGGAGGCCTCGGCCGCCTCGATCATCGACTTGGCGACGCGATCCTTGATCGAGCCGGTCGGGTTCTGGCCCTCGAGCTTGCCGTAGATCTTCACCGACGGCTTCGGCGAGATCCTCGTCAGCTCGACGAGCGGCGTGTTGCCGACCAGGTCGAGCAGCGAGGAGACGACGGGGAGCGAGCGCGGCGGCGTCGAGCCACCGGCCATCGCCGGCAGCAGGATCACCGTCTGGCCGGCTGCGACCGTCGTCTCGAGGCCGTCGAGCGTGCGCACGTCCTCGCCGCCGAGATAGACGTTGACGAACGTCGCGATCTCGCCGCCGTTGAAGATCTGCGAGCCGAGCGCCGGATAGCGCTCGACGAGATCCTCGAGCACGCGCGCGCACCGTGTCGCCGTCGGCCTCGACCTGGCGCTCGCCGCCGACCTCGGCGCGAAGCGTCGGCGGAATGCGAACCGGCGGTCACGCGTGCACCGGGCCCGTCGACGTGCAGAACTCGACGTAGTCGATGTACTCCGTGATCGACGGCGAATCGCCGCAGACGGGGCAGCCCGGATCCTTCTTCACGTTCACCTCGTCGAAGGTCGTATGGAGGGCGTCGAACAGGAGCAGGCGGCCGGTGAGCGTCTCGCCGGCGCCGATGATCAGCTTCAGCGCCTCGCTCGCCTGGAGCGACCCGACGATGCCGGGCAGGACGCCGAGCACGCCACCCTCGGCGCAGCTCGGAGCGAGCTCCGGCGGCGGCGGGGCGGGGTAGAGGCAGCGGTAGCAGGGCCCGACGTGGGGGTGGAAGACCGTCACCTGGCCCTCGAAGCGGTAGATCGAGCCGTGGACGACGGGGATGTCGTGCCAGACCGAGGCGTCGTTGACGAGGTAGCGCGTGGGGAAGTTGTCGGCGCCGTCCACGATCACGTCCCAGCCGTCGGCGAGGATGCGCTCGACGTTCTCGGACGTGAGCCGCTCCTCGTACGTGATCACGTTGACGTCGGGGTTGAGCGCCTCGAGCGCGCGCTTGGCCGAGAGCACCTTGGGCTCGCCGAGCGTGTTCGTGGAGTGCACGATCTGGCGCTGCAGATTCGAGTCGTCGACGATGTCGGCGTCGACGATGCCGAGCGTGCCGACACCGGCGGCCGCGAGATAGAGCGACGAGGGCGAGCCGAGCCCGCCGGCGCCGATCAGGAGCACGCGGGCATCGAGCAGCTTCTGCTGCCCTTCCTCGCCGACCTCGGGGATCAGGATGTGGCGCGAGTAGCGCGCCCGCTGCGCCGGGGTGAGGACGCGCGGCGTGGTGAAGGCGTAGCCGTTCCGCTTCCAGTCGGTGAAGCCGCCGATCATCGAGGACACGTTCGTGTACCCGAGCTCGGTCAGCGACTTGGCGGCGAACGCCGAGCGTGCGCCTGCTGCGCAGTAGACGACGACCTCGCGTCGCGCGGTCGGGGATGACTCGCCTCGATCCGAGACTCGAGATTGCCGCGCTCGACGTGGATCGCACCGGGGAGGTGGCCCTCTTGCCACTCGTCCTGCTCACGCACATCGAGCAGAAGCGGACGATCGGCGTCGTCCAGGCGCTCGAGCACGTCCGACGCCGGGACCTCGTCGATCTCGTCTTTGACCTGGGCCAGGAGCTCTCGGTACGTCGCCATTACTTTCAAGAGTATAGCGTCCTCTCGCGGGCCGCTGCCGCCCCCTGCGGGTGCGGTTTGCCGGGCGCCTTTGCGGGATCACAACCGTGGTCGCCGCTACCGTTCCTCCGTGAGCGCCCGCACCCGCATGATCGTCGTGGTCGCCGTGCTCGCAGTCGTCGTCGGCGGGGCCGTCGCCGGGATCACCGCCGCGACGAGCGACAAGCCCTCCGGTGTTGCCGCGGTCGGGCCGACGGTACGCAGCGGGGCGCCGCCGCTCTCGCTCGACCTCGGCGTTCGCACCGACCCCGAGGCCGTCGACCTGCGCGAGGCATCGCGCCTCTACGACGCCGGCAAGCGAACCGACGCCGAGAAGATCTTCGCCCGGCACAACTCGCTCGAGGCGCGGGTCGGCGAGGCGTTCAGCACCTGGCCGAACGGAACCGTCGCCGGGCTCACGCAGCTCTCCGGGCTGCACCCGAAGAGCGCAGCCGTGCAGCTCAACCTCGGCATCGCCCGGTTCTGGGCCGGCGAGGCCGGGGCAGAGGACGCCTGGAAGTCGGCGGCATCCCTCGAGCCCGACACGGCGTACGCCGTCACCGCCGGCAACCTCCTCTACCCGGACTTCGCCCGCAACCTGCCGATCTTCGTTCCGTCGACCGAGGTGCCGAAGGACATCCGCAAGCTGGCCGCGCCGGCACAGGTGGCGCTGCTCGAGCGCCGCGCGCAGACCGGGACGGTCGCGGATCGCCTCTTCTACGGCGTCGCGCTGCAACGGCTCGGCAAGCAGCGCTCGGCCGAGCGCGTGTTTGCGGCGGCCGCGAAGGCCGCGCCGAACGATCCCGAGGCACGCGTGGCGGCGGCCGTTGGGCTCTTCGACAAGGCCCGCCCCGCCAAGGCGTTCTCCCGCCTCGGGCCACTCTCGCGCGAGTTCCCGAAGGCCGCCACCGTCCGCTTCCACCTCGGCCTGTTGCTGCTCTGGTCGGGCCAGGTGAAGGAGGCCAAGCGCCAGCTCTTGCTCGTCCAGAAGGCCGAGCCCGGCTCGCCGCTCGTCGGCATCGCGGATCGGTACCTGGCCGAGCTTCGCAAGGCGGGCATCTAAGAGCCTCCCCTTCTGTTGGCCCTCCGTTACCAAAGGGGGGATTTTTTGACGGGGGACGTGTCCGACCGCTACGGTCACAGCGGTTTCGATGAAAGGGGGCAGCGCTGAGCGCAGCTGATTCAACCGGCACCTCACAGGCCCCAGTCACCGCGGGCGTTCTCGACCTGCTCGAGGTGCGGACGCTGTTCGAGGCGGGCAAGGGAGCCGGCAAGCTCGACGCCGAGGAGATCGCTCTCGCGCTCGACGAGCTCGACCTCGATCCGGCCCAGCTGGACGAGTTCTACACCGCGCTCGAAGAGGCCCAGGTCGACGTCGTCGGCAGCGAGCAGAGCGAGGCCGAAGCGGAGAAGGAATGGGCGTCCGAGGCGGAGATCTCGACCGACACGCTGCAGCTCTTCCTCAAGGACATCGGCAAGGTGCCGCTCCTCACCGCCGCGCAGGAGGTCGAGCTCGCGAAGCGGATCGAGCTCGGCGATCACTCCGCCAAGCAGGCGATGGTCGAGGCCAACCTGCGCCTCGTCGTCTCGATCGCGAAGCGGTACCGCAACCAGGGTCTGCCGTTCCTCGACCTGATCCAGGAGGGAACGATCGGGCTCGTCCGCGCGGCCGAGAAGTTCGACTACCGCAAGGGCTTCAAGTTCTCGACCTACGCGACCTGGTGGATCCGCCAGGCCGTCGCCCGCGCGATCGCCGACAAGGGCCGCACGATCCGGATGCCGGTGCACGTCGTCGAGAAGCTCAACAAGATTCACCGGTCCGAGCGGAAGCTGCGGGCCGAGCTGGCCCGCGAGCCGACGATCCCCGAGATCGCGCGCGACCTCGACTTCTCGATCGAGGAGGTCGAGCAGATCCGGCGCTCCGCGCAGACGCCCGTCTCGCTCGAGAAGCCTGTCGGCGACGACGACGAGTCCGAGTTCGGCCACTTCCTCACCGACGTGACCGCGCAGCTGCCCGACGAGGCCGCCGAGATGGCGCTTCGCCGTGAGGCGCTTCGCGTCGATCCTCGGTTCGCTCTCGCCGCGCGAGCGCGCGGTGCTCGAGCTCCGCTACGGCCTCGACGGCCAGCAGCCGCGCACGCTCGACGAGGTCGGCCGCACGTTCAACGTGACGCGCGAGCGCATCCGCCAGATCGAGCACCAGAGCCTGAAGAAGCTGCGGGCGCTCGCCGAGGCGAACAACGTGCGCGACGTCGCGTAGAACCCTCGCGTCCGGCTGAAGCCGGAGCGAGCCGCCCGATGCCTGGCTTCAGCCGGGCGTCAGAGTTGCGGGTCGGGCTAGACTCACTCGGCCGTGGACATGCCCCCCTTCGACTCGCTCGTCGCCGAGCTCGCCGAGCTGATCGCGATTCCCTCCGTCAGCGCCGACGCGGCGCACCAGGCGGACGTTGCCGCCGCCGCAGGCTGGGTCGCCGACCTCGTCACGCGCGCCGGCGGCGAGCGCCGAGGTGATCCCCTGGGGCGAGCGCCCGCTCGTCGTCGGCGAGATCCGCGCATCGCAGAACGCCGACACTGCGCCGACGATCCTGCTCTACGGGCACTTCGACGTGCAGCCTCCCGACCCGCTCGAGCTCTGGGACTCTGATCCGTTCGAGCTCGTCGAGCGCGACGACTGGCTCTACGCGCGCGGCATCGCCGACGACAAGGGCCAGCTCTACATGCTGCTCAAGGCCGCCGAGCTGCTCGCCGCCGCCGGCGAGCTCCCCGTCAACCTGCGCATCGCCTGCGACGGCGAGGAGGAGATCGGCGGCCACTCGATCGTCGACTGGATCGCCGCCGACGAGCGCGGCGCCGATGCGGCGATCGTGTTCGACAGCGGCATGGTCGAGCGCGACGTGCCAGGGTTCAACATCGCCGTGCGCGGTGTCTGTTACTTCCACGTCAAGGTTCGCACCGGCACGCGCGACCTCCACTCGGGCATGTACGGCGGCGCCTCGCTCAACGCGCTGCACGCGCTGATGCAGACGCTGTCGGGCGTGCTCCCGCGCGACGGGCGGCTGCCCGAGCCGCTGCGAGCCGGGATCGTGTCGCCGTCCGCCTCCGAGCTCGACGGCTGGAAGCAGCTGCCCGCCGGGGACGCCGAGATCGCCGCCGCCGGGTCGCGACCGGCGGATGCCACGGCCGCCGAGGAGTTCTACCTCCGCACCTGGGCGGAGCCGTCCGTCGACGTGAACGGCATCGCGGGGGGCTCGCCGACCCTGCAGAAGACCGTGATCGCGGTCGAGGCGGAGGCGAACGTGTCGATCCGGCTCGTCGCCGACCAGGATCCTGACGTCGATCATCCCGGCCTTCGAGCGGCTCCTCCGCGAGGCGGCGCCGGCCGGGGCCGAGGTCGAGTTCGAGGTCTGGTCGCATGCGCCCCCCGGCCTCGTGCCTGCCGACGCGCCGGCAGTCCAGCTCGGCCTCGACGCGTTCGAGGAGGTGCTCGGCGTCCGGCCGCTGCTCATTCGCTCGGGCGGCGCGATTCCGCTCGTCTCCGCGCTCGCCACCCGCGGCGTCGCCGACCGATCCTGACCGGCTTCGCGCTCAACGAGTCGAACATCCACTCGCCCAACGAGCGCATCCCGGCCGCCTACCTTCCGCTCGGCATCGAGACCGCCGCCGCGCTGTACCGCCACCTCGCCGACCTTGGCTAGCGTCCCGTTCTCCTCGCCGCTCGCGGCCGAGCTCGCCGACGGACGTCGCTCGAGCGCTTCCTCCGCTACGTCCGGTCGACACGCAGTCCGAGGAGGGGGCAACGACGTACGCCGAGCACCGCGAAGCAGCTCGACCTCTCGCGGATGCTCGAGGCGGAGCTGCGCGAGATCGGGCTCGAGGATGTCGAGCTGAGCGAGCACGGCTACGTCTTCGCGACGCTGCCGGGAACGCCCGGCGCGCCCGTGATCGGCCTCGTCGCGCACGTCGACACCTCGCCCGAGTCGCCGGGTGCCGAACGTCTCCCCGATCGTCCACGAGAGCTACGCCGGCGAGCCGATCGTGCTGCCGGGCGACCCGACCCAGGTGCTCGACCCGGCGCAGGAGCCGGCGCTCGCGGCGCGGCTCGGGCACGACATCGTCACGAGCGACGGCACGACGCTGCTCGGGGCCGACGACAAGGCAGGCGTGGCGGAGATCATGACCGCCGTTGCCTACCTCCGCGAGGCCGCGCCCGAGCCGCGCGCAACCGTGCGCGTCGGCTTCACGGTCGACGAGGAGGTCGGACGCGGCGCCGATCACTTCGACATCGAAGGCGTTCGGCGCCGATCGCCGCCTACACGCTCGACGGCTCCGGGTCGGGCGAGATCGAGACCGAGTCGTTCTCCGCCCGTCAGCTGAAGGTGATCATCGGTGGGCAACGGCGAGCATCCGGGAACGGCGAAGGGCAAGCTCGTGAACGCGGTCAAGCTCGCCGCCGACTTCGTCGCTGCGCTGCCGCGCGACGACCTCTCGCCCGAGACGACCGAGGATCGCGAAGGCTTCGTCCATCCGACGCGGATCGCGGGCGACGTCGAGGAGGCGACGGTGACGCTGATCGTGCGCGACCACGACGACGAGCTGCTCGAGCGAGCACACCGCGCTCGTCCACCGGCTTGCCGCGGAGATCGAGGAGCGAGAGCCGCGCGCGACCGTCGCGATCGAGACGTGGGATCAGTACCGGAACATGCGCGGCGGCGATCGACGCGCACCCGGAGATCGTCACGAACGCCGAGGAGGCGATCCGCCGCGCCGGCGTCGAGCCGGTGCACGCGATCATCCGCGGCGGCACCGACGGCTCGCGCCTGACCGAGATGGGGCTGCCGACGCCGAACCTCTTCACCGGCGGCCAGAAGTACCACTCGCGCCGGGAGTGGGCGAGCGTGCAGGACATGGCCACCGCGGCGGCGATGGTGGTCGAGCTCGTCAGGGTGTGGGGCGAGCGGGCCTGAAGTCGCGGTGAGAGGCTTCGAGCCTCTCCTCAGGGTTGACGCTCGGACCCGCAGAGAGGCTGAAGCCTCGTCCCCAGAGCTCAGCCGCTTCGCGGCGCTGCTCGCTCAGTGGTCGTGGACGCCGCAGCCGAGCCAGTCGTGGCCGAACCGGCGCATCTCTGCGATGAGGGGCAGCAGCGCTGCGCCCTTCTCGGTCAGCTCGTACTCGACGCGGGGTGGCGACTCGGCGTAGCTGCGGCGGACGACGATCTCCTCGGCCTCGAGCCAGCGCAGCCGCTCGGCGAGCGTCCGCGGGCTGATGCCGGCGCACGAGTGCTCGATCTGCGTGAAGCGACGTGCGCCCTCGGAGAGCTCGTGGACGATCAGCACCGTCCACTTCGCGCCGACGATCTCCGCACAGGCCGCCACCGAGCAGGTCTCGGACTGGTGAACCTGGAGCATTGTGCGGGTAGCCACGATCCCTAGCATACCGTGCGCCTCCGGATGAGCACGAGCTTCAGTCCCAGGGCGGTGGCTGGTAGACCCACTTGCCGCCGACCATCGTCGACACGACCTCGACCGACTCGAGCTCGTCGGGCGGGCAGGTGAACGGGTCGCGCGACAGCACCACGAGATCGGCGAGGAGCCCGGGGAGCAGCCGTCCGCGGCGGCGCTCGTCGCCTGCGAGCCAGGCCGGCGTCACGGTCGAGGCGACGATCGCCTGCTCGATCGTCAGCGCCTCTGCCGGTTGCCACGCGGGGCGGTCGTCGATCGTCCGCAACACGCCGGCGCGGATCCCGGCGAGCGGGTCGAGCTCCTCGACCGGAGCATCCGAGCCGTTGACGAGCACCGCGCCGGAGTCGAGGAGGCTGCGGAACGCGTAGGTGCCCTCGAGCCGATCGCCCCAGAAGCGCTCTGCGAGATCGCGGTCGGACGGGGCGTGCGAGAACTGCACCGAGCACGCGATCCCGAGCTCGGCGAACCGGGGCACATCCGCGGGATCGAGGCACTGCGTGTGCTCGATCCGGTGCCGGAGCCCGAGCGGCTTCCACGCGTCCTGCGTCGCCTCGAATGCATCGAGCGCGTTCCGGTTCGCCCGGTCGCCGATCGCGTGCACCGCGACGGGCCAACCGACAGCGGCAGCAGCCCGGATGACCTCCTCCAGCTCCTCCCGGCTCGTGATCTCCACGCCGGAGCCGTCGAGCATCAGTGCCGTCTGCGAGCCGAGCGTGCCGTCCATGAACGTCTTCACGTAGCCAAGGCGGAGGAAGTCGTCACCGATCCGCGCGCGCAGCGGCAGCGCGGCGATCTCGGGCAGCCGGTCGACCGGGAGCGACTGCCAGACGCGCAGCGACAGCCCCTCCTGCTCGTGGATCCGCCCGAAGATCGAGGCTGCACCGAGCCAGCCGTCCTTGTCGTGGATGGCGCCGACGCCGTTTGCGTTGGCGACGCGGATGCCCTCGCGCGTCGCCTCGACCCACTCGTCCTCGGTGACCGTCACGTAGCGGTCGCGGAACCGCCACGCCGACTCCTCGCGCAGGATCCCCGTCGGGTTCCCGTCGGCGTCGCGTTCGACGACCCCGCCGGGCTCGTCGAGATTCCCGCCTGCGCGCGCGAGGCCGGCGGAGTTGAGCCAGAGCGAGTGGTAGTCCTTCGACCAGAGCGCCGCCGGGGTGTCTCCCGTGACGGCGTCGAGGGCCGCCGCCGTCGGTGGCTCCGGCCAGGCCGCGTCCCGCCAACCCGTGCCACGGATCCAGGTGCCCCGGCGCGCGTGGCCGGCGACGAGCGCGAGCGCGGCCGCGACCGAGTCGGCTTCCTCGAGCCGCACGTCGTGCCGCGCCAGCGACCAGGTCGGAAAGTGGACGTGCGAGTCGGTGAACGCCGGCAGCACGCAGCGGCCGGCCAGGTTGACGCGCTCCGGCGTCGGGAGCATCCACTCGTGCGTGCCGACGCCACCCGCGACGATCGGCCCCGCGATCGCGAGCGCCCCGCACGTCGGCAGCGAGGGATCGAGCGTGCGGATGACGCCGTTGTCGAGGATCACGGGCTCAGGGCCTACTGGCGGTAGTTCTCGACGACGCTCGGGTCGCGCTCGACGGCGACGTCGGGATCCATGTTGGCGTTGCGCAGGGCCTCGCGCTGGCGGAGCAGGTCCCACGTCTGGTCGAGTGACACCTTGACCTCGGCGAGACGCTGCCGCGTCGCATCGTCGGCGTCGCCCGCCGCCTCGCGCTGCCACAGCTCGTGCTCCTCGTTGACGAGCTTCTCGATGCGCTCGTGAATCGTCGCGTCATCCATGGTGCTCTCCTCTCTCGTACTGCGTTGTCGAGATGGAGTCTGCACGCTGGAGCGTGGGTCGCGCAGAACGCTCTACGCCCGGCCGACGAGCGACGGCGCGCCGCCGCGGCCGAGCGGCGGCGCGACCGGATGCTCGGTCGGGAACGCGGGGGTCTCCGGGTGGAGATCGAGCTCTCTCCCGGCGTGACACTCGGCCGTCCCGTACTCGCCGCCCTGGCTGGGCTCGAGCGCTTCCATCGCCCGGGCGAGCAGCTCCGCCTCGCCGGCCGCTGCGCCCAGCTGGATCGCCGTCCAGGCCATCGCCTGGATCGCGAAGCAGTTGGCGGCGGCCTCGTCCGCGACGCCGGCCGTGTGGTAGCTCTCGTGCGCCAGCACGAGCACGGCATAGATCGTCTTGGCGGCGCGCGCGTAACACTCGGAGTCGAACGGCAGCGGATCGGCGCGTCGTCCAGTCGATCGCCGCCAGGCAGTCCAGCTCGTCGTGATGGCTGTGACCGGCGAACGCGCGAAGGCGCTGGCAGGTCGAACGGGTGAGGAACAGCTTCGGCTCCGGGACTCCCGAAGCATCGAAGCGAACCTCACCTTCGCGCCCCTGCGCATCGATGAGGCCGCCCCAGAAGCTCTGGCAGTTCACCGTGTCGTCGCGACCGGAGATGCCAGAGGCAATCGGTCGCAGCCGCTGCTCGAACGAGTGGTCGCTCCAGAGCTGCCAGCCGATCAGCAGCACGGGAACGGCGAGGACCGCAGCGAGAAAGCGCATCCCTTCTTATCGGCCGCGAGCCGCGGATCCGGGAGGATCAGCGGTGGAGCGAGGAGGTGTCGACGACCTCGAAGGCGGAGCCGGGCACCCGGCCGAGCGTGTGGAGATCGTCGTTCGACCAGCGCGGGATCGGGCGCGCCGGAGACGTACCAGTCGGAGCCGTTGTCGGCGACGATCATCCCGTAGCGCTTCAGCGCCTCCAGCACGACGCGGGCCTGGCGCGGGAACCCGGAGGTGTCGAACGAGCTCTTGAGCCGCAGGCGAGCTCCCATCGGCGGCAGGGCCGGGTCGGTGAGCGAGCTCGCGAAGTGGCGGGCGGGCCAGACGTAGGCGCGACGCGTGCGGGAGACGGTGAAGCGGAGAGCGTGGTCGATCCGGCCCGATGCCACCTCGTCGTAGCGGGCGAGGCCCGGCAGGATCGCGAGCCCGGCGGCGTCGGCCGAGGTCCAGCCGGCGGGGCGGACGCGGTTCGAGCGGAGGTTCCAGATCGCGCCGGATCCGGCCGTCCAGCGGCCGCCGACCCGACGCAGCGCGTAGAGCTCGTAGAGCTTGCACGCGTCGCGGTCGACGATCAGCGCGTGGCGGTCGCCGTCCGAGCCGGCGCCGCCCTCGATCTTGACGCCGGCCGGGATCGGATACGGCCCACGGTCGGACTCGTCGGCGTACTCGAAGCGGACGGTGCTCTTCGCCTGGCCCTTGCCGACGACGGTGATCGGGATCCCGATCGGCCCTCCGTCCCAGAGACCGGAGCCGAAGTCGGCGTGCATCGTCTTCGTCGCGCCGATCGCGCCCACGGTCGCCGCCGAACCGGCTGCCACCGGCAGCCGGTCGATGCGGCGATTCCAGGCGTTGTCGGTCGGAAACACCGGGCACGATTTCGCGGTCGGGAGCGGCGACCCCCACGAGCTCGTTGCGGCGGCGGCGGCCGCGATCGCGGTGACGAGGACGAACGCGAGGACGATCCTCACCCTCATCCTGTCGGCAACTCGCAGCGCGACCCTCATCCCTCGAACCGGGGCGGCGTCGTCCGCGGGTAGCAGCATCCGGATCTCGTCGACGAAGGTCGCGAGGCGATCGGCGACATCGGCGTCATGGATCTCGAGGACGTTCTCGGCGTTGCGCTCACCCGAGCGGGAGAAGTTGAACGAGCCGACGAACGTGACGTCGTCGGCAACGACGATCTTGGCGTGCATGAAGTCGTGCAGCGACTCGGGCGTCCACCGGGTCGACGGCTTGCCGGAGAACGGTGCGGCCGTGAGCACCGTGTTCAGCAGCGGGATCTTCCAGGCGCTGACGCCGTTCGTCGCCCACTGGTGGAAGACCTCGTCGACCTGCGTCTCGTCGATCACGCCGGCAACGTCGCAGCGGTGCTCGTTCACGACCTCGACGAGCGTGGCGAGAATCGGGCCGGAGGTGAGCACGGGCGACGCGATCCTGATCCGCTTCCGCGCCCGGCCGAGGAACTTCGCCACCCGGTGGGAGAGCGCGTCGCCGTACTCGGGGGTGAACCAGGCGCGTGCCTCGATCCCGTCCGGAACGGTGACGGGCCGCGGCTCGACGCGTCCCGTGTGCTCGACGTGGCCCCGCTCCCAGAGCTCGTCGAGGTTGAGGGTGAACGCCCGTGCCAGCGCAGGCGCGCCGAGCACTCGGACGATCACGTTCTCCTGGCGGCTCCACGAGTCGTCCGTCCAGTTCGTCGAGCCGGACCACACGTCGGTGGCGTCCCGAACGACGAACTTGTGGTGCATCAGATCCGGGACGCCCGCGATCGCGCGGGTCGGTACCGGCAAGGACGCGATCGCCGCCGGCAGCGTCGAGGGCGGCGGCGGGACGGGGATCGGGCCGGGGTGGTCGACGTTGTAGACGAGGCGGATCGCGATCCCGCGCTGCTGCGCCGCGAGGAGCGTGGCCAGCACGAGTGCGCCGGCGTCGGTCTCGAAGCGGACGTCGTAGACCGCGATGTCGAGGCTCGTGCTGCGCTGCCGCCGAGAAACGTGGCGAGCTCGCGGGCGATCTCGGTCGGTGTCTGGCCGCCGTCGCTCAGCGTCCGCAGCTCGATCGGCATGCGCTCAGGCGGTCTGCTGCTGGGCCGCTCGGTACGCGGCCTTGCGGGCGCGCTTGGCCGCCTGATAGTCGGCGAGCGCCTGCGGAGAGTCGACGTCGCCGAGGCTCTCGTGCAACGGCGCGAACTCCTCCCACCCGGGCGGCCGGACGCCGAGGCGCTTCGCGATCACGCCGATGATCGTGCGCGCCTTCATCTCGCCGATGCCGGGGAGCGCGAGCAGGCGTTGCTCGAGGTCGGCGCCGTCGCGGGCGCCGTTCCAGACCGCCGTCACGTCGCCGTCGTACTCGCTCGCGATCGCGGCGCAGAACTCCTGCGTGCGCCGCGCCATGTTGGCGGGGAAGCGGTGGAGCGCGGGCTTCTCCCTGAACGCGTCCTCGAGCAACTGCGGATCCATCGCCGCGATCTCCTTCGCATCGAGCCCGCCGATCCGCTGCGCGAGCACGAGCGGGGAGGAGAACGCCTTCTGAACCGTGACCTGCTGGTCGAGCACGAAGCCGATCATCAGCGCCAGCGCGCTCTCGCCGAGGAACGCGTCCGCCTCGGGATTGCCGGAGAAGTGGATCGGCGTCGTCGTGGCCATGCTCGGATCGTAGCCGTGAGGCGGCGTCCGGCTTCAGCCGGCGCTCCGAGCCGCCATCGCCTGGCGCACCTCGCGGGATACCCTGGATGGGTGGACGCACTCGCAGGCTTCAGCCCCGCAACGCGCTCCTGGTTCGAGCGCGCCTTTGCCGGCCCGACGCCGGCGCAGCTTGCCGCCTGGCCCGTGATCGCGAGCGGCGCGCACGTGCTCGTGCAGGCACCGACCGGCTCGGGCAAGACGCTGGCGGCATTCCTGACCGGGATCGACCGCCTCAACGCGAACCCGGGCGAGGGGCTGCGCCTCCTCTACGTCTCGCCGCTGAAGGCGCTCAACTACGACGTCGAGCGCAACCTCCGCGGCCCGCTCGCGGGGCTCGGCTCGACGCTGACGGTCGGCGTCCGCACCGGCGACACCGATCAGAAGCGAACGGCGCCAGATGCTCCGCAACCCGCCCGACATCCTGATCACCACCCCGGAGTCGCTCTACCTCCTCCTCACCTCGCAGGCCCGCGAGACGCTGCGCGGGATCGAGACCGTGATCATCGACGAGGTGCACGCCGTCGCCGGCACGAAGCGCGGTGCGCATCTGGCGCTGTCGCTCGAGCGGCTCGAGCGCGCCACCGACAAGCCGTTCCAGCGCATCGGGCTCTCGGCCACGCAGCGGCCGCTCGAGGAGATCGGCCGGTTCGTCTCCGGCGGCCGGCCGATCGAGCTCGTCGACGCCGGCTCGCGCAAGGAGCTCGACCTCGAGGTGATCGTCGCGCTCGAGGACATGCGCGAGCCCGGCTCGGACCTCGGCCTCAGCCAGCCCGTGCTGCCGGACGGCGTCGCGATGGCGTCCGGCTACGAGTCGAGCACGCGCTCGATCTGGCCCTCGATCTACCCGGCCCTGCTCGACCTCGTGCGGCAGCACCGCTCCACGATCGTCTTCGTCAACAACCGCCGGCTCGCGGAGCGGCTCGCGCTGCGGCTCAACGAGCTCGCCGAGCGAGACGATCGCGCGCGCCCACCACGGCTCGCTCGCCCGCGAGCAGCGGACCGAGATCGAGGAGCTGCTGAAGGCCGGGCCTGATCCCGTGCCTCGTCGCCACCTCGTCGCTCGAGCTCGGCATCGACATGGGCGCCGTCGACCTCGTGATCCAGGTCGAGAGCCCGAAGTCGGTCGCGCGCGGGCTGCAGCGCGTCGGCCGGGCCGGGCACAACCTCGGCGACGTCTCGAAGGGCCGCATCTTCCCCAAGTTCCGCGCCGACCTGCTCGAGTCGGCCGTCGTCGCGAAGGCGATGCGCGAGGGCCTGATCGAGGAGACGCAGATTCCGCGGAACCCGCTCGACGTGCTCGCGCAGCAGATCGTCGCGATCTGCGCCGAGGACGAGATCTCGGTCGACGACCTCCACGAGCTCGTGCGCGGCGCGTACCCGTTCGCCGGCCTCGGTCGCCCGCAGCTCGAGAACGTGCTCGACATGCTCGCCGGCCGCTACCCGTCCGACGAGTTCGCCGAGCTCCGGCCGCGGATCGTCTGGGACCGGACGGCCGGGGTCGTCAAGGGCCGGCAGGGCGCGCGGCGGCTCGCCGTCACGAACGCCGGCACGATCCCCGACCGCGGCCTCTTCGGCGTCTTCCAGGTCGACGGCGGCGGCCGGGTCGGCGAGCTCGACGAGGAGATGGTCTACGAGGCCCGCCAGGGGCAGACCTTCATGCTCGGCGCCTCGACCTGGCGGATCGAGGAGATCACGCGCGACCGCGTGCTCGTCTCGCCGGCCCCGGGTGCGCCTGGTGCCGTTCCGTTCTGGAAGGGCGAGGGCGTCGGCCGGCCGTTCGAGCTGGGGGAGAAGATCGGCCGCGCCTCGCGCGAGATCGTGGCGCTCTCCGACGCGAAGGCGCTCGAGCGGCTCGGCGAGCGACTACCACCTCGACCCGCTGGCGGCGAAGAACCTCCTCACCTACCTGCGCGACCAGGCGGCGGCGAACGGCGGTGTCGTCCCGTCCGACCGCACGATCGTCGTCGAGCGCTTCCGCGACGAGATCGGCGACTGGCGCCTCTGCATCCTGACGCCGTTCGGCGCGCGCGTGCATGCGCCGTGGGCGATGGCGCTCGGCGCCCGCCTGCGCGACGCGCTCGGGCTCGAGGTGCAGTCGATCTGGTCGGACGACGGGATCGCGCTCCACCTGCCCGAGGCCGACGTGCTGCCGCCGATCGCCGACCTGCTCCTGACGCCGGACGAGATCGAGGAGCTCGTCGTCCAGGAGGTGGGGCAGCACCGCGCTCTTCGGAGCGCGCTTCCGCGAGAACGCCGCCCGCGCGCTCCTGATCCCGCGTCGTCGCCCGGGTCAGCGCACGCCGCTGTGGCAGCAGCGGCTGAAGGCCCAGAGCCTGCTCCAGGTCGCGCGCAACTACGGCTCGTTCCCGATCGTGCTCGAGACCTACCGCGAGTGCCTGCAGGACGTCTTCGACCTGCCGGCGCTGAAGCGCATCCTCCACGGCATCCAGACCCGCGAGCTCGACCTCGTCGAGGTCGAGACGCCGTCGGCCTCGCCGTTCGCCTCGTCGCTCCTCTTCGCCTACGTCGCCACGTACATGTACGAGGACGACACGCCCGCCGCCGAGCGGCGCGCGCAGGCGCTCTCGCTCGACCGCGACCTCCTGCGCGAGCTGCTCGGGCAGGAGGAGCTGCGCGACCTGCTCGACCCGGACGCGCTGGCCGAGGTCGAGGCCCAGCTCGCCGGCGATCCGCGCTCCCCCGACGAGCTCCACGACCTGCTCCGGCGTCGCGGCGACCTCCGCGACGACGAGGTCGACGCAGCGCACGCCGCCGTGCTCGAGGCAGAGCGGCGCGCCCTGCGCGTGCGGGTGGCCGGCGAGGAGCGGCTGATCGCGGTCGAGGACGCCGGGCTGTTCCGCGATGCGCTCGGCGTGATGCCGCCCGGCGGCCTGCCGGAGGCCTATCTCGACGCCGTTCCCGACGCGCTCAGCGTGCTGCTCGGTCGCTTCGCCCGCTCGCGGGGACCGTTCACGACCGACGAGGCGGCCGCCCGCTACGCGCTCGAGCCGGACGCGGTCGAGGCGATCCTCGCCGGGCTCGAGCGGGCCGACAAGCTCGTCCGCGGCGAGCTGCGCCCGGGCGGCGTCGAGCGCGAGTGGTGCGACCCCGACGTCCTGCGGCGGCTGCGGCGCGCGTCGCTCGCAGCGCTGCGCAAGGAGGTCGAGCCTGCCGAGCAGGCGGCGCTCGGCCGCTTCCTGCCGGCCTGGCACGGGATCGACCGGCGCGCGAGCCTGCGCGAGGCGCTCGTGCCGCTGCAGGCGCTGCCGCTGCCGGTGTCGCTCTGGGAGAGCGAGGTGCTGCGCCGCCGGGTGCCGGACTACCAGCCCGCCTGGCTCGACGCGCTCTGCGCCACCGGCGAGGTCGTCTGGGTCGGGGCGGGGCTCGACCGCGTCGCGCTCTACTTCCGCTCCGACGCGCCGCTGCTCGGTGCGCCTGCCGGCGCGCCTCCGCCCGAGGGAGAGACGGCGCAGGCGCTGCGCGAGGCGCTGGCCCGCTCGGCCGAGTTCTGGCCCGACCTGCTCGCGACGACGGGGCTCGATGCCGAGGCGGCGCTGCCGGCCCTCTGGGAGCTCGTCTGGGCCGGCGAGGTGACGAACGACGCCTGGACGCCGCTCCGCGCGGCGCGGCGCTACGGCACGCCCGTGGCCGATCGGCGGCCGCGCCGGTTCTCGCGCACGCGCGCGGCCGGGACGACGTCGACGCAGGGCCGCTGGTCGCTCACGGCGCGGCTGTTCCCGACCGCGGTCGACCGCCGTGCGCTCGCGGAGCTCCTGCTCGAGCGGCAGGGCATCGTCGTGCGCGACGGCGTTCGCGGCGAGGGCATCGCGGGAGGCTACGGCGCCGTCTACGGCGAGCTGCGCGCGCTCGAGACGATCGGATCCTGCCGTCGCGGCTACTTCGTCGAGGGCCTCGGCGGCGCGCAGTTCGCGCTCGCCGGCGCGGTGGAGCGGCTGCGCGAGCTCCGCACCGGTGCCGACGACGACGCGCTCGTGCTCGCCGCCGCCGATCCCGCCCAGCCCTACGGTGCGGCGCTTCCGTGGCCGCGACGGGCGGGTGCGCGGGCGGCTCGCGTCGCCGGCGCTCACGTCGTCCTGCTCGGCGGCGTGGCCGCGCTCTACGTCGAGCGCGGCGGCCGCACGCTCGTGCCCCTGCGCGAGCCCGACGAGGAGTGGTTGCGTCCGGCGCTGACCGCCCTCGCCGACTGGGTGCGCGACGGCCATGCGAAGCGCCTCGCCGTGGAGCGGTTCGACGGCCGGCCCGTGGCCGAGACCGAGGCGATGCCGCTGCTCGTCGAGGCAGGCTTCCTCGCCGGTCCGCGCCGCGCCGTGCTGCGGCCGTAACACGTCGTTCAATAGCTGCCCGCTACCTTCGTTGGACGATGAACGTCTTTCGATTTCATCCCCGGGTACGACGAGGAGATCTACCAGGCAGGCAAGGAGCCGCTCCTGCTGCTGCTCCTCTCGTTCCTGCTCGCCTTCGCGCTGACGCGGCTGTACACGCGGCTCGCACGGCGCCACGGCTGGGGGAGCGGCCGCCTCGGCGACACGCACGTCCACCACATGGTCCCCGGGATCGTGCTCGTCCTCGTCGGCGGCCTGATCGCGTTCTCGACCTACACGAACCCCGCGATCGTCGACCTCGCCGCGATCGCGTTCGGCGGCGGTGCGGCGCTCGTGCTCGACGAGTTCGCGCTCGTCTTCCACCTCGAGGACGTCTACTGGGAGGACGAGGGCCGGCAGTCCGTCGTCGCCACGGTGCTCGGTGCGGCGGTGATCGTGCTGATGCTCGTCCTCACCGCGCCGGCCGGGCTGCACACCGACACGTTCTCCGACCGCAGCCGGATCTACGCCGTCGCGTACCTCGGCGGCAACGCCCTCTTCGCCCTGATCTGCTTCCTCAAGGGCAAGCCGTTCGTCGGCCTGACGTCGATCTTCGTGCCGCTCGATCGGCCTGGTCGGCGCGGTGCGGCTCGCGCACCCGAGGTCGCCGTGGGCGCACTTCTTCTACGACGAGGCCAAGCTCGAGCGCGCGCGGATCCGCTTCTCGCGCTGCCTCGGCCAGCGCATGCGCAATCGCGTCGTCGCGGTCGTCGGCGGCTTCCCGCACCGCGCAGCCCACTCGTAAGGCCGGGCCGCAACGTCCTAGATCGACACGAGCAGGCCGAGCACGACGCCGAACAGCAGGTGCCGGAACGTCGCCTGCGCGAATGCCGCGGCCGGAGCGTGACATCGGTGGCAGCTCCGGAGCGCCGCGCGCCGGGTGGAAGCGGTCGGTGAGCATCGTCAGCGGATAGGTGACCAGGTGCTCGACCATGGCGAAGCCGACCGCGAACCAGAACGCGTTGCCACCGAACTGCTCGAAGAGCGCCCAGAAGACGAGGCCCGCGATCGCGCCGTTGACGATGTGGAGCACCCAGCCGATCGTGCGCCAGTGAGGGCCGCGGGTGACGAGCAGCCCGAGGATCGCGATGTCCGAGTAGGGGAAGCCGAAGACCCTGCGGTCGAGCGGCTCGACGAGGCCCCGAACGGCAGCCGCAGCCGCGCCGGCGAGCGCTGCCTGGAGCCACGGGCTCACGCGGACGCGAACGTGCGCAGGCGCTCGACTGCCACGCCGCGCTTCTCGTCGGCGTAGGTCGCTTCGAGCTCGCCGGCGATCTCGCGCGTCATTGCGGCGCCGCGATGTTGAGGAAGGCGGCCGTCATTGGACCATTCCTGGACGATCGTAGACTACGAGGCCAGTTCTACTCCTTGCTGCTCAGCCCCTGCTGCGACTCTGCCGAATGCCCGAAGGCGACTCCCTCCATCGCGCCGCCGCGCGACTCCAACCGCTCGTCGGGCTCCGCCTGACGGCAACGTCGCCGCATCCGCGCGGGCTCGTCACCGGCGTCGCGCGGGCGGTCGACGGTCGCCGGCTCGAGAGCGTCGAGGCGGTCGGGAAGAACCTGCTGCTCCGGTTCGAAGGCGGCGTCACCGTGCGCAGCCACCTGCGGATGAACGGTCGCTGGCGCGTCGGCCCGGTCGGCTCGACCGGAGCCGGGCGGCCGTGGCTGCGTCCTCCGTGGCGAGGCGATCGAGGCGACGCAGTGGAACGGGCCGGTGCTGACGCTCGACCTCGGGCCGGTGCGCCGGCTCGGCCCCGACCTGCTCGCGGACGCGTCCGATCCGCGCCGCCCTCGTCCCGAGGCTCCGCCGCGGCCGACGGCTCGCGGCCGCTCGGCGAGGTGCTCCAGGATCAGCGGCTCGTCGCGGGCATCGGGAACATGTGGATGTCGGAGACGCTGTGGGCCGTCCGGCTGTCACCGTGGCTTCCGCTGGCGGCGGTGACGCGACGAGGAGCTCGCTCGAGGCGTTGCAGTGGGCACGCACCGCGATGCGCGCATCGGTCGCGGGTGCGCGTCCGCCGCGCGCCGTGTACCGGCGCGCCGGGCGTCCGTGCCGCCGCTGTGGGACGCCGATCGAGTCCCGCGGCCAGGGCGACGACAACCGCACCGCCTACTGGTGCCCGGCCTGCCAGCCCTTGCGCTAGCGGCTGCGGATCCGTTTCCCGCCCGAGGCGCATGGGTACCTACGGGGGATGACCGCAACCACGCTCGCGCTCCCGCGCGCGCTACCGCGGGACCGAGTTGATCGCGACCGGCGGCATGGCCGACGTCTACGCGGCGACCGACGACACGCTCGATCGCCGGGTCGCGATCAAGATCCTGAACGAGCGATTCGCCGGCGACCCCGAGATCCGGGCGCGGTTCACGCGCGAGGCGCGGATCGCGGCGCGGCTGTCGACCGAGCCGAACGTGATCACGATCTTCGACGTCGCCGACGTCGACGGTCAGCCCGCGATCGTGATGGAGTTCCTCCCGGGCGGAACGCTGGCCGACCGGATGAGTGCGGCACGCATTCCGCCCGCGCTCGCCCTGGCGTGGCTCGAGCAGGCGGGGCGCGCGCTCGATGCCGCCCACGCCGCCGGCGTCGTCCATCGCGACGTCAAGCCCGCGAACCTGATGCTCGGAGCGGACGGCGAGCTGCGCGTGACCGACTTCGGGATCGCCCGGATCGCCGGCGACGTGTCGCTGACGAGCGTCGGCACGATCCTCGGCACCTCCGGCTACATGTCGCCCGAGCAGGCCGTTGGGGGCACCGCCACCGCTGCGAGCGACCGCTACGGCCTTGCCGTCGTCGCGTTCGAGCTGCTCTGCGGCCGCAGGCCGTATCTCGCCGAGACCTTCGCGGCCGAGGCCGCGGCGCACGCAACGGCGCCGATCCCGGCCGCGACGAGCTTCGACCGGTCGCTGCCACCGTCGATCGACGCCGTGCTCGACCGCGGCGCTCGCGAAGGACCCGGCGGAGCGCTATCGGTCGTGCGGCGAGCTCGTCGCAAATCTCAGGTCGGCGTTCGCCGAGAGCGCCGGCACGACGATGCGGATAGCCGCAACGCCGCGCGCCGACCGCGGCCACCGCCGTCGCCGCGCCCGTCGCGGCACAGGTCGAGACGATCCCCGCGCACTGCTGCGATCGCTGCCGCCCTCGGCGCGCTCGCGCTCCTCGGCATCGTCCTCGCCGCGGTCGTCGGCAGAGGTGGCGACGAGGCCCTGCCGCCCACCACCGTCGTCAGGACGGCGACCGTGGCCGGCGAGACGCAGGTGCGCACCGTCACGGTCGAGGCGCAGCCCGTGACGCCTCCGCCCTCGAGCACCGCCGCCGTCGCCGGTCACCGCTCCGTCCTCGACGAGCGGGTCAGCCCTCAACGACCAGGGGTTCAGGCTGCTCAAGGCCGGCGATGCAGCCGGCGCGCTGCCGATTCTCGAGCGTGCGGTCGCCGCGCTCCAGGGCTCCGGCTCCGTCGACCGAGGCGTACGCGCTGTACAACCTCGCCCTGGCCCGGTTCTCGACGGGCGACTGCAACGGCGTCAAGGAGCTGCTCGACGGCTCCGAGCGGATCCAGGGCGACCGCGCGAGATCAAGGATCTCGAGCACCAGGTCGACAAGGGCTGCAAGCGCTAGAGCGCTCGGCGCCAGACAGGATTCCGGCCGGCGCCCCGTATCCGGAGGCGTGGCCGTTCGCGCTCCTCAGCTCCAGCTCGCTCTTCGCAGCTTCACGCTCGGCGCCTTCGCGTTCCTGCTCCGCGAGCTCGACGACGGAGCCGAGCTGCCGGTGGCGTTCGTCGAGCACGAGCACGCGGGTGGCCCGGCGCTGTACGAGTACCGCCCGCTCGTGCGTGCGTTCGTCGAGGAGCGGGCGCCGCGCCTGCGCGGCCGCACCGATGCGCTGATCGCGATCGAGGAGCTGCAGCGCGAGCCGGCTGCCGGCGATCTTCGCGCGCGCCCACGCCGGGCCGCGACCGTCGGAGGACGAGGCCCTGTTCCGCACCGTGCTGCTCGGCCTGCTCGTCTCCACCGCCGAGGCGTGCGGCGGATTCGACTGGGACGACGACTCGTTCGACCGCGCCTACGCCGAGCTCGAGCGCTCGCTCTTCGGTGAGCGCCGCACCTACATGGCGGTCGCGCCGCTCGTCGGCATCTCCGTCCCGACGCAGCTCGAGCTCGCGCCCGGACTGCGGATCCGCGCGGTGGCCGACGGCGAGCTTGCCCGTCACTGGCCCGAGGCGAGCTCGATGGTGCCGAAGGACTTCGGCCGCGAGACCGACCGCTACTGCGTGCTCGAGCTTCGCGCGGCGCTCGCCGGCGCCGGAGGATCCGCCGGATGCGCCGGCCGAGATCGCCGACGCGGTCAGCGCGATCCGGCTCGCGACGGCGGCGCCGCTCTCGGCCGGCCCGGTCCTCTTCGAGACGCTCGACGGCAGGCCGTACGGCATCCGCCCGGTCCTCCCGATCGCGGCGACGCAGCCTCCGGGCGAGGCGACGCGCCTCGACTCCTTCCGCGGCGCGCTCGCCGGCGAGCTCCTCGTGCGGCTCGGCCTCGCCGACGCCGACAGCGCCCTCGCCGAGGCGCTCGACCGCTGGGAGCTGTCGCTGTTCCAGAACGAGCCGTTCCGCTCCGAGCAGCTCCGAGCCGGCTTCGTGGCGCTGCTCGGCGAGACGTGGCCGCTGCGGGCCGCCGTGCTGCTCGAGACGGAGCCGGGATCGCGCGCGGCGCTGCACGGCGAGCTGACCGGGCTCGCCGACGGCGACGCCTGCCGGCGCGACGGTGACGGATGCGGCTCGGCGGGCGCTCGTCGAGGCGCTGCAGCACGGCGACCGGCCGGCGCTGCTGCGAGAGCTCGACGAGGCGTTGCTCGGCGTGCGCGAGCGCCGTCCGCTCCACGTCGTCGCCTGACCACGGTCCGCGGCTCGTTGCCGGCCGGGCTCTCGTCGTGACTGGACCACGTCCGCACCACAGGTGGCCGTCGCATCTACGCTCGCTCCATCGCGTCTGAACGGGTGATCCTCCTCACCGGCGCCACCGGGTACGTCGGTGGCCGGCTCCTCCACGTCCTCGAGGCCCGTGGCGAACGCGTCCGGTGCCTCTCGCGTCGGCCCGAGTACCTGCAGCCACGGGTTGCGCCGACGACCGAGGTCGTCCAGGGCGACGTGCTGCAGCCGGCGACGGTCGCGCCGGCGCTCGTGGGTGTCGACACGGTGTACTACCTCGTCCACTCGATGAGCTCGTCGCGGCCGTTCGACGAGGCCGACCGCAGGGCGGCGCTCATGTTTGGCAAGGCAGCGCGCGATGCCGGTGTGCGGAAGGTCGTCTACCTCGGCGGCCTCGGGCGAGGTGCGCTCTCCCCGCATCTTGCGTCGCGGCAAGAGGTGGGTGAGATCCTGCGCGCCTCTGGAGTGCCGACGATCGAGTTCCGGGCTTCGATCGTGATCGGCTCCGGGAGCGCATCGTTCGAGATGATCCGCGCGCTCGTCGAGAAGCTGCCCGTGATGGTGACGCCGCGTTGGGTTCGGGTGCGTGCGCAGCCGATTGCGATCGAAGACGTGCTCGCCTATCTGCTCGAGGCGCTCGATCGCGAGCCACTGGGCGGGGAGCTCTTCGAGATCGGCGGCTCCGACCGGGTCACCTATCTGGACCTCATGCAGGAGTACGCCTCCCAGCGAGGGCTCCACCGGACGATGATCCCGGTGCCGGTGCTCACGCCGCGCCTGTCGAGCCTGTGGCTCTGGCTCGTGACTCCGGTCTACGCGGGCGTCGGCCGGAAGCTCGTTGACTCGCTCAAGAACGAGACGGTCGTCGAGGACGATCGCGCGCTCGAGGCGTTCCGGGTGCGCCCGCGTGGCATCCACGACGCGATTGCCCGCGCGCTCGCGTTCGAGGACATGACGATCGCGCAGACACGATGGTCGGACGAGGCGTTCGCGGAGAAGGTTTCCTATGGCGGGGTGCGCCAGGGGTCACGACTCGTCGACACCCGTTCGGCCGCCGTGGCGCTACCGGCGACGGAAGCCTTCGCTCCGATCCAGTCGATTGGTGGCGAGACGGGGTGGTACAAGGGCGCTGCGCTGTGGAGGCTGCGTGGCCTGCTCGACGTTCTCGTCGGGGGCCCGGGCCTTCGCCGGGGCCGGCGCGATCCAGTCGGCCTCGAGGTCGGCGACGCGGTCGACTTCTGGCGTGTCGAGGCGTTCGAGCGCGATCGTCTGCTCCGGCTCAAGGCGGAGATGAAGGTGCCGGGCCGCGCCTGGCTGCAGTTCGAGGTGTCGGACGACCCGAGCGGAACGGGGTCGACAATCACCCAGACGGCTGTCTTCGACCCGTCGGGCCTCTTCGGCCTCGTCTACTGGTACGGCCTCTGGCCCTTTCACGGCTACATCTTCGGCGGCATGCTGCGGAACATCGTCGCAGCAGCGACTGCCGCCCGGCGCTGACGATCGATTTCTGTCGCCGTTCGAACCTGGCTCACTCTCGACACAGACACGTCACACGTTTCGCTCTAGCCTGCGGTGCATGGAGGAGGCACGCAGAGTGATCGAGAGGCTTGATCGCATCGACGCGCTCGACCGGGCAACGGCGAGCCCGGCCGAGCTGCTGGCGGAGCTGCGCGGCCTCCTCCACGACGCCGAGGCGTGGGTGAGGGTGGAAGGAGGTGATGAGGCCGACGAGGCCGTGATCCGTTTGCGGGAGGCGCTCGCCCGGGATGCCGTGCCCGCCTGACTCGTGACGCTCGTTGCGCTGTGCCTGGCGCGCGTCCGGCGCGCGCCCCGGCGAGGCGTTGGCAATCGTCTAGGGTTGGCTCGTGATCACGCACTGGGACGAGGTCGACGCCAATCGGCGCGAGCGCGGCCACATCGCAGCCTCCTGGCAGGCGCTCACGGGCTACAACTCGATCACCGTCGGCGTCCAGCGCATCGCGGTCGATGCCGGCCGGTGGGCGACCCCGTTGCATCTCGAGGGCTCGGAGGAGGAGATCTTCTACGTCCTCTCGGGGACGGGCTTCTCGTACCAGGCCGAGGGTGACGAGGAGCGGGCGTTCCCGGTCGGCCCCGGCGACTGCCTCGTCCACCGCGCGCTCGAGCACGCCCACACGATCGGTGCCGGCGACGAGGAGCTCGTGGTGCTGGCCTTCGGCCAGCGGCACTACGCCGCCAACACATTGCTGCCGCGGGCCGGCGTGTCGTGGCTCGGCCCGACCTGGGTGCTGCAGGGAGCTCCGGAGGATCACCCCTGGGCGCGCGAAGCTGCCGTCGGCGCTCCCACCTGGACCGAGCTCGCGGAGCGGCCGGCGTGCGTCGCCAACCTCGCCGACGTGCCCGACCGAGGAGCACCAGGGCGCAGACGGTCGGCTACGTCGTCGCGGGATCTCGGCCGGGCCGTCGGCTCCGAGCGGACGGGCTTGCAGCACTACGTCGTGCCACCCGGCATGCTGATGAACCCGCCGCACGCGCACTCGGCCGAGGAGGAGATCTTCGTCGTCCTCGAGGGAAGCGGCACGCTGCAGCTCTATCCGAGCCCTCGCTCGGACGACGAGGAGCTCGAGGAGTTCCCGATCCGCGCAGGCTGCTCGATCGCCCGGCCCGCCGGCACGCGCCGCGCCCACGGGATCAAGGCCGGTGCCGACGGCCTGACGCTGCTCGCGTACGGCACGCGCGATCCGAACGACATCGTGCCACTACCCGCGCTCGGGGAAGATCAGCTTTCGCGGCGTGGGCGTGATCGGCCGGCTCGAGCAGGTTGACTACTGGGACGGCGAGGATTGAAGGAGAGCGGGGGACCGCGGTGAACGAGGCGCCATGGGATTCGTCAGACTTCTGCCGCGCTCGTCGTCGCGCGCCCGAGATGCGGCCGCTGAGGCGGAGCACGAGGCCGAGCTCAGGCTGAGCTCGAGGCCGCGTCCGAGCTCGAGGTCGACGTGAGCGAGATCGACGCCGGCGACGCGATCGGCATGCCTGCGCTCGACGACCTTCCCGTCGTCGAGGAGCTGCCGGCTGTCGTCTCGACGCCGGTCGCGTCGGCACCGGTCGTCATTCCGCAGGCGCCTGCGCCCGGAGCGACCGGAACGCGCGTCATCGCGCTCGCGAACCAGAAGGGTGGCGTCGCGAAGACGACGACGACGCTGAACCTCGGCGTCGCGTTCAAGGAGATGGGCTACCGGGTGCTGCTCGTCGACCTCGATCCGCAGGGCAACCTGACGATGAGCCAGGGACTGAACCCCGACACGATCGAGACGCTCGATGTTCGACGTGCTCGTGCGGAAGATCCCGATCTCGGACGTGATCGAGAAGCGCGAGGTCGACCTCGCCGTCGCCTCGATCGATCTCGCCGGCGCCGAGCTCGCGCTCGCCGCGCTGATCGGCCGCGAGCGCTCGCTCGAGAAGGCGCTCTTCGAGGTGCGCGACCGCTACGACTTCATCCTCATCGACACGCCGCCGTCGCTCGGCCTGCTGACGATCAACGCGTTCGTCGCGGCGACCGGTGTGATCGTGCCGGTGCAGTGCGAGTACCTCGCCCTGCGCGGGCTCGTTCAGCTCGAGAACACGCTTGCGATGGTGCGCGAGAACCTCAACCCGCGAGTCGGAGTGGAGGGGATCGTCCCGACGATGTACGACGCGCGGACGCTGCACGCACGCGAGGCGGTCGAGATCCTGGAGGAGAACTTCGGCGATCTCGTCTACAAGACCCGGATTCGCAAGACCGTCCGCTACGCCGAGGCGCCCGTGAAGGGCAGCTCGGTGCTCGGGTACGACCCGACGGGCACGGCGGCCGAGGCGTATCGCGACCTCGCGAAGGAGGTGCTCCATGGCGCGGAAGCGCGCGAGCATGCGTGAGGGCCCGCTCGCCGAGCTGTTCCGCGCGACCGAGGCCGCTCAACGCGGTCAGGGAGACGAGCCCGTCGACGAGCCGTTGCCGCCCGCCGCCGAGGCGGACGACCAGCAGACGCTGATCCTCGACGCGCCGCCGGCGCGCCGTCGGCGCCCGCGACCCCGACGACAGCGCCGCCGCGGAGGAAGCTGCGCTCGAGGAGACGGTCGAGCATGTGATGCCGACCGCGCCGCCGTCGAGCCGGCGCGAGGAAGCCGCGCTCGAGGAGACGGTCGAGCACGTCCACGATTTCGATGTTCCTGCGGTGCCCGTCGCTGCGCGCCCGGCCGTGGCGGAGCCCGTCGCCGCCGTTGCGCCGCCGGCTCCGGTCGCGCCAGGCTCCGCTCGCGCCTCCGGCCCGCCCGGCCCGAGATCGTTCCGGCCGCCCGGCCCGAGCCGCCGTACGAGCCGCCCGCGAGCCGCTTCATCCAGCCGATGCCCGAGGGGGCGCCCCGGCTCAACGTCGGCGGCGATGCTGCCTCGTACCTCGCGGTGATCCGCGTCGTCGGTGTCGGCGGCGGCGGCCTCAACGCCGTCAACCGGATGATGGACGCCGGCATCGCCCAGGTCGACTTCGTGGCGGTCAACACCGACATGCAGCAGCTCAACCTCTCGGATGCGCCGGTGAAGATCCACATCGGCGAGGATGCTCACCCAGGGCCTCGGCTCGGGTGCCGACCCGGAGACCGGCCGTCTGGCCGCCGAGGAGGCGTACGACCAGGTTCGCTCTGCGCTCCGCGGCTCCGACATGGTCTTCGTCACCGCCGGCGAGGGTGGCGGCACGGGCACCGGTGCAGCGCCCGTCGTGGCGAGGATCGCCCGCGATCTCGGCGCGCTGACCGTCGGCATCGTGACGACGCCGTTCAGGTTCGAGGGAACGAAGCGCCGCCAGTCGGCCGACTCCGGCGTCGAGGCGCTGCGCGCAGCCTGCGACACGGTGATCGTGATCCCGAACGACCGGCTGCTCGAGGTCCTCGACCGCTCGACCTCGATGGTCGACGCCTTCAAGATCGCCGACGACGTGCTCCGCCAGGGCGTCCAGGGCATCTGCGACCTGATCACGATGCCCGGCCTGATCAACCTCGACTTCGCCGACGTGCGCACGATCATGTCCGACGCCGGCTCGGCACTGATGGGGATCGGCTACTCGGAGAGCGCGAACCGCGCCCGCGAGGCTGCCGAGCGCGCACTCAAGTCTCCGCTCATCGACACCGAGATCGTCGGCGCCAGGGGCATCCTGCTCTCGATCGCCGGCGGCGAGGATCTGACGCTGCTCGAGGTCAACGAGGCGGCCGAGGTCGTCCGCGGTGCAGCCACCGACGACACCAACATCATCTTCGGCGCCACCGTCGACGAGCGCCTGAACGGCCAGGTCTGGGTGACGGTGATCGCAACGGGCCTCGGCGGCAGTCACCGCCGCTCGTACACCCCGTCGTTCGCGGGTGCGGGTGCATCCGTCGCGCAGCAGCAGCAGTCGCGACGACTCCGAGCTGCCGAGCTTCCTGCAGTAGCGCCGGCGTGACCCGGTGGTCCGAGGTGGACGTCGGCTTTCGTCCGCTCACGGTCGGTGATCTGCCGCTGCTCTACGACTGGCTCGGGCGAGAGCACGTGCGCCGCTGGTGGGGCGAGCCCGGGAGCTACGACGAGGCGGTCGCCGAGTACCTGGCCGCAATCGAGGGCCGCGATCCGACCGACCTCTACGCGATCGTCGTCGCCGGCGAGGGCGTCGGGCTCATTCAGACGTACCTTCTCGCCGACTACCCCGAGTACGCGGCGCTCGTCGATGCGGGCGACGGAGGCGGCCGGACTCGACATCTTCCTCGGCGAGGCGAGCCTGACCGGGTCAGGCCTCGGCACCCACGTGATCCGTACCTTCGTCTCGGAGGTCGTCTTCGCCCGCGCCGAGACGCAGGCCTGCCTCGCCGACCCGGACGTCCGCAACCTCGCCTCGATCCGCGCGTTCGAGAAGGCCGGCTTCACGGCCGTGGACGACCTTCGTCGATCCGGAGGACCATCAGCTCCACGCAGTGATGCGGCTCGATCGTCCGGTCAACTAGCGCGGCGGCAGCTGCAGAGCGCGATTGTGTTGATTCCAAGCTCCACGCGACGTTGGTGAGCCACGTGCCCGCGTCACCGTGCGGACGCTGACGGAACGGCGAGCTGTCGAGCTAAACGGCAGGCAGCAGCACGGTGGCGCCGAACGCGATCGCGACGAGGCTCGCGGCGGTGCCGACGGCGGCGACGCGGAGGTACGGGCGCACCCACGGGCCTGCGAGCGCGAGTGCGCCGGCGGCACCGATCGCCATGCCGGTGAGGAGCTCCACGGCGCCGAAGGCGATGCCGGCCGACAGCGCCGTCCTCGAATCGACCCCCTGAGAGCCGAGTGCGAGGGCGACCGCAGCGCTGGCGAGCCCGACGTTCCCCGGCGTGATCGGGAGAATCGCGGCGAGCTCGACGGCGGGCACGAGAACGAGGGCGGCTCGCAGCGGGTTGTCGATCCCCATCGAGGCGACGACTGCGGTCGCGGCCGCCACCTTCGCGACCGCTCCGGCGAGCGCCCAGCCCGAGACGATTGCGAGATCGCGCGGCGAGGATGCGAGCGACCTGAAGGCCGCGAGGAGCTGCTCGACGCGGCCGGGCAGCGAGACGTGGCGCGAGATGACTGCGATCGCGACCGCGCCGGTGACGATGGCTGCGATCACGAGGAGCGGCCAGCGCGGGAGTACGCCGCCGGCGCTTCCGATCGCGATCAAGGCACCGAGCCAGACGACCCGGGTGACGCCGACCGCGGCTGCGGCGCCGCTCACGGTCCAGCAGCCGCCGTTCGTGACGCGGCCGAAGAGTGCGACGCGAAGAGCCGACCCGACGTGGGCGGGTGCGATCGCATTGACGCCGCAGCCGACCGCGTAGCGAGCGGACGCGTCGACGAGCGGCAGCGGCGAGCCGCTCGCGCGGAGCGCTGCGCGCCAGGCGAGCGCACCACAGATGCTCGTGCCGGCGAACGCGATGCCGGCGGCCCAGAGGAGCCCGGGATCGGCAGCGCCGAGGCCGTCGATGGCCGAGCTGACGCGATCGCCGAACAGGGAGGGGCTGAGGCAGAGCACGGCCAGAAGAGCCAGGGAGAGCCCGGCCATTGCCACATGTCGTTTGGTCAGGTGATTCCGCATCGGGGCCGCACAGTCGTTCTCGGCACGAGACAGCCGTTGCTTGAGGAGCGTCATCCGAACGAGACCCGGAGGAGAAGCGTGGCCGTCGACGCGCACGCGGCGGCATGCGTGACGGAGCCGGGTAGTGAGCAAGCGCTCATGTGGGATGAGACGTGCCGGGGAGCGCGATGCCGGGGATCCGTTCAGAATCCGAACATGTCGCTCGCTCGCCCGAGCGACTTCCCGAACCGCGATAGCTGGCCCGTCTGCGCCGGAGCGTAGCTGCGGCTCGGCGCCGGTCGGAGAATCCGAAGCCTCTACGCTCCAACCATGCGAGGGGCCGTTGCAGCCGGGAATCGTCACACCGCCGAGGCGGGCGCCTGGGCTCTGGCGCGCGGAGGAACCGCTGTCGATGCCGTCGTCGCTGCCGCAGTGGCGGCATTCGTGGCCGAAGGCCCGCTGACGGGGCCGGCGGGCGGCGGCTTCTTCCTCGTCCGCGACGCCGGCGCCGAGCCGACCCTGCTCGATTGCTTCTTCGCCGTCCCGTCACGGCCGCAGGAGCCGATGGACGAGGTGCTGATCGACTTCGGCGACGCATCGACGCAGGTGTTCCACGTCGGCAACGGGTCGGTTGCCGTCCCCGGGCTCGTCGCCGGCCTCGCCGAGGCGCACGAGCGTCATGGGCGGCTCGCGTGGGCGCGCATTGTTCGAGCCTGCGCTCGAGCTCGCCGCGACCGGCGTGGAGATGTCCGGGCCGCAGCGGTTCCTGCTCGAGATCCTCGTCCCGATCCTCGAGCGCACCGAGGAGGGCCGGGGGATCTACGGCTCCCACGTCCGCGCCGAGACGGCGGCGATGGTGCCCGGGCTCGAGCTTCTGCGCGACCACGGTGCGGCCGCGGTGGCGGAGCTCATGCCGGGCCACGCTGCCGATCTCGCCGCGTACCGCGTCGTCGAGCGCGCGCCGGTCGAGGCGCGGTTCGAAGGGAGGCGGGTCGTCACGTGCCCGGCGCCCTCGAAGGGAGGAGCGGTCGTCGCCGGAGGGCTCGCCGCGATCGGTGCCCGCGAGCCCGCGAGCGCCGGACACTCTCGCCGCCACGCTCGTCGAGGCGCTGCTCGCCGGGCTACGGGGGAACGGCGCGCCTGGCGCCGCTGACGGGCACGACCCACGTCTCGGTGATCGACGGCGACGGAAACGCTGCCGCGCTCTCCTCGACGCTCGGATCCGGCTCGGGGGTCTTCGCCCGGGGCTTCCAGCTCAACAACATGCTCGGCGAGCTCGACGTGATCGGCACGGAGGATCGACATCCGGGGGATCGCCTGCCGAGCATGATGGCGCCGACCCTCGTGCTCGACGGCGATGCGCCGCGGCTCGTCGTCGGGAGCGCCGGGTCGGTGCGGCTCTCGGGCGCGATCCTGCAGACGATCTACCACGTCGTCGCCGGCGGCTGCTCCGTGCGCGAGGCGATCGATCACGCGAGGCTTCACGTCGAGGACGGCGTCGTCCAGATCGAGGGCGGCTGGCCCGAGGATGCGGCGGAGCGCCTGCAGCAGGCGGGCTACCAGGTGAACGAGTGGGCGGGCAGCAACCTCTACTTCGGTGGCGTCTCCGCGGTCGAGCGACTGCCCGACGGCGAGCTCGCGGCGGCCGGTGATCCACGTCGAGGCGGTCATGGGATCGTCGTCCCGTGATCACCATCCGCCGAGCGGAGCCGGGCGATGCGCAGGCGCTCGTCGAGCTCGCGGGCGACGTGGGCGGCGAGGATGGCGCGTGGCTTCTGACGAGCGCGGAGTGGCGGAGCATCACCGACGAGCGGCGGTATCTGCGCGCCGTCCGCAGGCACCCCGATGCGGCCGTCTACCTGGCCGAGGACGGAGACGCCGTCGTCGGCCGGCTCTCGCTCGCGCGTGACGTCCACCCGGCGAGCGCTCACGTCGCCGATCTCGGCCTGATGGTGGCCGCGAGTCACCGGCGGCGCGGTGTCGGCCGGGGCTTGCTCGATCAGGCTGTCGCCTGGGCCGAGAGCGCCGGTGTCCGCAAGCTCGAGCTTCACGTCTTCCCCTGGAACGAGCCGGCGATTGCGCTCTACGACGCGTACGGCTTCGAGCGCGAGGGTCTCCGCAAGGGCCACTACCTGCGTGACGGTGTCCCGGTCGACGCGATCCTGATGGCGTTTCAGCTCGACGACCTGTCCTAGCGATCCGTCCGGCAGCCGAGGTTCGTTGTCTCTCATAGCAACAGTGTGAACGTCGCGCTGATACGCGTGTGTGACGTCTCTGTGTCAGCTCTGTGACGCTGCGCCGCGATCCGGGCTAGCATCGCCTCCGTGCTCCTTCGCGTCGATGCCGATCGCCTCCGAGCCGACTTCGACGCTCTCGCTGCGATCGGTGCGACCGCCGACGGCGGCGTCGATCGGGAGACGTTCTCGGCCGCGCATCTCGCGGCGCGCGCCTGGTTCCGCGAGCGGGCCGACGCCGCGGGGCTCGAAACGAGAATCGACGGTGCCGCCAACCACTCGGCCGTCCTGCCCTCGCCCGACCCCGCAGCGCGCACGCTCCTGCTCGGCTCGCACCTCGACTCCGTCAAGCGCGGCGGCCGGTTCGACGGCGCTCTCGGCGTCGTCTGTGCGCTCGAGGTGCTTCGGGCCGTGCAGGACGCCGGCCTCGAGCTTCCGGTCACGCTCGAGGCGATCGACTTCACCGACGAGGAGGGCAGCCTCATCGGCACGCTCGGCAGCCTGGCGCTCGCAGGGCAGCTGACCGAGCACGACCTGGCTGCACCGCGCTGCGGCCGCGAGATCCTCGTCTCCGAGCTCGCGCGGCTGGAGCTCACGAACGAAGGGCATTCTCGGCGCGCGCCGCGACCCCGCGTCGCTCGCCGGCTACCTGGAGCTGCACGTCGAGCAGGGACCGGTGCTCGAGCAGGAAGGCATCGACATCGGGATCGTCACCGGCATCGTCGGAGCGGCGTCGCTGACGGTGGTGTTCGAGGGCGAGGCGCGCCACGCCGGGACGACGCCGATGGAGGCCCGGCGAGATGCGGCCGTCGGCGCGGCGGCCTTCGTGGTCGGCGTCCGGGAGCTGGTCGTCCGCGACTTCCCCGGAGCGGTCGCCACCGTCGGGGACATCCGGGTCGAGCCGGGGTCGTTCAACGTCGTGCCGGGACGCGCGACGCTTCGGCTCGAGTGCCGCTCGCTCGATCCCGGCGAGCTCGATGCGCTGGAGCGCTCGCTCATCGAGCTCGCACGGGCGACGGCGGAGGCGCACGGGCTCGACGTGACGGTCGAGCCCGTCGGGCGCGACGCGCCCGCGCCGACGGCCGAGAACGTCCGCGCGGCCCTCGCACGCGCCGCCTCCGACCTCGGCCTGACGACGATGGAGCTCCCGTCGGGAGCCGGTCACGACGCTCGCTCGCTCGCCGCGATCACGCCGAGCGGGATGGTGTTCGTCCCCTCGCAAGGTGGCATCAGCCACGATCCGGCCGAGGAGACGGCGTGGGCGGACTGCCTCAACGGCGCCAACGTCCTGCTCAATGCTGCGCTTCGCCTCGCCGAGGCTGAAGCAGCGCGAGCAGCCTGGCCTAGCCGGCCAGCTCCCGCGGCACGACGAGCTGGACGAGCTCGGCGCCTCCCGGCTGCAGATCCTTCCAGTCGTCGATATCGACGCGCAGCTCCGCGAGCGCGCCGGTCGGGAACGCGTCGGGCCCGGGCGGTGCGAGCAGCGCTCACCAGCTCGTGCAGGCCGGGATTGTGGCCGATCATCAGCACGCCCTCGTAGTCCGGCGCCACGCCCCGCAGACGCTCGACGAGATCCGCCTCCCACGCGTGGTAGATGCCGCCTTCGATCTCGACCACCGGCGCTCCCAGCGCGGGTGCAACGAGATCGAGCGTCGCGCGCGTACGCAGCGCGGTCGAGCACAGCACGAGGTCGGGCCGCACGTCGTGCTCTGCCAGCCACTGCCGCACGTGCTTGCCCGCCTTCCGGCCACGCGGCGCGAGCGGGCGGTCGTGGTCTGCAAGCCCGGGCTCGTCCCAGCTCGACTTCAGATGCCGCAGGAGCCAGAGTCGCTTCATCTGCCCTGCCTCCAGCCGCGGACGAGCGCGGCCTGATCGGCTGTCTCCGGCGACGGGCGCCCGCCCGGGATCTCGCGGCGCAGCTCGGCGATGCGTGCGATGGCATCGCCGCCGTCGAGGCCGTGGCGGACGAGCAGGCAGCCGACCACGGTTCCCGTTCGCCCGACGCCGCCCCAGCAGTGCACGTAGACGGTCCCTCCGTCCGCGCGCACGGCGTCGATGTCGTCGAGGATCTGGATCACGTGACCGGCGGTGGGCGTGCCCATGTCCGGAATCGGATGGGCGATCCTCCGGGTGTCGTCGAGCCAGCGGTCGTAGCCCTCGAGTGGGTCGGACGGGTGCGTGAGGTCGACGAAGACGGTGACGCCGCTGCGCTCGAGCGCCCTCACGCCCTCGGGCGTAGCGGGATAGGCGCCTGCGATCACGCCCTCGGTGACCGCGTAGTGAGCGGGCAGCGACATCTCCCCTGAACCTACACCGCCGCGGCCCTTCCTCGGAAGCCTGCCGAACGGCCTTCCAGGACGCGCGCGCCGAGAAGCCGCGGCGTGCGAGGTAGGCGATGGCGCGCTTTCGATCGGCGTCGGTGGCGACGGGCCGGCGACCGAGCGCCTCGCGGGCGATTGCCTCCTCCTGGTCTTCGCCGCCGCCGTACACCTCGGCGAGCGCAGCCTCGGCGAGCGCGCCCGAGAGCCCGCGTGACCTGAGCTTCTGCTCTGCGCGCCGACGGCCGTAGCCTCGTGCCCGCATGCCGCGGGCGAGCTGGCCCGCGAGCGCTGCATCGTCGATATAGCCGTACCCCGCGGCCCGCTCGATCGCCTCGCGGGCGATGTCGGGCGGAACGTCGCGTGCGGCGAGCTTCTTCTCCATCTCCGTCGTCGACTGCATCCGCACCGCAAGCGAGCGCACGACGAAGAGCCGGGCGCGAGCCCTGGCCAGCGTTTCCTCGACGGCGGCCCGGCGGGCATCGTCGACCTCGTCGCCGTTCGCAACCTCCAGCTCGAAGAGCACCTCGGGCTCGACCCGCAACCAGGCCTTGCCATCGAGCCTGAGCGCGATCGATCGGCGCCGCGTCCGTGCCGTCGGCTCGTCGTCGACCGCGTCGTGCTCGATGGTCAGTCGCGCCACGGCCACGAGGCTACCGCGTCGCCGCGGTCGTTCCGTGACGACTTCAGCGAGCGCCGCCGGTCAGGCTACTGTTCGCGAGAGATGGTGATCCGCGCTCTCCTCGTGATGATCGCAGCACTCCTCCTCGCCGGCTGTGGCGGCACGGACGACGACGCTGCGGCGACGACCGAGACGACCGTGGCGACCGACACCACCGGCACCGGGAGCAGCCCCGTGCTCGAGGGAGCATCGACCGACCCGGTCGTGGTCGAGGGCACCAGCACCGACGTCTCGCTCCTCACCGACGTCCGGGCCGCGGCGCACGACGGCTATGACCGCCTCGTCTTCCAGTTCCGCAACGGGCTGCCGGGCTACGACGTCCGCTACGTCGACCGGCCGGTCGTGGCCGACGGCTCCGGCGACGAGGTCGCGGTCGAGGGTGGCGCCGTCCTGCTGATCAGGATGGAGCCCGCTCTCGACGCCGACCTCACCCAGGAGTCCGCACCGCAGACCTACACCGGTCCGCAGCGCTTCACGCCGACGACGACCGCAGTCGCCGAGCTCGTTCGCACGGGCGGCTTCGAGGCCGTCCTCACCTGGGCCGCGGGCGTCGACGAGAAGCGACCGTTCCTCGTCTCGACGCTCGAGAGCCCGGCGCGGCTCGTGATCGACGTCAAGAGCTCCGACTAGACCGAACGGCCGACTTGCGGCGCTCGGGCGCGCTTGCTAGCGTCGGCGTCACATGCTGCTCTTCGCCTAGGACCGCCGTTGCCGCGGGCCTCCTCGGGAGGCCCGGTCGTTGCACGCCCTGGGTTGTCTTTTTGGAAGGAGCAGTCTCATGCCGCACGTCCCGTCGAACGTCCCCGCCGTCGAGGTACGCGATCTCCGCAAGGAGTTCCGCCGCCGCAGCCGCCGGAAACCGGACGAGAGTAGGTTCAAACGCAGATACAAGACGATGCCCGCGCTGCGGGACGTCAGCTTCACGATGCAACGAGGAGAGTGCGTCGCGATCCTCGGCCAGAACGGATCGGGCAAGTCGACGCTCGTCCGCCTGCTGTCCACGCTGCTGCTCCACGACGGCGGCAGCGCGAAGGTGTTCGGGCACGACGTGTTCACCGATCAGCGCGCCGTGCAGCGGCTCGTCAACCGCGTCTCGGTCGAGGCGAGCTTCTTCAAGAAGATGTCCGCCGCCGAGAACCTCGGCTACGCGTCGCGGTTCTACGGGATGACGTCGGCCGACACGAAGGACGAGATCCCGCGCATCCTCGAGCGGGTGGGGTTCCCCAAGGAGCGGCGCACCGAGCCGATGGAGAACCTGTCGCGCGGCATGCAGCAGAAGGTCGCGCTCGCGCGGGCGCTGCTCACGAGCCCGGTGCTGCTGCTGCTCGACGAGCCGACGACGGGCCTCGATCCGCGGTCGAAGCTCGAGGTGCAGGAGTTCATCAGGGAGGTCCGGTCCGAGCACGACGCCACGATCCTCCTCTGCACGCACGACCTCGCCGAGGCGGAGGCGCTCGCCGACCGGATCGGCGTGCTCGACCGCGGCGAGCTGCTCGCGCTCGAGCCGGTCGACGAGCTGCTGGCGCGCTACGGGGCGTCGACGCTCGAGGAGGCGTTCTTCGCCGCGACCGGCCGCACGATCGAGGACGAGGTTCTCGACGAGGACGACGAGGAGAGGGAGGTGTTCGCCTGATGCGAGCCATGGCTGTGAATCTCAAGCACGATCTGATCGGGCTCGGCGGCGTCGTCGAGCGCAACGTCTACCTGACCCGCCGCTACATCTGGTGGGACCTGGCGTTCTTCGTCTGGACGGTCGCGAACACGCTGACGATCGTCTTCATCGCGAAGGGGATCGAGGCGACCGGCGGCTCGATCGACGTCGAGGCGACGACGACCGCGCTGCTGATCGGCGCGGTCGTCTGGGCCTACCTGGGGATCATCTTCGAGTTCATCACGGAGACGGTCGCCTGGGAGCGCTGGGAGGGGACGATCGAGTACACGTTCATGGCACCGCTCTCGCGGGCGATGCACCTGGGCGGCTCGGGCGTGTTCGCCGTGCTCTACGGCCTCGTCCGCGCGACGCTCCTGTTCATCGTCGTGGCGATGTTCTTCGGGCTCTCGATGCCCGATGCGAACTTCCCGGCTGCCCTCGCGATCCTCGCTGATCGCGTCGGTGTCGTTCTTCGGGATCGGGATGATGACCGCGGTGCTGCCGCTGATCTCGCCGGAGAAGGGCGCGCAGCTCGGCTTCGTCGCGCAGGGGCTCCTGCTCGTCGTCTCGGGCGTCTACTACCCGGTGTCGGTGCTGCCGGAGTGGATGCAGTGGATCTCGAAGATCTCGCCGGCGACCTACGCGTTGCGGGGGATCCGCGGCTCGATCCTCGAGGGCCAGGGCCTCCTGTGGGCGAACGTGTGGCCGCTGATCGTGATCGGCGTCGTCTCGATCCCGCTCGGGCTCGCCGTGTTCAAGCGCGGTGAGATCTACGCCAAGCGGCACGGGAAGCTGAAGCGGTCGGGCTAGGAAGCACGTGGCCCTGGTGCGCTCCGACGTCTGGCTGAAGCCAGGCGTCGGGCGTGCTGTCGCCGTGGGAGGCGTCTGGCGCGCTGTCGCCGTGGCGCCTGGCTTCAGCCAGACGCCGGAAAGGCGGACCGCCGAGCACCCGAAACGATCTCTCCGCAAATTGCACATTTCGCGTCCACGGTCACCTTGCGCTCACCACCCGGTACCCCTATCTTCACCAGTGCACCGAGCACGGGGCACCTGAGGTTGAAGGCCTCCCGAGCAATTGACGCGCAAGCGACGATTGGTAGGGGAGCTGGACGAGGGGGCTACCGATTCGGTGCATTTTCTTTGGTCCGAGCCAGCAGCACGACCGGGATCGGCCGGGTCGTCCGGCGCGCGTAGTCGGCGTAGCCCGGATGCGTCGCCGTGATCACCGGCCACAGCTCCGGCATGCTCCGTCGGCGGTCGCGTCCCGGGCGGTCACCTGCTCGGAGCGCCCGGCGATCTCGATCGTAGCCCGCGGCTCGGCCTGCAGGTTGAGCCACCAGCGGGGCGGGCTGTCCTCGCCGCCGTTCGAGGCGACGATCGCGATCTCGTCGCCGCAGCTCGAAGTAGGTGAGCGGCGTCGTCCGCGACCGGCCCGTCCGGCGGCCGGTCGTCGTCAGCATCAGCACCGGCATCCCGGCGACGCGCCGCAGCAGCCGGCCGCCGCTGAGCCGGTAGACCGCGCGGTGGGCCCGGCCCATGGCCCTGATCGCCGCGGGCCGGAGCCGCATCTGTGCCGAGACCCTACGCCGGGAGCGCGACGGCGACGGCGCGCTGCCGTGCCGGACGTGCCTCGAGCCGGTCGACGTAGGCGACGACGCCGGCCGGAAGCTCGGTGAGCTCGCCGGTGCGGGCGAAGCCGAGCACGGAGCCGACGACGATGTCAGCGACGGAGAACGCATTGCCGACGAGGTAGTCGTCGTCGCCGAGCGCACTCTCGATCACGGCCGCTCCGGTGACGAACCGTGCTGTGGCGCGCTCGACGATGCCTGCGTCCGGCTCGCCGTCCGTCCAGATCTGGCGGGCGATGTCCATCAGCGCGGTCTCGAGCTCGGTCATCCCGAAGAAGCACCACTGGTAGTGCAGCCCGCGCTCGTGCGAGCCGAGCGGGCCGATCAGGCCGGCATCGAGATTCTGGTCGGCGAGGTGGAGGATGAGCGCGGCCGACTCGAAGATCGGCCCGCCGTCCTCCTCGAGCACGGGCGAGCGGCCGAGCGGGTGCAGCGCGCGGTACTCCGGCGTCTGCTTCTCCTCGCGCGACATGACGGTGAGGTCGAACGGGGTCCCGAGCTCTTCGAGGAGCCAGAGGACGCGGGTCGACCGGGAGCGGGGCTGGTGATGAAGTCTCATGGCGCGATCCTAGGCCTCCGTGCGGTCTAGGGTTGGCTGATGCTCCGCCCGCAGCCGAGGAGAGGGAGGTAGCGCGCGTGGCGGGACGCTCGCCGGCGCAAGAGCTGCTCGGCTACGCCGGGATCTTCACGCGATTCCCTCGCGCCCTCCACCGCTTCGTCGACCACCCGATCTCCCTTGGCGAGGCCAACGCTCGTGTCCGAGAGCAGCTCGAGCAGCGCCAGGCGAGCTTCGTCCACCTCATCCGCGAGAGCGTGTACCGCCATCCGGGCAGCCCGTACCTGCCGTTGCTCGAGCTCGCCGGCTGTGAGCTCGGCGACGTCGAGGAGCTCGTTCATGGTCTCGAGGGAGCCCCATGAGCCCTGCCGATCTCGAGCCGCTCGCGCTGATCGCGGCGGAGGTCGCGGCCGAGTGGGGCGTCGAGCTCGGGCCTCCGCGCAGGTGCCCATGCCGTCCGCAGAACCGCACCGGATCGACGTGCACCACCACCACACGCCGAGGGCATACCGCGCGGTGATCGCCGCCCGCCGGATCCGTGGCCCGATCGGCAACTGGACGGCGGCGAAGTCGATCGAGGACATGGACCGCGCAGGAGTCGCGGCGGCGGTGACGTCCATCACCGCGCCGGCCGTGCGCTTCCTCAGCCCTCGCTGGGCAGGCAAGCTCGCCCGCGCCTGCAACGAGTCGACGGCCAAGCTCGTCGCCGAGTCGGCCGGACGCTTCGGGATGTTCGCCGTGATGCCGATGCCCGACGCGGAAGGCACGCTGGCGGAGATCGCCTACGCGCTCGACGTGCTCCAGGCCGACGGCATCGGGCTCCTGACGAACTACGACAACAGGTGGCTCGGCGATGCCGCGTTCGCACCGGTTCTGGACGAGCTGAACCGGCGTCGCGCGGTGGTGTTCGTCCATCCCGCGACGGCAGCTTGCTGTGCATTTGCATTGTCCCGCTACTCGTACGTGGCGCCGGCCGGCGAGGACGCGGTGCTGAAGGTGACTCCCCCGGAGGACGACGAGTCGGACGAGGAGGCGGATGCGCTCGAGCTCTGGAACGGCGATGGCGCCGTGCGGCTGCTGCGCCGCGACCGCGGCCGGCGGGCTCTGCTGATCGAGCGTGCGCGGCCCGGCAGCGACATCTCGGGGCTCCCCGAGGACGAGGCGACGGCGATCGCGGTGGCGGTCGGGCGGCGCCTCTGGCAGCCGGCGGCGGCGCCGTTCCGCTGGATCGGCGACCACGTGCCGCGCTGGCTCGACCAGGCGGAGCGCTCCGGATCAGGAAGGGCGCGACCTGATCCCGCTCGCGCGCGAGCTCTATGCGTCACTCGTGATCGGTCGCGAGCTACTGGTTCACGGCGACTTCCACCACCACAACATCCTCCGCGCCGGCGACCGCTACCTCGCGATCGACGCCAAGGCGATGCTCGGCGAGCCGGAGTACGACGTCGCCTCGTTCCTCTGGAACCCGCTCGGGACGACGATGCAGCTCGACGTCACCGAGCGGCGGCTCGCCGCCTTCGCGGCCGCAGGTCTCGATCAGGAGCGGATGCGCGCGTGGGCCGTGATCCGCGGTGCCTACCTCGGCTCGGACGAGACACGAGGAGCGGGTGCTGCGCGCGCTCGTCGAGGGGTGACGAAGGTGTCTGGCTTTAGCCGGATGCCTGGGTCAACCCGGGCGTCCGGCTGAAGCCGGACATCAGAGCTCGCGAGTGGTTGAATCGAGGCATGACGCCGACTCACTCGACGTTCGTGCATCTCCGCCTCGCGGCCCCGGCGGCGTTGCTGCCGGAGCTCGCGCGTTTCTACGGCGGCCTGCTCGAACCAGAGCGCCGAGGCGCCCGAAGGGGGCACCGTGGCAGTCCGCGTCGGCGAGACGGTGCTCGAGCTCCGCGCGGCGGCGGGCTCGCCGTTCTACCACTTCGCCTTCCTCGTCCCGGGCGACCGCTTCGACGCCGCGCTCGCGTGGGCACGCGATCACGTCGAGCTGCTCCCCGACGCCGAGACCGGCGAGGAGGTGTTCGACTTCACGAACTGGGACGCGAAGGCGGTCTACTTCCACGACCCGGCCGGCAGCATCGTCGAGCTGATCGCGCACCACGGGATCGGCGAGACGCGGCGCCACGGGCGCGTTCTCGCCGGCCGAGCTGCTCGGCCTCTCCGAGATCGGCCTCGTCTGCGACCCGCCGTCGCTCGCCGAGGAGCTCGAGCGCGAGCTCGGGCTCGAGGTCTGGGACGGCACCGTCGAGGGCGAGGGGCGGCTCGCGTTCGTGGGCGAGAAGGCGCGGACGCTGATCCTCTGCCGGGCGGGCCGGCCCTGGCTGCCGACGGGGCGACCGGCCGAGGCGCACCCGGTCGAGGTCACGCTCTCGGGCACGCTCGACGGAGCCGTGCCTCTGGGCGACAGCGGCCGCGTGTCTGTGAAAGCATCCTGATTCAACCCGTCACGACGTTCGAGGAGGCTGAAGATGGCACGTCCCGTCACCCTGTTCACCGGCCAGTGGGCCGACCTGCCGCTCGAGCTGCTCGCCGGCAAGCTGGAGGAGTGGGGCTTCGACGGCGTCGAGCTCGCCTGCTGGGGCGACCACTTCGAGGTCGACCGGGCGATCGCCGAGCCGCACTACGTGAAGGCGCAGCGCGACCTGCTCGAGCGGCACGGCCTCGGCTGCTGGGCGATCGGGGCGCACCTCGTCGGCCAGTGCGTCGCCGATCCGATCGACGCGCGCCACAAGGGGATCCTGCCGCCCGAGATCTGGGGTGACGGCGACCCCGAAGGCGTGCGGCAGCGTGCGGCCGAGCGGATGAAGGACACGGCGCGTGCCGCGGCGGCGTTCGGCGTCCCGGTGGTCAACGGGTTCACCGGCTCGCCGGTCTGGCACATGCTCTACTCGTTCCCGCCGAACGACTTCGACGCGATCGAGCGCGGCTACCAGGAGTTCGCCGAGCGCTGGGGGCCGATCATCGACGTGTTCGACGCCGAGGGCGTGAAGTTCGGGCTCGAGGTGCACCCGACCGAGATCGCCTACGACTTCGTCACCACGCGCAAGACGCTCGACGCGATCGGCAACCGCCCGGGGTTCGGGATCAACCTCGATCCGAGCCACTTCGCGCATCAGTTCCTCGACACGGCGGCGTTCGCGATCGAGTTCGCCGACCGGATCTACCACGTGCACGTCAAGGACTCGCGCCGCCTCCTCGACGGGCGCAGCTCGATCCTCGGCGGTCACCTCAACTTCGGCGAGCCGCAGCGGGGCTGGGACTTCGTCTCGCCCGGGCACGGCGACGTCGACTTCGAGACGTTCTTCCGGGCGCTCAACCGGATCGGCTACACGGGGCCGCTCTCGATCGAGTGGGAGGACTCCGGCATGGATCGCGAGTGGGGGGCACAGGACTCGCTCGCGTTCGTGCGCCGCACCGACTTCGCGCCGTCCGACGTCGCGTTCGACGCGGCCATGCAGCGAGACAGCTAGGCCAGCTGTGCGCGCCCTCGACGAGGCGCTGCCGCAGTTCGACGTCAACGAGGTGCACTCGATCTCGCTCGGCTGCGGGCCGGAGGAGGCGGTGCAACGCGCGCTCGCTGCTCCGGCGGCGCCTGACCGGCTCACGGGCGCCCTGTTCCGCGCGCGTGGGCTGCGGAGCGGCACCACGATCCAGGAGCTCTTCGACCGGACCGGGTTCGAGACGCTCGCCCGTTCGCCCACGGAGGTGGTCTTCGCAGCGTCCGGGACGCCGTGGCGGCCGTCCGGCGGGCTGACGTCCGCTTCGCGACGGCGAAGCCGGGAACGGTGCGCGTTGCAACCGACATCCGCGCGGTTGCAGTGGCCGGAGGCTGCGTGCTCTCCACCGAGACGCGTATCCAGGCCGTCGACGCGTCGGCACGCCGATCCTTTCGACGCTACTGGCTCGTGGTCGGGCCGTTCTCGGGCCTGATCCGCCGGCGGTGGCTGCGAGCCGCGGCGCCGTAGAGCTTGCCGATCTCGAGACCGAGCCGCCGCGGGCACGGTTGCCGTCCGATGCAACAGACATCCTCGAGTCGATGCCCGTCCAGCTCGTGCTCGATCTGTTTCCGCCTGTCCCTCGAGCCGAGCGCGAAGGCCTTCCGGGGCGCGTCCGGGAGCGTGTCGACGTCCCGCCGTCCGCCGGCTACGCGGTCTTCGACTGCGAGACGACGGGAACCGAACGTCGCCGAGGACGAGATCGTCTCGCTCGCCCTGATCCGGCTCGATCCCGATGGGCGAGAGGAGTCGCGCTACACGACTGCTCGTTCGGCCGTCGCGGCCGATCCCCGCCGAGGCGACGGCGGTGCACGGGATCTCCGACGAGGACGTCGCGGCGGCGCCGCCGTTCGCCCAGATCGCGCGCCGAGCTGCTCGCGCGGCTCGGCGATGCCGTCTTCGTCGCCCACAACGCGAGCTTCGACCTCGGGATGCTGCAGCACGCGTTCGCACGCGAGGCGATCGAGTATCGACCCGGCGCGATCGCGTGCACGCTCGAGGCGTTCCGGCTCCTCGAGCCGCTCGCCGACAACCACCGGCTGCAGTCGATCTGCGACCGGCGCGGGGTGGTGCTCGCCGACGCCCACGATGCGATGAGCGACGTGCTGCGCGACGGTGGCGCTCCTGCGCGTGCTCCTCGACGAGGGCATCGCGCCGGAGACCGTGGAGCTCGATCACAGCGCCTACATGCGCCTCCGCTCCCGCGGCGACACCCGGCCGGCATCGGAGCCGCAGATCCGGCGAGTGTTCGGCCTCGCCCGCTCGGCGGGGCTCGTCCTGCTCGACGGGAGCGCCGATCGCGAGCAGGTCGGCGGCGCTCGTCTTCCGGGTCACGGGCGTGACGGACGTCGACGCGCTCACGCCGGGCGCAGGTGCAGGACGTGTACGACGCGCTCGAGGAGCTGATCGAGCAGCAGCCCGCTGCTGCGCACCTGCCGGCCGCTGCGGCGTCTAGGCGCTGACCCGGCCGCCTACGACGAGCGTAGTCGAACGGGCTCGCGAAGGCGCAGTTGCCGGTGAGCTCCCACGCGAACGGGGCATCGTCGACGACGAGCTCGTCGGCGATCAGCTCGGTGCCGGGCTTGTCGTAGCCGGGGATCCCGCAGGCGACGATCTCGTCGGTCGCGTACGGCGTGCTCGCGCGCAGCAGTCACGGCACGGCCGACGCGTAGCTCGTGGCCGTCGGCGCTGTCGACGATCTCGATCGGGCTCGCGCGCACGTCGAGCAGGTTGCTCGGCTTCGAGACCCACGGCAGCCGGAGCACCTCGCCGCCGAGCTCACCGGTGAGGATCGCCGCGAGCGCCGTCTGCTGCTCGGCGCTACCGCGCTCGTCGACGTGGACGACGAAGCTCCACGGCGAGCCGGGCTCGTCGTCGTCGTAGCGAATCACGAAGGCGGCCGCGAGGCCGCGTCAGGTCGATCTCCCCGGCGTGGCCGTCGCGACGAGCCACGAGAGCACCCCGAAGCAGATGCCGTACGTCGAGCGGCCACCCTTGACGCCGCCGACCATCCGGCACGGGCAGATCGCCTCGCAGTTGCACGACTCGAAGTAGGCGCCGCGGATGCGCCAGGGAGTCATGCGCGTGATGGCTCCGCGATCGATCATGCGATCAGCCCTGACGGCAGCCCAGCATCGAGTGCATGTTCTCCATCCCGCCCGGACGCGTCAGGCCGGGGACGCTCGCCGGGAGCGAGTCGCGACCCAGACCCCGAAGCGCGATCAGCACGACGGCGATGAGCCGCGCGAGGCGCTCGCCGACCGGCAGTACCTTCTCGGCGAACACGATCGCCGCGACGACGAACCATCCAGGTGATGCTCATCACGCCGACGGCGAAGAGCAGCACCATCAGCGCCCAGCAGCAGCCGATGCACCAGCCACCGTGCTCGACGCCCATGCGCACCGCGCCGCGGGCGCCGTCGCGCCAGTGGTGCAAGACGAAGCCGAGCGGCGTGCGGCAGTGCGCAGGCAGACGCGCTTCAGCGGGGTCAGCTGGTAGATCCCCGCGAGGACGATCGCCGCGCCGGCGATCTCCGGCCGGCCCGGTCCCAGGCGAGGAAGGCAGGGATCGAGGTCGCGAACGAGCCGGAAGATCGCGAATGCGACGAGCCCGTAGGCCGTCCACGCGATCAGATACCCGATCACGAACAGCGCCGTCGCAAGGCCGGGCCGGCGGGACGACTGCTCGGAGACCTTCGAGAAGAACAGCACCATCGGCATCGCCGACGGCAGCATCATCGCCGCCATCATCGTCACCCAGATCCCGAGGTACCAGCCGAGGGAGCCGAGGTCGGTGCCGGGCCCGGCGTCCATGCCGCGCATCCGCCCGACGACGAGCGCCCATGCTGCCAGCGAGACGCCGACGAGGACGGTGATGACACCCTGGCGGAAGGAGCGTCGCGCGAAGGCGCTCGGGTGCGAGCTCATCTTGCGAGTATCCGCCATTCGTCCACGGTCCTGCAACCGCGCCGAAGGCGGGGCGGGCAGCCCGCCCCGCCCCCGACGCCGGACGCCCCGTTGGCTGCACGCACGGCTGATCGAGCGGTACGGCGGAACCGTCGAGAAGTTCATCGGCGACGCCGTGATGGCGGTGTGGGGCGACACCCGTCGCGCAGGAGGACGACGCCGAGCGCGCGGTCCGGCCGCGCTCGAGCTCGTCGCCGCGGTCGCGGCGCTCGGCGCCGAGGTCGGCCGCTCCGGGCTGCAAGGCGCGCGTCGGCGTGCTCTCCGGCGAGGCGGCCGTCAACGCTCGGCGCCCAGGGCCAGGGCATGGTCGCCGGCGACCTCGTCAACACCGCGTCGCGCATCCAGAGCTGCGGCCGCACCCGGGCACCGTGCTCGTCGGCGAGGCGACCGAAGCGCGCGTCCGAGTCGGCGATCGCCTACGAGGACGCCGGCCTGCACGAGCTGAAGGGCAAGGCCGAGCCGGTCTTCGCTCTGGCGCGCGCTTCGCGTCGTCGCCGGGGCGCGCGGCGGCGCAGCGGTCGACCGGCCTCGAGGCGCCGTTCGTCGGCCGCGACCGCGAGCTCCGGCTCGTCAAGGAGCTGTTCCACGCGTCGGCCGAGGACGCGGCGGGCGCAGCTCGTCTCGGTCACCGGCATCGCCGGCATCGGCAAGTCGCGGCTCGCGTGGGAGTTCGAGAAGTACATCGACGGCCTCGCCGAGCGACGTCTTCTGGCACCGCGGCCGCTGCCTGTCCTACGGCGAGGGCGTCGCCTACTGGGCGCTCGCCGAGATGGTGCGCATGCGCTGCGACATCGTCGAGGACGAGGACGCCGACGACGGCGCGGCGAGAAGCTGCGCGAGACGATCGAGCGCCACCTGCCCGATCTCGAAGAGCGGCAGCTGGGTCGAGCCGCGGCGTCGCGCACCTGCTCGGCCTCGAGGAGGGCACTGCCCGGCGACCAGGAGAACCTCTTCTCCGCCTGGCGGATCCTCTTCGAGCGGCTGGCCGAGCAGTGCGCCGACGATCCTGGTCTTCGAGGATCTGCAATGGGCCGACGCGGGCCTGCTCGACTTCCTCGAGTACCTGCTCGACTGGTCGCGCAGCCACCCGCTCTTCGTGCTCGGCGCTCGCCCGGCCCGAGCTCGCCGACCGGCGGCCCGACCTGGGGCGCCGGCAAGCGCAGCTTCACCTCGCTCTACCTCGAGCCGCTCTCGGAGCAGGCGATGGACGAGCTGCTGACCGGCCTCGTGCCCGGGCCTGCCCGAGGACCTCCGCGCGAGCATCCTCGCGCGCGCCGAGGGCGTGCCGCTGTACGCGGTCGAGACCGTGCGGATGCTGCTCGACCGCGGGCTCGTCGTGCAGGAGGGCGACGTCTACCGGCCGGCCGGCGTGATCGAGACGCTCGCGGTGCCCGAGACGCTGCACGCCCTCGTCGCCGCGCGGCTCGACGGGCTCTGAGCGCCGACGAGCGCCGCGTCGTCCAGGACGCCGCCGTGCTCGGCAAGACGTTCACGAAGCTCGGGCCTCGCGACGCTCGGCGGGCGCGACGGCGAACGAGCTCGAGCCGATCCTCGCCTCGCTCCTGCGCAAGGAGATCGTCTCGGTCCAGGCCGACCCGCGCTCGCCCGAGCGCGGCCAGTACTCCTTCCTGCAGGACATCGTCAAGAAGGTCGCGTACGAGATGCTCTCGAAGGTCGAGCGGAAGGCCAAGCACCTCGCCGCCGCCGGCTTCCTCTCGTCGCTCCTGGGGCACGCGAGGAGGACGAGATCGTCGAGGTCGTCGCCTCGCACTACCTCGACGCGTACCGGGCCGCGCCGACGCGCCGACGATGCCGGCGAGATCAGCGACACGGCTCGGGCCCTGCTCGTCCGGGCCGGCGAGCGTGCAGCGTCGCTCGGCGCGACGGGCGAGGCGCAGCGCGCGTTCGAGCGCGCCGGCGAGCTGACGCGACGACCCCCTCGTCCAGGCCGAGCTGCACGAGCGCGCCGGCGTGCTGGCCTGGGGCGGCGGGCGCCCGGCGAGGCGCTCGGCTCACTGGGAGCAGTCGATCGCGCTGTTCGAGGCCGCAGGATGCGACCCATCCGGCGGCGCGGGTCGAGGCGCGCCTCGCCGAGGCGATGTGGGACCGGGGCCGGCTCGGCGAGGCGCTCGCCCGCATGGACGCGGCCGTTCGACGTCCTCGCCGAGGACGAGCCCGACGAGGACCTCGCCGTCGCTGGCGGCGCAGCTCGGCCGTTTCATGTTCTTCGGGGCGAGACGCGAGCGCGCGGCGGAGTGCATCGAGCGAGCTCTCGACCTCGCCGAGGCCCTGTCGCTTCCCGAGGTGCTCGCTCAGGCCCTGACGCACGAAGGCGGTTCTCCTCACCTCGCGCGGCCGCAAGCGCGAAGGGCTCGTCGCTCCTGCGCTACGCGCTGCAGCTCGCGCGCGAGCACGACAAGCCGGAATCGCTGCCGCGCGCCCCGTCTTCGACAGCGAGCCGCGACGGGGAGCGTCGCCGGCCGGCCCGCGTCGCGCTACTCGACGGTGAGCGCTCGGCCCGGGCGCCGCGCTAGGAGACCTTGAACTTCCCGAACATCGTGCTCTCGTGAGGCTGGCAGTAGAACTTGTACGAGCCCTTCTTGAGGGTCAGCGTGATGCTCTTCTGCCCCTTGAAAGGCACCGTCGTGAAGGTCTTCTCGAGCCCGTTCGGGCCGTCGAGCGAGAAGTTGCGGATCGACGCCTTGGCGGTGATCACGAACGTGTCTTGCCCGCCTTGGCGTCGTCACCTTCTTGCGGCCTTCTGAGTCTGAGCGTTACCTGCCTTGAGCTCCGCCCGCCCTGGCCCTCAGTCTCGGATTCGTTCCGGTGTCGTGAACTCTCCTCGTATCGGACCCCGTCGCCTTCTGCGGCTCGCAGTAGAACTTGTACGTGCCCTTCTTGAGGGTCAGCGTGATCGCTCTTCGTGCCCCTTGAAAGGCACGCGTCGTGAAGGTCTTCTCGAGCCCGTTCGGGCCGTCGAGTGAGAAGTTGTGGATCGACGCCTTGTCGGTGATCACGAACGTGTACTTGCCCGCCTTGAGCGTCGTCACCTTCTTGCCGGCCTTCTTCAGCGAGATCGTGTAGCCGGGGCCGACCGTGCCGATCAGCTTCGGTGTCGCCGCCGACGCGCTCGCCACGAGCACGAGCATCAGGGCCATTCCGGCGGTGGCTGCGATCAATTTCGTCATCGAGATCACCTCCCGTTCCGTTGCGTCCTGGATACGAGGGTCTACGCCCGGTCGCTCGTCCGGATTGCCGGGCCGTGTTGCGTCTCGGTTGCGGCGGTCCTCAGGCGGGGATCGTGAGGCTCTCGATGTCCTTCGGATACGAGGTGAGGATGTCGATCCCGTCCTCGGTCACGACGACCGTGTCGGAGTGGCGGAAGCCGCCGATCACGTCGTCGTAGAGGCCGGGCTCGATCGTGAAGACCATGCCGGTCTCGACGACGGTGAAATCGCCGATGTCGAGGAACGGCGCCTCGTGGTTGCGGAGCCCGATCCCGTGGCCGACGTGCTGGCGCCAGTAGTGCAGGAGGTCGTTCGCCTCGAGGTAGTCGATCACCGCCTGGTCGACGTCGGCGCAGGTCACGCCGGGGCGGAGGGCGTCGAAGGCTGCCTGCTGGGCGGCGACCGTGTGGTCGAACAGCCGTCGCATCTCGTCGGTCGGCGTGCCGATGATCATCGCGCGCTCGAGCTCGGCGTTGTAGCCCCAGACCGGCGCGGCCGTCTCGGTGACGAGAACCTGGCCCGCCTCGAACGGGATGTTGTGCGCGACGGCGTGGGCCCAGGCGCTCCGCTGGCCGACCTGGCCGCGGTAGCCGGCCGAGGCGCCGTCGGTCGACGACAGCTGGCCGCTGTAGTCCGGCCCGAGCGCCTCGAGCATCGCGAGCGTCGTCTCGTAGCCGGCGCGGAGACCCGCCTGCGCCTCGGTCGAGCCGGGAACGCTGTACTCCTGCAGCAGCCGGTGGGCGTGCTCGCACCAGCGCGCGCTCTCGCGGATCAGCTCCACCTCGGCCGCGCTCTTCCGCACCATCTGGCTCTCGATCTGCGGTCCGAGCGGCGTCACCGTGGCTCCGAGGACATCGGTCAGCGAGGGCCCCTGGTAGCCGAGGATGCCGGGGTAGCCGTCGTTGTCGGCCCCGATCGCACCGACGATCCCCATGTCCTCGAGGACGTCGCCGAGGAGGCTCATCGGATGCTCGATGCCCGGGTACTCCGGGTACGACTCGACGCGCTCGAACGTCGTCTCGGCGCGAACGCGCTCGACCTCGAACTCGGGCACGAACACCGCCAGGCTGCCGCCCGCGTCGATCGCGACGCCGACCGGGCGCTCGGTGGCGAGGAAGTTGAAGCTCGTGAAGTACTGGACGTAGCGATCGTCGAAGAGGACGCAGCCGGTGAGCCCGTTGGCCGCGAGGTACTCGAGCAGACGGGCGCGCCGGGCCTCGAGCTCGGACGTCGGGATGCCGGTGAGGAGCTGCACGTCGGCGAAAGAGTAGACCAACGGCCTACACCTACCATGAGGTTGATGGCCGTCTCCAACGCTCGCACGTTCGTGCGCCTGATCCAGTTCCTCCGGCCCTACCGCTCGTCCCTCATCCTCTCGACGATCCTGGCAGTGCTCTCGCAGGCGGCGGCGATCGCGGTGATCGTGCTCACGGGCTTCGTGATCAACGAGCTCGCGGGGGACCAGGACGGTCACCACCTCGCGTTCCTGATCCTCTGCATCCTCGGCGTCGGCCTCCTGCGCGCGGTGCTCATGCTCGGCCGGCGCTTCATCTCCGGCAAGCAGGCGATCGCGGTCGAGTGGGACATGCGCGATGCGCTCTACGCGCGCCTGCTGCGGCTCTCGTTCGGCTACTTCGACCGGCACCAGACCGGCCAGCTGATGTCGCGCGCGACCGTCGACCTGCAGACGATCCGCTTCTTCCTCGGCTACGGGCTGATCTTCTTCGCGCAGCACGTGATCACGATCGTCTGCGTCACCGCCGTCCTCTTCTTCTACGACTGGCAGCTGGCGCTGATCGCGCTCGCGATCACGCCGCTCCTCATCGGCGTCGCGTACCGCTACAGCCACGTCTCGCATCCCGTGCTCCGCGACGTGCAGCAGAAGCTGGCCGACGTCGCGACCGTGGCGGAGGAGTCGATCGTCGGCATCCACGTCGTCAAGTCGTTCGCCCAGGAGGACCAGGTCGAGGCGCGCTTCCGCGACGCGTCGCGACAGCGTCTTCACGCGAGAGCATTCGTGCGAACACGCAGCGAGCGCTCTACGTGCCGCTGCTCACGTTCCTGCCGGTGCTCGCGCAGGCGGGAGTCCTGCTCGCCGCGGGGCACTACGTCGTCCAGGGCGACCTCACGATCGGCGGCTTCTTCGCCTTCAACCTGCTGCTGATGATGCTCGTGATGCCGCTGCGGATGCTCGGCATGTGGATCGGGCAGGCGCAGCGCGCGACCGCGTCCGGCGAGCGGTTCTTCGAGGTGATCGACGCGCCGGAGGAGGTCGCAGACGCACCCGGCGCAGGAGAGCTCGCTGCCAGGGCCTGGCCGGGTCGTCTTCGAGGGCGTCGGCTTCGGCTACGACCCCGCACGCCCGGTGCTGGCAGGGATCGACCTCGAGATCGAGCCCGGCAGCACGATCGCGCTGATCGGTGCGTCCGGGTCCGGCAAGACAACGCTCGCCTCGCTCGTGCCGCGCTTCTACGACGCGGGGGAGGGCCGCGTGCTGATCGACGGCGTCGACGTCCGCGACGTGACCCGTCGCTCGCTGCGCCGCGAGGTCGGCGTCATCTCGCAGGACCCGTTCCTCTTCTCGACGAGCGTGCGCGACAACATCGCCTTCGGCGTGCCGGACGTCGTCACAGGAGCTCGTCGAGGCGGCCGCACGGGCGGCGCAGGCCCACACGTTCATCGAGGAGCTGCCCGACGGCTACGACACGGTGATCGGGGAGCGCGGGATCACGCTCTCGGGAGGCCAGCGCCAGCGGCTCGCGATCGCGCGGGCGCTCGTGATCGACCCGCGGATCCTGATCCTCGACGACGCCACCGCCTCCGTCGACGCCACGACGGAGTCGTTGATCCGGAGCAGGCCTCGCAGAGGCGATGCGCGACCGCACCACGATCGTGATCGCCCACCGGCTCTCGACGATCTCGCTCGCCGACAGAGTCGTCGTCCTCGAGCACGGGCGCATCGTCGCCCAGGGCTCCCAGACCGAGCTGCTCGAGACGAGCCCCGTCTTCCGCGAGATCCACGAGTTCGGCCTGCTTCAGGAGATCGGGGTCTCGGCGTGAAGGTCTGGCAGGCGGGCTCGCATCTCTCGGAGGAGCGCGGCGTCGCGGTCGGCGACTGGTCGTGGCGTCAGAGCCGCCGCCGGCTCGCGATGCTGTTCGGGCTGGCGCGGCCGTATCCGCTGCGCACCGCCGGTGCCGTCGCCTCGCTGCTCGCGTTCACGCTCGTCGCGCTGATCCCGCCGCTGCTCGCGAAGCTGGCCGTCGACCAGGGGATCAAGACGGGCGACCTGCGGAGGCTCGCCTGGATCGTGGCGGCGTTCGTCGTCGTCGGGCTCGTCGCGTTCGCGCTCTCGTCGCTGCAGACGTACCTCACGGGCTGGGTCGGCGAGCGCGCGCTCGCCGATCTTCGGATCCGCCTCTTCACCCACCTGCAGCGACTCTCGCTCGGCTACTTCGAGCGCAATCGCACCGGCGCGATCATCAGCCGGATCACGAACGACGTCGAGGCGCTCGACACGCTGATCACGGACGGCGTCACGTCGCTCGTCCAGAACCTGATGCTGCTGATCGGAACGGCGGTCGTCCTCTTCGTCCTCGACTGGCGGCTCGCGCTCGCGACGCTCGCGGTGATCCCGGTGATGGCGCTGCTGACCGTGTGGTTCCGGATCCGCTCGAACCGCGCCTACCGCCGCGTGCGCGAGCGCATCGGCCTCGTCACGGCGACGTTCGCCGAGGACATCTCCGGGATGCGGGTCGTCCAGTCGTACGCCCGCGAGCCGCGCAACCAGACGAGCTTCCGCGGCATCAACACGCGCTACAAGGACGCGAACTACGAGACCGTCGCGCTCAGCGGGCTCTACTTCCCGGCCGTCGACTTCCTCGCCTCGCTCGCGACCGCAATCGTGCTCGGCTACGGCGGCTACCTGCTCCTGCACGACCAGATCTCGGTCGGCACGCTGCTCGCGTTCTTCCTCTACCTGGCGAACTTCTTCGACCCCGTCCAGCAGCTCTCGCAGCTCTACAACACGTTCCTCTCGGCCACCGCGGCGCTCGACAAGATCATGGAGGTGCTCGACGAGGAGCCCGAGATCGTCGACACACCGGCTGCGCTCGAGCTGCCGCGGATCGAGGGCCACGTCGTCTTCGAGAACGTCCGGTTCGGGTACGGGAAGCTGCCCGAGGTGCTGCACGGCATCTCGCTCGACGTCCCGGCCGGGACGACGGTCGCGCTCGTCGGGCAGACGGGCGCCGGCAAGTCGACGATCGCCAAGCTGATCGCCCGCTTCTACGACGTGCGCGAAGGCCGGATCACGATCGACGGCCACGACGTGCGCGAGGTGGAGCAGAAGTCGCTCCGCCGCCAGCTCGGCGTCGTGCCGCAGGAGGGGTTCCTCTTCGCCGGCACCGTCGCCGAGAACATCGCCTTCGCGCGCCCGGAGGCGTCGCGAGCGGACGTCGTCGAGGCGGCCCGCGCCGTCGGCGCCGACGGCTGGATCCTCGAGCTCGAGGACGGCTACGAGACGCAGCTCGGCGAGCGGGGCTTCAGGCTCTCGCTCGGCCAGCGCCAGCTGATCGCGTTCGCCCGCGCCGTGCTCGCCGACCCGCGCATCCTCATTCTCGACGAGGCGACCTCGTCGGTCGACATCGGCACCGAGCGCGTCATCGAGGGCGCGCTCCAGACGCTCCTCACGGGGCGAACGGCGTTCGTGATCGCCCACCGGCTCTCGACGATCCAGGGTGCCGACCTGATCGTCGTCCTCGCCCACGGCAAGATCGTCGAGCAGGGAACCCACGCCGAGCTGATGGCCCGCGGCGGCGCCTACACGAGCCTCTACGGCGACTGGGCCGAGCGCGTCGCCTAGGTCTCGTCTGCGTCGCTTCGTCGTGCAGCGCGAACGCGGGGCGGAGGCCGTAGCTCTTGTTCTCGAGGTACGCGCGCAGTGGCGCCAGCGGCTGCGTCGTCCGGGTCGAGCGCCGCGTAGAGCGACTCCCAGGTGACGCGGCGGAATGCGACATCCGCGGTGTCGGCGAGGCAGCGGCCGACCCACCGCTCGAGCTCGGGCGATTCGCTCGCGCGCACGAGCGCGACGACGACCGCCTGCTCGCCGTCGGCCTTCAGCTGATGGGCGAACGCGATCGTCTGCAGCGTGCGGTGGGGGAGATCCTTGACCCGCACCCTTCTCAGAGCGTCCTCGTCGAACAGACCGGGAGCGGGTGCTGAGTACTGCTCGAGCCACGCCTCGATCGCGGCCGCGTCGGCGAGCGTGTCGGTGCCGCCGCCGAAGCGGGCGTCGATCAGGATCCAGCCCCAGCCGGGAACGTGGAGACAGGCGTCCGGCCCTCCGTCGAGCTCCGGCCACGGCTCGGCCTGCGCCGTGCCGATGCGCCGCCCCCAGAAGCCGAGCTCGGGCTCCGAGTCGATCTCCGTCGCCGCAAGTGCCGCCGCGGCAACGTCGAGGCGATCAACCTCCTGCAGCGACCGGAGCACGTTCCAGGTCAGGGCGCCGACGCTTGTCTCGTTGCCGAGGCGGCTCGCCTCGGGATTGCCCCACCTGCCCGCGATCGCCTCGGCGATCAGCTCGCGCCCGGCGATGAAGTTGTCGAGCGGCCGCTCGAGCACGTAGGTCGGAGCGGCGCGGAAGCTGACGGGCGGGTCGCCGGCCGGCACGCTGCCCTTCTTGAAGTTGTCGTCCTTCCACGCGAGCTTGTTGTCGTAGTGCCCGACGAGCGGGGAGGCGATCCAGCCGTTCGAGCGCCGGTTGATGAAGCGGGAGTCGTTCTCGACGAGCCCCTCGACGACCTCCTGGTCGAAATCGCGCCACCCGTAGGCGGGCTTGATGGTGGTCTCGTCGCTCTGCATCTCATCCCACCCTGCCACGTACTAGGCTGAGCCGCGGATGTTCTTCACGCTCAACAGCTGGCAGCTGGCCCTCGTCCTCGCCGTGATCATGTTCGGCGCGACCGGGATCGGGCTCTATCGCCGGCCGCTCGCTCAGTCATCACACGGAGACCCTGCGCGAGCCGTTCGGCGTCGTCCAGGCCGCCCTCCTGACGCTCGTCGGCCTCCTGCTCGCCTTCACGCTGGCGATGGCGGTGACGCGCTACGAGGCGCGCCGTGCCGCGGTTGTCGAAGACTCGAACACGATCGGCACGGCGTACCTCCGCGCCCAGACGTTGCCCGAGCCGATGCGCTCGGCCTCGCTGCGCGATCTATCCGGCCTACGCCGACGCGAGCATCCGCTCTCTCGCAGCGCCGTGCCCGGCAGCGGCGTCCGCGAAGCGTGCGATCGCGACCGAATCGGTCGATCCAGCGCAAGCTCTGGCGGCTCGCCGGTCAGTCGCTCGATGCACGGCCGACGACTCGGCGCCTCGGCTCTACGTCGAGAGCCTCAACGAGATGATCGACATGCAGACGACGCGCGTCGCGGCGATCAACAACCGAGTTCCCACGGCGATCTCGCTCGTCGTTGTCCTCGGAGCCGCCGTCGCGCTCGCGTTGATGGCCGTGTACCTCGCGATGTTCTCGCGCGGGCGTCGTCACCGTCCTGCTCGCCGCCGGCCTGCTGACGCTGCTGCTCTTCGTCACGTTCGACCTCGACCGGCCGGCCCGCGGGTTCATCACCGTTCCCGACGCGCCGCTCGTCGCGGTGCGCGCCGGCATGGAGCTGCCGCCTGCGGCCGGCACGCCCCGGTAGCCAACCTCTAAGATCGAATCAGTGCCGGAAGCGTCACGCACAACCGTTGCCCCGCCCGACGAGCTCACGACCCGGTTCGAGGAGCACCGCCGCGAGCTGACGGCGTACAGCTATCGCATGCTCGCCTCCTCGTTCGAGGCCGAGGACGCGGTGCAGGAGACGTTCATCCGCGCCTGGCGCGGCTACGACCGCTTCGAGGGCCGCGCGGCGCTGCGCTCCTGGCTCTACCGGATCGCGACCAACGTGTGCCTCGACATGCTCGACGGCCGCGAGCGGCGGGCGCGGCCGATGGATCTCGGCCCTGCGCGCGAGCCGGTCGAGTCGAACCTGAACGTGCTGCCCGAGGTGACGTGGATCCAGCCGATGCCGACCGGTCTCCTCGTGGCCGACGGCGACCCGGCCGAGGTCGCCGTCGCGCGCGAGACGATCAAGCTCGCGTTCGTCGCGGCGCTCCAGCACCTGCCGCCGCGGCAGCGCGCAGTGCTCGTGCTCTGCGAGGTGCTCCGCTGGCAGGCGACCGAGGTCGCCGAGCTGCTCGAGACGAGCGTCGCCTCGGTCAACAGCGCCCTGCAGCGGGCGCGGGCGACGCTCGCGCAGACGGACGTTGCGGACGAGCCGACTCCGGCCGATCTCGGCGCCGAGGAACAGCGAGCTCCTGGCGCGCTACGTGAAGGCCTTCGAGGCCTACGACATGGACGCGCTCACCTCGCTGATCGAGGAAGACGCGAAGCAGTCGATGCCGCCGTTCGATCTCTGGCTTCGTGGCCGGGACGACATCCTCACCTGGTGGTTCGGCCCGGGCATCGGTTGCGCGGCTCGCGCGTCGTGCCGGCGGTCAGCGCGAACGGCTCGCCGGCGTTCGGCCAGTACAAGCCCGCCGACGGCGGCGGCTACGAGCCATGGGCGCTGCAGGTGCTCGAGATCGAGGACGGCCGCATCGTCGAGTTCACGTTCTTCCTCGACACCGAGACGGTCTTCCCGCTCTTCGGCCTGCCGCTGACGCTCGACCAGTAGCGACCGGCGGAAGGGGCAGCGGCGGGCGCCGCTGCCCCCGTTTCGGTCGCTAGCCGGCGCTCGGCGGCACGAGCACCGTGTTGATCGCGTGGATCACGCCGTTCGACGCGGCGATGTCTGCGACGATCACCTGGGAGTTGCCGTTCAGGTAGAGCTTGCCGCCCTTGAGAGACAGCTTGATGCTCTCGCCCTCGACCGTCTTGACCGAGGCGTTCTTCTTCGCGGCGGCAACGGCGGCCGGGCTCGCGACCTTCTTGGCGAGCACGTGGTAGGTGAGCACCTTCTTCAGCAGCGCCTTGTCGCTTGCCACCGCGGCGTAGGTCTTCGGCGCGGTCTTCTTCAGCTTCGCGAACGCGGCGTTGGTCGGTGCGAAGACGGTGTACGGTCCCTTGGCGGAGAGCGTGCCGACGAGGCCGGCCTTCTTCACGAGTGAGACGAGGGTCGAGAAGCGAGCGTCGCCGGCGGCGACGCCGACGATCGTCTCGTTCATCGCCGTCTGCCGGGCCGGGGCGGCAGGTGCGGTTGCTGCGAGCGCAGCTGTGGCGACGAGGGCCACTCCGAGGCTTAGGAGCAATGCTTTCATGGCGGATCCTCCGTGGGGTTGAATGGCGGGACGCCGTTGATACGCCGCTCCCCACGGGCTGGATCAATCCACGGCAGCCGTTGATCTTGCGCGGCGTACGATGCGTACTACTCGACGGAGTGAGCCCCGTGACCCGACCGGATTCTGCGATCATCTCTCCGTGCCCGACGAACGCGACGATGCCGACCTGGTTCAGCTCGTCGCAGCAGACGACACGGACGCGCTACGCGTGCTCTACGAGCGCTATGGCTCGATTGTCTTCGGGATGGCCCAGCGCCTGCTCGGCGACCGGCAGCTGGCGGAAGAGTGCACTCAGGACGTCTTCGTCGCCCTCTGGCGGAGCGCGGCGAAGTACGAGCCCGGACGCGCGCAGGTGAGCACCTGGCTCGTCGGAATCGCCAAGTATCGGGCGATCGACCTCGTTCGGCGGCGCGCGGCGCGCCCCTCCGACCCGTACGCCGAGATCTGGCGCGGCGACGAGTCACCCGACTCGGCCGAGCTCGTCGCCGCTGGTGACCAGGCGGAACGCATCGCCGCAGCGGTCGCACAGCTGCCACCGGCGCAACGCGAGGCGTTGTTACTCGCCTACTTCGAGGGTTTGTCGCACAGTGAGATCGCGGAGCGTCTCGCTGTGCCGCTCGGAACGATCAAGGGTCGCATCAGGCTGGCGCTCGATCGCCTGCGCGAGCTTGCGCCAGAGTTCGCGCTCCATTCGGAGGCGGAGCGATGAACGCCGACGACCGCGATCTAGCCGCGACGCACGCACTCGGTGCCTTGCCTCCCGATGACAGCATGGCCCTCGAGGAGGATCTGGGCGAGAATGCCGCCCTCGCATCGGAGGTCGAGGAGTATCGCAGCGTCGTCCAGACCCTGGAGAGCGGGATGGCCCGCGAGGCCCCGCCGGTGGGCCTCTTCGACGTGGTGCTGAGCCGGATCGAGGAGGAGCGAGCGCGGCCCGCGGAGGCACCTGCTCCGGCAGCGACACCGTCGGTACCGACGCTGCAACGGGCCGAGCCGGTCGCCGCACGGCGCCGGAGCCTATTCCGTCCCGGAGGTAGGAGACGGGTCGTTGTCCCATTCGCAGCAGGCTTCGCAGTGGCTGTCGCGGTCGTCGCGATCGCCGTCGCCGTCTCGTCGGGCACAGGCCCTGGGCAGGCGGATGCGCGGGCGGCCGTGCAAGGCACCCCGGAGTTCGCGACCGTTCACGGTGACGCGCGGCTGTATTCGACGAGCGCCGATGACGGTACCCTCGTCCTCGACCTCGACGACGTGCCGCCTCCCGCAGCAGGCAAGCACTACGAGGTTTGGGTGCTCAGGCGGAGCAGTGGTGGTGCGATGGAGGCCGTGGGTGCGTTTACGCCCGCCGGCTCCCGCGTTCGCCTGAAGCTCGCTCTTCCAGGCCCCGGCGACTATGAGGCGGTCGACGTCTCGGTCGAGCCCGATGGCGGCTCGGCGAGCCACTCGGGACTGAGTCTTGCCGGCGGGCACTTCGAGCCGACCGCGTGATCCGGAATGACGTTCTGGAGGCCCATGAGGTCAACGAGCTCGGAGAGTGCGGGCGAGGCGTTGCGGAGCACGACGCGGCAACCGAGCCTGCTCGCGGCTAGCTGAAGGCGCGCGAGCGCGTCCACCGTGACCGCGTCAGGGTCGACGCCGTTCACGTCGCACAGGGCCAGGGCCGCGCCGCTTCCGCGGAGCAGGGCACAGACCCGCTCGGTCAGCCCCGGCAGGTCGCTGCGCGCGATCGGACCCCAGATCGCAAAGGCGATCGTCTGCGGTGCTGGGGCGCTCATCACCGGTATGACGCTCGAGAGGCCCGAAACTCATCGTTCCGCGACCGATGAGTTCCGCCGACAGGGGCCGGTCTGACCTCACGAACACCAGGTTTCGTCACGAGCGAGCGAAAGGATGCACCCGATGACCATGGACTCCCGCAAGCGCTGGTTCGCACTCCTCGTCCTCTGCGCCGGCACCCTGATGATCGTGCTCGACACGACGATCGTGAACGTCGCGCTGCCGTCGATCAGGGCCGACCTCGGGTTCTCCGAGACGTCGCTTGCGTGGGTCGTCAACGCCTACCTGCTCACCTTCGGCGGCTTCCTGCTGCTCGGCGGGCGGCTCGGTGATCTCTACGGGCATCGGCGCCTGTTCCTGATCGGCATCGCCCTGTTCACGCTCGCCTCGATCGCCTGCGGGCTTGCCGGCTCGCAGGAGTTCCTGATCGGCGCGCGGGCCGTCCAGGGCCTCGGTGGCGCCATCGTCTCGGCGGTCTCGCTGTCCCTGATGATGAGCCTGTTCACCGAGCCGGCCGAGCGCGCCAAGGCGATGGGTGTCTTCGGCTTCGTCGCCGCCGGCGGCGGATCGATCGGCGTGCTCCTCGGAGGCGTGCTCACCGACGTGCTCGACTGGCACTGGATCTTCCTCGTCAACGTGCCGATCGGCGTGTGCGTCTACATCGCCGGCGTGCAGGCTGCTCCCCGCGGCCCGCGGCGGTGCCTCGGAGCAGCGGCTCGACGTCGCCGGGGCGGTCACCGTGACGGTGGCGCTGATGCTCGCCGTCTACGCGATCGTCAACGGCAACGACGCCGGTTGGACGTCGACGCAGACGCTCGGCCTCCTCGCAGCGGCCGCCGTCCTGCTCGGCGTGTTCCTCGTGATCGAGTCCCGCGTCCACTCGCCGCTCGTGCCGCTCGGCCTGTTCAAGCTGCGCAACGTGGCGACGGCGAACATCGTCGGCGATCCTGTGGGCCGCGGCGATGTTCGCGTGGTTCTTCCTCTCGGCGCTCTACCTGCAGCTCGTGCTCGGCTACAGCCCGCTCCAGGTCGGGCTTGCGTTCCTCCCGGCCAACCTGATCATGGGGGCGTTCTCGATCGGCCTCTCGGCCAAGCTGGTGATGAAGTTCGGGATCCGGATTCCGCTCGCCGTCGGGCTCGGGCTCGCGTCGGCCGGCCTCGTCCTCTTCGCCCGCGCGCCGGTGGAAGGGAACTTCGCCGTCGACGTCCTGCCCGCGATGCTCCTGCTCGGGTTCGGTGCCGGCATCGCCTTCAACCCGATGCTGCTGGCGGCGATGAGCGACGTGTCACCGGAGGAGTCCGGGCTCGCCTCGGGCGTCGTCAACACGGCGTTCATGATGGGCGGGGCGCTCGGCCTCGCAATCCTCGCGAGCCTCGCCGCCTCGCGCTCGGACAAGCTCGAGGCCGCCGGAGACAGCGCCCTCGAGGCGCTGAACGGCGGCTACCACGCCGCGTTCCTCGTCGGGGCGCTGTTCGCGGCCTCTGCAGCGGCGATCGGCGCCATCTTCCTGCGCACGAGCGCGGCCACGGCCGCCTACGCGGCGCACGATCACGGTGCGCACGACCACGGCGCGCACGGCGCGCAGGCGGCGACCACCACCGACTGACGAGACGGCCCGGGAGGTGGCGTCCGCGGCTCGCTGCCGGCGCCGCCTCCGATACGCTCGGTCGGGTCATCCCTGTCGATCAACGAGGGAGGTTCGGTTCGATGTCGGAGAGCTGGCGCGTCGTCACGATCTGCTCGATCGCTCCGCTCGCCCACTCGCTCGTCGACGCGGTGCGCGGCCTCGGTCACGATCCGGTCGCGCTGCTCGGACCGCGGCGCGAACGGGATCACGAGCCTCCGCCGCACCTCATCCTCACCGACGCGAACGCGCCGAAGGGCCTCGACCTTCTCCTGGCGCGCGACAAGCATTCGATCGAGCCGCTCCTGCGCGCCTACGAGCCCGACCTGATGCTCTGCTGGGGCTTTCCGTGGAAGATCCCGCAGGCCGCGCTCGACGTGCCGCGGCTCGCCTCGGTGAACTGTCATCCGGCGCTCTTGCCGCGTCACCGCGGCCCGATCCCGCTCGCCTGGGCGCTGCGCGACGGCGACGCCGTGTGGGGCTGCACGTGGCACTACATGGACGCCGAGCTCGATACCGGCAACATCCTCGTGCAGGGAACGGTGCCGATCGAGGACGACGACGTCGACATCGCGGAGTTCTCGGCGAAGCTGCAGGCGAACGCCGTCTCGCTGCTGCCACGGGCCCTCGAGCGCGTGGCGGCAGGCGATCCAGGAGACGTGCAGTCGACCGAGGGCGCGAGCTGGGCCGGGCACTTCGAAGACGACGACTACGTTCGCGTCGACTGGAGCTCGTCCGCCCGCTCGATTCACAACCAGGTGCGGGCCTGGCATCTGACGTTCGGCTTCTCCGGGCTCCGCGCACCGGTCGCCGAGCTCGACGGCGAGCAGGTCGTTCTGCTGCAGACGCGGCTCACCGATCCCGGTGGCGATGCCCGCCGCGTGGACTGCGGGGACGGCCCGATCTGGGTCGTCGCCAGCGAGCCCGTCTAGCCGTCAGCCGGGCTACGCCGCGAAGACGGCTTTGGGCCGGATGTGCTCGTTGCCGAGCCGGCTGCGGTCGCCGATCTCGGGCTGCTCGCGCAGGAGCACCTTGAGCTCCTCGACGAGATCCTCGCCCTGGCCGACGACGACGGCACCAACGAGCCGGTCGTCGCGCAGGTGGAACGCGAGCACGTTGCGGTCGGCGATGGAGCCGCGAACCACGACCTCGTCGACCCCGGCACCCGGGTCGCCGAGCACCTGCAGCTGCAGGTCGAACAGCTTCGTGAAGAAGACGGAAACCTCGGAGTAGGCGGTGCGGCCGTCCTCGGCGAGCGCCTTGCCGAGGTAGCGCCCCTGGTTGTCCGCGTTGCTCCAGTGCTCGATCCTGCGCTGGCGCCCGGCGACGGTGTCGTCGAAGCGGGCCACGTCTCCGATCGCGTAGATGTCCTCGCCGCGCGCGGAAATGGTCGTCGACGACGATGCCGTTGTCGAGCTCGAGGCCCGACCCGTCGAGAAATCCGGTCTCCGGCTCCACGCCGACGCCGACGACGACGCGGAAGGCCTCGATCTCCTGGCCGGAGGCGGTCACGGCGCCGGTCAACGAGCGGCCGTTCGCGCGGAACTCCTGGATCTGCTCCCCGAGCAGCAGCTCGACGCCGTGCTCGCGGTAGAGCTCCGCGACCTGGTCGGAGAGCTCCTCCGAGGCGAGCGCCGGCATCAGGTGGTCGCCTTGCTCGACGAGCGTCACCTCGAGCCCGCGCATGCGCAACGACGCCGCGATCTCCGAGCCGATGAAGCTGCCGCCGACGACGAGGATCTTGCGCGCCTCGGGGCCTTCCTCGGCGAGCGCCACAGCATCGGCGAGCGTGCGGAATGTCTTGACGGCCGGAAGGTCGCCACCCGGGACGGAGAGATCTCGCGGATGCGCACCGCTTGCGATCACGAGCGTCCCGTACGGGAGCGACTCGCCGCCTGCGAGCTGGACGGTGTGGGCGCCGGGGTCGATGGACTCGACCGTGGTCTCGAGGCGCAACTCGACGACGAGGTCGTCGTACTCCTCGGCCTCGTGCACGAGCGCGCCGTCCGGCTCCATCTCTCCGCGCAGCACGCCCTTCGAGAGCGGCGGCCGGTTGTAGGGCGGAGAGTCGTCGGCCGAGACGATCGTGATCAGCGCCTCGCCGCCGGCCTCACGGTAGGCGTCGACGAAGCTGGCAGCCGCACGGCCGCCGCCGATGATCACGATCGGATCCTTCGCCTTCGCCATCGACTCGCGTCTACCCCGTGCGGCGCGCTTGCTACACCTCGCCGCTACTCGTGCCCCGACACCGCGTGGGGCACGTACGGCTCCTCGAGCCGCGCGACCTCGTCGGCCGTGAGCTCGAGCGCCTCCGCGGCGATGGCGTCATCGACGTGGGCGGCCTTCGTCGCGCCGACGATCGGCGCCGTCACGCCCGGGCTTCGCCGATCAGCCAGGCGAGGGCCACCTGCGCGCCGGGAACGCCGCGCTCGGCGGCGATCTCGTTGACGCGGTCGACGACCGCGAAGTCGACCTCGGGGTCGTAGAGCGAGTCGCCGAACGGATCGGTGCCGGCGCGCGTCGTCAGCTTCTCGCCCTCGCGGGTGCGGTTGCCGGCGAGCAGCCCGCGGGCGAGCGGGCTCCACGGCAGCACGCCGACGCCCTGGTCGATGCACTGCGGGATCATCTCGCGCTCCTCCTCGCGGTAGACGAGGTTGTAGTGGTTCTGCATCGAGACGAAGCGCGTGCCGCCGATGCGATCGGCGGTCGCCTGCGCCTTCGCGAACTGCCACGCGAACATGCTGCTCGCGCCGATGTAGCGCGCCTTGCCCGCCTTGACGACGTCGTGGAGCGCCTCCATCGTCTCCTCGATCGGCGTCGACGGATCCCAGCGGTGGATCTGGTAGAGGTCGACGTAGTCGAGCCCGAGCCGCTGCGAGCGAGCCGTCGATCGACGCCATGATGTGCTTGCGCGAGAGGCCGACGCCGTTCTCGCCCGGCATCGTCCGCATCCGCACCTTCGTCGCGATCACGAGCTCCTCGCGGCTCAGGAGCTTCGGCAGCACCCGGCCGGTGACGACCTCGCTCTCGCCGCCGTTGTAGACGTCGGCGGTGTCGAAGAACGTGATCCCGCCCTCGACGGCGCGCCTGATGATCGGCTCCGAGTCGGCCTCCGAGAGAGCCCAGGGCCGCTCCGCGTGGGCGCCGAAGCTCATCATGCCGAGGCACACGCGCGAGACGCGCAGGCCGGTGTTGCCGAGGTTCACGTACTCCATCGAGGGTGCCTCCTGTTCGCTCGGGATCTCGTTCTCACCGTAGACCAGACGCACCGGGCTGGGCCGCTCGAAGGCGTCGCTCTGCCGAACAACTCCGGCATGATTGAATCGAGGTCATGGCGAAGCACGACATCCGGATCGAGTACTGCGTCCCCTGAAGCGCGAGGCCGAATGCCACCAGTCTGGTGGCACGAATTCTCGAGGAGTGGGAGGGCAGGATCGGCCTGCTCGAGGTCGTGCCGGGGAAGGGCGGCATCTTCGACGTGCACGTCGACGGTGAGCTCGTCTTCACGAAGTCGATGCTCGGCCGCTACCCGCAGCCGGACGACGTGGTGCCGCTCCTGCACGAGCGCTTCGGGACCGGCTGATGCAGATCGGTCAGCCGGGCGACGCCGTCGGCACATCTGTCGGGCGTATCCGGACCGTCGAGACCAGAGCAGAAGGAGACGGCTGATGCAAAAGCTTCAGAGCCAGGGCGTCCACCACATCACGCTCGTCGGCGCCGACCGGCAGACGTCGATCGACTTCTGGGAAGGGCTGCTCGGGCATGCCCTTCGTGTTCGAGCAGCCCAATCTCGACAACCCGGGCGAGAGCCACCTGTACTTCGACCCGGGCGACGGCCGGCTGATCACCGTGTTCACGAACGAGGACCGGACGCCCGATCCGCGCCGCACGCCGACGGATCCCGGCTGCGTCCACCACATCGCGATCTCGCTCTCGAAGGCAACGTTCGACCAGGCCGTCGAGCGCCTCGAGGCGCGGGGGATCGAGCACAGCGGCGTCAAGGATCGTGGCTTCATGGACTCGATCTACTTCGACGACCCGCTCGGACTCACGATCGAGCTGGCGGCGTATCGCTTCGAGCCGCCGCAAGGCTTCACCCACGGCGAGGTGCTGCTCGAGGCGCACATGATCCGCGTCGCGCGCGGCGACCATCACATCACGCAGGCCCACCTCGCCGATGCGATCGAGGATCTCGTGCTCCGCTCGCGCGCGTCGCTGTCGGGAGATCGCACGCCGAAGAATCCGTACTGACCACGACGAGCGCGCGGGCGCGCCAGCGACCGCGGGACATGGCCGAAAGAGCGTCTTGTGCCGGAGGCGATGCCGGTCTAGCGTCGAGCGCATGTCGACCGTCGAGCTCGAGCGCCCCTCTTCGACCGGTACGGCGGCGCGCCATGTCGTCCCGGCGCGGCTTCAGGCGCAGCGACCTGTCGAGTCGCGGTGCCGTCACGAGCCCTTCGACGACCTCGCGATCGTGTTCCCCTCGCGGCGGCTCGGCTGCACCGCCGTGACGGCGCTGGCGGGCCGCCGCTCGCGCGGGTTCGAAGCCCGCGCGTCGGCGACCGCCTGGCTGATCGGCGAGGGACTCGAGGCTCTCGATGCCGATCGGCGGCGCGACGTCAGGCAGGGGTGGAGCGCCTATCGCGATCACGGCCCGCGGCTCGTGGGTGACGGCGGCTGTGACGTTCGGCTTGGCCGCGCCGCGGTCGGCCCGACGGAGCGGGCGGCTCTGCTCGAGTGGCTGCCGCTCACCGAGCGCGAGCTGGCCGTCTACGACGGAGGGCTGTTCGAGGATGCTCCGCCTCGTGCGATCGCGCTCCTGCTGCGTCCGCCGACGATCTGGCCGCTCGGCGGAGGCGCTGCTCGCCGAGCGGCAGTTCCCGCGGCGAACGCGCTTCCGGCCCGACCGCTTCGCCGCGATCGAGCACTACGCGTACGAGCGGATGGGTACCGAGCACCTGATCCGGCTCCGCTGTGCGGTTGCCCGGATCGCTGCCCAGCTTCCTGTGCTGTCGCTCCCGGCCGCAAGCGCGACCGTTGCCTCGGGCTGCGCTCTCATCACTGCCGACGACGCCCGGGGGAGGGCCGTCGTCGCCCGCCTCCTCGCGCGATATGCCTCGAGCGCCCTCGTCGGAACGTGCGTTCGCGAATCCGGGGGTTGACAGCGCGAAACTGCTGCTACTGTGACAGCAGATAGAGCGAGTTCGGTCTGCGCGTGTGCGCCTTCCCAATGCGTTCGTGATTAGTAGTGGGAGGTGTATTTCATATGGCAGAAGGAACCGTTAAGTGGTTCAATGATGCGAAGGGCTTCGGTTTTATCGAGCCCGCCGAGGGGTCGAAGGACCTGTTCGTGCATCACAGCAACATCGCCGGTGACGGCTTCAAGTCGCTCCCCGAGGGAGCGAAGGTCACGTTCGAGGCCCGCGAGGGCGCGAAGGGGCCGGAGGCAACGAACGTCGTCGTCGTCTCGTAGTCCGGTTGCAGGATGCCCGTGGTCGCTTCGGCGGCCACGGGCGCCGCACCGTTCATAGAACTCAGCGGAAGGGAGTGCGCCATCGCCGTCAAGGAAGAGAAGATCGAGATGGAGGGCGAGATCACCGAGGCCCTCCGCAACCGGATGTTCCGGCTCAAGCTCGACAACGGGCACGAGATGATCGGATACACCGCCGGGCGCATGAAGCGCTACCGGATTCGGATGCTCCCGGGTGACCGCGTCCGGGTCGAGCTGTCGCCGTACGATCTCGACCGCGGCCGCATCGTCTACCGCCTCCGCTAGGCACGCCACGATGGCCGACGGCGTCGAGAGGCTCCAGTCCGAGCTCGCGGGATTGCTGGCCGTGCACGAGCCGACGCTCACCGTCGCCGAGCGCGCAGACCTCGTCCAGCTCGAAGAGCGTTGCGGCTGGCGACCGGGGAGCCGGCCGACCCGTCCCGAGCCGAAGATCAGCGCGTTTCTGGACTTCTTCGATCGCGCCGAGCAGCAAGAGTTGACCGACGGCACGCTCGCCGGCGGCTCGGTCGACGCACTCCGCCTCGCGTTTCGCGAGCAGCTCGTCGCCGGCGCTTAGCCGCCACACCGCCACACCTCGCCCGACAGGCTCGGCCGCTCGGACGGATAACGTGGCTGCCCGATGAGCCGATTCCTTCGCAGGCGGGACGAGGAGCAGCACGCCTCCAACCTCGAGCTGTTCTACGACCTCGTCTTCGTGCTCGCCGTCACGCAGATCTCGCATCTGCTGCTCGCCGATCTGACCTGGGGCGGTGCGGGCGAGGCAGCGCTCGTCCTGCTCGTCGTCTGGTGGGCCTGGAACTACACGACCTGGGTCACGAACGTGCTCGACCCGGAGGCGGTTCCCGTCCGGCTCCTCGTGCTCGCGATCATGTTCGCGAGCCTCGTGATGGCCGTCGCGATCCCCGGCGCATTCGCCGACCGGGCGCTGCTGTTCGCCGGCGCGTACGTCGCGATCCAGATCGGCCGCCACGCGTTCCTCACGTTCGTCGTCGCGGACCGCGACTCACAGGAGCGCGAGCCGGCTCTGCACATCCTGATCTGGTTCTGCGCCGCCGGCGTGTTCTGGATCGCGGGCGCGCTCGCTGGCGGCACGGCGCAGATCGCGTTGTGGCTCGTGGCGCTGGCGATCGACTACTCGGCGCCGCTCTTCCTCTACCGCGTTCCCGGCCGCCCGAAGCTCGAGCCGATCGCGTGGGACGTCGAGACGTCGCACTTCGCCGAGCGCTTCCAGCTGTTCGTGATCATCGCGCTCGGCGAGTCGATCGTCGTCACCGGGGCGACGACGTCCGCAGCTCTCGCTCGGGATCGCCCGGCTCACGGCCTTCGGCGTCGCGTTCCTGATGACGGCCGCGTTCTGGTGGCTCTACTTCAGCTACGTCGCCGCGATCGCGCAGCGGCGGCTCGAGCTTGCGACCGAACGGACGACGATGGCGCGCGACGGCTACACGTTCCTCCACGTCGTTCTCGTCGCCGGCATCATCGTGTCCGCCGTCGGGCGACGAGATCGTGATCGCCGCATCCGACCGAGACGCTGCACACAGCGGAGCTCGTCGCGGTCGTCGCCGGCCCGGTCATCTACCTCGTCGGCCATGTCCTCTTCCGACAGGTGATGGCGGGCTCGATGAGCGGGAAGCGGGTCGCCGGCGTCGTCGCCTGCGTCGCGGTCGGCTTCCTCGGCCTCGTCATTCCCGCGCTCGCCGTCGCAGCGCTGCTCCTGCGTCGTGCTGGTGGCGATCATCGTCGCCGAGCACGCGTCCGGGCGGCGGCGGCAGCAAGCGTGGTGAGCCTCGCCGCTGCAGAAGCTCGAAGCGTCGGAGGCTACGGAACCCAGCGCTCAGCGAGCGGGGTGACCTGCAGCTCGTGCGTCGCCGCACGGGCTCCCTGCTCCGCGAGAAAGAGCACGGCGGCGGCGAGCTCGCGCGGATCGGCGGCTGCGTCCTGCACGGGGCCCGTGTCGGCGATCGGCTGAATGCCGGCGTCGATGATCAGCAGCGCAACGTGAATGCCGTGCTCGCGTAGCTCGAGCGCGGCCGCCTGCGTGATCGCCCTCACGCCGAACGCGCCGGCAGCCCAGAGGCCGCGCCCGGCGGCGGCGCGGCGCGACGAGCCGCCGGTTGCCTGGATCACCGTCGCGGGCGTTCCCTGCTCGAGGAGGAACGCGCCGGTCGCCGAGAGGAACGCGAAGGCGGACCGGGCCGGGGCGGCGGCCCAGGAATCGAACGCCTCGGGCGGGGCGCCCGCGATCGGCCCGCCGCCGAACGGGCCGCTGCGGTCGCCGCCGTAGGCCGCGGCGGCGTTGAAGACGAGATCGACCGAGCCGTGGGCCGCCGCTGCCTGCTCGAGCACCGCGCGCACGCTCGCCTGGTCGGTCACGTCGCCGCGGACGGCGCAGCGCGCCTGCAGCGGTGACGCCGGCGAGCGTCTCCTCCGACCGCGCGACGCCCGTCACGGCCCAGCCCTCGGCGACGAGCAGCTCGATCGTGGCGCGGCCGAGATTCCGTGCTCCGAAGACGACGGCGCTGCGGCGTGCGTTGCCAGCCTCGCTCATGTCGTTGGAGTATTCCTGACGAGATGCTCCTGCGGTCGCTGATCGTCGCCGCCGGCGCCGTGGCGCTGCTCGTGCCTGGCGTCGTTCTCGCGCAGGCGCACGGACGACAGGCGGATCCCGGCACGGGCCAGCCGGGGGCGGTTCAGTACCAGGTGAACACCTCGGCGCCGACCTGGTCCCCCGACGGGCAGCCGCATCGCGTTCGTCCGCGGCAAGGGCGGCAACTCGGACGTCTACGTGATGCGCGCCGACGGCACCCACCGTCGCAAGCTGACGAAGAGCCTCTCCGAGGACGCGTTCCCGTCGTGGTCGCCGGACGGGAAGACGATCGCCTTCACGCACCTCACGCCGGAGCGCACCGACATCGGCGCGCTACGAGATCTACGTGATCGGCGTCGACGGAACCGGGCAGCGGCGACTGACGCACGCGCGCGGCTTCGACATCGGCCCGGTGTGGTCGCCGGACGGCACCAGGATCGCGTACGACCGCGACTCCGAGATCTACGTCATGAACGCCGGACGGCACCCACCGCAAGCGGCTCACCTACTCGCGCGCGAACGACGCCAGCCCGACCTGGTCGCCGGACGGGCGCCGGATCGCGTTCGCGAGCAACCGCGCCGGCAACCTGGCGGCGCAGCACGGGCTACGCGCTGCTACGTGATGGACGCCGACGGGCTGCACCAGCGGCGGCTCGCGTTCATCCAGGGCGAGGTGGGACTGCCGGACTGGTCGCCGGACGGACGCCGGATCGCGTACGTGAGCAACCGGTCGACGGCAACAGCGAGGTCTACGTGATGGACGTCGACGGCAAGAACCAGCGCCGGCTCACCCGCAACCCGGCCAGCGACGCGTTCCCGGCCTGGTCGCCGGACGGGAAGCGGATCGCGTTCCTCAGCGACCGCTCCGGGCCGACCGAGGTGTACGTGATGCGCGCCGACGGCACCCACGTCCGGCGCCTGACGCGGGGATAGCGTCCGCGCGCGAGCGCGGCTTTGCCTGTCCGCGGCGGACAGTGTGCGACGGGCGGCGATCGAGCGCGGCTCCGTCGACCGCCGATGGCTTCACCAGGCGCCCCTGTGGAACGTTCGTCACACTTCCGGCACGAAGGGAGACTCCCTCCGGGAGACTCCCTCCTCTCTCGCGCCCCGTCCGTTGGGGACGGGCCGTTTCGTGGCGGTGGCGTAGAGTCCGATCCCGAGATGCCTGCCCTCGCCCGCGTCGAGCCCGCCCTGAGGAAGACGATCCTCGCCGCCGCCGACAGCCCGCGCCTGCAGCGCGGCGTGCGGCGCCACGGGATGCGCCTCGGTGCGGCCCGGTTCGTCGCGGGCGAGACGCTCGACGACGCGGTCGTCGTGCTGCGGCGGCTCAACGAGCAACGGCCTCAAGGCCAACACGACGCTGCTCGGCGAGGGCGTCAGCGACGAGGCCGAGACCCGCGTCGTCGTCGAGGCGTACAGGGAGATCCTCGACCGGATCGCGGCCGAGCAGCTGCAGGTCAACGTCGCGCTCAAGCTGACCCACCTCGGGCTCACCTTCGACGAGGCGCTCGCGCGCGCGAACATCGGCGAGCTCGTCACGCACGCCGCCGGGCGTCGGCAACTTCATCCGCCTCGACATGGAGGAGTCGACGTTCGTCGACGCGACGCTGCGCGTGTTCCGCTCGCTGCGCGAGGAGGGGCACGCGAACGTCGGCACCGTCCTCCAGTCGTATCTCTACCGCACCCCGGACAGACCTCGAGGAGCTGCTCCCGCTCGAGCCGAACCTCCGCTTCGTCAAGGGCGCGTACCTCGAGCCGGAGGAGGTCGCCTACCCGGAGAAGAGCGACGTCGACGCGGCCTACGCGCGCCTGATCGAGCGCTCGCTGACGGCCGGCGGCTTCACCGCGATCGCAACCCACGACGAGGCGCTGATCGACCACGCGAAGTCGTTCGCCGAGGACAACGACATCCCGCGAACGCGCTTCCAGTTCCAGATGCTCTACGGCGTCCGCAGCAAGCTGCAGCTCGACCTCGTCGCAGGAGGGCTACGACGTTCTCGTCGCGACCCCGTACGGGCCCGACTGGTACCGCTACCTGATGCGCCGCCTGGCCGAGCGGCCGGCGAACGTGCTCTTCATCGCGCGCAATCTCGTGCGTCGCTGACGGCCCGCCGGCAGCCTCACGACGTGAGGGCGACGAGCGCGATCCCCGCCGCCACGAGCACGGCGCCGGCGAAGCGGGTCTTCGTCACGTGCTCGTGCGCCATCACCGCCGCGAGCCCCGACGCGATCACGACGCTCGTCTCCCGCACCGCCGACACGCTCGCCGCCGGTGCGAGCCGGAGCGCGAAGAGGACGAGGATGTAGGTGCCGAAGAGGATGACGCCGATGAGCCCGATGCCCCAGGTCGCCTCGCGCCGGAACGCGACCGGCCCGCGGAGCGCGCCAGATCGCGAGCGAGTAGAGCACGGCAGGGCCGATCAGCACGAGCTCGATGTACGGGATCGGCGCGGCGTGGTGGAGACCCTGCTTGTCGACGAGCGTGTAGCCCGCGATGAAGGTGCCGGCTGCGAGCGCGAACAGGAAGCCGTTGGCGTCGGCGCGCCGCGCCATCGCGCCGACGCCGCGCACGAGCACGATTCCCGGTGCCGACGGCGATCACACCCGCGACCTGCCCCGCGGTCGTCCCGTGGTGGAGGAAGAGGACGGCACCGACGAGCACGAGGATCGGCGCGGCGCCGCGGGCGACGGGGTAGATGAGGCTCACCTCGGACATGCGGTAGCCCGCTGCGAGGAACGCGAAGTAGCCGAGCTCGAGCGCCGCCGACGCCGCGATGTAGGGGATCGCGGCGGCGTCGACGTCCCAGGTGAAGCACCGCGATCGGCGCGAAGGCGATCACGCCGACGACGAGCATGAACGCGAACGCCGCCTCCGGCTCTTGCCTCCGGCCGACGAAGACGTTGCTGACGCCGTGGATCCACGCGGCGGCGAACGCGAGCAGGAACGCGGACGCCGGCATCCGCCGACCCTACTCGCCGACCCTCTAGGCTTCCGCGTCATGTGCGACCTGCACGACCACCACGGGCTGCCGCCGCTCGAGGCCGACGAGTACGTGCTCGACACGCCGTTCGTCCGCGACGCTCGTCGCCACGGTGCGGGAGCAGATCGAGCGATCGCGACGACCGCCGCCGATGCCTGCGAGCGCATCCGGCCCGTCTTCGAGCAGGCGCTGACGCAGTCGCGACTGGCTGCCGGCCGAGTTCAAGCGCGACGTGCCCGACAGCGGCATGGGCGGCGGCATCGGCCAGTGGCTCCTCTTCCGCTCCGCCGACCGCTCGCTCTGCCTCTTCAGCCTCGTCGTGCCGCCCGGCTCGATGACCCCGATCCACGACCACCTGGCGTGGGGGCTCGTCGGCCTCTACCAGGGCAATCAGGACGAGGAGTTCTACGATCCGCGGGAAGGCAGCGATCGAGCTCACGCGGCGGCGGCCGCTCGCTCCCGGCGACTACTACGTGCTGCTGCCCCCGGCCGACGACATCCACCGCGTGCGGACGACCTCGGCCGAGACCTCGGTCTCGATCCACCTGCTGGCGAACGACACCGGCTGCACCGAGCGCCACACCTTCGACGACCGCACCGGAGCGGCGCGGCCGTTTCGCTCGGGCTACGCGAACGCGATCTGCGAGGCGGAAGCGATCAGCTGAGCGCTCAGGCGGCCTGGACGGCGCTCGCGGCGCCCCGACCTGCGGCCGCCGTCCACGAGGCGAGCGTGTCAGCCTGCTCGCCGGTCAGCGGCCGCTCGAGCCTCCACTTCCAGTTGCGCGGGTCGGTCGTGCCGGGACGGTTCATGCGCGCCTCCGTGCCGAGTCCGAGCAGATCCTGGGCCGGGATGATCACGAGCTCGTTCTCGACCGCGAGCACGTTCTGCAGCAAGGCCCGGTGCTCGCCCTCGGCCGAGCGTCGCTCCGGCGGCGAGCTGTGGCTGGTTGTCGCGGCCCCAGCGCTGCCACCAGCCGGCGAGCGTGTCGGAGTCGTGCGTCGAGGTGTAGAGCACCGAGTCGGTGCGCCAGTCGATGTCGGAGACCCGGGCGACGACGTTCATCCCCGGCACGCCGATCTGCCTCGCGCAGCTCGATCACGTCGGGCGTGATGTGGCCGAGATCCTCGACGATCAGCGGCAGGCCGTCGAGCCGCTCGCGGGCGGCGTCGAAGAACGCGATTCCCGGGCCCTCGCCCCAGGAGCCGCTGCGACGGATCCGTCTCGTCGAGCGGGAGCTGCCAGAACTTCACGAGGCCGCGGAAGTGGTCGATGCGGAGCAGGTCGAACAGCTCGAGCTCGCGCTCGAGCCGCGCGAGCCACCAGGCGAAGCCCGTCCGCGCGTGCTCCGGCCAGTCGAACACCGGCATGCCCCAGCGCTGCCCCTCGGGATGATTCTGGGACGGCGACGCACCGGCGACGACCGAGCGGTCGAAGAGCGACGGATGGGTGATCGCGTCGCACGAGTCGCCGGCGACGTAGAGCGGGATGTCGCCGATCAGCCGGATCCCACGCTCGTTGGCGTACGACCTCAGCGCCAGCCACTCGCGCTGGAAGCGCGTCTGGGCGCGTCGCTCCGACTCGCCGGCGAACTGCACCCACTCCTCGAGCCAGGCGCCCTGCGGCGCACCCTCGTCACCCTCGCCGCTGTCGTAGTGCGTCGAGCCGGGCAGCGACAGCAGGCCCTCGAACCCGGCGAACGCCGAGCTCGACGAGTAGGGGGAGCCGAGCTCGTCGGGGATGTGGAGCGGCAGCAGCTGCCACCACGACTGGCCCGCCTCGACCAGCCAGTCGACGAACTCGTACGCGTCCTCGTCGAGACGCCCGGACGGGAGCGATGTGACATGCAGAAGCACGCCACTCGAACGAACGCGCGCTCGACATGACTTCTAGCGGCCCAGCGCTCGAGCGATCGCGGCGACGTGCTCCGGCGTCGAGCCGCAGCAGCCGCCGACGATCTTGCACGCCCTGCTCGACGTAACCGGCGACGTGCTCGGCCAGCATCTCCGGGCCGGCCTCGTACACCACGTTGGCGCCGACGATCTGCGGCACGCCGGCGTTGGGCTTCACCCAGACGGGCACGTCACCGGCGGCCGCGAGGATCTCGGCCGACGACGAGATCGGCGTCCGCGAGCGAGCGGCCACAGTTCGTGCCGACCGCGGCGATCCCCATCGGCACGACGGCCGCGACCGCGTCGGTCGGGCTCAGGCCCATCATCGTGCGCGTTCCCATGTCGAATGAGAACGACACGACGAGCGGAAGTTGGTGGCGCTCTGGATTCCCTCGACGGCCCAGACGGCCTCCTCGACCGCGAAGATCGTCTCGAGCACGAGCAGGTCGACGCCGCCCTCGGCCAGGGCGCTCGCCTGCTCCGCGTAGGCCGCCATCGCGTCCTCGCGGTTGAGCAGCCCGTACGGCTCGATCAGCATCCCGGTCGGCCCGAGCGAGCCGGCGACGAGACGGTCGGCACCGGCGCCTTCGCGCGCCAGCTCGGCGGCGCGGAGATTGACCTCGCGCACCTTGCCGACGAGGGACCCCTCGGTGAGCCGCAGCGGCGTGGCGCCGAACGTGCAGGTGAGGACGATGTCCGCACCCGCGTCGACGAATGCGCGGTGCAGCTCGACGACGCGCTCGGGCGCCTGGAACAGCCACTCCTCGGGCGCGAGCCCGGGCTCCATGCCCATCGTCTGGTAGTTCGTCCCGGTCGCTCCGTCGGCGATCAGCACGCCGCGCTCGGCCAGCAGATCTGTGAACGATGCTCTCTCGGTGGTGCTCACCCTGTCCTCCTCGCTCGACATCACCCCGGCTGTGGCACCTTGCGTCGACCACCGTGCGTCGTCGCAGGTTGCCGAGGCTTCACAGGGCCGGGGCCCTCAGCCTCTCTCGATGCGGAGCGGTGTGGCACCGCGTCCGGCGTGCACTTTACCGACGCGCTCAGATGAGACGGCTCAGTCGGCGTAGATGCAGATGAGCTGCGACGGCCCGGTGGCGGACCGCCGGATGTCCGCCACGGTCCAGCGGACTCCCTCGATCTGCACCTCCGACTCGAGCGCGATGTCGGGGTCGAGCCTCAGGCTCAGCCGTCTCGGCCGCCCGGCGAGCAGGACGACGTCGTAGACGACGCGTTCGTCGTCGACCCGGTCGACGACGGCGGCGCTGCTACCCCGTCTCACGGTACTCCGCTCCGGTGGCGGGCCCGCTCTCGCGCACGACGCTCGACCGGTGCCCGGCAGGTGGCGTCCAGAACGCGCGCTGCAGGCGGTGGATCTCGACCGATGATGCCGTCGTCGAGCTCGAAGAGGCGCAGCTTGCTGGAAGCCGACCTTGGCCAGCACCCGCGCGGAGGCGACGTTCTCGACCCGGCAGCGCCCGATCAGCTCGTCCAGCCCGCAGCGCCCGAAGGCCTCGTCGCGGCTCGCGAGCGCCGCCTCGGTGGCGATGCCCTGCAGCCAGCGGTCGGGGCGCACGAAGTACCCGATCTCGACGTCGTCGTCGCGTGAGCCCTTGCCGGGCCCGACGAGCGACAGCTCGACGAATCCGAGCCAGCGCGATGTGCCCGCCTCGATGATCGCGCGCTTCCCGAAGCCGTACAGCTCCCACTCCGCGAGCGAGTGCTCGTGCTGCTCGATCGCGCTCGCCCGATCGAGTGGCTCGGCGCGGATGTAGCGGATCACGGCGGGATCGCGCATGAAGACGGCGAAGCGCTCGAAGTGGGCGTCGCTCCAGGGCTCGAGGCGCAGTCGCGCGGTCTCGATCACGCTCGGCGTGCCGACATTCTGAGGTCGAGTGGCCATCACGGACTCATCGGCGTTTTGGCCGTCGGGCTTTACTTTCGGCGAGAGATGCGAGCTACGGCGCTGCGACGTGGGCCATCAGGGCCTCGATCGGCACCACCTCGAGCGCCCGCTCGTGCGTGGCGCCGAGGATCACCGGGGCCGCGACGCCGGCGCGGTAGGCCTCGAGCCAGCGCGAGGCGCAGACGCACCAGCGGTCGCCGGGCTGCAGGCCGGCAAAGCCCCACTCGGGGCGTGGGGTGGAGAGGTCGTTCCCGGCCAGCTTGCTGAACTCGAGGAACTCCGCGGTCATCACGCGCGCAGACGGTGTGGCTGCCGACGTCCTCCGGCCCGGTCGCGCAGCAGCCGTCGCGGAAGAAGCCCGTCACGGGCTCGACCGAGCACGGGCAGCAGCTCGCCGCCGACGACGTTCTGGTCGGGATCGCGGTGCATGGCCCACAGTGCTGCCCGAGACAACGCGTTAGATTTACCGCCGTGGACGCGGACGCCGTCGAGATCCGGGTGCTCGGCTGCCTGATCGAGAAGCAGCGAACGACGCCCGACACCTACCCGCTGACGCTGAACGCGTTGCGGCTCGCCTGCAACCAGGCGACGAACCGCGAGCCCGTCGTCGACTACGACGAGGAGACGATCCGCGAGGCGCTGCAGCGCCTCTGGCGCAAGGAGTGGGCGCGGCTCGCGTCGGGTCAGGGCAGCCGCAGCGTCAAGTACCGCCAGCTCGTGCAGGACACGCTCGGGCTCGCCGACGACGAGATCTCCGTCCTCTGCGTGCTCATGCTCCGCGGCCCGCAGACGCCGGGCGAGCTCAAGCAGCGCACCGACCGCCTGCACCCGTTCGCGAGCCTCGCCGAGGTCGAGGAGACGCTCGACGCGCCTGATCGAGCGCGAGCTCGCCGTGCGGCTCGACCGGCGGCCGGGGCAGAAGGAGGAGCGCTACGCCCAGCTCCTCGGCGGCGCGTTCGACGACTCCGGCTACGTCGACGTTCCGCGGCCCGTGCTCGCGCGCGATCCGCTCGAGGAGCGCGTGGCGGTGCTCGAGGCCGAGGTGGCGGCGCTCAAGGCCGAGCTCGGTCTCTGACCGGATGGCCTGCCCGGAGTCGGGCAGCCGACCGTCGACGGTGGCCGGCTGCACGGTCGCTAGTTCAGGACGCTCACTGCGAGGAGCGTCAGGCCCAGCACGCCGGCGAAGAGCACGCCGATCGCGAGCGCCGATGCCGATCACGCGTGAGCAGCGGCGTCGTCGGGCTGTCGCCGTCGGCCGCGACGTGCTCGAGCCGCTTGAGCTCTTCGATCGGGTGCCGGACGAGGTGCGCGAACTCCTCGCGAAGCTCCTGGACGAGAAGGTCGGTGCCGTCCGGGATATGGGCGTCCGGGGCAACCGTGTCCGCAGCGGGCGTCTCCGGCGCATACGTGGGAGTGCTCATGTGCAACTCCTTTGGACTTGGAGGAACCCCCGATTCTACTCCTCGAGCCTGGGGCTCCGCTGTGAGCGGCCCGATCAGCCGCCGGCGGGCTGGCCGAGCGTGATCAGGCGCTTCCAGCCGGCGATCCAGCGGTCGCGCTCCTTGTAGAGACGCTCCTCGTCGATCGCGCGGAAGTCACCGTCGGGTGCCTTCACGTCGCGCCGTGGCGAGCGGTACCCACTCGCGGCGTAGGCGGCCTGGCCGGGGCCGAGCGCCCACTCGGCGAAGAGCGCTGCCGCAGCCGGGTGCTTGGCGTCCTGCATCACGGCGACGCCGTTCTGACGCAGGATCACCGGCTCGACGGCGGGCGTCCATGCCACCGGCGCCCCCTTCTCGATCAGGCCGTCGATGTGGTGGGCATAGCCGGGAGCAAGCGCAGCGACCTCGCCCGCGGCGAGCAGCTGCGCTCCGAGCGAGTGCCCCTCGATCACCTTCGCGTTGCGCGCGATCCGCTCGAACCGCGCGTCTGCCTCTTCCTTCGACACGCCGCGCTCCTCGACCCAGTACGTCCAGAGGCGCGAGTACCAGTCCCAGTCGCCCGGCTCGATCGCGATCTTCCCCTTCCAGGCGGGGTCGCCGAGCGCCTCCCAGGACGCCGGGCGCTTTGCGTTCTTGGTGTTCCATGCGACAACGAAGCGCTGGAGCCGCGTCGCCGCCCAGCCGTCGTGCACCGCGCCGTCGATCAGCGGCGCCGGATCGAACGGGTAGTCGGCGAGGAGCTTCTTCTCGTCGAGCACGAGCAACGACTGCCCGCTCGTGTCGACGACGTCGGCGCCGTGGAAGTCCGCGTCGGCCTCCTCGAGGATCCGCTGCTCCACCGTCTCGTTCGAGGCGCGGTAGAGCGCGACGTCGACGTCGGTCGCATCGGTGAACGCGTCGACGATGTCCTGGACGACGCCGCCGCTGAGCGACGTGTAGAGCGAGAGGGTGCCGCCTTCCTCCTCGGCAAGCTTCTGCAGCTGCGCCAGGCGCTGCTCTGGCGGCAGGTCTTTGACGGCTGCGATCACCGCTGCCACGTCGCCCGTGCTCTCCGACTTGGAGTCCGAGCCACAGCCTGCGGCGAGCGCTGCCAGGCCGAAGACGAGCGCCCCGCCCACGATTGCCGCCGCTCGCATGCGCTCGATTATGGTCTAGTCGGCCGTGATGCGCAGCAACCAAGCGTCCGCCGTGACGATCGCGCGGCCTCGCCGTTGGCTCCCGGATGCGGAGGTGGTCGCGCTCGTCGGCGTTCTCATCGTGCTGGCGCTGCTCGTCGTCGTGCCCGTCGCGCTTCTCGTCTGGAGGTCGCTGACGCCGGGTGGCTCCGTATCGCTCGACGCCTATCGGGTCGCCTTCGACGGCGTCTCCCTCGCGAGCCTCACGATGACGACCGTAGCGTTCGCCGTCGGGGCGGCGTTGCTCGGGCTGACGCTTGGCACAGCGCTCGCGGTCGCACTCGTCGGCACCGACCTGCCGGGCAGGCGCGTGGTGCTCGTGCTGGCGCTGTCACCGCTGCTGCTGCCGGGCGTGCTCCAGACGATCGCGTGGATCTTTCTCGCGGCGCCTCAGTCGGGCGCCCTCTCCGGGATTCCGGGGATGCCGTCGGTCTTCGGCCTCGGCGGGATGATCTTCGTCGAGGGGATCCGCCTCGCGCCGATCGCGCTCCTGCTCGTCGGCGCTGCGCTGCGCGCCGGCGATCCGGCGTTGGAGGAGGCGGCGCTGATGGCCGGCGCCGGCCGGGCGTCGGTGCTCCGCCGCGTGACGTTGCCGCTCCTGCGGCCCGCTCTCGCCGCGACCGCGGTGCTGCTCGCGATCCGCGCGCTCGGGTCGTTCGAGGTGCCGGCCCTGCTCGGGATGCCGAATCGCACCTGGGTCTTCACCTCGCGGGTGTGGCTGTCGCTCGGCGAAGGTCAAGAGGGCCTCTCTGGCGCTGCGGCAGCGTCGGTGCCGCTGCTCTGCCTGACGGCGCTCGGGTCACTCGTGCTCCTGGCGCTGCTGCGCCGGCCGCGGGCGCGCGAGGTGGTCTCGGCTCGCGGCTACAGGCGCACACCCATGGAGCTGCGGCGCTGGCGCCTGCCCGTGCTCGTCGGCGTCTGGGCGTACGTGGTCGTCGCCGTCATCCTGCCGCTGCTCGCGCTCGTGTGGATGAGCACCCAGCCGTACCTCACGCCGGTCACGCGAGAATCCCTCGGACGCGCCGGGCTCGAGGCGTACTCGGCGGTGTTCGACGACGCCCTCATCGGCAGCGCGCTCCGGAACTCGATCGTCGACTCCAGCATCGCCGCGCTCCTCGCGTGCGGCCTCGCCGTGGTGATCGGCTGGATTGCCCTGCGCGGCCAGACACGGGGCCGCGCGCTCCCGGACGCGCTCGCATTTCTCCCGATCGCGATTCCCGGCCTCGTGCTCGGGGTGGCGCTCCTCGGCGTCTTCGTCCGCGCCCCGATCGCCCTCTACGGCACGGCCGCCGCGCTCGTGCTCGGGTATCTGGCGCGGTATCTGCCGTACGCGTCGCGGTTCGCGGGAGGAGGGCTCGCCCGGCTGGGGCGTGACCTCGAGGACGCGGCGCGCGTCTCCGGCGTGGGCTGGTGGCCGATGATCTCCAGGATCGTGCTGCCCCTCGCCCTCGCCTCGCTCGCCGCTGCGTGGCTGGCCGTGTTCGCCGTTGCGCTGACGGATGTGTCGCTCTCGCTCGTGCTCTACGCGCCTGGGTCGGAGGTGCTCGGCGTGCGCATCTGGTCGCTCTACCAGGGTGGCGCGTGGAACGAGCTCGCGGCGCTCGGCGTCGTCATCTCGGCCGTGACGGTCGCGCTCGGGCTCGCCGCGCTTGCGCTTGGCCGGACATCCGTGCGGGGTTTCCGTGCTCTCGGTTGAGGCACTCGCCAAGCGGTTCCCGGGCCGCGGTGGCGGCGTCGTCGCGGTCCGAGACATCTCGCTCAGCGTCTCGGAAGGAGCGTTCCTCGCGGTGCTCGGCCCTTCCGGCTCGGGCAAGTCGACGCTCCTGCGCTGCGTCGCCGGGCTCGAGCGCCCGGACTCCGGTCTCATCTCGCTCGACGGAACAGTCGTCTCCGACCCGGGACGCGGAATCCACGTGCCGCCGGAGCGACGCGGGATCGGGATGGTCTTCCAGTCACCGACCGTGTGGCCGCACATGACCGTGCGGGAGAACGTCGCATTCCCGCTGCGGCACCTCCCGCGCGCCTCGCGACCGTCGCGCGACGAGGCGGCGCGGCTCGTGCAGACCGCGCTCGCCCGCGTCAGCCTCGACGGGCTCGACGACCGGCCCGCCACCGACCTCTCCGGCGGCCAGCAGCAGCGCCTCGCCCTGGCCCGTGCCCTTGTCGGCGATCCACGCGTGCTCCTGCTCGACGAGCCGCTCTCCTCGCTCGATGCAGAGCTGCGCGAGCAGATCGGGGTCGAGCTGAGGCGCATCCAGCAGGAGCTCGGTGTGACGACGGTGTACGTGACCCACGACCGGGATGAGACGTTCGCGCTGTCGACCCACGTCGCGGTCGTGCGCGACGGGGCCGTCGAGCAGGTCGGAGCCCCACTCGACCTCTACCGGCGACCGGCGACGGCGTTCGTCGCACGCGCGCTCGGGACGGCGAACCTCATTCCAGGCCGGGTTCGCGGGACGGAGAGCGGCAAGGTGCTCGTCGACACGGAGTACGGATGCCTTCGCGTCGCCGCCAACGGGACGCCGGCGGCGGCCGGAGCCGCGACGACCGTCGTGGCGCGGCCAGAGCACGTCCGTCTCGAGGCGGGAGGCGGCGGCACGGTGTTCGGCGCGGTGTTCGCGCGCGACATGCTCGAGGTCGTCGTGAACCAGGGCGATGCCAGCATCCGGGCGCGCATGCCCGCCTCGGCCGCGATCGAGCCGGGGAGCGCTGTCACCGTCGGGTTCGACGAGCCCGGGCTCGTGCTCGTGGCCCCGCCTGGTTCCGAATCCACCGAGCCCGATGTTCGCTGACGTCCAGCGCGTCGCGTCGTTCTCGGCCGGGATCAGCCGCTACCTCCGCGCCGACCTTTCCGACGAGACTCTTGCCGTCCGGCTGCGGAATGACCTCGCAACGCGCGAGGAGCGCCTCCTGACGATGCTCGCCGTCGGCATCTACGCGCGTCCGACGAGCCCGTACCTGGCGCTGCTCCGCCACGCAGGCGTCGAGCATGGCGACATCGCGACGCTCGTTCGCGACGAGGGGCTGGAGGGTGCGCTGCTCCGTCTCCGCGACGCGGGCGTTCACGTCACCGCGGAGGAGCTGAAGGGGCAGGCGCCGATCGTGCGCGGGTCGCTCACGCTGCACGCCCGCGGCGAGGACTTCGACAACCCCTTCGGCCCGAGTGGTGGCGGGCTCAACAGCATCAGCGGTGGAACGTCCGGCACGCCGCGCCGGCTCGGCCTCTCGATCAACGACCTCGAAGAAGACATCGCGTACGTGCGGCCCTGGCTGGCCGGCGCGGGGCTGGTCGGGAGCCCACTCGTGCTCTGGCGTGGCGTGCCACCTGGTCGCTCCGGCTTGCGGAACGCGTTTCGCTCGCTGCGCTCGGGGCTCGTGTTGCACTCGTGGTGGAGCCCGACGCCGGTGGGCTTCCGAGAGAGCCCGCGCGACCGCCTCGCGCTGAGCGTGGCGCTCGGCGTGGCCCGCGCTCACAGGGCGCCGATCCCTGCGCCACGCTATGCGCCTCTCAGCGACCCCTCGGCCGTGCTCGACACGCTCGCCGGGCTCGCCGCGGCCGGCCGCCGGCCCGTGCTCGACGCCACCGCAGGTGCCGCCGCCCGTCTGTGTGGGTTGGCGGCTGCGCGCGGGGTGTCGTTGCAGGGCGTCACGATCCGTACCGGGGGAGAGCCGCTCAGCGACGGCAAGGCAGCCGTGATGCGCGCCGTCCGGCGCCGTGCCCGCCTGTCACTACCAGGCGAGCGAGATCGGCAGGATCGGCGTCGCCTGCTCGGATGCCGTTGCGACCGACGACGTGCACATCGCGTCGGGCCGCGTCCTCGTGATCGAGCGCCCCGTCGAGGAAGGCCCGGCCAGGCTCCTCTTCACGTGCCTCAGCCCGACATCGCAGCGGCTGCTCCTGAATGCCGACATCGGCGACACCGCGGTGCTCGAGCGGCGCTCGTGCGGCTGCCCGCTCGGCGCGCTCGGGCTCGATCTGCACGCCCACACGATCAGGGCCGTCGCCAAGATCACCTCGGGCGGCGTCAGCATCCTCCACGCCGAGCTGCTCGAGCTCGTCGAGCGCACGCTCCCAACCCGCTTCGGTGGCAGCCCCTCCGACTACCAGCTGGTCGAGACCGAGGAGCGGGGAATCCCGCGGGTCGACGTCTACGTCAGCCCCCGCGTCGGCCCCGTCGCAGAGCGGGATGTCGTCGACACGGTGCTCGCGGCCGTCGCCGAGGGGCCGACCTGGCGCGCGATGGTGGCCGGCTGGTGGGAGGACGGGGACACGGTGCGGGTGGTCCGGCACGACCCGATCGCCACCCGGGCCGGCAAGCTCCACGCGTTCAGGCGGATCGCGGGCTAGAGAGGCTTGATGTGCTCGCGATGCACATCAAGCCTCTAAAGTTCGTGCCACCCGGCACGAACAGGAGCCGTCCAACCGGGCCAGTACGATGGCCTTCCGTGAGCTCCCCGTTCGTCCACCTGCACGTCCACTCCGAGTACTCGATCCTCGACGGGGCGTGCCGGATCCCGGCGCTCGTCGACAAGGCGGCCCGGCTCGAGATGCCGGCGGTGTCGCTCACGGACCACGGCTCGCTGGCCGGCGCGATCGATCTCTACAAGGCCGCCAACAAGCAGGGCGTGAAGCCGATCATCGGCTGCGAGGTGTACGTCACCGACGACCGGCACGTGCAGACGAAGGGCACCGCGCACCTGACGCTGCTGGCCGAGACGACGGCCGGCTACGCCAACCTGATCAAGCTCTGCTCGCTCGGCTACCTCGAGGGCTACTACTACCGGCCGCGCGTCGACTGGGAGCTCCTCTCGCAGTACGCGCCGGGCCTGATCGCGCTCTCCGGCTGCCTGTCGGGCCGGGTCTCGAAGGCGATCTCCGAGGCGCGGATGGGCGACGCCGAGATGGAGCTCGACCGGCTCGAGCAGATCTTCGGCCGCGACAACACCTACGTCGAGCTCCAGAACGCCGGGCTCGAGATCCAGCAATCGGTGTTCAACTCGCTGCCCGGGCTCGCCGCCAAGCGCGGCCTGCCGCTCGTCGCGACCGGCGACGTCCACTACCTCGACGCGACCGACGCCTACCCGCACGAGGCGCTCCTCTGCATCCAGTCGGGCGACTCGCTGAAGAACCCGAACCACTGGAAGTTCGGCGCCAACGAGTTCTACTTCAAGACGCCCGAGGAGATGGCGCTCGACTTCCCGGGTCACGAGGACGCGATGCGCCGCACGCTCGAGGTCGCCGACCGCTGCAACGTCGAGATCCCGCTCGACCGGATCCTGCTGCCGCAGTTCCCGACGCCGGGCGGCCGGGATGCGTTCGAGTACCTCGTCGAGCTGTGCGAGAAGGGGCTCGCGAAGCGCTACGACAAGGTCACCTCCGAGCTGACCGAGCGGCTCCAGTTCGAGCTCAAGACGGTGCGCGAGATGGGCTTCCCCGACTACTTCCTGATCGTCGCCGACTTCATCGACTTTGCGAAGCGCAACGGCGTCTCGGTCGGGCCGGGCCGCGGCAGCGCCGCCGGCTCGCTCGCCGCCTACTGCCTCGGGATCACCGACGTCGACCCGATGCGCTACGGGCTCATGTTCGAGCGGTTCCTCAACCCGGCCCGCAAGGACATGCCCGACATGGACATCGACTTCGCCGTCGAGGGCCGCGAGCGCGTGATCAACTACGTCGCCGAGAAGTACGGGCGCGACCGGGTGGCGCAGATCATCACGTTCTCGACGATGGCCGCCCGCGCCGCCGTGCGCGATGCCGGGCGGGTGCTCGAGATCCCGTACGGCACCGTCGACCGGATCGCGAAGATGATCCCGGAAGGGCCCGGCCAGACGCTCGAGGAGGCGATGAAGCCCGGCGGCGAGCTCGCGACCGCGGTCAAGGACGACCCGGTCGCGAAGGAGATCATCGACCTCGCCCGGCCGCTCGAGGGGCTGACCCGCGCCGACTCGATCCACGCCGCGGCCGTCGTGATCGGCGCGCAGCCGCTGATGGAGATCGTGCCGCTGCAGCAGAAGGGCGCCGACCAGGAGATCGTGACCCAGGTCTCGATGAAGAACGTCGAGGCGCTCGGCCTGCTGAAGATGGACTTCCTCGGCCTGCGCAACCTCGACGTGATCGACAAGGCCGTCGGGCTGATCGGGCGGGTCAGCCACCGGCACAGCGCTCGACATCGCGAAGATCCCGCTGGACGACAAGAAGGTCTACGACATGCTGGCCCGCGCCGACTCGGCCGGCGTCTTCCAGTTCGAGTCGTCCGGCATGCGCGACGCGCTGCGGCAGGTGAAGCCGACCGAGTTCGAGGACCTGATCGCGCTCGTCGCGCTCTATCGCCCGGGCCCGATGCAGTACATCCCGAGCTACGCGGCGCGCAAGAACGGGCGCGAGCCGATCACCTACATCGACGAGCGGCTGCGGGCGATCACGCAGGACTCGCAGGGAATCTGCATCTACCAGGAGCAGTACCTGCAGATCGCGAAGACGATGGCCGGCTTCACGGGCGCCGAGGCCGAGACGCTGCGCCGCGCGATCGGCAAGAAGATCCACGAGCTGATGGCGTCGCTGAAGCCGAAGTTCCTCGACGGCTGCGCAGCGAACAACGTCACGCCGTCGGTCGCGAACCAGCTCTGGAAGGACATGGAGTCGTCGCAGGACTACTCCTTCAACAAGGCCCACTCGGTCTGTTACGCGCTGATCGCCTATCGCACCGCGTGGCTGAAGGCGAACCACCCGTGCGAGTACATGGCGGCGCTCATCTCCTCGGTGATGAACACGAAGGACCGGGTGCCGATCTACGTGAACGCCTGCGACGAGATGGGGATCAAGGTGCTGCCGCCCGACGTGAACGAGTCGGCGACCGACTTCGCCGTCGTCGAGGGCAAGATCCGCTTCGGCCTCAACGCGGTCAAGAACGTCGGCGACAACGCCGCGCGCGCGATCATCGCGGCGCGCAAGGACGGCGGCCCGTTCACGACGATCTGGGACTTCACCGAGCGCGTCGACCCGCAGGTCGTCAACAAGCGCGCGCTCGAGTCGCTCGTCAAGTGCGGCGCGCTCGACTCCACCGGCTCGTCGCGGATGGGCATGCTCGGCGTGCTCGAGAACGCGCTCGCCTACGGGCAGAAGCTCGCCGCCGACCGGCTCGCCGGCCAGGGCTCGATCTTCGACCTCGGCTTCGGCGACGCCGAGCCCGCGGCCGAGGTGGCCCGCAGGAACCATCAGCCGATCGCCACGGGCGAGTTCGAGAAGGCCGAGCTGCTGCGGCTCGAGAAGGAGACGCTCGGCCTCTACGTCTCGGAGCACCCGCTCAGCGCCGTGCGCGACCAGCTGCGGCGCAAGACCGACGCGACGCTCGGCGAGCTCGAGCGCCGGCGCGACGGCGAGGTCGTGATCGTCGGCGGCATCGTCTCGGGCGTCAAGCACCTGACGACGAAGAAGGGCGAGGCGATGGTGTTCCTCCAGCTCGAGGATCCCACCGGCTCGGCCGAGGTCGTCGTCTTCGCCGCCACCTACGCGACGGCGCGCGAGCTGTGCGTCGACCGACCGGATCCTCGTCGTCAAGGGCCGCGTCGACCACAAGCAGCAGGGCGAGACGAAGCTGATCGCGCTCGAGCTGACGCCGTTCGAGGCGGTCGCCGAGCGGCGCGACGTGCGCTTCCGGATCGACGCCCGCCAGGCCGCGGCCGGCACGATCGCGGAGCTCGCCCGGCTCGTGAAGGAGTACCCGGGCGAGTCGCCCGTGTACGTCGCGATCGACTCGTCGCTCGGCGCCCGCACGCTCGCCTTCGGCCCCGGCTACCGCGTCCAGCCGGACTCGGACTTCATCGCCGAGGCGAAGGCGCTGCTCGGCGAAGCGTCCGTCGCCTAGAAGCCGAGGGCAACAGCTCACAACCCGATAATTTCCGGAGCACCCGAAAGCAGAGGAGAGCTCCAGGGCAATCGGGTGCTTCACCTGCGCTATCGGGTGCGCCGCTGACCGGGCCGAGCCGGCACGGCCGGGGTAGATGCTGCCGCGATCAGTCGGGGACGGCGTCCACGTAGAGGTGAGCCTGGCCGACGTCCTGGAAGCCGAGCTTCGCGAGAATCGGCCTCGACATCCGACCAGCCTGCACGGTCAGCGCGGGTGTGCCTCTCTCGGTCGCCGCGCGCCAGCGAGCGTCGATGAGCGCCTTGTAGACGCCCTGTCCGCGAGCCTCCTCGAGCACGGCGCCGCCGAAGAGATTGACGCCGACCTCTCCCAGGGCCGCGAATGCTGTTCCGACGATCCGGCCGTCGATCGACGCGATGAACCCGCGGCCAGGGTTGCCGGGAGTCGTGTACTCCTGCCACCGTTTCGGCAAATCGGCGGCCACTTCGGCTCGCATTGCCTCGGGGTAGTCGAATGCGTCCATCACGATCTCCTCGGCCGCGACGTATTCCTCGTAGGTCTCCGTTTGCTTGACGCTGACTCCGGCGGCGACGTCTCCACCCGGCGCCTGCAGGAGCACCATCGCGTTCTCGACAGCTTCGAAGCCCGGCGTATCCTCATGGGCCAGCCCTGCGTCGAGCAGCGGCTGCTCCAGGTCACGCCGGTCGGTCCGATCCACCAGACGAGCAGCGGCTTCCCGCGCTCCCTCGCGATCGCTCGGGCAGCATCGATCGACGCCGGAAGCGTCGTCGGTGACGCGCCCAGTGGCTCTACGACCTGGGCAGATGGGTAAGGGCTGACAACGAGCAAGAACTCATCGCGCTCGATCCGCTCGAAGCCGGGCGGGACTCGAAGCTCTCGAAACGGGTACAGGGCGAGCTCGCGAACTGCACTCGGGACTTCCACGACCGCGAACCTAAACGATTCTGTTGGCGTGGGTCGATCGCCGGTGTAGTGTCGGCCAGTCGACGAGTCCGCGGGAAGGTGTGACGATGGTTGCGCGCCGGGTGGCGATGCTATTCGTGGTGGCACTTGGTTCGGTGGCGGTATCGGGGTGCGGTTCTGATTCGGAGGCGTCGGAGCCCGGGTCGTGCAGGCCGACACCCTCCTTGGATTTCCGGTGTTGAGCGACCTGGGGAACGAGGTCATGACAGAACCCGACGGATGGGTCACGGGCGGCCCCTTCCCCCTTTACCTCGATTCCCAGGAGGGAATGGAGAAGAAACGCGCCGACCTGATCGCCGCAGCCGTGGCGCAATACGAAAGTGTGTAAGGCACGCCCGTCGAGGTGGGCTGAACGCTCACCTCGACTACGGATGGTCCCAAGGCCGTGGGCGAGCGCGAGAACTCGGCTTCTCGTCATCAGTGATCCCTCCCCGGCGACCGGCTAAAGCCGGCCACCATGCCATGCCGGCCAGGTGGCCGGCTTTAGCCGGTCGCCGGTCGAAGGCCCAACTCGCTAAAGACGTAGCGTGCCTAAAAACGACCAGGGGGGAACATGACGCTGCAACGGATGGACAACGTCGGGATCGTGGTGGAGTCGCTCGATGCCGCGATCGACTTCTTCACCGAGCTTGGCCTCGAGCTCGAAGGTCGGGCGATCATCGAAGGCGACTGGTCGGGGCGCGTCACGGGACTGCGCGACCAGCGCGTCGAGGCCGCCATGATGCGGATGCCGGACGGCCACGGCAAGATCGAGCTCTCGCGCTTTCTCTCGCCACCCGTGGTTGCCGATCACCGAACCGCCCCGGTGAACGCGTTGGGTTATCTGCGGGTCATGTTCGCCGTGGACGACCTCGACGAGACGCTCGCCCGCCTCCAGAAGCATGGTGCGCAGGTCGTCGACGAGGTGGTCCAGTACGAGGACATCTATCGGCTCTGCTACATCCGGGGGCCTGAGGGCATCCTCATCGGACTGGCCGAGCGAATCGGCTGACCATCGACAACCGCTCAGGCTACGGCTTGAGCAACACGCCCTGGCCGGTCGGGAGCGAGGCGATCGGAAGCTCGTGATCGCGCGCGAATGAGCTCGTGGCCTCGTGCTGCGGCTCGAAGCCGCGGTACCCCGAGGACGGTCGTCAAACCGTCAGCGGTATAGGCGTTCTGATCGTCGGGCACGAGCCTGTAACCACGCGCCTCGATCATCCGGGCCACGAGTCGCTCAGCGTGCCATCGACTCTAGACCGAGGCGACTCGGCCGGGGAGGTCGTTTGGCCCGGGACAGGCAAGGGCATCAGTACTCCAGACAGAGTGTTCTTCGAAACTGGAGGTAGAGATGACAACGATCGAGCAGTCGATCGATATCGAGGTGCCGGTTGCGGTGGCCTACAACCAATGGACGCAGTTCGAGTCGTTCCCGCAGTTCATGGACGGCGTCGAGCGCGTCGAGCAGAAGACCGACACGCAGCTGCACTGGGTCGCCGATATCGGTGGCTCGACGCGGGAGTGGGACGCCGAGATCACCGAGCAGCATCCCGACCATCGGGTGGCCTGGAAGGCGCTCGACCAGGACGGCCCGGACGGTGTCGTCACGTTCCACAAGCTCGACGACGCCCGCACGCGCGTGATGGTGCAGATGGACTACGAGCCCGAGGGCATGAAGGAGTCCGTCGGCAGCATGGTCGGGCTCGACGACCGTCGGGTCAAGAAGGACCTCGAGGCGTTCAAGGGCCTCATCGAGGCCACCGGGCACGAGACCGGCGGCTGGCGCGGCAACGTCGAGAACTAGGCAAGGACACGCGACGGGGCGGGGATCGGCATCTGTTCGATCCCCGCCTTTCCGTCCTCTTATCGATGACCGTCTTCCGCGGCCCGCTCGTGACGGCGTTCTGCAGTGCGTCAGCCAGAAGACGCGGTCAGGACGCTTCGAACTCGACGTCCTTCGCTGCGACGGTGTCGGCCGTCCGCCCCGGTGCCTCGTGGTTGCCCCAGTAGAGATTTGTGTGCGCGATCACGAGCTCCGGCGGCGGCGCGCCCCAGGGCGAGAGATCCTCGGTCGTGTGCGCATCGCTGACGAGCGTCGCGTCATAACCGCGAACGAGCGCCCCGTGCAACGTCGAACGTACGCATTCGTCTGTCTGCGCGCCGACGACGACGAGTCGCCCGACGGCACGATCGGCCAGGACCGCCTCGAGCGTTGTCTCCTCGAACGAGTCCGGATAACGCTTGGGAATGAGCGGCTCGCGCTCGTCCGGGCTCAACTCCGAGACGATCTCCCATTGCTCGCTGCCCTCCGGAAGGTTGTCGCTCGCGTGCTGCACCCAGATGACCGGAACCTCGGCTGCGCGAGCCTTCTCGACGACCGTGCCGATGTTTGCGACGACGGTGTCCCGGTCGTGGGCTCCGTCGACGACGCCGTTCTGCACGTCGATGACGAGGAGTGCGGCATTCGGGCGGTTCTCGAGTGTCGTCATGGCCTCTCCCTCCTCGCGTGACTCGGACAACCGACGTTAGCGAGTCGCGGCGCTCGACTCGGCGACCGGCTGAAGCCGGCCACCTGGCTGGTGGCCGGCTTTAGCCGGTCGCCGGTTTGGCTGCCGACCTCGCCCGAGGAAAAGTGCGGTTATCCCTACTGCGCCGCCGCGCCCGACCCGTGTAGCGTTCACCCGAACCGAGGAGTTGAGAGAGTCGAGGAGGCGCACGGCATGACGCAGCACGAGGAGAACGGAACGACGGAGCGCCTTTCGGCGCACGAACGCCTGGCGACAGGGAGCGCTCGCGCACTGGATGCGCATGTGCGCCAACAACCCCTGGAGGGTCGTCCTGACCTGGATCGCGATCATCGCGACCCTGATCTTCCTCGTGGCCACGATCGGTGGCTCGTTGCGCGACGAGTTCTCGATTCCCGGCTCGGATACGCAGAAGGCGACCGACCTGATCGAGGCCGAGTTCGCCTCCGAGCAGGGCGCCGTCCTCAACATCGTGTTCGCGGCACCGGAGGGCGAGCGGCTCGACACGCCCGCTCGCAAGGCGGCGATCGCCAAGGCGATCGCGCTCCTGAAGACCGACGAGTTCAAGCCCGACAAGGCGACAGGCAAGGCAGGCCTCACGAGCGTCGCCGACCCGTTCACGCAAGGACACGTTCTCGAAGGACGGGCGCATCGCCTACGCCGAGGCGCAGTTCGACCAGACGATCGAGGACACCGACCGGCCGCAGGTCGTCGCGGTCCAGGACGCGGTGCGTCAGACCGTGGAGCCTGCCGGGATCACGGTCGAGTACAACGGCGAGGCCGAATTCCCGCCGCTCGAGCAGGGCGTCTCCGAGTTGCTCGGCCTGCTGGCCGCGATCATCGTGCTGCTCTTCGTCTTCCGCACGTTCGTCGCGATGCTGATCCCGATCGCGCTCGCGATCGTCGCGTTGATGACGGCCTTCCTGCTGCTCTTCATCCTCGCCGGGCAGACCGACATCAACACGGTCACGCCGATCCTCGTCTCGATGATCGGGCTAGGCGTCGGCATCGACTACTCGCTGTTCATCGTCACCCGCTTCAGACAGCTACTTCACGATGGCCTCGAGCCGCGCGTCGCGGCAGCCGAGGCAGGCTCCTCGGCCGGCCGCGCGGTGCTGTTCGCCGGTCTCACGGTCGCGATCTCGGTGGCGGGCCTCGCGTTCATCGGGCTCGACTTCGTGACGAAGCTCGGGATCGGGAGCGCGCTCGGCGTGCTCACCACCGTCCTGATCGCGAACTCGCTCCTGATCGCCGTCCTCGGGCTGCTCGGCCACAAGGTCGACCGGCTCAAGGTGCCGTTCACGAAGCCGTTCGACGACTCGGAGGAGGCACGCGACAAGACGCTGACCGCACGCTGGGGCCGCTTCGTGACGCGCAACGCGAAGGTCGTCTTCCCCGTGCTCCTGATCGCCGGGTTCGTCCTCGCCGGCACGTCGGCGCTCGTGCGCCTCGGCGCCGCCGACCAGGGAACGCAGCCGCAGGCGCAGACGAGTCGCCGCGCCTACGACCTGCTCGCCGAGGGCTTCGGGCCCGGGTTCAACGGGCCGATCCCGATCGTCATCGACGTGAAGGGCGACGAGCAGGCGCCGCAGCGGATCGTCGACGGTGTCCAGGGGACGAAGGACGTCGCCTCGGTGCGCGCCCCGCAGTTCAACGACGAGAAGACGGTCGCGATCGTGTTCGTGACGCCGAGCTCGGCGCCGCAGGATGCGGCGACCGACAGCCTCGTCGGCCGGCTGCGGAACGACATCGTGCCCGCGGCGACGAACGGCGGCCCGGCGGTCGCGTACGTCTCCGGTCAGACGGCTGCGTTCAAGGACATCGCCGACCAGATCATCAGCAGGATGCCCGTCTTCCTGCTGTTCATCATCGGCGTGACGTTCCTCCTGCTGACGATGGCGTTCCGGTCGGTCGTGGTCGCGCTCACTGCAGCCCTGACGACGATCCTCTCGGCGTTCATCGGGTTCGGCGTGCTCGGCCTGGTCGTGCAGCAGGGCTACCTGCTCGGCCTGACGGGCCTCGACGTGACCGGTCCGATCGAGACGTTCGTGCCACCGATCGCGTTCGCGATCCTGTTCGGGCTCTCGATGGACTACATGGTGTTCATCATGAGCCGCATCCGCGAGGAGCACGTCAGCGGCCTGAACACGAGGCAGGCGGTCGAGCACGGGATCTCCGCGATCGGACGCGTCGTCGTCGCTGCCGCGCTGATCATGGGCACCGTCTTCGCGGCGTTCGTCCTCAGCGCCGACCGCATTCCCAAGGAGTTCGGGATCCTGCTCGCGATCGCGATCCTCACCGACGCGCTCATCGTCCGGATGACGCTCGTGCCCGCCTTCCTCACCCTGCTGGGCGAGAAGTCGTGGTACATCCCGCGCTGGCTCGACAGGATCCTGCCGAACATCACGATCGAGCCGCCGCACGGTGGTGGCGAGCCGGTTCCGGTGGTTCCCGAGCAGCGGGTCGATCCCGCAACCGATCCAGGGGTCTAGCGGACGAGAACCTGGTGCGGGCTGGGCGCTGGCCCAGCCCGCACCCTGCATCCCATCACCCGCCTATAACAAGGGGGCGACCCGTTCGCCCGCTACCACCTGACGGACGCCTGGCCCTCGAAGGTCGAGATCACCGCCGAGGTCTCGGCCGCAGGTGAAGTCATGTGGAGACGGTGACGTTTCGTCAGCCAGTTCATGCAGCGCGTGTCCGTCTGATCGCCGCCACGGTGGGACGGCCTCCCGACGCGGAGGCCGTCGCACGTGAGCGAGGCCATGGTGCGGTTATCGCTCGTTCCAGGTCGGGCGGTAGTAGGGTCGAGGAGGTTGCGTCGAACTCAGCCCAGATCCGTTCTCTCGGTATGGGCGCTCGCCGCACTCGGGGCCACGGTCGTCCTGATCGGTAACTCTTCGGCCGAGGCGCGCCCGAGCGCTTCTGACCGTCAGCGCGACGCAGCGGCTCTTGGCTCGTGGAACGGCGTTGTGACGCTCAGCACGGTCCAGAACGATCCCAGCATCGCTGGGAACCTCACCACGGGCCTCGAGCAGCTTTCCTTCACCGTCCATGGCTCACGTTCGAGCGAGACGGGCCAGGCCAAATGGCGTCATGCCTACTCGGACGCCTGTGGCCCTCAGGTCGACGCCTGGTACTGGAGCCTCGGTGGCGCCTCCGTGCCGGTCGCGGTGACGGTGGACGACGCCGTGATCGACTTCAACGTCGTGAAGGACGCGACGACGAAATACACGTTCACCGCGACCGGCAAGCGTAACCGTTCGGAGCAGCGGCAAAGGAGCACCGCCGGGCCGGTTCAGCGCAGGGAGCGCGGCCCAGCCGCCGCTCGGCGGTGCCACCACGAGCCCGACGAACAATCGCACCCGAGCAAGCCCATGGACACGCCGACGCTCCGGACTCCGCGGCGACGCGATGGTCCGACGCTACGAGTATCGGGCGCAGACGGTCCCGGCCTTCCCATCCCCCTGCTCCCGGACTCGCCGCCGATCAAGCCGGTGCTTCCCGTAGACCCGCCGGCACCTCCGCTCGAGCAGCACAAGAACGCCTGGGTCAAGGTTCCTTTCACCTTTACGTGTCAGAGCAACGTCATCATCACGCAGCGCTGCAAGGGGATCTTCTCGCCGACCTCGACCCGCTCGCTCAATACGAGCGTGGCTGGCTACTCGACGCCCACCGCCGCGCAGGAGCTCTCGATGTGCACGCGCTACCACGTGATCCCGGACGTGAAGCAGTGTGTCTCCAGCAACATCTGGTCGTTCGCCAGCCAGGCGTCGTTCAAGCTCGGGCTCTCGATCGCCGCCAAGGCAGGCGATTGCTTCTTCTTCGACGTCACGCGCCGGAAGATCGGCGACGTGTGGAGCGGCTCGTGGGAGCGCTACTACAACCAGGGCGACTACCTGATGAAGCCGCACGAACGGCGGGCGTTCGGGGCAGTTACCGTCGCCTGCGGTGAGCCCGACAACACCTTCATCTCGCGGTATGGCTAGCTGCAGGCGGATCGTCGAGTGCTGAGCTCCGAGTCCGCCGCCCTGCATCAGGCTCTCGAGGCGGTGTACGAACGCCTCTACGCGGGGTTCGAGGGAGCACGGTTCGAGCGGCGCGGGGATCTGATCTTCGCGCTCCTGCCAGGGGTACCGATCCCGCAGTGCAACGGGGCGTGGGTGAGCGAGGACTCCGTCGATGCTGCCGACACGCTGGCGGACGTCGTGGCCGAGGTCGAGGCGGCCGGGGAGTGGCCGTGGGTGCAGACGCGGTCGGGACAGGAACGGGGGCGGCGCGCGGCTGTCGCGCTCGGGCTGACCCATGAGGAGCGGGTGCCCGCCATGTTGGTGCTACCGGGTGAGGTCATCGAGACGGACGCCGCCGTCGAGATCGAGCTCATTGCCGAGAGCGAGATCGCCGAGACGAACGTACTCCTCGCCGCGTCGTTCGAAGCGCCGGTCGAGCTGTTCAGCCGATTCTCGGGTGCCGTCCATGCGATGCCCGAGGCGCGCTGGTACGTCGGGCGCTCCGGCGGCGCGATCGTCTCGACGGCTCTCGGGTTCACGTGCGAGGGATCCACGGGGGTCTTCAACGTGGCGACTCCGAGCGAGCATCGCGGACGAGGCCACGGAGCGGCCCTGACCGCACGGGTCCTGCGCGACGGCTTCGAGGCCGGCTCGGAGTTCGGCTACCTCCAGTCGAGTGCGATCGGCCACGGCGTCTACCGGCGCCTCGGATTCCGGGACGTCGACGAGTACACGCTTTTCACCCGGCCGCCGCAGGGCTAATCCAGGATCGCGGGGCTGTCGAGCGCCTGCACGGCCGCACGACGACGTCGATCATGCAGTCGGCGCCGATCCCAAGGCGGCCGCTTGCCGCTCGGCTAGGCCGGGTCGCTTGCGGGCACCTGCGTCGCCGCAGGCGCCTCTTCCGTCCCGGCCTCCCGCAGGAACTGGTGCACGAAGGCGATCGCCATGCTGCCCTCGCCGACGGCCGCCGCGACGCGCTTGACGGGGCTGAAGCGAACGTCGCCGCACGCGAAGATGCCGGGGACGCTCGTCTCGAGCAGGTACGGGTCGCGGTCGAGCTCCCAGCCTCCGGCGGCGCGGGCCTCGACGCCGGTCAGCACGTAGCCCTTGGGATCGAGCGCGATCTCCGGCGGGAGCCACGCCGTCTCGGCATCCGCGCCGATGAAGATGAAGAGCCCGCCGGACTCGAGGCGCGTCGTCTCGCCGGACGAGCTGTCGGCGACGTCGAGCGCCTCGAGCGATCGTCTCGCCATGGGCCGTCGTCACCTGGGTGTGGAAGCGAACCTCGATGTTGGGGCGGGTCGCGAGCTGGTCGATCAGGTACCGCGACATGCTCTTCTCGAGCGAGTCGCTGCGGTGGAGGATGGTGACGCTCCGCGCGTGGGCCGAGAAGAACATCGCAGCCTGGCCGGCCGAGTTGCCGGCACCGATGATGTGCACGTCGAGGCCGTGGGTGTTCGGCGCCTCGCTGCGCGACGCGCCGTAGAAGATCCCCTTCCCGGCGAGGCGGTCGAAGCCCTCGATCGCGAGGCGGCGCCACGACACGCCGCACGCGAGAACGATCGTCTTCGCGCGCAGGACGTCGCCGCCGTCGAGATGGACGTGCCGCGTCGCCGCGTCGATGCGCGCGATCGAGCGCGTGACGAGGATCTCGGCCCCGAGCCGCTCCGCCTGCTGGAGCGCCCGGTTCGCGAGCTCGTCACCGGACACACCCGACGGGAAGCCGAGATAGTTCTCGATCCGCGACGACGTGCCGGCCTGTCCGCCGGGCGCCTCGCGCTCGATCACGATCGTCTCGAGGCCCTCGGACGCTCCGTACACGGCCGCTGCCAGCCCCGCGGGGCCGGCGCCGACGATCACGGTGTCGTACTCCGCTGCGTTCGGCTCGGTCTGGACCTCGAGCAGCTCGGCCACCCGGCGCAGCTGCGGGCGCACCACCGTCTTCCCGTTGACGATCCGGAGAGCGGGGTAGTCGCCCTCGGCCGGCAGGTCGCCCCACCACTGCGCGGCCTCCTCCGGGACGTCGGGCTGCAGCCATCGGAACGTGATCCGGTTGCGGTCGAGGAAGCGGCGCAGCTCCGCGCAGTCGCCGTCCCAGCGGTGGCCGAGCACGAACGCGCGTGGCTTCTCGGGCGTGGCCGCGAGGCCCTGCAGGCCGCCGGGGCCGCCGATGCGGTTCGACGCCAGCTTGCCCGACCTCTTCGGCGATCGACGGCGTCGCCGATGCGAGCGCGTGGTAGTGGTGCGGCTCGATCCGCATCACCCGCGACGCCTCGACGGCGCGGAAACCGACCGGGAAGACCGTGCCGAGCGTGACCGGCACCTCGCCGAAGAGCTCGCCCGGGTTGACGGACGCCGATCGGCCGGTGGATCCCGTCGACCATCCGGGTCGCCTCGATCTGTCCGTCGAGCACGGCGAAGAGCGCCCGCTCGTCTCCCTCGTGGGCAGCGAACTCCCCAGCGCTCAGGCTGATGTCGGCCGCCACGCGACACACGCGCTCGCGGTCGGCCGTGTCGAGACACTCGAACACGCCGATCCGGCCGATCTCGTCCGGCGTCACCATCCCTGTCTGCCCCCCGCCATGGTCGGAACGCTACTGCAACGACGGCGCCCGCCGGGAGTCAGTCGTCCTCGGTCGTGGCGGCGTTGAGCCGCGCCGCCTGCAGTCGCAGGAAGCGCCGCTCGGGCGGGCTCGTCGTCCGCTCGGCAGCCGCCCGGTAGTGCACCTGCGCCGCGTCCGTGTCGCCGGCCAGCTCCAGCAGGTGCGCCCGCACCGCGTCGAGACGGTAGTGCCCTGCGAGCGGCTCGTCGAGCGTCTCGAGCAGGGCCAGGCCCGCTGCGGGGCTCTCGGCCATCGCAGCCGCGACGGCCCGGTTGAGCGTCACGATCGGGTTGGCCGTCATCTGGTCGAGCAACCCGTAGAGGGCGAGGATCTGCGGCCAGTCCGTGTCGGCCGGCAGTGGCGGCGCGGTCGTGAACGGCGGCGATCGCGGCCTGGAGCTGGTACTCGCCGACCGCGCCTCGGCCGAGCGCCAGGTCGACGAGCTCGGTCCCCTCGGCGATGAGCGCCTGGTCCCAGAGCGTCCGATCCTGCTCCGCCAGCGGGATCAGCTCGCCGTCCGCGTCGGTGCGCGCGGGCCGTCGCGCGTCGATCAGCAGCATCAGCGCGAGCAGGCCCGATGACCTCGGCGTCGTCCGGGAGCAGCCGCCGCACCATCCGCGTCAGCCGGATCGCCTCGTCCGACAGCTCGGCCCGAAGCAGCGCGCGCCCGGTGCTGCTCGTGTAGCCCTCGTTGAAGATGAGGTAGAGAACGTGGAGGACGCTGCGCCTGCTCGCCTCCTGCTCCTCGGCGGCCGGCAGTCCGGAACGGCACCTCCGATGCCTTGATCCGTCTGCTTGGCCCGGGAGATGCGCTGCGCCATCGTCGCCTCGTCGACCATGAACGCGCTCGCGATCTCGGCCGTCGTCAGCCCGCCGACCGCGCGCAGCGTGAGAGCGATCGCCGAGGCCGGCGTCAGCGCCGGATGGCAGCACATGAACAGCACCGTCAGCGTGTCGTCCTCGGTCCGACACCTCCCGGCCGGCCGGCGGCTCCTGCAGCGCGGCGACCGTCTCCCGGTCCCTCCGGGACTGCTCGCTGCGCCACTGGTCGATCAGCCGCCGCTCGGCGGTCTGGATCAGCCAGCCGCGCGCGCCGGCCGGGATGCCGTCCTCGCGGCCAGTGCACGGACGCCGCGAGCAGCGCCTCCTGGACGGCATCCTCGGCGGCATCGAAGTCGCCGTACCGGCGGGCGAGCACGCCGAGGACCTGCGGCGCGAGCTCGCGCAGCAGGACCTCGACGTCGGACGGGCTCGTCAGCGCCCGCCTCCGCTGCTCACAGCTCTCGCACGTGGATCGGCTGCTCGAGCGCAACGCCACCCGGTCCCGGCACGGCCGAGTACCTCGCCGCGATCTCGATCGCCCGCTCCTCCGTCTCGACGTCGACGATCATGTAGCCGGCGACCCACTCCTTGATCTCCTGGAACGGCCCGTCGGTGACGACGGGCGCCGTGCGCCGTCGGACGTGACGATCTTCGCCAGGTCAGGCCCCGCCAGTGCCTCCACCTCGACCAGCTCGCCGGTCTCGCGGAGCTCCTTGTTGAGGGCGCGGTAGTAGTCCATGTGGGCCTCGACCTCGTCCGGCTTCCACTCGTCCATCGGCGTCCTCGACGGTGCCGCCGTCGAAATTGACGAGCATCATGTATCGCTTCATCTCACTCCCTCGTTTCCGGGCCTTGCGCCCATTGGTGACTCTGTCACCTATGGAACGGAGCACGCTGCCGGTTCTCGACATTCCGCTTCACGGCTCATCATTCCCGACGAGCGGCTGCGCGTCTCTGCTTGGATCACGCGGTGCGGATTCTGTTCACCTTCGCCGGCGGCACGGGTCACTTCCTGCCGCTCGTCCCGGTTGCCCGCGCGGCCGAGCGGGCCGGTCACGTCGTCGCGTTCGCGGGTCAGGAGGGGATGGTCGCGACGGTCGAGGCGGCCGGGTTCACGGCATTCGCCTCCGGCGGAGCCAGCCTGCTGACGGCGGAGGAGCGCCTGCCGCTGCTCGCCGTCGACCCCGAGCGTGAGGCGCGCGCGATCCGGGCGGCGTTCGCCGGCCGCATCGCGCGCGAGCGAGCCGACGCGCTCGTCGCGATCGGTCGCGCCTGGTCGCCCGACATCATCGTGCGAGACGAGATCGACTTCGGCGCCGCCGTCGCCGCCGAGCGCCTCGGCGTGACGGACGCGACCGTGCTCTGCATCGCGAGCGGCGACGTTCGTCCCGACGAGCCTCGTCCTCGAGCCGCTGACCACCCTTCGGGAGGCACACGGCCTGCCGCCGGATCCCGACCTCGAGATGCTGCAGCGGAACCTGGTGCTGTCGCCCTTCCCGCCGAGCTTCCGCGATCCAGCGGTGACTCCGGCGCCGAACACGCACGCCTTCCGGTCGGTCGACCCGGAGCTCTGGTGCCGACACGGCGGAGACGGAGTGGCTCGCCGCGCTGCCGGACCCGATTACCTACCTCACCCTCGGGACGATCTTCAATCTCGAATCCGGCGATCTGTTCGAGCGTGTGCTGGCCGGTCTGCGCGAGCTTCCGGGGAGCGTCGTCGTCACCGTCGGGCGTGACCTCGACCCTGGCGTCCTCGGCCCGCAGCCCGAGAACGTGCATGTGCGTCGCTTCATCCCGCAGTCGCTCGTGCTGCCGCACTGCGACCTCGTCGTCTCGCACGCCGGCTCGGGGAGCGTGATCGGGGCACTGACCCATGGGCTGCCGATGGTGCTGCTGCCGATGGGAGCCGACCAGCCGCTCAACGCGGCGCGGGCCGAGGCGCTCGGGGTGGCGCAGGTGCTCGACGCGCTCGAAGCGACGCCCGCAGAGATCGAACGCGCCGCGCGCGCCGTCCTGGCCGAGCCCGGTTACAGGCGCCAGGCCGGGCTGATCCGGGACGAGATCCGGGCGCTGCCCGGCCCGGAGCGTGCCGTGGAGCTGATCGAGCAGCTCGGCTGACGGGCGACCGGCGAGGGAGAGGGGAGAGGCTTCAGCCTCTCCCCTGTGCTCTCCCCACGCAAGTGACGACGTCTAGTTGTTCTGGATCTCCCAGTCGTCCTCCGCGGTGATGTTCCCGTCCGTCCAGATCCAGGTGATCTTCTGGTAGACGAACGAAATCGTCTCGGTGTCGCCGTGCTGCACGCGGTCCGCGACGTGGGCGTTCTCCAGTTCGACCGTCGCCATCGTCTCTCCACTCGGCAGGAGCAGGCCGATCAGCACCGAGGTGAGCGTCTCGTTGTTGAAGAGCGACCGGAGGAAGAGCGGTGACGACTTGTCGATCTCCTTCGTGATCGTGAACGGCTTGTGCTGGCGCCTTCCGGTCGCCTGCCCACTCGCTGCGTCACGAGGCGAGACGATCTCGTGCGAGACCCCGATGATGTGGAGGCCGGGGCCGAAGCTGCCCTGCTGGACCCCATGAGCGCTGAGCGTGCCGGCGATCTGCATCCGGGGAGGCGGGGGCCGAACCGGCCGGGCCCTGCTCGCCCTTCTGTCCCTGCTGCCCTTGCGGTCCTGTCGCTCCGGCCGGGCCCTGGACGTTCCAGGAGAGCGGCGTCTGGTCGGCGGGGCACGCCTTGGGCGGTGGATAGATGTTCACCTTGCCGTTCTTCTCGATGCACGCGTTGATCGTGGTCGAGTCCGACAGCGAGCCGGCGAGCGCAATCGTTGCCCCGGTTGCGATGGCAACGAGCACGAGCACGCCGGACAGCTTGAGCAGCCTGGATTTCATGGCTGTTCCCCTTTCGTCGTACCTTGGCTATGTTCGCCCCGGGACGACGATCAGCCGGGGCGGCCGCAGCACGGAGCATCCGCCCGCGCTCGGGTGCTGTCAAGAGGACGCTGTGCGTCTCCAGGCCGTTCTGCCGTCGAGCCGGATCGTCCAGGCATCGACGCGGTCGACGACGAGGTGGGAGTCGCTCCACGGATCGAGGGCGAGCGTCGCGCGCACCTCGGCCTCCGACGCCGCCTCCACCGCCAGCACGACTGTCTCCTCGTCGGCGAGCGGCCCGCCGAGCACGACGAACCCCGTGGCCACGAGCCCGTCCATGAAGTCGGCGTGGGCCGGCCAGTCCGACTGCTCCTCGAGCGGCAGCGACGGATCCCAGTCGGGACCGAGGCGCCGGAGGACGACGAAGAACATCGCCACTGACCTACGCGACGGTCGGGCTTCATCCGCTCGGCGAGCGCCGCCAGCACCTTCCCCTGGATCGACGGGGTGTCGCCGAGGAGCCGCCGGAACGACTGGCCGGAGATGACGAGCAGGCGGACGGGGGTCATGCGCGACCACCGTCGCCGTTCGTGGCGACTCGGTGAGCAGCGCGATCTCGCCGAAGAAGTCGCCCGCCTCGAACGTGGCGACGCGGCGGCCCTTGCGGCGTGCCTCGACCGTCCCCTCGATGAGCACGAAGAACTCCCGCCCCTTCACACCCTCCGTGATCAGCTCCGAGCCCTGCGGGCTGGTGGAGCTCGTCGCCGAGTGCGGAGATCTGGCCGAGCTCCTTCGTGGTGCAGCTCGAGAAGAGCGGCACGGCCCGCAGGAGTTCGACCTTGGCGTTGCGGCGGAGCTTCACGCGGTCAATCCTACGAGACCGGGGCTCGGGGCACGAGCGGGTCAGCGCTCGAGGATGCCGCGGGCGCGGCTGCCGACCCAGACGCACGCCACCCAGCCGACCGCGACGAGCGCCGGCGATCAGCCAGTAGTTCGGTGCCGACATCGCCGCCGATCAGGACCAGGACGACGACCTGGAACGCGAGGATGACGACGAAGACGGCCGCCGCCAGCTCGAGCGAGCGGAGGTTGAAGCCCCGGTACCAACCGATCAGCAGGGCGATACCGGCGGTGAGCGCGATCACGGCGGCGATTGTAGAGGCAGCGGCGAGACGGTCCGACGAGCGCGGTTACCCTCGATCGTGGATGCAGCCGCGAACCCTCGACCTCCACATCGACGACCTCTGCGCGCGCCACGGGATCCGGCGCGTCGCCGGCCGCGGTCGCGCGGTCGTGATCAGGGTGCGCCACCGCGACGGGCGCACCGAGCGCCGGCTCGAGATCCGCGTGCCTCCGGTCCGCGGCCAGGTGAGCTACTTCGTGGCGCTGCACGAGATCGGCCACCTCGTGGGGCAGGGACGGAGCGGCCGGCGGCTCGAGAGCGAGGAAGCAGCGTGGCGCTTTGCCCTGGCCGAGGCGCTCGTCGCCCCGACCGACACGCACGCGGCGTCGAATCGGCAAGCGGCTGCGGTCGTACGTGACCTGGGCCGAGCTGCGCGCGCGCCGGCGCCGTCCTCCGTTCATTCCCCCTGCAAACGACCCATTCTGGGACCTGCTCGCCTGGCTCGAGCGTTGAGATCGGCAGGAAGGGAGTGGCCAATGCTTTACGAAGTCCTCACTGGATCTCGTCAATTTCCTGAAACGGATGCCCTAGAAAGGGGAGATCCAATCTGGTCTCTCGGCCGAATAAAGAGGGACCAGGAACCCGATTGAAGAGAGGCGAGATGTCTGCGGCAGAGCTCCAGGAACGACCCGAAGTCGAGATCGAGCTCGTCGAGCAGTGGCGCGCCCAGTCACTCACGCGCGTCGGCTATGACCTCGAGTCCGCCGTCGGTTCTCGCCGCCTCGCACGAGATCGACCTGCACTACGCGATGAGCCTGCTCGAGCGCGGTTGCCCGGTCGACCTCGCTCTTCAGATCCTGCTCTAGGACAGACGCTCAGTCTCGGCACTCCTGACGCCCGGCCACCGCGCCGGGCGTCAATCGTTCTGGGCAGCTGCGGAGAGAGGCATCCGACCGCGTAGGGAGAATGCCGCACTGTGAGTCCGCTCGCCTCGAACCTGCTCGCCTCGATTCCGTCGCCGTCGAACGGCGCCGTCGACATCGGCCCGCTGACGATCCACATGTACGGCCTGACGCTGCTCGCGGCGATCGGCATCTGCATCTGGATCACCGGTCACCGCTTCGTCAACCGCGGCGGCGACTGGGACCTCATCTTCCGCTGCGCCGTCTGGGGCGTCGGCGCCGGCATCGTCGGCGCGCGGCTCTACCACCTGGCGACGAGCTGGGACGAGGTGCCCGACCAGTGGTGGGGGCCGTTCGCGATCTGGAAGGGCGGCCTCGGCGTCTGGGGCGGGATCGCGGCTCGGCTGCCTCGTCGGTGGCTACATCGCGAAGCGCGCCGGCGCCGACGTGTGGCTGCTCGCCGACTGCCTCGCACCCGGACTGCTCGTGGCGCAGGCGGTCGGGAGGATCGGCAACTGGTGGAACCAGGAGCTCTTCGGCAAGCCGACCGACCTGCCGTGGGGCCTCGAGATCGACCCCGCCCACCGGCCGCTCTCCTCGATCGACCAGGCCACCTACCACCCGGCGTTTCTCTACGAGGCGATCTGGAACCTGCTGGCCGCCCTCGTCCTCGTCTACATCATCGAGCGTCGCTTCCACCCGCGTCCGCCCGGCCTCTTCGCGCTCTACATCGCGCTCTACTCGTTCGGGCGGTTCTGGATCGAGCTGGTCCGGGTCGACCCCGCGAACCACATCCTCGGCCTGCGCGTCAACACCTGGGTCTCGGGCCTCGTCTTCGTCGCCGGGATCGTCTGGTTCTACCTCTCGCAGCGCCGTGCGAAGCCGAAGAAAGCAGCTCCGCCGCCGGCGGGGCCGAAGATGAGCGTGCCCAAGGGCCGCGTCCGACCCGGGGGCTAGGGTCCGCCCGTGGCCAGTGCCGTCCGCGATCTCGAGCTGGACCTCGACGCGTTCGAGGGGCCGTTCGACCTCCTTCTGACGCTCCTGCTCAAGGACGCGATCCAGCCGTCCGAGATCGACATGGCGGGGATCGTCGTCGCGTTCGTGGAGCGCCTCGCCGACCGCGACGAGCTCGATCTCGACGCCTGCGGCGAGTTCCTCGTGCTGATCGCCGCGCTGCTCGAGCTCAAGGCGCGCCACCTGTTCCCGGACGAGGAGGCCGAGCTCGCCGAGCTCGAGCCGGAGGAGGCAGCCGAGGAGCTGGCCCGGCGCCTCGCCGAGTACCGGCGCATGAAGCACGCCTCCGTGTGGCTGCGCGAGCAGCTCGACGAGCAGCGCGAGCGCTACTTCCGCATCGGGCCTGCACCGCTCGCGCCCGAGCCGGAGCGCCGGCTCGCGCAGCAGGAGCCGCTGCGTCTCGTCGAGGCGATGCGGTCGCTCGCCGTCGAGCCGCCGCACGTGTCGCTCTCGCATCTGGCGCTGCGCTTTCCGCCCGTGGCCCAGTTCGTCGAGCGCTTCCGCGCCGTGCTGCTGCGCCGCCGCCGCTTCGACTTCGACACCGAGGTCCAGGGTCTCTCGCGCGTCGAGCAGGCCGTCGCCTTCCTCGCGCTGCTCGAGCTGCGCAAGGACGGCGAGATCGCCATCTCCCAGGCGGCCGCGTTCGCGCCGATCCGGATCTCGCGGCTCGAAGAAGCCAGTTCGCAATCCGACGACGGAAGGATGTTGCAGTGGACCGCCCGCTCCGCCTGATCTCCTCGAACCCGGTCGACGCGCTCGCCCGCACGGTCGAGGCGCTGCTCATCGTCGCCTCGCAGCCGCTCACGCTCGAGGAGCTCGTCGAGGCGACCACCGACGACGCCGAGCGGATCGAGACGGCGCTCGGGCTGCTGCGCGAGCGCTACAGCGAGGGCCGCAGCGGCATCGTCCTGCAGAAGGTCGCCGGCGGCTACGCGTTCGGCGCGTCCCGCGAGGCCGCCGAGGCGTGCTCGCGGCTGTTCGAGCGTCCGATCGAGCGGGGCCTCTCGCAGGCTGCGCTCGAGACCGTCGCGATCGTCGCCTACCTCGGCCCGGTGTCGCGGCCCGAGATCGCCCGCATCCGCGGCGTCGCCGCCGACTCGGCCGTCGCGTCGCTCGTCGAGCGCGGCCTGATCGCCGAGGCCGGACGCGAGAGCGGGCCGGGCGGCGCCGTGCGCTACCGGGTCACGTCGCTGTTCGAGCGGGTCTTCGGGCTCGAGTCGCTCGCTGCGCTGCCGCGGCTCGACGACATCGGCGAGGACCAGGCCGCGATCAGCGACCGGCTGCTCGAGGTGGCCGAGGCGCGCGCGTCGTAGGCGCGCATGGGCGTGGCGGTGAGGTTCAGCCGCGACCGTGGTCGCGGCTGCAGGCGATTCTCGCGATCAGGCGAGCCGCGCTGCGGATCCCAAGCCTGCGGCAGCTCAGATCTGCCAGGCGCCCTGGCGCAGCACCGGCACGTGCTCGCCGGCGGCGGTGATCCCGTCGACGTCGAGCTCGGGGCTGCCGATCATGAAGTCGATGTGGATCTTGCTCTCGTTGATCCGCTGCTTCTCGGCCTCGTCGCTGACCGCCATCGCGTAGGCGGAGCCGAGCGCGATGTGGCTGGCGGCGTTCTCGTCGAGCAGCGTGTCGAAGAACACCGTGTGCAGCGGGCCGATCCGGCCGGCGCCGTCGACGAGCGCGAGCTCGCCGAGGCGCGACGCACCGTCGTCCTTCGTGCACGCGGCGCGCAGCGTCTCGGCGTTCTCGTCCGCGTCGATCTTGACGGCGCGGCCGCCCTCGAACTCGACCCGGAGGCCCCTGATGATCGAGCCGTAGAGCTCGAGCGGCAGGGTCGCGCTGACGTGCCCGTCGACCCGCAGCGGGTCGGGCGTCGTGAACGTCTCCTCGCTCGGGACGTTCGGGTAGTGCGGCGAGGTCGTCGACGGTCGTGAACTCGGCGGCGTGCCAGATCGACGACGTGAAGAGGCCGACGGTCAGGTCGGTGCCCGGCCCGTGGAGGTGGATCGCGTCGAACCGCCGCTCGGTGAGCGCGGTCGCGCTCCGCTTCAACGTCTCCATCCGCTCCGTCCACGCGGCGACCGGATCGTCCTCGTCGAGCCGGCAGACGTGGGCGATCGCCTGCCAGAGCCGGTCGAGCGCCTCGTCCGGCTCGGCGTCCGGGATAGACGATCGCCGCCCACTCCGCGCGTCGGCGAGGGCGCGACGCACCAGTTCGTCGTGCCGGCGGTTGACGACCTCGCCCGTGCCCGGCAGGTACGGGAGCAGATCGAGCCCGGAGCGGTCGGCCGGGCACGTCGTCGAGCGCGTGCGGCGCATGCGGCCCGCTCAGCGCGATCCGCGCGGCGTGCTCGTCGGAGAAGTGCTCCATGCCGGTCGGTCATCCAGGGAGGGATGTACGAGAACGTCTCCGGGTCGCCGTGGAGCAGCCGCTCGCGCTTGACCCACTGGTCGGAGTACCAGACGTCGACGAACTTGGCACCACGCTCGTAGGCGGATCGCGCGATCTCGCGGGTCAGTTCCTCCTTGCCGACGTAGCTCGTGACGCCGAGCAGCTGACCCGGCTGAACGTTGGCGCCGAACTGCACGATCAGATCGGCGAGGCGGCGGGTCAGGTCGGAGTAGTCGCTCACCGCGCCGGAGAGTACTAGCCGACAATGGGCGCGATGCGACTCAACCGCTACCTCGCGCGCGCCGGCGTCGCGTCGCGCCGCGCCTCGGACGAGCTGATCAAGGCCGGCCGCGTCACCGTCAACGGGACGCGTGGTGAGCTCAACACCTTCGTCGCCTCGCGCGACGTCGTCGAGGTCGACGGCGACCGCGTCGGCAAGCAGGAGCTCGCCCACGTTCTGCTCAACAAGCCGCTCGGGGTCGTCACGACGGCGAGCGACCCGGAGGGTCGTCCCGACGGTCGTCGATCTCGTCGGCCACGACGCGCGTGTCGTGCCGGTCGGCCGGCTCGACATCGACACGAGCGGCGTGCTGCTGCTCACGAACGACGGTGACCTCGCCCACCGGCTTGCCCATCCGCGCTACGGCGTCGAGAAGACGTACGTCGCCGACGTCGAGGGCGACCTGACGCCCGCTGCCGTGTCGGCGCTCGCCAACGGCGTCGAGCTCGAGGACGGCGTCACCGCTCCGGCCCGGGCGCGCCAGCTCGGCCGCTCGCGGGTGGAGCTCGTGCTGCACGAGGGCCGCAACCGCCAGGTGCGCCGCATGTGCGAGGCGGTCGGGCATCCGGTCGTCGCGGCTGCGGCGCACGGGTTACGCCGGGCTCGACGCGCGCGGGGTCGAGGTCGGCGGTTCGCGCGCGCTCAGCCGCGACGAGGTCTCGGCGCTGCGGCGGCTGGTCGGTCTCGAGGAGGGTAGGTTCGGACGAATGGGATTTCGCACGATCGACTTCGACGCGCTCGAGTGGATCACCCGGCCGCACGAGCCCGGTGAGCCGGCGCGGCACGTCGCCGAGCTCAGCGACGACGCCGGCTTCGCCCACACCCGGGCGAACATCTGGCGCTACGAGCCCGGCGCGCGCCGGCCGGCGGCACCGCCACGTCTCCCAGGAGGAGACCTTCGTCGTCCTCTCGGGGACGCTGACGATGTACCTCGGCGAGCCGCCGGAGCGGCGCGACGTCGCGGCCGGCGGCCTGATCCACGTCGACCCGGGCACGCCGCTCCAGTCCGCGAACCACGGCGACGTCGATCTCGTCGTCTACGCCTACGGCTACCCGCCCGAGAACGAGAACGCCGAGCTGCTCGATCCGGTCGTGTAACCCAGGGGTAGAGGCTGAAGCCTCACCCCAACCGAGTCTGGTTCGAGCGCAGGCGCCTACTCGAACCAGACGAGCGTGGCGAGCACGACGTAGAACGCCACGAGCGCCATGCCCTCGAACAGCACCGCCTCGCCGTCGCCGGTGATCTGCCAGACGGCGATCGCGGTCAGCGCCAGCGCGCCGATGTAGACGGGGTCGATCACGAACGTCAGCTGCTCGGTGAAGAGCAGCGAGACCAGCACGAGCGCGGGGAAGAGGAAGCACGCGATCTGCGAGACCGAGTTCTTGACGACCGACACCGCGAGCTCGGACTGTCCCTTCGTCGCGAGCTGGATCGCGACCACGTTCTCGACGGCGTTGCCGGCGATCGCGACGATCACGAGCCCGGTGAACGCCTTCGAGATGCCGAGCTTCTCGACCGCCGGGTCGATCGCGTCGACGAACCAGTCCGAGACGAGCGCGGCCGAGACGCCGGCGACGGCGAGCAGGACGATCGCCCACGTGAACGGCAGGACGGTTGTGGGCCGGCTCGCTCGGCTGCTCGTCTCGCCTTGCCTGTCGGCGCGGAGGTAGGCGACGAGCCAGGCGGCGTAGACGACGAGCAGGCAGATCGCGCCGACGACCGAGATCGCGACCTGATGCTCGCTCGCCTTGTCGCCGACCTGGTCGGAGAGCCCGAGCATGCGCGATCAGGAACACCGAGAGCAGGAGCAGCGTCGCCGTGTCGTTCGGCAGCCGCTTCTGGAACCGCATCACGCCGCCCTCGGACGAGCTCGCGCCCACCGCGATCGCGAGCCCGAGCACGAGCAGCGCGTTCGCGAACAGCGAGCCGAGGATCGAGAACTGCGCCACGACGAGCTCGCCGGCGCTGAGCGAGAAGATCACGATGAAGAGCTCCGGCAGGTTGCCGAGCGTCGACTGCAGCACGCCCGTCACGGCAGGGCCGAACTTGGCGCCGACCGACTCGGTCGCGATCCCGATCGCCCACGCGACGCCGCCGAGCGCGGCCCCCGAGAGCACGAAGACCGCGACCGGCGGTGCGCCGGTGTAGTGGAGGACGCCCGCCAGGATCGACGACGCGCGAAGACCGCGCGCCGTGATGAGCGCCATCTTCTTCACAGCCGCACGAACCCCATCGCCTCGTACATCCGCGCGAGCGTCGGTGCCGACGCGGCCCGAGCCTTGTCGGCTCCGAGTGCGAGCAGCCGCAGCAGCTCGCCCTCGTCGGCCGCGGAGCTCCGCGTACCGCTCCTGCACCGGCGCGAGCAGCTCGACGACGGCCTCGCCGACGTCCTGCTTGAACTGGCCGTAGCCGCTGTCTCCGTACTGCGCCTCGATCTCCGCCGGCGTCTGGCCCGAGGCGACCGAGAGGATGTCGATCAGGTTCGACACGCCCGGCTTGTCGTCGCCGCGGTGCACCTCGCGGCCCGAGTCGGTCACGGCGGAGCGGAACTTCTTCCGCACCACGTCGGGCGGTCGAGCAGCCCGATCGTGCCCTGCGGCGTGCCGCCCGTCGTCGACATCTTCCGCGTCGGCTCCTGCAGGTCCATGATCCGGGCGCCGACCTCCGGGTAGACGCCCTGCGGCACGACGAACGTGTCGCCGAAGCGGGTGTTGAAGCGCTCCGCCACGTCGCGCGAGAGCTCGAGGTGCTGGCGCTGGTCGTCGCCGATCGGGACGATGTCGGCCTGGTAGAGCAGGATGTCGCCGGCCATCAGCACCGGGTAGGTGAAGAGCCCCGCAGAGACGAAGTCCTTGCGGTCGGCCTTCTCCTTGAACTGCGTCATGCGGCCCAACTGGCCGTAGCTCGTCGACAGCCGAGAGCAGCCAGGCCGCCTCGGCGTGCGCCGTCACGTGGCTCTGGGCGAACACCGTCGACCGCTCGGGGTCGAGCCCGGTCGCGATGAGCATCGAGTAGAGGTCGAGCGTGCGTGCGTGGAGGTCGGCCGGGTCGTAGTCGGTCGTGATCGAGTGGAGGTCGACGATGCAGAAGAACGCGTCGCCCCGCTCCTGGGTGGCGGCGTACTGGCGGAAGCCACCGATCAGGTTGCCGAGATGTTTCTCGCCGGTCGGCTGGATGCCGGAGAAGATGCGCATGGGAGTCCTTTCTCTCACTGTTCGCAGCCGGGCAAACTAGCGCTTCCGGCCGCGGCGATTGGCCTGGCGTCGTCGGCTCAGGCGCGCCAGAACAAGGTGAGGAGGTGGAGCGAGGACATCGTCCCCCATTTTTAGCCGTTTCCAGGCGTAGCGTCAAAACGCGCGCGACTACACTGCTTGCCATGGCAGTGACCGACTCGACCTGGACGCCCTCCTCGTGGCACGCGTTTCCGGCGCTGCAGCAACCCGAATGGCCCGATCAGGCAGCGCTCGAGTCGGTCCGCGAGCGCCTCGGCAGGCTGCCGTCGCTCGATCTTCGCGGGTGAGGCGCGCGCGCTCCGGCACCAGCTCGGCGAGGCCGCCGAGGGCCGCGCGTTCCTGCTCCAGGCCGGCGATTGCGCCGAGTCGTTCCACGAGCTCTCGGTGATCGCGGTCCGGGAGCGGCTGAAGCTCCTGCTGCAGATGTCGGCCGTGATGACGTACGGCGCGACGCTGCCGGTGATCAAGGTCGGCCGGCTCGCGGGCCAGTACGCGAAGCCGCGCTCGTCGGCGACCGAGGTGATCGACGGAGTCGAGCTGCCGTCGTTCCGCGGCCACGCCGTCCACTCCGACGAGCCCACCGTCGAGGCGCGCACGCCCGACCCCGAGCGGCTCGTGCAGGCGTACTACCAGGCCGTCTCGTCGCTCAACCTGCTGCGCGCCTTCACGAAGGGCGGCTTCGCCGACCTGACCCAGGTGCACACGTGGAACCAGGAGTTCGTCGCCAGCTCGCTCGAGGGCCGGCGCTACGAGGTGATCGCCAACGAGATCGGCCGGGCGCTGCGCTTCATGCAGGCGATCGGGATCGACCTCGGCGACGAGCGCGCGATCCACGAGGTCGACGTGTGGACGAGCCACGAGGCGCTGCTCCTCGACTACGAGGAGCCGCTCGTGCGCAAGGACTCGACGACGGGCGACTGGTACGCGTGCTCGGCCCACTTCCTCTGGGTCGGCGAGCGCACGCGGCAGCTCGACGGCGCCCACCTGGAGTTCCTCTCGGGCCTCCACAACCCGGTCGGCGCCAAGGTCGGCCCGTCGATGACGCCCGACGAGCTCGTCGCGCTCGCCGAGCGGCTCAACCCCGACCGCATGCCCGGGCGGCTGACGCTCATCACGCGCCTCGGCGCGAGCCGCGTGCAGGAGCTCCTGCCGCCGCTCCTGCGGGCGGTGCGCGAGGCCGAGATCCCGGTCGTCTGGGTCTGCGATCCGATGCACGCGAACGGCTTCGTCACGGGCTCCGGCCACAAGACCCGCCGGCTCGACGACGTGCTGCGCGAGATCGAGGGCTTCTTCGCCGCGCATCGCGAGGTCGGCACCTGGCCCGGAGGCGTCCACCTCGAGATCACCGGTGAGAACGTGACGGAGTGCCTCGGCGGCTCCGAGGCCGTGCTCGAGGAGCAGCTCGACACGCGCTACGAATCGCTCTGTGACCCGCGCTTGAACGCACGTCAGTCGCTCGACCTCGCGTTCCGGGTCGCCGAGCTGATGCGAGGCTAGGCCCGCACATGCTCCGGAACATCACCGTCATCGGGACGGGACTGATCGGCGCGTCCGCGGCGCTCGCCGCCCGTCGGGCGGGAGCGTCCGTCCGCGGGCTGGGATCCCGATCCCGACATCCTCCGCGCCGCGCAGGCGCGTGAGGCCGTCGACCCGGTCGCGACGCTCGGCGATGCCGTCGCCGGCGCCGACCTCGTCCTGATCGCAGCACCGGTTGCCGAGCTTCCGCACGTCGTCCGCGAGGTGCTCGCCGTCGCGCCGGAGGGCTGCGCCGTCACCGACGTCGGCTCGACCAAGAGCGCGGTCTGCGCCGCCGCGGACGGTGACGAGCGGTTCATCGGCGGGCATCCGATCTGCGGCGCCGAGACGCGCGGCCCCGAGCGCGCGACCGCCGAGCTGTTCGAGGGCGCGACCTGGTTCCTGACGCCGACCGCGGCGACCGGCCCGGAGCTCCTGCGCACGGTGCACGGATTCGTCACCTCGCTCGGCGCGCGGCCGGTCGCGATCGACGCCGGCGCACACGACCGCCTCGTCGCCGTCACGAGCCACGTGCCGCACGCGCTCGCCAACGTGCTGCTGAACCAGGCCGGCGCGACGCGCGTCGACGGCCACGATCCGCTGCAGGCAGCCGGCGGCTCGCTGCGCGACATGACGCGCATCGCCGGCGCGAACCCGCGCATCTGGGTCGACATCTTCCTCGACAACCGCGACGCCGTCGTGGCCGCGCTCGGCGAGCACCGTCGCCGGATCGAGCAGCTCGAGGCCGCCCTCGTGGCGGAGGACGGTGGGCAGCTCGCGCGCTGGATCGCCGAGGCTGCGACCAACCGGCGCCGGATGCTCGCGACCGCCCACGGCGACCCCGGCACCCTGCAGCGGCTGCGGGTGCACCTGCCCGACCGTCCGGGCGTGCTCGCGGGGATCTTCCAGGCGCTCGGCGCCGAGCGGATCAACGTCGAGGACTTCGAGATGGACCACCTCTCGACCGACCGGGGCGGCACCCTGTCGGTGATCGTCGCCGGCGAGGCCGAGGCCGAGCGCGCCGCCACCCTGCTCGAGGCGCAGGGGTACGGCGTCGTCGTCGCGCCCGTGATCGACGAATGAGAGTCGAGCCGGTCACGCGTCTCGTCGGGCACATCGCCGTGCCCGGCGACAAGTCCATCTCGCACCGCGCGGTGCTGCTCGGCGCGATCTCCGACGGCGAGACCCGGATCACCGGCTTCGGCCGCTCGGCCGACACCGAGGCGACGATCGAGGCTGTTCGCGCCCTCGGGATCACCGTCTACGAGCACGGCGAGGACACGCTGCACGTCTTCGGCCAGGGCCTGCGCGGCCTCGTCGCTCCCGGCCGGCCGATCGACTGCGCCAACTCGGGCACGCTCGTCCGGCTCCTCTCCGGGATCCTCGCGGGCCAGGAGGGGCAGCAGTTCGAGCTCACGGGCGACGCCTCGCTGAGCAGCCGCCCGATGAAGCGCATCACCGAGCCGCTCGGCCGCATGGGCGCCGGCGTCGAGACCGACGACGGGCACCTGCCGCTCGGGATCGACGGCCGGCCGCTGCGATCGATCACGTACGAGCTGCCCGTCGCGAGCGCCCAGGTGAAGTCGGCGATCCTCCTCGCCGGTCTCTACGCCAAGGGCGAGACCACGGTCGTCGAGCCGCAGCCGACACGCGACCACACCGAGCTGATGCTCGAGGCCGCGGGTGCAACGATCACGCGGCGCGAGAAGAGCGTCACGATCCAGCCGGCCGACCGGCTCCAGCCGGTCGACATCGAGGTGCCCGGCGACTTCTCGTCGGCGGCACCGTTCATCGTCGCCGCCACGCTCGTGCCCGGCTCGGAGCTCCACATCCACGGCGTCAACCTCAATCCGCGCCGGACGGGCCTGCTGACGATCCTGGAGCGGATGGGCGGACGCGTCACCGTCTACAACCGCCGCCGCGTCGGTGGCGAGCGCGTCGGCGATCTCGAGGTGCGCTCGGCCGAGCTCGTCGCGACGACGGTTCTCGGCGACGAGGTGCCGCTCGCGATCGACGAGCTGCCGCTGTTCGCGCTCGCCGCCTCGTGCGCGCACGGCAACAGCAGGCTGCGTGGGGCCGAGGAGCTGCGGGCGAAGGAGTCCGACCGCGTCGAGGCGACGGTCGATGCCCTGCGCGGGCTCGGCCAGCACGTCTTCGCGACCGAGGACGGCTTCCGGATCCGCGGCGTTCCGACCCGGCCGCGCGGCGGCAAGATCGAGAGCCGCGGCGACCATCGCATCGCGATGCTCGGTGCGATCGCGGGGCTCGACTCGCAGGACGGCGTCGAGATCGATGATCGCCGACTGCGTGGCGGTAAGCTTCCCGGGCTTCTTCGAGTTGCTGAGCCAACTCAGAACGGAAAGCACCGACTCATGACCTCTCTGATTTTCATCCACGACTTCTGCCCGAGGCAGAAGTGATCGTCGCGATCGACGGGCCTGCCGGGGCCGGTAAGAGCTCCGTCGCGCGCGCGCTCGCAGCGCGGCTCGAGTTCCGCTACCTGGACACCGGTGCGATGTACCGCGCGCTCACGTGGCTGGCGCTGCACAACCGGGTCGAGCTCGACGACGTTCCTGCGCTCGTGCACCTCGCGCGCGAGCATCCGGTCGAGTTCGGTGAAGGCAGCGGCGTCTTCGTCGGAGGTCACGACGTGACGGCCGAGATCCGCTCGCCCGAGATCGACTCTGCCGTGCCGATCGTCGCGCGCCATCAGGAGGTGCGCGAGGTGATGCGCGAGCGCCAGCGCGCAGCTCGGCGGTGCACGGCGACTCCGTGATCGAGGGCCGCGACATCGGCGAGGTCGTGGCACCTCATGCCGAGCTGAAGATCTGGCTCTACGCCGACCCCGAGGTGCGCGCGGCGCGCCGGCACGCCGAGCGGGACGGGATGGAGGTCGAGGTGCTCGCCGACGAGATGCGGCGCCGCGACGAGCGCGACGCGCAGAACACCCATCGCGCCGGCGATGCGATCGAGCTCGACACGACGTTCCTCGACCTCGAGCAAGTGATCGACCGGATCGAAGGGCTCGTGACGGAGCGCGTCGGGTGAGCGTCGTCACGTGAGCACCACGGCAGACAAGGTCTGGGCCGTCGGCCGCCCGACGATCGGCACCGCGGTGAAGGTCGCCGGGCGCATGAAGGTCTACGGCAAGGAGCGCGTGCCGATGACCGGCGGGCTCGTGATCGCCTGCAACCACTTCAGCTGGGTCGACCCGCCGGCGCTCGGCGCCGCGTGCCCGCGCACGATCTACTTCATGGCCAAGGTCGAGGCGCACAGGTGCCGGGGCTCGGCGCCTTCATCCGCGCCTTCGGCACCTTCCCGGTGCGCCGCGGCGAGTCCGACCGCGATGCCGTGCGGACGATGCGCTCGATCGTGCGGGACGGCCTCGCGCTCGGTCTCTTCGCGGAGGGCACCCGCCAGCGCTCCGGCGTTCCCGGCCCGCTGCAGCCCGGAGCCGCGATGGTCGCGCTCCAGGAGGACGTACCGGTGATCCCGGTCGCGATCCACGGCTCGCAGTCGTGGAAGCCGAACCAGCCGATCTCGCTCGCCTGGGGTGAGCCGATCCACTTCGAGGGGCTACCCAAGGGCGGCAAGGGCTACAAGGAGGCATCGGCGATGCTGCAGGCAAAGATCAAGGAGCTCTTCGACTTCCTCGTCGAGATGCACGCGCTGGGTCGCCCGGACGCGACTCCCCCGCGATGACCGAGAACGAGCTCATCGAGGAAGAAGAGGTCGAGGCGCCGCGCGAGATCGCAGGCACCGTCGCGATCGTCGGCTTCCCGAACGTCGGCAAGTCGACCCTGATCAACCGGCTCACGCAGAGCCGCGCCGCCGTCGTCCACGAGACCCCGGGCGTGACGCGCGACCGCAAGGAGATGCTCTGCGAGTGGTCCGGCACCTGGTTCCGCCTCATCGACACCGGCGGTGTCGACGAGGTCGAGGGCGGCGTGTTCGGCTCCAAGATCGCCGAGCAGGCGAAGGCCGCGATCGACGAGGCCGACCTGGTGCTGTTCGTCGTCGATGCCCGCGCCGGCATCACGCCGGGCGACGAGGAGCTCGCCGTCATCCTCCGCCACGCCAAGCGGCCGGTGATCGTGCTCGCGAACAAGATCGACGATCCGCGCCGCGACCCCGACTCGGCCGTCTTCCACGCGCTCGGGCTCGGCGAGCCGTGGCCGCTCTCGGGACTGCACGGACACGGCACCGGCGACCTGCTCGACGAGATCGTCTCGCGCCTGCCTGGCACGAGCGAGGTCGCGATCGGCACCGAGGCGATCCGGGTCGCGATCCTCGGGCGGCCGAACGTCGGCAAGTCGTCGCTCCTCAACAAGCTCGTCGGCCGCGAGCGGGTGATCGTCTCGGAGATTCCCGGGCACCACCCGCGACGCGATCGACACCGTCCTCCAGCGGGGCGACACGACGTTCATCCTCGTCGACACCGCGGGCTTGCGCCGCCGCCGCAAGCAGCGCCAGGGGATCGAGTACTACAGCGAGCTGCGGGCGCTGCAGGCGGCCGACCGGGCCGACGTCGCGCTCGTGCTCTTCGACGCCTCCGAGGGGATCGTCGAGCAGGATCTCGCCGTGGCCGACATCGCGCGGAAGGCCGGTTGCTCGACGCTCGCCGTGCTCTCGAAGTGGGACGTGACGGAGCTCGAGATCGTCGAGGCGCAGGGGCATCTCGCGCGGCGGCTGCGCCAGCGCCCGCCGGTGATCGCCGTCTCGGCCAAGACGGGCCGCGGCATCGACCGGCTGCTCGACAAGGTCGAAGGCCTCTTCGCGAAGCACAACGGCAGGATCACCACCGGCGAGCTCAACCGCGCCCTCGGCGAGCTGAAGGATGCGCGGCCGGGCCCGCAGGGGGAGCGGGGGAGGCGGCTGAAGCTGATGTACGGCACGCAGGTGAGCACCCGGCCGCCGCGGTTCCGGATCTTCGTCAACGCCCCGAGCCTCGTCACGCGTGACTACGGCTACTGGGTCGAGAACGAGCTGCGCAAGCGGTTCGAGCTCGAAGGCGTCCCCGTGTCGATCGACTTCGTGAAGAGCGAATAACCCGTGCGCGTCACCGTGATCGGCGGCGGTTCCTGGGGCACCGCCTTCTCGGTCGTCCTCCGCGACCACGGGCACGAGGTCACGCTCGCCTGCCGCAGTGAGGAGCAGGCGCTCGAGATCATGGCGACGGCGCGGAACCCGCGCTATCTCTCGCACGTCGACCTCTCGGGCGTCGCGGCGACGACGATCGAGCAGGCGCCGGTCGCGGAGGCGAACCTCGCGGTGGTCGCGGTGCCGAGCGCGGCGTTCGGCGCCACCGTCGCGGCGCTCCCGGGCACCTGCCCGATCCTGAGCCTGACGAAGGGTCTCGACCCGGCCACCGGCAACCGGCTCTCGACGCTCGTCACGAATCGGCCGGTGGCGGTGCTCTCGGGCCCGAACATCGCCGACGAGATCTCCCGTGGCTTGCCCGCCGCGGCGGTGATCGCCGGGGAGGATCACGCGCTCTCGGTGCAGCTCCAGCTTGCGATCACCTCGCCGACGTTCCGCGTCTACGTCAACGACGACGTCGCCGGCGTCGAGCTCTGCGCAGCCGCCAAGAACGTGATCGCACTCGCCGCGGGTGGCGCCGACGGCCTCGGGCTCGGCGACAACGCCAAGGCCGCGCTCGTCGCCCGCGGCCTCGCCGAGATGGGGCGGTTCGCCGAGGCCGCAGGCGCGAAGCCCGAGACGTTCGCGGGCCTCGCAGGCATGGGCGACCTGATCGTCACCTGCTGGTCGAAGTCGGCCCGCAACCGCCGCTGCGGCGAGCTCGTGGCGCAGGGAGCGACGCCCGAGGAGGCGGTCGCCGAGATCGGCATGGTCGTCGAGGGACTGACGACCGCGCCCGTGCTGCGAGACCTCTCGCACCGGCTCGAGGTCGAGATGCCGATCACCGAGGGGGTCTGCACCGTCCTCGACGGCGTCCCGCTCGGCGATCTCGTCGCCACGCTGATGCAGCGCAATCCGACGAGCGAGTGAGCTCCGGATTGTTGCGGGCGTCGGTGGCAACAGCTACCTTCGCCGGGCTCGCGACATTCAGGGGAAGGGGTCTTCGGAGAATGTCGCCATCGCTCCACCGAACGATCGTCGTGCTTGCGGCCGCCGTCTCGGCGCTCGTTCTCGTGCCCGCGGCCGCCGCGGACGGTTGGCTGCCGCATCCGGCTGACGCGACCTGGACGTACGAGTGGACCGACAGCGTCTACAACCCGACTCCGACCAAGGAGAAGGTGACGGTCAAGGAGCAGAAGGGGAACCAGTTCACGCTGGCGTGGACGACGCAGGAACAGGGCAACGATCCTGCGGCGCCGGTCAGCCTGGGCCTGATGGCCTTCCAGGAGTCGGCGTCGGGCCTCGTCAACACGGACTGGTCGAGCAACCTGCCACCGCCCGACATTCCCGATCCTCTGCGGGTCGCCGACGCGATGCAACAACAGTATTGCCAGCACGTACTACCAGCTGATCTGGGGAACCCGTGCGCCCGTGTTGCCCGCGCCGCTCCTGACGGACACCCAGTGGACGTCGACGGGCGGTGCGCAGGGCGACGTGTCGAGCGCGTCCGACTACGTCGGTACCGAGCGCGTCACGGTGCCGGCGTTCCCCGACCCGGTGCTCGCCGCGAAGGTGCGGAGCGAGGTGACCCAGGCCGGCGCCATCGGCGATCCCTACGGCAGCGGTGTCCGGACCGTCTGGTGGGTCTACGGAGTCGGCCCGGTGAAGATCGTCTTCGCGCACTCGGGCAGCGGTTCGCCGATCACGACCTCTGTTCTCACGAGCACCAACCAGACGCCCGACGCCGCCGCCGCCCGATACGCGCTGGTTCCCCCTCACGAAGGGTCAGACGTCGACGTTCCGCTGGACGAACTCGAAGCACATGAAGAAGCCTTCGGTCCAGCAGTTCACGACAGACGAGGTGGCGAACGGCTCGGCCCGGATTTCCGTGAAGCACCTTTCCGGGCCCATCCGGGTCGTGGGCGCGTACGGGTTCACGTTGCGTGCCGACGGGGTCACCAACCTGTGGGCGACCACGAAGTCGGCAACGATCGCCCCGTTCCCGCGGCTCGGGCCGAGCGCCTTGCCGGCCAACCGGCGGCGGAACTTCGTAACGCCGTACGACCTGATGGTGTTCGGCTTCAACCCCGTCATCCCCGCCTATCCGCTGGCGGGCGACAGGTGGGCTGCAGCGGTGCCCGGCCGTGACTTCTCGCTCTTCGGGGTCACCGGAACGACGACAGTTGTTGGCATTCGGACGGTGAAGGTGCCGGCCGGGACGTTCAAGGCACTCGTCATCCGCTCGAAGCTGAAGCAGAAGGGATTCCCGTTCGGGAGCGGCACGAGGACGATCTGGCTCGAGCCGAAGAAGGGGCTCGTGAAGCTCGTGTTCGACCACGGCGACGGAAGCATCTCGACCGTCGACCGCCTGCGCTGACGATCGGCGACCGATGACGCTGAAGCTTCGCGCAGTCGTGGACTGGGCGCGACAACCCCGCAACCGCTGGCTCGTGCTCGGCGGGGTCGCAACGCTCGCGCTCGTGCTGTTCATGGTGCTCAGCCTGACCGGAACGTTCTCGAGCGACGCCGAGACGAGGAGAGACACTGTCGCGGCGTACATCGACGAGGTGAACGCGACGCAGCGCGAGTTCGGGGTCGAGCGTCAGACCGTCAGCAACATCTACGGGCGGGCGAGAACGAACCCGCGGGGACTCGCGGGCAACGTTGCTGCACTCGACAAGGCAGCGCTGACACTGCGACGATTCGATACTCGGATTCGTGCCATCGACGCGCCGCCGGACGCGCGCAGGCTCCAGCGGAAGCTCGTCGCGCTCACCGCCGCGGAGGCGGCATTCGCCGCGAACATCGCCCGTCTCGAGCCGGTTCCTGACAGTGCTCACGAGCGAGCGCCGTGACCTGGCGAAGGCGAGTCAGTCTCTCCGGACCGACCTCGCGGGGGCGGCGAACGTCGGGGCGCAGGCCTCGTCCTTCGAGCGGTTCTCGATCGCCCTCGCCGCGCTCGTGGCGCAGGTCCGGCAAGGCCCGGTACCGGCTCCACTGCGGCCGATGAAGAACGAGGAGCTCGCGAGGATTACGGCGCTCGCCGACTCGGCCCACGCGATCGCCGTGAGCCTCCGGGCGGGCTCGGCGAAGAACACTGCGGCGTTCGCGAGGAAGTTCTCCGTCGCGGCCGCGGGAGGCGGCAACGCGGTCGAGCGAGCCTCGATCATCGCCTTCGACAGCCAGGCGCGGACGATCGACGACCTCCGAACCGGCGTCGCGACCGAGCAGACGCGCCTCGAGCGCACCTTGCCGTAACCCCCCAAAGGTCGAGGACCCGTGGAATTTACATTGATCCAGGCGCCGCATCCTTGACTTCGCGCTGAGGCGGCACTACGGTCGGACGAATCGCGGCACGCGGCGCTGCGATAGATGGGTCTACGTTCTTCGGGGGGAAGATCACGGGTTCTACAGCTGGTCGGGGTGGTACCGGGCTACTCAGCCCGGCAGGGATTAGGACGACGCGCATCCGCGTCGTCTTTGTCGTTGTGTGCCTTGTGAGCTTCGGCGCTGCCTACGCGGCGCCGCTCGTGAGCATGCTCACGTTGCCGAATGCCTCGGGAGCGCCCGAGCGACTGCCGGCGATCGCGCTGTCGGCCATCGCGTTCCCGACCGTCGCGGTGCCCAAGCCCCGCTCTGCGCCCGTCGTGCCTCGACAGCCGGCAACGCCCGTCACCGCAGCGGCAAAGCAGGCAGTCGCCGCACCGAAGTCGACGGCCGCCCGCCCGACGCAGCGGCGGAGGACCACCATCCCGGTGACCTCGAGCGAATACGGAATCCCGTCGGCCAAGCAGGCAGCTGCAGGGTCGGCGGCTCAGCCCGCGGATCCATTCGCCAACGTCCCCATCGTCTCCAGTGATGTCGGTGTCGGCGCGGAGCTCCCCGTGGCGCCGGAGACCCCGGCTCCTGCTGCCGGCACCGCAGGCGCGCGCCCCCGACGCATCCACTCCGGTGGCAGACGACGCGGTGCCTGTTCCGGCAACGGACGACGGTGACCCCGTCAACCGGCTCACCGCCGCTGTTGCACCTGCCGGTGATCCGGTCACCGAGAGCCTCAGCCCGGCACTGGCGAGCGACGCGCTCGCCGACGCGATCGCCGAGTGGCAGGCTCTCCTTCCCGATGCAGATTTCGCTGGCGTGACAGTCGAGGTCGCCGACCTACCGGATCTCGAGCTCGGCAGAACTGTTGGCAAGACGGTGACTCTCGACGCGACCGCCGCCGGGTTCGGCTGGTCAGCCGTGACCGGAGCCTCGGGCCCCGGAACGATGGATCTCCTCACCGTCGTTCGGCATGAGCTCGGTCACGTCCTCGGCTACGAGCACGGCGAGGGCCTGATGGCCGAGAGCCTCGCTTCGGGCGAGACGCGAGACGTTCCGTCGGCGGCACCCACGGTGAGCGAGTCGGACGCCGACCGTCACCCCGGAATCCGACACCTCCGCCTCGGCGGCGAAGACCGAGGCCGCGGCTCACGACCTCGGCCGCGGCGACGACGACCTCGGCCGCGGCGACGACGACGACGCGCGGCGGCGACGACGACGACCGCGACCACCGTGACCGCGGGCGCACCCCCGGCGTCCACCGACTCGGTGACGCCTCCGTCCAGCACGACGAGCTCCGCAGGTGGGAGCGACGGTGCTGCCGGCACGCCGGCAGCGGTCCCCGGCACGACGCCGGCCACGGGCAGCACGGGCGGGCTCACCGCCCCGTCGACGCCTCCGGCGGATGCTCCTGCCGCAGCGCCGCTCACGACCGCGCAGCTCGACGCCGCGGTCGAGCAGGCGAAGGCGGCCTGGATGGCCGCCAATCCCAATGCAGACGTGACGGCCATCTCCTCCGCGCTTGCAGACCTCGACGGTCTCCTGCTCGCGATCAGCTCCAACGGCGAGATCACCATCGACGCCACCGCGGCGGGCTATGGCTGGACGGTCAACGGGGGGCAGGTCGATCTGGTCACCGCTGTCCTCCACGAGCTCGGGCACATCGTCGGCCTGGAGACCGGTGCCGATGACACGCTGATGGGCCCGACGCTCGGCCCGGGTGAGATCTACGGTGCGAACACCACGGCTGGGTCGATCAACACGGCTACGGCGTCCCCTGCCACCACGACGTCATCCGATACGCCGACGCAGTGGACAATCGCGCTCGCGAACGGCGCAGACCATGTCGTCTCGATCTGGTTCGGCGCCGGCGGCATCGGCGTCACGATCGACGGGACCACGGAGACGCGTGCGATCGGCAGCGTCCTCGGCCTCGCGATTACGGGCGGGGATGGGGATGACACCTTCGCGTTCGGGGGCTCGCTCTCACCAGTGACAACAGTCATCGTATTGGATGGCGCAGGCGGTAACGACGTCATCCGTGGGCCTCCGGTGGACACCATCTGGAACATCACCGGAGCCGGCGCCGGCACCTTTGGTGGTGTCTCGTTCGTCGGCATCGAAAGCCTCTCAGGGGCGGCCGACAACCACGACACGTTTGTCTTCGAGGTCATCGGATCGATGGCGGGAGTCGTCGACGGTGGAGCCGGAGGCTACGACACGCTCGTCGTCCACGGCACGGGCACCGGAGCCGCTTCGTCCGTCGCCATCGACGGAAGCTCGGGCTCGGTGACGGTCGACGGACGGCAGATCACCTACGCAGGGCTCGAGCCGGTCACGATCACGAACGTTGGCGGCGCGGCGAGCATGACCCTTACCGCCGGCAACGACGACGCTGTTCTCGAGCTCGCGCCTGACGGAACCAACCTCGCTGCAGATCAGATCCACGTCGGGCACGTTCGAGCTGACGACGTTCGACTTCCCGACCTCGCTGACGATCAACCTCGGAGCCGGCACCGACTCGCTCACGATCGGCAACCTCGGCTCGTTCGCCGGTGCGCTGACGATCATCGGCGGCGCCGGCGTCGACACGCTGAAGGTCGCCGACGTCGCAGGTACCTGGCACATCATCGGCGTGGACGCAGGAACCTACAAGCCGACGACCGGCGCGGGCCTTGCCTTCAGCGGCGTGGAGAGCCTCGTCGGCGCCGCCACGGCGGCCGACTCCTTCGACTTCGAGAGTGGAGCGGGTCTGAGCGGCACGGTCGACGACGGTGGCGGCACGCTCACGGTCAGCGTTATCGGCTTCGTGAAGATCAGCGGTGACTTCACGTTCGCCCAGGCGACCCACATGGTCACGCCGTCGAACGGCAGCCCGATCTCCGCGAACGTGCTCACGATCAGCGGCCCCGGCGGATCGGGCGCGACGGGCTTCCTCGGTGTCGAGGCGCTGGGGAACCCGGTCGGTCTCCAGGGCTCGCTCGGACCGTTCGCACTCGCGATCTTCACGGCCGACGGCCGCGCCTGGCAGGCGTTCAACGGCACGATCACCGCGCCGACGATCGTCGGCCTCGAGGATCTCGACATCCTCATCGCCTCGGTGACGGTGATCCTCAACGACACCGCAGCAGACGACAGCTGGCTCAACCTCAGCGCCAACCCCCTCACGCCGGCCGGCTCGCCGAAGACGTTCAACTCGCCGAGCACCTTGCTCTCCGTCTCGGTGCCGGCGCAGGTGACGATCAGCGACTTCATCTACGCGTCGGGAATGTTCACCTTCGCCCTCGGCGGCGAGATGAAAGTGGATGTCGCCACGGGTCTTCCCGGCGACGGTGGAGCGCTGCACTCCGCGCTCGAGGGTCTCACCGTGCTGGCCTCCGATGACGGCACTCTCGGACGCAGCGCCGACTACTCGATCATCTACAACCTCCCGGTCCGCTCGTTCCAGATCGCCGCGACGAACGTCAACCTGTTCATTGGTGATGAGTTCTCATGGGTCGACGCCAATGGCGACGGGCTGATCCAGAAGGTCGAGCTCGGATCGAACACGGCAGGCTTCTACGCGGGCGGCGTCGACATCGGGCTGCTTCTGCTCTCCGGGCAGTCCACCGGACAGTCCGCGTTCGACGCGGCCATCCACCCGAAGTTCTTCGCGCTGACCGGCTCGGCTGCCGAGCTCGGACTCGTCCACATCACCGACTTCAGCCTCGAAGCTCGTGGCATCACCTTCGAGGTGAACAGCGGGAAGGTGTGGTCAGCACTGCCCGGCGCGCCGGTTCCGGTCGTCGACTGGCAGCTCTCGTTCCCGGATACGGCAATCGACACGGACACGGATCCGGACGGCTTCCAGCTGCTGACTCCCGGCGATCCAATCGTCTTCGCTCTCGAGGGGACGCCGTTGGTTGGGTTTGCGGCTGAGCATGTGGTGTTGCAGGTCGCCGACAACGTGTTTGTGTCGGGTGCGTTCAGTTTCCGGATGGGTGAGGTGGAGACGGTTGATGTTGTGAAGTCGGGCCCGGATATCGCGGGTCTGCAGGTGAAGACGATCAAGGTCGGCGCTCAGGGTGTGAGCATTTTCCTCGGCGACGGGCTTGCGTCGTATGACATCGACGATGACATTGCGACGTACATGTCGGATCAGCATCCGGCGATGGTCGTGACGGGCGAGACGGTCGGGAACCTGGTTGATGGGAAGATCTACCGGCTTGTTGGGTCGACGTTGTCGGCGCCGAACCTGACGCCGGGTGGCGGGACGGGCCAGAACTACTCCGACACGACGGTCTGGCGGCCGGTCGCGGCGACGTATCTCGCGGGCGATTCGCCTGGGTCGGTGGCGGTCGGGGAGACGGTCGGGGTCTGGGACGCGACGACCGTGACCTACCGGGTGTTCGAGCGGACGACCTCGGTGTTCACGCTGGCCGGTGCGTTGTCAGCGGATCTCAACGATTACACCGGCGCGGGTTGGGTCGAGCAGCTGGTGTTCCATAACGGTGACGGCACCCTTAACGCGGACTGAGCTTGGTGGCGACGCGGTCGGGTTCTTCCTCGAGGACGCGGCGATGGGGTTGGTGCTCGCGAACGCGCAGACGGCGCAGACGCTGTCAGCGAACAACGCGTTCAAGTCGTACAAGTTCACGGCGTTGAAGGCGACCGCTGCGTCGGTCAGCCTGGTCGGGTTCGAGGACGCTGGGTTCACGTTCACGTTGCGTGGGATCACGGTCGAGGTCAACTCCGGTTCGCCGCTGCTGCTCGGGTTGAAGCCGACGATCGACTGGGCCGGCTCGTTCGCGTCGACGGGCGGCTATCTGGTCGAGACGGGCGATCCGGATCATCCGATGCTGATCGATTTCCGGGGGACGCCGTTGGTTGGGTTTGCGGCTGAGCATGTGGTGTTGCAGATCGCCGACAACGTGTTTGTGTCGGGTGCGTTCAGTTTCCGGATGGGTGAGGTGGAGACGGTTGATGTTGTGAAGTCGGGCCCGGATATCGCGGGTCTGCAGGTGAAGACGATCAAGGTCGGCGCTCAGGGTGTGAGCATTTTCCTCGGCGACGGGCTTGCGTCGTATGACATCGACGATGACATTGCGACGTACATGTCGGATCAGCATCCGGCGATGGTCGTGACGGGCGAGACGGTCGGGAACCTGGTCGATGGGAAGATCTACCGGCTTGTTGGGTCGACGTTGTCGGCGCCGAACCTGACGCCGGGTGGCGGCGCGGGCCAGAACTACTCCGACACGACGGTGTGGCGGCCGGTCGCGGCGACGTATCTCGCGGGCGATTCGCCTGGGTCGGTGGCGGTCGGGGAGACGGTCGGGGTGTGGGACGCGACGACTGTGACCTACCGGGTGTTCGAGCGGACGACCTCGGTGTTCACGCTGGCCGGTGCGTTGTCAGCGGATCTCAACGATTACACCGGCGCGGGTTGGGTCGAGCAGCGGTGTTCCATAACGGTGACGGCACCCTTAACGAGGCCGAGCTTGGTGCTGACGCGGTCGGGTTCTTCCTCGAGGACGCGGCGATGGGGTTGGTGCTCGCGAACGCGCAGACGGCGCAGGCGCTGTCGGCGAACAACGCAGTTCAAGTCGTACAAGTTCACGGCGTTGAAGGCGACCGCTGCGTCGGTCAGCCTTGTCGGGTTCGAGGACGCTGGGTTCACGTTCACGTTGCGTGGGATCACGGTCGAGGTCAACTCCGGTTCGCCGCTGCTGCTCGGGTTGAAGCCGACGATCGACTGGGCCGGCTCGTTCGCATCGACGGGCGGCTACCTGGTCGAGACGGGCGATCCGGATCATCCGATGCTGATCGATTTCCGGGGGACGCCGTTGGTTGGGTTTGCGGCTGAGCATGTGGTGTTGCAGGTCGCCGACAACGTGTTTGTGTCGGGTGCGTTCAGTTTCCGGATGGGTGAGGTGGAGACGGTTGATGTTGTGAAGTCGGGCCCGGATATCGCGGGTCTGCAGGTGAAGACGATCAAGGTCGGCGCTCAGGGTGTGAGCATTTTCCTCGGCGACGGGCTTGCGTCGTATGACATCGACGATGACATTGCGACGTACATGTCGGATCAGCATCCGGCGATGGTCGTGACGGGCGAGACGGTCGGGAACCTTGTTGATGGGAAGATCTACCGGCTTGTTGGGTCGACGTTGTCGGCGCCGAACCTGACGCCGGGTGGCGGGACGGGCCAGAACTACTCCGACAAGACGGTCTGGCGGCCGGTCGCGGCGACGTATCTCGCGGGCGATTCGCCTGGGTCGGTGGCGGTCGGGGAGACGGTCGGGGTCTGGGACGCGACGACCGTGACCTACCGGGTGTTCGAGCGGACGACCTCGGTGTTCACGCTGGCCGGTGCGTTGTCAGCGGATCTCAACGATTACACCGGCGCGGGTTGGGTCGAGCAGCTGGTGTTCCACAACGGTGACGGCACCCTCAACGCGGACGAGATCGGTGCTGACGCGGTTGGGTTCTTCCTCGAGGACGCGGCGATGGGGTTGGTGCTCGCGAACGCGCAGACGGCGCAGACGCTGTCAGCGAACAACCAGTTCAAGTCGTACAAGTTCACGGCGTTGAAGGCGACCGCTGCGTCGGTCAGCCTTGTTGGGTTCGAGGACGCTGGGTTCACGTTCACGTTGCGCGGGATCATCGGTCGAGGTCAACTCCGGTTCGCCGCTGCTGCTCGGGTTGAAGCCGACGATCGACTGGGCCGGCTCGTTCGCATCGACGGGCGGCTATCTGGTCGAGACGGGCGACCCGGATCATCCGATGCTGATCGACTTCCGCGGCACACCGCTGATCGGCGTCGCAGCAGAGCACGTGGTGCTGCAGATCTCCGACAACGTATTCGTCTCGGGTGCCTTCAGCTTCCGGATCGGTGAGGTCGAGACCGTCGATGTGGTCGTGGGTGGGGTTATCGGCACCGTCACGGGCCTCCAGGTGAAGACGATCAAGATCGGCGCTCAGGGTGTCAGCATCTTCCTCGGCGACGGCCTCGCTGCCTACGACATCGACGACGATCTCGCGACGTATCTGTCGGATCAGCATCCAGCGATGGTCGTGACCGGCGAGACGGTCGGCAATCTCGTCGACGGGAAGATCTACCGGTTGGTCGGGGCGACGCTGACCGCGCCGAACCTGACGCCGGGCGGCGGCGCCGGCCAGGATTACTCGAACCCGCTTGTGTGGCGGCCCGTCGCGGCGACCTACCTCGCGGGCGAGTCGGCATCCGTCGCCACCGGAGAGACGGTCGGCGTGTGGGTGACAGCGCTTGGCACCTACCGGGTGTTCGAGCGCACCGGTGCCGCGACGACGATGGGTGCCTTGTCGTCGCTCGTGTCGGCCTACCAGGGCGCGGGTTGGGTCGAGGTGACGGTCTTCCACAACGGCGACGGCACCCTCAACGCGGACGAGATCGGCGCTGACGCGGTCGGGTTCTTCCTCGAGGACGCCGCGCTCGGACTCGTGCTCGCCAACGCGCAGACGGCGCAGGACAACCCGCTCAACAACGCGCATAAGGGGAAGAAGTTCACCGCGTTGAAGGCGACCGCGGAGTCGGTCAGCCTGGTCGGGTTCGAAGACGCCGGCTTCACGTTCACGCTGCGCGGGATCGTCGTCGAGGTCAACTCCGGTTCGCCCGCGTTTGGTGGGTTGAAGCCGACGATCGACTGGGCCGCCTCGTTCCCTGTCACGGGCGGCTACGAAGTCCAGACGGGCGACCCCGACCATCCGATGCTGATCGACTTCCGCGGCACACCGCTGATCGGCGTCGCAGCAGAGCACGCCGTGTTGCAGATCTCCGACAACGTGTTCGTGTCGGGCGCCTTCAGCTTCCGCATGGGCGAGGTCGAGACGGTCAATGTTGTTGTCGGTGGGCTGGTCGGCACGGTCACCGGCCTCCAGGTCAAGACGATCAAGATCGGCGCCGAGGGCGTCAGCATCTTCCTCGGCGACGGCCTCGCTGACTACGACATCGACGACGACATCGCGACATACATGTCGAACGCGCACCCGGCGATGGTCGTGACGGGCGAGACGGTCGGGAACCTCGTCGACGGGAAGATCTACCGGCTCGTAGGCACGACGCTGACCTCGCCGAACCTGACGCCGGGCGGCGGTACGGGCCAGAACTACTCCGACACGGCAATCTGGCGCCCGGTCGCGGCTGACCATCTCGCCGGCGAGACGGCATCCGTCGCCACCGGCGAGACGGTCGGCGTGTGGGTTGCGGCGCTTGGCACCTACCGGGTGTTCGAGCGCACCGGTGCCGCGACCCTGTCGGGTGCGTTGTCTTCGCTGGTGTCGGCGTATCAGGGTGCGGGCTGGGTCGAGGTGACGGTCTTCCACAACGGCGACGGCACTCTGAATGCCGCGGAGATCGGCGACGCGGCCGGGTTCTTCATCGAGGACGCTGCGCTCGGGCTCGTGCTCGCCAACGCGCGAACGCCCCAGAGCAATCCGGTCAACAGCGCCTACATGGGGATGAAGTTCACCGCGTTGAAGGCGACGGCAGCGTCGGCAGGCCTGGTCGGGTTCGAAGACGCCGGCTTCACCTTCACGGTGCGCGGGATCGTCGTCGAGGTCAACTCCGGCTCGCCGGCTGCGGGAGTCGCGCCCACGATCGACTGGGCAGGCTCGTTCGCATCGACGGGCGGCTACGAAGTCCAGACGGGTGACCCGGACCACCCGATGCTGATCGACTTCCGCGGCACCCCGCTGCTCGGGTTCGCAGCAGCCCATGTGGTGCTGCAGATCTCCGACAACGTGTTCATCTCGGGCGCGTTCAGTGTCCGGTTGGGCGAGGTCGAGACGGTCAATGTCGTGCAGGGCGGTCTGCTGGGCGACATCACGGGTCTGCAGGTGAAGACGATCAAGGTCGGCGCCCAGGGCGTCAGCATCTTCGTCGGCGACGGCCTGTCGGGCTACGACATCGACGACGACATTGCGACGTATCTGTCGGACGAGCACCCCGCGACGGTGCTCACCGGCGAGACGGTCGGCAACCTCCTCGACGGCAAGATCTACCGGTTCATCGGCACCGCACTGACCTCACCGGACCTGACGCCTGGTGGCGTTGGCCAGACCTACTCGGACACGTCGTTGTGGCGGCCGGTCGCGGCCACCTACCTCGCGGGCGAGTCGCCCTCTGTCGGTGGCAGTCGGCGAGACGGTCGGTGTCTGGGACGCGACGGCCGGGACCTACCGGGTGTTCAAGCGCACGAACTCGGCGTTTGCGCCGGGCGGCGCGCTGCCGGCGACTGCGGCCAGTTACACCGGTGCCGACTGGGTCGAGCAGCTGGTCTTCCACAACGGCGACGGCACTCTGAACGCGGCTGAGCTCGGCGACGACGCGATCGGGTTCTTCCTCGAGGACGCCGCGCTCGGGCTCGTGCTCGCGAACGCGCAGACGCCGCAGACCAACCCGCTCAACACCGCTTACATGTCGATGAAGTTCACCGCGTTGAAGGCGACGGCGGAATCGGCCGGTCTGGTCGGGTTCGAGGATGCCGGGTTCACGTTCACGCTGCGCGGGATCTCGGTCGAGGTCAACAAGGGCCCGCCAGGCGCGGGAGTGTCACCGACGATCGACTGGGCAGGCTCGTTCGCATCGACGGGCGGCTACGAAGTCCAGACGGGTGATCCGGACCACCCGATGCTGATCGACTTCCGCGGCACACCGCTGATCGGGGTCGCAGCAGAGCACGCCGTGTTGCAGATCTCCGACAACGTGTTCGTGTCGGGCGCGTTCAGCTTCCGGATGGGCGAGGTCGAGACGGTCGATGTCGTGGGTGGGCCGTTGGGCGACATCACCGAATCTGCAGGTGAAGACGATCAAGATCGGCGCCGAGGGTGTCAGCATCTTCCTCGGCGACGGCCTCGCTGACTACGACATCGACGACGACATCGCGACGTACATGTCGGACGAGCACCCGGCGACGGTGCTGACCAGCGAGACGGTCGGCAACATCATCGACGGCAAGATCTACCGGCTCGTCGGGGCGTCGCTGACCTCGCCGAATCTGACGACCCAGAACTATGGGGATGCGACAGTCTGGCGTCCGGTCGCGGCCACCTACCTCGCGGGCGAGTCGCCCTTGTCGGTGGCGGTCGGGCGAGACGGTCGGCGTCTGGGACGCGACGGCCGGGACCTACCGGGTGTTCAAGCGGACGAACTCGGCGTTCGCGCCGAGCGGCGCGCTATCGGCGACTGCGGCGGATTACGCGGGTGCCAACTGGGTCGAGCAGCTCCTGTTCCACAACGGCGACGGCATCCTCAACGCCGACGAGATCGGCGACGACGCAGTCGGGTTCTACATCGAGAACGCCACGCTCGGGCTGGTGCTCGCCAACGCGCAAACAGCACAGACAGAGGTGGCCAACCAGGGCTACATGGGGATGAAGTTCACCGCGTTGAAGGCGACCGCCGATTTCGCAGGCTTCGTCGGCCTCGACGACGACATCATCACGTTGGCCATCCGGGGAATCACCGTCGAGGTCAACACGGGTAGCCCGACCGTCCTCGTGGGACCGCCCGCGATCGACTGGGCCGGCTCGTTCCCCAACGGCATCAGTGCCGGAGTCCCTGGCTATCAGGTCGAAACAGGGGATCCGGCGCATCCCGTCGTGCTCGACGCAGACGGCTACCTGATCGGTGGTGGCGTGCAGCTGCTGGTGCTCGGCATCGGCTCGTTCGTTCACCTCCGGGGCTCCGCGTACTTCGAGCTCGGTCGGACGCGAGACGGTCCCGCTCGTCGGCGTCGTCGACCCGAGCGTGCTCTCGGGCTTGCCGGCGGATGTTCAGGACGCCGTCAGCTTGACCGAGAAGGAGCTGCGCTTCATTCAGTTCGGTGGCCAGGACGTGTACGCGTTCCTCGGCGTCGGTGGCCCGAGCTGGCTGACCGAGGATCCGAACGACCTGACGAGCGACATCAGGTTCGAGTGCGACCCGACCCAGCTCAGCTCGGGGTGTGTGGCCTCCGAGTGCGCGGCCGACGCGGATACCACCGACGGCTTCGCCGACGCCGACAACAACAGCGAGTGCCGTGCCGTTCGCAACCCGAACGCGATCGGTATCGCCGTCTCCGACCTCGACTTCGGGTTCGCGATCGGCACGCCGGTGCTCCCGGTGGATCCGATGCGGTACTACACGCTGCGCGCGAGCATCGACGAGGCGGCGCTCGTCGGCCTCGAGGACGATGGCCTGACCGCCGTGCTCAGGGGAGTGTCGTTCGAGGTGAACATCTCGACGCCGACCGTGTTCGCGTTCCCCGTGCTGCCGGTGATCGATTGGCAGCAGTACGCCTTCGACAACGGCTGTGACGCGGACGACGTCACTGCGTCGGCCAACGGAGACCCACTGGATGCAGCCTGCGAGCCGTTCGGCGTCAAGACGGGGCGTGTCGATCCGGGCACCGGCGACCCGATCACCGAGGACTTCTTCTACGACGGCCTCTTCGTTCGCGCAGCCGTCCGGCTCGCCCAGATCAACGTGTTCGGCGTGCTCGTCGCCCGCGGCTCGCTCGCCTTCGTGCTCGGCCCGACGGTGGACGTTCACCTCGTGGACGGCACCCCCGTGACGGGCGTCACCACGATGACGATCGGCGGCTCCAACCTGTTTGCGTTCGTCGGTGTCAACGGCCCGCACTGGACGGAGGATCCGCTCACCGGCGAGATCATCTACACCGTCGACGGGACGGCCGACGGCACGCGCTGCAACCCGGACATCGATGACCCGTGCCTGCTGGTGGAGAACCCGAATGCCGTCGGTCTCGCCCTGACCGATCTCGACTTCGGCATCTTCGTCGGCGCGAAGCTCGACCCGGCGCACCCGGCAGCCTTCGTGGCCGCCAACATGGAGATCGACAGCTTCTCCCTGGTCGGGATCCCGGGGCTTACCTCGGACGCCATCCTGTCGGTCGCGCTGAACCTCGGCTTCGCGCTCGGTTCCGGTGGCGGCTCGTTCTCCGCGATCGACTTCACGACCAGCTTCTCGTACGACGAGTCCTTCGACGAGAACGACAACGGCACCTACAACGAGGTCGGGCTCCCGGGATACCTCCTGGACACAGGCGACCCGGCCAACCCGATGGTCATCGACTTCGGGACGACCTTCATCCAGGTGCAGCTCGCCGGCTACATCGAGATCAGCCGGCATCGCGCGGATCGACGGCATCTTCTACCTCGGCGTCGATCTCGACGCAGCTGCGCAGGAGTTCCGCCTGCTCGCACTCGGTGAGATGACGATCGGGCTGGACATCGGCTCGGCCGACCCGATCCTGGAGATCGGTGCAGTCGGCGTGCTGATCCTGAACAGCCACGGCGCGGCCGGTGACTTCACGGTCAACCTCGGCATCAACCTGGACATCCTCGACGTCGACGTGTACGCACGCGTGATCTTCAACAGCTCCGGCATCGACATGACCTTGCGCCTGCCGGACAAGCTCTACGACTACCTCAACGATCTCGATACGGCCGCGGTCGCGGGCGTTGCCAACCCGGGCGCATTGGCGACCAACCTTCTCCAACGGCTCGTTGCTTGCCCTGGCGATCCTTCCGGCGAGCTGCGGTGTTACACGATCAGGGGCGCCGTTCCTGACCTCGTGACGACGCTCCCGTCGGGAGTCACCGTTCCCGACGAGCAGACGATCGACTGGCTGCTCGGTCACGGCGGCTCCCCGCACGAGAACGCGGCCGGCCCGTACGTCGTCGCGGTCATCGACGGTCACCTGACCCTGGTCGGGTTCGCAACCGGCAGACGTCTTTGGCGCCATCGCGGTCTCGGGCAGCGGGTTCGAGCTCATCGCCAACCTCGACTTCCTGCTCGGTCCGAACCCTGACGTCGGCTTCATGGTGCACGCGGACGCGATCGCCGAGATCTCGGCCGACGGCTTCTACCTCAGCACCCATGTCGCCATCACGGCGAGCCTCCTCTCGGTGTTCGACCTCAACGTCTCGGGGACGATGGTGATCGACACCCGAGCGTCTACGGCGGGATCGCCGACAGTTCATCCTGGATCTCAACGGCAGCGTCAAGATTCTCAAGGTCGTCACCTTGAACGGCCACGTCGTGATCGGGGTCGGCGGCGAGCTCGGGCAAGGCGCCTGGTTCATCAGCGCGAGCCTCGGCGCGAAGTTCGGCCCGTTGAGCATGTCTGCGGATGGCTTCATCGCATCGTGGGGCAGCTTCAGCTTCAACCTCTCCGGCGAGCGTCGATCTGACGTTTGCCGGCACCGGAATCGTGGGCACGCTGTCGGCGCACGTGTCGTACTGCTCGCGTCCGGGCAACGACGACTCCTCCAAGACCTGTCTCGACGATGTGAGCGCGAACCTGGCGCACGGGGACGGGAGCTGACCCAGGCTCAGAAGACCCTTCTCGCCACATACGCCCCCACCTGGCGGCCACTGCGCGCTGGCCGACGGGGACCGCTCGTTCCTGGCGACCCTGAGCGGGTCGGTGAGAGTCAAGATCATCGGCATCACGCTCGCCGGCGTTCAGGTCGACCTCGAGGTTGCCGGCAGGCTCGGCGACACCGTCAAGGTGCGCGCCAGGTTCACGGTCGAGACGATCTTCGGCGACATCACGAGGCGCGTCACCATCGCGACGTTCGCGCTGCCGACAGCGCTGATCAACGCGCCCCAGCCGCCGCCGCTCCTTGCCTCCCAGTCGGGCGACACGCTGACGCTCAACGTGGGCGCTCTCGCCGGCAACCGCGCGGCGTCGCTACGTGGATTCGCACGACGAGGAGTACTCGATCACGCAGAGCGGAAACGTCGTCACCGTGTCGGCGTTCGGCTGGTCGGAGACACACACCGGCGTCGCCCACATCGTCGGCGACTTCGGCGACGGCGACGACGAGCTGATCGTGTTCCCCGAGGTGCTCGCGACAGTGAACGCCATAGGCGGCACCGGGAACGATCACCTCGCCACCGCTGGGCCTGGGCGTTGCAACCTTCAGCGGCGGCGACGGCAACGACGTTCTCATCGGCGGCACGGGCGCCGACACGCTCAACGGCGGGGCCGGCAACGACTTCATCGACGGCGGCGCCGGGCTCGACATCCTGATCGGCGGCCCGGCCTCGATCGCGGCCGGCCAGACCGACGATGACACCTTCTTCGGCTACGGCGCGCAGCTGGCCGGCGAGACCCTCGTCACGGGGACTGGCTACGACCGCATGGAGGTCATCGGGCTCGACTCGGCATCCGAGACGATCACCCTCAGCGCAGTCGGTGGGCGCCTCGAGCTCGACTACGACGGTTCCGGTTCCGGCCTCCCGCTGAACCTCACCGGGATCGACGAGCTCCTGCTGCGGCTGAGCGGCGGCGACCGCCTGACTGTCAACGGCGCCGTCGATACCGTCGGTCTCGATGTCCTGACCATCACCACGGCGCCGTACCGCAATCGGGAGACCGCAACCGCGGCCGACGTCGCCGCGGGCCTCGCGACCGCGGTGGGCGACGAGCTCTCCCCGGCGCTCGAGAGCTCCGACAGCATCACGCTCACGCTGCTCGCCGGCGATGACACCGTCCTGATCAGCGGCGCGAACGTTGCGGCCCCGGCTTCGTTCGCACAGGGCGACGGTGTCTTCGCGGTCGATACGACGCCTGGTCTCCTGGTGCCGACGACGACGGTCAACTGGGTCGGCCACATCGTGTTCACGATCGCCAACACGGGCCTCGCGAGCAACGACCACGACGTGCTGACGATCCAGACGCTCGGTGGCAACGACCACGTCGCCATCGCGGGCCTCAAGACCGACACGACGATCGACCTCGGTGACGACGCGGACGTCGTCGTCGTCGGCAGCGCCGCGACGTGTGTCGTCGGTGGCGCCTGCACCAATCCGGCCGGCGTGGTCTCGAACATCGATGCCCCACTCGTCATCAACGGAGGCGCGGGCACCAACAGCCTCGACCTCGACGACACGGCTCGACACCACGGGCGACACGCTCGTCCTCACGAGCTCGAGGATCGACGGCCTCGACCTCTACTCGGACGGCGCCGGCTCCAACGGCGACGGCATCGGCTACAGCAACATCGCCACCCTCAACCTTCGCCTCGGCAGCGGCGGCGACCTCGTCCGCGTGAGGTCGACGTCGGCGGCAACCGTGATCGAGGGCCGCGGCGGCAACGACACCTTCGACATCTCCTCCGACGCCCCGACCAACGCCGGGTCGCTCGACCTCATCGTCGGTGGCCTGACGATCGATGGTGGCACGAGCACCACCGGCGACGTCGCGACGTTCAGCGACCGCGGGGATAGCACGGGAGATACCGGCACGCTGACGTCGAGCACCCTCACCGGGTTCAGCCCGGGGGTCATCACCTACCTCGGGCTCGAGACGCTGCACGTCGCGCTCGGCTCGGGCGCGGACACCCTGTTGCTCGAGAGCACCGGCGCCGTCACCACGATCGACGCCGGCGACGGCAACGACGTCATCGACGCCGAAGTCGTCAGCCACGTGACTCGCATCAACGGCGACGCCGGTGACGACACGGTCACGGTCAACGGCCAGCCGAATGCGCTGCCCGTGACGGGCAACGGGATCACCGCGCTCCTGACGATCGACGGGGGTAACGGATCGGATCTCACCGACATCCACCTCTCCAGCACCGGCGTCTCGCACATCGACGTGCTCGACAGCGGCCTCACAGGCACCAACCGGCTCGTCATCTGGGGCTCGGAGGGCGACGATCAGTTCCTGCTCCGCCGCGACCTCGTCGCCCTGCTCAACGGCCAGCAGCTCGACGGGTCGTATCTCCGCGCCGAGTACGTCACCTACGACACCGGCATCAGCAGCCTCGTCATCAACATGCTCGGCGGCGACGACGGCGTCGCAATCGACGACAACAGCGCCATCACGACGGTCAACGGCGGCGACGGCGACGACACGTTCCAGGTCGGTCAGCTGTTCGGCGACGCCTGCGCCTCCGACAGCCAGGGCGGCGCCAACAACTGCTTCGACCCGGCCTACATCCCGCCCGGAATGATCGACACGACGCAGGGACAGCTGTCCAACGGCGTCAGCTTCGTGACGACGCTCAACGGCGGCGACGACAACGACCTCTTCCTCGTGTTCCACAACAAGGCCGTGCTGAACCTCAACGGTGAGGACGGCGACGACACCTTCGTGATTCGGACGTTCCTCGAGGAGGACTCCGAAACGCAGGTCGTCGCCGGCGCCGGGGCCGACAGCATCTCCTACGTGTCCAATTCGCCGGTCAACGTCAACGGTGGCGACGGCTACGACACGCTGTTCGTGATCGGCACCGAGGCTGACGACTCCTTCGTCCTCACCGCCACCGGCGTCTACGGTGCGGGCCGTTACGTCGCATTCGTCGCGATCGAGCGGCTCGGCATCGACGGGGCGGAGGGCAACGACACGATCACGGTGCTCGCGACCCCGCCGGGCGTGGACGTCGAGGTCTACGGCGGCCTCGGCAGCGACACGATCAACGTCGCCGGTGACGCACCCGTCGTCGCGGCAGACGACCTGACCGGCCACAGCGGCCTGATCACGCACTCGGTCGAGTCCTCGAGTGGTCTCTGGAACGGCCACCCGATCGACGGCATCGCCGCAGAGGTCGCGGACGACGACGAGCCCGCCATCGTGATCACCCAGTCAGGCGGGGAGACGGTCGTCTACGAGGCCGGCGGTATCGACAGCTACACGATTCAGCTGACCCGAGCGCCCACGACGGACGTGCGCATCACCATCCTCACGGCGGAGCTCACGCCCGACCAGGTCGCGGATCACGAGAGCAACATCCAGGTGTCGCTCGATGGCGTGAACTGGTTCTCGGCCGTCGAGCTCGTCTTCACGCCGACCAACTGGGCGACGCCACGCACCGTGTACGTCCGTGCCCAGCAGGATCTCGCACCCGAGAACGCACAGACGACCGCGATCCAGCACTCGGTCCGCGGACAGATCGGCGGAACGGTCGACAGCGCTACCACGACCACGCTCACCGATGCCGGTGCGTTCGCCGGGTTCAACCTCGCCGGCAAGGAAGTCGTGATCACCTCAGGCCCCGGCCAGGGCCAGACCCGCAAGATCCTGTCCAATACCGCGAACACGCTCACGCTCGACGGCGGGTGGGCCATCACGCCGACGTCCGCGAGCAACTGGCAGGTCCGGGGGATCGGCGGCTACGACGAGCTCAGCCTCAACATCGTCGGCGTCCTCGTCATCGACAACGACGTCTCGCAGGTCGTCATTCGTCAGACGGGCCTGGACACGGTCGTCAGCGAGAGCGGCGTCACGGACACCTACACCGTGGAGCTCAGCGCCGCACCGACGGCCACGGTCGAGGTTCGCGTCGCGGCACAGAGCGACGTGTGCCTCTCGACGTCACTCGACGCGAACGCCGACTGCGGCGAGCTGGTGCTTCAGTTCACGACCGTTGCCTGGGGGCCGATCACGGTCACCGTGAGGGCAAAGGTCGACGGGATCGTCGAGGGCATGGAGTACGCGCGGCTCGAGCTCACGGTCGCCGGCGCCGTCGTCGGACTGGTGACCGTGCTGGTCACGGACAAGGATGTGCGCGACGTCCTGATCACCGAGTCGAACGGCTCGACCCAGGTGGCCGAGGGGATCGACCTGCACGACAGCTACACCGTCGTCCTCACCCGGGACCCGGGCGACGAGACGGTCACGGTCACTGCGACGTCTCTCCCGACGCTCGCGCAGTACAACCCGGGGAGCGGCTCGCGGATCACCACCAACGCGCTCCAGGTCGAGCTGAGCGTCGACGGCGGCCTGACCTGGCATACCTCGGTCGAGCTCACCTTCACCCACGGCAACTGGTACCTCCCGCAGACGGTGCTCGTGCGTGCGGTCGAGGACACCGTCATCGACGGCCACCTCCTGCAGGCATTCCCGGAGCGAGCGCAGCGCGTGAACGGGATCCAGGGACTCGCTCTACGTCGACGGAGGCGTGTCCGAGTTCGGTTACCCGCTTGCGAACTTCCGCCCGGTGCTGCTGCCGGGCGAGCACCCCTTCCCGCTGACGATCACCCCGAACGAGGCATTCGACGTCGTCGAGGACAATGCGGTCGACCGGCTGATCGTCAACGACCAGGACGATGTCGCCGACCGGTCGATGACGCTGACCTCCACGACCATCACCGGGCTCGGGATGGGCGCCGGCATCGAGTACGACGACCTCGAGCAGCTCGACATCCTGCTCGGGTCCGGCATCGACAACGTGACCGTGGAGTCGACACACGCCGGCATCACGACGATCGAGACCCGGGGCGGCAACGACACGGTCGGCGTCCAGACGCTCGACGGACATACCCGGATCCTCGCCGGCGACGGCAACGACAGGATCACCGTCAGCAACGGCCACCTGCTGTCGGGCATCGACGCCCAGCTGCTCATCTCGGGCGGGAGCGGCACCGACACCACGATCGTCGACGACAGCAGCGACGCCCACGACGTCCTCGGCACGCTGACCCAGACCAGCCTCGTCGGGCTCGACATGACGGCCGGCACCCAGTCTCGGAACCTGTTCTCGCTGCAGCTCAGCGCCGGTCTCGCCGGGGTCACGTTCCACATCGTCGCCCACCGCGCCGCGACGCCTGACGCACCGGGGCTGGACATCGACGTCACGTTCACCCTCTCTGCGGCCGAGGTCGCCGGACTCACCGAGGCGACGCTCGCCGCACGGCTCCAGGCCGCGCTGTTCCCGCCGGTGCTCAACGCGGCGCCGGGCCAGGTCGTGCCGGGTGACGACGACCGCTTCGCCACGACCGGCTGTGGCACGAACGGCACGACCGGCGAGCCCGACAGCCGCTGCTCGAGCAGCGTGTTCGTCTGGCAGTCGGGCGGCCTGTTCCTGATCGGGTTCCGCGGCGAGCTCGCCGACCTCGACGTGACGTTCAGCGCGACGCCGGTCGGCGCGGGCACCGCGACCGACCTCGTGCGCACCGACGGCATCACCTACGACACGCTCGAGACGCTCGACATCCGCCTGGGCGCGGGCAACGACCGCTTCAACGTGCGCGGCACGCTGCCGCACACGCTGCTGAACACCGGCCCGGGCGACGACGTGGTGTTCGTCTCCGACGCCGCCGACCTCGCAGCTCTGCCGGCGGCGCTCCTGAACGCGGGACGCGACCTCGAGGCTCTGCACGAGGCGGTTCTGCACGGCACGGTCACCTACGACGACCTGACGTTCAACGGGTCGCTCGACGAGATCGACGGCAACCTCGACATCGAGGTCGGAGCGGGGAGCAACACGCTCGCGGTCAGCGACCACGCCGACGCCGACGCGGATACCGGCTTCGTGATCGACAATCACTCGATCACCGGCCTCTCGACCGGCGCGATGACGTACGCCGCGACGGGCGGCGACCTCGCCGGCCAGGGCGCCTGGACGCGCGGCGCCGACGGGGGCATGTTCGGGCGCGGTATCACTATCCACCTCGGTACCGGCAACGACGTCGGCACGATTGCCAGCGTCCTCGGAGGCGCGATCGCGGCATCGCCGTTCGGAGCAACCGTCACGAGCCTGTACGCCAACTACGGCAACGATCGCATCACCGTAAATGCGCCGAACGTCGCTGCAGCGCTGCTCGTGATCAACGGTGACGAGGGCGACGACACGATCGACGGGACAAACGCGAGCCTGGCCCTGACCCTGTTCGGAGACCAGGGATCGGACACCCTCAAGGGCGGCACCTCGGACGATCGGATCTTCGGCGACGACGGACGCGTCCACTATCTCAAGCCGGTCGGTGCGACCGGGTTCGACATCGTCTTCGGTGGCGATCCGGACGGCCCCGCCCTCCCGGCTACCGGGGACGGGGTCTTCCTCACTCCGGATCTGATGCTCACGCGCGACGTGACGATCGGAACCGGCGACGACATCTACGGCGGGCTCGGGAACGACATCGTTCTCGCGGGGGCCGGCGCCGATCACGTGAGCGACGCCGGCGGCTCGAACGTCGTGCTCGGCGACTTCGGATTCCTCACGTATGCCGGTGCCGGGATCCACTCGATCGTCCCGACCGACCCGACGATCGGTGCCGGCGACATCATCACGATCTCCGGTGTCGGCAACAACATCGTCCTCGGCGAGACGGGCAAAGACGTCATCTCGACGGGCGACGGCGGAGACCTGGTCTTCGGGGACTTCGGCCGCCTCGACGGCACGATCCCACTGACGCTCGCACCGCCGGAGACCGTGCCGACGTTCACGTATGTGTCGATCTTCACCGGGATCGGCGACGGCGGAGACAACGACATCGTGCTCGCCGGCGACGGCCGCAACATCGTGATCGGCGGACAGGGCAACGACGTGATCGCGGCTCTCGGCGGCGACGACGACCTGATCGGCGGCCACAACGTCGCCTCGGGCGCGACGGCAACGACTGGATCGACGGCGGCGGCGGCAACGACGTGATCGCCGGCGACAACGCGTTCATCGTTCCGACAGGCTCGTACGTGAGCCAACGCGTCTACGCACTTGCACGGCCAACTCCTCTACAGGCCGGTCGTCAACGCTGACGGCTCGATCACCTACGTCCCGAACATCGTCGCGAGCCCGACGCTCGATCCGCTCCACGGCATCGTCTTCGAACGAGCGATCACGCTCTTCGACGTCGGCACTACCGCGGCTGCCGGCGTCTGGGGCAACGACCGCCTCGCCGGCGGCGTCGAGCGACGACCTGATCTTCGGCCAGGAGGGCGACGACACGATCCAGGGCGACGGGACGATCGCGATCGATGTGGGCACCTGGGCGAGCCCCGGCACGACCGTTCCGGACATCGGCACCGCAGGCGCCGACGGCAACGACTACGTCGAGGGCGGCAACGGCAACGACCTCATCTTCGGCGGCCTCGGCCAGGACGACCTGATCGGCGGCAGCTCGAACCTGTATGTGGCGGGTCACGTCACCGCGGCCGGACGGCACCGACACGATCTTCGGCGACACCGGCGCGGGCATCGGGCTCTACGACGCCGGCGATCCGGGCCTGAACGGCCACGCGCACGACGCGGACGTGATTCTCGGTGACAACGGCGAACATCTACCGCATCGTCGGCGGTCGGCGGCCAGTTCCTCACGCTTCAACTACGACAACTACGCGGCATCGACCGAGCGCGTCGTCCCGCGCGCGGTGCTGCTGCTCGACTACAGCCCGTCGGCGACGCGACGTACATCGCGAGCAACCCGGCGTCCCCAGCCCTGTCCACGACGGTGCGTCGGCACGGGCAACCGCGGCGCTGCCGACTTCCTCCACGGTGAGGCCGGCAACGACCTGATCTACGGCGAGACCGGCGCCGACACGCTCTTCGGCGACGGCCAGGACGACCTGCTCTACGGCAACGCCGGCGCCGACTGGCTCAGCGGCGGCACGGGCGACGACGGCCTGCTCGGCGACGACGGCCTGCTCAGCCCGAGCCGCAACGGCATCGCCGAGCCGCTGTTCGGTATCGCCGCGACGACGCAGTCGACGCTCGCCCAGAACGGCGACAAGCAGCCGAGCGTCGCTCTACGTCACCGGCGACCTGCGCTACATGGCCGACCTCGAGCCCTTCTTCGTCGGCAGCAACGACGTCATCTACGGCGGCCTCGGCAACGACTTCCTGCACGGCGGTGTCGGCGACGACGCGATCTCGGGCGCCGAGGCGCTTCAGCGGTACTACGACGACGGGCGCGACCCGCTCGGCGTCCTCGCCTCCCTGGGCTACACCCTGGGCAATGTGCTCGGCCTACAACCCGGCGACCACGATGTTCCTCCGGTATCGACCCGAACGACCCGTTCCGCGAAGATCATGATCGCGCCGGGCATCGACTTCCTGCTCAACTTCGACGTCGACGCGCGGCTGCGACTCGACTCCCCCACGGTGCCCGTGGTCGACGACGGCAAGGACGTCCTCTTCGGCGACGTCGGCAACGACTGGCTCGTCGGCGGCACGAACGAGGACCACCTCTGCGGCGGCTACGGCGACGACCTCCTGCAAGCCGACGACAACCTCGACACGACCCTTGGCACGGCCGATCCGACGGCCAACAACACGGAGGACGGCCGAACCGTCGGCCCGACCTTCGCCGACTTCGTGTTCGGCGGTGCGGGACGCGACGTCCTCTACGCCAATTCCTACAGTGACCGGCTGTTCGACTGGTCCGGCGAGTTCAACACCTACGTCATCGCGTACAACCCGTTCGGCAACCCGGCGATCAATCGCGCCGGCAACCCGTCTGCCGACGAGCTGCTCTACGCGCTGTCGAAGTCGGACGGCTCGGATCCGACGCGTGGCACCGACGCGCGTCAGGGCGAGCCGTACGGCGAGATCGGGCTGCTCGACCCCGGCGATGCCGACATCGGCGACCAGAAGGGCGGATCGCGCGACCCGCAGAACATCAAGGGTGCGGGCCGCCCGGACAAGGGCAGCATCCAGTTCGGAATCGCCGTGGGCGCACCCTCCTCGGCGATCCTCATCAATGTCCAGGGCATGACGTTCGGTCCGACGGGCCTGCCCGCGCTCACCTTGGCTGTGCTCCAGGCACTGGCAACCGCGCCACCGGTTCCGGCCGTGTCGGTGTCGGTGACGGTGGCGGTGGCCGACGCCCTCGGCGCGGAGGCGGGATCCAACCCGATCGTGTTCACGGTGACGCGCACGGGGATCACGACCGGGGCCACGAGCGTCACGCTCGTCTGGAGTGGCTCGGCGTTGACGGGGGATTACACGGTGGCTGTGACCGGGGCGACGATTTCGGCGAATCGGTTGACGTTGACGTTCGGGGCGGGGCAATCGGTGGCGATTGTGACGTTGACGCCGGTCGATGACGCTGCGATCGAGCCGCAGGAGACGGTGACGTTGACGGTGGCGGCGGGGGCCGGGTATACGGTCGGTGCGCCGGCGTCTGCGAGCGGCACGATCGACGACAACGACGTCGCACCGCCGCCGCCCACGGTGACGGTCACGTCGACGTCGGTAGCCGAGGGCAACAAGAAGAGCTCGACCGCGACCGTGGTGGTCTCCCTCTCCGCGGCGTCGACCTCGACGGTCACCGTAGTCGTCTCCACCGTGGACGGCTCGGCCCTTGCAGGGAGCGACTACGCGGCGGTCACGCGCACCTTGACCTTTGCGCCGGGAGTCACGTCTCAGAGCTTCGCGGTCTCGGTCAGCGGCGATACGACGGTCGAGCCGAACGAGATGCTCTTCGTGCGGGTGATCACTGCAGACGGGGCGTCCGGGGTCGGTTCGCAGGGATCGATCGCGATCACGAATGACGATCTCCCGCTGACGGCCGTGTCAGCCGGCGCAGGCGGGGTCGTGTCTTTGACGCGGTCGCAGCTCGAGGCGGTCGCCGCACAGGCTCTGTCCGACTGGGCTGCAGCTCGGCCGGATGCACGTCTGGCCGGCGTCGAGTTCTCGATCGGAGACCTCGACGGGCTGTTGTTGGGGGTGGCCTCGGACGCCGACGTCACGATCGATGTGGATGCGGCGGGCTGGGGCTGGACGATCTCGGGGGGCGAGATGGACCTGCTCACCGTGGTTCTGCACGAGCTCGGCCATGTCCTGGGCCTCGATCACGACGAGTCGGGCGGGTTGATGAATGAGGCGCTTGCTCCCGGCGACATCCACGGGCTCGGTCTGCCGCAGCCTACCCCTGCGGAGAGCCATTGGATCGTCTCAGAGGGGACGGCGGCTATGTCGATCGCGGGTGGCGCCCGCCTCGGCTCTACGAGGCTCATAGCTCCACAGAGGGTTGTGATCGCACCCACCGCGACTGGCACGCTGCGCTGTCCGATGCCCAGGCCAACCCTTCGGCCCGCTTCGCACAGTGCTCTCAGCGGCCGTGCGAGGAAGCGGTCTGCGTTGCGCGCTTGATCCGCCTCCCCCGGGCGCGGTCGACTACTCTTCGGGCGTGAGCGCTCGTTCCTTCAGCTTCAGCTCGGAATCGGTCACCGAGGGGCATCCCGACAAGATCGCCGACCAGATCTCCGACGCCGTTCTCGACGCCGTCCTGACGGACGACCCCTACGGCCGCGTTGCCTGCGAGACCCTGATCACGACGGGCCTCGTCGTCGTCGCCGGCGAGATCACGACGACGACCTACGTCGACATTCCCCGTCTCGTCCGCAAGACGGTGACCGGGATCGGCTACACGCGCGCGAAGTACGGCTTCGACGCCGACACGTGCGGCATCATCGTCGCGCTCGACGAGCAGTCGCCCGACATCGCCCAGGGAGTCGACGAGTCGTTCGACGTCCAGAGCGGCGACCGTGACCCGATCGACCAGATCGGTGCCGGCGACCAGGGGATGATGTTCGGCTACGCCTCCAACGAGACGGCCGAGCTGATGCCGCTGCCGATTCAGCTCGCGCACCGGATCACCCACCGGCTGGCCGAGGTGCGCAGGGCCGACGTGCTGCCGTACCTGCGGCCCGACGGCAAGGCCCAGGTGACCGTGCGCTACGAGGTGGACGAGCATGGCCACCAGCGCCCCGTCGAGATCGAGCGTGTCCTGATCTCGACCCAGCACCGCGACGGCCTCGACGCCGAGACGCTGATCAAGCCCGACCTGATCGACCACGTTCTGCGCCCGATCCTGCCGGCGGATCTCTACGACGAGAGCCGCTTCGGCGCCCGCGACTTCGTCTACGTCAACCCGACGGGCAAGTTCGTGATCGGCGGGCCGATGGGCGACACCGGGTCTGACCGGCCGCAAGATCATCGTCGACACCTACGGCGGAGCCGCGCCGCACGGCGGCGGCGCCTTCTCGGGCAAGGATCCGACCAAGGTCGACCGCTCCGCCGCGTATGCCGCGCGCTACGTCGCGAAGAACGTCGTCGCAGCGGGCCTCGCCGACCGCTGCCAGCTCCAGGTCGCCTACGCGATCGGTGTCGCCCGGCCGCTCAGCATCCTCGTCGACTGCTTCGGCACCAACGTCGTCTCGCAGGAGACGATCGAGCGCCTGATCGACGAGCACTTCGACCTTCGCCCGGGCGCGATCATCCGCGACCTCGACCTGCGCCGGCCGATCTACCAGAGCACCGCCTCGTACGGCCACTTCGGCCGCGAGGACGCAGGCTTCACGTGGGAGCGCACCGACAAGGCCGACGCGCTCCGCGCCGCCGCCGGGCTCGCCACTCCCGCCTCGGTCTAACCGACGCGCGGGGAGAGGCTTCAGCCTCTCTCCGGGGTCTACGCAGCAGCCGGCCGCACGTACAGGCCCTGCGCGAACGTCTCGTCGATCGTGCTCTCCGCGCCGTTGAGCTCGACCGCAAGCGCTCCCTCGGACTCCGAGCCCCGGCGCTCGACCATCGCGCCCGGCGCGAAGCCGTTGTCGTAGAACCACTCCAGGAGCTCGCCGTCGTGCTCGGCGAGCCGCACGATCTCGGCCGGTGCCGCCGGGTGCGAGCTCCGACGAGCGAGACGAGCTCCGCGTTCTCGGCCTGCTCGACGTTCGGTGTCGATCGGCCAGCCGTGCGGGCACCGGTCGGGCTGCCCGAGCCGCTCGTTCATCCGCTCGACCATGTCGTCCGAGAACGTGTCGCCGAGCTCGTCGGCGTGCACGTGGGACTCGGCGGCCGTGTAGCCCATGAAGTCGGTCAGGAAGCGCTCGATCAGGCGGTGCTTGCGGACGACGCGCTCGGCCCGCTCGATGCCGATCGGCGTCAGGATCGCCTCCTTGTGCTCGCCCCGCTCGACGAGCCCGTCGGCCTCGAGGCGCTTCAGCATCTCCCCGGCCGAGGCGCGCGAGACGCCGAGCATCTCGGCGACGCGTGAGGCGATCGCATTCGAGGCCGTCGCGGGCCGGTACTCGCCGATCGGAAACGCGAGAAAGTAGATCGTCTCGAGGTACTCGTCGACCGAATGTCCTTGCCCGTGCGCCATGAGCCTCACCTTACACCGGGTCCCCGGGGTGAGGCTTCAGTCGCCCACGCAGCCAGGGGCGCCGCTAGCCTCGACGGTGCCGCTCGCATCCGTCTATCCGCTCGTCTCGTCGCGCGCCGTCGCCCGCGCGTTCACCTACGAGGTGCCCGAAGACGTCGGCAAGGGGGCGATCGTGCAGGTCAGGCTGGGGCGGAGCACGACGCGTGGCGTCGTCGTCGAGGTCGGCGTCGAGGCACCGCCGGGGATCAAGCTCTCCGCGGCCGGGAAGGTGCTCGACGAGATCCCGCCCGTGCTCGTCGACCTCGCGCTCTGGATCGCCGACTACTACGGGACGACGCCGGCCCGTGCGCTCGAGCTCGTCGCGCCCGCTGCGGCGGGAGCCGCGCGGCGAGCGTCCGTCGCCGGTCGAGCGGGAGTCGCTGCCGGGAGAGGAAGCACCGGACGAGCTCACGCCCGAGCAGGAGACGGCGATCGCACGGATCGTCGAGGGCCTCGACGATCGGTCGCCGGCCCACCTGCTGCTCGTCGGGCCGACCGGGAGCGGCAAGACCGAGGTCTACCTCCAGGCCTGCGACGCGGCGCTCGCGCGCGGTCGCGGCACGATCGTGCTCGTGCCCGAGATCGCGCTCGCGCCGCAGACGGTCGGCCGGTTCCGCCAGCGCTTCGGCGACACCGTCGCGATCCTCCACTCGGCGCTCGGGCAGGCCGAGCGCCGCGACGAGCGAGATCGGATCGCCCGCGGCGAGGCGCGGATCGTCGTCGGCGCGCGCTCGGCGATCTTCGCCCCGATGCGCGACCTCGGGCTCGTGATCGTCGACGAGGAGCACGACTCGTCGTTCAAGCAGGAGTCGGATCCGCGCTACGACGCGCGCACGGTCGCCGCCAAGCGGGCAGCGCTCGAGGGCGCGGTCGCCGTCTACGGAAGCGCGACGCCGCGGCCGGAGAGCTGGGCCACGCTCGAGCGCGTCATCCTCTCGTCACGCATCGGCGCGCCGATGCCGCGGGTGCGCGTCGTCGACCTTCGGCGCGAGCAGGGCTATCCGCTCTCCGCGCCGCTCCTGACCGAGCTCGGCCGGATCGCCGAGCACGGCGGCAAGGCGATCCTGCTGCTCAACCGGCGCGGCGTCACGCCGGCGCTCCACTGCCGCGCCTGCGGGCTCTCGCGCCGCTGCGGCGAGTGCGACGTCGCCCTGACGCTGCACGGCGACGGCGGGCTGCACTGCCACCACTGCGGCTATCGCGAGGCGGTGCCCGACCTCCTGCCCGAGCTGCGGCTCGGTCGAGCTCGCGCACATCGGCGCGGGCACGCAGCGGCTCGAGAAGGAGCTCGAGCGGAACGTGCCCGAGCTCGAGCGGATCCGGCTCGACGCCGACACGGCGGCGCGGCCCGGCGCGCTGCGCGAGACGCTCGAGCGCTTCCGCAGCATGGACCGCGCGGTGCTGATCGGCACGCAGATGGTCGCGAAGGGGCACCACTTTCCCGGCGTCGACCTCGCGGCGGTCGTCGACGCCGACACCGGCCTCGCGATCCCCGACTTCCGGGCCGAGGAGCGGACGTTCCAGCTCGTCACCCAGCTCGCGGGCCGCAGCGGCCGCGACGCGCCGGGGCTCGTGATCGTGCAGACGTTCCAGCCGGACGCGATGCCCTTCCAGTTCGCCCAGCGCCACGACGTGGCCGGCTTCCTCGCCGAGGAGCTCGAGCGGCGGACGGCGCTCGGCTACCCGCCGGTCAGCCACCTCGTCACCGTCGTCGCGTCCGGGCCCGACGCCGCCGGCGTCGCCCAGATGCTGCGCGAGGTGCGCGACGGTCTCGCCGGGGTCGATGCGACGCTGCTCGGGCCGGCGCCGCTGCTGCGGCTGCGGGGCCGCCACCGGGCGCAGCTCGTCGCGAAGACGCAGGAGCCGCGCGCGCTCGCCCGGCGCGCGTCCGCGCTGCTGACCGCGGCGAGCCCGGCCCTGCGGCGCCGAGGGCTGACGGCGGTCGTCGACGTCGACCCGCAGTCGCTGTAGACGCGGAGGCCGTAAACTCCCGCCGCATGAGCGATCACGACCACGACCACGAGCACGGCCATGATCACGACCACGGTGATCACGACCACGACCACGCAGGTCACGACCACGAGCACGACACGATCACGACGATCGTGCCGAGCAGCAGGCGCGGCGCCAGCGTCGCGCTCTCGCAGATCCGCCAGTACGGCGACCCGGTCCTGCGGATGCGCGCCAACGAGGTCGAGGCCTTCGACGAGGAGCTCGCGCGGCTGACCGAGCGGATGATCGGCCTCATGCACGACGCCGAGGGCGTCGGGCTCGCCGCGACGCAGGTCGGCATCCTGCGACGGCTCTTCGTCTTCCACGACGAGGGCGAGGATCGCGTCATCGTCAACCCGGTGCTCACCGTTCGCGGCAAGCGAGACCGAGGTCGACGAGGAGGGCTGCCTCTCGCTCGGGCCGATCCGGATGCCGGTCGAGCGCGCTGTCGAGGTGACGCTGGACGGCTTCGACGTCGACGGGAAGGCCGTTCATCTCGAGCTCGAGGGCATGTCGGCCCGCGTCGTGCAGCACGAGCTCGACCATCTCGACGGCAAGATGATCATCGATCGCACGGATCCGGACTCGCGGCGCGAGGCGATGGCCCAGCTGCGCCCCCGGCTCGTCCTCTCGAGGTGACGTACGCCATGGCGCGGATCGCCGTCGCCGCGACGGCGCCGTTCGGGGCGGACGTGCTCGAGCGGCTCGCCGCGCAGCCACGAGATCTCCGTGTCTGCTGACGCGGCCCGATGCGCCGCAGGGCCGGGGCCGCAAGGTCGCCGCGCCGCCCGCCAAGGTCGTGGCCGAGCGCCTCGGCATCCCGGTGCTGCAGCCCGAGCGGCCCGACGCGGGGCTCGATCTCGATGCGCCCACCGTCGTCGTCTGCGCCTACGGCCTGCTGATCCCGGAGACGCTGCTCGCGCGGACGGCTCTGGCTCAACGTCCATCCCTCGCTGCTGCCGCGCTGGCGCGGAGCGGCGCCCGTCGAGCGCGCGATCCTGGCCGGCGACGCCGAGACGGGCGTCACGATCCACGAGACCGTGAAGGAGCTCGACGCCGGCCCGATCGCGGCGCAGGAGCGGTTCCCGATCGGGCCGGAGGACGACGCGGGAGCGGTGTTCGAGCGCGCGGCGGTCGTCGCCGCGCGGCTGCTCGACGGCGTGCTGGCCGAGCCGTCGCCGACGTTCGTGCCGCAGAGCGCCGACGGCGTCACCTACGCCGACAAGATCGCGCCTGCCGATCGCGTGCTCGATCTCGAGCGCCCCGCGGACGAGCTCGTGCGGCAGGTTCGCGCGCTGTCGCCGCACATCGGCGCCCGCGCCGAGCTGCACGGGCGTCCGGTGACCGTCTGGCGCGCGCGTGTGGGGGAGACGGGCGCGTTCGAGCCGGTCGAGGTGCAGCCGGACGGCGGCAAGCGGATGGACGCCGCCGCGTGGCTGCGCGGGCTCCGCTGATGGCGCCGGCGATCACAGCGCCCGCATCGCCGCGTTCGACGTCGTCCGCCGCGTCTTCGAGGAGGAGGCGTACGCGGACCGGGCCTTGCGGACGGCGACCGCCGGCCTCAACGACCGCGATCGCGCGCTCTGCCGGCACCTCGCCTACGGCACGGTGCAGCGCGCCCGCACGCTCGACCACGCGATCGAGATCGCCGGCCGCCGGCCGGTCGGCCGGCTCGATGCCGCCGTGCGCGCGGCGCTGCGGCTCGGCGCCTACCAGCTCGTCTTCCTCGACGGTGTGCCCCGCTACGCGGCCGTCAACGAGTCGGTCGAGCTCGTGCGCCGGGCGGGGCTCGAGCGGGCGGTGCCGTTCGCGAACGCCGTGCTCCGCCGCCTCGCCGACGAGGGGCGCGCGCGGAGTGGAGGCCCTGCCGGACGCGACGTGGCAGGAGGCCGCCGTTGCGCACTCGTACCCGGACTGGGTGGCCGAGACGTGGTGGCGTGACCTCGGCGCGGAAGGCGCGCTGGCGCTGATGCGCGCCCAGAACGCGGCGCCCGCGACCGTCGTCCGGCTCGTGCGCGGCGAGATCGAAGGCGTGCCCGATCCGGATGTTCCCGGCGCCTGGCGCGTCGAGCACGTCGACGAGAGCGCGTTCGCCGAGGGCCGGGTGTGGCCGCAGAGCGCCGGCTCGCAGCTCGCCGGGCTCGCGGTCGGCGCCGTTGCGGGTGAGCGGGTGCTCGACCTCTGTGCCGCGCCGGGAGGCAAGGCGACGATGCTCGCCGGCGAGGTCGTCGCCGTCGAGGTGAACGCCGCCCGCGCGCGCGAGCTCGAGGAGAACGTCGCCCGGCTCGGAGCGACGAACGTCCAGGTCGTCTGCGCCGACGGCCGCGCTCTGCCGGAGGAGCTGACGGGCTTCGACCGGGCGCTCGTCGACGCGCCGTGCTCCGGGCTCGGAGTCCTCGCAGCCCGGCCCGATCTCCGCTGGCGCTCCCAGCCGCTGCCCGAGCTCCAGCTCGAGCTGCTGCAGGCCGCAGCCGCGCGCGTGCGGCCGGGCGGCACGGTCCTCTACTCCGTCTGCACCGTCAACCGCGACGAGGCCGAGGCGGTCGTCGACGCCTCCGGGCTCGAGGTCGACGACACGCCTCGCCGCCGCGTGGCCGCAGTTCCGCCACGCCGCCCGCCCCGAGTTCCTGCAGACGCTGCCCCACGTCCACGACACGAGCGGCTTCTTCATCGCGCCGGCTCTGCCGGCGGTTGCCCGTAGGATCGCGCCATGGGCTGGGACAGCTGGATCCGCGACGGGAGGGAGATCGAGCCGTCCCTCTACGCCGCCGACTTCACGCGCCTCGGTGAGCAGATCGACGTGCTCCTCGCGGCCGGGTGCCGCGTCTTCCACTTCGACGTCGGCGACGGGCACTTCGTCCCGCCGGTGACGATCGGGCCGGTCGTGCTGCGCTCGATCGCGCCGATGATCCACGCGGCCGGAGGCGTGATCGACTGTCACCTGATGGTGAGCGACCCGGCGCACCACTTTCCCGAGTTCGCCGAGTCGGGTGCCGACTCGGTCACGTTCCACGTCGAGACGACGGACGACCCGGTCGAGGTCGCCGCAGCGGCGCGCGCCCACGGGCTTGCGGTCGGCGTCGCCTTCAATCCCGCCACGACACCGGCGCGGGCGGCCACCGCCGCGGAGCTGGCCGGCGCCGACATGATCCTCTGCATGAGCATCGAGCCCGGCTACTCGGGTCAGGCGTTCATGCCGGAGGCGTTCGCGCGGATCGAGGAGCTCGCCACGCTCGTCGACATCCCGATCCAGGTCGACGGCGGCGTCGGTGAGGCGAACGCCAAGGCAGTCCGCGACGCGGGTGCGAGCCTGCTCGTTGCCGGGAACGCGGTCTTCGCCGACCCGGATCCCGGTGCCGCGTACGCGCGGATCCGCGCCGCCGCGGCATGAGCCTCGACCGCGCGCTCGCCCTCGTCGACGCCGCCGGGCCGGTCGGCTACCCGAACCCGACCGTCGGCGCAGTGCTCGTCGCCGACGGTGCGATCGTGGGCGAGGGCGTCACCGAGCCCTACGGCGGCCGACACGGTGAGGTCGTCGCGCTCGCTGCCGCCGGCGACCGGGCCCGCGGCGCGACGCTCTTCGTGACGATGGAGCCGTGCGCCCATCACGGCCGCACGCCGCCCTGCGTCGACGCGATCCTCGCCGCGGGCGTGGCCCGCGTCGTCGCCGGGTGCCTCGATCCGAACCCGGAGGCTGCCGGCGGCCTCGAGCGGCTCCGTGCCGCCGGGGTCGAGGTCGAGCTCGACGACCGCTTCGAGGCCCGGCGGCAGAACGAGGCGTGGCGCACCTGGAAGTCCCTCGGCCGCCCGTTCGTGGTCTACAAGGCCGCGATCACGCTCGACGGCCGCGTCACGGTGCCGGGCAGGCGCTGGGTGACGGGCGAGGCCTCGCGACGGCACGTCCACGAGCTTCGCGCCTCGCTCGATGCGGTCGCGGTGGGCATGGGGACGGTGCGGGCGGATGCGCCGCGGCTCGACGCGCGGGATGTCCCCGTCGTGCGGCAGCCGCGCAGGCTCGCCTTCGGCCGCGGGCCGCTGCCGCCGGACTCGGAGCTCGAGCTGCGCTCGGGGAGGCTCGACGAGGAGCTCGCCGCGCTCGCAGCCGAGGGCGTGCAGTCGATCCTGCTCGAGGGCGGGCCGACGCTCGCGACGGCGTTCCTCGAGGCCGGGCTCGTCGACAAGCTGCTCCTCTTCGTGGCGCCGACTGCTCTCCGGTGACGGGCCGCACTTCCTCGGCGAGCTCTCGCGGCGCCGCGGGAGCTGCTCCACGCCTCGACGCGGCCGGTCGGCGAGGACCTGCTCGTCGAGGCGTACCTCCGCGAGCCGTAGCGCTGCGCCCAGCCGGTAGCCTCAGGCCATGTTCACCGGCATCGTGCGTGAGATCGGATCGGTCGTCGCCGTCACCGGCGGCGACGAGGGCGTGCAGCTCGAGATCGAGGCTCCGGCGACCGCTCCGCTCGTCGAGGTCGGCGGCTCGGTCTCGATCAACGGCGTCTGCCTGACGGCCGAGTCCGTCGGCGCCACCCGCCTCACGCTTCCACGCCGTCCCCGAGACGCTGTCCCGCTCGGCGCTCGGCCAGCTGGTCGACGGGGCGCGCGTGAACCTCGAGCCGGCGCTCCGGGCCGGCGACGCGATGGGCGGCCACATCGTCCAGGGCCACGTCGACGGGATCGGGACGGTGCGCGCGGCGGAGCCCGAAGGCGACGGCCTGCGGCTGACGATCGCGGCGGGCGACGACACGCTGCGCTACTGCGTCGAGAAGGGGTCGATCACGGTGGAGGGCGTCTCGCTGACGATCGCCGCGCTCCACGACGATGCGTTCGAGGTGGCGCTGATCCCGCACACGCTCGCCGAGACGACGCTCTCGCTGCTCGAGCCGGGGCAGCGCGTCAACCTCGAGGTCGACGTCCTCGCGAAGTACGTCGAGCGCCTGCTCGCGCCTCGGGCGCGACCCTCCGAGGCCTAGCTCGTTCGCTGCAGAGTACGATGGATCGATGAGCACCGAGGCACCGAACAGCGTCTTCGCAACCGTCGAGGAGGCGATCGAGGACATCCGGCGGGGCGGTTCGTCGTCGTCGTCGACGACGAGGATCGCGAGAACGAGGGCGACCTGACGATCGCGGCCCAGTTCGTCACGCCGGAGGCAGTGAACTTCATGGCGACGCACGGGCGCGGGCTGATCTGCCTCTGCCTGACGCCGGAGCGGTGCGAGGTGCTCGGGCTGCGTCAGATGACCGACCAGAACGAGACGCCGTTCGGCACCGCGTTCACCGTCTCGATCGAGGCCCGCGAGGGCGTCTCGACCGGCATCTCCGCCGCCGACCGGGCGCGGACGATCCAGGTCGCGATCGATCCGACCTCGACGGCCTACGACCTCGTGCAGCCGGGTCACATCTTCCCGCTCCGCGCCCGCTCCGGCGGCGTCCTCAAGCGCTCCGGGCAGACCGAGGCGGCCGTCGACCTCGCGCGGCTCGCCGGGCTCGCGCCGGCCGGCGTCGTCTGCGAGATCATGAACGAGGACGGCACGATGGCGCGCGTCTCCGACCTGGTCGGCTACTGCGAGCACCACGGGCTGAAGATGGTCACGGTCGCCGACCTGATCGAGTACCGGCGCAAGCACGAGAACCTCGTCAAGCGGGTGGCATCGGTCAGGCTCCCGACGGCCGTCGGCCTCTTCCAGGCGGTCGCGTACGAGGAGGTGCTGACCGGCAAGCATCACGTCGCGCTCGTCAAGGGCGACGTCGACGGCGCCGAGGACGTTCTCGTCCGCGTCCACTCCGAGTGCCTCACGGGCGACGTCTTCCACTCGCAGCGCTGCGACTGCGGCGAGCAGCTCGACTGGGCGCTGCGCCGGATCGAGGCCGAGGGGCTCGGCGTCGTCCTCTACCTGGCGCAGGAGGGCAGGGGCATCGGCCTGCTGAACAAGCTTCGCGCGTACGAGCTCCAGGAGCAGGGCTTCGACACCGTCGAGGCGAACCTCCGGCTCGGCTTCGCCGCCGACGCCCGCGAGTACGGCATCGGCTCGCAGATCCTCGCCGACCTCGGGCTCACGACCATTCGCGTGCTCACGAACAATCCGAAGAAGATCTCCGGCATCTCCGGCTTCGGGCTCTCCGTCGTCTCGCAGGAGCCGATCGAGATCGAGCCCAACCCGGAGAACAGGGAGTACCTCGAGTCGAAGCGCGACAAGATGGGGCACACGATCGAGCTGCACGAGAGCCACCAGCGCGTGCGGTTCGATCCCGAAAGCGCCTGACGGGTGGATAGGCTGCCACGATGAGCGACCGCTACGAGACACCGAGCTGGGACGCCGAGCCGGACGACCTCGAGACGCGAAGCCCCGCAGCGGGCGAGCCTCCGGCTGTCGAGGCCGGAGAGCAGGACCTCGAGGCCTCGAGCGAGAACGTGCTCGACGGCTGGCCCGCGATCGACCCGACGGCGGCGCCGCACGAGGAGCCCCCTGTCGAGGCAGCTCCGGCCGCCGCGGCGACGGAGGTCGCAGCTCCCGACCGCGACGACCTGACGGCCGCCCCGGCGCCGCTCGCCGATCACGTTTCCGATTCGATGGAGCACGCGCCCGGCGAGCTGACGGTGCCGCCCGGCTACTCGGTTCTCGAAGGCATCCCGACGGGTGAGCGGCGCGCGGTCGGCATCGTCGTCGCACGGTTCAACGGCGACGTGACGACGCGGCTGCTCGAGTCGGCGCTCGCCGAGCTCGATGCGCGCGGCGTGCCGCGCGACAGCGTCACGGTGATGCCGGTGCCCGGCGCGTTCGAGCTTCCGCTCGCCGCGATGGCGCTTGCCAAGACGCGCCGCTTCGCGTGCATCGTCGCGCTCGGCTGCGTGATCCGGGGCGACACGCCGCACTTCGACTACGTCTCGAGCGAGGCCGCCAGCGGCCTGCAGCTCGCCGCGATCGAGACCGGCGTGCCCGTCGCGTTCGGCGTGCTCACGCTCGACCGGGCCGACCAGGCCGAGAGCCGCGTCAGCAAGGGAGCCGAAGCGGTGCTCACCGGCCTCGAGATGGCCGACCTGTTCGCGAACCTGCGGGCGCAGCTGCCGCTAGCCGGAGTGTCTGGCTTAGCCGGACGCCGGGTTTCGGCTTTCGCTACACTCCCCAGCCGCATGTCCAAGATCTGCTCACTCTGCGGGAAGAAGCCCGGCTTCGGCAACAACCGGAGCCACTCGATGGTCGCCACCAAGCGCCGCTTCAACCCGAACCTCCAGCGGGTCCGGATGATGCTCGACGGCAAGGCGACGCGCGCCTACGTGTGCACGCGCTGCCTCAAGGCCGGCAAAGTCACCAAGGCCATCTAGGCGCGCGGATGTCCGGCTTCAGCCGGACGTCTGGGTTGCTCGTCTCGAACGTAACCCTCCGGTTCCCCCGGTCGTCTAACCTCGCGGCGTGGACAAGAGCACCCATCTCGCCCGCACGACCGACCTCGGGCGGATCTCCGTCTCGGCCGAGGCGATCGCGCAGGTCGTCGGCAACGTCGCCGCCGAGAGCTACGGCATCGTCGGGATGGCCGGCCGGCGCTTCCCGCGCCTGCCCGGCCGCGGCCGCCTCACCGACGGCATCGAGGTGAAGGCGCGCGACGGCGGCATCGAGATCGACCTCCACGTCGTCGTCGAGTACGGCCTCAACCTGGCCGAGGTCGCCGCCACGGTGCGCAACCGGGTCGCGTACGAGGTGGAGCGGCAGACGGGGCTCTCGGTCGCCGCCGTCGAGGTGCGCATCGAGGACGTCAGGCGCTCGTCGTGAACCTCGACCGCGCCCGTGAGATCGCCCGCCTCGCGCTCCGCAACCTCGAGGCCAACCAGCAGCGCATCGACGATCTCAACGTCTATCCCGTTCCCGACGGCGACACCGGCACGAACCTGACGCTCACGGTGCGCGCGATCGTCGACGCGCTCGAGAAGTCGAACGCCGACGGCCACGAGGCCGTCGCGCGCGAGCTCTCCCGCGCCGCGCTGATGGGAGCCCGGGGGAACTCGGGCGTCATCTTCAGCCAGATCGTCCGCGGCTTCGCCGACGTGCTCGGCGAGCACGACCCGATCGACGAGACGATGATCGCGCGGGCATTCCGCTCGGCGAGCGACGCCGCCTACCGCGCCGTCCGGCGCCCGGTCGAGGGGACGATGCTGACGGTGATCCGCGAGATGGCGGAGGCCGCCGAGTCGCCCGACGCGCGCGGGCTCGACCGCGTCGAGCTGCTCAGCCTCATCGTCGCCCGCGGCGAGGAGTCGCTCGCGCGCACCCCCGAGCTGCTCGCCGTGCTCAAGGAGGCCGGCGTCGTCGACGCCGGCGGCGCCGGGCTGCTCGAGATCATCCGCGGCGTCCGCGCCGCCGTGGCCGGCGAGCCGGCGCCGGAGGCACCCGCCGAGCCGGTGGCGCTCTCGGTCGAGGCGATGCACCAGGAGCTGTCCGAGTACCGCTACTGCACCGTGTTCGTGATCGAGGGGGCGGGCCTCGATGCCGACGGCCTCGAGCGAGACCTCGAGCGGCTCGGCGACTCCCTCCTCGTCGTCGGCGACCCGAGCGCGCTCAAGGTGCACGTCCACACCGACGATCCCGGGGCTGCGCTGAGCCTCGGCACGGCGAGCGGGACGATCGACGGGATCGAGATCGCCGACATGCACCGGCAGACGCTCGAGCGGGAGGAGCGCCTCGCCGGCGGAGCGCTCGAGGGCCTGCCGACCCTCGAGACGGGGATTGTCGTCGTCGCTCCCGGGGAAGGAAATCGTCGACTGTTCAAGAGCCTGCGGGCGACCCGCGTGATCGAGGGTGGGCAGACGATGAACCCGTCCACCGAGGAGATCGTGGCCGCCGTCGACGCCACCCCGGCGACCGAGGTGATCGTGCTGCCGAACAACTCCAACGTGATCCTCAGCGCCGAGCAGGCGATCGCGCTCGTCAACAAGCCGATGCGCGTCGTGCCGACCCGCTCCGTGCAGGCCGGCCTCGCGGCGATGATCGCCTACGACCCCGAGCGAGGGCGCCGCGGAGAACGAGGCGGCGATGGTGCGCGCGCTCGAAGGCGTTGCGACGGGCGAGGTCACGATCGCGTCGCGCGACGTCACGCTCGACGGGATCGAGGTGCGGAAGGGCGCCTGGCTCGGGCTCGCCGACGGCGAGGCCGTCGCGAGCGGCGAGAGCTTCGACACCGTCGCGGGCGCGGTCGCCGAGCGGCTGCTCGACGGTGGCCGCGAGATCCTGACGCTGCTGACCGGCGCCGAGGAGCCGCAGCTCGACGCGCTCGTGACGCGAGATCGAGGCGCGCCATCCGGAGATCGAGATCGAGATCCACGTCGGGCGGCCAGCCGCACTATCCGCTGCTGCTCTCGGCCGAATGAGGCTGGCAGGGTGACGATGGCGGTGCGCGTGCTGCTCGTCGAGGACAACGAGGTCTACCGGTCGACGCTCGAGCTGCTGCTCGACGGGCGCGACGGGCTCGAGATCGTCGGCTCGGTCGGCCGACGGCCGCGACGCGGCCGACGCCGCCGAGCGCTTCGCGCCCGACGTCGTGCTGATGGACTTCCGGCTGCCCGGGCTCGACGGCGCCGAGGCGACGGCCGCCATCCGCGCCCGCACGCCCGCACGCAGCGATCCTGTGCCTGACGGCCGAGGCGACCGACGCCGATCGCGCCGCGGTGCTCGCGGCGGGTGCGGCCGGGCTGATCGAGAAGAGCAGCTCGATCGACGAGGTCGTGCGGGCCATTCATTCAGCCAACGAACGAGGGGATTCGAATCCGTGAATCTGACAGCTCAGAACACCGCGATCGTGCTCGATTCGACCTCCGACTTCCCCGACGCCGCCGAGCGCTTCCCGAACATGCGCGTCGTGCCGCTCTACGTCAACTTCGGCTCCGAGAGCTTCAAGGATCACGTCGACATCGGCTCGCACGACTTCTACGAGCGCCTCAAGGGCGCGCCGGCGCTGCCGACGACGTCGCAGCCGACGCCACAGGACTTCCTCGACGTCTACGAGCAGCTCGCAGGCTACGAGCGGATCTACGCGCTGCAGCTGTCGGCGAAGCTCTCCGGCACCTACCAGTCGGCCGTCACCGCGGCCGCCGAGGTCGGCGGCGACCGGATCCGGGTCGTCGACACCGAGACCGCCTCGCTCGCCGTCGGGCTGCTGGCGCTCGCGATCCAGCGCCGGCTCGCGCGGGGCACGACCGACGAGGAGATCGAGGCGCTGATCGAGCGGTTCAAGGAGGAGAACGGCGTCGTCTTCACGGTCGCCACGCTCGAGTACCTCCAGAAGGGCGGCCGCATCGGCCGCGCCCAGGCGCTCGCCGGCACGCTGCTCAACGTCAAGCCGATCCTGTCGGTCGACGACGGCGTCGTCCATCCGATCGGCAAGGTGCGCGGCCGCCAGAAGGCGCTCGAGGAGTTCGCGCGCGTCTTCACGTCGTCGACCGAGAACCTCCCCGGGCTGCGCGTCGGGATCGCCCACGCCGACGCCCCGGAGTGGATCGAGGTGCTCACCGACCTCGTCGCGAAGGCGCGGCCGCGGCCGAGATCGAGCTCGTCGAGAACCTCGGCGCCGTCGTCGGCACCCATGCCGGCCCGGGCGCCGTCGGCTTCTTCTGGTTGCAGGACGAGGCCGTAGCCCGCGGTCAGCCGCGGCGACGGCACCTCCCGGTCCTATACTCGGTCCGGTGCCATCCGCTGTCTCGTGCACTCGCGCTGCCGGTCGGTTCGCCGGCCTGACGCCGCCGCCGCGGTGGCCGCGCCCGCGCAGCGCGCCCCGCCCCGAGGTGCTCGAGGCGGGCGTCGAGACGCTGCCGCGCGTCGGTCCCGCGGTGCAGAAGCGCCTCGCCAAGCTCGGGCTGCGCACGATCGGCGACCTGCTCTACCACCGCCCGCGACGCTACGAGCGCCCGATCGACGAGCGGTCGATCAGCGAGCTCTTCGGCGCCGACGAGGCCGTGATCCAGGGGGTCGTGCTGGCCATCTCGTCCCGTCGCGGCCGCGGCCGGCTCAAGATCCTCGAGCGCCCGCGTCGCCGACGACACCGGCGAGATCAAGGCGACGTGGTTCAACCAGCCCTGGCTCGAGGCGCAGCTGACGCCCGGCACGAAGGTCAGGCTGCGCGGCAAGCCCAACCGCTACGGCTTCCAGGTCGAGAGCTACGACCTCGGCGAGGCGACCGAGACGGCCGACTACGCGCCCGTCTACCCCGCCAGCGAGGCGCTGGCCCAGAAGCAGCTCCGCGCGCCTCGTCGCGGCGGCGCTCGAGCACGTCCGCGCCGACGGCGATGCGCTGCCGGCGGCGCTCGCCGTCTCCGAGCGGCTGCCGCTGCGGGCCGATGCGCTCGTCGCGATGCACCACCCGCGCTCGCCGGAGGAGGCGGAGGAGGGACGGCGGCGGCTCGCCTTCGACGAGCTCCTCGTGCTCCAGCTCGCGCTCGCCCGTCGCACGGCGGAGCGGGAGCGGCTCGTCGCGGACGCGCTTCCTCCGGCCGGCGAGCTCCTCGACCGCTATCGCGAGGTGCTCCCGTTCACGCTCACCGACGCGCAGGAGCAGGCGATCGCCGAGATCGACCGCGACCTGGCGCGGACGACGCCGATGCAGCGGCTGCTCCAGGGCGACGTCGGCTCCGGCAAGACGGTCGTCGCGCTCGCCACGCTCCTGCGCGCGGTCGAGGCGGGACGGCAGGGCGCGCTGATGGCGCCGACCGAGGTGCTCGCCGAGCAGCACTTCCTCACGGTCGAGGGGATCTGCACCGAGCTCGGCGTGCGCGTCGCGCTGCTGACGAGCGCGCTCGGCGCCAAGGAGCACGCCAACGTGCGCCAGCTGATCGCGTCGGGTGACGTGCAGATCGCGATCGGCACGCACGCGCTGATCCAGAAGGAGGTCGGCTTCCGCGACCTCGCCGTCGCCGTCGTCGACGAGCAGCACCGCTTCGGGGTCGAGCAGCGCTCCGCGCTCGCGGAGGGACGCAGCCCGCACGTCCTCCACATGACCGCGACGCCGATCCCGCGCACGCTCGCGCTGACCGTCTACGGCGATCTCTCCGTCTCCGAGATCACGGCGCCGCCGGCCAACCGCAAGCCGATCGTCACCGCCTGGGTCGCGGAGGATCGGAGCGCCGAGGCCTACGACGCGGCTGACGCGGCACCTGCGGGACGGCCGCCAGGCGTACGTCGTCTGCCCGCTGATCGAGGCCTCGGAGACGACGGTCGCGCGTGCGGCCGAGGACGAGGCGGAGCGGCTGCGCCGCGCCGAGCTGAAGGGATTCGCCGTCGGCTGCATGCACGGCCGGCTCAAGCCCGCCGAGCGCCGCTCGATCATGGCGGCGTTCAAGGCGGGCGAGATCGACGTGCTCGTCGCGACGACGGTGATCGAGGTCGGGGTCGACGTCCCGAACGCGACGATCATGATCGTCCAGGAGGCAGACCGCTTCGGCCTCGCCCAGCTCCACCAGCTACGGGGCCGCGTCGGCCGCGGTGCCGAGCAGTCGTACTGCCTGCTCGTCTCCGGCGCGAAGGAGGAGCTGACCGACGTCGCCCGCGAGCGGCTCGAGGCGATGGTCGCGACGACCGACGGCTTCGAGCTCGCCGAGCGCGACCTCGAGATCCGCGGCGAGGGGCAGCTGCTCGGCGCGACGCCAGTCCGGCCTCTCCGACCTGCGCTTCACCCGGCTGCGCCAGGACATCGGCCTGCTCGAGCGAGCGAGGGCCGCCGCCGCGGCGCTGCCCGACGAGGGGCTGCTCGCCGACGGGGTCGAGACGCTGCTCGACGCCGATCACCTCGGAGCGTCATGAGGATCATCGCCGGAGACCGCCGTGGTGCCAGGATCTCGGCTCCGAAGGGGACCGCGACCCGCCCGACCGGCGACCGCGTGCGCGAGGCGGCGTACAACCTCCTCGGCCCGGTCGACGACACGGCCGTGCTCGATCTCTTCGCCGGCTCCGGGGCGATGGGCCTCGAGGCGCTCTCCCGAGGGGCGCGCCGCTGCGTCTTCGTCGAGTCGGATCGAGCCGCCTGCGCGGTGATCCGCGACAACCTCGAGAAGCTCAGGCTCACCGGAGCGCTCGTGCTCCAGAAGGACGTCTTCCAGGCGCTGCGGGAGGAGCGCGGGGCGGGGCGGACCTACGATCTGGTGCTCGTCGACCCTCCGTACGGTGCGTGGCCGGATCTCGAACAACGCCTCGCCGACGCGCTACCGTCCGTGCTTGACGGAAGACGGCGCGATCGTCGTGGAGACCTCTGCGAGGATCGAGCCGGAGCTTCCGCTCACTGTCGTCACGAGCCGCCGCTACGGTTCTGCACGAATCACCGTCTTCACCCGATGATCACCGCAATCTGCCCAGGCTCGTACGACCCGGTCACACTCGGCCATCTCGACGTGATCGGTCGCGCCGCGGCGACGTTCGATCGCGTCGTCGTGGGTGTCGTCCGCGATCCGCACCACAAGCAGACGCTGTTCACGGTCGAGGAGCGGGTTGCGTTTCTCGAGGAGGCCGTCGCCGGTCACGCCAACGTCACCGTCGACGTCTTCCACGAGCTCGTCGTCGACTTCGCGCGCAAGCACGACGCCAAGACGATGGTGAAGGGCCTGCGTGTGATCGCCGACTTCGAGTGGGAGTTCCAGATGAACCGGCTCAATCATCTGCTCGCTCCGGAGATCGAGACGATGTACGTGATGTCGAGCCCGCAGTACAGCTTCATCTCGTCCAGCGGTGTAAAGGAGATCGCATCGTTCGGAGGAAAAGTGGACGAGCTTGTGCCCGAGGCCGTGGCACGCCGGTTCAGGGAGTTGTTCCCGAACGGCCGCCCCGGCGCGCCCCTCAGCCCCCAGGAGTAAGATCCGCCTATGGACGTTCTCGTACTCATCGACAAGCTCGACGATCTCGTGCACAACGCGAAGGCGGTGCCGCTCACCGACCAGGTGCGCATCGACCGCGAGGAGATCTACGACATCCTGGATCAGATGCGCGCCACGATCCCGGAAGAGATCAAGCAGGCTCGCTGGATCGTCAAGGAGCGGCAGGAGATGCTGGCCGAGGCGAAGCGCGAGTGCGACCGCCTGATCGGTGAGGCGCGCGAGCAGGCCGTACGTGAGGCCTCGCAGACGGAGATCGTCAAGATCGCGGAGCGGCAGGCACAGGACATCGTCGACGACGCACGCCGCCAGGCGCGCGAGACGCGGCTCGAGATGGAGGACTGGGCCGACGGGATCCTGTCGAGCCTCGAGGTCAATCTCGACAAGTTCCTCGTTGCCGTGCGTCGCGGTCGCGAGCGGTTGCACGAGCGGTCGCAGGAGACGGTCATGTCGGGCATCGGCCCGATCGACCCGGTCGGCTCGCCGGCGGACGACGACTCGTACGTGTAGGGGCGAGGCGTGCCTCGCCCGTCGAGGGGCGTGCCCCGCCCGCCGGAGCGCCATGAGGAAAGCCGTGCGCACACGGCTACCCTGAACTTATGACGACGTATCCTCTGCGCCGGCTCCGGCTGCGCCTCGGCGACGAGCACCGTGAGACGGTCGAGATCGGGCTGCAGCCCTTCGACCTCGGTGGCGAGCGCTATCTGCCCGTGCCGGCGCAGGCGAGCGCCACGTTCGAGGCCCAGCGCGCGACGGGCGGCGATGTCTTCCGGCTCGTGTTCGATTCGCGGCTCCACGGGCCGTGCATGCGCTGCCTGCGGGACGCGGTCGTGGATGTCCATATCGACGCGCGCGAGTACCACGCGACGGCCGACGATGCGCCGGACGATCTCCGCTCGGAGTACGTTGTCGACGGCGAGCTCCAGCTCTCCCAGTGGGCCCGCGACGCGATTGCGACGGCGCTTCCGTCCCAGATTCTCTGCCGGCGCGACTGTCCCGGGCTCTGCCCGATCTGCGGCAAGGACCTGACCGACGACCCGCACACCCACGAGGAGACGGTGTCCGACCCGCGCTGGTCGGCACTCGAGTCGTTGCGGGAGGAATGACGATGCTGTCCCCGCGTGCCCGCATCGTGCTCATCGAGCACGGCAAAGTCGCGCTCATCCGGCGGTTCCGCGACGGGCACACGTACTACCTCTTCCCCGGCGGTGGCGTCGAGGAGGGCGAGACGCCCGAGGAGGCTGCGCGGCGCGAGGCCGTCGAGGAGCTCGGCGTCGAGGTCGAGCTGGGGCCGCTCGTGCATCAGGAGTCCTTCGGCGGCACGATCTTCCTCTACTACGACGCCTGGATCGTCGGTGGGAGCTTCGGCACGGGCAGCTGGCCCGACCATGCGCTCCTGACCGACCGCGAGCGCGAGCGGAGCGGCACGCACGAGCCGGTGTGGGTGGCGCTCGAGGACCTGCCGGGGCTCGACATCAGGCCGCGGGCGCTCGGCGCCCTGCTCACGCCCTGACGTGCTACGTTCCGGGCGGCGTTCGAAACGCCGCCCCATGACCGACTGAGACTCCATCCACGTTCTCTCGCCCGCCGCTCGTCGGTAACCGACGACGGCGTGGCTGTCTCTGGTCTGGTTGGAAAGGGGTTCGATGCGTCTTCAGCTTGTCGATGTCGTGCGTCAGCACGGTTCCCACGTCGTTCTCGACGGCGTCAGCCTGCAGGTCAATCCCGGTACGCGGCTCGGGCTCGTCGGGCGAAACGGCTCGGGCAAGTCGACGCTGCTCCGGATTCTCGGCGGCCTCGAGCAGCCGGACAGCGGCACGATCGTCCGCGAGCCTGCCGACGCTCACCGCCGGCTATCTGCCGCAGGAGCACGGATTCCCGCCGGGCGAGTCGGTCGGGGCGCTCCTCGCGCGCAGGACCGGCGTCGCGGCGGCAGACAGCGAGCTGGCGAGCGCCGCCGAGGAGCTCGCGGCTGGGGTCGACGCGGGTGAGCGCTACTCCGCCGCGCTCGACCGCTTTCTCGCGCTCGGTGGCGGCGATCTCGAGACGCGCGCGGCGACCGTGCTGGCGGAGCTCGGGCTTCCGGTCGGGCTCGACCGCGCCGTCGAGCAGCTCTCGGGCGGCGAGGCCGCCCGCCTCGCCCTGGCCGCGATCCTGCTCTCGCGCTACGACGTGCTCCTGCTCGACGAGCCGACGAACGACCTCGACTTCGACGGGCTCGCGCGGCTCGAGCGGTTCGTGGCGACGACCGAATCCGCCCTCGTCGTCGTCTCGCACGACCGGGCGTTCCTCGACCGGACGGTGACGCGCATCGCCGAGATCGAGGACGGCCGCGGCCGCGTGCGCGAGTTCGCGGGAGGCTGGACGGAGTACGCCGCTGCGCGCGATGCCGCCCGCGCCGGGCAGTACGAGCGGTTCGAGGAGGCGCAGGAGCGCCGCCAGGAGCTCTCGTCGCTGCTCAACGAGCGGCGCAACCAGGCCCGGGCCGGAGGAGGCATGGCCGACCGCCGCGGCACGCATGCCCTGATGACGAAGGTGCGGCAGGCCGAGCGGCTCCTCGACCGCAACGACCTGCCGGAGAAGCCGTTCGAGCCGTGGCAGCTCCAGCTCGAGCTCAAGGCGGGCACCCGGTCGGGCAGCACCGTGGCCCGGCTCGCCGGAGCCGTCGCCCGGCGGGGCGGCTTCACGCTCGGCCCGATCGACCTCGACCTCCTGCCGGGCGAGCGGCTGGCCGTCACCGGGCGCAACGGCAGCGGCAAGTCGACGCTGCTGGCGATGCTCCTCGGCGAGCTGCCGCTGGAGCGGCGGCGCGAGGGAGCTCGGCCGGACGACGGTGATCGGCACGATCGGGCAGGAGCGCATCGAGCACGGCGAAGCGCCGCTCCTCGACGCCTTCGTCGCCGCGACCGGCCTTGCCGCGGTCGACGCGCGCACCCTGCTCGCCAAGTTCGGCCTCGGCGCCGACCACGTCGGGCGGCCCTGGTCGACGCTGTCACCGGGGGAGCGGACGCGGGCGCATCTGGCCGAGCTGCAGGCACGAAGCGTCAACCTCCTCGTCCTCGACGAGCCGACGAACCACCTCGACCTCGAGGCCGTCGAGCAGCTCGAGCAGGCCCTGCGCGCGTACGACGGCACCCTCGTCGTCGTCACCCACGACCGCACCTTCCTGGATGCGATCGAGCCGACGCGGGAGCTCCAGTTGGGTTGAGGTAGACGACGGGCGAGGCACGCCTCGCCCGTACGGGAGCGCGCCCCGGGCGGCGTTCCGCTACACTCTGCGGCCGCTCATGGCAGTCCCCAAGCGAAAGACATCCAAGGCCCGTCGCGACAAGCGTCGAGCCCAGCACGGCATCTCCGTGACGCCCGTCAACACGTGCCCGAACTGCGGCTCGCCGACGCGCGCCCACCACGCCTGCCCCACGTGCAAGACGTACCGGGGCCGCGACATTCAGCCGCTCGGAACTCCCGCACCGTAAGTCGAGTGCGCCGCCGGGTCGCTGTGGACGCCCTCGGGGGCGACCATCCCCCGGAGGAGATCATCGCCGGCGCCGTCGTCGCCGCGAGGGACGGCGTCGAGCCCGTCATCTTCGGCCCGGCCGACCTCGACACGCACGGTCTCGAGCACGTCGTCACGAGCGAGATGGTCGAGATGGACGACAAGCCGGCCGAGGCGGTGCGCCTCAAGCCGGACTCCTCGCTCGTGCGCGCCGTCCGCGCGGTCGGTGACGGCGATGCCGACGCCGTCGTCTCGGCCGGGAACACGGGCGCCGTGCTCGCAGCGAGCCTGTTGCACGTGAGGCGCCTGCCGGTCGTCTACCGGCCCGGGATCGCGATCGTGATCCCCACCGAGCACGGGCCGACCGTCCTGATCGATGCCGGCGCCAACGCCGAGGCCCGACCCGAGCATCTGCTCCAGTTCGGTCACATGGGCTCGATCTTCGCCGAGGAGGTGCTCGGCATCGAGCGGCCCCGGGTGCGCCTGCTCTCGATCGGCGAGGAGCCCGAGAAGGGGAACCAGCTGACGCTCGACGCCCATGCGCTGCTCGAGTCGAGCCCGCTCAACTTCGAGGGCAACGTCGAAGGGCGCGCCCTGCTCGAGGGCGCGCGCCGACGTGATCGTCTGCGACGGGTTCACCGGCAACGTCGCCCTCAAGACCCTCGAGGGAACGATCCGCAGCCTGCTCCTCGCGCTGCGCTCGGAGCTCGAGTCGACGACGCGCGGCAAGCTCGGCGGCCTTCTGATCCGCCCGTCGGCGAGCAGCCTCCGGGCCCGGCTCGACCCCGAGACGACGGGCGGCGGCTACCTCCTCGGCCTGCGCGGAATCGTCGTGATTGCCCACGGCTCGAGCTCTCGCGTCGCGATTTCGAACGCGATTGCCCTGGCCGGCCGCGGCATCGAGCATGACATCGTCAGCCGTTTGCAGCAGACTCTCCCGGAGCGCGTGGTAGAGTCGTCGCGCTCAACGAACCCGTCCGGCACAACGAGAGGTTGAAGAACAGTGGCACTGTCCCGTGAAGAAGTAGCCGAGCGCGTCAAGGCCGTCCTCAGCGAGCAGCTTGGGGTCGACGACAGCGAGCTCGCCGAGGAGGCCTCGTTCCAGGAGGACCTCGATGCTGACTCGCTCGATCTGGTCGAGCTGATCATGGAGCTCGAGGATCAGTTCGGGATCAAGATCTCGGACGAGGACGCGCAGAAGATCACGACCGTCGGCCAGGCTGTCGACTACGTCGTCGCGCACCAGTAACCGCGACCGCCCGGGGGAAGGCAGCGCGCTCGCGCGCCTGATCGAAGCCCTTCCCCCGGAGCGGCGCGCCCATGTGTTCACGCATCCGTCGTGGGCACCCGACCGGGCATCGTCATACGAGCGCCTCGAGTTCCTCGGTGACTCGGTGCTCGAGCTCGCGATCGCGAAGGCGCTGTACGACCGGTTCCCGGAGGCATCCGACGGCCGCCTGACGAAGATCCGGGCCCACGTCGTCTCGCGCCACAGCTGCGCCGGCGTCGCCAAGGAGCTCGACCTCGGGCGCTACCTGCTCGAGCAGGCCCAGGACGTGCCCGATCCCGAGCTCGACCGCATCGCGCACAGCCGCAACGTGCTCGCGGCGCTGCTCGAGGCGGCGATCGCCGCCGTCTACCTCGTGCACGGCTTCGAGGTCGCCGAGCAGGCGGTCGTCGAGGCGTTCGACGCCCGGATCGAGTTCGCGCGCACCGGCACCGTCGACAAGAAGACCGAGCTCCAGGAAGCGCTCGCGCGCTCCGGCAACCAGGTGCAGTACCAGGTCGTCGACGTCGAGGGCCCGCCGCACGACCGCCGCTTCGTCTGCGTGGCCGTGATCGCGGGCGAGCAGGTCGGGATCGGCAAGGCCTCGACGAAGAAGGCCGCCGAGCAGGAAGCGGCGAGGCAGGCGCTCGAGTCGCTCGGCGGAGACGAGGCTTCAGCCTCTCCCCGACGGTTCCGACTAGCGCGGCTCCAGCAGGTAGTGGCTGACGATCCACTCGGTCCCCTGCGCGTACCCGAACAGCACCGCGCAGGCGAGGAAGAACGTGCGCCACTCGTTGAAGGCCGCCTCCGAGCCGAGGATCGCGAGCGCCTCGGCACGGTTCGCATCGAGGTTCTCGAGCCAGGCCTCTGCCGTGCGCGCGTAGTGGCCGCCGTTGACGCGCCAGTGCTCGCGGACGACGAGGTCGTCGGTGAACCGGAGCATGAGGTCGTCCGACGGCATGATCCCGCCGGTGAAGAAGCGGCGGCCCATCCAGGAGCGGTCGAACGCGTAGGGGTGGCGCAGGTGCGAGAAGACGTGCACGAACAGCCTGCCGTCGTCCCGCAGCAGCCCCCGCACCGTGCTGCAGCAGCGCCTGCCAGTTGCGCATGTGCTCGAACATCTCGACCGAGACGACGCGGTCGAAGCGCCGCTCGGTCGTGAACGCGTTGATGTCGGCCGTGACGACCTCGAGATTCGGGTGGCCGAGGCTGTCGATGAATGCCTTCTGCGGGGCCGAGTTCGAGACGGCGAGGATCCGGCACGACGGGTAGCGTCTCGGCGATCCAGCCGTGACAGCGAGCCCCAGCCGCAGCCGAGGTCGAGCACGTCCATCCCGTCCTCGATCCCGGCGCGGGCGCAGGTGAGCGCGAGCATCGTCTCCTCGGCGTCGGCGAGCGTCTCGACGCCACCGGGCCAGAAGCAGCCCGAGTACTTGCGCCGCGGCCCGAGCGCGAGCGCGAAGAACTCGGGCGGAAGCTCGTAGTGCTGGTCGTTCGCGGCGCCCGTCTCGATCGCGATCGGCCCCGTCGACATCGCCGTCACCATCTGCTCGAGCGCGTCGAGCCCGCGGCGTCGCTCGCGGTGGAGGCGAAGTCGGCAGTTCTGTGCGATCGCGGCCCGCAGCAGCGGATCGGGGAGGATGCCCCGCGCGACGATTCGGTCGGCGATCACGAGCCGGCGCGCTTCCGCCGTGGCGGCAGCGGCACGAAGACCGAGACCTCGTCCTGGTAGCGCCGGTAGTCGTCACCGCGGCTGCGGAGCGATTGCGCCTCGGTCTCGGGGATCCCGGTCACCTTGAAGAGCAGCACGAGCAGGAACACCGGCACCACGATCGCGACCCAGCCGTACGGCGACGAGAACGCGATCACGGCCCAGGCGACCCAGTGCAGCCACTCGAAGAAGTAGTTCGGGATGCCGCGACCAGCCCCAGAGGCCGTTGCGGGCCGTCTTGCCCTTGTTGGCGGGATCGCCCTTCCAGACGGCGAGCTGGGTGTCGGCGGTCATCTCGCCGGCGATGGCGCCGAGCGCGAGCGCCGCGCCCACCCAGGCGAGCCACGTCATCTCGCCCTCGTCGGCCGCGACGAAGGCGAACGGGAGCGAGAAGACGACGACGAACGCCGCCTGAGCCTGGAAGAAGACGAAGAACGACGCGGTTCACGTGCGGCGCCCAGCGCTCGCCGCAGATCCTGGTAGCGCCCGTCTTCCTCCTTGCCGGCGAGACGGGAGAGGAGATACGTGCCGAGCCGTACGCCCCAGATCGTGCCGAGGCCGGCGACGAGCACCCGGTGCAGCGTCGACCCTTCCGCGAGCAGCGCGTAGGCGACTGCGGTGCCTGCGATGCCGAGCGCCCAGGCGACGTCGACGTAGCTCGCGTTGGCGATCCGGATCGACACGAGCCAGACGCCGACCATCGTCAGGCTGGCGCCGACGGCGCCGACGAGCAGCAGGAACCAGGGTGAGGAGATCATCTCGGGACTGTATTCGCGCCGGAGCAGCGGAAGGATCACCGGCCGTCAAGCCATGGCGTGAGGCTTCAGCCTCGCCCGCTCTGCTCACGAACGCGCCGTCCGCGCCCGCCGTTAGCGTTCGCCTGACGTGCACCTCCAGTCGATCAAGATCCGCGGCTTCAAGTCGTTCGTCGACCCGATCGAGCTCAAGCTCGAGCCGGGCGTTGCCGTGGTCGTCGGCCCGAACGGCTCCGGCAAGTCGAACGTCGCCGACGCGATCGTCTGGGCTGCCGGCTCGCTGACCCCGTCCGAGCTCCGCGCCGAGAAGCCCGACGACGTCCTCTTCGGCGGCGCCGCGAACCGTGCAGCCGGCGGATCACTGCGAGGTCGAGCTCGTGTTCGACAACGCAGACGGCGGCTTCGGCGACGAGGTCGACTTCAGCGAGATCGCGATCACGCGCCGGCTCGTGCGCGGCGGCGAGGGCCAGTACCTCGTCAACAAGGCTGCGGTGCGCCGCACCGATCTCGTCGAGCTGCTGGCCGACGTCGGCCTCGGCGGCTCGATGCACTCGATCGTCTCGCAGGGCAAGGTCGACGCCGTGCTGGCCTCGAAGCCGGAGGACCGGCGCCACCTCGTCGAGGAGGCAGCCGGGCTCGGCAAGTTCAAGCGCCGCAAGCACCGGGCCGAGCTCAAGCTCGCCCGGGTCGGAATCCAGGTCGAGCGCGCGAAGGACGTCGAGGAGGAGGTGCGCAAGCGGCTGCGCCCGCTCGCGCTCCAGGCGACCGCCGCCGAGCGGGCCGAGAAGCTCGCGATCGAGATCGCGGCGCTGCGGGCGCGGATCGCGCAGCTCGACCTCATTGCCGTCGACCGACCGCCGCGCCGACGCCGAGGGGCGACGCGACGCAGTCGTGATCGCACGGCGCAGCGCGCAGGAGAAGCTCACCGCGCTGCTCGAGGAGCGCCAGCAGGCCGAGGACGAGCTCTCGGACGCGGCCGGCAAGCGCGAGACGGCGCTCGGCGCCCTCTACCGCCTCCAGGGAGCGAGCGAGCGGCTCGTGCTGCGCCGCGAGTCGGCCGCCGAGCTCGAGCAGCGGCTCCGAGGCGATCTCGCCGAGGCCGAGCGCGCCGCTGCCGACCGCAGCGACGAGACGGTGCGCATTCTCGAGGACGCTGCCCGCGCGGCGGCCACGACGGCGCGCGACGCGGCCGAGGCCCACGGCCAGGCGGCCGAGCGGGCGCGCCACGCGCACGCGCGTGTCGCGGTGTACGAGCGCCGCCTCTCGGTGGACGCCGAGTCACGCCTGGCCGAGCTTCGCACCGAGCGTGGTGGTGTCGAGACCGCGCTGGCCGGCGCGACCGGTGGCCAGGAAGGCGCCAACCGCCGCCTCGTCGCCCTCGGTGCAGCCCGCGAGCGGCTCGGGCTCCGGCAGGAGTCGGCGGCCGCGCTCGTCGAGACGCTGTCCGAGCGAGCTCGAGGAGGCGCGCGCGATCGCGCGCCGCGGCGGGCTGACGCCGGCCGAGCTCGAGGCACGCGCCAACGAGGCGACCGCTGCGGCTCGGGCCGCGGCGACGGAGCGCGACGATGTCGCCGAGCGCTCACGCTCGGTCAAGGAGCGCCTGCAGGCGCTCGAGAGCGCGATCGCCGAGCGCGAAGGGATTCCACCGGCTGCGAGCGCGCTCGCAGCCGCAGGCGAGACGCTCGCCCTCTCGGCGCTCGAGGCCGAGCCCGGTGCCGAGCGAGCGATCGCCGCCGCACTCGCGTGGCGCGCCTCCGCCGTTCTCGCCCGCGACGCCAAGCGCGGCCTCGAGCTGCTCGAGCGCACCCGCAAGGACGGGCTCGGCAGCCTCACCGTGATCGTCGACCGCGACGCCGCGGCGGCCTCCGCGCCGCCCGTCGAGGGCGCGCGGCCGCTTCGCGAGCTCGCGGCCGGAGATCCGGCGGCGCTGCGCCTGCTGGACGGTTTCTGGCTCGTCCCTGCCGACGCAGCTGCTCGACGCGGGGCACGGCACCGTGATCACGACGGAGGGCCACGGCTACGACGCCGAGCGCGGCGAGCTCTGGTTCGCAGGCGAGACGGCCGAGGCGGTCCTGCTCGAGATGGACGCCCGCCGGCGAGCTCTCGCCGACGAGGCCGAGGAGCTGACGGGCCGCGCGGCGGCAGCAGCCCACGCCGCTGCCGAGGCAGCCGAGGCGGCTGTGGCGGCCGAGGCGGCATTCGCGGCCGTTGCCCACCTCCGCGAACGCAATGTCGATCCGTTCGTGCTCGGTGCCCTCGTCGAGGTCACCACCACCCTTGCGACAGGGCTCGAGCGGGCCCGTGAGGCGACGAAGCGGCTCGAGGAGCCGCTCGCGGCCCGGCTCACGATCGGCGCCCAGCAGACCGGCGAGCTCGGGGCAGAGCTTCGCCGCCTCTCGACCCTCGAGGCGGACGCCGCGCGCGACGCGGCGGACTCCGTGGCGCGGGCCCAGGCGGCAGAGGTCGTCGTCGCCCGCCTCGGTGGCAGCCTCGACGACCTTCCGCCCGAGGAAGCCGCTTCGCGAGAGCAGCTCGTCGCGGAGGCAACCTCGCTCCTGGCGCTTGCCGAGGGCGCGGCCGCCGACGCACGGGCCGCCGCCGATCGCGCCCGCGACGCCGACGCAGCCCTGCTCGAGCGGGCGCCACGCCGCTCGGCACTCGATCCCGACATGCTCGCCCGCCTGCTCGACGCCGTCGACGTGCTGGGCGCCGGGCTCGACCGTGCGCGCCGGCTCGCCGCTCGGTTCGAGGCGCCCGTCCGGGCCCGCGTCGACGCAGGGGCAGAGCGCTCAGCCCGGCTCGGAGAGGAGCTGCGACGGCTCGGTGCCACCGAGGTCGAGGTGCGACAGCGGGCCGACGAGGCAACGGAGCGCGCAACCGCGATCCAGGTCGAGCTCGCGCGGCTCGACGCCGAGGCCGAGGAGGCGCAGCGCCGTCTCGACGAGGCAGGCGCCGACGAGCCGGCCGAGGGCGACGACCGCGCCGAGCTCGCGACGCGGGCCGAGCGGCTCGATTCCCGCCGCGAGGCGCTCGGCAAGGTGAACCCGCTCGCGAAGGAGGAGTACGAGGAGGAGAAGGAGCGGCTCGAGGAGCTCGCGACGCAGCGGCAGGATCTCGAGGCGTCGCTGGCCGAGATCGCGAAGCTGCGCGACGAGCTCGCCGAGACGGTGCAGCGGCGGTTCAACGAGACGTTCGAGACCGTCGCGCGCAACTTCGAGGAGGTGGCGGCGACGCTGTTCCCCGGCGGCGAGGGCCGGCTGCGCCTCGTCGAGCCCGGCGAGGACGACGAGGGCAACGAGCTCGAGGCGGGGGTCGAGGTCGAGCTGCGGCCCGCCGGCAAGCGCATCACGCGCCTGACGCTGCTCTCCGGCGGCGAGAAGGCGCTCGGTGCGATCTCGTTCCTGTTCGCGCTCTTCCTCGCGAAGCCGTGCCCGTTCTACCTGCTCGACGAGGTCGAGGCCGCGCTCGACGATGCCAACGTGACGCGGTTCGTCGAGCTCCTGCGGCGCTACTCCGACCGCGCGCAGTTCATCGTGATCACGCACCAGAAGCGCACGATGGAGGCGGCAGACGTCCTGTACGGCGTCACGATGGGCGGCGACGGCGTCTCGCAGGTCGTCTCGCGCCGGCTGCCCCAGCACGACCAGGTCGCCGCTTCCGCGTAAGCGGCGGGCGTCCGTCAGGATCACGCATGAGCCGCCAGGACGATCGTCGTCACCGGCGGGCCGGCTTCGTCGGCTCCGCCTCTGCGGACGTCGAGCGCCCAGTCGTCGACAATCGTCACGCGCGCGAGTCGAGGTTCCCGGGTCGACTCCGCGGCACACCGGGACATCGCCGGCGTCAGCCCGAGCTGACGTCGGCTGCCGGTAGCGTTGCACCGTGTCGAGAACCTGGGCAGAGCTCTTCGGCGACGAGCCGACCGCCGCTGACGAGCCGGAGCGCAGCGGCTTCTTCGGCCGGCTGCGCGACTCGCTCGCGAAGAGCCGCCGCGCGCTGACGGCCGAGATCGCGGCCGGCACCTTCGACGCCGCGGACGAGGAGGCCTGGGAGCGGCTCGAGGAGGCGCTGATCCACGGCGACGTCGGCGTCCGCGCCACGGCCGAGATCGTGCGGCGGCTCGAGGCGCGTGGTGAGGTCGGTGACCTCGGCGAGGCTCTCGCGGAGGAGATCGAGGTGCTCTTCGGCGCCCCGCCCACGATCGCGCTCGACGCCAAGCCGACCGTGATCCTCGTCGTCGGCGTCAACGGCACCGGCAAGACGACGACCGTCGGCAAGCTCGCCCAGAAGCTGCGAGAGCACGATCGCAGCGTCCTCGTCGGTGCGGGTGACACGTTCAGGGCCGCGGCCGAGGAGCAGCTCGAGATCTGGGCCGAGCGGGCAGGAGCCGACTTCATCGGCGCCCCGGCGGGCGGCGACTCCGCCGCCGTCGCCTACGACGCCGTCGAGGCCGGCCGCGCCCGCGAACGAGACGTCGTGATCATCGACACCGCCGGCCGGCTGCACACGCAGGCGAACCTGATGGGCGAGCTCGCCAAGGTGCGACGGGTGATCGAGGGCCGGATGGAGGGCGCACCGCACGAGACGCTGCTCGTCGTCGACGCGACGACGGGCCAGAACGGCCTCCAGCAGGCGCGCCTGTTCGGAGAGTCCGCCGGCGTCACCGGGGTGGCGCTGACGAAGCTCGACGGCTCCGCCCGGGGCGGCGTCGCCGTCGCGATCGCCTACGAGCTCGGCCTGCCGGTGAAGCTCGTCGGCGTGGGGGAGGCGCTCGACGACCTGCGCCCGTTCGACCCCCGCGAGTTCGCGCGAGCGCTCGTCTCGGGCTGAACGCTCGCAGCGTCGGCCCGAGCGCGTACCCTTTGCGCAGGGGTAACGAGAACGGGATGGAGGTGTTTGGATGGCCGTGGTGCTCTTCATGCGAGTGCCCGAGTTGAGCCTCGAACGCTACGACCTGATGATGGCCGAGCTCGAGCTCGACGCGAATCCCCCGCCGGGCGCGATCCTCCACATCGCGACGGAGGCAGTCGGGAGCGTCAACGTCTGCGAGGTCTGGCAGACCGCCGAGGCAGCCGAGAGCTTCGTCGAGCGCAGGCTCCGCGACGCGCTGGCGGCCCACCGGGTGAAGGAGCCGCTGTCGTATCGCATCGAGCCGCTCCACAATCTGTTCGCTCCCGACCTCGAGATGATCAGCCGCATCGGCGCCAGCTCCGTCGCCGCGCTGCCGCACCACCGCTCGCTCGCCTCGTAGGCCTCTCCGTAGGGGAGAGGCGTGCCTCTCCCGGACGCTCGGCGTGCGTGTGCGTCCGTACACTTCACGGCCATGTTCGACACGCTTTCAGACCGGCTCCAGGCGACCCTGGGCGACCTCGGCCGTGCCAAGCGGCTCGACGAGGACGCCGTCAACAAGGCGATGCGCGAGATCCGGCTCGCCCTCCTCGAGGCGGACGTCAACTTCCAGGTCGTGAAGGACTTCGTCGCGGGCGTGAAAGCCGCCGCGCTCGGCGACGACATCCTCAAGGGCCTCAACGCCGGCCAGCAGGTCGTCAAGCTCGTCCACGACCAGCTGACCGAGCTGATGGGCACCGGCGACTCGCAGCTCGCGTTCGGCCGGCCGCCGACCGTGATCCTGATGACCGGGCTCCAGGGCGCCGGCAAGACGACCACCGCAGCCAAGCTCGCACTGCACCTGCGCAAGGACGGGCGCAAGCCGGGGCTCGTCGCCGCCGACCTCCAGCGGCCGGCCGCGATCGACCAGCTCGAGCAGCTCGGCAAGCAGATCGCGATTCCCGTCTACCGCACCGACACGCAGGACGCGGTGCAGGCGGCGACGGAGGGGCTCGAGCGCGCGAAGGCCGACGGCCTCGACGTCGTCATCGTCGACACCGCCGGCCGGCTCAACGTCGATCGAGGCGCTGATGGAGGAGCTGGCGCGGGTCCGCGACGCGGTCAAGCCGCTCAACGTGCTGCTCGTGCTCGACGCGATGACCGGCCAGGAGGCCGTCAACGTCGCGGAGGCCTTCCAGGAGCACATCTCGTTCGACGGCGTCGTGCTGACGAAGCTCGACGGCGATGCCCGCGGCGGCGCCGCCCTCTCCGTCAAGGCGATCACCGGCAAGCCGATCAAGTTCGCGTCCGTCGGCGAGAAGCTCGACCAGCTCGAGGTCTTCCATCCCGACCGGATGGCGTCCCGGATCCTCGGCATGGGCGACGTGCTGACGCTGATCGAGAAGGCCGAGGCCGCCGTCGAGCAGGACGAGCAGGAGGAGATGGAGCGCCGGATGCGCGCCGGCGAGTTCACGTTCGACGACTTCCTCCAGAGCTACAAGATGCTGCGCAAGATGGGGCCCGTGAAGGGCGTCCTCAAGATGATTCCCGGGCATGGGGAGCCAGCTCGACGGGCTCGACATCGACGAGAAGCAGATGGCGCGCGTCGAGGCGATCGTGCTCTCGATGACGCCCCGCGAGCGCAGCGTGCCCGCACCTGATCAACGGCCCGCGGCGGCGCCGGATCGCGGCCGGCAGCGGCACCTCGATCGACGAGGTCAACAAGCTGCTCGCCGCCCGCAAGCAGATGCAGAAGATGATGAAGCAGTTCGGCAAGGGGAAGATGCCGACGCTCCCGCCGGAGCTCACAGGCGGCGCAGGCGGCAAACGCCGCCGATGATCGGCACAATCCCTGTCCAACAGGAAACGTTCGAAGGAGAAGAATGGCTGTTCGTTTGAGACTGACCCGCATCGGGTCGAAGAAGAATCCGATCTACCGCGTCGTCGCGGCCGACTCGCGCTCGCCGCGTGACGGTCGCTTCATCGAGATCGTGGGCCGCTACAACCCGCAGACCGACCCGTCGACGATCGAGCTCGACGAGGCGAAGATCAAGGATTGGCTCTCCAAGGGAGCCCAGCCGAGCGACCCGGTCGCGAAGCTGATCAAGGCCTCCGGCATCTCCGTCTAGAGAGGCTGACGTCGTGGCAGAGCTCCTCGCCTGGATCGCACGGCACCTGGTCGACGAACCGGACGCGGTGAGCGTCGAGACGGTCGAGCAGGACGGCACGACCGTCCTCCGGCTCCACGTCGCGCCCGATGACGTCGGCAAGGTGATCGGCCGCCAGGGCCGGATCGCGCGCGCCCTGCGCACGCTCGTGCGTGCGAGCGGTGCTCGCGACGACCGCCGCATCGTGCTGGAGATCGCAGACTGACTGGCGAGGAGGCGTTCGTGCAGGTCGGCCGGGTCGGCCGCCCGCACGGGCTCGATGGAGCATTCGTCGTCGAGCGGGGGAGCGAGGACGAGAGCCGCTACGCCGTCGGCTCGGTGCTCTACGTCGACGGCGTGCCCGCCAAGATCACGCTCGCGCGGCGTGTCGGCCGTGGCCGGCCCGCGATCCGGCTCGACCGCACGGTCGAGCGCGGGGCGATCCTGACCGTTCCCCGGGCCGAGCTTCCTGCGCTGCCCGAGGGCGAGTTCTACAACTTCGAGATCATCGGCCTGCGGGTCGAGGAGGAGGGTGGCCGCTCGTTCGGCGTCGTCCAGGACGTGCTGCCGGGGCCGGCGAACGACAATCTCGAGCTCGATGACGGCACCCTCGTGCCCATGATCGAGGACGCAATTCTGGCGATCGACACGGCGAAGGGCGTCGTGCTTCTCAACCCAGGCTTCATCAGCTGACCGATACCCTGGCCCGGATGCGTCTCGATGTCTTCACCCAGGTGCCACATGCTTTCGGCTGGATGACCGAGCAGAAGCCGCTCGCCACCGTTCTCGGCACCGAGCTCGAGCTTCGCCTCTTCAACTACCGGGACACGACGCCATTGCGCGCCGGGCAGGTCGACGACTCGCCCTACGGCGGCGGGGCGGGCATGGTCCTGCGTGTCGATGTCGTTGCCGCTGCGCTGGACGCGGCCTACGGCGACGATCGCCCCGCACGCGTGATCGCGCTGACGCCACAGGGCCGCCAGCTCGACCAGGCGCTCGTCGAGGAGCTCGCCGCCGAGCCGTCGATCGCAGTTCTCTCGTCACGATTCGAGGGATTCGACGCCCGCATCGTCGACAACCTCTGCACCGACGCGATCTCGATCGGCCCCTACGTCCTCTCCGGCGGTGAGCTGCCGGCGATGATCCTGCTCGACGCGATCGCGCGTCGGCTGCCGGGTGCGCTCGCGGAAGGCTCGGGCGAGAACGAGAGCTTCGGCGCTGCCCTCGACGGGGGCATCGAGTATCCGCACTACACGCGTCCGGCCGAGTTCTCCGGCTGGGAGGTCCCCGACGTGCTCCTCTCGGGGAACCACGCGCGGATCGACAGCTGGCGGGCCGAGCAGAGCCGCGCGCGGAGCACTGCGTGAGCGACGTCGACGATCGGCCGGACGACGGCGGGCAGCCGCCGTCCCCGGCGGACAACGAGAGCATTCGCCCTCCCGAGCAGCCCGCCGCTCCGGAGCCCGTCGAGGCGCCTGTCCGTCCGCCCGCCTACAGCGCGCCGACAATGGGGCAGAGCTCGCTGCCCGAGCCGTCCGCTCCCACCGGCTGGACGACGCCGCCCCCGGTGCGCGCCTCGTCCGACGACGATCTCGGCTGGCCGGCACCCCCGACCGAGCCTCAGTATCCGTTCCCCTACCAGCCGCCGGGGCAGGACGCGCCGCCACCGGCGCCGCCCGCGCGGCACTCGCGCAACCCGGTCGACCGGCTGACGCGCGGCCTGCCCGACACGTGGCGGGTGACGATCGACTGGATCGTGACGATCGTCGGCGCGGTCGCGATCGTGCTGCTCGTCAAGGCCTTCGTCGTCAACCCGTACCGCATCCCGTCGTCGTCGATGGAGCCGACGCTGCACTGCGCACGGCCCGAGACCGGCTGCGAGGCGCGGTACTCCGACCGGGTGCTCGCAAACCGGTTCCTCTACCACATTCGCGATCCGCGTCGGGGCGAGATCATCGTCTTCAAGACGCCGCCGCTCGCGAGGATCAAGTGCGGTGCGGGAGGGACGTTCGTCAAGCGCCTGATCGGGCTGCCCGGCGACACCGTCGAGCTGCGGCTGCTTCGCGGCGACGGCTACGTCTACATCAACGGGAAGCGCCTGAAGGAGCCCTACATCCAGAAAGACCGGCGCGTGGCCGTGCAGAGCTACGGTCCGACCAAGGTGCCTCCCGGCAACTACTTCATGATGGGCGACAACCGGAACGCCTCGTGCGACTCGCGCATGTGGGGCACGGTGCCGCGAGAGAACCTGATCGGCAAGGTCTTCGCCACCTACTGGCCGCCGAACCGCATCTCGCTGCACTGAGGGTGCAGGCGTGGCGAGCGATCGCGAATCCGCAGCGAGTCCTGCAGGCTTCGCGATCCTGACGAGGCGCAGGTCCTCAGCGACGTCGAGCGCCGCGCCGAGACGGCCGCGGCGGATTCTGCCGGTGATCCGCTGGCGGCTGCGCGCGAGCAGGCTTCAGCCGCTCGTCGGATCTTCCGCTACACTCCGTCGCCGCGGCACCGCCGCCTTCCTTTCCCATGAGCACCATCATCCAGAGCATCGAGCAGGCGCAGTTGCGCGAGGTCCCGGTCTTCAAGGCCGGCGACACCGTTCGCGTTCACTTCAAGGTGATCGAGGGCAGCCGCCAGCGCGTGCAGGTGTTCGAGGGCGTCGTGATCAAGCGCCAGGGCTCGGGCGTGCGCGAGACGTTCACGGTGCGCAAGCAGTCGTTCGGCGTCGGCGTCGAGCGGACGTTCCCGCTCCACTCGCCGAAGATCGAGAAGCTCGAGGTCGCCATGATCGGCGACGTCAACCGCGCGAAGCTCTACTACCTCCGCGGCCGCGTCGGCAAGAAGGCGCGCATCCGCGAGCTGCGCCAGCCCTAACGGCTGCGTCGGCGCGCTGCGCCGGCTTCGCACTGCGCTACCTTCAGCATCGTGCGCTTCGTCGGGCTCGTCTCCTTGCTCGCATGCGTCCTGCTCCTGGCGGGCTGCGGCGCCGAGTCGCCACGCCAGGCGGGCGCCCGTGTCGCCGTCAGCGATCAGCTCTCGGCCGCGACGCTACGACGTCGACCGGACGCGCTGCACCGACGACCCGACGGCATGGTTCATCGAGCGCGAGACGACCGTCTACGTGTGCGCTGCGAAGCTCCGCGACGGCGGCTGCGACTGGTACCAGGCGACGCTGAAGAACGCCGGCTGGGACGTCGTGCTCGACGAGAAGAACGCCGGCTGCGTGCTGCCCTTCTGAGCCGATCGCCTCGGCCCGGCACGAAGTCGGCACGATGCCGGCACGAACACGTTCCGGGTCGGGCGATATCCTCGGGCCATGAGCCCACCACCGGGACAGCGCCTGCTCCGCTACGACCGCCGCCTCGGCGTTCGCTTCGTCGCGGGGGCGGACGAGGCGGGGAGGGGCTCGCTGGCGGGGCCGCTCGTCGTCGCGGGCGTCCTGCTCGACTACGAGCTGCTTGCAGGGCCACCGGGTGCGCCCGCTGGCGCTGCTGAACGACTCCAAGCAGGTCGAGCCGGAGCTGCGTGAGGTGTTGCTGCGCGCGGTGCTCGGCGCCGCGACGCAGGTGTCGGTGCGCGTCATCCCGGCCTGCGACATCGACCGCAACGGGCTCCACCGCTCGAACCTCGCGGGCCTGCGGGACGTCCTCACCGATCTCGCGCCGCGGGCGGAGCGCTGCCTCGTCGACGGCTTCCGGCTCGGGCCGCTGGCGCCGCCGCACAGCGCCGTCGTCGACGGCGACACGAAGAGCGCCGCGATCGCAGCGGCGTCGATCGTCGCCAAGGTGACGCGAGACCGGATCATGCGGCGGCTCGACGCGCTCTACCCGCGCTACGGCTTCTCGCGCCACGTCGGCTACATCACGCCCGACCACTCGGCCGCGGTGCGGGCACACGGGCCGTGCGAGCAGCATCGGCTGTCGTATGCCGCCAAGTGCTACGCGCCGATCGGCGAGGCGGAGCCAGAGCCCGCCGCGGCGTGAGCTCGGGGCGTGAACACGGCGGAGTGAACGCCGGTGAGCGGCGCGCGCTCTGGCACTACCGCCTGCGCGGCTACCGCATCATCGGCACGAACGTGCAGGCGGGCCGCAACGAGCTCGACCTGATCGTGCGGCGCGGCAACGAGCTCACGTTCGTCGAGGTGAAGCAGCGCCGCGGCGCGGGCTTCGGTGGCGCGGTGGGAGCCGTCGACGCGGAGAAGCAGCGGCGCGTGCGCCGCGCGGCGCAGGTGTGGCTCTCGCGGAACCCGCAGCCCGACTACGTGCGCGTCGGATTCGAGGTGGTCGCGGTCGAGGAGGGGCGGCTGGTGCGGATTCCGGTCAGCCTGATCGAGAGCTCAGTGGCGCTGGCGACGGCGTCAGCCGGTGGTGCTGACGATCAAGCGCAACCCGGCGTCGAACGGTATCGAGCTCGCGCCGGTGGCCGTGCCGTATCGTCCCAACGCGCCGCTCTCGTCAGATCACGGCGCACGTCGCGGATGACGCGTCCGAGACCGACGGCCTCCATGCGTGCGAATCCCGAGGTCGCGTTACGGGCGCGCTCGTCGAGAACACGCTCCGGCTGACGCCCAGATCGTCAGCCGGAAAGGAATCTCGCATATGACTACGCGTTTCCGCACCTGGCGTGCTCATCGCCGGGTGAGCGCGCTCTTCGTCTCACTCGGCGCCTTCGTCGAGCGCACGGGGCTGACGACCTCTGCTGGTCGTGGCCGTCGCTTCAACTTCGCGATGTACTGGTTCTCAGACCGGATCGCGCTGAAGGTAGCGTGCTGCACAGCCGAGCGGGCCGATCGCACCGACGATCTACTGCCGACGTCGACGGTGCCTCGCGCAGCGGGCCGGGCTGCCGGTGCCCCGCCTGTTCGTCGATCCCGTCGGAGCAGCCGAACGCCTTCGCTGACGGGCGGAGCCCGAAGCACTCGGCCGTGGCCGTCACCGAGGGCCTCATGCGCAACCTCCCCCGCGAACAGGTTCGCGGCGTGCTCGCGCACGAGCTCGCCCACGTGATGAACCGGGACGTCCTCGTGACGACGGTCGCCGCGATGATCGGCGCCGCGATCACGGCAGTCGCGCACTTCCTCCAGTTCAGCTGGCTGTTCGGAGCGGATGACGAGGACGAGAGCCCGCTCGGGATCGTCGGCACGATCGCCGCGATCCTCGATCGCGCCGATCGCGGCGATGATCCTGCAGCTGGCCGTCTCGCGGCAGCGTGAGTATCTCGCCGACGCGACTGCCGCCAAGCTGCTCGGCGAAGGGCGTCCGCTCGCCTACGCGCTCGAGTCCCTCCAACGTGGGGTGGAGGCCGTTCCGGTCGCGGTCAATCCCGCAACGGCATCGCTCTACATCGCCAACCCCCTCTCGGGAGCGGGGATGGCGTCGCTCTTCTCGACGCATCCGCCGATGGACGCCAGGATCGACCGGCTCCGGGCGATCGACCGAGCGGCCGGCAACGTCTGGTAGCAGCCTCCTGCCGGCCGTGAGGGCGTCCACCGACGCCCTCACGGTGGGAGGGCTAGCGGCCGGGGCGGCGAACCCGGTCCTGTGGCCGCGACCCAGGAAGCGCTCTACCAGGCGCACGATCTCGAGCTGTCCTGGTCGGAGGCGTCGCTGCCGGAGCGCGAGCGGACGAAGCACGTCCATCGCCTGCACCCGTACCTCGGCAAGTTCATCCCGCAGCTCGTCGAGACGCTGCTCGACCGGCACGTTCCCGCCGGCGGTCGCGTGCTCGATCCCTTCGCGGGCTCGGGCACGACGCTCGTGCAGGCGCTCGAGTCCGGATACGACGCCACCGGCGTCGACATCGCAGGCTTCAACGCGCTGCTCGCCCGCGTCAAGACGCGCCCGTACAACCTCGAGGCGCTGCGTCGCGACCTCCTCTGGGCCCACGCCGAGGCGGAAGCCTTCGAGCCGCGTGGGCGCTATCCGCGCGGCACGCACGGCGTACGTGCGCGCCTGGTTCGCGCCTGCCGCCGCAGAGGAGCTGCTGCACTTCCGGTCGCTCGTCGAGCAGGTCGGCTCGGCCGACGTGCTGCGGATCGTGCTCGCCCGCTCCGCCCGCTCGGCCCGCCGCACCGCGCACTTCGACCTCGAGTTCCCGCGCGAGCCTCAGCTCGAGCCCTACTGGTGCTTCAAGCACCGGCGCGAGTGCAAGCCGGTCGAGTCGGCCCGCCGGTTCCTGCTGCGCTACACGCTCGACACGCTGGAGCGGATCGAGGCGTTCTCGGCCGTGCGCGCGGACGGCTACGTCGCGCGCGTGCTGCACGGCGACGCCCGCGTGATCGATCTCGAAGGCCCCTACGACGGCGTCATCACGTCGCCGCCGTATCCGGGGCTGATCGACTACCACGAGCAGCACCGCTACGCCTACGAGCTGCTCGGCGTCGACGAGCGCCGTGATCTCGAGCTCGGTCGGCCGGCGCGGGGCACGGGCCGGGCCGCGATCGAGGACTACGTCGACGGCGTCGCGCAGGTGCTCGCGAACGCGCGCTCGGTCACTCACGCTCCGCGGCCGGATGTGCATCGTCGTCAACGATCGCCGCGACCTCTATCCCGAGATCCTGCGCCGGGCCGGCCTCCGTCTCGTCGACCGGCACGAGCGGCACGTCAACCGCCGCACGGGCCGGCGGGCCGGCGAGTACTTCGAGTCGATTCTCGTCGTCGCCGCGACCTGAGCGACGCACCCTAATCGGCACACTCTCGCGCCACTTTCGGCTCGAAGTGGTGCGCGGTTGGACCGTACCGTCGGTGGTGTGCTCGCGCGAGCCCTCACCTCAGCCGTCGTCGGCCTCGAGCCGCGCCGCGTCGAGGTCGAGGCGCACCTCGTCTCGGCCGACCTGCCCGCGTTCTCGATCGTCGGGCTCGCCGACCGTGCCTGCCAGGAGGCGAAGCACCGCGTGCACAGCGGCATCGTCAACGCGATGCTGCCGTGGCCCGGCCGCAACCGGATCACGGTCAACCTCGCGCCGGCGGCGCTTCGCAAGGAGGGCTCCGGCTTCGACCTGCCCGATCGCGCTTGCGCTGCTGGCCGGCTCGCACCAGCTCTCGCCGGAGCGGCTGCTCGAGCACGGCTGCGTCGGCGAGCTCTCGCTCGACGGTCGCGTTCGTCCGGTCGCGGGCACGATCGCCGTCGCCGAGGGCGCACGACGGCAGGGGCTGACGCGCCTCATCTGCGCCGCCGAGTCGGCGCCCGAGGCGGCGCTGGCGGGCATCGACGTCGATCCCGGTGCACCACCTGGCGCAGGCGGTCTCCTACCTGCGGGGCGAGGAGGACATCCCGTTCGCCGCTCCACCCGGCAGCGACGAGCTCGAGGAGCCGTTCCTGCCCGACCTCGCCGAGGTGCGCGGCCAGGAGCGCGGGCGCCGGGCGCTCGAGCTCGCCGCGGCGGGAGAGCACAACGTGCTGCTCGCAGGGCCGCCGGGAACGGGCAAGACGATGCTCGGCCGGCGGCTGCCCGGGCATCCTGCCGCCGCTGACGCGGGACGAGGCGCTCGAGGTGACGCGCATCCACTCGGTCGCCGGGACGCTGCCCGCCGGGCGGCCGATCATCCTCGTGCCGCCGTTCCGCGCGCCGCACCACGGTGCCTCGGCGGCGGCGATCGTCGGCGGTGGTGCCGTGCCGCGGCCCGGGTGAGGCGAGCCTCGCCCACCGAGGCGTGCTGCTGATGGACGAGCTGCCCGAGTTCCCGCGCCCGGTGCTCGAGTCGCTGCGACAGCCGCTCGAGGACGGCGTCGTCTCGGTCGCGCGGGTCGGCGGGCACGCGCTCTTCCCGGCGCGCTTCCGGCTCGTCGCGACGATGAACCTGTGCCCCTGCGGTGGGCGCGGCGATCCGGCCGCCGACTGCGGCTGCAGCCCGCAGCGGATCTCTGCGCTATCGCGAGAAGGTGTCGCGCGCGCTGCTCGACCGCTTCGACCTCGTCGTCGCGATGCCGCGACCGCGGGCCGAGGAGCTGGCTGCGCCGCCCGGTGAGGCGTCGGCCGCGGTGCGCGTGCGGGTGATCGCCGCCCGCGAGCGGCTGCGCGACGGTGACGTCCTGCCGCCGCACCGAGGCGGCGTCGGCGCTGCTCGATCGCGCCGTCGAGCGGGTGCCGCTCTCCGGTCGTGGGCGGGCGCGTGTCGCCCGGGTCGCCAGGACGGTCGCCGCGCTCGCCGGCGCCGACGCGGTGCTGCCGGAGCACCTGGCCGAGGCGCTCTCGTATCGCTCGCCCGTGGGAGTTGCGGGCGGCATGAGCGTTCGCAGCATCAGGCGTGGGCGGACGGAGTATCCGCCTCTGCTGCGGGCGATCCCCGACCCACCGCCGACGCTCTGGCTCCGCGGTGAGGCGCCGACCGGAGCTGCTTGCCCGGCCCGCGGTCGCGATCGTCGGCGCGCGGGCGTGCTCCTCGTACGGCCGCTCCGTGGCGCGATCGCTCGGCCGCGAGCTGGCGGCGGCGGGGCTCGTCGTCGTCAGCGGCATGGCGCGGGGGATCGACGGCGAGGCGCACCGCGGCGCGCTCGACGTCGGCGGTATCACCGTCGCCGTGCTCGGCTGCGGCATCGACCGCGACTACCCGGCCGCGCACCGCGACCTTGCCGGCCGGATCGTCGAGAGAGGGCTGATCGTGTCGGAGTACGAGCCGGGCGTCGAGCCCGCGCCGTGGCGGTTCCCGGCCCGGAACCGGATCATCGCCGGTCTCTGCGCCGCGACCGTGGTCGTCGAGGCGCGCGAGCGCTCGGGAGCGTTGATCACGGCGGACTTCGCGCTCGAGGACGGACGTGAGGTGATGGTCGTTCCCGGCGAGATCACCTCCGCGCGTCTCGGCGGGGTCGAACGCCCTGCTCCGACTCGGCGCGACGCCGGTGACGGCGGCCGCCGACGTGCTCGAGGCGTACGGGATCGAGCCGACGGTCGAGGCCGCGCCGCGAGCCCGAGGGGCTCGCGGGCGACCTGCTGCGCCGGCTGGCCGACGGCGCGGCGAGCATCGACGAGCTCGCCCGCGCCGCCGGCGTCGCCCCCGGCGAGGTGGCTGCGGCGCTGATCGAGCTGGAGCTCGCGGGCCGCGTCGACGAGTCCGACGGGGTGTATCGGGCGACGGTGACGCGGTGAGCGTCGCGTGAACCGGCGCCAGTACGATCCGCGCGTGCCTCACGACCACCATCGGGCCTCGCTGCGGCGCTTCGCGCCGCCGTCGGCGCCTCGCGATCGTCGGGGCGCTCGTCGTCGTTGGTCGCTGCGGCGCTCGGCATGCGCTGCTCCGGCGGCGCGCGCCGCCGACGGCTCCGTCGCCGTCATCGTCGTGCCGCCGCTTCGCGCCGTCCGACGTACGCCGACCGGGGTGCGGTCGGCCTGCTCGTGCCCGGGGCCGGGTCGACCGTCTCCCGCGAGCGGGCGCTCGCCTCCCTCGTGCGCGGCCGGGTCGTCTCGTCGCTCGTCGATCTCGACGGCACGCCGGAGATCCAGCTCGCCGACGACGCCCGGCCGCCACCACGATCTACGTCTCCCTGCCACCGGCCGGGTCACATCACAACGTCACGCGCTATCCCGTCGCGATCGTCGGGCCGGGCTACCACGGCCTGCTCACGTCGGGCTCGACGCGCATCGACGGGCTCGTCTCGCTCGCAGACATCGCGCCGACGGCGAAGGCGATCGCAGCGCGGCGAGAAGCCGCCGATCCGGTCCCGCGCCGATCAGCGACGCAGCCGCGACGCTCGCCCGGCTCGACGTGCGGCTGCGCGCGCGCGCACGACGCGCGCACGGGCGCGACGCTCGTGCTCGTCGGCTGGCTCGTCGCGTTCGCCGCGCTCGGGATCCTCGCGCGGCCGCTCGCTGGCGGGCCGTGCCGCCGTGCTCGTCGCGCCGGTCGCGCTCGGGACGGCGCTCGTCCTCCGCGCGGTCGGCGTCGACGAGCCGTCGGCCGTGATCGTCGATCCTCGCGGTCGTCACCGGCGTCGGCTCGTTGCTGCTCGCGCTCCGACCCGGCGCTGCTCGTGCCCGCGGTCGTCGTGCTTCCTGCGTGGCGTTCCTCGTCGTCCTCGCGGCCTGGCCGGAGATCAACGCGCTGGCGGCGATCGGCCCGCATCCCGACGGCGGCGGCCGGTTCTACGGCGTCACGAACGAGGTCGAGACGCTCCTGCTCGCGCCGTCACTCGCCGCTGCGGCGGCAGCAGGCGTCGCTCGGCGCCGCCGCGATCGGGCTGCTGCTCCTCGTGCTCGTCGGCTGGAGCCGCGCCGGGGCGGACGGGGGCGGGCTCCTCGTCGTCGACGGCGGCGTTCGCCGTGCTGCTCGCGGGGCTCGCCCGCGTCCGGCTCACGCCGGCGAGGATCGTCGCTCGGCATCGTCGGCGTGCTCGCGATCGGGCTCGCGATCGTCGGCATCGATGCGCTGCTCGGCGGCTCGAGCCACGTCACCGACGCCGTCGGCGGCGGCCCCGGCACGCTGTTCGACGACCTCGACCGGCGGCTGCGGATCTCGTGGGCCGGAGCCACGTCGGCGGGGCACACGGCGTTCCTCTGCCTCCTGTCGCTCGGCGGCCTCGCCTGGCTCGGCATCCGCGGCCGCGAGCAGCCGGCGATCGTCGCCATGCTCGTCGCGATCGGCGTGTCGCTGCTCGTCAACGACACGCCCGTCGACGTGCTCGGCTACGGCGCGCTCGGCTGCCTGGCGCTCACGGCCTGGGCGGAGACGCGCGTCGCGCGAGCCGCGTCAGCGAGCGCACTGAGGCTTCGAGCCGCCTTCCAGAGCCACAAGAGCACCCCGCGCATTGACCGACAGGTCGAGCCGCACGATGCCGGCCCGCGTGGTCGTCAGCCGCACCGTGTCCGTCGTCGCCGCGCGAGAGGCAGCCGGCACCCGTCGTCCAGTACGGCGACCAGTTCGTCGCGATGCGGTAGCGGCCGGGGCGCGCGACCGCGACAGTGATCCGGTGCTGGCCGAACGCGAGCACCTCGGCGCGGCCCGGCCCGGTCACGATCGGCCGCGGTGACGGCACGGCGTAGATCGTCGTGTGCGCCGACCGGAACACCGGCACGAGGCCGGAGCGCCCGCCGGCGATCAGCGCCGCCTCCGTCCTTGGCGCTGTAGTCGAGCGGCGCGTCGGGCAGCACGACGTAGCGCACGCCGAGCGACCGGAGCCACGCGAGATAGCGCGCGCGGTCGAGCTTCGCGTAGAGCAGGTCGTTGCGCGGGAAGTCGTCCTGCCGGAACCAGCCGCGCGCGATCGGGATGCCGGCGGCGGGGAGGTAGGCGGCGGGCCAGTGGCCGACGGTGTCGACCGCCTCGACGCGGTACGACGGCGAGAGGTTCTCGCGGAGGAAGCCGACGGCCGGCGCCCAGTAGGCGGCGTTCGCGGCCGGGTCGGCGCTCGTCTTGACGAAGCTCGCCGGCGAGCGGCGTGAGGTTCCAGGCGACGGCGAGCGTCGAGTGCGAAGAGCGCAACGGGCAGCGGTCGCCAGCGGCGCAGCGAGAGCGTCGAGGATCGCGATCGGGATCGCCGCGTAGCGGAGCCGGGCGATGTTCTCGCCGAGGCTCGACGGAACGAGGTAGGCGGCGGTGCAGGCGACGAGGTAGACGACGTACATCCAGCGCAGCACGCCGGCCGCGGCGACGCGCCAGGTGAGCACGATCCCGAGCCCGCAGAACACGCACGCGGCCGCGAACTCGGGCAGCGAGAACGGGAAGCGCCCGCCGGCGGGGAAGAGGCGGCAGCAGGACGAGCTCGACCGCCGCGGCGAGCGCGAGCGTCGTCAGCGGGAGCACGAGCTCCGACCGGCGCGGCGCCCGCGAGAGGCCGATGCCCGCGAGGATCACGGCGAGCAGGACGAAGGCGACGGGGCTCGCCGTCAGCACGAGCACCGTGAGCAGCGCGAAGCGGCCCGCGCCGCCCGGCCTGCAGCGCCCAGCAGCGCGAGCAGCGCCAGCGCGATGCCGAGCGCGAACGGGAACGCGCCCGAGAGCACGACGCCCGCCCAGACGACCGCGAAGGAGCGGTTCGACCAGCGCGACGCCGGCCCCCACTCGCGCGAGGCGACGACGCCGAACGCGAGCGCCGCCGTTGCGATGCTCGCGACCGCGAGCAGCTTGATCCCGAGCAGCGCGGCGAGCGGGTAGTAGAGGAGGCTGTAGGTGACGAAGCTGTAGCGGCCGGCGTACCAGAAGTTGTTCCAGATCGCGAAGCCGTGATCGTCGAACAGCCCGCTCTGGTAGAGGTGCGCGGCGAAGTCGCTCCCGGGCGGCCCGAGCCAGGCGAGTGCGGCGGCGAGCGTCGCGGCAACGCCTGCGGCGGCGACGGCCTCGCGAGGGATCCCGCGCGCGGGGCGGGCGATCTGCGTCATTGTCGAAGATGCCATCGCGCCTCGGTCGATCCTACGCGCCCCGGCCATCCTGGCGGCTCGAGAGGCTCGTAGGATCCCCCGATGACGTCGTACTGGCTCAGCGAGCCGTCGCCACCGCGTCCCGAGGCCCGCGTCGACGAGCCCGGACGTCGTCGTCGTCGGCGGCGGCGTCACCGGCTGCGCCGCGGCGCTCCGGCTCGCCCAGGCAGGCAAGCGCGTGCGGCTCTACGACGCACGTGGGATCGCCGAGGGCGCGAGCGGCCGCAACGGCGGCTTTGCCCTGCGCGGCATGCCCGCCGCGTTCGACGTCACCGCCGGAGTCGGTCGGCGAGGACAGCGCGCGGGCGATGATGGCGTGGACCGAGCGCGCGATCGACACGATCGAGTCGCTCGCCGGCGACTCGTTTCGGCGCGTCGGCTCGCTCCGGCTCGCGGTCGACGAGGAGGAGCGCGACGAGCTGCGCGCCGAGTACGAGGCACTCGTCGCGGCCGGCTTCGCGGCGGAGTGGATCGAGCGCTTCGAGCCTCCGCTCGAGGGCCGGTTCACGGCCGCGCTGCACCACGTGCCCGACGGCGTGCTGCAGCCGGCGCGCTGGGTGCGTCGCCTCGCCGGCCTCGCTGCGGAGGCGGGCGTCGAGATTCGCGAGCACACGCGCGTCGAGTCGCTCGACGAGCTCGGCGGGGCAACCGTCGTCGTGTGCACCGACGGCTACCCGAGCGGCCTCCTGGGCGAGATCGAGGGGCTGATCATCCCGACGCGCGGCCAGGTGATCGCGACGGAGCCGGTCCCGGAGCGGTTCTTCGAGGTGCCGCACTACGGGCGGCACGGCTTCGACTACTGGCACCAGGCCGAGGACGGGCGCATCGTCGCCGGCGGCTTCCGCGACGTGTCGTTCGACTCGGAGTTCACCGCCGACGAGCAGCTCACCGACCCGGTGCAGACCGCGCTTGCACGCCTTCGTCAACGACCTGATGGGGCGCGAGCTGCGGGTCGACTACGCGTGGGCGGGCATCTTCGGGATGGTGATGGACTTCCTGCCGGTCGTCGGGCGTGTCCCGGGGCTCGACGACGTCTGGGTCGCCGGCGGCTACTCGGGTCACGGCAACGTGCTCGGCTTCGCCTGTGGCGAGCTGGTCGCGGAGGCGGTCACGGGTACGACGCAGCCGTTCGCCGCCGCGTTCGACCCGGCGCGGTTGCTGAACGCGGACGACTGACGCGCCGCACTACCTCGCCCGGGGTCCGACATCGGACCCTGACGGGGAGCGCACAGTGCATGTGGCCCCCGCGCGGTGGTTTACCATCTCCCCGCCTGATGACCGACCAGCTTGACCCGAACGAACAGCGGCTCGAATCCGTCTACCAGTCGATGTTGACCGCGCTCGCGCGACGGAACATCGCCCTCCTCGACGAGCTGCTGGCAGACGACGTCGTGTTTCGGAGCCACGCGACCGGCCCCGAGACCATGCGCGGCAAGAGCGATGTCCTCGAAGCCGTGAAGGCGACGAGAGACCGGATCTTCGACCCCGTCCTCCTCAGCTACGAGCACCTCGGAGACGGGTGGCTGATCGCCGCAGGCACGCTTGCGGCACTCGGCAGAGGGCGGCTGGGTGGCCGACAGCCGCAAGGCTGCCCTCGCGCAGGTCGTCGGTGCAAAGGTGCACGCGAGTCTCGCCTCGCCGACGGTCGAGGAGGCTCGCGCCGAGTTCGCGGCGCGGCAGTCGGGCGAGACCGACCGACCGTGACCGTTCGCGCCGGGCTCAACCATGTCGGCATCCGGGTCGACGACCTCGACGCCGCAATCCGCTTCTACGCGGAGGGATTCGGCCTCGAGCGCATCCCCGCTCCGTCCTTCGGCCCGCCGGTCGTCTGGCTTCGGGCCGGATCGCTGCAGCTCCATCTCACCGAGACCAGAACGCCGCAGCCGAGCGCCGGTCACTTCGCGCTCGAGGTCGACGACTTCGGGGCCGTCTACCGCTGGGCCGTGACGGCCGGCGTGCTCTCGCGCTCAGCCGACGGCAACGCGGTGTTCGAGCTGCCGGGCGGCGAGTGCCAGATGTACCTCCACGATCCGAGCGGCAACGTCGTCGAGGTCTGCAACCCCGACGCCGGGCGGTGGCGCGAGCGAGATCCCCGAGCTGGTTCGACTCGCGGATCTCTATCCGCAGAACGCCGACGCGGATCGAGCCACGCTCTTTCTCGATCGGTGAGCGCGCCTAGTCGGACGTGAACAACGTCAGCTGCATCCCATCGGGTGCTCTGACGCGGGCGTTGCGGCCACCCCAGGGCGGCGTCACGGGCGCCGCGACTCGCTCGGCGCCGGCAGCGACCAGGCGCTCCGCCGTCGACTCGCTGTCCGCGACCTCGAGCGCGAAGCGGACCGTCCCCGACACGCGGCGCCCGGCTTCGATCTGGTCGACGGTCGCAGCCTGCGCCTCGTCGAACAGCTCCAGCGTCGCCCGCCCGGCATCGAGCAGGATGACGCGGCCACCGTCGGTGCTCCAGTCGGCGATCTGGGTGAGCCCGAGCGCGTCGCGGTAGAACGCGAGCGCCTCGTCGAAGTCGGGCACGGTCAGCGCCACTCGCAGCTCGGTTACCTCGGTCACACTCGCTCAAACGCCCCGCAGGCGAGCCGGATTCCCGCCTGGTGCCGTCGCGGCTGTCGCTCGGTTCGTGGTATCCGAGTGGGCGATGAGCGTGCAGCTGGTCTACGAGACGCACTCGACGAGCGTCGACAACGAGGTCGGGAGGGCCACCGGATGGCTCGGTGGGGAGCTCTCCGAGACCGGTCGGGAGCAGGCGCGCCGGCTCGGCGAGCGCCGACGAAACGACGGCATCGATCTCGTGGTGGCCTCCGACCTCAACCGGGCGGTCGAGACGGCCCGGATCGCGTTCGACGGGTCGGGGATCCCGGTCACGCTCGACTGGAGGCTCCGCGAGTGCGACTACGGGAGCATGAACGGGATGCCGCGGGCGCAGCTCGACACGGAGCGCCGCCGCCGGCTCGACGAGCCCTTCCCGGGCGGCGAGAGCTGGCGCCAGGCCGTCGCCCGCGTCACCGGAGCACTCGACGAGATCGCCCGCGAGCGGTCAGGCCAGCGGGTGCTGCTCATCGGTCACGTCGCTACCCGCTGGGCGCTCGACACCACGCTGCTTGGGATGCCCCTGGAGACGCTCGTGGACGCGCCGTTCGAGTGGCGCGAGGGGTGGGAGTACACGCTGCCGGAGGGTTAGAGCTCGAGGCGCGTCAGATCCAGCTGATCGGCCTTCGCGGCCGCGACCTTGGCAATCGCGAGATCCTGGATCGCGAGCCCGGTCGAGTCGAACAGCGTGATGTCGCGGCTGCTGCGGCGGCCCTCGGCGTCGCCCGCGAGCACGCGGCCGATGTCGGTCACGCGGTCGCGGGTGACGACCCCCGCGACGACGCCGGCGGCGAGCTCGCCGCCGTGGCTCGCCTGCTCCCAGTCGTCGCAGAAGAGATCGGCGCGCGCGAGCTCACCGACGGCGACCTCGGCCTTGCCGGGGCCGTCCGCGCCCATCATCGACACGTGCTGCCCGTCGCGGAGCGAGCCGCTCGGGAAGAGGACCTCGCGGCCGGGGGTGACGGTGACGACGATGTCGCACTCGAGCGCCTCCTGCTGCGACGGCGCGACGGTTGCTCCGAGGCGATCGGCGACGAACGCCGCTCGCGCAGGATCGATGTCCCACAGCTGCACCTCGCCTCCGAGCGCCCGGAACATGCGCGCCGTCTCGGCGCCGTTGACGCCGCAGCCGATCACGGCGGTCGATTCCGCGCCCGACCGGCACAGCGTCTCGGCTGCGATCACGGCTGCCGCCGCTGTCCGGAGCGCCGTCACTGCCGCTGCGTCCATCAGCGCGAGGAGCTCGCCCGTCTCGGTGTCGGAGAGCAGCACGAGCCCGGTCACCGTGGGAAGGCCCTTGGGAGGGTTCCCCGGGAAACGTGTGACCCATTTCAAAACGGCATGTCCGTCGCCGAGCGCCGGCATGGCGCGGAAGTCGCCGTGCTCGGAGCCCGAGACGTAGACCTTCGGCTGCATCGTCCAGGTGCCCTTGGCGTGGGCGATGAACGCTGCCGTGACCGCGTCGTAGGCCTCGTGCGGCGAGACAGCGCGCTCGACGTCGGCGCCGGAGAAGAATGGCACGGTCACGACGCGGAGCTTAGAGCACCCGCTCGGCGGCATGTCTGGCTCAGCCGGTTCGCCGCCGGGAACCCCACCCGCTCGGCCGCATGTCTGGCTTTAGCCGGACGTGGGGTTCCGCCGGCGCGAAACCCTGACGTCCGGCTGAAGCCAGACATCGCACAATCCTCCCTAGGAATGAGACAGAAACGTCCCCACGGCTGATGGCAGCGCCAACCGGACGGTTCAAGCTGCATGCATGCACTGGTTCACCCTCATCGCACGACCCGGACGGGCAGCAGCGCTCGTCGCGGCCGTCGGGCTGCTGTTCGGCGCTCAGAGCCTGCTCGCGCTCGGCGGCGTCGCGTTCGCCGGTTACGGCACGCTCGTCGTGCTCGGCGCCGCCATCGTGGTGATCGGCGTCTTCGCGCCCCTGCACAGCCGTGCCGGCGCGATCGCGGTCATCACGACCCGCGTCGGCCTCGCACTGGCTCTCGTCCCCGTCGCAGGCGCGCTCACGACCGATTCGTCGATCTGGCTGCCGATGCTCGTCGTCACGCTCGCGGTCGCGGCAGGCGGCATGGCGTGGCTCGTGCTGGCCCGACGTGACGAGGGTGACATCCCCGGTCGCCTGCTCGAGCTCGCGCTCGCGGGCACGGTCGTCGGCGTGCTGCTCGCGCCGCTTGGTGGCTGCGTCGTGCCGGGCATCCTGTGGCTCGCCGTTGCCGCGGCGCTCTGGAGCTCCTACGCAGCGCCGAGCTTCAGCCTGGCGCCGTCACAGGCTCAGTAGATGCCTTCACGCCGGGCGTAGCGCTCGGCGCGCTCGACGTCGTACTGGTCGGCGTCGACGGTCGAGTTGAGGCTGTGCAGGATCTCGCCCTGGCTCGGCAGCTCGTCGCGCTCGATGTGCCGCTCCGGGTTCCAGAGATCCGACCGGATGAACGCCTTCGAGCAATGGGTGAACACCTCGTCGACATCGACCAGGAGCCCGAGCTTCGGCGTCTTGCCCTCGACCGCCAGCGGCTCGAGCAGCGCGGCGTCGGTGGTGAGCATCGCGCGGCCGTTGACGCGGAGCGTGTCGCCGACGCCGGGGATGAGGAACAGCAGCCCGACGTGCGGGTTCGCGAGGACGTTGCGGAGCGAGTCGGCGAGCTTGTTGCCCGGCCGCTCCGGGATCGAGCAGCGTGCGCTCGTCGACGATGTGGACGAAGCCGGCCGGGTCGCCGCGCGGGCTCACGTCGCAGGTGCCGTCGGCGGAGGAGGTCGCGAGCAGCATGAACGGCGAGCGCTCGATGAACTGGCGTGTCAGCTCGTTGACGCTGTCGCTGATCTTCGACTGGACGACCGGCGTCGTCGAGCCGATCACATCGCGGAGCTCTGCCTCGGTGGTGATCGTCTCGGACACTGCTGAGAGTCTAGGGATGGGGTGAGACTTAGCCTCCCAGTCACTCTGCTCACGCACCTACGTGTTCTTGACGGCCGCGATCAGCTTGACGACCGAGTCCTTGGCGTCGCCGAACAGCATCGTCGTCTGCGGCTCGAGGTAGAGCTCGTTGTCGATGCCGGCGAAGCCGGGGTTCATCGAGCGCTTCATCACGATCACGCTCGCCGCCTTGTCGACGTCGAGGATCGGCATCCCGTAGATCGGGCTCGACGTGTCGTGCCGCGCCGCCGGGTTCGTGACGTCGTTGGCGCCGATCACGAGCGCCACGTCGGTCTGCGGGAACTCGGGGTTGATCTCGTCCATCTCCTTGAGCACGTCGTACGGGCACGTTCGCCTCGGCGAGGAGGACGTTCATGTGCCCCGGCATGCGGCCGGCGACGGGGTGGATCGCGTACTTGACCTCGACGCCCTTCTCCTCGAGCAGCTCGGCCAGCTGGCGCACGTCGTGCTGCGCCTGCGCCACGGCCATGCCGTAGCCGGGGACGACGACGACCTTGCGGGCGAACGAGAGCTGCACGGCGACGTCCTCGGGCGTCGTCGCGCGGACGGTGCGCCCGTCGTCGGCGCGCATCCCCGTGCCGGCGCCGCTCTGGATCTGCCCGAACGCCCCGAAGAGCACGTTCGTGACCGAGCGGTTCATCGCCTTCGCCATCAGCAGCGTCAGCATCGTCCCGGAGGCGCCGACGAGCATCCCGGCCACGATCAGGACGGTGTTCGAGAGCACGAAGCCGGTCGCCGACGCGGCGAGGCCGGTGAAGGCGTTGAGCAGCGAGATCACGACCGGCATGTCGGCGCCGCCGATCGGCAGCACGAACAGGATGCCGAAGAGCAGCGCGAGCCCGACGAGGAGCCACAGCACCCACTGGTCGTGCACGCCGGCCACGAGCGCGACGCCGAGGGCGACGGTGGCGAGCCAGAACGGCGATGTTGAAGATGTTCTGGCCGGGGAACGTGATCGGCCGCCCGCTGAGGAGCTCCTGCAGCTTCGCGAACGCGATCATCGAGCCCGCGAAGGAGATCGAGCCGATCAGCGCCGAGAGGACGGTCGAGACCGAGGCCGTCGTCGCGAGGCCCGCAGTCGCGATGTGGAACTCGGCCAGCGCGACGAGCGCCGCAGCGCCGCCGCCGACCCCGTTGAACAGGGCCACCATCTGCGGCATCGCGGTCATCTTCACCGTGCGCGCGCCGACGAGGCCGACGCACGGCGCCGATCACGCCGGCGATGATGATCAACGCCCAGTTGCCGATGCCGTCGAGCAGCAGCGTGCTCGCGATCGCGAGGATCATGCCGACGCCGCCGATCCAGTTCCCGCGCCGCGCGTGCTTGGGCGACGAGAGGAAGCGCAGCGCGAAGATGAAGCAGATGATCGTGACGAGGTAGAGCAGCCCGATCAGGTTCGAGCTGGGGGAGATCACGGCGATCACGTGTCCGTGCTCTCCTTCTTCGGCTCGGGGCGCTTCTTGAACATCTCGAGCATGCGGTCGGTGACGAACCAGCCGCCGACGACGTTCGCCGTCGCGAGCACCATCGCGATGAAGCCGATCACCTGCAGGAACGTGTCGTCGGCCTCGCCGAGCACGATGATCGCGCCGACGATGACGATGCCGTGGATGAAGTTCGTCCCGGACATCAGCGGCGTGTGCAGCATCGCCGGCACCTTCGAGATCACCTCGAAGCCGAGGAAGATCGCGAGCGCGAGGATGGTGAGCTCGATCACGAGCGAGAGGTTCACGCTGATTCCTCCTCGGGAGCGTCGGGGGCCGGATCCGGTGCGGCGGCAGGCTCGGTGCGGCGGCGACCTCGGGCTTGCCGGCGACGCAGGCGCCGGCGGTGATCTCGTCGCGAAGTCGAGCGCGAGCTCGCCGCCCGGTGCGAGGTGCTGCAGCAGCGAGAGCACGTTGCGGGAGTAGAGCTGGCTCGCGTGGAACGACATCATCGAGGGCAGGTTCGTGAAGCCGACGATCGTGACGCCTTCGCGCACGGTCTCGATGCCGGGCTGCGTGAGCTCGCAGTTGCCGCCGGCCTCGGCGGCGAGATCGACGATGCAGCTGCCGGGGCGCATGTTCGCGACGGCGGAGGCGGGGATCAGCTTCGGAGCGGGACGGCCGGGGATCAGCGCGGTCGTGATCACGACGTCGAAGTCGGGCAGCCGCTCCTCGAGCGCCGCCTGCTGGGCCGCCTGCTGCTCGGGCGTGAGCTCCTTCGCGTAGCCGCCCTCGGTCTCCTCGCCCTGCACGCCGAGCTCGAGGAACCGGGCGCCGAGCGACTCCACCTGCTCCTTCACCGCCGGGCGCACGTCGAACGCGGAGACGACCGCGCCGAGCCGCCGAGCGGTCGCGATCGCCTGCAGGCCCGCGACGCCGGCGCCCATGATCAGGACGCGGGCGGGCGCGATCGTGCCGGCCGCCGTCATCAGCATCGGGAAGAGCCTGGGCACGCGGTCGGCGGCGATCAGCACCGCCTTGTAGCCGGCGACGTTCGCCTGCGAGGAGAGCGCGTCCATCGACTGGGCGCGCGAGATCCGCGGCACGGACTCCATCGCGAACGCGACGACGCCCTGGCGGCGCGAGGCGCTCGATGCCCTCGGCGTCGGTCAGCGGGGAGAGGAATCCGATCAGCACCGTCCCCGGCGCCATCGCCGAGACCTCGTCCGGCGTCGGCCGCGCCACCCTGACGATCGTGTCGACGCCCTCGAGCAGGCCGCCCGCCTCGCGCAGCGTCGCGCCCGCCTCGGCGTAGCCCTCGTCGGGGTAGCCGGCGGCCGCGCCGGCGCCGCGCTCGACGACGACCTCGAACCCGTCCGCGACCAGCCGGCCGACGGTTTCGGGCACGAGCGCGACCCGGCCTTCGCCGGCGGCAGCCTCTCGGGGGACGGCAATGCGCATCACCAGAATCTACGGGAAGGGATTTGGGACTGTGGGAGGAACCTCACCGAACGTGACTCGGCTCTCGATCTTCACCGCCGCGATGAGCGTTTGCGACCCCTCGCTCGAGGGCCACGCCTCGCGCGTCGGCCTCGCACGCCGAGGCGGTGGCGCGCCGGCTCGGCTGGACCGACACGGCGCTCGAGGATCTCCGGCTCGGCGCAGCGCTCCACGACGTCGGCAAGGTCAACGTCCGCTCCGACGTTCTCAGCAAGCCTGGTCGGCTCGACGACGGCGAGCTCGCCGAGGTGCGCGCCCATCCGGTCGAGGGTGCCTGGCTGATCGCGGGCATCCCGTCGCTCGCGCCTGCGCTTGCCGTACGTGCTGTTCCACCACGAGCGCTGGGACGGCAGCGGCTACCCGACGCGCCGTGCCGGGCACGAGATCCCGATCGAGGGCCGGCTGCTCGCCGTCGCCGACTCGTTCGACGCGATGACGTCGTCGAGGCCGTACTGCGATGCCCGCGCCTTCGACGGCGCAGTCGCGGAGGTCGAGCGGTGCTCGGGCTCCCAGTTCGATCCGACTGTTGCAGACGCATTCGTGGCCGCGTATGCGGCAGGCGAGATCGTGGCTGCCGAGCCGCTTCCGATCGCTGTCTGAGAGCGCCTGACATTCGCGGTGTGGCTGTCGTGCCGCACCGACTGTTTGACGACTCGCGGAATTATCGCGTAAAATAGCGCGCAAACAATTCAGTCGAACTACACATATGTCGTGCGTATTCCATGCGCATCGACCGAGAGGAATGATCATGGCACGAAAGACGATTCTCGTCTGCGACAACTGCGGCACCGAGGTCGAAGAGGGCCGGGGCGCAGTGATGCGCGTCACGTTCAACGACGCCCGCCGCGGCGCGAAGGCGGCCGATCTCTGCGACGGCTGCGCCGGCACGATGCCCGGGAACGCCGTCGCGCGGCGTGGTCGCAAGCCCAAGGCTGCTGCGTAGAGCGCGCGGGCGGTGAGCCTACGCGAGCCTAGGGGTGAGGCGAGAGCCTCTCCCCACGCCTCACGCGCGGGAGAGGCTTCAGCCTCTCCACCGGGTTCCCGCCTGCCGCAGTTTGCGGCGATGCGTTCCCGCGTAAGGAAGCAGCCGCAAAGGCCCGGACTACGATGGGCTGATGGGTCTCTCGCTCGTCGTTGGCCCGGCACATGCCGGCAAGGTCGCGCTTCTGCTCGACCGGTTCGTCGCCGCCCTCGATCGTGATCCCTGGCTGATCGTCCCGAATCGCGTCGACGTCGATCGCGTCGAGCGCGAGCTCGCGGGCCGCGGTGGAGCGCTGCTCGCGGGCACCGTCGGCACGTTCGACACGCTGTTCGCGTTCCTCGCGGGCGACGGCAGCCGGCGCCGCGGACGATCGGCGATGCGGAGCGCAACGATCGTGCTTCGGCACCTCATCGCCGCGGCGCCGCCGGGCTCGCTCGGGCCGTCGGCGCGCTTCGCCGGCTTCGCCGACTCGCTCGCCGGCGCGCTCACCGAGATCGAGGCCAGCCTCCTCGATCCCGAGGATCTCGGCCCGGGACTGGCCGAGCTCACGCGTGCCTACCGCGCCGAGCTGGAGCGGCTCTCCGTCCGCGATCGCGGCATGGTTCGCCGGCGGGCGGTCGAGCGCCTGACGAGCGAGCTCGGCTCGTGGAACGGTGCTCCGGTCTTCGCCTACGGCTTCGAGGACCTGACGGGCGCGGAATGGCGCCTGATCGAGGCGCTTGCGGCCCGGGGAGAGGTGCACGTGTCGCTCCCGTACGAGCCGGGCCGGGCGGCGTTCGCCTCGCTCTCGCGGACGGTCGCCGACCTCGGCGCACTCGCCGGCGGCGACATCGTCGAGCTCGCCGCCGGCTCCGACGCCTACCTGCCGCCGGGTCTTGCTCATCTCGAGCGCCACCTCTTCGACGACAGCGCCACGCCGGCACCACTCGACAGCTCGATGCGCTTCCTCGAAGGAGCCGGCCGCCGGGCCACGCTCGAGCTCGTCGCCGAGACCGTGCTCGAGCTCGTCCGCGACGGCGTCGCCCCGGAGGAGATCGCGATCGTCTGCCCGTCGCTCGAGCGCTCGCGCGCGTCGATCGAGACCGCCTTCGGCGCGCTCGGCGTCCCCGTCTCGATCGAGACGCGGCCGCGCCTGGCGTCGACGGCGTTCGGCCAGGCGCTGCTCTCGCTGCTCCGCTTCGCCTGGAGCAACGGCACCCGCCGCGAGCTCTTCTCGTTCCTCCGGACGCCGTACGCCGGCCTCGGCCGCAGCGACGTCGACTTCCTCGAGGGCCGGCTGCGCGGGCGCGCGGTCGTCCGCGGCGACCGCACCGTCGAGGAGACGACGAAGCTGCGCACCGGGCGCCCGCTGCCGATGCTCGAGCTGCTCGCCGACGAGGAGGCGCCGCTCGCTGCGGCGCGGGCCGTCGTGCTCGCGATGGCGCGAAACGCCTACGGCCTCGGCTCGCCTCCCGTCAGCGCACGCTGCCAAGCGCGATCTCCGCGCCGCCGAAGCGGCGGGCGCGATCCTCGACGAGCTCGAGCGGCTGCACGCGGCCGGGATCGCGATCCGCACCGAGGACGTGCTCTCGGCGCTCGACCGCGCCACCGTCCGCGGCGATGCAGCCGGCGAGCCTGGGCGCGTCGCGGTGCTCGACCTCCAGCGCGCCCGCACGCGGAGGTTCGAGGCGGTCTTCGTGATCGGCCTCGAGCAGGGCTCGCTGCCGCGACGCGATCCGACGTCGCCGTTCTTCGACGACGAGACGCGGCGTGAGCTCGACACCGGCCGTGGCGCACGGCTCCAGCGGCCCGACGCGGCGAGCCGCGACCGCTACCTCTTCTACACCGCCTGCACGCGACCGCGGCGCCTGCTCACGCTCGTGCGCGAGGCGGCCACCGACGACGGCTCACCGCGCGAGCCGAGCCCGTTCTGGGAGGCCGTGTGCGAGCTCTTCGACGCCGACGACGTGCGCCGCCACACGACGAGGCGCCCGCTCGCGCGGCTCACGTGGCCGATCGAGTCGGCTCCGACCGAGCGCGAGCGGCTGCGCTCGCTCGCCCGGCTCGCCGCCGACGATCCGCGCGAGGCCAACGCGCTCGCGTATGCGAACGGGTGGCAGCGCAAGCTCGGTCGCGCGCGTGGCGGCCTTCTCGCGGCCGACGGCCGTCCGTCATCCACGCGCTCTGGCGCTGCTCGCGAGCCGCGAGACGTTCAGGGTCACCGACCTCGAGCGGATGGCGGGCTGCTCCTCGGCCTGGTTCGTCGAGCGCTACCTCCGCCCGGGCGGGATCGACCAGGCGATCGACCCGATGATGCGCGGCTCGATCGCGCACGTTGCGCTGCAGCGCTTCTACAAGCAGTTGCCGGCGGAGATCCCCGGCGCCGAGCGTGTGACGCCGGCGAACGTCGAGGCCGCAGTCGAGCTCATGCACCGCTGCGTCGCAGAGCGCGCTCGATTCGGGTCTTCGCATCGATGCCGACGACCTGCAGCGCCGCGAGCTCGGGCAGGGCCTGCAGCGCGACCTCGAGCAGCTCGTGCGGGCCGAGGCGGCGGCGAGCTCGACGTTCGTGCCGCGCGAGCTCGAGGTCTCGTTCAAGGACTACGAGCTCGCGCCGGGCGTGGCGGTCGGCGGCAAGATCGACCGCGTCGACGTCGATCCGCACAGCGCGCGGGGGATCGTCGTCGACTACAAGTCGGGCGCGGCACCGTCGGCCACGCAGATCCACGACGAGGCGCGTCTCCAGATCCCGCTCTACCTGCTCGTGCTGCGCGACCGGATCGGGCTCGAGCCGATGGGCGGCGTCTACATGCCGCTCGGCGGCGGCCGTCGCGCCGCGCGGGATGCTGCGTGCGGGCGACGAGCAGGTGCCGGGGTTCGCGTCGGGCGACTACCTCGACGGGCCGGAGTTCGAGGCCGAGATCGAGCACGCGCGCGCGTCGGCGGTCGTCCTGGCCGAGCGCATCCGCGGCGGCGACGTGATCCACGACCCGCGCGGCGGCGAGTGCCCGGCCTGGTGCGACCTCTGGCGCATCTGCCGCAAGGAGCGCCCGTGAGCGGTGCACAGGCGACGTAGCCGCAGCCGGTGACCGGCTGCAGCCTCGCCGGCCGGTGGCCGGCTTCAGCCGGTCGCCGACCGCCGTGCGGAGGTGGCCGGCTCAGCCGGTCGCCGGTTGAGGCGTCGCCGCATGACGCCCCCGAACCCCCAGCAGCAGGCGGCGATCGACGCCCGCGGCTCGACCTTCGTCTCCGCCGGCGCCGGCACGGGGAAGACGACCGTGCTCGTCGAGCGGTTCGCCCGCTCGGTGATCGACGACGGCCTCGACGTCGACTCGCTGCTCGTCATCACCTACACCGACCGCGCCGCCGGCGAGCTTCGCGCGCAGGATCCGGGCCCGGCTGCTCGAGCTCGAGCGGCCCGATCTGGCGCGCGACCTCGACGGCGCCTGGATCTCGACGATCCACGGCTTCTGCCGCCGGCTCCTGACCGCGTACCCGCTCGCCGCCGGCATCGACCCGCGGTTCCGCGTGCTCGACGAGTCGCAGGCGCGCGTGCTGCAGGGCGAGGCGTTCAACGCGGCCCTCGACGCGTTCTGCGCCGCCGACGAGCCCGATCGCTGGCAGCTGCTCGCGACCTACAAGGCAGCCGGGCTCCGCAAGATGCTGGTGAGCGTCTACGACACGCTGCGCTCGGCGGGACGCAAGCTGATCCTCGAGCCGGGGTTGCGCGAGAGCCTCCCCGACGCCGTCGCCGCGCTGGTCGTCGAGGCGGACGTCGATCCTGGCCGACGACAAGGCGACCGACACGATGCGCTCGGCCGCGCGCGACGTGCTCGACCTGCTCCAGACGACGCGGCTGCCGGAGCGCCTCATCGAGCTTCCCGAGTCCACGGTCCGCGGCGCGCGTGCCGCTGCCTTCAGCGATGCCCGGAAGGCGGTGCGGGCGCTCGCGCTCGAGGAGCTGGCCTCGCGCGACCGCGAGCTGCTCCAGGAGCTGCTCACCGGCTTCGCCGCCGCCTACACCGAGGCCAAGGATCGCGAGTCGGCGCTCGACTTCGAGGACCTGCAGCTCCGTGCCCGCAAGCTGCTGCGCGAGAACGACTCGATCCGGGAGGTCGAGCAGCTCCGCTTCCGCTCGATCATGGTCGACGAGTTCCAGGACACGAACAGCCTCCAGACCGACCTCGTCGACCTGCTCTGCGCCGGCCCGACCAAGGAGCTGTTCTTCGTCGGCGACGAGTTCCAGTCGATCTACGGCTTCCGTCACGCCGATGTCTCGGTGTTCCGTGGCCGCCGCGAGGCGGCGCCGCAGGTGCTGCCGCTGACGCTCAACTACCGCTCGCGGCCGGAGGTGCTCGCCGCCGTCAACCAGCTGTTCGACGACGAGTTCGGCGAGAGCTTCCAGGAGCTCGCGCCCGCCGGTGGCTACGGCGATCCGGTCTTCGGGACGCCGTTCGAGCTGCTCGTCACCGACAAGGCGTCGTACGCGGACTCGGGCGTCCAGTGGCGCCGCGCCGAGGCGCGGCACGTCGCCCGCCGCGTGCGCGAGCTCGTCGACGCGGGTGCGGCGACGCCGGGCGAGATCGTGCTCCTCTTCGCAGCCGGAACCGACGCCGAGTGGTTCGAGGAGGAGCTGCGCGCCGCTCGACCTGCCGACGATCCGGATGACCGGTCGCCGCTACTTCGGGCAGCAGCAGGTCGTCGACCTGCTCCACTACCTGCGCCTGCTCCAGAACCGCTACGACGACGAGGCGTTGCTCACCGTGCTCGCGTCGCCGTTCGTGGGCGTCTCGAACGACGCGCTCGTCCTCATCCGCGCGAACGCCGAGAAGCGCCCGATCTTCAAGGGCATCGAGCGCACGCTGCCGCCCGACCTCGCCGAGGACGACCGGCGCCTCGTGCGCGCCTTCCTGCAGCGCTACGAGCGGCTGGTCGAGAGCTCGACGCGGCTCTCGCTGGAGCTGCTCTGCGAGCGCATCCTCGTCGAGCACGACTACGACCTGGCCGTGCTGACGCGCCGCGACGGGCAGCGCCGCTACGCGAACCTCCGCAAGCTCGCGCGGCTGGCGCGGTCGTACGAGGAGCTGCGCGGCCCCGACATCGAGGGCTTCATCCGGTTCGTCGCCGAGCAGGACGCCGTCGGCGCGCCCGAGCGCGACGCGGTCTCGGAGGAGGAGGGCGCCGACGCCGTGCGGCTGCTCACGATCCATGCCGCCAAGGGGCTCGAGTTCAAGGTCGTGGTCGTGGCCGATGCCGGTCGCGAGCGCTCGCGCACCGACGAGATCCTCTGCCTCTCCGACGGGCGCTTCGGGTTCAAGGTCGCGCATCCGAGCACCGGCACGCGCGTCAGCACGACCTCGTACCAGGCCGTCAAGGAGACGCAGGACGAGGCCGAGGACGCGGAGCGGCTGCGCCTCTACTACGTCGCGATGACCCGGGCGATGGACCGGCTGATCGTGTCCGGCTCGGTCGACCGCTCGAGCGAGCGCGACGACCGCACGCCGATCGGCTGGGTGCTCAAGCGGCTCGGACTGGGGGAGGAGCTCGATCGCGCCGAAGCCTCCGGCCCCGTCGAGGTCGAGCGAGGCAACGCCGCCGTCGTGCTGCGGATCGACCGCTTCGACCCCGCCTCGGCCGAGGCGGCTGCGCCGGTGGCCGAGCCGGCGCGCGCCGACGAGGAGGGCCAGCTCGTCCTCTTCGAAGGCGCCGGCGAGAAGATCCCGGCTCCTGCGCCGCGTCTGCGCGAGCTCGTCGAGATCCCGGCGCCGCCGCTCGCGCGCGTCGCGCGGCTCTCGTACAGCGCGATCTCGCTGTTCGACCGCTGCGGCTACCGCTACTACGCGGAGCGCATCGTCGGCATGCAGCCGGCGCCGTGGGAGCCGCGCCTCGGTGGCGACGGGCGCTGGCGGCCTCCATCCCACCGAGATCGGCGACGCCGTGCACCGGCTGCTCGAGCTCGTCGACCTGGCGAGCCCGGTGGCGCCGGGTGACGTCGAGCTCGAGCTGGTCGTCCGGGGCTGGTACCCGACCGTGTCGGCCGAGGAGATCGCCCGCATCGGCGAGCTCGTGCGCTCGTACACGGGCTCGGCGCTCGCCGCGCGGATCGCCGGGCTGCGCGGCGTCAGGCCCGAGCGGCCGTTCGCGTTCGAGCTCGACGAGGTGCTCGTCAACGGCCGGCTCGACGTCCTCTGGCTCGAGGGCGAGCGCGCGCTCGTGCTCGACTACAAGACCAACGCGCTCCTGGGACGCGACCCGGCGGAGATCGTCGAGGAGGAGTACCTCACCCAGCAGATCGTCTACGCGATCGCCTGCCTGCGCGCCGGCGCGACCGAGGTCGAGGTCGTCTACCACTTCCTCGAGGATCCGGACGCCGTCGTCTCGAGGACCTTCACGGCCGAGGACGCTCCGCGGCTCGAGGCCGTGCTCAGCGCCTCGATCGCCCGGATCCGCGCGGGCGACTTCCGGCCGACGCCGAGCGCCTTCGCCTGCTCGGGATGCCCGGCGCTCAACGTCGTCTGCGCCGGGCCGCGGCTCGGCGGCGGCGACGAGGGCGCGTACGAGCCCGAGTACGCCTCGGCCGAGTAGCCTCCGGGCCATGCGGGTCGCAGCGCTGTACGACGTCCACGGCAACCTGCCGGCGCTCGAGGCCGTGCTTGCCGATCCGCGGCTCGCCGAGGTCGATCTGATCGTCAGCGGCGGTGACCTCGTCGCAGGGCCGATGCCGTCGGCATGCCTCGACCTGCTCTCGGGCTACGGCTCTCGGGTGCGGTTCGTGCGTGGAAACGCGGATCGCAACGTCCTCGAGCGGAACGAGGAGTTCGGAGGCGGCGTGGTGCGCGGCCGAGCTCGGTGACGAGCGCCTGGCCGCGATTGCCGAGTGGCCGCTCACGGTCGAGCTCGACGTCGCCGGTGGGGCGACGTTCTGTCACGCAACGCCGCGCTTCGACGACGATCTCGTCACGCGGCTGACGCCCGACGACGAGCTCGCGGCGGTGCTCGCAGACGCTCCGACGCGCCTCGTCGTGGCCGGGCACACGCATATGCAGGTCGACCGGGTCGCCGGCGACCACCGGTTCGTCGTCGCCGGCAGCGTCGGCAGGCCGTACGAGGGGCGCCAGGGCGCGTTCTGGGCCTTGCTCGGGGACGATGTCGAGCTTCTTCGCACCGACTACGACATCGAGAGCGCAGCCGCCGCGATCCGGGCGACCGGCTTCCCGGACGCCGAGGAGCACGCCGAGAACCTGCTCGAGCCGCCTCCGCCCGACGAGGTATCCGCGTACTTCGAGAGCCTCCGTGGCGCGTAGCTTCGTCGCCGAGGCGCGGCGCCGCGGCCTCGGGACGCGGAAGCAGCGGATCGGCCCGATCATCGAGCGGACTCGCCGAGGCGCATTCCGACGCCGAGATCGCGCTCCATTTCGGCAGCGACGTCGAGCTGCTGATCTCCGTGATGCTCTCGGCGCAGACGACCGACGTGAACGTCAACCGCGTCACCGAGAAGCTCTTCGTCAAGTACCGGAAGCCGGAGGACTACCTCGCGGTGCCGGTCGAGGAGCTCGAGCAGGACATCTTCCAGACCGGCTTCTACCGGCAGAAGACGAAGTCGATCCGCGGTGCGATGCGGATGCTGATCGAGGAGTTCGACGGGCAGGTGCCGCGCACGATCCCCGAGCTGCTGCGGCTGCCGGGCGTCGCGCGCAAGACGGCGAACGTCGTCGCGGCCGAGCTCGGGGATGCGCAGGGCATCGTCGTCGACACGCACGTGCGCCGGATCTCGCAGCGGCTCGCGCTGACGCGCGAGGAGGATCCGGTCAAGATCGAGCGCGACCTCGTGAAGATCGTGCCGAAGGCCGACTGGCACCGGTTCCCGCACCTCGTGATCTGGCACGGGCGGCGCGTCTGCGACGCCCGCAAGCCGCGCTGCGAGGTGTGCGTGATCGAGGATCTGTGCCCGTCGAGCCGGCTGCACTGACGATCCGCCGGTATGAGGCTCAACCCGACCGGGGTGAGGCTTCAGCCTCTACCCGCTCGTCGACCTCGGTGGCACTGCGGGTGAGTCTGAAGCCTCATCCCTCACCCAACCACCCGAGCCTGTCTACGGCCGCACCCAGTGCTGCAACCGCAACCCGTCGCCGTAGGCGAACTGGCGCAGCAGCGCGTAGCGCGGTGTGCGTGACGACCGGACGCGCTGCGGCGATCGCACCGTCCGGCGTGTCGGCGACGACGGCGACCCAGCCGCCCGATCCACGGACGTGGCCGACGAGCGGCAGATCCGGCGCGTAGTACGCGACGACCGCCCGCGCGCGCGCCGGCACGACGACGACCGTCTCGTTGTCGGCCCGCACGCGCTTCACCGCCACGGCGAGCGCGCGCCAGTCCTGGTCGGGCGCCTGCCGGAGACGATCGGCCGCCGTCAGCGCGGATGACACCAGCAGCAACGCGACACCCGCCCAGACGAGGCCCCGCACCGGCGACAGAAGCGGCACCACCGCCCCGGCGGCGAGCGCGAGTCCCGGCGCGCAGAGGACGAGCGCACCCGTGAACACCGGCAGCGCGAGCGCAGCGAGCAGCAGCGCGACGAGCGGCGCCGCGATCAGCGCTGCGACGAGCACGCCACGCCAGCGGCCGGGCGGCGCACCGCGAAGCGCGAACAGCGCGTAGAGGCCCGCCGCCGCGGCGATCACGAGCACGGGGTTCCTGCCGATCGCGTGCGACGAGCCCGTGGCCGAGGCCGGCGAGATCGAGCGTTCCGGCGCCGTCGGGCGCGTCGAAGCGATCGGCGGCCATCCACGCGAGCAGAGCTCCGGCAACCACCGTCCCCGCGACGAGCGCAATGCCTGCCCGCCGCAGATCCGGCCGCTCGCGCAGCGCGATCAGCGCCGCGCCGTGGGCCGCGAGCACCGACGCCGCGAGTGGGTGGGTGAGCGGCAGGGCGGCCGCGATCACGGCATACGGAATCCAGCGCCAGCCGCCGCCGCGCTCGAGCGCGAACACGAAGAGGAGGGTCGCGAGCACGACCCCGAGCAGCCCGAGCGCGTACGGGCGCGCCTCCCGAGACGCCTCGATCACACCCGCGTTGACCGCGAACGCGAGACCGGCGACGAGCCCGCCGACCCGCTCGAGCAGCATCGTGCCGAGAACGACGAGCAACCCGGCGGCAAGCGCCACCGCGATCGCGGACGGCAGCCGCAGTGCCAGCTCGCTGTCGCCGATCGTCGCGGACGAGCTTGAGCAGCAGCAGCCCGCCGGCCTGGCCGGGATCGTCGTGGACGATCCGCGAGAGCACCGTCCCGAGCGAGCCCTGCGCGGCAGCGGCGGACGCGGCCTCGTCGACCGTCAGCGAGCGGTGCCCGAGCGCGACGGCGCCGAGAGCGAGCGACAGCGAGCGCGACGCCGACAGGCGCGAGCCGCCACGCGAACGTGGCAGTGGCGCTTGGGTCTGCGGCGGGTGCCGTGGCGGCGATGCCCTCGGTCACGACGCGAGGCTACATGCGCCCTCGGTCGCCACAAAAAATCACGCGTGCGAACCTGACCGTCAGGAAGACGGCGGCCCGAGCAGCTGCACTGTGACGCCCTTCCCGAAGTGCCGCTCTTCCAGGAGCGGCCGCGGGGCCGTGCCGATCGCCGCGTCGCGAATCTCCTGCAGGTTTCCCTCGCGGCCGACTCTGATCACGACGAAGGCTCGCCCTGCCGGCGGGGAGGTGGTGACCGGCGTCTCGGGGTCGTAGTACGTGTAGGCGGAGACGGCCCAGTCCGGCGCGATCACGACGGTGTCGCCCGGGGTACGCGCTCGGTGGACGTACGCCGCGGCTGCACGCCAGTCTTCGGGCACCGAGCGGTACCACTGAACGGCCCTGTATCCCGAGACGACCAGCACCGCCACGAGCGCGACGACGGCGACCGACCGTTGCCTCCGGGCGACCAGCGTGACAACCAGCGCTCCTGCGAGCGCGATACCCGGTGTGATCACGATCACGTAGTGGTCGACGACGATCGGCTGGCGAACCTCGGAGACGACGATCCCGAGCACGACGGGGATGAAGATCCAACCCGCCACGAGCACAAGGCGCCATTCGTCGAAGCGCGCCCGTGTGCGCGCGCGATAGGCGAGGACGATCACGCCGCCGGCAGCGAGGGCTGCGGCGAGCCAGTTCTGCCCCGTCGTTCGCCGAAGGACGTAGTACATGTTGTCCCACGAGGTCTCCGGGATCCACTCGAGCTGCTCGCGGCCCGCGCGCATCGTGAAGTACAGAGCCGGGCCGATCAGCACGACGAAGACGATGGCCGCTTCCACGACCCGCCGCCGCGACGGCCGTTGCGGCGCGAACGGCAGGCTGACTGCGTGCGTCGCGATGACGAATCCCGCCCAGAAGTGGCAGTACACGGCGAACGCGGCGACCGACGCGTACAGGAGCCAGTTGAGCCGGCTCGGATCGTCGAGCGCCCGGACGAACAGAAGGGTGGCGAGGACGACCGCGAACGTCACGAGGGCGTAGGTACGGACCTCCTGCGACCACTGCAGGACGAGCTCGTTGGTGGCGAGAAAGACGCCTGCAACGATGCCGGTCGTGCGGTCGAAGAGGCGGGTCCCGAGAACGACGAGGAGCGCTGCCGCAAGGGCGGCGGCGACGACCGACGGCAACCGGAGCCACAGCTCGTCGTTCGCCGTGAGCGCACCCCACGGCTTCAGCAGGACGAGGTAGGCCGACTGGCTCATCTCGGTGTGCTTGATCAGCCCGACGACGTGGTGCCACGACCCGCGGATGTTTCCCGCGTCGTACGTCTCGTCGAACCAGAACGACTTGCGGCCGAGGGTGATCAGGCCGAGCGAGGCAGAGAGGACTCCGACGAGGGCTGCCGCGCGCCACGACGATGGCGGCGAGGCGACAGTGTCGTTCATCAGCAGGAGGCTACAGGGACGCCTGAACGCGGCCCTTCGCTCGCGACCCTCGTACGGTCGTGGTAGCGGAAGGCGCCGACCGCCCAGCGCGGCGCGATCTAGAATGTCGCGCGTCCTCGCCTCGTCGAACCAGAGCGCCTTGCTCTACACGCCGTCGTAAGCCGGGACGGTCGGACTTCCCACCGCCCCAACCAGAACGAGCAAGACGAGGGCCGTCCCGCAAGGGGCGGCCCTCAACGATCAGCTGCCGGCAGCGGCGAGCGCCGCGTGGCGCTGCTCGCTCAGGAACCGCTCCGCGTCGAGCGCGGCCGCACACCCGGAGCCGGCCGCGGTGACGGCCTGCCGGTAGGTGTGGTCCTGGACGTCGCCGGCGGCGAAGACGCCCGCGATGTTCGTCTCGGTCGTCTTGCCCTTGGTGATCAGGTAGCCCGAGTCTTCCTCGTGATCGAGCTGCTCGAGGAACAGCGCCGTGTTGGGGTCGTGGCCGATCGCGACGAAGAAGCCGTCGGTCTCGATCTCGCTCAGCTCGCCCGTGATCGTGTCGCGGAGCCGCACGCGCGGTGACCTTGCCGTCGCCGAGGACCTCGTCGACCGCCTTGTTGAGGACGAACTCGATGTTCGCGGTCGTCCGGGCGCGGTCGACCATGATCGGCGAGGCGCGGAACTCCTCGCGCCGGTGGACGAGGTAGACCTTGCTCGCGAAGCGGCTGATGAACGTCGCCTCCTCGAGCGCCGAGTCGCCGCCGCCGACGACCGTGACGACCTTGTCGCGGAAGAACGAGGCGTCGCAGGTGGCGCAGTACGAGACGCCGCGGCCCTGCAGCCGCAGCTCCGACTCGAGCCCGAGCTGGCGGGCGCTCGCGCCGGTCGCGACGATGACGCTGTCGGCCAGGTACTCGTCGTCGCCGACGTAGACCTTGAAGGGCCGCTCGGAGAAGTCGACGCGCGTGACGTCGTCGGTGAGGAACTCCGCGCCGAAGCGCTCGGCCTGGCGGCGGAAGTCCTGCATCATCACCGGCCCCATGACGCCGTCGGCGTAGCCGGGGTAGTTCTCGACGTCGGAGGTGATCATCAGCTGGCCACCCCAGTTGAAGCCCTCGATCACGAGCGGGTGCAGGTTGGCGCGCGCCGAATAGAGCGCTGCGGTGTACCCGGCAGGGCCGCCTCCGATGATGATCACATTGCGTACGTCGCTCACTGGTTGTCATAGCTCCTAGTGGAGACTGGGAGACGGGAGTCTTTCGCCTCTACGGTAGTAAACGAATCGGGTGTCTGGGGTGTTCCAGCCTGCGTTCGCCCGGGCCGACCGGTTCCGGGCGGCTCCAACCGGCGACCGGCTGAAGCCGCGCCACCTCGCCCACGCGTCCCGACCGTGCCTACGCAGCGCTGGCGTCGGCCGGGCGGATCTCGAGCGGGATCGCGCCTTCCGTGCCGTCACCGATCAGCTCCTGGGCGCTCAGCGCCCTCGTCTGGCGGTCGATCGGCACGAGCTCGGGCGGCTCGATGCCGGTGATCCCGTGCTGCTCGAAGCGCCGTGCCTGCGGCAGAACCTGGCGCTCGAGCGAGCCGACCGTCTCGTTGTAGGACTTGACCGCGCCGTCGAGCGAGCGGCCGAGCTTCGAGACGTGCGCGCCCATCGTCGAGAGCCGCTTGTAGAGCTCGCGGCCGAGGTCGCTGATCTCGCCGCGCGCTCTCGGCGATCGTCTCCTGCTGCCAGCCGTAGTGGACGGCGCGCAGCAGGCCGATCAGGTTCGTCGGCGTGGCGGGGATGACGTTGTTCGACGAGCGCGAGCTCGTGGAGTGACGGGTCGACGTCGAGCGCCGCGAGCCAGCGACGACTCGTCGTGCAGGAACATCACCACGAACTCGGGCGTCGTCCGGCAGCTGGCGCCAGTACGCCTTCTGGCCGAGCGTCTGGATGTGCGTCGCGCACCTGCCGCGCGTGGTCGGCCATGCCGGCCGCGCGCACTGCGTCGTCGGCGCCCTTCCTCGTGCGCCCGCAGGTAGCCGCGCGAGCGACACCTTCGAGTCGATCACGATCGACTTGCCGCCCGGCAGCTTCACGATCACGTCGGGGCGGAGCACGCGGCCGTCGTCGCCCGGGATCGTCTGCTGCTCGTCGAAGTCGCAGTACGACAGCATCCCGGCCATCTCGATCACGCGGCGCAGCTGGATCTCGCCCCACTGGCCGCGAGTCTGCGAGTTGCCCGCGCAGGGCGCTGACGAGGTTGCCGGTCTGCGTGCGCAGCCCCTCGTTGTTCTGGCGGACGAGCTCGAGCTCCTTGTGGATCTCGCCGTAGGCGCGCTGGCGCTGCTGCTCCAGGAGGCCCACGTTCAGCTCGACCTTGTCGAGCGACTTCTGCAGCGGCTCCACGAACACGCCGAGCCGGCCCATCGCCTGCTCGGTGAATGCGGTCGCGTTCTCGCGCAGCGCCTCGGTCGAAAGTGCCTTGATCGCGTTCTCGACGCGGACGTCGAAGGCGCCTCGCTCGGCGGCGAGCGCGCCCTCGGTCTCGGCCAGCGCGCGCTGCGCGTCGCGCGCCTCGAGGGTCGGCCCGATCGCGGTCGGCGAGCGCCCGGCGCAGCCCGACGGCGTAGACGCCGGCGGCGCCTGCGACGAGTCCGATCAGGAGGGCAAGGATGACCATGAGGGGATCACACGGTAGTCCTGCCCCCGGACGGAGCCTGACGGCCGCCGCTTCCGGCTACCATCTCGCGAAATGTCGACCGGCCCAAAGCCCAAAGGACCCCAGCCGAAAGGCCCGCAGAAGAAATCGGGCGGCGTCAAGGTGCCGTCGACCGGCTCGGGCGGCAACTCGACCCGGCGCACGCTGATCGCGATGGGCATCGCGGGTCTGATCGTCGTGGCAGCGGCTCTCGGCTACGCGCTCCTCGGGTCGGGTGGCGGTAGCTCGAGCGATGCGATCAAGCAGCTCGAGGATGCCGGCTGCACCGTGCAGAAGGTGGCGGCGCTGCCGTCCGGCGATCACTCCGTTCTGACGCCCGACGGCACGTCGAAGAAGTGGAACACCGACCCGCCGACGAGCGGCCCGCACTACCAGCAGTGGGCGATCTGGGGTGCGTACACGGACGCCGCTCAACCCGGCGCAGGTCGTGCACAACCTCGAGCACGGCGGCATCTTCATCCAGTACGGCCCGGACGTGCCGCAGGCGACGGTCGACCAGCTGAAGACGTTCTACGACCAGCATCTGAACGGGACGATCCTTGCCCCGCTGCCGAAGCTCGGTCGACAAGATCGCGATGGGCGTGTGGACGACGAGCAGCCCGACGTCGCCGAACACCGGCACCGCCTACCTCGCGAAGTGCACGTCGTTCGACGAGGCGGCCTTCGCCGCGTTCTTCAAGGCGTACCAGTTCAAGGGCCCGGAGCGCTTCCCGGCCAACACGCTCACGCCCGGCGACGTACGGCGAGCCTGGCGCCGGCTGCCGTCGCCGTACTGCCATGCCGGGGCTGGGAGTCGAACCCAGACGTCCCGAGGGACACCCGATTTTAAGTCGGGCGCGTATGACCAGTTTCGCCACCCCGGCGTGATGGGAGAGCGTACCGTGGCCGCCTTCCCGGCAGTAGACTGCGCCGCGCGATGGCGAGCATCCACGAAGCCTCCGTGCACGAGCCGCTCGAGTGGGATTCACCGCTCTACCGCACGGCCGTGGCCCAGTTCGACCAGGCCGTTCCGTACGCCGACATCGACCCCGACGTGGCCGAGCGCCTGCGCTACCCGGAGCGCGCGTTCATCGTCAGCTGCCCCGTCCGGCTCGACTGCGGCCGGCGCGTCGTCTTCGCCGGCTACCGGGTGCAGCACTCGAGCGTGCTCGGGCCGACGAAGGGCGGCATCCGCTACGACGCCGAGGTCACGCTCGGCGAGTGCGCCGCGCTCGCGGTCTGGATGACGTGGAAGTGCGCGCTGCTGCGGCTGCCCTACGGCGGCGCCAAGGGCGGCGTGCGCTGCAGCCCGCGCGAGATGTCGCAGCCCGAGCTCGAGCGCCTCACGCGCCGCTTCACCTCGGAGCTGCTGCCGATCATCGGGCCGAAGGAGGACATCCCGGCGCCGGACATGGCGACGAACGAGCAGACGATGGCCTGGATGATGGACACGTACTCGATGCAGAAGGGCCACGCCGTGCCGGAGATCGTCACCGGCAAGCCGATCTCGATCGGCGGCTCGGTGTTCCGGCACGAGGCGACCGGCGCCGGCGTCGTGATGACGATCGCGCGCGCCTGCGAGCGGCTCGGCTGGAAGCTCAGCGAGCAGCGCTGCGTCGTGCAGGGCTTCGGCAACGTCGGCGGGATCGCGGCGCTCGAGCTGATCGAGCGCGGCGCGACCGTGCTGGCCGTCTCGGACGTGTCCGGTGGCGTCTACGACCCGGCGGGGCTCGACGTGGCGACGATGGCCGCCTACGCCCAGGAGCACGGCTCGCTCGAGGGCTGGGACGACGGGCGTCGCGGGTCTCGAACGAGGAGCTGCTCGAGCTCGAGTGCGACATCCTCGTGCTCGCCGCCCGCGAGAACCAGGTCACCGGCCACGAACGCCGGCCGCGCTCCAGTGCAAGCTCATCGCCGAGGGCGCCAACGGGCCGATCTCGCTCGAGGCGCGACGCGATCCTGAGCGCCCGCGAGATCCCGATCCTGCCCGACATCCTCACGAACGCCGGCGGCGTCACCGTGTCGTACTTCGAGTGGGTGCAGGACCTCGGGCGGCCTCTTCTGGGGGCGCGACGAGATCCGGGCCAGGCTCGCCGAGAAGATGAACGACGCCTTCGACCGCGTCTGGGAGATCTCGATCGAGAAGAACCTGACGCTGCGCACCTCGGCGCTCGTGGCGGGCATCAGGGACGTCGGGCACGCGCTCGAGCTCCGCGGGCTGTACCCGTGAGCACGACCGACCGCGTCCGCGACGCGATGATCTCCGACCCGCGCGCGCTGCCCGGCACCGCCTCGGCGCAGGAGGCAGGGAGCGTGCTGTCGCCGCCCGAGGTGCGTGCGGTCTACGTCGTCGACGACGACGGTGCGCTGACGGGCGTCCTCACGCGCAAGACGCTCGTCGCGAAGGTCGTCGCCGCAGGGCTCGACCCGCGCAGCGACCGCCATCGGCGCGCTCGCCGAGGAGCCGTACTACACGATCGATGCCGACACGCCGCTCGACGAGGCGTTCCGCTTCCTCGAGGAGCACGACGCCGAGCGCGTGCCGGTGGTCGAGCGCGGCCGGCTCGTCGGCGTGCTCTCGCGCAGCGTGCTGCAGCGGCGCCTCGCCGAGGACGAGGAGCCCGAAGCCCCGGCCGACGAATGAGCTTCGACGTCGCGAAGGCCCGGGCCGAGACGTCGGGCTGCGAGGGAGTCGTCCACCTGAACAACGCCGGCGCCTCGCTGATGCCGGACGTCGTGCTGCAGACGGTGATCGAGCACCTCGAGCTCGAGGCGAGGATCGGCGGCTACGAGGCGGCCGCCCGCGAGGACGACCGGGTCGAGGCGACCTACGACAGCGTCGCCCGCCTGCTCGGCTGCTCGCGCGACGAGGTCGCGATCGTCGAGAACGCCACCCGGGCCTGGGACATGGCGTTCTACTCGTTCGACTTCCAGCCGGGCGACCGGATCCTCACCTGCGGCGCCGAGTACGCGTCGAACTACATCGCGCTGCTGCAGGTGGCGCAGCGCACCGGTGCGGAGGTCGTCGTGGTCGGCGACGACGAGAGCGGCCAGGTCTCGCTGAGCGCGCTCGAGCAGGAGCTGGAGCGCGGCGCCCGGCTCGTCTCGCTCGTCCACGTGCCCTCGCAGGGCGGGCTGATCCAGCCGGCGGCCGGAGTGGGGCGGCTGTGCCGGGCGGCGGGCGTGCCGCTGCTGCTCGACGCGTGCCAGTCGGTGGGGCAGCTGCCGACCGACGTGCGCGAGCTCGAGTGCGACATCCTCTCGGCCACGGGCCGCAAGTTCCTCCGCGGCCCGCGCGGGACGGGGTTCCTCTACGTGCGGCAGGGTCTGATCGAGCGAGCTCGAGCCGCCGTTCCTCGATCTGCACGCGGCCGAGTGGGACGACGCGGGATACCTTCTCTATCCGGCGCCGATGCGCGCCGGTTCGAGAACTGGGAGACGAGCTACGCGACGAAGCTCGGCCTCGCGCGCGGCGGTCGACTACGCGCTCGGGTGGGGGCTGGAGGCGATCGCCGAGCGTGTGCAGGGGCTGGCGGCGTCGCTGCGGGAGCAGCTGTCGGCTGTGTCCGGGGTCGAGGTGCGAGATCGCGGGGTGGAGAAGTGCGCGATCGTCACGTTCACGGTCGCGGGCGAGTCGGCGTACGACGTCGCGAAGCGCCTCAGCGCCGCCGGCGTCAACGTCTCGGTCACGCCGGCCACCTACAGCCGGCTCGACCTCGGCGCGCGCGGCCTCGACGCGGTCGTGCGCGCGTCGGTGCACTACTACAACACCGAGGCGGAGCTGGAGCGGCTGGTCGGGGTCGTGGCCGGCGGGTAGTTGGCCGGCTTTAGCCGGTCGACGGTTGGAGCGACGGGCGCAGGTGGAGGGCGAGGTGGCCGGCTTCAGCCGGTCGCCGGTTCGAGCGGCGGGCTGGGGAGGCGAGGTGGCCGGCTTTAGCCGGTCGCCGGTTCGAGCGATGTCCAACCCGACATCTTGTCTCCGTAGGCAAATACGACAACAATCCACCGATGCCCCGACGCGCGAGACAGGAGGCACCTGGAGCCCTTCACCACGTCGTCGTGCAAGGCGCCAGCGACAGCGTGATCGCGAAAGACGATGCCGACCGTCGTCAGTTCCTCGACGAACTGCGACGAGCAACCGAAGAATGCGACTGGGACTGCATCGCGTACTGCGTCATGCAAACCCATGCCCACCTCGTCGTCTGCACGCACGAGCCAACGCTCGGCAAAGGGATGGGCCTTCTGCTCGGCCGCTACGCGTTCGGCTTCAACCGCCGGCACGAGCGTCGTGGCCATCTCTTTAGCGATCGGTACTGGTCGCGAAGCATCGACCGGCCTCACTATCTCCAGTGCGCGTCGCTGTATGCGGTGTTGAATCCTGTTGCGGCGGGGCTTTGTGACGATCCCGCGGGTTACGTCTGGAGTAGTTACCGGGAGACTGCTGGGCTGATTCCCGCGAGCGGTATCGCCGCGCCCGACGTGTTGCTTCGCACGCTGGAGGATGACGTCGATCGCGCGCGTGCCGTGTACCGCGAGGTTGTCGACGAAGCTGTGCTCCGACTGCGTCAGCGGCGGAGCGATGAAGCATGGTGGAAGTCGGTCGAAGCGGCGCTGCCTAAACCGGCGACCGGCTAAAGCCGGCCACCTGGTGGGTGGCACCAAACCGGCGACCGGCTAAAGCCGGCCACCTGGCGGGCGGCACCAAACCGGCGACCGGCTGAAGCCGGCCACCCGCCGGCACCGGGTGGCCGGCTTTAGCCGGTCGCCGCCCGACCGCTTGCCCCGCCCACCCCCGGTGTGATTGGCTGCGACCCTTGCGCCTCGTCCTCCTAGCCCTCGCGCTTCTCCTCCTGACTGCGGCCGCCACAAGCGCTCAGCCGGGCGCCAAGCCCACCTGCGTCACGCACGGGAAGAAGTGGTCTCAGTACGACGCCCACGGAGGCGCGAGCCCGAAGCTGACGGCCACCGGCACGACCTACTCCATCGCCCTGATGGGCGTGAGTTGCGCCTACGCCAAGGCTGCGCTCGCGAAGATGTTCCCGACGATGCGCCGGCCGCCCTACGGAACGATGCTCACGCTCACCGGCGGCCCGACCGGCTTCAAGTGCCGCTCGCAGGTAGGGAACCGTCCCGACGTGGGCTTCGGCGGCCAGTGCGCCAACCTGGCGACCCACAAGCTGTTCCAGTGGGCACCGTACAACCCGAACGCGTAGCCTCGACTCCAATGCTCCGCCTCGCCGAGATCCTCCTCGAGCCCCGCCCTGCGACGACCTGGACCCAGCTCCGCCAGCTCGGGATCGACGAGGCCACCGGCGTCCTGCCGCGCGCGAACGTCGACTGGCGCGCGCACGCGCCCGAGCAGCCCTGGGAGCACGGCCCGCTCGCGCTCTACAAGCAGCAGATCGAGGACGCCGGCTTCCGGCTCACCGTGCTCGAGGACAACCCGCCCATGGACCGCCTCCGGCTCGGCCTGCCCGGCCGCGACGAGGAGCTCGCGACGGTGCTCGAGCTGATCCGCGTGATGGGGAAGCTCGGCATCGAGGTGTGGTGTTACAACTGGATGCCCGTCGTCTCCTGGTCGCGCACCTCGGTCGCGCTACCGGGACGAGCAGGCGCCGAGGTGACAGCCTTCGACGCCTCGGTCTGGGCCGACGTCACCCAACCACAGGAAGCACCAGTCGAAGAAGAAACTCTCTGGGAAACCCTCGCCTGGTTCCTCGAGCGCGCCGTCCCCGCCGCGGAGGAGGCAGGCGTCAAGCTGGCCCTCCACCCGGACGACCCGCCGCTCTCGCCCGTCCGCGGCATCGGCCGCATCATCCGCACGCTCGAGGCCTACGACCGCGTGTTCGAGCTCCAGCCGAGCCCGGCCAACGGGATGACGTTCTGCCAGGGGAACATCACGATGATGACCGACGATCTCCCCGCCGCGATCACGCGCTTCGGCGAGGCCGGCCGGATCCACTTCGTCCACTTCCGCGACGTGCGCGGCACCCCGGAGAGCTTCGTCGAGACGTTCGTCGACGAAGGCCCCACCGACATGGCCGCCTGCATCCGCGCGTACCTCGACGCGGGCGTCGACGCACCGCTGCGCTCCGACCACTCGCCGACCCTCGCGGGCGACACCGCCCTCGTGCCGGGCTATCCCACGCTCGGCCGCCTGCACGCGATCGGCTACGTGCAGGGGCTGATCGCCGCCAGCCTGCGCTGAAGGCGAGGGACGCATGAAGCAACAGTTCGTCCGCTACCTGGTCGTCGGGGTCGGGAACACGTTGCTCAGCTTCATCGCCTACCGGCTGCTGCTTGCCATCGACACGCCGTACGCGGTAGCCGCGCTGCTTGCATTCGCGGTCGGCGCCCTGAACGGCTACATCTTCAACCGCCGCTGGACGTTCGCCGCCCGCGACACCACGCGCGCCCGGGTGCTCTACGTCGGCCTGCAGGTCTTCGGAGCGGTCACGACGAGCCTGCTGGTGGTGGTGCTCGTCAGATGGCTGAGCGTCCCCCACGGCATCGCCTACCTGGCGGCGGTGCCGCCGGTGACGGTGACGCTGTTCGTCGCCAACCGCCTCTGGACGTTCCGCGAACGCTGACCAGCGTTCGACCGACGACCGGCTAAAGCCGGCCACCACCTGGCTGTCGCACGGCGTGGTGGCAGGGTGGTCGGCTTCAGCCGGACGCCGGTCTGACGTGGTGGCCAGGCAGCCGATCGCCGGACTGAAACGTGGCCAGGTGGCCGGCTTTAGCCGGTCGCCGGTTAAACCGTGCATTTCCAGCACAATCGCTAAACTTAACGTCAACGTCAAAATGATCTCTATACCCAACATTCCCCTGCAAAACACCACAAACCTCCGCATCGGCGAGGTCGCGGCCCGCACGGGCCTCACGCCGCGCGCGATCCGCTACTACGAGCAGATCGGCCTGCTCCCGGCCACCGGCCAGCGCGCGAAAGGGAGGCACCGCCACTACGACGCGGACGACCTCGAGCAGCTCGAGCTGATCACCGGGCTGCGCGATCTGCTCGGTCTCTCCCTCGACGAGGTTCACGGGCTCGTTGCGGCCGGCGGAGCGTGGTTCGCGCCTCACCGCCCCTGGGAAGCGTCCGCGTCGATGATGGAGCGCTCGGCGGCGATCGACGAGGCACTCGCCCAGGTCGACCTCCAGCTGGCCCGCGTTCGCTCCCGCGCGGCCGCCCTCGGGGAGCTCGAGCAGCGGCTACACGCGCGCCGCCTGGCGATTCAGTCGAAGCGCCTCACTTGATTCGGCACGCACCCGTTGTGCGCTCGAGTCAAGCGGCATAAACGGGCACCTCCGGCGCGCGGAGCCGAGGGGAAGCGTCAACTTCCCCCCGGCTCTAACCCGAGCCAAGGAGCATACAATGGCCCAGGCTGATCACGCCTATACCACGTCTCGATTCCACAATCTTTCCAATGCTGCGCTTGCCGACGCGGTCGGCCATGCCGATGCCGGCGCGCCGCACACTTAGGCTTTTACCTTAGCGCCAGTTTTCTTTGCCGAAAGCCCCAGTTCAATGAGCCGTCTGAAGGCCTCCGCCCTCGACGGCAAGTTCTTGCTCCCGGCGCCAAGCGTCGACGCGCTCAATCATCGTAGTCTCTAGGCGCATTTCGAAACGAGCGTATCCCTCATTTTTTGCGATCGTGCCGATCCGCAAGTGGCGGCGAAGATCAATCAACCTGTGCGATTTCGGCCAAGCAAAGACGGATTAGTTCAAGAGGTTAGTTCGGTACTATGAGCAGTGACGAGAAGGTGCTCGATTTCCCATGGCGGCGGGCACGTGCGGACGGAAGGTCCCGGGCGTCAGCCTGCTGACGGCGCGCGCGACGCGCCCGACGGCCGTGGTCGTGGGAGGGGCCGACGCGTGGCCGCCGTCGCCGCGGGCGCTGAGGCGCAGCGTCAGGATGCCCTTCTCTCCGACGCCGATCATCGCGGCTGGGCCGGTCACGAAGGGCAGCGGCGCATCGACGACGGCCCCGCCCTCGTCCACGACCAGCCACGGCACGACCGCCCGAGCCTGCAGGGCGGCGGCTGTCGCCTGCGCGCTCGAGCCGAACACCTCCTCGTCGCCGCCGAAGGACAGATAGACGTCCTGGGCAGGTGTGAAACCCGCGGCCAGCAGGTTCTCGACGGCCTCGAGCACGACGACCAGCGGTCCCTTGTCGTCGAGGGCTCCACGGCCGTAGACCCAGCCGTCCGCGATCGTGCCGGCGAAGGGCGGGTGCGTCCAGGAGTCGCGCTCGTCGACCGGCACCACATCGAAGTGCGCCATCAGGACGACAGGGCGGTCGGATGCGCGCCCTGCCAGCGATAGAGCAGACCGGCGGGCCCGTGGGTCTCGAGAGCCAGCTGCGCGTGGATGAGCGGGTACAGCTCGGGCAGCAGCGCCACGAGCGCGTCGAAGGGCTCGTCGCCGCGACTGTCGCGTTCGGCAGAGACGGTCGGCTGCTGGATGAGGCGGGAGAGTCGGTCTGCGATGCCTGGGCGGACGTCGGATGCTGCGGGCATGCGCGGATTACTCGGCGGACGGCGACTGGATGTACGAGAGCTGCTGCTCGGTCATCGCCCAGCGGACGTCGAACTGGGTGAACAGGTACGCGTCACCGTCGGCGCCCGAGTCGTCGGTGAAGACGTAGAGCACGCCTGCGCCGCCGTCGATGTGCTCGTAGCCGGCATCCTCGAGGGTCTCTGCCGCGGCGTCGATCTGGTCGGTGGTGAACGGCGCCCACGCGAGGTCGATGATGTTGTCGGTGGCCGCATCGGGGTCAGCCGCCCAGCGGCAGGCGATCCAGCCGTCGGGGGAGCCGCCGGGGAACGCCGCGAAGGGCTTCGGTCCCGACTCTTCACCGGCGGTGTCCTTCACCGACCATTCCTGGTCGGCCATCATCGCAAGGAACTCGTCGGTCGCGGTGTTCTGGCAGGTGCCGGCGATCTGCGGTGCCGTGGTCTCGGTCGGGCTCGGCGACGCGCTGGGGGTCTCGCTGGGGGTGGGGCTCGGCGATGGCGTGTCCGATGCGCTCGCGGTTGGCGTCGGCGCCGCCTCAGGCGTCTCCGGAGCGGTGGCGACCACCGCGATCACGATGGCGATGACGAGGGCGACGGCAGCGCCGGCGATGATCCAGAGGGTCTTCGTACTCACTCCTCGACCCTAGCCACCGTCGGGCGCTCTCCCCGGCGGGGAATGGCCGGTGTCGGCAATCCGTTGTAGTCTGGAATGCTCCGGAGGCGTCAGCATCCGGATTTGGAAACTCCACAGTGTGACAACGGCCCTCTGCGAAGAGGACTCACGGGGATGATCGGTTTCGACATCGCCTGCGAATCTGCGAGAAGCGGGCCGAGGATGCAGGGTTATCTCGTAAACGACCTCTGCAAAAACATAATTGCCGATGCAAATCGCAATGAGTTCGCCCTCGCTGCATAAGCGAGCCTGAACTCCGTGAGACCGTAGGCGTTCCCGCTACGGACCCTCGCGTCATCTAGGGGACTTGCTGTGTGACGGCGTCTGGACGTCACGCGGGACTCTTCCCAGGCTGGGCTTGTCGACTTAGGTGTCTGTGACAAAGGTCGGAGCCGAGTAGAACGTCTGCACAGACTGCGCCCGGAGAAGACGCAGTATCTCAGCGATGGACGGGGGTTCGATTCCCCCCATCTCCACACGCCGTTGTCACGGAAGAGGGCCTGAGAGGCGCGGAATCACGCGTGTCTCAGGCCCTTTTCTTCTGTTCGGTGGGCGATGTGATCTATCAAGACATCCCTGACACTTCCGAATCAACAGTTCCCTGACGTTCCCACATCGTTTGGTCCTCACGCTTCTACCTCTATGTGTGCGGGATGAGCCGTGTCGAGCCCGTTGATCCTCGTGTCCGCCTCCGCAACGCTGACGCGCGACGCTGACGCGATGGGCGGGGCGGCCCCCCGTGCGATCGGGGGGACAGCCCCCTGCCGGCTCGCATGCCCGCGCCCCTAGCGTCAGGGACGTGACCGACCGACTTCTCGCCCCCGCTCCCGTGCCGACCCCGCCTGCGCTGTCGCGCACCCCCAGCCGCATCGGCTGGCTCGTCGTCGTGCTGACGGCGCTCGCGATCGTCGCGTACTCCGCGATCCCGTACTTCCTCGCCTCCCTCCCGCAGCTCGCTGATCAGGAGGTCGGGCTTGCCTCCCACTACGCGGCGCAGCCGGCTTTCGTCCAGGTGGCCCTCTACGTGCACATCGCCGGTGCGGCGGTGGCGCTGCTGCTCGGGCCGCTGCAGTTCTGGCGCGGGCTCCGCGAGCGCGCGCCGCGCGCGCACCGCTGGACGGGTCGCGCCTATCTTGCGGGAGTCGCCATCGGAGGCGTCGCGGGCATCGTGATGGCGCCGTTCGGCTTCGCGGGCTTCGTCGGCCTCTTCGGATTCGGCGCACTCGGAGTGCTGTGGCTCGTGACGGCGTGGCGGGCGTACCGCAGCATCCGCCGCCGCGATGTCGCCTCGCACCAGGCGTGGATGATCCGCAACTTCGCCCTCACCTACGCCGCGGTCATGCTGCGAGTGTGGCTGCCGATGCTGCTCGTCGCGCAGATCCCGTTCGGATCGTTCGAATTCGAAGCGGCCTTCGCGAACGCGTACGCCGCCGTCCCTTTCCTGTGCTGGCTGCCGAACCTCGTCGTGGCGGAATGGCTCATCCGCCGGCGCGGGCTGCCGTCCTACCGCGTGACCGCCGCGGTCAGTCCCCGGACGTGACGACGGCGTTCTGGCCGGCGCCGCCGAGCGCCGACGCCGTAGTGCGTGTCACGGGGGCCATAGCTGAGCTCGCGCACCTGGAGCGGGCCGGTGGGTGAACTGCACGTTCGAGGATGTGCTCCAGCACCGAGGTGGCGCCCGCCGGGTCGCCCTCGACCAGCTTCACCTCACCGAGCACTGGATCTCGCACCCGGCGTGCGGGAGTCAAAATGCCGCCTGCTTTGGCCGACGTTCCGTGCGGTACGATCGCGGCAGCGGCGGTAGTCGCGTGAGGGGACCGTGATGCCGACAGCGAGCACCGACTGGATCGTGCCGCTGCTGCTCTTCGCCCTGTTCTTCTACCCGATCGTGGGTGGATTGGCCTTCCTGGTCTCGAGTTTCTACTATCACGTCTTTCTGGAACGGCGCGATCGGCCGCGCTATCTGCAGAACGGTGAGCCGTTCATCACGATCTTCGTTCCTGCGCACAACGAGGAAGATTCGCTAGAGGACACCGTCCTGTATCTGGACAGTCGGCTCAACTACCCGGCCGACCGGTACGAGATCATCGTCATCGATGACGGGTCGACCGACCGAACTGCGGAGATCCTGGCGAACCTGCAAGAGACGCATCCGCGGCTCCGCGTGATCACGATCGTGAACAACCGCGGAAAGGCGCATGGCTTCAACGTCGCGTTGGCGTTCGCGAACGGCGAGTTCATCTTGTCGAATGACGCAGACACCAAGCCCAATCCCGACGCGCTCTGGCAGTACATGAGTTATTTCGAGCGCGAAGGCGGTCACAACGTCGGAGCTGTGACCGGCAACATGCTGGCCGCCAACCGGACGACCCTGACTGCCGAGGCGCAGCAGAACGAGCTGAACTCGATCATCGGGCTCATCAAGCGCTCGCAGATGTCATTCGGCGCACTGTTTGCGCTCTCCGGCGCGAACACCATGTACCGCAAGCAGGCGGTGCTCGACATCGGCGGCTGGCACGCTGAACAGCCCACCGAGGACATCGCGATCGCCTGGGACATGCAGACCGCGGGCTGGCGATCGCTGTTCGCTCCGCACATCCGCTTCTTCCTCGACGTGCCGGAGAAGTTTGCTGCGTTCGTCAAGCAACGGCGACGCTGGTCGTCCGGAGGCATCTACGTCCTCGCGACGAAGGGACCGATGCTGCTGCGGCATCCGATTCGAAACTTCAGGATGATGCCGGTGGTCCTCGACTACAGTTTCAGCGTCGGCTGGAGTTTCCTTTACTGGATCACCATGGCGCTGTTCGCCTTCATTCAACTGTTCCTCGCGGCCACTCAGGAGTGGGAGCGGTTCTGGCACAACTGGTACATGGTGGGGATCTTCGTCGCGATCGAGATGATCGTCGGCCTGCTTCAGCTGACGGTCGCGTCGTATTACAACGACGGCGGCAAGACGCTGAAGTACGTCGTCTTCGCGCCGTGGTACCTCCTGGTGTACTGGATGGTCAATACGTGGACAGTCGTCTACGAATTCTTCCCGACCATCCGAAAGGTGTGGAAGCGTCGCGATGGCGGCGTGTGGACCTCGCCGGAGCGCTCGAACAGCTTGCAGCAGATCGAGGATCACCCCCGTGAGCGAGAGGTCGTCATGAACGGTAAGCCCCCATATGTCGTCCACGAAGTGCGAGAGCGCGATGTCACGGTCGACTGGCTGTTCGGGCCCGGGCACGTCGGCACGAAAGTCGCGCAGGGGGCCCTTCTGCTGATCGGCTGGTTCTTCACCGTGCTGCCCGTCGTCGTCACGGCCTCGGCACTGCTCAATCGTCATAACCAGGGCGGCATGGTGGAGCTATGAGGAGGGGTTCGCGATCTGGGATCAGACAATGCTCGTCCTGACGATCCTCCTGGTCTTCTTCATCGTCGGGTTCCTCGCACTGCACCTCGCCCATCGCGCAACCCTCAAGGAACGCAACGAGCGCGCAACTTACAACGAGCAGCGCCTGACCCACGATTGGAAATCGCCGACGCCTGGTACGCAGATAAGTTCGGCCCCAGCGGCTGCGCGGTCAGCAGCGCAGAGTCCAGATCACGCCATACGGCGACGTGGAGACCTACGAACTGCGCGGCTTGTATCGCGGCAGCGGAGTGGACTGATGCCGCTGCCGCCTGCCGACGAGGCGATCACCGCCGACATGAAGCAGCGCGAGCTGCACCTCAAGCATGCGGCGCGCCACCGACGCGATCCTCTACGAGACGCGTCGCTACCGGCTCGTGCTCATAGCGCTGCTGGGGATAGCAGGAGCGGCGGTGGGGACGGGCTCTTCCTTCTCGTGAACGGCACGCTCTCCGACCAGCCTGGTTGGCAGGGTCGACTGGTGCTGGACATCGTGCTCGGGGCGATCATCGGAGTGCAGCTCGCGCTGCTCCTTCTGCGCACCCCGTGGGGTCGGCGCCTCATCGACAGGAAGCAGACCAGGCTCTACAGCAGATACGCCAGCGAGCTGCACGCCGGTCGCCGTTGGCAGCACTTCTACTACCGAGACGAGGAGATCTCCGCGTACGTGCCTCAGATCCTGCATTACCTCGAAGGGGACAAGCGCTTCGAATCGGTGGGGAATCTGCCCTCGCCTTCGCCAAGGAGAACCGCCACACCGCCAACCCGTTCGCCGCACGAGGACTGGCCACCTTCAACAAGGTGGCGGCGCAGACGAATCTCGTCATCATCTCCAGCGCGGACGAGTCGGGGACACCGACCAGCCGGCTCATGCGCTTCGCCAAAGCGGACCGACCGGGCGTGTGGTACGTCACGGCGGCACCTGAAGGACGCCGAGTTCATGAGTTCCAGCAGGGCCGAATCGCACTGATCACGCCACCGACCGACTCGGGCGGGACCATCAGCAGCAACCGGGTCCAGATCAAGCGCGCGCATCGGTTTTCCGGGGGTCGCCGAGCTGTATCGCGCCAGGTGCCGGGCTATGCCGACCGACTGACCGAGGAAGACGAGCAACGCGAACTCGTATACGAGATAACACTCGAGTCGGCCAAGGTCGACACATGGCTCGAACACGATGTCGTCGACTTCCGCGATTCCACGCCGAGTCCGACGCAACCTGGCGACTGAGGGTCGGCGGTACGGTCAGGCGACTTTCCCGGTTGCTTTGGACGTCTTCGTGATCGTCGGGTAGCCGGACTTCTTCCCGGTCACCTTCACCGTGATGGTCTTGCCCTTCTGTGCCCTCGTGAGGGTGAGCGTGGTCTTTGTGGCCTTGCTGATGGCAGTCCCGGAGGCGTACCACTGGTACGTGAAGGTGGTGCCGCTCACCCACGCGCCTGTCTTGACGGTCAGTTTCGACCCGACCTTCGGGGTGCCGAAGATGGTGGGTACCGGGGCAAGCTGGACCTTCGCGGTTTTCGCGCTCGTCTTCGACGCTGTCGTATAGCCGGTTTTCTTCCCTGTGACGGTCACGCTGATCTGCTTGGACGTCTGTGCGGAACTGGGCTTAAAGTGGACTTGCGCGTCGCACCGGAGATCTTGGCCCCGTTGGCGCGCCACTGGTAGGTGAACGATGTGCCGCTCGTCCAGGTTCCCCGCTTCGCCGTCAGTGTCCTGCCGACGACCGGTGTGCCGGTGATGGTTGGTGTCGCCGACTTCAAGGTTGCCGGGGCGGTGGAGTCGAGGTCGGCGTCGATGCCTGCCAACTGCTCCCCCGCTGCCAGGGCAATCCGGGTCGCGGAGAGCTGGTCAGGCTTGTCGTTCCACCATTTCGACGGTCGGGACGAAGGGCCGCGACCAGGGTTCCATCGACTCGCTGCCCCTCAGGTCGTTGAACCGGACGGTGTACGTGCCGGCGGGCAACCCGTCGATCGTGTACGTCCCGTCACTCTCGATGTACCCCACTGCGATGTCCTTCCGAGTGACCGTCCGGCTGAAGCGGTAGCCGTGACGTCCCCGGCGGCGACGCCATGCCTCGTGCCGCAGACCGTGCCGGAGATGGTGGCGCCGGTCCGAGGGTCGCGTTCACCTCGGTCCGTGCTCCTCGTCGGCGGTGACGGTGACTGCTTTCGCGCTGGCAAATCTGGAGCGTCATCCCAGTACTCGGTCGCGACGTTCGGCCCCGGGTAGAAGTGGATTTTGTACGAACCCGGCGCGAGACCGGCGATTGTGTAGGTCCCGTCTTCATTGATGCTGGTTTGCCCGGTGCGGGTGTGGTCACCCGCGCTGTACGCGAAGACCGAGGACAGGCCCGTGCTCACACCATCAGGGAAGGTCACCTTCCCCGAGATGGTCGAGTCCTCCCGCAGGGCGAAGTCCACGCCGGTACGGTCCTGGCCTGCGTTCACGGTGACCGGTGTCGCCGAGCTGTAGTCGGGCTTCCCCTTCCACCAGTCGTTCGCGATGCCCGCCACCCTGCCGGCATCCACTGTGATCCGGTAAGTCCCCGGGCGGAGGTCGTAGAACGTGAACTTGCCGCTGGCGTCGGCGACGGCGTAACCGGAGGGCCAATAGTTGACTCCGACGAGCGCCTGCACGACCATGCCTTCGACCGAACCCGTCACACCTGCGGGGAGCGTGAGCTTCCCGGAGACGGTCGCCCCCTTCGCCGAGAGCCGCGTTGAGCCCCTTGCGCGTCTCGCCCGCAGCGAGCGTGAAGATGGTGGCGGTCTCGAAACTGGACTTGTTGTCCCAATACTCATCGGCGACCGCGCGGCCGGTTGAGTCGAAGAGGAGCTTGTAGCGACCGGCAGGCAAGCCCGTTACCGAATATGTGCCGTTCGCCGCGACTTCATAGACATATGTACGCCCTGACACCGCCCCGGCGGCAGTCACCGGGTAGAACCAGACCGTAGTCTGCCCGCGGCTCACGTCCACCCCCGTCGGGTACGTGACCTTGCCGGACGCCGAAGCCGTTTCCGCCGCCTGAGCCGGCGCCACGGCGCCGAGTGCGAACGCTGAACTCAGAAGTGCCACCATTGCCGAGACGAGCTGCCGTACGGAAGCGTGCGCGAACGTCCATCGTGGTCTCCCGACCTGAGGCAGCGAATGCCTCGACCCCTTAACCGGACTCGGGTGCCCGGATCCCTGCGTCATATCTATCAGAAGCGGTGCGAGGGCTCCAGGATTGTGTCGCTGGCAGCCGTTACCGAGCCATGCGCGACCCGGTGAGCGGCGCACCGCCCCGCATTTCAGGGCGCTCCGCTGGAAGCCACGCCAGTGGTGCTAGCCGTCTCGCCGCGCGGCCCACTCGCGTTCCAGGATCGCGAAGATCCCGGTGTCCGTCCACTCGCCCTTGAGCCACATGTGCTCGATGAAGTGGCCTTCGTGCCGCATCCCCAAGCGCTCGCAGAGAGCGACGGATGCCGCGTTGCGAGGGTCGAGTTCGGCGTACACGCGGTGCAGCCCGAGTTCACCGAACGCAAGGTCGAGCAGAACCCGCGCAGCCTCGGTGGCGTAGCCCCTCCCTCGCGACGAGGGGCGAGGATCCAGCCGATCTCGGCCGTGCGGTCATCGACGCTGGTCAGGTGGAAGTACATTGTGCCGGCGAAGTGGCCGTCCTCATCCCGGATCGCCGGTTGGACGTAGTCGTCGGGGTCTTCGAGCCGGGTGGCACCCGCATCCACCGCGAGCGCCTCCACGACCCTTTCGCGTGAACGCGCCTCGTACAGAAGGTAGCGACGTACCTCCGGGTCGGACTGCATGGCGTAGAGCGCATCGAGGTCGTCGTCGCGCAGCAGCTCCAGCGCTACCCGAGGACCGTGGAGAGGGCGGAAATCCCAGGGCAGCGCCATGAACCCATAATGGCGTGCCGACTTCCACCGTGCACACCCCGCAGATGACAGAGGTCTCCCGGATGGGTCGACTGGTACCACGCGAGGCGCCTGCACCGGGGACGGTTCACACGGGGGACACGCAGTTCGTCTCCGGAGGCGGGTCAGCGGTCCGCCCACGCGCCTTCGATCGGAATCTCGCGCCCGAGGATGTTCGATGCTGCACGATGACCGGAGCACATGGCGGCCGTCACGGTCGCCGGGTCATCGGTCCAGGTCGCCTCCCCGGCCAGGTGCAGAACACCGCCGATGGGTGTCGCGAGCGCGTCGTGATCAGCCGTCGTAGAGCCCACGGTCATATAGGCGTACGAGCCGCGGGAGAACGGGTCGTCCTGCCAGGCCGTGATGTGCACTCGAGTTCGTGAGGAGGCTACCGCGCCGGGTCGCGG
>CAVOLH010000004.1:0-148450 GCA_963696755.1 uncultured Thermoleophilia bacterium | reverse complement strand
GGAACGATCGCCCGCCCACAGGCTAGTATCCAAGCCCGCGCCGACGTAGCTCAGCTGGTAGAGCACTTCACTCGTAATGAAGGGGTCCGCGGTTCGAGTCCGCGCGTCGGCTTCAGACTGGCTCCATCAACTTCCCGCTCTTCGACACGCTCGGGTCGGTGCATGACGAGAGGTTGAAGCAGCAGGGCCGTCGCTTGCCGCTCTCCATTTTCGAAATCGTGACCTCGACCCTCCGGCTGCGCGTGTCGGGGTTCGCGGTGGCGTTGACCCAGCGCACCCACTCCCAGCGCGCCATCGGCGTGATCTCCTCCCAGAGATCCCGGATATCCGCGGGCGCAGCCGCGAGGGCCGCAGCTAGATCTTTCGGCACCTTCGGTTCCGGCCACTCCTTGCGTGGCTCGATCTCGACCGTAGCCGAGTCGCCCACGCTGATCTGAGCGCGCCTTGCAGTTTTCGATCGAGGCTCAGCCAGTGCCCGAAGCTGCCGTCCGGCTCCAGCACCGCCTGGAACGCGTGGCCGTTGATCGTTCCCTGTACTGCCACCTGCCCACGCGACGGCAGCTTCTTGCTCGCCTTCTCGGGGAGGCGCAGTATCGTTCGCTTGCCGATCGTGACCGGCGCCGCCTCGAAACGAACTGCTGATACCTCTGCACGCCGCTTCACATGATGGATTGTTGCAGTCGCATGAGCGGGACATCGTCGTCCAGCGTTCGCGGCGGGTCTGCGCCAAAAAAACCTGCTATTGCGCATGCCAATCGCGTAACAGAGCGCTGAGGACGAAGGAGTCCCGGCCCAACCCGCCAGGCGTGCACCGGTACGGCTCCGGCAGTGCCGCCGACCAACTCGGTCTTCGGCGAGGGCCAACCTGCACGACTTCTCGGTGGCCGGGTTTCGATATCCGGCTGTGGTCTGCGCGTCGTGTCGCGCGGCGTTCAGGTACTCGGTCGCCGAGCGTTGTCAAATTGCGCCGCGCCCGCCGGGTCTCGATGGTCGATCTGTGGCTGCGATCGAGGTCGACGAGGTGTGCCGCTCGTTTCGGTCGCGCCCGGGACTGTTCAAGCGCCGCTCGATCGAGGTGGAAGCGCTGAAGGGCGTCAGCTTCTCGATCGAGCCGGGCGAGCTCTTCGGTCTGCTCGGCCCGAACGGCGCCGGCAAGACGACGACGATCAAGATCCTGACGACGCTGCTGCTGCCGACCTCGGGCTCGGCGCGCGTGCTCGGCTTCGACCCGGCCTCGGAGCCCGCGAAGGTGCGGCCGCTGATCGGCTACGTGTTCGGCGGCGATCGCGGCCTCTACGACCGGCTGTCGGCGCTCGACAACCTGAGCTACTTCGCCGACGTCTACCGGGTGCCGTCCGCGAGCAAGCGGCGCGGATCGACGAGCTGCTCGAGCTGGTCGGGCTGCGGGGCCGCGAGCGCGAGCGCGTGGAGACGTACTCGCGCGGCATGCAGCAGCGGCTGCACATCGCGCGCGGGCTGCTGCACGACCCGGCGGTGCTGTTCCTCGACGAGCCGACGATCGGGCTCGACCCCGTCGGCGCGCGCGAGCTGCGCGATACCGTCGCGACCTTGCGCGACGCCGGCAAGACGATCCTGCTGACGACGCACTACATGTTCGAGGCCGACGAGCTCTGCGACCGGATCGCCGTGATCACCGGCGGGCGGATCGTCGCGACGGGCACGCCGGCGGCGCTGAAGGCCGGGATCGCGGACCGGACGGTGATCGAGATCGAGGTGTTCGGCGTCGACGCAGTCGGTGATCGACCGGATCGCGCGAGCTCGGCGGCGTGACGCGCGGTCACCGTCGAGGATCGCGAGCAGGCGCAGGTGATCGATCGTGCAGTCGTAGCTCGGCGCCGAGCTGGTCCAGCCCGCTCCTCAGCGTGCTCGAGGGACGTGTCGGTGACGAGCGTCGTCGGCGCGCGAGCCGACGCTCGAGGACGCGTACGTCGAGCTGGTGGAGCGCGTGATCCGCGTGTTCGCGAACGGGATGCGGATCCACCTCGTTCAAGCTCCTGTCGCTCGGCGTTCGACATGTTCGGATGCTCGTCTGGCCGATCGTCTACGCGACGATCGCCTACTACCTGATCGGCACCGACGGCAACCCGAAGGTGCTGTTCACCGCCTCGCTCGGCGCGACGGTGATGATCGATGTGGTCGCAGGTGATCGTCGGATCGGGCGTCGCGCTCGACCAGCAGCGGATGCAGGGCACGCTCGAGCTGCTGGTCGCGGCGCCGGTGCCGTTCGGCGGCGCTGTTCGCGCCGATCATGATCGCGAGCGCGGTCTTCGGCATCTACGGGCTCGTCGTCGACGCTCGCCTGGGGGCGATTCGCGTTCGGGATCCCGATCGCGATCGACCAGCCGGTCGCGTTCGTCCTCGCCGCTGCCCTCGCGATCGTCGCGATCGGGATGCTCGGCCTGATCGCCGCCTCGACGTTCGTGCTCTACCGGGCCGCGTTCTATCTCGGCGTCGCGCTGCAGTACCCGATCTACATCGCCTGCGGCCTGATCGTGCCCGCTCGCGATCCTGCCCGGCTGGCTCGGCCCGATCTCGTGGGTGCTGGCGCCGACCTGGGGCTTCCGCGGCGCTCACGGACGCGGCCGTCGGCGGCAATCGCCTGGCCCGAGATCGGCATGTGCCTGCTCCTCAGCGTCATCTACTTCGCGATCGCCCTCCCGTGCCTGTGGTTCTTCGAGCGGCTCGCCCGTGACCGGGCGACGCTGAGGCTCGCGTGAACTGGCTACGCGCTCTTCTTCGTCGGTGGGCTGACGAGCTACCGGGCGCTCTTCGCGCTGGATCAACCCGTGGGTCTTCGTCCCGATGCTCGTCGCCTACCCGCTCTTCCAGATCGTCTTCTTCATCTACCTCGGCCGCGCGGCCGGCGTCGAGAACGACACGTTCTTCCTGATCGGCAACAGCTTCATCGCGGCCGCGATCACCGGCCTGTTCGGGATGGGCCAGGTGATCGCCGGCGAGCGGCGCTTCCAGACGCTCCCCGTGCTCCTCGCCTCGCCCGCGAGCCGCCTCGCGCTCTTCCTCGGCCGTGCCGTGCCGACGATCCTGAACGGCTTCCTCGTCGCGACGATCACGTTCGTCTTCGGCGCCCTGATGCTGAACATCACGATCGACCGCTACGCGCTCGGTGGTCTTGCCGTCGCGCTCCTCGCGTGCTGCTTCGCGTGCGCGGCGCTCGGACTGTGTATCGGCTCGCTCTCATTCCGGACGCGTTCGATCTCGGTGTTCGCCGACACGATCGGGGCTGCGCTGCTTGTCGTCACCGGAGCCAACATTCCGCTCGACCGGCTCCCGGACGCGATCCAGACGCTTCGCCGACTACATCCCGCTCACCCACGGGCTCGAGGCTGCCCGCGCCCTCGCGAACGGCGACCCGCTCAGCTCGACCCTCGATGCGATCGGCGCCGAGCTGCTCGTCGGCATCGTCTACTTCGCGATCGGTCTCGCGATGCTGCGCTACTTCGAGAGCGACGGTAGACGCGCCGGGTCGTTCGACCGCTTCTAGTTGGTGCCTGCGGGCGGAGTGCCCCCAGCGCTGCGGGCACTCCGCGGCAAGCCGAACGACTACGTCGGGTTCGGGTTCTCGATCTCGAAGCCGGGCGGCGGCTTGATGTCGTACTTGAACGAGAACTTGATCACGGTTCCCACCGCGCCCTGCTGGTCGAGCTTCCAGAACTTGTAGAAGCTCGTGAATCCAGTCTCCACCTTCAGATAGGACTGGAAGTTGTCGCGCAGGCCGTAGCCACCGAAGTACGACGACACCACCGCCTCCGGATTTGAATCTGCTGCCGATGCTCCCGCTGCGGCGGTACCGCCCGCCGCGAGGAAGGCGACGGCGAGGCTCATCTTGGCCGCGTCACTCTTCTTACCCATCCGACCTCCTCGGATTTCGCTGAGCGATGGGAGCAGACGAGCCTCCCACCCAGCAGAATGGGCAGATGGCCGCGATAAAGTCAAGGCTCGAAGCCTGCGGGCTGACGCCGGACGGGATTGCTGGCGCGCTTGGCCCCGTCCCGAATCCCGAGGCGGTGACGGTGCACCTGCGACAGCCCAATGTCGACCCCGGCCTCGCGAGTCTGAGCCGGCTGTTCGTTCTCGGTGAGGATGTCCCGTCGGCTGAGCTTCCGCTCCCCACAGCGGAACTCGAGTCTGAGGGGCTGGTAGAGCTCGACGGCGACCTCGTCCGCGCGCTGCTGCGGCTAACACCCTCCGATGGATTCCTGCTGGCGCACGATGGTGATGAGCACGTGCGGGACAGCGACTATGTCGGAGGCGTCAACAACGCCACGCGCACGCTCTCGACGCTGACGATCCGGGAACCGGTCGGACGCGCTCTCGATCTCGGAACGGGTTGCGGCGCCCAGGCGCTGCTGGCGACGAGGCACGCCGAAACGGTTGTTGCCACGGATCTGAATCCCCGCGCCCTCGAGATTGCGGCGCTCAACGCCCGGCTCAACGGCCTCGAGCTCGAGCTTCGCGAGGGAAGCTGGTTCGAGCCGGTCGGCGACGACCTCTTCGACCTGATCGTGTCCAACCCGCCGTTCGTCATCTCCCCTGACTCGAGCTTCGTCTTCCGCGACGGCGGCCTCGAGGGTGACGCCGTGTCGCGGAACGTCGTCCGGGGCGCGGCGGCCCGCCTCCGCGAAGGCGGCCATGCGACCGTTCTCGTCAACTGGATCTGTCGCGACGAGCGGGACACGTGGCGCCCACTCGAGGCTTGGGTGGACGGGACCGGTTGCGACGCCCTCCTGCTCGCTCACGAGCCTGTCGAGCCGTTCGCCTACGCAGCGTTGTGGAATGAGCCGCTCCGAGGGGATCGCGAGGCATACGCGTCGAGCGTCGAGCGGTGGCTCGAGTATTACGAGCGCGAGGGGATTTCCGGAATCGGGATCGGCGCCGTCATCCTGCGGCGCCGGGACGGGGAGCAGCGTATTCGTGGATTCGACCTCGACCAACCGTCAACAGGAAGCGCCGGCCAGCATCTGCTCCGACTCTTCGACGCGCTCGATGTCGCCGACCTCGACGATGAAGCGTTGCTCGAGAGGCGTTACGTGCTCGCCGACGGCCACCGGATCGAACAGGTCCTGCGGTTCGACGAAGGCAACTACAGCCTCGCCGGCGTCAGGATGACGCTGGACGACGGGGTCGGCCTCGCGGCGACCCTCGACGCCTCGGTGTTGCCACTGCTCTTCGCCCTCGATCCAGCGGAGCCGCTCCGCCGTGCCGTGGCGCAGTCGGGCGTCACGGAAGCCGCCGCCACAGCTGCGTTCCGCACGCTGCTGGAGCGGGGGCTCGTCGAGCGCACCTGACGGCGCGCGTGGCGGCCGACGCGACCGCAGCCTGAGTCGCACCGTCTGACCGTGAATCAGTGCTTGGGCTTCTTCTTGCCCTTGCCCTGCTTCGATCGCTTCTTGCCGGGCTTGGGATCTCGAGCGTCGGAGCCATCTGCAACCGGCTCGTCGTCGACACGGCTCGGCTGGCTGTCGGGGACGGACCGGCCGAGCTGACTCTTGATGTCGTCGAGCTGGACGGCGAGCTCTCCTAGCGTTCCGACGAGGCCATGTTCGATGCGGGCGGTTTCGGCTGCGGTGCGTGCCTGTGCGGCCTGGGTTGTCTCGACGTCGGTGGCTCGGAGGGCCATGAGCTCGTCGAGCCGTCGGTGGAGTTGGCTGATGGCAAGCTCGGCTGCGTCGGTGTCGGGGCGACGTGTCTGGTCGAGGTCGTTGAGGCGCGATGTCAGGGTGCGGCATGCGTCGGCGTTCTGCTCGGATTGTGCGTGGGTGGCGGCGACCGTTTCGTGGAGGGTGGCGATCGAGGCTGTGAGCTCATCCGCGGTCTCGGCTTGGAGTTGTGCGAGTGCGCCGATCGTCTGCTTCAGCTCGTCCGGGTCGGCGCCCGCTTGAAGGGAGGCAAGCTTCTCGAGCTCGGACCGGAGGGCTGTGCTCCATCCGCGCTGTTTCGGCCTCTGCGTGGGCCGCTTGTGCCTGTGCGGCCCGCGTCGCTTCGGTGTCCGTGGCTTGTAGCGCACTGAGCTCGTCGAGGCGTCTGTGGATCTGGCCGCTTGCCGACTTGACCACTTTGGCGTCCGCCGCACGTGAGCTCTCGACCCTGCTCGGTGAAGTCTCGGAGCTCGGGCGGCGATGTCGTCCGTGCGGGTGGCGAACTCGGCTTGGAGCTCTGTGGTGATGGATTCCAACCGGTGGTCGATGCTCTGGGGGAGCGCGTCGATCGTCTGCTTCAGCTCGGAGCGCAGTGCATGTTCGATCCGGGCCGTTTCGGCTGCTGCGTGGGTCGCTTGTGCTTGTGCTGCCTGTGTTGCTTCGATATCGGTGGCGCGGAGTGCGATGAGCTCGTCGAGGCGTCCTCGGAGGTGGCCGTTGGCCGATTCGGCTGCCTCGGCGTCGGCCACGCGTGAGCTCTCGACCCTTTCGGTCTCGGCTCGGAGCTCTGCGGCGATGGTTTCCAGTCGGTTGTCAATGTTGCGTGTGAGCACATCCACGGTCTGGGCGAGCTCGTTCATGCGCTCGTCCGGCTCGTGGTCGACCCGGAGAGAAGCAAGCGCCTCGAGCTCGGAGCGCAGGGCCTCTTCGATGCGGGCGGTTTCGACTGCGACGCGTGCTTGTGCGGCCTGGGCTGCTTCGAGGTCGGTGGTTCGGAGAGCGATGAGCTCGTCGGTCTGAGCTCGGAGCTGGCCGGCGATGTCGTCGGTGCGGGTGGCGGTCTCGGCTCGGAGCTCTGCAGCGAGCGTCGCCAGCCGATCGTCCATCGTTTGGGCGAGTGCGTCGATCGTCTGCGCGAGCTCCTTGACGCGCTCGCCGGCTCGGCCTCGGCCTGGCGCGAGGCCAGCTGCGTCGAGCTCGGAGCGTAGAGCCTGTTCGATCCGGACGGCTTCGGCTGCGGCGGCGGTCGCCTCGGCTGTGGCTGCCTGGGTTGCCTCGATGTCCGTCGCTCGGAGGCGAGGAGCTCGTCGAGGCGTTCTCGGAGGTGGGCGTTGGCCGACTTGGCTGCCTTGGCGTCGGCCGTGCGTGAGCGTTCGACGCTCTCGGTCTGGTCGTGAGTTGCGTCGAGATTGAGTCGATCGTCTGCTTCAGCTCGACCACGCTCTCGTCCGGCTCGGTCTCCGCCTGGAGGGACGCAAGCGCTTCGAGCTCGGAGCGGAGGGCGTGCTCGATTCGGGCTGTCTCGGCTGCTACGTGGGTCGCCTGCGCTTGTGCGGCCTTGGTCGATTCGACGTCGATGGCGCGAACTGCCATGAGCTCGTCGAGTTTCTCCTGGAGCTCGTCGTTGGCGAGCCTGGCGGCGTCGGCGTCGGCCCGCCATGTTTCGTCGAGATCGTCGACGCGTGAAACGGCGACGGAGGCTGCAAGCTCTTCGGTCTGAGCTCGGAGGTTGGGCGGCGATCTCGTCGGTGCGGGTGGCGTTCTCGGCTCGGACCTCTGCGGCCAGCGTCGCCAGCCGGTCGTCCAGGGTCTCGGCCAGCGCGTCGATCGTCTGCTTCAGCTCGCTCACGCGCTCACTCGACTCGACCTCCGCGGGACGGGAGGCAAGCGCTTCGAGCTCCGAGCGGAGCTCCGATGTCGATCTGGCAAGCTCATCGAGTCGCGCGACCAGATCGACGGCGCCTGTTGACCCGCTCTCCGCCGCCTCGACCCTTGCTTGCAAGCTCCTGCAGCCGCTCGGTCGTCGCCTGGCGGAACTCTTCGTCATCGCTTGGGACGAGCGCGGCCAGCGCCTCGTCGATCGCCGCGATGCGTGCCTCTGCCGCCTGTGCATCGGCAACGCGTGCGGCTTCGAGCTCGTCGAGCGATCGGCGAAGCTCCGCGATGTCCGGGAGCGCCGGAGCTCGGGGTGCCTCCCGTTCGCTGGTGGGACGACGGTCAGCGAGGGCTTGTGCTCGGGGGTGCTGACGCTGTCGGTCGTGAAGGAGGCCCAGTGCTCGGAAAGCGCGTTCGCAAGCTCGAGCCGAGTGAGCTTGCCCTGTTCGACGAGGATCTCGCCGAGCAACGCGCCGCTCTCGCGCTGCACCTCGAGGGCTGCTTCTCGATCGTCCGTTGTGATGAATCCGAGGTCGACGAAGATTTGCCCGATCGGACGACGGATGCGGAATCCGAGCGGGCGGACGGGTGGGACGATCACGGCAGGCTCGACCTCGGTCTCCTCGGTCACGTCCGCGTCGCCGTTCAGCTGTGCGAGCAGTCGAGAGATATCCGGTTGGGGGACAGCGAACTCGGCAACCACGATCTGGTCGAGCGGTAGTCCGGTGCTCTCGGCGAACTTGAGCGCAAGGTCGAGCTGCTCCGGTACGAGCAGATTCTCCTCGACGAGGAGTGGCCCTAGGAACTCCGCTTGGGTGTCCACGCTCTTCAATATCGGCAGAAGTTCGGCCGACGTGAGAACACAATTGTGTGGGTTGCGGCGAGACTTTCATGGCACTGCCACCATGAGGGCTATGAATGCTCTCTCGCTCGATACTCCGCACGGGCAGGCGCGCGCCCTCATCCACGAAGCCGAGGCGCCGCGAGGGGTCGTCGTGCTCGGGCATGGGGCGGGCGGCGGGATTGCGGCGAGGGATCTCGTCGAGGCGAAGGACGTCGCCTTGGCGGCTGGACTTTCGGTCGCGCTCGTCGAGCAGCCGTACCGGGTTGCGGGCAGGCGCTCGGCGCCGCCGGCTGCGTCATCTCGACCTCGCATGGATAGCGCGTCGTCGATGCGCTCCGCGCGGACTGGTTCCACGAGCTTGCCGCTCGTCGTCGGGGGACGGTCATCGGGGGCGCGCGTCGCGTGCCGTACGGCCGCCGCGACGGGTGCTGTCGGCGTTCTTTGCCTCGCGTTCCCGCTCCAGCCCCCACAGGGCTCGCGGTCGGAGCCGCGGCCGAGTCGACTGACCGAGCTCGATGCAGTCGAGATCGATGTGCTCGTCGTCCAAGGAGAGAACGACCGCTTCGGGATGCCGCCCGCGGCGCCACACCGCACGGTCTGCATCGTGCCGGGCGACCACAGCCTGCGCCGTGGTCTCGACACCGCAGCGCCGGACGTCAGCGAATGGCTGCAGCGGGTCGTGAGGTCTAGGCTTCCCGGCAGAACCTAAGGAGCAGACGGATGGACATCGACGGCAGGACATTCATCGTCACCGGAGCGGGATCCGGGCTCGGACGGGCCACCGCCGTCGAGCTCGCCGGCGCGGGTGCGCGCGTCCTCTGCCTCGACGTCGATGTTGCAGGCGGTGAGGGAACGGCGTCGGCGATCGGCGACAAGGCAGCGTTCGTTCGCGCCGACGTGACCTCCGAGTCCGACGTCGCGGCGGCGGTGGAGCAGGCAGGGGAGGCGCTCGCGGGCGCGGTCAACTGCGCCGGCATCGGCATCGCCGAGCGCACCGTCGGACGAGACGGGCCACACGCGCTCGACTCGTTCGCGCGCGTGATCCAGATCAACCTGCGTGGGAACGTTCAACGTGATCCGCCTCGTCGCCGCCGCCCTCGCGGAGGGTGCGCCCGGCGCGGACGGGGAGCGCGGCGTGATCGTCAACACCGCCTCGATCGCGGCCTTCGACGGTCAGGTCGGGCAGGCTGCCTACTCCGCCTCGAAGGGTGGCGTTGCAGCGCTCACCCTGCCGATCGCGCGCGATCTCGCCCGACACGGGATTCGCTGCATGACGATCGCGCCGGGACTGTTCGACACGCCGATGCTCGCGGGCCTGCCTGAGCCGGCGCGCGAGGCGCTCGCGGCGGACATTCCCTTCCCGGCCCGCCTCGGCAACCCGGCCGAGTACGCCGCACTCGTCCGCACCGATCATCGAGAACCGGATGCTGAACGGCGAGGTGATCCGGCTCGACGGCGCGCTGCGGATGCGGCCGAAGTAGGGTCGCCTAGCATGGAGCCTCGCGGTGCCACCTCTCACCGCTACACGGTCGGCGAGATCGAGATCATCGTCGTCGCCGACGGCGAGCGCACGGCGCCCGTCCCCGAGGGGTTCGTGCTCAACGCGCCGATCGACGAGGTGCATCGGCGCCTACCGCGCGCACGGCATCCCGGAGGGCCACGGCAACACGCCGTTCAACCCGACCGTGATCCGAACGGCCGGCAAGACGGTGCTCGTCGACACGGGCTGCGGTGCGGACGACGGCCGAGGAGCCCGGCGCGACCGCCGGCTTCCTGATGCGCAACCTCGCGGCGATCGGGATCGGCCCGGACGACGTCGACCTCGTGATCATCTCCCACTTCCACGGCGACCACGTGAGCGGCCTCGTCGCACCGGACGGCGGCCCTGCGTTCCCGCAGCGCCGAGATCACGCGTTCCTGCGATCGAGTGGAGCTTCTGGATGGACGACGACGAGACGCGCGCGGGCGACGCCCGGCCGGATGCAGTCGCTGTTCGACGAGCAACCGCAGAGTCTTCGATCCACTCGCCGATCGCGTGCCGAACCCACGACTGGGACGACGAGATCGTGCCGGGCGTGACCGCGATCGGGACACCGGGACACTCGATCGGGCACACCTCGTACCTCGTCTCATCGGCGGGCGAGAGCGTCTTCCTGATCCAGGACGTCTCGAACCATCCCGCGCTCTCGCTCGAGCATCCAGGCTGGCACCTCGCCTTCGACCAGGATCCGGTCGACGGCCGAGGCGACGCGCCGCCGCACGCTCGAGTGGCTCGCCCGCGAGCAGCTGCCGGTGCAGGGCTTCCACTTCCCCTTCCCGGGCCGCGCGACGGTCGAGGCCGTCGGGGACGCCTACCGGGCCGTGCCGATCGGCTAGGACGCGTTCGGCGTCGCGACGGATCGCCTGCCGCAGCGCCTCGACGAGGCGCTCGCAGTCCGCCTCGCGCGTGTACGCCTGCACCGAGAGCCGGAGCAGCGAGAGGTCGTAGAACGTCTCGCCGGGGATCTCGATGCGGTGGCGCTGCCACAGGTATCGCCGCACATCGTCGGGATCGGAGGCACGGGATCGAGAACGCGACCATCTGTGGTGCCCTGAGCCCGGCGGCGGCGAGCGGGACAGCGCCCACCTCGGTCTCGAGCGCGTCCATCGTGGCGAGGGCCAGACGCCCGCAGCGCCGCCGCACCTGCGGCCACGAATGCTCGCGCTGGAATCGGAAGGCGGCGGGGACGGAGAGGAGGGCGGTCGGATCGGTCGTCCCGCCCCAGCCGAACCGGCCCTGGAACGCGTCCGGCCCGGACCACGACCAGTCCCAGGAGACGACCGGGCCGCGAATCCAGCTCTGCGCCTCGGGTGTCGCCCACACGAACGCGCTGCCGCGCGGCGCGCACACCCACTTGTGCAGGTTGCCGGCGTAGATGTCGCATCCGATCGACGGGAGGTCGAGGTCGACCTGGCCGGGGCCGTGCGCGCCGTCGACGATCGAGAGCGCTCCGTGCTCGCGGGCGAGCGCGCTCAGCCGGGCGACCGGAAGGACGAGGGCGCTCAGCGACGTGATGTGGCTCACGAACAGGACACGCGTGCGCCGCGTGAACCGCGTCGCGACCGCATCGAACAGATCGTCCTCGCTGAGCGCCGGCCGCGGCAGCGGGGCGACGACGATCTTCGCGCCCGCGAGGGCCGCGACCTCGTCCCACAGGATCCGCTTGGCGCCGTACTCGTGGTCGGTCAGCGAGGATCTCGTCACCGCGGCGCAGCTCGATGCTTCGCGCGACCGCATTGAGCCCGGTCGTCACGTTCGGAACGAGCCCGATGTCGTCCCCCGACGCCGCTCCGACGTACCGCGCGACGCTCTGCCGGACTCGCGCCAGCCGAGCGGGGAGCTTGCGGGCGAGGAACAGCACCGGCTCGAGCTCGAGCTCGCGGCGGAGCTCGTTCTGGGCCTCGAAGACGGGGCGCGGCACGGCACCGAAGCTGCCGTGGTTGAGATACGTCACCTCCGGGTCGAGCATGAACAGCTCGCGGAACTGCTCGGCGCTCGGTGCCATGCTCCGAGTCTGCCTGGTTCGACGCCCGCCCACGAGCCTAGGGTGACGCACGTGGGCTCCGCTCAAGCTACTGCTGACGGGTGTCCCCGGTGCCGGGAAGACCCATCTCCGCGAGGTGCTCGTCGCCGAGCACGGGTACTTCGGGCTGAGCCTCAACGACGAGGATCCACCGCCGCCGACGGACACGCTGCGTGCCGGGCTCTACGACCGGCTCCACCGCGAGCACCGCCCGAACGCGCTCGCCGACGACGTCTTGCAGTACGACGGCGACGTGGTGATCGAGTGGGGCTTCCCGATCAACGACGCCTCGTTCCGCTTCGCCCGGACGCTGCGAGAGCGAGGGCTGCGGGTCATCTGGCTCGAGTGCGACGACGCAGTTGCGCGCGAGCGGTTCCTCCGCCGCGGCAAGGTCTCGGCGGTCGAGTTCGACGAGCAGGTCGCGCGGATCCGGAAGAGCTACCGCACGATCATGAAGGTGGTCGATCCCGTCGTCGTTCAGGTGCTGCGTGCGGACGGCACCCCGCGCACCGCCTCCGATCTCCTGGACGAGATCGGAATCTAGGCCGCGAGCGGAAGCTGCACGTCGATGTGCACTTCGGTGACCCGGATCTCGACCGCGACACCCAACGCACGCGCGTGCTCGAGGCACTCGTCGCAGAGGACGGCCAGATCCGGCTCGCCGTGGAGTTCCGCCTGCTCGCCGCAGAGCGCTTCGACGACCAGCGTCGTGTGCGTGAGGTGAACGACGCGCGTTCCCTCGGCGTATCCCGGCTCGAGCAGCATGCGAGCCAGTATCGCCCTCGCCCTCGGACGAGGTCGCTCGCGGTCCCGCAGAACGAGCGAGGGCGGGGCCAACGGCCCCGCCCTCGGACGCATGCTGTGTCGGCTCGGGCGCTAGCCCGTGACCGGGGGCTCGAACGTTCCGACGACGCCGAGTCGCGCCGACGAGCATGACTTCTTGCCCGACGACCGTGACGGTGACGATCCCCGCCTTGCTGGACTTGACCGAGACAGCGACGACCCCGTTCTTGCCCGTCTTCACGAGCTTGTTGACACCTGTCCCGGCGAGCCGTACCGTCGCGCCGGCGACGGGCTTGCCCGCCGTCGTCAGCTTGATGGTGACCTTTGCCTTCTTGCCGACCGGAATCGTCTTCTGCGTCACCCGGATCTGCGTGCAGACCGCGGCGGCCTTCACCGGCTTCGGCTTCGGCTTCGGCTTCGGCTTGACCACCGGCGGCGTGAACGGCGGCGTCGTGGCCGGCGGCGTCGTCGCGCCGGCGGCGTCACGGCGGGCGGCGTCACGGCGGGCGGCGTCGTCGGAGGCGTCTGCGGCGGGTTCTCCGTCTGCTTGGCCGCGCAGGTCATGGTGAGCGTCCACGACGACGTCTTGTCCGTCCCGTCGATCGACGCAGTGTTCGTGAAGGCCGTCGAACCGCTCGTGCTGCCGCACGTGAACGTACGGGAGTAGGTCAACGTCGTCGTCGCGTCGATGTCCGTCCAGTGCTTGTCGTCGGCTGCCGACCCCGGCGTGGCGAAGTTGTCGCTCACGTCGATCGAGTCGTTGACGAGCGTCACGGGCGTGTCGTCGTCGAACCCGACACCGGCTGTTGCGGTGCCGTCGGTGACCGCCTCAGAACCGGAGTCGACCTGCGCCGTGTTGATGCGAGTGTCCGCGTTCGGCAGATTGGCGGTGTAGGTGCAGTCGATCGTCGCACCGGCTGCGAGGGCGAATGCGCCGGTACAGGGAAGTGCGAGGACGAGATCGGTCGCACCCGGCAACGTGTCCGTCACCGTCACAGCGACGAGGTTCGTGGTCGAGTCGTTTTTCACGGTGATCACACCGTTGACGGAATACTCGGTCGAGACGAGGTCCTTCGTCACCCCGATCTCGTAGTTCGCCGTCCCGGCGCCACCGTCGACCTGGCCGTTGAGCTGTGTCTTGCCGTCCTTCTCCTTCTTGGCGATCGACCAGCTGTAGGTCTTCTTGATCTGCGTCTCGGCCGTCTTCGAGACGAGGAGCTTGGATGCGACCTGGTTGCCAGGGTGATAACAGAACAACACATGGCTGACGCCACCACTCTTGGAGCCATCAGGCTTGTACGACGCGAGTGTCCCGGATGTGACGGCCGGGTTGTAGACCCAGTACGCACCGCCGTTCGCCTGTTTCACGATCGCGAGGTCGACGGGCAGGTTCGCCGACCAGTCGAAGACGAGTTGTCCGTCGACCGTGGTCACGTTGCTGAGCGTCACGTTGAGACCGTCGCCCGACACGGCCGTCGCCGGCCAGCTGCCCGAGTTGGCTCCGTTCCAGGGGCCGGGGAGCCCGATGACCGCGCTGACGGACTTTCCGCCGGAGCTGCACGAATTGATGTTGCCGCTGAAAAACCCGGTCGGGGCGGCGGGTGCGACGGCAGCGGCTGCCGTGGATGCGATCGCGAATGCAGATGCAGCGATCAGCGCGAGTGTGAGCGCGCGACGAAATACGGGTTTCATGGTCTTCCTTCCGGGTCAGTGAACGCGGCTAGCTCGCGGTGGCGAGCAAGCGCGGGGTGTGGGCCTTCTCCCTACGGTAACCCGGAAGGGGGAGACGACAATCCTCCGTTCGAGGGGTTTCCTCACCTCTTTGGTCTAGTTCCGCCGGCGGCCTCTGCCCGTGCCTCGAAGAGGCGCGATCCCGGCGCGAACCGCATGGTGACCCCTGCTAACAGCGTCCAAACACGCGCTCGGTAGCGTGCGTTTCGGTCATGCCCGACGCCGTCGCGAGCCACAGAAACCGTCTCGTTGCAGCGCTCTTCTGGCTGCTCGTCGTCTCGGCCGCGGTGCTCGCGACCGGACCCGACGCCCGGGCGCAGACCGGCCTCTCGGGGATCGACGTGTCGAACTGGCAGCGTCAGATCGACTGGGTCGCGGTCGCCGGCACCGGGAACTCGTTCGTGTTCGCCAAGGCGACGGAGTCGACGACGTTCACCGACCTGACCTTCCCGCTCAACCGCTCCGGCTCGACGGTGCTGGGCATGCGCTTCGGTGCGTACCACATGGGTCGCCCGTCCGGCTCCACCGATGCGGCGGTCGTCGCGAGCGCGATCGCCCAGGCCGACTTCTTCCTCTCGGTCGCGACGCCGCTCAAGGGCGAGCTCCTGCCCGTGCTCGACGTGGAGTACGACGGCGGGCTCTCCGTCGCGCGACTCTCGCTCTGGGTGCAGACGTGGCTCGGGCAGGTCGTCGCCCGCACCGGCCTCAAGCCGATCGTCTACGTCTCGCCGAGCTTCTGGAAGACGAGGCTCGGCGACTCGCCCGTCGTCGCCGCGGCGGGCCACCGACTCTGGATCGCCCACTGGACGAAGGCGGCGCTGCCGATCCTCCCCGGTGCGAGCTGGGGTGGGCTCGGGTGGTCGTTCTGGCAATGGAGCAACTGCCAGAAGATCGCCGGCATCAATGGGTGCGTCGACGGTGACCGCTTCAACGGATCGAGCCTGGCGAGCGTCACCGTGCCCGCCTATCCGGGCGGCGCGCCGACCCTGGCGACGCGCTCCGACGATCGTCGGTGGCCCGCAGGCAGGGAAGCTCCTCGCCGCCGTTCCCGGGACGTGGGGCGGAGGCAAGCCGGTGTCGTTCGCCTACCAGTGGCAGCGCTGCGACGCCGCCGGCCGCGGCTGTGCTGCGATCTCGGGCGCGGTCGGGCGGGTGTACACGCCGACCGCAGCCGACGTCGGCCACGCGCTGCTCGTCCGCGTCAGCGCCGTCACGCCCGGCGGGCACGGCAGTCGGCCTCGTCGGCGGCGACCCTCGCAGTCGCGGCTTCGGGCGCGACGGGCGGCACCGCACCCAAGGCGCAGAAGCTGCCGACGGTCCAGGGCGGCACCCAGGTCGGCCAGGTGCTCACCGCCCAGGTCGGCACCTGGACCGGGTCGCCTACCTCGTACTCCTACCAGTGGCGCCGTTGCGCGACGGGTGCCACGGCGTGCGTGGCGATCGCAGGTGCCGGCGGCATCACGCTACACGACCTCGCCCGGTGACATCGGCTCCGTCATCTCGCTCACGGTCACGGCGATCGGCAAGGGCGGTGCCGGCTCGGCGACCGCGAAGCCGACGGCGACGATCCTCGCCGCCCCTGTCCCGGCACCGGCGGTCGAGAACACGATCGCGCAGGCCGGCCAGGCGGGTGCCGTCACGACCGTCACCGGCGTCGCAACCGCGACCTGGCAGCCAGGCGCGCTGCCGAACCAGGCGGCGGTCGGCCTCGTCGATGCGACGAGCCACCTCTCGCTGAAGGGGACGTCGGTCAGGCTCAGCTTCGGCGCCGTCGCCCCGCTTCCATGGCCGATCGACGTCCAGTACCCGGCGGCTCCGGCCGATGCCGTGCCCGGCATCCTCCCGCTCCAGGGCGTGTGGCAGCCGCTCGCCGAGCTCCCGACGCCGATCCTGCCGCCGGCGCAGCAGGCCGGCACCTACCGCGATGCGGCCGGGACGCTGCATCTGCTGACGCGCACCGCCGGCCGGATCGCGCTGTTCGCGGCCGGCAAGTGGGGCGACCCGCGCTACGCGACCGCGCTGAAGCCGCGCGTCGCGCTCGTCAACAACGTCGCGAAGACGAAGAACGCGGACGGCAGCATCGTCGTCTACGGCAGGATCACGCTCGACACGCAGGCGCACCTCTACGTCACCCTCGCCGCGGCGAACGGCAAGAAGCTCCTGCTCACCCAGAAGGGCTCCAGGGTCGGCTGGTGGCTCCAGGGGAAGCCCGCGAAGACGCTTGCAGGCGCTCCAGCTGCAGCCTGGTGCGCTCCCGTTCCGGCTCCGCGTCCCCGCCGCGCAGCTCCGCGCCAAGGGCCCGCACACGCTGCGGATCGCCGCGGTCGATCCGTACGGCCGCAAGTCGACGCTGGTCGTCAAGCTCGGCTGACGCCTCCGTCGCGAGTGTTCGTGGGTGTTCCCGGAGCGACCTGAGGCTGTCTGGCGGGCGACCGCATTTGGTTCTGGGCGTTGCCCTCGTAGACTCCGGCCATGCCGGTCTGTGCGAGCTGTAGTGTCGAGAACCCGCCCGAGGCCCGTTTTTGTATGTCGTGCGGCGCCGAGCTCAGTGCGCGGCGAGCGGGCGCGTGAGCAGCGGAAGGTCGTCACGGTTCTCTTCTGCGACCTTGTCGGCTCGACGGCTCTTGGCGAGTCGACCGATCCGGAGGCGCTCCGTGCGCGGATGCGCCGGTATTTCGAGGATCTTCGCGTCATCCTCGAGCGCCACGGTGGCACCGTCGAGAAGTTCGTCGGCGACGCGGTCATGGCTGTCTTCGGGATACCGGTCTCGCATGAGGACGACGCGCTGCGTGCGGTACGCGCCGCGGCGGAGATGCGCCAGGCGATCGGCGAGCATGGGCTCGAGGCGCGCATCGGAATCAACACCGGCGGGGTCGTCGTCGGAGGCGAGGGTGAGACGCTCGTCACGGGCGACGCCGTCAATGTCGCGGCGCGGCTGGAGCAGGCGGCGGCTGCTGGTGAGATCCTGATTGGCGCCGAGACGCGCTCGCTCGTGCGCGATGCCGTTCTCCTCCAGCCGGTCGAGCCACTTGCCCTGAAGGGCAAGTCCGAGCCGGTTCCAGCGTTTCGGCTCGTCGAGGTGATCGGTGGCGCGCGCCGCTTGCGCGCCATCCCGAAACGCCGCTCGTCGGGCGTGAGCGCGAGCGTCAGCGGCTGTGGCGCGACTACGAGGATGCCGTCGCCGACAGCACCTGCCGGCTGTTCACGCTGCTCGGCCCCGCGGGGATCGGCAAGTCGCGCCTTGTCAGCGACTTCCTCGATCGTGTCGGGCGGCGTGGCCGACGTCCTGCGTGCCCGCTGCCTCTCCTACGGCGAGGGGATCACCTACTGGCCGCTGGTCGAGATCCTGATCGCGATCGGCGTCGAGCCGGATTCGGTCATCGGAGGTTCTCCTGCGGAGACTCAGCTCACCTTTCGGAGGATGCTCGAGGCGCGTGCGGCGGAGCGCCCTCAGGTCGTGGTTATCGACGACCTGCAGTGGGCCGAGCCCGTCTTCGTCGACCTCGTCGAGCACATCGCCGACCTCTCGCGCGATGCGCCGATCTTCCTGCTCTGTGTCGCGCGCACCGAGCTGCTCGACGTTCGTCCGGGATGGGGAGGCGGCAAGGTGAACGCGACATCGCTCTTGCTCGAGCCGTTGGCGCCAGGAGAGTGCGCCGATCTCATGGATCGTCTCGTTCCGGACGCTGTGCTCGACCCGGTGCTGCGGGAGCGAATCACGGACGCCTCTGCCGGGAACCCGCTCTATGTCGAGGAGATGGTCGCAATGGTGCGCGAGCACGGCGGCGACGGCGAGATCGTGGTTCCACCCACGATCCACGCGCTCCTCCAGGCACGGATCGATGCGCTCGACGGCGACGTTCGTGACGTCATGGAGCGAGGGTCGATCGAGGGTGAGGTGTTCCATCGCGGCGCCGTCGCGGCGCTGTCTCCCACATTTGTGAAGGGCGGCGTGGACGGGCATCTCGCCACGCTTGTCCGCAAGGAGCTTGATCCGCTCGACACCGTCGATGTTTCCGACGGACGAGGGCTTTCGCTTCCGTCATCTGCTCATCCGCGATGCGGCGTATGAGTCGCTGCCGAAGGCGACGCGAGCGGAGCTGCACGAGCAGTTCGCCACCTGGCTCTCGACGCACGAGCTGGTCGAGGGAGACGAGCTCGTCGGGTACCACCTCGAGCAGGCGTATCGCTACCGCGCGGAAATGAATCCCGGTGACGAAGCGCTACCTCGTCTTGCCGCTCGTGCCTCGGAGCGTCTCGCCGCGGCTGGAACCGGTGCGCTCGACCGGGCCGACTTCAATGCGGGAGTCAGCCTGTTGCGGCGAGCGTCCGCCGTTTTGCCGGTGGGCGACCAGCGTCGGCTCGCGTTGGCACCCGAGCTCGCCGCAGCACTCGGCGAGTCGGGGAGAGCCGACGAGGCTTACGAAATCCTCGAGGAGGCTTCGACCGCCGAGGATGTGCAGACCCGTGCCCGCGCAGCGGTCACGAGGGCGATCGTTCGGCAGGAGATCGTCGAAGAGGGAGAGACGATCCGAACGGTATTCGAGCGAGCCGGCGATGAATACGGGTTGGCGCTCTACTGGTGGAGCGTGGCCTGGACCGCCTGGGGACGCGTCCGTTGCGCGGAGACGGCGGAGGCATGCGAGCGCGCACTGGCGTGCCTCGCTCGGGCAGGGCTCGAACGGGGGCGGGTGGCCGATTCGATCCGGGTAAGACTCGTTACGACGTATGTCTTCAGTCCGATCCACGTCGACGAGGCGATCGCTCGGACAGAGGCCCTCATCGCGGAGGGAACCGGCGAGGTCGCTCTTGCGTGGGCGCGGGTAGCTCTCGGGAATCTGTGCGCGATGAGGGCAGAATTCGACAGGGCTCGCGAGCTCGTCGCCGGAGCGCGACAGTCATATCGGGACGCCGGCATGCTCGTCGTCGCCGGTGCGCTGGCGATGCACGAGAGCAGGGTCGAGTGGAAAGCGGGCAACCTCGCGGCCGCGGAGCGAACGCTCGAGGAGGGACTCGCGCAACTCGAGGAGATTGGTGACCGTGGCTTTCACGGCACGGTCGCGCTGATGCTCGCCGAGCTTCGATACATCCGCGGCCGCTACGACGACGCGCGCGCGCTGTGCGCGAGCGCCCGAGCCACCACCGAGTCGTCCGACCTCTTCAACTTCGTTTTGCTCGATTCGATCGAGGGCTGCCTACTCGCGCGGGAGGGCCGCCTCGAGGAGGCGCTTCGGCAGTGTCGCCGGGCAGTCGAACACACTGACGGGATGGACGGCATCGAGGCCCTTGCGGCTTCTCGGCGTTACCTTGCAGAGGCTCTCTTTCTCGCCGGACAGATGGATGAGGCGAGGACTGTTGCGGTCGAGGCCATCGCGATTCGCGAGGCAAAAGGCGATGCGTCCGGTGCCGCGCGTATCCGTGAGATCTTCGAGGAGATCGGGATTGCAATGTCGTGATCGACTCTCTCCGGCCTGCTGGCAGCATCCGCTCACGGTTCGCCCGGATGCGCGCGGCACCGGCACGCATTCCGGCGCTCTCGCTGACGCTCCCCTGAGTGTCGTGTAGAACCCCGGTGTGATCATCGTGATCGGCGCCGGTGCGTCCGGGCTGGCAGCTGCTGCCGAGCTGAAGCGCGCAGGCGAGGAGGTCGTCGTGCTCGAGCGCGACGAGCGTCGGTGCAGTCTGGGCGAGCCGGTACGACCGACTCCACCTCCACACGGTTCGCTGGCTCTCGGGCCTGCCGGGCTACGGGATCCCCAAGCGGTTTGGCAAGTGGCCGGCCCGCGACCGTGTCGCCGAGTACCTGCGGCTCTACGCGGCCTTCCACCGGCTCGACGTCCGCACCGGGGTCGACGTCGAACGCATCGAGCGCGAGGGCGACGGCTGGGTCGTGACGAACCGTCGAACGGCCCGCTGAGCGCCGACCGTGTCGTGATCGCGACGGGCGTAAGCAACGTGCCCTTCATCCCGGACTGGCCGGGCGCCGACGGTCTCGACATCGTCCACTCCGCGGCGTACCGCAACGCATCGCCGTACCGCGGGCGGCGCGTCCTCGTCGTCGGCACCGGGAACTCGGGTGCCGAGATCGCGGTCGATCTCGCCGAGGGCGGCGCGAGCGAGGTGCTGCTCGTCGGTGCGGACGCCACCCGGCATCGTCCGGCGCGACACGCTCGGCGTGCCGAGCCAGCTGTTCGGGATCGCGAGCTCGCATCTGCCGACCGGCGTCGCCGACCGGATTGCGGCCGGGATCCGCCGGGTTGCGATCCCCGATCTCGAGGCGCTCGGGCTACCCGCGCCTGAACGTCCCTACTCGGCGTTCCTCGAGCGGCGGGTGATCCCGATCGTCGATGTCGGGCTGGCGGCGGCAGTGAAGGAGGGACGCGTCCGCGTCGTCGCCGCGCTCGACGGGCTTCGAGGACGGCGTGGCGGTTCTCGACGACGGTAACCGGGTGGCAGTGGACGCCGTCGTCGCGGCGACAGGGTTCCGCACCGGCCTCGAGCCGCTCGTCGGCCACCTCGGCGTCCTCGACGAGCGCGGCCGGCCGCTCGTGCGTGACGTCGAGGAGCCGGCCGGCGCGCCGGGTCTGCACTTCGTCGGCTTCGAGGTCACGCTCGGCGGCACGCTGCGGCGGGCCGGGATCGAGGCGAAGCAGCTCGCGCAGCGTCGTGGTCGCCGCTACGGCTTGAAGGCGCAGCGAGGGTCGTGATGGGCGGTCAGCTGCAGCAGCAACGTGTGCAGCGTCCGCCGCTCGTCCGCGTCGAGCGGTGCGAGGAGCTCCTTCTCGACCTTCTTCGAGATCGCGCGTAGCTCGGTGAGCGCGGCCTTGCCGGCCGGCGTGAGGCTGACGAGCTGGCGGCGACGGTCGCCCGGATCGCGGCGGCGCTCGGCGTAGCCCTTCTCCTCGAGCTCGTCGAGCAGGCCGACGAGATGGCTGCGGTCGTAGCCGAGCGTGTCGGCGATCTCACCCTGCGTCTCGCGCACTCCCTCGTCGAGGAGGGTCAGCACCGCGTGGTGCTGGTGGGTGAGGCCCGTCGGCTCGAGTGCGGCGAGCGAGCTCTCCTTGATCATCATGCCGAGCCGCTTGATCAAAAAAGCGCTGCTCATGAGCAATTCCTGCGGCGGCCCGGCCGGGAACGGCTGGAGCTTCGTCGTCATGGATGTCGGTGATACAGACATGTTCACTCCAGAGTGTAGCGCGAACAAGTATTGATCCGTGATATAGTTGTCCCAGCAAACGATTTGAAGGGACGATAAATGTCAATTTCCTTGGTTGAAGCGAACAAGCGCGAATCGGCCGCACGGAAGCAGCTGGCGCTGGGGCGCCCTTGCCCTGATCGTCACGGCACAGTTCATGGTCATCCTCGATGTCGCAATCGTGAACGTTGCGCTGCCGTCGATCAAGTCCGACCTCGGCTTCTCGCAGGAGAGCCTGCAGTGGGTCGTGTCGGCCTACGCGATCTTCTTCGGTGGCGCGCTCCTGCTCGGTGGCCGGCTCGGCGACCTGCTCGGCGGCGACGGCTCTTCGTCGCCGGCCTCGCCGTCTTCGGTGCGAGCTCGCTGCTCTGCGGGCTCGCCTGGTCGGAGGCCTCGCTGATCGCATTCCGTTCCCTCCAGGGGCTCGGCGGCGCAATGCTCGCTCCGGCAGCGCTTGGCGCTCCTGATGACGACCTTCGCCGAGGGCCGCGAGCGCAACGCTGCGCTCGGCATCTACGGCGCTGCCGCCGGGCAGTGGTGCAGCGGTCGGCGTGCTGCTCGGCGGCGTGCTGACCTCGTACCTGAGCTGGCCCTGGATCTTCTTCATCAACGTGCCGGTCGCGCTCGTGGCGATCGCGTTGACGCCGCTGCTGCTGCGGGAGAGCCGGGCGGAGAACGCGCTGCGCCACTTCGACGTGGCCGGCGCGACCTCGATCACGGCCGGCCTGATGCTCCTCGTCTATGCGCTGACGCGGGCCACGACGGACGGCTGGGCAAGCGCGACGACGATCGGGCTGCTCGCCGCATCCGCGGTGCTCGTGCTCTCGTTCATCGGCATCGAGCTGCGCTCCAAGGCGCCGCTCCTGCCGCTCCGGATCTTCCGCATCCGCTCGCTCGCCGCCGCCAACGTCGCGATGGTGATCATCGGCTCGGCCACCTTCGCGGAGTTCTTCCTGCTGACGCTCTACCTGCAGGACGTCCTCCACTACACGGCCGTCCAGACCGGTGTCGCGTTCAGCGGCTTCGCGATCTCCGTCGTCGTCGCGTCGAACCTGGCGCAGGCCGTCGTGAGCCGCTTCGGGATCCGGGCCACGCTCACCGCCGGCATCGCCGCGTCGGCGCTCTCGGTGGCCTGGCTCACGCGACTGCCGATCGAGGGCCACTACTTCTGGGACATGTTCCCCGCCTTCGTGCTCGGCGGTCTCGGTCTCGGCTTCTCGTTCGTGCCGCTCACGATCGCGAGCCTTGCGGGCGTCGAGCGGTCTGACGCCGGCATCGCGTCCGGTCTCGTCAACACCAGTCGCCAGATGGGCGGCGCGATCGGGCTCGCCGCGATGAGCGCGATCGCCGCCACCTCGACCGCGAACTACGCAGATGCACACCCCGGGGTCGGCGCGACGAGTGCCGCCGCGCTCGACCACGGCTTCCAGACCACCCTCTACGTGCTCACGGGGCTCCTGGTCGTCGGTGCCGTCATCGCCGGCGTCTGGATCAAGCCGCAGCGCGCCGCCGAGGCGCAGGCGCCCCAGGCCGAGCTCGACGTCCTGAAGGAGGCAGCATGACCAGTGCAATGCTCAACGCCGATACCCCGTCCCTGCTCAACCACGAGATCGACGACCTCCTGCTCCACATGCGCGGCCTCGCCGTCGTGCGGGACATCCTCTCGAGCCGCGGCGCCAGCAGCGCCGAGATCACGGCTCACACCCGCGAGCTCGAGTCCGTTCGCTCGCGGCTGACCGAGCTGATCAGCGGCTCGTAGCCGCCTCGGAGCTGCCGTCGGCCCGCGCGCTGCGATGCGTGCGGAGCCGGCGGCATCAGGCTTTCTTCGGGGCCTTCGCCGACTTCCAGGCGAGCTGCACGGCGGTGGCGAGGAGGAGCACGCCGAAGAGCTTGCGGAGGTGTGATTCGTCGGCCGCGAGGGCGACGAGGACGCCGACGTAGACGCCCGGCGACGGATGAGATGCCGAGGATGCAGGCGGTCTTGATGCGGACGTTGCCGTAGCCGTGTTGGCGGTAGGCGCCGACGGCGACGGTCGGGATGACGGCGACGAGCGAGGTCGCTTCGGCCGAGAGCTGGCCGAGGCCGAGGGCGGCGAGGGCGGGGACGAAGAGGATGCCGCCGCCGACGCCGAACAGCCCGGCGAGGATTCCCGCCGCGATGCCGGCCGCGAGGGCGGCGACGATCGTGCGGGTGTCGGCGCTCGAGCCGGCCGCAGCCTCGGTGCCGTCGCCGAGCAGCATCCAGAGCCCGATCGCGACGAGCAGCGCCGCGAACGCGAAGGTGAGGTTGCGGGCCGGGATCCGCTGCTGCAGCGCGGTTCCGACGAGGACGCCGCCGACGGCCGGAATGCCGACGAGCGCGGCCCGCGCGAAGTCGACCTCTCCCTCGATCGCGTAGAGCGTCGCTCCGACCGTTGCCGTGATCACGATCGCGGCGAGCGAGGTGCCTGTCGCCTCGCGGGCCGGGAAGCCGGCGAGCATCATCAGCAGCGGCACGGCGACGATGCCGCCACCGACGCCGAACAGCGAGCTGAACAGCCCCGCGACGAGGCCGATCGCGACGATCTTGAGGAGGGCCGAGTCCAACCGCCACGGCGCCGTGGGCTTCGGCTCCGCGTCGGCGCCCGGATCTGTCGATGTTGGGGTCGCGCTCACGTTTGCGGCTGGACGGTATCCGTCGCCACCAACGGCCCGCTCACGCCACTGTTGATAGCGCGCAGGCGACGGAAGGCGTAGCCGGCAGCCAGCAATCCCGCGACGCCCGCGAAGGCGAAGGCGAAGCGGGTACCGAGCTTGTCGGCCACCCAGCCCTCGGCAACGGCGCTGACCGGCATGAGCCCTGCGAAGACGAAGATGTAGATGCTCACCACTCGCCCGCGCAGCCGGTCGGGAGAGGCGAGCTGGAGCAAGGATTGACCGTTTGCGACCCAGGTCGTGAAGCTGATGCCTGCGGCGAACAGCAACACGATCGCGGCAGGGATGCCCCCGATGACGGCGATCCCGAGCGACGACAGACCGAGCCCCGCGGCGCCGAGCGAGAACGCCTTCCAGCTGGCACGGCCCCGACCGGCGACAACGAGCGCTCCGAGTGTCGCTCCGATCCCGAAGCTCGCGTACAAGCGCGCCGAAGACGAGCGCGCTCGCGTTGAAGACATCGGCAGCCAGGGATGGCACGAGCACGCGGAAGTTGAATCCCGCGAGGCTCATCGCGGCAGTGCAGATGACGATCGTGCGCATCAGCGGCGAGCCCCAGACGTAGGAGAGCCCGTCCCGGATCGCGGTGAACGTCGGCTGCGGGTCTCCGTCGCGCGCGACCGGGAAGAGCTCCGAGGCGCGCATCAGGAGGAGCATCGCCAGCACCGCCATGAACGACACCGCGTTGAACGCGAAGCACCAGCCGACCCCGACAACGGCGATCAGGACTCCACCGAGCGCCGGCCCGACGGCGCGCGCCGCGTTGAAGAGGCTCGCGTTGAGCGCAATCGCGTTCGGCAGCTCGTCGCGCCCGACGAGCTGGTAGACGAGCGCCTGGCGGCTCGGCGCCTCGATCACGACGGCGGCACCACCGAGAATCGCGACGATGTAGATCGCCCAGATGGCCGGCGAGTCCGTGAACGCGAGCGCAGCGAGGACGAACGCGAGGGTCATCGAGATCGACTGGGTCGCGATCAACATCCGCCGGTTGTCGATCCGGTCGGCCAGGACGCCGGCAAACAGGCCCAGGACGAGGAACGGGACGAACCGGAAGAAGATGAGCAACCCGACCGCGAACGGCGACTTCGTCTCGTTGTAGACGAGCCAGGGAAGCGCGACGTCCTGCATCCACGTTCCGGTCAGCGAGACGAGCTGACCGATGAAGAAGAGGCGGTAGTTCCGATGCTTGGCGAGGCTGGACGTGATCCGGCCGTTCCACTCTCTGCCGCCGCGACCCACCGCCTAGCCCTCCGGGATGATTCGCTTCAGGGCGTCGTTGGCCCGGGCCACCTGCGCGAGCTCGTCCGGCGTCAGCTCGGCGAGCATCGACACGAGCAGGGCGGTGCGCTGTGAGCGGATCGACCGCAAGGTCGTGCGCCCCTTGGCGGTGACCGCCAGCGTGATGCGACGGGCATCGCTCGTCGAGCGGGACCGATCGATCAACCCCGCCTCCTCGAGCCGGTCGAGGTTCCGCGTGATCGCGGGCGAGGAGATCCCTTCCCGCGCGGCGAGCTCCTTGACGCCGTAGTCCGGGTACGCCTCGACGGCTCCGAGGAGCGCGGCCTGCGCGGCCGTGACGCCGTGGAGATGCGCCTCGCGGCGAAGCGCCCGCGCGAGCTTGAGCAGCGTGGGCCGGAGCTCGTTTGCGACATCGACCGGCTGCAGGATCGTTACCTTGGACAATGTTTGTCAAAGTTAACAAACGCCGGTCACGCTCGTCCGCTCCAGGGACGGCGAGCCCCATCGGCATGCATAGGATCGCCCATGGGCTTCCAGTCCATCGATCTCGGGATGTGTCGTGGATGCCTCTGGGAGGGAGATCCGCGGAGCGTCGTGATCGGCCTGCCGGGAGCGCTCACGGTCGGCGCGCCCGGCCTGATCTTCAGCCTGCAGGCGATCGTCCGGCAGGGGTGGAGTGCGATCCAGGTGATCGACGAGTACCACGACCGCTCGGTCGACCCGACGAGCTGGGTCGAGGAACGGGCGGCCGCAGCGATCACACGGGCTGCCGGCGCAGATCGAATCCTTGTCGTTGCGAAGTCGCTCTCGACCCGCGCCGCCGGGCTCGTCGCCGACGGTGGCTATCCCGCGGTCTGGCTGACGCCGCTCCTCGACGACCCGGTCTCGGTCGCGGGGCTCGAGCGCCGCACGGCGCCGGCGCTGCTCGTCGGCGGGACCGCTGATCCGACCTGGAACGGGCCACTCGCCCGCAGGCTCTCGGGCGATGTGCTCGAGCTCAAGGGTGTCGACCACGGCTTCGGCGAGCGCGGTGACGATCCAAAGCAGACGCTCGACAACCTCAAGCAGGTCGTCAAGGCCGTGACGGCGTTTGCGGCCCGCGCGGGCTGACGGTCCTAGCCGCGACCGGTGAACGGCATCTTCGTGGCCATCACCGTCAGCGACTGGACGTTGGCGTCGAGCGGGAGTCCGGCCATGTACACGACCGCCTCGCCGACGTGCACGGGATCGAAGGTCGGCTCGAGCTGGACGCTTCCGTCCGGCTGCAGCGCGCCCTTGTCGGCCACCGCCCTGATCATGTCGGTCGCCGCGTTGCCGATGTCGATCTGGCCGCACGCGATGTCGTAGGCGCGGCCGTCGAGCGCCGTCGATTTCGTCAGGCCCGTGATCGCGTGCTTCGTCGCCGTGTAGGGAGCAGACAACGGGCGCGGGGTCGTCGCCGAGATCGAGCCGTTGTTGATGATCCGGCCGCCGCGGGGCTCCTGCCGCTTCATCAGCCGGAAGGCCTCCTGCGTGCAGAGGAAGGCGCCGGTGAGGTTCGTGTCGACGACCGACCGCCACTGCTCGATGCTGAGGTCCTCGAGCGGGATTGCCGGAGCACCGACGCCCGCGTTGTTGAAGAGCAGGTCGAGCCTGCCGTAGCGCTCGTCGATCTCGGCGAACAGCGACCCGACCGAGGCAGGATCGGTGACGTCGCAGGTGATCGGGATCGCCCCGTTTCCCGCCGACGCGGCGGTCGCCTCGAGCGCCTCGAGGCGTCGCCCGGCGAGGACGACCGTCCAGCCGTCGTGGGCAAGGGCGACGGCGACCGCCGTGCCGATCCCGCTGCCGGCCCCTGTGACGAGCGCGATCCTCGTCACGGCCGGGCCGTCCACTGCCCGCTCTGCGCGACGTCGTCCACGCCGCCGATCATACGGTCGGCTGCGATCGGGGCGGACGACCAAAAATTGCGAAAGCCCCGGCTAGGAGGGGTGCCGGGGCTTTCGCCGGTCTGCGGTGACGGATCGTCGTCGTCCTGTCCGTCGCTGGACCCTTTTCGTTGTTGCTGCCTGCATCATGGACACGCGAGTTGAGAGCCAGCTGAGAATCTCGTGGGCGCGGGCCGTGCGTCGATCCGCCGACGCTGGGTGCACGCTGTGGCTCCAGCCGCCGGTAGATTGGCAGGATGACTGCGCAAGTTGCCGCCGGGACGGCACCACGTCCCGGACTCGTGCTCGCAGTGCTCGCTGTCGGCGGCAGCGCGTACGCGATGCTCCAGTCCCTCGTCGTGCCGGCCTTGCCGACGCTGCAGGAGGATTTGCATACGACGCCCACCGGTGTCGCGTGGATCTTCACGACGTACTTGCTCGCTGCCTCGATCGCGACGCCGATCGCCGGGCGCCTTGGGGACATGTTCGGCAAGAAGCGGGTGCTGCTCGTCGTGCTCGTCTGTCTCGCCTGCGGGACAGCGATCGCCGCTCTCGCAACCACGCTTCCGGTGATGATCGCCGGGCGCGTCGTCCAGGGTCTGGGGGGCGCTATCTTCCCGCTCGGGTTCGGCATCATCCGCGACGAGTTCCCCCGCGAACGGGTCGCGAGCGGCATCGCGCTCATCTCGGGGCTGCTCGGAATCGGCGGTGGGCTCGGCATCGTCCTCGCCGGCCCGATCCTCGAGCACCTGAACTACCACTGGCTGTTTTGGATCCCGCTGGGCCTCATAGTCCTGACCACGATCGCGACGGTCATTGTGATCCCGGAGTCGCCGATCCGCGCGCCGGGGACGGTCAACTGGAGCGGTGCCTTCCTCCTCTCACTCTGGCTCGTCTGCCTGCTTCTGCCCATCAGCGAGGCACCGTCCTGGGGCTGGCTATCGGCTCGCGTAATCGGTCTGTTCGGCCTCGCAGCCGTGATCGCCGCCCTCTGGGTCAGAAACGAGCTGCGATCGCCGAGCCCGCTCGTCGACATTCACATGATGCGGCTCAGAGGAGTCTGGACGACGAACCTGACCGGGTTCCTGATCGGCTTCGGAATGTACAGCTCCTTCGTGCTGATCCCGCAGTTCGTCGAGACGCCGAAGTCGACCGGCTACGGGTTTGGTTCCTCGGTGACGCAGGCAGGTTTGTTTCTCGTTCCGTCGACGTTGATGATGCTGATCTCGGCCCCGATCAGCGGCAGGATGTCGGGTCGATTTGGCTCGAAGGTGCCGCTCGTGCTCGGGGCATGCCTTGCACTCTCCGCGTTCGCCCTTCTCGCGCTCGCTCACTCTCAGCACTGGCAGATCTACCTCGCATCGGTGCTACTCGGCGCGGGCCTCGGATTCTCGTTTGCCTCGATGACGAACCTGATCGTCGAAGCGGTGCGGCCGGATCAGACCGGAGTCGCCACGGGGATGAACGCCGTCATGCGAACGATCGGCGGTGCGATTGGTGGTCAGGTTGCGGCCAGCCTGCTGGCCGCAACTCTCCTTGCCGACGGGCTGCCCAGCGAGAACGGATACACGGTTTCGTTCGCCGTCATGGGCCTTGCGCTCGTCGCCGCGGTCGGCTCGGCACTCGCAGTGCCTCGCCGCAGGGCGCACCGCTCGCAGCTGATCCCGCTTCGCGAGCCACAGACTTCGACCGACTGATGCGGCCGGCGCTCTAGCGATCCCGGAGCAGCTCGAGCGTCAGCTCGAAAGCTGCCGCTTCGACGAGAGCCGGAGCGTCACGAAAGGTGTTGCCGCTCCCCATCGCGGTGAGAGCTCTCGCCGGAGCGCCGAGCTCGAGCCCTCGTGCGATCGCCCCGGCGATCACGGCTGCCGGCCGTTCGGCCGCCCGTGCCGCGTCGAGCACGCGCGCGACCGCCTTGCCCGTCAACGTCGACGCATCGACCTTCCCCTCGCCCGTGAGCACGGCACTGCTCGCCTCGAGCGCTGCCTCGAAGCCCGTCGCATCGGCAACGACGTCGAAGCCGTTGACGAGGCGTGCGCCGATCGCGGCGAGGCCACCGGCGAGGCCGCCCGCTGCACCCGACCCGGGCAGCGCCACGACGTCTGCACCGGAGAGCTCCTCGAATCGCCGCGCGAGATCGCGGAGGCGCTCCTCGAGCAGCGCGATGTCGGCGGGCGACGCACCCTTCTGCGGCCCGAAGATCGCCGGCGCATCGAGGAAGGTCGTCGTCACATCGCAGGCGACCTCGACAGCGACCCCGTGCAGCGTCCAGCCCAGCGCATCGAGCGCCCCGAGCCCGCCGTCGGTCGTCGCCGAGCCGCCGACGCCGACGATCACCCTCCGGCAGCCGTGGGCGATCGCGGCGGCGATGAGCTCGCCGGTGCCGTACGTCGTCGCGCTCAGCGCGTCGTTGCGGGCGACGAGCGCGAGGCCGCTGGCACGGGCCATCTCGACGATCGCGGTGCCGTCGGCGAGCGCCGCCCATTCCGCCTCCACGGGGCTGCCGTCTGGCCCCGTCACCCGCGTCGACTGCAGCGTCCCCTCGCGTGACCCGAGGATCGCGGCGAGCGTTCCCTCGCCGCCGTCGGCGAGCGGTAGAGGCCGCGCTTCGAAGCCTGCCCGCTCCACGCCGAGGCACATCGCTGCCGCTGCCTCGGGCGCGGTGAGGCTGCCGCGAAACTTGTCGGGGCAACAGAGGACCGTCATGGAGGAGGCTAGACCCGCCTGCGCCAGCGGCTGAAGACGTCGTCGATCGCTCCTCGCGTTCCCTGCGGGATGAGCACGTAGAGCCGGTCGCCGGGCTCGATCACGGTGCTGCCGCGCGGCGGGATCGTGTGCTTGCCTCGGGCGATCACCGCCACGAGGGCGCTCCGTGGCAGGCCGAGCTCGCGGACCGCCGAGCCGGCGATCGCGTCGCCGCCGCTCACCTCGAACTCGATCAGATCGAGCGGCCCTGCCTCGTCGACGCTGAGCGGCTTGGCAACGACCGGCGCCGGAGCGTCGACCAGCCTGAGCCGTGCCGCGACCCACTCGAGCGTCGTCCCCTGCACGAGCGCAGACACGAGGACGACGAAGAAGACGGCGTTGAAGATCGTCTCGCCGTGGTCGACATGCTCAGAGAGAACGAACGTACCGAGGACAATTGGCACGGCACCTCGCAGGCCGGCCCAGCCGAGAAACGTGCGCTCGCGATTGGTGAAGTCGCTGAACGCCGTCGATGCCCAGACGGCGAGCGGCCGTATGACCACGACGAGGAGCAGCGCGAGGACGAAGCCGGACACCATCACCTCCGGCAGGTCGCTCGGGAACACGAGCAGGCCGAGGACGACGAACATCGTCACCTGCGCCAGGAATGCGAGCCCCTCGTGGAATGCGACGAGATGACCGCGATGCTGCGAGGGAGTGCTGCCGACGGCCAGGCCGACGATGTAGACCGCGAGGAAGCCGCTGCCGCCAAGGACGTCGGCGACGCCGTACGAGAGCGCGGCCACCGAGACCGAGGCGACCGGGGCGAACGACCCGACCGAGGCCGGAAGGTTGGCGAACACCTTCATCGCGACGAAGCCGAGCAGGATGCCGATGATCAGGCCGATCCCGAGCTGCTTCACCATCAGGAACAACAGGTCGTCGACCCGGAACGTCGGGTCGTCGATCCAGTGGATCAACCCGATCGTGAGCGCGATCGCGGTGGGGTCGTTGAGGCCCGTCTCGCCCTCGAGCGTGCGGGCGAGCTTGCGGCGGATGTGGGTGAAGCGCATCGTCGCGAAGACGGCCGCTGCGTCGGTCGAGGCGACGACGCCGCCGAGCAGGATCGCCTCGGGCCAGGCGAGATCGAACAGCTCGTGGGCAGCGAGGCCCGTCAGGAACGCCGTTACGCCGACGCCGATCGTGCCCAGGAGCGCTGCCGGAATTGCGACCTTGCGCATCCGGCGCCACGACGTCGACAGCCCGCCCTCGTAGAGGATCGCGACGAGGCAGACGATTCCGACCGTGCGCGCTAGCTCGGCGTCGTCGAACTCGATCCCACCCGGCCCGTCGGATCCGAGCAGCATCCCGAGCGCGAGGAACGCCACGAGTGCGGGGACACCGGCGCGCGACGCGCCCAGGCCGACGAGGATGCTCGCGGCGAGAACGCCGCCGACGAGCAGCAGGAGTGTTCCGACTTCCATGCTCTATCTTCGCTGCTGCTCCGCCGGCCCGCCGGGCGGCCCGTACACGGCGCTCAGTACGGGTCTAGTGAAGCGACAGGAAGATGCGCTTCGGAACCGTCTGCACAGGAGCGTCGTAGAGAACGAGCGAGGCGGCGTCGGACGAGCGGATCGCCCAGCAGACGTTCCCGGTGAGCGTGCCGCCGGTGAACAGCTCCGCCTCGGAGAGCTCGTCGGGAACCTCGCCGCAGCTGTTCTCGAAACCCGAGTACGACACGGCCGCGGCACCGACGGTGCGAAGACGGTAGGCGGCCTCGAACCGATCCGAGCCCGCCGCGGCATAGGTCGCGGTCACCCGAGCGATGAAGAACTGCCAGCCGGCGTTCGGCGGATCGTTGGAATCGTTCGCGTCGAGAACGAGCGCCGTTGCGTTCGGCGTCACCGACTCGACCTTCAGCTTCCACCCGTCGCCGAGGGCAATCTCCTTGCCGAGCGGAACGGGGCTCGTGCGCGATCCCTGCGTTGGCTGCGGTGGGATCTCGATCTTCGGCCGGATGACGAACTCGCAATCCTTCGCCACCTTGTCCTTCAGGTCGGCGAGCACATGGTCGATCCCGGCGCCGCAATAGATCACGTCGATGCCGGCGCCCGGGTAGAAGTAGTCGTTGCCCGCCGAGGCCGTACAGCTTGTCGTTGCCGGCGCCGCCGTAGATCTTGTCGGCGCTCGCGGTGCCGCGCAGCACCTCGGCCTTCGTCGTGCCGCGAATCGTCTTCGCGGAGGCGGTCGCCACGAGAACCGTGGCAAGGAGCGCGACGGCAGCAAGCGACAGGTACGAGAGGCGCCTCATCGCCCTATACGGTACCGCCCGTGTCGACGGCTGAAACCCGGCCGGGCTTCAGACGCCCGAGAACGCGCTAAAACCGCCGTCCACGGGCACGACGATGCCCGTGACGAAGCGCGCCCCATCGGATGCGAGCCAGACGACCGTCGAGACGAGCTCGGCCGGCTCGCCGAAGCGTCCCAGTGGCGTGTTCTCGACGATCGCCGCGCCTCGCTCCGTGAGCTCCCCGTCGGTTCCGACGAGCAGGCTGCGGTTCTGGTCGCCGATCAGGAATCCCGGCGCGATCGCATTGACCCTGATGCCGGTGCCGCGGCGGGCGAGCTCCACGGCGAGCCAGCGCGTGATGCTCTCGACCCCTGCCTTCGCCGCGCCGTAGCCCCCGACGCGCGTCAGCCCGCGGGTCGCCGCCAGGGACGAGACGTTGACGATCGAGCAGCCGGCCGAGTCGCGCATGGCGGGGCCGAACACCCGGATCGGAAGCAGCGTCCCGACGAGGTTCAGGTCGATCACGTCCCGGTAGGCCTCGATCGGCACGTCGAACGGTGAGGCGTCCGCCGGCACGGTGGCTGCGGCGACGTTGCCGCCGGCGCAGTTGACGAGCACGTCGATGCTGCCGAAGCGCGCGAGGATTGCGTCGCGCGCGGCCTCGAGCGTCGCCGCATCGAGAACGTCGGCCGCGACGCCCATCGCCTCGTGGCCTGCCGCCTCGAGTGCCCGTGCCGTTCGCCCGACGGCATCGGCGCTGCGGGCGAGAACGACGACGCGGGCGCCGGCCTCGGCAAGCCCCGTCGCGAGCGCGCTCCCGATCGCGCCCGTGCCGCCGGTGACGACGGCGACACGCCCTGCGAGCGAGAACGGGTTGTCGTCCATAGCCCGATCATGCCGCGTCGCGGCCTGCGGCGGCGGGCGCTTGCGATAATCGGTCAAAGGCTCGCCCGGCCGGTTGAGGCGCGGGCGACATGAGAAGGAGGATCTGTTGCGAGCGCTCGTCAAAGCGAGGGCCGAGCCGGGGCTATGGCTCGAGGACGTCCCGGAGCCGGAGATCGGCATCAACGACGTGCTGATCCGGGTGCGGAAGACCGGCATCTGCGGCACCGACCTCCACATCCACTCGTGGGACGCCTGGGCGCAGAAGACGATTCCGGTGCCGCTCGTGATCGGGCACGAGTTCGTCGGCGAGATCGTCGATGTCGGCGCGAACGTGAGCGACTTCCACGCGGGAGACATCGTCAGCGGCGAGGGCCACGTCGTCTGCGGCCGCTGCCGCAACTGCATGGCGGGCCGGCGGCATCTCTGTGCCCACTCGATCGGGCTCGGCGTGCAGCGCCCGGGCGCCTTCGCCGAGCTGGTGGCGCTGCCGATGACGAACATCTGGCACCACTGGCCGGGCATCGACGAGGAGGTGGCCGCGATCTTCGACCCGTTCGGGAACGCGGTGCACACGGCCCTCACGTTCCCGGTCCTCGGTGAGGACGTGCTCGTCACCGGCGCAGGGCCGATCGGCTGCATGGCGGTTGCCGTCGCGCGGCATGCGGGCGCGCGCCACATCGTCGTCTCCGATCCCAACGCCTATCGGCGCACGGTTGCGCTCCAGATGGGAGCGACCGCCGCCGTCGACCCGACGACCGGCGGGCTCGATGCGATTCAGGGCGAGCTCGGGATGACCGAGGGATTCGATGTCGCCCTCGAGATGTCGGGCCAGTCGGCGGCGCTGCGCGGGCTGCTGCCGGTGATGGCGCACGGCGGCCGGATCGCGCTGCTCGGGATCCAGACCGGCGAGGTGCCGATCGACTTCACGCCGATCGTGTTCAACATGCTGACGCTGAAGGGGATCTACGGCCGCGAGATGTACGAGACCTGGTACCAGATGTCGGTGCTGGTGCAGGCGGGGCTCGACATCACGCCCGTGATCACGCACCGGTTCTCCCATCTCGACTTCGAGGAAGGGTTCGCGGTCGCCGCTTCGGGGGAGTCCGGCAAGGTGATACTCGACTGGACCGATCATCTAGGAGGAGGACGCCGTGTACGGATCGCTGCAGCAGGAGCTCGTCGAGGAGCTCGACGAGCTGAGAGAGGCGCGGCTCTACAAGGGCGAGCTCGTCCTCGAGTCGCCACAGTCGGCGCACGTCGAGGTGGAGGGCATGGGCGGCCTGCTCAACCTCTGCGCCAACAACTACCTCGGCCTCGCCGACCATCCCGGCCGTGATCGAGGCCGCGCGCGATGCACTCGAGCGCTGGGGATTCGGGATGGCGTCGGTGCGGTTCATCTGCGGCACCCAGACGCTGCACAAGGAGCTCGAGGAGCGACTCTCGGCCTTCCTCGGCACCGAGGACACGATCCTCTTCAGCTCGTGCTTCGACGCGAACGGCGGCCTCTTCGAGGCGCTGCTCGGACCCGACGACGCAGTCATCTCCGACGCGCTCAACCACGCCTCGATCATCGACGGCATCAGGCTCTGCAAGGCGGCGCGGCTGCGCTACGCGAACGGCGACCTCGGCGAGCTCGAGGAGCGGCTCGACGAGGCCGCAGGCGCCCACACGCGGATGATCGCGACCGACGGCGTCTTCTCGATGGACGGCCACATCGCCGACCTCGCCGGGATCTGCGACCTCGCCGACCGCCACGGCGCCTCGTGATGGTCGACGACTCGCACGCGGTCGGCTTCGTCGGTCCGAACGGGCGCGGCACGCCGGAGCTGCACGGGGTCACCGAGCGGGTCGACATCCTCACCGGCACGCTCGGCAAGGCGATGGGTGGCGCCTCCGGCGGCTACGTCTCCGGCCGGCGCGAGATCATCGAGCTCCTGCGCCAGCGCGCCCGGCCGTATCTCTTCTCGAACAGCGTCGCGCCACCGATCGCAGCAGCGGGCCTGAAGGCGATCGAGCTCGTCGAGGGCTCGCCCGAGCTGCGCGACCGGCTCTGGGCCAACACGGCCCGGTTCCGCGCGGCGATGACCGAGGCGGGGTTCGACATCGTCGAGGGCACGCACCCGATCGTGCCGGTGATGATGGGCGACGCCGCCGTGGCGGCCGCGTTCGCCGAGCGGCTGTGGGCGAAGGGCGTCTACGCGGTCAGCTTCTCGTTCCCGGTCGTCCCGCGGGGAGCGGCGCGCATCCGCACCCAGCTCTCGGCGGCCCACTCGTTCGACGACATCGACTTCGCGGTGGCGCAGTTCGTCGCGGTGCGAGCCGAGCTCGGCTGAGCCGATGCTCGACACCGCGCTGACGCGGCCAACCGAGGCGCGGTCGTACGTGAGCCGCCGACGCGTTCGCCTGTCGGACATGGACGCGGCCGGGCGGGTGCGGCTCGACGCCGTCGCCCGCTTCCTCCAGGACGCCGCGATCGACGACGTCGAGGAGACGGGGTGGGGGATCCCCGACCACATCTGGGTGATCCGCAAGATTCGGGTCGACGTCGTCGCGCCGCTGCTCCGCGACCGCGCCGTCGAGATCGCGACCTGGTGCAGCGGCGTCGCCGCGATCGCGGCGGGGCGCCGCTGGTCGGTGCAGGGCGACGCGGGCGGGCGGATCGAGATCGACAGCGTCTGGATCCACCTCGGGCCCGATCAGCGGCCGGCCAGGATCGGCGACTTCGGGCCGTACAGCGCCGCGGCCGACGGTCGCCCGGTGTCGACGAAGCTCGAGCTGCCCGATCCGCCGGCCGACGCGGCCCGGGTGCCGTGGGCGCTGCGCTCGACCGATCTCGACGCGAACGGCCACGTCAACAACGCGGTCTACTGGCAGGCGGTCGAGGACTGGTGCGCGCGCGAGGGCATCGATGCCAGCCTCACCACATCGCGCCGAGCTCGACTACCGCGACCCGATCGACCTCGACGACGACGCTCGAGCTTGTGTCGTTCGAGGCAGGGAGGCGCCACGCGCTGTCTCGCCTTCGTCGTCGCCGACCGCGTCAAGGCGGTTGCGTCGGTCGGGCCGGTCCTCTAGCTCGCGGTCGCCTGCCGCTTCCACTGGGCGCCGCTGTTGCCGCTCGTCAGCGCCGAGATCACGGCGCGGCGCACGATCTTGCCGCCGCGGGCGTGGCCGTAGAGCTGGATCCGGCGAGGATGCTCGTCGAGCTCGACCTCGTACGAGCGCGCGCCGGCCGGCAGCGTCTCCGCCTCACCCTCGACGTAATCCTGACGTGGATCGGGCCTCACGCTCACGCGCAGGACCCACTCGATCACCTGCGGTGCCGCATCCCAGGCGAGCTCGAGCCCACGCTCGGTCGGCTGCTTGCGGACGGCCATGTTGCCGACGATCGTCGCCGACGGCTGCAGGGCAAGCCGCCTGATCGGGCGCGCCGGCGGCGGCGCGGACGGCGCCGGGACGGCGGCGGTGGCGACGATCGCCGCGCAGCGCGGCGAGCGTGCTCTCCTCGACGCCGGCGACGGCGGGCGCGAGCGCCGTCGACGCGCGAGCCAGGGCTGCGAGCGCAGGTAGCGCGCCGTCTCGGCCCTGACGCCGGCAGTCAGCCCGGCTTCGTCAGGAACGGCGCCCGTCGAGCACGAGCCGCTGCGCCTCGCGGAGGTAGAGCGCGTGTCGCCGGCCGAGCTCGAGCGCGATCTGGTCGGGCGCGTCCGAGTCGATCATCGGGTCGATCGGGCGCCGCCACTCGTCGTCGGGAGCCGTGGTCATGCCGCCTTCCGCGCAGCGTGCGAGTGCCCGCTGGAGCGAGACCCAGAGCGCGACCGGGACGCCGGCGGCGAGCAGCCACCAGGCGTCGGCGCCGAAGTGGACGGCTGCCGCGGCGACGCCGAGCAATACGAGCACCGCGATCGCGATCCAGATGTCGTCGCCGACGACGAAGTCGACGATCCCGTGCCAGATACCTCTCACGCGGTCACGACCTTCGGCGTGCGGCCGAGCAGCCGCGTGAAAGCGAGTGACCAGGCAACCGTGAGAACGATCAACGCGGCGAGGGACGCCTCGTCGCCCGGCCAGTCGATCCCGATGCCCTCGCCGGCCCAGAACGTGCCGAACGACGTCAGCATCACGCCGACCGTGAACTTGAGCGTGTTCTCCGGCACGCGGCTCAGCGGCTGCCGGACGACGACGCCGATGACGACGACGGCGACGAGAGCGACGACCGCTCCTGCAGCGGCGACCGTGGTCGCGCCCTGGTTGGCGCCGAGCGTGATCACGATGAACGCCACCTCGAGGCCCTCGAGCAGCGTCGACTTGAACGCGATCACGAGGCTGTAGCGATCGCGGCCCACGGCGGACCCCGGTCGCCTGCGCTGCCGCCACCTCGGCCGCGAACGCCGCATCCTCGTCGTGGAGCGCCTTGAGCCCGCTCGCGCGGAGAATCGCCTTGCGCAGCCACTGGAGTCCGAAGACGAGCAGCAGCGAGCCGACGATCAGCCGCAGCACGTCGATCGGCATCGCCTCGAGCGCAGGCCCGAGCGCGGCGACGAGCACCGCGAGGACGACGAGCGCGGCGACGGCACCCTCGCAGCGGCGCGCGCCAGCCGCGGGTGACCCCGAGCGCGAGCACGATCGTGAGCGCCTCGACCATCTCGACCGCGCTCGCGAGCGCAGCACCGAGGAAGACGAGTAGGTTGCCGGTCATCCCGCGACGGTAGCGTGCAGTGGAGATTCGTCGGCGGCCCGTCGGCGCGGAGAGGAGATCACACGTGAGCGATTCCTGTACCCATCTCGACACGATCGAGCACACCGACGCTGCCGGACGTCCGGGTGTGCGATGCGTGCATCGCGATCGGCAGCACCTGGGTGCACCTGCGCATGTGCACGCAGTGCGGCGTGATCCGGTGCTGCGACGACTCGCCGAACCGGCACGCGACGGCGCACTTCCACGAGACCGGCCATCCGGTGATTCGCTCGGCGCAGCCGGGCGAGGACTGGTTCTGGTGCTACGTCGACGAGGTGGCGTTCCTCGCGAGCTGAGGAGTCTAGGCCGCGCTGCGCTTGCGATACCAGTACTGCCCGAAATAGACCGGCACCACGAGAGCGGCGAACGAGGAATGCGCCGACGCCCCAGGCGGTCGCATGACTGCTGCCGTGGCGGTCGGCGTGGGCGAACGTTCCCAGCGAGATCGCCGATGCGATCACGATCGCGACCACGAACTGGATGGGGCTCCACTGTTCCACGGAGCCAGTGTTGCAGCTTCTCCTTTCGGGCCGGTCGCACGTCCGACCGGCGCCGCCTTCCTCCCCGCCTGCAACCATTCCCCGCGAACAGCACGACACCCTCGGAACGAAAGGCAACCATGCCCGGAAAGTTCGTCGTCAAGAAAGGCCCGACCGGCAAGTTCCGCTTCTCTCTCCTCTCGACCAACGGCCAGGTTGTCGCGTCGAGCGAGGCGTACGAGACGAAGCGCGCTGCCCTGTCCGGCGTCGCCTCGGTGCAGAAGCTTGCGGCCGGCGCGAAGATCGTCGACACGACGGTCGCGGTCGCCGCGGCCGCGCGAAGCCCGCGGCGAAGCCTGCCGCGAAGCCCGCTGCCAAGAAGCCGGCCGCGAAGAAGCCGGCCGCCAGGAAGCCGGCGGCGAAGAAGCCCGCCGCCCGGAAGTAGTCGGGCCTGTCTGAACCGGGGCGGGGCGCGAGCCTCGCCCCGGTCAGCCGATCGGCCGCGAGCGCAGGCGCTCGACGGTGAGCGGGTCGGCCCGCTGCATCCGCTGCGGCTCCCGTCCGGAGGCGAGTGCCTCGAGGTCGTCGGCCACCATCTCACCGACCTGCCGCCAGATCTCGGGCACGTTCCCGGCCCGGTGGGCGGAGAGAATCGTGCCGGGCGTCGACCGCGCCGGCTCGGCGGCAGGAATCGGCTCCTCGGGGAAGACGTCGATCGCGGCCCGGATGTGCCCGCGGGCAGCGGCGTCGAGGAGCGCGGGCCAGTCGACGACCGCGGCGCGCGAGACGAGCACCACCACCGAGCCGGGCGCCATCGCGTCGAAGCACGCCCGGCCGATCGAGCCGACGTTCTCGGTCGTGACCGGCGAGAGGATGAACACGACGCGGCTGCGGACGAAGAGCTCGAGGAGGTCGACCGGCTCGACCTCGAGTGCCGCCAGTGCCTCGTCGGGGAGCCAGGGATCGTGCGCGAGCAGCTCGCAGCCGAACGGCCGCAGCAGCGTCAGCAGCGACCGGGCCAGGTTGCCGCAGCCGACGAGGCCGACCGTCTTGCCGGCCAGCAGGAACGAGCCGCCGTTGACGCCGTCGTCGAACATCGTCTCGGTGCCCGCGCGAATCTCGGCGTCGCCGCGGGGAATGTCGCGCGCGGCAGCGAGCGCCATCCCGAGCGCGAGCTCTGCGACCGGCTGGCCGAAGACCGGGCCGATGCCCGAGCACCTCGATCCCGCGGGCGAAGCAGGCGGCGTAGTCGACGTTCGGCAGGAAGTTGCCCTCGACGTTGAGCACGGCCTCGAGCTTCGGCGCGCGCGCGAGCCGGTCGGCCGGGAGCGCGGTCTGGCCGACGACGGCCGTCAGCTCGGGCAGGAGCGGCTCGACGAGCTCAGGCGCCGGCGGGAGGGCCGTCGTGCCAGGTGACCGGGGCGAGGGCCTCGAGCCGCGCACGTGTTTCGGGCGAGAAGATCTGGTCGAGCGTCCGCGGGTAGGGGTCGACGAGGAACACCGTCCGAGCATAAGACTCGTCCCATGCTCGTGAGGCGCTGGCACGAAGAGCCCGTCGAGGAGCTGACGCCGCTCCTCGGCCGGCAGCTCCTGCACACCGAGACGATGACGATCGGCCGGATCATCCTGGCCGCGGGCGCGGTCGTCCCGAGCCACCACCACGTGCACGAGCAGGTCGCGAACGTGCTCGCGGGTCGGCTGCGGTTCGTCGTCGGCGGCGACGAGCAGATCGTCTCGGCCGGCGAGAGCGTCTTCATCCCGAGCGAGGTGCCGCACGCGGTCGAGGCGCTCGAGGACTCGGTCGTGCTGGACGTGTTCTCGCCCGTGCGCGACGACTGGGTCCGCGGCGACGACGCGTACCTGCGCGGCTAGCCGCTAGCCGCTCGCTTCCAGCAGCTTCCTGATCCCGCGCACGGCCTGGCCGATGCGCTGCTCGTTCTCGACGAGCGCGAACCGCACGAACCCGTCGCCGTCGGCGCCGAAGCCGACGCCGGGTGAGACGGCGACGCTCGCCTCGCGCGCGAGCTTCTCGGCGAACGCGAGCGACCCGAGCGAGGCGAACTGCTCGGGAATCGGTGCCCAGACGAACATCGTCCCCTTCGGCTTCGGGAACGACCAGCCGGCGCGCTCGAGGCCGTCGCACAGCGCGTCGCGGCGGGACTGGTAGATCGCCGACACCTCGCGCGGATAGTCGGGCAGCTCGTTCATCGCCACGATCGCCGCGATCTGGATCGGCTGGAAGGTGCCGTAGTCGAGCCACGACTTGAGCCGCGCCAGCGCCCCGACGACGGCTGCGTTGCCGACGACGAAGCCGACCCGCCAGCCGGCCATCGAGAACGACTTGGTCAGCGTGTAGAGCTCGACCGCGACCTCGTCGGCACCGGGAACCTGGAGGATCGAGGGAGGCTCGTACCCGTCGAAGGCGAGGTCGGCGTAGGCGAAGTCGTGGACGACGAGCAGCTCGTGCTCGCGCGCGAACGCGACGACGCGCTCCATGAACGCGAGGTCGACGGTCGCCGTCGTCGGGTTGTGCGGGAACGACAGCACGACGACGCGGGGCTTCGGCTGCGCGCGCTCCCAGGCCTCCTCGAGGTTCGCGAAGAGATCCTGGTCGGCGCCCATCGGCACGCGGGTCACGGAGGCGCCCGCGAAGATCGGCCCCTGGATGTGGATCGGGTAGCTCGGGCTCGGCACGAGCGCCGAGTCGCCCGGCTCGAGCAGCACCCACATCAGGTGCGAGAAGCCCTCCTTGGCGCCGATCGTGTTCAGCACCTGCGTGTCGGGATCGAGGTCGACGCCGAACTTGCGCTTGTAGAGCGTCGCCGCTGCGAGGCGCAGGTTCGGGAATCCCCTTCGAGGCCGAGTAGCGGTGGTTGCGCGGGATTCTGCGCGGCCTCGCCGAGCTTCTCGACCGCGAGGTCCGGGGAGGGGAGATCGGGATTGCCGAAGCCGAGGTCGACGACGTCGTCGCCGGCGCGGCGCAGCTCGAGCGTCAGGTCGCGGATCACCGCGAAGACGTACGGCGGCAGGCTGTCGACGCGGCGGAACTCCATGCGATCAGCCTAGAGACTCAGGCAGTCAGGGGAACGGCTGCTGCCGCCGCGAGGTTCGCACCGACGGCGACGACGTCGCCCACGATCACGAGCGCCGGCGACTCGAGCCCGTCGGCGAGCTCGGCCAGGCTCTCGAGCGTTCCCGAGACCGACTCCTGCTCGGGCAGCGTGCCCGCGCGAGACGACCGCTGCCGGCGTCGACGCCGGCAGTCCGGCCGCGACGAGGCCACGGCAGAGCTGCTCGACCCGCTCGAGCCCCATGAAGAGCACGAGCGTGCCACCGGCCGCGGCGAGCGACGCGTAGTCGGGCTCGCCACCGTCGGCGCCGTGCCCGCTCGCGATCGTGACGCGGTCGGAGACGCCCCGATGCGTGACGGGGATCAAGGCCGAGGCCGGGACGGCCGCGATCGACGAGACACCGGGGACGATCTCGAACGGGATCCCGGCCTCGGCGAGCGCGAGCGCCTCCTCGCCGCCGCGGCCGAAGACGAACGGGTCGCCGCCCTTGAGGCGGACGGTGTCGAGGCCGGTGGTGCCGTAGGCGACGAGCAGGCGCGTGACCGCCTCCTGCTTCATGCCGGCGCGGGAGATCACGATCGCGTCCTCGGGAGCCTCGTCGATCGAGCTCCTGGGCGACGAGCACGTCCGCGACGAGCACGTCGCAGGAGCGGATGAGCTCGAGCCCGCGGGCCGTGATCAGGCCCGGGTCGCCGGGGCCGGCGCCGACGAGGTGGACGGTCACGCCGGACCGTGCCCAGCTCCTCGGCGACGAGGCCGGCGAAGTACGCCTTGCGCTCCTCGTAGGTGGCGAAGTGCGACTTGGCCCACGGGCGCAGCTCGCGCAGGCGGTGCGCCAGCTCGGCATGCTCCGGGCGAACGACGGTCGCGATCTGGTCGCGGAGATGCTGGGCGAGGGCGGGCGAGGCGCCGCCGGTCGAGACCGCGACGGCGATCGGCTCGTGGCGGTGGACGGCGGGGAGGATGAACGAGCAGAGCTCGGGCACGTCGACGACGTTGCAGAGGAGCGCGCGCGACTCGGCATCGCGGAAGACGCGGCGGTTCACCGACGTCGTGGCGGTGGCGGCGACGACGAGGAACTTCCCGTCGAGGTCGGCGGTGCGATAGCCGCGGCGGACGAACGTGAGCCGGAGGCTCTTCCACCTCCGGCAGGATCTGCGGCGCGACGACGGTGATCTCGGCGCCCGCGGCGAGGAGGCCCTCGATCTTCTCGAGCGCGACGCGGCCGGCACCGACGACGAGCACGGCGCGGCCGGTCAGGTCGATGCACGCCATGTAGTAGCGGCGGCGTCGCCACGTGCCGCCCTAGACCTCCACCGACGTGATCCGGGCGCCCTGGCGGTCGAGCTTGACCGAGAGCCGGCCCTCGGCCGTCGCGATCGACAGCGTGTACGCGCCGGGACCGACGGCCGTCAGCGTGGCGCCTTCGAGCGTGTGGCCCTGGAGCGAGCTGAGCGCCTCGCTCACCTCGCGGGCGCTCTGCTGCAGCGCAACCCCGCGCGGCAGCTTGCGGTAGAGGCGCAGCGCTGCGGTCTCGCCGGGCGGCCCGTAGATCCCGCGGATCCGGCCCGCCTGGAGCGCGAGCTCGAGGATCGGCTCGAGGGTCAGCGCGTGCTGATCGTCGAGCAGGCCCTCCTCGAGAGCCTCCTCGAGCTCGAGCAGCTCCTCGCGGTACTCCTCGGACGCGGCGGCCGCGAGCACGGCCCGCGTCTCGGCGAGGGCGAGCTCGCGCTCGGGCTCCGAGACCTTGATCGCGGTCGCCACGGCGGCGTCAGGCATGCGAGCCCTCGCCGAGGATCGCGTGCAGCTCGTGCTCGAAGCCGCCCGTCTCGATCGCGCAGTGCATGCCGCACTCCTTCGGGGCGTCCGTCTCCCACCACCAGCGGCCTGCCCGAACGGGCTGGCCCTTGGCGACCGGCTTCGTGCAGGGCGCGCAGCCGATCGAGGTGTAGCCCTGCTCGTAGAGCGGGTGGGTCGGGACCTCGTTCTCGCGGAGGTAGTCCCAGACCTCGTCCTCCTGCCACTCGGCGAGCGGGTTCAGCTTCACGATCGCGCCGTGGTCGTGGTCGATCTCGACCTTCCTGATGTCGGAGCGCGACGCCCACTGGTCGCGGCGGAGGCCGGTCACCCAGGCGTCGAGGTCGGCGAGCGCCCGCGTCAGCGGCTGCACCTTGCGGACGTTGCAGCAGAGGAGCCGGTTCTCGACCGACTTGAAGAACAGGTTCGGCCCGTGGCGGTCGACGAGGCGCTGCACCTGCGCCGCGTCGGGTGAGATGAGCTCGAGGCGGAGGCCCTCGTAGCGGTCGCGGAGCTGCTCGATCAGGTCGAACGTCTCCTGCGGCAGGCGGCCCGTGTCCATCGAGAAGACGCGAACCTCCGGGTCGATCTTGTAGGCCATGTCGATCAGCGCGACATCGCCCTCCTGGAACGCGGTCGAGATCGCGAGCCGGCCACCGAAGCGGTCGATCGCCCACTCGAGCAGGTCCCACGGCTCCTGCCCCTCGAACTCGACCGAGAGCTCGCCGGCCTCCCAGTCGTCGAGCTGCTCGTCGATGGCGTGCTCATGCTGCCTCCTCCTCTTGTTCCTTTGCTCCTCGGCGTGACTTGGCCGGCTCGCGGCCGATCAGAGCGCCGAGCTCGTCGTCGGTCGTGCGGTCGCAGTAGGCGCGGAAGCTCTCGCCGGGTGCCCGGGCGTCGAGCCACGCCACGATCAGGCTCTCCACCGTCTGGTTGAGCTCCTCGGTCGGCACGCGGCGGAACACGGGCCGGCCGATCGCGGCCACCGGGCCGAGCGCGCCGCGCAGCAGGATGTCGTAGCCCTGGTGGCGCTTGCCCTCGGCGTCGCGAACCGTCGTGCCCTGGAAGCCGAGGTCGCCGACCCAGTGCTGGCCGCAGGCGTGGGGGCAGCCGTCGAGGTGCAGGCGGAGCTCCGAGACGTCGTGGCCGAAGCGGCCCTCGAGATGCTCGATCAGGGTGCCGAGGCGTCCCTTCGTCTCGGCGACCGCGAAGTTGCAGTGCGGCTCGCCGGTGCAGCCGATCGCGTTCGAGCGCAGGCGGTTGGCGTCGACCGGGAAGCCGATCTCGCCGAGCGCGGCGGTCGCGCTGTCGACGTCGCCGATCCCGGTCACGATCAGGTTCTGCTGGCGCGTCAGCCTGACGTCCCGGCCCTGTGCGGCGGCGAGGTCGGCGACGGCGAGCATCTGGTCGCCGGAGATGAGGCCGAGGTGAACAGGCGCGCCGACGGAGTGCACGCCGGGCTCGTGCTCGAGCTCGACGCCCATGTGGTCGGCCGGGTCGTGGTCGAGCGGCTCGAGCGTGTAGTCGGGCAGCGCGTAGCCGAGCCGCTCGCTCGACCTGCTCGCGCATGCCCTCGGGGCCGCGGTCGTCGACCATGAACTTCATCCGCGCCTTGACGCGCGAGATGCGGTAGCGCAGGTCTTCCTTCCACGCGTCGAGCAGCGCGCGCATGACGGGCATCGCCTCGTCCTCGCGGATCCAGACGCCCAGGTCGCGGGCGATGCGCGGCACCGACGAGAGCCCGCCGCCGACGAGCACCGCGAACCCCTTCTCGCCGTCGCGGATCACGCCGACGAGCGAGATGCAGTTGATCTCCGGGCGCGTTGCAGCGATGCGCGCAGGCCGAGATCGAGATCTTGTGCTTGCGCGGCAGGTCGGAGTAGTCGGGGTTGCCGTAGAAGAACGCCGTCACCTCGTCGTGGAGGGCGGTGACGTCGAAGAGCTCGTCGTGCGCGAGGCCGGCGACGGGGCAGCCGGTGAGGTTGCGCACGGCGTCGCCGCAGGCGCCGACCGTCGTCAGGCCGACGTCGCGGAGGCGGTCGAAGACGGTGGGGAGGGAGGTGAGCTCGAGGTAGTGGAGCTGCACCGTCTGGCGGGTCGTCAGCTCGCCGGCGCCGCGGCCGTGCTCGTTCGAGAGCTCACCGATCGCGCGCAGCTGCTCGGGCGTGATCCGGCCGGCGGGCAGCTTGATGCGGAGCATGAAGGTGCCGATCTTCGGCTTGTCGTGGTAGAGGCCCCACCACTTGAGGCGGACGAGATCCTCCTCCTCGATGTCGGCGTAGCCCGTCGCGATCAGCGCCGGCAGCTCGCCCATCATCGAGAGCGGGCTCTTCTCCCGCTTCATCCGCTCGACCGGGTTGCGCTTGAGCACGAGCTCGAGCGTCGGGGCTTCCTTCAAGACCTTGGTGCCTCCGCCATGCAGTGCCTCCGCCCCGGAAACGAAAACGGGCCCCGATTCCCGGAGCCCTGGACGGTGCCTGCGGCACCTGCGCTTCACCATCTTCCCGGTTGCCGGCCCCGGGTGGGCGGCTCGCGGCTGGAGTTCGCACCTGACGGACGTGATGTCCCGGTTGCGGCGATTGTCGTCGGGCCAGTTCCCTCGATCGCTCGTGATGGTTAACGCTATCCAATGTATAGCAACGTCACTTCAAAAATACAACTATGAAGTGCAGCAGAGCGTCTGAGCCCCGCGTCGACAGCGCGGAAACCCGCTGTCGACAGCCACCGCAGGTACGATTCAGTTGCATGCCTCGGCTTCTACCTCGTCTTCCTGATTCCGCCGCTGGTCGTCGGGCTCGTGATCCAGCACCGGCTGAAGAAGACCGTCGGCGAGCAGATGCAGGTCGCCGTTGCGAACGGGATGAGCGGCGAGGAGGTCGCGCTGATGATCCTCCAGCACAACGGCCTCGCGGGCGTTCCGGTGAACCCGTCTCCCGGTGGGCCGCTCTCGGATCACTACGACCCGCGGAACCGCACCGTCAACCTCTCGGAGGAGGTCTACTCCGGCCGCTCGGTCGCCTCGGTCGCGATCGCCGCCCACGAGGTGGGCCACGCGATCCAGCACGAGAAGGCCTACGGCCCGTTCAAGGTGCGGAGCGCGATGGCGCCCGCCGTCGGCTTCGCCTCGAGCACCTGGTTCTTCCTGCTTCATCATCGCGATCTTCGCGCAGATCTCGGGCCTCGCGACCCTCGCGATCATCCTGTTCGCCCTCGTCGTGCTCTTCCAGATCGTGACGCTGCCGGTCGAGTTCGACGCATCACGTCGCGCCAAGCAGCAGCTCAGCTCGCTCGGGCTCGTGACCTCGGGTGAGGCGGAGGGCGCGAGCCAAGGTGCTCAGCGCCGCAGCGCTGACCTACGTCGCAGCCGCGCTCGTCGCGCTGACGCAGCTCATCTACCTCATCGCCTCGCGCCGCTAGCAGAGCGCCTGTGCGGCCGTTCGCACTTGTCCTCAGAGCGGGTGCCGCGGTCATCGCGGTCGCGTTCGTCGTCTCGCTGCTCGTCGACGGGACACCGGCCCCGGTCGCGCTGAAGGCGAAGGCCGCCACGAAGCCCGAGACCGCCAAGCGCGACGACGACCGTCGTGAAGACGACGCCGCGTCCGAATACCCCGGCGGGCGTCGTCACGATCGCCGCCACGGGCGACATCGTGATGGGCTCGACGCCGAACCTGCCGCCGGACGGTGGCCGCTCGTTCTTCGACAGCGTCGAGACCGACCTCGCGGGCGACGTCGTCCTCGGCAATCTCGAGGGCACGCTCTCGGTCGGCGGCGGCTCGAAGTGCGGCGCCGGCAGCACCAACTGTTACGCCTTCCAGACGCCGCCGTCCTATGCGGCCTGGCTGAAGAAGGCCGGGTTCACCGTGATGAACCTGGCGAACAACCACGCCTACGACTACGGCCCGTCGGGCCAGGCGCAGACGCTCGCGGCGCTGCAGAAGCAGCGTCTCGCGACCACCGGCCGGCCCGGTGAGATCGCCTACCAGCAGGTCGGCGACATCAAGGTCGCGATCTGCTCGGCTTCGCGCCGTACAAGTGGGCGCAGTCGCTGACCAACATCCCGGCCGCCCGCCGGCTCGTGAAGAAGGCGGCCGCCAACGCGGACGTCGTCATCGTCACCATGCACGCCGGCGCCGAGGGCAGCGACAAGATGCACGTGCGGCAGGGCACGGAGATGTTCCTCGGCGAGAACCGCGGCAACTCGGTCGCGTTCACCCACGCGGTCGTCGATGCCGGGGCCGACCTCGTGGTCGGGAGCGGCCCCCACGTCCTGCGCGGGATGGAGTGGTACCACGGCCACCTGATCGCGTACTCGCTCGGCAACTTCGCCGGCTACAAGGTCTTCGCGATGGGTGGCCCGCTGTCGATCAGCGGCATCCTCCGCGTGACGCTGCGCGGCGACGGTGGCTTCGACAGCGGCACCCTCGTCCCGACGAGGATGGTCGGCGGTGGCCTGCCGGCGCTCGACCCGGCCGAGACGCGCCCACGGGATGGTGCGCACGCTCTCGAAGGAAGACTTCGGTGCCCGCGCCGTCAAGGTCTCGTCGAGCGGCCAGCTGACGCGCTAGACCAGCATGCCGGGCTCCGGCCCGGCGTCGAACCGCGTTAGGCTCGGGACGAATGACGCCGGGCCGAACCTGGCGTCCTGGCAACCGAGGGAGGCACCGTGCGCGAGTTCGACGTGGTGGTGATGGGGGCCGGCGTCGCCGGCGAGGTCGTGGCCGGCCGGCTGGGCCAGAACGGGGTCTCGGTCGCGGTCGTCGAGGACAGGCTCGTCGGCGGCGAGTGCTCGTACTACGCCTGCATGCCCTCGAAGGCACTCCTGCGTCCGGTCGAGCTCGAGCGTGAGGTCGAGCGCGTGGCCGGGCTCTCGATCGGGCCGATCGACGTGCCGGCCGTGCTCGCGCGGCGCGACGAGGTGATCTCGAACCTCGACGACACGAGCCAGCTGCCGTGGCTCGAGGAGCACGGCGTCACGCTCGTGCGTGGCCGCGCGCGCCTCGACGGCGAGCGCCGGGTCGTCGTCGAAGGTGGCGCGGACGACGGCGAGGAGCTCGTCGCGCGCAAGGCCGTGGTCGTCGCGACCGGGTCGGGCGCGCTGATCCCCGACATCGACGGCCTGCGCGATGCCCGCCCCTGGACGAACATCGAGGCGACGACCGCCAAGGAGGTGCCGCCGCGGCTCGCGATCCTCGGCGGCGGCGTCGTCGGTGTCGAGATGGCGCAGGCGTGGTCGGCCTTCGGCTCGAAGGTGACGCTCGTCCATCGCGGCGAGCGGCTGATCGAGCGCGAGGAGCCGTTCGCGGGCGACGCAGGTGCTCGAGGCTCTCGAGGAAGGTGGCGTCGACGTCCGGCTCGAGCGTCAGGTGATGCGCGTGACGCGTCCTGGCGCGGTCGTGATCGAGCTCGACGACGGCACCGACGTTCGAGGCGGACGAGGTGCTGGCGGCGTTCGGTCGCCGGCACGGGACCTCGGGCATCGGCCTCGAGACGATCGGGATCGAGCCCGACGGCCCACTCACCGTCGACGACGATCTCCGCGTTCCCGGTCACGACTGGCTCTACGCGATCGGCGACGTCAACGGCCGCGTGCTGCTCACGCACATGGGCAAGTACCAGGGCCGGCTGGCCGCCGACACGATCCTCGGCCGCACGGTCGAGCTCCGCTCGGACGGGGCGCAGTCGCCCCGTGTCATCTTCACGGATCCCCAGGTCGGGGCCGTTGGCTTCACGCTCGAGGGTGCCCAGGCAGCGGGCCTCGACGTCCGCCACGTCGATGTCGAGACGAGCGGCAACGCCGGCGGCTCGTTCGTCGGCCATGGCGCTGTCGGCACCTCGAGGATCGTCGTCGACACGAAGCGGCGCGTCATCGTCGGCGCCACGATCACGGGCTCGGAGGTCGCGGAGGCGCTCCACGCCGCCACGATCGCCGTTGTCGCCGAGATCTCGATCGACGACCTCTGGCACGCGGTGCCGTCGTTCCCGACCCGAAGCGAGCTCTGGCTGAAGCTGCTCGAGGCCTACGGACTGTGAGCGGCCACCAGCTGGCCCAGATCAACGTCGCCCGGCTGCTCGCGCCGATCGACGCACCGGAGACGGCCGACTTCGTCGCGGCTCTCGAGCCCGTCAACGCACGGGCGGATCGCTCACCCGGCTTCGTCTGGCGGCTGCAGACGGAGTCGGGCGATGCGACCGTCCGTGCAGGCATTCGACGATCCGCTCGTGATCGTGAACCTCACCGTCTGGGAGTCGATTGAAGCGCTCGAGGCATTCGCCTACCGTGAGGCCTCGCACCTCGCCGTGCTGCGGCGGCGACGCGAGTGGTTCGAGCGGCACACCGAGGCGCCGACCGCGCTGTGGTGGGTGCCGACCGGTCACATTCCGACGGTCGCCGAGGCGCTCGATCGGCTCGCCCTGTTGCGCGCCGAGGGGCCTTCGGCGCGGGCGTTCACGTTTCGGGAGCGCTTCCCGCGCCCTGAGCGCCTTCGAGTCGACTCAGGGAGTTGCTCACTCGACGCACGGAGTTGCCAGGGGTGTAACGTCAGTGGCAGACTTGCACCGACCGTCGAGGGCGAATACCGGGGAGGCGTACGTGAGCTCGGATATCGTCGGCCCGCTCGAACGGGCCTCCGAACGTGAAGAGATCGAGCGGCGTTCCCTGCGGGCGTTCGCGATCGAGTCGCTCGGTCCCGTGACGATTCTCGGCGGCGTCGTCTGGGCGATCTTCCAGCCGTACCGCATCGTCTTCTTCGACCACGCCGGCAAGGGCTTCTACGACTACCTCGTGCAGCCACCGCTGCTCGTGATCGGCGTCGGTCTCCTCTTCGCGCTCGTGATTGCTCCGGGCCTGCTCGACGATCTCCGCTCGGCGTCGGCGCCATGACACCCACGAGCTGAGCTCGTCCACTGGCTCTTCGCGGCAGGGTTCCTCCTGCTCGGGCTGATCCTGCTCGCCGAGACGATCGTCGGCACCGAGGTCTTCGCGATGCGGCGCTGGCGCCTCTACCTCTGGCCGTCGATCGCGTTCGCGATCGGCGTCGCTGCTCTGGCCCGTGTCGGTCTTCTTCACGAACTCGACGCTGCACATGCTCGCCCACGCCTCGTGGGCCGAGGTCGCGATGCTCGCCGGTGCGATCCAGCTCGCGCTCGTGCGCGGGAAGCTGACGAGCCGCTGGTGGACGCTGTCGCTCTGCGTGACGCTGCTCGTCAGCGCCGCCGCGTTCCTGATCCACGAGCAGAACCCGTGGTTCTTCTCGCGCGCGGCCTTCCTCCACCACGCGATCGGCTGGACGCTGCTCGTGGCGGCGATCTTCCCGCTCGGCCAGGCGCTGCAGCCGCGGCGGTTCGCCTGGTCGGCCGGGTTCGCGATGACGTGGATCGTCGTCGCCGTGATGCTGTTCTGCGACCGCGACGTCGCACCGATCTTCGGGCACCTCTCGAAGTTCGCGGGCGGGCCGCGATGAGACGCGCCGCCCTCGCCGTCGTCGTCGTCGCGTTGACGCTTCCCGGCGGCCGCGTCCGCCCACGCAACGCTCGCGTTCGTCTCGCCCGCGACGCAGTCGCGCCTCGACAAGCCTCCCGCCGCCGTCGTGATGCGCTTCGACCAGACGGTCACGATCACGCCGCGGGCGATCGAGGTGTTCACCGCCGGACGGGCACAAGGTCTCCGGCCCGGCGGTGTCGACGAACGGCGGGCGCGGCGTTCGCGCGCCGCTCGCCGGTCTTCACCGCGGCGAGGCCTACACGGTGCGCTGGCGCGCGACCTCGGCCGACGGTCACACGGGCTCCGGCGTCTACACGTTCGGCATCGGCGTCACGCCGCCGCCGCCGACCGAGGCGTTCGGCTCCACCGGGCCGGGGTGGGCCGATGACGCGGCGCGGTGGGCGTTCTTCGTCTCGCTCGCCTTGCTGCTCGGCACGATCGGCTTCCGGCTCCTCATCCTGCGCGAGCCGCTCCAGGCGCGGCTCTCGAACCGGCTCTACGGGATCGCGGCCGCCGGCGGGATCGCGGTGCTCAACGTCGGCATCGCGGCGTTCGTGATGCGGGCCTCCGACGCGCTTGCAGGTGCCGTTCGTCGACCTGCTCTACGGCGACCTCTCGCCGCTCGCGACGAAGACGCGCTTCGGGGTCGCGTTCGTCGCGATGACGCTCGGCTACGCGATCGTCACGGCCCTCGTCCTGCTCGCCTGGATCCTCGACCGGCCGCGGCTCCTCTGGCCGGCGTTCCTGATCGGGCTCGGCTTCGCGTCCGGCCTCTCGCTGTCGGGACACCAGGGCGTCGAGCCGAACTCGACGTTCCTGACCGGAGCTCGCCGACTGGCTGCACCTCGTGGCCGCGATCCTCTGGGTCGGCGGCCTCGTCGCCCTCGCGGCGTGCGTCTGGCCGCTCGCCCCGGCGCTGCGGCGGAGCGCGTTCCTCGGCTTCTCCCGGATCGCGACCGTCCTCGTCGCGGTGCTCGTGCTCGCCGGCACCTACCTCTCGATCTCGCGCCTGCCGACGGTCTCCGACCTCTGGACGACGCACTACGGGCACGCCCTGCTCGTCAAGATCGCGATCGTCTGCGTCGCGCTCAGCTGGGGAGCGGTGCACCACTTCTTCGTGCGGCCACGGCTCGAGCGCGGCGAGACGCCGGGGGCGCTGCGGCGCAGCCTGATCGGCGAGAGCATGGTCGCGATGCTCGTGCTGCTCGTCGCCGCGGTGCTCGTCAACGAGCGCCCGCCGCCGGCGGATCCCGCCGGCGGCACGCGGTCGGTGACGCGGGCACTGCATCTCTGACGGCTCCGACCGGGCTACCCTGCACGCGTGACGCTGGTCTCGATCTCCGGTGGGGCCGGCTTCCTCGGGCTCCATCTCGCCCGCCGCGTGCTCGCCGACGGCGGCACGCGTGCGGACGCTCGACGTCGCGCCGCTCGACGACCGCGAGCTCGAGCGCGGCGTTGAGGAGGTGCGCGGCGACATCCGCTCCGAGCGTGATGTGCGCGCGCTCGTCGACGGCGCGGACGTGCGTCGTGCACGCCGCGGCGGCGCTGCCGATCCAGTCGTCGCGCGCGGCGATCCGCTCCGTCAACGTCGAGGGCACGGCGAACGTGCTCGCCGGCGCGCTCGAGCGCGGGCGTGCGGCGCGTCGTCCTGATCTCGTCGACCGCCGTCTACGGCGTCCCCGAGCGGCACCCGATCGTCGAGGACGATCCGCTCGTCGGCGTGGGCTGGTACGGCGAGTCGAAGATCGAGGCCGAGCAGCTGGCCGGCGAGTTCGGCCGCCGCGGGCTCGACGTCGTGATCATCCGGCCGAAGACGTTCATCGGGCCGGAGCGGCTCGGCGTCTTCGAGATCCTCTTCGACTGGATTCGCGACGGCCGCCGGATCCCGATCCTCGGCGACGGCGGCAACCTCTACCAGCTGCTCGCGGTCGAGGACCTCGTCGACGCGGTCGCGCGCTCCTTCACGGCGCCGGTCGGCGGCCTGGCGGTGAACATCGGCGCCGGCGCGTTCGGCACCGTGCGCGACGACCTGCAGGCGCTGATCGACCACGCCGGCTCCGGCTCGCGGCTCTTCCCCGTCCCCGTCACGCCGGCCGAGCTCTCGCTGCGCGCGCTCGAGCTCGCGCGGCTCTCGCCGCTCGCCGAGTGGCACTACAAGACGGCGCACAAGGACTCGTTCGTCTCGATCGAGCGCGCCCGCGAGCTGCTCGGCTGGGAGCCGCGCCTCTCGAATGCCGAGACGCTGTGCGCCACCTACGACTGGTACCTCGAGCACCTCGCCGACATGCGCGGCGCCGGCACGACGCACCGCGTGCCGTGGAACCAGCAGGCGCTCGGCGTGCTCAAGAAGATCGCCTAGTCTCCCTCCGCGCCGATGTGGGGCCAGAAGTGGGACGACCAGAGGAGGATCCTCATGCCGTCGCTCCAGCGAGCAAGCGGTCGACAAGATCGGGGACGCGTTCCGGCCCGGTCGTCTCGATCGAGAAGGCCGGGACGGCGGCAACGATGCCGGCGAGCGCCTCGAACGCCGCGGGCCCGAGCGGCATTCGCGCGAGCGACGAGGGGGCGAGAGCGCGGAGCGCCGCCGCCCGTGAGATTCGCTCGAGTCCATCGCGTCCCTGGCCGATGACGGCGACGGCCACGATCTCCGCGCGCTCCTCGGTCTCTGCCTGCGATTCGGCGAGCACGAGCACGGGCTTTGGCTCGCCGCTCTCGAGGACAGGCCCGTTGCACGCGAGCGCCGGGTGCTCGGCGAGGTAGGAGCCGTCGATCCGCGCCGTCGAGAAGAGGCTGTGGACGATCGGGCGCCCGTCCTCGACCCCCACCGCGACCTGATCGTCGCCGAGGAACCCGAGCCCGGCTGCTGCGCAGGCGAGAGCGGCCGTCGACTTGCCCGACCCCGACGGTGCCGACGAGCAGGACAGCGCGACCGTCGCGCGACACGCAGCCGGCGTGGGCGACGGTGAGACCGCGATCCGCGAGCCAGAGCGTGAGGCAGAGCAGGAACGGCTTCGTCCGCTCCTGGGGTGGCACCGCGCTTTCGCTGGCCCACCACGCGAGCAGTCGGCCGTGGTTCCGGTCGAGCACAGCGCCGGCGTCCGGTCTGATGTGGGTGATCACCGATCCGGCACCGGTGATCTCGATGCGGTCGGGCCCGGTCTCGAGGAGCGGTTCTCCCGTCCACGACTCGACGCGGAGGTCGGCCACTGCCGTCGACCGGGAGAGATGCGCGAACGGGCGGAGGGCGAGCATCCCGAGCTGCGGCGACGCCGTGGCGAGCGACACCACGGCGCCTGCGAGCAGAAAGCGTGTGCGTTCCTCGACGGGTGGTGGCGAAACGCTGCTCATGTTCGGACGCGCGCCCTGAGGCTCGAGAGCGCATGGAGGCGCGTGCGACGGGCGCGGCGCGGTCTCAGCGTGAGGCACGCCGCCCACTCCGACGCGTCCGTCGGCAGCGACTTCGCCTCCTCGGGGATCGTGATCCCGACCTCTGTCGCGAGGTAGCGCATGCACGCGCCGACCGCGGACGCCGAGCCCGACGACGATGCGACGTCGACGGCGCGGCGCCAGCCCTCGCTGTCGAGCGAGCGAGCGAGGACCGCAGCGTCCGCGGCCCAGATGAGAGAGCCCTGCGCGTGGGCAAACGCGCCCTCGCTCGCGCGCAGGAGCTGGTGCTCCTCGGCGGCAACGGTCACGTGCGCGCCGCCGAGCAGCGCGGATCGCGCCCGCAGCCGGACATCCGCAACGGAGAGCCGATGCCCGGGAGAACGGAGGATCGAGGTGTGCAGCGAGATGTGCGTTCCAGACGAGTGCCGGAGCGAGCCGCGCCCGCCCGTCGTCCAACCGGCGCTTCGGAGCGCACGGGCCGCAGCCTGCGACTCCTCGGGCGGTAGCACGAGGTCGACATCGTGGCAGTGGCGCTGCCACGGGCTCGCGTAGGTCTCGAGTGCGGTCGCGGCGCCACCGACGAGGATTGGCTCGATCCCGTCGCCGCGGAGCGCTGCGAGCGCCTCGCCCGTCGCCGTAGCGATCACGCCCCACCGCAGCTCCTCGCGCACGACCGAGGCCGAGACGGCGGCGCCCACCCGACCCGTCCCCGACCCGTTCGCAATGCCGTCGAGGAGCGGCGCGAGCCGGACGCACGCCTCACGGGGATCGGCGAAGGACCTGGCGGCATCGTCCGTCCCGGCGAGCCAGTGCGACCAGGCATCTCGCGCATCCGCACCGTCGAGCAGGCAGGCACGAAGGAACAGCGTCCGGCGCGGACCCGGGAAGATCTCGGTGGTCGGCCCGGCGTTCATGCTGCAACTCTCGCGTAGAGAGAGTCGTAGGCGGTGAGGTGGGCCTCCCAGGAGAATCGCGTCAGGGCGCGTTCGCGGGCCTGCGCCCCGACCTCGCGCGCGGATGCGGGGTCGGCGAGCGAGTCGAGGATCGCCGCCGCCAGTGCGTCCGGGCTCTCGTTCGGGACGAGCGTTCCTGTGACTCCGTCCTCGACCACCTCGGCGAGGCCACCCATGCGCGTTGCGACGACGGGCCGCGCCCCGAGTGCAGCCTGGAGGGCGACCAGCCCGAATGCCTCCCGCCAGCGCGAGGGGACGACCACCAGAGCGGCCCGTCCGATCAACGCCGGCACAGCGTCCGGGTCGATCCAACCGGGCAGCTCGACGACCCGCTCGAGCCCGAGCGCCACAGCCCGCTCGGCGAGGATGCTCCGCTCGGCCCCGTCACCGGCGATCAGCAAGCGTGCATCGGGGCGAGCCGCATGCACGGCCGCGAACGCCTCGACGAGCAGGTCGAATCCCTTGTCGCGCACGACGCGCCCTAGCGCGACCACGAGCGGCGGCCCGTCCGGAAACTGGACTGGCTGAGGTGCATCGAGGCCGTTGTAGATCACCGACGAGCGCTCCTTGAGATCAGGACCGAGCGCCAGTACGTCGTCGTGGACGGCGACCGAGTTCGCGGTCACCCACTCCGCCCGTGTCATAAGGGTCCCGAGCAGCGTCCGTGGTCCGGCGGCGAGGCCCTGCGGCGAGACGCGCACCGAGACGAGCGTCGGGCATGGCCGTGCGCGCTCGGTCCGGAGGTGGAAGAAGACCGTCGCGTCAGAGAGGTTCACATGCGCGAGATCAGGGCGAAAGCTGCGCTTGATCTCGGAGAGCCGACGGATTGACTCGATCGTGGCGTCGAGATCGCGGTTGCGCAGCGCCTGGTCGAGTGGCAATCGGTGGACCGGGATGCCCTCCCACACCTCGGTATCCGGCAGATCCAGGTGCCCGTGGGACGTGACGATCTCGAAGCTGTGGCCGCGCGATTGCATCGCCGGCAGAAAGCGCGAAGCGTGAACCTCGATTCCACCGATATATGGCCGGAAGAGCTCGGTCAGGAACAGGATCCTCACGTGGCCCGCCGCGAGACGATGCGCTGCCGAACGAGGTCGAGGAATTCGTCGGTGCTTGCCGCCGCACGGCGGCGGGTCAGGTTGGCCGCGTGCACATGTCGCTCGACGAGTGGTTCCTCGAGGAGCTCGACGACCACGTCTGCGTCGCTCGCCCGGAGGAACCACTCGGTCGCGTCCGTGAACCACCGCTCCTCATCGAGCAGGCCGACTCGGTCGAAGACGGAGCGGCGTGCCAGGAGCGTGGGCGTCGCGTAGCCGGCCACGACGCCGCCTCGTCGATGCCCGGCGAGGGCAACGGCTGCCGGGTCGTCGGCGTCGTCCCAGACGATTCGCACCTGCGTGACGGAGCATTCGAGCTCCGGTCGGGCGGCGAAGCGCGCCAGCTGCCGCTCGAGCTTTGCCGGGAGCCAACGGTCGTCCGGGTCGAGAAACGCCACGAACTCACCGGTCGCGGTGCGGATCCCGAGATTGCGTGTCGCAGCCGGGCCTGCCGTGAGCTGGCTGACGATGCGGACGGCAGATCCGTATGAGCTTGCCAGCTCGACCGTGCGATCGTTCGAGCCGTCGTCCACGACGACGATATCGATCGGTCCATGCGTCTGGGCCAGCAGGCTCTCGAGCGCGCCTTCGATATGGCGTTCCGCGTTGAACACCGGCACGACACACGTGACGAGAGGAGTCGTACGCGTATGGTCGCAGCCGGATTTCAGCTGGACGGAGGCTCCCACGGGATGTCCTGGAGTCCCGGCATCGGTGGGTCGAGAGCGAGCAGATCGCCCATGTCCGTGTAAACGTCGAGCTCGGGTGCGGCGTACGGACCGGCCGTTGGCGGTACCTCGGGTGCCGAGACGACGGCTGAATCGTCCTCGACGAGGATGCCCTCCTCGAGCAGCGAGCTCAGAAACCGGTCGAGGTCGCCCGCAACGGCATCGACGTCGACACCGTAGGCGCGAGCGAGACCCGTCGCGACATCAGCGCTGTCCGCGCCGCTCGTGAGCTGCGCAAATGCGACGGCGCCACTCCCCGCGGTGCTGTAGTAGACACCCGTGGCGAGATTGATCAAGACGGTCTCGTCGTCCACCGTCTTGGCGACGAGATCCCGGGCATTCAGCGAATATCGGGGCATGCTCCGACTCTACTCAGACGGGTGCCGCCGATGACGCGATCCCCGTACCGGTACGCCGACGCGGTTCCGGCGCTCGCACGACTCGTGCTCGGGGGAGTGGGCGACGGCGATGTCGCGCCCGCGCGCCTGGTCGAGGCGGCCGCCTACCACCGTGTCGGGGCGCACCTCCTCGCGGCAGCGCCGAGACGGGCGCACGACGGTACTGCCGACGGGACTGAAGGCCGACCTGGAGCAGCACGAGTGGGCGCTCGTTCAGCGGAGCGCTGCGCATCTCGTGGCCCTCCCGACGCTCGCCCGTGCGATTCGTACCGAATGCGGCACCTCGCCGATCGTTCTCAAGGGCCCCGATGCCGCCGCGCTCTATCCGAGCCGAGCGCTGCGCGCCTACGGCGACCTCGACCTGCTCGTGCCGCGCGAGGCACTAGGGGCGGCCGCTGCCGCCGTCGTCCAGCTCGGATTCGAGACGCTCGACGAGCTCCGAGCGGGTTTCGGCGCCGAGCACGGTCACATGCGCGAGCTTCTCGACTACCGCTCCGAGTTCCCGATCCTCGAGCACACGACGTACCTGATCAACCACTCGCTCGCCGCGATGCCGGCGAAGGCCGAGGAGCGCCTCGCCGAGTACGCGCGCATGTGGAAGGAGCGCGGGCATCCGCTCCTGGGGCGAGGGCTGGTGGACGATGCCGATGACGGTGGGCGACCAGGTCGGCCGCATCATCGGCGGCGCGCCGGGAACGACGGTGATGCACCAGAACGTCGCCGTCGCCGAGGCGGTCGTGCTCTCGTCGTTCTTCCCGATCGACCCGGCGCGCAACCGGGTCGTCTACGAGGAGGGGAACTTCCCGTCGGTGCGCTACCTCTACCAGGCGCAACCCGACCTCGAGGTGGTCGTCTGCGAGGACGACGGCGCGATCGTCGACGCGATCGACGAGCGGACGCTGCTCGTGCCGATCAGCCACGTGCTCTTCAAGACCGGCGAGATCCAGGAGATCGAGCCGATCATCCGGCGGGCGCACGAGGTCGGCGCCTACGTGATCCTCGACTGCTACCAGAGCGCCGGCATCGTGCCGTTCGACGTGGCTGCGCTGAACGTCGACTTCGCGGTCGGCGGCTCGGTCAAGTGGCTGTGCGGCGGGCCCGGGCAACGGCTGGCTCTACGTCCGCCCCGACCTCGCCGAGCGGCTCGAGCCGACGTACACGGGCTGGCAGGCGCACGAGCGGCCGTTCGGCTTCGAGGAGGAGATGGAGTACGCCGACGGCGCGGCGCGCTTCCTCACCGGGACGCCGAACGTCCCCGCGCTGTACGCGGCGACGGCCGGCTACGACCTGATCGAGGAGGTCGGCGTCGACCGGATCCGCGAGAACTCGCTGCGCCAGACGCAGCTCCTGATCGACCTCGCCGACGAGGCCGGCTTCGAGGTGCGCAGCCCGCGTAGCGCCGAGCGCCGCGGCGGCACGGTCACCGTCCACGTGCCCGAGTTCGCCGCGGTGCACAAGGAGCTGAGCGAGCGCCAGATCCTCTGCGACTTCCGGCCCGGACGCCGGCATCCGGCTCGGGCCGCACTACTTCAACACCGACGACGACATCCGCTTCGCGATCGCGCAGATCGGCGAGATCCTCGAGAGCAGGGCGTACGAGCGGCACCTCGGCGCCGTCGCGCGACACTAGGCTCCGAGCGTGACGAACGACAGGATTCCCGTACCGGATCGAGGTCGACGGCGGCCCGGTGATCCGCTGCTGGGATCCCCGCGATGCGCCGCTGCTGAAGGATGCGGTCGACTCGAGCCTCGAGCATCTGCGGGCGTGGATGCCGTGGGCCTACCACGAGCCGCAGGAGCTCGACGCCAAGGCCGCGCTGCTGCGGACTGTTCCGCGGCAACTTCGATCTCGGCCAGGACTTCGTCTACGGGATCTTCTCCGCCGACGAGACGCGGGTGCTCGGCGGCACCGGCCTGCACACGCGGGTCGGGGACGGCGCGTTCGAGATCGGCTACTGGGTTCGCGCCGACGCAGTGCGGCAGGGGATCGCGACCACGGTCGCCGGGGCGCTGACCAGGGTCGGGATCGAGCTCGGCGGCGCCGACCGCATCGAGATCCTGCGTCGACGTCGACAACGAGGTGAGCTGCCGCGTCCCGCGGCGGCTCGGCTATCGGGAGGAGGCCGTCCTGCGTCGGCGCCTGCCGACCCACGACGGCTCGCCGCAGCGTGACGCCGTCATCTTCTCGATGTTCGCCGAGGACCTGGCCGGGTCGCCGGCGGCCGGCGTTCCGTTCGCGGCGTTCGACTGCCGCGGCCTTCTGATCGCCTAGACGGGCTGCTGCCCGCTCGCTCGATCTCGAGCAGGTAGGCGATCATCACGTTGTCGCCGCCGACCGCGAGGTGGTGGGCGTCCGAGAGCTCCTCGACCCGCGCGATCTGCTCCGCGTTGGCCTCGAAGACCTCGCCGAACGGGAAGAAGCTGTAGTCGACCACGCGCGCCTCGAGGCCGTGGGCGGCGAGCAGCTGGGCCGTCCTCACCTGGCCGAGGATCGAGAGCTGCAGGACGAGCGCCCGCCCGCCGGGAGCGAGGAGGTCGGGCAGGAGCCCGAGGAAGCGGTCGAACAGGTTGCGGCCCCAGAAGTCGAGCGGCCGGTGCCCGCTCGGCTCCTCGTACGGATCGACGGGCATCTGGTAGAGGCTCGCTGCGATCACGTCGAAGCGCTCGGTGGGCTCCCACTGGAAGAGGTCGATCGTCTCGCCGGTGACGAGCCCCGCGACGTCGTTGCGAAACGCGTTGGCGAGCGTGTTCGCGACCGAGCCGCGGTCGATGTCGATCGCGTGCACCGCGGCGGCGCCGTTGAGCCCGAGCTGCACGGCGAGGATCCCGCAGCCGCAGCCGACGTCGAGGCACGTGCCGCCCGCTCCGAGGCCGGTGCGTTGCAGGTGCTTCCAGAGCAGGTAGCTCCCCTGCGTCGGAACGAAGACGCCTGGCTCGACGGCGAGATCGGGAAACGGGAGCGGGTAGATCGTGCGTCCCTCCGGGTCGCGCCAGGCGTCGACCGCGGCCGGTGAGCTGCCGTCGACGGTGTCGGGACGCGGAGCGACGCGCCGGTGTCCGGCGTGCGTTCCGTCCAGGGCGGCTGCGGCGGCGGCGATGTGCTCCGGCGTGACGCCGCAGCAGCCGCCGATGATCTGCGCGCCCTCGTCGCGCCACTCGAGCGCGAGCCTCGCGTACGCCTCCGGGTCGATGCGGTCGTCGAAGCGCCACAGACCGCGCGTCAGGTGGCCGAGGTTCGGGTAGACGCCGAGCGGCATGTCGGTGAAGTCGCGGAGCCAGCTCGTCATCCCCGGGACGTGGTCGACGGGGAGGCAGTTGATCAGCAGCGCGGAGACGCCCATCTCCTCGAATCGCGTCGCAGCGCGGCCGAAGAGATCGCCCTCGGGCGGCCCCCAGTGCTGGCCGTAGACGCCGCAGACGCCGTGCCGGCAGCGCCGAAACGAGAGCCAGAGGGGAAGGCCGAGCTCGACGAGGGACGAGACGAGATCGAAGGTGTCGGGCTCGCGGATCAGCGAGAGCGTCTCGAGCAGGATCAGGTCGGGCGGCTCGTCCTCGAAGATCCGCGCCAGCAGCCGGGCGGTGCCGGAGCGGCCGAGCGACTCCGACTCGTCGGAGACGGAGAAGGCGACCGCCCGTGGCCGGGCGGTGTCCTCGGCGGCAGCCGTGCGCGCGAGGCGAATGCCCGTGCGTGCGATGTCCATCCAGTGGAGCAGGCCGCTCTTCGCCTCACCCGAGCCGTCCGTATCGTTGAGGACCGACCACGTATCGGTCGAGATGACGTCGCACCCCGCCGCGACGTACGCGCGGTGGACGTCGAGGACGGTCTCCGGGGCGCGGTAGAGGGGCCAGGTGCCCCAGAGGTCGCCCTCACGCGGCCGTGTCCCGCCGGGAACCATGCGCTGGAGCTCCGTCGCGACGCCTCCGTCGAGCACGACGCAGCTGTCCTCGGCGAGCTTCTGCTCGACCGCGGCGTACGGCCTCGATGCCACGTTCGCATGCGCCATCCCGATCCGCGCACGATACCCGGGCTGCGTAGCCTGTCCGGATGAACGCCGCCGATCCGCTCCAGAAGGCTCTCGCCGGCTTCATGCTCGGAGCGGCCGGGATGTTCGCGACGATGTACTCGACGCAGGCGATCCTGCCCGAGCTCTCGCGGGACTTCGGCGTCAGCCCGTCGCGCGCGGGTCTCACGGTCTCGTGCGTCGTGCTGGCGGTTGCGGTCGGGGGATTCGTGTGGGGGCCGGTCTCCGACCGGATCGGGCGCCCTCGCTCGATCCGGCTCGCGAGCCTGCTGCTCGTCCCGCCCACGATCGGCGTTGCGCTCGCGCCGACCTTCGAGGCGCTGCTCGTCTGCCGGACGCTGCAGGGCCTCTGCATGCCGGGCCTCCTGACCGTCGGGGTGCCGTACGTCGCCGAGGCGTTCGTGCCCCGGATCGGCGCCCGCGCGATGGGGTTCTACGTCTCCGCGCTCGTCGTCGGTGGGCTGATCGGCCGCCTCGGGGTCGCGCTCGCGAGCGCCGTCGTCGGCTGGCGCGTGGCGATCGGGGTGCTCGCGCTGCTCCCGCTCGCCGCCGCGATCGCGATGCGGAGCGGCCTCCCCGAGCCCGGGCCTGCCGCACCGTGGCGGCGGGATCGCGCACCATCTCCGCAACGTTCGCCTGATCGGCGTCTCGGTCTGCGCCGGAGCGCTCTTCTTCACGTTCGTCGGCACGTTCACCTACGTCAGCTACCGGCTCGAGGAGCCGCCGTTCTCGTACTCCGTCGCTGCCGCCAGCCTCGTCTTCCTGCTCTGGCTGACGGGCCTGACCGCACCGCTGACGGGCCGGCTCGCCGGGCAGGTCGGCTGGCGACGCGTTGCGCTCGGCACCGTGCTCCTCTCGCTCTCGGGCGTGCTCCTGACGCTGTCGAACGTGCTGCCGCTGCTCGTGCTCGGCCTCGCGTGCGTCGCGTCCGCGATGTTCGCGGGAGTCACGGCGGCGCAGCTCGGCATCAGCGACGTGGCCCGGGTCGACCGCGGAGCTGCGACAGCGCTCTACTTCAGCATCTACTACGGCCTGGGAGCGCTCGGTGCCTACGTTCCCGGGGTCGCGTGGCAGGAGTGGGGGTGGCACGGCGTTGTCGTCACCGGGTTGATTGCGCTCACCGTCGCTGTTGTCGGGCTGGCGGCGGCCGTCGCCCGCGGCCCGGTACCGGCCGTCGCGGCGGGCGGCTGACCGGCCGGCCTACGACCAGGGATACGGCGAGTTCGAGACCGGGTGCAGATCGCCGGTCGCGAAGCGCTCGAACCGGAACGGCGTCAGGAGCGGTGCCGAGTCGCCGAGGAGCACCCGGGCCACCTCGCGGCCGACGCCGATCATCTTGTAGCCGTGGTTCGAGTCGAGGATCCCGTAGACGTTCGGCTTGAGGTAGTCGAACACGGGGAAGTTGTCGGCGGTGAACGAGCCGACGCCGCCCGAGCGGGCCTGCTTGTACAGCGCCCGGCAGCCCTCGAACCGGCTCATCGCGTGCGAGAGCGCCGCGCACCACATGTCGGGGAACGAGTCGTCGACGTTCGTCGTCGACGGGTAGGGATCGAGCTCGACGTCGCCGTCGACCGTGAGCGGTGAGGCCCCGCCCTGCACGCCGTGGCGGTCGCGCTTGTAGTAGATCCCCCAGAGCTCGTCGGTGATCAGGCGCCCGTCGTCCGTGTGGAGCGGCGCGTCGGTGTCGAGGTGGATCACCGGCGGCGCGCCGCCGTCGGCCGTGTCGAACATCAGCGGGTCGACCGTGATCTCGCCCTCCTGCAGGTTCCAGTACGTCCACATCGGCTGGTCGCGGACGACGTCGCCCGACGGCGTGTGGATGTCGATCGTCATCGGCAGCCCGAGCATCGCCCAGAAGCGCTTGGCCCACGGGCCGGGGGCGATCACGAGCTGCTCGCCGACCGCGATGCGGCCCTTGTCGGTCTCGACGGCCGTGACGCTGTCGTCGGAGCCGAGCTCGAAGCCGGTGACCTCGGTGTGCGAGTGGATCTGCACGCCCTCGGCGAGGCACTTGTCGCGCAGGCCGGCGACCGACTCGAGGTTGAACGCGAAGCCGCCCTGGTGCTCGTGGAGGCAGACCGTGACGCCCTTGCGCGCGCCAGTCGGGGAAGAGCTCCTTCATGTGCGCGTCGACCTCGGCCTCGCCGAGGTAGAGGTCGGAGCGGTAGCCGATCCGCTGGTGGCGCTCGTAGACGGCGGTGAGGTCGCTCTCCTGCACCTGCGGCCCGAGCGCGATGTAGCCGACGCCGTTGTAGTGGTACGCCTCGGGATCCGACTCCCAGACCTCGACGCACGCCTGCATCAGCTCGCTCATCGCCGGCTGGAAGTAGTTGTTGCGGACGACGCCGCAGGCGATCCCCGTCGCGCCCGGCTCCCGGCTCGGACTTCTCGAGCACGATCACGTCGGCGCCGGAGCCCTGACCGCGTTGGCGGAGCTCGACGGCGAGGTGGTAGGCGGTCGAGAGGCCGTGCATGCCGGCACCGACGACGACGAAACGGGACGAAGCGGGTATCATGTGGAATTGCCTCCCGGGCAACGGCGTGTCAAAAACGAGCAGATGGAGGGTACCACGGCCCGCACCGGTCAACCAGCTGTCCGCCACGTCGCCGCCGTCGAGCGCGCCTTCGCGGTGATCGACGCGCTCGCCGACGGGCAGGAGCTCGGCACGAACGAGATCGCGCGCCGCACCGGGATCAACGCGAGCACGGTCTCGCGCCTGCTGGCGACGCTCGCTGCGGCCCGCTACGTCGAGCACGTGCCCGAGACCGGTCGCTACCGGCTGTCGCTGCGCCTCGTCGAGCTCGGGAACGCCGTGCTCGGACGGCTCGACCTGCGGACGCTCGCCCGGCCCCATCTGCAGGCGCTCGTCCGGGAGACGGGCGAGACGGCGACGCTGTCGGCCCCCGGCGAGCACGACGCCGTCACGATCGACTTCGCCCACAGCTCCTCCGCCGTCCAGAGCGTCGCGCAGCTCGGCCGGCCGAGTGTCGGGCACGCAACCGCTGCGGGGAAGGTGATGCTCGCGTTCGGCGACGTCGAGCTACCGGAGGAGCCGCTGCAGACGTTCACGCCGCGGACGATCGCGACTCGCGGGCCGAGCTGCTCGCAGAGGTCGAGCGCGTACGGCGGCGCGGGTATGCGGAAGCGCGTGACGAGCGCGAGCTCGGGCTCGCGGCCGTCGCTGCACCTGTCCTCGGGAGCCGCGGCGAGCTGGTCGCGATCGTCGGCGTGCAGGGGCCGACGTCACGGTTCGATGCCGCGGCAGCCCGAACCGCGGTGCCCCTCCTGATCGAGCACGCGACAGCGCTCTCGTCGGCGCTCGGCTTGCGCGACAGCGGACTGCTCACACCGGCGACCGGCTAAAGCCGGCCACCTGCGCCCGGTGGCCGGCTTTAGCCGGTCGCCGCTGGCGTGTCTCAGGCAGGCAGCCAGACGAGGCAGGCCGCGCGCTCGCGGATCCGCTTCGTCAGCTTCGCGTACGTGCGCCGCTTGAGCCGCGCGCGGTCCGGGCCGACGACGAGCAGGCCCGGCGCGCGCTCGGCGACGAGCTCGAGCAGCGCCTCGATCGGTCGCGGGCTGCAGAGCCGCAGCCGCTCGACCTCGACGGCGAGCGACACGGCGAGCGCCGCCGGCGCCTGGAGCGCGTCCTCGACCTCCTGCGTGCCGATGTACTCGTACTTCATCGCGAGCGAGATCGGCCCGAGCGGCACCTCGGCGGCGTTGACGATGATCAGCCGCTGCCCGGACTCGACGGCCGCGTCGATCGCCAGCTCGGTTGCCTCCGGCTCGAACGGCACGTCGAAGGTGACGAGCATCACCGGGCGGTTGCCCGAGACGCTCGGGATGTCCGCGCTCGTGCGGTTGCGTCGCGTGCCGAGCACGGCTACTCCGGACGCAGCTTCCAGCTCTTCGTGCTGCGCCTCATCTGGTCGGCGGTGCGGCGCCTGAGCTGCGGGACGGCGAGCAGCGCCCACGCCATCACGAGCACGAAGAGGAGGAACGCGAACTGGATCCCCGCGAGGACGGCCAGCGGGATCAGGATCAGCGCGAGCAGGATCGGCGGTCCGAGCACGAGGTACCGATAGCGGTTGACACCGCGGACGAGGACGTCATAGTCGGCGGCCGGAATCTGCGTCGTGTCCCACGACTTCTGGCACGTCGGGCAGCTCCACCGATCGCCATAGGCGACCTCGGCCGTTGCGCCACAGTCGCACGTGATCGTGATCAGAGGAGCGCGCATCTCGCGATCCTAGCGCTCCCCCGAGAAGCTACTTTTGCCCGCTCGGCAATTCCATTTCACAACGCTAGGAATCCCCCGGCGACCGTGGTAGGTTCGCGCGCAACGCGGCTCCTCTCGCACCGTTCACGGCACTCCAGACGGAGGTTGATGTGGCGACAGCAGTAGTCCAGGAACAGCAGCTCCTCAAGACGCTTCGCTGGTACGACGGCTTCGTGATCGCGCTCGCGAATCCGGGCTTCCTGCTCGGCTCGCTCGGCTTCTCGGTCGGCGATCTCGGTGGCTGGGGCGCAGCGATGCTGTGGGGCATCTCGGCCGTCGTCGCCGTCTTCATCAACACCATCTACTCCGAGCTCGCGACCATGTTCCCCGAGAAGTCGGGCGGCCTGGCGCTGTACGCCCACGAGGCGTGGCGGAAGTACACGACGCTCGTCGGGCCGATCGCCACGTTCGGCTACTGGATCGGCTGGTCGGTCGTCCTCTCCGTCAACGGCCTCTTCATCGGCTCGATCATCCAGAGCACGTGGTTCTCGGGTGAGCCGGGCGGGAGCTACCTCGCGGCCGACGGCTACTTCTCGGTGTTCGGGCTCACGCAGTTCGGTCTTCCGGCCGCGATCGCGATCGTGCTCATCCTCGGCGTCTGGCTGTTCAACATCTTCGGGGCGCGGGTCGGCGTGCTCTTCGGCTACGGCGCCGGCGTCCTGCTGATGGTGCCGCTGTTCGTGATGATGATCCTGCCGTTCCTGAACGGCGAGCTTCGACAGCGCCAACCTGACGAACAAGCTCAACGATCCCGGCCTGCCGTGGGGCGGGCTCCAGCTCGCACTCGTCTGGTTGTGGCTGATGTGCTGGTCGGCGTGGGGCGTCGATGTCTGCGCGACCTTTGCCCCGGAGTACAAGGACACCGTTCGCGACACGAAGCTGGCCCTCCGGTCGGCGGCGCTGTTCTCGATGGTGGTCTACATCATGCTCCCGATCGCCTTCGTCGGCGGTGCCGGCGCGAAGGACGTCGCGGGGTACAACTACGCAGGCGGGATGATGACCATCCTCGGCAGCAACTCGGCGGCGCTGCAGGACTTCTTCGTCGTCTGCCTGATAGCAAGCTTCCTGATAACCATGAACACGGCCACCGCCGACGGGGGACGTGCGCTCTTCGGCATCTCGCGCGACGGGATGACGGTCAAGCAACTCGGGATCCTGAACAGGTATCGAGTGCCGGGGAACGCGATGACGCGTCGACATGGTCGTGAACATCTGCTTCGTGCTCTTCATCGGCAACATCTTCGGCGTCCTCGCGGCGAGCAACCTCGGCTACGTGCTCGCGCACATGTTCGCGCTCTCGGGCTTCGTGCTGCTGCGGCGTGACCGGCCCAACTGGCCACGGCCGATCAAGCTCGGCGGGATCTGGACTCCGATCGCCGGGCTGCTCGCGGTCTGGTGCCTGATCCTCACGATCGTCGGCTTCGGCTGGTTCCAGAACGCGGCCGGCGGCTACGGCGGCACCAAGGAGAAGGTGATCGGCGTCGGCGTGCTCGTCATCGGCCTGCTGCTGTTCTTCTTCCGCCGGCTCGTGCAGGACAAGGAGCGGATCCACTGGCGTGAGGACACGCCGACGATGCCCGAGTCGGCCTCCTAGCCACCGCGGTCTCTTCGACCGGAGGAGCTCCGCGCACGGGGCTCCTCCGGTCGGCACAATCGCCTCATGAGCAGTAGCGACGCGCCTCCGCCCCGCGAGTTCGAGATCGAGCTGCCCGGGGGCTTCTCGCCCGGGGCGCTCGAAGGGCTCGGCGACTCCGCCTTCGACGACGTCCCGGTCTCGGAGCTGATCGACGTCGGCGACCTCGACAGCGACCCGGCGATCGCCTTCCGGCGGACGCTCGGCATGTTCGCGACGGGCGTCACCGTGCTGACGACGCGCGTCGGCGACCAGGTGCACGGGATGACGGCGAACGCCTTCATGTCCGTCTCGCTGAGCCCGCCGCTCGTCCTGATCTCGCTCGACCGCCGCAGCCGGATGTGCAGCCTGCTCCACGAGGGCAACCGGTTCGGGGTCAGCGTGCTCGCCCAGGGTCAGACGGGGCTGTCCGACTTCTTCGCCCGGCGCGGGCCGCGAGGGGTCGAGCCCGAGTTCTTCATGATGCGCGAGACGCCGCTCGTCGAGGGCGCGCTGGCGCACTTCGTCGCCCGGGTCGTGCGGTCGTACTGGGGTGGCGACCACTCGCTCTTCCTCGGGCACGTCGAGTACGCGCGCTACGGCAAGGGCGAGCCGCTGCTCTTCCACGGCGGCCGCTACGAGCGGATGGTCGGCGAGCCGGAGCTGTTCTCGCGGCTGCCCCGCGGCCTGCTCGACCAGCTGCTCTCGCGCGGCCACGAGAAGCGCTTCGTGACCGGGGACGTCCTGATGGAGCAGGGTGAGATCTCCGACACGCTGATGCTCGTCGTCTCGGGGTCGGTGCTCGTCGAGCGGCCGGGCCGGACGCTGACGCTCGGGCCGGGCGCGCTGATCGGCGAGATCGAGGTGCTGAACCCGGGCTTCGGGCGGATGGCGACGATCACCGCGGAGGCCGACACGACGTGCATCGTCGTGACGCGGACGGAGCTGCTCGAGGGGCTCGCCGAGGATCCGCAGGCGGCGGTGGCGCTGTTGGAGATCCTGGCTGGGCGGTTCCGGGAGACTGCGTGAGACAGCGCGGCGAAGCCGCTGACCTAGCGTCTCCGGAGGCCGGCTGAGCCGGTCGCCGACTGGCTCAGTCGAGGTCGGGCAGCGCCGCGAGCCACGGCGTCCGGTACCCGCTCTCGTCCCACAGCACCGGGAAGAACGACTCGTCGAGCGCGAGGTCGCCCTGGCGGCGGTAGCGCGAGTAGATGAGGTCGACGTTCGTCTCGTGGAAGCGCACCTCGACCGGCAGCATGTGCGTCACGAGCGCCATCCGCGCGACGGCGGCATTCGTGTTCGGCGCCGAGCCGTGCCACGTGAGGCCGTGGTGGAACGAGCCGCCGCCGGGCTTGACGACGACCGGCACGATGTCGAGCTCGACACCCTCCGGCGCAGCGTTCCGGGCCGGCGCGAGCCAGTCCTCCGGCGCGTGGAACTGCGACCGCTCCGGCGGCGACTTCGGCCACAGGTGCGAGCCGCGCACGTACTCGATCGGCCCCGCGTCGGCGGTCGTCTCGTGCAGCGAGATCCAGCACGTGAGCATCTCGGCCGGCACGAGGTAGTCGGCGTACGACGAGTCCTGGTGGAAGCCGATCGCCTTCGTCCCCGGCGGCTTCCAGAGCACGTTGTCCTGGAGGATCCTCGTGCCGCGGTAGCGGGCGAGCTGCGCGCCGAGCCGGCCGGTGCGCTCGGAGAGCACCTGCGCCGCGATCACGTTGTCGGCCCGCCAGCCGTTGCAGATCTGCCGGGTGCGGTCCTCCGGGTCGCGGCCCGGCACCCAGTTGACCTCGTCGGGCTTGATCCCGGTCTCGTAGACGCCCTGGAAGAGCGGCTCGTAGCGCTCGCGCAGGAGGTCGAGCGCGCGCGGCGAGACGAGGCCCTCCTCGACGATCAGGAAGCCGTCGCGGTCGAACGCCTCGACCTGCTCCGCCGAGAACGCGTCGATCACGAACGCGGGCGCAGCTTCTCGGGGTCGTAGAACGGGCGTTCGCACGACGGTGGCCGGGATCCGCTTCTGGTGGCCGTCGAGCTTGCCGACCTCGACCTCGGTGCCGATCTCGGCGTGCTGCACGGCGATCCGGCAGAGGGCGATGTTCTTCTTCAGGATCGGCGAGCGCGTGCCGCTCGTGATCACGCCGATCTGGGAGCGGCCGACGTGGACGCAGTCGCCGTGCCCCGCGGTCTCGTTGCCCTCGAGCTCGAGCCCGACGAGCACCCGCTGCGGATGCGCGCGCCGCTCGAGCAGCGCATCGCGGCCGACGAAGTCGTCCTCCTTGTCGGCGGTGACGGTGAAGCCGATGCCGGCCTCGAAGGGGTCGACCTGGTCGTCGAACTCGTAGCCCGCGAAGATCAGCCCCGCCTCGATCCGCAGCATGTCGAGCGCGTCGAGGCCGAGCGGCGCGATCCCGTGCGAGGCCCCCGCCTCCATGACCGCGTCGTAGAGCGCGGGCGCATCCTTCGGATGGCAGAAGAGCTCGTAGCCGAGCTCGCCCGAGTAGCCGGTGCGGGAGGCGATCAGCGGCAGGCCCTGCGGGCCGCCGAGCCGGCCGATCGAGAAGCGGAACCACTTCAGCTCGGCGAACGGCGTCTGCGCCGGCGGCGTCCAGACGATGCGCCGCCAGGATCTCGCGCGAGGCCGGCCCCTGGACGCCGATGTTGTGCAGGTCGTCGGTCGACTCCTTCACCCAGACGCGCAGCCCGAGCCGCTCGGCCTGCTCGCGCAGCCAGACGCCGTCGTACTCGGCGCCGCCGACGAAGCGGAAGTTGTCGGGCGCGATCCGGAAGACCGTGCCGTCGTCGAGCATGCCGCCCGTCTCGTTGCACATCGCCGTGTAGACGACCTGCCCGTCGGCGAGCCGCCGGATGTCGCGGGTCATCGTCGCCTGCATCAGCGCCTCGGCGTCCGGGCCGAGGATCTCGAACTTCCGCAGCGGCGAGAGGTCCATCACGGCCGCCTTCTCGCGGCAGGCCCAGTACTCCGCTGACCGCGCCGAGGTTGTCGTACGAGGTCGGCAGCCAGTAGCCGTTGTACTCGCGTGAAGCGGCTCGTCAGCGCCGAGGTCTTCTCGTGGAAGCCGGTCTCCTTCGTCAGCTTCGCCTCGGCATCCGGGGTGACGCGGTGCGCGATCGCAGCGCTGAAGCGCTCCTTGGCGGGATAGACGCGCACGTGCACCTCCGTGGGATTCCAGGCGTTGGCCGGGTCGATGTCGTCGGGGCAGGCGCTCGAGAGGCAGACGAGGTCGGTCGTGGCGCGCAGCAGCACGTAGTCGCCCGGGCGCGACCACGGCTCGTCGACGACGTACTGGTTGTGCGCGTCGAAGGCGGTGTTGAAGAAGAAGTTGATCGCGGGCCAGCCCTTGCGCGGCTCGATCGTGTACGGCTCGAGCTCCGCGTTGAAGTTGTCGGAGCAGTTGACGTGGCCGAAGTAGCCCATGTCCTCGTAGTACTTCGCGGTGCAGGCGAGGCCGAAGGTGTCGTGGCGGCCGACCGTGTCGCGGACGACCTCGACGAGCGGCTCGAGGTCGTGGTCGAAGAACTTGGAGTGGAGGCCGGGCTCGGGGTACGCGTTGCCCATCAGCGAGCGGGTCGCCGTCGCGTCGAGGCCGCGCTCCTTGCCCTCCTGGAGCTTCGGGGCGCTGAAGGCGAGGAAGTCGGAGCACTGGCGGCCGCGCACGTCGATCACCTGGATGTACTCGCCGGCCTTCACCTCGTAGGCGAGCGCCGAGGCGCGGTCGACCTGGAAGTCGAGGCGGGGATCGGCGAGCGGGTCGGGGAGGACGGCCTCGCCGTCGCTGCGCGACGGGCGTCGCGCGTGCGATCTCGAGCTGGAGGTCGGAGGCGGGCACGCCGCCCTCGACGACCGGCGCGCCGGCGGGCGCGGCGACCCGGACGACGGCCTCGCGGTCGGCGTCGAACGTCTCCTCGGCGCCCGGCGGCGATGTCGGGCCGAAGAGCTCGACGAGCGCGTCAGGCCCGGAGAGCCCGACGACCTCGGCCCGCTGGCCGCCGTGCAGGTCGCGGATCGTGAGCCGGTCGTCGGGACGCAGGGAGACCGTGGTCGTGCCGCCCGGCCGCACCCGGAAGGTCTCGCGTCCCGGGTCTCGCGGCACGAGACCCGGGACGAGCAGGCGTGGACGGGAGGCGGCCGGCACTACGCCTTCGCGGGCTCCTTGGCCTCCGCCTCGGCGGCCTCGGCGAGGAGCTGCTCGGCGAGCTCGCGCTTCGCGGTCGAGTCGAGCTTCTTGACCTCGTTCTCGACGGCGCGGCGGTTGTAGCTCTGGTTCCAGTAGTCGAGCGACTCGAACCCGAGCAGCACGGCCTTGCCGACGAACTGGCGCAGCACCTCGTTCGTCGGGCCCATCACCCAGCCGGCCTTCGCGTCGCGCAGGTAGCGCTCGAGCTCCATGTCGCGCTTGTAGCCGGAGCCGCCGCACGCGTGCAGCATCTTGTCGACGTGCTTGGCGACGTTCTGGGCCGCGACGAACTTGATCTGCCACGCCCAGTGGAGGAAGTTGCCGCGCGCGAGCACGCCCGGCTCGAGCGTGATCGTGTTGTTCTCGGTCGCGCCGTCGAACGCCTGGGCGACGGAGTAGACGAACAGCCGGGCGGCGTTCGTCTCCATCACCGCCTGGCCGACGTAGTCCTGGATCGTCGGGTAGTCGGCGACGCGCATGCCGACGTCGACGTGGCGCTTGCGGGTCGTGTGCCGCTTCGCGATGTCGATCGCGCCGAGCGCGAGCCCGTTCCACACCGACGAGGAGCCGATCAGGAACCACGGGTCGACGGCCTCGTCGTTCGAGGTGGCGCCGTCGCCCTCCGGGCCGACGAGCTGCTCGGTCGGGATCTCGACGTCCGTGAACGAGATCGCGCCGGACTGGTTGCCGCGCAGCCCGAGCGCGTCCCAGAGCGACGGCTGCGCCTCGCAGTGCTCCTTGTCGACGACGAAGACCGAGAGGTCGTCGTAGCCCTTGAAGTCGGGGCTCGTCGTCTGCAGGACGTAGAAGTCGGCGAAGCCGCCGGAGGTCGTCCACGACGCCTTCTTGTTGATCTTGTAGCCGCCGTTCGAGCCGCTCGGCGCGCGACGAGACCGGGTACCAGAAGTGCGAGCCGGTCTCCGGGTCGGAGTAGGAGAGCGTGCCGATCAGGCCGCGAGTTGAGCGGGCGGATGTACTTGTCGATCAGCTCGGGCGTGGGGCGGAGCATGATCGCCTGCACGGCGCCCATGTGCATGACGTAACACATCGCCGTCGAGGCGCAGCCGTAGCGCGCGATCGTCTCGCAGGTCATCGCGAAGGCGACGTGGTTCTCGCCGAGGCCGCCGTACTCCTCGGGCACCGTCAGCGCGAGGAAGCCGTGCTCGCCGAGCAGCTCGAGGTTGCGGCGCGGGTAGAGCAGCTCGTCGTCGGAGCGCTTCGCGTTCGCGCGCATCTCCTGCTCGCACAGGCTCGATCAGCGTCGCGCGCAGCTCCTTCTGGCGGTCGGTCAGGACCCAGTCCGGGTCCCAGTCGTAGCCGAGGCCCCAGAACGGCTCGGCTCCCCACATCTTCTCGGACATTCCTACCTCCAACTTGGGCGCATTGTGAACGTCAATGGAGCGGCGCTTCCCAGCCTTCGAGCACGGGCGGCTTCCAGTCGGTGCCGACCGTCTTCGAGCCTGCGACCCACGGGCCGAGCTCGGGCTGCGGGAACTTGCAGTGCTTCTCCTTCAGCTGGATCCCGTACGAGTTGCCGGACTGGAGGTGCGTGATCAGCACCTTGCGGGCGATCTCGTTCTCGCGCCCGGCCGGGATCGCGAAGTAGATCTTGATGAACGAGTTCGAGTAGCGGTCGAAGACCGCCGGGGTGCCGTCCTCGGAGAGCAGCTCGATGTCCTCGAGCCAGTTGATGTCGTCGCCCGGCGTCGCCGCGTCGAGGTCGACGTCCTCGACGAGCGAGATGTCCTCCTGGTACGGCGTAGCGCTTGCCCGGAGAGGAACTCCGAGTCGATCGACTGGATCTTCTCCGGCTCCTCGTAGGCGAGATCACTCACCGGTCATCACCTCCGCCGGCTGCTCGGGCAGGTAGTCGATCGGGTTCTCGAGGTGCTTCTCGAGCATGCGCTCGATCTTCGCGAGCGTCCGCTCCTCGCTGACGCCGGGGATCTAGCTCGTGCCGGCGAGCGGCACCTTCGCCATCGCCGCCGCCTCGACCGTGAGGGCGCAGAGATCCTCGGGCTCGAGCGAGTGGACGTTCGTCTTGCCGCACGCCCGCGCGAGCATCTGCACCTCGAGCGTCAGCGTGTGGAGGAAGTTGTAGACCCGCTCGGCCGCGTCCTCGACGACGAGCCGCTTGCGCAGCTCGGGATCCTGGGTCGCGACGCCGACCGGGCAGCGGCCGGTGTGGCAGTGGTAGCACTTGCCGGCCGGCACGCCGACGGTGCCCTCGTAGTCGGTGACGCCCTCGATCTCCTTGTTGCAGTTGAGCGCCATCAGGGCCGAGTGGCCGATCGCGACGGCCTTCGCGCCGAGCGCGATCGCCTTCGCGATGTCGCCGCCGTTGCGGATGCCGCCGGCGACGACGAGGTCGATCTCGTCGGCGAGGCCGACGTCCTCGAGCGCGCGCCGCGCCTCCGGGATCGCCGCCATCAGCGGGATGCCGGTCTCCTCGGTCGCGATGTGCGGGCCTGCGCCGGTGCCGCCCTCGGCGCCGTCCAGGTAGATGATGTCCGGCCCGCACTTCGCCGCCATCCGCACGTCGTCGTACACGCGCGAGGCGCCGAGCTTGAGCTGGATCGGGATCTGGTAGTCGGTCGCCTCGCGGATCTCCTGGATCTTCAGCGAGAGGTCGTCGGGGCCGAGCCAGTCGGGGTGCCGCGCCGGCGAGCGCTGGTCGATCCCGGCCGGGAGCGAGCGCATCTCGGCGACCTGCTCGGTCACCTTCTGGCCCATCAGGTGGCCGCCGAGGCCGACCTTGCAGCCCTGGCCGATGAAGAACTCGCAGGCGTCGGCGAGCATCAGGTGGTGCGGGTTGAACCCGTACCGGCTCTGGATGCACTGGTAGTACCACTTCGTCGAGTAGTCGCGCTCCGGCGGGATCATCCCGCCCTCGCCCGAGCACGTCGCCGTGCCGGCCATCGAGGCGCCCTTGGCGAGCGCCATCTTCGCCTCGAGCGAGCAGCGCGCCGAAGCGACATGCCCGTGATGTAGACCGGGATGTCGAGCTCGATCGGCTTCTTCGCGAAGCGCGCGCCGAGGATCGTCTTCGTCTCGCACTTCTCGCGGTAGCCCTCGATCACGAACCGGGTCAGCGTGCCGGGCATGAACATCAGCTCGTCCCAGTGCGGGATCGGCTTGAACATCGAGAAGCCGCGCATGCGGTAGCGCCCGAGCTCGGACTTCATGTGGATGTCGTTCATCACCTCGGGGGTGAAGATGCGGCTGTGCCCGAGGACGGTCTTGTTGTTGGGTGCTGTCTCGTCGGCCATGTGGCTGCCTCTCAGAGGACGAGCTTGCGCTCGGACGGCTCGAGGTTGTCGTAGTTGTAGAGCTTCTTGCCGCAGACGAACTTCTGCAGCTCGGGCGGGGCGCCGAGGTCGTAGATCCGGAACTTCCGCTCGATGAACTCGGTGTCCGCGTCGGTCCACTCGCCCGGCACGCAGTCGACCCCGAGCGAGCGCACCTTGCCGCCCACGTAGATCGTGCCGTCGTACATCGAGTCGCCGAGGCCGTGGCCGACGTCGCCGCAGATGATCTGGCGGCCGCGCTGCATCATGAAGCCGTTCATCGAGCCGGCGACGCCGCATCACGATGATCGTGCCGCCCTTCTGGTCGATGCCGGTGCGGGCGCCGACGCGGCCCTTGACGACGAGGTCGCCGCCGCGGAACGCCGCGCCCGTGAGCGAGCCGGCGTTGTGGTCGATCACGACGACGCCCGACATCATGTTCTCGCAGGACGACCAGCCGACGCGGCCCTTGATGTGCACCTCGGGGCCGTCGATGATGCCGCAGCCGAAGTAGCCGAGGCTGCCGTCGAAGGTGATCTTGCAGCGGGTGAGGATGCCGACGCCGAGCGAGTGCTTCGAGCCCGGGTTGCGGACGGTGACGTCCGTGATGCCCTGCTCGTTGATCAGCCAGCGCAGCTCGAGGTTGATCTGCCGCGTCGACAGGTCATGGGCGTCGAACTCGGCCGACGTGCCGTCGATCTCCGAGACCTTCGGCACCGCCGCGTCGGGCTCGGAGAGGCCGCGCGCGTCGTAGCTGATCCCGTGCTCGCCTAGCGCTGCCACACCAGCACCTCGCCTTCGTACGGGTCGTAGGTGTCGATCTCGTGGTCGATGATCGCGCGGATCGCGATCTCCTCGGACGCGAGGATCGTGCGATCCTCGGCTTCGTAGAGCACGAGCGGCTTCGCCGCCATCTCGTCCTTGGCGACCCCGAGCGCGTCCTTCGTGACGCAGATGTACGTGAAGACGCCGTCGAGCTCCTCGAGGCTGTCGCGCATCGCGTCCTCGAGCGTGGCGCCCTCGCTCATCTTCTCGGCCAGGTAGACGGCGATGATCTCCGAGTCGCACTCGGACTGGAAGCGGTGACCCGAGCGCTCGAGGCGGCGCTTCCACTGGAAGTAGTTCGTCAGCTGGCCGTTGTGGACGACGGCGACGTCGGAGAAGGGATACGCCCAGTACGGGTGGGCGCCCGAGATGTCGACGTCGGACTCGGTCGCCATGCGGACGTGGCCGATCGCGTGGGTGCCGTTGAAGTCGCTCAGGTGGTAGCCGCCGGCGACCGTCTCGGCGTCGCCGAGGTCCTTGACGATCTCGAGCGAGTGGCCGAGCGAGAGCACCTCGACGTCGGGCACGTCCTCGACGAAGTCGGCGAGCCGCTTGAGGTCGCCGTCGTAGTCGACCGTGACGCGAAACGCGTACTCGGTCTCCTCCTCGAGCTTCTTGACGACGGCGCCGAGCGCGGCCAGGCGGCGCTCGACCTCGGCGCCGTGACGCCGCAGCCGGTCCTCGTACTCGAAGTCGCGCGGCGTGTTGGCGTCGGCGAGCTTGTAGCGCATGATCACCAGGTTCGACGGCTGGCCGTAGAGCGCGTACCCGGTCGAGTCCGGCCCGCGGTGCTTCATCGACTGGAGCATCCGGGTCATCTCGGTCCCGATCGGATGCTCACCGTCCTTGTAGATGATTCCTGCGATTCCGCACATATGGTCTCTTCTCCGTTGGGCTCGTCAGGGGAACGTGAGGCGGGTCAGCCGTCGGGCGCGACGGGCCGGCGAATCAGGGCAGGATGTCGAGGTACTCGTTGACGTCCCAGTCGGTGACGGTCGCGCAGAAGCGCTCCCACTCGTCGCGCTTGTAGTGCATGAAGACGGTGTACATCTCGCCCGGCAGCGCCTTCTTGACGACCTCGTCCGCCTCGAGCGCATCGAGTGCGTCGCCGAAGGTCATCGGGATCTTCTTGACCTCTTGCCTGCCTCCATCGCCTCGTAGATGTTCCGCTCCTCCGGCTCGCCCGGATCGAGCTTGCGGTCGATGCCGTCCCACATCGCCATGATCAGCGCGGCCATCGAGAGGTACGGGTTGACGGAGGAGTCGACGGAGCGGTACTCGAACCGGCCCGGGCGCCGAGACGCGCAGCGCGGTGGTGCGGTTCTGGAAGCCCCAGTCCGCGAACACCGGCGCCCAGAAGCCCGTGTCCCAGAGGCGCCGGTACGAGTTCACGGTCGGCGACGTGACGGCGGTCAGGGCGCCGAGGTGCTCGAGGATGCCGCCGATCGCCCACAGGCCGATCTGGCTCGGCAGCTGCTGGTCGTCCGTCTCGGGCATGAACGCGTTCTCGTCGCCGCGCCAGAGCGAGATGTTGTGGTGGCAGCCGTTGGCCGAGACGCCCATGAACGGCTTCGGCATGAAGCAGGGGAACGCGTTGAGCTCGCGCCCGACCTGGCGGCAGACCTGCCGGAAGGTGGAGAGGTTGTCGGCGGTGCGCTCGGCGCGGTCGAAGTTGAAGTTGAGCTCGATCTGGCCGGGCGCGTCCTCGTGGTCGCCCTGGATCATGTCGAGCCCGAGCGCCTGCGCCGTACTCGACCACCTTGTGGATGATCGGCTGGAGCTCGCTGAACTGGTCGATGTGGTAGCAGTACGGCTTCGTGACGCCGCTGATGTCGGGCGTGCCGTCCTCCTTCAGGTTGAGCCACATCATCTCGGGCTCGGTGCCGGCGCGAAGGTGGAGCCCCGTCGCTGCCTCGAACTCGGCCTGGATGCGCTTCAGGTTGCCGCGGCAGTCGGAGGTGAGGAACGACGCCGGCGTCCTCGCGCTCCTCGCGGTTGCGGAAGCACGTGCACCAGACGCGCGCGACCTTGCGGTCCCAGGGCAGCACCTCGAAGGTCTCGGGCTCGGGCAGCGCCGACGAGCTCCGCGGCCTCGGGGCCGTAGCCGATGTAGTTGCCGTGCCGGTCGGTGAAGAGGTTGGCGGTCGAGCCGTAGACGAGCTGGAATCCCTTCGCGGCCATGCTCTCCCAGTGCGCGGCGGGGACGCCCTTGCCCATGATCCGGCCCGTCACCGAGACGAATTGGTAGTAGATGTACGTCACGCCCTCGGCGTCGATCCGACGCCGGACCTCTGCGATCAGGGCGTCGCGGCCCTCCTCTGCGACAAAGCGGTCGAGATCGGTTGCCACGCGCGCCTCCTCTTTCCGAGCCTGCGATCGGGATCGTCGGGGTTGTCACGATCGGTGCCCGACCGTGACACCACGTGTCTACGCTCGCAGGGGGTGTCGTGTCAAGCCCGAATCGTCCATGGCGGGATGCTATTGCCGCTGATGGAATCGCCGCTACTCGTGCCAGCCGAGCGCGACCGAGATCCGCTGCGCGCAGGTGAGGAGGAGCGGCACCGCGGCGGCGATCGCGGTCGGCGTCGAAGCGGCTCGTCGGTCCCTGCAGGGCGACGATCGCGGCGAGGTCGCGGCCCGCGTCCCAGACGGGGCCGGCGACGGCGCTGAGGCCGGCCTCGCGCTCCTCGATCGCCTCGGCGAAGCCCTGCGCGCGGACGCGCTCGATCTCGACCGCGAGCGCGGCCGGATCGGTGATCGTCCGCGGCGTGAACGACGCGAGCTTGCCGCGCGGCAGCGGCACGTCGCCGAACGCGAGCATCACCTTGCCGGCCGACGATGCGTGGCCGACGCTCGGGCGGCCGAGCCGCGTCACGCCCTGCAGGTAGCGGTCGGTCGGCACGAAGTCGACCGTGATCGCGTCGCTGTCGCCCGGGATCGAGAGCGTCGCCGTCTCGCCGACCTGGTGCACGAGCTCCTCGAGGTGGGGGCGGGCGACGTCGCGGAGATTGAGCCGGCCGAGCACCGCGTTCGCGTAGCGGAGCGTCCGCACGCCGAGCCGGTAGCGGCCGGTCGCGGCGACGTGCTCGACGAGCCCGACGCGGGTGAGCGTGCCGAGCTGGCGCGAGACGGTGCTGGCGCTGATGCCCGTTCGCCGCGACACGTCGGTCGTCCCGAGCTCGCCTCCCTCGGCGAGCACGTCGAGGATCTCGACGGCGCGGACCGTCGCTTCGACGTCTCGGGTGGAGGGTTGACCGGTTCTGGGCATCGCGCTAGTCTCTTGCCACTGAGTAGCACGCTATCCCGTCTAGCGCAATTTGTCCACCGAGGTTCGATTCTTCCATGTCGATGCTCGTCACCTGTCCCAACTGTGGCCCGCGCGAGGTGCCGGAGCTTCGCTGCGCCGGTGAGACGACGAAGCGGCCGACCTCGACGCCGACGGTGCGCGAGCTGAACGAGTACGTCTACTTCCGCCGCAACGTCTGGGGCACGCAGCGCGAGTGGTGGTTCTGCCGCACCTGCGAGGACTGGTTCCTCGCCGAGCGGCACACGTACACGAACGAGGTCGAGAAGACGTGGCATCCGGAGCCGGCGCAGGCGTGACGCGGCTTGCCCCACAGCCCGGGCGAGCGGATCGACCGCGAGAAGCCGCGTCTCGTTCACGTTCCACGGCAAGACGCGTGCAGGGCTTCGAGGGCGACACGATCGGCTCTGCGCTGTACGCGTCCGGCCAGCGCGTCTTCTCGCGGAGCTTCAAGTACCACCGGCCGCGCGGGCTCGCGTGCTGCTCGGGGCACTGCGCGAACTGCCAGATGACGGTCGACGGGATCCCGAGCGTGCGCGTCTGCACGGCGCCGCTCCGTGAGGGCGCGGTCGTCAAGGGCCAGAACTACGTCGGCTCGCTGACGCGCGACCTGATGCAGGTGACCGACAAGCTCGGCGGCCCGTTCACGCCGCCCGGCTTCTACTACAAGACCTTCATCCGCCCCCGCAAGCTCTGGCCGCTGTACGAGAAGATCCTCCGCGGCGCGGCCGGCCTCGGGCCGCTCGACCCGAACGGGTCGCGCCAGGAGCGGATCGACGTCGAGCATCGGCACGTCGACGTCGTCGTGATCGGCGGCGGCCAGGCGGGCCTCGAGGCAGCGACCGCCGCGGCCGCAGGGCGGCGAGTCGGTCGTCGTGATCGACGAGGGCTACGACGTCGGCGGCGCGCTGCTCGCCGACCGCGACGGGATCGGCACCGCGGCGGAGCTTCGCGCGAGCGCGCTCGCGGCGCGGCGTCGAGCTGCTCGCGCCGGCGATCGCGATCGGCCTCTTCGAGCAGGGCCTCGTGCCGGTCGCCTACGGCAACCTGCTGCTCAAGTTCCGCGCGCACCGTGTCATCGTCGCGAGCGGGATCGTCGAGCAGCCGCTCGTCTTCCCGGGCAACGACCTCGTCGGCGTGATGCTGCCGGACGCCGCGCGCCGCCTCGTCAACGGGTTCTCGATCAAGCCGGCGCGAGCGCGCCGTCGTCCTCACCGTCGACGACCGCGGTCTCGCCGCCGCTGCCGATCTCGAGGCAGCCGGCGTCGAGATCGCCCGCATCGTCGACTTCCGCGAGGCCGGCAGCCCGGCGATCGAGGCGCAGGGCAAGGGCGGCAAGGTGGCGCAGGTCTCGGTCGACGGCATCCACGTGAAAGCGGACCTGGTCGTGATGTCCGGCAGCCCGCAGCCGAACTACAAGCTCCTCGCCCAGGCCGGCGCGCGCGTCGAGTACGACGAGGGCCGTGGCGTCTTCGTCCCGACCGACCTGCCCGACCACGTCGAGGCCGTCGGCGCCGTCACCGGCGACGTCGGCGAGCCGGCGGTGCCGAGCCCGATCCTCGACCACCGCGGCGACAAGTGCTTCGTCTGCTTCTGCGAGGACCAGACGACGAAGGACCTGAAGTACGCGATCGCCGAGGGCTTCGACTCGATCGAGCTCTCGAAGCGCTACACGACGGTGACGATGGGGCCGTGCCAGGGCCGGCTCTGCCACACCAACTCGATTCGCGTCTACGCGAAGACGACCGGGATCGACGAGAACACGATCGGCACCACGACGGCCCGGCCGCCGTACACGCCGATCTCGATGGGCCTGCTCGCCGGCCCGCCGCAGGAGCCGCGCAAGCGCACCTCGCTGCACCACCGCCACAAGGACATGGGCGGCACGATGATGTGGACGGGCGCGTGGCGGCGGCCGCACTCCTACGGCCCCGACGCCGGTGCCGAGGCGCAGCACGTGCACCAGGCGCTCGGACTGATCGACGTCTCGACGCTCGGCAAGATCCTCGTCACCGGGCCCGACGCCGGCGCCTTCCTCGACCGCGTCTACCCGAACCGCTTCTCCGACCTCAAGGTCGGCCGCACCCGCTACGGCGTCCTCACCGGCGACGCCGGCCGGATCATGGACGACGGCGTCGTGGCGCGCATCGACGAGAACACGTTCTACGTCTCGGCCACCTCGACCGGCGCCGACGGCGTCTACCAGTGGTTCACCTGGTGGAACGCGGTGTGGTTCATGGACGTCCAGTTCGCGAACCTGACCGGCGCGCTGGCGGCGATCAACGTCGCCGGGCCGAACGCGCGCGAGGCGATGCAGCGCGTCTCGGACGACGACTTCTCGGCCGACGGGCTTCGCCTATCTCGACGCCAAGCAGGTCACCGTCGCGGGCGTGCCGACGCTCGCGCTCCGCATCGGCTTCGTCGGCGAGCTCGGCTACGAGCTCCACTTCCCGAGCCCGCTCGCCGCAGCACGTGTGGGACACGATCTTCGCGAAGGCCGCCGACCTCGACCCGAAGCCGTTCGGCCTCGAGCCGCAGCGGATCCTCCGGCTCGAGAAGGGCCACGTGATCATCGGCCAGGACACCGACTCGGAGTCGAACCTGCACGAGGCGGCGATGCCGTGGCTCGTCAAGAACGACAAGGAGTTCGAGTGGGTCGGCAAGTGGGCGACGCAGCAGGCCGCCGACCGCGGCCTCCGCTGGATGCTCGTCGGCTTCGAGAGCCCCTCCGGCGCGATCCCGGTCGAGGGCGGCCAGGTCGTCGATCGACGGCAAGTCGTCGGGTCGCGTGACGAGCGTCCGCCGCAGCGCCGAGCTCGGCAAGGTGATCGGCCTCGCGATCGTCCCGAACGACCTCGCGGTCGACGGCGGCCGCTTCGACGTCCAGGTCAACGGCAGGCCCGTGCCGATGACGGTGCACCTCGGCGCCGTTCTACGACCCGGCCGGCGAGAAGGTGAAGTCGTGAGCGCGCTCGACTTCCTCTCCGTCGACGCCGCCGCCGACCACGGCGACATCCACCCGGTCGCCGTCTCGGCGATCGAGCGCGCGCAGCGCGACCTCGGCGCGACCTTCGAGGAGCGTGGCGGCTGGCTCGTCCCCGTCTCGATCCCGGGCGAGGAGGAGCACGGCCGCGGTCGGCATCGCCGACCTCTCGCACCTGACCAAGCTCGAGGTCCGGCCCGGCGGGCGAGCCGACTCGAGCCGGCGACCGGCGACGCACGTCTGGTACGAGATCTCGCCCCGGCGTGCGCTCGTGCTCTGCGCGCCGGCGCGCGGCGACGCGGTGCGCGAGCAGCTCGGCGACCGCTTCTCGCTCGACGTCACGCGGCGCCTACTCGCGTGATCGCGATCGTCGGGCCCCGAGGCCGACACCGTGCTGCGGCGGCTGACGCACCTCGACCACTTCCCGTCGGGCGGCGAGATCGCCCACGTCCAGGGCGCACGTGCTCCGCTGCGACGGCGGCTACTGGGTGCTCTGCGCGCAGGAGTTCGGCCAGTTACGTCTGGGAGGTCGCGGTCGACCGCGCCTCGCGCGCTCGGCGGCGGCCCGTCGGGGTCGACGCGCTCCCGAGGGAGCGGCGCGCGTGAAGGACATCTTCCTCCGCAAGGAGATCCTCAAGCGGCCCGGGCCGCTGAAGAAGCACTACGACGTCGTCATCGTCGGCGGCGGCTCGCACGGGCTCGCGACCGCGTACTACCTCGCGATCGCACCACGGCATCACGAACGTCGCGATCCTCGAGAAGAGCTACATCGGCTCGGGCGCCGCCGGCCGCAACACGACGATCATCCGCGCGAACTACCGCACGCCCGAGGGCGCCGCCTTCTACAAGGAGAGCGTCAAGCTCTACGAGAAGCTCTCGGCCGACCTCGACTTCAACATGATGTTCTCGCAGCACGGCCACTTCACGCTCGCGCACTCCGACCGCTCGCTCGTCGTGCAGAACGAGCGCGCCGAGGTCAACAAGCTGCTCGGCATCGACAGCCGCGTGATCGACCGCGACGAGGTGAAGAAGCTCTGCCCGCAGATCAACATCGGCGAGGACGTCACGTGGCCGATCCTGGGCGCGCTCTACCACCCGCCCGGCGGCATCATCCGCCACGACGCCGTCGTCTGGGGCTACGCCAAGCAGGCGGGCCGGCGCGGCGTCGAGATCCACCAGGGCGTCGAGGTGACCGGGTTCGACGTCAAGGACGGGCGGATCCAGGGCGTCCGACGAACCGGGCGACATCTCGACGAGCGTCGTCCTCAGCGCCACCGCCGGCTGGTCGACGCCCGTCGCCGCGCTGGCCGGCGTGCCGCTCCCGATCACCGGCTCGCATCCTGCAGGCGTTCGTGACCGAGCCCGTGAAGCCGTTCCTGGACAAGATCATCGTCTCGGCCCAGATGCACATCTACTGCTCGCAGACCGACCGCGGCGAGTTCCTGATCGGCGCCGAGGTCGAGCCGTATCCGACCTACTCCAACAAGGGCACGTTCCCGTTCATCGAGTACGCCTGCCGGCACATGCTCGAGCTGTTCCCGCAGCTGCACGCGACGAAGATCCTGCGCCACTGGACGGGCCTCTGCGACATGAGCCCCGACTACAGCCCGATCATGGGCCTGACCGAGGTCGACGGCTTCCTCGTCGACTGCGGCTGGGGCACCTACGGCTTCAAGGCGGCGCCGATCACGGGCGTGACGCTGGCCGAGCTGATCGCCACCGGCAAGACGCCGGCGCTGATCGAGCCGTTCAAGCTCGAGCGCTTCTACAACGACAACCTCGTCTCCGAGGTCGCCGCCGCCGCCGTCAGTCATTGACGCAGGAAACGACGAAAGGGATTCCCGACATGCTCTCCAGTCTCGAAATCGCGCAGGCGGCCGTCATGCGCCCCATCGCCGACGTCGCAGCCGAGGCAGGGATCGAGCCGGACGAGCTCGACCTCTACGGCCGCTACAAGGCGAAGGTCGATCTCTCGATCCTCGACCGGCTCGCCGACGTGCCCGACGCGAAGCTCGTCAACGTGACGGCGATCACGCCGACGCCCGCCGGGCGAGGGCAAGACGACGACCTCCGTCTCGCTGGCCCAGGGCCTCGGCAAGATCGGCCGGCGCGCGATTCTCGCGCTGCGCGAGCCGTCGCTCGGGCCGGTGTTCGGGGTCAAGGGCGGCGCGGCCGGCGGCGGCTACGCGCAGGTCGTGCCGATGGAGGACATCAACCTCCACTTCACCGGCGACATGCACGCGATCACGGCGGCGAACAACCTGCTGTCGGCGCTCGTCGACGCGCACCGGTTCCACCGCCACGAGCCCGAGATCGCGACCGTCACCTGGCGCCGCGCGATCGACGTCACCGACCGTCAGCTCCGCAACATCGTCGGCGGCCTCGGCGGCGCCAAGAACGGCATCCCGGCCGAGTCCGGCTTCGACATCACGGCCGCCAGCGAGGTGATGGCGATCCTCGCGCTCGCGACCGACCTGCCCGACCTGCGCCGCAAGCTCGGCGCGATCACCGTCGGCTACACGCCCGACGGCGACCCGGTCACGGCCGAGGAGATCAAGGCGGCCGGCGCGATGGCGGTGCTGCTCAAGGACGCGCTGAAGCCGAACATCGTCCAGACGCTCGAGGGCCAGCTCTGCTTCATGCACGCCGGGCCGTTCGCGAACATCGCCCACGGCAACAACTCGATCATCGCCGACCGGATCGCGCTCAAGCTCGGCGAGTTCGTGATCACCGAGTCCGGCTTCGCGGCCGACCTCGGGATGGAGAAGTTCATGGACATCGTCTGCCGCGTCGGCGGCCTGCGGCCGCACGTCGTCGTGATCGTCGCGACGGTGCGGGCGCTGCGCCATCACGGCGGCGGCGACTGGCGCGAGAAGGCCGCGATGGAGCAGATGGCGGCCGAGGTCGAGACGGGCATGGCGAACCTCGCCAAGCACATCGAGAACGTGCGGGCGTTCGGGATCCAGCCGGTCGTCGCGATCAACACGCGGCCCGACGACGAGCCCGAGCTGCTCGAGCTGATCAAGACGCGCTCGCTCGAGGCCGGTGCGTTCGGTGCGGCGATCCACAACGGCTTCGGCGCCGGCGGAGAGGGGACGACCGAGCTCGCCGAGGTGGTGGCCGCCGCGGCGGAGGCAGAGTCGGACTTCCACTTCCTCTACGAGGACGACGAGCCGATCGCGACGAAGATCGAGAAGATCGCGACCACGGTCTACGGCGCGGACGGGATCGATCTCGCCCCGGCGGCGCTCGAGGCGATCGCCCGCTACGAGAGAGCAGGGGCTCGCGCACCTCCCGATCTGCATGGCGAAGACACACCTCTCGCTCTCGCACGATCCGGCTCTGCGTAACCGGCCGGAGGGATTCGTCGTCCCGATTCGCGACATCCGGGTCTACTCCGGGCGCGGGCATGCTCGTGCCGCTCTGCGGCGACATGCTGCAGATGCCCGGCCTCGGCGCCAAGCCCGCGGCCTTCGCGATCGACATCGACGAGAACGGCGAGACGGTCGGGCTGTTCTAGCTAGCCGTGGTCGCGGCGCAACGTCAGCGTCACGCCTCTGGCACCGGCAGGCACGTGCAGATGCAGCACGCTCGGCGTGCACGAGTACGCGAGTGACATGCGTGGTGACCGGCTCCCGGCGTTCGGCAGCCGCACCGGGACCGTGACGCCGTTCGACGTCTTGATCACGGTGCTGATGTAGGTGATCTTGAAGCTGCCGGGGCCGAGCCGAAGCTGGCCGGGGGCAGTCGTGTACGGCGCCTTGGTCAGGATGTCGAGCTCCTGCTTGATCGATGCGCCGCCCTTGACGCCCTTCAAGTGGAGGCCGATCGACCCGAACGTGAATCGTCCGCTGTTGAACGTCGCCGACAGCGCTCCGCTCGTGATCGTGATCGCCGTCGTCGTCGGGTTGATCGCTGCCACGTACCGGGCCGTCTCGGCGTTGTTCGCGACCCAGGAGCCGCGGAGGTTGCAGGACGTCGCGTTCACGGGCGCGGCGGCGGTGGGAGAGACGGGGAGAACGCCGACGATGGCGGCGAGGGCGAGTGCCAGAACGATCGGACGCACGGCGGGGTCCTTTCGGTTGGGTGCTGTCAGCGTAAAGACGTTGTCGGTTGCAGCCGTCTTCCCGTCGATCACCCGGTCGGAGGGGTGTCCGATCGTCCGATCGTGACCTTGACGGTGTCGCGGATGGAGGCCCGCCCGGGGTCACGGAGGTTCGCCGGAAAGCCCGCAGCCCAGAACCAGGCGATGTAGGCCGTGAACGAGCCGGGGTAGATCGCCCGAAACCAGCTGAGGTTGGCTGGATCCTTGCGGGGGGCGAGCAGGAGATCGAGGGCTGCCTGGCGGGACGTGAGGACGATCTCGTGCAGGTGAGGCGCGAGTGCTGCGGTCAGATGCGGCACCAACTCACCCGCCTCGAAGACGCTGATCATCAGCGCGAGCACGTTGACCGCGATGCGCCGCACGCCTTCCGCCTGGCGCCGATCGAGGAAGGCGGCCCAGTCGAGCGTCGAGTCCACATCGGTGGCGAGGAGCAGCAGGTCCAGCAGCTGCTTCAGCTTCGCCGCGCCCTGCCCGGCGTCCTCGTAGATCGAGAGAACGAGCAGCAGGAGGGTGTCGGCGTCGGAGATCGTCGGGATCTGCCGGCCGTCGATCACCGCGATTCCGGCGTCGTCCCAGATCGCTTGCTCGTCGATCCGATAGGCGGGCGCCCAGCGCAGGGTGCGGTGGAGATCGACCTTGAGACCGTCGCGGACGAGCGTGCGCGAATGGAGGTCGTAGGAGTCTCCGCGGTACCCCAGCTGCTCGAGGATCCGGGCGGCGGGCCGCAGCCGTCGCCGCGGCACGAGAACGTCGATGTCGTATTGCGGGCGCCGGTCGAGGCCACCGTACAGGCGCTCCGCGAAGATGAGACCTTTGAGCTGGAGCGCCGGTATGCCGTGCTGCGACAGGCTGCTCGCGAGCTCGTCGAACGCGTCGAGAAGCGCCGTCGGGTCGACAGCGGGCGGAGGACGGCGCGCCTCGATCGCCTCGATGAGCGCGGCAGGCAGCGGCCGCCCGCTGTCCGCATCTGCGATCGCCCGGAGCACGAGACCGACGAGGTGATGCCGACGGAGCGCGTCGGCGATCTCGGTTGGCGGCTCCTGCATCGCCGCGCACGCGGCGACGACTCCGTCCGCGTCGTCCTTGCCGATCCGGAGCGTGAGCTCGGCGAGCTGGATCCCGAAGGTCACGCTGCCTTCGCGGTGCCTGCGACTGCCGGGGCGTCGAAGCACGGCACTGCGAGGACGAGCGCGCGCACGACGGCCTCCAACCGGGCCGGCGCCAGCTGCGCCGTACCGGGCAGGTAGGTCGCCGACCGCCCGCCGGCAACGAGCCCTCCGGCCAGAATGCGAGCGGCGGCGGCGTCCGGGTCGAGGGGTGTCGCGTCCAGGGCACGGTCGTCGCCGGGGTCAGGGCGAGGGAAGACGATCTGCTTCAGCACGCCTCCGGCCGCTGCTGGTCGACCGACGATCGTGCACAGCTGGGCCGGGCTGATGCCCCGCCCGCGCCCGAGGCGTTCGGAGAGCGCACGCTGCTCACGACGGAAGTCATCGCCGTCAGCAGCCGTCGCGGCGAAGTGCCACCTATCCGACGCGACCTCGGAGGCGAGATCGGGAAAGAGAGCGAGGGTCGGAGGGCGGAGAGCGACGATGGTCGGTAGGCCGTGGACGCGAAAGGTGCCCGCGTCGAGTCGGAGCAAGACCCGGTCGTTCGCGACGAAGGACGTGTCGGGCTGTGAAAGAGAGGAGAGGAGGCGCGTTGTCTTGCCGGCGCCCTTGCTCCCGACGAAGACGCTCACCGAGTGATCCGGTGTCGCTACTGCCGAGGCATGGAGCGAGATCGCGTTGCGCGCATACGCCTGGGCCGTGATGATCTCGCGGACGACACGGAGGGCGGCCAGACGCGTTACCCCGTCGTCTGCATGCCCGAGCACACGGATGGGCGACGACGGATCGTCGGAGAGAGAAAGCGCAACCGTCCCGGTGTCGTCCAGGGCGACCTCGCCATCGGATGAGTGATAGAGAGCCCACTCGCCGCCACCGTTGTCGAGAGTGAAACATGCAGCGTGCGCTCCGGTGGCGACGGCTCCGTCGAGTGCCTGCGCCAGCGCCCCGGGGGTGGTATCGACCTCGAGCCACGGTCCTCGGGCTTCCGGCTCCTTCGTCCCGGTCAGCCACGGGTGCCAGAACTCGCAAAGCCACTGAAGCAACGCGGTGCTCGACGAGCTGACCGAGATACCCAGGCCGTCTCCGGCAAGGCGGATTGCCGGTTGCGTCAAGGAGTCCGGCACGGACGTATCGTAGTCGTCCGTGCACGTTGTCCCTCAACCGTTCCCGGCGGCTGGAGCTCGGTCCGCATGAGCACGACGGCGCCCGGCTCGGATCCGGCGGTCGTCGACCGTGAGCTGTCTGCAGTGCTCGGCCGGCTCGACAGAGAGGCCGCCGCCGTCACCGTGCTCAGGTCCGCCACTGCGCGAAAGTTCAACCGCGTGACGCTCCGTGTCGAGCTCGACGATGGCAGTGTGGTCAAGGCGAGGTACCTCGAGAGCCCCGAGGCTGTGAGCGAGCTGGTTCGGCTGCGCCAATTGCTCGACGGGTCGTACTCTGCCGTGCTGGCATGGGACGGGCGAACGCTCGTCGAGGAATGGATCGCGGGCGTTCCGCTCGACGAGCTGCCTGCCGACGAGCACGTCCTCGCTCAGGCCGGGGGGTTGCTGGGCCGGCTCCATCGAACAAAGCTGAGCGAGTCGGGCGACGTCGCGACCAGTGCATTCATCGAATCTGCGATCAGCCACCTCGCGGGATGCGGGGCTGCAGGGATGCTCCGCGACGACGAGGTCGACCGGCTGGTCGAGACCCTTCGCCGCCTCGACCCTGAGCGCTCGGAGCAGACGCTGTCGCATCGCGACTTCTGCGCCGAGAACATCGTTCTCGATCACCGCGGATCGCTGCGAGTGATCGACAACGAATGGCTCGCCGTGGCCCCACCGGGGCTCGATCTCGGTCGCACCCGGTCACGCTGGCCGATGTCGGCCGATAGGTGGGCCGCGTTCGTGAACGCCTATCGGGCCGTGCGCGCTATTGACGACGACGCGCTGCGGTTCTGGACGATCGTCGCGGCCGCCTGGTCGGTCCACCTGCGCCGCGGCGGGCAACAGGATGCGGTCGAACTGCCGCTCGAGCTGCTCCGCGCGTCGCTCGAGGACAGCCGATGAAGCCACCCATCGTGTTCGTCGCCGTCTATGGCGAAGGGCACCTGAACCGGCTCCTCCCGATCGTCGAAGGCTTCGTTCGGCGCGGGCACCCCGTTCACGTGTGGGCGCCCGAGGTCTTCGGCCCGAGAATCACCGGCGTCGGAGCGCATTTCGTCGATCTCTTCGCGGGGCGCCCCCTCGAGAGCGTCGATGCGAGCTCGATGCCGCACTCGCGCCGGTACATCGCGTTTGCGGCAACGTTTCTCGACGATCTCGTCCGCGAGGTCGGAGCCGTCGGGCCGGCCGTGGTCGTGTACGACGCCTACGCCGTGATGGCGCCGCTCGTCGCCGCCCGGCTCGGGATCCCTGCCGTCAACGTCTGCGCCGGCCACGCGAGCTGCGCGGCGCGGTATCGCGACGGCTCTCGGTCGAGCCCGATCGAAGTCACGTCCGACGAATGCACGCAGGGGTTGGCGACGCTCCGAGGGACGTACGGCTTCGAGAGGATCGACGAGTACGCGTACTACGCCGTCAGCCCTGATCTCAACATCTACTGCGAGCCGCCCCAGTTCCTTCTGCCCGAGCACCGGCCGCTGTTCGAGCCCGTGGCGTTCATCGGCTCTGTACCGGAGGCCGGTGATCCGCGGCGCCGCGCCGCCCGCCCCGTCTTCCTGACCGAACGGCCGAAGGCGTACGTGTCGTTCGGCACCGTCATCTGGCGCTACTTCAGCACCGAGGCTCTTGCTGCCCTCGACACGCTCTCGGCGGTCCTTTCGCAGTCGGGCATCGAGACCATCATCAGCCTGGGAGGGCACGAGGTCGACGCTGAGTCTCGCGACGCCCTCGAGCGGCCCGGCGTCCGCGTGGAGAGCTTTGTCGACCAGTGGGCCGCACTCGCCGATGCCGACCTGTTCGTCACCCACCACGGGCTCAACTCGACGCACGAGGCGATCTACCAGGAGGTGCCGATGCTCTCCTACCCCTTCTTCGGCGACCAGCCCGACCTGGCCACTCGCTGTCAGGATCTGGGCCTGGCGATCGCTCTGACCGAGGCGCCGCGGGCGCGACTCGCCGGCTCAGATGTCACCGAGGCTCTGATGCGCCTCGAACATGACCGCGGCGCGATTGCCCGACGGCTCTCAGAGGCCGCGGGCTGGGAGCGCGAGGTGATGGCGTCCCGCGGGGACGTTCTCGACCAGATCGTGGCGCTTGCCGCGTCGCGCGACGTCACGACGGTTAGGCTTGCGGGATGAGCGATCTCGAAGGACAGCAACTCACGGCCGCCCAGCGCGAGGCACTCGAGGCCGAGCTCGCCGACATGGAAGGCCCGCAGCGCAAGGCCGCGATCGATGCGATCGCGACGGCCCGTGCGTTCGGCGACCTGTCGGAGAACTTCGAGTACCACGCGGCGAAGAACGAGCAGGGCCTGCTCGAGGCGCGGATCACGCGGCTCCGGCACAAGCTCCAGCACGCGGTCACGGTCGAGCACACGTCGACCGACACGGTCGGCGTCGGGTCGATCGTCGAGATCGAGGACGAGCAGGGCGAGAAGATGGAGATCGAGATCTCGAGCGTCGGCGGCGTCTCGCCGGACTCGCCGCTCGGAAGCGCGCTCATGGGCACGAAGGTCGGCGAAGGCGTCGACGTTCCCGCCCCGCGCGGCGCCTGGCGCGCCACGGTCGTCTCGATCCGCGCTTCCTGAGCGCGCGCTACAGACCCTGCGTCAGCCGTCGAGCGGAGCGAACAGGCTGATCTCGTTGCCGTCGGGGTCGATCACGTACGCGTAGCGCTGGCCCCAGAACGCATCCCAGGGCTCCGTCTTCGACGAGAAGCCGGCAGCGACGATCGCCGCGTGGGTCTCGTCGACGCCGGCAGCCGTGCCGCAGTGGAACGCGAGGTCGAGGCGCTGGCCGGCCGGCGGCTGCCAGTCCGGGTCGATCTGCTTCATCATCTCGACGGAATCCCACATCAGCCGCACGCCCGACGGGAGCGTGGCCTCGAAGTGGTCGTCGTCGGCGGTCGGCGTGCCGACCGGGACGCCGAGCAGGGCGTAGAAGCGGCACGAGGCGGCCATGTCGGCTGTCGTGATTCCGATCGCGTCGAGGCTCGGCGTCATGGCCTGGATTCTAGTGGCCACGCTCCAGGGCGGCGACCGGCTAAAGCCGGCCACCTTGGCCGGCTGGTGGCCGGCTTCAGCCGGTCGCCGGTGTGGAACCCAGTCCTGTCACCCGCAGCGCTGCCGCGGGGGCGTCCGGGTCGTCGCCATGGCGGAAGTACGCGAACGTCTCGATGCCGCGCCCCGCCGAGCTCGGACAACTCTGCCGCAATCGCCGTCCAGCTCGTCCTCCGAGTACAGCAGCTCCCGGTAGCGCAGGTACGCCCACCCGGCTGCGCCCGAGACGTCGTCGACGCGGACTGCGCCGGCCTCGGCGAGCCGCTCCTCGACGCCGTCCCAGCTCGGATCCCTGAGGTCGAGCGCGTAGCGGATGCCCGGGTCGGCCGAGCCGAGCAGCAGCTCGAGAAAGCCGTCGTCCCGCGGCCGCTCGACGACGACGCGCACGCAGCCGAGCCGGTCGCCGAGACAGCGCACCCGCTCCTCGAACGTCGCGAGCCGACGCTCGAGGCCGTCGGGTGCCTTGACCGCGAACCGGAAGCCGTCCGGCACCTGCGCCGCCCACGCGCGGAACTGCTCCTCCGACGGCAGCCGGTACTTGGTCGCGTTCAGCTCGACGGTGGGGAGCTGCGCCGCGTAGTACGCCGAGGAACTCGCTGCGGTCGAGCCCGGCCGGGTAGAAGCCCGGCTGCCAGGACGGGTAGCCCCAGCCGGAGGTGCCGACGAGCGCCGCGCTCACGGCGGGGCGCGCCGGACGTAGCGGACGAAGGCGAACGGCGGCCCGTCGCCCGACCCGTGGGGCTCGCGCTCGACCTCCTCGAAGACGGCGCCGTCGATCGGCGGGAAGAGCGTGTCGCCGTCGATGTCGGCATCGATCTCGGTCAGCAGGAGCTCGTCGGCGAACGGGAGCGCTGCCGCGTAGATCTCGGCGCCCCCGATCACGAACACCTCCGACGCATCGTCTCCGGCGAGGTCGAAGGCCTCCTCGAGCGAGCCGACTCGCTCGGCACCGTCGCCGTACCACTTCGCGTTCCGCGTCACGACGATGTTGCGCCGCCCGGGCAACGGCCGGAAGCGGTCGGGGATCGAGTCCCACGTTCGCCTGCCCATCACGACGGGGTGGCCCATCGTGACCTCGCGGAACCGTGCGACGTCCTCGGGGATCCGCCAGGGAATGCTGTTGTCGCGACCGATCACGCCACCGCGGGCGACCGCTGCGACGAGGGAGACCCTCACACCGCGATCGGCGCGCGAATTGCCGGGTGGTGGGCGTAGTCGACGACCTCGAAGTCCTCGAAGGCGTAGTCGAAGATCGAGTCGGGACGGCGCCGCAGCGCGAGCGACGGGAACGGGTGCGGGTCGCGGCCGCAGCTGCGTCTCGACCTGCTCGCGGTGGTTGTCGTAGATGTGGCAGTCGCCGCCCGTCCAGATCAGGTCGCCCGGCTCGAGGTCGCACTGCTGCGCGAGCATGTGCGTGAGGAGCGAGTAGCTCGCGATGTTGAACGGCACGCCGAGGAAGACGTCCGCGCTGCGCTGGTAGACCTGGCAGCTGAGCCGGTCGCGCCTGCCCTCGGGCGAGCTGCCGACGTGGAACTGGAAGAGCGCGTGACACGGCTGCAGCGCCATCCGCGGCAGGTCGGCGACGTTCCAGGCGCTGACGATGATCCGGCGCGAGTCGGGATCGTCGTGGAGCAGCCGCACGACGTTGGCGATCTGGTCGATGTGCTCGCCGTCCGGGGTCGGCCAGCTGCGCCACTGCACGCCGTACACCGGGCCGAGGTCGCCGTCCTCGTCGGCCCACTCGTCCCAGATCGTGACGCCGTGCTCCTGCAGCCAGCGCACGTTGCTGTCGCCGCGCAGAAACCAGAGCAACTCGTAGGCGATCGCCGGGAAGTGCACCTTCTTCGTCGTCACGAGCGGGAAGCCCGTCGGCCAGGTCGAAGCGCATCTGGTAGCCGAACGTGCTCACCGTGCCGGTCCCCGTGCGGTCGCGCTTGGGCGCGCCCGTCGTCAGGACGTGGCGCGCAAAGTCCTCGTACTGGGTGCGGATCGGGCCGTTGGGAGCAGAATCGGTCACGACCTTCGACGATAGCGCGCGGGCCGGAGGGCCTGCGGCCGGCCGAGGCTCAGATCGTGGTGCTGCGCAGCAGCGGGGTCGTCGTGCCCGTCTGCACGATCACCCAGGATCGAACTGCTTCAGCTTGTAGGGAGCGTTGAGCGGCACCTTCGTCGTGCCGTCCCCGACGACGAAGGAGCCGCACGACTCGGCGAGCGCGCCGTCCTTCGTCAGCCAGAGCGTGTAGCTCTTGCCGGCCGGCAGCGCCGGCAGCCCCGAGACCTCGAGCCGCATCGGCCAGTTGCCGGCCTCGTCGGGCGCGAGCAGGGCGATCGACGCGGTCGCTCCGCCTGGCGCCTTCCATCGCGATCGTCTGCACCGGCTTGTCCGGGCTGTCGCGGCCGCCGATCGCGTAGCCGACGCCGAAGCAGCACGCAGGCGGCGACGGCCACCGCCGCGATTGCCGTGTAGCGCCGCCGCGGGAACGTGATCACGGCCGCTCTTCGGCTCGGCCGGCGCCGACTCGAGCCGCGGCGGCAGCTCGGGCGGAGCGCCGGCGGCGATGAGCAGCTCGTGCGCCTGCTAGCAGTCGCGCGCGATCGGGGTCGTCGGCCTCGATCAGGTCGTCGAACGGCGGCGGGTTCGTCGCTCACAGCTCTCCCTCGAGTGCATCGGCGAGCCGGGCGAGCCCGCTGCGCGTTCGCGTCTTCACGGTGCCGAGCGGGATGTGGAGGAAGTCCGCCACCTCGCTCTGCGAGAAGCCCGGAGAAGTACGCGAGGTCGATCACCGGCGCGCTCGTTCTCGGGCAGCGTCTCGAGCGCCCGGTGGACGCGCCAGGCATCCCAGGACGCCTCCGCCTCCTCGTCGGGCGCCGGGCCGGTGGCGACGAGCTCGGGCGGATCGGCGACGGTCGGGAGCGTGCGCTGGCGCTGCACGTCGACGATCGCGTTGCGCGCGATCGTGTAGAGCCAGGCGCCGCCGGGCCCGCGCGAGCGGTCGTAGCTCGTGGCCGAGCGCCAGACGGCCGCGAACACCTCCTGGACCGAGTCCTCGGCCCGGCCGCGATCGCCGAGGCGACGCAGGGCGAGCCCGAGCACCGGGCGGGCGAAGCGCGCGTAGAGCTCCTCGAAGGCCTCGCGGTCATGGTCGGCAACGCGCTCGATCAACGCGGCGTCGGTGGTGCTCGGGCACGGTCACGCGCCCGATCGTGGCGGTTCGGGAGCCAGAGAGCAAGCGAAGAGAAAGGACGCCGTCCACATGTACGTCTTACGCGATCCGGGGCGGAGCGGATTGGGCGAGCCAGCCGACTCGCCGACCGGTCGTCATGGCGGCCACGGTAACGCAGCCTCCGGGGGCGGGGCCGTGGTCCCGCCCCCGGAGAGTGCCTTGGTTACTTCGCCGCCTCGAAGTTGGCGCCGACCGCGTTCCAGTCGACGACGTTCCAGATCGCCTCGAGGTACTCCGGGCGCCGGTTCTGGTACTTGAGGTAGTAGGCGTGCTCCCAGACGTCGATCCCGAAGAGCGGCGTCTTGCCCTCGGAGATCGGGGAGTCCTGGTTCGCCGTCGACAGCACGGCGAGGCCGGTGCCGTCCCAGACGAGCCACGACCAGCCCGAGCCGAACCGCTTCATCGCCGGCATCGATCATCTGCTGCTTCAGCACGTCGAACCCGCCGAACGTCGATCCGACGGCCTCGCCGAGCGCGCCGGTCGGCTCGCCGCCGCCGTTCGGGGAGAGCGTCTCCCAGAACAGCGTGTGGTTCGCGTGGCCGCCGCCGTTGTTGCGGACGGCCGCCTGCTTGTCGGCGGGAAGGATCTCGAGGTTCGAGAGCACCGCTTCGATCGGACGGTCCATCCACTCCGTGCCGTCGAGCGCGGCGTTGAGGTTCGTCACGTACGCCGCGTGGTGCTTGTCGTGGTGGATCTCCATCGTCTTGGCGTCGATGTGCGGCTCCAGTGCATCGAACGCATACGCCAGGTCGGGCAGTTGATACGCCATTCCTTCTCCTTCGATCGGTTCCACGTTCAAGGATATGCTGCGGAGCGTCTCTTCGAGCCGGAGGTTCCTCTAGATGCCCACGTACACCGAGATCACGCCGCGCGAGCTGAAGCCCGCGCTCCTACAGCTCGACGGCATCTCCCGCGCCTCGATCGAGGCTCACTACCGGCTGTACCAGGGCTACGTCGCGAAGCGAAACGAGATCCTCGGCAAGCTCGAGAACGTCGATCGCACGAGCGCGAACCAGGTCTACTCCGAGCTTCGCGCCCTCAAGGTCGACCTCAGCTTCGCGATCGGCGGGATCAAGAACCACGAGATCTACTTCGCCCACCTCGGCGGCGAGGGCGGCGACCCGACCGGCGCGATCGACGGGCTTGATCAAGCGCGACTTCGGCTCGGTCGACAAGTGGCGCGACGACCTCAAGGCGACCGGGATGGCCGGGCGTGGCTGGGCCTGGACGGCGTACGACTGGGACGAGCACCGCCTCTTCAACTACATCGGTGACGCCCAGAACACGTTCCCGGTCTGGAACGCGACGCCGTTGATCGCGCTCGACACCTACGAGCACGCCTACTTCCTCGACTTCCAGACCGACCGCGGCTCCTACATCGACGCGTTCTTCGCGAACCTCGACTGGGGCGTCGTCAACGGCTGGGTCGCGAGCTACAGCATTCCGTCGGCCTAACCGCGCCCGGTGCTCGAGAACGTCCTCATCATCGCCGCGGGCTACCTGATCGGGTCGATCCCGTTCGGCGTCGTCGTCGTCAGGGTCTTCCGCCACGAGGACATCCGCAAGCAGGGAAGCGGCAACATCGGCGCCTCCAACGTGTGGCGCGTCTACGGGCGCTGGCTCGGCGTGCCGGTGGCGCTGCTCGACGTCGCCAAGGGGTTCGTTCCCGCGCTCGTCGGCGTCAAGCTCGGCGGTGAGTGGGTCGGCGTGCTCGCGGGCGCGGCGGCGATGCTCGGGCACGCGCGCCCGATCTGGCTCGGCTTCAGCAAGGGCGGCAAGATGGTCGCGACCGCCGGCGGGGTCGTGCTCGCGCTCGCGCCGCTCGCCGCCGGGATCTGCCTCGTCGTCTGGCTCGCGACGTTCGTGCTGTTCCGCTACGCGTCGCTCGCGTCGCTCGTCACGGCCGTCGCGCTGCCGATCTTCTGCCTCCTGCTCGACGAGCCGCTGGGCGACGGTCATCTTCGCCACGGCCGCGAGCCTCGCGGTGATCGTGCTCCACCGGCAGAACATCGGCCGCCTCCTGCACGGCACCGAGTCCCGCTTTGCGCGGAGCAAGAGCAGCGGCAGCGCGTCGAGCTCTACGAGTTGAGCCAGTCGGCGAGCGTCGTCTGACGCTCGCTCTCGGTGCCCGTCATCTCGGAGCGCAGCTCGCCGACCGTGCCCCACCGCTCCGCCAGCACGTCGTGATCGTGGATCGTCTCGAGGTTGACCTGGCGTGAGAAGACGAAGTCGTCGTCGGCGAGCGCCGGCACCTCGTCGAGCAGGCCCTTGAGCGCCACCCGGACCGAGTCCTCGACGAACCGCGGCTGCAGATGCGCGTGCTCGACGACCCACAGCTCGTCGGGCCGCTTGAGCAGCTCGAAGACCGGGGAGCTCATCGAGCGCTCGACGAGATCGACCAGAGTCTCCGCGTCGATGTCGTTGGCGGTGCCGACGAGCAGCGTGCCGCGACCGCGCTGGTTGTGCGTCGCGATCGGGACGAGCTCGAGAATCTGCTCGATCGACGGCGCGTCGAAGCCCGCCTCCGCGAGCCGCTCCGCTGCCCGGCCCGCGACGAGGCCCTGGGCGCAGGGGCAGGCGTTGATCCCGGTCGCCTCGACGCCGACGACGCGCCGGGCGCGTGCTCGGTCGCGGCGGCGATGCCGATCAACGACACCATCTCCTGCGTCGGCAGGCCGGTCACCGGCGTCATGCGCCGCATCGGCCAGCGCGCCGTGATCCGCACCTCGGCCCGGACCGCCCGCTGGCGCTCGACGATGTGGCGCGCGATGACCTCGGCGATCTCCTCCACGATCCGCGCCTCGCCGAGCACGACGTCGCCGATCGCCTCGTCGAACACCTCGGGGAAGCGCGACATGTGGACGCCCTTCTGCCCGCGCGCGAGATCGACGGTGCACTCGATCTCGGCGGCCATCACCGTCTCGGCATCGCCGCGGCGAATGCGAATCGCCTTCTGGACGCCCGGTCACACCGGCCCGCGAGAGCGCGAGCTCGACCGGCGGCGCCGACGCCTGCATGTCCGTCACGAGATGGGGCAGATCGCTCACGTCCGGAACGTAGCAGCGGGGGTTTGGAACATTCTCCCGCCTAGCGCAGCAACCGCGACAGGCGCCGGTCCTTCAGCTCCTTGCCGCCGGTCTGGCAGGTCGGGCAGTACGTGATCGTGTGCTCCTCGAAGGCGACGCGGCGGAGCGTGTCGTGCCCGAGCGGGCAGGGCTCGCCGAAGTGGCCGTGGATGCGGTAGACGTCCTTGTCGCCCTTGCCCGCCTCGCGGAGGACGAGCGCGCGCTCGAGGTCCTCGTCGATCGCCGCCGCGAGCCGCTCGGTCTCCTCGGCCGAGAGATCGGTCGAGAGCTTGAAGGGCGAGAGCTTCGCGAGCCAGAGGATCTCGTTCGCGTGCGCGCGGCCGATGCCCGCGAGCGCGCGCTGGTCGCGCAGCAGGGGATGGAGCTGGCGGCGCTCGCGGCCGAGGATCTCGCCGAGCCGCTCGGCGCCGAGGCCGAGCGCCTCCGGCCCGAGGTGCGCGAGCTCGGCGTCGAGCCCTTCCGGCGTGAACAGCCACACGCCGGCGCGCCGCTTCTTGCCCGCCTCGGTGAGCACGAGCTCGCCGCCGTCGGCGAACGAGAGGCGGAACATCGGCGTCTTCGGCGTCTTCGCGCCGGGAGCGTGGTAGCGCAGCCGCCCGGCGCTCATCAGGTGCACGCGGAGGACGAGCTCGCCGTCCTCCGTCGGGAAGAGCAGGTTCTTGCCGCGGCGCCGGGAGCCCGAGAACGACCGGCCCTCGAGCGTCGAGATCGGCGGGTCGAACGTCTTCACGGTGGCGATGTGCGACGGCCCGGCGCGCGCGATGGGCGACTGCGAGACGAGCGGGTCGAGCTCGCGCACCCACGCCTCTACTTCGGGTAGCTCGGGCATCGTGCAGACGTAGTGTTCCTGCAATGGCCGACCCGATCCAGGTCGAGGTAACCCGCGGCGACGTCGTCGAGGCGCGTGCACACGGTGCACGCCGTCGCGGTGCAGGACGGGCAGATCGTTGCCGAGGCCGGCGATCCGCGTCTCGCTCACGTTCCTTCGCTCGTCGGCGAAGCCGCTCCAGGCGCTGCCGCTCGTGCGCGCGCGGCCCGACCTCGCCGACCGGGAGATCGCGATCGCCTGCGCGTCGCACCGCGCACCGCCGGAGCAGCTCGACGCCGTGCGCGCGCTGCTCGCGGCGGCGCCCGCGACCGAGGCCGACCTCGAGACCGGACCGGAGCCGACGCCGCTCGAGCACAACTGCTCGGGCAAGCACGCGGGCTTCCTCGCCGTCTGCCGCGCGCGCGGCTTCGAGACCGCACGGCTACCGGCTCGCGACGCATCCGCTGCAGCGAGGAGATGCTCGCTCGAGGTCGCCGCCGCGGCCGAGGTCGACCCCGATGCGATGCCGATAGCGGTCGACGGTTGCGGCGTTCCGACGTTCGCGCTGCCCCTCGACCGCTGCGCCCACGCGTTCGCCCGGCTGCCTCGGCTCGACGGTGGCTCGCGGGTTGTCGCGGCGATGCGCGCGCACCCGGAGATGCTCCGCGGGCCGGTCGCGGCCGACGTGATGTTCATGCGAGCGCTTCCCGGGCTGGGCCGCGAAGGGCGGCGCCGAGGGTCTCTTCTGTGCCGGTTCGGACGATGGTCTGGGCATCGCGCTGAAGGTCGAGGACGGAGCCTTCCGGGCCATTCGTCCTGCACTTGCCACCTTTTTGGCTCGAGCTCGGCGCTCGACCCCGGCGAGCTCGGCATCGTCACCGTGGAAAACAGCCGCGGCGAGCCCGTCGGAGCGGTTCGGACGCGGTAAAAAAGTCGTGTCCCAAAACGCCGATCTCGCGTATAGGATTCGCGCGTTGCAAGGGGGAAGGGCCGATCCGGGGAGATCGGCAAGCGGTTCAAGAGGTCCAGGGCTCGTCTTCGTCAACCCACGAGAAGAAGGGGTTCATGCTCTCCGTCGAGATCGCTTTGCCAGATGTCGAGGAACTGCACAAGCTCATCGAGCACGGGCAGGAAAAGGGATTCCTCACCTACGACGAGATCGTCAACGCGCTCGAAGATGTCGAGTTGACGAAAGAGCAGCTCGAGGAGTTCACCACGTATGCGATCGACCATTCGATCGAGCTCGTCGAGGGGGAGCAGCACAAGCGGCTTCCGCACGAGCCGGTTCCGGTCGACGACGAGAAGGTGGCTCCGAAGCTCGACCTGAGTGTCGAGCCGTCGCTCGACTCGCTCCGTCTCTACCTGCGTGAGATCGGCAAGGTGCCGCTGCTCACCGCGCACCAGGAGGTGTCGCTCGCGAAGAGGATCGAGCGAGGCGACATGTCCGCGAAGCAGCACATGATCGAGGCGAACCTGCGGCTCGTCGTCTCGATCGCGAAGGGGTACCTGGGGCGGGGGCTGTCGTTCCTCGACCTGATCCAGGAAGGCTCGCTCGGCCTGATCAGGGCGGTCGAGAAGTTCGACTACCGCAAGGGCTACAAGTTCTCGACCTACGCGACGTGGTGGATCCGGCAGGCCGTCACCCGGGCGATCGCCGACAAGGCGCGCACGATCCGGATCCCGGTGCACATGGTCGAGAAGCTCAACAAGGTCGTCCACATCGAGCGCCAGCTCGTGCAGCGGCTCGGTCGCGAGCCGAAGCCCGAGGAGATCGCCGAGGAGCTCGAGATCCCGACCGAAGAGGTGCGCGAGATCCTTCGCATGGCACAGCTGCCGGTCTCGCTCGAGAAGCCGATCGGCGAGGAGGAGGACTCCTCGCTCGGTGACTTCGTGCCGGACGACTCGGCCGAGTCCCCGTTCGACACGGCGTCGCTCTCGCTCCGGCGTGAGGACATCGACCTGGCCCTCGCCTCGCTGCCCGAGCGCGAGCGCAAGGTGATCGAGCTGCGCTTCGGGCTCTGCGGCACGCAGCCGTGCACGCTCGAGGAGGTCGGCCAGGCGTTCGGCGTCACCCGCGAGCGGATCCGTCAGATCGAGAACAACACGCTGAAGAAGCTCGAGGGCCTGCCCGAGGCCCAGGCTCTGCGCGACTGCGTGTAGACCGTTGGTGTCATGTCTTGCATTGCGACACTCGTGTCGCAATGCAAGACATGACACCGGTCAGCTCGCGAGGAAGCCGCGCTCGCGCAACGCCACGAGCCCGCGCTCGCGGAGATCGCTCGAGAGCGCGACGACATCGGCGTCGAGCGGCCCGTAGGCCGCTGCCTCGAGCCAGACGGTGCGGTCGCCGATCTCGCCGACCGTGACGCGCGCGTGCTCCGGCGTGCGTGCCCGGTAGACTCCGCGATCGCTCCGAGGAGCACGCCTCGCGCCTCGGGGATCGGCGTGTCGATCGAGACGGGGAAGCGTCGCCGTGATCGGCACGGCGCGGATCCTTGATCGTGCGGTTGACGATCATGTTCGTCGTCAGCTGCGTGTTCGGGATGAAGATCCGGCGCGCGTCGTCGGTGACGAGCGTCGTGTAGATCAGCGCCATATCCTCGACGAAGCCCGTCTCGCCGCCGACCGTGATCCGGTCGCCGAGGCGCAGCGGCTGCGTGAACGAGACGAGCAGGCCCGAGCCGAGGTTCGAGAGCGGGGTGCTGAACGCGAGACCGGCGAAGAGCGCGAGCACGGCGCTCGACGCGAGCAGCGCCTTGGCGAGCTGCGAGGTGATGTCGTAGAGCGAGAGAACGCTCCACGCGACGACGATCCCGAGGATGCAGACGGTCATCCGCTCGGCGAAGTTGAACGTCGTCCGGTGGCGCGCGACGGCCATCGGATCGCGCTTCCGCAGCCGCCGCTCGTAGCGGTCGTAGATCAGCTCGAGCACGACCCGGACCGCGGCGATGACGACGATGCCGATGACGGCGATCAGCGACCGCCTTGGCGTTCGTGCCCGAGAGAGTCCATCGCTCGCGTGATTCGGCGGCGAGCGCGCCGTGCCTGCCTGCGGGACCTACTCCTGGATCGGCTCGACGTCGAGCTCGAACGCAGCGTGCAGCTCGCGAACCGCGTTCGGGATCTCCGAGCGGGCGATCATGCAGGAGATCTTGATCGGCGACGTCGAGATCATCTGCAGGTTGACGCCGTTGTCGGCGAGCGTGCGGAACATCTTCGCCGCGACGCCCGGATGCGAGCGCATGCCGGCGCCGATCAGCGACACCTTGCCGAGGTCGTGGTTCTCCTCGACCGTGAAGGCGCCGAGCTCGTCGCGCGTGCCGTCGAGCGCCGCCTGCGTCGCGGGCACGTCCTCGGCGGGCACCGAGAACGACATCTCGGCGTTGCCGTGGACGACGTTCTGGATGATCGTGTCGACGTTCACCTGCGCGGCCGCGACGACGTCGAAGATCAGCGCCGCCACGCCGGGACGGTCGGGGATGTCGGACAGGGTGAACACCACGTCGTTCTCGCTGTGGGTCACCGCCGACACGATTGGCTGCTCCATCGGATCTCCTTCCTGAACCCAGGTGCCCTCCTCGTCCGAGAACGTGGAGCGGGCATGAATACGGACGCCGTGATTGCGGGCGAGCTCGACCGAGCGCAGCATCAGCACCTTCGCGCCCGAGGCGGACATCTCGAGCATCTCCTCGTACGAGACCGTCGGCAGCTTGCGCGCGTTCGGCACGAGTCGTGGGTCGGCGGTGAAGACGCCGGGCACGTCGGAGTAGATCTCGCAGGCAGCGCCGAGCGCAGCCGCGAGCGCGACCGCCGTCGCGTCGGTGCCGCCGCGGCCGAGCGTCGTGATCTCCATCGTGTCGCGCGAGAAGCCCTGGAACCCGGCGACGAGGACGATCTTGTCCTGATCGAGCGCGTCCCGGACACGGTCGCCGCGGATCTCGCGGATCTTGGCCTTGCCGTGCGCCGCGTCGGTGAGGATGCCGGCCTGCGAGCCCGTCAGCGAGACCGCCTCCTGGCCGAGGTCGTGGATCGCCATCGCGACGAGCGCGCAGGCGATCCGCTCGCCCGTCGAGAGCAGCATGTCGAACTCGCGCACGTTCGGCGTCGGCGAGACCTGGTGGGCGAGATCGATCAGCCCGTCGGTCGTCTTGCCCATCGCCGAGACGGTGCCGACGACCCGCAGGCCGCGCTGCTTCGCGTCGACGAGCCGTCGCGCGACGTGCCTGATCTTGTCCGGGTCGGCGACCGACGAGCCGCCGAACTTCATCACGACGGTGTCGAAGTCCACCGTCGGAGCCTACCGTCCCTCGTCGTGTGACCGGCTCTTCGAACGGCTTCTCAAAATCGCCGTTCGGTTATATGCTCGAACTGCCACAGGGGAGGAGTCGAACGTGAGGAGCAGTTCACCCGAGTGAGCCGGCACCGATGAAGATGCTGCGACCGATGGTGGTCGCGCTTGCCGCGGTCGGGCTCGTGCTGCTGCCGGCTGCGACGGCGACACCCGATCCGACCTCGGTCACGATCGCCGGATCGCTGCAGTCGGAGGCAGGCTGCGGTGGCGACTGGAATCCGGGCTGCGGCGCGACCCATCTCACCTACGACGCAGACGACGACGTCTGGCAGGGCAGCTTCGTCCTCCCGGCCGACAGCTACGAGTACAAGGCCGCGTTCAACGACTCCTGGGACGAGAACTACGGCCTCCACGCGGTCTTCAACGGCGGCAACATCCCGACGACCGTCGCCCCGGCCGGAAGCGTCAAGTTCTACTACGACCACAAGACCCACTGGGCAACGGACAACAAGAGCGCGGTGATCGCGACCGCCGCCGGCAGCTTCCAGTCGGAGCTCGGCTGCACGGGCGACTGGCAGCCCGACTGCCTGCGCTCGTGGCTCGAGGACCCGGACGGCAACGGCATCTACTCGTTCGAGACGACCGCTCTGCCGGCGGGCTCGTACGAGACGAAGGTCGACGATCAACGAGGACTGGGCCGAGAACTACGGCCTCGGCGGCGCCTTCGAACGGGGCCAACATCCCGTTCTCGGTCCCGGTCGACAACGCAAAGGTCACGTTCTCGCTACGACGCGCGTCACGCACGTGCTCACGGTCACGGCCGCGAGCCCGAACGGCGCCCCGATGGCCCCGGCGCGCTGTCGCACTTCGACCTCGCGCGGAAGGACTGCCTCGGCACCGCCCGCAACACGACCTCGAAGGTGTGGTTCACGGTCGCGAACGGCGTGCTCAGCGACGCCTACTACCCGACCGTCGACAACACGAACGTCGAGACGCTCCAGTACGTCGTCACGCGACGGCTCGACGTTCACCGATCTCCAGACGCGCGACATGACCTACGACGGTCGAGGCGGTGCCGGACAGCGGCGGGATGGCGTGCAAGGTCACGGCGACGGCGAAGAGCGGCAAGTACAGGATCGAGACCGACGTACCTCACCGATCCCGATCCGCAACACGGTGGTGATGCGGGTCGCGTTCAAGCCAAAGCCGAAGCCCAAGCCGAAGGATCCCGACCTGCGCCTGTACGTCCGCTTCGACCCGACGGTGAACGGCAACGGCGGCGGTGGGGCCGGGCAACGGCGGCGCCGACTCGGCGCTGGTCGACGGCTCGACCGGGCACCCGGTGCTCGTCGCCTCCGATCCGGTCACGGCGACGAACGCCGCCGAACCGCGACTACGCGCAGCCGGTCTACGCCGCGCTCGACGGGTCGTTCGCGGAGGCCGAGAGCGGCTTCGTCGGCGCCGCCAGCGACGGCCTCGTCCAGCTCGACGCCGGCGCACGCGCTGACGCCGACCTACCGCGACGCCGAGGGCGGCAACGTCGTCCAGACCGCGCAGGTCGCGCTCGACAAGGCGACGGCCAGACGGAGCTCGACGCTCGGCTTCGGCGCGACGCAGGCCGAGGCGGTCGGAGCGGCCGAGGGCTCCGTCGGCTCCGAGCTTCGGCAAGCTCGCACGACGACTACACGCAAGGACTGGAAGGCGCTACGACAAGTCGCTGACCAAGCCGCACGAAGAAGCTCTCCGGCACTGAACGAAGAAGCCGGTCGACGAGCTCGCCGACGAGTACTACCTGAGCGCGAACGTCCTCAAGGCCTCCGAGGACAAGACCTTCCCCGGCGCGATCGTGGCCAGCCTCGCCTCGCCGTGGGGTCAGGCGGTCTCGGCCGGCGATCCCGCGAACACCTACTTCGGCTCCTATCGCGAGGTCTTCGCTCGCGACCTCTACGAGGCGTGGACAGGCCTCCTCGCCGACGGCGATCTCGACACCGCGCGCGACGCGACGCTGTTCCTGTTCGAGCGCCAGCAGCTGCCGGACGGCTCGATGCCGCGCAACAGCCTCGTCAACGGCAAGACCGCGCCCGACTCGTTCGGGACCCAGCTCGACGAGGTCGCGCTTCCCGATCCTGATGGCGCAGCAGCTCGGGCTCACCGATCCCTCGCTCTACAACGAACCACATCAAGCCGGCGGCGAACTTCCTGATCGCGCACGGCCCGTCGTTCGGGTCCGAGCGCTGGGAGGAGCAGGGCGGGTTCTCGCCCTCCACGATCGCGGCCGAGATCGCGGGGCTCGTGGCCGCGGCCGACCTCGCGCGCGTGAACGGCGACTCCTCCTCGGCGGCGCTCTGGCTCGGCGTCGCCGACGACTGGCAGCGATCGATCAAGGGCTGGACGGTGACGACGAACGGGCCGTTGGCCGCGCACCCGTACTTCATCCGGCTCTCGAAGACGGGCGATCCGAACGCGGCGATCACCTACAACGTCGGCAACGGCGGCCCCACGCTCGACCAGCGCAGCGTGATCGACGCCGGCTTCCTCGAGCTCGTACGGCTCGGCGAGCTGTCCGCCAACGACCCGGACGTCCTCCAGTCGCTGCCCGTCGTCGACGCGACGATCCGGGCGACGACGGCGAGCGGGCTGGGCTGGCATCGCTACAACGGCGACGGCTACGGCGATCGCGGCGAGCGACGGACGGCCGTGGGCGCCGAGCGGCCAGGGCACCGGCCACGTCTGGCCCGTGCTGTCGGCCGAGCGCGCCGAGCAGGCGCTCGTGCACCGGCGACGCCGCCAGCAGCGGCCTCGCTGCTCGAAGGCATGGACGACTTCGCCTCCGGCGTCGGGCTGATTCCCGAGCAGGACTGGACGCCGCCCGATCTGGCGGCCTCGCCGTTCGGCACCGACCCGACGCTCGCCTCGATCGGCTTCGCGAACGGCGGCGCGGCGGGCTCCGCGTCGCCGCTGACCTGGTCGGCAGCGTCGTTCGTGCGGCTCGCCGCCGATCTCGCGGCCGAGCGCAACGTCGCCCTGCCCGCCGTCACGCATGCGCGCTACGTCGCGCACGCGCAGGGCGCGACGACGCTGACCGTGACGAGCCCGGCCGACGGCTCGTCGGTCGCCGGCTCGCCGGTCACGGTCACGGGAACGACCGCGGCGGCAACAAGGTCTACGTCTCGGCGACGAACACCGACCAGAACTCGGCCACGACCGTCGCCTCCACGACCGCCGCCGCGGACGGCTCCTTCAGCGTCGACGTCGCTGTCACCGGCGGCACGAGCGTGCTCAACATCGTCGCCGTCAGCGCGACGCGGCGGCACCGCGCATGCGACGCGAACGATCCTCTTCGACTTCGTGCCGGGAACGCTGATCTTCGACGTCACCGACCCGAACCTCGACGACAACGGCCCTGGCAACTACGCGTATCCGACGTCCGACAACTTCAAGCCTGGCGCCTTCGACATCCAGGAGTTCCAGGTGTACGACGCCGGCTCCAACGTGATCTTCCGGCTCAAGACCCGTGACCTGACCGCGACGTTCGGCAGCCCGCTCGGCGCGCAGCTCGTCGACGTCTACGTCCACGTGCCCGGCGCCGTCACGACCTCGACGGACGCCGCCAACGCGTCGCGCAACTTCACGATCGCGGCGCCGTTTGCCTGGAGCCGCCTGATCCAGGTGCAGGGCTTCGGCCAGCGCTACGTCGACGCCGGCGGCGCGACCCTCGGCACGGTCGGGATCACCGCGAACCCGGTCTCCCGCTTCATCACCGTCACCGTCCCGAAGGCGACGCTCGGAACGCCGGGCCCAGGCTGGGGATTCACCGTCGTCCTCACCGGCCAGGAAGGCGGCAACGCCGACCAGGCGCGCGACTTCGAGCCGACCCCGCAGGAGTTCCGGTTCGGCGTCTGCGCGACGGCGAGCGCCGAACCCGCACTGCACCTTCCCGCCGGGCGCCGTCCCGAAGGCGATCGACGTGATCACGCCGCCCGGCGTGATGCAGTCGACCGAGCTCGACTACACGCTCGGTCCGGTCGTGCTGTCGGGCGTCTCGATCCCGTAGCGGCGCCGGTGCCGGCGCGCGGTGTCCGGCTTCAGCCGGCGCCGGGTCTCGGCCTCCGAGCCGGGTCGTACCATCGGCCGATGGAGTCCGACCAGCCCGGCCCGTCGAACGTCGTCCACTGCAACGTCGAGCACGGGCTCCACCTGGAGCGCGACAAGGTCAAGGCGCTGCTCGAGGCGGGCGACTTCTTCTGGCTCGACATCCACGAGCCGCAGAAGGGCGACCTCGAGATCCTGCGCGAGGAGTTCCACTTCCACCCGCTGTCGCTCGAGGACTCGTGGCAGTTCAACCAGCGGCCCAAGATCGACGACTACGACGGCTACGTCTTCCTCGTCGTCTTCGGTGCCTCCGGCCCGGCCGATGCCGACGGCCTCGTCGAGGTGCACTGCTTCTACTCCGACCGCTTCCTGATCACGCTGCACCGCGACGACGCGCCCTCGCTCGTGGCGCTTCGTGAGTGGTACGTCAAGCGCGACACGCCGGTCGACGATCCAGCACGGCTGCTGCACAAGGTCGTCGACGGGCTCGTCGACAGCTTCTTCCCGCGCCTGACCGCGATCGACGACCGGATCGACGCTGCTCGAGGACTCGATCTTCCAGAACGCAGACGACGCGCAGCTGCAGGAGATCTTCTCGATGAAGCGCGCGCTCGTCGAGCATGCGGAAGGTGATCTCGCCACAGCGTGATCTCTTCGCCTCGATCGTGACCGGGGTCGAGACCTTCCCCGGCATGACCGACGACGACCAGCACTACTTCCGCGACGTCTACGACCACCTGATCCGGATCGGCGACATGGTCGACACCTACCGCGACCTGCTCACCGGGGCGATGGACGTCTACCTCTCGACCGTCTCGAACCGGCTCAACGCCGTCATGAAGCAGCTCGCGATCATCGCCACGATCTTCATGCCGCTGACGTTCATCACCGGATTCTTCGGCCAGAACTTCGCGTGGATGGTGGCGCACGCCGGCGGCGTCGGGCACTTCCTCGTCTTCGGGATCGGGCTCGAGCTGATGACGCTCGCGATCGTGCTCACGTACTTCCGCCGCAAGGGCTGGCTCAGTCGGTGAGCCCCGGGCGGCTGTAGCGCTTCGCGTACGCCGGCACCGGGATTCCCGGCGCGCAGGTCCGGTGACGCAACCGGCGGCAGCGCCTTCACCGTCAGCGGGATGTGGCCGGCCCAGACGTCGAGGTCGGCGTCGGGCGTGTCGCCGTCGTCGGGCGCGCCGTCGCGCACCTTGGCCGACGCCTCGTCGAGCGGCAGCGACAGCACGCTCGTCGCCTTCAGCTCCTTGCGGGTCGGCGGCCGCGCGTCTGCGAAGCGGCCGGGCAGCAGCTTCTCGGTGAACGCCTCGAGCACGGCGTACTTCTCGTCGGGATCGACGACCGGGGTCGCGGTGCCGAGCACGACCACGGAGCGGTAGTTCATCGAGTGCTCGAACACCGAGCGGGCGAGCACGATGCCGTCGACCAGCGTCACGGTGACGCAGGCGGGAATGCCCTCGCCGAGCGCCCGCAGCGTCCGGCTCGCGGCCGAGCCGTGGACGTAGAGCAGGTCGCCGATCCGCGCGTGCAGCGTCGGGATCACGTACGGCTGGCCGTCGCGCTCGAAGCCGAGGTGGCAGATCAGCGCGGCGTCGAGGATCTCGTCGATCCGCGCGCGGTCGTAGACGGCGCGCTCGTGCACCCGCTTGACGCGGGTCCGGGCCGACGGGGCTGCCGAGGAGCGTGCCACCGGCCCAGCCTATCGGCCGGGCCGGCCCGCCAGAGTCCCGGCCACACGCAGCGGCCACGATCAGGCGATCCGTCGGAGCGCGGCGCTAGGCGATGCGCGGGCTCGGCTGGTCCACATCGGCGCGGTCGGGTCGAGCGCGGAGGCGCTGACGTCGAGGTCGCGCAGCAGCCCGTCGTGCAGGCCGTAGATCCAGCCGTGCACGGTCAGCTCCTGGCCGCGCGCCCAGGCGTCCTGCGACGACCGTGGTCTGGCAGACGTTGATCGCCTGCTCGATCACGTTCAGCTCGCAGAGCCGGTCGAGCCGCTGCTCCTCGGGGAGCGACGCGAGCTCGGCGGCGTGCTTCTCGCTCACGTCCTGGACGTGGCGGAGCCAGTTGTCGATCAGCCCGTGGCGCGAGCCGCTCGAGCGACGCCTTGACGCCGCCGCAGCCGTAGTGGCCGCACGACGATCACGTGCTTCACCTTCAGCACGTCGACCGCGTACTGCAGCACCGAGAGGCAGTTGAGGTCGGTGTGCACCGACGACGTTGGCGACGTTGCGGTGCACGAACACCTCGCCCGGGCGCGAGGCCGACGATCTGGTTCGCCGGCACGCGGCTGTCCGAGCAGCCGATCCAGAGGTACTCGGGTGCCTGCCGTTCGAGGAGATCGGAGAAGAACCCCGGATTCTCGGCGACCCTCTCCGCCGCCCAGGCCCGGTTCCGCTCGAAGAGCTCTGCGAGGTCGCCCATGGAGCAGAGGCTATCGGCCGCGCCGGGGAAGGTCGCGGCCGACCTGCCCGACGTCGGCCTCTCCGCCGGCCTCGGCTGCAAGGCAGACTGCATCGCGAGCGGATCCGCCGTGGCGGGAACGCTGACCGCGACGGTCGATCCGTCGAACAGGGTCACGGAATCGAATGAGTCGAACACGTGACGGTGCGGCGGACGACCTGCCTCGGCTTCGGCGCCTGACGGCTGGCGGGCTTGCGCCTACGTGGCGGGTCGCGGTCGGCGAGGCACGACTCCCCCTACGTCAGCGGCGAGAACGCGGCCTGCATGACGATCTTGTTCTCCATCCGGATGAACTCGAACGGCTCGAGGCCGAGCGTCTGCGCCGCGGCGAGGGGAGGCCAGAGGCCAGTCTCGCGGACGGTCGTGCGGAGCTGCGAGCGCTCGTCGAGCGTGCGGTAGGGCCAGATGTGGAGCAGCTCGTTGACGCTGCCGGTCTCCGAGGATGCGACGAGGAGACGAGCGGCCCGAGTGCGAGCGGGTCGGGAGCGCCGCCTCCCAGGCTACGACGATCTTCGTTAGGTCGCCCGCCGCGTAGCTGTACCGCCTGACCTCGAAGAAGGACCGACCGAGCCGGGCACGATGCGCGGTGAGACGGCGAACGGGACGAACTCGTTGCTCTGGCGCTCGTCCACGAGGTCCTCGATCGCCGCGTCGGCGGCCGCTGCGGGGAGTGCATCCGTCCAGAGCTGGATCACCTGGTTGAGCGGCCCGATCTCGGTGTGGAACGACGCCGCCAGGAAGGCGCTCGCGATGCCGGCGGCGCAGGCGTCGGCCAGGCGCCGCTCGGCCTCCGTGACCGCGTGCGGCTCGAGGTCGTAGGTTCTGATGTGGTAGCCCATGCGCCGGGATACGCTAACCCTCCTCCTGCCCGCGACGACCTTCGATCGGATCTCACCCCTTGCTCTCCGAGCTCTCGACCTACGCCCGCTTCACCACGGCACTTCCGGGTATCTGCGCAAGCGTCTCGACCCCGAGGAGGCCGAGCAGCTCCTCCGCGACACGCTTGCGAACCGGGCTGCCAACTTCCTGCGGATCGCGGAGCTCGGCATCTACGACCTCCCGGACAGCCCGTACCGCAAGATCCTCCGCTGGGCTGGCGTCGAGCTCGGGATCTCCGGACGCTCGTCGAGCGGGACGGTCTCGATGCGGGACTCGGCACGCTCTACGACGCAGGCGTCTACGTCGGGGCGGACTCGGTTCGAAACGGCTCCCGGCGGAGTGAGCCCGGTGCCGGAGAAGCCGACGGTGTCGCTCGCAGGCTCGGCGAGCGGCGTCGACATCGCCCACCGCCTGCGCAAGGCGCACGCGAAGGATCCGATCGCGCCGCTCTACCTGGCGGTGCTCGGCACGCCTCCGCCCGACGTCCACGAGCTGATCTCGCCCGGCGGCTTCGACGAGTTCATGGCGCACAAGACCGCGCGGGCCGTCTTCGAGGTCTATGCCCCGGTGCAGGAGCGGTTCTACGAGCGGATGGCACAGCGCAACCCGACGCGATGATCGACGCGCTCGAGACCGGGATCGAGGCCGATCTCGAGGAGTACTCCGTGCCCGGCGCTTCATGGGCGTTGATCGAGGGAGGCGAGATCATCCATACGGGCGGGCTCGGCCTGATGGCCGCCGATCGCGGCGACCCCGTCACGCCGGCGACGCTCTTCCAGGCCTGCTCGATCAGCAAGCCGGTCGCCGCCCTCGCGATGCTGCGGCTCGTCGATCGCGGTGTCCTCGATCTCGACGAGGACGTCAACGACCGGCTCACGTCGTGGCGCGTCCCGCCGCTCGAACGCTGGCAGCCGGTCGTCACGCTGCGTCAGCTCGTCAGCCACAGCGCCGGCCTGACCACGTCCGGCTTCCCTGGCTACCGGTCGGGTGACGCGCTGCCGACGACGGTCGAGGTGCTCGACGGCATCGGGCCGACGAACACGTTCGCGGTGCGGGTCGACACCGTTCCCGGGCTGCAGTTCCGCTACTCCGGTGGTGGGACGATGGTGATGCAGCAGCTGCTCGAGGACGTGACCGGAACGCCGCTGCGGGAGCTCGTCCGCGAGCTCGTGCTGGAGCCGCTCGGGATGAGCGACAGCGACTACGCGCAGCCGTTGCCCGAGGCGCTCCATGACCGGGCCGCTGTCGCACATGACGAGGTCGGCCGCCCGGTCGAGGGCAGGTGGCACACCTATCCCGAGCTCGCAGCGGCCGGTCTCTGGACGACGCCCGCCGATCTCGCGCGGTTCGCGATCGGGATCCAGCGCACCTACGCGGGAGCTGATGACGCGCTGCTCTCCCCGGCGCTCGGGCGGGAGCTGCTGACGCCGCAGATCGAGGCCGACAGTCTCAACCGGCTCGGTCTCGGGCCGTTCCTCAATGGTGCCGGGACGGCGAGCAGGTTCGGCCACCAGGGCGGCAACGTGGGATTCCGCTGCCTCCTCGTCGCCTATCGCGACACGGGCCGGGGTGCAGTCGTGATGACGAACGGCGAGAACGGCAACTGGGTCGTCCGGCGCGCGTTCGCGCGCATCGCCGAGGCATATGGCTGGCCGGAGTACACCGAGGAGCTCGCCGAGCGCGACGTTCCCGACGCCGCCGCCCTTGACGCCTTCGCCGGGACGTACGACCTGCGCGGGCGGCCGCTCACGGTCGCTCGCGACGGCGGCAACCTCCTCGTCGCCTTCCCCGGACAGCATCCGATCGAGTTTGGCCCCCAATCGGCAGACAGCTTCGCCGGCTGGATCGACGCGACCATCCGGTTCGATCTCGCGGGCGAGACTCCGGTGCTGGTGGTGTCGCAGAACGGCGAGGACATCGCCTGCCCGCGACTCACCTCGAGCGGCTCATGAGCGATGTCCGCAGGTGGTCGCCGGGCGAGGTGATCGTGCTGCAGGATGTGTACGAGGGAAAGCTCTGGGCGGCCCGGCCCGTGATCGTCGTCGAGGACTCGGCCGAAGTGCTCGCGCTCTGGTGCCCGAAGGGCACCGTCCGCAAGGTGCCGATGACCTCAGCGTCGGTCCCTGCCGGCATGACGCGAGGCGAGTGGCTCGCGCAGGTCCTCGCACGGCGCGACTGGCCGCTCATCGATTCGCCCTGGGACGTGTCGTCGCTGATGCTGCACCGGGAAGGCGACTGGCATGGGGTCTGGCTCTCGTTCCTCGAGAGTGGCGAGCTCTGGGGCTGGTACGTCAACTTCCAGGAGCCGTATCGCCGCACCGAGCGAGGGATCCAGACCATGGATCTCGCGCTCGACATCATCGCCGAGCCCGATCGCAGTTCGTGGCGATGGAAGGACGAGGACGAGTTCGCGTTGCTGATCGAGCAGGGCGTGCTCAGCGCGGAAGTCGCAGCACGGGTTCGCGAGGAGGCCGAGACGGTGATCGGCCGGATCGAACGGGACGAGCCGCCGTTCGACAGCGCCTGGCCTCGTTGGAAGCCCGATCCGGCCTGGGAGCTGCCCGAGCTCCCGCGTGGCTGGGAGATCCTCTGACGATCGACGCCGTGCTTACGTCGTCGGATTACTTCTCGCTGCGGCGCAACTCTCCGAGCGCCTTCTCAGCGCCGGCGATCTCGTCCGCGAGCGACTCGACCTCGGCATCCGCGTCCGAGCGCGCCGCCCGCAGCTCCTCGAGCCGCTCCGCCGCCGCCCGCTCCTCGCGGGAGACCGTGCGCCGGCGTTTCTCGGCCGCGGCGAGCGACTGCTTCAGCTCGCGCACCCGCGCAGCCTGAGCCTTGATCTCGGCCGCGCGCCGCTCCGCGGTGTCGTCCGGCTTGGCGTCGGCCTTCTTGCGGGCGGCCGGCTTCGACGGCGCGCGCGGCGACGGGGCGAAGCCGGCCACGATCTCCCAGCCGGTCCCGCTCAGCTCCTCGCTCAGCCGTCCGCGCGCGAGGAGCTCCCGTCCCTCGGGCGCCGTCGCGGCCGTGCGAAGCGTCTCCGCGACGCGGGTCAGCGTCGTCTTGCTCGCGTCCGGCCCGAGGATCGCGCTCGCCTGCTCGGTGAGCCCGTTGACCGCGCGGCGCAGGGATGCCTGGGCGGTGTCGAGGTCGGCGCGCCCGCCCTTGGCGATGCTCGCTTCCTGTGCGTCGATGATCCGCTTGCCGGCGTCGAGCAGAAGGTCGACGTCGCGCCGCTCCTTGTGCGCGAGCTGGTTGACCGTCCACGCCACGAGCGTCGGCTTGCGGATGGCGCCAACCTCGGCCGCGGCCTCGCGGTCGCCGGCTGCGCGCAGCGTCTTTACGAGAGCATCACGCTCGCGGACGAACTCCTCGCGCGGAGCGACGTAGAGACGGTCGATGTCGTTTTCGAGGTCGACGTTCACGCAAGAGCCGCGACGAGTTCGTCCTTGTCCATCGTCGAGTACCCCTTGACCTTACTGTCCTTTGCCTTCGCCACCAACTCGCGCTTCGTCAGGTCGGCGAGCCCGTCACGCTTTCCGGCGCTCTTCTTCGCGGCGCTCTTCCGAGACTTGCCGTTCCGCGAGCCATTCCCCGTGTGCTTCGCAACACTCTCGCGCAGCGCCTCGAGCAGATCGGTCGGCGTTTCCTCCTCGTCGCTCGGCTCGGTCCCGGCATGGACGTCGCGCCCCTTCTGCTTCGCCTTGATCACCTTGAGCAGCGACTCGCGGTAGGTGTCCCGGTACTTCTCGATGTCGAACGAACCGGCGTACCGATCGATCAGCTCGCCGGCCATCTCGAGCTCCTCCGCCCCGACCCGAACGCCCTTCGGGGCGAGGCTCTTGTGCGGTCGGATCTCGTCCGCGAAGTAGAGCTGCGAGAGCAGCAGCACTCCGTCGCGCACGCGCAGGCAGCCGAGGTGCTGCTTGTTGCGCATCACGTAGGTGCCGATCCCCGCCAGGCCCGCCTCGTCCATCGCGCGCGTGAGGACGGCATAGACCTTCTCGCCACCCTCGGCCGGGGCCAGGTAGTAGGTGCGGTCGAGGTAGATCGGGTCGATCTCGTCGAGCGGCACGAAGTCGGAGAGGTCGAACGTTCGATAGCCCTTCGGCTCGGCTGCGGCGAAGTCGTCGTCCTCGAGATAGACGTACTTCCCCTTCGAGATCTCGTACGCCGTTCCGATCTCGTCGTCGGGAACGGGCTTGCCTTCCTTCTTGCAGACCTTCTCGTAGCCGATCCTGCTGTCGTCCTTGCGGTGGAGCAGGTGGAAGTGAAGGTCCTTCTCGTCGATGGCGCTGAACATCCGGACGGGCACGTTCACCAGCCCGAACAACAGCGACCCCGACCAGATTGCCCTTGGCATCGTTGCCTCCTAACCCGGAGCGTGGTCTCGCCGGGCGGGATTACGCGCGGCGGAGGGCTTTGCGAAACCTGCGGCGTGCCATGCGCGACCCGACCTTGACGGCCAGGAACCCGACGGCGCCGTAGAACATCTTCTTGATTCGCATACCCAGGGCATACCGCCGAACGGCGTTGCCCAAACGCCCCCGCAGCGGCGGGACCCGCCGGGACCGTACGATCGACCCCATGTCGACGGCTGAAGAAACCGGCGGATACTCGGGCCGCACCGCCTGGGCGCGCAACCTCCAGACGCCCCTGCGCGAGTTCGTCGAGACCGAGATCGGCGGCGCGGCGGTGCTGCTCGTGGCGGCGGCCGCGGCGCTCGTCTGGATCAACATCGACGCGCACTCATACGACTCGTTCTGGAGCACGATCCTGTCGATCGACGTCGGCGACTCGGGCATCGCGCTCGACCTGCGGCAGTGGGTGAACAGCGGCCTGATGACGTTCTTCTTCTTCGTCGTCGGCCTCGAGGCGCGCCGCGAGTTCGATCTCGGCGAGCTGCGCGAGCGGCGCCGGTTCGTCCTGCCGCTGCTCGCCGCGCTCGGCGGGTGCGCGGTGCCGATCGCGATCTACCTCATCTTCAACGCGGGCGAGTCGACGGCGCAGGGGTGGGGGGTCGCCATGTCGACCGACACCGCGTTTGCCCTCGGGCTGCTCGCTCTCGTAGGCCCGCGATTCCCGGCGCGGCTTCGCGCCTTCATGCTGACGATCGCCGTCGTCGACGACATCGTCGCGCTCGTCGTCATCGCGGTGTTCTACTCCGAGGACATTGCGCCCAGGGCGTTGATCGTGGGGATCGTGATCTTCGCGGCGCTGATGGTGGTTCGTGCAGCCGGGATTCGCAATGGCGTGGTGTGTCTCGGCGCCGCCGTCGCCGTCTGGGTCGCGATCCTGAAGTCGGGCGTCGACCCGATCGTCGTCGGGCTCGTGTTCGGGCTCGTCACGTTCGCCTACCCGTCGTCCCGATCGGAGCTCGAGCGTGCGACCGAGCGCTTCCGCGCCTTCCGCGAGCAGCCGACACCGCAGCTGGCGCGGATCGCGCAGCAGGGACTCCGCTCCACCATCTCCCCGAACGAGCGGCTGCAGCAGGTCTTCCACCCGTGGACGAGCTACCTCATCGTCCCGATCTTCGCCCTCGCGAACGCCGGTGTCGTCCTCGACGAGTCGTCGATCCGGCACGCGCTCTCGTCACCGGTGACGCTCGGGATCGTCGTCGGCTACGTCGTCGGCAAGCCGGTCGGCATCGCCGGCGTCTGCTGGCTCGCGACGCGGCTGACGGGCCGGCGCCTGCGGCCGCCGGTCGGCTGGGCGGCCGTCGTCGGTGGCGGCACGATCGCCGGAATCGGGTTCACCGTCTCGCTCCTCGTGGCCTCGCTTGCGTTCGAAGGCGAGACCCTGGCCGACGCGAAGATCGGCATCATCGCGGCGGCGCTGATCGCGACCCTCGTCACCTGGCTGCTCTTCAGCGCCACGGCCAAGCTGCCCCGCCGGCTGCGGATCCCCGCGCTCGCAGGCGGAGCCGAGCCGCTCACCGACCTCTATCTCGACGTCGATCCGGAGCGCGACCACACGCGTGGGCCTGACGACGCACCGGTCACGATCGTGGAGTACGGCGACTTCCAGTGCCCGTTCTGCGGGCAGGCCGAGCCCGTCATCCGCGAGCTGCTCGCCGACTACGGCGACCTGCAGTACGTCTGGCGCCACCTGCCGCTGAACGACGTCCACCTGAACGCCCAGCTCGCGGCGGAGGCGAGCGAGGCCGCCGCCGACCAGGGAGCGTTCTGGGAGATGTACGACCGGCTCCTCTCGCACCAGGACGAGCTCCAGCTGGAGGATCTCGTTCACCACGCCGAGCAGCTCGGCCTCGACGTCGAGGAGTTCACCGACGCGCTCAGCCAGCGGGCCGGTGCGGCGCGGGTCGCGGAGGACGTCGACAGCGCCGACCTCAGCGGCGTCTCGGGCACGCCAACCTTCTTCATCAACGGCCGTCGTCACTACGGTGCCTACGACATCGAAACGCTCACGTCGGCCGTGCAGGCCGCGCGGGCGAGAGCATCGCTCGCCGGGGGCAACGCAGCGTTGCCGCCGGGCTAGTCCATTGCCAACGATACGAGGGGAATCGCATATGACACCGACGTTCAGGAGCTCCATCAAGGCACTGATCCTCACGCTCGCGATCGCAGCAGCCGTCGCATGCGCCTCGGCCGCTGTCGCCGCGCAGAAAGACTCGACACCGGTCGGCCCGCTTCCGGCAGGCCCCACCTCGGCCGTCGCGACGCAACGTGGCGAGCTGATCGCCGTGGCGCTGCCACATCGCACCGGCGGCCGTGTGTGGCGGATCGCCCGCCCCTTCGACACCCGCGTCATTCGCCAGGTCGGTGAGGCAGACGTCGGCACCGCGGTCGTTCTCACCTTCAAGGCAACCGGCAAGGGCAGCGCCGTCCTTCGGTTCGGCCTCACGAAGGGTGAGACCGCGAAGGCATTCGAGTCGCGCCGGGTCACGGTCGCCGTTCGCTGAGTCCAGACCGAGCGGGTAGAGGCTGAAGCCTCACCCCGGCATGGCGTTGGCCGCGAGGGTGGGGGTGAGGCTTTGGCCTCACTCCGAGCGCCGGACATCCCTGCGTGTCAGGGCATGACGACCGGTATCTTGCGGAACGCTGTGCAGTCCGCAACAGCGCCCGGCGCAGCGCTCGCTGATGCTGCGCCGACCGTTACGGCGGCCGCTGCCATCAGCGCCCCGAGTCTCGTCATCCAGGCAGCGTAGGACGCAGCAGAGCCGTCCGCCAATGCACCCTGCTACGTTCCGCGACATGGGTGCCGGCGTGCTGCGAGGGCGTTGCGCGTGCCGCGTCGTCGGGTTCGAGGTCGCTGACGCGTTCGTCGAGGCGTACAACTGCCATTGCTCGAACTGCCGTGCGACGACGGGCTCCGTCTTCAAGCCCTGGGGCGAGATCGAGCCCGAGAAGCTGAGGCTGACGAAGGGCGAGGATTCGTTGGTCGTGCAAGGTGATCCGGACGGACGTCATGCCCTGCGCTGCAAGGAGTGCTTCTCGCTGCTGTCGTGGACCGGCTACGAAGGCAAGATCCGGATTCCGTACGGGACGCTGATCGACGAGCCGACGCTCAAGCCGATGGCGCACATCTTCGTCGGTTCGAAGGCTTCGTGGTACGAGATCCTCGACGATCTACCGCAGTACGACGAATCGCCGTGGGCTTGATCAGCAGGTCGGCCTAGCCCGTCTCGACGGCCAGCCATCGACCGCAAACGCACCTTCCAGGACGATCCATCCGATTCCGATCGCGACTGCACGCCAGCCGATCAATAGCGCCGGATCCTTGACATATTCCGATATAGGAATATGATGCAAGCATGGCACGAGCAGCGACGACGTCGGACGTCTTCAACGCGATCGCCGAGCCACAGCGCCGGGCGATCCTGGTGCTGCTGCGGGCGGGTGAGCGGCCGGTGACCGAGTTGGCCCAGGACCTGGGGCTGACCCAGCCCGGGGCGTCCAAACACCTGCGGGTGCTCCGGGAGGTCGGGCTGGTACAGGACCGCAGGGCAGGGAAGCAACGCCTGTACGGCATCGACGCGCGCGGATTGCAACCGGTACACGAGTGGACCGGGGGGTTCGAGCGATTCTGGAGCGAGAGCTTCGACCGCCTGGATGCGTACGTGCAGGACCTCGATCAGGCACGGAAGGAGAGGTAGGCGATGAGCGCGACGGGACGAGGAGCGCCGGCGCAGGCCCCGACGGCCGACCGCGAGATCGTTATCTCCCGGGTCATCAGTGCCCCACGGGAGCTGGTATTCGAGGCGTTCACCGAAGTCCGGCACCTGTCGCAGTGGTGGGGCCCGAACGGGTTCACCACCACCACGCGGGCGTTCGAGTTCCGCGTCGGCGGGGCGTGGGACTTCGTGATGCACGGCCCGGACGGGACGGACTACCAGGAGTGGATCTCCTGGACCGAGATCGCCCCGCCGGAGCGGATCGCGCTCCTGCACGGCGAGTCCCACGACGACCCGAACGCCTTCGAGTCAGTTTTGACGTTCGCGCTCGACGGTGCGACGACCAGGATCGAGATGCGCACGGTGTTCCCCACCAAGGAGCTGCGCGACGAGGCGGTCGAGCGCTACCACGCGATCGAGGGCGGCCGGCAGACCCTGGACAGCCTGGCTGCCTACGTCACCGAGATCGTTCGGGAGGGAGTTGAGGACTGATGGCCGGGAAGGTGTTCTTCAGCGTGACGATGTCGCTGGACGGGTTCATCGCGCCCGGGTCTCTCGGGGAGTTGATGGGGCAGCAGTGGATGGAGCTGCAGCAGTGGATCTTCCCGCTGCGGTTCTTCCGGGAGAACCTGAAGCTCGGCGAGGGCGGCGAGGAAGGGCGCAACAACGACATCGCGCGAGAGACGTTCGAGCGCACCGGTGCCAGCGTGATGGGCAAGCGCATGTTCGACGCCGGCGAGCAGATGTGGCCGGAGGAGGCGCCGTTCCACACGCCGGTCTTCGTTGTCACCCACGAGAAGCGTGACCCCTGGGAGCGGCCGGGCGGAACCACCTTCCACTTCGTCAACGACGGCATCGAGCTCGCGCTCGACCAGGCCAGCGAGGCCGCCGGCGACCGGGACGTCCGCATCGCGGGCGGCGGCGCGACGATCCTGGAGTACGTGAACGCCGGTCTGATCGACGAGTTCACGATCGCGCTCTCACCCGTGCTGTTCGGCTCCGGGATCCGCCTGTTCGAGGGCGTGGACGCGGGCCGCGTAGCCCTGGAGCCGGTCCGCGCGGAGCCGATGCAGCAGGTGACCCACCTGACCTACGCAGTCCGGGACCGGTAACTGTTTCGACCTCGACGCTCCCCGCTGAGGTGAGCAGCGCGGTCTCGGATCAAGCCTGCCGAACCAGCCTCTAGGAGTCAGTCCACCAGTCGCGCCGGCCATCGACGTCCCCGCGTGGATCGTCGCCGAGATTGGGCGCGCCGATGACGAGGATCTCGAGGCCCTCCGGCCCGGCCTCGTAGCCTCGCCACGTTCCGGGCGGAACGCGCACAGCGTCCCACTCGGCGAGCTCGATGATCTCCTCGTCGACCTTCATCCGCCCGCTCCCGCGCACGACCACGTACACCTCTTCCTGCGTCACGTGCGTGTGGCCATACGGAAACCGATAACCCGGTGGGATGCGCTGATAGCTCAGGCTCGACTGCTCGAGCTCGAGCACCCTGGTGGCCGCACGGAACTCCAGATCGGGCGCGCCGTTGAACAGCGAGCCGATGTCCTCCAGGTCACCCTTGATGTTCTTCTGCGTGAATGGCATGGCGAGATCCTTGTTCTAGGGTCGGGACTTTTTTGCGTGGGTCCGCGCCTGCGACTCCAGCGAGGCGGTGGCCTCGAGGACATGACCGAAGGCCGCCCACCCGTGCGCCGCTCCGCGTGGCACCTCGTTGTCCCTGAAGTGCTGAGAAGCGGTTCGGCAGTGACGAGCCGCCAGCTCCAGCTCCTCGGCGCACTGGTCGTACAGCGCCGCTGCTTCGTCGAGTCCGGTGCTCTCGCTCATATCTCGAACCTACTTCCAGAGTCGGAACTGTGGCCAGATCGGCCCGCGCGAACGGGGCGTTCGACGGAAAGACTGGCAGACGCGCAAGAACTCATCGGTCGCTGCCAGAGATGCGTAGAGTCGCCGAGATGACCGAGCACGGGGCAGACGATCAGATGCATGCGCATTTCGACCAGCGAGCGCCCGAGTACGACGACTCGTGGCTTGGCACCGGAGCCTTTGCCGACCGTGAGCGACCCGGCTGGTCGGAGGAGGTGGAGGAGCTCATCGGTGTCGTGCGGGCGCTGCCCCCGGCGCGAGTGCTCGACGTCGGCTGCGGCACGGGCTTCCTCACCCAGCATCTCCGAGGCGACGTTGTGGCGCTCGACCAGAGCGCCCGGATGGTCGAGATCGCCGCGGCGCGAATGCCACACGCGCGGGTGCTCCAGGGAGAGGTCCCGCCGTTGCCGTTCGACGATGGCGAGTTCGACAGGATCTTCACCAGCCTCGTCTTCCATCACTTCTCGGCCGACGGGCGTGCGGCGTTCGTTGCGGAGGCGCGTCGTGTCGGACGCGAGCTCGTGATCATCGAGGATGTGCGTCGGGAGGCCGCTCCGGTGGAGCAGACCCGTGAGTTCGTTCTCAGCGACGGCTCACACCATCACATGCACCGGCACGCCTTCACGGCAGCCGAGCTCATCGCGGAGCTCGGCGCCGGCCGCGTGCTCCATGACGGGCAGTGGTTCGTCGTCGTCGCCTCGGACTGACGCCGGAGTCCCGCCGGCGAGGGACCTCCGCGGCCACTACCGTCGTACCATCGGGTATGCGTGTCGTCTTCCTAGGGCTCGTGGCTGCTGCGGCGCTCGCCTCGACGGGGATCTCTGCCGTTGCCCGCCAGTCCGACCACTCGCTGGCGCAGTTCCAGTGCCAGGGGACTCGGCCGAATCACGTCGTTCCGCCCGGTGCGGGATTCAGTCGCTCGGGCTTCAACTACGGCAATGCGCGGCTACGGGCCCACATCAGCTGGAAGAACGGCTGGCTCAAGGCGGGGATCCTGCCGGACGGCGGGTCGTACGCCACGATCAACTCCGACGGCTCGATTCGGATGAAGCAGGGCTGGTGGCGTGGTCTCCCTGCGACCCTCGCGGTCACCGGCCGGCGTCTCGACGCACCGGCTCCGCCGCTGCGTGCGGACATTCGCGGCGGCTACGGCGAGCAGGGATTCATTCCGATCGCAGTCATCTTCCCGACCGTCGGCTGCTGGCGCGTGACGGGCAAGCTCGGGAGCGCACAGCTGACGTACGTCGTGAAGGTCACGAAGCTGCAGTCCTGACGCGACGGGCGGTCGGCCTGCCCTCTGTTCGCGTGATGCGCCCGGGAACCCGCCGATCCCGTGCGGACACTACGGAGTGATGGTGCCGTCCGACTCCGATCTGTGGAACCGCGCTCGCGGCGAGGATCGGCAGGCGTTCGCAGACCTGTTCGAGCGCCATTCGCAGGCGATCTACAACTACTGCTTCCGACGCGTCGGCAACTGGGCGAGCGCCGAGGATCTGACCTCGGTCGTGTTCCTCGAGGCATGGCGGCGGCGTGACGTGGAGCTGCCCGAGGGAATGGTGTTGCCCTGGCTGTACGGCGTCGCCACGAACGTGCTGCGGAACGCGAACCGCTCTCGCCGGCGCTACGAGCAGGCGCTCGCCAGGGTGCCGGTGCCGGAACCGACACCCGACTTCAGCGAGGCAGCGGATGCACGCCTCGACGACGAGCAGCAGATGGTCGCGATCCACGCCCTCTTCGGTCAGCTGCGGAGCGACGAGCAAGACGTCTTCGCTCTCTGCGCCTGGTCGGGTCTCAGCTACGAGGAGGCGTCGGTCGCGCTGAGTGTGCCGGTGGGCACCGTGCGCTCGCGGCTGTCGCGCGCTCGAGCTCACCTGCGGGAACTCGGAGGCGACTTCGGACATATGGACAGTAGAACCGTCGACCTGGAGAACACCTGATGACGTCCCTGCAACCACCCGAGCCCCGTGAACTGCCGCCCGGCCGACTCGAGGCCCGGAAGCAGCATCTCCTGAGCGAGATCGACCGGCAGCCGGCCCGTCGCGCCTGGCCGGACTGGCGGCGTCCGCGCAGGCTCAGCCTTGCGCTCGTCGCGGCAGCGATCGTCGTCATTGCCGGCTCGGCCGTTCTGATCACCAACCGGGGAGCGGCGGAGGCGTCCGCCGCCGAGGTTCGGGCCAGCATCACGCAGGGGCTGAGTGTGCCGCGCAATATCCGCGGCGCCTTCACGGTCGAGACCCGCCCGGCGCAACCGCACAAGCAGACGCGTGGATGCGCTAAGTGCAAGCCCCCGCTCCCGACCGCATCGGCGTTCGTCCTCGGTGCCGACGGCAGCTTCAGCTCGCGTGGGCCCTTGACCGGCACCTTCCCCTCGAGCCTCGCCTATGACGCCAAGACCGGCGTGATGACCGCGCTCGGCAGCGTGGGCCGATCCCCTGTGTACTACGTGCGCTCGACCGGCAACAACCCGGCCTTCGCCACGTGGCCCGAGAACGCTCTGGCCACCTGGGTCCTGCACGCACTGGACTCAGGCGATGCCGACGTCGAGAGCACGACGTTCCAGGGCCGCGAGGCATGGGCTTTGACGCTCGACTTCGAGCCGGGCGACGATTACTACGACACGTACGGCGCACGCGTCGACGTGATCGTCGACAAGGAGACCGGGCTCCTGCTGCAGCTCACCCAGTACGAGAACGATCCGAGCTACTGGACGTCAATCGAGACGATCCACAACCTTCAGCTCGATACGGCAACGTCGCGCAGCGACTTCGTGTTGCCCGTCCCGGCCCGCACGAAGGTGATCCGCCACGATTACGGCTTCACGCGATCCACCCCCGCCGAGACCTCGGCGATCGTCGGCTACGCGCCGCTGCTCCCGAGAGACACGGGTGGCCGCACTCTCGTGCGGCTCGCGGCGGCCAAGCGGTCGCAACTCTCGCCCCTGCCCGGGCTGCGGGGTCCGGTCTTCCGCGATGCGGTGACGGCCCGCTACGGCCAGGGCCTCGACGCCGTCACCGTCACGACCCGCCACGCCGACCGACTCGAGAGCGTCCCGGAGCTCTCGGCCAGGACGGTCACGATCGAGCGTGGGCTGCTCGCCGGCGCAACCGCGTACCTGAGCACATCGCCGACGGTTCCGGGCTATCTGAGCACCTACCACGGCGGACGGGTGATCGAGATCACGGCACCCTCAGAGGATGCCGCGCTGGCCGCGGCCGGAACGCTCGTCCCAACGTCGAGGTAAGGCCGTCATCGATCCCGTTCGCTGAGCCGTAGACGAGTAGTTCCCCGCAGAAGGCATCGGCTTAGCCCTCTGACGCGGAGAGCGGGAGTCGGTTCCAATGGGAGAGCGATGAATCCCGTCAACCGCAAAGACACATCCCCCTTGCGGAGCCTCCCGTCGCTCTCGGATCTCAGAGGCTTCGTGCGCTGGCTTCTGACCGGCCGCTTGCCCTAGAGCTCGGCGCCGTCAGCCAGGTGTCGCGTCGCGCACGATCGGCGCCGCGGCGCCGAGCAGCTCGATCCCGCGCAGGAGGTTGTCGTGCGCGAGCCGGACGTTGGTCATCTGGAGGGAGATGCGCGAGATGCCGCCGAGGTCGTCGTTGATGCGGAGGATCTTCGTCGCGACGGTCTGCGGGTCTCCGATGATGTAGGCGCCGTCGGGCGCGCACATCGCGTCGTACTGGGCGCGATCCGGCGGCGCGGAAGCCGCGCTCCCTGCCGATCGTGCCGAACATCTGCGCCCAGCCGGGAAAGAAATCGTCGGCGGCCTGCTCCGTCGTCTCGCCGACGAAGCCGATGCAGTGCAGGCCGACCTCGAGCTGGTCTGGCGGATGGCCGGCGCGGCGGCCGGCCTCGCGGTAGAGGTCGACGAGCGGGCGGAAGCGAGCGGGCTGGCCGCCGATGATCGCGACCATGAGCGGCAGCCCGAGGGTCCCGGCGCGGACGAAGGACTCCGGCGTACCGCCGACGCCGACCCAGATCGGGAGCGGGTCTCTGCAGCGGGCGGGGGAAGACGCCCTGGCCGGTGAGCGGCGGGCGGTGCTGTCCGGACCAGGTGACCTCCACCTGTTCGCGGATGCGCAGGAGGAGGTCGAGCTTCTCGGCGAACAGCGAGTCGTAGTCGGCGAGGTCCAGCCCGAACAACGGAAAGGCCTTCGGTGAACGAGCCGCGGCCGACGATCAGGTCGATCCGGCCCTTGGAGATCAGGTCGAGCGTCGCGAACTCCTGGAAGAGGCGCACCGGATCGCTGGCGCTGAGGACGGCCACGGCGCTGTTGAGGCGGATGTTGGTCGTCCGGGCTGCGGCTGCCGCCAGGAGCACCGCCGGCGCGGAGTCCATGAAATCGCGGCGGTGGTGCTCGCCGATGCCGTAGGTGTCGAGGCCGACCTGGTCGGCGCGTTCGACCTCTTCGAGCAGGTGCTCCACGCGCTCGACCGGGCTCACGTCGACTCCACTGACGGGGTCCGTGACCGTCGAGACGAAGCTGTCTATGCCGATCCGCATCGAAATCTCGTCAGCCCGCGTGGTGTCGCTCAGCCGGTTGCCTGAATCGTTTCGCGCTCGCGCACTGCCTCGACGAGGTCGCGAACGACCTCGCTGAGGTTCACGCGCAGCTCGTCGTCGGTCAGGCGGCCGTCTGCGTCGAAGAGGCTGTCAGCCTTCGGGACGGCGAGCTCGACGGGCAGGACGCGGGCGCCGATCAGGCCGACGACCTTCTTCAGCTCGGCCTGCGCCCAGACGGCGCCGAACGCACCGGGGGAGGCGCCGATCACGGCGACCGGCACGTTCCGCAGCGGGTTCGTGGCCATCGGACGCGAGACCCAGTCGAGCGCGTTCTTCAGTTGCCCGGGGATCGAGGCGTTGTACTCGGGGGTGGCGAAGAGGACGGCATCCGCCGCGGCGACGGCCGACTCGCAACCGTGCGACGGCAAGCGGCGGACGTGCCGTCTTCGTCGTCCTGGTCGTAGGGTGGGACGGCCTTGAGGCCGTCCCACACCTCGAACTCGACCTCGTCATCGGCCAGCTCGCCGGCTGCGTGAAGCAGCTTCGTGTTGAGCGAGTCGGCGCGGAGGCTGCCGGAGATGGCGAGGATCTTCATCGTGCTAGACCGACTTGACGAAGAACAGCTCGGCGACGACGGTGACGTCGTTCGCGAGTGCCTGGTCGCCGTTCGGGAGCGGGTTGTTCCAGTTGACGCCGAACTCGGTGCGGTCGACGCGCGTGTCGAGCTTGAGCCCGATCCGCTCGCGGCCGTACGGGTCGGTCAGCGGAGAGGTGACGGTGCCCGTCACGTCGGCGGCGTGCGTGACGCCCTTGATCGTGAGGTCGCCCTCGACCTTGACCGTCTCGCCGTCGAGGCTGACGTCCTTGGCGGTGAACTGGACCGTCGGGTAGCGCTCGGCGTCGAAGAAGTCCGGCGACTGGAGGTGACCGGCGAGGTTCTCGTCCTTGACGTCGACGCTCGCGACCTTCGCCGAGCCCTCGAGGCTGACGGAGTCGTCGCCGACGACGAGGGTGGCGGCGATCTCACGGAAGCCGCCCTTGAACGTGCCGCCCATGTACTCGACCTCGAAGCCGACGCTGGAGTGCACCGCGTCGAGCTCCCACGTGCCGGCCGGAGCGATCGTCAATGTCTGTGTATTGCTCATCTGTACCAACTCCTTGCGTTGTGTATAATTGATTACTCAAGCAACGTACCACATTACTATTGAGAGCGCAAGTATCTCGTCATGAACCCCACGCAAACCACAACCGCAAGCACCGACCGCCGCGAGGACGCAGGCCCCGCCGTGCGTGCCTTCACCCGCCTGCTGCGCGCGCACGCCAGCACCACCCGGCTGCTGAGCGCCGAGCTGCTCGAGGAGCACGGGCTGACGATCAACGACTACGAGGCGCTCCTCGTCCTCTCCCACGCCGACGGCCAGCGGCTGAAGCGGGTCGACATCTCGCGCCAGCTGCTCCTGACGCCGTCCGGCATCACGCGGCTGCTCGAGGGACTCGAGGCCGAAGGGCTCGTCGAGCGCGAATCCTGTGCCACCGACCTCCGCGTCACCTACGCGCGATCTGACCGAAACCGGCGCCCTACGACTGCAAGCCGCGTCCTGCGCCCACGTCGCGTCGATCACGGCGCTCTTCGAGGAGCACCTCGACGAGAACGAGATCACCGCACTCGCCGACACGCTCGACAAGCTGCCCGGTGTCGCAGGCACCGACGGCGCCTGCAGCGCCGGCTGAGCGCGCCGACTCTCTACGCGGATCCGCGTCTGATCTGTCGGCTCTTGGCCCAGACCTCCACGATCTCGACGTGGGTCGGGAACGCGAAGTCGGCCGCGGCCGGCAGTCGATCGGCCGCGAACCACTCGACGTGGGCAAGGTCGTCTCCCGCCTCGAGCCGACCGCCGACCGGCCGCACGAGCCACGTCGCGCAGTGCACGAACCTTCCCGCGTAGCTCTCGATCCAGATCCCGAGGAACGCATCGACCTCCACGTCGAGGCCCGTCTCCTCGATGAACTCGCGCCGTAGCCCGACGGTGGGATCCTCTCCCTCGTCCAGGAACCCACCCGGGATGTCCCAGAGACCGCGTCCGGGCTCTCGGTTGCGGCGTCCGAGCAGCACCTCGCCGGCATCGTTGACTGCCAGCGCCTGCACGCCGGGAACCGACGCCGCCCAGACCTGATAGCCACAGGCCGAGCACGTCGAGCACCCGTCAGCCTGCGTCGCCGTTGCTCCACAGCGAGGGCAGAACTGCCATCCGTCGAGAAGTCCCATTGACCGTCGGAGCCTACGTGCCACCCGGTCGCCAGGGGCGTATCGGGCCGGGATAGCGAGCGCGCCCCAGATCCCGTCGCGGCGGCGATCGCAGACTTGAAGCAACAAGCCGAGCTCGCGGTCGCCCGAGACCAACTGCTCAAGAGGACCCGTGAGCTCGAGAACGACATGGCCCTCGCCGAACTCCGTCTTGCTTGAAATCGCGAGCATTCGCGAGCAGCTCCACAAGAAGCCGCGAGGGTCGTCGCGAGCCCTCTGCCGGACTCGGCGAGGTCAGCGCACCCGTCCATAGGGTGGGGCGCTCAACACGTCTCACACCCGGTTGGAGAGGTCGGCTCCGTGAGCGGGTACCAGGCAGGGCGCGGGCCGACCAAATCGACGTCAGCTTGGATGCGCACGCGCCGCAGGTGCCGCCCATCCTTGTCGACGAGGTAGAGGCCGCTGTCTCCTTCGCCGGCGATTGCGATCGTGCGTCCGTCGGGCGACCACGCCGGAGCGCCGAACGGCCCGATTCCGTCGCCGGGGAACGGCGTAACGTCCCGTCCCGCCGGAGTGACGAGCCTGACCCCGTGCGGCGTGCGGTAGGCGATCACGCGGCCGTCTGGAGACCAGTCGGGCGCCGAACCATGCGTGACCACGCGGCGCAGGCCTGCGCCATCGCCGCCGACGATGTAGATCCCATTACGGACGCCACTTCTCGAAACCACGAACGCGAGGTGGGTTCCGCCGGGCGACCAGGTCGGCCAGCTCGCATCGAGGTCGCCCGTCGGAAGCCGCCGGCGGTGCGACCCATCCGCCGCGACGAGCCAGATCCGCGACCTCTCGCGGAACGCGGAACAGTCATAGGCGAGCGTCTTGCCGTCGGGCGACCAGGCGACAGCAGCCGGCAGAGGGCAGCCGGACCCGGGCTCGTGCTCCCCGACCAGGCGGATGTCTCGACCCGTGTCGATGTCGAGGATGTGTAACCCCAGGTATGAGGGGCTGCCCCCGTTGATCGCAGCGAGCGTGAAGGCAACGTGGCGGCCATCGGGCGACCAGTCGACCCCCTCTGGCTGGCCACACGCAATCCCGGCCGGGCACCGCCAGACGACAACGGTGCGCCCGCCGGGCCGAACCTCGATGATCTCGACGTTGTATCCGCCTGCCGTCACCGTCAGCGCACCCGAATGAGGACGTGGAGCCGGCTGATCGTGAAGCAGCAGGTACGTCGCGCTCGCTACCGCGACGAGAAGGACCAGCAGTGCCCCGACCAGCAACACGAACCTCCCCCTCGAAGGCATGCGGCTGAATCGGCGAGGCGGACCGGCTCGCCGCACGACGTCGCTCCAGTCGCCTGGCCGCGGGTCGAGCGGGACGAGACGGTCCAGCTCCGCGGCGAGCTCCGGCAGGAGATCGAACGTGCTCATCCCGACACCTCGCTCAAGGCAGACCGGAGTGAACCGTGCGCCGCATGCAGCGTCGCCGACACTGTTCCCACCTTCACGTCCAGCGCCTCCGCGATCTCGCGATAGTCGAGGTCGGCGTAGTACCGCAGAAAGACCACCAGCCGCTGCCGCTCCGGCAGAGCGGCCAGCCGTGTCAACAGGTCAGAATCATCGCTCGACGGGTCAGCGACAACAGCGTTCAACTCGAACGGACGCTGCCGCCGCCGTGCCTTACGCGCCCTGTTGATCACGCAACGCCACACCCAGGCCTGAAGCGGGCCACGTCCCGACCACTGCCCGGCGTTCCTCAAAGCATCTGCAAACCCATCCTGCACGGCCTCCACCCCGGACTCTCGATCGCCCGTGATCGCGCTCGCCACACGCACGAACGCCGGATACCCCTCGCGGTAAACCCCCTCGATCTCACTCCACCGATCCGACTGCGCCATCTCAAGAGAGATGATCCCTCGAACACCCCGGTTTGTTTAGTCCCCGGTGGGCAACGCTACGGGCCTACGGTCAGAACCGACAACTACAGCCTGTGCTCGTCGCGTTGGTAGGTTCGTCCGCGTGCACCCTGGCGATCCGGTCCTGCTGCGGTCGAACTATCGCGGCGTTGTCCGTTGGTGCTGGCCACATCACTACGTCGGCGAGTGGGAAGGCCGGCACGGGATCTACGTTCAGCCGGGTGCCCAGGGGAAGCTGATGAAGCGCGTCCCGGGAAGCAGCTACCTCGACTACTGGGTCACTGATGCGCCCGCGTTCGATTACGTGTGGGATCGGACGCACGTTCTCCGTTTCATGCGTGAGGGCGACGAGCACACGGTCGAGTTGTTCTGGGACACCGACTGGGCATTCCTCGGCTGGTACGTGAACCTGCAGGCGCCTCTGAGCGTGAGCGCCGGACGGTTCGACACGACCGACTGGGCGCTCGACGTGTGGGTCGATCCAGACGGAACCTGGAGCTGGAAGGACGAGGACGACTTCGAGCGTGTCCAACAGCTCGGAGTCCTCGACGCCACCGAGGCTGCCGCCGTTCGAGCCGTCGGCGAACAGGTGATAGCCGACCGGCCGTGGCCGACAGGATGGGAGGACTGGCGCCCACCCGGCGATTGGCGGCCGCTCGCCCTCCCGGACGACTGGGACGTTCTCTAGGTCAGCGTTCCTCCTGCGGGACGAGGGCCACTTTGCGGCCGATGCCGACCCTATTTCTGCGACGAGGCGTGAACGTAGGCGGCGACGTCCGCGATCTGCTGGTCACTCAGCCGCCCGGCGAACGGCGGCATGGCGCCCTTGCCGGCCTCGACCCGCGCGGCGACGGCGGCGGCGGTGAGGTTCGTCCCGTCGAGAACGGGCCCGACGTTGCCAGTCGCGTGCGCGGCGGACAGCGTGTGACAACCGCCGCAGCCGGCACTGGCGAAGACCTTCTCTCCGGCGGTCGGGTCTCCGGCTGTCGGGCCGGCGGATGTGCTCGGTGAGGTGGTTGCTGGGCTGTCGCCGTTCCCGTGACCGCCGCTCTCCCGTCCGACGGCATATCCGGCTCCGGCGGCAATGAGAACGAGCAGGAGGATCACCAGCACGAGCGCGCCCTCGGCAGCCGCAACGGACCACTCGGACTTCCTCTCGGAAGGAAGTGGGATCCCCCGCTCGTCGAACGTCGCCACGCCGCCTTTCCCGCGCAGCGTCTGCAGCACGTTCCAGAAGAAGAGCCCCTGAGCGGCTGCGAGGATGAACACGAGCGGGAGCGACGCGCGCGTGAGGGTGTCGTAGTTCGACGGGAGCACGGCCCAACGACGCGGCGCGCCATCCAGTCCCTGGATCAGCCAGATCCCGAACACGGCCATCCCGACGACGAAGGTCGTCCAGACGTGGATCCACGCGAGCTTCTCGCTGAAGAGCGCCTTGCCCGACAGCTCCGGCAACAGCGCGTAGGTGGCACCGAAGATCAGCAGGCCGATGTTGAGCATCGCCATGTGATGGAAGTGGCCGACGATCCAGAGCGTGTTGTGGATTGCCACATCGAGCGCGATCGTCGCGTTGACGATCCCCGAGAGGCCGGCGAGGAGCCAGCCGACGAGCCCGAAGAAGAGGGCTGTCGACGCCGGCGTCCAGCGGAAGCGAGACCGATGGATCGTGAACGCGAGGCTGTAGAGGGACAGCGCCGAAGGCAGAACGAGGGCGTAGGTGATCGGCTGCATCGCCGTGTTGATCTGGGCCTGCGGCGTGCCGCTCGGGTAGTCGAGGTACAGGTGGTGCGCCCACACGACGACGTTTGCGATCACGGCGATCGTCCAGGCGATCGCGATCACGTGGCCCGCGACCAACTCCCGGCCCGCGTAGCGCGGGATCAGCCAGTAGTAGACGGCGACGGCGGGGAAGAGCAGGAGGTAGACGACGGGGTGGCCGAACCACCACAGGATGTTCTTGGCGAGAAGCACGTTCGCGTCGCCGACGAGATCCATCGACTGCAGGATCTGCCAGACCAGGAGCCCGGCCAGCGGCAGCGTGGCGATGATCATGTCGACGCCGATCACCGCCAGCGGGATGATCGGATAGGGAACCTTGCGTTCGTTCGTCGCGAACGTGCGGGGCATCAGGAAGCCCCAGCCGAACGAGATCCCGAGGCGCTTTCCGAGCGAGCTCGACACGCTGTGCAACGCCTCGCGGTTCGTCACCGTGTGCAGGATCGCCGAGGCACCAGGTGATGATCGCGAGCCCGGCGAGCAGGACCGAGAGCGAGAACAGGCCGGTCGCCCATTCGCCCCAGTTCCCCGAGCTGTAGAAGGGCAGGGGGTAGAGGAAGACCCACGATGCGCCGAAGCCCATGAAGATGGTCGTCACGACCACACCCCCGACGCCGACGACCATGAGCCACCAGGTGAGCCGGGCCATCGCGAGGCCGAAGCCGCGCACCGGGAAGCCGACGCCGGCGAGTATCCACCACGAGAATCCCATGACCGCGAAGCCGGCCCAGCCGACGAACGCCCCCAGGCCGTGCGCGGTCATCATCGCGTACCAGAAGTTGTCGCCGACGCGAGCCTGCGGCACCGCCTGGCTCCAACGGAGGACGACTCCGAGCAGTCCAGCCGCAGCCAGGATCGTGGTCGAGCCGACGAGATACCTGATCGTCAGCCGGCGAGCAGTCTCCAACGCGGCGTCGTTCATCGTGCGGCCTCACGACGAACGTCGACGACATCAGGTGATGGCCCGCGCCGCAGAACTCGAGGCAGTGCACCGTGTAGATCCCCGGCTGCGTGAAGGTGTGAACGATCTTCTGCTCGTGATCGGGAACGATCTGCGCCTGGAAGATCAGGACATCGTCCGGGTTGTAGACACCGAAGCCGTGGGCGACGTCGCGGGAGCGGCCGATGAAGGTGACGGGACGCCCGGTCACGATCGGCTGCGGTGCGTCGATGGCCCAGGCGAACTGGACGCCCGTGACGCGTACGAGTTGGTTCCGCGGCCCGGCGCTGTCGCCGTACGGGACGTAGAAGATCGTCCCCATCAGGAGCGCGAACAGGACGACGATCATGATCACGAGCCACGCCGTCTCGCGGCGACCCCACGTCCCGCGGTCGTCGTCGACCGGACGTCGGGTCGACACGTAGAGGCCGAACGCGATCGCCAACCCGATGGCGATCGCGATCGAATACGCGACGGTGATGATCAGCGCGGTGTGGCTCACGAGCGCCATCCTCCCCGGCGGCATAGCGGCCGGCATCCGTCTTTCGGCCCGGCCTGACTGCGGTTTTTCCGCAGAAGACGCTGGTCGCCCCCAGACGCGCTGAAGGGGCGGCTTTCGCCGCCCCTTCATGCTCCGGGAGGTGGAGCGCTCGTGGGACGTGCCCCGCAGCCTGCCTCCCGTTGCGGCTGGAGGGAGAAGGGCTCGCGTGGCCTCAGGTCACGCGAGCCCCGTGTCCCATGCCTTGTCGGCTCAGCTAGCCGCCGCTGCGGTGGTGCTGTCGAACGCCGGGACCTTCTTCTCCTTCGTGGCCGCTGCGCCGAGGACGCTCAGCGCGAGGATGATGAAGCCGATGCCGCTGAGCAGCAGCGCGATTCCGACGATGATTCCGAAGAGGGCGATCTGCTCTGCCATGTAGCTGACGTTCAGCGCGGTCGACAGCGCGGTCTCCGTCACCCAGGTGTTGCGGGCGGCGTTCGCGACCGGCTTGCCGGCGTCGTCCTTCAACGCGGCTGTCTCGTCGCTCGTGCCCGCCGGATTGGTCGCGTCGCTCGCGGCGAGGAACCGGCCCATCTGTGCGTAGGTCAGCCCGCCCGAGGACTCGAGTGCGTGGATGCGCATGTACTGCGCGAAGCAGCGTGCGTCCGAGCCGTTCTGGATCGGCTGCTCGGCAACGTCACACGTCGGGGCCGACACGTTCTGCAGGCCGGCCTCCTTCATCGCGACCGTGATCGCAGCCGGGCTCATGTCGGCCGATCCGACGATCTGCTCTGCCGTGACCTCGTTGCCCACGGTGTTCCGGGCGTTGATGCTCAACACGAGCGCGCCGATGCCGAACGCGATCATGAGTGCGCCGGCGACGATTCCGCCGATCTCGAGGATTCTGCGACCAGTCATTTGCTCGTACCTCCCGATTGACTTTCCACTTCCCACTCCGAACGGCGGGATTGGTTGCAGTCTCGGCTCCTCGACGTCCGGTGGCATCGGGGGCAACCACTCCACCGGTGGCAGGGGAAGTCGGCGACGTCGTGCGGAGAACTACCGAGTCGCGTGCGCGAACGAGATGACCTGTGGCGGGCCAGGCCTCAGAACCAGAGTCGCCAGGTACGAGTAAAGCCGCGGCTGAAAGGTTCGAAAACCCCGAGGCGGCCACCTCCAGGCGGGAGCACGATCTGCCTGAAGGATCTACCGCGAAGGAGGCGTGTCATGTTCAGGACAATCGTTTGGGCGACCGATGGGTCGGAGTCGGCGGATCGTGCCTTGCCATACGCGAGGGAGCTGGCCGCCGGGAGTGATGGTCGAATCGTCGTCGTTCACAGCAAGGAGCTGCTCGTCGGGCGAGCCGGCGGTCATCCCGTCCAGGCCGACGAGGACGAGATCGAGACGAAGATCAAGGGGCAGGTCGAGCAGTTGCAGGAAGAGGGTGTCGACGCGAGCTTCGAGTTGGTCAGCGGCGCCGCACCTCACGCAGCCCAGATGATTTCGGACGCAGCGCGAGAGGTCGGCGCCGATGTCATCGTCGTCGGGACGCGTGGCCACACCGCAATCGCCGGGCTCCTGCTGGGGAGCGTGACGCACCGCTTGTTGCACATCGCTCCGTGCCCCGTGCTCTCCGTGCCGGCCGTGACCGACGGGCCTGAAGCACCGACGTCGTCGAGCTGATCCTGTGCGCGTTCCACTGATTCCCGTCGTCTCCGGCCTCGCCCTTGCGGTCGCGTACCCGCTCGTCCGGCGGCGGATTCTCACCTGGGGTGCGACCGACGCCGAGGCGTCTGCCCGCCTGCCCGGAGACGAGCTACTCGAAGGCGCAGACGGGGTGTCGACGCGCGCGATCACAATCGATCGCGCCGGCAGGCGCGGTCTGGCCGTGGCTCGCGCAGATGGGACCGTCGCCGCGCGGAGGCGCGTACACCTACGACTGGATCGAGAATCTCCTCGGCCTCGACATGCACAGTGCCGATCGCGTTCTCCCGGACTTCCAGCATCCCGAGCTCGGCGACACGATCGGCTTTGGCACGAACCGCATGCGGCTCGCGCGGGTCGAGCCACATCGCGTCCTGTCCTGGCGCTCGGAAGACGGCAACTGGGTCTGGACGTTCTGCTTCGGCGAGCACGACGGCCGCACCCGGCTCGTCAGCCGCAACCGCTTCAGGCTGCCGACGCTCGTCTCTCGCGTCGGCATGTTGCCGATGGAACCGGCTTCGCTCGTGATGGAGCGGAAGATGCTGCTCGGAATCAAGGAGCGCGCCGAGCGGCTCGCGCTGAGTGGCTCGCGCCCGGCGAGGCCGACGATGGAGCCCTCGATCTGACCACGACGGCCTGGTCGTCGCGTGGACGGCGCGCAACCACGATCCCAGCCTGCCAACCTGGAGCACGTCCTCCCGACGGCACCTGCACGGAATCGACGTCGTGGCCACTGCGCGTGAGGAGCCACGAGATCAAGGAATTGGAGTTCCACATCTCGCCTGCATTGCTCTCGTCCCGTCCCCAGACCAGTGTCGGCACAGCCGGCACGAGATCGAGGATGCGCTGCGCGACTGCTGGGTCATCCGTCAGTCTCCGTGGGCTGTCGACAGCCTCGCCGATGTCCGGGATCACTCCGTTGCGCCAGCAGCGGACCTCGTAGCGAAAGATCCGGAACCGTCCCGCCCTGCGGCTTCCGACAGCACCTTCCGCGACAACGCCGCGGGACGCCCCGTTGTCGTCGCGGACGGGGGCCTGCTCGACGACGAACCGCCCTTCGGGCACGCGCACGACGAGAGCCGAGTGATAGAGATCGAGCGCCGGCCGCCCCTGGATTCGGGCTGCCACTGCTTCGTAGGCACGCCCGTTCAGCCGCACGGAATGACCACCGGCGCCAAGCGGGAGCCAGTACAGGTCAACGCCGCAGGCACTCGGGTCGTTCATTCCAGCTCCTCGAATAGAAGCATCTCGATGCCCGGCGCCGGGGGATGGGGTCGCGGCGCCGGGCATCGGAGCCTGCGTTACATCCCGAAGACGATCCGGGCTGCGACGCGTCCCGCTTCGACGTCGGCGATCGCCTCGTTGACGTCGTCGAGCGAGCGTGTCTCGCGGATGACCTTCGTCTTGCCGGCTGCGTGCAGCTCGAAGACCTCGCGGAGATCCTTCCGGGTGCCGACGATCGAGCCGACGATCGTGATGCCGTTCAGCACCGTCTCGAAGATCGGCAGCGTGACCTCGTTGTCGGCCGGCAGCGCGACGAAGACGAGCGTGCCGCCGCGCCGGAGCGATCCGTAGGCCTGCTCGAACGCCTTCGGCGACACCGCCAGCGCGATCGCCTGGTTGGCGCCGCCGAGCTTCTGGATCGCGGCGACCGGGTCCTCCTCGGCCGCGTTGACCGTGAACTCGGCGCCGAGCTCGCGGGCGAGCTCGAGCTTGTCGTCGATGGAGGTCGACGGCGACGACGCGTCCGCCGGCGATCTGCGCGTACTGGATCGCGAGATGGCCGAGCCCGCCGACGCCGAAGACGGCGACGAGGTCGGACGAGCGCGTGCCGGCGACCTTGACGGCCTTGTACGTCGTGACGCCGGCGCAGGTGAGCGGCGCGGCGTCGAACGGATCGACGCCGTCGGGCACCTTGACGACGTAGCGGGCGTACGCGGTCGCGTACTCGCCGAAGCCGCCGTCGATCGAGTAGCCCATGTTCTTCTGCTCGAGGCAGAGCGTCTCCCAGCCGGACACGCAGTAGTCGCAGGTCCCGCACGCGTAGCCGAGCCACGGCATCGCGACGCGATCGCCGAGCGCGACCTCGGTCACTCCCGGGGCCGAGCTCCTCGACGATGCCGACGCCCTCGTGACCGGGGATGAAGGGCGGCGTCGGCTTGACCGGCCAGTCGCCGTGGGCGGCGTGGATGTCCGTGTGGCAGAGCCCGGATGCCTCGACCTTGACCCGGATCTGGCCGGGCTCGAGCGGCAGGCGGGGCACGTCCTCGACGACGAGCGGCCCGTCGAAATCGTGGACGACCGCGGCGCGATAGGTGCCCGTCTTCGGCTCGAAGCGGACAGGTTGCTCCTGGATGGCAGACATGGAGAACCTCCTTCTGTTGGTGATACCTCCATGCTTGCTCGGCGACGTGCGGACGGCATCCGGGGGAGGCACGACGCTCGGTGGGGAAACTACGGAGTCCGTCCCTCGGTTGGGATGCCGGGCTTCGCCGGGCTAGATCGCGACGTCCGTTTGGAGCGGGGACGACTGGCGTTCTGCGGGGAGTTGCAGCATCACCGCTGTGCCTTCTCCCGGCTCTGTCTCGATCTCCATGCTCCCGTTGATCAGTGCAACTCGTTCGCGCATTCCGACCAGGCCGAAACCCTGCGAGGAGCTCGCTCCGTCGAATCCGACGCCGTCGTCCCGGACGGTGACCTCGACGGTTTCGGCGCTCTCGCGCACGCTCACCTGAACGGTCGACGCGTCAGCGTGCTTGACGACGTTCGAGAGGCACTCCTGGACGAGCCGATAGATGCTCTCCTCGGTCTCACGGTCGAGCCGGCTGGCCTCGCGCCCGGACTCGTAGGCGAAGTCGACCGTCAGGTCGATCGTCAGCCCACTTGCCTGGCGGACGCGGTCGGCGAGGGCCGCGAGCGCGGATCCGAGCCCGAGATCATCGAGCGCGACTGGTCGAAGGTCGGTGATCAGGCCCCGCAGCGATCGAATCGCGAGGTCGATCCTGCCGCTTGCGTCTTCCAGGACCTTCAGGCGCTCGATCGGATCTTCCGAGCGTCGAACGGCGCCAAGGAGCAGCTTGAGACCGGCGAGCTCTTGCAAGGTGTCGTCGTGAAGCTCGCGCGCCCAACGCGCTCGCTCGCTCTCGGCGGCAGCGACGCTCCGGCGTCCGGTCTGCTCGGCGACATCCTGTGCCGTAGCCACCGCCGCAGCCGCACTCGCCGCGAACCCGTTCAGGACATGCTCGTCAGCAGCGGTGAATTCTCCCACGCCGCCGAGTCGGTCGAAGGCTGCGAGGACGCCGAGCACGCGTCCCCGGAACAGGAGCGGCACGAACAGGCCGGCCGTCGCCTCTGTCTGCTTCTCGAATGCTCCGAGAAGCCGGTTGGGTGCGTCGCCGAAACGCTCGGGTCTGCCGGAACGGAACACGTGCCCGCCGACGCTCCCGTCGATCGGGACGCTCACACCGAGGAGGCTCTGGTCGAGGTCGCCGGCGACGGAACAGACAGCGAGTCCCTTGCCCCGGGGAAGCAGCACGACCGTCGCTCGCGCGTCGGCCAGAGCGCGCCCGCGTTTCACGATCAGCTCCAGCACGCTGTCGAGCTCTGTCTCGCCGGCGAGCGTCTCGGCTATCGCGGTCGTCGCCTCGAGCCCGGCGACTGCGCGCTCCAGCTCGATCCGTCGGCTTTCGGCCGTCGCATATGAGCGTGCGTTGTCGATCGCAACCGCCGCCCACTCGGCAAGGACGACGACGACTTCCTCATCCTCGACATCGAAGGCGCCGCCCGTCTTCTCCGTGAGATAGAGGTTGCCGTACACCTGATCGCGCACTCGAATCGGAACCCCGAGGAACGAGTGCATCGGGCGGGTGGGCAGGCGGGAAGCCATACGAGCGCGCGTGACGGCCGACATCGTCGATCCGCAATGGCCGAGGGTCGGTGATCAGGACCCCGAGCACCCCTCGGCCACGCGGAAGTTCTCCGATCGCCCGGTGGGTCTCCTCGTCGATGCCGAGCGTGATGAAGCGCTCGAGCGCCTTGCGGTGCTCGTCGAGAACGCCGATCGCCGCGTACCGGGCGCCGGTCAGCTCCCGCCCGGCCTCGAGGACGCGCTCGAGCACCACGTCCAACTCGAGCTCCGACACGAGCGAGCGGCCGACATCCAGCAATAGCCGAAGCCGCTGCTCTCGCTCTGCCATCGAGCGATCAGGAATGACGTTCGCTCCTGCTGGACATCGCCGTCATCCCGAGCCTCTCGTGAGTGGGCGCCAATCCTAACCCGCCGTCACTGCGGGGGGCTCTGGTGGCCGCAGGCTGGGTAGTTCGCCGCAGCCCGGTGCGGCGCGATCCGGACGCGCGGGCACGCCGGCGCGGAGACACTGCTGCCATGAGCCTCGTTCGTGAATCTGCTCCCAGCTGCGCCCCCGGAGACGGGCTCGACTCGACGACGGTGGCCGAGGCGATGCGTGAAGGCATCGTGACCTGCGCGCCGACGACGCCTCTGGCGCAGGTGGCGGCCACGATGGCAGAGCTCCATGTCGATTCCGTCGTGGTCTTCGACGACCGCCTGCCGGAGCCGACGTGGGGCGTCGTCTCGGTTCTCGACATCGTCGCCGCCGCAAGCGTGCGCGCCCTCGATGGCCAGGTCGCGGCCGGCTCGGCAGCCATGCCCGCCGCCAGGATCGCCGCCGACGAATCCCTCCGTCGAGCAGCCGAGCTCATGACCGCCCGCAAGACACTCCACCTGATCGTCACCGATCCCGGGTCGGGCCGTCCGACCGGGGTGCTCTCTGCGCTCGATATCGCAGCTGCCCTCGCTCTCGTGAAGCCGTCTGACGGCTCCGGCAGCGAGCGTCAGGTATCGAGCAGGCCGTTGTCGAGCGCATAGCGCACGAGATCGGCCCTCGACTTCAGATCGAGCTTCTGCATGATGTGCGCCCGATGGGTCTCGGCAGTGCGTACCGAGATGAACAGCATCGCCGCCAGCTCCTGGTTGGTGTGGCCGAGTGCAAGGAGCCGCAGAACCTCACGCTCTCGGTCCGAGAGCGGATCTGACTCGGCGCGCCTGCGATCCGCAAGCTCGGCCGTCACCAGCTTCGCGCCCAGGGTCGTATGCACGTATTGCTCGCCCCGCGCGACTGCCCGCACCGCCTCGACGAGCTCGGTGTCGGCCGCGTCCTTGAGGACGTATCCGCTCGCTCCCGCCGCGAAGGCGTTGCGCACAGCGCTCGGATCGTCCTGCATCGAGAGCATCAGGATCTTCGTCCCCGGGACTGCCTGGAGGACCGCGGGCATCGACTCGATTCCCGACTTGCCGGGCATCTGAACGTCCATCACGACCACGTTCGGAGCGTTCGCAATCGCCTCGAAGACGGCACGCTCGCCGTTTTCCGCCTCGCCCACGACCTCGATGTCGGCTTCGCTCTCGAGGACGAGCCGGAGGCCAGCCCGCACGACCGCGTGGTCATCGACGAGCAGCACGCGGATCGTCGACGGCACTCCGCTCTCTGGCTTGCTTCCCACGAGCGTCATCCTCTCACGCCGCAGACGGTCGAATGCGGATTCTCGCGCATCTGACGACCTACCCGCGAAGGGCGCGGAGCGCGTTGAGGATGACGGAGACGTCGATGGCCTCCTGGAGAAGCGCACCCCAGACGGGCGGGAGGAAGCCGAACGCCGCCACGACCATCGCGGCGACCGAGAGGCCGAGCCCGTAGATCACGCTCTGGCGGGCGATATGGAGCGAGCGGCGGCCGATCAGGATCGCGAGCGCGATCCGGCCGGCGTCGTCCACGGTGATCACGGCGTCTGCCGTCTCGGACGAGATGGTGGCGCCCTTGCCCGCCATCGCAATCCCGACATCCGCGAGGGCAAGGGCCGGTGCGTCGTTGATCCCGTCGCCGACCATGACGACATTCCGCGCGCCGGCCTGGTCTCTGATCGCACGGACCACGTCGAGCTTGCCCTCCGGTGACTGGTCGGCGTAGACGTCGTCGATGCCGGCGGCGCGAGCCACCTCGTCGGCGATCTCGGCCCGGTCGCCGGTGACGAGTGCCACGTGGGCAATGCCGGCGTCGCGCAGGTCGCGCGCCAGCGTGTCGGCGCCCGGCCGCAAGCGGTCTCCCATCACGATCACTGCCGCAAGCGCGCCGTCGACGCCGACGAGCACCTTGGCCCGACCGGCTTCAGCGGCGGTGTCGTGCGCCACCGCTCCGTTGACAGCGCCGGCGTACCCGTTCGCCTCGAGCCAGCCGCTCGAGCCCACCGCGACTCGATGGCCCTCGACGCTGCCCGAGATGCCGCGGCCGGGATCTTCCTCGACGCCGGTGGGAAGAGAGAGGTGGAGGCCGCGCCCGGCGGCTCCGACGACGAGGCTCTCGGCGAGCACGTGCGCCGACATCTGGTCGAGCGAGGCAGCAAGCCGCAGCGCCTCGTCGCCGGCGAGGTCGCCGACGGGGATGACCCGCTCGAGCTCGGGCTGCCCGAGCGTCAGCGTGCCGGTCTTGTCGAGCAAGACCGTCCTTGCGCCGCCGAGTCGTTCGAGCGCGCCCGCTCCCTTGACGATGATTCCCGCCCGTGCGGCCCGCGAGAGCCCCGCCACGAACGCGATCGGCGCGGCGAGGATGAGCGGGCAAGGCGTCGCCACGACCATCACCGCGAGCCCGCGTGTCGAGTCGCCCGACGCGACCCAGGCGATCACCGCGACGGCGAGCGAGAAGGGCAAGAAGTACGCGGCGTAGCGGTCGGCGAGGCGGGTGAAGTCGGCGCGGTCCGCCTCTGCGGCCTGGACGAGGCGAACGATCGCCGCGTAGGCGCTGTCGGCCGCCGTCGCGGCGACGCGAAGGTCGAACGCGTTGCCGGCGTTGGCCGTGCCGGAGCGGACCCGCCCGTACGGGGCGACGGTGACGGGCAGCGCCTCTCCCGTCAGCGCGGACTCGTCGAGAACCGCTTCGCGGCCGACGACGACGCCGTCCGCGGGAACGACCTCGCCCGCGCGCACCGAGACGATGTCTCCGGGGACGAGCGTCGTCGACGCCGATCTCGACGATCGCGCCGTCCACGTAGCGATGTGCGATCCGCGGTGCGCGGCTGACGAGAAGACGCAGATCGCGTCGGGCGCGGCCTGCCGCCCACGCCTCGAGCGCGGCTCCGCCCGACATCATCAGGGCGACGATCGCGGCAGCCAGATACTCCCCGAGGGCGAGGGCCCAGACGATCGCCACGAGAGCGATCGCGTCGACGCCGACGTCTCCGTGGGCGAGCGAGCGAGCCGTGGACACCACGAGTGGCACGAGCACGACGATTGCCGCCCCGGCGGCCCAGGCGAGGCTCGCCCAGCTCTTCCTCGCCGGCGAGCCAGAGCACGGCCCCCGCGACGATCGAGCCGAGCGCGATGACCGGGCAGTCCCCTCTCCCGCAGCTCCTGCACCTGCTTCGGGAGGATCGCGGTGTTCTCGATGGCGCTACCAGCTCTTGGCGTCGGTGCCGACGTGCGGGTCGCGCGACGCGAATGCGCGCGTCCACGACGACGGCCCGGTCGGGGAGGCCGATCACGGGATTGAGGTCGAGCTCCGCGAGCTCCGGGAAGTCGTCGGCGAGCTGCGAGAGTCGCTGGAGGACGTCGGCGAGCGCGGCGGCGTCGGCGGCGGGAGCACCGCGGAAGCCGGCGACGAGCAGTCCCGCCTTGCCCGAGCCGACGAGCTCCTCGGCGTCGACGTCCGTGAGCGGCGAGAGCCGGAACTGCGCATCGCCGATCAGCTCGGCGAACACCCCTCCCGGCCCGAACGCGACGAGCGGGCCGAAGACGGGATCCTGCGCGACGCCGGCGAGCAGCTCGACGCCGCCCTTGATCATCGGCTGCACGATCACGGGGCAGCCGATCCGCTCCGTCGCGGCGCGAACGGCGTCGGCATCGCTGAGGTCGAGCGCGACGCCGCCCGTCTCGGTCTTGTGCGCGCCCGGCGCGGCTGTCTTGACGACGACCGGGTAGCCGAGCTCTGCGGCGGCTGCGACCGCCTCGTCGACGGTGGTCGCCACCACCTCGCCGACGATGCGGGAGGCCGTACGCCACGAGCAGTCGGCGCGTCGCGACGGATCGAGCCACGCGTCGTCCTGGTCGGCGAGCGCGTCCGAAACGACCGCCGCGGCAGCGGCGGCGTCGATCCCGCTGAGCCTGAGGCACGGTGCCGGCCGAGCGCCGCAGCCACTGGCCGTACTCGGCCGCGTGGCCGAGGGCGGCCGCGGCTGCCTCGGGATAGGGGAACGCGGGGATCTGGGCGGCGCGGCGCAGCGTCGCCGGCGCTCCACTTGCGGCGAGGATCGCGGCGAGCACGGGCTTGTCGGGCTGGTTCGCCGTCGCCGTCGCCCTGCTGATCGCCGCGCCGACATCTGCCGCCTCGACGGAGGCTGCGGGCACGAAGAGAGCGATCACCGCGTCGATGCCGGGGTCGGCGAGGAGCAGCGGCAGTGCCTGCTCGAAGCTCTCTGCGGTGGCCGAGCCGAGCAGGTCGACCGGGTTCGCGACGGACGCCTCGACCGGAAGGAAGGCGGCGAGCGCCTCGCGGGTCTCCTCGCCGGGCGCGGGGAGCTCGAGCCCCGCGACCTCACAGGCGTCCGCGCACAGGATTCCGAGCCCGCCGGCGTTCGTCAGCACGGCCACGCGCCGGCCGCGCGGAACGGGCTGGCACGAGAGGAGGGCGGCGACATCGAGGAGGCCCGACAGCGTGTCGGCTCGAATCACGCCGGCCTGGTGGAAGACGGCGTCGACGGCCGTGTCCGAGCCCGCCAGGGCAGCGGTGTGCGAGCCCGCAGCCTTCTGGCCGGCGCGCGAGCGGCCGCTCTTCATCGCGAGAACGGGCTTCTCGCCGCGCGAGCCGCCGGGCGATGCGCGCGAACTTGCGTGGGTTGCCGAACGACTCGAGGTAGAGCAGGACGAGGTCGGTGCCGGGGTCGTCCTCCCACCACTCGAGGAGGTCGTTGGACGACACGTCTGCCTTGTTCCCGATCGAGACGAAGCCGGAGAGGCCGAGCCCGCGGGCCTCGGCCCGCTCGAGCAGTGCGAGGCCGAGCGCACCGGATTGAGACGAGAAGCCGATTCGGCCTGCGGGGAACGCCCGCGGTGCGAAGGTCGCGTTCATGCCCACGGCGGCCGTCGCGATTCCGAGGCAGTTCGGGCCGACGAGCCGCGCGCCATGTGCGCGGACGAGGGCGAGCAGCCGCTCCTGCCGCTCGATCCCTGCAGGCCCCGTCTCGGCGAACCCGGCCGAGATCACGCAGAGTGCCCGCGTCCCGGCCCGCAGCGCTTCCTCGGCGGCGCCGATCACGTGCTCGCCCGGAAGGCAGATCACGCAGAGGTCGATCGCATCGCCGATCTCCTCGAGGGAGCGGTAGGCGCGCACGCCGGCGACCGGCTCGCCGGAGCGGTTGACCGGGTACGCCGCACCCGTGAACCCGCCCGACAGAACGTTGCGAAAGATGAGCCCGCCGATCGAGCCGGGCCGCGCGGAGGCGCCGACGACGGCCATCGTCCTGGGCGCGAAGAACGGTCGCAGCGAGGCCGTCACGGCGACGTGATCGCGCTCGTCGACGCGCGCCTGGTATCCCTCGGTTGCCTCGATCGGGAACCTCACCTCGACGACACCGCTCGTCGAGAGTGCGGGTGGGGACGAAGCCGATGTTCTCGAAGACGGACAGCATGCCCTGGTTCTCCGCGAGCACCTCGGCGATGAATGCCTCGATGCCGTGCGCCGCCGCGCGTCGGGCAAGCTGCTCGAGCAGGCGCGATCCGACACCCTTGCGCTGGTAGTCGTCCGCCACGGCAAATGCAGCCTCGGCCGTGGAGGGGTCGCGCAGCCGAACGTAGTTGCCCACCGCGACGATGCGCTCCTCGCCGCCGTGGCCCATCACGCCGACCAGGGCACCCCGTTCGGCCCAATCGGGCTCGATCAGGGTGCCGGCGAACCGCTCGCCGGCGACGACGAAGCCGTGGAAGCGCAGGAAGCGGCTGCGCACCGAGAGCTGGGCGAAGAACGCGACGAGTCCCGGAACGTCACCCTCGACCGGCGCGCGGAGGCGAAGAGTGGCGCCGTCTCGGAGGATCACATCGACGGCCATGTCGGAATCCTGCATCAGAATGCTCATGCGGGCAGCCTCGTCCGACCTCGACGCTCTCGCATCCGGGGCCGCCGCGGAAGCCGTCGCGGGAAAGCCGCAGAGGTGGATGCCGTGTCGTCACGACGCGGCGTTGCGATGGTGGCGCGGCGAAGCCCTCTGCCGGACTCGAACCGGCGACCGCCTCCTTACCATGTGTCCTCGCCGGGCACCAGGGGATACGTTGGAGCCTGATCTAGTCGGATCTCGGCCTTTCCTTGGCTCAAAGACTATGGGGTTCTGTCCCTAGCTGCGTACAGTTTCCGACCCAACTAGAACGCCTGATGCGGAGCGCCTGCTCGTCGCAGATGGCACTCCGGTAGGGCAAGCCCTCGGAGGCGCTTTAGCCGAACTGTATTGCTCACAGAGGCACTCGATCAGACGGGGCTGTCCCCGGTCAACCAAGTAGAGGCTGCCGCCGCGATTGTCTCGCTCGGAATCAGAAAAGACGAATCAGGACATTCACCAAGATGGTGAGCGCGACCGAGACCAACAGAGACACGGCCAGGCATCCAGGCGAGCAGCCGTAGACACGGACTCGACCATCCCCGCGCGTGCGCGGTTCAGAGAGATGCGACAAGGGCGCGTGATGCGCTAGCTAAGGCGTCGAAAGATGAGGGCTAAAAAAATTGCCGCGACGACGCCAGCAGCGATCAGAAGCAACGGACGACCCGGCTTTGCACGATCGGGAGACTCGCTCGCCTCGATGGGGCGTCCGGGCTTCATGAGTTGGTCCTCCCCGGAGAGACGTGCTTGCGGACGGCGCGACGCGCGAGCTCGAGGAGGCGCGCCTCCAATGCGGCCAGCCGGGCCAGCTCGGCTTCGTCGGTCACGAGCCCTGTGCGTCGCCCGCCGAAGCCGCGGGCATCCCGAGTCTGTTGGCGCTGTAGATGCTCGCGTGCTTTTGCGGCCGCAGCCTGCGGCGTCGGAGGCTCGCTCTTAACCGCCCGTAAGCTAAGTGGACTAGCTGCCATCGGGCCTGGCTGAGGCGCACCGGGCGTCGGCTGCGGTGCTGGCGAAGGGTCCGGGCTCGGTGCAGGATCCGGCCGGGTGGGGCCAGGCTGAGGCGGGAGCGGTGTGGTTTCCATGAGGCGTTCTCCCCGCAGGCCCACGGCCGGAAACTCCTTGACGAGTCGCGGCTGTCCCCGCTCGACGAGGTGGCACCGAAATCATTGACCGCGGAGCAGTACGACACCGTGGTCGCCCGCCTCACTGAGGAAGGCATAGCGCCGGCAGACGGGCTTGACTATGAAGTCTGCTTCGGCACAGGCGACCAGATGAGGGTGAGCATAGTTTGGGATACGCAAGAGCAGTTGGAAACTTTCGCTGCACGCCTCATGCCAATCCTCGTGGAGTTCGGGATCGATCCAGGCGAGCCCGAGATCGTGCCGGTGCACAACATCGTCAGGCGCTAGACGCCCGTTTCGCCAGAGGGCGATTTAAGGGGCTGGAAAGTGCTGTTTTCGTCCAGATGACCCAGCACCAAGGGGCGCCTATCTAGGGTCTTCAGAACGGCTTGAAACGGTGCCTTTTCGTGTCGACAAAACGTCGGTCTAGGACTTCTTGCGGAAGCCGCGCTGGTTAGGGCTGGGACGAGCGGGGTACACGCGACCTATGACCCTCATCGAAGTTCTTGCACTTGCAGCTCTGGTGTTCTTCATCGCGGTTGTAGGTGGAATCGCCTTTATGTCGCGCGGTGGCTCCGACGAATGGGCTCACTGAGGCGACCTACGCTGCCTCCGCCAGAATCGCCTTGATTCGCCTGTCTGACACGTTCAACTGGTCATTGGTTCTCCCATCGCTGATGACTTCTGGCTTGATGTATGAGAAGGTCGAAGAGGCGCACGAGGCCCTCCCCTTGTCCGCGTGCGCTCCTGATGGGAACGGGGGCTAGGCCGCTGCGGTTGCCTAGCCCCCGCTGCCCTTTACCGACTGGCCCGCGAAGGGGCTTCTGCCTTACTGACTTCCTTGACGGGAACTCCTGACGGCGAGCAGGTCGTCAGACGAGAGCCTGACCGAGGCGACGGCAACGGTGGGCGCGAGGGCGCCAGGAATGCCGCTGGTCGATCGTCCGCCAGTTCTGAGCTAGCCAAACGAGGAAGGCCCGCCGGAGCGGGCCTTCCTCGTATTAGGTTGAGCCGCGGCTCGCCCCGAGACGTAGCGACTATTCGGTCGGATTGTCGACGATGCGCGGCGGGCACTCTCCAACCGCATTCCCGCCAATCTGGTTCACCTGGCCTCCGTCGAACTGGTTGACCTGGGCGGTCGAGAGCGTTGTCGTGGCGAATCAGGTTGCCGCCGGATCAATTCGTCTGGATTTCGCTTCGAGTCACTGCCTGGGCGACCGACGTGTCCAACGCGGTCTTCCTGGAGAAGATCACGTTCCCACCGACATGGTCGCCGATCACGCAATCCACGTTCCAGTCCAGCCTGGACGATCAGGTTCCCGTCGATCACATTGTCCTTGGTCGGGAAGTTGAGCCCAAGCCCCGCTCCCGCCGTTCGAGTGAACGTTGCCGTGAATCGTGATGAACGTCAGATAGAGCGTGCGCGGCTGTTAGCCTGAATGTTCCAGTTCACGGTTGTATCGTGGACTGCGAAGGGTTGTCGCTGCCCAGCCCTAGTACTGCGTCCTTTCCGACTTCACGTTCCGTTGATCACCACGTGAGCGGCGAACGAAGCGCGTGATCATTTCCAGAACCACCCGTCCACGACCGTGGGTACGTTCCCGTTCACGGTGATGTCGCCGCCGAAGCATACGTTGCCGGTGACCGTCAGGACTCGCGTACGTACCGCCTGAATCGGGCCGCCGGCACAGGTGTATCCGCGTGGCTTCGCCGCGAGCGCGCTCGACCCCGCGGACAGCGCGAACCGCGCCCAGCGCCATCAAAGCTTTCAACCTCATCGATCGTCCACTCCCCTCACAGTTCGATGAACCTAATTCACGGCGATCGTCAGGAGTCTCTACCAAACGTATCCGCGGTAAAACAACCGCACAGACAAGGCGTCGACCCGTACTCCGCGCTACCGGGCATGAGCCGCGTCGCTACCATGTGACCTACCTGAACGCTGCGCACGCGATAGCGTCTCCACGGGACCCTCGCGGCGATAGGATACCGGCCAATTCGGAGCGAGACGAGATCGAGGCGGCCAGCGGCCATGCCGTCCAGCGGCTCGGACTTAGCGCGGCGCAGCCTGGTCGAGAGCGTCTTCAGGATCGTCGCCGGGCCGAAGAGGACGGAGCCGAACGAGACGGTGACCGACGAGCTCGGCGTCGTCGGTGTCGGTGTCGAGGGTGATTGGCCTGAGCTGCTCCTCGGATCGACTGCGCTCGTAGACAGCTGCTCGGGTGAGGTCGAGCGGGACCGTCACAGCGACCCCGTCGCCGACAGGTGCTTGCGACGCCGTCTGGATCGAGGCTGCGGTTCTGCCCCACCTGACGCAACATCACGTTGCCGATCTGGAGGTTGTAGCAGTCGTGGAAGTTCCTCGAACTCGTGTCACAGTTGAACACGAACACCGCCGATCAGGCTCATCTACTGCGCCAGATGCTCGCCGTCCACACCCTCGGGCAGGCCTGTCGAGCCATCCAGCTCACGTCGACGCGGCGCTTCCACAACCCTCGCTACTTGCCCGAAGCGGGTCGTACCGCGAATCGGCGAGATGATTATCGTTGCTCATCGAGCCCAATCCGGCCGTTCAGCTGGCACCGTCTGCCGAGAGCATCACGGACAGCGATCATCACGCAGGAATGACAACGGCCACCCGTGCTTCCCAAGGGCCCATCTGCCCGACGTTCGGAGCGTCTCCCGAGGTTTGAGAGGAGCGCCAGACCACCTTGACAACGCCGGGCGAACCTGCTTGAATCGTCGAGCTTCATTGATAGGGCTAAAGACCCGTTCACGCGGAGAGGAGGCTGCGGATGCACGTGCACATCGGCATGTGGCACACACCGCTCGGGCCTTGCGTCGCGCAGCCATTCGTCGCGATTAGCGGCGTCGGCTTCCTCGGCGCATAGCCCGCAAGCGCGCCTAAAGGCTACAGGTCGGCCCGTCCCCGCAAGGGGCGCCGCAGCGTCCCTCAAAACCGGCCAACGGCAGCTTCAAGGCGCGTCAACGCTCATCACTCGAAAGGAGCACCCATGGTGGACGTTCCATCTGCCTCCGCTGGCATCCATGGCCAAACCGGCCCAGCCCCGCCTATTCCGTGGAGAGGAGGAGACGAATGTACCTACCGATCAGAACATCGCCATCAGCTCGCAGCCGACAAGCTCGAGAGGCTGCCGCTGACGACTATGCCAGGGCGAACACACGACCAAAACGGGAACGGAACTGCAACCCGCTCCGAAACGTGGGCGCCGGGCGCCTGGCCACACGGGCACGGCGTTTGGCACACAGACCGCAGCTGGAAACCTCAGGAGGTGCGTGCCCGTCCCAACTCGCCGGGCACTCGAACCGGCACCGAGACGCTGGTGGTCTCGT
>CAVOLH010000003.1:0-520534 GCA_963696755.1 uncultured Thermoleophilia bacterium | reverse complement strand
TTCGTCCGCTGCCCGCAAACAATCTGGATCGATCCTATGCCATCCACCGAACGCCCTGTCACCCACCTGACGCCAGAACGAACACGCGTGAAATTCCGCGCCACAGCCGCAAAGTTCGTTCGTCCTGAGCGCCTCCCATACACCCCGGAGTTCCCCAACCGCGGCGAATCTAGGGATACCGCCAAGCACCGCACTGAGTACGGTGCTTCCTCCACGGCCCATGCCCCCGACATAGAGAACGGGGATGCGCTGCGGGGGTCCGGCGTTTACGCTCGGGGCACGAAGTGAACGGTTCGCAGTCATTCTGTGACGATCCGCTCGGATGGCTCAAACACGGGGATCGCCTCATGGCGCACACGGCATCTTGAGTCACGCAACACCTTGTCGCCGCAGGCGGAAATGCCCAACGTGACTTTCTGACTACTCACGCTTGGAGTCGAGGAGGTGGGGCACGATACACGTCAACGGTGCCTCCATCGCGGGTTGATGCGGCTGCCCTTCTCGCAGCCCAGAGGAGTGGTGGCGCAAACGAGATCGCGATCCCCCAGGCCGCTCCCGTTATCCCGAGCAGTGCGCCTAGCGGCAGTCCCACCAGCAGTGCAAGGAAGGCACCACCTGCCCCGGCAACAACTGCATCGCGACCTTGCCGGGCTACCTTCAGGAGGGTCACGAAGCCGATCGAGCCAGCAGCAAGGGTTTGGCCAATTGCGACGGGCACGATGAGGCTGGAATACCTCCTGAACTCCTCTCCGTAGAGCTGGAAGACGATGTCCTTTCCCACGCCGACTACCAGCGTGTACGTCAACATGCAGCCGACCGCTACCGCGCTTAGGCGGTAAGCGAGGCGCAAAGCTTCACGTGGGTGTTCTGCCCAGGCGTCCCGCATTGCCTTAAATCCGGGGTTGGCGAGCGCGGGAGCGAGAAGTGACAGAGGTGAGAAGATGGACTCGATGGCTCGATAGCCACCGACCGCCGCGACACCCGTCACCGCCGCGAGCCCTGCTACCAGGCCGTACGAGAAGAGAGACCAGGCGATCGTGCCGAGCACGAGCCAGCCGCCAAAGTGCATGGCCTCGGCTCTCCACCACCGAGCCGCCGACAGAGGGCTCGCCAGTCGCGATCCTTGGCCAGCGACGAGCAACCAGCCAGAAGCGACGAGGCTACCCATTCCCCAAGCCGCGACCAGCGTGGCGATGCTGCCCTGTAGTCCGAAATAGACTGCGAGTACGAAGGTTCCGAGCATGAATCCGCTCCCGAGGGCTGCGATTTCTCCTTGGCCGGCGCGAAATGCAGCAGGTCTCAGAAGACCAAGCGTGAGCGCCGGTATTAGCCACGGAGCGAACGCTAGGAATCCCGAGCCTATTGTTCCCCGGAAACTGAGCCCGACGCTGACGAACGCGAGTGTCGCCACAATGCCACCGCCAACGGAGAGAGTCATGCTGGCTCCCAGCGCTCGGTTGTCATCGACCTCACCGCTGGTTCGCCGAGTCATATACGGATCAACGAGCAGAGCGCGCTGGAGCCCCAGCGCGACCAGCAGGGCGGCATACGGAACCGCTACAGCCCCAACGCCCGCAGGCCCAATCTCGCGAGCGGCCGCAAGCGTGAGTGCAAAGGTCGTCGCCGATGCAAGTGTCTGGTCGATGAGTCCCCAAGCAAAGGGGCGACGGGGCATGCGACCAGTGCCCGCGTCTACCCTGACTTCATCGGGCCGACTATTCAACCGGGCGCCTTGACTCGACCGCGTGCCCCACGGCTGTCGCGAATGTCTCCGCTGCACGTTCGAACGTGTACTCCCCGGCTCGCTCCCTACCGGCTTGGCCGAGTCTAGAGCGCAGAGCTGGGTCGGCGGAAAGCGTCTCGATCGCCTGCCGCGAGCGCATCTGGGTCTCTCTCAGGCACGACTAGCCCGGTCACCCCATCCACGATGAGCCCTCCTGCCGCTGCACCGACGGCATCCGTTGCGACGATGGGCAGACCGCCGATCATTGCTTCGTTTGCCACTAGTCCCCACGTCTCTCGTACATCGCGCGTCGAGACGGAAGGAAGGACGAGAAAGTCGCAAGCGCGGTACCGGATGGGCAGATCCTCCTGGCTAACCCAGCCGATCGTGCAGACGCGGTCGTGGATTCCCAGCTCCGCCACCAGTCCATCGATCTCGCTTGTACTCGAGCCTGACCCTACGATGACGATCCCGACTCGGCGATGAAGCCGAGAGACCGCCCTCAACAAGACGGGCAAACCCTTCTCGGGTTCGAGGCGGCCAACGAAGCAGCCGATCACGTCGACGTCGAGGTCGAACGACGATCGGATGGCGGCCACTTGGTCGGCCGGGATCTGCTGACCGAAATGCGAGTTGTCGACCGGGTTTTGTAGAACGAAGATCTGACCGCTGGTGCCACCTTCACGGTGAATCCATGCGGCTGTATGCGTCCCGCCCGCTACGAGAGCATCGGCTCGTCTCAAGAGATGATTGACGAGCGGGCGTCCGAGAGCATGGATGACGGAGCCGGGATACTCCCATAATTCGACCCACAGAGCGAAGGGACATCCGCTGATGTCGACTGCGGTCGCGGTTGCTGCGAGGTGTGTACGTCCAGTAAGGCTTGCGACTATGCAGTCGTAGTTGCCCTTCCTGAGCGTTCGGAACAGTCCAACAGCAGACACCTCGACGGCCGCCTTTAGGCCAGCTGTGTCCTCCACATGTTCGGGCGTCCACCACCGTCCCTCCGATTTCGCCGTGAAGAAGAAATCAACGTCCCATTGCTTGGCGAGCAACTGGAAGATAGGGAGCCGGTAATGAGCAGGGCGGTTTGTGACGAACGCGACTCTCATTCAGCCGTCACAGCCTGAACAGATGGCTCAGACCGCACTCGTCGATCCGACGGTGTCGAGGTCGGAAGGCCGATCGAGGACCCGACGATCAGCGCGACAGGAATCACGAAGAAGAGATAAATGACGGCATTGTCTGTTGTCATAGAGACGATGAGCGCGATGAGCTCGAGCAGGGCGGCCAGGTGAAGCGCTCGAGACTTGCCGCGCCCCGTCGAGACCATCCTCGTCCATGTCAGCCGGAAGAGGAAGAACAGCCCAAGCGAGAACAACAGGAGTCCGACGACCCCGAAATCGTGAAAGATTCGAAGGTAGTCATTGTGGGGGTGATTCGGCTACCCGAGCCCTGCTGCGATCGCTTCCTCAGCGGATCCCGCACCGCCGCCGAACCAGGGTGAAGACATTGCTGAATGCCACGTCATTGACGAGTATCGGCTCCTGCCCTCCACGTTGAGCGATATCGCCGCCACCGACGCAGACGACGTCGCCCGCGCTAAAACGGCTCGCAAGCGGAGGGAACCAGGCGACTGCTGAATATCCGATCACGGCGATCATCGCGATGAGTAGGATTGATCGGTCGACCCGTGCCGGTGTACGGAAATCAACGGCGGCGAGCACGACGATCAGCAATCCCGCAGCGAACGCCAGGCGCGACAGGCTCAGCAGGATGAGCAGCAGCGATACTGCTGCCAAGCCGGCCTCGCGGCGATAGCCATAGCGACCTAATGCGGCGCCCCAAGCGACGCCTGTCACGGCGAACAGTGCATATGACCGAGAACCGACGACGGTGCCCCCGCTCAAGCCCCCTAGCGCGAGACTTCCGGCGTAGAGACCGCGGCGGTAGGACGTTGCCAGAAGAGGGCGTTGCGAAGGCGAGCGAAGTGTGAGATCTCCGGAACTCGTCGCCCTAACCGCGACAACGAAGACGAGAGCGAACGCCACGTAGACGAGCACGTTCTGAACGGCGGCGAGGCGTCGGTCGAGTACCAAAAGACCGACAGCACGGCATACAGGGAAAAGATGCTACGAGGAGATGACCCGCGACGTTCACGAGTTCGTCGGCTGGCGGAGCTCGTCAGCGACAACGATCACAATGCGCTACGATCGCGGCCGTGAGCCAGCGTAGGCACTCGTCGGGTCCGACAGCGACGCGTCCGAGAAGTCGACGCTTGCTGATGCCGACCGCCATGATCAGGACCGCGGCGTCGCTGGCTCGCGCAACAACGAGGCGGCGACGCCAGCGAGCAGCAACACCGGCGACAGAATCGCCCGCAATCGGAGGGCCGGCGACGAGGAGCTCCTGCCGCGAGCGACAGGGCTCCGGCGAGCGAGAATCGCCAAACCATTGAAGATGTCACCGGTGGACGTTTCAACCATGGAAGCGACCTATTCTCCTGGCGGAGAGGAATGAAGCGTTCTGGAGGACCAGAACGCGCGAATTGCGCATTCGTCACCACGTATCGTCTACCCAAACGCCTGGATCCGTCAAGTCGATCGAGCCACTCGACCCCGAGGGACTGCATCCACAGAGGAGCACGAGCCTTCGTGCCTGCGTGGAAATCGAATGCCGCTCCGACGCCAAGCACTAGAGCGGGCGCGAGGTGCGGCGCTGTGGCGGGCCATCCAGAGCTCCTGTTTGGGCGCGCCCGAGGGCACACCACACGACGTGCGGCTCGTGCGGCAGCGACCTGGCGAAGAGCAATTTCACGTCGTCCTCCTCGCCGGGAGCTGGTGCGTGCGTCGCCACGATCTCGACGTCGGGAAACCGATGCCGTAGGCGGCTCGAGTTCCGCGACGACCGCCGGCGTCGAGCCGAAAAGGGCGTGCCGGATGCGCTCGTTCGCCCGCCGGTCGATGACCGCCGGCATGAGATCGGGGCCGCCGATACGCTCGTGCCTCGCTGCATCGCCGACCGACGCTCAAACCACGCGATAGGGGCGCCGTCCGGGAAGACTATCCACGCTCCCTGCGAGGCCCGCATCACGTCGGGCTGTCGCCGAGCCGTCATCAGGACGTGCACGTTGCAGAAGATCGCCGTAGCCTCCAGCGCCCGAGAGCGCGACGCGTCCATCACCGCTGTCGGCCGCAGCGGACACGTCGCCCACGCACGCAACGGACGCCGAGCACGTCGCACGTGGGCAACGGGAGCGGCCACGATCTCAGGCCGAATGCTGGCGAACCAGCACCGGGATCGTCTGCACGATCAGCTTCAGATCGTCCGCGAGCGACCAGCTCGTCACGTAGAGGTAGTCGAGCCCGACCATCTCCTCGAACGGGATGTCGTCGCGGCCGAGCACCTGCCAGAGGCCGGTGATCCCGGGCTTCAGGTCGAGCCGCGGCGCGCCCAGCCGTCGACGTGCTCGGTCCTCGTCGAGGATCAGCGGCCGCGGCCCGACGAGGCTCATCTCGCCGCGGAGGACGTTGAGGAGCTGCGGCAGCTCGTCGAGCGAGTAGCGGCGCAGGAACCGGCCGACGCGCGTGACGCGCGGGTCGTCGGGGACCTTGAACATCCGGTGCGTCGCCGTCGAGGTGCTTGTTGAGGTGCGCGACCTCGTGCTTCCGTGCGTCGGCGTCGGCGACCATCGTGCGGAACTTGAAGATCGTGAACGTCCCGTCGCGGCCCATCCGCGCCTGCCGGAAGAACACCGGCCCGGGCGAGTCGAGCTTGATCGCGACCGCGACGGCAGGCGAACAGCGGCGAGCAGGACACGAGCGCGAAGCCGAGACGACGAGGTCGAGCGCGCGCTTGAGGAAGCGCGACGAGTCGGACAGGCGCGCGGGCGGCAGGCCGAGAAGCGGCATCCCCTCGGCCGTGTGGACCCGCATGTGCGGGCCGAGCACCTCGAACAGCCGCGGCACGATGTCGACCTGCACGTCGAGGTCGTTGAGGTTCCGGATGAGCTCGAGCGTCTCGTCGTGCTCGTGCTGCGAGAAGGCGACGATCACGCGCTCGACTTCGAGCGCGCTCGACGAGCTCCGGCAGCTGCTCGGTCGAGCCGAGCACGGTCAGGTCGCCGAGGCCCTCCTCGCGCTCGCGCGGGTGCTCGTCGACGAAGCCGACCACGTTGACCCCGTACTCGGGGTGCTGCAGCAGCTTGCGCGCGACCTGCTGCCCGACGTGGCCGGCGCCGACGATGAGCGTGTTCTGGATGTAGGCGTCCGTACGGCGGCAGAGCGACCGGGCGACCGTGCGCGCGACGACTGACGAGGACGATCGCGAGCAGCCAGAAGAGGACGAGCTTCGGGAAGCTCGGGTGCGCGAAGTCGGTCGCGTAGGCGAATGCGAAGAGCATCCACGCGCCGACCGTGAGCATGTTGAAGACGCCGAAGAAATCGTCGACCGTCGAGTGGTTCGCGCGCTCCTCGTCGCCGGAGTAGAGGCCGTAGAGTCGTCCGAGCACGACCCAGAGCGGCAGCGACAGCGCAAACAGCACGATCTCGAGCTTCCGTGCTGACACGATCGACGGGGACGTCGATTGCCCGCGAAGACAGACTGCGTCAGCGCGAACGCGCACAGGATCCCGATCATGTCCGCAGTCGCGAGCGCGCGCCGCATGACCCAGCCGCGCGGATGGCCCTTGCCGGCGCGTCGCTTCTCGAGCCGCGCTCGGGTGCGGTCGTCGAGGACGCTCTCGAGCGCCATCGCTGCCGACACATCCGGCGGCTGGAACTTGCAGCTCGGGCCGAGCGTGCCGTTCCGTACGTCGAGCGTCAATCGAGCTCCTCGACCGTCGACCGGAGGACGGGTCCGCTTCCGCATCCGTTGCCCTGGCTCACGGAGCGTCGTGTTCTCGGGGGTTCCGTAGCCGTAGCCGCCGTACGGGTAGCCGTAGCCTGCTCCGTAGCCGGCTGGGTCGCCTCCCGCGCCGGTCGCGATGTAGCCCGAGTTTCGGCGCGGGCGCGGTCTCGAGTTGCCGCCGCAGCTCGCCCAGCATCGGTCGACGCACGACGTTCAACCTGCGTGACGACGAGGATTCCGTCGGCGTGCGCCGACAGCGTCATCGCGTCGCTGACCCGCAGGAGCGGCGGCGTGTCGAGGATGACGAGGTCGTAGCGAGGTGCGAAGCCGGCCGAGGATCTCCGCGAGCTTCCTGGTGCCGACGAATTCGCCCGGGTCGGGTGGCAGCGGCCCCGCGTCAGTACGTCGAGCGACCCTCTTTCGCCGGTGCCGTTGGCCTGCAGGGTCACGCTTCCGTTCGTGGCCGGGGCTCCCCATGCCGAGGTCGATCCGGTGCAGCGCGTCCTCGAGCGTGAGCGTCCCGAGGGCGACGTTGGTGATCCCCTCCGCGTGGAGCAGTGAGAAGAAGCGATCGAGATAGGGACGTCGCAGGTCGAGATCGACGAGGCAGACCCGGCGGCCGGCGCGGGCCTCGACGATCGCGAGGTTCGCCGCTGTCGTCGACTTGCCCTCCTCCTCGATCGCGCTCGTGACGATGAGGAGTGGACGCGATCGCCCTCGAGTGCCGCGAACTCGAGGTTCGTGCGCAGCATCCTGAATGCCTCCGCGTGCGGCCCCGTCGGCTGCGCGAGCATCACGAGGCGGTTCTCCTTCGCGAGCGTCCTCGGCGGTGGCGGGACGCGGGCGAGCATGGGCAGGCCGAGCCGCTCGCCGATCGCGCCGGCCGAGCGGATGCGCGTGTCGAGGGCGTCGATGCCGAATGCGAGGCCGACGCCGAGCACGAGTCCGAGCGCCAGGCCGAGGATCGCGTTTCGCGCCGGCGTAGGCGCCACCTGGGCCGCGTCGTCGGCGCGACGTGTCACGTTCGCCTGCGAGGTCTGCAGCGTCAGGAGCGTCTGCAGCTGTTGCTCTTTCTCGCTGAGCGAGGTGTAAAGGGCGGAACCCTCCTGTCCTTGCGCCCGCAGCTCGTCGAAGCGTGGTCGCCACATCGCGTCGCGCCTTGGCGAGCGATCTCGTGTCGAGTGCCTCCCGGTAGGCGACGTACGCCTGGGCGAGAGAGGTCGCGAGCAACTCGGCCCGTCGCGGGTCGGCGTTCGTGACGTGAAACCCGAGGATGTCGGTGGTGCCCTTCGGCGCGACGCTCGAGCTGTTGAGCAGCTCGCCGGGCGTCAGATCGGTCGACTCTCGCGATGGCGAGCGCCCGGCGCGCGACGTCGGGCGTGTGGGCGAGCGCTGCCTGGGTCGCCGGTCAGGCTGGTGTTGTTGGCGAGCGTGAGGTCGGTGGTGCCGGTGAGGATGCTGCCCAGGTTCTGGCGGGAGAGCAGCACGTCGGCGGATGCCTCGTACCGCGTCGGCTGCCGTGAGAGAGAAGAACAGCGCGGCGACAGGAACGACGATCGCGCACGTGAGCACGATCCACCTGCGGCGTCGGAGGACGCGGAGATAGGTCGCAAGTGACGCCTCATGATGTGCCGCTTCCACCGTAACCGCTTCCCCCTCACATCTTTGAGTGCTCGCAGAGGTGCCACAGAGCTGGCCATTCAGAACCGCCGTACGTAAGTTGTCTTCACCCTAGGCGAATTCTCGTCGTCCAGCAAAGTTGCCACAGAGCCGGACACGCCGCTCTGCCCTACCCGTACCCCTCGGAGCGAGCCTAACCGCAGTCGGGCGAGGTTGCAACCCTTTGTCGACGGTCGAGTCCCATCGAGACGGCTGTCGGACTGTCAGAACGCGCCGCGCTACCCTCGGCCCGTGATCGACCTTCATTCGCACCTGTTGCCCGGCCTGGACGATGGCGCCCGCGACCTCGCCGAGTCGCTCTTGATCGCGCGGGCGATGGCGGACGACGGGGTGCGGATTGTGGCGGCGACCCCGCATGTTCGCGACGACTATCGGACGACGCCGGAAGAGATGGAGGCTGCTCGGTTCTCGGTGCGCGCGGCGCTCGACGACGCGCGGAATCCCGCTCGACGTCCGGGGAGGAGCAGAGATCGCGCTCGACGCTCTGCCGCGACTCGTCGGCCGGGACACGGGCGAGGTTCGGGCTCGGTGGCAACCCTCGACTGCTCTTGCTCGAGACTCCCTCCATCGGCTGGCCGCTGGCGCTCGCCCAGACTATCTTCGAGCTCTCGGCGGAGCGTGTCGTGGCGGTGATCGCGCATCCCGAGCGAAACACCGAAGTACAGGAGCGACCGGAGTTACTCACCGACATCGTGCGGATGGGCGGAATCGTGCAGCTGACCGCCGCGTCGGTGGATGGGCGGCTCGGCCGACGAGCGCTGCGTGTTCGCGCCGGTTGCTGGAGCTCGAGTTGGCCCACTGCATCGCGAGCGATGCACATGCGCCGGCCGTGCGTGGCGCCGGGCTCTCGGCTGCGGTCGCGGCTGTGGGTGACGCAGAGATCGGCCGCTGGCTCACGTCGACGGTGCCCGCCGGCACTGCTCGCCGGGGGAGGATCTGCCTCCCCGGCCGGAACGCCGGACTCGGCCGGGTCTGCTCCGCCGCCACGGGCGTTGACGGCCGAATGTCGGCACGTTCGTGAAGCGTTTGTCCTGCGCACTCGTGCCGTTCCATGAGAATGGTGCCTGATGGACCGGGCACCTCGCGACGAGCGGCACGCTGCGTGAATGACCCGTTGCGCGATCCGGCGCCCCTCGTTCGGCGCGTGTACGCGTATGCGGCGTACCGCCTCGGCGACGGGGCCGACGCGGAGGACGTGACGAGTGAGACGTTCGAGCGGGCCCTCCGTTATCGGCAGAGCTTCGACCCAGCCCGAGGGACGCCGGCGGCGTGGCTCGTCGGCATCGCCCGCCGTTGTGCCGACGACCATCTCCGCGGACGCGGGGTCGAGGTTCCGACCGACGACGAGGCGCTGCTCGACGGCGCCGGCGATCCGGGCCAGACCGACCTCGCGATCCTCCGGCTCGACCTCGCGGACGCGAGTCGCGGCCCTCAGGCGTTCGCGACCGCGAGTTGATCGCGCTTCGCTACGGGGCCGACCTGAAGGTGAAGGACATCGCCGCGCTCCTGGGGCAGTCGACGAACGCTGTCGAGGTGGCATTGCATCGAGCGCTCGCTCAGCTACGAAGGAGATACGAGCCGAAGGCGTGAGGCTCAGCCAGCGCCATGCACCCGGTAGCGCCACGCCAGCGCGAGTGCCGAGCATCCGGGCAATTGCCGGCAAAGTGCCCCGGCCTCGAACTCCGGTCTGATCAAGTCCCTGTCTGTGAAGCTCTAGCAGTCAGGCAAAATTTGCAGTGAGACCGGCCGGACCCGATGCTCGCCTTGCGCGAAATGCACCTCCACCCGAAAGCGACCGCCGGCTTCGATGATCGGAGTTCGCACTCCTCAGGCCTCGCAACCCGTTCCCTTGCCCCCGATGCGAAGCCTCAGCCACCGGCCGAAAATGGCGAGTCAGGTCCCGGTCAGGTCACGCACACCAACACCGACAAACCGCGACCCAGTGCTACTCCGCCCGAACCGCCTGAACACGCCATTTCGACCTCCCGCGACCTCCGCTGACGACCGTCGTCCCGGCCTGTCACGCCGGAGGTCGCGGGTTCGAGTCCCGTCGCTCCCGTCTCAGAACCTCGCTATTCAAGCCGTTTCTGCAACAGCAAGGAACCTCGAAGAGGAAGGCCCCTGGGGAGAGGGCCGAGACCTCTCCCCAGAGGCTGCAGGGCCGGCCCGCGCAGGTGGTCGAGCACGATCCTTTGGCGTCGTTCTACGAGACGGCTCCAGAGGGGATGTCCCAGCTGCCCGTGGTGCTGTTCCCGGCGGAGTCGGTGAACGTGAGCTTCACCGCCTTGAACACGAACGAGACCTCGTCTGCCGGCGCGGCGCCTTCGCTGCTCTGACGGAGGGACGTGACGAAGAGTCCTTCCATCTCGTAGACGAACTTCGTGCTGTTGGCCCCGCTCCCCGAGATCACCGTCAGGACGCCAGTCGGAAATGCCTTGCCCTGCGCGATGAACTTCAGCAACGAGATCGACGCTGCGTCGACGGTGTGCGTGAGAGTGATCTCGTCCGGGTTGGGCTTGCCCACCGACGCTCCGCCTCCCTTCGTCCAGCTCGTTTCGGCAGTGACGCCCCAGGAGAAGGAATCGACCGGCAGTGTCAGCGCCTGCGTCCCGGTCTCGAGCCGGAGCTGTGCGGTCGCGGTGCTTGTGGAGGAGGGCGGGCTCGCAGCCGACGCTGCGAGTGCGACCGCAGTGAGGATCGCGCACGTGGCGGCGCCTGCGCCGATGAGCCATCCCAGGCGCCCGAACATGCGTCTAGTCATGACGTTTCTCCCTGCCGCTCAGAGTTGACGGCGGGTATTCGCGGGTGAACTGCTGGGCGGCCCCAGGAACGTACGCCCCCGGCCCATGTTCGTCAAAGCCAAGACGGTAGGGGCGTGAGATGACCTTGGCGTCACGGAGACCGGCGTGCTGGTTGACTGGGAGACGGGCGCTACGTCGGTGATCGACCCTGAAGCGGTTTCATGCCGCGCGTTGAGGTAGGCACTCCCAACACCTATCGGACGTTGGCGCAGTCCAGACGGTCTGGACTCCTCACAACGGGATCAGGGGTGGATCAGCACGGGCGTCCCCGCTGGGAGCCGTTTCATCAGGAAGCTGAGCGTCGCCGCTCGCACGTGCACGCACCCGGCGGAGATCGGCCTGCCGATCGTGCGCCCGTCCCCGCCGTGGATCGCGAGCCGGTAGTCGACCGCTGTCCAGCCGCGCGGGGGACGCGGCTGATGCCCTGAGAGGACGAGCACGCAGCACCCGTAAACCGACCCGAGCCTCTTGCCAGGGAACTTGTCCGTGATCGCGAAGGATCCGATCGGCGTCGGCGACCCCGCGGCTCCGACGCCGACCTTCGTCTCGAGCACGACCCGCTCGTCCCTGAGAACCCGCAGGAGGCGCCGCGACAGGTCGACCTCGACGCGCTCGCGAACGAACCGCGCGCGGCGCACCGAGCTCTCCTTCACCCAGCCGATCCTGCCGTTGGGCACGGCCGGCGTAATCACGCCCAGCCACGTGCCTCGCCGTTTGACGACGACATAGCGGATCGGCTTGCCGTACTCGGTCCGCGGGCCGACGCGAACACGGGCTGCGCTCCAAGGTGCCGCGTGCACGACCAGTGTCTTCTTCGCCGGACGCACCACCTCCATCGGCGGCGGCGTCACGGACGGCGCGGCGGTCGGTGCCGCACCGAACGCGAGGACGAGGCCGAAGAGGTTGAGGGCGAGCACCTGCCAGCCGACTCGCTACGCGCGCGAGTAGTCCTTGTTCCTGACCCAGAGGAACCAGACCGGCACCGCCACCGGGGCGAGGAGCAGCCCGACGATGATCCAGGCAACCTTCATCCCGCCGGAGAAGTCGGCCCTGAACATGATCTCCAGCAACATCCAGATCACGAGCACGTAGAGCGCGAGGACGAGAGCCGCGATCACCCATGTCCCGTCGGCGTACCCAAGCACGTCCATCCTCTGTAACGCCCCTTCCTCGTCGGACACGGTCGCCGGCATCCTAGCCTCGGCTCAGCCGCCCGCGGTGCACGCGCACGGCGGGGAACGTCAGACCTCGTCGGCAACGGCGGGGCTCGAGGAATACCCTGACGACATGGCATCGACCTCGACGACGCGCCAAGCCCTGGGGGCGATCGGTCAGGTCGCGCTCGGCGCCGCCCTGCTCACGGCCGGGACAGGCCATCTCACAAAGCAGCGCGAGGAGTTCCAGGCCCAGGTCCCCGAATGGTTCCCGGCTGATCCCGATGCCGTGGTCGTGGTGTCCGGGGTCGTCGAGCTCGCGTTGGGCGCCGCGCTGGTGGCGACCTGGAAGCAACCCGCCCGCGCCGTCGTCGGCACGGCCGCGGCCGCCTTCTTCGTCGCCGTGTTCCCCGGCAACATTGGGCAGTACACCGGGCGCGTCGACGCCTTCGGGCTCGACACCGACACCAAGAGGGCCGTCCGGCTGGCGTTCCAACCGGTCCTGGTGGCATGGGCCCTCGCCTCCACCGACGCCGTACAGGTCTGCCGCGCGCGGCGCGCTCATGCTCGCTCGCTACCCCGTACCGCGGACGTGGCCCGATAGTGGCCCAAACGACACGAACGACCCGACCCGGCGGCCGCTTGAAACCGTAGCCCGCTCGGGCGAACCCCTGCAAATATCCGCGATCGTCGCCCTCCGTCGCCGAGCGTCGCCGCGTGCGGCGCGGCCTGTCACGCCGGAGGTCGCGGGTTCGAGTCCCGTCGCTCGCGCTCCATTCCAAGCCCTTCTGGCATGTCTAGGCCGAGACGGCAACCAAATCCTCGTTCTTGGTCAGGTTTCGTCACGCCAGCCCAGGTCAGGCCGCCGTGAAGTTGCGCGCCTGCCGCGTCGACCTAGACGACGACCGTGCTGCCCACGGCGGCTGCGGCGTCGGCATCGGCTGAGCCGGCGGTCTGGGTCCGTCGGCGTGCCACCACGACCAGCGCGCCGGCGACGAGGTACGCAGCGAGGACGAGGAGGGCAACCCCGATTTCGTTGGCGCCGAAGTAGACCGTGTTGCGAACGACGGTCGTGCCCGCTCCGGCCGGGAGGTACGGCCCGAACATGCGCCAGAACTCGGGCAGGAAGGCGCTCGGCACCGTGCCGCCGGCAGCGGGTGCGCCGAAGATCACGAACACGACCACCACGATCAAGGTCCCCGCAGGCCCGAAGAGCGTCTGCAGGCCCGCCGTCGAGAACGCGACCGCCGTCATCACGAGCATGAACACCGCCCAGAGCGCCACGAACTTCGAGGACGGAAGCGCGCCGATGACGGGACCGGCGATGAGATCGGTGACCAACGAGCCGACGGCCGCGACGATGGCGAGCGCGAGCAGTCGCCGGTGACGCGTGGCGCCGCCGCCGAAGACGAGCGAGATCGTGGCGGCGAGGTAGCCCCCGACGACGAGCGCCATCACGACCAGGAAGGACGTGGCGCCACCCGAGTCGCCCGGTGGCAGTGGATGGACCTGGACGACGGTGAGCTTCTGGTGCGCCACCGCGGCTCCGGCCCCGAATGCGTTCGTGAGACCGTTGGCCATGACCGCACCCGCAGCAGGGACGACCAGCAGCGTCGAGCCGCCCGGCGCTCCGATGAACGCGCCTTCGATCGAGCGGTGATCGATTGCGTCACGCGCTGCTGCCTCGTCGGCGAATGGGACGAGCTCGAAGCCGACCTGCTTCGCGACGGCAGCGGCAAGAGGGGCCGGGCCGACGACGCCGACCTGGAGGTCGCGCGGCTTCGGTGAGTGCAGCGCCCCGACGTAGGAGCTGACAAAGGCCGCCTGGACGAGGACGACGACGAGCAACGCGAGCCCGAGCAGCTTGTACCCGGTCAATCGTGGCGGTGGCTCGGCCCTCTTCCGATCGTCGGTCGCTCCGCTCGCGTCATCGACGTTCGCACTCATCTGGCCCTCCCAGGTCGGCCGTGTTCATCCGGCGAACGATCTCACAAGCTGTCCGAACGCGAGGAAGAGCCAGTTGCCGCCTCGAACGCGGCGATCGCCCCGTCGAAGCGCTGGCCGGGGGAACGTCGCTCGTCTGACGCCGGCCTAGTCGCGCTCGAGCACTACCACCGGGATCTCGCGGTCGGTCTTCTGCTGGTAGGCGTCGTAGTCCGGCCACTGCCGCGCGGCGAGCTCCCACAGCTCCTCACGCTCGTCACCCGTCGCGGTCCGAGCGTGAGCCGGGAAGACGTCGCCCTTCACCTGGAGCTCGACCTGAGGATCCTTGACGAGGTTCCGGTACCAACCCGGATCCTCCGGCGATCCGCCCTTCGACGCAACGATCACGAGCCGGTCGCCCGCCTCCTCGTAGATCAACGGTGTCGTTCGCTGCTCGCCGGACGTTCGACCCGTCGTGGTGAGCAGCAGGATCTTCGATCCGCGACGCCAGATGTAGCCGACCTCACCATCGGTCTCCCGATACCGCCGAACGTGCTCTTCACCGAACAGGTTCTCCGCTTCACTCATCGTCGAACGACTCCTTACACATTGGGGTGGCAGGGCTACTTCGTTCAACGAGCGCTTTGGGCACGGTGTTCCCGTCCTCACGAGGCGTCGGGATAAGTGGCGCGCGCGGGCGTCTAGAACCGGTGGCGTGTCTGGGCGAACGTGCCTTTGGCAAAGGTGAAGACCTTCGCCGGTGTCACCCCGAAGACGATGACCGGGCCGCTCCCGGCCTCGTGCCGGAAGCCATTGTCGTGTACCTCGTACTGCCAGCGCCCGTCCCACTTCGTCGCCCATGACTCTGCGAGACGCTCCAGGAGAGTCTCGTCCGTCACCGGGTTGGCCTCACCCTCGACCACGATGTCGACCCCTCGTTCCCAGTCGTTGCAGCCGGTCGTCAGGATCACGTTCCGATTGGTTCGCAGGTTCGCGGCCTTCTGCTCGTGGGGGCCGGTGGCGAAGTAGATCGCATCGTCGAGCCAGACGGCGACGAGTGGCGTGAGATGCGGCCGACCGTCCGCGCGGACGGTCGAGATCCAGAACAGCTCGGCCGCTTCGAGAGCGCGGCGCGTTTCCTCCCATTCCGTCGCGACTGCGTCAGGGTCGCTGAAGCGTGGGTCGAGCTCCGTGAGTGGCTCGTTCGTCATCGGCGCCTCCTTCGATCCGGTCTGGCGGTGGTCTTACCCGCTACGACCGTCACGAGGCGGAGATCTCATCGGTCAGGCGTCGGCGTCGAAGCGACGGCTGACCTCCTCCCGGACTGCCTGCAAGCGCACCCACACGAACTGCCGGCGCAGCGAGACATCGTCCTCGACACTCTTCGTCGAGACGAGGAGCGTCCGGATCCCGTCGATCCCGAGCGAGCGGACGTGCGGCAACGGCGCCAGAGGCTGCTCGCGCTCCCAGCGAACCGTGTCCGTGTTCCCCGAGCCCGAGAAGTCTCGCTACCGTCTCGCGAGCGATCGGTAGTCCGGCTCGGCGACCAGCGCTTCCACCGTCCCGGACGACGCGAGGCTCTCCCGCAGGCGGCGCACCTTCTCGGAGCGCAGAAGATCGATCTGGTCGAACAGCACCCAACGGCGCAGACAGAGCCAGTGAAGCTCCTCCGCCAACGCATCCCGGAGCTCGAGGAGCTCGTCGTCGGACAACAGTCCCGGTTCCGTGAATTCCTCCATCGCGCCTCCCTTTGAATGGGATATCGGCGGCGCACGCCGAGAACGTGAGCGCGCCCCGGAGGCGGAGAGCTGACAATTGATGCGCGCGAGCGACGATCCCGCTACCGGTTTCGGCGGGGATGGTTCATGATGGTGCTGGCCCGAGCAAGAGTGGACACGACGATGGCAAAGGCACTCGGCCGCCGGGAAACGCCAGCTCTCCTGCCACCGTGTGTAAGCCTGCGCGGACGTGGTCCGGGAAGGTTTGGCAAACCAACCTGAGAGGTAGTTCAGGTTAGAGCCCCGGCTCAGCGGGCCGACGCTGAAGGCCTTCGCGGCGCTCGACACCGACGCCGCGCGCCGGGCGCTCAAGCGCGACCTCGTACGTAAGCACGACCGGCTCGGGACGGGCGACGCAATCGCTATCCCGTCTGCCTACACCGAGGCGGTCGCGATCACCTGGTGACACGCGGACAGGGGCCTCGCGCCTCAAGTACACGTCGAAGTCGCTCACGTGACGTGCCCGTCTACTTCGCGAACTGGCACCACCGCGCGGCGAAGGTCCCGTTGTAGGCGTACACCTTCCCGTCGCCGTACGCGAGCTGCGGCACGGTGAAGCGCCCGTGCCAGACACCTCCCGGGTACGTGTCGATGCGGCTGAGCGCGACCTTCGGGCCGTTCTTCAAGCCTGAGCCCTGCTGCGGTTTCGTCGGGTCACGCGGGATCAGGAGGAAGACGGCGTGCGCGATCATGGGCTTGTTGACCTTCACCTTTCTGCCGCTCGGAATGCTGACCTGGATCAGCCGTCCCGGCCTGGCAGCCTCTTGCTTCAGCTTGGAGCATGTAACGCCACGCTGCGGCAGGAGGTAAAGCGTGAGGGCGTTGTACTTCCGATTCCAGACGACGAGAGCGGAGTGAGGGGTAAATCGTACGCCTTCGACAATGCCGCCACCCGTCGTTCGCTCGCTGCCGACACCCATCCGCTCGCGCGGGAAGACGGCCGCCGACGCGGCGGGGACGAGAAGCCAGGCGAACACGACACAGACGAGGGCGGTTGTCGCCAGCACAGGCACGAGAGTGCGCGGTGAAAGTGCGGAGCTGTGTGCCATTTCAGCCTCTCTTTCGCTGATCGAGCGCCTGCCCGGCCAGAGCCGGCGGCGCGGTGATGTCTCGAGCCGCAAGGGGATCGGGCGCCACCGCCGAGTCGAGCAGGCCCTGCCGGAACGCGGCCGCGACAGCCTGGGTGCGGCTGTGCACGCCGAGCTTTGCGAGCACGTGCTCGATGTGGCGAGCGACGGTGCTCGAGCTGATCGAGAGATCGGCCGCGATCTCGCGCTGGTTGAGCCCATGCGCGAGCAGCGCCAGGATCTCGAGCTCGCGACGGGTCAGCCCGCCGACGGCCTCGGCGCCTCGGGCGGCGCTTCGGGGGGCGCGTCGGGTCGAACCCGCCGCAGGAGCGCGCCGGCACGAGCCATCAGCTCGCCGGGGTCGCAGGGCTTCGCGAGATAGTCGTCGGCGCCGACGATCAACCCCGCCGAGACATCCGCGACCTCCGTTCGACTCCCCGACACGAAGGCGATCGCGATGCCGCGGCCGTACTCGTCGCGGAGCGCCCGACACACCTCGTAGCCATTGAGCCCGGGAAGGTGCGTCTCGATCAGCACGACGAGCGGCCGATGCTCTCGCGCCATCAGCAAGGCCTCTTCGCCCGTCGCCGCTGTCAGCGCGACGTAGCCGGAGAGCCGGAGGAGCTCACAGATGCTCTCGGCGAACTCGGGATCGTGGTCGACGACGAGGAACGATGTCCGGGTCAACGCCGGATCGGCGACGACTGTCGCTCTCTCCCCTGACTGCACCAACACTCCCCCCGCTCACAACAACGCTTCCGTTGCCGCAGTACTCCTAGAGGGGGAGGCCGCTCCGCGCTCTAGGGCCGCAGTCCTATCAGAAGATAGGGCGTCTGTCCAATAGCCCCGCCGAAACGGCCGTCGTAATGTCGGAAGGGCCGCGAGTTCGGCGAGCAAGTCGTACTCACGACCAGAGAGATTGCACTGGCCACAAGAACCGGGGGAGGCAGAATGAGAAGGTTACTAGGCGTGACCGCCGTGCTCACGGCGGCGTTGGCGTTGGCGGCTCCTGCATTCGGAGCCCCGGTCACGAAGACGCTGAACTTTCCGTTGCAGGGCAACTCGACCACGACGATCTTCACCAAGTCGTTCGAGTGCTGCAACATCGACGTCGACTCGCTCGGCGTCCACTCGAGCATCAACGGCGGTGTCGATCTGAGCATGAAGGCGACGATGAACGAGGCGACGCACAACGACGTCACGTTCACGGACACGAACCTACGCCAGGGCAGGACGCTCGATCTGACGAATACGCTCTCGAACCCATCGGGCACACTGGCCGTCAACTACATGTTCAGCGGCCACCTGTCGCTGTACGGCATCGGCTTCGACATCAACAAGGACGAGGGTGCCTCGATGTCCTGCGGCCTGCCTCTCCCCTCGGGGAATTGCTCCAAGGACACGAACGTGGAGGTGTTCTCGTTCAAGCCGATCGACATCCTCGTGGGCTACGTGAAGGTGAGCCTGAACGCCGTCATCTCAACACACGCGGCACTAGCCGACACCGGCCTCACCTCACACCGGACGCTGACGATCGACAGCACGACCGACGTCAAGCCGCCGACGGACTTGACCTTTATCAGCGTGCCGCAGTCGCTCGACGAGAGCGTCAATCTCTCGTGCGAGCTACCGGCGAATGCGAATGTCAACTACGCGATGGGCGACGAGTCGAGCGCCGTGACCGGCACGATCACGGAAGGCCTTGGCGTCAACGTCTCCGCCCAAGGATTCGTCTTCGACCCGGTCCCGTTCGCCCCCGATATCCCGGTCACCCCAGCCCTCTCGTTCGACCTGCCGGATCTCGTCAGCCTGCCACCGCTGACGATGAGCACGGTCAACCTGTCGGCCCCTGGCCAGAACGCCGATCTGGGAACCCTGCTGCCGAACAACATCGCGCCCACCGTGGCGATGGACACGATCCCGGCGAACGGCATCGAGGGAACGCCCGTGCAGCTCAAGGTCAAGGGCACAGGCCCGGGCGGCAGCCTGAGCCCCTGTGGTGACGACGGCCTCGACATCGTGTGGAGCTTCGACGACGGCGGCGTCGCGTTCGGCAAGACCGTCAACCACACATTCAACGACAACCTCTCCGGCAGCCCGGCACCCGACCGCTCGGGCAAGGTCGTTATCACCGACCCGACGGGCCTCAAGACGACGCGGAACTTCGTCGTGCCCGTGGCCAACGTCAACCCGACAGTCGGCGGCGGCCCGGACAAGACGACGGTGTGGGGAGTCCCCGTCTCGTTCCACGCGAACGGGCAGGACGCCGGGGCAGTCGACAATGGTTCGCTGCTCTATTCCTGGAACTTCGGTGACCCGGATTCGCTGGTCGGCGGCGCGGGGCAGGACGTCTCACACGGCTACGCGAACCCGGGAGGCCGGACCGCGGTCGTGACCGTCACGGACAAGGACGGCGGGACCGGAAACTCGTCTGTCTCGGTCAACGTCACCCGACGTGGCTCGACCACGGGCTACACCGGCCCGGCAACGTTCATCGTCACCGACGCGGCCACGCTCCGCGCCGCACTGAGCGACAACGTGTCCCTTGGTGCGGTCGCGGGTCGCACGGTCGGGTTCTACGACGGCGCCAATCTGATCGCGACGGGCACGACGGGGAACAACGGCGTCGCCTCCGCGACGTACGCATTCCCGCTCGGGAGCGTTGGGAGTCACACGATCACGGCGAAGTTCGCCGGCGACAGCCTCTACACGCAGAGCGAGTCGTCGGCCGTCGTGACAGTGGCGCAGAACGCCTCCGTACTCACCTTCACGGGCGTCCTCACCTCATCGCCCTCGAAGGCGGTAACGCTCGCGGCGAAGCTCACGGACGACCTCGGACGGCCACTGGCAGGGAAGACGGTGAGCTTCACCCTCGGCTCGCAGGGCTGCACCGGAGCGACCGGGGCGAACGGGACGGTCAGCTGCACGATCTCGAAGCTGAACCAGAAGCCCGGCAAGTACACGCTGAACGCGCAGTTCGCAGGAGATACGAACTACGTAGCGGTCGGAATCAACGGCGTCTTCACCGTCGGCAAGTAGCGAGAGACGTCATGGAGCGGAGCGGGCCGGCTTGCCGGCCCGCTCCGCGTTCGGGCTCATGGGTTCGTCCGCCACCGCGCAGCTACGACGCGCTCCTTGCGGCGGCCCGGCTCGGCGTTGCCCGCGAGAGCCACGAGCGTGAGCGTCGCGAGGACGACGATCCCGAGCGCCGCCCGCAGTCCGACGGCGGATGCCGCGAACCCGATCGCGGGCGGGCCGGCGAGGAAGCCGAACCAGCCGATCGTCGAGACGGTCGGCGAGGCCGACGCTGGCCGAGACGGCCGGCGTCGAGGCGGCGGCGCGGAAGAGCACCGGGATCGACGACGCCGAGGCCGGCGCCCATCGCAGCGAAGCCGGCGATCGCGACGGGCACGGAGCCGATCACGAGCGCGAGGCCGAGCCCGATCGTCGCCACGCGCCGCTCCCGAGCGGGCGAGCGTGACCGGCGCCGAGCCGGCGGTTGAGACGGTCGCCGACGGCGCGGCTCGTCATCATCATGAACGCGAACGCGGTGTAGGCGAGCGCCGCGACGCCGGCCGCGGCCCCGAACGAGCGCGACAGGTAGACGGCGCTCCAGTCGACGGCGGCTCCCTCGGCGAGCATCGTGCAGAACGCGGCGGCGCCGAGCACGAGGATCGCCCGTGGCGGCCGCGCGAACCGGCCGCGCGTCGCCCGCGCCTCGGGCCGGTCGTCGGCCTCGGGCGGGAGCAGGTACCCGACCCCGACGAGCGCGACCGCGGTGAGAACGAGCGCCAGCGCGCCGTAGTGGAGCTGGACGCCGAGCCCGGCTGCCGCGACGACGGCGGCCGTGCCCGCTCCGACGAGGCCGCCGGCCGAGAACGCGGCGTGGAACGACGAGAGGATCCGGCGGCCCGACAGGCTGCTCGAGCGCGACGCCCTGCGCGTTGACGGCGACGTTGATCGTCCCGAAGCCGGCGCCGAAGCCGAACAGCGCAGCGGAGAGCCCGACGAGGCCGGTCGAGAGCGACGCGGCGAAGAGCGAGCCGCCGCCGAGCAGAAGCGCCGACGAGCGTGATGCTGCGGCTGCCGACCCGCTCGCACAGCCGCCCCGCCACCGGCATCGCGACGAGCGCGCCGAGCGAGGCGGCGAACAGCGCCAGCCCGAGCCGCGAGGTCGTCAGCCCGGCGTGGTGCTGCACGGCGGGGATCCGTCCGGCCCAGGAGCCGATCATCAGCCCGTCGCCGAAGAAGAACAGCCCGATCGCGAGCCGCGTCGCGCGCATCGCCGCTCACGCCTCGATCACCCGGACGCCGAGCGAGCGGTACGGCTCGAGGTCGACGGCGGGCGAGCTCTCGGTGACGAGATGCGTGAGCTCGTGCACCGATCCGACGACGAAGGTGCCGGCCGAGCCGAGCTTCTCGGCGGACGACACGGCGACGACCTCGGCGGCGTTCGCGATCATCGCGCGCTTGACGTACGACTCCTCGAGGTCGAGCACCGTGATCCCGATCTCGGGATGGAGGCTGCAGACACCGAGGATCAGCACGTCGGCCCGCACCGAGCGCAGGGCGGCGACCGTCGCGGCGCCGACGAGCGCGTGCGCGCCCTTGTCGAGCGTGCCGCCGAGCACCGTCACCTCGACGCTCGGGTGCTCTGCCAGCGCGACCGCGATCGGCGGGCTGTTCGTGATCACCGTCGCCTGCAGATCGGGAGGAAGGTGGCGCGCAACCTCGAGCGTCGTCGTGCCCGCATCGAGCAGGATCACCTGGCCGTCGCGCAGCAGGCCGGCGGTCGCGCGAGCGATCGCGGCCTTCGCGGCCGGCGCCTGCTCGCGCCGCACGGCGTACGGCCGCGACCCGACCGCGGCGGGCAGCGCGCCGCCGTGCACCCGCCGCACGCGCCCGGCCTCGGCGAGCTCCTGCAGGTCGCGGCGGACCGTGTCGAGCGAGACATCGAGCGACGCGCTGAGCTCGGCGACGACGACCTTGCCGTCGCGGTCGAGCTGCTCGAGGATCACCTGGCGCCGTTCTTCGGTCAACATCACGCAAAGTAAAGCATAAACACGCATATAGACGCAGCAAAGAGGCAATGCCAGCGATCGCTGTAAGGTGAGCCTTACACCATTGCTATACGGTTGCCTGGTTGAGGATCGAGACACCGCGCCTGCTGCTGCGCCCCTGGGCCGACGACGATCGCGACGCCTTCGCGGCGCTCCACGCCGACCCGGCGGTGATGGTCGATTCCGTCGCGCCGATCGACCGGCGCGCGAGTGACGCGAAGCTCGACCGCTACGCGGCCGCCTACGACGCCGTCGGGTACTGCCGCTGGTGCCTCGAGAGCCGCGAGGGCGACTTCCTCGGCTGCGTCGGCGTGATGCCGTCACCGCCCGGTCATCCGCTCGGCCCGCACGCCGAGATCGGCTGGCGGCTGGCGCGCTCGGCCTGGGGCCACGGCTACGCGACCGAAGCCGCGCAGGCGTCGCTCGACGACGTCTTCACGCGCTGCGGGCTGACCGAGGTGCTCGCCTACACGGCAGCCGGACAACGTCAGGTCGCAGGCGGTGATGAGCCGGCTCGAGCTCCGCCGCGACCCGTCGCGCGACTTCTCGACGCCCGACGGCCCGCGGATCTGGCACGGGCTCACCTGGGTCGCGACGGGCGCCGCAACGAAAACGCCACAGAGCCAGAGAACGGACCGAGTAGGATCATCGGGGTGAGTGCGAGCGGGGCTCGCCCCGAGACACCCCCGTCCCACCCGACGAACCGCCTTCCGCGCGGTGGCAGATTCGGTCGGCGGCGGCGCGTGTGGCTCACAGGATTGATCGTCCTCCTCGTGCTCGTCGCCGGCGGAATCTACGCCGCCACGCGCGACTCGTCGCCGCCGCCGCTCGACCAGGCGCAGGTCAGCACGATCGCGTCCGGCGTCGTCAAGAAGGCGATCGAGAACCTCCAGTCGGCGCCGGCACCAGTCGGCCGTCGCCTACCAGCAGATCCTGCCCTCGCTCGTCGAGATCGAGACGGAGCGCTCCTCCGACGAGGGCGATGCCTCCGGCCTCGGCGCCGGCGTGATCATCAACGCGAACGGCTCGATCATGACCGCGCTTGCACGTCGTCGAGGGCGCCACCAACATCCGGGTCTCCTTCGTCGACGGCACCAGAGCCTCGGCCACGATCGCCTCGACCGACCCGAAGAACGACATCGCCGTGCTCCAGCCCGAGCACGGCCCCGAGACGATCGTCCCGGCCGTGCTCGGCGGCGGCGCGCCAGGTCGGCGACGTGACGTTCGCCGTCGGGCACCCGCTCGGCTTCGTCGGCTCGCTGAGCTCCGGCGTGATCTCCGGGCTCGACCGCTCGGTCACCGTCAAGGGCGGCAAGAAGCTCACCGGCCTGATCCAGTTCGACGCGGCCGTCAATCCCGGCAACTCGGGAGGGCCGCTGCTCAACCGCAACGGGCAGGTGATCGGCATCGTCACCGCGCTCGCCAACCCGTCACGCGACGGCTACTTCATCGGCATCGGCTTTGCAGTTCCGATCGGCACCGCCGGCGGTGCCGGCAACGTCCCCCAAAAGTGAAAGAGGGAGCAATGGATCGACAACCAGCACTCGACGCGTCGCTCGAGCAGGTCCTGTACCAGGTCAAGCGCGTCATCGTCGGCCAGGACGCGCTGCTCGAGCGCATGGTCGTCGCCCTGCTCGCCCGCGGCCACCTGCTCGTCGAGGGCGTGCCCGGCCTCGCGAAGACGATGGCGGTGAAGACGCTCGCGCAGGCGATCGGCGGCGAGTTCCAGCGGATCCAGTTCACGCCCGACCTCGTGCCGGCCGACATCGTCGGCACCCGGATCTTCAACCAGAAGCTCGGCGAGTTCCAGGTCTCGCTCGGGCCGGTGTTCGCGAACCTCGTGCTCGCCGACGAGATCAACCGCGCGCCCGCCAAGGTGCAGAGCGCCCTGCTCGAGGCGATGCAGGAGCGGCAGGTCACGATCGGCCGCGAGACGCACCCGCTCCCCGATCCGTTCCTCGTGATGGCGACCCAGAACCCGATCGAGTCGGAGGGCACGTATCCGCTGCCGGAGGCGCAGGTCGACCGCTTCATGCTCAAGGTGCTGATCGACTACCCGACGCCCACCGAGGAGTTCGTGATCGTCGAGCGGATGACCGCCGCGTTCGAGCCGGCCGGCCGGGCGATCGACGCCGCGCATCTCGCCGGGCTGCAGCGCGCGGCCGACGAGGTGTTCGTCGACCCGGCGCTGATCGAGTACGCGGTCAAGCTCGCGAACGCGACGCGCAACGTCGCCGCGGTCGGGCTCGGCGACCTCTCGCGCTACATCACCTTCGGTGCGAGCCCGCGCGCCTCGATCAACCTGATCCTCGCCGGCCGGGCGCTCGCGCTCGTCCGTGGCCGCGAGTACGCGCTGCCGCAGGACCTGCGCGAGATCGCCCCCGACGTCCTGCGCCACCGGCTGGTGCTGTCCTACGAGGCGCTCGCCGACGGCGTCACCCCGGACGCGATCATCGACCGCATCCTCGCCGCCGTCCCGGTGCCGGAGCTCGCGCTGCGCGAGCGCATGGCCACCCGGCGGCGACCGACCACCCCGAGCGAGACACGGCTACCGCCCGCGCCGTGAGCACCCGCGTCGAGACACCCGAGCGAGTCCTCCACCGCCTCGAGTGGCAGGTGATCCGACGCCTCGACGGCCGGCTGCAGGGGAACTACCGCACGATCTTCCGCGGCGTCGGCACCGACTTCCGCGATCTGCGCGAGTACGAGCCGGGTGACGACGTCCGCCACATCGACTGGAACGTGACGGCGCGGATGGACACGCCGTTCGTCCGCCAGTACACCGAGGATCGCGAGCTGACGGCCTGGCTCCTGCTCGACCGGTCGCCGTCGATGGGCTTCGGCCCGATCGACCGGCCCAAGGAGCTCGTGCTGACGCGAGCTCGCGACGACGTTCGCCCGCCTGCTCACCCGCGGCGGCAACCGCGTCGGCGCGATCCTCTTCGACAGCGAGGTCGAGAGCACGATCCAGCCGCGCAGCGGCCGCAACCAGGTGCTGGCCCTGACCCGGAGCCTGATGCAGCCGCCCACCGCGCGCGGGGCGATCACCGACCTGGCGGGGCCGCTCGAGTTCGCGCTCGGCGCAATCCGGCGGCGCTCGCTCATCGTTCTCCTCTCCGACTTCATCACCGCGCCTGGATGGGAGCGCCCGCTGTTGCAGCTGACCGAGCGTCACGAGGTCGTCGCGATCCGGCTGGTCGACCCGCGCGAGTACGAGCTTCCCGACGCCGGCGTGATCGTGGTCGAGGACGCCGAGACCGGCGAGCAGCTCACGGTCGACTCGAGCGACGCCGAGTTCCGCCGTCGCCTGCGCGAGGCGGGCGAGCAGCGGGAGGCCGAGCTGCGGGCGATGACGCTCCGCGCCGGCGTCGACATCTACGAGGTCTCGACCGAGGACGACCTCGTGCCCGCGCTCGTCCGCATCGTCGAGTCGCGGAAGCGGCGGCGCTGATGTCGTTCGGCTCGCCGTGGATGCTGCTCCTCCTCGCGGTCGTGCCGCTGCTCGTGCTCGCCTACGTGGGGGCTCTGCGCCGGCGCGCCCGGCGGGCGGCGCGGCTGGCGTCCGAAGGGCCTCGTGCCGACGACCGCGAGCCGGCGCCTGCGGCGGCGCCACATCCCGTTCGCGCTCTTCGCCGCCGGGATCGCGCTCGTCGTGTTCGGCCTGGCGCGACCGACCGTCAACCTTCCCGTGCCCGAGCGCGAGGGCACCGTGATCCTCGCCTTCGACGTCTCGAACAGCATGCGCGCCAAGGACCTCAAGCCGACCCGGATCGAGGCCGCCAAGGTCGCCGCCCGCGCCTTCGTCGAGAAGCAGCCGAGCTCGATCAAGATCGGCGTCGTCGCGTTCGGCGACAGCGCCGTCACCGTGCTCAAGCCGAGCAACGTCAAGGAGGACGTGCTCGCCGCGATCAACCGGCTCTCGGTCAGCGGCGGCACGTCGCTCGGCCAGGGCCTCTTCACCTCGCTCAGCACGATCGCCGGCAAGCCGCTGAAGATCGACGACGTCGGCGCTCGAGAGCGACGCCGGCAGCGTCAACATCGGCTTCTTCGGCTCGTCGGCGATCGTCCTGCTCTCCGACGGCGAGAACACGACCCGGCCCGACCCGCTCGCGCTCGCCGAGGTGGCGTCGACCGCCGGCGTCCACGTGCACGCGATCGGCGTCGGCACCGAGCAGGGAACCGTCGTTCAGATCGACGGCTTCAGCGTCGCGACCGCGCTCGACGCCGACATGCTGAAGAAGATCGCCGATACCACCGACGGCACCTACAACCAGGCGAGCGACGCGGCCGCGCTGACCGGCATCTACAAGTCGATCGACCTCGAGTTCAAGACCGTCAAGAAGCCACGCGAGGTGACGGCGCTGTTCGCGGCCGCCGGTGGGCTCCTGCTCGTGCTCGGCTCGGCGCTCTCGATCCTCTGGCTCGGGCGGGTGGTCTGACGTGACCTTCGCCTGGCCGCTCGCGCTGCTGTCGCTCCTCGTCGTTCCCGCTGCTGCTCGGGATGTACTGGTGGAGCCAGCGGCGCCGGCGCAAGCAGGCCGTGCGCTACTCGAGCGTCGCGCTCCTGCGCTCGGTGCTGCCGAAGCGGAAGCGCTGGCAGCGGCACCTGCCGATCGCGTTGCTGCTCGCGGGACTCGTCGCGCTGGGCATCTCCGCCGGCCGGCCGCACGTCGTGCGCAACGTCCCGATCGCGCGCACCTCGATCATCCTCGCCCTCGACGTCTCCCGCTCGATGTGCTCGACCGACGTCAAGCCCAACCGGATGGCCGTCGCCCAGGAGGCGGCCCGCGCCTTCGTCCAGAAGCAGCCGAAGGGCATCCGGATGGGTCTCGTCGTCTTCTCCGGCTTCGCCGAGCTGACCGTCCCTCCGACGACCGACCGCAAGGCACTCGTGGACGCGATCGACGGCCTCACGACGGGCCACGGCACCGCGATCGGCTCGGCGATGCTGAAGGGGCTCGACGCGATCGCCGAGGCGAACCCGAACGTCGCGCCCGTCGGCGATGCCCCCGAGACCGAGCCACCCGCCACAGGGTCGACCCCCGCCACCCCGCCGGTGAACGGCTTCGTGCCGGACATCATCGTGCTCCTCACCGACGGCGCCAACAACCGCGGGATCGAGCCGCTCGATGCGGTGCCCTATGCGGTCGAGCGCAGGGTCCGCGTCTACCCGATCGGCTTCGGCACCGCCAATCCCTCGCCGCCCTCGTGCACCCGCGAGCAGCTCGGCGGCGACGTCTTCGACGCCGGCCGCTTCGGCGGTGGCTTCGGCGGCGGCTTCGGAGGCGGCGGTGGCGGCCGTGGGTTCCTCGTCGCCGACGAGCCGACGCTGAAGGAGGTCGCCAAGCAGACGGGTGGCACCTACCACAGCGCCAAGGACGCCGATCAGCTGAGCAAGGTGTTCGCCCAGCTCCCGAAGGAGGTCGCGACCCAGAAGCAGCCGACCGAGATCACCTGGATGCTCGCGGCGCTCGGCGCCCTCCTCGCGGCCGGCGCGGTGGCGGCCTCGATGCGCTGGAGCCCGTACCCGTAACCGCGGGCCTCAGACGCGTCCAGCGGCGAACGATCTTTCTCCGCAGGTGACCTCAACGGCGAAAGCCGCGGTCGCCGCACCGCCGCGCAAGCTCCGGAGCGCATCGGTCGCTCTCCGCGCGGCGGTGACCGGGTGCCGTCGCGACCGGATTAGATCGGAGCGCTCTCGAGTGCCTCGGGCGGCAGGAGCCTGCGCGTCTCCCAGCGCCTCGCCATGAACGCCGTCCAGGCGATCACGATCGCGAGGATGAACACGATCAGGTCTCCGCCGGGCAGGCGCGTCACGAGCTCCATGCCGGCACCGACGAGGCCCGCCATCGGGATCGTGAAGATCCACGCGACGAGGATGTTGCCGGCGACGCCCCAGCGGACGGCGTGGAGGCCGCGGGTGGCGCCGGCGCCCATGACCGAGCCCGGAGATCACGTGCGTGGTCGAGACCGGGAAGCCGAGGTGCGCCGTCGTCCAGAGAATCGACGCGCACGCGGTCTGGGCCGAGAAGCCCTGCGGCGGGTCGATCTTCGCGATCCGCGTGCCGAGGGTGCGGATGATCCGCCAGCCGCCGGCGTAGGTTCCCGCGGACATCGCCAGCGCCGCAGACGCGATCACCCAGGTCGGCGGCCGCGTGAAGTCGGCATCGAGATGCCCTGACGCGACGAGTGCGAGCGCGATGATGCCCATCGTCTTCTGCGCGTCGTTCGTGCCGTGGGTGAGGGCGACGAAGCCGCCGGAGACGAGCTGGCCACGACGGAAGACGCGGTTGATCTTGGCCGGCGAGCGCCGCGCGATCAACCAGACGATGATCGTCATCAGGGCGAAGGCGACGAACAGCCCGGCGAACGGAGCGATCAGGGACGGCTTCAGGACCTTGTGCCAGAGCCCCGCCCACTCGACGACCGACCAGCCCTCGGCCATGATCGCCGACCCCATGACGCCGCCGATCAGCGCGTGGCTCGAGCTCGACGGCAGCCCCAGGTACCAGGTGACGAGGTTCCACGTGATCGCGCCGACGAGGCCCGGCGAGGATGATGTCGAGCGTGATCCCCTCGGGATCGACGATGCCCTTGGCGATCGTCGCGGCGACCTTGAACGAGATGAAGGCGCCGACGAAGTTGAGGATCGCGGCCATCGCGACCGCGTTGCGCGGCGAGAGCGCCCGCGTCGAGACGCTCGTCGCGATCGAGTTCGCGGTGTCGTGGAAGCCGTTCGTGAAGTCGAAGAACAGCGCCACCACGACCACTGCAATGAGGGTCATGGTCATCGAGGAATACGCTTACGCGTTCTTGACGACGATGTTCGCGATCACGTTGGCGGCTGTCTCACAGGCGTCGAGGGCGCGCTCGAGCGCCTCGTAGATGTCCTTCCAGCGAATGACGATCAGCGGGTCGATGCGGTCGTCGCGGAAGAGCGACGCGAGCGCATCGCGGAGGACGCGGTCGCCCTGGTCCTCGAGCGACTTCACCTCGACGAGCGCCTGCTGCACGCCGCGCATCCCCTTCAGGTTGGCGCAGGCGACCGACAGCTGCTGCACCGCCTTGACGATGATCGCGCACTGCTCGACGGCGTGGCGCGTCGGCATCTCGACGCCGTAGAGGCCGAGCAGGTCGGAGGCCTCCTCGAGGAAGTCGACCACGTCGTCGATCTCGGTCGCGAGCTGGTAGATGTCCTCGCGGTCGAACGGGGTCAGGTACTGCGTGTTGAGCAGCACGATGAGATCGCGGGTGATGACGTCGCCCGCCGTCTCGGCCGCCTTCACCTGCTCCTGCGTGACGCCGGAGTTCGGATGCTCGCGGAACCGGCGCTCGACGAGGTGCGCGACCTCGAGCGCATTCTCGCCCGCGCTCGCGAAGAGCACGAAGAATTCGGTCGTCCTCGGGGTGAGGGAGATCTTCATCGGACGGCACGTTAGCCCATGCGACACATCTGTGAACGTCGGAAGTTTGATGCGCATCCCGAGTACGCTTGGCCGTGATGAAGGAGACGCTCGAGCGCGAGATCAAGCTCGCTCCGGAAGAGGGCTTCGTGCTCCCCGAGCTGGGCGGTCGCCGGATGCCGACGCGGGTCTTCATCTCGACCTACCACGACACGGCCGACCTGCGCCTCGCGCGCCACCGGATCACGTTTCGGCATCGCGTCGAGGACGGAGCCGGCGTCTGGCAACTGAAGCTGCCGCGCGGTGCGGCCCGGCTCGAGCTCGAGCTCGGTGGTCCGCCCGCACGGCCGCCGGCACGAGCTCCTCGACCTGCTGACCGCGTACCTCCGCGGCGCGGCGCTCGTGCCCGTCGCCCGCCTGCGCACGCGCCGCGAGGTGGTCCTCGCCCAGGGCGCCGAGATCGTCGACGACAGCGTCGCGGTGCTCGTGGGCCAGCGGGTCTCCCAACGCTTTCGCGAGGTCGAGGTCGAGCTGATCGACGGAGACGAGAAGGCGCTCGGCAGGCTCGCCAAGGAGCTCCGCAAGGCCGGCGCCCACGAGACCGAGGAGCTCCAGCCGAAGCTCTACCGGGTGCTCGGCCTCAACGGCGCACCGACCGCTCCGAAGCTCACGAAGGACACGCCGCCGGGCGAGGCGCTCGCGATCGCGCTCGAGGCCGACTACCGCGCGCTGCTCACCCACGACCCGGGCACCCGCCGCGGCGAGGATCCCGAGAGCCTGCATCAGCTCCGCGTCGCCATCCGGCGGCTGCGGGCATTTCTCCGCGCGGCCCGCCCGCTCGTCGATCGCGAGTGGGCCGAGTCGCTCCGCGAGGAGCTCGGCTGGCTCGGCGGCCATCTCGGGCCGGCGCGCGACCTCGACGTGATGCTCGACCGGCTGCGCGCCGAGGTGACGGCGCTCGGGGACGACGCAGAGGCGGCGGCAGGACTGCTCGCGGGGCTCGAGGCCGATCGCGCGGACGCCTACCGGGATGTCGCCGAGACGCTGCGGGGCGACCGCTATCTCGCGCTGCTCGACCGGCTCGAAGCCGCCGCCGACCCGCCACTCTCGGGCGAGGAGAAGACGCTGACGAAGATCTTCCACCGCGAGGCAAAGCGAATGCGCAAGACGTTCGCCGAGCTCGGGGACAACCCCGAGGACGATGCCCTCCACGCGTCCCGGATCGCCGTCAAGCGCGCGCGCTACGCCGCGGACCTCGCCGCCCACGAGCTCGGCAAGCCCGGCGCGAGGTTCGTCGCCGTCGCCAAGCAGCTGCAGGACATCCTCGGCGACCACCAGGATGCCGTCGTCGCGCAGGAGCGAATCAGGCAGTGGGCCGAAACGGCGACAGGCCCCGAGAGCGCGTTCGCGGCCGGCCGGCTCGTCCAGCTCGAGCGCGACCGGATGGCGGCTGCCCGGGCAGCCTGGCCCGACACGTGGAAGCGGCTCGACGCGGCCGCGCGTGAGGCGGTCAGCTGAGACTCGTTCGAGCCGCCGGCGGCGTGGTCGTGCGGGCCGGCAGCAGACGGTCCCGAGGTGCTCCTCGTCCATCGCCCGGAGTACGACGACTGGACGTTCCCGAAGGGAAAGCTGGAGCGCGGCGAGACCGAGGAGCAATGCGCCCTGCGCGAGGTCGAGGAGGAGACCGGCCTCCGCTGCACGCTCGGGCGCGAGCTCGCGTCGACGACCTACAGGGACGCGAAGGGCCGCCGCAAGCGCGTGCGGTACTGGCTGATGGAGGTCGAGTCGGGCGAGCTCGGCTTCGACCACGAGACCGACGACGCGCGCTGGCTCACCATCGACGAAGCAGCCGGGTTGCTGAGCTACGAGCGTGACCACGACGTTCTGCGGGATGCCGCCGGGCGCTAGGGCGACATTGTGTTGAATCAACACAATGTCCGCGCGTAGGATCGGCGAACTTCGAGCGCGGGAGAGACGATGGCGAAGGTGCTGATCCTGGCCGGCGACGCGGCCGAGGACCTCGAGACCATGTTCATCAAGTACCGCCTCGCCGAGGCGGACTACGAGCCGCACGTCGCGGCGCCGACGATGCGCCCGATCAAGCTCGTCGTGCACGACTTCGAGCCGGACTGGGACACCTACGTCGAGCGCCAGGGGCGAACCTGCCCCGTCGACGTGGCCTTTGCCGAGGTCGATCCGGCTGACTACGCCGCGCTCGTGATCCCCGGTGGCCGGGCGCCGGAGTTCATCCGCGTCGACCCCGACGTGGCGCGGATCGTGGAGCACTTCTTCGCCGAGGAGAAGCCCGTCGGGACGCTCTGTCACGGCCCTCAGGTGCCGGCGGCGCTCGGGCTCCTGCGCGGCCGGCGCAGCGCCGCCTTCGGCCCGCTCGCGCCCGACATCGAGATGGCGGGCGGCGAGTTCGTCGACGGCCCGGCAGTGGTCGACGGGAACATGGTCTCGTGCCGCGGCTGGGGCGACCTGGCCGAATGGTCGCGGGCGTTCCTCGAGCTGCTGGGTCGCTCCTCCGCGGCAGGCTGACTCCGACCCGTGCCGATTCCAGCTCCCGTATCGACTCGATTTCTACTTGAATAAGTGTGCAAGTGCTAAATTGATCACATGAAACGCCCGCTGTACGAGGCCAAGGCTGAGTTCTTCAGGACGCTCGGGCATCCCGTCCGCATCCGCGTGCTCGAGCTGCTGAGCGAGCGGCCCCACGCCGTCTACGAGTTGCTGGCCGAGATCGAGAGCGAGCCGAGCAGCCTCTCGCACCAGCTTGCGGTGCTGCGCAGGACGGGGCTCGTCGACCAGCAACGGCGTGACGGAGATGTCGTCTACTCGATCGCCGCCCCCGAGATCAGCGACCTGTTGCGCGCCGCTCGCGCTGTCCTCCTCGACGTGATCGACGACCGGGCCCAACTACGCAAGGCGCTGCGCAACGAAGCACGTCTCGAGGCGTAGCGATGCACGGAAAGCTGGCAGGGCGCGCGCTCTCTTTGCTGCCGCGCCGAGAAGACATCCTCGCGATGCGGCGCAATCCGCGGCGCGACGTCCTCGCCGGCTTGACCGTCGCGTTCGTCGCGCTTCCGCTCGCGCTTGCATTCGGTGAGGCGTCAGGCCTGGGTGCCAGAGCGGGCCTCGTCACGGCGATCGTCGCCGGGATCCTCGCGGCGGTCTTCGGCGGCAGCAACCTGCAGGTGAGCGGGCCGACCGGGGCGATGACGGTGGTGCTGCTCCCGATCGTGGCCGACGTCGGCGCCGCCGGCGTGCTCGTCGTGGGCGTGCTCGCAGGGCTCGTCCTGATCGGCCTCGCTTTCGTCGGCGCCGGAAGAACGATGCAGTTCGTACCGCTGCCCGTGGTCGAGGGCTTCACGCTCGGGATCGCGGTCATCATCGGGCTCCAGCAGGTACCGCATGCGCTCGGCGTCGACGTCACGGGCGAGAAGGTCATCGTGACCGCCTGGAACGCCGCCCGGATGTGGCTCGAGGCACCACAGTGGGGAACGGTGCTGATCACCGGATTCGTCGCCGGGAGCATGCTCCTCGCAGCACGATTTCGACCCGGGTTTCCGGCAGCGCTCCCGGCTGTCGCCCTGGCGACGATCGCGGTCGACGTGTTCGGTCGCACGGTGCCGCTGATCGGGTCGATCCCCAGCGGCCTGCCGGCACCGTCCGCGCCGAACGTGCCCTGGGATCACTTCTCGGCGCTGCTCGTGCCCGCCCTCGCCGTCGCTGCACTCGCGGCGCTCGAGAGCCTTCTCTCCGCGACGGTCGCCGACGCGATGACCGTCGGCGAACGGCACGATCCCAATCGCGAGCTCTTCGGCCAGGGCGTCGCCAACGTCGTCACGCCATTCTTCGGCGGCGTCCCCGCGACTGCTGCGATCGCGCGCACGGCAGTGAACGTCCGCAGCGGAGGCCGATCCCGCCTCGGCGCGATCACCCAGTCACTCGCGCTCCTGCTCGTCGTTCTCGTCGCCACCGGCTGGGTGTCCAGGATCCCGCTCGCAGCGCTCGCCGGGGTGCTGATCGCGACCGTGGTGCAGATGGTCGAGGTGTCGAGCATCCGCGCGCTCCTGCGTGCGACTCGCGGGGATGCTCTCGTCCTGGCGGCCACCGCGACGGCGACGATCGCCTTCGACCTGGTCACGGCTGTGGTGGCGGGGATGGTCATCGCGGGGCTCTATGCCCTCCGACAGATGGCCCTTTCGGCGGTCGTCGACGAGACCCCGATCGATGCCGGCGACCACACGGAGGAGGAACAGGCGCTGCTCGACGAGCACGTCGTCGCCTACAGGCTCGATGGGCCGCTCTTCTTCGGAGCCGCACACCGATTCCTGCTCGAGGTAGCCGAGATCAGCGACGTTCGCGTCGTCATTCTTCGCCTCTCGCGCATCCGTGCGCTGGACGCGACGGGTGCGGCCGTGCTTGCCGACACGATCAGCACGCTGGAGGCGAAGGGGATCACTGTGCTGCTGTCGGGCGTCCAGGTCGAACACGACCCGGTCTTCTCCGCGCTCGGTGTCTATGACGAGCTCGCGCACGAGAGGCATGTCTTTGCCTCGACGCCCGAGGCGATTGCGCATGCGCGCGAGCACGTTGGCCGCATGGTGCCCGTGCCCGCCTAGGCGGGCGCGGCGACACAGTCACCCCGCACGGCCTCGCCCGCCTGGCGGTAGCCTGGCAGGTCGATGAGCAGCGACTACGTCTACACGATGTACAAGGTCGACAAGTTCTACGGCTCCGACCGTCAGGTGCTTGCGAACATCTCCCTGTCGTTCCTGCCGGGAGCGAAGATCGGCGTGCTCGGCCCGAACGGGGCCGGCAAGTCGACCCTGATGCGGATCATGGCGGGGCTCGAGGAGCCCTCGTCCGGCATCGCCGAGCTGCATCCCGGCGCCTCCGTCGGCTTCCTCCAGCAGGAGCCCGAGCTCGATCCGGCCAAGGACGTGCGCGGCAACGTCGAGGACGGCGTCCGCGAGCTGCGCGACCTGCTCGACCGCTTCAACGCCGTCTCGGCGGCGTTCGCCGAGCCCGATGCCGACTTCGACGCGCTGCTCGCCGAGCAGTCGAAGGTGCAGGAGCAGATCGACCGCCACGACGCCTGGGGCCTCGACGCCCAGCTCGACCGGGCCATGGACGCGTTGCGCCTGCCCGGAAGGCGACCGCGACGTGACCACGCTCTCCGGTGGTGAGCGCCGCCGCGTCGCGCTCTGCCGGCTGCTCCTCTCCTCTCCCGACCTGCTGCTCCTCGACGAGCCGACGAACCACCTCGACGCCGAGTCGGTCGCCTGGCTGGAGCGCTTCCTCGAGGACTACAAGGGCACCGTGATGGCGGTCACCCACGATCGCTACTTCCTCGACAACGTCGCCGGCTGGATCCTCGAGCTCGACCGCGGCAAGGGGCTGCCGTTCGAGGGCAACTACTCCTCGTGGCTGGAGCAGAAGCAGGCGCGGCTCGCGGTCGAGGAGAAGACCGAGTCGGCGCGCCGGCGCACGCTCGCCCGCGAGCTCGAGTGGGTGCGCATGAGCCCCCGCGCCCGGCAGGCGAAGTCGAAGGCGCGCGTGACGGCGTACGAGAAGATGCTCGCCGACGACGCCAACTTCAAGGTCGAGGGCGTCGAGATCCACATTCCGGCCGGCCCGAGGCTCGGCGACCTCGTCGTCGAGGCTGATCACGTCGCCAAGGGCTTCGGCGACCGGCTGCTCGTCGAGGACATGACCTTCTCGCTCCCGCCCGGCGGCATCGTCGGCGTGATCGGGCCGAACGGCGCCGGCAAGACGACGCTGTTCAAGATGATCGCCGGCGAGGAGCAGCCCGACAGCGGCGAGCTCCGGATCGGCGACACGGTCGAGCTCGCGTACGTCGACCAGTCGCGCGGCGGTCTCGATCCGCAGAACACGGTGTGGAAGGAGATCTCCGAGAACCAGGACATCGTCCTGCTCGGCAAGCGCGAGGTGAACTCGCGGCAGTACACGTCGTGGTTCAACTTCCGCGGCGGCGACCAGCAGAAGCTCGTCAAGGACCTGTCCGGCGGCGAGCGCAACCGCGTCCACCTCGCGAAGCTGCTCAAGTCGGGCGGCAACGTGCTCCTCCTCGACGAGCCCACGAACGACCTCGACGTCGACACGCTGCGCGCGCTCGAGGATGCGCTGCTCGACTTCGCCGGCTGCGCCGTCGTGATCACCCACGATCGCTGGTTCCTCGACCGGATCGCGACGCACATCCTCGCCTTCGAGGGCGACTCGCAGGTGACGTGGTTCGAGGGCTCGTGGGGCGAGTACGCCGCCTGGGTCACCGAGACGCGTGGCCCCGAGGCACTCGAGCCACACCGCATCGCGTACAAGCCGCTCGTTCACCCGTGACGCCGAAGCGTGTGGGACGCTTTTTTGGCACACGCGGAGGCGGCGCGGGTGAGGTAGCACAGCCGTGATCGATCTCCCGGTCGCCGATCCGGGGCGACCGGACACCCGCTCGCCGTTCCGGTTGCTCGTCTGGGTCGGTCGACACCAGAAGCGGACGCTGACGGTCGCGATCACCTTCGGGATCGTCTGGATGGTCGCGCAGGCGCTGATGCCCTTCGCGATCGGGCAGGCGATCCAGCAGGGAATCGTCGACGGCGACAACGACGCGCTCGCTCGGTTCTGCGTCCTGCTCGCGGTGCTCGGCGTCGTCCAGGCCGCGGCGGGGGTGATGCGCCATCGCTACGCGGTGCAGAACTGGCTCCAGGCGTCCTACCGGCTCGCCCAGGTCGTAGGTCACCACGTAGCGCACACGGGCGACGCGGTTCGCGGCGAGCTTTCGACAGGCGAGGTCGTCGCCGTCGTCTCGAACGACGTGCTCCGGGCAGGCGGCGCCTTCGAGATCCTGGCGCGGCTCGCCGGCGGGATCGTCTCCTACATCGTCGTCGCGGTGATCCTGCTCTCGACCTCGACGAAGCTCGGGCTGCATCGTCCTGCTCGGAGTACCGGTGCTGACCCTCTCGCTCAGCGTCGTGATCAAGCCGCTGCAGCAGCGCCAGCGCGAGCAGCGCGAGGAGGTCGGCCAGCTGACAGCCCTCGGCGCCGACACGGCCGCAGGCCTCCGGGTGCTGCGCGGGGTCGGCGGCGAGCAGGCGTTCTTCGACCGCTACCAGCTGCGCTCCGAGAGCGTTCGCCTCGCCGGCGTCAGGGTCGCGACGCCGCAGTCGACGCTCGACGCCGCCCAGGTGCTCCTGCCGGGGCTCTTCGTCGTGCTCGTGACGTGGGTCGGCGCGCACCTTGCGGCGTCCGGCGACATCACGGCCGGCCAGCTCGTTGCGTTCTACGGCTACGCCGGCTTCCTCGTGATTCCACTGCGGACCTCGGCCGAGGCGGTCGAGAAGATCACGCGCGCGCTCGTCGGCGCGCGGCGGATGCTGCGGGTGCTCGCGGTCGAGCGCACCGTCGAGGAGCCGGTCGACCCGCTGCCGGAGCCGCCCGCCGGCGTGCCGCTCAGCGACCCCGACTCCGGGCTGACGATCGCACCGGGCCGGCTCACGTGCCTCGTCTCCGCCGCGCCCGACGAGACGAGCCTGCTCGCCGACCGGCTCGGCCGGATCATCGCGAGCTCGGGCGTGCTGCTCGGCGACACGGAGATCGACCGACTGCCGCTCGCGGTCGTCCGCCGGCGGATCCTCGTCAGCGAGCCGGATCCGCTGATCTTCTCGGGCACGCTTCGCAGCGAGCTCGACCCCTGGACGCGCTCGACCGACAGCGAGATCACCGACGCGATCGAGGTCGCCGCGGCCGAGGATGTGCTCATCGCGCTGCCGGCCGGTCTCGACGAGGTCGTCGACGAGCGCGGCCGCTCGTTCTCGGGCGGCCAGCGGCAGCGGCTCGTGCTCGCTCGGGCGCTGCTCGCCGATGCCGAGATCCTCGTGCTCGTCGAGCCGACGAGCGCCGTCGACGCCCACACCGAGGCTCGCATCGCGCGCCAGCTCCACGACTTCCGCGCCGGCAAGACGACCGTCGTCGTCTCCTCGAGCCCCCTCGTGCTCGACCAGGCCGACGCGGTGGTGCTCATCGCCGACGGCAAGGTGCAGGCCGAGGGCACGCACCGGGAGCTGCTCCGCACGCACCCGGCCTATCGCGACGTCGTCACCCGAGGAGAGGCCGCGTGACCGACCTCCTCCCCATCGCCGACACGAAGGAGATGCGCAAGCAGGCGCTCGAGCTCGCGGGCCGCCACCGGCGCGCGATGATCGGCGTCCTCATCCTCCACGCCCTCGCCGCCGCCACCGGTCTCGTCGGGCCGCCGCTGCTCGGCTCGCTCGTCCAGGGGCTGCAGACGAAGATCGACACGGCCCAGATCGACAAGGTCGTGGCGGTCCTGGCGGTCTTCCTCATCGCTCAGACCGTCCTCACGTTCTTCGCCCGCCGCTCGTCGTTCGTGCTCTCGGAGCGGATGTTCGCGGAGCTACGCGACGACTTCATGCGCCGCGTCCTGGCGCTGCCGCTCTCCACCGTCGAGCGCGCCGGGATCGGCGACCTCGTCTCGCGCACGACGGCCGACGTCGACGCGCTCGCGCGCACGATCCGGTTCGCGATTCCCGAGACGTCGATCGCCTGCGTGACGGCGCTCCTCGTCGTCGCCGCCGCGGTGTGGGTGAGCCCGATCGCCGCGCTGCCCTGTCTCGTCGGTGCGCCGATCCTGATCATCGGGACGCGCTGGTACCTCCGCTACGCCCCGGCGGGCTACCTCTGGGAGCGCGCGGCGTACGCATCGATGGCCGGCACCGCCGGCGAGACGGTCGACGGCGGCCGCACCGTCGAGTCGCTCGGCCTCGCGTCCGAGCGCGCACGCCGGATCGACGCCAACCTCGCCGACGCCTACGCCTCGGAGCGCTTCACGCTCCGGCTGCGCACGATCTGGTTCCCGACCGTCGACGTCGCCTACGTCCTGCCGGTCGTGGCGGCGCTCGCCTGGGGCGGCTGGCTCGTCGCGAACGGGCACGCCTCGGTCGGCGAGGTGACGACGGTCGTGCTCTACATCCAGATGCTCGCCGACCCGGTCGACCGGCTGCTCTCGTGGCTCGACGAGGTGCAGGTCGGCGGCGCCTCGTTCGCCCGGCTCGTCGGCATCGCCGACGTGCCGCCCGACCGCACGGCGACCGGCGAGGAGCCCGAGGACGACTGGTTGCGCGCCCACGACGTTCGCTACGCCTACGTCCCCGGCCGCGACGTCCTGCACGGGATCGGGCTCGACCTCGAGCCGGGCGAGCGGATCGCCGTCGTCGGGCCCTCGGGTGCCGGGAAGTCGACGCTCGGCCGGCTGCTCGCCGGCATCCATCCCGGCGCGGACCGGCTCGGTCGAGGTCGGCGGCGTGCCGCTCGTCGATCTCGAGCTCGACACGCTGCGCCGCGAGGTCGCGCTCGTGACGCAGGAGCAGCACGTCTTCGTCGGCACGCTGGCCGACAACCTGCGCCTTGCGCGCTCCGGCTCGACGGACGAGGAGCTGCTCGTCGCGCTCGACGCCGTCGACGCGACGGAGTGGATGCACGCCCTCCCCGACGGCCTCGAGACCGTCGTCGGGGCAGGCGGCGCGGCGCTCACACCGGCGCAGACGCAGCAGCTCGCGCTCGCCCGGCTCGTGCTCGCCGACCCGCACACGCTCGTGCTCGACGAGGCGACCTCGCTGCTCGACCCGCGCGCCGCGCGTCATCTCGAGCGCTCGCTCGCCTCGGTGCTCACCGGGCGCACCGTCGTCGCGATCGCCCACCGCCTCCACACGGCTCACGACGCCGATCGCGTCGCCGTGGTCGAGGCCGGGCTGCTGCAGGAGCTCGGCACCCACGACGAGCTGATCGAGAACAACGGCGCCTACGCGGCGCTGTGGGAGAGCTGGCAGTCCTAGCGGCTAGGCCGCGCGGATCGCGTCGCGCGCCCGCGGCGAGCTCGAGCGCGGCGCCCTCGCGGAGCCCGCCGCGTTCCGAGCTCGAAGCCGGTTCCGAGCACGCGGCTCGCGCCGGCAAGCAGCAACGCACCGGCGAGCAGGGTCTCGGCGCGCTCCGGCGCGATGCCGAACGGGCCGTGCCGCCTTCGCCGCCGGACGCCGCGAGAGGATCTTGACGGCGCGATCGAGGTCGTCCGCGTCGAAGCGGCGGCCGACGATCTTCGTCAGCGCGCGGGCGCTGCCGCCGACCGCGAGCGCGAGCGACGGCCTCGGCGGGCTCATGCCCGAGAGCGCGCGGGCGACGGCATCCGCGGCGGCTCTGATCTGAGCGGCTGACGGCGGATCGTCGGTGAGATGAGCGCGGGTGAGCCGCAGCGAGCCGACGTCGGCCGACCGAACCCAGGCAGCGCCGAGGAACGGCGTGCCGACGACGACCTCCGTCGAGCCGCCGCCGACATCGACGACGGCGACGATCTCGGGCAGGTTCCCGGCGAGCCCGGGCGACGGCACCGTCGTAGGCGAGCCGGCCCTCGCTCTCGGCCGTCAGCACCCGCACGGGCAGCGAGGTGGCATCTGCGAGCGCCGCCGTCAGCTCCGGCGCCGCTGCGCCCTGGCGTCCGGGAGCCGTCACGATCACGGTCGCGCGCTCGACCCCGAGCTCGGCGATCCGATCGGCGTACGCGCCGCAGGTGGCTGCCGCAGCGGCGATCTTCTTCGCTGCTCAGCGTCCCCGTTCGCTCGATCTCGGCGCCGAGGCGCAGGTAGTCACGCTCCTCCGCGACCGGAACGACCGCGCCCTTGCCGGTCACGTTCGCGACCAGCAGGCGGGCCGTGTTCGACCCGACGTCGATGATCGCGACCCGCATCGAACCTATTTTGACCGGCGACCCGGACAGGCAAACCGGCAGGCGCGGTGGCGCTAGAGCGCCTTGCCTCGGCTGTTCGTGTCGGTCTGGCGACGCGCCCGCAGCTGCGCGCGCTTCATCATCGCGGCCTGGTGGTCGACCCGCTTGCCGGCCTTCTCCGGCTCGACCCGCGACCACGAGCCGTCGCTCGACAGGAGCCACGCGTGCACATCGTCGGCGAACACGCTGCCGAGAACCGCCTGCAGCTCCTGCCGGGAGCGCGCGCTCTCGACGGGCACGAGCACCTCGACCCTCCGGTCGAGGTTCCGCGGCATCATGTCGGCGCTGCCGATGAAGATCGCGGTGCTGTCGCCCGCCTCGAACGAGTAGATGCGGCTGTGCTCGAGGAACCGGCCCAGGATCGACCGCACGCGTGATGTTCTCGGAGAGACCCTCGACGCCGGGCCGGATCATGCAGATCGAGCGGGCGCAGATCTCGACCTTGGCACCGGCGCTCGACGCGGCGTAGAGCTCGTCGATGATCGTCGGGTCGACCAGGTTGTTGAGCTTGAGGCGGATCCGGGCCGTCTCCCCGGCCTTGGCGGCCGCCGCAACGGTGCGGATCTCCTCGATCAGGCGCGTGCGCAACTCGAACGGCGCCACGAGCAGCTTGCGGAATCGCTGCGGGCGCCCGAAGCCGGTGACGTAGTTGAAGACGTCGGCGACGTCGGCTGCGATCTCCTCGTCGGCGGTGAAGATGCCGACGTCCTCGTAGAGCCGCGCCGTCGCGGCGTGGTAGTTGCCCGTGCCGATGTGGACGTAGCGTCGCAGCCCACCCGCCTCGCGGCGCACGACGAGCGTCATCTTGGCGTGGATCTTCATGTCCGGGAAGCCGTGGACGACGTGCACGCCCGCCTGCTCCAGCTCGCGCGACCACTCGATGTTGCGCCGTTCGTCGAAGCGCGCCTTCAGCTCCACGAGGCACACCGCCTGCTTGCCGTCCTCGGCGCAGTCGACGAGAGCCGACACGAGCGTGCTGTCGTCCGAGGTGCGGTAGACGGCCGTCTTCATCGCGATCACGTCGGGATCGTCGGCGGCTGCCGCGGCGAACGCCTCGAAGCTCGTCCGGAACGACTCGTACGGCTGCTGGACGAGCAGGTCGCCGCGGCGGATCTCGTCGAACAGGCGGCCCGCGTCCTTGGCGCGCGCGAGGCGCGGCTGCGTGACCGGCACCCAGCGGCTCCGGCTTCAGGTCGGGCCGGTCGAGCCGCGTCAGCTGCATCAGGTCGGCGAGGTCGAGGAGACCCTCGATCTCGTAGATCTGGTCGTCGCGCACGGCGAGCCCCTCGCGAAGCCGGTCGAGCATGCCGCTCGAGGCGGAGGCCGACACCTCGACGCGCACGACGTCGCCGAAGCGGCGGCGGCGGAGCTCGGACTCGACGGCCTCGAGCAGGTCGTCGGCGTCGTCCGACACCTCGAAGTCGGCGTCACGGGTGACGCGGAAGAGCACGCGCTCGGAGATCTCCATCCCCGGAAACAGCGAGGGCAGGAAGTGGGCGATCACCGACTCGAGCGGCACGAGCCGCGGGCCGGCGTCGACGAACCGGTCGAGGCCTTCCGGGACCTTGACCCGGGCGAACCGCTCCTCGGTGCTGTCCGGGTCGACGGCCAGCACGCCCAGCGAGAGCGAGAGGCCCGAGATGTACGGGAACGCCTGCCCGACGCCCACCGCGAGCGGCGTCAGCACCGGGTAGATGTCCCTCGTGAAGACGGTCTCGAGCCGCTTGAGCTCCTTGGGCGAGCATTCCTCGATGGTCACGATCTCGATACCCTCGGCCGCCAGCGCCGGACGCAGCTCGCGCTTCCACAGCTTGGCCTGGCGACTCGTCAACTCGGTGACGCGTGCCTTGAGCGCGGCGAGCGCCTGGGACGGCGTGAGCCCGTCGGCCGACCGGACGGCGAGCCCGGCGGCCTCCTGGTCCAACAGGCCGGCGACGCGAACCATGAAGAACTCGTCGAGGTTGGAGGAGAAGATCGAGCAGAACTTCACCCGCTCGAGCAGCGGCTGCGTCTCCTCGGCGGCGAGATCGAGCACGCGCGCGTTGAACTCGACCCACGAGAGCTCGCGGTTGAGGAGGCGCGAGTCGGCGGTGACGGTGCGGGTCGGCATCTGCTCGAACACTATCCGTCGCTCGCGCGCGAGCGCCAGGCGGGCGTCGGGAGGACCCGCGGCTACGGGATGTCGGTGCCGAGCGCGTCGACCAGCTGGCGCTCGAAGTGCGCGATCAGCCGCTCCGACTCGGGCAGCAGGTAGCCCGAGTCGATCAGTCCCGAGCGCATCCCGACCTGGACGCGCTCGACGAGCACGCGATCCTCGGCGCCGACCTGGTTGTCGAGCTCGAGGTAGTCCGCGATCCACTGCTCGTCGGTGTCGGGCAGGAAGAAGTAGTCGAGGAAGCGATAGGTCCGCTCGGCGCCGAGCGGCATGATCGGGCCGATCGAGAAGTTGCCCCGGCCCGGCATCACGTTGATCGCGGTGCCGGGGAAGAGCAGGTGGAACTGGCCGCGGTCGACCTCGCCGTCGGCGTCGTAGACGCCGCCGCCGCCGTTCTTCGGCGGGCCGTACTGGCTCGAGAACGTCGGGTGCTCCTCCAGCGTGTACGTGCCGGGCGCGACATCGATCGCCTTCGAGAAGCTCGGGTGGGCGACGGCGCAGTGGTAGCACTCGAGGTAGTTCTCGACGCAGACCTTCCAGTTGGCGTCGTACTCCGTCTCGGCCCGCTGATGGAAGACGAGCGCGTCGACGTCGACGCCGCCGTCGGCGACGAGCCGCGGCAGGTCGCCGAGGTGCTCTGCGAGCGGAGCCGCGGCGGGGTCGGGATTGACGAAGACGAACGGCCCCCACGTGTCGACCGCGACGGGAACGAGGCCGAGGCCCTCACGGTCGAAGCCGGGCTCCGAGTCGCCGCGCGGCGCATTGCGCAGCGAGCCGTCGAGGTCGTACGTCCAGGCGTGGTACGGGCACTGGAGCGTCTCGCGCCGGCCGGTGCCCTCGCAGAGCGTGAAGCCGCGGTGGCGGCACACGTTGACGAACGCGCGGAGCGTCTCGTCGCGGCCACGCACGAGGACGACGGGCACGTCGCCGGCCCGCGACGTCGCGAACGAGCCCGGCTCGGCGAGATCACCGGTGTGACCGGCGTACTGCCAGCTGCGGCGGAAGATCAGCTTCTGCTCGAGCCGCGCGACCGCCGGATCGGAGTACCACTCCCAGGGGATCGTGTTGGAGCTGCCGGCGATCGTTGCCACGGCGCGGATCGTATCCGGTTCAACTCCAGCGGCCCCGGCGCCCTCCGCTGCCGCCGGAGGCTCCGGCTACGGGCCGGCTCCGGCGCCACGGCGAGGTACGCACGGCGCACCGAGTCGAAGGGGCCGTCGGCGACGATCGAGCCCTTGTCGAGCCAGAGCGCCCGGCTCGAGAGCTGCTCGAGCAGCGGATGGTCGTGCCCGGCGGCGACGACGATCCCGCCCGCGGCGAGGATCTCGCGCGCGCGCTCCTGGACGATGCGCGCGGTACTCGTGGTCGAGCGCCTCGTGCACCTCGTCGAGGAGCAGGATCGTCGGGTTGGCCTCGTCGGCCGTCGCGAAGCCGAGCCGGGCGCGCATGCCCTGCGAGTAGCTCGAGACGGGCCGGTCGAACGAGCTTGCCGAGGCCGCTCGCGGCCTGCACGTTCGGCGTCGCGCGCCGCGCGTCGCGGATCGACAGCCCGGCGAGCACGCCGAGCAGCTGCGCGTTCTCGCGCCCGGTGAGCGGGCTCATCACGCCGGCGCCGACCGAGAGCAGCGCGCCGATCCGTCCCTCGACCTCGATCGTGCCGGCATCGGGCGTGAACACGCCGGCGATCGTGCGCAGGAGCGTCGTCTTGCCGCCGCCGCTGCGACCGACGAGCGCGACCGCCTCCCCCGGGCCGATCTCGAGGTCGATGTCGCGCAGACCCCAGGAGCTCGTCCCGGCCCGGCGCGCCTTGACGCGCGCGAGGGTCGGCGAGACGAGGCGGTGCTGCTTGTCGAAGAGGAACTCGACGCCGACGCCACGGGCGCGAACGTGCGCGCTCATCCTTCCACCAGCTTCGCGAACTGCTTCTGCTCGCGGCGGTAGAGCGGCATCACGAGCGCGAGCAAGACGGCGGCGAAGATGGTCGGGTAGAGGATCTCCCAGGCGGCCGGGCTGTGGCCGTAGAGGAGCACGGAGCGGTACGACTCGAAGATCCCGGTCAGCGGGTTGAGCTTCAGCCACTTCTGGGCGCCCTCGGGCACCTGGTCGAGCGCGACGAGCCCGGGCGCGACGAAGAAGAGCGTGCGCATCGCCGAGACCACGAACGTCCGCAGGTCGGGGTACCAGAGGCCGATCAGCGAGACGGGGTAGGCGAGCGAGACGGAGAACAGCACCGTGACGCCGACCACGACCGGCAGCCAGAGGATCGCGAGCGTCGGCGGGATGCTGTAGACGACCATCATCACGGCGAGCAGCACGAGCGCCGAGCCGAACGCGATCGTCTCGGTGATGACGCCGGCGAGCGGGATCATGGTGCGGTCGAACCGCGTGTTGAGCACGATCGAATGGCGCGCCTGGATCGAGTTGAGGCCGTTGACGACGCTCGCGATCACGAGCTGGAAGGGCACCGTCGCGCACGCGATGCTGAGCCCGGGCGCGACACCGGGCCGGTCGATCACGAACGTGACGAGGATGAGGTAGACGCCGGTCGCGAAGAACGGGTCGAGCAGCCACTTGAGCGACTTCCACGAGCCGCGGCCGTAGCGCGCGCGCAGATCGGACGTCGAGAGTGCGATCAGCAGATCGATGCGCTTCGCGGTGTGCTTGATCGCACGGGACGCCTGATCGGCCTCGAGCATCGCCTCGGTCACCGCCGCAGGATACGGGTTGCCGGCGCGGCTCGCGGTATCGTCGCACGATGAAACGGTGTCAATGCCCGAGCTGACCCTGGCGGTCCACGGGCTCGTTGTCTCTGTCCTCAGCGAGTGGGATGCCGTCCTCGATGCCGTCCGTGCCGACTTCGCGTGGTTCGAGGCACCGGAAGGAGCCATGGCCTCGGTGCGGGTCGCGATCGTGCAGGCGCCACCCGACTACGACGCGCTCGGCGAGGCCACGGCGTCGTTCGTGACGCCGCGCAACATCGTCTACCAGGTGGGCGGGCGCACGGTGGTCGACTACTTCGGGAAGGCCGTCTCGGTGCTCGACCGTTCGACGGGAGAGCTCACGGTCACCGGTGAGGATGTCCATCTCGTCCACGAGGCCGCCTACCTGTTCCTGCTCTCCCGGATCGGAGAGCATCTCGACCGGATCGGCCTGATCCGGCTCCACGCGCTCGCCCTCTCGGGGCGCTCCGGGGCGATTGCCGTGATGCTGCCCTCGGGAGGAGGCAAGAGCACGCTCGCGCTCCGCGCCCTCCAGGACGACGATGCGCGCCTGCTCGCCGAGGACACCCCGCTCGTCGACCGGCACGGCATCGTGCATCCCTTTCCGCTGCGCATCGGGATCAACGCCACCGACGCCGAGCGACTGCCGGCGGGAAGCGTGCGCCGGATCGAGCGGATGGAGTTCCACCCCAAGCTCGCCATCGACCTCGACGTGTTCCGGGATCGGATCGACCCGACCCCGCGGCCGCTCCGCCACATCGTCGTCGGCGTCAGATCGCTCGGTCGCGAGGCGAAGCTCGAGGAGCTTCCGCGCCGCGCAGCGGTCGGGCCGATGCTGCGCGAGGCCGTGATCGGCGTCGGGGTCTACCAGGGAATGGAGTTCGTCCTCCAGCAGGGCTTCCGCGACGTCGCCGGCAAGGCCGGCACCGCCGCGACGCGCGCGCGCTGCTGCAGGGCCGGCCTGCGGCGCTCGCAGGTCTGGCGGCTCACACTCGGCCGTGATCACGAGCGCAACTGGGAAGCGCTCCGTCCCCTGCTTGCGTGACGCCGCATAACGCTGTAGCCGCCGCCGGGCGGAAGCTCGTCCTCGCGACATCGGCGACGCCGCTCGGCCGGATCTGGCGTTCCGGGTATCGCGCTGTCGGCCGCCTCGCCGCGGCAAGCATCGCAAGGCGGTACGACGCAACCGTCTACGTGCGGAGCGCCGGCGCGCGCGGCCGCATCGTGCCCGGGCTCTCCGACATCGACCTGGTCGCCATCGCTCGCGCCGGGGCGACGCTGCCGCACCCGCCCGTCATGCGCCTTCTCGGCGGACTCGTGCAGGCGGATCTCTACCGCGCCGGACGATCTCGATGCGATCGCCGGCTCGACCTTCACGACGTTTGGCCTCGGAACAGAAGCCGCCGCGTACGCCGGTCCGCGCGTTCTCGACGACCCCACCGGCCTGCTCGACCGGCCCGGTGTTCCCGCCGACGTGACGAAATGGCGCCGGCTCGCGGGGCCGGAACGCCGCGCTGCCGACCGTCGCGCGTGACCGCCACGCAACGATCGAGGCGTGCTGGTGTGAGCTCGTGGAGTGGTGGCGCTTCGCCGTGCGGGCGGCCAATCGGCCGGCGCCGGAGCCGTCGGATGCGTACCTCTGCGTCAAGCTCGTCGCCGAGCCGTTGCGCATCCTGCTCGCGCTCGAGGGACGGTTTATCGACGACCGAGATGCGGCGCTCGCGCTCGGCACGCACGGTCGCGCCCGCGCTCGGTGGCGAGATCGAGGCTGCCCGGACGCTGCTCCGTAACCTCCACCGCAGCCCGGCGGCACCGCTCGGGGAGACTCTGCCGACGCTCGTTGCGCTCTCTCGGCTGATCGCGCAGCGAATCGCGGCCGAGCTTCCCGGAGGCGAGAGCGTTCTGCTCGTTGGCGGGGACGGCGGAGCGCCGTTTCCGCTCGCAGACTGGCGCGGCGTCGTCGTCGAGGGGCTGCCGGTCCCACCCTCCGCGTCCACGATGCAGACCCGGCGAGCCTTGCCGCCATCCGCCGGATCTCGACGCCGCTCGACTCGGAGGAGGTCGCTGCGATCCACTCGGGCGAGCTACTGCTGGAGCCGTCGATTCGGACTCGAACCCGAACCCAGGCGAGAGGCTGAAGCCTCGTACCGTTTCACCCCGCATGATCAGACTCCACGACTACGCGGCCTCGGCCAACTGCTTCAAGGTCCGGATGCTGCTCTCGCAGCTCGGGCTTCCCTACGAGCGGGTCCCGGTCGACATCTTCGCCGGCGACTCGCAGACCGACGAGTACCTCGCCCGGAACCCGGCCGGGCGCACGCCGCTGCTCGAGGTCGACGGCGGCGCGATCCCCGAGTCGGGCGCGATCCTGCTCTACCTCGCAGAGGGCACGCCGTTCCTGCCGGACGACCCGATCGAGCGGGCGCACGTGCACGCGTGGATGTTCTTCGAGCAGAACCTGCTCGAGCCGAACGTCGGCACCGCGCGCTTCTGGCGGCTGACCGGACGGGACGCCGAGCGGCCGGAGGCGTTCGCGCGTCACTACGAGGCCGGTGCGGCCGCGCTCGCCGCGCTCGAGCGGGGGCTCGCGGGGAAGGACTTCGTCGTCGCCGGGCGCTACACCGTCGCCGACTGCGCGCTGTACGCCTACACGCGCGTGGCCCACGAGGCGGGCTACGACATGGGCGCCTATCCCGCGCGTCGGTGCGTGGCTCGAGCGCGTCGCCGCGACGCCGGGCGCGATCGACGATCTCGAGCCGTATCCGGCGGCGGCGCATGCCGGGGCGGGTGGGCGGTCGGCGCACGACGAGCCGGCACGGCTGAGCGCCGGGTCAGGCTGAAGCCTGACGCCGACGGCTACGCCGTCAGATGCGCCGATGCCTGACCGCCTACGCGGTCAGGTCGTCGGCCATCTCCTCGAACGCCGCCACGAACCGGTCGCAGTCCTCGAACGTGTGCGTGATCGACAGCGTCCACTCCTCCTCGCGGCCGGGCGTCATGTAGACGTCGCGGTTCATGTTGTAGAGCCACGCGAGCTCGCAGAGCTCGGCGTCCTGGTTCGCCTTGAACGTCGTGTAGTCGGTGATCTTCTCCGGCGAGAACGTGACGCAGCCCTTCGAGCCGATGCCGACCGAGTAGCCCGGGAACGAGTACTTCGAGATCACCATCTGGCAGCCCTCGAGCAGGTGCTCGTTGAGCGCGTCGAGGTGGGCGTACGCCTCGGGCGTCATCACCTCGAGCAGGTTGGCGCGGGCCGCCGCCATCGAGAGCGGGTTGCCGTTGTAGGTGCCGACCTGCACGACCTTGCCCGCCTCGACCAGCTCGAACGCCTCGCGCGTGCCGCCGATCGCGCCGGAGGGCAGCCCGCCGCCGAGCGCCTTCGCCAGCGTGACGAGATCGGGCATGACGCCGAACCGCTCGACCGCGCCGCCGGCCGCGATGCAGAGGCCCGTCTTGACCTCGTCGAAGATCAGCAGCACGCCGTGCTTGCGCGTGATCTCGCGCACCGCCTCGAGGTAGCCGGGCTCGGGCAGCACGACCCCGAGGTTCATCATCGCCGGCTCCATGATCACGCAGGCAGGCGCGCGGCCCTCCTCGACGAGCCGCTCGATCCGCCGCTCCATCGCCTCGGCGTCGTTGAACGGCACCGCGATCGTCATGTCCGACGACGGCCTTCGGGATGCCGAGCCCGTACGGCAGCGACTCGAGCTCGAAGCGGTCGCCGATCTTGTCGTACTCGACGCCGATCGAGACCATCACGTAGTCGTGATGGCCGTGGTAGGAGCCGAAGATCTTGACGATCGTGTCGCGGCCGGTCGCGGCGCGCGCGATCCTGATCGCGTCCATCGTCGCCTCGGAGCCGGAGTTGACGTAGCGCCACTTCGGCAGGCCCCAGCGGCGCGCGAGCTCCTCGCCGACGACGATCGCGTCCTCGGTCGGCGCGGCGAAGTGCGTGCCGAGCTCGATCCGCTCGTTCACCGCCCGCGTGATCGCGGGATGCGCGTGCCCCTGCACCATCGAGCCGAAGCCGTTGTGGAAGTCGAGGTACTCGTTGCCGTCGACGTCCCAGACCTGCGCGCCCTTGCCGCGCGACAGGTAGATCGGCCACGGGTCGCGCGACTGGTACGAGGAGGCGACGCCGCCGACGAGGCTCTTCTGCGCTCTGGCGTAGAACTCGCGTGAGCCCTGCGTGCGCTCGTCGAGCCGCGCCGCCTCGCGCTCGGTGAGCTCCTTGATGCGGGCGCGGTCGATCTCGATGTGGGTCTCTGAGGCCATGGCGGTCGTGCTCCTTGGTGGGGGTGATCGACATTCTGGCGATTCTCCTCCCCGGTTGCGCCGTCGCCCGGGCCTGGATCGACGGCGCGCGGCATCCGTACACTGCCGCTGCATGTCGAACGCAACCGCCGTTGCAGACAAGATCGAGAGCGAGCTCGCCCCTCTCACGACCGAGGTGTGCCACGCCTGGTGGGACCTCAACGTCGTCGCGAACGAGGAGAACGAGCGGCGGCGCGTCGAGCTCGAGACCGCGCTCTCCGACTTCCTCGCCGACGGCGAGCGGTTCGCCGCGATCGAGACCGCGCGCGAGGGAGCCGACGGCCCCGCGCGTCGCAGGCTCGACCTGCTCCACAACGTCTTCCTCCCCCAGCAGACGCCGGTCGAGCTCCGCTCGAGGATCATCGAGCTCGAGGCGTCGGTCGAGATGCGCTTCTCGCAGCACCGCGGCGACATCGACGGGCGCCGCGTCAACGACAACGAGATCCGCCAGATCCTGCGCGACAGCGACGACGTCGCCGAGCGGCGCGCGGCCTGGGAGGCCTCGAAGACGGTCGGAGCCGCGGTCGCCGACGATGTCCGCGAGCTCGCGCGCCTGCGCAACGCCGCCGCGCACTCGCTCGGCTACCGGGACTGGTTCGCGCTCTCGGTCGCGACGTCGGAGATGGACGAGGACAAGCTCATGGCGACGCTCGACGACGCCGACCGCGCGACGGCCGAGCCGTTCGCGCGCTGGAAGGCCGAGCTCGACGAGCGGCTCGCGGCCCGCTTCGGCTGCACCGTCGACGAGCTCGCGCCGTGGCACTACGCGGATGCGTTCTTCCAGGAGGTGCCGGCCGAGGGCGGCGTCGACCTCGACACGTTCCTCGAGGACGCCGACCTGGTCGAGATCACGCGGCGCACCTACGACGGCATCGGGCTCGAGACGCGCACCGTGATCGACCGCAGCGACCTGTTCCCGCGCGACGGCAAGTGCCAGCACGCGTTCTGCATCGACGTCGACCGGGCCGGCGACATTCGCGTGCTCGCGAACGTGGTGCCGACGCAGCAGTGGATGGACACGATGCTGCACGAGCTCGGCCACGCGACCTTCGACGCCGGCCTCGACCCCTCGCTGCCGTGGCTCCTCCGCGACACGCATCTCGTCGTCACCGAGGGCATCGCGATCCTGATGGGCCGGCTCGCGAGCGACGCCGAGTGGCTCGAGCGGGTGGTCGGCGTCGATCCCGTCGCCGTCGCCGCGATCGCCGACGCGCTGCGCGCCGCCCGCGCCGCCGAGATGCTCGTCTTCACGCGCTGGGTGCTCGTGATGACGAACTTCGAGCGCTCGCTCTACGCCGATCCCGAGTCCGACCTCGACGCCCGCTGGTGGGAGCTCGTCGAGCGCTACCAGCTCGTCCAGCGACCCGACGGGCCGCAGCAACCCCGACTGGGCCGCGAAGATCCACGTCGCCTGCGCGCCCGTCTACTACCACACCTATCTCTTCGGGCACATCGTCGCCTCGCAGCTCGCGGCGACGCTCGAGCGTGAGTGCGGCGGGCTCGTCGACCGTCCCGAGGCGGGACGGCTGCTCGCCGAGCGGGTCTTCGCGCCCGGCCTCGCGGTGCGCTGGGACAAGCTGATCGAGCAGGCGACCGGCGAGCCGCTGAGCGCCGAGCACTTCGGCCGCGACATCGCAGCGGCCTGAGGCCCGGCCCGTTTTGCGATGATGGGCCGTGGCCCGCTACCTCAACCACGTCAGCGTCGTCGCGCCCGACATCGAGGCGTCGAAGCGCTTCTACATCGACGAGCTCGGGCTCGAGGAAGTCCCGAGCCCGAAGTTCGCGTTCCCCGTCTGCTGGCTGCGCGCCGGCGACTGCCAGGTCCACCTCTTCAACCGCCCCGGCGACCCGCCGCCCCACGCCCACTTCGGGCTCGAGATCGACGACTTCATGCCGGTCTACCGGCGGATGAAGGAGCTCGGCGCGCTCGACCACGAGAGCTTCGGCAACGCGATGTACGAGCTCCCGGACGGCGGCATCCAGATGTACGTCCGCGACCCGGCCGGCAACATCGTCGAGCTCGACTATCGCGATGCCTCGACGATCCCGCAGGACGAGGTGCCGGAGTACAAGCGGCTCGCCGACGTGCGGCCCCAGGACGGCGACGCCGCGGCTGCCAACCTGTGGATGCGGCAACTGAGCGCCGCCGGCGAATAGCGCCCAGCGGCAGGCTGCGGGACCCAGAACGAGCAAGGGCGCCCGGCTCCCGGACGCCCTTGCTCCCTCTGGTCGTTCGTACGCGTTACGCCTTGGCGCTCTGCTTCGCCTCCTGCGCCTTCGGCTCGCGATCGGCGACGCGCCTCGCCGCGGTCGCCTCGACCGCGCTCAGGCTCGAGCCGGCCGCTGCGCGAACCCGGACGACGATCCGGTCGCCGGCCTTCAGGCTCGACGCGTCGACGACGGTCGGGATGCGGTGCGCCCAGTAGAGGAACACCGTCTCGTCGCCGGTCGTGAACGTCTGCGTCGTGCCCTGACCGATCATCAGGTGCAGCGCGCGGCGGTTGCCGCCCTTGACGTCGATCGTCACCTTGCCGGCCTCACCCGAGACGAACGTGCCCCGGAAGAGGTACAGCGGCTGCGTTCGGCTTCGTCGGGTTGACGCCATGGTCGCCGACGATTCCGGCAGCGGTGGCTGCGATCTCCTCGAACGACGAGCCGCGATCGTGCCCGCACGTTCACGGTCACCGTGTCGCCGACGTTCAGTGCGTCGATGCCGACCTTGGTCGGGATTCCGGCCGACCAGCGGAGGAAGACGGTCTTGTCGCTGGTCGCGAACGCCTCGACCTGGCTCTTGCCGAGCAGGGAGCGAAGCGCGGGACGGTTGCCGTTCTCGACGGAGACGGTGACCGAGGAGGACGACTTGGCGGTGAGCTCACCGGTGTAGCGGAACAGGACCTTGCCGTTCGGCCCGGCGGCGAACGCGGCGGTCGCCGCAACGAGGGTCGCCAGCACTGCTGCGAAGGCGACGACGAGCGTGGATCTCTTCATGTCACGTTCCTCCAGGTTCGAGTGGTGATGTGACCCTGACGCTATGGCGGTGGTGTTCGCCGTCTTTCAGCGCTGCGTAAGCCGTGCGTAAGCCCGGTGATCGGGAACCGGTGCCGGCTCGAGCTCGAGCGCGAAGACGGACCCTTCGCCCGGGATGCTCTCGATCGTCGTCCGGCCGCCCATCGCCGCGGCGAGCTCGGCGACGATCGCCAGCCCGAGTCCCGTGCCGACGGGTCGGTCGGCGCCGTAGCGGTCCCAGAGGTAGAAGCGCTCGAAGGCGCGGTCGTGATCGTCGGGGGCGAGGCCGGGCCCGTCGTCGATCACGGCGAGCCGGCCCTCGGACGCGACGATCTCGACCGTGCCGCCCTCCGCCGTCGAGCGAATGGCGTTCTCGACCAGGTTCGAGAGGGCCTGGAGGCAGCGGCCGGCATCCGCGATCGCGCCGGCCGGCGGCTCGATGCGAAGCACGAGGTTGACGCCGTAGTCGTGCGCCTGATGGGTGTGCCGGGCCATCGCCTCGTTCGCGACCTCGCCGAGATCCGTCGCCATCAGGCTCACGTCGAACTTGCGGCGGCGCAGTCGTGCGAGGTCGAGGAGATCGCGGATGAGGCGCTCGAGCCGGTGCGCCTCGCGCTCGATCACCTCACCGGCGCGATCGGACGCGACGACGCCGTCCGCGAGTCCCTCGGCATGACCGCGGATCGCGGTCAGCGGCGTCTTCAGCTCGTGGCTGACGGAGAGGAGGAAGGCGCGCTCGGCGTCCTGCGCGCGGTGAAGCTCCTCGGAGAGCTCGTTGAACGCCGCCGACAGCTGGCGCAGCTCGGTCGAGCCCTCGATCGGGAGCTCGTCGGGGCTCTCGCCCTCCGCGAGCCGGCGGCTCGCCTCGGCGACGCGTGTGACGGGCCGGGCAACCGCCCGCGCGAGCAGGAAGGCGACGATCGCCGCGAGGACGGCACCGATCAGTGCCGCCAGGGCGAGACCGACGAGGAACGGCTGCCAGTCGTCCGACTGGTTGCGGGTCGAGCGGAGGAGCACGATCGCGTCGCCGCTGCCGAGGCGGGCGGCGTACATGAACGGCTCGCCGCGCACGTCGACGGTGCCGTCCGCCTGCCCGCTGCTGCGCAGCTCGCGTGCGGCCTTGGCGGGGAGCAGGGCCTCGGCCTGCGCCGGCGTCAGGATCGCGAGCGACTCCTGCTCGGTGGCGAGGAAGCGGCCGAGCGTGGTCTCGCCGGCCGGGAGCGGGTTCGCCGCGTGCTGGGCGACGATCAGCTCGACCTGGCGGTCGAGCGCGCTCCGCGAGTCGTGGTCGAGCGAGCGGCGGGTGAGCGCTGCTCCGACTGCGAGCATCACGACCGTCGACACGGCGAGCGTCGCCGCGATCCCGATGAACAGACGGGCACGGAGCGAGCGAGGGCCGTGGAGCCGGCTCACACGGCCGCCTTGTAACCGGAGCCTCGCACGGTCTTGATCAGATCGGGCCGCTCGAGCTTCCTCCGCAGCTGCGCGACATGGACGTCGACGGTGCGCGTGCCGCCGGGGAACGAGAGGCCCCAGACGCGCTCGAGCAAGCGCTCGCGCGTCATCACGATGCCGGGGTGGGCGAGGAGGAAGGCGAGCAGGTCGAACTCCATGCCGGTCAGCTCGACCTCGTTGCCGCCGACCGAGACCGTTCTGCCCGCGTGCTCGAGCACGAGGTCGCCGACCGCGACGAGATCCTCGTCGTCGTCCGGCTCCGCCCGGCGCAGCACCGCACGCACGCGCGCGACGAGCTCGCGGGGAGAGAAGGGCTTCGTCACGTAGTCGTCGGCGCCGAGCTCGAGCCCCGTGATGCGGTCGATCTCCTCGTCGCGGGCCGTCACGATCACGATCGGCAGGCGGGAGGTGCTGCGGATCGCACGGCAAAGGTCGAGGCCGTCGGCGTCGGGGAGCTGCAGGTCGAGGATCGCGAGGCGGATCTCGTTCTGCTCGAGCGCCAGCAGCCCTTCGGTGCCGCGCGTCGCCCAGATGACGCGGAAGCCGTCCTTCTCGAGGTAGGTGCGAACGAGCGTCGCGATGTCCTCCTCGTCCTCGACGAGCAGGATCGTCCCGCCCCGCGCCGATCCGCCGCCGGTCACGCCCCCGCGCGCTTGAGCACGTTGACGACCGTTGCAGGCGCGTCGGCCGTGTGGGTCACCGCGACCTGCGCTCCCGGCCGCACCAGCAGCCGGCGCGACGGCACGCCGTGGAACTTGAATCGGGTGCCGGCATCGAGTGCGAGAGTGACGCTGCCGCCGCTCGCGAGGCGCAGCGTGATCGCCGTCCTCGAGACGCTCGTCACCGTGCCGCGGTCGATGGTCGCGGCGACCTTCGCGCCGATCGCCTCGATCACGAGGGCGTGGGCCTTCGCGTCGTGCACGACGCGGGCGACGAACCCGGGACGGATGTCAGCGATCGTCGCGCGCCTGGCGTTGAGGCGCACGACGGTGCGCGGCACGATCGAGAACGTCACGACCTCACCGTCGAGCGCGCGCAGCACGATCTGGCTGGAATCGACCGACTGGACGACACCGCGCTCGCGCCCCCTTCTCACGTGGCCCTGCGAGGGCTGCGGCCGGAGCCGCGAGCGCCACGAGCGCGACGATGACGGTCAGGAGGCGTAGTGAGCGAGTCAACATGAGATGGATCGTCGCTTCCCATGGTAAGCCCGTCGTGGTTCCCGCGTAAGAGGGATGTAAAACCCGCACTCCAACGGAGCTTCGCCCGCCCGCCGCTACCCTGCTTCGGTGTCCGAGCGCGACGACATCCGCAACGTCGCCATCGTGGCGCACGTCGACCACGGCAAGACCACGCTCGTCGACGCGATGCTGTGGCAGTCCGGCTCGTTCCGTGCCAACCAGGACGTCGCCGAGCGCGTGATGGACTCGATGGACCTCGAGCGCGAGAAGGGCATCACGATCCTCGCCAAGAACACGGCCGTTCGCTACGGCGACACGAAGATCAACATCATCGATACGCCCGGGCACGCGGACTTCGGCGGCGAGGTCGAGCGCGGCCTGAGGATGGTCGACGGCGTCCTGCTGCTCGTCGACGCCAGCGAGGGGCCGCTGCCGCAGACGCGATTCGTCCTGCGCAAGGCGCTCGAGGCGCGGCTGCGCGTGATCCTCGTCGTCAACAAGGTCGACCGGCCCGACGCGCGGGTCGAGGAGGTCGTGAACGAGGTCTACGAGCTCTTCCTCGATCTCGACGCCGACGAGAGCCAGATCGAGTTCCCGATCGTCTACTGCAACGCCAAGGCCGGCCGGGCCGGGCTCGCGGTCGACGATCTCGCCACCGACCTGAAGCCGCTGCTCGACCTGCTCGTGACGACGATCCCGGCGCCGGTCTACGAGGAAGGGCACCCGCTGCAGGCCCTCGTCACCAATCTCGACGCGTCGCCGTACGTCGGCCGGCTCGCGATCTGCCGGGTCCGCAACGGCACGATCAAGAAGGGCCAGCAGGTCGCCTGGTGCCGCGCCGACGGCACGGTCGAGCGCGTCAAGGTGACCGAGCTCTACGTGACCGAGGCGCTCGACCGCGTCGAGGCCGCCGAGGCGGGCCCGGGCGACATCGTCGCCGTCGCCGGGATCCCCGAGGTGACGATCGGCGAGACGCTCGCCGACGCCGACGATCCGCGCCCGCTGCCCGTCGAGCAGGTCGACGAGCCGTCGCTCTCGATGACGGTCGGCATCAACACCTCGCCGCTCGCCGGGCTCGAGGGCTCGCGGCTGACGGCGAGCCAGGTCAAGAGCCGGCTCGACGCCGAGCTGATCGGCAACGTCTCGCTTCGCGTGCTCCCCACCGAGCGCCCGGACACCTGGGAGGTGCAGGGCCGCGGCGAGCTCCAGCTCGCGGTGCTCGTCGAGCTGATGCGCCGCGAGGGCTTCGAGCTCACGGTCGGCAAGCCGCAGGTCGTGACGCGCGAGATCGACGGCAAGGTGCACGAGCCGGTCGAGCGGCTCGCGATCGACGCGCCCGAGGAGTACATCGGCGTGCTGACGCAGCTCCTCGCCCTGCGCAAGGGCCGGATGGAGCAGATGGTCAACCACGGCACCGGCTGGGTGCGGCTCGAGTACCTCGTGCCGGCCCGCGCGCTGATCGGGTTCCGCACCGAGTTCCTCACCGAGACGCGCGGCACCGGCATCCTCCACCACGTCTTCGACCGCTACGAGCCGTGGTACGGCGACCTGCGCACGCGGCCGAGCGGCTCGCTGGTCGCCGACCGGCAGGGCCCGACGACCGGCTTCGCGATCTCGAACCTGCAGGAGCGCGGCACGCTCTTCGTCGGCCCCGGCGTCGGCGTCTACGAGGGGATGATCGTCGGCGAGAACGCGCGCTCCGAGGACATGGACGTGAACGCCACCAAGGAGAAGAAGCTGACGAACATGCGGGCCTCGTCCTCGGACGAGCTCGTGCGGCTGATCCCGCCGCGCCCGCTCTCGCTCGAGCAGGCGCTCGAGTTCATCCGCGAGGACGAGTGCGTCGAGGTGACGCCGGAGTCGATCCGCCTGCGCAAGGTGGAGCTCGCTGCCGGCAAGCGGCAGCAGGCCTCGCAGCCGCAAGGCCCGCGGGCTCGCCTGATGCTCCGCTGCAAAGCGGACGCGGCTCACAGGCGAACCGTAGCGCTTCACCGGCTTCACGGATCCGCGCGCAGCGCGGCAGCGAGCATCGGGATCTCGAGGATCCTGTGCGATCACGCTGCTTCCATCGCAGGTACCCTCGCATCCCGCTGCGCGATCTCCGCCCGCTCTTCGATCCACGCTCGCTCGCCGTGCTCGGCGCGTCGAACGACCCGGCCAAGTGGGGCCAGTGGATCTCCGCCGGCGCGCTCAAGGGTGCAGACCGGCGCGACGTCTGGCTCGTCAACCGGAACGGCGGCGAGATCCTCGGGCAGCAGGCGTTCCGCTCGCTCGCCGAGCTGCCCGGCCCGCCCGAGCTCGTCGTGATCGCCGTGCCCGTGGCGGCGTTCGAGCAAGGCGTCGACGACGCGCTCGCTGCCGGTGCCCGCGGCATCGTGGCGATCACGGCCGGCCTCGGCGAGATCGACGACGGCGGCAAGGAGCTCGAGCGCCGCGTCGTCGAGAAGGTGCGCAGCGCCGGCGCGGTGATGCTCGGCCCGAACTGCCTCGGCGTCTACGACGCGGCCGCCTCGCTCGATCTCGGCATGAACGAGTTCGAGCCCGGCGCGCTCGGGATCATCTCCCAGAGCGGCAACCTCGCACTCGAGCTGAGCCTGCTCGGCGCCCAGTACGGCATCGGCGTGTCGCGCTTCGCGTCACTCGGGAACCAGGCCGACATCGAGGCGGCGGAGCTCGTCGAGGCGTTCGCAGCCGACGAGCACACCCGCGTGATCGGCGTGTACTGCGAGGACTTCAGGGACGGCCGCGCCTTCGCGCGCGCCGGTGAGGCGGCGCTCCGGGCCGGGAAGCAGGTGATTCTCCTCGCGGCCGGAGGCAGCGAGGCGGGAGCACGCGCGGCGGCGTCGCACACGGGTGCGCTCGCGAGCGACTCGGCCGCGGTCGAGGCTGCCTGCCGGGCGGCCGGGATCATGCGGGTGACGACGCCGAAGCAGCTGATCGACTGCGCGCTCGGGTGCCTCGCGTCCCACCGGCCGGCGGGCCGACGGGTCGCGATCGTCGGGGACGGGGGCGGCACCGGCGTCGTCACCGCCGACCTCGTCACCGAGGCGGGCCTCGAGCTGCCGACGCTCTCGCCGCGAGCTCGCCGTCCCGCCTGACCGCGATCGCGCCGACGATCGTCACCGCCAACCCGGTCGACCTCGCGGGCGCCGGCGAGCAGGACTTCTGGAACTTCGAGCGCGTGAACACGGCCGTGCTCGAGTCGGGCGAGGTCGATGCCGTGATCTTCACCGGGTACTTCGGCGGCTACAGCCAGATGAACGAGACCTTCGCGGCGATCGAGACCGAGGTCGGCCACGCGATCGCGCGCGCGGCCGGCGCGAGCGGCCGGCCGCTGCTCGCCCAGGCGATGTTCTGGGACTCGGCGCCCGCCCGCGCGCTCCGCGAGGGCGGCGTCCCGGTCTACCGCGACATCGAGGCCGTCGTCGACACGCTCGCGCGCCTCGTCCGCCGGCACGACGAGCGCGCCCACGGCGTGCCCGAGGTCGGGAGCGCCGGCAGCCGCCGATCGCCGGCGACGGCTACTTCGAGTCGCGCGAGCTCCTCGCCGACGGCGGCGTCGCGTTCGCTGCCGCCCGCCGAGCGGCCTCGGTCGACGAGGCGCGAGCGGCCGCCGCAGACCTCGGCTACCCGGTCGTGCTCAAGGCGCTCGGCCTGCTCCACAAGTCGGATGCGGGTGGCGTCGCGCTCGGGCTCGCCGACGACGCCGCGGTCGCAGCAGCCGCCGCCGACATGCACGAGCGGCTCGCACCCGAGCGGCTACTCGGTCGAGACGATGGTCGCCACCGAAGGCGGCGTCGAGCTGATCGTCGGCGCGCGCCGAGACCCACGCTTCGGCCCGCTCGTCCTCGTCGGGCTCGGCGGCATCTACGCCGAGCTGCTCCGGGATGTCCGCGTGGCACTCGCACCGGCATGCGCCGACGAGCTCGAGGAGCTGCTGCTCTCGCTGCGCGGAGCGGGCGTGCTGACAGGAGCACGCGGCCGGGCGCCGGTCGACGTGCGCGCGGCGGCCGAGGCAGCGGCTGCGCTCTCGCGCGTCGCGGCCGCCCATCCCGAGATTGCGGAAATCGAGATCAACCCGTTGCTCGTCACCCCGTCGGGCGCAATCGGCCTCGACGCGCGCATCGTGTTATGACTCGGGGCGAAAGGCGCCACGCCAAGGTCGAGATGGAGGAGGAGTCACCGTGAGCTACCGGGTTGCGACCGTCGACGAGCTGCAGGACATCGCGTACCGCGAGGACACGCACATGAGGCCTGTGCGCCATCACCTCGGCATTACCGCGTTCGGGTCGAATGCGTGGACGGCGGCGAACGTCGGCGACCGCCTGATGCCCGAGCACGAGGAGGACGAAGGCGTCGAGGAGCTCTACGTCGTGCTCCGCGGTCACGCGCGGTTCGAGATCGACGGCGAGGCCGTCGCGGCGCCGACCGGCACGCTCATCTTCGTCGAGCCCGGGACGAACAGGACCGCCTTTGCCGAGGAGGCGGGAACGACGGTGCTTGCCGTCGGCAGCAGGGTGGGACAGCCGTACGAGGCCGGCGGCTGGGAGGTCTGGGCGGAGTTCCATCCCGGCCTACGAGGCCGGCGACTACGAGGCGGTGATCAACGATGCCCGCGAGACGCTCGAGTCGAGTGGGTACGCGACCCCGCTCTACAACCTCGCCTGCTGCGAGGCCATGGCCGGCCACAAGGAAGACGCGATCGGGCACCTTCGGGTCGCCTTCGAGCGGCGACCGAGCCTCCGTGACGTCGCGAAGGAGGACACCGACCTCGATCCCCTCCGGGACGAGCCGGCGTTTCGCGAACTGCTCGTCTGACCGAACGCGGCACCCCGCCCGCAGTTACTCCCAGCCGAGGTACGGATCCGGGCCGCGCTTCTCGAGGCCGCGCGCGATGATCAGCCGCTGGATCTCGCTCGTGCCCTCCCAGATCCGGTCGACGCGAAGCTCACGGTAGAAGCGCGCCGCGGCGGTGTCGTGCATGTAGCCACGGCCACCGAAGATCTGGACGGCACGGTCGGCGACCCGGCCTGCCATCTCCGAGGCGTAGAGCTTCGCCATCGCGACCTTGCCGTGCACGACCTTGCGGTCGGCGAGCGTGTCGAACGCGTGCGCCGCGTGGTAGGTCATCAGCCGTGCCGCGTGCAGCTCGGTGAGTGAGTCGGCGAGCGGGAACGAGACGCCCTGGTTCCCGATGATCGGCGCCGCCGAAGGCCTCGCGCTCCTGCGCCCATGCGGTCGCCTCCCGGAGCAGCCGCTCCGCGGCGCCGCAGCAGCGGGCCGCGATGAAGAGCCGCTCGACCAGGATCCACTCGCGGGAGCCCGAGTCGCCGCCCGAGACCCGGTTCGCGTCCGGCACCCGGCAGTCGGTGAGCACGATCTCGGGATGGTGGTCGAGGTACGGGTCGTGGAGGAAGCGCGGCGTCCGCGAGATGACGAGGCCGGGCGTCCCCGGGTCGACGATGAAGAGCTCCTGCTCGCCGTCGACCACGGCCGCCACGAGGTAGAACCCCGCGTCGCCCTCGCTCGTGACGAACCACTTCTCGCCGTTCAGCACCCACTCGTCGCCGTCGCGCGTCGCGGTCGCTGCGAGCGCCGCCAGGTCGGAGCCGGCCCCCGGCTCGGTGAGCGCCCAGGCCTCGCGATACTCGCCCCGCACGATCGGCATCACGTACTTCTCGACCTGCGCCGGGGTCAACAGCTCGAGCAGCTCGCGCGGCCCGCGGTCGACGACTGCGAAGCCGAGCCCGTTCGTCGCCTTGCCCGACTCCTCCTCGAGCGCAACCTGGCCCAGCATCGAGAGGTCGCGGCCGCCGAGCTCGGCCGGCATGTTCAGCATCGAGAACCCGGCCGCCCGTGCCTTGACCCGGAGCCCGTCGACCTCGGCGACGTCGATCGCGTTCCGCTCGACGATGCGCTGCTCGACGGGATAGACCTCGTCCTCGATGAAGCGGGCGACCTGCCGCTTCAGCTCGGCGATGTCGGCGGGAAGCTCGGGCACGATCACGGGTAGAACCTCCAGGGGCGTTTGACCGTACGGTCAGGAATGTGTGATCGAGAGGGTAGCGCGTGCCGGCGCCACGCGCGCGAAGTGCCTCTAGATCAGGGTGCGGGCGCGCTCGAAGGCGTCGCGCTCGGCCTCGGTCAGCGCGCGCGATCGCCCCGACGCAGGGTCGCGCGCGACGATCACCGCCTCGGCCTCGGCCGCGAGCTCACCGCCGAGCGTCCGGATCTCCTCGCGCAGGGTGACGCTCGAGTTGCCGACGCGATCGACCGCGCAACCGACGACGACGATGTCGTCGGCCTGGATCAGCTCGCGGCGATAGTTGATCGCGACCCGCGCGAGCACGAAGTCCCAGGGATCGCCGACGCCCTCGAGCACCTGCTCGCAGAGCTCGTCGCGGCACTCCTCGAGGTACGTCGCGTAGACGGCGTTGTTCACATGCCGGAAGGCGTCGACGTCTCGCCACCTGATCTCGATTCGCTTCTCGTGCACTGGAGCGATCGTATGCGGCCCGGGCGTCACGGGTCGGAGCGAGCGGCGCGCGCCGTGGCAACGTCGGCTCGGTGCCAAAAGTCCCTCGCCGACACCGGCTTGACTTCACGGTCAGGCCGCAGGTTGAATCGTGGCAGTCGATGGATCATCCACAAGACCGATCGGGTGTGAGCCGCCGCCGCCTGCTGCAGGGTGCGGCGGGTGGAGCGCTGGGAATCGGCGCGCTCGGGCTGCTCGCCGGCTGCGAGAACACGACGACCGCGATCGGTGCCTGCGAGGGCGGCGACGGCTCGTCGAACCTCGTCGTCGCGAAGCCGACCGGGCCGGGTGGCCTGCCTCTGCCCCGCCCCGACAACGCGGTCACCTGGGCGATCACGGAGGACAACAAGCCGATCGCCGACGGCGTCCCCGACGAGAACGGCCCGCTCGGGATCTACAACTACGCCGACTACCTCGATCCGAGCGCTGATCAAGAAGTTCGAGAAGCTCACCGGCCGCAAGGTGCAGGTGGCCACCTACAACTCGTCCGACGAGGCGATCGCGAAGCTCTCCTCCGGCGCGGTCGCCTTCGACCTGATCATCGGGCTCTCGGGCTCGAACATCGTCAACCTGATCGCCCAGCAGCTGCTCCAGCCGCTCAACCACTCGTACCTGCCGAACTTCGAGAAGAACGTCTGGCCCGAGCTGCAGGACCCGTTCTACGACCGCGGCAGCAGGTACACGGTGCCGTACGTCGTCTGGTCGGACGGGATCGGGTGGCGCAACGACAAGATCACGCAGGACATCGCGGCGATGGACGTGCCCTGGGACATCTTCTGGGAGTCCCAGGCCTACAAGGGCAAGGTCGCGATCCTCGACGACAAGCGCGACGGCGCTCGCGATGCCGATGCAGCGCGACGCGATGCGCACCGGCCGCCGGCCCGATCTCAACACCGAGGACCAGAAGATCGTCGCCCAGGCGGGCAAGGATCTCGGCCAGCTGACGGACATCGCGAACGTCAAGGTCGCGATCACCGACTACCAGACGCTGCCCGAGGGCAAGACGTGGCTTCACCAGTCGTGGTCGGGCGACCTGCTCGGGGGCGCGTTCTACTACATGCCGAAGGGCGTCCCGCCGAGCGTCCTCTCGTACTGGAGCCCCGACGAGAACGGCGTCGTGCAGAACGACTTCTTCTGCATCGGCCGTACGGCGAAGAACCCCGCCCTCGCTCACCGGTTCGCCGAACTTCATGCTCGACGAGGCCGTGGCCTACTCCAACTTCGTCAACTTCGTCGGCTACACGCCGCCGCAGAAGAACATCGATGCGGAGCTGCTGATCAAGAGAGGGCTGATCCCGAAGAGCCTCACCCGCGCCGTCGTTCGCCCCGATCAGTTCCCGCTCAACCAGGAGCTGCTCCAGCTGAGCGTGGCGGGGGAGCAGTACTGGGACGAAGCCTGGTCGAAGTTCAAGGCCGGGTAACCGATGGGATCGCGCTGGACGTGGCGCCTGCTCGCGCTCCCGGGCGTCCTCTGGCTCACCGTCTTCTTCCTGCTCGCGTTCTACGCGGTCGTCGCGGTCGCGTTCGGGAACCAGAACACGCTCTCCGAGCCGGTTCCGTTCTGGAATCCGCTCGACTGGAACGTCGGCTACATGCTCGCGACGCTCGAGAACATCTGGCACGGCGAGCAGTTCCTCACCGTCTTCGTGCGGACGTTCGTGTTCGTTGCGATCGCGCTCGTGCTCTCGCTGCTGATCGGGTACCCGGTTGCCTACTTCGCGGCACGCCACGCGGGTCGCTACCGCGGGCTCGTCCTCCTGCTCCTGATCCTCCCGTTCTGGATCAACTACCTGATGCGGATGCTCGCCTGGATCAACCTGCTCTCGCCCGACGGCATGGGCACCCGGATGCTGAGCTCGCTCGGGATCGAACGGCTGTTCATCTTCGCGAACCTGCTCTCCTCGAGAGGTGGCTGGCTCGAGGGCCAGCCGTTCACCGTGATCATGGCCCTCACCTACGGCTACCTCCCGTTCCTGATCCTGCCGCTCTACGCCGTGCTCGACCGCATCGACCAGCGGCAGATCGAGGCGGCCCGTGACCTCGGAGCCAGCCCGGCGAGCGCGTTCCGGCGCGTGACGCTGCCGCTCTCACGGCCCGGCATCCTCGCCGGCCTCGTGCTGATCGCCCTGCCGATGTTCGGCGACTACTACACGCCCGACCTCGTCTCGTCGTCGACGAAGACGTCGATGATCGGGAACCAGATCGACCAGCTGACGCGCCAGGGCTCGGAGAAGGTCGTCGGCGCCTCGCTGACGCTGATCCTCGCGGTGGTGCTGCTCGGGCTGATGTTCTACTACCTGCGCTCCACCCGCAGCGCCGACGACCGGCCGGCGGACGCGTGATGAGCAGGCTGCGCAACCCGTGGGGCAAGCCGCGGTTCCTCGTCCTCGTCACCGCGGTCTACGTCCTCTGGTCGCTGATCCCGGTCGGGATCGCGATCCTGTTCGCCTTCAACAACGGCCGCTCGCGCACGACGTGGCAGGGCTTCTCGACCCGCTGGTTCACCGGCGAGAGCGGCAGCGTGCTGCACGACCCGGCGCTGCAAGGCGCGCTGCGCCACACCCTCTTCCTCGGCGTCGTCTGCGTGCTCATCGCGACCCCGCTCGGCGTCGCCCTCGCGCTCGGGTTGCAGCGCTGGCGCGGCCCCGGTGGCGGCACGATCAACACCGTCATGCTGCTGCCGCTCGTGACGCCGGAGATCGTGATGGGCGTCGCGCTGCTGCTGCTGTTCCTCCAGGTGCTGCCGGGGATCGGGCTCGGCTCGACGGCGCAGGCGATCGGGCAGGTGACGTTCACGATCTCCTACGTCGTCGTGATCGTGCGCGGGCGCCTCGTCTCGATCGGCAAGGACTACGAGGAGGCGGCCGCCGACCTCGGGGCGCCACCCCACGACCAGCTGATCCGCGTCGTGCTGCCGCTGCTCGCGCCCGGCGATCATCGCGAGCGCGGCCGTCGTGTTCGCGATCTCGCTCGACGACTTCGTCGTCACCCAGTACCTCTCGGGCGACGCGAGCACGACGACGGTGTCGATGCTCCTCTACGCGTCGGCCCGCGCCGCGCCGACGCCGGCCCTGAACGCGCTCGCCACGATTGCGCTGCTGATCACGCTGATGACGCTCGCGCTCGCGTATCTCGTCTACCGTCGCTTCGCGAGCAGCGACGATGCCACCGCGATGGTTGGCGTGGAGGTCTAGAACCGATGCAGGGAGAGATCCAGCTCGAGGAGCTGACCAAGAAGTTCGGCGACGTCGCCGCTGTCGACGGCATCGACCTGCAGATGCCTGCCGGGCGAGTTCTTCACGATGGTCGGGCCGTCCGGCTGCGGCAAGACGACGACGCTGCGGATGATCGCCGGCTTCGAGCGCCCGACGAGCGGTCGGATCGTGCTCGACGACGTCGACGTGGCGCAGGTGCCGCCGCACAAGCGCAACGTCAACACGGTCTTCCAGAGCTACGCGCTCTTCCCGCACCTCGACGTGGCGAGCAACGTCGCCTTCGGCCTCAAGTACAAGAAGCTGTCGAAGGAGGAGCAGCGCAAGCGCGTTGCCGAGGCGCTCGCGCTCGTCCAGCTGGGCGACTTCGCGAAGCGCAAGCCGGCGCAGCTCTCGGGCGGACAGCAGCAGCGCGTCGCGCTCGCGCGCGCCCTCGTGCTGACGCCGCAGGTGCTGCTCCTCGACGAGCCGCTCGGCGCCCTCGATGCCCGGCTGCGCAAGGACCTGCAGGTCGAGCTGAAGGCGCTGCAGGCCGAGCTCGGGATCACGTTCGTCTTCGTCACGCACGACCAGGAGGAGGCGCTGACGATGAGCGATCGCGTCGCCGTGATGAGCGGCGGCCGCGTCGAGCAGGCGGGCACGCCGCGCGAGATCTACGAGGAGCCGGCGACCGAGTTCGTGGCCGACTTCCTCGGCGTCTCGAACCTGCTCGACGGCCGATGCGACGGCCGACGGCGATGCCTGCGCCCTGCGTGTCGGCGAGCGCACGCTTGAAGGCGGCTCCGGCGCGACCTCGACGCCCGTGGCGACGTCAAGGCGATGATCCGGCCCGAGCGGGTCGGCGTCGAGCCGCAGGGCACCGAGGGCGACAACCGCCTGCCCGGCCTCGTCGAGCGCGCGGTGTACGTCGGCTCGGCCTACGAGCTGCACGTGCGGCTGATCGGCGGCTCGCTGCTGAAGGCGACGATCATGAACGACGGCACGCCGTTCGCCTTCGAGGAGGGCACTCCCGTGACGCTGTACCTGCCGCCCGACGCGGTGCGCGTGCTGACGCCGTCGCCATCGCCGGCACCGGCGCCGCGACCGCCTAGCCGGCGGCGAGCGCGGCGGCCGCAGCCGCCCGGCCGGTGCGCACTGCACCTTCCATGTAGCCCGCGACCCACTGGTCGGAGCCGCAGACGTAGAACGGCGGATCGTGGGTGCCGTGCAGCGGGCCGACCCGCATCACGTCGCCGGGCCACCACTGGGTGACGTAGCCACGCGTGAACGGATCGGTGCCCCAGAGCCGCAGGTGCACGGCACTGCTCGCCCGCGCCTCCGGTCCGTACATCCGCTCGAGCTCGTCGTGGACGAGGTGCTCGCGGTCGGCTTCCGCGACGGCCAGCAGCAACCCGAGCCGCTCGGGTGGCACGAGCGCCGAGAGCACGCCGTCGCGCTGCGGCCAGGTCGAGGCGATCACGCCCTCGCCCTCGGAGAGCCCGTTCGCGCCGACGTCGGCCCAGATCGAGCGGTCGTAGACGCGTCACCACCTTGGCGACGAGGGCATTCCGCTGAGCCCGGAGCGACGCGAGCCGCGCTGGGGCGATGCCCTCGATCGCGACGTCGCGGAGCACCCCGACAGGCAGGGCGCAGACGACCGCAGCCGCCTGCAGGGTCTCGCCGCCCGCGAGGCGCACCGAGCATCCCGCCGCCGACACCGTCACTGCCTCGACCACCGACCCGAGCCGGATGCGTCCGTCGAGCGCGCGCGCCAGCCGCTCCGCCACCTCGGCGCTGCCCTCGGTGACCTGGAGCGACTCCCAGCGCTCGTAGTCGTAGAAACCCTGCTCGTCTGCCGCCGCCGACTTGCGGAGCTCGGACGAGCAGCGACGTGTACTCGATCGAGCCGTCCGCGAGCGCCAGCGCCCCGGTCGCGAGGCAGCGGATCACCTGCGGGCGAGGCATCGACGGAGCGCAGCCAGTCGGCCAGCGATGCGCTGTCGAGCAGCGATGCGTCCGGGTGCGACCAGGGATCGTCGGGGTCGACGGTCGCCACGAGCGCTCCGTACAGCCGCTCGACTCGCTCGTAGTCCTCGCGCTCCGCGGCAGTCGCGAAGGGCCAGTCGTCCGCCCGCACGACGCCCTCGCCGAGGTCGTACGTCGTCAGCCCGGCGACCCCGGTGTAGCTCGGCTGCAGCGTCAGGCCGAGCTCGGCGATCAAGCCCGAGGTACGCCGTGTGGAACGGCCCGACGACCTCGCCGCCGAGCTGTACCGGCCGGCCGTCGTCGATCCGGATCTGCTCGACCCGCCCGCCGACGCGCTCCCGCGCTTCGAGCACCGTGACATCGGCGCCGCCGAGAGCGAGGTCGCGTGCCGCAGCAAGGCCGGCGAGGCCGGCGCCGAGCACGAGGACGTCGGTCAAACCGTCAACCGGTCAACCGGCCAGCTCGCGGGCGATCGTCTCGCGCATCAGCCGGACGGCATCGTCGCGGTCGACGAGCGCGAGGTAGAGCAGCGAGTCGAAGCCGTCCGCCGCGGCGGCGAGCCGCCAGCCGGTGGACGTCGCATCGACGCTCGCGGCGATCGAGCCGTCGGCCTTGCCCTCCTCGATCAGATCGACGACGCGGCCGAGCCAGGCGCGGTAGGAGCGCTCGACGACCGGTCGCAGCTCCTCGTCCGAGCGCAGGCTGCTCCAGACCTCGTTGCCGAGCGCCCGCTGCTCGCTGAAGGCGAGCGCCGGGTCGACGCTGACGAGCAGCATCCGCTCGACCCTGGCGGCGCCGGTCGAGACGGTCGCGAGCTCGGCGTCGATCGCCGCCTGCCAGCGCTGCTCGGAGAACGCGAATGCATTGCGGAGCAGCTCCTGGCGGGTCGCGAAGTAGTAGTGGACGAGCGCCTTCGAGACGTCCGCTTCCTCGGCGACGCGCGCCATCCGCAGCCCGTGTGCGCCCTCGCGAACGATCACGCGGCAGGCAGCCTCGAGGATGCGGGTGCTCCGGTCGGTGGGCGGCGGGACGGTGTCGGCGGGGCTCATTCTCGCTCCATCTTGACCGAAATCTTGACCCATGGAGCAACCCTCCGATACCCTGACTGACCAGACAGTCAGGACCATGAGCGCACTCTCCCACCCATCTCCGACGGTTCCGCCGCTCGAGCACCCGCTCGACGAGGGCTGGACGCTGCCCGCGTCGTGGTACTCCGATGCCGGCGTCGCGGCGCTCGAGCGGGAGCGCATCTTCGCCCGCACCTGGCAGTACGGCGGCCCGGCGGAGCAGGTCGCGGCGCCCGGCTCGTTCATGGCGACCCAGGCGGGCCACATCCCGATCGTCGTCACCCGGGATCGCGAGGGCATCCTGCGCGGCTTCGTCAACGTCTGCCGCCACCGCGCGTACACGATCGCCCGTGGCTGCGGCAGCCGCGAGACGCTGCAGTGCCCGTACCACGCGTGGACGTACGAGCTCGACGGCTCGCTCCGCAAGGCACCCCGCTCGGAGCGTGAGACGGGCTTCGACCCGGCCGACTTCTCGCTGCTCCCCGTCTCGGTCGACGTCTGGGGCCCGTTCCTCTTCGTCAACCCCGATCCCGACGCAGCGCCGCTCGCGGAGACGCTCGGCGAGCTGCCGGCGATCGTCGCGCGCAGCGGTCTCGACCTCTCGACGCTCGCGTTCCACTCCCACCACGAGGTGCCGATCGACGCCAACTGGAAGGTCGCGCTCGAGAACTACCTCGAGTGCTACCACTGCCCCACCGCGCATCCCGGCTTCAGCAAGGTGATCGACGTCGACCCGGACGCGTACGCGCTCACGATCTCGCCGACGTTCTCGAGCCAGATCGGGCCGATCAAGGCCTCCGCGCTGAGCGGCAAGGGCAGCGTGCCCTTCGTCCCGGTCGGCGAGGTGAAGCAGTCGCAGTACCACTTCCTCTGGCCCAACACGACCGTCAACATCGCCCCCGGCCCGGCCAACATCTCGCTCGAGCGCTGGGTCCCGGACGGCACCGGGCGAACGATCGAGGTCACCGACTACTGGTTCGGCGTCGACGTGCCGGCGGAGATCGTGCAGGAGGTGCTCGAGTGGGACGACCAGGTCGGCCAGGAGGACACCGATCTCGTCGTCTCGGTGCAGGCAGGGCTCGACTCGGGCATGGTGCCGCAGGGACGCCTGATGCGCGAGAGTGAGCAGCTGCTGGCCGACTTCCAGCGGCGCGTTCACGACGCCGTGACCTGAGCTATACGCTTGGGCGCATGCGGGCGTCCAGGGCTTTCGCGATCGTTCTCGCCGGTGGTGAGGGGAAGCGCCTGGCGCCGCTGACGGCCGACCGCGCCAAGCCGGCGGTGCCCTTCGGCGGCAACTACCGGCTGATCGACTTCGCGCTCTCCAACCTCGTCAACGCCGGCCAGCTCAAGATCGCGGTGCTGACGCAGTACAAGAGCGAGAGCCTCGGCCGCCACATCGCGACCACCTGGCGACTGTCGCCGCTGCTCGGCAACTACGTCACGCCGGTGCCCGCCCAGATGCGCCGCGGCCCGAACTGGTTCGCCGGCTCGGCCGACGCGATCTACCAGAACCTCAATCTGATCTACGACGAGCGGCCCCGCTACATCTGCGTCTTCGGCGCCGACCACGTCTTCCGGATGGATCCGCGCCAGATGCTCGAGCAGCACATCGCGCTCGGCTCGGGGCTCACGATCGCCGGCATCCGCGTCCCGATCGAGAGCTCGCGCGAGTTCGGCGTGATCGAGACCGACGCCGACTCGCGCACGATCCGGGCGTTCCGCGAGAAGCCGAAGGACCCGGTCGGGATGGCCGAGTCTCCCGGCGAGGTGCTCGCGTCGATGGGCAACTACGTCTTCTCCGCCGACGTGCTGATCGACGCCGTCATCCGCGACGCCGCCGACGAGACCTCGGCGCACGACATCGGCGGCAACATCATCCCCGACCTCGTCGAGCGGGGGCAGGCCTGCGTGTGGGACTTCGCCAACAGCAAGATCCTCGGCGCCAGCGAGCGCGACCTCGCCTACTGGCGCGACGTCGGGACGATCGACGCGTACTACGACGCGCACATGGATCTGATCTCGGTCGACCCGATGTTCAACCTCTACAACGAGGACTGGCCGATCCTGACCTGGCCGGAGCAGCTGCCCCCGGCCAAGTTCGTCTGGGAAGAGGAGGGCCGCGTCGGCGCGGCGATGAACTCGATGGTGTGCGCCGGCGTCGTCGTCTCGGGAGGCACGGTGCGCCGCTCGATCCTCTCGCCGGGCGTGCACGTGCACTCGCACGCGCTCGTCGAAGGCTCCGTCGTGATGCACGACGCCGACATCGGCCGCGGCGCGATCGTGCGCAACGCGATCCTCGACAAGAACGTGCGGATCGCGCCCGGGCGCGCAGGTCGGCGTCGATCCCGAGGCCGACAGGGCGCGCTTCCCGGTGTCGCCGAACGGGATCGTCGTGATCAAGAAGGGCGTCAACGTCGAGGCATGAGCATCGACGCATGAAGGTCGCGCTGCTCACGCGCGAGTATCCGCCCGACGTCTACGGCGGCGCCGGCGTCCACGTCGAGTACCTCGCCCGCGAGCTCTCCCGCAGCGCCGAGGTGACGGTGCACTGCTGGGGCAACGACCGGCCGCCCGCCGCCGGACGGCCCGACCGTCGTCGCGCACCGGCCCTGGGAGGCGCTCGCCGGGCCTGAGCCCTACGCGGCGGCGCTCGAGGCGTTCTCGATCGATCTCACGATGGCGGCCGGCGCCGCGGGCGCCGACCTCGTCCACAGCCACACCTGGTACGCCAACCTCGGCGGCCACCTGGCGAAGCTCGTCCACGGGATCCCGCACGTCGCGACGGTGCACAGCCTCGAGCCGATGCGGCCCGTGGAAGCGGAGCAGCTCGGCGGCGGCTACGCGCTGTCGAGCTTCGCCGAGCAGACGGCGCTCGAGGCGGCGGACGCGATCATCGCCGTGTCGGCGGCGCACCTCGCGGAGATCCTCACCTGCTATCCCGCGGTCGACCCGGCGCGGACGAGCGTGATCTACAACGGCATCGACACCGACGAGTACTCGCCCGATCGCGGCACCGACGTGCTCGAGCGCCACGGGATCGACCCGGACCGGCCCTCGGTCGTGTTCGTCGGCCGGATCACGCGCCAGAAGGGCCTCGTCCACCTGCTCGAGGCCGCGCCGGCGATCGACCCCGAGGCCCAGCTCGTCCTCTGCGCCGGAGCACCGGACACGCCGGAGATCGCCCTCGAGACCGCTGCCCGGATGGAGGCGGTGCGGACGCGCGCGCGGCAACGTGATCTGGATCGAGGAGATGCTGCCGAAGCCGGACCTGATCCAGATCCTCAGCCACGCGACCGTGTTCGTCTGCCCGTCGGTCTACGAGCCGATGGGGATCGTCAACCTCGAGGCGATGGCCTGCGAGGCGGCGGTGGTCGCAACCGCCGTCGGCGGCATCCCCGAGGTGGTCGAGGACGGCGTCACGGGGCTGCTCGTCCCCTACGAGGCGCAGCCGGACGGAACGGGGACGCCGGCCGACCCGGCCGCCCTCGCCGCCGGCCTCGCGGCGCGGGTCAACGAGCTCCTCGCCGACCCGGCCCGCGCCGAGGCGATGGGGCTCGCGGGGAGGGCACGGGCCGTCGAGCGCTTCGGCTGGGACGTGGCGGCGGCGGAGACGCTCGCGTCTCTACGAGCGGCTGCTCGCGGTGAGCGCGCGCTCCGGCGCAGGCGGCTCGCTGGTCGCTGCTGTCTCGCCGCGGGCTGCCGGGTGCAGCGACGATGAAGTCCGGCTCAGCGCCGGCCGGCGCCCGTGGTCGATGGCCGCCGGGCGCGGTGACGAGACGGCCGCCGGACGTCACCGGAGTCGGCGATCTGCTCGACCGAGGCGCGAGCGAACGACGTCGATGCGACGGGCCGCACGGCGGTCACAGCCGCGGTTTACGCGGGCTCGCGCGGCGCGTGGTGCGGCTGCTCGTCGATGCGGGCGCCGACGTCGACCACCAGGACGACTCGCGCTCGAACGCCTTCCTCGCGCTCGGCGAGACGGGGGACGTGGACGTTCTTGCCGAGGTGCTGCGGGCAGATCCGGACGTCCGCCGGACGAACCGCTTCGGCGGGACGGCGCTGATCCCGGCGGCCGACCGTGGGCACGTCGAGATGGTGAGGGCGCTGCTCGACCGGACGACGGTCGACGTCGACCACGTCAACGACCTCGGCTGGACGGCCTTGCTCGAGGCGGTGATCCTCGGCGACGGCGGCCAGGCTCACCGGCAGATCGTGCATCTGCTGCTCGAGCACGGCGCCGACCGGTCGATCGCCGACCGCGGCCGGCGTCACCCCGCTCGAGCACGCCCGCCGCAGCGGCTATGCCGAGATCGTCGCCATGCTGGAGCGACGATGCACCGGCGCCGCGATAGGCTCGCGCCATGAAAATCCGCGCAGCAGTGCTCGAGGAGTTCGGCAGCCCGCTCGTCGTCCAGGAGATCGACCTCGCCGAGCCGAAGGCGGGCGAGGTGCTCGTCCGGCTCGCCGCCTGCGGCGTCTGCCACACCGACCTCTACACCGCCTCCGGGCGCCGACCCGACCGGCTACGCGCCGTGCGTGCTCGGTCACGAGGGAGCGGGCGTCGTCGAGCGCGTCGGCGACGGCGTCACGCTCGTCGCGCCCGGCGACCACGTGATCACGCTCTTCGCGCCCGAGTGCGGCAAGTGCATCCACTGCCTCAGCGACCGCACCAACCGCTGCATCGCGATCCGCGACCAGCAGGGCGCTCGGCTACCTCCCCGACGGCACGGCGCGGTTCTCGCGCGACGGCGAGCCGCTGCGCCACTTCATGGGCACCTCGACGTTCGCGGAGTACACCGTGATGCCCGAGATCGCGCTCGCGAAGGTCAGCCCGGAGGCGCCGCTCGACGGCTGCGCGCCCTTCGCCTGCGGCCTCTCGACCGGCATCGGCGCCGCGCTCTACACGGCGCAGGTCGAGCCCGGCTCGACGTGCGTCGTCTTCGGCTGCGGCCTCGTCGGCCTCGGCGCCGTGATCGGCTGCCGGCTCGCCGGCGCCGAGCGGATCATCGCGGTCGACCTCTCCGAGGGCCGGCTCGCGCAGGCGCGCGCACCACGGAGCGACCGAGACGCGCGTCGCCGGCGAGGACACGGTCGACTGGATCAAGTCCGAGACCGGCGGCTTCGGCGCCGACTACACCTTCGAGGCGACCGGGCATCGTCTCGGTGATGCGGCAGGCGGTCGAGTCGGCGCGCGAGGCGTGGGGCCTCGCGACGATGTGCGGCGTCGCCGGCAAGGGCGAGGTGCTCGAGGTCGTGCCGCGCTTCCTGATCACCGGCCGCCGCGTGACCGGCTCGTCGTTCGGCGGCGTCAAGGGCCGGACGCAGGTGCCGCTGCTCGTCGACCGCTGGCTCGCCGGCGAGATCGACGTCGAGTCGCTGCTCTCGCACCGGATCACGCTCGACGAGGTGAACCACGGCTTCGAGCTGATGGAGGCCCAGGACGGCATCCGCAGCGTGATCACGTTCGACTGATCGCGCCGACGGCGGGACGCTCGCCCCTACAGCGCGAGCCCGTTCGCCCGCATCGCGCGCCGGTAGGCGACCGCGACGGCGTCGAACGTGAGGTGCAGCTCGTCGGCGAGGTCGAACGGCACCCGCTCCGGCCGCTGCGACTCGACGATGCGCCGGTCCTGCTCGAAGATCACGTCCTCGAAGTCCTGCAGCACGGCGTCGGGCTGCTCGAGGTTGTAGTTGCGGCCGATCGCGAGAAAGCCCGTCGTGCGGTCCGGCCCCTCGGGCCGGCAGGCGAAGAAGTAGACCATCCCCGCCTCGCCGCCCCAGCCGAGGCGGAGCACGATCGTGTACGGCAGGTGCAGCTCGTAGCGGCTGCGGCGCTCGGGCGCCTCGACGACCTCGTTGCCGAACACCGGGAACTCCTCGTTCGCCGGAGCCTCGGGCCGGACGATCTCGTAGCGGAGGACGTGGCCGTCGGTCGCGACCTCGTGGCCGGGAACGACGGGCCGCTCCGGGATCGCCGAGCAGGCCCGGGTGGACGAACGGGAAGTGGCCGAAGTCGGTGAAGTTCTCGACCTGGCGCGATGCGTCGCACGCCCACCAGTACGGCCCGCAGTAGACGGTCGCCCAGGCGGCATCCTCGAGCTCGGGCACCTCGGGCAGCGCCCAGCGCGGCTCCTCGAGCGCGACCCAGATCATCCCGTAGCGCTCGGCGCAGGTGAATGTCGTCGCTCGAGCCTTGGCCGGCACGCGGGTCGGATCGGCGAGCTGGGGAATCCGCGTGCACGCGCCGTCGGAGCCGTAGCGCCAGCCGTGGTACGGGCAGACGATCTCGTCGCCCTCGACCGTGCCGAGCGAGAGCGCGGTGCCGCGATGGATGCAGAGGTCGAAGAACGCGTGCGCCGTCCCGGCGCTGTCGCGCCAGAGGACGAGTGCCTCACCGAGCAGGTCGACGGCGAGCGGCTCGCCGGCCGGAAGCTCGGCCGAGTACGCCACCGGGTGCCAGCACGCACGGAGCGCCGGGGCATGCCCGGCGACGGACGGCGAGGTCATGGGCGAGAGCCTACGCGGCCGGCTCGGTGGCAGCCGTGACGGGCGCGGCTGACGCCCGCAGCGAGTACACCGACGGAACCAGCACGACGCGCGACGCACGTCACGATGTTGAGCGCTCCTGCGATGAGCAGCATCTGCTCCGTCCCGAACGCGACCGCGAGCGGGCCGATCAGCGCGTAGCCGAGCGGGTTCAGGGCGACCGAGCCGAGCCAGTCGAACGAGCTGATGCGCGAGAGCGCATGCTCGGGCACGAAGCGCTGCAGGGTCGACGTCCCAGATCGCCCCGCCGAACGCGAAGCCGATCCCGGTGAGGAATCCCGTCACCCCGATCAGCGGCAGCGGCAGCGGGAAGGCGAGCGCCATGAGGAGAATCCCGGCCGGGACGACGAGAAGCTGGCTGGCGACGAGTGGCCTGTCGAACTTCACGCGGAGGGCGAAGATCGCTCCGACGACCGCACCCGCCGACTCGATCGCGAGGACGGCGCCCCACGCGCCTGGGCCACCGAGCTCCTCCTTCGCGACGAGCGGCCCGAGCACCAGCAGCGCCGGGAAGTACGTCAGCTGGAAGAGGCCGAACGAGATCACCATCACGACAACCCACGTGCGCTCGACGAACTCGCGCCAGCCATCGCGGAGGTCTCCGACGATCGACTTCGACGCCAGCCGCACCGTCGGAGCGAGGTGCATCGAGGCAATGAGTGCTGCCGACACGAAGAAGGTGACCGCATCGATTCGCGATCGCCAGGGCCGGAGTCCCGAGCGCGACGATGATGGCGCCGATCGCGGGTGCGGCGATCGAGAGGATGTTCCGCGACAGCCCGAGCAGCGCGTTCCCCTCCTGGAGTCGCTCCTCGCTCACCGCCTCGCGGACGATGCCCGTCGTCGCGGGACGGGAGAAGGCAGCCGCGATGCCGAACACCGCCTGCAGCAAGCCAACGTTCCAGACGTTGGCGGTGCCGGCGAACAGGAGCACGGCCGTGGCAACCTGCGCCGAGCCCTTGACCAGGTCGCACCCGATCAGGATCACGCGGCGCGGCAGCCGGTCGGCGAAGACGCCACCGAGCAGAAGGAAGATCACCATCGGGATCTCGCGTGCGAGCAGCACGATCCCGAGGTCGGTGGCGCCGCCGAAGTCGAGCACCGCGAAGGCGAGCGCGACGATCGCCATGCCGGAGCCGAGCGTCGACACCGTGACCGACGCCAGGTACCTGGCGAAGCTCCGCTCGTGGAGAACGTCGAGTGACCGGGGCAGCGCCACGCCCCGAGTCTAGGTGTGGTCGGGGTGAGGCTTCAGCCTCCCGCGGAGCCCGCCCGATGACGTCGGTCCGACTCGCCCGCCGCCGACACGCGGCTCCGGCGACCACGTGCTTCGCGAGCGTCCCTCCCGGGGGCGCGGGCGACCGTTCAGCCGACGGTGATCAGGAAGAACGACGCGAACACGACGACTGCGTGGCGCAACGGCCGGGTGAGGCGATCGAACATGCGGGCTCCTTCGCGTGGGCGGTTGGAGGCTCGAGTCGACGTTAGCATTGACCTTCTCGTGCCAGAGACTCCCGAAGAGCTGTATGCCCGAGCCGTCGATTCGTTACGGATGCCGCCGGTCGAGACGTGGGACACGTTCCCGTTCGACGGTGAGCTCACGCCCCGCGCCCTGCTGCCGCCGGTCGCGCAGGAGGAGCCGCGGCGCGGTGCCGGCGGCGTCGAGTGCCGGCGCTGCAACGCGCCCGACAGCGAGTTCATCTGGGTCGAACGAGCGCTGGCGCCTCCATTCCTTCCCCGAGCCGACGGGCCTGCCGGTCGTGCTCCTGCTCGAGCCGCGCGTCCACCTCGGCGAGCCCGGCGACCTGCCGGACGAGCTCGCGGCCGAGCTCGGGCTCCTGATCGCACGGATCGAGCGGGCGATCCGGTCGATCGGCGAGATCGGCCGCGTCCACGTCTGCCGCTGGGGCGACGGCGGCGAGCACCTGCACTGGTGGTTCATGGCGCGGCCCGCCCGCCTGCCGCAGCTGATCGGCAGCTTCGCGGCGATCTGGGACGACATCCTGCCGCCGACGCCCGAGGACGTCTGGCGCGCGAATCTCGATGCCGTGGTGGCGGCGCTGGAAGCGAACTGAACAGAGCTCCGGCGGCAGGCTGAAGCCTGGCGCCAGGCTTCAGCCTGCCGCCGGAGCGCGAGCCGGAACCTCGAGCGCCTCGCGCGCTCCCTCGAGCGCCTCGTTGAGCTCGTCGAGCATCAGCTCGTAGTCGCGCAGCGGTCGCGGCAGCCGCTCCTCGAGCGCCACGTACGCCACGAGCAGCGCAGGGTCGGCGGCGCGGACGGCGATGTCCCCCCGCTGCGTCAGCACGAGGAGGTACGAGCGTCCGTCGTCCGGGTTCGGGATCCGGCGGACGAGCCGCCGGTCGACGAGACGCTGGATGTTGTCCCGCAACGTCGTCGGCGGCGCCCCGGAAGCGAGCGAGACGGCCGTCGGGCTGACCGGCTGGAGATCGCGAACGTGCGTGAGCAGGGCGAGCAGGAACGCGGGTATCCCGACCTGCTCGAGCTGGGTCTCGACGATGCGGCCGACGAGCTGAGACGTCGTCGATGCCTTGAGGAGGAGCTGTCTGTTGGTTCGTTGCATTGCCCGTCCCATCGCGTCCAGTCGAGGTTGCTTCTCCTCGATCGCGCGCGCTACATTTACTGCGTCAACGCACTAAATGTATCAGGGGGTCCGGATGAGACGGTTGCTCGCGGGTGTGGCAGGACTGGCGACTCTCGTCGCCATCGTCGGCGTCGGCACGGCGAGCCCGGCGGCGAGCGGAGCGTGGGTCGGCCGCTACACGCTGAACGGCGGTGACGAGCTCGCGCTGACGTTGAGCGGCAAGCAGGCTCTCGTCGCGCTCGGCGCCGGTCATGCCGATCTCCAGGCCGTCCCGCTCTCGACCGCCGGCGGGCGGATCCGATTCCAGCTGCCGGGCCGACCGGCGCCGGTTGTCTTCGACGGTGCGATCGCGAACGGAAAGCTCGCAGGCACGGTCCGCCAGGGCACCCTCCGCGGCACGTTCTCGGCGCGCCCCGGCAACGGCGCCGGCCTCGTCGCGCGAGGGCTCTACCGCTCCGGCAGCAAGTTCGAGGCCGTCGTCGACGACCCCTACGGGCCCGCGCGGCTCGTCGATCTCGACTCGGGCAAGGTGCGGGCGCTGTATCCCTCGGGCACCGGCTTCGCGATCGGCTCGGGGTTCGCGACCCGCGCACCATCGACGGGAACGGCCACCTTCGGGCCGGCGTCTGCCCGGATCGCGGGCAGCACCGCCAAGCGGGTGCGCGTCCGGCAGCTCGAGGTGCGCTTCCGCAGCGGCACCGCCACCCTCGCCGGGACGCTCACGATCCCACCCGGCGCGGGGAAGCACGCAGCCGTTGCCTTCGTGACCGGCTCAGGCCCGACGGTCCGGGCCTACCTTCCGGATCTCTCGGCGATGCTGCTGCGACACGGCGTCGCCGTGCTCGTCTACGACAAGCGGGGCAACGGCCAGTCCGGCGGCATCTATCCGGGCGCATCGCCGACCGCCGGCGCGATCGACACCCTGGCGCGGGACGCTGCGGCGGCGGCGCGCTTCCTCGCCGCTCAGCCGGAGATCGACCGCACCCGCGTCGGGCTCACGGGACAGAGCCAGGCGGGATGGATCGCGCCCCTCGCGGCCGCGCGCGAGCCGGCCGTGCGATTCCTGGCGCTCTTCTCCGGCCCCGCGGTGACGGCCGACGAGAACGACCTCTACCAGGATCTGGCGGGCGAGGGCGAGCGTCCTCCCAAGCAGCTGTCGGAGGAGGCGATCGACGCGGAGGTGCTCAAGCGCGGGCCGAGCGGCTTCGACCCGATCCCCTCGATTCGGAAGCTGAAGATCCCTGCTCTCTGGCTGTACGGCGGCAAGGACACCTTCATCCCGCCGCGGCTCTCGGCGCAGCGGCTCGCGCCGATCGCCGCCGAGACCGGACGGGACTTCACCGTCGTCGACTTCCCGAACGCGAACCACGCGCTCGTCGAGACGACGACGGGGCTCACGTCCGAGATGCTGCGCTCCGATACCTTCGCGCCCGGCCTCTTCAGCCGGGTCGGCGCCTGGCTCCGAGAGCACAAGCTCACCTGAGCGAAAATAGCTCGACAATCCCGCGCAGGCATTTCGCCTGCGCTAATCCGGTGCAAGGTGTTAGGACTTGTTGGGAACTTGCACTGCATCTCTTGCATTCTTCGAAATGCTTCCCTATACTCCGGCCGACATGATGTTCTTGTATTCCCATAGTCAAGCGTTCCTCGCCGAAGCGGCCAGGGTCGTCTCGGTCTTGTCGTGCCCCACCGGCTTCGATCGCGAAGCTGCGCACGGCGAACGCCCCCGTCCTCGCTGGGAGGCATGCGCGCTAGTGATCTAGCGCCATACCAGGCCAGTCGAGGGCGATCCGAACGGGTCGCCCTTTTTCGTTGCTCCACCGCTCCACTCAATTTCCCGGTACGACACTCCGAACCAGAATGAAGGTGATGCTCACTGTGAGAAAGCTCTAGCTCGAATCGAGGCCCCGCCTGAGAGAGAAAGACCTCAGCTACCGAGCCGGAATTACCCGTATGCATATTGCATTCGCTTTAGCATGCGCTTTTTCCGATCCGTACCTGAGCATCGGGCTCCAAAGCCCCTCCACGTAGGACGACGACCGCCGCAGAGTGCGCAAAGGGCGGTCGGCGATCCAGGGTCGAAGGGTAGGCGAGAGGCATGGAAAACATCGTTCGCAATGCGGAGACGCCACGCGGACGTGACATCGAATGACAACGACGGCCCGCCCGAGAGGCGTGCGCCTGCTGCGTCGAGCTTCCGCGTCCGGGAGCTGGACGGAGAGGCCTTCGCCCTCCGCGACCGTCGTCCGTTCCGGGATCGTCTAACCGGCAGGACACCACGCTCTGAACGTGGAGATCGGGGTTCGACTCCTTGTCCCGGAGCTGCCACACCTATGGGCGAGTAGCTCAACGGGAGAGCGCTCGTCTCACACGCGAGAAGCTGCTGGTTCGAATCCAGCCTTGCCCATCTTTCACCGCCGGCGGATAGCTCAGGCGGGAGAGCGCCTCTCTGATACGGAGGAAGTCGCCGGTTCGACTCCGGCTCCGCCCACTACTGCACGTGACCGTAGCTCAGCCGGTAGAGCGCTCGCCTGAAACGCGAGGCGTCGCAGGTTCGATCCCTGCCGGTCACATCAGTTCCTGGCTCCGTAGCTCAAGCGGCAGAGCTCCCGGTTCTTACCCGGGGACGGTGCAGGTTCGAGGCCTGCCGGGGTCATCCGTTGGAAGGACTGCCATGGGTGCGGTACACCGTTTCGAGCGGAAGAGGATGCCGCGATGAAAGAGCGTGTCGCACCATCCTCTTCCGCATGCTTGCCGGCGCTTCGCGCATGGCTGGGCCTCGCGGCCTTGGGGGTTCGACTCCCTCTCCTTCCGCTCTCGTTCCGGTGTGGTCGAGTTGGCAAGACGCGCGGTTGTTACCCGCGAGATCGCAGGTTCGATCCCTGGCGCCGGAGCTTGCACACACATGCCCCCGTGGTCGAACGGGGATGACGCCGGGTTCTCAACCCGGAAGCGCGGGTTCAACTCCCGCCGGGGGTACTCATCGACTGGCTGTAGGGGAGCAGGCCACCCCGCCGACTTTGGGCGTCGGAGACCGCAGGTTCGATTCCTGCCGGCCAGATCGCTCCACGACGCGCGGTAGAGGAGAGGCTGTCCTCGCGAGCCTCATGAGCTCGAGACCGTGGGTTCGAATCCCACCCGCGCCATCGCTACGAGGAAGACGCGATGAAAGAGCGTATCGCGCCTTCCTCTCCGCTTCATGTTTACTGCCGCGCTTCGCGCGGATCCTGAAGTTGGAACCTACGGTTCCCGGGGACCTCCCTTCTTGTCAGGGACGAAGTCGCGATGAAGAGTCGATGACCGCAGCATCCAGGGGGCGTAGCTCAGGCGGATAGAGCACTCGCTTGTCAGGCGAGAGGTGCGCCGGTTCGAGCCCGGTCGTCCCCGTTCGTTCATGGTGGCTGTGGTGTAACGGCAGCATCCGAGGTCGTGATCCTCGCGGTACCGGTTCGAATCCGGTCGGTCGCCCTGCGTCTCACGGCGGACGCTGAGCACCCGGTGAGCTCCCCGCGCTGTAAACGCGGTGCCACGCGCTGTGATGGTTCGACTCCATCCGTCCGCACTTCTTCATGCAGAACCACCTGGGGATGAAGCTCAGCTGGCCGAGCAGCCCGCTTGCACCGGGCAGGTCGCGGGTTCGACTCCCGCCGTCTCCATCAACGACAAGCCTCCGTAGTGTCAACGGCAAGCACGCGCCCTTTGTACGGCCGAGGTGTGGGTTCGACTCCTGCCGGAGGCTCTCTCCCGCAACGCGCACGAGAAGCCCGTGGTGTAGTCGGGCAGCACGGCGAGCTCCAACCTCGCACGCCCGGGTTCGAATCCTGGCGGGCTTGCTCCAACGACCCGTCGCGGGCCGGAGCGGATCGGTTATCTCCTGGAAGAGGGCCCTGTGGGGCCGGCGGTTCGAAACCGCAACACCGATCCGCACACCACGACCGCGACACATCCCCGGCTTGCGGGCCGGAGCAGGACGGTTATCGGTAGAGCGCCCGGCTCGGCCGGGAGGCGGCGTGTTCGAGTCGCGCCCGGAGGGCTTCGCCCTCCGTAGCTCAGGTGCCCACTCGTGGGCGTTCCCGTCTCGCACCCACACGACCGCAAGCACGACCACCACAACAGAAAGGAGGTGCACATGTCGTACCTGAAGCAGCACGGCACCCGGCGGGTGCCGCAGCGGGTCGCCCTTCCGGGTCAGACCCCGAACTCGGCCGGCGGCAACGCGTGGGCCGTCGATTGCTGGACGCGGCTCCGCCGCTTCCTCGTGCTCGGCTCGGAAGGCGGCTCGTACTACGCGTCCGAGTGGACGCTGACCCGCGAGAACGCCAAGGCGGTCGAGCAGTGCGTCGGCCGAGGACGGCCCGCGGGCAGTGGCCGAGATCGTCCGCGTCTCGACCGAGGGCCGGGCGCCGAAGAACGACCCCGCCCTCTACGCGCTCGCGCTCGCCGCGGGCGTCGGCGACACGGCCACCCGGCAGGCCGCGCTCGCAGCGCTGCCGCGGTGGCACGGACGGGCACGCACCTGTTCCAGTTCGCCGGGTTCGTCGAGGGCTTCCGCGGCTGGGGCCGCTCGCTGCGGCGGGCGGTCGGTCGGTGGTACGCCGACAAGCCGGTCGACGCGCTCGCCTACCAGGCGGTGAAGTACCGGCAGCGAGACGGCATGACGCACCGCGACCTGCTCCGGCTCGCGCACCCGGCTCGACGGATCGGTGCCGGCAACCCGTCGCTCGCCGTCTCGCGACGAGCACGCGCGCCTGTTCGAGTGGATCGTTCGGGGCGGCGAGACCGACGGTCTGCCGCGCCTGGTCGAGGGCTTCGCCCGCGCCCAGACTGCGTCCACCGCGGCTGAGACGGCACGGCTCGTGCGCGAGTACGCGCCTCCGCGCGAGGCGCTCCAGCCGGAGCACCTGACGTCGTCCGAGGTCTGGGAGGCGCTGCTCGACGACATGCCGATGACGGCTCTGATCCGCAACCTGGCGACGATGACCCGCGTCGGCGTGGTCGCGCCCGGCTCGGACGGCACCGCGAAGGTCGTGGCCCAGCTGGCCGACGCAGGCCGCCTGCGCAAGGCTCGCGTGCACCCGATCGCCGTGCTCGCCGCGCTCCGGACGTACGCCTCCGGCCGTGGCGTTCGCGGCCGCGGCGTGTGGAACCCGGTGCGCGAGGTCGTCGACGCCCTCGACGCAGCGTTCTACGCGTCGTTCGGCAACATCGAGCCGACCGGCAAGCGCCTGCTGCTCGCGCTCGACGTCTCGGGCTCGATGGAGTGGGGCGATGTCGCGGGCGTTCCCGGCCTCTCGCCGCGTGATGCGTCCGCTGCGCTCGCGCTCGTGACCGCTGCGACGGAGAAGCGGTACGAGATCGTCGGCTTCACCTCCGGTGGTCTCGGCTTCCGCGCACTCGGCCGCCGGGTCCTGACGGGCGGCACGCACGGCCTCACGCCGCTCGCGATCTCGCCACGGCAGCGGCTCGACGACGCCATCCGCACGGTGACCGATCTGCCGTTCGGCGGCACCGACTGCGCCCTGCCGATGCGCTACGCGCAGGCGCGTGAGCGGGAGATCGACACGTTCGTGATCTACACCGACTCGGAGACCTGGGCAGGCGACGTGCACCCGGCCCAGGCGCTGCGGGACTACCGCCAGGCGTCGGGCATCGACGCTCGGCTGGTGGTCGTCGGAATGGTCTCGAACGGCTTCTCGATCGCAGATCCAAACGACCCGGGGATGCTCGACGTCGTCGGCTTCGACACCGCGACGCCGCAGCTCATCTCGGACTTCGCCTCCGGCTCCCTCTGACCCGAGGGCGCCGCGAGGCGCCCTTCACACAGAGAGAGGAGAGACGAATGCACCTGCACATCGTTCGGGTTGCGGCGCCCCACCTCAAGACGCCGCGTCCGGCCAAGGTGATCCAGCTCGATACGCGTCGCAAGGCGCGCCTCGAGCAGGAACGGCTCGCGCAGTCGCGTCCCCGACCGGCTGCGTGAGTCCACCGGAGCCGAGCCGCACGCAGGGAGCACGCCTGCGGCTCGGCTCCGTCATGCGGATGTGGCGGAACAGGCAGACGCACCGGTCTCAGAAACCGGCGGCTCCGGCCATGAGGGTTCGACCCCCTCCGTCCGCACTCCCCGTCGTCTCCGAGGCGACGGGTGTCAGAGAAGGCGCCCCCGCCGAGCCGGCCAGGCGGGGGCGCAGAGGATCCATGTCGCCCGATCCTCGGGCGCGCACGACGAGCGCCAGCGGCGGCTCGACACGCAGGCTGCAAAGGCGCAGCGTGAATAGCCAGGCCACCGGGGCGGGCCATGCGCCCGCCCCATCCTTGCCCTCGTAGCTCAGTCCGGCAGAGCACCGGGTTTCGACCCCGGGCGCAGAGGTTCGATTCCTCTCGGGGGCCTGCACCACCCACGAACACGACACCGTGGCCGAGCGGCGAGGCACGCGCCTGCAACGCGCGCAACGGCGGTTCGACTCCGCCCGGTGTCTTCCACGAACCCACCAACAACGATAGAAAGGAGAGCCAATGAGCACGATCACGACATTCGGCGACGTCGACACCCGCAGCCTCGAGCAGCTGAAGCGCTGCATGGAGGCGGGCGACGCGGCGTTCGGCGTCCTCTGCGCCGACCATCACCCCGGCTACAGCCAGCCGATCGGTGGCGGCATCGCCTACGAGGGCTACGTCTCGCCCTCGGGCGTCGGCTACGACATCGGCTGCGGCAACAAGGCCGTGAAGACGGAGCTGACGGAGGCCGACCTCGACGCACTCGGCGGCGTCGAGTCGATCATGCGCGAGATCACGCGCCGGATCTCGTTCGGCATGGGCGTGCCCGCGCACGAGCGCACCGATCACCCGGTGCTGGAGCAGATCCGGACGACGGACTTCAAGCCCCAGCGCAAGCTGGCCCAGCTGGCCGCGTCGCAGCTCGGCACCGTCGGCTCGGGCAACCACTACGTCAACCTGATGGTCGACGAGGAGGGCATCGTCTGGATCGGCGTCCACTTCGGCTCGCGCGGCTTCGGCCACAAGACGGCGTCGGGCTTCCTCGCGCTCGCGCAGGGCCTGCCGTTCGACGGCCGGGCGAACGAGGGCGAGATGGACTCGCCGCCGGTGCTGTTCGAGATCGACTCCGAGCTCGGCGAGGCCTACATCGACGCGATGCAGCTGGCGGGCGACTACGCGTACGCCGGCCGCGACATCGTCGTCTCGAAGGTGCTCGAGATCCTCGGCACCGAGGCTGTCCACGAGGTGCACAACCACCACAACTTCGCGTGGCGGGAGGAGCACTTCGGCCGCACGTACTGGGTGATCCGCAAGGGCTGCACGCCGGCCCGCCCGGGTCAGGAGGGCTTCGTCGGCGGCTCGATGGGCACCGACTCGGTGATCCTCGAGGGCGTCGAGTCGGCCGAGAACGAGAAGGCGCTGTACTCGACCGTGCACGGCGCCGGCCGCGTGATGAGCCGGACGCAGGCTGCGGGCCGGGTCCGGAAGCGGAAGCGGTACGTGTGCAAGAACCGTGACTGCGACCGGGTCTTCGAGACGTCGCAGCCATGCCCGGACCACCCCGACGCCGGCGTGATGAAGCGTTGGTCGGAGGAGGTCGTGAAGGCGGGCGTGGTCGACTGGCCGGCGGTGCAGGCGCAGCTGCGCGAGCAGGGCGTCGTGCTGATCGGCGGCGGCGCAGACGAGGCGCCGGAGGTGTACAAGCGCCTGCCCGAGGTGCTTGCCGCCCACGGTGACTCGATCCGCGTCACCCGCACGCTGCGACCGGTCGGCGTTGCCATGGCCGGCCGTGACGTGCACGACCCGTACAAGGACTAGGGGCCGCGTGAGCGGCCCCTAGTCGTTCTGGCCGGGGTGGCCGGCTTCAGCCGGTCGCCGACGTTGACGGCCGACGGATGCAGGAGCGGCACGACGCCCTCCCACCCTGTCGCCAGCACGGCGACGAGCGACGGCGGGGTGAGCACCATCGCCGTCCCGCGTGGGCGCGGCCTCGCGTCGACGTACCCGGCCGGCGTCCACCGCAGCAGCCGCTCGCCGACGCACGAGCCACGGAGCGTCGCCGTCGACGACGAACGCCCCGTCCGGCAGCGTCTCGAACGGCGCCTCGTGGCGCCGCTGACCACGTGCCCCATCAACCCGCTCGGCGTGCAGCCGGGCGTCGATCGCGTCCGCCCCGGTCTCGTCGCCGGGATGAAGCTTGTGCCAAAGTGTCACAAAGCTTCGGTAGTCCTCGTAGCGGCAGAGGGCGCAGGGACGGTGGCCCGCGGCGAACGCGGTCGCCTCGTCGAGGAAGAACAGCTCCGTGAACCTCCCCGGCTGCAACAGCCTTGTCCGCTTCCAGTCCTTGAATTCGAGCCGGCACGAGATCCAGCGCTTCACCCCGTAGCGGCGCACGATCTGGCCGTCGGCATTGTGGAGACACCCACGATTGCCGTACACGAGCCCGCGCGCCGGATCGGCGACGAGCTCGCTGAAGGGCGTCACCCTGTTGCGCAGAGCCATGCCCTCACCGTACCGTCGCGGCCGTCGTCTTCTCCCAGACCGTGAACGCCGGCTGCGGGGTCATGCCCGCCGAGCCACCAGTCAGCCGGCGGGCTTCTCGAAGATGAGCTCGAGGCCGTCGATCTCGTCCATCTGCGACCCGACCTCGACGAAGCCGGCCTTGCGGATGAGCGCGAGCGACGGCTCGTTGTCCGGACTGATCGATGCGCGGAGGACGCGCGCTCCGTGCTCCGCGGCCCACCGCCACATCCCCTCCGCCGTCTCGAACGCGTAGCCCTGGCGCCGGCGCGACGGGACGATCGTGTAGCCGATCTCGACCATCCCGCGCTCGTCGGGTGGCGCATGGAAGTTGACGTAGCCGACGGCCACGGCTTCGGTCGCGGTCGACGATCGCCCGCAGGAGCCATGGCTCCTCGGACGGGTCGGCGGCGATCTGCGCGAGCCGCCACCGCACGAGATCCGCCGAGCCGGCGAGGAAGCCGTCGGGGTCGGCGAATCCGAGGTCGGGCAGCGGCTTCCCGTCGGCGTACGCCTGCAGCCAGGAACGATCGAGGAGCACCAGGTCGAGACGGCCGGTGCGGATCGTCGCCGCCAGGTCGAGCTCGGCGACGAGCCGCTCGATGCGCGCGCGGATGTCGTCGCGGATCGCGCGCACCTCGTCGAGCGGGAGCCCCTTCGGATCGCGTAGATCCCAGTCGACGTAGCGCTTGCCGGGGATGTACGGGCACGCGTCGCCGCAGCCCATCGTGACCACGACGTCGGCCCACTCCGCATCGGCCCGATCGAGCAGGTGCGGGACGCGGTCGGCGAGATCGATGCCGAGCTCACGCATCACCTCGACGACCTCGGGATGCACGCGCTCGCCGGGATCGCTCCCCGCAGAGCGCGCCTCGTGCCGGCCGCCGGCCACGAGCTCGAGCAGCGCCGCCGCCATCTGCGAGCGGCCCGCGTTGTGGATGCAGACGAAGAGGACGCGACTCACGCGGGCTCGTGCTCCGTCGGCGCCGCGTCGCTTCCGCGCACGAGCTGGTAGGCGACCACGCCGAGCACGGCTCCGAGGAACGGCGCCGTCAGGTAGATCCAGAGCGAGTGCAGGTCGCCCGAGACGAGGGCCGGGCCGAGCGAGCGGGCCGGGTTCATCGAGGCGCCGGAGATCGGGCCGCCGAACAGCGCGTCGAGACCGACCGTGCCGCCAACGGCGATCGCGGCGGCCTCGCCGACTGCGCGTGTGTCGGTGGCGACGGCCATGATCACGAACATCAGGAAGACCGTCAGCACGGTCTCCCAGAGGAACGACTGGCCGTCCGATCCGGACGGCAGCGTTGCGCCGACGTGGGCGACGTTGCCGAGCGACGCCCGCAGCAAGAGCGCCGCCGCGATCGCGCCGGTCGCCTGCGCGCCCCAGTAGAGGGCGACCCGGGGCCAGGGGAAGTGACGGGTGAGCGCGAAGCCGAGCGTGACCGCCGGGTTGAAGTGGGCGCCCGAGACGTGACCGACGGCGTAGATCATCGCCATGATCACGAGCCCGAACGAGAGCGCCACGCCGAGGTGGCCGAGCGCGTGCGTCGTCGAGTCGACCATGATCGCGCCGCAACCCGCGAACACGAGCGCGAAGGTGCCGAACACCTCGGCGCCGAGCCGGCGGGCGAGCGGCGCCACGCTAGCCGGCTCGGGCGAGAGCGACGGGAGCCGCGACGACAGCGCCGAGTCGGTCGAGCGCGCCGTCGGCGAGGCGGAAGTACGCGAAGCTGCCGCGCTTCTCGCGCTGGAGGAGCCCCGTGTCGGTGAGCAGCTTGAGGTGGTAGGAGACCGTCGGCTGCTTGAGGCCGAGCGGCTCGGTGAAGTCGCAGACGCAGATCGCCTCGCCCCCTGCCTGCGCGAGCATGTTGAGGATCTTGACCCGGTGGCGGTCGGCGAGCGCCTTGAAGAGCGTCTCGAGCTCGACCGCCTGCGCGTCCGAGAGCGTCGGGCGGGCGATCGGCGTGCAGCAGGCGACGAGCGGCAGGACCTTGTTCACGCGTCGATCATATCGAACGTTGTCGATGCGAACGGAGCCGGTCGGCCTAGATGCCCTCGAGGCTCCTGCGCTTCCGCCCCGCGAAGAACTTGGCGAGAATGTTCATCACGAGCACGAAGGCGATCAGCACGAGCGCCGCGGCCCAGGCGGCCGCCTGGTCGTCGGGTGAGGGCGACTCGGAGAGCGTGAAGATCCGCACCGGCAGCGTCGGCGAGCGACTCGTGCACGTCGAATGAGACGCCCTGCGAGGTCACGATCGACGAGGTGAAGATGAGCGGGGCCGTCTCACCCGCGACGCGGGCAACGGCGATCACGATTCCCGTCAGCATGCCGCCGATCGCAGTCGGGAGGACGATGCTGTAGACGGTGCGCCAGCGCGGCACGCCGAGCGCGAGGCTCGCCTCGCGCAGGTGCCGCGGCACGAGCTCGAGCACCTCCTGCGTCGCCCGGGCGACCATCGGGATCATCAGGATCGCGAGCGCCATGGCGCCGTAGATCGCGCTCTGGCCGTGGCCGACGACGAGCAGGCCGTAGATGAAGATGCCGACGAGGATCGCGGGGACGCCGTTGAGCACGTCGAGCATGACCCGGAAGAACGATGCCGCCTTCGGGCCGGCGTACTCGGCGATGTAGATCGCCACGAGGATCGCGATCGGAACGGCCATGATCGTCGCCATCGCGACGATCAGCATGCTGCCGACGAGCGCGTCCGCGATGCCGCCCTTCTCGCCGAAGAGCGCGGACGACTTGGTGAAGAAGTCCAGATCGAGCGTGCTCAGCCCCTTGGCGAGGACGGTGCCGAGCACGAGGGCGAGTAGGAGGACGGCGAGGAGCGCGCTCAGCAGCGCGACGACCGAGACGAGCTTCTCCGTCAGCCGCCGGCGGCCGAGGTTGTTCGACCGCGACGGTGATGTCGTAGGGATCGACGATCTCGGGAGTGCTCATCCGGTCGACATCCTCCGCGCCTTCTGGAACTTGTTCACGATCAGCTGGGCGGAGACGTTCGTGATCAGCGAGATCACGAGCAGGATCGCGCCGAGGTAGAGCAGCGACTGCACCTCGAGGTTGGAGCTCGCGCCGCGGTAGGTGCTGGCGATCCGGCTCGCGAGCGTGTCGCCCGGCGGGAACAACGACCGGTTGATCGAGTTGCCGCCACCGATCACCTGCGTCACGGCGATCGCCTCGCCGAACGCGCGCCCGAGCCCGAGCAGGACCGCCGCCGAGATGCCGGGCGCGGCGTACGGGATCGCGACCTTGCGGATCGCCTCCCAGCGCGTCGACCCGAGGGCGAGCGAGCCGTCGGAGAGATCGCGCGGCACGCGGCTGAACAGCTCCCGGCAGATCGCCGAGGTGATCGGGATGATCATGATCGTCAGCACGAGCGCGGCCGGCAGCACGCCCGGACTGGGACGGATCGCCGGAGAAGATCGGCAGGAAGCCGAACCAGCTCTGGAGCCAGGGCTCGAGGTGCTGTGCGACCCAGGGCCCGAAGACGAGGATGCCCCAGAGCCCGAGGACGACGCTCGGGATCGCGGCGAGGAGCTCGACCATCGTCGCGATCGGCGCCGCGAGGCGCCTGGGCGCGAGCTCCGTCAGGAACAGCGCGATCGCGATCGACAGCGGCGTCGCGAGGAGCAGGGCGATGAACGAGGTGACGAGCGTCCCGTAGATGAAGACGAGCGCGCCGTAGACGTTCGTATTCGGGTTCCAGGCCTGCGTCCAGATGAACGAGAGCGCCGAACTCCTTCATCGCCGGCCAGGCGAGGTTGAAGATCTTGTAGGTGAGGAAGGCGAGGAGCGCCGCCACGCCGACCGCGGCGACGAGCGCGACTCCCTTGAAGAGGACATCGCCGAGCCGGATCCCCTGGCGCTCGATCGGCGCAGGCGCCAGGGGATCCGGTACGACGGTGCTCATCAGGCGTGGCTTCGCTCTAGGTCCTAGAGCTTCTTGATCTGCTTGAACGCGAACGCCTGCACCTGCAGCGGCAGCGGCTGGAAGAGCAGCGGCGGGCCGAAGCGTCTGGCCACGCGTGACGGCCCAGTAGATCATCTTCCGCAGCTCCGCCGACTTCGACGAGCCCGACGACGCGATCACGTAGGTGAACGTCGAGATCGGGTACGCGAGCGGGTTGCCCTTCGGCGGATCGACGATCGAGAATGCCCCGTTGCCCGTGAGCTTCTTCGGGCAGCGTCGCGGCGGCGGCCTTGATGCCGCGCAGGCCCGGCGTCGCGAACTTGCCGGACTTGTTCAGCATCGACGCGAAGCGGATCTTGTTCTTCAGCGCGTAGGCGACATCGGCGTAGCCGATCGCACCCTCCGTCTTGGTGATCACGCCGGCGACGCCCGAGCTACCGCTCGCGCCCGGCGCCGGTCGGCCACTGCGCGTTGACGCCGACGCCCGAGCTTCGACTTCCATGCCGGGCTCACCGCCGAGAGATAGTCGGTGAAGTTGTACGTCGTGCCGGAGTTGTCGGAGCGATGGACCGGGCGTGATCTTCGTGCTCGGCAGCGTGCACTTCGGGTTGATCTTCGTGATCGCAGCGTCGTTCCAGGTCGTGATCTCACCGAGGTAGATCTTCGCCAGGATCGAGCCGTTCACGCGCAGGGTGCAGTTGATGCCGGGCAGGTTGTACATGATCGACGTGGCCGACAGCGCCCACGGGATCTGGACGCAGCCCGCGCAGGCGTTGGCCTGGTCGGTGCGACAGCGGCGCGTCCGACGCGCCGAAGTCGACGGTCTTGGCCGGTGATCGCTGCGATGCCGCCACCCGAGCCGATCGGCGAGTACGAGACGTTGTAGCCGTAGGCGGACCCGAGTGCCGGGATCCACTTCGACACGAGCGGGAAGACGAACGAGCTGCCCGCCCCGCTGAGACTCGTGTCCTGCTTCTTCGCCGGCGCCGCCGTGGCGGCCCCGACGGCGATTGCCGTCGCGGCCACGACGGCCACGACGAGCATGAGCGCAAGAGCTCTCTTCATGATTCGACCCTCTCCCTTTGTTGCGATAGCCAGTTGGTCGTGCTCTGCGTCGATGTACGACGCGAGCTTTCCCGCGGCGGATGCTGCGAATGGGGTGAACTCTGGTGTCATTGCGGTGGCGGACTGGTGAACGCGATCGGTCAGTGCGAGGCGTCGGTGAACTCGTGGAACTCGCCGGTGACGAGGAAGGCGGTCTGCTCGCCGATGTCGACCGCGTTGTCGCCGATCCGCTCGATGCAGCGGGAGACGACGATCATCCGCATGCCCCACTCCTGGGTGCCCGGGGTGCTCGCCATCTTCAGCACCTGGTCGGAGACACGCCTGTTCGTGCGGTCGATCAGCTCGTCGAGCTCGACGAGGCCGCGGGCGCGCTCGACGTCGCGGTCGGAGAACGAGTCGAGCGCGATCCGCACCATCTCCGCGGCGCGCTCGCCCATCTCGGTCAGCCCCTCGACGAGGTCGTGGTGCGGCTCGAGCTCGCTCGCGAGCTTGGTCAGCTTCGCGATCGTGACGCACTGGTCGCCGATCCGCTCGAGGTGGATCGAGTCGTGCAGGATCGCGAGCACGAGGCGGAGATCCGTCGCCACCGGGGACTGCTGCGCGAGCAGCTCGCCGATCGACTTCTCGATCCCGTGGTAGCGGGCGTCGACCTCGTCGTCGAAGGCGACGACCTCGTCGCAGAGCTCGGCGTCCTGCGACGCGAGAACGTCGACGGCGCCGCGCAGCGCCCGCAGGACGAGCGCGCCCTGCTCCTGCAGGGTCGCCTCGAGCGAGTCGAGGCTGGCCTGAAACTCGATGCGGGCCATCGTCAACCGAACCGTCCCGTGACGTAGTCCTCGGTGCGCTTGTCGGCCGGGTTGGTGAAGACCTTCGTCGTCTGGTCGTACTCGACGAGCACCCCGTGGCGGCCGCTCCCGTCCTCCCGCAGCTCGACGCTGAAGAAGGCGGTCATGTCGGCGACGCGCGCCGCCTGCTGCATGTTGTGGGTGACGATCACGATCGTGTACTCGTTCTTGAGCTCGTGGATCAGGTCCTCGATGCGCGACGTCGAGATCGGGTCGAGCGCCGACGCCGGCTCGTCCATCAGGATCACGTCCGGCTCGACGGCGAGCGCGCGCGCGATGCAGAGGCGCTGCTGCTGGCCGCCGGAGAGGCCGAGGGCGTTCTCCTTGAGCCGGTCCTTGACCTCGTCCCAGAGCGCCGCGTGGCGCAGCGTGCGCTCGACGCGCTCGTCGAGATCCTTCGTCATCTTGAGCACGCGCGGGCCGAAGGCGATGTTGTCGTAGATCGACTTCGGGAACGGGTTGGGCTTCTGGAAGACCATCCCGATCCGCCGCCGCACCTCGACCGGGTCGACGTTCGAGCCGTAGAGGTCGCGGCCGTGGTAGAGCACCTCGCCGTCGACGACGGCGCCCGGGCACGAGATCGTTCATCCGGTTGAAGCAGCGGATGAACGTGCTCTTGCCGCAGCCCGACGGGCCGATGAATGCCGTCACGAAGTTCTTCTGGATGTCGAGCGTGACGTCGCTCGAGCGCGAGATTGCCGGAGTACGTCACCGACAGGTCCTTGACGGTGAACACCGTCTCGGCTCCGCGGCCGTCTGGTGTCGTAGCGGCGAGCTCGCCGAGCTTGCCGGAGTCGATGCGAGGAGTCGTCATGCTCATGAACCTGCCGGGAGTGTCGTGGGCGGCAGATCCGGTGTGGGCTGCGGGGTGGTGAACGACTGGTGAGGAACTGGTGAAACGCCAGGCCGAACCTGGCAGCGGCGGCAGCGGCTAGCGCCGGGCGTCCTCGGCGTGACGTTCGAGCGTCACGCGCCCATCGTCCTGACCGCGGCCAGCCCGAGCTCGAGATCCGCGAGGAGGTCCTCGACGTCCTCGCAGCCGACCGACAGCCGGATCAGGTTGTCGCGCTTGGGCATCGGGTAGACGAGCGTCTTCAGGTCGCCGAGGCTGACGGCGATGGCGCCCATCCGCAGCGCGTCCGTGAACGCGTACATCTCCGCTTCGCCGCCCTCCAGCTGGATCGCCATCATCCCGCCGTAGCCCCGCGAGAACTGCCGCGTCGCCATATCGTGCTGCGGGTGTCCGGGTAGGCCCGGATAGCTGACGAACCGCACCTCGGGCTGCTCGTCGAGGAAGCGCGCCACCGCGAGAGCGTTCCGCGAGTGCGCCTCCATCCGCAGCGGCAGCGTCCGCATGCCGCGCGCGACGAGCCACGAGTTGAACGGGCTGACGGCGGCTCCGAGCGCGTCGAGCTCGTACCGGATCGGGTCGATCAGCTCCTTGGTGCCCGCAACGACGCCGCAGACGGTGTCGCCGTGACCCCCGAGGTACTTCGTCGCGGAGTGGAGGACGAGGTCGGCGCCGTGCTCGAGCGGCCGAAAGACGGCCGGCGAGAGGAACGTGTTGTCGACGACGAGCGCGGCGCCGGCATCGTGGGCGAGCGCCGCGAGCGCGGGGACGTCCGCGAGCCACATGTGCGGATTCGAGAGCGACTCGACGAAGACCGCCTTCGTCTGCGGCCGCAGCGCCGCGCGCACGGCCTCCAGATCCGTGACGTCGACGCGGCTGACCTCGATCCCCTTGCGCGCACAGACGTCGTCGAGGAAGAACCGTGTGATGATGAAGACGTCCTCCGATGCGACGCAGTGGTCGCCTTCCCGGAGCAGGCTGAAGATCGTGTTCGCGACGGCGGCCATGCCGGAGGAGCACGCCACCGCCGCCTCGGCGCCTTCGAGTGCCGCAACCTTCTCCTCCAGCGCGTCCGTGGTCGGGTTGGACGTGCGCGTGTAGAAGAACGCCTTCGTCTCCCAGGCCATGGCAGCGTCCACGGCAGCTTCCTTCTCGGCCCCGGTCTCGAAGGCGAAGGTGGCAGTCTGGTAGATCGGCGTGGCGTGCGCGCGTGTGGCGGGATCGGTCTCCTCGCCCGCGTGGATCGCACGCGTCGAGAAGCCCTCCTCGTGTCGCCGCGTGCTCACGGCGGCATTCTCGCAGGCGGCGAGCAGAGGGCGGGTCGGCTCAGCCGGCGCGACCCGGGAACACGCAGCGGATCTCGAGGCCGAGCCCCTTGCCACCGCGTGCCTCGACGACCCCGCCCGCCTGGCCGACGATGTGCTTCACGATCGCGAGCCCGAGGCCCGTGCCGCGCGACGCGCGCGCGTGGTCGGCGCGATAGAACCGCTCGAACAGCCGGGAGAGCTCCTCCTCGTTGACGCCGACGCCGTTGTCGGCGCCGCGCAGGACGATCGCGTCGCCCTCACGCTCGACCGCGAGCACGAAGCTCGTGCCCGGGCCGGCGTAGCGAATCGCGTTCTCGGCCAGGTTCTGCGCGATCACGCGGAGCATCCGCGGCCGCATCTCGAGCGTGATCCCCTCGTCGCCCTCGACATGCAGCGCGACGCCGGCCCGCGACGCCCGCTCCTCGAGCTCGGCGGCGGCGATGTCGAGCTCCGGCCGCACCGACACCGGCCCGAGCGAGACGACGCGGCCGCCCGACTCGAGCTCCGACAGGAACAGCACCTCGTCGATGAGCTCGCGCGCCGACTCGACCTCGTTCCGGGCTCGGTCGACGAGCGCGTGGATGTCCTCGCCGGGCAGGGTCGCCATCTCGAGCAGCGAGAGCAACCGGGCGAGCGGCGTCCGCAGCTCATGCGAGACGGCGGCGGTGAAGCCGGTGCGCAACTCCTCGTAGGCGCTCATGTCGCCGGGATGGCTGAGGTAGACGATCCGCTCCCGCCTCGCACCGACCTCGTACGGGCACGATCAGCGGCACGATCCCGAGATCGCCGGCGAGGAGCCCGTCGGGAACGCGCTCGCCCTCGTGAATCCCGTCGATCGTCTGCCGGGCGCGCCGGCTCGCGAGCACGACCGTGTCCGAGTCGTCGAGCACGATCACGGCCTCGCGGCTCTCCTCGATCAGCACCCGGCCCCGTCTCGTGTCCGAGTCCATGCTCGGCTTGTAACAGAATGCGCGCGGCGGGCGGTTGACCAGGCTCGATCCGAGCGGATGCCGGAAGGCGCTGTCGTTACCGGTTCGTTACCACCCGGTCACAACCTGACGGCCCCCGCGATCGCCACGCAGCCGCCATTATTCCCCTGCGATGACGAAGGTTCTGATCATCGAGGACGACGACGTCATCGCCCAGGGCATGGCGCGCCACCTCCAGTCGGCCGGGTTCGACGCCGTCGGCGTGGCCAACGGCGAGACCGGCCTCGCGCGGCTCCGGTTCGAGCGTCCCGACGTCTGCGTGCTCGACCTGATGCTGCCCGGGCTCGACGGCTGGAAGGTGATCGAGCAGGCGCGGGGCGAGGGCATCGGCACGCCGATCGTCGTCGTCTCCGCGCGCGGCACCGAGCACGATCGCGTGCACGCGCTCGAGATCGGCGCCGACGACTACCTCGTGAAGCCGTTCTCGATGAAGGAGCTCGTAGCCCGCGTCGGCGCGGCGGCACGGCGCGGCACCCGCGCCCAGGATCCGCGGCGTGGCGACGAGATCGTGATCGAGGAGCTCCGGCTCGACACGAAGAACGTGCAGGCCTTCGTCGACGACCAGAGCGCCGACCTGACGCCGACCGAGTTCCGGCTGCTCTACGCGCTCGCGCTCGAGATGGGCCGGGTGCTCACCCGCGACGAGCTGCTCCAGCGGGTCTGGGGCCGGCGCGCGTCGCACCGCGATCGCACGGTCGACGTCTTCGTGCGCAAGCTGCGCGAGAAGATCGACCATCGCGCCTCGCGGCACACCTTCCTGCAGACGCGCTACGGCGTCGGCTACAAGCTCGAGCCCGAGCTCAAGGCCGAGCGCGTCACGCTGAGCTAGCCCGCCCGCCCTCAGCCCGGGCTGCACCGGATTCGTCCGGTTCGGCGCAGCGTGCGCACAGTCTCGGGGAGTCTCCCGGAGGGAGACTCCCTTCGTGCCGAGAGTGTGACTTTTTGTCCACAGGGCGACCGTGCGACGCCATCTCGGGCTCATCTGGTATACTTAGGTTCCATAATGATTAGTGCAACTACGGATCTGGGACTTGCCCTCGCGAACGACCTGCGGCCGATCGTGCTGCGCGTCGCGCGCGAGCTGCGCAAGGAGACCGAGCAGTTCGGCGTCACCTCGCGCCAGGCGACGCTGCTCGCCGTCGTCAAGGCGAGCCCCGGCCTCACGCTGCGCGCCCTGGCAGAGGCGGAGGCGATCTCCGCCCCCGCGCTCTCCGAGCAGATCGACCGGCTCGAGCGCGCCGGGCTGCTGCGGCGGCTGCGCTCCGAGGTCGACCGCCGCCGCGTCGGGCTCGAGCTGACGCCGGCGGGCGAGCGCCTGCTCCGCTCGATCCGCGAGCGGCGAACGGCCTGGCTCGCCGAGCGACTCAGTGCGCTCGACCCCGATGCTCTGCGAGCGATCGAAGCGGCGATCGAGCCGCTGCGCGAGCTGCTCGAGGACGACCGCCTTTGAGCTCCGTCGCATTCGCGTTCCGCACGCGCACGTTCCGCAGCCTTCGGCGTCACCACAACTACCGGCTCTTCTTCGCAGGGCAGGTCGTCTCGCTGGCCGGGTCGTGGATGCAGAACGTCGCCCTCGCCTGGCTCGTCATCTCCCTCTCGCGCTCGCCGCTCGCCGTCGCGCCTGCTCCTCTTCTGCCGCTTCGTCCCGTACACCCTGTTCGGCCTCTTCGCCGGCTCGGTCGTCGACCGGTTCGAGACACGCCTGCTCGTCATCTGGACGCAGGCCGCGGCGATGCTCGTCTCGGCGGCACTCGCGTTCGTCACGCTGACCGGAACGGCCACGCTTCCCGATCGTCTACCTCCTCGCGACGCTCGGCGGCATCGCCTTCGTGCTCGACGGGCCGGGACGCCAGTCGCTGACGTTCGAGATGGTCGGCCCGAAGGAGCTGCCGAACGCGGTCGCGCTGAACTCGGGCCTCGTCAACGCGTCACGGATCATCGGGCCGGCGATCGCCGGCGTCATCATCGCGGTCGCCGGGCGTCGGCCTCTGCTTCGTCGTCAACACGATCAGCTTCCTCGCCGTCCTGGCGGCGCTCGCTCGCGATGCGGACAGCCGAGCTGTACCCGGTCGCCTCCGATCGCACCGTCACGCTCCTCAAGGGGACGCGCGAAGGGCTCGTCTTCGCCTGGCACGACCGCCAGGTCCGCGTCGTCCTCGTCGTGATGACGTGCGTCGGGCTCGTCGGGTTCAACTTCAACACGCTCGTGCCGCTGCTCGTCTCGGACACGCTGCACGTCGACGCACGCGCGTTCGGCCTGCTCTCGGCGGCGTTCGGGCTCGGGGCCTTCGTGCGGCGCGATCATCGACCGCGTCGCTTCAAGCGCGCGACGTTCAAGGCATTCGTCCTCGGGACGGTCGGCTTCAGCATCCTCCTCATCGTGCTCGCACCCGTCCACCAGGCCTGGCTCGCGGGCGTCCTCCTGGTCGGCATCGGCGCCTCGTTCACGCTCTTCGCCGCCAACGCGAACGCCCTCGTCCAGCTCGCCGCACCGGACCACCTGCGGGGCCGGCTCGTCGCGCTCTACCTCTTCTCCTTCGTCGGTCTCGCACCCCTCGGCTCGCTCCTCTCGGGTGGGCTCGTCGAGATCGGCGGAACCGAGCTCGCCTTCCTCGTCAGCGGCTCCGTCGGCCTCGCCGTCACCGCCTTCGCGGTCGCCGAGCGGTCACGGCTTCCGGCGCCCCCTCGAACGAGGGAGCGCCGCCTGACGGCGTCCGGCCGATACCGAGTGTGCCCGCCGATGCGACAGAGGAGTATTGGATGACGATCTTTGGGAACCGCGATTCCAGCTACGGCAGCAGCATTCCCGTGGCCGACCCTGCCCCACTCGCACCAGGCACCGCCACGCCGACGATCCCGGCGCGGGCGTTCGGTGCCCCGGACAACCGTCGCGTGATCCTGCGCGTGCACGGCGACGAGAGCATCGTCGTCGGCAGCGCCGAGGGTCGCGACAACGCCGTGCGGATCGCACGGGAGATGGTGCAGCACATCGAGCAGGCGGCGACGAACGGCGAGTGGCCTCAGATCGACGAGCGCTTCATTCGTCCCGGTGCCATCGTCTCGATCGACGTGCAACGCTCGGAATAACCTGTTCGAGGGAGATCGCTCGGCCCTCGGGTCGGCGATACTCCAACTACTGGAGTCGTGCGGCGCTCCGAACCCCCGAAGGACTGGAGGACGCGCCCATGACCATGATCGAACAAGAGCACGCGACGCCCATCGACCGGGCCGTCGAGTGGACACCCTCGGAGCTCCGGCGCGTCGTCGTCCGGATGACCGACGGCGAGGTCGTCCAGATCGGAACCGCACCGAACCGCGACAGCGCCCTCGTGCTCGCCCGCACCGTGATCGCGGAGATCGAGGAGCCGCGTGGTGAGTGGCCGCTCGTCGGCGACCGGATGCTGAAGCCCGAGTCGATCGTCTCGGTCGACGTCCTGACGATTACCTAGCCGCACGCCGGCACGGCGCCTCGCAGAGCTCGGCTCAGCCGATCTGCCAGGTGTCGCCGGCGTGGAGCAGCGTCTCGAGGTCGCCGTCGCCGCTGCGCTCGCGGGCGACGCTGATCTGCTCGGCGACGCCCTCGTCGTACACCGGCCGCTCGACCGAGCGGAAGACGCCGAACGGGGTCGCGCCGACCGTCTCGAACGTCAGCCGCGAGAGTGCGAACGCGACGCTCGGCTCGACGTGGCTCGGATCGTGGACGAGCAGGCCGCCCTCGGCCGCGTCGACCACCTCGGCCGAGCCGTCTGCCGCCTGCCGCACGCCGCGGTCGCCGAACACGATCGGCTCGCCGGCCCTGAGGTAGATCCGGTTCTCCTTCTGCTCGCGGACGAAGTCGAACGCGCCGTCGTTGTAGATGTTGCAGTTCTGGAACACCTCGACGAACGCCGCTCCCCGGTGCGCCGCTGCCGCGCGCAGCACCTCGGTCAGCTCCTTCTTGTCCGTGTCGATCGCGCGCGCGACGAACGTCGCCTCGGCGCCGATCGCGACGCTGAGCGGGTTGAACGGCTGGTCGATCGACCCCATCGGCGTCGACTTCGTCACCTTGCCGCGCTCGGACGTCGGTGAGTACTGGCCCTTGGTGAGCCCGTAGATCTGGTTGTTGAGCAGCAGGATCGTCAGGTTGACGTTGCGCCGCAGCGCGTGGATCAGGTGGTTGCCGCCGATCGAGAGCATGTCCCCGTCGCCGCCGATCACCCAGACGGAGAGATCGGGACGCGCCGTCGCGAGCCCCGTCGCGATCGCCGGCGCGCGGCCGTGGATCGAGTGCATGCCGTAGGTCTCCATGTAGTACGGGAACCGCGCCGCGCAGCCGATGCCGGAGACGAAGACGATGTTCTCGCGCGCGATGCCGAGCTCCGGCATGAATCCCTGCACCGCGTTCAGGATCGCGTAGTCGCCGCAGCCGGGGCACCAGCGGACCTCCTGGTCGGACTTGAAGTCCTTCGCCGTCAGCTGCACGAGCCCGCCGTTGCCGTTGCTCATCGCTCGTTGCCTCTCTTGAAGTTGCCGGTTGCCTTCGCCAGCACCATTTGCTCCGCCTCCTCGGTCTCGGCCGCCTCGAGCTTGCGGATCACCTTGCGCGCGTCATCGCCCGCGAGCGCCACGACCTGACGGCCGTCGTGCGAGACGAGCACGCGCTCGTCGCGCGTGACCACGGCGCTGAAGCTCATGACTCGACCAACGCCGTGATCGCCTCGACCAGCTCGCTCGAGCGGAACGGCAGCCCACGGACGCGGTTGTAGCCGACGGCGTCGACGAGGAACTCGGCCCTGATCAGCTGCAGGAGCTGGCCCGGTGTTCATCTCGGGGATGAGCACCTTGTCGTAGCGGCGCAGCACGTCGCCGAGGTTCCGCGGGAAGGGGTTGAGGTGGTGCAGGTGGGCGCGCGCGACCTTGCGGCCGTCGGCGCGGACGAGGCGCACGGCCGCGCCGATCGGGCCGTACGTCGAGCCCCAGCCGAGCACGAGCGTCCTCGCGTCGCCGTCGACGTCGTCGACCTCGAGCTCGGGAATGTCGGCGGCGATGTTCGCGATCTTCTGCGCGCGGAGCCTCACCATGTGGTCGTGGTTGTCGGGGTCGTACGAGATGCTCCCCGTCACGTCTGCCTTCTCGAGCCCGCCGATGCGGTGCGCGAGGCCCGGCGTTCCCGGCAGAGCCCACGGCCGGGCGAGCGTCTCCGGATCGCGCAGGTACGGCTGGAAGGTGTCGCCGTCGTTCGGCGCCGTCGCGAACTCCGTCGCGATCGACGGAAGCTGCGAGACGTCCGGGATCAGCCACGGCTCCGAGCCGTTCGCGAGCGCGGCGTCGGAGAGCAGGTACACGGGCGTGCGGTACTTGAGCGAGATCCGGGCGGCCTCGATCACGGCGTGGAAGCACTGCGACGGGCTCGAGGCGGCGATCACCGGAACGGGGCTCTCGCCGTTGCGGCCGAAGAGCACCATCAGCAGGTCGGCCTGCTCGGGCTTCGTCGGCATCCCGGTCGAGGGGCCGGCCCGCTGGATGTCGAGGATCAGGAGCGGCAGCTCGAGCATGACCCCGAGACCGACCATCTCGGCCTTGAGGACGATTCCCGGCCCGGCCGAGGTCGTGACGCCGAGCGCGCCGCCGAACGACGCGCCGAGGGCGGCGCCGCAGGCGGCGATCTCGTCCTCTGCCTGGAAGGTCGTGACGCCGAAGTTCTTGTGCCGCGAGAGCTCCTCGAGAATCGACGACGCCGGCGTGATCGGGTAGGCGCCGAGGAAGAGCGGCAGGCCGGAGAGCTTCGAGGCGGCGAGGAGGCCGTAGCTCGTGGCCGTGTTGCCCGTGATCTGCCGGTAGCGGCCCGGAGCCAGGTGGGCGGGCGCGACCTCGTACGAGACGGCGAAGTCCTCCGACGTCTCGCCGTAGTTGTAGCCCGCCTTGAACGCCCTCGTGTTCGCCTCGGCGATCGCGGGCTGCTTGCCGAACTTCTCCTCGATGAACGCGAGCGTGCCCTCGGTCGGCCGGTGATAGAGCCACAACATCAGGCCGAGCGCGAAGAAGTTCTTCGAGCGCTCTGCCTCGCGCGAGGTGATCCCCTCGACCGCCTTCAGCGCCTCGACCGTCATCGACGTCAGCGCCACCTCGTGCACGTGGAAGCCGTCGAGCGTCCCGTCGCCGAGCGGGCTCGCCTCGTACCCGGCCTTCTGGAGGTTGCGCTCGCCGAAGGCGTCGGTGTTGACGATCAGCACGCCGCCCTTCGGCAGATCCTTGATGTTCGTCTTCAGCGCCGCGGGGTTCATCGCCACGAGCACGTTCGGCTGGTCGCCCGGGGTGAAGATGTCGTGGTCCGCGAAGTGGACCTGGAAGCCCGAGACGCCGGGCAGCGATCCGGCCGGGGCGCGGATCTCGGCCGGGAAGTCCGGCAACGTCGCGAGGTCGTTCCCCATCAGCGCCGTCTCGCTCGTGAACCGGTCACCGGTGAGCTGCATGCCGTCGCCGGAATCGCCGGCGAAGCGGATGATCACACGGTCGAGTCGCTCGACGGGCTTGGAGCTCACTGGGCTCGGCAATACATTGCTCGCCGAGAAAGGTACCGCTTCGCACGAGTCACCGGGGCAGCGAACAGTCCCCGTCGGACGGACCGCACGCTTTCGCAATCATGGGCTGCGATGCACGAGCTCACGCCCGGCGATCTGGCCGTCCTGCTCGGCCTCCTGGCGGCAACGACGGCGCTGCTGGCGCTCGCCCCGCGGACCCGGATCCCGTATCCGATCCTGCTCGTCCTCGGCGGTCTCGCGCTCGGCTTCGCGCCGGGGATTCCCGACTTCGAGCTGCCTCCTCAGCTCGTGCTCGTCGGCGTGCTGCCGCCACTGCTCTACTCCTCGGCGTTCTTCACCTCGCTGCGCGATCTGCGCGCGAACGCGCGCCCGATCGGGCTCCTGGCGGTCGGGCTCGTGTTGATGACGATGGCCGCGGTCGCGGTCGTCGCCCACGCGGTGATCGGGCTCGACTGGGCGACGGCGTTCGTGCTCGGGGCCGTCGTCGCACCGACCGATCCGATCGCCGCGACCGCGATCTCGCGCCGGCTCGGGGTGCCGCGCCGCATCGTCACGATCGTCGAGGGCGAGAGCCTCGTCAACGATGCGACGGCACTCGTCGGGCTCCGCGTCGCGGTCGTCGCAGCCGTCTCGGGCACGTTCTCCCTCTCGGGCGCCGGCCTCCGCTTCGTCGGTGTCGTCGGCGGCGGTCTCGCGGTCGGCCTGGTGGTCGGCTACATCGTCCGCCAGGTCCGGAAGCGCATCGACGACCCGCCGGTCGAGGTGACGATCTCGCTCCTGACCGGCTACTTCGCCTTCATCCCGGCCGACCTGCTCCACGTCTCCGGCGTCGTCGCGGTCGTCACGGCGGGCGTCTATCTCGGCTGGCACACGCCGGAGCTGACGACGCCCGACTCCCGCCTGCTCGGCGACAGCATGTGGGAGATCACGACATTCGTGCTCAATGCGCTCCTGTTCGTCATGCTCGGGTTGCAGCTCCCGAGCATCCTCGATGCGCTCCAGGGCGAGCCGACCTGGACCCTGATCTGGTGGGCGGTGATCGTGAGCCTCACCGTGATCGTGGCGCGGATCGTGTGGGTGTTCCCGGCGACCTACGTCCCTCGCTGGCTGTCGAGGAAGCTCCGCGAGCGTGACCCGTCTCCGCCCTGGCAGTTCCCGGCGGCGATCTCGTGGATGGGCTTGCGCGGCGCCGTCTCGCTCGCTGCAGCGCTGTCGATTCCCGCCGTCACGAACAGCGGAGCGCCGTTTCCCGACCGCGATCTCGTGATCTACCTCGCGTTCTCGGTGATCATCGCGACCCTCGTCTTCCAGGGCCTCTCGCTGCCGGCGGTGATCCGCCTGCTCGGGCTCGAGGCCGACGGGCTCGACGAGAAGGAAGAGGCCAAGGCGCGGATCAAGGCGGCGAAGGCGGCGATGGTGCGGCTCGACGAGCTCGCCGGCGAGGACTGGGTCAACGACGACACGGTCGAGCGGATGCGCGGCGCGTACGGGTTCCGGGTGCGGCGCTTCGCCGCACGCTTCGACCAGGGCGACGACGGCGAGGTCGAGCTGCGCTCGCAGAGCTACCAGCGGCTGCGGCTCGAGCTCCTCCTGGCCGAGCGGCAATCGCTCGTCGATCTGCGGCGGGACGGAACGATCAGCGACGAGGTGATGCGCCGCGTCGAGCGAGATCTCGATCTCGAGATCTCGCGGCTCGACGTCAGCCTCTGATCCGGTCGGTCAGCGTTTCCCGGCCGCTGCCTGCCGCACGACCGTGATCCCGTAGGCGGCGCCCGAGTCGAACAGCTCGTCGGGATCGACCTCGCCGACCCAGCCGATGAAGTGACGCTCCGGGTCGTCGTCGGTCGAGCCGTAGACCGCCGCCCGCTCCTCGGGCGCGTCGCCGACCGGCCCGGCCGCAAGCTCCTCGAGGCGCCGCTCGGCCTCTTCGGCGGCGGGGCCTTCTGCGTATCCCTTGCCCATCAGGGCATTGTCTCAGGTATCGGCGCGTCCGGAACGGCGGGCGATCGCGAACACGCCCGCCGCAAGCGTGAGGAAGACGACCTCGCCGAACGTGCAGGCGATCGTCGCGGCCGTGTTGTCCGGCGAAGAGCTGCATCCGGCAGATCTCGATCACGAGCGCGCACGCGATCAGGAGCGCGGCCACGCGGTAGAGACCGATGCGTTCGGCGAGGGCCTTCATGCCGCGACGATTCTCGCATCGGCGTCGTCGTCGTCGTCCGGCAGGCCGCCGCCGACCGCCGCGCCCGCGAGCGCGAAGAGGACGTACGCGATCCAGTGGACGCCGATCACGTCGGTCTGGATGCCGATCGCGAGCATCGCCACCCACGCGGCGCTCAGCCAGGCCGACCGGCGCCAGAGCGCGAGCAGGACGGCCGCCATCCAGGCCAGGAAGACGGCGAGGCCGGCGACGCCGATCTCGACGCCGATCTCGGTGTACGTCGACTCGCCCGCCTTGATGTCGACGCCCGTCCGCGAGGCGCTGACGCCCGCGTTCCCGAGCCCGAAGCCGAGCGGGTGGTGGACCACGGTGCGGATGCCGTCGCGGAGGTTGCGCAGGTGGCTCGACGTCGAGGCGTCGCCCGCGCTGAGCGGATCGTCGCTGACGCCCGGGATTCTGCTGGCCCTTGTCGCGCAGGTACTCGAGCTCGCTCTGGGTGTAGCTCGTCGAGGGGCCGATGTGCGGGAACGCCTTGACGAAGCCGACGCCGATCACGAGCGAGGCGACGGCGAGCGCGACCGGCAGGAACCGCCGCTGGGCGACCGCGAGCACGACGAGACCGAGCGCGAGAGCGAGGTAGGCGGCGCGCGTGTGCGTCCACAGCAGCCCGGCGTAGGCGATCGCCCCCGCCGTCACGGTCCACCAGCGTCCGACGGCGCGCGACGAGATAGAGCAGCACGATCACGAGCACGTACGAGGTGGCGAGCGGGCTGAGGAAGCCGGAGACGAGGCGGCGGATCGGGTTGTTCTCGTCGCCGGTGTTGAAGATCCAGTTCTCGGGCAGCCCCGAGATGCCCTGGTAGTCGAGCCCGAGCTGATCCCCGAACCAGTCGGGCACGCCGGAGTCGCGCCACCACTGGAGCGGCACCAGGTAGACGTCGATCAGCCCCCAGACGGTCAGCCCGACGGCGACGCCGACGAGCGCGAGCGAGAGCCGGCGCCAGGTTTGCGGCGTGAGGACGAGCAGGCGGCCGAGGAAGTAGGCGGCGACCGGGATCAGGTCGTGACGCGCAGCGAAGAGCTGACCGCGGTGGGTGGCGGCGCCGTCGAGCCAGCTCTGCGGCAGCAGCCAGTACACGAGCACGAACGCGGCGTAGGCAAGCGCGAGGCGGTCGGCCCAGAGGCGCAGCGGCACCGACCGCGCGCCGAGCAGCGCCACCACGAGGGCGACGGCGAGCAGCACGTCCTTCCACGCGGCGACGACATCGAGCGAGGCCCCGCGGATGCCGGCCTCCCACAGCTCCGCCATCGCCAGGTTGTGCACCGCGAGCCCGACGATCAGGACGGCGAGCGCGATCCGGGGGAGGCGCTCGCTCATGTGATCGCGACGAGCGTGAGACCGAGGTTGACGATCCGGACCGGGCCGGGGAAGAGGCGCCGGAGGTCGCCGCTGCCGAGCAGGTGGTTCTCCCGCGCCCAGCCCTTGCCGGTGAGCTCGTAGGCGCGGTCGGAGGCCGCCCTCGGCAGCCAGTGGACGAGCGGCAGCCGCGTGTGCACCTCGATCGGGAACCAGCGGTTCGGCGTCGTCAGGAAGACGCGCCGGCCGACGCGCAGCGCCTCGGCGACGAACTGGCGCTGCCGTTCGACGTCGCCGACGTGCTCGATCACCGCGTTCGAGAAGACGACGTCGAACGACTGGTCGGCGAACGGGAGCGCGCAGGCATCGCCCGACACGTAGGCGATGCTCGGGGTAGTGGCTGCGGAAGCCGGCACCGTCGTGCAGGCCGAGCGCCGTGATCTGGCCCGGGCCACGGATACAGCTCCTCGAAGAAGTTGTGCGTGCCGCATCCCGACTGGCCGCCGTCGTGACCGAAGCCGACCTCGTCGGCACCGACGTCGAGCACGGTCGTCGCGGCCGTCGGACGCACCTCGTCGAGGAAGAGCCGGAGCTTCCTCCGGCGCGAGCGGAGCGAGACGGCGTCGACGAGCCTCATCCGGGCGAAGGTACCGGGCAGGGCGGCGCTCCGCCCGGGGAGATACCGTCAAGCGCACATGATCGAAGACGTCGTCACCCCGACCGGCCCGTACCGCCTCCGCCTGATGTGCCGCAGCGGCACCTGGGACGCCCCGCTCGCCGACGGCTCGACGGCGACCGGCCTGGCAGCGGCCCGACGGCCGGGTCGTCGTCCGGGCCGCGACCGAGGCGGGCGTCGCGCACGCCCGCTTCATGCTCGCGCTCGACGACGACACGGCGGCGTTCCACGCGCCGCTTCGAGCGCGACCCGCTGCTCGGGCCGACCGCGCGCCAGCTCGTCGGCTACCGGCCGCTCCGGCTCGCGACGGTCGACGCACGCGGCCCTGCGCGCGATGTGCGGGCAGCTGATCGAGGCCCGCCGCGCCGTGATCATCGAGCGCGCGATCCTGCGCCGGCTCGGTGCCGCCGTCGCCACCCGCGAGGGCCTCGTCGCGCTCAGCCCGGCCGATCTTCGCGCCGACGGCCTCGCGATCTCGCGCGCCACGACGCTCGTGCGGCTCGTGCGGTCGCTCGACCTCGAGCGGCTGCGCGAGCACGACACGGCCGTCGTCCTGCAGCGGCTCAGCCGCGAGCGCGGGATCGGCCCCTGGTCGGTCGGCGTGATCGCGCTCGAGGGGCTCGGCCGCTACGACCACGGGCTCGTCGGCGACCTCGGGCTCGTCAAGCTCGTCTCCTCGCTCGAGGGCCGCTGGGTCGAGGCCGACGAGACAGCGGCCCTGCTGGCGCGGTACGAGGAGTGGCAGGGGCTCGCCGGGCCAGATGCTGATGCTCGGCTGGTCGCGCGGGCTGATTCCCGGCGCCGATCCCGATCTCGGCCGCCGCGCCCGGCTGCGCACGAACCGCGCCGCGTGACGGACCGCTCTAGAATCGCCGCATGGCTGTGAACGAGCGACGGATCGCGGTACTCGGCGCCGGCAAGATCGGCGAGGCGCTCATCTCCGGGCTGCTCTCCTCCGGCTGGCGCGACCCGGACGACATCGTCGCGTCGAGCCGGCGGGCCGAGCGCGTCACCGAGCTCCACGAGCGCCACGGCATCGTCGCCACGCTCTCGAACGACGAGGCCGTCGTCGGTGCAGCGCTCGTCGTGATCGCGGTCAAGCCGCAGGACATCGAGTCGCTGCTCGGCGAGATCGGCCACCTGGTCGCCGACGACCAGACGATCCTCTCGATCGCCGCCGCAATCCCGACCGCGACGATCGAGCGCCACCTCGCTCCCGGCGTGCCCGTCGTGCGGGCGATGCCGAACACCCCCTCGGTCGTCCACGAGGGCGTCGCAGGGCTCTGCGCCGGCGCCCACGCCGACGATGCGCACGTCACGCTCGCCGAGGAGGCGCTCGCCCATCTCGGCGCCGTCGTGCGCGTGCCCGAGAAGCTGATGGACGCGGTCACGGCGGTCTCCGGCTCGGGGCCTGCCTACTTCGCGCTCCTCGCCGAGGCGATGATCGAGGCCGGCCTCCTGCTCGGCCTCTCCCGCGAGATCTCGACCCAGCTCGTCGTCCAGACGATGCTCGGCACGGCGCAGCAGATGCGCGACCTCAAGATGCACCCCGTCGAGCTGCGCGAGATGGTCACCTCGCCCGGCGGCACCACGATCGCGGCGATCAGGGAGCTCGAGATCGCCGGCGTCCGCGCCGCGTTCCTGAACGCGATCCAGGCCGCCATGGTCCGCTCGCGCGAGCTCGCCTCCGGCGACGACGCCTAGCGTCCGGCGACCAGGCTGCGCCTGGCGTCGTGCCAAGACGAGGGAGCGTCCCAGGGAACCGTAGGTTCCCGGCTTCAGGATCCGCGCGCAGCGCGGCAGCAAGCATCTCGGACGGGTCGCTGTCACGGAGGATGCGCGGCACAGAGGAAACCCGCCTCGCGCGGTGAATCCGGACCGCAATGGCGCCTCCGTCGGCGCCCAACCAGGAGGACGTGATGAACAACCGCTCGATGGCGGGCTGGATCGGCTTCGCGGGAATCGTGATGCTGATCATCGGCTTCATCGACTTCTTCCAGGGCCTGATCGCCCTGTTCAAGGACGACTACTACGTCGTCACGCAGTCCGGCTTCCTCGCGATCAACCTGACCGGCTGGGGCTGGGTGATGATCATCTGGGGCGTGCTGCTCGTTCTCGCGGGCTTCGCGCTCCTCAGCGGGCAGTCCTGGGCACGCTGGTTCACGATCTTCGTCGTGGGCCTGAACTTCTTCGCCCAGCTCGGATTCCTCGGCAACAGCAGCTACCCGCTCTGGACCCTGACCGCCCTCGCGCTCAACATCATCGTGCTGTACGCGCTGACGGTGCGCTGGAGCGAGAGCGAAGCCGACCTCGTCGCCGCGAGGTAGGCGTACCCCTGTGGAGGCCGTCGCGCGCTGCGGCGCGCGACGGCCTCTGCGCCACTCGACACGACCGGCGTGCGCTTCGCCCGTCCTCCCCAGGCGATAGCCTCGCTCGGTGAGCGCGTTCCACCACACCGTCAAGACGGTCACGCCGTTCCACGACCGCTCGCGCCACAGCCGGCTGCTGAAGATCGCGCTCTGGCTCATCGGCATCGCCGTGGCGCTCGTCATCTGCCACGCTCGCCGGGTTCGACGTGCTCGGCTGGTTCAGCCGGCTCTGGGACACGATGACGGAGATCTCGATCGGCTACATCGTCGTCGGGCTGACGCTTCCAGACGATCCAGACGACGCTCACGGCCCTCGCCTGGTACTTCATCCTCGCCGCCGGCTATCCGAGCGGCGGCGTGCGCTACCGCGACATCCTGGCCGCGTACGCCGCCGGCGTCGCGATGAACGGCTTCCTGCCCGGCGAACATCGGCACCATCGCCTCGCTGCTGATGTACGTCGCGCTGATCCGCGGCTCGACGTTCGCCGGCGTCCTCGGCGCAACCCTCGTCCAGAAGATCTTCTACACCGCGATCGGCGCGTTCGTCTACCTCTACCTCTTCCTCTCCGTGCCGGGCACGTTCGACCTGCAGCTCGGGTTCGTCAACGACCATCGGCTCCTCGTCCCGCTGCTGATCGTCGGTGCGGTCGTGCTGCTCGTCATGCTCGTGATCAGGAGTTCTGGGGCAAGGTCAAGGGACTCTGGGAGCACGCGAAGCAGGGCGGCGCGATCCTCGCCAACAAGCGCGACTACGTGGTCAAGGTGCTGCTCCCGTCGTTCGGCTCGTGGATCGCGAAGCTCGCCGTGATCGGCGATCTTCCTCGCCGCCTACAACATCCCGGTGACCTTCCACACGATCATGTCGGTGGTCGGCGGCAACTCGCTCGCCAACACGGTGTCGTTCACGCCGGGCGGCGTCGGCGATCACGCAGGCCGTGAACAGCGTCTCGCTGTCGAGCGTCACGACGCACGACCAACGCCGCCGCCTACTCGCTCGGCCAGCAGATCATCGTCACCGCCTGGAACTGCGTCTTCGCGCTCGTTCTGGTCGTCTGGGTCTTCGGCTGGACGGGCGGGAAGCAGCTCGTCGGGCAGTCCTACACCGGCGCCAAGGAGAAGGCGGCGGAGCAGTCGGCCGCCCACAAGGCGCGCAAGGCCGAGAAGAAGGCCGCCAAGCAGTCGGCCGCCGACGCCTGATCCGCCGTCTTCTGTCCTGACTCACCCCGCCGGGATGACGAGAGCAGGCCGACTCCTGACGTAGGGTGGGGCGTAGCCCGCCGGGCAGTTCACCTCTTCGAGCAAGGAGCCGTCAGTGGTTGCAGCCAGCTATCCGTTCATGGACGTCCTCTGGTCCATGGTCATCTTCTTCCTGTTCGTGATCTGGATCTGGATCCTGATCACGGTGTTCGCGGACATCTTCCGCCGCCGTGACATCGGCGGTGGCATGAAGGCGGTCTGGATCATCTTCGTGATCATCCTGCCGTACCTCGGTGTCTTCATCTACCTCATTGCCGAGGGCCACAAGATGGCCGAGCGCAATGCAGAGCAGATGCAGTCCGCGCGAGCACAGCAGGATGAGTACATCAAGTCGGTCGCCGGTAGCTCGGCGGCCGATCAGATCGCGCAGGCCAAGACGCTGCTCGACAGCGGCGCGATCACGCAGGCCGAGTTCGACGGCCTCAAGGCCAAGGCACTCAGCTAGGAAGCAACGCAGGGCCGGGTCGCACCGACATCGGTGCGACCCGGCACGTGCCCCGATCTGTGAGAGTGGAGCCATCGCCCGGGTCCCTGTCCCGGTCATCTCGCTGAACGGAGGCCGGACATGTGTCGTTGGCTCGCCTACTCGGGCTCGCCCGTGTTGCTGGAGGAGCTGCTCGTCAAGCCCGTCCACTCGCTGATCGACCAGAGCAAGCACTCGCGGCTCGGTGCGACGACCCTGAACGGCGACGGCTTCGGGGTGGGCTGGTACGGCGCACCCGAGACCCCGGGCGTGTTCCACGGCACGGAGCCGGCCTGGAACGACCGCAACCTCCGCGACATCGCGGCCCACATCTCCTCGCCGCTGATCTTCGCCCACATTCGCGCCTCGACGGGCACCGCAGTGCAGGAGACCAACTGCCATCCGTTTCGCTACAAGAACTGGCTCTGGATGCACAACGGCGCGATTCGCGACTTCCCGCGCGTCAAGCGGGAGCTCGCCCTCGCGGTCGACCCGTCGCTCTACCAGCACATCGAAGGATCGACCGACTCGGAGCTGTTCTTCTTCCTCGCGCTCACGCTTCGGGCTGGAGGACAACCCGCCGCTCGCCGTCGAGCGGGCCGTCGGCCTGATCGAGGAGACCGGCCGCCGCCACGATGTCGAGCACCCGATCCAGATGACGGTGGCGACGACGAACGGCGACAGCATCTGGGCCTTCCGGTACTCGAGCGAGCACGACTCGCGGTCGCTGTTCTTCAGCACCGAGGTGCAGACCCTCCGTCATCAGTACCCCGACAACCCCATCCTCCACGGCCTCTCCGACGAGACGCGCGTCGTTCTCTCGGAGCCGCTCGGCGACCTGGCCGGGGCCTGGAACGCGGTCCCGGAGTCGACCTGGGGTGTCGTCCAGGAGGGACAGGACGAGATGCACCCGTTCAGGCCGCGGAGCGCACTCTGAGCAGCTCAGCGACCGACCACGCCTGAAAGGGGCAGCCGGTGGCGGCGTGCGGGGCGCGATCGTCACCCCTCGACGTCGCCGTCACGGCCGGTCATCAGCTCCGCCAGCGTCGGGATGTCGGCGCCGCCGCTGCGCCGGATCATGTCGGCGACGATGCCCGTCCAACCGGTCTGGTGCGAGGCGCCGAGCCCGGTGCCGTTGTCGCCATGGAAGTACTCGTTGAAGAGGATGTTGTCCTTCCAGGCTGGATCGGTCTGCATCTCGGTCGACCCGGCCGAAGCACGGGCGCCGGCCGTCCTCGCCGACGAGGAAGAGCGAGATGAGCCGGCGGCGGATGTCCTCGCCGATCTCGCCGAGGGTGTGCTGCTCCCCCGAGCCGGTCGGGTACTCCAGCGTCACCTCGTCTCCGAAATAGCGGGCGTAGCGGAGCAAGGCATTGACGACGAGGTAGTTGACCGGAAACCAGATCGGCCCGCGCCAGTTCGAGTTCCCGCCGAACATGGCGGTGGTCGATTCCGCGGGCTCGTAGTCGATCGTCGCCCGCATGCCATCGATGTCGAGGTGGTACGGGTGCTCGAGATGCCAGCGCGAGACCGCCCGCAGGCCATAGGGCGACAGGAAGGCCTCCTCGTTGAACAGCCGCTCGAAGACCCGCAGCAGGTGCTCTACCTCGACGACGCCGAGGAGAAGACGCCGCTCGCCGGGCTCCCCGACGAGGTGACCCTCGGCCGCGTGATGATCGAGGCCGATGTTGCGACGCTCGATCAGCCGCGCGAACCGCTTGCCGACAGTCTGGGCGCGCCTCAGGACCGGCTCGTCGATCACCGCGAAGGCGGTCAGCGGCAGGATCCCTACCATCGACCGGACGCGCACCGGCACGACAGTGCCGTCGGGGCGGCGGAGCTGGTCGTAGTAAAAGCCGTCCTCGTCGTTCCAGAGGCCCTTGTCGCGGATCGCATCCGAGATGAGCGCGAAGTGCTCGAGGAACTTCAGCACCAGGTCCGTCGCCGAGCGGCCGTGACGGTTGAGGATCGAGGCAATCGCCGCCATGCTGAGCGCATAGAACGCCATCCAGCCGGTCGCGTCGGACTGCTCGAGCATGTAGCCGGGCGGCAGGTGGGAGCGGTCGATCGGCCCGATGTTGTCGAGCCCGAGAAAGCCGCCCTCGAAGACGTTCGATCCGTCCTCGTCCTGGCGGTTCACCCACCAGGTGAAGTTGACGAGCAGCTTGTCGAAGATCCGGCTCAGGAACGCGATGTCCCGGCCGCCGTCGATCGCAAAGACCTCGAGTGCCGCCCACGCCTGCACGGGCGGGTTGACGTCGTCGAAGGCCCACTCGTACGCCGGCATGGCGCCGTTCGGGTGCTGGAACCACTCGCGGCAGAGCAGCGTCAGCTGGTACTTGGCGAACGCCGGGTCGACGTGCGCAATCGCGACGCAATGGAACGCCATGTCCCAGGAGGCGAACCACGGGTACTCCCACGTGTCGGGCATCGACATGATGTCGAAGGCGTCGAAGTTCCTCCAGCGGGCGTTGCGGCCCTCGAGCCGGGAGTCCGGTGGGCGCGGCTGGGTCGGGTCGCCGTCGAGCCAGCGCTCGACGTCGTAGTAGTAGAGCTGCTTGCTCCACAGCATCCCGGCGAAGGCCTGCCGCATCACGTTCGCCTCGTCGGCCGACGTGGCCTCGGGTGTCAGCTCGGCGTAGAACGCGTCTGCTTCGGCTCGCCGCATCGCAACGACCTCGGCGAAGTCCGACCACGGGTCGACGCTGCTACCCGATCGGCGCAGGCGCAGGCGCAGCTCGACCGTGGCGCCGGGGGCGACCTCGACGCGATACCAGTACGCCGCCTTCGTCCCGTACCCATCGGGGTTGACCGAGTCGGAGCCCGAGACGACGTGGTCGTTGATGCCGTCCTTCGGGAACGCGAGGCCAGGGCTGCCGAAGATCCGCTCGTCGTTCGTCTCGTTCTCGCAGAAGACGAGCTCCGGCCGGCTCCCGTCGGGGGCGGCATCGGCCACGAGCTCGAGCGCCCCGAGGAACGGGTGCTCGGTCGTCACTGCGCCTCCCTCGGCCCTGAGCTCCGGCCTCTCCCCATCGACCTCGCAGGCCCACGTGTTCCGGTACCACGCGGTCGGCAGGACGTGGAGCACGTCAGCGTCGGGGCCGGCGTTCGTCACCCGCACCGTGAGGAGCAGATCGTGGGGGCCGGCCTTCGCGTAGTCGGCCTCGACGATCCAGTAGCGGTCGTCGTCGAAGATCCCGGTGTCGAGCAACTCGAACTCGGGATCCTGCTTGCCTCGTGCTGCGTTCTCTTCCACGAGCTGCTCGTACGGGAACGCACCCTGCGGATAGTGGTAGCGCCAGCGATTCCAGGAGTGGGTCGGCGTTGCGTCGAGGTACCACCAGTACTCCTTGGCGTCCTCGCCGTGGTTGCCCTGGTTCCCGGTCAGCCCGAAGATGCGCTCCTTCAGGATCGAGTCGCGCCCGTTCCAGAACGCGAGCCCGAGGCAGAGCAGCTGCTCGACGTCCGAGAACCCGGCGAGCCCATCCTCGCCCCAGCGGTACGCGCGCGAGCGGGCGTGATCGTGCGGCAGGTACTCCCAGGCCGTCCCGTGGGCGCTGTAGTCCTCCCGCACCGTGCCCCACTGACGCTCGCTCAGGTACGGGCCCCAGTGGTACCAGTCACCCGCCTGGCGGAGGCCGTTCTCGAGGCGCCCGAGGCCCGCGACCCGGCGCGACTCGGCGCCTCCGGGTGGAGCATTCGTGCCGTTGCCCGCCATGCACCGACTCTAGCCTTGCGGCTAGGAGCCTGAATCGCCGGCACGGACCGTGGATCAAGGGGTGACCCTCGCGCTTCGGGGCCTCCCGTCTTCGCGAGTCGGTCAATACTCCTGGTCGCTCACCTCGGGGCCTGGCGCCCCTCCCTCGCCAACGATGCGGATCGCGACGAGCGGGAACACGAGCACCGACAGCATCCCGGCCCCGATCAGCGACGCGCCGACCTGTGCGGTGATCGCGCCACGGTCGGCGCCGATGCCGACGATGGCCACGATCAGGGGCAACCCGGTTGCGCCGAAGAGCGCCAGCCCCACCGTCTCGCGGCGTCGGGAGCTGCCGCAGCCAGAGCAGCGCCGACGCACCCCGAACGACGACGAGCAGGGCGAGGAAGAGCGCCGCCAGGCCGATGCCCCGTGCGCTGAGCAGGCTGTCGATGTCGAAGGTCATGCCGGTGACGACGAAGTAGATCGGGATCAGGAACCCGAACCCGATCCCCTCGAGCCGGAGCCTCACGGTCGCTCCCGACGGGCCCGTCGAGCGCGATGCCGGCGATCACGCCGGCCGCGAACGCGCCGAGCACGAAGTCGAACCCGACGTCGCGGGCGAGGAGCACGAGCGCCGCGAGCAGCAACAGCGCCAGCCTCACCGCCGCCTGGCCGGTTGTCATCAGCGTCGACTGCAGCACCTCGACGATCCGCGGCGGGCGCGAGCGCAGCGCCACGACGGCGCCGAGCGCGACGACGCCGCCGAACAGGATCAGGAGGACGATCTCCTGGCCGGCGCCGTACGTGCCCGTCAGGAAGACCGAGATGACGACGATCGGCCAGAACTCGCCCGCGACGCCGGTCCCGAGCACCGCCCTGCCGAGCGGGGTCGTCAGCAGCCCCGCGTCCGAGAGGATCGGCACGAGCGTCCCGAGCGCCGTCGTCGCGAGCGCGATCCCGAGCAGCCACCACGAGGCGTCGACCCCGGCGTGCTCGAGCACGATCCCGACGGCGAGACCGAGAGCGAGCGAGATCGCCCAGCCGCCGCTGCCGCGCGCGACAGCCCGCCGCGGCACCTTCTTCTCGATCACCTCGAGACCCGCGAAGAAGAAGAGGAACGCGAGCCCGAGGTTCTCGAGGAAGAGCAGATACGCATCGACGCTCGCCCAGCCGAGCACCTCGGGCCCGATCACGATCCCGAGCACGATCTCGACGACGACGGTCGGCAGGATCGAGCGTCCGGTGCAGGCGGGAGAGGAGCGCCGCCAGCGCTCGAGGCGGCGAGCACGAGCACGAGCGAGTCGAGGTCGGGCGGCGCCATTGTCAAAACGAGAGGCGCGCTCATGCTCGCCGGGAGCCTAGACCGCGTTGCCAACGACCGCACCGACGCTCTAGGCTTCGCGCGTGGCTGCAGCGCTCGCACTGATCGCGGCGTTCTGCTTCGCGCTCGCGGCGACGCTGCAGCAGCGAGGCTCGCTCGATCTGCCGACGATCTCGCTCGCCGACCCGAAGTCGCTCGTTCGGCTCGCGAGCAACGTGACCTGGCTCGTCGGCACGCTCGTGCTGTTCACCGGCTACCTGTTCCAGGCCGGTGCGCTCGACCGCGGCCGGCTCGTCGTGATCCAGCCGCTGCTCGTCACGACGATCGTCTTCGCCCTGCCGCTCGGCTACTTCCTGACGAAGCAGCACGTCGGCCGGCGCGAGGTGATCGGCGCGATCGTGATCCTCGTCGGGCTCGGTGCTGTTCGTCTACTTCGGCGATCCGGCGGGCGGCAACGAGAACGCGTCCGAACAGCGCAGTGGCTGATCGCGTTCGCGCGTCCTCGGCGCTCATCTCCGCCGCTGCTGTTCGTGTTCGGCCGCGGCGGCGACCTCTCGATGAAGGCGGCCGTGTACGGCACCGTCTCGGGGATCATGTTCGGGCTCTCCTCCGCGCTGACGAAGCCGACGCTCGACGTACCTGCACGACAGCGTCGGCACGATGCTCTCCCACTGGGAGTGCTACGCCCTCGCCATCGCCGGCATCGGTGGCTTCGTCCTGCAGCAGGTGTCGCTCGGCACCGGACGCCTGGCGCCGTCGGTCGCGACCGTGTCGGTCGCGAACCCCATCGTCGGCATCCTGATCGGGGTCCTGCTCCTCGACGAGCGCCTCAGCCGGCCGACCTGGCACGTCGTCCTCGCCGTGATCGGGCTCGCCCTCGCGCTCGTCGGGGCGGTCGTGATCTCGCTCGCCCACGCGGCCGCCGAGGAAGGCTCCGCGCCCGCGGCCGACGTCGCCGAAGGCTCCGTCGCACCCGCCTGACCGGCGCGACGGATCTGCGATCCGCGCGCCGAGACCGCGCGACCTCTCGCCTGCCGACCCGGTCGGGATAGGGTGAGGAACGATCACCGACTGGTGAGCACGGGGGAGGGCTTGACGTATGAGCTGGACCGAGGAGGATTCGACGATGGCTTCTGACACCGATCAGACGAGAACGGCACCGGCGACGAGGGCGCGGCACCGAAGCGCACCGAGCGCCAGCCGGGTCGAGCACTTCACGCCCGCCGAGCGCGCAGCCCGCGGCAAGGCGACGCGCGCGGAGGTATCGCGTGCGTCCCACGGCGCCTGGGAGCCGGCCCTGCACCGCCCCGACCCGGTCGAGCTGCTCGAGGAGCAGGCGCAGACGCGCGTGCCGGAGCTCGTTCCGATCCGCTACGGCCGCATGCTCGTCTCGCCGTTCACGTTCTACCGCGGCGCCGCGTATCTGATGGCGTCGGATCTCGCGGCCGGGCCCGCGCACCGGGCTCCACACCCAGCTCTGCGGCGACGCCCACCTGTCGAACTTCGGCGGCTTCGCCGCGCCCGACCGCCAGCTCGTCTTCAGCCTCAACGACTTCGACGAGACGCTCCCGGGCCCGTTCGAGTGGGACGTCAAGCGGCTCGCCGCGAGCTTCGCCGTCGCCGGGCGCGACCGCGGCTTCGACGAGAAGCAGCGCGCCGCGATCAACCAGGCGGTCGGCCGCTCGTACCGCGAGAACATCCGCGCGTTCGCCGCGATGCGCAACCTCGACATCTGGTACTCGCGCATCGACGTCGACGACCTGCTCGCCCGCGTCGAGCGGAGGCGACCTCGAAGGACGCCAAGGCCGAGAAGCGGCTCGAGGCGAACGTCGCCAAGGGCCGGACGAAGGACAGCATGAAGGCGTTCAGCAAGCTGACGGAGGTGGTCGACGGGGAGCTGCGGATCGTCGGCGACCCGCCGCTGATCGTGCCGATCGAGGAAGTCGCACGCCGAGCACGTCGACCAGATGGAGGAGTTCCTCCGCGGCGTGATCCGCTCGTACCGGCGCACGCTCGCGGGCGACCGGCGCAAGCTGCTCGAGCGGTTCCGCTACGTCCATGCGGCCCGCAAGGTCGTCGGCGTCGGCAGCGTCGGCACGCGGGCCTGGATCTGCCTCATGCTCGGCCGCGACGACGAGGATCCGCTGTTCCTCCAGTTCAAGGAGGCGCAGCCGTCGGTGCTGGAGCCGTTCCTCGGCCGCAGCGAGTACGCGAACAGCGGCCAGCGGGTCGTCGAGGGCCAGCGGCTCACGCAGGCGGCGAGCGACATCATGCTCGGCTGGATCAAGGTCGATGCGCCGGACGGCGTCAAGCGCGACTTCTACGTCCGCCAGCTCTGGGACGCGAAGATGTCGGCGCTCGTCGAGTTCATGGAGCCGCGCGGCGATGGGCGTCTACGCGCACGTCTGCGGCACGCGAGCTCGCCCGCGCCCACGCGCGCGCCGGCGACGGCATCGCGATCGCGAGCTACCTCGGCAACGGCGACACCTTCGACCGGGCGATCGCCCAGTTCGCCGAGTCCTACGCCGACCAGAACGAGCGCGACTACGCGGCGCTGAAGACCGCCGTCGAGGTCGGCCGGGTGCACGCGGAGTTCGGTCTCTAAGAGCGGATCACGGCCCGTGCGTCGCCGTTCGCCCGGCTGACGCACGGGCCAATCCGATCCCCTAGGCTTACGCCGATGTCGAAGCGTCTTGCCCTCGTCGCTGGTCGTTGCCGTGTGTGCGCTCCTCGCCGCCGGCTGCGGCTCGAGCGACGATTCGAGCGACACGACGCCCACGACCGAGTGGGCCGACGGCCTCTGCTCGTCGATCACGACCTGGCAGTCCGAGATCACGACGATCGTCAACTCGCTGAAGGGCGGCAACCTCTCGCAGGACTCGCTCACGGCCGCGGTCGACGACGCAGAGGAAGCGACCAGGAACTTCACGACGAGCCTCAAGGGCCTCGGCCGGCCGGACACCGACGCGGGGCAGCAGGCCCAGGACTCGGTCAACGAGCTGACGACGCAGATCGACGACGACATGACGAAGATCCAGGACGCGGTCTCGAACGCGTCCGGCGTGGCGGGGGTCATCGCCGCCGTCCCGACGATCACGAGCACGATCCAGTCGGCCGGCAACCAGGTCGCCGACACGATCTCAGGCTTCGAGGAGCTCGACGCCAAGGGCGAGCTCGAGAGCGCGTTCAAGGACGCACGGACAGCTGTGAGGACATGAGATGAAGAGCGAAACACGCACCGAGCTGATGGCCATTCCGATCGTCGCGATCGTCGTGCTGGTGCTCGGCGTCATCTTCCTGATCGGATCGGTGGCCGGAGCATGGGCCTGGGTGCTGATCGGCGTCGGCGTCCTCGGCCTGCTCGTCTTCCTCGCGGTGCGCTACTCGCGCCGCAACCCGCACGCCGCCGTCTCCGCGCCGGCGCCCGAGCCGCTCGCTCCGGAACCGGCGGACGACACCTTCCGGGTGCTCGTGATCGCCGACGAGAGCTGCGTCGACCCCGGCTTCCCGGCCCAGATCGCCGCCCATGCCAACGGACGCACGATCGAGGCGCTCGTGATCGCACCGGCGATCGGCTCGTGGCTCGGACGCTGGACGAACGACGAGTCGGCGCACGTCGACGCCCGCAAGCATCTCGACGACACGGTCACCGCCCTCGGCCGCGCCGGGATCACGGCGATGGGCGAGACGGGCGCGGACGACCCGATCCAGGCGACCGACGACGGCCTGCGCGAGTTCGCCGCCAACGAGATCGTCTTCGTCACGAAGCCCGGCACGAGCACCGACTGGGTCGAGGAAGGCGTGATCGAGACGGCGACGAAGCGCTACTCGATCCCGGTCACGCACATCGCTCTGCCGGCCGGCTAGCCCGCACGATCCGGCGGGCACGGCGGCACCGTGAGACGTCGCGACTACATCGGCCCGGCGATGTGCGCCCTCGGCGCCGCCTGCATGCTGGCCGCACTCGCGGTCGATATCGGCAGCACCGCGGCCAAGGTCTTCATGGTCGCGGCAGCCGTGCTCTTCATTCCGGGCGCCTACGCGACGCTGATCGTCGTGCGCCGGATCGCCGGGCCGCCGAACTGAGAGTCTCGTCCCCAGGGATGACGCGAGATCGTCCCTCGGGACCATTGAACGGTGCGCAGGGGAGCTGTAGGTTTGCGGCCGACGTTGTCCGTTTTCACCGCATGCACCGAACGAAACAATTGATGGAGGTCTCGATGCGCATCGCAATAGCACTCATGATCGTTGTCGGAGCACTCGCCGTTTCAGGGGTGGCTCAGGCTGCGAACTGGAAGGTCGCAACCGGCGAGCAGGCTCGCCCACCCGCAGGCACCCCGAAGGGCACCACGCTCGACGCGTTCTTCCCGTCGAAGCTGGTGATCAGCGCGGGCGACTCGGTGACGTTCTCGAGCGCCACCTTCCACACGGTCACCTACACGGGTGGCAAGGCTCCCGCCGGCCTCTTCATCCCCGATCCGGCCAAGTCGATGTACACGGGGCTCAACGACGCAGCGGCACGCCGTTCTACTTCAACGGGCTCCCGAAGCTCATCTACAACCCCGTCGCGTTCGCGCCCGCGGGCGGCAAGACGATCACCGCGGGAGTCGCCGGCCTCGAGCGGCGTGCTCTCGCCGGCCGGGCCCAAGTCGCCGCCTGCGAAGGTGACCTACACCTTCCCCAAGGTGGGCATGTTCCAGCTGATCTGCAACGTCCATCCGGGGATGAAGGCCACCGTGACGGTGAAGCCGTCCGGGACGCCGGTTCCTCTCAGCCCGACCCAGGTGACCGCAAAGGCCCTGACCGAGACGTCGGCGGCATGGGCCAAGGCGAAGCCACTGGCAGCGGCACCGGTGCCGGCGAACACCGTCTACGCCGGCGTCGGCAGCACGACCGCGATCCTCGGGTACTTCCCGCGCGTGCTGAAGGTCAAGGCGGGCACGACCGTCAACTTCGTCAACCGGTCGCCGAGCGAGGTTCACAACGTGACGTTCGGTCCGGAGAAGTACCTGCTCGCATTCTCCAAGAAGACCGATCTCCTCCCGGCCGGCCCGGGCAGCCCGAACCAGGTCACGCCGCTCTACCCGTTCGGCTCGGAGCCGAAGGGCGGGTACACGTACGACGGCAAGAACCACGGCAACGGGTTCCTGGCGACACCGCTCACGGCGGGCTCGCCATTCGTGCCACTGCCGAAGGCGGCGAAGGTGACGTTCACCGCTGCCGGGCACGTACAAGTACATCTGCTTCCTCCACGGGAGCGACATGGCCGGAACGGTGATCGTCACGCCGTGAGGACCGCCTCGTGAGAGCATCGGGTAACCGAGGGTCAGGAGTGCTCGCACTCCTGACCCTCGCTCTGTCGACGGCTGCCATCGCCGCCGCGGGGCTGATCACGCATGTGGTCGGCGCCGCGGCGGCCGATGCGCCGAAAGCACAGGGCCACCTGGTCGAGGTCTGGGTCGCTGCCGTCCCGGTCACCTGGAACGTCGTCCCGAACGGGCACGACGCGATCGGCCATATGGAGCACGCTCCCTCCGAGACGACCTTCCGCACGGTCGTCTACCGCGAGTTCACGCGAGACTTTGCGAAGCCGATCCCGAATGCAGCAGGGAACCGCGGCATTCAGGGGCCGCTGATCCACGCGCGCGTCGGCGACACGATCCTCGTCCACTTCCGGAATCTCGACACGACCTTCAACCGGCCGCACTCGATGCACTTCCACGGGGTGCACTACCGCTTCGGCTCCGACGGCTCCTACATCCCCGGCTTCTCCGGCCCGGGTGCCAACGTCAAGCCCGGTCAGACGTTCACCTACCGGCTCGTCGCCGGGCCGGAATCTGCCGGCGTCTGGCCGTACCACGACCACTCGCCGTCGATGATGGACTCGATCGAAGGCGGCCTCTACGGAACGCTGTCCATCCTGGCGCCGGGCGAGAAGGCGCCCGACCGCGAGTTCGTCGTCTACCTCGAGTCGCAGCAAGGGTTCATGACGATCAACGGCCGGGCGTTCGTCGGCAACACCCCGGTCTTCCGTGCCAGGGTCGGCGAGACGGTGCAGTGGGACGTGCTGTCGCTCGGCGACGACTTCCACACCTTCCACGTCCACGGCCATCGCTGGCGCACGCCGGACGGCGCCGTCCGCGACACGCAGGTGATCGGCCCGGCCGAGAGCTACAAGATCCGCTGGCGCGAGGACGCCCCCGGCACCTGGCTCTACCACTGCCACGTCGAGAGCCACATGATGAACGGCATGATCGGCATCTACCGGGTGACGCGATGAGGATCGGGGTGCCACGGCGCTCCATCGTGGTGGCGCTCTGCTTGCTGGCGGCGGCCGGGAGCGCGAGCGCAGCCGACGCACCGAGCCGTGACGTCTCGATCCCCGGCAAGGTCTTCGAGCCCGCGCGCATAACGGTCCTGCTCGGGACGACGGTCACCTGGCGCAACGGAGACGCCTCGAACCACACGGTGACGTCGGAGGGCGACACGTTCGACTCGGGGTACCTGGCGCCGGGCGGCAGCTTCTCGTACACGTTCGCGAAGCAGGGTCACTACGCGTACGAGTGCCTCATCCACAAGTTCATGAAGGGCACGGTCGACGTCTTCTCGCTCGTCCTCACGGGTCCGGAGAATCCGGTGCCCGTTGGCCGGCAGGTCGTCGTCGCGGGGCTCGCACCGGCCGGGACGGAAGCGGTGACGCTCTCCCGGGTTGGTGGCGGTGAGCCTCCCCGAACCGTCAAGGCGCGTCCCGACGGCAGCTTCACGGTGCGCTTCCGGGCGACGGAGCCTGGCACCTACCGCGCCGCCGCCGGACGGGCCGCGAGCCCGCTCGTCAGGATCGGAGTCGTCCCACGCGTCAGCGTCGCCCACACCGCGACGACGGTTGCCGTCGCGACCGTGCCGGCGCGCGTTGGTGCGCGCGTCGTTCTCCAGACCTACGACCGCGATCACTTCACCTGGCGGACGGTCGCGCACACCCGGCTCGATGCCCGCTCGCGGGCACGGCTCCCGATCCCGGCCGCGCGACCGCTCCGGGTCCGCGTCGTCGTTCGCGGCGAGGCCGGCTGGTCCGATGCTGCTTCACCGGTGATCGCGTTCGCCGGTTGATCTTGATTTAGCCACCACTAAACAAGCGGCTAGGATTGGACGGTGCCCACCTCCGCTCCTTCCGGCGGGCGTCGCTCCCGCATCGTCCAGCCCGTCGAAGCCAGGCTCCCTCGTCGTCGGTGCCGAGGAGGCGCTGCCCGGCGAGGCGGTCGTGCTCAGGGCGGCGGAGCGCTCGCTCAGCGGTGAGCGCACGGGCGTGCGGCGGTACACGCCGTTCCTCGGGCCGGCCTTCATCGCCTCCGTCGCCTACGTCGACCCCGGCAACTTCGCCACCAACATGGCCGGCGGGGCGAAGTTCGGCTACCTCCTGCTCTGGGTCGTCCTCGTCGCGAACCTGATGGCGATGCTGATCCAGTCGATGAGCGCCAAGCTCGGGATCGCGACGGGGATGAACCTGCCGGAGGTCTGCCGCGACCGGTTCTCGCGCCGGGTCGACGTTCGGGCTCTGGGTCCAGGCCGAGCTGATCGCGATGGCAACCGACATCGCGGAGTTCGTCGGCGCCGCGATCGGGATCAACCTGCTGACGGGCCTGCCGCTCTTCCCGGCGGCCCTGCTCGTCGGCGTGGCCGCCTTCTTCATCCTCGGCCTGCAGAGCCGCGGCTTCCGCAAGCTCGAGGTGGTGATCGCCTCGTTCGTCGGCGTGATCGTGATCGCGTTCGGCTTCCAGATGTTCCGCTCGGGGCCGTCCTGGCCGGGCGTCGGCCACGGCCTGCTCATCCCCGGCTTCGACGGCACGGAGAGCGTGCTCCTCGCCGTCGGGATCCTCGGCGCGACGTGCATGCCGCACGTCATCTACCTCCACTCGGCGCTGACCCAGCGGCGCGTCGTCGGCGCGACGCCCGCCGCGCGCAAGAAGATCTTCCACTTCGAGATGGTCGACGTCGTCATCGCGATGACGATCGCCGGCCTGATCAACATGAGCATGCTGATCACCGCCGCGGCCGTCTTCCACTCGCGCGGCCTCGACGACGTCGGCGACGACCTCAACGCCGTCTACGACGGCCTCGATCAGTACGTCGGCTCGAGCGCCGCCGACGATGTTCGGCATCGCCCTGCTCGCCTCGGGCCTCTCGTCGTCGAGCGTCGGCACGATGGCCGGGCAGGTCGTGATGCAGGGCTTCATCCAGCGCCAGATCCCGCTCTGGCTGCGGCGCACGATCACGATGATCCCCGCCCTCATCATCATCGCAATCGGCGTCAACCCCTCGAAGGCGCTGATCCTGAGCCAGGTCGTGCTGTCGTTCGGGATCCCGTTCGCGCTCATCCCGCTCGTCATGTTCTGCCGCAACCGGTCGCTGATGGGCACGCTCGTCAACCGCCGCGCCGACCACGGTGGCAGCGGTGATCGTGACGATCATCATCGTCTCGTTGAACGCCTTCCTGCTCGAGCAGACCCTGCTTGGCCTAGACGGCTGTGCCAGGCGGCGAGGAGCTCGGCCTCCCGCTCGGGATCGAGGCCGATGCCGGGAACGACCGCGGTCTCGGCCAGCGTCGCCGCGACCGTGTCGTCGACGGATCGGAACGTCAGCCCCGCACCGATCGCCTTGCGCACGTCGATGCTCGCCCACGCCGCCCACTCGGGATCGTCTCCCGCCCAGAGCGGCAGCTCGCTCTCGATCCCCTGCTCGCGCAGGAACGCGTCGTCGACGACCTCGACGTTGAGATCGGTGTCGCTCGCGCTCGCGGCCGCCTCGACGAGGTCGAGCATCGTGATCGGCGGCACCGGCCCCGTCGCGTTGAAGATGCCCGTCAGCGGCGAGCGCGCCCGCAGGAGCAGGAACTCGGCGAGGTCGCGCGTGTCGATCGCCTGGAACGCGCGCGCGAGCGTGGCCGGCACGATCATCTCGCCACCACGCGCGGCCCGATGCGCCCACCACGGGAACCGGCCGGTGTGGTCGTACGGCCCGATCACGTAGCCGGGCCGCACGATCGTTGCCCTGCTCGCCGTAGACCTCGGTCACGACCCGCTCGCAGAGCACCTTCAGCCCGCCGTAGGTGCCGCCGCCGATCTCCTCCGTCGTCTCGTCCTCGAGCGTCGCCAGCGCTCCGTTCTCGTCCTGTGGCGTCGCGAGGCCGGCGTAGACGGAGATCGTCGAGACGAAGACGTACCGCTCGACGCGGTCGTGGAGCGCCGTCGCGGAGTCGCCGACGAGCCGCGGGACGTAGCCCGACACGTCGAGGCACGCATCCCAGGTGCGGCCGTCGAGCGCGGCGAGGCCGCCGTCGCGGTCGCCGATGATGTGCTCGACCTCCGGGAAGATCCCGGGGTTCGTGCGGCCGCGGTGGAACAGCGTCGGCTCGTCGCCCGCGGCGAGCGCCGCCTCGACGAACGCGCGGCCGACGAACTGGGTGCCGCCGAGAACGAGGATCCTCATACGAGCTCCGCCACCCCGGCGAGGAGGCGGTCGACCTCTTCCTCGGTGTTGTAGTGCACGAAGCCGGCACGAACGGCGCCCATCCACTCGTCGAGGCCGAGCCGCCGCATCGTCTCGAGCGCGTAGTAGTTGCCCCACCACACGGCGACCTCGTGCTTGTCGGCGAGGTGCGTCGCGACCTCCTCGGAGGTGCGGCCGGGAACGTTGAAGCAGAACGTCGGCACGCGACCCTCCATCGTCGGCAGGCCGTAGAGGTCGACGCCCTCGGCGAGCCCGTCGAGGAACCGCTGCCCGAGCCCACGCTCGTGGGCGAGCATCGCCTCCCAGCCGATCGAGTCGACGTAGTCGACGGCGGCGACGAAGCCCGGCGAGCAGCTCGTGCTGGCACGTCCCGAGCTCGTAGCGATGGCCGACCGGCTCGTCGGCCGCCGGGCGCACCTTGTAGGGCCGCCACGATCCGATCAGGTCCTTCTTGCCGAAGGCCATGCCCATGTGCGGCCCGTAGAACTTGTACGGCGAGCAGAGCAGCACGTCGACGTCCCAGGCCGTCACGTCGATCGGGCCGTGCGGGCCGTAGTGGACGGCGTCGGCCCAGGCGAGCGCGCCGACGCTGTGCGCGAGCTCGACGATGCGCTTCACGTCGGGCGCCGTGCCGACCGAGTTGGCCGCAACCGGGAACGCGACGACGCGGGTGCGATCGTTGAGCTGCGACTCGAGGCTGTCGTAGTCGAGCGAGAGGTCGTCGTGGACGTCGACCTGGCGAACGACGATGCCGAGATCGTCCTGGAGCGCGAGCCACGGCGCGACGTTGCCGTCGTGGTCGAGCCGGGTCACGAGCACCTCGTCTCCCGCCTTCAGCTCGCGGGCGAGCGCGCGCGTGAGCAGGAAGTTGAGCGAGGTCATGCTCTGGCCGAACGCCACCTCGTCGCCCGAGCAGCCGAGGAACGAGCCTGCCTTCTCGTGCGCGAGATCGACGAGCGCGCTCGTCCGGCGGGACGTCTCGTACGGAGCGCCGACGTTGGCGTTGTCGTACTTGAGGTAGTCGGACGATCGGCGTCGATCACCTCGTCGGGCACCTGCGTGCCGCCGGGGCCGTCGAAGAATGCGAGCCGGCGCTGGAGCGCCGTGAAGCGCGAACGCACAGCAGTGATGTCGAGCAAGGTGGCACTCAAGAGAAGTCCTCTCCGTTGACGGTCCAGTGATAGTCAGGCTTGACGGTGAGCGAGGCGCCGATGAAGCAGTCTCGCTCACCCTTGGTGATCAGCGCGCGCAGCGTCGTCGGCGGCGGGCGCGGGCTCGATGGTTACCGCGAGGTCGAGGCGGATCTCGACGAATGGCGAAGCGCCCGTCCTCCTCGCGTCGCGTGACGACGGCGTGGGCCGTGCCGCTCGAAACCGGCTCGTGACCCGCCCGGCGGGCGTGGTAGCGGAAGCTCGTGAGCACGCACCGGCAGAGCCCGGTGAGGACGAGATGCTCGGGCGACCACGCCTTCTCCTCGCTCCGGATCGTCGTCTCGCCGAGCGGGCTCGTCGCCGTCCACTCGTCGTCGAGTGCGACGTCGTAGGTAAACACGCGGGCCCGAACGCTCACCGCACGAGCCTATACGCCTCGGCATGTCCGTCCGGACCGTTGCGTAGCGTTGCGCCCATGGAACAGCGGTTGAGGCCGTTGAGCGAGGAGGAGTGCTACCTCCGCTGCTACGGCTGGCGAGGGTCCGACGACACCGTCAAGGTCGTCGCAGCCGGTCACCCCCACGAAGCTGAGTCCCCGTCGGCGCTCACCGAGCGCATCCGCCTCGCGTTCGAGGCACGCCTCGAGGCCCGCGAGCCCGAAGCCGCATAGCCGCCGGCCCGCCCACGCCCTCCGCCGTCCCCGATGTGCTGGCACCCGGCCTCGCCGTCGTGTTCTGCGGCATCAACCCGGGGCGCTTCTCGGACGCGGCGAGCGCGCACTTCGCGAACCCGCGCAACGACTTCTGGCGCCTGCTCCATGCCTCCGGGCTGACCCCGCGGCTGTTCGACCCGTCCGAGCAGTTCGACCTGCTCCCGCTCGGGATCGGCGTCACGAACGCCGCCTACCGCACGACTCCCGGCTCGGGCGACCTCCGCGCGGGCGACTTCGCCGGCAGCGCCGAACGGCTCGAGGAGCTCGCCCGCGAGCTGCGGCCGGGCGTGATCGCGTTCGTCGGCAAGGAGGCCTACCGCGGCCCGTTCCGCGAGCGGCCCGAGCACGGCCTGCAGCAGCGCCGGCTCGGCGACACGGCGCTGTTCGTTCTCCCGTCGACCTCGCCGGCGAACGCAGCCGTTCCCTGGGACGAACGGCTGCGCTGGTTCCAGGGCCTGGCCGAGCTGATCGCCGGCCGCTCGCTACCGGGCTGACGGCCCGGCCGCGGCTAGCGCGGCCCGCTGCAGTTGTCGCTGACCCACGTCGAGATCCGGGTGTTGGCCTCCGTCAGCTTCTCGCCGTTGAGGGACTTCGCCGCCTGCGCGAGCTTCGCCATCGTCGACGCGTCGGGCACCTGGCCCGCCTCGAGGTGGAGTCCCTTCGATCGCGACCGCGTACTGCGCGTAGGCCTTCGCCAGGGTCTCGAAGGCGTTCGCGGATCTCCGCCGGCACCTCCTGCGCGAACGACTCGTATGCCTTCGCCGTCTTCTCGAGATCGGTCGAGCCGCTCGCTCCGGCTGCGCTCAGCGCCTTGCCGAACTGGACGGAGAGGTCGGCGACCTTCTGACAGCCGGCGGTGAGCCCGATCGGCGTCGTCGCCGGTGTCGGTCGTGACGTGTCGGTCGATGTCGTGTCCGTCGTGGTCGTGTCGGTCCGTCGACGGTCGAGCGTCGTGTCGGCCGCAATCGTGTCGGTCACGACCACCGGTCGTCGTCCCGGTCGCGTCGTTGCTCTTGCCGCCGCACCCGACCGCCAGGAAGATCGCCGCTCCCACGAGCAGCGCTCCGATCAAGCCGCGCATCGTCCCTCCCTCTGCCGGTGGCTCACCGTCCGCCGCGATTCTCTCACAGGCGCTGGCGGCCGGACTTCCCGAGCTCGACTGAGCTCCGGATCCGACCTGCAGCGCGGGCCATCGTGCTCGACCCGGACGACCGGATCCTGCTCGTCCGCTTCGAGTTCCCGGACGGGATGTTCTGGGCGACGCCCGGCGGCGGCATCGAGCCGGGCGAGACGCCCGAGGAGGCCGTTCGCCGCGAGCTCGCCGAGGAGGCGGGCCTGACGTCGGTCGACGTCGGCCCCGTCGTCTGGACGCGGCTCCACATCGTCCCGTTCGTCGGCGGCCAGTGGGACGGGCAGCGCGAGCTCTATCACCTCGTCCGCACGCCGGCGTTCACGCCGCAGCCGGCGCTGAGCTGGGAGCAGCTCAACGCCGAGTACCTGTTCGAGCTGCGCTGGTGGACGCCGGCCGAGCTCGACGCGGCCGAGGAGACCTTCGCTCCCCGCCGCCTCCCCGCGCTCCTGCGGGACCTTCTGCGCGACGGCCCGCCGGCCGAGCCGATCGACGTCGGCGTCTGACCAATCGCCAGACGAGCCGGGTCCAGGGCGTTAGCATGTTTCACCCGCGTGAGAAATCGTAAGACCTGACTTCCGGTTCGTGCGTTTGTCAACCGTTCCAGCGCTTGGCGATCGGCAGCCGCCAGTCGCGGCCGAACGCGCGGGGACGCAGCTTGACGCCGGGCGGTGCCTGGCGGCGCTTGTACTCGGCCCGGTCGACGAGCGCCAGCACGCGCTCGACCGTCGCCGGGTCGAACTCGGCGAGCAGCTCCTCGCGGGAGCGGTCGAGCTCGACGTACGCCTCGAGCACCGGGTCGAGCAGCTCGTACGGAGGCAGCGACTGATCGTCTCGCTGCTCGGCCCGCAGCTCGGCGCTCGGTGGCCGCTCGATCGTCGTCACCGGGATCAGCTCGCGCCCGGCCCGCTCGTTGAGGTGGCGGGAGAGCCGGAAGACGTCGGTCTTGAACACGTCCTTGAGCAGCGCGAAGCCGCCGACCATGTCGCCGTACAGCGTCGCGTAGCCGACCGCCATCTCCGACTTGTTCCCGGTCGAGACGACGAGCCAGCCGAACTTGTTCGACAGCGCCATCAGCAGCACGCCGCGCGCGCGGGCCTGCAGGTTCTCCTCGGTCAGATCGGGCTCGCGGCCGGCGAACGACGGCGCCAGCGCGTCGGTGAACGCGCCGACGACGTCCTCGATCGGGATCTCGCGGAAGTCGATGCCGAGGTTGGCGGCCACCTCGCGCGCATCGTCGCGCGTGCCCTCCGAGGAGAAACGCGAGGGCATCGAGACGCCGTGCACGCGCTCGGCCCCGAGCGCGTCGGCGCAGATCGCCACCGTCAGGGCGGAGTCGATCCCGCCCGAGACCGCGACGACGACCTCCCGGAAGCCGCTCTTCTCGACGTAGTCGCGCACTCCCGAGGCCGAGCGCGAGCCGCATCTGCTCGAGCTCGGGCGCGAACGGCGTCACGACGGGCGCCACCGTCTCGCTCGGCGCGGCCGGCCCGGGAAGGTCGATCACGGTCGCCGCCGGCACCTCGTCGCGCGAGCGCTCGAGCTCCCGCCGGCGCACGTCGCGGAGCCGGCGGCCGATCACCTCGGTCGGGTCGAGATCGACGATCAGCAGCGCCTCCTCGAACCCGGGCGCCCGCGCGATCACCTCGCCCTCGTCGTCGAGCACGACGGAGTGGCCGTCGAAGACGAGCTCGTCCTGGCCGCCGACGAGGTTGCAGAACGCCAGGTACGAGGCGTTGTCGCGCGCCCGGGTGACGAGCATCTCCTCGCGATCCTCGGCCTTGCCGACGTGGAACGGCGAAGCCGAGAGGTTCACGATCAGCTGCGCCCCGGCGAGCGAGAGATCGGTCGCGGGCGGGCCGGGCTGCCAGATGTCCTCGCAGATCGTCGGGCCGACGAGCACGTCGCCGCAGCGGAGCAGCACGAGCTCTCGGCCGGCGGCGAAGTAGCGGTGCTCGTCGAAGACGCCGTAGTTCGGGAGGAAGTGCTTGCGGTAGACGCCTCGCAGCTCCCCGTTCCGCGAGCACGGCGCACGCGTTCGCGAGATCGCGATCGAAGAGCGGGCAGCCGACGAGCGCGGTGATCCCCTCCGTCGCGGCGGTGATCTCGTCGAGCGAGGCGCGGGCGGCCTTGACGAAGCCCGGGCGGAGGAGCAGGTCCTCGGGCGGATACCCTGTCACCGCGAGCTCGGGGAAGACGACGAGGTCGGCTCCGGCGGCGCGGGCCTCACGAATCGCATCGACGATGAGCGCGCGGTTGCCGGCGAGATCGCCGACGACGGCGTCGAGCTGCGCGAGCGCGAGCCTCATCGACAAGCCGCCATGTTTTTGACTGCAAGGCATAAACTCCACTCTACCTTCATGCTCGCACCTCTCACCATCGCCCGCCGGTTCCGTGGGCCACGCACCTCGGCCAACGGCGGCTACGCCAGCGGGCTGCTCGCCCAGGCCGCCGAGGAGCTCGGGCTGGACGACGGCCACGGCATCGAGGTGACGCTCCGGCTGCCACCACCGCTCGAGCGGCCGCTCGACGTCACGCAGGACGGCGACCGGGTGCTGTTGCTCGACGGCGAGGCGCTCGTCGCCGAGGCGCGCGCCGGCGATCCCGGCGTCACGCCGCCGACGCCGCCGACCTTCGCCGAGGCTGCGGCCGCCGCCCGCGCGCTGAGCGGCCTCGGGGCTCCCGTCTTCGACGAGTGCTTCGTCTGCGGCACGCGCCCCGAGGGAGACGGCCTCGAGATCCACGCAGGGCTCGTCGCCGGCCGCGACGACGCGCCTCGTCGCGACGACCTGGATCGCGACGGGACGTGCGGCCCGAGATCGTCTGGGCCGTGATCGACTGCCCCGGCGCCTACTCGCTCCACGGCGACGGCCGTGGCGACCCGGTGCTCGCGCGCATCACCGCCCGCGTCGACCGGCTGCCCGAGGAGGGCGAGCGCTGCGTCGTCGCGGGCTGGCCGCTCGACGAAGACGGTCGCAAGCGCCATGCCGCGACGGCGCTGTACGGGGAGGACGGCGCTGCCGATCGCGGTGTCGCGCCAGCTCTGGATCGCGCCGCGCGGCGAAACCCCGGCATCCGGCTGAAGCCAGACACCACGCCCTACGGCATGTCCGGCTTCAGCCGGACGTGAGGGTCATGTCCGGCTTCAGCCGGCCGCCGGTGTCCGCGGCGTCAGCGCCACGAGCAACCCGCCGTCCTCGTCGTACGCCGGAAAGAGGTCGACGGTGACCGGCTTGCGAATCGCCGCCCGCGTCGAGAGCTCGAGCGCGAGGCCGAGCTGGCGCACGCCCCACTCCTGCACGACGCCGATCGGCTTCGCATCGGAGAGCGTGAGGACGTCGCCGACATCGCGCCCCATCAGGTCGCCCTCCTGGAAGCCCGTCAGCTCGAACACGCCGCGCCCGGACGCCAGCACCCGCGCGTCGCGGTCGCAGACGATGAAGCCCGTCGAGGGAGCCGGGTAGTAGTCCTCGAGCAGCTGAAAGATGAAGCCGAATCCACAGCGCCGGCACTGCAACGCGTCGGAGCCGGAGAACCCCTCGAAGCCGTCGATGTCGACCGAGCGGTTCTTGCAGTTCGGGCAGATGTAGACGGGCATGGCCGTATCGTAGGTACCCGCCGCAGGGCTGCCGCGGACAAGGCACACTCGGTCGATGAGCGTGCCGCCCATTCTCTGGCGTCCGAGCCCCGAGCGGATCGAGCAGGCCACGATCACCGACTACGCGCGCTGGCTCGAGCGCACCCGTGGGCTCGACCTGCCGGACTACGAGAGCCTCTGGGAGTGGTCGGTGAACGACCTGGAGGGGTTCTGGGCGTCGATCTGGGAGCGCTTCGACGTGATCGCGTCGGTGCCGTACGAGCGGGTGCTCGGCTCGCGGGCGATGCCCGGGGCGGAGTGGTTCCCCGGCGCGCGGCTCAACTTCGCCGAGCACGTGCTGCGGCCGAGGGCCGATGACGATGTCGCGATTCGCCATGCCTCCGAGCTCCGGCCGCTGGCAGAGCTGACCCAGGGCGAGCTGCGCGCGGACGTGGCCAGGATCGCCGGCGGCCTCCGCGCGCTCGGCGTCGGGCCGGGCGACCGCGTCGTCGCCTACCTGCCGAACATTCCCGAGGCCGTGATCGCGTTCCTCGCCTGCGCGTCGATCGGCGCGATCTGGTCGAGCTGCTCGCCCGACTTCGGCGCCCGGAGCGTGATCGACCGCTTCGCCCAGATCACGCCGAAGGTGCTGCTCGCCGTCGACGGCTACCGCTACGGCGGCAAGGACTTCGACCGCCTCCCGGTCGTGAAGCAGCTGCTCGAGTCGCTGCCGACCGTCGAGCACACGGTCGTCCTCGGCTACCTGGACCCGGAGCCGTCGCTCGACGGCCTCGGGAACGCGCTCGGTTGGGAGGAGCTGCGGCGCCAGGGCGAGGGGGCGCCGCTCGCGTTCGAGCACGTGCCGTCGGATCATCCGCTGTGGGTGCTCTACAGCTCGGGCACGACGGGACTGCCGAAGGCGATCGTGCACGGCCACGGCGGGATCCTGGTCGAGATGCTGAAGAAGATGCACCTCCACGTCGACCTGCACGCCGACGACCGGCTGTTCTGGTTCACCACCACCGGCTGGATGATGTGGAACTTCGTCGTCTCGGCGCTGACGAGCGATGCCTCGGTCGTGCTCTACGACGGCAACCCCGGCTATCCCGACCTGAACGTGCTCTGGGATCTCGCCGCCGAGTCGGGCATCACGTGCTTCGGCACGAGCGCCGCCTTCATCGCCAACTGCCAGAAGGCCGGCATCCGAAGCGTCGCAGGGGCGCGACCTCTCGAAGCTCCGCTCGGTCGGGTCGACCGGCTCGCCACTCTCGCCCGAGGGGTTCGCGTGGGTCTACGAGTCGATCCACGAGGACATCTGGCTGTTCTCGACCTCCGGCGGCACCGACGTCGGCACCGCATTCGTCGGCGGAGTCCCGACCCTGCCCGTCTACCAGGGCGAGCTGCAGGCCCGCTCGCTCGGGGTCAAGCTCGAGTCGTGGAGCCCCGAGGGGAAGCCGCTGATCGGTGAGGTCGGCGAGCTCGTGATCACCGAGCCGATGCCGTCGATGCCGATCTACTTCTGGGGCGACCCCGACGGCAGCCGCTACCGGGAGAGCTACTTCGAGATGTTCCCGGGCATCTGGCGACACGGCGACTGGATCGAGATCACCGACCGTGGCACCGCGATCATCTCGCGGCCGCTCCGACGCGACGATCAACCGCGGCGGCGTCCGGATGGGGACGAGCGAGATCTACCGCGCCGTCCTCACCCTCGACGAGGTCGTCGACGCCCTCGTGCTCGACCTGCCGCTGCCCGGCACCGAGGGCTTCATGCCGCTCTTCGTCGTCCTCCGCGAGGGAGCCACGCTCGACGACGACCTCAGCGCCCGGATCCGCCGGCGGATCCGCGAGGACTGCTCCCCGCGCCACGTCCCCGACCTGATCGAGCAGATCGCCGAGGTCCCGCGGACGCTCTCGGGCAAGGTGCTCGAGCTCCCGGTCAAGCGGATCCTGCTCGGCGCCGCGCCCGACACGACGGTCAGCCGCGACGCGCTCGCCACTCCCGCCGCCCTCGACCCGTTCGAGGAGATGGCCCGCAGAGAACCGTACTCCCGCCTAAGTTAGTATTTGCTAACATCGTTGGATACCCCAACGAAGGCAGGAAAACGATGAAGGCACGGATCCTCGCGGAGGAAAACAGGAAGTGGTGGACGCTGGCGGCGGTGTCGTTCGCCCTCTTCATGATCATGCTCGACAACACCGTCGTGAACGTGGCCCTCCCGGCCATCCAGCGCGATCTCGGGATCGACGTGGCTCAGCTCGAATGGGTCGTCACCGGCTACGCGCTCAGCTTCGCCGTCCTCATGCTCACCGGCGGCAAGCTCGCCGACATGCTCGGGCGCCGGCGCATCTTCCTCTTCGGCCTTGCCGTCTTCACCGTCTCGTCGCTGCTCTGCGGCCTCGCCGGGAGCGCCGAGCTGCTGATCGGGGCACGCGTGCTCCAGGGCGTCGGCGCGGCCTGCATGATGCCCGCCACCCTCTCGATCATCACCGCCACGTTCCCGCCCAAGGAGCGCGGCGCGGCGCTCGGCATCTGGGCCGGCGTGTCGGCGATGGCGCTCGCGATCGGCCCGCTCGTCGGCGGCCTGATCACCGAGCACATCGGCTGGAACTGGATCTTCTACATCAACGTCCCGGTCGGCCTGATCGGCCTCGTCGCCGGGCGCCTGATCATCACCGAGTCGAAGGACACCTCGCGTGAGCAGCGCCTCGACCTGCCCGGCCTCCTCACCTCCGGCGTGGCGCTCTTCGCGCTCGTCTACGCACTCACCGAGGCGAACGCCCGCGGCTGGACGTCGCCGCTGATCCTCGGGCTCTTCGCGCTCGCGCTCGTGTCCGGGATCGCGTTCGTCCTGCTCGAGCTCCACCAGCGACTGCCGCTCTTCGACATGACCCTCTTCCGCAACCCGACGTTCGCCGGGGCGAACACGGTCGCGCTGCTCGTCTCGCTCGCGATGTTCGGCGTGTTCTTCTTCATCTCGCTCTACATGCAGAACGTGCTCGGCTACAGCGCCGTCCGGGCAGGTGCGGCATTCCTGCCGATGACCATCCTGATCATCCTCGTCGCCCCCGATCGCCGGCCGCTCGTCCGACAGGCTCGGCTCGCGCTGGCTGATGACGGCCGGGATGGCGATGCTGAGCGCCGCGCTGCTCGTCTTCGCGCAGCTGCAGACCGATTCGTCGTACCTCTCGTTGCTGCCCGGGATGCTGCTCGGCGGCCTCGGGATGGCGATCACGATGACGCCGATGACCGCGGCCGCTCTCAGCTCCGTCCCCGTCGACAAGGCGGGCGTCGGCTCCGGGATGCTCAACACGTTCCGCCAGGTCGGCGGCTCGCTCGGCATCGCCGTCATGGGCGCGATCCTGGCTGCCGGCACCAACTCCGCGCATCGCCTCGGGAGACAGCGAGGTCGACGCGTTCCTGAACGGCCTCCACCACTCCCTCTACGTCGCGTCTGCGATCGCACTCGGCGGCGCCCTGGTCGCAGCGTTCACGATCCGCAGCCACGCACGCGAGCGCACGGCACCGGAGACCGCCGGAGTGCCCGAGAGCATCTCGCCCAGCCGCATGAGCCAGCCGACGCAGGCGCGCCTGCCCGCCGCCGAGCGGCGGGCAGCGATCGTCGCGGCCGCGCTCGAGGTGTTCGGGGCGGGCAGCTACGCCCGCTCGACGACGGCCGAGATCGCCCGCGTGGCGGGCGTCTCGGAGCCGATCATCTACCGCCACTTCCCGTCCAAGAAGGAGCTCTGGTTCGCGAGCCTGGACGAGGCCTGGCGGCAGCTCCGGACCAGGATCGAGCGCGAAGCACGCGATCACGCCGGTCACCGACGACGAGAGCGGCGGCGCGACGCGCCGCGCAGCGCGGGCCGTGGTCGGATCCGCTCCTGCCGCACCTCTGGGTGCAGGGCGTCACCGAGGCCGGCGACGACGAGGAGATGCAGGCCTACCTCCGCGCCCACGTGCGCGAGGTGCACGATTTCGTCGCCGCCGGGATGAGGGCGAGCCAGGCCGCAGGCACCGTCCCGGCCGACCGCGACGCCGATGCGGAGGCCTGGATCTTCCTCGCCGGTGGGCTGCTGCGCTCGTTCGCCGACCGCCTCGGCGGCCTGCTCGGCGCGGGCGAGTTCGCCGCGATCGTGCGCGAGCGCCGGCGCTGGCTCTCCGAGAGCTGAGCCAGCCAGCTAGAACGGGATCCGCAACAGCCAGAACACCGCCATCCCGACGGCGATCGCGACCCACAGCTGGCGCGTGCGCCAGGCCGCGAAGGCGGCGACGGCGGCGGCCGTGACGCGGATCCCCCACTCGCCCAGGTCGCCCTCGAGATAGGGCGTCACGAGCGAGGCGAAGACGGCGATCGGGACGAAGTGGAGGAAGCGCACCCAGAACTCGGGCAGCTCCGTCCGGCGCACGAGGCCGGCGTAGCGCGAGCCGAAGGTGACGGCGACCATGCCCGCGAGGGTGAGCCAGAAGGTCATGCGACCTCCCGCACCGCATCGTCGGGGTGGCTCTCCGGCGGCGGGTCGTGCCGGGTCAGATAGGCGCCGAGCAGGCTGCCGGCGATGCCGGTGAGCAGCACGGGGAGCCCGCCCGGGAGCGCCCGATGGAGGCCGAAGGCCAGCAGCCCCGAGAACACGGCGACGCCGAGCTCGATGCGCGTGCGCAGCATCGGCACGAGCAGCGCCAGGAACGCGAGCGGGAAGATCAGGTCGACGCCGAGCTCGGTCGGGTCGGGAATCGCCGATCCGAGCAGGAAGCCGCCGAACGTGGCGAGGTTCCAGGTGATGAACAGGCTGAGCTCGACGCCGAGCAGGAACGGGAAGGTCCGCTCGCCGGTGCCGGAGGCGACGCCGAACGCCTCGTCGGTGAGGAAGAAGGCGGCGACCGGCCGCTGGCGGCGGCTGAGATCGAACTGGCGCCCGACCGAGACGCCGTAGAGCAGATGGCGGATGTTGAGGAGGAGCGTCGTCAGGACGATGCTCGCCCCGGCCGACCCTGCGGCGAACAGCCCGACGGCGGTGAACTGGGCGCTGCCCGCGAAGACGAGCGCCGAGAGCGCCTGCGTCTCGACGAGCGAGAGGCCCGCGCCGCGCGCCGTGACCGCGTAGGCGAGCGCGAACGGCACGACGCCGAGCCAGAGCGGCACCATCGCGAGGAATCCGCGCCGGAACGCGCCGTCGCTCGTGTGCGCGTCCATCCGCTCGATCCTAGAGCGCGCGTCGCGTCCGCTTCGGGACAGGACCGGAAAAGAGAAACGCCCCCGGCTGCGGCTTCCGGGGGCGTTTCAGAGAGGGGCTCCTCGAGGGAGTGACAGCTGAAGCTCGTGACTCTGCGGCCCAGGCACGAGACTCCTTCTTGCTGCCACCGATCCTGCTGGTGTGCCCCGAGCTCCACAACCTGGCGTCCGGCTGCGGTGCTTGGTAATCAGGACTGTAGGTGCCCTGGCCGAAAAAGTCAAGTAGCTCGGTCAAGTGATTTGCGATACGCTGTACTTCACCCGCAAATCACACTGTTGAGCACCGCATCTCACCCTTTATGAGGACAGCGACGGAGACGTGAATCGCCTTGACTGAACACCAGATGGATGCCGCCACCCACTCTTCCGTGCTGAACGATGTGCTCACGTCCGCCGCGAAGTCGCCGACCGCGACGACGCCGGCCGCGCCGGCCTCCCGGATCGGCGAGCGCCTGCGCTCGCTGCGCCTCGCTGCCGGGCTGACGCAGACCCAGGTCGCGGGCGATCGCTTCTCGAAGGAGTACATCAGCCAGATCGAGCGCGGCAAGACGCGCCCGACCGCCGAGTCGATCGCCTGGCTCGCAACGCAGCTCGGCGTCGATCCCGCGTTCCTCGGCAGCGGCGTCTCGACCGACCTGCGCGGCCGGATCGAGGCACTGCTCGTCCGCGCCGAGGCGCTCACCGAGGCGCACCGCACGCTGGAGGCGGCCGAGCTCTTCGCCGCTGCCCGCAGCGACGTCGGCGCGACCGGCTCGGCCGAGCTCGAGGTTCGCGCTCTCTCCGGCGAGGCCTGGGCGCGCGCCGAGGAAGGCGAGGTGCGCGAGGCAGTCGAGCTTCTGCTCGTCGCCCGCGAGCTCGCCGAGGGGCCGCAGTTCTCGGCCGTCGACCGGGCCGACATCCTGTTCCGGCTCGGCGTCTGCCGCTACAAGCTCTCGAGCGTCGCAACCGCTGCGTCGCTCTTCGACGAGGCGCTCGCCCTCGCCGGCACGTCCGAGCTGCCGTGCGACCTCCTCCGCGCCGACATCCTCGGCTGGCGGTCGCGTTGCCGTCGTCGCCAGCGCGACTTCGAGGCAGCGCGCGAGGACGTCGAGGCTGCGCTCGAGCTCGCGCGCGGCACCGACGACCGGCGCACGGTCGCGAACACGTACTTCCAGGCCTCGCTCGTCGCGGAGCGCATGGGCCACTGGATCGCCTCGCGCAACTACGCGCAGCAGGCGAAGGCGATCTACGAGGAGCTGAACGACGAGCGCAACGTCGGACGCCTGATGCTCAACCTCGGCGGCCTCCAGCTCGTGCTCGGCAAGCCCGAGCAGGCGATCGACCACCTGCAGGAGTCGTTCGCGCTCGCCGTCGAGGCCGAGTCGCAGCCCGACGCCGCGCAGGCGCTCGGCAGCCTCGCCACGGTGCACCTCCAGCTCGCCGACTACGACGCAGCCGACGAGAACGCCCGCAAGGCGCTCGCGCTGCTCGAGGGACGCGACGACTTCCCCGACGAGGTCGGCCAGTCCTACCTCGTGCTCGGCCGCTCGCTGCTCGAGCGCGACCGGCTCGACGAGGCCGAGGAGTGCTTCCTCGCCGCCGACGCGCGTCTTCGAGCAGATGGCATCCGTCGGCCACCGCGCCGGAGCCTGGGTCGCACGCGGCGACCTCGCCCGCCGCCGTGGTGACGACGGTGAAGCTGCCCGCCTCTACCGGATCGCCGCTGAGGCGCTCCAGGACATCCGGTTCTAGGAAGGAGGTGCCGCAAATGCGCTCAGCCAAACTACTGCTCCTGCTGGCGAATCTCGCTCTGATCGCCGCATGGCTCGGCAGGTTCCACCCGCGCGGCCACACCTGGTCGGACGGCCACTGACGCCGATTCGGCTGCAGGGCACCTGCGGCTAAACTCGGGCAGTGATTCGCCCGGTCTCGGTACTCGTCGCGCTCGGTTGCGCCGTTGCGCTCGCCGGGTGCGGTGGCTCTACGAAGAGCGGTGACCGGAGCCACCACGACCACTTCCACGAGCACCACTTCCACCTCAGCGCCTCCGGCAACCCTGGAGGCGCTTTGGCGTGCAGAGGGCGAAGACGTCGCGATCGTGCCCGGGCACGAACGACTACGGCCCCGGCAAGAACCGCGTCTCGTTCCTCGTCGTCGACAAGCAGTCGAAGCTGATCGAGACGCCGCAGGCGCGCGTCTGGATCTCCCACGGGCTGAAGCAGAAGCCCTACGCCCAGACGATCGCGACGCTCGAGCCGATCGGCGTGCCCGGGCGGCGCGGAGGCCGACGCGCAGAACATCTACGTGACGACGCTCGACATGCCGAAGCCCGGGAAGTACTGGATCCTGGCCGAGCCGATCGGCGGCAGCAAGAAGATCCAGGCGCTCGGCAACGCGGTCGTGCTGCGCCACTCGGCAGCGCCCGAGATCGGCGAGAAGGCGATCCCGTCCAAGAACCCGGTGCTCAAGCCCGGCGTCGACCCGAAGACGGTGACGACGGCCGAGCCGCCCGACCGGGAACCTGCTCCGCACGACGGTGGCGGCGGCGATGGCGGCGCACCGGCCGTTCGTCGTCACGTTCGCGACGCCGCTCTACTGCCAGACGCGGACCTGCGGGCCGGTCGTCCAGGTCACGCAGTCGGTCGCGAAGGACTGGCAGGCCAACGGCGTCGACTTCATCCACATCGAGATCTACAAGGGCAACGACCCGGCCAACGGCACGAACCAGTGGGTCGACGAGTGGAAGCTCCGCAGCGAGCCGTTCACCTTCGTCGTCGACAAGAACGGCGTCATCCGCTCGCGGTTCGAGGGCGCGTTCAGCGCCGCCGAGCTCGAGAAGGCTGTCGCGAAGGTCGCGCCCTAGACGCGGACCCGGGCACGCCCGGCCCCTACACTTCCCGCCGTGACCCGCGTCCTCCAGTCGCTGCCGGTCGGCGAGCGCATCGGCATCGCCTTCTCGGGCGGCCTCGACACCGCCGTCGCCGTCGCCTGGATCCGCGAGAAGGGCGGCATCCCCTACGCGTTCACCGCCGACCTCGGCCAGGTCGACGAGGACAACATCGCGGACATCCCCGAGCGCGCGCTCGGCTACGGCGCCGAGGCAGCGGAGATCGTCGACTGCCGCTCGCAGCTCGTCCACGAAGGGCTCGTCGCGCTCCAGTGCGGCGCCTTCCACATCTCGAGCGCCGGCAAGACGTACTTCAACACGACGCCGCTCGGGCGCGCCGTGACCGGGACGATGCTCGTCCACGCGATGCGCGAGCACGGCGTCGACATCTGGGGCGACGGCTCGACCTACAAGGGCAACGACATCGAGCGGTTCTTCCGCTACGGGCTCCTCGCCAACCCCGCCCTGCGCATCTACAAGCCGTGGCTCGACGCGCAGTTCGTGGCGGAGCTCGGCGGCCGCAAGGAGATGAGCGAGTGGCTGCAGGAGCGGGATCTCCCCTATCGCGCCTCGAGCGAGAAGGCGTACTCGACCGACGCGAACATCTGGGGCGCGACGCACGAGGCCAAGGAGCTCGAGAGCCTCGACCGCTCGATGGGGATCGTCGAGCCGATCATGGGCGTCGCCCACTGGGATCAGGATCTGATCATCGAGCCCGAGACGGTGCGGGTGCGGTTCCACGAGGGGTGGCCGGTCGCGATCGACGGGATCGAGTTCGCCGACCGCGTCGAGCTCGTCGCCGCTGCGAACGCGATCGGCGGCCGGCACGGCCTCGGGATGTCGGATCAGATCGAGAACCGCATCATCGAGGCGAAGTCGCGCGGCATCTACGAGGCGCCCGGGATGGCGCTGCTCTTCATCGCCTACGAGCGGCTCGTGAATGCGATCCACAACGAGGCGACGATCGACAACTACCGCACGATGGGCCGCCGGCTCGGCCGGCTGCTCTACGAGGGCCGCTGGTTCGACCCGCAGTCGCTGATGCTCCGCCAGAGCCTGCAGAGCTGGATCGGGCTCGCGGTCAGCGGCGAGGTGACGATCGAGCTCCGGCGCGGCGACGACTACACGGTGCTCGACACGACGAGCCCGAACGCCACCTACCACCCCGACCGGCTCTCGATGGAGAACGTCGAGAGCATGTTCGGCCCGGGCGACCGGATCGGGCAGCTGACGATGCGCGTGCTCGACCTCGAGGACACGAGAGCGAAGCTCGAGCTCTACGGGACGCTCGGCCTCACGCAGGCGGGACCGGCGGAGCTGCTCGGCGGCGACGCCGACCCGAACGCCGCGCCCTAGACGGTATCGCCGGCGCGCTCGAGCACGACGAACGGGATCCGCGCCGCCGGTGAGAGTCGGAGCAGCAGGCGGACGACCTCGGCGCAGTCGCCGGTCGTGATCATCTGGTCGCCCGGAATGCCCGTGAACGCGGTCATCGGCGTATCGACGAAGGCGGGGCAGAGCGCCGTCACCCGCACGCCGTTGTCGGCCTCCTCGCGCGCGAGCGAGCGCGTGAACGAGATCAGCGCGGCCTTGGTAGCGCCGTAGGCGGCGAGGCCCGGCGTCGGCAGCGTGCCGGCGATCGACGCGAGGTTGACGACGAGGCCCTTCGTGCGCCGCAGCTCGGGCAGCGCCGCCCGGGTGACGAGGAAGGCGCCCCGGAGGTTGACCGCCTGCTGGACGTCCCACGCCTTGGTCGTCGTGTCGGCGATCGAGCCGCGCCATGCCGACCCCGGCCGAGTTGACGAGCACGTCGATGCCGCCGTGGCGCTCGAGGTGCTCGGCGACGAGCCTGAGACAGTCGTCCTCGCTCGAGACGTCCGCCTGCACGATCGCGGCGTCCAGGCCCTCGCCGGCGGCTTCGAGGCGATCGAGCTTGCGGCCGGCGAGCGTCAGGGCATAGCCCTCCTCGGCCAGCATCCGCGCGATCGCGAGGCCGATCCCGGACGAGCCACCGGTGACGAGGGCTGACGGCACCCGCCGATCGTTGCACAGAACGAACGAAGGCCGCCGGGGGAGGGCGACCTTCGCGTGGATCTGGGAGGAGAGGGGGAAGGGGGTATGACTCTCCGCCGTCATGTTCTACCCCCCGTCGGACATTCCTTCACCCATGCGTACACTCGTTTCGTGACCGATTCGCCGACGCTCACCTCGCTTGCGAAGGCCGGTGGGTGCGCCGCGAAGTACCCGGCGGCGCGGCTCGAGAAGCTCCTCGCAGGCTTCGTCCCGGTCGACTCGGCCGAGCTGCTCGTCGGCCTCGATCCCGCCGACGACGCGGCCGTGTACCGGCTCGACGACGACCGCGCGCTCGTCTTCACCGTCGACTTCTTCCCGCCGGTCGTCGACGACCCCCGGGCGTTCGGCGCGATCGCGGCGACGAACGCGCTCAACGACGTCTTCGCGATGGGCGGCGTGCCGTTGCTCGCGCTCTCGATCACGGCCTTCCCGGAGGAGCTGCCGACGGAGATGCTGGGCGAGATCCTCGCCGGCGCCGACGAGGTCGTCCGCGCGGCCGGAGCGATTCTCGCCGGCGGCCACACGATCCGCGACGACGAGCCGAAGTACGGCCTCGCCGTCGTCGGCACCGTCCACCCGGACGGCATCTGGCCGAAGAGCGGCGCGCAAGCCGGGCGACGCGCTCTTCCTGACGAAGCCGCTCGGCACCGGGCTCGTGCTCCAGGCGCAGCGCGAGGGACGCGCTCCGGCCGGCGCGCTCGACGCGGCCGTGGCCGCGATGCGCACGCTCAACCGCGATGCCGCCGATGCCCTGCGGCCGTTCGCCCCGAACGCGGTCACCGACGTGACGGGCTTCGGCCTGCTCGGGCACGCGTACGAGATGGCCTCGCGCAGCGGCGTGCGGATCGAGCTCGACGCCGCGACGCTGCCTGCCCTCCCGTCCGCCCTCGAGCTGGCCGAGGCCGGCGTCCGCACGGGCGGCGACCGGCGGAACCGCGACTACTCGGGGCCGCACGTCGAGAGCACCGCCACCGACGCGCAGGAGGCACTCGCCTTCGACCCGCAGACGGCGGGCGGGCTGCTCGTCTCGCTCCCCGCCGACAAGGCCGCCGTGCTCGCGGCCACGTTCGCCGAGCGCGGGCTCGACCTGCACCGCGTCGGTCGCGTCCGGGACGGCGCGGGCGTGACGCTACGGTGAGCGGCGTGGAGATCGGCGGCGACGGCGTCAGCGGCGCGACCAAGGCGACCCGCGCGCGACGCCTCGATCTCGGCCCGGCGCTTCGTCCAGCTCGCGACCGCGGCCGTGTTCACGCTCTTGGTCGTCGTCACGAGTGGCGCCGTCGTCCGGCTGACGGCCTCCGGGCTCGGCTGCGACAACTGGCCACGCTGCGGCGACAAGCCCTATCCGGAGAAGGGCGGGCACGCGGCGATCGAGTTCGGCAACCGCCTCGTGGCGCTGATCGGGATCGCGTTGACGGTCGATCGTCGTGGCTCGCCGCGCGGCGGGTCGACGGACTGCCGCGCTGGGTTCGCAACGTCGCCCTCGCGACGGCCCTCGGGACGATCGCGCAGATCCCGCTCGGCGGCATCACCGTCCTGCTCGGCCTCAACCCGATCGCCGTGATGTCGCACTTCCTGCTCGCCCTCGTCGTGCGTGGCGAGGCGCCGTCGTCGTCGCGCTCGAGGCGTGGAGCCACTCGCGCGGGCTCGCGCCGGCCGCCGGGCCGCACTGGCTTCGCGGTCGTGGCAGCCGTTGGCGTCGCCGCGTGCGCGGTGCTCGTCGTCACGGGAACGGTCGCCACGGCATCGGGCCCGCACTCGGGCGGACAGGACATCCCGCGGCTCGGGCTCGGCATCACCGACACCGTCTACGTGCACGTGCGCGCGACCGCGATCTTCGGGATCGGCTTCCTCATCGTCGGCACCTTCCTCTGGAGGCTCCGGCGCGAGCTCCCCGGAATCGCCGCCGCCGGAGCGGTGCTGTTCGGCGTTCTCCTCGTGCAGATGGTCGTCGGCGAGATCCAGTACCGGAACGCGTTGCCGTGGTGGCTCGTCGTGATTCACGTCGTCGCTGGCGGCCACGATCTGGACGCTGACGGTCGCGATCGCGTACTCGCCTGCACCGGCCTCCGGCCGCCGCTTGTCGCCGCACTGACCCGCCGCTAAGCTCCGTCGATGGAGACGCGACCTCCGGATCGACGAGCGGCCCACGTTGCGCCGCCCGGTGCTGATCACCGCCTTCCGCGGCTGGAACGACGGCGGCCAGGCCGCGACGCTCGCCGCCGGCACGCTGGCGCGCGTCTGGGATGCGCACAAGTTCGCCGACATCGATCCCGAGGGCTTCGTCGACTTTCAGTCGACGCGGCCGACCGTCTCGCTCGACGAGGGGCTGACGCGGCGGATCGAGTGGCCCGAGACGACCTTCCAGGCGGCGGCGATTCCCGGCGCCGACCGCGACGCCGTGATCCTGATCGGCGTCGAGCCGAACTACCGCTGGCGCGCGTTCAACGAGCTCGTGATCGGGCTGGCGCGCGAGCTCGGCGTCGAGCTCGTCGTCACGCTCGGCGCGCTGCTCGCCGACGTGCCGCACACGCGGCCGGCGCCGGTGACCGGCTCGGCGAGCGACCTCTCGCTCGTCGAGGAGCTCGGGCTGCAGGCGTCGCGCTACGAGGGGCCGACCGGGCATCGTCGGCGTGCTCCACGACGCGTTCCGCGAGGCGGGCATTCCCTCGGTCAGCCTCTGGTCGGCGGTGCCCCACTACGTCTCGCTCGCCCCGAGCCCGCGCGCCGCGCGAGCGCTCTGCGACCGGCTCGGCGAGCTGCTCGAGGTGACGATCGACCTCACCGAGCTCGAGGACGCGGAGGAGATCTACGCCGAGCAGATCACCGAGGCCGTTGCCTCGGATCCCGAGACGCAGGCGTACGTCGAGGAGCTCGAGCGGCGGGCCGACACGATCGACGAGCTGATCGACGAGGCCGACCTGCCGACGGGTGAGTCACTCGCCGCGGAGCTGACGCGCTTCCTGCGCGACCGCGACGAGAGCGACGACGATCCGCCGCCCGCGCACTAGCGGCTTCGGCCGAACGGTCTAGGCAGCGTTCTCGGCCGGAGTGGAGGCGACGGGCGCCTCGGCCTTGGCAGCCGGTGCAGCGCCGTTGCTGTCGGGCGTGCCCTCGGTCGCCGCAGCCGGCGCGTCGCCGTTCGCGTTCTCGCCGCCGGCAGCAGCAGCCGCGGCTGCTCCCGCCGGACGACGCTTCTTGCGCCGCCGCCGTGACTTGCGCACCGGCGCCTTGGGGGCGGGAAGATTCTCTGCCAGCGCGGTGGCGATCTCCTGGATCGGGCCGAGATCCTCGCGCGCCTGGTCGAGCAGCGCGTTGGCCCGCGGCGTGTAGCCGTCGGCCGAGGCGAGCAGGGCTGCGCCGACCGCGAGTGGCAGCGCGCGGGAGACCTGCACCAGCTTCGCGACGTTGTCCTCGTGCCGGTGGCCGCGCGAGTTGGCGACGGCACCGAGCAGGCGCTTCGCCTCGGGGAACTCCGCGCTCGCCCGCCGGTCTTGCACCTTGCGCGTCGCGCGTGCGAGCTTCCACGTCCAGCGGGCGAGGATCTGGTCGGGTGCGTTGGCCTTGCCCTCGCCGACGGCCCGGAGGAGGATGCGGACGCCCGCCGAGCGGTCCTTCTCCCACGGCGGCGCCTGGCTGACGAGCGTGACGAGATCGTCGAAGTCGGCTCGCTCGACCGGCGTCGCGACGCGGTCGGCGAGAGCCGTCATGCGCAGGCGCCGGTTCGGGTTCTCCGCGGCGCAGACGGCGAGGAACGTCTCGAGCGCTCCCTTGCCGGCGCGACCCTCGGTGAACTTGCGGGCGAAGTCGGTGCGCTGGTCGAAGCGGATCTGCCGGCCGGCGATCGTGGCCCAGAAGCGCTGCTCGTCGTCGTCCAGGAACTTCGGGTCGACGCGCTGCCACTCGCGCTGGATCACGGCGAGCCGGCGCGCGACGTCGGGCGTGACCGGGACGAGCCACGGAGCCGGCGAGAGCTGCCGGCGCGCCCGCCGCTGCTGGCGACGGCGCGGCGCCGGCGTGACCCGGGCCCCCTCGCGGTAGAAGTCCGAGTCGAGCAGCGAGTGGAGCGAGATCACGCGGTCGTTGTGCGTCGAGCCCTTGGTCACGAAGTCGACGACGATGCCGGCTTCCTTGCGCGAGTGCATGCGCATGATCCGGCCGATGCGCTGCTGGTAGACGCGGCGTGAGGCTGTCGGCGCGAGGTGGAAGCAGACCGTCGCGCGAGGGGAGTTCCAGCCCTCGGCGAGGAGCTGGGCGTTGATGAGCACGTTGATCTCGCCGCGCTCGTAGGCAGCGAGCGTCTCGGCGAGCTTCACCGGCGGCGTCTTGCCCGAGACGGCCTCGGCCTTGATGCCGGCGGCGCGGAACTCCTGGGCGAGGTTGTAGGCGTGCTCGACGCCGGCTGCGTAGACGATGCCGGGTGTCGTGCCGAAGCGCTCGCGGTAGAGGCTGGCGGCCGCCTGATTGAGGGCTGAGTGGTCGAGCGCTGCCGCGAGGGCGCGCTCCTCGAAGTCGCCGCCGACGATCGGCACCGAGTTGATCGCCGCAGCGGGGGGCACCCGGAGGCAGCGCAGTGGTGCGATCAGGCCGCGGCGGGCTGCGTCGGCCAGCGGGAGATCGTCGACCGAGGCCGGGAACACGTCCGAGACCTGCTTCGCGATCAGCTGCTCCGTCGCCGTCATGCCGATGTAGATCGGCTCGCTGAACGACCTGATCGCCGCGCTCGTCTTCTCGCCGAGCGCCGTGTGAGCCTCGTCGCAGATCACGAGCTGGTACGCGCTGCGCGAGATCTCGGCCGCGTGGCGCGCGAACCAGGCGTAGGTCTGGATCGTGATCGGGTTGTCCCGCAGCGGCTCCATGCCGGAGTCGATCGCGTCGGTGAAGCGGTCGGCGTAGCCCTCGGTCGTGAGGTCGCGCGTGAACTGGGAGACGAGCAGTCGCCGGTGCGTGAGGATCAGGACGCCGAGGTGCTGCGCCGACTCGACGAACCCGGCGGCGGCGATCGTCTTGCCGGAGGCCGTCGGATGGCGGAAGCGGTAGCGGCGTGAGGCGCCGGGATCCTCGCCCGTGAACGCGGGCGTCTCGTCGTCGAGCTCGTCGTCGATCACGCCGGCGTCGAAGTCGTCGTCCTCCTCGTCCAGCTCGGCGGCGTCCGGCTCGGGCGCGTGCCCGTTCCCGTTCCCGTTGCCGTTGCCGTTCTCCTCGGTGGCGCGCTGGCTCGAGGCGATCAGCTCCGTGAGCATGCCGGCGAGCGCGTCGATCTGGTGACGGCGGAGATCGGTGCCGGAGGCGGTGGCGGGCTTGGGAGACGCGAGCACGCGCTCCAGCCCGAGCATCAGTCCGTAGCGGACGCGCCAGCGGTTCGAGGGCGTCTTCTTGCCCGCATCCATCTCGGCGATCGCGTCGTCGAGAGCGGCCCGGCGGGCGGTGCCGGGCGCGAGCGCGGCAACCGGGTCCTCACCGGCGTGGAGGAACGGCTCGCCGTACCAGGCATGAGCGCGGAGCGCCGAGGCTGCCAAGCCCTCTGCAGGCTCCGACGACGGAAGTGTCGGGTTGAGGATCGGTCTCGTGCATATGCGCAGCACACGACTCTGGTGCTGCTTTCCTTGAGGATCAGCACACTTACGCGTTTCGGGCGCGGAGCGTTGCTGTGGGCACAACTGTACCGGAATCGGTCGGACGACGGAAGTCTTTAGGCGCCTCCGAGCGGGCGTCCGGAAACCCGCGTCGAAACCCCCTCGGCGTCGAGGTACGGCGTCAGGCCGCCGCGGAAGAACGGGAACCCGGCGCCGAGGATCAGGCACGCGTCGATCTCGCCCGCCGACGCGACGACGCCCTCGTCGAGCACGTGCCGAGCCTCGTCGGCAAGCGCCTCGAGGATGCGCTGGTAGAGCTCGTCCTCGGTGCGCCGCTCGTCGCCGGTGAGCACGACGTCCATCTCGCCGTTCGCGAAGTTCTCGAGCGTCGGGGAGAGCGGGAAGCGGTCGGGGAACGCGTCGTGGAGCGTGTGGAGCACGTGGTTCGCGACCCGCGGGCCGACCATCGCGAGGAGCGCCGAGGGCGGCATCGGGAGCCCGAGCCGGAGCGCCGCCGCGTCCGTCTCCTCGAAGGTGTTGCCGTTCTCGAGCGCCTGCATGAGGACGGACGACTGGCGCGTCAGGAGCCGGTTGACGACGAAGGCTGGAGCATCCTTGACGAGCACTCCGCGCTTGCCGAGCTTCTTCGTCACCTCCCACGCAGTCGCGAGCGTCACGTCGTCCGTTGCCGGTGCGCGCACGAGCTCGACGAGCGGGAGCACCGCCACCGGGTTGAAGAAGTGCATCCCGACGACGCGCTCCGGATGCCGGAGCTCGGCCGCCATCTCGGCGACCGACAGCGACGACGTGTTCGTGACGAGGAGGCACTCCTCCGAGACCACGGCCTCGAGCGCGGCGAACACCTCGCGCTTGACGGAGATCTCCTCGAAGACGGCCTCGATCACGAGATCGCAGCCGCCGAAGGCAGACGGGTCGGCGACGCCGCTGACGATCGACCCGAGGAAGCGGGCCTTGCCCTTCGCCGAGCCGGCCGCGGGACACCTGCTTCTCGAGGTCGGCGCGAATCGCAGCGACGGCCTCCTCGACGCGCGCGGCGTCGACGTCGGTGATCACGATCGGCACCTCGAGCCGGCGCAGGAACAGCGTCGCGAGCTGGGTCGCCATCAGCCCCGCGCCGACGACGCCGACCTTCTGGATCCGCCGTGGCTTGGCGTCGGGGATCCCGATGCCCTTCTTGATCCGCCGCTCGACGAGGTCGAACGCGTAGACCCCGGCCTGCGCCTGCGGGCCGGGCAGCAGGTCGGCGAGCGCATCCTCCTCGGCGACGTAGCCCTCCTCGATCGTCCAGCTCGCCGTGCCGGCGATCAGCTCGAGCGCGCGATACGGGGCGAGCGCGACGCCGTGGACGGCGTCGTCGACGCCGTAGCGCGCCTTGGCGGAGATCTCCGGCGCGTCGGACAGGTCGGCAGCCGCTCGGGGCGCGCGCTGCTCCTCGATCGCGCGGACGAGCCACGCGATCGAGTCGTCGAGGAACTCGACGTCGTCGATGAGCTCGTCGGCGAGCCCGATCTCGACGGCCTGGGCGGCGTGGAGCATCCTGTTCTGCTTCAGCGGATTGGTGACGATCAGCTCGACCGCCGCGGCGGCGCCGACGAGGCGCGGCGCGAGCTGGGTTCCGCCCCAGCCGGGGATGATCCCGAGGAAGACCTCGGGGAAGCCGATGTGGCGCACCGAGCGGGCGAGGGTGCGGAAGTCGCAGTGGAGCGCGATCTCGAGGCCGCCCCCGAGGGCCGCGCCGTTGATCGCGGCGAGCGTGGGATACGGCAGGTCGCGGATCGCCGCGAAGGCGTCGTGGCCCGCCTTGGCCCCGGCGCGCGCGAGCTCGGGCGTCCTGATCTCGGGGAACTCGGTCAGGTCGGCGCCGACCGCGAAGACGAACGGCTTGCCGGTGAGCACGAGGCCGCGCCAGTCGCCCTCTTGAAGCTGCGGCAGGAGCTCGGCGAGCGACGCGAACGCAGCGCGGCCGAAGACGTTCGGCTTCTGCCAGTCCTCGCCGTTGTCGATCGTGACGAGCGCGATCGGGCCGACGCGCGTCTCGACGCGCTGGAGGAAGAACTGCGTCTGGCCGTCACCCATGCCGTCCAACCATGCCGCGTGTTCTCCCACAGGATCGCGGCGCCCATGCCGAGGCCGATGCAGAGCGCGGTCAAGCCGTAGCGGACGTCGGGGCGGCGCTCGAGCTCGAAGGCGAGCTGCGACATCAGGCGCACGCCGGTGGCGGCGAGCGGGTGCCCGCAGGCGATCGCTCCGCCGGACGGGTTCAGCCGCGGGTCGTCGGGTGCGACACCGACGCCGTCGCACCAGGTCAGGACCTGGACGGCGAACGGCTCGTTGAGCTCGAAGAGGCCGATGTCGTCGATCGTCAGGCCGGCCTGGGCGAGCACCCGCTCGGTGGCCGAGACGGGGCCGATTCCCATCAGGTGCGGCTCGACGCCCGTGTAGGCGAAGGCGACGAGACGCATCGACGGCTCGAGCCCGAGCTCGGCGGCGACCGACTCGGCGGCGAGCAGCCCGGCCGTGGCGCCGTCGGTCAGTCCCGCCGAGTTGCCGGCCGTCACGCGGCCGCCGACGCGGAACGGCGTCCGCAGCGCGGCGAGGCCCTCGAGCGTCGTCTCGGGGCGCAGGAACTCGTCGCGGTCGGCGACCCGCCAGCCCTCGTCGCCGAACACGCTCATCGGCACGACGGTGTGCGCCATGATCCCGTCCTCCGCCGCCCACGCAGCCGCGGCACGGCGCTGGCTCTCGAGCGCGTAGCGGTCGGCGCCCTCGCGCGTCAGCTGCGGAAACGCGTCGTGGAGGTTCTCGGCGGTCTGCCCCATCACGGCGGCGCTCTCGTCGATCAGCCGCTCGCTGACGAAGCGCGGGTTGAAGTCGACCTCGGCGCCCATCGCGTGATGGCCCATGTGCTCGACGCCGCCGACGATGACGAGGTCGGCCGCACCCATCGCGATCTCCCCCGCCCCGGCGGTCGTCGCCGTCAGGGCGCCGGCGCACATCCGGTCGACGGCAAAGCCGGGCACCGTGTGCGGCAACCCGGCGAGCAGCGCGACGTCGCGACCGAGCGTCAGGCCCTGGTCGCCGACCTGCGCCGTCGCGGCGAGGATGACGTCGCCGATCCGGTCGGCCGGAACGCTCGGGTTGCGACGCAGCACCTCGCGCACGACCTTGACCGCCATGTCGTCCGCCCGCGTCTTCCAGAAGAGCCCGCTCTCGCCGGCGCGGCCGAAGGCCGTCCGGACGCCGTCGACGAACACCACCTCACGGAGCTCACGCGCCATGCGGGGAGGATATCGGTTGACTGACTGGTCGATCAGCGACCGGGACCCGGCATCCGACTGAAGTCGGACACTCCGGCGTGCTGGCTTGGCCGGGCGCAGCTGGTGGCTGGCTTTAGCCGGCGCCGGTTACAGCCGGCGGCGGTCGCGGATCATCCGGCGACCGATCGAGTCGGCGATGACGGTCGAGATCCAGATCACGACGGTCGCGCCGAGGTACGCGCTCACTCCGCGAATCGAGATGTCGGAGACGATCAGGTTGACGATGATCAACGAGACGATCGTCGAGGCGAGCGCCAGCAGGCCGGCGAGGCCCACCGACGGCTGGCGGATCAGCACGCGCAGCGCGAGGAAGTTGACGATCAGGAACACGATCCAGAAGACGATCGTCGCCTCGAGGAGTCCCGTCGTGGTGCTCGAGAAGCCGTCGAAGATCGCGGTGGAGAGGACGATGCCGACGGCGATGCCGATCAGCGACGACGCGATCCGGATTCCCCAGCGGGCGAGCATGCAGTGACACTATCGGGCCTGCGGTCGGGAGGCGACCGATAGGCTCGCGCTTGACGATGACGCGCACGGCGGCAACCACATGAGCCTTCTCTGGGCCGGCCTGATCGTGATCGTGGCGTGCGCCGTCACGATCAGCGTGATGCTGTTCGTTCGCCGCTCGGCGCCCGAGGGCAGCTACTTCGAGGACGGCGACCGCGCAGCCGGCGTGTTCGGGGTGATCGCGACCGGGTTCGCCGTGATGCTCGGGTTCGTCATCTTCCTCGCCTTCGAGAGCTACGACACCTCGCGCGCCGGCGCCGAGGACGAGGCGACGGTCGTGGCCCAGCAGTTCCAGACCGCGCAACTCCTCCCCGCCGCCGCCCGCCAGCCGTTGTCGGATGCGCTCGTCTGTTACGCGCGCAACGTCGCGTACGGCGAGTGGCCGCAGATGCGCTCGGGCAACGGCGCGAACCTGATCAACCCGTGGGGCGTCGCGATGTTCAAGGCGCTGCAGGGCGTCGAGCCGAAGGCAGCCTCCGAGCAGGCGGCGTACAGCAAGTGGCTCGACCAGACGACCGAGCGCCAGACGGCCCGCTCCGACCGCACCCACGGCGCCGAGGGCGTGATCCCGGTGCCGCTGTGGATCGTCCTGTTCCTCTCGGCCGGGATCATCTTCCTCTTCATGCTCTTCTTCGCCGACAGCGGCGAGCGGGCCTTCGTCCAGGCGACGATGATGGGCGGGGTGACGGTGGTGATCAGCTCGATGCTGCTCCTGCTCTGGTTCCTCGACAACCCGTACCACTCCGGCGTTGGCGGCCTGCCGCCGACGGCGATGGAGCGAACGCTCGAGATCCTCGACCAGCAGGCGAAGATCGTCGGGCTGACGTTCGGCGACACCTGCGACGCGCGCGGGGTTGCCCGCTAGACACCGTCCGGCGAGTGGCGGAGCGGCAGCCGCTCGTCCAGCACCGCCGTGAGGATCGCGCAGATCACGAAGGCGCTCGCGCTCAGGTAGACCGAGAAGAGGAACGCGAAGATCGCGCTCGCCGAGCCGTAGACCTTGGTGAAGTCGGCCGGTCCCGAGAGGTACCAGCCGAGGCCGATCTGCACCGCCTGGAAGCCGATCGCGGCGGCGGCCGCCCCGAGGATCGCGGCCCGCCAGCCGGGCCGGTGGTGCGGCACGTAGCGGTAGAGGAGCAGGAAGACGAGGAACGTCAGCGCGAGCGGAACGACGACTCCGAGCAACAGGCCGAACCCGAACGGCTGCCAGCCGAGCGACTCCTCGACCTTCGAGCTCACCTTGCTGACGACGTTCTCGAGCATCGAGACGATCACCGCGCAGAGGATCAGCGCGAGCGCACCGAGCACGAGCAAGGCGCTGACGAGCCGGCCGCGGACGAAGCTGCGGGCGACGCCGTCGTCGAACACGACGGCCAGCGTCTTCAGCACCGACGACATCACCCCGGTCGCACCCCAGAGCGCGAGCCCGAGCGCCACGAGGCCGGCGAGGCTCCAGGGCGAGGGCACCGCCGCGATCAGCGAATCGAGCCGGGCGGCCCCCTCCGCGGTGAGGTGGAGCTGGTCGGCGATACTCGCGACGATGTCCTGCCGGTTGGTGTCGCCGGCCGAGAGCACCTGCGGCGAGGATCGTGGCGACGAAGGTGGCCAGCGGCACCAGCGAGAACAGCGCGCGGTACGAGATCGCAGCGGCGAACTGCGAAGCCGCCGAGCCGGCCGTAGCGGGCGATGACCTCGCGGACGAGATCGACGAGTCCGCGCGCGAAGGGGTGGCCCGAGAGCATCGTCCTGACCGTAGCGCGACGCGGCGCGACTCAGGAAGCGGCGGTGCCGTTGAGCTCGTGCCGCCAGCCGAGCAGGATCTCGTGCACGGCGGCGGCGCCGATGATCTCCGTCGTCGGGCACGGCGAGCTCCGTCGGGATGGAGGATGAACGGCCGCGTCTGCGGGCCGCCGATGCCGCCGTGGAACGAGATCAGCTCCTCGAAGGCGCAGCCGGCCTCGAGCGCGGCGTCGTAGAAGCTGCCGATCATGATGTCGGCCACGTGGGTGAAGCCGTCCGTGCGCAGCAGGTGCTTGGGCGCGTTCGGCGAGAACGCCGCCAGCGGATCCTCGCCCTCGACCCTGCCGTCGGCGAGGTAGTGCGTGCCGCGCGCCGCCGAGCACGACCGGCGCCGTGCTCGGACGAGCGGACGAGCAGCCAGCCGACGTGCGGGTGGTTGCGGAGCGCGGGGATCAGGTCGGGGTGGCGCTCGTTCATCTCCTCGAGCGTCAGCCGGCGGCGCTCCTCCATCAGGTAGACGAGGCCGAGGTTGCCCGAGCCGATCACGACGACGTCGCGATCGGAGACGTCGTTCTTCTTCTGCTTCTCCTTCTTGCCCGCCGTGCCGGTCGCCTCGCCGAGCGCGTGGCCGACCATCGAGCTGTTGCTCGTCGCCGCCGGACATGTCCGCGACGCTGCCGCGGGAGAGCGAGCGCTCGACGAGCTCGTCGAGCCCGTAGCCGTTGCGCTGCTTGAACGTCGCGCCCTGCGTCTGGCCGTGGTCGGAGAGGACGACGAGCGCGTACGGGCCGCGGCGCGTAGGTGCGGGCCGCCTCGATCCGGCCGAACTGCTGGTCGAGCTTGCGCAGCGCCTCGAGCGTGTCCGACGCGCTCGAGGCCGGAGTGATGCGCGACCTCGTCGTAGCTCGAGAACGTCGCGTAGATCGCGGGACGGCCCTTCATCATGTCCTGGAGCACGCCGTAGACGATCAGGTCGCGCACGAAGACGCACAGCGCGCCGCGCATCAGCGGGTAGTAGCCGCCGCGGTGACCGCGCGGCCGCACGTCGCGCCGCTTGGCGCGGCTCGAGGCCGAGATCTCGAGGACGACCTCCCAGAAGAGGAGCACGAAGACGCGCGTCACGTTGAAGCCGTTGGCGAGGAAGGCCCGGTAGCCCGGATTCGCCTTCTTCTCCTCGTCCATCCGGCTCACCGTGAGGATGCAGTGGTCGGCCTCGCCCGAGAGCAGGTTGCCGCGGCTCGCGCCGCCGTCGCGCAGCAGGCCGTGGCCCGCGTGGCGGCGCTCGATCTCGGCGCAGTCGGGCGGCGCCGAGCAGGTCATCGTCGTCGCCGTCTCCTTCTCGACCCAGCGGAACGCGGGGATGTCCTCGTTCGAGCCGAGCAGGATGCCCGCCTGCGACGCTCCCGTCTGCGACGAGAGGTCGGTCTCCCACTCCGTCAGCGTGTAGCCGCCCTCGACGAGCCAGCGGGCCATGTTCGGCGCGTTGCCGTCGCGCATCGCGCGCTGCAGCACGGGCAGCGCGAGGCCGTCGATCTCGAGGTAGATGATCCCCGGCGCGTCCGTCTCGACGAGCCCGTCCGAGCGCTTCGCGATCCGCTGGATCACGCGCAGCGTGTAGGCGTCGTCGTCGTTCGTCCCGAAGACGACGTCGAGGACGACCGAGACGGCCGACGCGACGAGCGCGACGCCGAGCGCCGACCAGAACGAGTCGATCGAGAGATCGCCGTCCGTGATGTTGTCCGCGGCGAGCAGCATCAGCGCGTCGAGGATCAGGATCAGCAGGAGCCCGGTCACGAGCATCAGCGGCAGCCGCAACGCCGCGATGACCGGCGGCAGCAGCGCGTTGAGGATCGCGATCACGGCCGCCGCGACGAACGCGCCGCCCCAGCTCTCGACGTGGGCGCCCGGGACGATCCACGCCGCGACGAGCAGGGCGATCGTCGAGAGGACCCACGCCACGACGACGTGCAACGAGCCCGATGCGCGGGCGCTTGGGCGCCCACACCGCCTTCTGCCCGTAGTCGGCCGTCGTCATCGCGACATGCTCTCACACGGTCGGGTCACGACGGCGCAGCCGCGGGCGGTGCCGTCGGCGGCGCCGCCTCCGGCGCTCGGCACCGGATTGAGCCGCGCCGAGACGATGTACGAGACGACGATCGCGACGATCACGAGCGGCGTCAGCTGCACGCCGTCCGCCTGGAGGAAGAGGACGACGAGGAGCAGAGACGACGAGCGGCAGGCCGAGCATCGCCACGGTCATCGCACCGATGCCCATCGCCGCACCCGCGATCATCGAGAGCCCCGGCAGGTGGGACAGCGCGATCCCGCCGACGGCGCCGATGAACATGCCGGGGAACACCGGGCCGCCGCGGAAGCCGCTCAGCGCGAGCGAGTAGGCGAGGCCCTTGCAGACCACGAGCAGGAGCAGCGCCCCGACCGACCAGGTGGCGGCGCCCTCGATCAGGCCCGGGAGCTGGTCCTGGCCGGAGAAGAGGACGTTGGCGCACGGCTTGTCGGTCGCCTCGACGAAGATCAGGACGAGGATGCCGATCCCGACGCCGGCGAGCGGCGTCAGGACGAGGCTCCGCCCGGCGACGATCGGCTGGAGCGCGAGCGCCAGCCTGCTGAATGACCGTGCCGAGGAACGCCGCCAGGACCCCGATCGCGATCGCCCAGAGGAACTCGGCTCCGGTCGGGCTTCCGACCGGCGGAATGTCCGGCACCGCGAGCGAGAACGTCCCGAACCCGGTCCAGTCGTCGAGGCCGATGTAGATCAGCGACCCGATGCCCGCCGCGAGCAGTCCCGGCACGAGCACCATCCCCATCAGCGCGCCGCCGAGCCCGCCGGCCTCCATCATCAGGAAGGCACCGGCGAGCGGCGAGCCGAGCAGCGTCGCGATCGCGGCGAAGCTCCCGGCGGCACCGATCACGACGCTCGCCATCTGCGGCGCGTCGCGCTTGATCAGGTGCACGGCGAGCACGCCCATGCCGCTGCCGATCGCGATCAGCGGAGCCTCGGGGCCGAGCACGACGCCGAGGCTGAGCGTCGCGAAGGAGGCGAGGATGATGCCGGGAAGCTCGATCGGCTGCACCGGGCCGCCGGTCTTGAAGCCCTCGGCCGGCTTGTGACCCGACGTTCCCGGCAGGTAGCGGATCGACGCGGCGACGATGAGGCCGCTCAGCGCGAGAAAGGGGATCGACCACCACGACGGCTGGCTGTCGAAGCCGAGCTCGCCGGGAAGCGTGTCGAAGACGTACTGCTGGGCCTCGGCGACGAGCTTGAGGAAGAAGTACGCAACGGCCGCGACCGGCACGCCGATGATCGCGCCGAACAGGACGAGCATGACGTAGCTCCGGCTGCGCAGCAGCTCCGCCGGGTTCGGCATGGCGCGCCGGTGGAGCGTCTGCCGGAGGGGGAGGAGGAGCCGATTCGGTCATGACGCGAGGAGTCTGACGGAGCGGAGCTGCAGGCGCCATGGGTGGCCGCGGGCTCCCGCGGCCACCCACCGAGCGAAGTCGAGCTAGCCGGCTGCGGCGACGCCGACCGCGATCAGGTCCTTCGGGTGAATCCACTCGTCGGCGAGCGCGATTCCGCCGGCCTCGACGATCGAGTTCCGGAGCGGGATCGCCCACATGTGCTCGATCAGGATGATCGCCGCTGCGGTGCCGTTCGGGATCGCGTCCGCGACGTACCAGGCTTCGTCGTCGGGGATGAGATGACCGTCCGCCATCGCCTCGGCACCGAGCTCGGCGCCTGCCTCGATCGCGTCGTCGTCCTCGCCACCGCCATAGCCGAAGCCGATCAGCGCGCCTGCGATCGCGCCCATCTCCGTCGCCTCGTCGTCGCTCAGGTCGGAGACCTGGAGCGCGGTGATGTCGCCGTTCTCGTCCTTGTTGACGACGAGCGCATCGACGATCTTGATGAACTCCAGCTGGCGCAGGCGGTCGAGCTCGGCCGCGATCTTGCCGGTGAAGTTCGGCTCGGCGAAACCGAGCACGAGCATCTGTACGGGTCCAATTGCCATCTTCGTTGTCTCCTCTCAGCTCACGCGCCGGCGAGCAGCTTCTGCCTTCTGCATGTCGAATTCGGCCTGCGTGAGGATGCCCTGATCGAGCAACGACTTCAGGTTGGTGAGCTGCGTGACCATGTCGTCGCTCCCGGCCGAGGCCGGCGCGGCGGGCGGGGGCGGAGCGTACTGCTGCGGCGGAGGCGCGTACTGCTGCTGCGCCTGCTGAGCCTGGAGGTCCGCGATCTGCTGATTCTGATGCCTGCTCGGCGGCGGCATTCTGCGCACCCCTCTTGCCGGCGTGGTACGCAACACCGCCCACGACCGCTGCGCGAGCAAGTGGCCTTCTTCTCATACCCATGTCGGTTCTCCTCTCGAGGTCCAACGACGACGCGGCAGTGACCGCGACTCGCCATCAGACTATTCGATCCGGCGTCCCTCGGACGAGGGCACACGTTGTGCAATTGTGAACGGTCAGCGCTCTGGCTGAGGGTCCGCCCCGCGCGCCTCCTAGGATGACCCGATCGAGACGACGCTTCCCTATCCGGAGCCCCGGCTCACCGGCACGACCTTCGTGCTCCGGCCCTTCCGAGAGGGTGACTACGACGCCGCTCTCGCGCTCGAGCAGGATGCCGCCGCCGCGCGGTGGGTGCCCGAGCTGCCCGCTGCCGACGGCGCCGGGGTCGTCGCGTTCTACGACGCGTGCCGGCGCGAGGGCAGTCTGCTCCATCTCGTGGTCGCCGAGCCCGCCACGGACGCGTACCTCGGCGAGATGATGCTGGCGTTCGGCGAGCACCGGGTCGCAGAGCTCGGCTGCTGCCTGGCCCCGGCGGCGCGTGGCCGCGGGATCGCGACCGAGGCCATCGTGGCGCTGACGGACTGGGCGTTGGCCGAGCTCGGTCTCGGCCGCGTGCAGGTGTTCGTCGCGCCGGAGAACGTCGCGGCGCTCAGCCTCGCCGAGCGTGCCGGCTTCCGGCACGAGGGCCTGCTGCGCTCGTACTGGGAGCATGGCGACGAACGCCTCGACGTTCTGATCCTCGCCCGGGTCCCGAGCGACAGGCGCTAGGTCGCGTAGCGCGCCTTGGCGGAGCGCGCCGAGTACGTCGCGAAGTCGGCCGCGAGCCCGACCGCGACGAGCAGCCAGCCCCAGAACCCCGAGACCCCGTAGATGGGGCCCCACGCCAGCACGTAACAGAGCGTCGTCCACGGCAGGAACAGCAACCCGAGCAGCGGCCAGATCCAGGACGAGAAGGCGGCATCGACCTTGCTCGCCGAAGATCCACCAGACCAGGAGGGCGAAGCGTGGGCCGATGAAGCCGGCCGAAAGCGCGAGGCAACACATGGGCCGGGGACGCTATCCCATCGGCAGCCTCGAGGGCAACTCCGCCGGCCTCCACGCCGCAAGCAGGAGAGGCACGACGCGGCTGCGAACACGGCCCTGATGGCAGACGAGACACGACTCGAGCGCCGGCTCGACCGGCTGATCGAACGCGCCGCGAACCCGCGCAAGGCCGCAGTCGTGATCGCGACCGTGACGACGGCGATCACCGCTCCTCTCCGGCCTGCTGATGACCGTCGTCGATCACGACACCTTCCCGTCGATCGGCCTTGGGCATGTGGTGGGCGGTCCAGACGGTGACGACAGTGGGCTACGGCGATGCCGTCCCGGTGAGCGACCTCGGGCGCATCCTGGCTGCCGTCGTGATGCTGCTCGGGATCGGCTTCGTCACCGTCATCACGGCCTCGATCACCGGCGCCTTCGTGGCGAGGTCGCGACGGGAACAGCACCTCGAAGACCCTGAGCGCCCAGCCTCACAGGATCTCCAGCAGGTCATCGAGCGCCTCGAGCGCATCGAGGCCGCGCTGACGACCAAGGGTTAGCCCTGCACGGCGCGCCGCGGGCGGCACGGAAGCTCGCGGGGAGCGCGGCGATAGCGTCCCGCTTGATCGGACAGCGACGCGTCGCCTACCTGCCGGCGGAGAAGCTCGCCGAGCGGCGCGACCGGCACGTGCGGTCGATCGTCCGGTACGCAGCGGCGACCGTGCCGTTCTACCGCGACTGGTTCCGGACGCACGCGATCGATCCGCGCGAGATCGCCGGCGCGGCGGACCTCGCGCGGTTGCCGATCATCGACAAGGCGACGCTGCAGGCGGAGCAGCGCCGGCTCGTGTCGGAGTCGCGCGAGGGGCGCACCGCGTTCGCGATGCAGACGAGCGGGTCGTCGGGGCAGGCGCTGACCGTCTACCAGGGCCGCCGGCTTCTCTTCGCGAACGCAGCCTCCGGCGTGAGGGAGCGTCAAGCCCATAGCGAGGCGCTCGGCCCTGACAACCCGTCCCGGGTCGTCAGCATCGGCTATCCGGGCAACGCCACGGACACGGTCCGGGCGCAGCTGCGGCTGCAGGCCTTCGTGCCCGACGCCGATCCCCGCCACACGCTCTCCCTCTTCGAGCCGTTGGAGCACCTGATCGCCGAGATCAACCGCCTGCGCCCCACCCTGTTGGTCGCATACGGGTCCCTGATCGAGCTGCTGTTCGGAACCGTGAAGGCGCGTGGGCTCGACCTTCACATGCCGGAGGCGGTGTTGTACGTCAGCGACCACCTGACCGAGATCGGTCGCCGCGTGGTGGAGGACGACTTCGGCGTCAAGGTGCTCTCGAACTACTCCGCCGTCGAGGCGCTCCGGATCGGCTTCAGCTGCCTCGAGAGTCGCGGCTTCCACCTGCACAACGACCTCACCCACGTGCGCATCGTCGACGAGGCGGGCAACGACGTGCCGGCCGGGAAGTCGGGCGAGGTCGTCATCTCGAGCCTCGCGAACCGAGGCACGGTCCTGCTCAACTACCGGCTCGGAGACCAGGGAAGCATGGCCGCCGAGCCGGGGTGCGGGTGTGGCCGGACGCTCCCGCGCCTCGCCACGCTCGAGGGCCGGCGAGACGACGTGATCGAGCTCGCCTGCGGGCGTCACGTGCACTCGGCCGAGGTCTGGTCGCTCGTGCGCGGGAACGCCGAGCTGATCCAGTACCAGCTCGTGCAGCTCACGCACGAGCGCTACGAGCTCCGCGTCGTCGCCACCGACGACGCCATGTTCGACCGCGTCGCGACCGACCTCGTCGCGCGGCTCCTACCGCTGCTCGGGTCGGCCGAGGTGACGATGACCTATGTCGACGCGTTCGAGCCGTATGGGCCGATGAAGCGGCGTCAGGTGGTCTCGTACGTGACGCGGCCCGAGCAGCCCCGGCTCTGAGCAGGGACCACCGGCGGCTCAGGCGACGATCCGGTACACCTGGAACACCTCGGCGAGCTCACGGTTCACGTTCGTCCCGTGCACCCTCGCGAGGTTCCGGATGTACTCGGCATTCGCGTAGCGGCGGTGCTGCTGCGACGCGTACTTCTCGACCGCGGCGATCTTGCGCTCGAGATGCCGCTCCTCGAGGGAGATGTAGGCGCCGTAGGAGAAGTCGAAGTTGTTCCACGGGATCTCGTAGCCGAGGATCGTCGTCCGCTTGAACGCCCGCAGGCCTTCCTGCGCGATCGTCTGATGGTCCTGGTGCACGTCGTGGTGGGACGGCTGGAAGACGACGTCCGGCTGCCACTCCTCCCAGAGCGCGACGAGCAGCTCGAGGATGTCCTGGCGGTGGTCCGGGAACGTGCGCACGTCGAAGTCGTGCACCGTCAGATTCGACTCGGGAATGCCGAGCTCCGCCGTCGCCTCGCGCACCTCGCGGGCGAGCGTGTCGGGCGGGAACCCCGCCGGCAGCGAGCGGGTCGCGATCGAGAACGCCACGTAGCGCACCTCGCAGCCCTCCTCGACGAGGCGCGCCGCCGTACCGCCGCAGCCGAACTCACCGTCGTCGGTGTGCGGCGCGAGGACGAGCGCCCGCTTCCAGGTGGTGATCATCGGGCGAGCATAGTCCGCGATCAGGCCGCCGGTGCCGCCGGCTCGACGTCGTGCGGGTGGCACGACGCCGTTCGGCGCCGGCCGTCCCGTCTTCTTGGGCACGAGCGCCACGACGCCGACCAGGCCGAGCAGTGACCACGTGAGCGGGTCCTCGAAGAAAGCGGCGTAGAAGAAGCTGTGCACGGTGATCGCGACGAGGGCGACGCCGATCGCGAGCGACGTCCGAGACGTGAACCCGACGCCGAGCCGGAGGAGCGTCGCCGCGAGGGCCGCGACGACGAGCCAGCAGAGGAGCGCGAGCCCGATGATCCCTCCCTCCGCGGCGACCGTGATCGGCATCGTGTGCGACGCGACGCGCTTGGGATCCGCGCCCTTCACCCCGGTTCGGTCGGCGTACGCGCGCCGGAAGCCGCCGACGCCGATGCCGACGACCGGATGGTCGATCGCGATGTGGAGGCCCTGCGAGACGAGGTTCGAGCGCCCACTCGTCACCTTGTTGAGGCCACGGCTCGACTTGCCCGTGATCTCGTGCCGCAACTGCGGCGTGGCAACGCCGACGAGGACGATGAGCACCCCGAGCACCGTGAGTGCGATCAGGGCGCGACGGCCCCAGGCGACGGCGGCGGAGACGACGACGCCGACAGAAAGCGCGATCATGCTCGACTGCGAGTACGAGAACGCGAGCCCGACCCAGATCGCCACGACGACGAGGTACAGCACGACGCTGCGCAGGCCGCGGACGCCGCCGAGGACGATTCCCGCGAGCGTGACGAGAATCGCGACGGCGAGATAGCGCCCGTAGATCGACGGATCCCAGAAGACGGAGTTGACGCGGAAGAACGGTGCGTAGGCGTTGCCGACGATGATGCCGGGGTTCCAGAACACGTCCCGGGTGACCCACTGGTACATGCCGACGGTGGCGTAGGCGAGCGCGGTCAGGACGAGGCCGCCCCAGAGCCAGGTGAGCCAGCGTCCACGCCACGGCAGCCGCGCGAAGCCGATCGCCAGGAGCCCGAACGGGAGGATGAAGGCGGCGAGGAAGATCGACCCCTTCTTCGGGTCGAGCGTCCAGGCGAGTGAGAGCCCCGTCCAGAAGACGACGGCGGCAAGCGGCCAGGCGACGGGGCCGAGCTCACGCGTGCGGGTATCGCCGCGGAGAAGCTGCCAGGCGATCGCAAGCGCCAGCATCGAGACGACCGCATAGAGGGGCAGCAGCAGGCTGGCCTTCTCCGAGCCGATCGTGATCGGCAGCCGCACCGGCAGGCACGCCAGCGTCGCGAACGCGAGCAGGTAGGGATACCGCGTCAGGAGCCACGCGCCGGCGACGGTGACGACGAGTCCGCCGACGGCGCCCGCGGCGAGGAGCGCGGGCGAGACGTCGGGCGCGAGGTAGAGCGCGAGGCCGCCGAGGCCGAGCGCCCAGGCAGCGAGCCCCGCGATGCGGAGGTCGCGCCGGGTCGCGACGAGCAGCACGGCGAGCCCGGCGCAACCGACAGGCCCGGCGATCTGCGCCAGAGTCGTCACTGCTTCGGTGCCCGCACGATCACGGCTGCGCGGTCGCTGAACCCGTTGGCGGTCACGGTCAGCGTGTACCGGCCGGGCTGCAACGGTGCGCGGAGCTTCAGCGTCCCGGGACGCGCGATGCCGGTTCGCTTGCCGAGCTTCCACTGCACGCGCGCTGCATCGCTCAGCACGAGCACCGCGAACCTGGCGCCGGCGACGGTCTCGATCCGGTCGCGCCCGAGCGCGACGTACCGGATCAGGATCTTCTTCTCGGGCGTATGGGGGCCGAGGTTGCCGGCCGTGTCGCGTGCACCGAGGCTGATGCGATACGTCGCCCGGTGGCAGCGGCTTGCCGTCGACCTTGCCGAACCACTCGATCCGGCCCTTCTCCTTCTGGCCGCGCTTGAAAACGCGCTGGATCCCATCGACGAACAGCAACGCGTTGGCCGGCTCGTCGATCGCGTAGCGCGCGATGATCCGCTCCTTCCGTCCGTCGCCGTCGGGCGAGAAGACGCGCGGCGCCAGGGAGACGAACCGGATCTGAGGCGGCGTCACGTCGACGCGCATCGGATTCGGCATCACGATCGTGCGGTGCTGGCCGACGAGGTGGACGCGCGGCTTGTAGGAGCCCTCGGGAACGACCTCACCGTTCTGGGCGCGCCCGTCCCAGTGGAGCGTCACGCGGCCACGCGGCGTCGGCTTGCTGCGGACGAGCGTCCGCACCGAGTCGCCGTTCTTGTCGATCACGTCGACGGTCAGCCGGTCGCCTTTGCGTAGCCGGAACGAGATCTTCGCCGTGTCCGTCTTGCAGTCGCAGGTCGGCGACAGCACCTTGTCGATCTGAGGGCCGAGGATCGGGCTCAGCGTCAGCTTCAGCTTCTCGGTGTAGACGAAAGCGAGCGCCGTAGCGACGAGCAGGGCCGCGACAAGCGCGACTGGGGCGTATTTCGCCACGAGCCGAGCCATTCTAGAAGGTGGAGGCTTGATGTCCGGGCGAGGAGTGATGCGGCTGGCACACTGGACAGGGCCGCCCGGTGGCCCTCTTCATGCGCAAGCGTCTCCTCATACTCGCCGCCGGCGTCGTGCTGCTTGCCCTCGGGATCGGGGTGGCAGGCGTACTTCGTTGCCAACCGGCCGCCGACGCCCGGCGGTCTCGAGGCCGCTCCGACCGATGTCGAGATCGTTACCTCCACGGTCCCGAAGCCCAAGCCGATCAAGCGCCCACCGCCTGCAGAGAAGGTCGACAACCGCTGCTGGAGGATGTTCGGTGGTGGCCCGACGAGGAACCTGGCGCGGCCGCTGATCCACCTCGGCATACCGGTGAAGCCGCCGCTCTGGGCGCGCGGCCTCCAGTCCTACGTCGAGTACCCGCCGAGCTACTGCGACGGCGTGCTCTACGTCAACACCTACAAGGGCGACACGTGGGCGATCAAGGCCAAGACCGGGAAGGTGATCTGGCGGCGCCACAACACCGCAGTCGAAGCCCTCCACGCCTGCGATCAGCGGCGCGCTCCTGATCGTGACCGCGAAGGACGGGACGGTCAGCGCGCTGGACCGGCGGAACGGCAGGCTCGTCTGGCAGCTGCGCACGCACGCGAAGGTCGAGTCGTCGCCCGCGATCGTCAACAGCACCGCCTACTTCGGAGCGACCGATGGCCGCCTCTATGCCGTCTGGGCCGAGACCGGCAAGATCCGCTGGGTCTACAACACCGGCGGCCGGATCAACTCGAGCCCGTCGACTCGCGAACGGGCGCGTGTGCGTCACCACGTACGCCGGCTCGATCCTCTGCCTGCGGGCGAAGGACGGCAAGCGGCTCTGGGTCACGTACGTGAAGCGCGATGCGTTCCGCTACGAGAGCTTCTACGCGAGTGCCTCGACCGACGGCCGCCGCCTCTACACGATCGGACGCTCGGGCACGATCGTCACGCTCGACGCGCGCAACGGGCGCGTCGAGTGGACGCATCACCTTTCCTCGTGGGGGTACTCGACGCCGGCGGTCGGTGACGACCGCGTCTTCATCGGCGGCTTCGACGGAGCCCTGCACGCATACCGCAAGACCGACGGCAAGGAGCTCTGGAGCGCCCATGTCGGCGGCCGGATCCTCGGCGGGCCGCTCATCGTCGGCAACCTCGTCTTCTTCTCGACGCTCGAGCAGAAGACCTACGCCGCGCGGGTCGACACCGGCCAGGTCGTCTGGCGCTACCCGATCGGCAAGTACTCGCCCGGCATCGCGACCGAGCGCGCGTACTACTTCACGCTGAACGGGATCCTCGTCGCGCTGCGCGGCCAGTACTCGCCGCGCTGAGCTGGGCGGTCTCTAGACGACCGGCGGATGGCGGCGGCGCCAGAGCGGCGAGCGCTGCATCACGTACCCGACACCGCGCCAGGCCGTGGTCGTGGCGCGGTACGCAGCCAGGTCGAGGCGGGCTCGCGCGGGCGGGCTGTCCGTGCTCCGCACCTCGTAGCCGAGCGCGGCGAGCAGCTCGCCGGCCGTCGCCTCGAACGCCGCTTCGTCGGCCGGGTCGAGCTCGGTGCGCCAGTCGCGAACACCCGCGGTCGGAGGCTGGTTGAGGCGCTGCTGGTGCGGCTTGCGGGCCGAGTCGGAGTGACCGACGTAGTCGAGCATGCCGGTCTCGAACTCGAGGCCGGCGAACGCGCACACGCGACCGAGCGCGGCAGCCGGATCGCGCACGAGATCCTCGTAGCGCAGCTCGAGATACCGGTCGGAGCCGACGCGTCCGCCGAGCGCCCTCGCCGCCTCGACCTCCGTCCGCCAGAGCCGGGCGAAGCCGGCGGCGTCCTTCGGGATGCCCCCACCCCTCGGTCATGATCCCGCTCGGCACGGAGAGGAACGAGAGCGCCGCATCGCGACCGTCCCGGACGAGGTGGACGAAGCGCGCCTCGGGAAACGTGCGCTCGAGGAGCGGCAGGTACTGCATGTAGAGCGGCGTCTTGTCGCCCCAGCGTTGCCTTTCCCTGCAGCGCGGCGTAGGCAGCGAAGACCGCTCCGATCGCCTCTCCCGGCGTCATCCCGGGCCGCAGCCGCTCGGCCACCGCGTCGGCGGAGAGCCCCCACTCACGCAGCGTCGACAGGCGCCGCACATCGTCGATGAACGCGTCGACATCGACCGGGGTGCTGCGATGCCGGTGGGCCAGCTGGGGGATGAAGTACGACTCGTCCGGAATCGCGATCGCCGAGTTGCGGTCGAGCATCACCCGCAGCAGCGTCGTGCCCGAGCGACGAACCCCGAGCACGAAGAGCGGCTGATCGGTCACCGCACGAGGCCGCGTGCCTCGAGCAGCGCGATCACGTGAGCAGCCGACGCCTCGGCGCCCTCGAGCTCGGTGTCGAGCCGGAGATCGGGAGCGATTGGCTCCTCGTACGGCGCCGTGACGCCGGTGAAGTCCGGCAGGTCGCCGGCGCGGGCACGGACGTAGAGGCCCTTGGGATCGCGCCGCTCGCACTCGCTCGACCGAGGCGCGCACGTACACCTCGACGAACGGCGCGAACGCCTCCGTCATCTCGCGCGCCCGCCGGCGGGCGTCGGCGTAGGGAGAGACGGCGGCCACGACGACCGCGGCTCCGTGGCGCGCGAGCCGGGACGCGACCCAGCCGATCCGCTCGATGTTCGTGTCGCGATCTTCCTTCGAGAAGCCGAGGTCCTTCGAGAGGTGCGTGCGCACGACATCGCCGTCGAGAACCTCGACGTGGGCTCCCCGGCGCTCGAGCTCCGCACCGACGAGGCGCGACACCGTCGTCTTGCCGGCACCCGAGAGTCCGGTGAGCCAGACCGTGAATCCGGGCTCTGGCTGGGGTCGTGTCACGGTCGGCGAGTATAGCCGTGGGTCCGCAATACTATTCAGAATGAAGCGAGCTGTCGTACGGCGCGCCGACCCGTATCGCGACACGCAGGTGATCGACGAACGGGCGCCGCGGGTGAACCAGGCCGTCGTCGGGGTCGTCGCGTTGATCGCGGTGGTGACGGGATGGTGGCTTCTGCTCGCGCTCCTCGCGCTGCAGCTCGCGCTCGGCCTGACGCTCGGGCGCCGCTGGTGTCTGGCCTGCGTCTTCTACTACGAGGTGCTGCAGCCGCGGCTCGGCGAAGGGCCGCTCGAGGACAGCCGCCCGCCCCGCTTCGCGAACATGATCGGGCTCGGCTTCCTCGGCGCCGCCTCGGTCGCGTACCTCGTCGGCTGGACGACGGTCGGCGCCGTGCTCGGCGGCATCGTCGCGGCGCTCGCGCTGCTCGCGGCCGTCACCGGCTTCTGCACCGGCTGCAACGCCTACAAGATCCTCTGCGCGCTGACGGGACGCCGGTTCGTCTCGTGCCCGCTGCCGTCGCTCCCCGGCGACGCGTAGAGCCGCGGTTCACTCCTCGGCGAGGCCCCAGTCGAGCACGACGCGCCAGCCGTCCGGGTCGGCGACCGTGATGCTGCGGCCGTCCCAGTACGGGTTCTCCGGCTCGACGTCGGGATAGCCGAGATCGGAGAGGCGGCCGGCGACGATCTCCGCGGCCTGCTCCGACTCGAGGTAGAGGACGAGCAGGTTGTCGACGCTCGGCGCCGGGCACGGGCTGCCGTCGGCGTGCGAGGTGAACTCGAGGTGGTAGTCGCTGCCGGGCAGGCCGAGCATGACGCCGTCGTAGCCGGAGTGGCCCTCGAAGTGGCCGAGCTCCTTGAGCCCGAGCCCGTCGCGGTAGAACGTGACGACCTCGTCGAGCTTGTCGGTCGGCCGCGCCCAGCGCACCCGCACGACCGGCAGCTCGGGCTGCCAGCTCACAGCGGCTCGGGCCTGCTCGCCGCGTCGCGCAGCCGCGGCCGCCGCAGCGATGCCCCGGCGCGATGTAGTTCCTGATCGCGAGGCTGATCCCGACGATGAGCGCGACGCTGATCACGGTGAGGATGATCGCGTTCGCGCCGGGTGGGTCGAGCAGCTTGATCCCGGAGAGCGAGAGCACGAGCGCGAGCGAGACCCGCAGCGCCCGGTCGGGCAGCTTCACCGTCAGCTGGCTGCCGATCAGGACGCCGGGGATCGAGCCGATCAGGAGCCAGCCGGTCGCCCCGAGGTCGACGCTGCCGGTGACGAAGTGGCCGAAGCCCGCCACCCAGAGCAGCAGCGCCGCCTGGAAGAGGTCGGTGCCGACGATCTTGGCGGCGGTCAGCGGGATAGGCGACCATCATCAGGAGCCCGAAGAACGTGCCCGAGCCGACGGAGGTGAGCCCGACGATGAAGCCGCCGAAGATCGCCGATCAGGACGGCGATCACCTTGTCGTGGCGCAGCATCAGGAACGGCGCGTTGCTGCCGTGCGGGCGGACGAACGCCTTGACGAAGAAGCCGATGCCGCCGATCACGAGCGTGATCCCGAGCACCTGCTGCGCGGCGCTCTCGTACCCGTCGCCGTAGCGATGCGGAGAGCCACGACGACAACGCCACCCCGAGCAGCGAGGCGGGCGCCGAGCCGAGCAGCATCCACATCGCGAGGCGTGCGTGGACATGCCCGAGCTGGCGGTGCCGGGCGGCGCCGAACGACTTGAAGATCGCGCCGTGGAGGATGTCGGTGCCGATCGCCACCGTCGGCTTGAAGCCGAAGACGAGGATCAGCATCGGCGTCATCAGGGAGCCGCCACCCATCCCGGTCATCCCGACGAGCAGGCCGATCAGCAGACCGGCGAGTGACAGCTTCCAGTCCATCAGAGCGCTACAGCGCCGCCTCCGGCTCCGGTGCGAGCAGGATCTCCTTCAGGGTGTCGCCGCGGAGGCCGAGCCGGAGCGTCTCGAGCGGGATCACCTCGTCGGGCGGGATGTTGCCGAGGTTGACGTTCGGCCCGAGCTGCTTCACGAACCACGCCTGCGAGGCCTTGGTCGGCGCCTCGAAGATGAGGTCGTCGACCGCGACGCCGTGCACGATCTCGTCGATCAGCCCGGTGCGCATGTCGCCGTCCTTGCGGAAGATGCCGGCCGTGCCGCCCTCGCGGGCCTCGGTGATCACCTTCCAGGAGCCGGCCTCGAGCTCCTCCTTGATCCACTCGACCCACTGGTACGGCGCGTAGACGACCTCGGAGTCCTTCGAGCCGACCTCCGAGAGCACCGTGAAGTCGCGGGCGAAGTCGGCGATCAGCGCGAGCTTCTCGTCGCGCGGGATGTCGATCGTGCCGTCCGAGATCTCGACGTGCGCGAAGCGGTGCTCGATCAGCCACGTCTTGAACTCGTCGAGCTTGCCCTTCGCGTAGACGGCCTCGAACAGCGTGCCGCCGCAGACGACCGGCGTCTCGAAGTGCCGGTAGAGCGCGATCTTCTTCTCGAGGTTGTTCGTGACGTAGCTCGTGCCCCAGCCGAACTTGACGATGTCGACGAAGTCGCCGGCGGTGTCGAACATCCCCTCGATGTCGCGGATGTTGAGGCCCTTGTCCATCACGTGGGTGAGCCCGACCTGCCGCGGCTTGCCCGGGCGTGAGGGAACTCCCAACCAACCGTCGCTAAAGCCGGGCATACAGCTCCTTCAGCTTGTCGTGGGCACGGGCCTGGACGTCGTGGTAGAGCGAGTTGCCGTGGGCGTCGATGCCGACGATCAGCGGGCCGAAGTCCTTGACGCGGAACTTCCACAGGCACTCGGGCATGAGCTCCTCCCAGAGCACCTCCTCGATCTCCTCGATCTGCGTCGTCTCGAGCGCGGCGGCGCCGCCGACGATCGCGAAGTAGACCATCCCGAGGCGCTGCATCGGCTCGATCGCGATGTCGGGGAAGCCCCCCTTGCCGCAGATCGCGCGGACGCCGTACTGCTCGCCGAGGCCCTCGGTGAAGCGCACCATGCGCGCGCTCGTGGTGGTGCCGATGCAGATCTTCTCGTAGGTGCCCCTGCCCTCGGCGTCCTCGGAGACCTTGCGCACGTTCGGAGCCGTGTGGAGCAGGAAGGCACCGCCGAGATCCATCGGCGGCTCGACGCCCTGGTCGAAGATGCGGATCTGGGTGCGGTCGCGGATGCCGATGATGTGGCCCTGCACCGTGACCTCGTCGCCGGCGCGGAGCTTCAGGATGTCCGCCGGATCGGTGATCGGGAACGTGACTTCGTGGTGGGCCATGTCTAGAACTCCCTGTCGAAGTCGGTGGAGCCGTCGGCGCCGATGTGAGCCGACGCGCGGCGCGCGGCCCAGCACTGGTAGTTGACCGCGACGGGGTTCAGGGTCATGTGCGTGTCGGCGTGCTCGATGTGGCACTGGAGCACGGTGACGTCGCCGCCGAGGCCCATCGGGCCGATGCCGGTCTCGTTGAGCAGGCCGTAGAGCTCGTCCTCGAGCTGGGCCACGAGCGGGTCGGGGTTGCGGGTGCCGACGGGCCGGGCGATCGCCTCCTTGGCGAGGTACATCGCGTAGTCGGCCGAGCCGCCGATGCCGACGCCGACGATGCCGGGCGGGCACGGCTTGCCGCCCGCGTCGACGATCGACTCGAGCACGAACTTCTTGATCCCGACGACGCCGTCGGCGGGCACGCACATCTTGAGGAAGCTCATGTTCTCGGAGCCCGAGCCCTTCGGGCACGCACTTGACGTCGAGGCCGTCCCAGTCCGGGATGAACTCCCAGTGCACGATGGGCAGCCGGTAGCCGATGTTCGGGCCGGTGTTCTCGCGCGTCAGCACGTGCACCGCGTTCGAGCGGAGCGGATGCTCGATCGTCGCACGCGCCGTGCCCGCCTTCAGCGCCGCGTAGATGCGGGTCGGGTGGAGCGGGAAGTGCTCGCCGACGCGGCAGGTGTAGACGGCGATCCCGGTGTCCTGGCAGACGAGGTTCTTCTGGTCGTCCGCGATCGAGACGTTGCGGTGAATCGTCTCGAGGATCCGGATCCCGGTCTTCGAGGTCTCGCGGTCACGCGCCGCGGCGAGTGCGTCGCGGAGGTCCTGGGGAATGTCCTTCAGCGCCCAGACGTACAGATGTGCGGCCGCGTCCTCGACGACTCCGTCGAGGTCGGTGGTTGTCGTCGTGCTCATAGGCTCGCTTTCTCCGAGGCTGCCCGTCCGGCGCGTCGTCCGAAGACGACGCACTCGAGCAGCGAGTTGCCCATCATGCGGTTGCGTCCGTGGGTGCCGCCTGCGATCTCGCCGCAGGCGTACAGCCCCTCGAGCGTGGTCTCGGCGTGCTCGTCGATCACGAGACCGCCGTTTTGGTAGTGGAGCACAGGGTAGGTCAGAAGTGGCTCGGTGAGGGGATCGATGCCGGCCCCGCGGTAGCGCCGCAGCATGTACGGCAGCGAGACGTCCGCGTCGGCCTCCGGGATCCGGGTCGTGTCGAGGTAGACCGCCGGGCGGCCGTCCTCGGTCTCGACGCCGCGGCCGGCGGCGACCTCGTCGAAGATCGCCTGCGAGACGACGTCGCGCGGGCCGAGCGAGTCGGTGAACTCCTCGCCGTCCGCGTTGAGGAGCACGGCGCCGTAGGCGCGCGTCGTCTCGGGGATCGAGTAGCCCTGCATCGTCACGGGCCAGGCGCCGCCGTTCGGGTGGTACTGGAGCGCGTCGAGGTCGCGCGCCTCGGCGCCGAGCGTCGAGCGCGATCGTGCGTCACCTCACCGGTCGCGTTCGGATGGTTCGTGGAGAGCTCGTGGCGGCGCGCGGCCTCGGCGTAGCAGCGGCCCGCCGGCGGCGAGCACGACCGTGCCGGCGTCGATCGTGGCGAGGTCGCCGTCCTTGACGGTGAACGACGCGCGCCAGCCCTCGGCGGTGGGCTCGAGCGCGGAGAGCGCATGGTTCTGGAAGCTCGTGGCGCCGCCGGCGTCGTGGGCCTCGCGGAGCGCCTTCGTGATCGCGTGACCGGTGCGGTCGCCGACCTGGAGCAGCCGCTTGCGCGATGCGCCGCCGCAGCGCGCGAGGCGGTAGCCGCCGTTCTCCCGGGTGAAGGCGCAGCCGAGCTCCTCGAGCCAGTGGATCGCGCCCTGCGCGTCACCGACGAGGGCCTCGACGAGGCGCGGGTCCGCGGTCTCGTGCGACGAGCGCATGATGTCCTCGGCGTGCAGCTCCGGCGAGTCGTCGGCCCCGAACGAGGCCTGGATCCCGCCCTGGGCCTTGGACGAGTTGTTCGCCTGGATCGAGCCCTTGGTCGCGAGCGCGACGCTCGCTCCGGCGCGATCGGCGGCGACCGCGGCAGCGAGACCCGAGGCACCGCTGCCGATCACGAGCACGTCGAATCGCGCAGAGGGCTGCATCCCACCAAGAGTACCAAGTCTCATTATTCGTTGCATTACAGAGTCTTATTTCTCCGGGGCGGCCCAGGAGGCCGCGGAAACCCTGCGATAGAATCGTCCCATGGCCCGGATCGCCGACGTGATGCGGCACGACTTCATCGAGGTCGCGCCCGAGGACACGCTCGGAGAGGTTGCCGAGCGGATGACGGCCAAGAATGTCGGCGCCGTCGTCGTCAAGGACTTCGGCAACCTGATCGGGATCCTCACCGAGCGCGACCTGCTGAAGGCGATGGCAGCGCGCGTTCACTCGAGCGAGGCGCGCGTGCGCCAGTGGATGACGGTCGACCCGGTCACTGCCGCAGGCGGACACGGACGTCGAGGAAGCGGCGCGGGTGATGCTCGAGCACGGCTTCCGCCACCTGCCGGTGATCGACGACGACGGCCAGGTGTCGGGCGTCGTCAGCCTGCGGCGCGTCGTCGGCGCTGCCCAGACGGCCTAGCGCCGACGCTACCGCTACGCGGTCTGACCCGCGCGCACGAACGCGACGAACGCCTCCGCGGCGCGCGTCTGCGAGCGACCCGAGGCGCGCACGAGCGAGACCTCGCGCTTCGCGCTCATCCCCTGCAGGTGCGCCTCGGCAACGGTGCCGACGGCGAGGTCCGACTCGACCGCCGTCCGCGAGATGAACGTGATTCCGTAACCGGCCTGCACCGCGCTGCGCACCGACTCCTGCAGGCCGAGCTCGAGCGAGATCGAGAGGTCGCGGAGGCGGACGCCGAGCGTCCGCAGCTCGTCCTCGACCACCTGGCGGACGCCGGCGCCTTCCTGCATCAGGATCAGGTTCTCGCCGCGGAGATCGTCGACCGTGATCGTCCGGCCCGCGAACGCGTGGCCCGGCGGGCAGATCAGGATCACCTCGTCCTCGAGGATCGGCTCGAACCGGACGGCCCGGTGGCGCCGCGCCGCGCCGACGATGCCGAGCTCGAGGCCGCGGTCGGCGACGAGATCGACGACGGTCTGGGTGTCGTGGACCTCGAGCGAGATGCGGAGATCGGGGTGCCGCTCGTGGAACTCGCACAGGAGCACGGGCACGACGACCGCGGCGGGGCCGGTCGAGGCGCCGATCGAGAGCTCACCGGTGAGCGCGCCGGCGCCTTCGGAGGCGACCTCGTCGAGCATCTGCTCCTCGAGCTGCAACATGCGCTGGGCCCCGCGGAACAGCCGCAGACCGGCCTCGGTCGGCTCGACGCGGCGGCCGGAGCGGTCGAGCAGCTGAGTGCCGAGGCGCTTCTCGAGCGCCCGCACCTGCAGTGAGACGGCGGGCTGGGTGACACCGAGCCGCTCGGCAGCCTGCGAGAAGCTCCGCCGTTCGACGACGGCGCAGAAGGCTGCCAGCTGGCGCGTGTCCATAAGGGAAGCTTATCTCAGGTTCGCCGACGATGAGATAAGCGAGCCTGCCGGTGCCGGGGCACGATACGGTCGGCGCATGAAGGTCTGGATCGACATGACGAACTCGCCGCACGTGCCGTTCTTCCGGCCGGTGATCCGGCTGCTGGAGGAACGTGGGCATGAGGTCACGGGTTTCCGCGCGCGACTTCGCCCAAACGCTGGAGCTGCTCGATGCCGCGGCGATCGCGCACGAGGTCGTCGGGCCTCCGCACGGCGGCGCCGGACGCGCCGGCAAGGTGCGGGCGATGGGATCGCGCCTCCGCGCGCTCCGCTCCTGGGCGAGGCCGCAGGCGCTTCGACCTCGCGCTCTCGCACGCCTCCCACGAGCTTCCGCTCGCGGCCCGCTCCCTCCGCGTGCGGTCGGCCTACGCCTACGACTACGAGTTCGCCCGCGCCCAGCACACGCTCGGCTCGCGGGCCGCGACCCGCGTCGTCGTCCCCGAGGCGATCCCGCAGGACCGGCTCGACCGGCTCGGCGCGACCGCTGCGAAGGTGCGCCGCTACCCCGGTCTGAAGGAGGAGTACTACCTCTCGGGCTTCTCACCCGACCGTGCGGTGCTCGACGAGCTCGGGCTCGATGCGTCACGGGTGCTCGTCGTCGTCCGCACCCCGCCCGAGGTCTCGCTCTACCACCGCCACGGCAACCCGCTCTTCGCCGACGTGCTCGAGCGCCTCGGTGCCGATCCGGCGGTGCAGGCGGTGGTGCTCCCGCGGACGCCGGCGCAGCGGGATGCGCTGCGCGAGGCGGCGCTACCGTCGCTCGTCCTGCCCGAGCACGCGATCGACGCCCAGAGCCTGATCGCGCTCGCCGATCTCGTCGTCTCGGCCGGCGGCACGATGAACCGCGAGGCCGTCGCGCTCGGCACGCCGGTGTGGACGACGTTCGCCGGCACGATGGGCGCGGTCGACGAGGGGCTGATCGCCGACGGGCGGCTGGCGGAGCTGACCGCTGCGGATGCGCTCGTGCTGGAGAAGAAGGCGGCGGCGGCGGCGCGGTCGTCCAGCGCGATCCCGAGCTGATGCTCGACCTGCTGCTGTCGGCGCTCGAGGGCTGAGCGAGCGCGCCGGGACGAGGCTTCAGGCTCGTCCTCAGGGTCGCAGCGTGCGTCGCCGCCGTCAACCCAGCGGAGAGGCTGAAGCCTCGCCCCTCTCGCTCGTCTCGCTCACGACGCTCGCTCGCTCCACGGCGCCGCAACGCGACCCGCTTCGGGTCGCGCACGATGCGGTTCAGGGCGCCGACGAGCTCGAGGGTGTCGCCCTCCTCGACGAGGCGCTCGAGGATCGCGAGCTCGTCGTCGAGCCACGCCGCCTCGACCGGCGGCCGCGAGATGCGCTCGATCTTCGGGTGCGGGCTCGGCGAGACGACCTCGCCGTCGCCGACGAGCACCTCGTGCAGCTTCTCGCCCGGCGCCGGGCCGATCACCTCGATCGGGATCTCGATCCCGGGCTCCTTGCCGGAGAGCCGGATCATGTTCTCGGCCAGGTCCATGATCCGCACGGGCTCGCCCATGTCGAGCACGTAGACCTGGCCGCGCTCGGCGATCGCGCCCGCCTGGACGACGAGCTGCACCGCCTCGGGAATCGTCATGAAGAAGCGCGTCATCTCCGGGTGCGTCACCGTCACCGGGCCGCCCTTCGCGATCTGGCGGCGGAAGATCGGGATCACCGAGCCGGACGAGCCGAGCACGTTTCCGAAGCGCACGGCGACGAAGCGGGTCGACACGTCGCCGCGGTGCCCCCACGTCTCCACGATCCACTCGCAGAGCGCCTTCGACTGGCCCATGATCGTCCTCGGGTTCGCGGCCTTGTCGGTCGAGACGAGGACGAATCGCTTGGCGCCGAACTCGACCGCGACGTCCGCCATCGTCCGCGTGCCGAGCGTGTTGTTGCGCACCGCCTCGATCGGGTTCGCCTCCATCATCGCCACGTGCTTGTAGGCGGCCGCGTGGAAGACGACGCCCGGCCGGTACTTGGCGAAGACCTGGCGCATCTTGACCCCGTCCTTGACGTCGGCCACGACCGGCACGCCGGCGAGGAACCCGCGCTCGCGGGCGAGCTCGCGGTCGACCTCGAACAGCGCCGGCTCGGAGTGGTCGACCAGCACGAGCCGCGCCGGGCCGAGGCGCGAGAGCTGGCGGCAGAGCTCGGAGCCGATCGAGCCGCCGGCACCGGTCACCATCACGACCTCCGCCGAGACGTACCCCGCGATGCTGTCGAGATCGACCTCGACCGGCTCGCGGCCGAGCACGTCCTCGACCTGCACCGGGCGCAGCTGGGTCGTGAGCCCGGAGTCGCCGCTGACGAGCTCGGTCAGGCCCGGCAGGGTCTTGACGGTCAGGCCGGCAGCCTGCGCGGCGCCGACGATCCTGCCGCGCACCTCACCGGAGGCGGTCGGCATCGCGATGAGCACCTCGTCGGGGCGGCGGTCGCGGATCACCTGCGGCAGGTCGGCGGTGGTGCCGACGACGCGGACACCGTGGAGGCGGAGGTTGCGCTTGCGGGGGTCGTCGTCGACGATCGCGATCGGCGTGTAGCCGAGGCTCGGATTCCGCAGCATCTCCTTGATCACGAGCTGCGCCGCATCGCCGGCACCGACGATGACCGCCTCCTTGCCCCGGGCGACCACCTGACCCGGGCAGCGGCCGCTCGATCAGCGTGCGGGCGAGCAGGCGCGACCCGGCGACGAAGAAGAGGCAGAGCAGGAGGTCGATGAACCAGACGCCCTTGGGAACGCGCGCGGGGTGGAACTCGAAGAGCGTGAAGACGAGGAACGTGGCAAGCGAGGCGAGCGCGACCCCGCGGAGCGCCGACCACATGTCACGGGTCGAGACGTACCGCCACCAGCGGTTGTAGAAGCCGGCCAGCCCGAACACGGTGAGCTGGATCCCGACGACGACGAGAATGATCTGCCAGTTGAGATACCGGTCGTAGTACACCGGCAGCCCCTGGTCGAAGCGCAGCATCCAGGCGAGGAACCAGGACGTCGCGATGATCGCCGCGTCGGCGGCGATCTGCCACAGAGCGTGTCGGTTGAACGGCGATCTCACGGTTGGTCGCTGACCTGTTAGATCAAGGAAGGGGAGCCAGCACGCTGTCTCCCGTTCCTGTTCTCGCCCTTGCTCGCGTTGCGGCGAGGACGGCTGCAACGACCTGCTCCTGCACGTCGGCGCCGATCGTGCCCCACAGCGGGATCGCGAGATTCTCGGCCGCGGCCCGCTCCGTCTCGGGCAGCGAGCCGGCCTCGTAGCCGAGGTAGCGCATCGCCGGCTGCAGGTGGAGCGGCGTGACGTAGTACGACGCCGACGAGATCCCGGCCTCCTTCAGCGCAGCCGAGACGAGCGCGCGGTCGGGCGTGCGGACGACGTACATGTGGTAGACGTGGCCCGGCTCGTCGAGCGGGCAGGTCGACGGCCTCGCCGAGCCCGAGCTCCGCGTAGCGCGCCGCGCCTTCGCGGCGGCCGTCGTTCCAGCCCTGGAGGTGCGGCAGGAAGACGCGCAGCGCGGCCGCCTGGATCGCGTCGAGCCGCGAGTTCGTGCCGACGAGCTCGAAGGTCTGCTTGTCGCGCGAGCCGTGGAAGCGCAGCATGCGAACGCGCTCGGCCACCTCGTCGTCGCGGCACGCGATCAGGCCGCCGTCGCCGAGCGCGAAGAGGTTCTTGGTCGGGAAGAAGCTGAAGGTCGAGCAGACGCCCGTGCTCGCGACGCCCTGGGCGCCGAATGCCTGGGCCGCATCCTCGATCAGCGGCAGCCCGAGCGCCGCGAGCTCGGCGAGCGGCGCCGGGCGGCCGAAGAGGTGCACCGGCATGATCGCCTTCGTCCGCGGCGTGATGCGGGCTGCGACGTCGGCCGGATCGAGGTTCAGCGTGACCGGGTCGATGTCGGCGAACACCGGGGTCGCGCCCGCGCGGGCGATCGCCTCGGAGGTCGCGTAGAACGTGAACGACGGGCAGATCACCTCGTCGCCGGCGCCGATGCCCATCGCCTCGAGCGAGAGCACGAGCGCGTCGGTGCCGTTGGCGACGCCGATCGCGTGAGGCACGTCGAGGTACGCGGCCGACTCGCTCTCGAACGCCTCGACCTCGGGCCCGAAGATGAAGCGGCCCGACTCGAGGACCTCGCCGAAGCGCTCTTTGAGCTCCGGGATGAGCGGCGCGTACTGCGCCTTGACGTCGACGAGCGGAATCACGACATCCGAGTGTACCGGGACGGCCAGAGGTTCACCCCGGGGTGCAGGGAAAAGTGCGCGACTCAGGTCGTGGCGCGCCGGCCGTAGAGCGCGAACGCGCCGTTGCGATCGTCTCGCTGGACGAGGCAGCGCCAGAGCACCTTGCACGCCGCCGAGGCCGCAGCGCGACAGCGGAGCCGGCCTTGACGACAGGCGCCATCACCGTGCAGCCGCGCGTCTCGTGGCCGAGCCCGAGCACGTGCCCGAGCTCGTGGGCTGCCAGCGTCGTCGCGACGACGCGGCCGAGGCCCCGGGAGAGGGTGACCGTGCTACCGGGCTCGTAGCCGACGGCGGCCAGCCCCTGCTCGCTGATCACGCCGATAGCGGACGACAACGTCGGCGGTGGCGCTGCTCTGCGCCGGCACGAACCGGATCTTCGCTCCGGCAGCGTTCCACGCGCGCATCGGCGTCGAGAACGGGCGCCTTGTAGCCCGTCCCGTTCCAGACCGAGATCGTCGGCCCGGGCCAGCGGTCACCCTCGATCACGAAGCCGTGCGCAGCCGGAACGATGGCGAGGCAGCAGAGGAGGGCGAGGAGCGCGAACCGCACTCAGGTCTCTATCGGTGGCCCGCCGCTTGCGCATGAACCTCCAACCGAGCCATCCGGCGGCCGCGACGATCGCGACGCCGGTGACGACGTCGGCGTACCGGAAGGCGTGGTGGAAGCTCTCCCAGCTCGCCCCGGCGGCCCAGCCGATTCCTGCGAAGACGAAGCACCAGATCGCCGAGCCGATCAGGGTCAGCACCGTGTAGCGGCGGAACGGGAGCCTCGAAGACGCCGGCCGGGATGGAGATGAACGACCGCACGACCGGCGTCAGCCGCCCGAGCAGCACGGCCCAGTCCTCCCACTTCAGGAACCAGGCCTCGGCCCGGTCGAGCTTCGCCTTGTCGAGGTGAAGCCAGCGGCCGTGCCGTTCCAGATAGGGCCGGCCGCCGCGGATGCCGATCTCCCAGCCGATCACCGAGCCGATCAGGTACCCGACCGTCCCCGCGATCGACGATCGCGAGGTACGCCGAGAGGCCGGGCGCGAACGTGTAGCCGAAGAGCGTCACCGACGCCCCGGCGATCGCGCCCGACGCGATGGCGCCGCCGTAGACCATCACGATCTCGCTCCCCGCAGGGAACACGGCATCGATCAGCATCAGGAAGAAGACGGCGTAGATGCCGTAGTCCCCGACGAGCTGGGTCAGCGAGCTCGTGATCGAGGCGACGGGCATCGGGACAATCTACTTCCCTGACCCGAGGTCTGGCCCGCGTGGACGCTCTACTTCGGGCCGACGATGCGCTGGACCCGCAGGTTGCGGGCGAGGTCGAGCGTCGCCGATCGCATTCCGCGCGACGACGCGGACGACGTAGGTGCCGCCCTTGACGGCCTTCTTCTTGCGGTCGAGCCCGTTCCAGGTCACGCCCCGCACTCCCGCCGTGTAGCTCCGCTTCGCGAGCGTGCGCAGGACCTCGCCGGCGCGGGTCTCGACGGTGACGGTCGACCCGTCGCGGTCTTCGTCTGCTTCCAGCGTGATGCGCACGTCGCGGCCGCGCGGAGGCAGGAAGAGCTTGCTCGGATTCGTGGCGAGGAAGCCGATCGTCGTGTTGACGAGGAACGCCTGCGTCATCTCGGAGGGCTGGCCGATGTCGTCGGTTGCCGTGACGGTGAGCTTCCAGCGTCCCTGAGCGGGGCCGGCCGATCTCGCCGCGACGCCGCGGGAGGTGGGCGACGGCACGACGGGCGTCACGGGCGGCGACGGGCGGGAACGGGACGGCGTAGCGGCCGGGCTGACGGGTCACCGACGCCTGGTAGCCGACGGTCCCGTCCGGGCGCAGCAGCTTCACCTCGACGGTCGAGGGGCGCACGATCTTGTAGCGCAGGCTCTGCTTGTCGGCGACGCCGTCGCCGTCGGGCGAGACGACCGCCACGGCCGGCTGCACGAAGACGCCCGTGTACTGGAAGAGCAGCGCGGTCGAGATCGGGCGCTCGGGCTCGGAGGGACGGTTGAGGAGCGTTCCGTCGAAGGCCATCGTGGCCGAGCCGCCGCTGTCGAGCGCCATCCCGGTGACGGCGCCGAGCCGGACGAGCGCCTGGGCGAGCTCGAAGTTCGTCATCCCGATCGAGTACCCGGGCTGGCGGCCGTCGACCGTGACGAGGACCATCTTGCCGTCGGCGAGCTGGCCGACGGCGCTCCGCGGCGCGCGCGGGCCGAGCTGGCTCGTCGTGAAGATCTCGCCCGCCCGGAAGACCGGGGCGCCGTCGCGGACGATCTGCGGGCCGCCGCCGATCGCGGAGACGATGTCCGGCCAGTCGGGCTTGAGGGTGAGCTGCACCGTGACGAGCTGGTCGACGGGCGCCTCCGCCGTGAGCGCTGCAGCTGCGGCGCCGACCGCGACGAGAACGGCACCACCGGGCGGGATCGGGATCGCAGCGCCGCCCGTGCGGAGCTCGACGACCGGAGCCTGGAGATCGGTGTTCGGGGTCGCTGCCGGAAACGGGAACAGGATCGCCGACACGGCGCCGGGCGTCGGCGGCGTGGTCGGCCCCCACACCTGCGGTGTAGAGCGCGATGCCGCCCTTCTTGTCGAGCGGCTTGTTGAACAGGTTCAGCGTGCGCTTGCCGCCGAGCGCCCTGCCAGGTGCCCGAGAGCGAGACCCTGCGGACGTCGAGCGTGCCGTCGGACGTGACGCCGGCGCTCGCGCGGTAGGCGGACGGCGGGCTCATCACCTGCCCGTCCTGCATGAGGACGCCGCTCGGCAGGCCGTCCGCGAACGCGAAGAAGTCGCCGTTGATGCCGGCCGTCGTCGCCTGCGGAGCGGTGCGCCGCTCGATCGCGGTCAGCGTCTCCCGGCCGATGAGCGTGTTGTTCGAGAGGCTCGGTGCGAGCGTCGTCGTCCCGCCTGGCCGGGGGCCCGTGAGGATGTTGATCGCGACGGGGCCGTTCGGTGTGAACTGAACGCCCGTATCGAACGTGACGCCGGGCCAGAGGACGCGGGGCTGGGCGGCAGCGGGCGCAGCGAGTGCGAGCGCGAACAGCCCGGTGGCGAGGAGGCGGCGTACCATCGGCCCGACCCAGGGTAGACGAGCCCCGGGAGGAGCCTCCCAACCCTTACAGGATCCACATATCGCGCTGTGCAGGGGTTTCCCACGGCGTCGCGTAGGGACTCTAGGATCGTCCGATGCGCCGCTGGGCTCTCATCGCCGCAGCCGCGGCGACCGTCGCCGGTGTCGCTGTCGCGGTCGTGGCGCTCGTCCACGATTCCTCTGACGGCGCCGCAGCGCTGAGCATGCCGACGCTTCCGGAGGGCGTGACGACGCTCGATCCGCCGGTTCTGCCCGCCCCGGAACCGCTTCGGCCGACGTCCACTCCGATCCCGATCCTCATGTACCACGTGATCGCCGACCCGCCGGCGGACGCCCGCTATCCGGAGCTCTACGTGTCGCGGCACAGACTTCGCCCGTCAGATCGACTGGCTCGCGAGCCATGGCTTCCATGCCGTGACGCTTCGGGAGGCGTACCGGCACTGGAGCTTCGGCGTCGCACCTCCCGACCCACCCCGTCGTGATCACGTTCGACGACGGGTACCACAGCCAGTTCGCAAACGCGGCGCCCGTGCTCCACAGCCGAGGCTGGGTCGGCGTGCTCAATCTCGAGGTGCGGAACACGACGCGCTCCTGGGGCCTGTCGGAGAAGCAGGTCAAGCTCCTGATCGCGGACGGCTGGGAGCTCGCCGCCCACACGCTGACGCATCCCGACCTGACGCAGCTCTCCGCCGCCGACCTCGAGCACGAGGTGGCCGGCTCGCGCGAGGCGCTCCGGAAGATGTTCGGGGAGCGCGTCGACTTCTTCTGTTACCCGGCGGGGAGGCTCAACGAGAAGGTGGTCCAGGCCGTGCGCTCAGCGGGGTACCTCGGTGCGACGACGACCGCACCGGGCCTCGCCGACACCGGCAGACATGTTCCGCCTCAACCGCGTGCGGGTCGACCGGAGCGACGGGGTCGCAGGTCTCGCCGCGAAGCTCCACGCCGCGGGCGCCTGAGCGTTAGAGGCGGACTTCTGCGTCGCGCGCGAAACGGAGCTCGGGCACGTGGTGCAGCTCGCCGACGTCGCGGGCCATCTCGAGGAAGGTGTAGAAGCCGGCCCGCTCGCGGGGGCCGAAGCTGTAGCGCAGCTTCTCGAAGTAGCGGGCGAGGAAGCCGGGCGGATACCCGTAGCGCTCGCTCGCCTCGTAGGCGAGCTTCTCGGGCTCGGAGCGCGCGAGGCGCACGGAGGCGACGAGGGCGTGCTCGAGGTCGGAGATGCCCTCGACGAGCGGCTCGGGTGCCGCCCAGACGGCGAACACCATCGGCAGCCCCGTCTTCTCGAGCCAGAGCCGGCCCAGGTCGTAGTGAGGCGTCGGATCCTCGAAGGCGCTCTTCAGGGCGGCGTCGCCGATCAGCAGCTTGGCATCGGCCTCCTCGTCGAACGCGCGGATCTCGGCCGACGGGAGCAGCACCTTCGTCAGCACGACCGAGGTGGCGCTCTCGGGGGTGACCGCGACCGAGCGCACACGGCCGAGCGACATCCGCGTCACGAGCTGGATCGAGTCGACCGCGCCCTCGGACGAGACGCAGAGACGCGGCAGGAGGCGGAGCGAGTCGGCGTGGCGCGCGTACTCGATCGACGAGATCGGCGCGATGTCGAGCTGGCCGTCGAGCAGGAGCCGGTTGAGCTCGGTCGGGACGCCCGTGATCTCCTCGACCTCGTACTCGAGCCGGTGGAAGACCGGCGCCATGTTGGCGTAGGAGATACGGCCGAGCCTGATCACGTCGTCAGCGTAACTGGGCGGCGCCACCTCTGGCGCGCGGCATGGGGTGCCGACCGTTACCGTGCAGGGGTGAGCGATCTGGTCTCCGGCTCCCGCACGGCGCTGCTCGAGTCCCTGGTCGAGCGCTTCCCGAACGTGCCGCCCGAGGCAGTGCTGAAGGAGGATCTGCTCCGCACCGGGATGGCGTTCGACTCCTCGGCTCTGAGCGACAACCTCGAGGGCGAGATCAAGCCCAAGTCGTACTTCATCTTCTCGTTCGACCAGAAGCCCCTGACGGAGCTCGGCGAGGCGGCGCTGCGGCGGCCGCCGGAGGAGCTCGCGCTCACCGGCGGGCCGTTCGCGCTCCGCCGCACGATCGTCTCGGTGCGCGTGAATCCGGGCTCGCCGTACCGCGTCGCCGCGAACGAGGACGGCACGCTCGGGCTCTCGGTCGACGGCATGCCGCTCGCCGACGTCCACCTGCCGCCGATGCCCGAGTACTACCGTCACCTGCTCGCGAACGGCAAGACGGTGATGGAGACGGCGCCGACGATCCAGTGGGGCTACCTGATCTACCTCACGGTGCTGCGCCTCTGCCAGTACTTCGGCGCCAAGGAGGAGTGCGGCTTCTGCGACATCAACCACAACTGGCGCCAGCACAAGCGCGAAGGCCGCCCCTACACGGGCGTGAAGCCGATCGAGGACGTGCTCGAGGCGCTCGCGCTGATCGACCGCTACGACACCGCGCGGCACGAGCAAGGCGTACACGCTCACCGGCGGCTCGGTCACGAGCTCGGTCGACGGGCTCGGCGAGGCGGAGTTCTACGGCCGCTACGCGCAGGCGATCGAGGAGCGGTTCCCGGGCCGCTGGCTCGGCAAGGTCGTCGCGCAGGCACTGCCGAAGGCCGACGTGCAGCGCTTCAAGGACTACGGGATCACGATCTACCACCCGAACTACGAGGTCTGGGACAAGCGCCTCTTCTCGCTGATCTCCCCCGGCAAGGAGCGCTACGTCGGCCGCGAGGAATGGCACCGCCGGATCTTCGACGCGGCCGACGTGTTCGGAGCGCGCTACGTGATCCCGAACTTCGTCGCCGGCGTCGAGATGGCGAAGCCGTTCGGGTTCACGACCGTCGACGAGGCGATCGCGAGCACCACCGAGGGCCTCGACTACTTCATGAGCCACGGCATCACGCCGCGCTTCACGACGTGGTGCCCGGAGCCGACGACGCCGCTCGGCCGCGACAACCCCGAGGGCGCGCCGCTCGAGTACCACGTCCGGCTGCTCGAGGCATACCGCGCCGCGCTCTCCCGCCACGGCCTCAAGCCGCCGCCCGGCTACGGCGTCGCGGGCGCCGGTAACGCCGTCTTCTCGGTCAGCTCGTTCATGGACACGCTCGACCCGGAGGAGGTCACCGTCGAGGAGGCCGTGCCGGCGTGAGCAGGATCTCCGTCGACGAGGCCGCTCGCCTCTGGAACGACGCGAGCGACGACGAGCTGCGCGCGCTCGCCGGCGTCGCCCGCGCGCAGTGGCACGAGCCCGACCGCGCCACCTACATGGTGATGCGGATCATCAACTACACGAACGTCTGCGTCGCCCAGTGCGACTACTGCGCGTTCTACGTGCTGCCCGGCCAGGACGGTGGCTACGTGCTCGACCGCGACGAGGTGTTCGCGAAGATCGACGGGCTCCTCGAGGTCGGCGGCGATCTCGTCGCGTTCAACGGCGGCTTCAACCCGAAGCTGCCGCTCGACTACTACTGCGATCTCTTCGCCGCCGTGCGCGAGCGCTATCAGGACAGCGTCGAGTTCTACGCGCTGACGGTGGCGGAGTTCATGTACCTCGCCGACCGCGCCGACCTCTCGTACGCGGAGACCGCGGCGCGCCTGCGCGACGCGGGCGTCCACTGGGTGACGGGCGGCGGCAGCGAGATCCTCACCGAGGACTTCCGCAAGCGCCACGCCAAGTTCAAGTACACGGTCGTGCAGTACTTCGAGGCGCAGCGCGCGATCGTCGAGAGCGGCCTGCGCACGACCGCGACGATGGTGATCGGCTTCGACGAGACCCTCGAGGAGCGGCTCGAGCACCTGCAGCGGACGCGCGACTTCCAGGACGCCTGCATCCGCGACGGCCACGACGGCCTGTTCTCGTTCCTCTCGTGGACGTACAAGCCGTACGGGACGGCGCTCGGTGGCCGGGAGATCCCGCCGGCCGAGTACTGGCGCCATATCGCGCTCTCGCGGATCTTCCTCGACAACGTCAAGCACATCCGCACGTCGGTGCTGACCCAGAACGAGGAGGCCTTCCGCGCCCTCGACTACGGCGCCGACGACTTCGACCTGCCGATCGAGGACGAGGTGACCCAGAAGGCCGGGGCGCACATCGACCTCGACCTCGAGAGCCTGCTCGAGGTGCCGCGCCGCCTCGGCTACCGGGTCGAGTACCGCCGCGCCGAGCGGCCCGCGCGTCAGCTCGGCTGAGCGCTCAAGCCGTTCCGGTCGACGACCGCGAGCGCGAGCGCGTCGAGCTCGTCCCGGCGCGGCGCGCCGTCGAGGCTCTCTCGCGCGCGCGTCGCGTAGTCGACCGCGACCTCGCGGGAGCGATCGAGCGCACCCGTCGCGACGACCCGGACGAGCGCTCCCTCGAGCGGCCCGCCGGCGAGCGCCGCGCGCACGACCTCGTCGTCGCGAGCGGCAAGGATGAGCGGCAGCGTCGGCGTGCCGTCGCGCAGGTCGGTGCCGGGGATCTTGCCGGTCTCGATCGTGTCGCCCGCGCAGTCGAGGATGTCGTCGACGATCTGGAACGAGATGCCGAGCAGCCTGCCGTAGTCGCCGCTGCCGCCGCCGAGCAGGCAGGCCGCCTCGAACAGCTTCCCGGTCTTGAGCGCACAGCGCTCGAGATACCCCTCGACCGTCGTGTCGGGGTCGTACCGCTGCCGGCGCTGGAGAGCCTCACCGCGGGCGAGCGCGAGCGACGCCTCGGCGAGGACGGCGACGGCATCGACGTCGCCGCGGGCCGCGAGCTCGGAGAAGGCGCGCGCAAAGATGTAGTCGCCGGCAGCACGGGCCGCGTCGGCACCGTAGGACGTCCAGGCTGCGGCCCTGCCGCGCCGCACGCGGGCTCCGTCGATCAGGTCGTCGTGCACGAGCGTCGCCATGTGGACGAGCTCGACAGCCGCCCCGGCCGCCACCGACGGCCGCGTGCCGGCGGGCGCCGAGAGGAACGTGAGCATCGGCCGCAGGCGCTTGCCGCCGGCGGTCAGCGCCTCGGCGCCGATCTCGGCGACGAGCCCCGGATGCCCGGCCATCGACTGCTCGAGCAGCTCCTCGACCTCCGCCAGGTACTCCCCGAGCCCCGGCGCAGCCCGAACGACATCGAGCGTGCTCATCGCGCCGTCGCCGTGTGCAGCGCCACGATCGAGCCACCGAACAGGCGGAACTGGGTTCCCTCGAACCCGCACTCGTCGATCAGCGCCGCGAGATCCTCGGCGCCCGGAAACCGCCGGACGCTCGCCGGCAGGTACGTGTAGGCCTTCCCGCCGGGCAGCACGCGGCCGAGCAGCGGCACGATGCGGTCGAACCAGAGCGAGAAGAACGGCTTCAGGAACCCACGAGGCTGGGTGATCTCGAGGATCGCGAGCCGGCCGCCGGGCCGCAGGACGCGCCGCAGCTCCTCGAGGCCGGCGCGGAGATCCGCGACGTTGCGCACGCCGAAGCCGACCGTGGCGGCGTCGAAGCTGGCGTCACCGAAGGGCAGCGCCAGCACGTCTCCCTGGATCCACTCGATCGTGTCCGACTTGCGGCGCGCCCGCACGAGCATCTCGCCCGAGAAGTCGAGCCCCGTGACGATGCCGCCCTCACGCTCGGCCGCGATCGCGAGGTCGCCCGTGCCGCAACACGCATCGAGCACGCGCGCACCGGGCTGGACGACCGCCTCGACGGTGTGCCGGCGCCAGCGGCGGTCGAGCCCCACGGTCATGACGTGGTTCATGACGTCGTAGAACGGCGCGATCCGGTCGAACATCGTCCGCACGCCTTCCGGCTCGAGCGTGCCGGTCTCGTGGGTCACGGCTGGCCCCAGCGCGGTGTCAGCGTCTGGTCGATGCCGATCTGGTCGAGTGCCCGGGCGACGACGAAGTCGACGAGATCGTCGATCGTCTTGGCGCCGTGGTAGAAGCCCGGCGCTGCGAACAGGATCACGGCGCCTGCCTCGTGCAGCGTCGCGAGCCCGCGGAGGTGGATCAGCGACAGAGGCGTCTCGCGCGGCACGAGCACGAGCTTGCGCCGCTCCTTCAGCGCGACCGAGGCGGCGCGGTGAATCAGGTTCGCCATCGCGCCCGCAGCCAGGGTGCCGACCGTGCTCATCGAGCACGGGCAGACGACGTACGCGTCGACCCTGGCCGAGCCGCTCGCGTAGGGGCTCTTGTAGTCGTTGATCCCGTAGACGGTGACCTGGCCCGCCGCCTCGCCGACGAACCGCTCGAGAACCTCGTCGCGCGGGAGGCTCGCGTCGCCGTAGAGCTCGGTCGCGATCACCTCGACGCCGGCGGCCGAGGCGACGAGGCCGATCTCGTGGTCGCCGGCGGCGAGCGCCTGCAGGAGCCGCGCCGCGTAGGGCGCGCCCGAGGCGCCGGTGACTCCGAGGAAGACGCGCATGCCTGGAGCGTAGACGCCCGGCCAGGAGCTGGAGCCGACCAACGAAGCCGGACGACGGGCATGGGGCGAGGCGCGCCTCGCCCGGGCGTTACTTCTCGCCCTTGGAGGCTTCGAGGAAGGTGGCGATCTTCGTCAGGTTCTCGTCCCCGAGTCCCGCCTGCGGCGGCATCGGCGAGCCCGGGTTGACGCAGCTCGGGCACTTGAGGTGGTCGACCTGCCACTTGATGCCGCGGCCCTTGGCGCCTTCCGCCGAGAGATCGGGTGCGCCGAGGTTGCTGCTGCCGGCGCCGAGATAGGTGTGACAGTTCATGCAGCCCGACCTCGGCGAAGAGCGTTGCGCCCTCGACGGCGACCGGGTTGTCCGCGAAGCCCTGCTTGTCTGCCCATTCGGGCACGAGCACGACGTTCTCGGAGCCGAGCGACTCCTTGGCGGTCGCGCCCTTCCAGGTCAGCACGCCCATCGAGAGGATGACGAGGATCGCGGCGACGAACGCGACCGGGCGCCGCAGCACCGCGCGCTCGGGCCGGCGATCGAAGAACGGGAGCCCGATCAGGAGCATGAGCAGGATCGTCGGGATCCCGATCGTGCCGAGGACGACCGTCTCCGGCCACTTGAAGATGCGCAGGAGGTAGAAGAGGAAGTAGAAGAACCAGTCGGGGCGCGGCACGAAGTTCGTCGTGCCCGGGTCGGCCTTGTCGGTGTAGAGCGGCCCGAGCGGGCCGATGTCGCCGTCGTCCGACGTGAACTTCCAGATCACCGCGAGGCCGATGATCACGACCACGACGACGAGCGACATGATCGTGTCGTGCAGGATCGCGTAGGGGAAGAACGGCTTCCCCTCCTTGGCGACGTCCTCCTTGTAGCGCTTGAACTCCGCGCGCCGCTCCTGCTGCGCCTTGCTGGCCATTACTCGCCGTCCTCCTGCGCGCCCTCTGCCTTGTGCTCGCGGATGAGGCCCTGGCGGTACTCGCCGAAGCCGCTCGGTGCGGCTCGCCGTCACGGGGACGGCCGGCGGCGACCTTCGACCACGGCGGCGAGGTGACGCCGAGCCGGATCACGAGGTAGAGGTGGAGGCCGATCAGCGCCATCAGGCCGCCGGGGATGACCAGCATGTGGAGCGAGTAGAACTTCGACAGCGTGTCCGGCCCGATCTGGGACCCGCCCTGGAGGAACTGGGCGAGGAAGGGCCCGGCTATCGGCGCCGTCGCATTGATGTTGATGCCGACCACCGTCGCCCAGTACGCCGTCTGATCCCACGGCAGCAGGTAGCCGGTGAAGCCCTCGGCCATGCCGGTCGCGAGCAGCAGGACGCCGATGATCCAGTTGAGCTCGCGCGGGTACTTGTAGGCCCCGAACAGGAACGTGCGGCCCATGTGCAGGAACATCAGGATGATGAAGAGGCTCGCGCCCCACTTGTGCATGCCGCGGACGAGCCAGCCGAGCGTGACCTCGTTCGTGATGTTCTGGATCGACTCGTAGGCGCTGTTCGGATCGGGCTTGTAGTACATCGCGAGGAAGACGCCGGTCGTCGCCTGCACGAGGAAGGCGGTGAGCGTCGCCGCGCCGAGCGTCTGCATCCAGTTGACGTCACGGGGGACGTTGCGGAACAGGAACCACTTCGTGTAGCCGACGAGACCGGAGCGCTCCTCGACCCAGTCCAGCGGGTAGAGCGCGACGGTCTCGATCTGCTTCTGGCGGGCGGACTTGGCCATCGTCAGGACCCCGGCACCGGGATCGGATAGAGCCAGCGCTCGATGCCGTCGACGTGGACGCCGGGGTACGCCTGGCGGTAGCGGCTGATCTTCGCATCCGCGCCGGTGCCCTCGACCGTGCCGACGGAGAAGTGCTTGCCGAGCGACGAGGTTGCCGTTGACGATCGAGAAGGCGTAGCGGTCGAGCGAGCGGACGGGCGGCCCGGCGACCCGGTTGCCCTCGACGTCGTAGGCGCCGCCGTGGCACGGGCAGCCGAAACCGGAGGGCACGACCTTCTTCAGCGTGACGTCCTTGTACGTGACGACCTTGTCGTCGATCGGCCCGTTCGGCTGCACGGGGCAGCCGAGGTGGACGCAGCGGCTGTAGATGATCGTGAAGCTCGGCTCCTTGTTCGCGCTGAGCCCGTTGTTGCGGATGTAGGCCGTGCGCTTGGAGACGTCACCCTGCGCCTTGTTGGCGATGAAGGTGGTGATCACGAACGTCCCTTCCGGGAAGTTCGACATCGGGCCGAGGTCGACGTCGTTCGTCTCGACTCCCTCACCCATGAACGAGGGCAGCACGGCGAAGCCGAGCGACGGCAGCACGACGCCGACGCCGATGAGACCGCCGAGGCCGATCGTGGCGAGCGAGAGGAAGCCCGCGCGGCCGTACGTCTCGAGGTGCTGCTCCTCCGCGGCGGCGAGGCCCGGCGACGGCGTGTCGCCCATGAGCTCGTGCGCCGGCGCCGAGTCGACGGGCGCATGCGCGCGCGAGGCGTCGCGGATCCAGAGCAGGCCGAAGACGATCGTGAGCAGCGGCGCCGAGGACGAGCGCCGCGACGCTGATGACGAGGCCGACGAGGACGACGGCGACGCCGATGGCGAAGCCGATCGGCCAGAGGCTTTGGCCCGGTGCCTGCGGAGTGTCGTCAGGATTCTCGGTCACTCGCTGCTCTCCATCGCATGATTCAACATTCCGGGGTGCATGCCTGTCAACGACGCAACAGCTGCGTCAATGTCCGGGCACGCGCACCATTCTGCACGTCCGGGTCGGAGGGTGCGGCGCCAAGGCCGAATTCGCCCCAGCGCGCGTCGACGCGCGCGCGGATCTCGGGGCTCATCTCGATCTCGGGCGGCCATTCGCGGCGGCCCTCGTCGGGGCCCTTCGCCGTCGCGTCGATCCCGATCTTGCCCCCGTACGCCTGGATCGTGGTCGCGTGGTCGAGCTGGTCGATCGGGCCCTCGCTGAGCAGGATGTCGCGCGCCGGGTCGACGTTCGCGCAGGCGTAGAAGAAGACCTGCTCGTAGTCGTGCACGTCGACGTGCTCGTCGACGACGACGACCGACTTCGTCAGGCTCATCAGCCCGAGCCCCCACATCGCGTGCATCACCTTCCGCGCGTGGCCCGGGAAGCTCTTGCGGATCGAGACGATGACGCAGTTGTGGAACGTGCCTGCTGTCGGCAGGTCGTAGTCGACGATCTCGGGCACGCTCATCCGGATCGCCGGCAGGAAGATGCGCTCGGTCGCCTTGGCGAGCCACTCGTCCTCGGCCGGCGGCTTGCCGACGACGATCGACGGATAGATCGCGTCGCGCCGCATCGTGATCGCGGTGATGCGGAAGATCGGGAACTCCTCGGGCGGGGTGTAGAAGCCGGTGTGGTCGCCGAAGGGGCCTTCGATCCCGACGTCGGTGCGGTCGACCCAGCCCTCGAGCACGATCTCGGCGTTGGCGGGCACCTCGAGGTCGACGGTCTTGCACTTGACGAGCTGCACCGCCGAGCCCTTGAGGAAGCCGGCGACCATCAGCTCGCCGATGTGCTTCGGCAGCGGCGCGCTCGCCGAGTAGGCGGTGACCGGGTCGAGCCCGAGCGCGACGGCGACCGGGATCCGGCCGTCCGGCGCCGCCCGCAGGTCGGCGCGGCCGTCCTTGTGGATCTGCCAGTGCATGAACGTCGAGCGGCGGTCGATCTTCTGCATCCGGTACATGCCGACGTTGCGGACGCCGGTCGCCTGGTCCTTCGTGATCACGGCGGGGAGCGTGATGAACGGCGCCGGGTCGAGCGGCCAGCAGCGCTGGATCGGAAGCACGTCGAGGTTCACGTCGTCACCCGTGATCACGATCTCCTGGCAGGCCGCCTTCGAAACCTCCTTCGGCATCGAGTCGGCGATCGACTTGAGCTTGCCGAGCGAGCGCACCTTGTCGACGAGGCCCTGCGGCGGCTGCAGCTCGAGGATCTCGCCGAGCTTGTCGGCCAGGTCGTCGAGCTTCTCGACCCCGAACGCCATGCACATCCGCTTCTCGGTGCCGAACTGGTTGATCAGCAGCGGATGCTTGGCGCCCTTCGGGTTCTCGAACAGGAGCGCCGGCCCGCCGGCCTTGACGACGCGGTCGACGATCTCCGTGATCTCGAGATCGGGGTCGACCTCGGCGGAGATGCGGACGAGCTCGCCTTCCTTCTCGAGGAGGGCGATCCATTCGCGCAGGTCAGACACGGGGCTCGCCATGCGCCGTCAGTCTAGGTGGTGGCCGACGCGCGGGGCGGCAGGCTGAGCGCCGCTCGCGAACCTACAGCGTGCGGGAGGGCGTGCGGGCCTTCTTCTTCGCGCCGAGGTAGTGCACGAGCTCGCCGATCGCGATCACGAGGACGAAGATCGAGGCCCACCGCGAGCATCGAGAGAACGACCTTGCGGCCTTCCTCGGCGGCGTCTGCGAGGAGCAGGAGCGAGGCGAGCATCGTGCCGTGACTTTACTGCACGCGGAGGTCGTGCGCGACACATGCGCGCTCGACCGCGCGTCGCCCGCGGCGGCCCGCGCGAGCTCGCGCGAGCGGCGCCGGGTCGCCGCGCTCGCTCAGCTCCGCGCGGGCCGCGTCGAGCGCGCCCCGGCCGAGCAGTGCCGCGGTCGCCGCCCACGCCTCGGCCTCGCCGGGCCGGCCCTCGGCGCGCGCCTGCGCGCAGAGCGAGATGAGCTCGGCGAGATCGTGCACCGCCTCGACGCTGCCGGTCGCCGCGATCCGGACGAGCCCGTGGGCGTAGAGGTAGTCGCCGAGCAGGAGCGCCGTGTCGGAGTCGGCCGGCGCGAAGAGCCGCGGCCGGCCGTAGTGGAGCAGGTAGCCCTCGTAGATCGTCTCGACTCCGAGCGCGTACGCCGGCTCGCAGAGCGTCCGAGAAGACGGGGACGGTCTCGCGCTCGCCGGCGGGCCGGAGCGACTCGCCCCAGAGCGGGCTCTCGGCCGCCGCCTCTGCCGCGAGGATCTCCCAGACGTCGGCCTCAGCTGTCGAAGAAGTCGCCAACGGCCTCGATCGTCCTGTCGATCTCGTCGTCGCCGTGCGCGAGCGAGACGAACATGCACTCGAACTGGGACGGTGCCACGTAGATGCCGCGGTCGAGCAGGTGCCGGAAGAGCGCCGCGTACCGCTCCGTGTCGGAGCGCACGGCGTCGTCGTAGTCGCGTCACGGCGCCGTCCTGGCAGAACAGGGTCAGCATCGCGCCGACCCGCTGCACGGTGCCGAACGGGGCGAGGCCGGCCTCGAGCCGGGCGCCGCGGCGCTCGAGCTCCTCGTAGACCTCCGGGTCGCGGAGCCGGCGGAGCACCGAGATGCCTGCGGCGGTGGCGAGGGGATTGCCCGAGAGCGTTCCTGCCTGGTAGACGTCGCCGACGGGAGCGAGCCGCTGCATCAGCTCGGCGCGGCCGCCGAACGCGGCCGCGGGCAGCCCGCCGCCGACGATCTTGCCGAGGATCGTCAGATCCGGCATGACGCCGTAGCGCTCCTGCGCGCCGCCGCGGGCGACGCGGAAGCCGGTGATCACCTCGTCGAAGACGAGCAGCGCGCCGCTCGCGTCGCAGAGCGCCCGCAGCGCCTCGAGGAAGCCGGGGGCCGGCGGGACGACGCCCATGTTGCCGGCGACCGGCTCGACGAGGATCGCTGCGAGCCCCTCCCCGTACTGGGCCACGGCCGCGGCAACGGCGTCGATGTCGTTGAACGGCAGCACGATCGTGTCGGCGGCGACGCCCGACGGGCACGCCCGGCGTCGACGGGATGCCGAGCGTCATCAGGCCCGAGCCGCCGCTCGCGAGCAGCGCATCGACGTGGCCGTGGTAGTTGCCGGCGAACTTGATCAGCCGGTCGCGGCGGGTCGCCGCGCGCGCGAGCCGGACGGTGCTCATCGCCGCCTCGGTGCCGGACGAGACGAGCCGCACCATCTCGATCGACGGCACCGCGTCGACGATCTCGGCAGCGAGGTCGACCTCGCCCTCGGTCGGTGCGCCGAACGTCGTCCCGCGCGCGAGCGCCTCCGAGACCGCCGCCAGCGTCGTCGGGTCGGCGTGCCCGAAGAGCAGCGGCCCCCAGGAGAGCACCCAGTCGACGTACCGGTTGCCGTTGACGTCCTCGATGAACGGGCCGACGCCGCTGCGCATGAACAGCGGCTCGTCGAGGCCGACGCTGCGCATCGCGCGCACCGGCGAGTTGACACCGCCCGGGATCAGGCGCTGGGCGCGGTCGTAGAGCGCTGAGCGGATCAGAGCCACCGTGCGAGATCCTTGGCCCAGTACGTGAAGATCAGATCGGCGCCGGCGCGCTTGATCGCGACGAGCGACTCGAGCGCGGCCGCCTGCTCGTCGAGGTGGCCGGCAGCGGCGGCGGCCTTGACCATCGCGTACTCGCCGGAGACGTTGTAGGCCGCGACCGGGCAGTCGAACCGCTCGCGGACGGCGCGGATCACGTCGAGGTAGGGCAGCGCGGGCTTGACCATCAGGGCGTCGGCGCCTTCCTCGAGGTCGAGCGCGCACTCGCGCAGCGCCTCGCGGACGTTCGGCGGATCCATCTGGTAGCCGCGACGGTCGCCGAAGGACGGCGTCGACTCGGCGACCTCGCGGAAGGGGCCGTAGAAGGCGGAGGCGTACTTGGCGGCGTAGGCGATGATCGGTGTCTGCGGCAGCGCCTCGCGAATCGCGCCGACCCGGCCGTCCATCATGTCGCTCGGCGCGACGACGTCGGCGCCGGCCTCGACATGGCTCACCGCCGTGCGGGCGAGCAGCTCGAGCGTCTCGTCGTTCTCGACCTCGCCGTCGCGCAGCACGCCGCAGTGACCGTGGCTCGTGTACTCGCACAGGCACACGTCGGTGACGAGCGTCAGGCCCGGCACCTCTGCCCGCAGCGCGCGCAGCGCCCGCTGCACGATGCCGGCCTCATCCCAGGCGCCGGAGCCTTCCTCGTCCTTCTCCTCCGGGATCCCGAACAGCATCACGGCGCGCACGCCGAGCGCCGCGAGCTCGGCCGCCTCGCGCACGATCTCGTCGACCGAGCGCTGGGCGATCGCCGTCGAGCCCGGTCGACGGGACGGACGATGCCCTCGCCGGGGCAGGCGAAGAGCGGCATCACGACATCGTCGAGCGACAGCCGCGTCTCGCGCACGAGCGCGCGCAGCGTGTCCGTGCGACGCAGTCGCCGCAGCCGGGTGACGGGAAAGCCGCTCATCGAGGCAAGGGTACGTCAGTCGGGTAGCTCCAGCTCGAGATCGAGCGGTGGCGGCCGGCCGTCATCCCAGGAGTCGAACTGCACCCGCTCGGCAAAGAACTCCCAGATCGCACGCGCGGCCGCCATCGTCGGCAACGCGAGCAACACGCCGGCGATGCCGTACAGCTCGCCGCCCGCGAGCAGGCCGAAGATGACGAGCAGCGGGTGCAGGCGGAGCGCGCTCGCCATCACGTTCGGCACCACGATGTGACCCTCGACCTGGTAGATGAAGACGAAGAGCGCGAGCACCCAGAACACCGAGACCGGATGGACGACGAGCGCGTAGATCGCGGGCGGCACGGCCGAGAGCCAGGGCCCGATGTAGGGGATCACCTCGATCACGGCGGTCCAGACGCCGAACAGGAGCGCGTACTTGTCGGCTCCCGGCACGAGCCCGGTGCGACCGAGGATCCACATGCCGATCCCGGCGCTGAGGCCGATCACGGTCGAGAGGATCAGCTGGCCGCGCACGTAGCTCGAAAGCGCCTTCTCGATGCGCAGCGTGAGCGGCGAGGCCGTCTCCGGGTGGGAAGCGGCGGTCGACGAGCCGCTCGAGGCGCTCCATGTCGAGCAGCATGTAGATCGCGATGACGACGATCAGGACGATGTTGAACAGCGTCACGACGATCGAGAACGCCGCTCCCTGGGCGAACGAGATCGCATCCTGCGTGTACTTCGAGATCTCGCCGGCTCCGAGGTTGTCGGTCCAGTCGGTCGCCTGCTTCTCGATCCGAACGCGCTCCAGGCCGTGGGTGTCGAGCCAGTGCTGGAGCCGGTCGATGTCCTGTTCGGCCCCGGTCCTCCCCCCGTCGCCCGTCGACGGTGACGTAGCTGTCGATCCGATCGGTGGCCGAGCGGGTCTGGTCGACGACGATGCTGCCGAGCACGAGCACCGACCACCGCGACCGCGGTGGCGAAGAGGAGGACGACGAGCGCCACCGCGACCCCGCGCGGTAGCCGCAGCCGCTGCAGGTCGCGCACGAGCGGGTTGAGCAGGAACGCGATCACGGCCGCGACGAGGAAGAGGAAGATCGCGTGGCCGAGGATTCCCGCGAGCATCCAGACGATCAGGAGCCCGACGGGCAGGCCGACGAGCTGGATCCAGCGCGGGAACCCGGATGATCGGGCCGGAAGGCTCGCTCATGGCCCGATCGTAGCCGCGGGAATCGGCTTTCAGAGGCGCCCGAGACCGTTGAGGAGTGGTGAAACGTCCGCTACGGTGGCCCCGATGGCCACGCCGCGCACCCGGCGAGCGGCCCGGCACCGTGCCCGACGGCAGCGCGCGCAGCATCGCGCCCGCCGCCTGGCCGTCATCGGGATCGTCGCCGCTCTCGCCCTCGTCACCCTGATCCTGACCGCGTTCGGCTCCAGCTCGCCCGAGCCGGTCGCCACGACGACCGCCTCGACGCCGGTCGCGAGCGGCGTGCCGCCCGAGCCGGAGCCCCTGGCGACCGTCGGGAACCTCCAGATCAAGCTGCCGATCGCCGGGGAGGCCGTGACCGCGATCGGGTTCCACGGCGAGGACGGTGGCGCGATGGCGCTCAGCCCCGTCGGCCGCCAGGCCAACGAGGGCCTGCTCGCCCGCCTCTGGCGCCGGATCGCGGGCTCCTCGCAGGAAGGGCCGGTCTGGTACCAGCTCGAGGGCGGGCCGGGCACCGAGGTGCTCGACGTCGGTGCGGCGCCGGGGACCGACGTCTACTCGCCGGTCGACGGCACCGTCGTCTCGATCTCGGACTTCGTGATCGACGGCAAGGCGTACGGCTCGCGGATCGACGTGCGGCCGAGCGCCGCCCCGGCGCTGATCGTCACGCTCAGCCATCTCGAGCCCGACCCGTCGCTTGCGGTCGGCAGCCCGGTGCTCGCGTCGTCCTCCAAGCTCGGCATCGGTCGTCGACGTGGCGGCCGTCGAGCGGCAGGCGCTCGCGAAGCACGCGCGCGCTCGCGGCAACAACGTCGCGATCGACGTGCACCCGGCTGCCGGATCGCTCCCGTAGAACATCCTCTTCATCGGGGACGTCGTCGGGCGGCCGGGCCGCGAGGCGCTCGAGGACCGGCTGGCGTCGCTGCGGACGGAGCTCGACGCCTCGCGTCTGCATCGTCAACGGCGAGAACGTCGCCGACGGCGTCGGGATCACGCCGAAGCTCGCCGATCGCCTCCTCGCCGCCGGGGCCGACGCGATCACGCTCGGCAACCACACCTGGCGGCGGCAGGAGATCGGCGCCGTACCTCGCCTGCGTCGGATCGCGTGATCCGGCCCGCGAACCTCCCGCGAGTCCGGCCCCGGCAAGGGCGTCACCGTCGTCGCCGCCCTCGACGGCACCCCGGTCGGCGTCGATCAACGTGATGGGCTCGCTCTCGCTGCAGCCGGCGCGGAGCATGTGGGAGATCGTCGACGAGCTCGTCGACGAGGCTGCGGGAGACGACGCCCGTCGATCCTCGTCGACGTCCACGCCGAGGCGACGAGCGAGAAGATCGCGCTCGCCCAGCTGGCTCGACGGTCGCGTGACCGCCGTCGTCGGCACGCACACGCACGTGCAGACGGCCGACGCGCGCGTGCAGCCCGGCGGCACGGCCGCGATCACGGACGTCGGGATGACCGGGCCCGCACGACTCGGTGATCGGCGTCAAGACCGACGCTCGCCACCCAGCGGATGCGCACGGGGATGCCGGTGCGCTTCGAGGTCGCCGACGGGCGGCGTCCGGATCGAGGGCGTGCTCGTCGAGTGCGACGCCGCGAGCGGCCGGGCGACGGCGATCAGGCCGGTTCGAGTTCCCTGGCCCTGACCGGGTCCTGCCGTCCCGCGCCTGCCACTGACGACGAGCGCGGCGAAGAGCGGCGACGAGCACGAGGTCGCGGACGAGCACGAGCCACGAGGCGGTGGGATCGAACTGCTTCACGAGCTCCCAGTAGTCGCTCGGAAACCAGCACGCGCGTGAGCGCGCACGCGACGACGAGCAGCGCGATCGCGGCGATGCCCCTGGCGTCCCTGGACGAGCACGACGATCGCGAGCAGCCAGATCAGGAACTGCGGCGAGACGACCTTGCCGAACGCGACGAAGGCGACGACCGCGGCGGCCGCGTAGCGCACGAACCGCGCGTCGCTCTCGGCATCGCCGCGGGCATAGCGCACCCAGACGAGCGCGAGCGCCGCAACGCCGGCGATCGTCGTCAGCGGCCGAGGCGACCGTGGCGACGGTCCCGGTCAGGTTCTGCGAGCCCGAGCCGGACGCCCAGCCGAGCGGCATGCCGAGCGCGTGGTGGAGCGCGAGCAACACGCCGAGCCGAGGCTCTCGATCTGCAGCGGCCGCCCGAGCTGGCGCCAGACGCTCCGCACGACGCCCTCGGGCGCGACGACCGCGAACGGAAGGTAGATGAGCAGCGACGTGCCGACGGTCACCGCCGAGCGCCGTCAGCGCCGCCGGCCGGCCCTCGCGCCGCCACGTTCGCGCGACGAGCAGCGGCAGGAGCACGGCCGGGTAGATCTTCGTCGCGATCGCGACGCCGAGCAGCACCGGCCCGAGCGTTCGGCGGCGGTAGAGGATCGCGCAGACCGCGGCGAGCGTGAGCGTGGCGGCGTAGAGGTCGAAGCGCGTCAGCACGAACGGCCCGAGCAGCGCCACCCCGGCCAGGAACGCCGCCGACCGACAGCACGATGTCGAGCGGTCGAGCCGCCGAGTGCGACCAGCGAGAGCACGATGAGCACGGCAGCCGCGCCGAGCGGCGAAGACCATCAGCGTCGCGAAGGCCGTGTCGTAGCGCGTCCTGCGACGACGTGAGCGAGAGCGGGCACGACGAACGGCACCAGCGCTCCGGGCGGGTACTCGACGCTGAAGTCGCGGTACGGCACGTCGCCGCCCGCGATCCGCTCGCCGTAGAAGCTGGTAGACGGGCGTATCGGTGATCTCCGGAGCGCCCTCGAGCTGCCGACGACGAGGCCGACGGCGAGGGCAGCCGCCACCGCGATCAGCGCGAGGAAGGCGGTGCGGGTGCTCACTGCGGCTCGGGCAGCGCCGCAGGCATGCCGGCTTCGAGCGTCAGGCTCCGGCGCCGGCTCGCGCACAGGATCCGGCTCGCGCCGCGGCAGCAGCAGCGCGAGCAGGACGAAGGGCAGGAACCACGGGATGTAGAGGTACGACCAGTGGGTGAGCGTGAGCTCGAAGCCGACGAGCACGGCAGCGCTCAGCGCGGCGAGCTCGAGCGGGCCCTTGCGCAGCGGGATCGCCGCGACGACGCCTGCGAGCGCGAGGACGCCGACCTGCAGGATCACCTGCACGGCATGGAGGTTCGGGATCCCGCGCGCGTGGTACTGGCCCCAGTCCCAGGGCGAGAACGGCGAGTCGCGGTCGAGCTGGTAGCCGAGCGTGCGGTCGACGAACGTCGTGCACCGCCGTGCGTCGAGGCTCGGCTCGAACAGCAGGATCGAGAACACGGCGAGCGTCGCGACGACGAAGCCGACTGCGAACTTCGCCGCGGTGCGCGGGACGGAGCCCGTTCGGATAGGTGAGCCAGAGCGGCGCGAGCAGCAGCGCGGCGAACTTCGTCCAGCCGGCGAGCGCGATCGTCGCACCCCGGGCGCACGGCGGAGGTCGAGAGCCAGAATCCCCAGACGAGGATCGCGGGCATGATCGTGTCGTTCGAGTTCGAGTTCATCGCGTAGGCGGTGAACGGGAAACGCCACCCAGCCGAACGCGAGCGCGGTACCGAGCGGCGTGCCGCCGAAGCGCCGGCCGACGAGGAACAGGCCGAGGACGACGAGCAGGTCGAAGGCGATCGCCGTCGCGTGGGCGGCCGGCAGAGAGTCCCACTTGCCCGACCAGCCGAGCGTGAGCACAGCGGGGACGTAGGCGAGGTAGGCGATCGGCCCGTACGTGTCGCCGCGGGCGTTGGCGGACTCGCAGCGGCCGTTCGTCTGGATGTGGTCGCGGATCGCTCCGTCGGAGTCGGCCGGGCCGCAGGCGCGTGCCCGCGGTGTCCGGCATGTGGCCGTACGGCGCCTGGTCGTCGAGGATCCGGTCGGCGCCGATCACGCCTGCGAGGCCGACGTCGATCACGCCGCGCGGCGTCTCGAGGTTGAGGCCGATCCGCAGCCCGCCGAGGAAGACGGCGAGCCCCGCGAGCAGCCAGACGGGCCAGGAGAGCGCCGGGTTCGCACGCGCGGCCGCGGAAGCCGATCCACGAGGTGCGGACGACGAGGTACGCGAGCGGCAGCGCGCCGAGCGACGCGCTCATGAAGATGTGGCCGCGGTTGAAGAAGAGCAGCGAGAAGCCGAACGAGAGCAGCGCCGAGCAGGTCGACCGTGTGCCACGAGAGAATGCGGCGCCGGTCGACGAGCCCGAGGAAGAAGATGACGCTGAGCGCCGTCCACATCCACCAGGCGTTGAGGATCTTGCCGCCGAACGAGCCGACCCGCCCTCGCGCCATCCCCCACGCGACCTGCGGGCCCGGTGCAGCGCCTCCGACACCCGCCCGTCCGCAGTCCTCGACCTTCCCGAGGGCGATCTCGCCGGCGACGCCCCGACCACACCATCACCGTCCATCGCTGCGTCGCCTTGTCGAACGTGGCATCGGTCTGCGGCTTCGGTGGATAGCGCTCGAGCCAGTGCGCGACCTTGGGATGCGCGAGGAAGTCGGCGATGGCGACGGCCTTCGTCAGCCGGCCCGTTCTCGGGTGAGGGCGCAAACGGCTCCTCGACCGAGCCGTCGCCGCCGCTGATCCCGAGCGGGTCGGTCGTGCCGGCGGTGCTGCTGCCGGTCGGCGTGGTAGCCGGCTGGTGTCGGTGGCTGCGCCGCTCGTGTCGGCGGCGCCGGCGGCCGGCGCGAGCAGCAGCGCGAGCGCCACGGCGCACGCCCACCGCTTCACCGGCGGAAAGACCAGAGCTTGTTGCCGACGAAGTTCAGCGGCGTCACGAGAACGATCGCGATCGCCTGCGCCGGGATCGCGCCGACACCGAGCCTGACGAGCACGTAGAGGACGACGAGGTTCGCTCCGAGCGCCAGCGTCGAGACGACGAGGAACCGCGGCCCCTGGTAGGCGACGCTGCCCTGGTGCTCCTTGAACGTCCAGAGCCGGTTCAGCAGTGTAGTTGTTCGCCACCGCGACGAGGAAGGACCCGACCGCGGCCGGGAGGTAGTGGAGCCCCGCGTACTTGAAGAGCAGCACGTAGACGCAGAGGTTGACGACGTAGCCGCTCGCGCCGACGACGCAGAACTTCGCGAGCTGCTCCCAGTTGCTGCGCCGGCCGAGCGCGTTGCCGACCCGCTGCGCGGTGCCCTGGCCGGAGGTCGTCGCAGGCGGCTCGATCACGTTCGGCGAGGGTAGCGGCTCATGCGGCGCGGCCCAGTGCATACGCGGGGGCCGCGACACCGAAATGGGCGAGGACGAGCGGTGCGACGTCGACGATGCTCGCCGCCGTGCCCTCGACGTCGACGAGGAGCAGCGGCACCTCGGAATCGCCCGTGACGAGCGAGCCGTGCGAGCCGCCGCCGACGTGATCGCCGCCGCCGAGGTCGGCGAACTCGTAGCCCTCGGCTGCCGAGACGAGGATCTCGCCGGCGTTCGGGTTCGCGAGCGCCGCCCAGGTGCGGGCGAGCGCGTCGGGATGGTCGAGGATCGATGCATCGCCCGAGAGCGCGAACAGGCCACCGGCAGCCGGCGCGAAGTGGAGCTCCTCTCCGTCGCGACGCGCGACGGCGCTCGTCGCCTTCGCGGAACAGCGTCACCTCGGCGGCCTTCACGCCGTCGAGGCGGGCCGCGACCTGCCCGCGGCTCGAGGCGCGCAGCCCGGCTGGAGGTAGAGGTGGGCGGCGCGATTCGAGCCCAGCGGCAGGACGCCCTCGACGTCCGCGTAGACCTCGGCGAGCGAGGTCGCCTCGCGCACCTTCGTCTGCCCGTGATCTGCCATCACGACCACGGAGTAGCGCTCGAGGAACGCATCCATCCCACCGCCCGCCTCGACGAGCGAGCCGATCGCGTCGTCGCAGCGCTGCAGCGTCTCGAGCGCCGTGTCGGGGCCATGCTCGTGGGACGCGTAGTCGTAGTCGGAGAGGTAGAAGACGAGGAAGTCGAAGGCATCGCGCGTGACGAGCCAGCGGCCGACCGCCGCCGCGTAGGCGTCGATCGATCCGGCCGGCCGGTTGCGCCACGAGAGCGGCGCGCCGGTGCGGTCGGAGCTGAAGAGGTTGTAGAAGAAGAACCGCTCCGGCCCCAGCACGTCGCCGAGCAGCGGCAGCGACGACCGGTGCGGCGTGCGGCCGCGGTAGGCGGTGAAGTTGACCGCCGCCGTGCGGAGGCCGGCGTCGGCGAGCGACTCGAACAGGGTGCGCGCACCGGCGCCGAGGTGCTGCCGGTTCATGTTGACGAGCGTGTCGCGCAGGGTCTGGCCGATCCCTGCGGCGCGAACGGCTCCGAACGAGCTGCCGTACTCGACGAGCCGCTGCTCGCGCGCGGTCGTACCAGACGAGATGCGGGATCTCGTGGATGTCGCTGTGCGCGCCGGTCGCGATCGACGAGAGGCAGACGGGCGTCAGCGAGGGGAAGACGGAGATGGCGCGGCGGTACGAGCCCTGCGCCGCGAGGGCTGCGAGCGTCGGCGTCTCGCCGGAGCCGATCGCCCCTTCGAACATCGACGGAGTGAGGCCGTCGATGACGACGAGGATCAGTGGCTTCGGAGCGTCACTTCGCGAGCGAGCGGAGCCCGGCGTACTTGTCCGGGCTCTGGCGTGCCCGGCGAGCGGCAAGCACGGGCAGCACGACCGCCTCGACGAACCCGACCACGGGAATCAGGGCAAGCAGGCCGACGACGATCGCGACGCCGAGCAGGAGGAAGGCCGTGCCACCGGTCGTCGCTCCCCGGCGGGCGGCGCCACGGACGACGGTGGCTGCAGAGATCGAGCCGACGATGCCGCCGACCACGCCCCCGACGCCACCGGTCCAGCCGTTGACGAGGAGGCCCGCTCCGACGCCGACGAGGATCGCGCCGAGCAGCGAGCTGGCGAACCCGAAGCGCAGCCCGGCCAGCGCGCCCGCGAACGCGATGCCCGCGGCAACGCCGATCCCGACCGTGATCCCGATCAGCCACCACTCCGTCATGTCTACTGCCTACCCATTTCGGAGAGTCAGTGTACGGACGGGCGTGCTCTCCAGCCGACGAATCACGTCGGCGCCGAAGGCTCCGGCGCGGGCGCCGTCGATCACGCGGTGGTCGAAGGTGACCGAGATGTTGCCCATCTGACGCACGACGATCTCGCCGTCTCGCACGACGGGGCGCGGCCCGATGCGGTGGAGCCCGAGGATCGCGACCTCCGGGTGGTTGATCAGCGGGGTCACGAAGAGGCCGCCGAGCTTGCCCGCGCTCGTGACCGTGAACGTCGAGTCGCGCAGCTCGTCGGGCTGGAGCGTGCCGGCGCGGGCACCCGCAGCGAGCCGGTGGATCTCGGCGTCGATCTCGGCGATCGAGAGCCGGTCGCAGCCACGGACAACCGGGACGACGAGGCCCGCCTCGGTGTCGACGGCGACGCCGAGGTCGTAGCGGTCGAGCAGCACGATCTCGTCGTCGTCGATCCGCGCATTGAGCTCCGGGAACTCGCCGAGCGCGCCCGCCGCTGCCCGCAGCGAGGTCGCGACGAGAAGATCGAGGTCGAGGCCCGTGAAATCGCACTCCTCGACGAACGTCACGGCCGGGATCTCGCGGTGCGTGCGCTCGACCTGCTCGACGATCGCGCGCCTGATCCCGCGCACCGGCACGCGCCGCCCCTCGAGCGGAGCGGCCGCAGCGCGAACGTCGGCCTCGGTGACGCGGCCGCCCGGTCCGGTCCCCGTGATCGACGCGAAGTCGACCGAGAGGTCGCGGGCCAGGCGATGGAGCGTCAACGCCTCGAGCGGCTCCGAGCCGACGACGGCCACGATGGGCTCCGCGGGCTCGGGCTTCTCGTAGCGGCAGCGTCGCGACGGAATGCAACAGCTGCTCACCCGGAGCGCCGATCAATGCCAGCGTCGAGCCCGACCTCGGCCATCTCGCCGTCCCGGGCCAGGATCCGGAGGACGATTCCGTCGACCGGCGAGCCGACCTCGACCGTTGCCTTGTCCGTCTGGATCTCGACGATCGGCTCGTTCTCGACGACGGCATCGCCCTCGCGCACGAGCCAGCGCGCGATCTCGCCCTCGGTCAGGCCCTCTCCCAGATCCGGCAACGTGAACGCGTGTGCCATGGCAGCCAGCGTAATGGGTTACCCCGGCGTCCGACTGAAGTCGGACCCAGCCAGCACGCCGGCCTCTAGGTGAGGACCGTCAGCGCATCGCGGACGGCGACGATCTCCGCCTCCGTCACGTCGCCGATGTCCTCGCCGTCGACCTGCACCGGCAGCGGCGTGTCGCAGCGGATCACGATCCGGTCGAGGTCGTGGCCGACGAGCACGTCGTCGGCGCCCGGCTTGCCGCGCAACGCCTGCGTGGCGAGTCGCGGCACGGCGCGCGGCCGCACCTCGATCGGCGCCACGATGTCGAGGCCGCCCTCGAACGACGCGCCGGGGACGAAGCGCAGGCCGAGCGACCCGGCATACGTGTACGGCGAGCAGTTGGCGATCAGCGCGAACGCGGCCCGGCCGAGCCCCTCGACCTCGAGTGCCGCCTCGTACCGGAACCGATGGTCGACGAGCGCCTTGACGACCGTCCAGCTGAACGCGATGTCGCCCGGGCCGCTTGCCGTCCGCCCGGCGGCCCTTCGCGTCGACGCGACGGACGAGCTCCGCGTCGAAGCCGATGCCGGCGTTGAACGCAAACATGCGGCCGTTGATCCGGCCGAGCGAGATCCGCCGCGGCGTCCCGTTCGCGACGCGCAGCGCCGCACGGGCGGGGTCGCGCGGCAGGCCGAGTGCCCGTGGCAGCACGCTGGTGCCGCCTCCCGGCACGAACCCGACCGGGATGTCGGCGCGGAGGCCGTTGATCACCTCGTTGTAGGTGCCGTCGCCCGAGAACACGTAGATCGCCTCGGCCAGAGGTGACCACTCCGCGGCGAGCTCGGTCGCGTCGCCGCGCGCCTGGGTGAGCACGGTCTCGGTGTCGGCCGGCAGCGCCGCCTGAACGGCGGCGAGCCTGCGCTCGCTGACGCCGCTCGCGAATGGATTGACGATCAGGACTCGGGCCACGGGCACATCCTCTACTCGCTCTGGTCGTCGTGCGCGCGCTGGAGCACGAGCACGGTCTCCGAGCCCGGTGTGAGCTCGGTGAGGCCGCCGTCCCGCACGATTGCAACCGCGTCGGGCGCGAGCCGCCCCCATTCGTCGGCGGCCGCGCCGACAACGTCGAGGTCGAGGTCGGGATCGGGATCCGCCATCAGGGCCGCGTGGCCGATCTGGGCCAGGGTCTTGCCCGCGCTCATCCCGAGATCGGTGGCGACGACGAGCGTCAGCGAGCCGGGCTCCGGGTCGGCGGCGAGAGGAGGCAGCGCACCCGCCTCCTCGTTCAGGGTCTGCATCCGGACGAGGACGCGGTCGCGAGCCGACCGCCGCACGGGCGGCAGGCAGGCGACGTCGCCGACACGCTCATGGTCGAGGTCGCGCACCGCCTCCCAGTCGCGCGGCTCGGCCCGCAGGCAGACCTTGCGGAACGAATGGCGCCACCAGTCCTCGAAGCCGTCGTGCCAGCGCTCGTCGTCGCGGTAGCGCGTCGCGCAGCGGCGCGAGGCGAGCGCGGCAGCGGTCGCGAGCTCGGCGAACGGACGGGTGGTTCGACGCCGCACGACGAGGTACATCACGAGCGCATCGTCCTCGGCCTCCACCCGCGCAGCGTATCCCTCCTCACCGCAGCAGGAATCCCTCGCCGAGCGGATCGTCCGGGTCGAGGGTGAAGGTCGACTCGCCGGTGCGGTAGGCGGAGCCGGTCACCTCGGTGACGACGGCCTGGTGCCCCGCGACGCTCACCTCGTCGACGACGCGACCCGTGAAGGCTCGAGCCGACGATCGAGAGGTGGCGCAGCTCGGCGCCGCGGGGCAGATCGCCGGACGCGTCGAGCAGCGCGAGCCGCGCCGAGGTGCCCGCAGCCGCAGGGCGAGCGGTCGACCTCGCCGTCGGCGAACACCGTCACGTTGCGCTGGGTCAGCGGCGCCTCGCCCTCCGTGCTGCCAGAAGATCACGCCGTAGACGTCCCGCAGCTCCGGCTCGAGCGGGTGGACGATCTCGTGCTGCGCCTCGAGGCCGCGCTTGATCTCCCGGCCGAGCTCGATCAGGCGCGGCAGCTCCGCCGGCTCGACCCGCTCGCGCAACGTCGCGTAGAAGGCGCCGCCGAAGGCGATGTCGACGGCGACATCCCCGACCCGGACGTCCGTGGCCCAGACGAACGAGGGCACGTTGCGGAAGGTGACCGAGCGGACGCGGCCGTCGACGACGGTCGCCACGGTCTCGAGCCGGCCGGAGGGAACGTCGACGACGACGCGGTTCTCGCCCTCGCGCCGCTCCACGATGCCCTCGTCGAGCGCCCAGGTGACGAGCGCGATCGTCCCGTGCCCGCAGGCGGTCGAGTAGCCCGCGTTGTGGAAGAACACGACGCCCGAGATCGGCGCCGTCGTCGTTCGCCCGGCACGACGTGGCAGCCGTACATGTCGGCGTGGCCGCGCGGCTCGTTGACGAGCAGCCGGCGGACGTGGTCGAGCCGCTCGAGCGCGTCGCGCCGGCGCTCGAGGATCGTCGCGCCCGCGAGCGGCTCGACGCCGCCGGTGACGATCCGAAACGGCTCGCCGCCCGTGTGGTAGTCGACCGTCCGAATCGAGGTCAACGGCCCTCTAGTCGTCGGAGAACGACGGGTACTTCTGGGTCAGGAGCAGCTGGTAGCCGTAGGTCTGGGCGGCGTACCGGAGCCAGTAGACGAGCACGTCCCGGAGCCCGCTGTGCAGGTGGCCCGTGAAGAGCGCGATGAACCACGCGAAGAACATCACGAGCTGGGCCACGTACCCGAGGAGGTAGAGGACGATGCAGGCGGGGATCACGAGGATGCCCCGGAAGAAGATCGTCAGCCGGCTCTGCTTCTGCGGCGGCGCGATCTCGACGTCGACCGGGTAGCCCGGGGCGCCGCCGAAGTCGGGGAAGGGATCCGCCGCGAGCGAGAAGTAGGCGTTGACGTGCGTCGCGTAGCGCACCCATCTCGCGATGAAGTCGTGAATGCCGTCCGGCACCCGGCCCGTGAAGATCCCGACGAACCAGGCCGCGATCACGGCGAAGAAGACCGCGATGCCCCAGATCGCAACCCAGATGAGATGCGGCAGTGCGAGGAGCAGCCGGAAGAACACCGTGAGGCGGTTCCGCTCCAGGTCGTCCGTGACGACGAGGTGGATCGGATGCGGCGCGGTGCGTCGGGCTCGAAGGCGGTGAGCTGCTCGGACATCAGGGCTCCTTGCGCAGAGGGCCGGTGCCGCTCAGGCGCCGGTGAAGCTGGGAGGCCGCTTCTCGAGGAAGGCGCCGACTCCTTCGGCGAAGTCGGCCGTTGCGACGGAGGCCTGTTGCAGCTCGCGCCTCGAGCGCCAGCTGCTCCTCGAGCGATGCGGTGCCCGCGTGGTCGAACAGCTGCTTCGTCATCCCGACCGCCTGCGTCGGCATCGCGGCCCACGTGGCTGCGATCTCCGCCACCCGCGCCTCGAAGCTCGTCGGCCGGGATCACCTCGGAGACGAGCCCCCAGGCGAGTGCCTCGTCTGCATCGAGCCTGCGGTTCGAGCACATCCACTCGAACGCGCGCGCGAACCCGAGCAGGCGGTGGAGGAACCAGGTGCCGCCGGAGTCGGGCACGAGGCCGATGCCGACGAAGCCGGGGACGAACGCCGCCGCGCTCGACGCGACGCGGACGTCGCAGGCGACTCGCGAGCGAGAGCCCTGCTCCCGCGACCGGCCCGTTGACCGCTGCGATGACCGGCTTGGCGAGCGCCGCGGATCAGCCTGATGTTCGGGTGGTAGGTCGCCTCGAGCGCATCCTCCAGCGACTCCTGCAGCTCCGAGAACTCGCGGAGATCCTGGCCGGCCGAGAAGCCGCGACCCGCGCCGGTGATCACGACGGCGCGCACGGCCGGATCGCGCAGCCTCCTCGAGCGCCGACCGGAGCGCCGCGTGCAACGCCCGGTTGAACGCGTTGAAGACGTCGGGCCGGTTGAGCGTGATCGTGAGGACGGCGCCGTCACGGGTCGTGAGGACTTCGCTCATGGCGCGAGCCTATCGCGGCGCCACGGCCGGCGCGAGCGATACGCCGGTCGCCGAGCGTGTAGCGTCACCGCCATGGGCTCGACCGGAGTTGCGGCCTCGTTCGCATTCATCGCAGGCCTCGGCGGGGCCGTGCAGATCGCCACCCAGGGCCGGCTCGGCGACCGCATCGGCAGCCTCGAGGCGCTGACGTGCGCCGTGCTCGTCGGCGCCGCCCTGGCCGTCGTCGTCCTCCTCATCACGCGCCGGAGCGTCGGCGGTCTCCGCGAGGGGTTCACCGGCCCGAAGTGGATGCTGCTCGGTGGCGTGATGAGCGTCGTGATCGTTCTCGCGATCACGGTCGCCGGGCCGAGGATCGGCATCGTCGCGACGACCGCGTTCCTGATCGTCGGCCAGTTCACGCTCGCAACCGTGATCGACCGCTTCGGCTGGTTCGGCATCCAGGCGGTGCCGCTCCAGTGGACGCGCGTGCTCGGGCTGGCGCTGCTCGCCGCGGGCGCGGCGCTGACGCTGAAGCGCTGACCAGCGGGGCGACGGCCTCCCCCGGGTTGACGCCTCGAACCGCTAGCTTCGATCCATGACCCCGCGCGAGCCCACCCGATGAGCGCGCGCGCGTGGATCGCCCTCTGGACGGTCTACATCCTCTGGGGCTCGACCTACCTCGGGATCGAGCTCGCCGGTGAGACGATCCCGCCGATCCTCGCCGCCGGCATCCGGTTCACGACCGTCGGGGTGGTGCTGTGCGGGTGGCTCCTCGCCCGGCACGGCACGACGACCGTTCAGGCTCGGCTGGGCGCGGGCCGGCTCGACCGTCCTCTGCGGCCTCCTCCTGATCGGCGGCAACGCGCTGCTGTTCGTGGCCGAGCGCCGCGTGCCGATCGGGCTCGCCTCGCTGATCTTCGCGTCGGTGCCGCTCTGGCTCGTCGTGCTTCGCTCGAGCACCGGCGACCGGCCGCCGCGGGCCTCCCTCGTCGGAACGGCGCGTCGGGTTCATCGGCGTTGCCCTCCTTCTGCGGCCCGGCGGCGATGCCAGCGTCTCGGGCGTGCTCCTCGTCGTCGCGGCGGCACTCTCGTGGGCGATCGGGACGTTCCTCTCATCGAGGCTGCCGATGCCGGGCGACGCGCTCACGACGGCCGGCGTCCAGGGCCTCACCGGCGGGCTGCTGCTGATCCCGCTCGGGATGGCGCTGTCGGACGGCGAGTCGCACAACCCGGCCGACTGGTCGACCCGCTCGCTGCTCGGCCTGCTCTACCTGATCGTGTTCGGCTCGATCTTCGGCTACACGGCGTACGTCTGGCTCGTCGCCAACGTGTCGCTCGGCACCGTCGCCACCTACGCGTACGTGAACCCGCTCGTGGCGATCACGCTCGGCATCCTCTTCCTCGACGAGGTGATCACGTGGCAGATCGCGGCCGGCGCAGCGGTGATCCTGACGTCGGTCGCCGTCGTGATCCGGAGAGAGGTGCCGCGGCGGCCGGAGGCGGCGATTCCGCCGCGGGCGAGGCTTCAGCCTCTCCCCCGGGTTAGAGGCAGATCTCGTCCGGCCGCACCGGCACGCGATGGAGCGGCCTTCCGGTGGCAGCGCGCATCGCGGCGACGACCGCAGCGGTCGAGACGACGGTGGGCGGCTCGCCGACGCCCTTGAGGCCGTAGGGAGCGTCCGGCTCGGGATCCTCGATCAGCACCGACTCGACGGGCGGCATGTCGAGCGCGGTCGGCAGCAGGTAGTCGGTGAAGCTCGCGTTCGTGATCCGCCCGTCGCGGGTCTGGATCTCCTCCATCAGCGCGAGGCCGATGCCCTGCGCCGTGCCGCCCTCGATCTGGCCCGTGATGCTCTGGGTGTTGAGCGCCTTGCCGACGTCCTGGGCAGCACCGATCCAGACGAGCCGGGTCAGGCCGAGATCGACGTCGACCTCGGCGACGACGCGCATCGCGCACGTTGCGAGCGAGACGTGCGCCCGCTCCCCCAGTACCTGGCCGTTCTCGGGATCGAGCGGGAACGTCGGGGCATGGCGGTAGATCCGCTCGACGTCGACCTCGCCGCCCTCACGGATGGCGCGCTCCTCGACGCGCCGCGCGGCAGGCGTCGCGGACGGCGCCCGCGGCCATCCACGTCATGCGTGAGGCGGAGGTCGATCCGGCCGAGTCGACGGTGCTCGTGGTGCTCGTCGCGAGCGTGATCTCGCTCGTCCCGAGCTCGGCCTCCGCGACCTGGAGGATCACGCCGACGAGCCCCTGGCCCACCTCGACCCCGGCGCAGTGCACGGTGGCCGTCCCGTCGACGTGGATCTGCACGCGCGCGGCGCAGTAGTCGTCGAACCCCTCCGAGAAGCAGATGTTCTTGAAGCCGACCGCGAAGCCGACGCCTCGCTGGACACCCTCGCCGCGCGTCGTGTTGCCGGCCCCGCCGGGCAGCCGGATCGGGTCGCGCGGCAGCGCCTCGGCGTCGGGCACGGGGATCGCGGCTGCGGCCCGGATGACCTCGGCGACGGGCATCGAGCCCGTCAGGATCTGCCCCGTCGGGAGCGTGTCGCCGGTCTCGATCGCGTTCAGCAGCCGGAGCTCGATCGGGTCGATGCCGAGCGCCTCGGCCAGCCGGTCCATCTGCGCCTCGGCGGCGAAGCACGTCTGCACGGCGCCGAAGCCGCGCATCGCGCCGCAGGGCGGATTATTGGTATAGACCGCTGTTCCCTCGATCAGCGCGTTGTCGACGCGGTAGGGGCCGATGGCGAAGGACGACGCGTTCGAGATCACCGCCGTCGAGCTCGAGGCGTAGGCGCCGCCGTCGACGAGGATCCGCATGTGCACGCAGACGACGCGCCCGTCGCGCGTCGCGCGGTGCTCGGCCCAGATCTTGGCGGGGTGCCGGTGGACGTGGCCGGTGAACGACTCCTCGCGGTTGTAGACGATCTTCACCGGTCGGTCGGCGTGGAGCGCGAGCATCGCGGCGTGGATCTGGATCGAGAGATCCTCGCGGCCGCCGAACGCGCCGCCGACGCCGGCGAGATGCACGCGCACCTGCTCGTTGGTCGAGCCCGAGGCAGGGGGCGATCTGGTCGCGGTCGACGTGGAGCCACTGCGTCGCGACGTGGATGTCGATGCCGCCCTCGCCGTCCGGGATCGCGATGCCGGACTCCGGCCCGAGGAACGCCTGGTCCTGGCTGCCGAGCTCGTAGACGCCCTCGACCGTGACGTCACCCGCGACGTCCGGGTCGCCGTGCCGGATCACGATCGAACGGACGACGTTCGGCCGCGGGTCGTCGCGGTAGCCGTGGCCCGCCGTCGGCCGGTCGGGATGGAGCGGCTCCTGCTCGGTCGCGCGCTCGGGATCGACGACGAGCTCGAGCGGCTCGTACTCGACGACGATCGCCTCGGCGGCGCGACGCGCCTGCTCCGGATGCTCGGCAGCGACGAGCGCCACCGGCTCGCCGTAGTAGCGGACGCGGTCGATCGCGAGCACCGGCTGATCGGCGAACTCGAGCCCGTAGGTCTTGCTCCCGGGAACGTCCTCGTGCGTGAGCACGGCGTGGACGCCGGGCATCGTCACGGCCTGCGAGATGTCGATCGAGACGACGCGGGCGTGGGCGTGCGGGCTGCGGAGCGTGTGCCCCCACAGCATTCCCGCCGCGTTGAGGTCGCTCGAGTACTCGAACTGGCCCTGCACCTTGGGAGGGCCGTCCGGCCGCCGGGCGGGCTCGCCGATGTGGCCGAGCTCGAGCCGGGCCGGGGCCTCGGTGGGCGTCGTGGTCGGGGTCGTCGTCATGCCTGCGCGGCGGCCCGAACCGCGTCGAAGATCTTCTGGTAGCCGGTGCAGCGGCAGAGGTTGCCGGAGAGCGCCTCGCGGATCTGGTCGTCCGTCGGGCTCGGCGTGTGGTCGAGCAGGTCGACGGTGGCGACGATCAGGCCCGGCGTGCAGAACCCGCACTGCACGGCGCCGGCGGCGAGGAACGCCTCCTGGACGCGGTGCAGCGCACCGTCCTCCGCCACACCCTCGACCGTGACGACGTCGTGCCCGTCGGCCTGCGCGGCGAGGACGAGGCACGAGCAGACGAGCGTGCCGTCGAGCAGCACCGAGCACGATCCGCACTCGCCCTGCTCGCAGGCGTTCTTCGAGCCGGGCAGCTCGAGCTGCTCGCGGAGCGTGAAGAGGAGGCTCTCGCCGCCCCAGACGTCGGCCTCGCGCTGCTCGCCGTTGACGGTCAGCGTGATCTTCATGCGAGGCACCGGTCGAGCGCGCGGCGGGTGAGGACGCGGAGGGCATGACGGCGGTAGGCAGCGGTGCCGCGGACGTCGTCGATCGGGCTCGCGCTCTCGGCGACGAGGTCGGGGAAGCCGTCGGCATCGTCGAGCGGCGCGGTGACGAGCCGCACGGTCGGCGAGGCCGATCCGAACGCGGCCCGGATCTCGCCCCGCTCGCGGTCGACCTGGAGGGCGAGCGAGCAGACGGAGATGACCATCGCGTTCCGCGGCCCGACCTTCATGAACGTCTGCGCGACCCCGGCTCGGCTCGACCCGGACGCTGACGACGAGCTCGTCCGGAGCGAGCGCGTTCTTCTTCACGCCGAGCAGGAACTCGGCCAGGGGCAGCTGCCGCTCGCCGCGCACGCTCGCGATGTCCAGAACGGCGTCCTCGACGAGGAGCGGCGGCAGCGCGTCGCCGGCCGGCGACGCCGTGCCGAGGTTGCCGCCGAGCGTGCCGCGATTGCGGATCTGCGGCGACCCGACCGTGCGCGACGCCTCGGCCAGCGCCGGCAGCTCGGCGGCCACCTCGCCGCTCATCGCCTCGGCGTAGGTGAGCCCGGAGCCGAGGACGAGCGTGCCGTTCTCGCGGGAGAACCCGCGCAGCTCGGCAACCTCGTTGAGGTTGATCAGCGCCGGTGGCCGCGAGCGGTCGAAGTTGAGCTCGACGAGCACGTCGGTGCCGCCCTGGACGAAGCGCGCGTCGGGCAGCTCCGCCTTGAGGCTCAGCGCCTCGTCGAGGCTATGGGGAGTCAGGACGTCCATCGGCGTTTCTCTCGGCGGAACGGTACTCCGCGCAGGCACCCGCCGCCGAAGTCGAGCGGTCCGGGCCTCGCGAACGCCCATCGCCTTGTGACAAAGTGTCACAAGGTTCGGGGTTCGCTAGCGCTCCTCGCGCACGTACGGGACGCCGAGGCTGGCGGGCGCGCCGAGCCGGCGCCGGCCGAGGCCGGAGGAGACGATCACGAGCACGACGATCGTCATCACGTACGGCAGCGCCTGGAAGAACTGCGGTGCGATCGTCACCCCGCGCGCCTGGAGGGTGAACGGCAGCGCCGAGAAGGCGCCGAAGACGTAGGCGCCGACGAGGCAGAGATCGGCGCGCCAGAACGCGAAGATGACGAGCGCGATCGCGATCCAGCCCGCGCCGCCGGTGAGCCCGTCGACCCAGGCGGGCGTCAGCGCGAGGCTGAAGCACGCGCCGCCGACGCCGGCGAACGCGCCGCCGGCGATCGTGTGGAGGTAGCGGTACCTGGTGACGCTGATCCCCATCGCGTCCGCCGCGGCCGGCGACTCGCCGACGGCGCGGACGTTGAGGCCGGGGCGCGTGCGCGAGAGGTAGTAGCCGACGACGACGACGCAGACCCACGAGGCGTAGACGAGCCACGTCTGGCGCGAACAGCGACCGGGCCGACGATGGGCAGGTCGTCGAGGCCGAAGGCGTTGACCGCCTCGAACGAGTGCCGGGCCGGATTGTCGGCGAGGTTGAAGTCGTTGCCGAGGTACGACGACAGCCCGGCCGCACCGCAGAAGATCGTCAGCGCGAGGCCCGAGACGATCTGGTTCGCGCGCAGCGTGATCACGAGGAACGCGAGGATCAGCGCCGCCACGCCGCCCGCGAGCGCGGCGACGGCGATCGCGACGGGGAGCACGACGCCCGCCGGGCCGCCGACGCGCTGCACGGCGAGGAATCCCATCACGGCGCCGACGAGCATCATCCCCTCGACGCCGAGGTTGAGCACGCCCGAGCGCTCGGCGAGCAGCTCGCCGAGCGCGGCGTAGAGCAGCGGCGTGCCGTAGGCGACGGCCGACGCGAGCACGACGACGACGATGCTGTTGTTCACGGCGCCGAGCCCGCCGGCGCCTGCGCGTGGTGCCCCGAGCGCGCGAACGTGACCCGGTACCGCACGAGCAGCTCGCCGCCGAGCATCGCGAACAGGATCAGCCCCTGCATCACGCCGACGAGGCCGGACGGGAAGTCGGCGCCCTGCAGCGCGTAGCCGGCGTTCTCGAGGCCGCCGAGCAGGAACGCCACCAGCACCACCGCGAACGGGTTGTAGCGCGCGAGCGCCGCGACGACGATGCCCGTGTAGCCGTAGTTCGACTGCTGGAGGCCGCGGGCATCGAGCGTGTGGCGGAAGTCGCCGATCTGGCTCGCGCCGCCGATGCCGGCGATCGCGCCCGAGAGCGCCATCACGGCGACGATCTTGCGGCGCGTCCGCATGCCGGCGTAGCGCGCCGCCCGCGGCGAGTCGCCGATCACCTGCGCCTCGAAGCCGAAGCGCGTGCGCGGAGTTCAGCACCCAGAGCCCGACCGCGACCGCCGCCGCGAGGACGAAGCCGAGCGGGATCGCGACCGAGCCGATCGTCGTCACCGGCCAGGTCGCCGCGTCGACGAGCACCTTGCCCTGCGGGAAGACGAGCGCCTGCGGCGACGTGTCGCGCCAGTACGAGAGGCTGTCGAAGATCAGGTAGTTGAGGACGAGCGCGGCGACGTAGTTGAGCATCAGCGAGGTGATGATCTCGTTGGTGCGCAGGAACGCCCGCAGGAGGCCCGGGATCGCGCCCCAGGCGGCGCCGAGCACGGCGCCACCGGCGACCATGCCGACGATCAGCACCGTCGTCGACTGCCCGGCGAGCAGCGAGGCCCACCCCGGCGGCGCCGATCGCGCCGAAGTACAGCTGGCCCTCGGCGCCGATGTTGAACAGCCGCATCCGGAACGCGACCGCGGCGGCGAGGCCGGTGAAGGCGAGCGGCGTCGCCGCGATCAGCGTGTTCGTGAGCGCGCCGTTCGCCAGGTAGGCGGCGTCGAAGAGGCGCCGCAGCGTCGTGATCGGCGGATGCCCGGTCGCCAGCAGCAGGAGCGCGATCGCGATGAGCGCGACGACGAGCGAGCCGAGCGGCACGGCGACCATCAGCCAGCGCGCGCTGCTCGAGCCGCTGCTCGATGCGGAGACCGCCGAGGTTCACGCGTCGCTCCCTGCGGCCTCGGGCGGCGTGTCGCGGACGCCGGCCATCAGCAGCCCGAGCTCCTCGACGTTGCGGTGCGCGCGTCGACCTCGCCGACGATCGCGCCCCTCGTACATCACGGCGATGCGGTCGGCGAGGGTCAGCACCTCGTCGAGGTCCTCGCTGATCAGCAGCACCGCGACGCCGCCGCGCCGCGGCCTCGCGGAGGTAGCCGTGGACGGTCTCGATCGCGCCGACGTCGAGGCCGCGCGTCGGCGCCGCGGCCACGAGCACGCGCGGCTCGCTCGAGAACTCGCGCGCGAGCACGACCTTCTGCAGGTTGCCGCCCGAGAGCTGGCGGGCCGGCGTCAGCGGCCCCGGTGCCTTCACGTCGTAGCGCTGGATCAGCTCGACGGCGCGGTCGCGAATGCGCCCGAGCCGGAGGAACGGCCCGGCCGGCGTCGGTCGCGGTACGACTTCAGCGCGATGTTCGACGCGATGCTGAGGCTGGGCGCGACGCCCGTGTGGAGCCGGTCCTCGGGCACGTGGGCGATGCCGGCCGTGATCGCGGCGCGCGGGTCGCCCGTGCGGAGAGCGTCGCCGCCGACGCGCACGGTGCCCGCCGTCGAGCGGCCGCATGCCGGTGACCGCCTCGGCGAGCTCGCGCTGGCCGTTGCCGGCGACGCCGGCGATCGCCGAGCGATCTCGCCGGCGCGCACCGACGAGCGAGACGCGCGCGCAGGGCCTCCTCGCCGCGGTCGCCTGCCGCCGAGAGCCCGTCGACCTCGAGGATCACGTCGCCGATCGTGCTCTCCGCCTCGGGCCGTCGCGTCGACGTCGACGTCGCGGCCGACCATCAGCGCGGCCAGCGACTGCGAGCGTGGCGCCGGCGGTGTCGACGGTGCCGATCGAGCGGCCGCCGCGCAGCACGGTGACGCGGTCGGCGACGGCCGTCACCTCGTGCAGCTTGTGGGAGATGAAGATGACCGTGCGGCCCTCGGCGGCCATCGAGCGCAGGGTCGACGAACAGCGCCTCCGCCTCCTGCGGCGTCAGCACCGCGGTCGGCTCGTCGAGGATCAGGATGCGCGCCTCGCGGTAGAGCGCCTTGAGGATCTCGACGCGCTGCTGCTCGCCGACCGAGAGCTGCCAGATCCGCGCGCGCGGGTCGACGGCGATGCCGTAGCGCTCGCCGAGCTCGGCCACGCGCTGCTCGATCGCGCGCGAGTGGAGCCGGAACGAGCGCCCGAGGTCGCGGTGATCGCCGAGGACGACGTTCTCGGCGACGGTGAACGGCTCCACGAGCCGGAAGTGCTGGTGCACCATCCCGATCCCGGCGTCGAGCGCGTCGCGCGGCGACTGGAAGTCGACCGGCTCGCCGTAGAGCTCGAGCTCGCCCTCGTCGGCGCGGTAGAGGCCGGTGAGGATGTTCGAGAGCGTGCTCTTGCCGGCGCCGTTCTCGCCGAGCAGGGCGTGCACCTCGCCGACGAGCGCCTCGAAGTCGACGCTGGTCGTTCGCGAGCACGCCCGGGAAGCGCTTCGTGATGCCGCGCATCGTCACGGCCGGCTCCCCCAGCGCGGGAGCGGCGTGCGGGATGGACGGCTCGGTCGAGCTCATGGCTGCGGCCTGGAGCACGGTGGGTGGGTGCCGGTCGCGCCGGCACCCACCACCACGCTGACGATCAGCCCTTCGGGCTGCCGTCGATGCCCTTGACGAGCCAGTCGATCGAGAGGATCTCGACCCAGGGTCATCTTCTTGCCCTTCGGGACCCTGAGCTTGCCGGCCTGGTCGTAGATCGGGCCCTGGAACTCGTAGAACGTCCCGGCGATGATCGCCTTCTTCTTCGCGGCGATCGCGGCCTTCGTCTTGGCCGAGACCTTCGGCCCGAACGGGGCGATGCCGGTGAAGCCGTCCTTCATGCTGCCGTAGTAGCTCCCCGTCTTCCAGGTGCCGTTCATGGCCGCCTTGACCTGCTTGAGGTAGTACGGGCCCCAGTTGTAGACCGCGGCGGTGAGCCACGACGTCGGCGCGAACTTCTTCGCGTCGCGAGTCGTAGCCGACCCACGGCAGGCCCTTGGACTGCGCGAACTGGCCGGCGGCGGGGCTGTCGACGTTCTGGCCGATCACGTCGGCGCCGGCAGCCGCGAGGCTCTCGGCCGCCTTCTTCTCCTTGGCCGGGTCGAACCACGACTTCGTCCACACGATCTTGACCTTGGCGCCCGGGTGCGTCGCCTGGGCGCCGAGCGCGAACGCGTTCGTGTGCCGGATCACCTCGGGGATCGGGAACGGGACGACGTAGCCGATCACGCCCGTCTTGGTGGCCGCGCCGGCCGCCATGCCCGGACAGGTAGATCGCGTCCTCGCCGGCGCCGTAGTACGTCGGCGAGGTTCTTCGGCGCTCTTGTAGCCGGTCGCCTGCTCGAACTTCACGTCCGGGTACTTCTTCGCCGCCGCGAACATCGCGTCGCCGAAGCCGAACGACGTGGCGAAGATGATCTTGTTGCCGTCACGCACGAGGCTGTCGATCACCTGCGCGACCTGCGGGCCCTCCGGCACGTTCTCCTTGTAGGTCGTCTGACCTTGGAGCCGAGCTGCTTCTGCACGTACAGCCGGCCGGCGTCGTGCGCCTGCGACCAGCCACCGTCGTTGTGCGGCCCGACGTAGATCCAGGCTGCCTTGAGCGGAGCCGCCTGCGCCTTGTGCGCTGCCGATCCCGTTGCCACGACCGCGAGCGCGGCCAATCCCAGCGTCGCCAAAGCGACAAGACCCCCTACAGTCTTTCTCCTCATACCACTCCTCCTCATTTGGGGGCGGGCCGATCGCCCGGCGCGCCCCATCGCGACCTCCGCGTTCGATTCTTTCGTGCCGGGCGCCCCGGTGCAACCGACATCGGTTTCGACAGTTGTCAGCGCGCGCCTGACGAGCCGTCCGCGGCGCGGCCCGGGCACGACAGCGCCATCGCTGGATCACCGCCTGCCCTCGCAGGAGCGTCTGGACGACGCGGCCCCGCAGCGGGGCGCCGACGAACGCGCTGTGCCGGTGGCGGTAGAGCAGATCGTCGGCCGCCAGCGTCGCTCTCGTGGCCGCAGGTCGACGATCGCGAGGTCGGCGTCGAAGCCGGGCTCGAGCCGGCCCTTGCCGGCGAGCCCGAAGCGCTCGGCTGCGGCCGTGCTCGTCAGCGACGCGACGGCCTCGAGCGTCAGGCCGCGGCTGCTCGGCGACGGCGAGCAGCGAGCTCCGGCAGCGTCTGGCAGCCGGAGATGCCGCCCCACGCAGCGCGAACGCGTCGTCGCCCGTCTTCATGCTCGGCCGGCGCCGGGGAGTGGTCGGAGGTGACGAACGGGACCGTGCCCGCGAGCAGCTCCGCCCAGAGCGCCTCGACCTCGGCCCGCGGCCGCAGCGGCGGCGAGCACTTGGCGAGCGCGCCGATCCGCTCCGCGTCCTCGTCGGTGAGCAGGAGGTAGTGCGGGCACGTCTCGCAGGTCACGTCGACGCCACGGGCGCGCGCCTCGGCGACGAGCAGCACCGCGGCGGCCGTGCTCGCGTGGACGATGTGCAGCGAGCAGCCCGTCTCCTCGGCGATCGCGATCGCGCGGCCGACGGCCTCGAGCTCGGCCGCCACGGGGCGCGAGCGCGAGGTAGTCGGACATGGCGTGGCGCCCCTCCGCGCGGCGCCGCGCGCCGCGAGCTCCTGCGTGACGGCGTCGTTCTCGGCGTGGACGGCGACGGGCAGCCCGAGCCGCGCCGCGCGCTGCATGCCCGCGAAGAGCGTCTCGTCGTCGGCCTGCGCGAAGTCGTCGATGCCCGTGTTGCACATGAACGCCTTGAAGCCGATCACGCCGCGGTCGGCGAGCTCGTCGAGCCGGTCGAGATCGCCGGGGACGAGCCCGCCCCAGAGGCCGAAGTCGACGAGGGCCGTTCCGCGGCGCGGCTTCGACCTTGAGGTCGAACGAGGCGCCGTCGACCGTCGGCGGCGATGCGTTCAGCGGCATGTCGAAGAAGCACGTGCCGCCACCGGCGGCGAAGGCCGCGGTGCCGGTCGCGAAGCCCTCCCACTCGGCGCGGCCCGGGTCGTTGAAGTGGACGTGCGGATCGACGACGCCGGGGAAGACGTGGAGGCCGGTCGCGTCGATCTCCGTCGTGGCATCGCCCGCGAGCTCCGCGCCGACCTCGGCGATCAGGCCGTCGAGAATCCCGATATCGGCCCGTGTAACACTGTCCGGCCCGACCACCCGGGCTCCGCGGACGAGAACGTCGAAGGTGCCCATTGCCGGAAAGAGGTTATCGTCAGCCCGATGGCGCGACTCGAACGGAGACTTGCGGTCGCTCGCGGGGACGAGCCCGCCGACACCGTCGTCCGTGGCGGCCGCGTGCTCTGCGTGTTCACGCGCGAGTGGCTCGACGCGCGACGTCGCGATCGTCGACGGCGTGATCGCCGGGATCGGCGAGTACGACGGCGCCGAGGTGATCGACGCCGACGGGCCGCTACGTCGTGCCGGGGTTCATCGACGCGCACATGCACCTCGAGTCGGTGAAGCTGCTCGTCGACGAGTTCGCCCGGCTCGTGCTGCCGCTCGGGACGACGGCCGTCGTCGCCGACCCGCACGAGATCGCGAACGTGCTCGGCACCGACGGCGTCCACTGGCTGCTCGACGCCTCCGCCGACCTCCAGCTCGACGTGTTCTTCATGGCGCCGTCGTGCGTGCCGGCGTCGCCGTTCGAGTCGCCCCGCCGCGCCGCTCGCGCCCGGCGACCTCGAGTCGCTGATGCGGCGCAACCGCGTGCTCGGCCTGGCCGAGATGATGAACTTCCCCGGCGTCGTCGCCGGCGCTGCCGTCCGAGCTCGAGAAGCTCGCCCTCGCAGGCGCCGAGCACGTCGACGGCCACGCGCCCGGCCTCACCGGCAAGGGCCTGCAGGCGTACGCGGCGTCGGGCATCCGCTCCGACCACGAGTGCCTGACCGCCGACGAGGGTCGCGAGCGGCTGCGGGCCGGGATGTGGCTCCTGATCCGCGAGGCCTCGATGGCGCGCAACCTGAAGGCGCTGCTGCCGCTCGCGGTCGAGTACGGGCCGAGCCGGATCGCGTTCTGCACCGACGACCGCGACCCCGAGGACATCGCCGAGAACGGCCACATCAACGGGATGGTGCGCGAGGCCGTCGCGCTCGGCATCCCGCCGGAGGACGCGATCGTGATGGCGTCGTTCAACCCCGCCCAGTGGCACCGGCTCCACGCATCTCGGCGCGGTCGCGCCGGGATACCAGGCCGACCTGCTCCTCCTCCCCGACCTCGTCAGCTTCGCGCCCGACCTCGTGCTGAAGGACGGCCGCCCGGTCGAGGACGTGGCGTCGCCGCCCGTGCCGGAGTGGGTGCGCCAGACCGTGCGGGTGAAGCCGGTCACGGCCGCCGACTTCGAGATCCGCTCGGACGGCGCGCACGATCCGCGCGATCGGCCTGATCGAGGACCAGGTCGTGACGGAGTCGCTCGAGCGCGAGCCGGTCGTCGTCGACGGCTACGCGGTCGCGAGCGCCGATGCCGGCCTCGCCAAGATCGCCGTCGTCGAGCGCCACCTCGCGACCGGCCGGATCGGGCTCGGCTTCGTCTCCGGCTCGGGCCTGACGCACGGCGCGCTCGCCTCGTCGGTCGCGCACGACGCGCACAACCTCGTCGTCGTCGGCATGAGCGACAACGACCTCGCGTTCGCCGTCAGCCACCTCGCCGCAGATCGGCGGCGGCATCGTCGTCGTCGACGACGGCCGGGTCGTCGCCGAGTGCCCGCTCCCCGTCGCCGGGCTCCTCTCGGACGCGCCGCTCGCCGACGGTGATCGAGCAGAGCCTCGCCACGAACGAGGCCGCCCACGGGCTCGGCTGGACGGGCGCGACCCCGTTCCTGACGCTCGCCTTCCTCGCGCTCTCCGTGATCCCGTCGCTGAAGATCACGGACCGCGGTCTCGTCGACGTCGACCGGTTCGAGATCGTCCCTCTCGAAGTCGACGCGTGACCGAGATCCGCACCGGCCTCACCTACGACGACGTCCTGCTCGTGCCGCGACGCTCGCGCGTGCGCTCGCGCCAGGACGTCTCGACCCGCTCCAGCTTCACGCCGGGGATCGAGCTCGAGGTGCCGATCGTGTCGGCGAACATGGACACCGTCACGACGGCGCCGATGGCGGTCGCGATGGCGCAGCTCGGCGGCATCGGCGTGCTCCACCGGTTCCTCTCCGGTCGAGGAGGAGGCAGCGGACGTCCGCAAGGTCAAGCGCTACCTGACGCACGTCGTCGGCGAGCCGTACGTGATCGAGCCGGACCGCACCGTCGGCCACGCGCGCGCGGAGGCGCGGCGGCTGCAGGTGACCGGGTTCGTCGTCGTCGGCCCGGAGCAACGCCTGCTCGGGCTGCTCACCGCACGCGACATGCTCGCCGGCGAGAACGACCAGCGGGTCGACGAGCTGATGACGCCGCGCGAGCGGCTCGTCACGGGCGAGCCCGGGATCGAGCTCGAGGACGCGCGCCGCCTGCTCACCGCGAACCGCGTCGAGAAGCTCCCGCTCGTCGACGGCGACGACAGGGTCACGGGGCTCGTGACGCTCCGCGATCTCTCGCTCGCCGACCGCTACCCGCGCGCGACGCGCGACGGCCTCGGCCGCCTGCGGGTCGCCGCCGCGATCGGGATCCGCGGCGACTACCTCGTCCGCGCCGAGGCGCTGATCGCCGCAGAGGTCGACGCGCTCGTGCTCGACATCGCGCACGGTCACGCCGATGCCGCGATCGAGGCGGTGCAGGAGCTGAAGGGCGCGTGGCCCGACGTCGAGGTCGTGGCCGGCAACATCGCGACGGGAGACGGCGTCGTCGATCTCGCCGCCGCCGGCGCCGACGCGGTCAAGGTCGGGATCGGCCCCGGCTTCGCGTGCACGACCCGGCTCGTCGCAGGCGTCGGCGTGCCGCAGCTGACGGCGGTGCTCGACTGCGCCGGGGCCGCCCGCGAGGCAGGCGTGCCGCTGATCGCCGACGGCGGCATCCGCCGCGCGGGTCACGTCGCAACCGCGATGGGTGCGGGCGCGAGCACCGTCATGGTCGGCAGCCTGTTCGCGGGCCGCGAGGAGAGCCCCGGCGACGTCGTGCGGCGCAACGGCCGGCTGTTCAAGGTCTACCGCGGCATGGCCTCGCGCTCCGCCGCCGCGGCGCGGCTCGCGATCGAGGGCCGCGGCGACGCGCTCGACCAGTACGTGGCCGAGGGCGAGGAGATGGAGTTCCCGCTCCGCGGCTCCGTGGCCGAGATCGTCGAGGAGCTGCACGGCGGCCTCCGCAGCGGCATGAGCTACGTCGACGCCGCGACGATCCCGGAGTACTGGGAGAAGGCGAGCTTCATCCGCCAGACCGAGGCCGGCGAGCGCGAGTCGCACCCGGGCACGGCATGACGACGCTCTACCGCAACGCCGTCATCGTGACGATGGACGATGCCGGCAGCGAGCACGAGGACGGCTGGCTGCTCGTCGACGGCTCGACGATCGCGGCCGTCGGTCGCGGTGCGCGAGCCCGAGGCGGACGCAACGGTCGACCTGAACGGCGCCGTCGTCACGCCCGGCCTCGTCAACACGCATCACCACCTCTACCAGACCCTCACGCGCGCCCGGGCCCAGGAGGCCGACCTCTTCACCTGGCTGCGCGAGCTCTACCCGGTCTGGTCGCGGATCGACGCCGAGGCCGAGTACGCCGCGGCGCGCACCGGCCTCGCCGAGCTCGCGCTGTCGGGCTGCACGACCGTGTTCGATCACCACTACGTCTTCCCGCAAGGGCCGCGAAGGGCTGATCGAGGCAGAGGTGCAGGCGGCGCGCGAGATCGGCGTGCGGATCGTCGCGTCCCGCGGCTCGATGGACCTCGGCGAGTCCGACGGCGGCCTTCCGCCCGACGAGCTCGTCGAGGAGCTCGACGCCGTGCTCGCCGAGACGGAGCGCCTGGCCGCGCTGCTGCACGAGCCGGGCCCGGGCGCCCGCGTGCAGCTCGCGGTGGCGCCGTGCTCGCCGTTCTCCGTCACCGGCCGGCTGATGGAGGAGTCGGCCGCGCTCGCCCGCCGGCTCGGGCTGCCCCTCCACACCCACCTCGCGGAGACGCTCGAGGAGGAGGCGTACTGCATCGAGCTCTACGGCTGCCGCCCGGTCGAGTACCTCGACCGCCTCGGCTGGCTGGCCGACGACGTCTGGTGCGCTCACTGCGTCCACCTCTCGGAGGCGGACATCGCCCAGTTCGCGTCGACGGGCACCGGCGTCGCGCACTGCCCCACCTCGAACCTGCGGCTCGGTGCGGGTGTGGCGCCGGTGCGGGACATGCTCGACGCCGGCATCCGCGTCGGCCTCGGCGTCGACGGCACGGCGTCGAACGAGCGCGGCGACCTGTTCCTCGAGGTGAAGCAGGCGATGCTCGTGGCACGCGGCCGCGGCGGCGGCACCGCGATGACGGCGCGGGACGCGATCCGGCTCGGCACCCGCGGCGGCGCTGCCGTGCTCCGGCGCGACGACATCGGCTCGCTCGAGCCCGGCAAGTGCGCCGACTTCGCGGTGTGGCGCACGGACGGCCTCGAGCTCGCGGGCGCCGACGATCGCGTTGCGGGCATCGTCTTCGCCGGTCCCCACCGCGTCGATCGCCTGGTCGTCGGCGGCGAGGAGGTCGTCCGCGACGGCGCGCTCGTCAACGCCGACGAGGCCGAGATCGCGCAGGCGCATCGTGCCCAAGCGCGAACGTTCACGGGATGAGCGCCTCACTCTCGACCCACGTGCTCGACACGGCCACCGGCGCGCCTGCCGCCGGCGTCATCGTCGAGCTGCTCCATGACGATCGAGCTCGATCGTCCGCGCGCAGACCGATGCCGACGGCCGCGCCCGGCTCGCCGATGCGCTCGCCGCTCGGGCGCTACCGGCTCGTCTTCCACCCGCCGTCCGAGTTCTTCCGCAGGGTCGAGTACGAGCTCGAGCTCGCGACCGACCGCCACTACCACGTGCCCCTCCTCGTCTCCCCGTTCTCGTGCGCGAGCTACCGCGGCAGCTGAGCGCCGAGGAGCTCGCCGAGCTCTTCGAGGGCAGGACCCGCTTCGTGGAGCTGCTCGCCGAGCGCGATGACCCGCTCGAGCACGCGCCCGAGGTGATCGCCGTGCTCTCCGAGGACGAGAAGCACGAGGTGCTCGACGCCCACCCGGCGATCGGTCAGACGAAGGGCCTCTCGGCGCGCTCCGCAGCGGAGCAGGGCACCGACGTCGACCCCGAGGTGCTGGCCGAGCTCGCACGCCTCAACGCCGCCTACGAGGCGCGCCACGGGTTCCGGTTCGTCGTCTTCGTCAACCGGCGCCCGAAGGCGGAGATCCTCGAGGTGCTGAAGGTGCGGATCGACAACCCGACCGACGCCGAGCTCGAGACCGCGCTCACAGAGCTCGTGGCGATCGCGACCGACCGCTGGCGGCGCGGCTGACCGTGGCCACCTTCCTCGATCCGTACTGGACCGACTGGCTCAACCTGCTGATTCGCTGGTTGCACGTGATCGCCGCGATCGCGTGGATCGGCGCCTCGATGTACTTCGTCCTCCTCGACCAGTCGCTCGAGGAGCCGAAGACGCGAGGAGGACATCCGCGACGGCGTCCGCGGCGAGCTGTGGGAGGTCCACGGCGGCGGCTTCTACCACGTGAAGAAGTACAAGGTCGCGCCGCCGGTGCTGCCCGACCACCTGGCGTGGTTCAAGTGGGAGGCGTACACGACCTGGCTCTCGGGCTTCGCGCTGATGGTCGTCCTCTACTACTTCAACGCGAACGCGTACCTGATCGACCCGCTCGGTCGCCGACCTGAGCTCGTGGGAGGCGGTCTGGATCAGCATCGCGCTCCTCGTCGTCGCCTGGCTCGTCTACGACGTCCTCTGCCGGCTCCTGCTGCCGCGGGGCCGGAACGGCGAGATCGCGCTCTGGATCCTGCTCATCCTGCTGACGACGCTCGCCGCCTGGGGCTGCGGGGAGCTGTTCCAGCCGCGGGCCGCGTTCCTGCAGGTCGGCGCCATGCTCGGCACGATCATGGCGGCGAACGTCTTCTTCAACATCATCCCCGCCCACTGGGAGCTGATCAACGCCAAGAAGGCGGGCCGCGAGCCCGATCCGACGCCCGGGGATCATCGCCCGGAAGCGCGTCGGTCCACAACAACTACTTCACGCTGCCGGTGCTGTTCACGATGCTCGCCGGGCACTTCGCATTCGTCTACGGCGCGGGCGCAGCCTGGCTCGTGCTGATCGCGATCATGCTGCTCGGCGTTCTGACCCGCGTGTTCTACAACCTGCGCCACCAGGGTCGCACGATCTGGGCCCTGCCGGTGCTCGGCGTCGTCGGCGTGCTCCTGCTCGTCTGGGCGCTCAAGCCGGACGACGCCGACAGTGGCAGCGGCGCGCCGACGGTCGCCTTCTCGCAGGTGGCGCCCGTGATCGAGCAGCGGTGCGCACCGTGCCACGCGCAGGCCCCGACCCAGCCCGGCTTCTCGAGCCCGCCCGCCGGGATCATCCTCGAGACGCCCGAGCAGATCGAAGCGCACGCGAACGAGATCAAGAGCGTCGTCTCGACCAAGGCGATGCCGCTCGGCAATCTCACGGGCATGACGAGCGAAGAGCGCGCCCTCGTCGTCGCCTGGGTCACCCAGGGCGCGTCCACCGAAAAGTAGGAGTGTCGATGCTGAGGATCACCGCAGGCCCGTTCTCGTTCGTCGCCCGACTCGAGGAGGAGGACGCCCCGGAGACGGTGGCGGCGTTCAGGCGGCTGCTGCCGCTCGAGTCGCGCATCATCCACGTCCGCTGGAGCGGCGAGGCCGGGTGGATCCCGTTCGGCGACCTCGACCTCGGGCTCGGCCCGGAGAACGCGACGTGCTATCCCAACCCCGGCGAGATCGTCCTCTACCCGGGCGGCGTCTCCGAGACCGAGATCCTGCTCGCCTACGGCTACGTCAGCTTCGCCTCCAAGGCGGGCGCGCTCGCGGGGAACCACTTCGCGACGATCGTCGAGGGCAACGAGAACCTCCGCGCGCTCGGCAAGAGCTTCCTCTGGGAGGGGGCGCAGGAGATCGTGTTCACGGAGGAGTGAGCCCGGCGGAAACCCGGCGGAGAGGCTGAAGCCTCCCCCGGCGCGGAGCGGCTTCGCCGTCGGTCCGCTGCTACACGAAGTCGAGCGACACGGGCTGCGGGAAGGCGCCAATGGCCTCACCGCGGCGAAGCAGCTCGGCGACCGCGGCGCGGCCTTCCTCGCCGTAGTCCTGCGTCAGCTCGTTCACGTACATCTCGATGAAGCGGTCGGCGACCGCCTCGTCGATGCCGCGCCCGAACTGGAGCGCGTACTCGAGCGCCTCGTCGCGGTTCTCGAGCCCGCAGTGGATCGCCTCGGCGAGCACGCTCGAGAGGTCGTCGAGGCGCTCGACGTCGCGGCGCGCCACGTTGACCCCGAGCGGCAGCGGCAGCCCCGTCTCGAGGAGCCACCACTCGCCGAGGTCGAGCACCTTGTGCAGGCCGACATCGGCGAACGTCAGCTGGCCCTCGTGGATCAGCAGGCCGTAGTCGGCCCGGCCCGACGCGACCTCGTCCGGGATCTGCTCGAACGGCAGCTCCCGGTAGGAGAAGTCGCCGAGCACGAGCCGGAGCGTCAGGAAGGCGGTCGTCATCGCGCCCGGCACGACGATCTCCTTGCCGCGCAGGTCGTCGACGCCGGCCGGCTCGCGGCCGACGACGATCGGGCCGTAACCGGTACCGATGCTCGCGCCGTGGGGGAGCAGGGCGTAGTCCTCCTGCACGAACGGGTAGGCGGCGAGCGAGATCGCGGTGACCTCGAGGCGCGCCGGCGCGCGCCCACTGGTTGAGCGTCTGGATGTCCGCCAGAACCTGCTCGAACGCAAATCCGCGAGGATCGACGAGATCCGTCGTCAGCGCCCAGAACATGAAGGCGTCATCGGGATCGGGGCTGTGGCCGACGCGAATCTGCATGGGGGGACGACGGTAGCACCCTGCTCGCAGCGACCCCGAGAGAACCGGCACCCGCGCCGCGGCCGGTTACCCGCGTGACCACCCGCGCGGCGGCGATAGGATGCGGCTCATGGCCTTCAAGGACATGTTCTCGTTTCTCTTCCAGCGCTCGACGAGCGAGGATCGCGTGGCGGAGTACGTGATCCGCGAGCACGACCGCGGCCGGACGCTGCACGACATCCTCGAGGACAAGTACGTGGTCAACCGCCTCCCCTCGCAGGAGCAGCGAGACCGCCTGCTCGACCGCCCGGAGGTCATCCACGCGATCGGCGGCGACAAGGTCGCGGCCGCCAAAGCATCCGCCTCCACTCCCGCCTGACCTGACACAAAGAGAAACGGCCCTCGGGGAAGGGCCGTTTCGGTGAATCAGGGGGAGGATGGGATACTCCATCATCGACCGGTCAGCGTCGTTCCCCGTCCCCCTTTCGAGGGATTCGCGCGGACGGCGCTAGAAGCCGTAGCGCTCCTCTTTGAACGGGTCGGCGTCGTTGTGGTACCCGTAGCGCTCCCAGAAGCCGGGACGGTCGTCGCGCCGTCAGCTCGATCCCGCGCAGCCACTTCGCGCTCTTCCAGAAGTACTTCCCGGGCACGATCAGCCGCAGCGGCCAGCCGTGCTCGCTGCTCAGCGGCTCGCCGTCGGCGTGGGTTGCGAGCATCGCGCCCTCGCGCTCGAGGAACTCGATCGGGACGTTGGACGTGAAGCCCGCCTCGGCGTGCGCGATCGCGAAGCGCGCCGTCGGGCGCGGGCCGGCGAGCTCGCGGATCGCCGACCAGGGGATGCCCTCGAACGACGCGTCGAACCGGCTCCAGCGCGTGACGCAGTGGATGTCCTGCGTCACCTCGACGCGCGGCAGCTCGCTCAGCTGCTCCCAGGTCAGCGTCAGCGGCGTGTCGACCTCGCCGGAGACCGTGAAGTCCCAGCCGGCGAGATCGGCCGGGTACGTCGCTGCCGACGCCGGCGTGGAGCACCGGCCACTTCTCGGTCAGGTACTGGCCCGGCGGCAGCCGCGCGGGGTCGTATCCCGCCGCGACGCACCTTCTTCTCGGCCTTGCCCCTGAACATGTTCCTACACTAGACCGTGTGAGCACTCAAGCGTTACAGGCCGCGCAACGTCCACGCGCCTACGTCGGCGTGACGGGCAAGGACGCCGCGTCGTACCTCCAGCGGATGGTCTCGAACGACGTCGAGGCCCTCGCTCCCGGCGAGGCGTGCCAGGCGCTGCTGCTCACCGCCAAGGCCCGGCTGATCGCGCCGCTGACCGTTCTGCGGCGCGGCGCCGACGACTTCCTCCTCCTCACCGAGCCGTCGCTCGGCGAGCGCGTCGCGGCCGAGCTCGATCCGGTTCCGCTTCGCTGCGAAGTGCGCGATCGAGGCCGAGGAGCACGTGTCGACGATCGTCCTCGGCGATCCGCCGCCGGACGGGCTCGATCCCGACGCCGGACTACGGCGTCCCCGCCTACGAGCTGATCGACGCCGCCGACGCGCCTGCCGCAGCCGCTCGGCCGAGGACGAGCTCGAGCGGCTGCGGATCCTCGCCCGCACGCCGGCCTGGGGCCGCGAGCTCGACGACCGCGTGCATGCCGGCCGAGGCCGGGCTCGAGGAGCACGCGATCAGCTTCACGAAGGGCTGCTACCCGGGCCAGGAGCCCGTTGCCCGCCTCCACTACCGCGGCCATCCCAATCGCGGCCTGCGCGTGCTCGAGCTCGACGGCGACGAGCTGCCGGCCTACGACGCCGAGCTCAGCCTCGACGGCAAGGCCGTCGGCCGGATCACGAGCGCCGTCGCCGACGGCGACGGCGTGCTCGCACTCGCCTACGTGCGCCGCGAGGTCCCGGACGACGCTGTCCTCTCTCACGGCTCCCGGTCGGCGACGCAGCTACACTCACCCTCCCCGCGCCCGTAGCTCAGGGGATAGAGCGCTGCCCTGCGGAGGCAGAGGTCGCACGTTCGAATCGTGCCGGGCGCATGGCCGGAATCAGGAAATGCGGAATCAAGGACGAGGCTCGAGCTGATCCATCAGCTGCGCCATCCGCTCGACGTACTCCGCAGTCCACGGCATCCCGGCGACCGCCCGTTCCCGGTAGAGGCGCCGGTAGCGCCGGTACTTCCGCAGCACGACGCGGCGTGAGATCGATGGCCGCCGGTGGAACAGCGTCGTCTGTGAGGCAAGAGTGCGGTTGACCACGCTGTGCCCGTCCGAGAGCACGCCCACTCGCGCGCTCTCGCGCTCGAAGAGATCGCTCGCCGCCAGATGACTCAGCCCGATGTTCTCCATGCCTGCTCGCTTGACGAACGCGTACCCGTTGGTCGCACAGAGATGGCGGGGCGGCGCCCCGAGGTGTCTCTCGCGCAGGCGCTCGAGCCGGTGTCGAACACCGACCGGGACCTCGAGGTACGACGGAGTCCAACGAAGACCGATTCGATCCGGCTCGAACTGCGACTCCAGCAGCCGAACGATGTCCGGCGCGAACCAGTCGTCATCATCGACGGGAATGACCACCGCGCCTTCCGGGATCTCGTCCCACGGGCGCACCAGAGCTCGCTCGACACGAGAGAGGTTGAGCCGGGCGATCTCGCACACCTCGTGGCGAAACCGGCCGTAGGGGATCGAGAAGGTCTCGTTCCAGAGCTCGAGCTTCGGCAGGAACTCCGGTTTGACGAGGGACGGGAGTGCTGCATCGTCGCCCCAGTCGATGGACGTCCTCACCCAGATGAACACGGGTGTGTCGATCAGGGGTTCACGGCCCTTCGGGGGAGACGGTCAATGCATCTCCCCGTCCGAGTCACCACACACATCGCCTCGACACGCTACTGCACGTGACGCAACAGCGAGAGCGCGTGCAGGGACGACGACGGACGCACAACAAGTACGCTAGGAACACCGCGAGGGTCGAGGCACGTCGCCGTGCGAGCGATCGAGGCAGAAACGCCGAGGGGCCGGCTTGCGCCGGCCCCTCGAAGTACAACCCTGGCGCCCGGCAAAAGCCAGGCACCGGCTTCCTACATCATCCCGCCCATGCCGCCCATGTCGGGCATGCCACCGCCGCCACCGTTCTTCTCGGGAGCGTCGACGACGATCACCTCGGTCGTGAGGATGTTCTTCGCGATCGACGCAGCGTTCTGCAGCGCCGAGCGCGTCACCATGGTCGGATCGATGATGCCGTTCTTGACGAGATCCTCGAGCTCACCGGTGTCGACGTTCAGGCCAAAGCCCTTCTTGGCCGAGCGGACCTGGCTGACGACGACGGAGCCCTCGAGGCCCGCGTTGTAGGCGAGCTGCCGAAGCGGCTCCTCGAGCGCGCGAAGGATGATGCTCGCACCGGTCTTCTCGTCGCCCTCGAGCGTCTCGAAGCCCTTCTTGACCGTGTCGGCTGCGTTCAGCAGCGCGACGCCGCCACCCGGGACGATGCCCTCCTCGAGAGCCGCGCGGGTTGCCTGCAGCGCGTCCTCGACCCGGTGCTTCTTCTCCTTCATCTCCGTCTCGGTGGCTGCGCCGACCTTGACCACTGCGACGCCGCCGGCGAGCTTCGCCAGCCGCTCCTGCAGCTTCTCGCGGTCGAAGTCCGAGTCGGTGTTCTCGATCTCGCCCTTGATCTGCTTGATGCGGGCCTTGATCGCCTCGCCGTCGCCGGCACCGTCGATGATCGTGGTCGAGTCCTTGTCGACGACGACCTTGCGGGCCCGGCCGAGCTGCGTCAGCTTCGTGTTCTCGAGCTTGAGACCGAGCTCCTCGGTGATGACCTCGCCGCCGGAGAGCACGGCGATGTCCTCGAGCATCCGCTTGCGGCGGTCGCCGAAGCCCGGAGCCTTGACCGCAACAGCGGTGAAGACGCCACGGAGCTTGTTGACCACGATCGTCGCGAGCGCCTCACCCTCGAGGTCCTCGGCGACGATGACGAGCGGCTTGCCGGCCTGGATGACCTGCTCGAGCATCGGCAGCAGATCCTTGACCGCACCGATCTTCTGGTTCGCGATCAGGATGTACGGGTCGTCGAGCACGGCCTCCATGCGATCGGCGTCCGTGATCATGTACGGGGACAGGTAGCCCTTGTCGAACTGCATGCCCTCCGTGAACTCGAGGTCGAGGCCGAAGGTCTGGCCCTCCTCGACGTTGACGACGCCGTCCTTGCCGACCTTCTCGATCGCGTCCGCGATCACGTCGCCGATCTCGCGCTCGCGCGACGAGATGGTGGCGACCCGGGCGATGTCTTCCTTGCCGTGATCTCGATCGACTGCTTCTTGAGGTCGTCGACGACCGCGCCGACGGCCTTCTCGATCCCGCGCTTGAGACCCATCGGGTTCGCGCCGGCGGCCACGTTCTTGAGGCCCTCGCGGACGATCGCCTGCGCGAGCACGGTCGCCGTCGTCGTGCCGTCACCGGCAACGTCGTTCGTGGCGGTCGCGACCTCGCGGACGAGCTGTGCACCCTGGTTCTCGAACGGGTCCTCGACGTCGATCTCACGAGCGATCGTGACACCGTCGTTCGTGATCGTCGGCGCGCCGAACTTCTTGTCCAGCACGACGTAGCGACCCTTGGGGCCGAGCGTCACCTTGACCGCATCGGCGAGGACGTTGACACCGCGCTCGAGCGCGCGGCGGGCGTCCTCGTTGAACTTGAGCTCCTTGTGAGCCATCTGTTTGTCAATCCCTTCCGTCGAGCTTGTTGTTAGACGACCTTCGCGAGAACGTCCGACTCGCGCAGGATCAGAACCTCGTCGACGCCGACCTTGATCTCGGTGCCGCCGTACTTGGAGAAGATGACCTCGTCACCCTTCTCGACATCCATCTTGATGCGCTTTCCGTCCTCGTCACGAGGGCCGGGGCCGACTTCCAGGACCTTGCCGCGCTGCGGCTTCTCCTGGGCAGTGTCGGGCAGCACGATGCCGCTCGCCGTAGTGGCCTCCTCTTCGAGGACCTCCACGATCAGGCGGTCACCGAGTGGCTGCAGATTCATGCGCGTGCCTCCCTGTGATGCGTGGTCTGTGCAGATTGACGTGCATTGTGTCGAACTGGTTGGCACTCATCGTAGGAGAGTGCCAACGCCCTCACGCTAGCACAGTCGGCGCCGTCGCGCAAAGCGCCGTCGGCTCGACCTCTATAGTTGCGCCGCGATGCCCACGTTCGCGCTCAACTTCTACTCGCCGGTCGTCGCCGACCAGCTGCGAACGGGCCGCAAGACCGCGACGATCCGCCTCGGCGACAAGTCGCCGAAGTACAAGAAGGGCATGATCGTGACCGTGCTCGTCGGCACGCGCTACGGCGCCCGCGAGAAGATCTTCGACGCCGTGATCGACAAGGTCGAGGTGAAGCCGCTCGGCGACCTCTCGCCGCGCGAGATCGAGCACGACAACCCCGAGATCCGCCGCGCCGACGAGCTCGCGCGCTGGCTCGGCCAGCTCTACAACCGCGACGTGTCCGAGAGCCGACACCGTCACCGTGATCCGCTTCTCGCAGATCATCGGGACGATGTTCTAGATGGCGATCCGAGCCCGCTAGCGCGGGCTCTGATCGCCGAAGGATCCCTGGAGATCAGCCTCTGCCGTCGCCGAGGCCGTCTACTTCCCGGCCTTGCGAATCGGCCCGCCGAAGAGCTGATTCGGCCGCACCTCCGCCCCGCACTCCTCGCACTCGACGAGGAACGCCGACGGGAACCGTGCTCCGCACGCCGGGCAGAGATGGCGCACCTCGCCGGCGCAGGTCGGGCAGGTCGCCGGGATCTCGTCCTCGAGCTCGACGAAGTAGCGCAGCGTGAAGCCGCAGCCGATGCAGAAGGCGACCCAGTCGCCGAGCGTCTTGCGCCGCTCCTCCTGGATCCAGTTCCGCTTCGGCTTCTCGCTCGTTGCCACGAGCGAAGGGTAGTCGGCCCGCACTACCGATCTCGCCTACGATGCACCATGGGAAGTCGTGCGGTGGAGCACAGCCGTTGACGGCGGTCGAGATCATCGAGGTCGCGCCGCGCGACGGGCTGCAGAACGAGAAGCAGCTGCTCGCCACCGCGGCGAAGCTCGAGCTGATCGAGCGCGCCTACCGGGCGGGTGCGCGGCGGATCGAGGTGACCTCGTTCGTCCACCCGGAGCGCGTGCCGCAGATGGCCGACGCCGAGGCGTCGTCGCCGGGCTGACGCCCCACGACGACGTCGTCTACGCGGCCCTCGTCCTGAACGAGCGCGGCTACGACCGGGCCCTCGCCGCCGGGATCCGCGAGGTGAACACCGTCGTGATCACGACCGAGACCTTCAGCCAGCGCAATCAGGGAATGTCGGTCGCCGAGGCGGTCGAGGTCGTCGTCGAGGATCCGCGCCCGCGCCGCCGCCGACGGGATCCGCGTCACCGTGACGATCTCGGCCGCCTTCGGCTGCCCGTTCGAGGGCGAGGTGCCGCTCGACACGCTCACCCGGGTGGCGACGCAGGTCGCCGCGATCGATGCCGACGAGATCGTCCTCGCCGACACGATCGGCGTCGCGGTGCCGAGCGATGTCGAGGAGCGGATCGCCGTCGTGCGCGACGCTCGGAGCCGCGCAGCGACTGCGGGCGCACTTCCACAACACGCGCAACACCGCCGTCGCGAACGTGGTCGCCGCGGTTCGCTCCGGCGTGACCGCGATCGATGCCTCGCTGGCCGGGATCGGCGGCTGCCCGTTCGCGCCCGCCGCCACGGGCAACGTCGCCACCGAGGATCTCGTCTACGCCCTCCACCGGATGGGCTACGAGACCGGCTACGACCTCGAGCGCTCGATCGACAGCGCTCGCTGGATCGCCGGCGAGCTCGGTATCGCGCCGCCGGGGATGGTCGCGCGGGCCGGGGCTTTCCCGCCCGAGCCCCAGCGTAACACCGCGCGACCGGAGCATTGGATTCGCCGACGCCCCCTGAGGGTAGAGTGTTGCCCGACCACGGCCCGAGGGGATGCCAATGGCAGTACGGGAGGCAGAGCCGATCGGCTCGCTTCAGGAAGTGCACGAGGTAGGTCTCGATCGCGAGGACCTGTTCGGCATGTATCGCAGCATGCTGACCACGCGCGGGATCGAGGAGCGTGGGCACATCCTCTACAAGCAGGGCAAGATCCCCGGCTCGTTCTACACGGGTCGCGGCAACGAGGCCTCGGCCGTCGGAGTCGGCGAGCGCGATGGGCCCGGACGACGTCGGCTGCCCGCTGCAGCGCGACATGGGCGTGCACATCACCCGCGGCGTCGAGCCGTGGCGGATCTTCGCGCAGTACATGGGGCGCGCGGACGGCCCGACGCACGGCCGCGACGGCAACGTCCACATCGGCGATGCCCGGCTCGGGCTGCACGCGATGGTCAGCCACCTGCCGGCGATGCTCCCCGTCGCCGTCGGGATGGGGCTCGCGTTCAGGATCCGGGAGGAGCGCCGCGTCGCGATCGCCTGGTGCGGCGAGGGCGCCGCCGCCCGCGGCGACGCGCACGAGGGCATGAACCTCGCCGGCGTGCGCCGGCTGCCGGTCGTGTTCGTGATCGACAACAACCAGTGGGCGTACTCGACCCCGGCCCACCTCGGCCACGCGGTCGAGCACCTCGCCGACCGCGCCGCGGGCTACGGGTTCGAGGGTGTCGTCGTCGACGGCACCGACGTGCTCGCCGTCTACCGCGAGGCGAAGCGCGCGATCGAGAAGGCCCGCGAAGGTGGCGGCCCGACCCTGATCGAGTCCGTGACGCTGCGCATGGAAGGGCACGCCGTCCACGACGACGCGTCCTACGTGCCGCGCGAGATGTTCGAGGAGTGGGCGCGGCGCGACCCGATCGAGCGGTTCCGCACCTGGCTGCGCGACAACGCCTCGATGACGCTCGCCGAGGAGGACGAGATCTCGGCCGGCGTCAAGAAGCTGCTCAACGACTCGCTCGCAGCGGGCGGAGGAGTCGCCCCTGCCCGACCCGGCCACGCTCCTCGACGGCGTCTACGCGACCCGCGGACGAGCTCGAGACGCCCCACCACAAGTAGATGGCCGAGAAGACCTACCTCCAGGCGATCAGCGACGGGCTCCGGCAGGAGATGCGCCTCGACCAGCGCGTGTTCGTGCTCGGCGAGGACGTCGGCGTCTACGGCGGCGCGTTCAAGGTCACGGACGGGTTCCAGGAGGAGTTCGGCCAGTGGCGCGTGCTCGACATGCCGCTCTCCGAGACGGCGATCGTCGCCGGCGCGACCGGCGCGGCGCTGATGGGCATGCGCCCGGTCGGCCGAGATGCAGTTCGCCGACTTCGTCTCGTGCGCCTGGGATCACCTCGTCACGGTGGCCGCGAAGCAGCACTACCGCGCCGGGACGCCGATCCCGATCGTCCTGCGCCTGCCGTCGGGCGGCGGCTTCTCGGGCGGGCCGTTCCACTCCCAGAACCCGGAGAGCCTCTTCGCGCACATCCCGGGCCTCAAGGTCGTCTGCCCGGCGACCCCCGAGGACGCCAAGGGCCTGCTCGTCAGCGCGATCGCCGACGCGAACCCCGTGCTCTTCTTCGAGCACAAGCACCTCTACCGGCGGATCAAGGGCGAGGTGCCCGACGAGCGCTACGAGACGCCGTTCGGCAAGGCGCGCATCCACCGCGCCGGCGACGACATCGTCGTCGTCACGTGGGGCGCAATGGTCTATACCGCTGCGGAGGCGGCCGAGATCGTCGCCGCGGACGACATCTCGGTCGAGGTGCTCGACCTCCGCACGCTGATCCCGTGGGACCGCGAGGCCGTGCTCGAGAGCGCGCGCCGCACCTCCAAGGTGCTCGTGCTGCACGAGGACACGCGCACCGGCGGCTTCGGGGCCGAGATCGCGGCCACGGTCGCCGAGGAGGCGTTCGAGCATCTCGACGGGCCGGTCAAGCGGATCGCTGCGCCGGACTCGCCGGTGCCGTTCTCGCCACCGCTCGAGAAGGCATTCATCCCACAGGTCGACGATGTCGTCGCCGGGCTCCGCGAGCTCGCGGCCTATTAGAAAGGACTCCGACGTGGCAACGGGAACGCAGATCGAGGTCGTGATGCCGCAGATGGGTGTCTCCGTCTCGGAGGGCACGATCACGAAGTGGCTGAAGCAGCCCGGCGAGGCGATCGCCCAGGACGAGCCGCTGCTCGAGATCTCGACCGACAAGGTCGACACCGAGGTTCCGAGCCCGGGTGAGGGCGTCGTCGCCGAGATCCTCGTCGCCGAGGGCGAGACGGTCGACGTGGGGACGCTGCTGGCCGTGATCGCGCCGGCGGGCTCCGCCGTCGCCGAGCCCGCTGCCGCCGCACCCGCTCCCGAGGCGCCCGCCGAGCCTGCCGCCGAAGCGCCGGCCCCGCCTGCTCCCGAGCCTGTCGCCGCGCAGCGAGCCCGCTCCGGCCGCTGCTGCCGCCGGCTGCGTCCGGCAACGGCCGCACCTTCGTCTCGCCGGTCGTGGCGCGGATCGCGGCCGAGCAGGGCGTCGACCCGAGCGCCGTCACCGGCACCGGGACGGGCGGCCGGGTGACGAAGAAGGACATCCTGGCCTACATCGAGTCCGGCGCCGCCCAGCCGGCAGCTCCGGCCCCGGCCGCTCCCGCTGCGCCGGCCCCGGCCGCGCCGCTGCGCCCGCGCCGGCAGCTCCCGCGCCGGCGGCCGCGAAGCCTGCACCGCCGGCACCCGCTGCCGCCCCGCTCCAGACCGGCGAGGTCTCGGAGCCGATGACCGCGATGCGGCGTGGCGTGATGGAGCACATGCGCCGCTCGCTCGACACCTCGGCGCACGTGACGAGCGGCATCGAGGTCGACATGTCGAAGATCGTGGCGGCCCGCGAGAAGCTGAAGAAGGAGTACCAGGCCTCCTACGGCGTCAACCCGACCTATCTCGCGTTCATCGCGCACGCGACCGTCGAGACCCTGCGGGACTACCCGTGGGTCAACGCCGAGATCCGGGGCGAGTCGATCGTGACGCGCCCGTGGGTCAACCTCGGCATCGCCGTCGCGCTCGAGGACGGCAAGGGCCTGATCGTGCCGGTGATCAAGAACGCGCAGGACCTCAACCTGCTCGGGACGGCACGCGCGATCGCCGACATCGCGACCCGCGCCCGCACGAAGAAGCTGCTCCCCGACGACGTCCAGGGCGGCACCTTCACGATCACGAACCCGGGCGGCTTCGGCACCTTCCACGGCACGCCGATCATCAGCCAGCCGCAGGTCGGGATCCTCGGCACCTATGCGCTCGTCAAGCGGCCCTGGGTCGTGCAGGACGAGCTCGGCCAGGACGTGATCGCGATCCGGCCGCTGATGAACCTCACCCTCACCTACGACCACCGGCTCGTCGACGGCGCCTACAGCGGCGGCTTCCTCCGCGACCTCCGCGAGCGGCTCGAGGGCTGGGAGCAGGCGGACTGAGCGGCTTGACCGAGAGCCGTGCCGCGTCCTGCTCGACGCCGGGCTCGTCCCGTACCGCGAGGCGCTCGAGCTGCAGCGGTCGCTCGCGGTCGCCGTGGCCGAGGGTGAGATCCCCGACACCGTGATCCTGGTGGAGCATCCGCCGGTGATCACGACGGGCCGGCGGACCGACGAGGCGACGGAGCTCCACATCCCCGCCGGTGCCGCGGTCGAGCTCGCCGAGACGGATCGTGGCGGCAAGTCGACGTACCACGCTCCCGGGCAGCTCGTCTGTTATCCGATCCTCGACCTCCACCGCCACGGCAAGGACGTGCGGAAGTACGTCCGTGACCTGGAGCAGGCGATCCTGCAGACGCTCGGCGCGTTCGACCTCGCCGCGACCACGATCGAGGGCCTGACAGGCGTCTGGATGCCGCCGGCCGGATCCCGCGTGGGCCGCGGAAGATCGCCTCGATCGGCGTGCGTGTCTCGCGCTGGGTGACGACGCACGGCTTCGCGCTCAACGTCGACCTCGATCCAGCTCCCTTCACCGAGTGGATCACCGCCTGCGGCCTCGACGACGCCGAGTTCACGTCGATGGCCCGCGAGCTCGGGCGGCCGGTCGCCGTCGACGACGTGAAGCCCGCCGCGGCTGCCGCCCTCGCAGAGGTGTTCGGGCTCGAGTTCGAGGAGCTCTCGCCGGCAGTCGCCGGAGCGACACTCGCCGCGCCTGTGAGCTAGGCCGGCACGGGACGCCGGCGCAGGTCGCGCCAGGCAGGCACGACGAGCGGGCTGAGGGTGCAGACGAGGTAGACGACGCCGAAGGCGATCAGGGTCGCCTGGAGCCCGCCGAGCTCGACGCACGCCGCCGCGAGCAGGGCGCCGATCGGGGCGCCGGCCATCACCCCGGCCGAGAGCGCGCCGAAGACCCGGGCGCGCAGCTCGGGCGGGACGCGCTCGTAGCCGAGCGTCCCGAGGATCGGGTTGATCGGCCCGATCCCGATCCCTGCGATCGCAAAGCCGATCACCGCGGGCCCGATCCCCGGCATCGCGGCGAGCAGGAAGAACCGCATCGGCCCGCCGAGCGTGAAGCCGATCACGAGGGTCGCGAGGCGCGGCGCACGATGACCGATCCACGCGAAGACGAGCGTGCCGGCGAACGCCGTCAGCCCCATCGCGCCGGCCATCAGGCCGAGGGCGACGACGCTGTTGAGCACGCGGTCGGCGTAGACGGGCATCAGGACGCCACCCATGCCCGCATCGAGCGTGTTCGTGACGAGCACCATGATCACGATCGCCCGCACGAGCGGCGTGTGCCACAGGAACCGGTAGCCCTCGCGCAGCTGGGCGAAGTAGCCGTCGACGTCGGCCTCGGTGGGTCGAGGCGCGCTCGCCGGGACGAAGACGAACATCAGCAGGGCCGACACCGCGAACGTCGACCGCGTCGAGCACGAGCACCTGCGTCGGGCCCGACGACGGCGATCAGCACGCCCGCGAGCGGAGCGCCGAGCATGTTCGCGCCGCGTGAGACACCGTCGAAGAGGCTCGTCCCGCGCTCGAGCGTCATGTCGGCCCGCTCGAGCAGCTCCGGCAGCATCGCCTCGCGTGCCGTCTGGCCGGGCGCATCGAGCAGCGCTCCGGCGAAGACGAGCGCCAGCAGCGCGGCAAGCGGCAGCCCGACCGTGTTGTAGAGGATCGGCACGCCGAGCACGGCGACGCCGCTCGCGAGGTCGGAGACGATGCTCGCCCGCCGGTACCCGAGCCGGTCGACGATGACGCCGCCGAGCGCGGACGAGATCACGAACGGCAGCAGCGAGAAGAAGCCGACGAGGCCCGTCTGGGCAACGCTGCCCGTCGACTGGAGCACGAACCAGGGGATCGCGAGCTGCGTCAGGCGGTTGCCCGTGATCGAGATCGTATTCGCGGCGAGGAGGCCGAAGAGAGGGGTTCGCTGCTTCATCGCTCTCGCTCCGGCAGCTCGCGGGGGAAGAGGCGGAGCAGCAGCCGTGCGGGCACGGCGTCCTCCGGGGCGTCGGTGCGCGTGCTCCGCAGGTACGGCGCGAGGACGGCGTCGATCTGCTTGACGACCTCGACCGCCTCGTCGGCCGTCAGGTTCAGCGTCGCGTTGGCGATGTGACTCGCGGCGCGCCAGTCGGCATCGAGCGACGACTCGCCGGCGATGAAGGCGAGCGTCTCCTGCTCACCGCGGGCGATGAGCTGCGCCGACAGCAGCTGCACCGCCGCCTCCGCGCCCGGCCCGACGTGCTCGGCCGGCTCGAACATGAAGCCGGTTCCGGCCGCCTGCCACGGCCGGTTGCGGCCCGTCGCCGCCACCCGCGTCGACGACGAGGCCGAACCGCGCGAGCGCGCGGAGGTGGTACGACGCAGCCGACGGGCTGATGCCGACCGCCGCTCCGATCTCGGTCGCGGTCGCCGGGCCGTCGAGGCCGAGCCGCTCGAGGATCTCGAGCCGCACCGGGTGGGCGAGCGCACGCAGTGCGCGGGGATCGCGGATGACGACGTCTCCGGCAGCCATTGAAAGAAGTATTTCGAAAGAAACCCTTCAATGCAAGTCGGATATTCGATCGCGCGTCAGCGCCGCGGCGGGGGCGTGATCGTGACCGGCGCGTTGAACGAGAGGTAGCGGTGCTCCATGAAGTGCGCCGGCGCGGTCATCCGCGTCGTCAGGGGCAGCGCCGTGCGCGCGCGTGAAGGTCGTCGTGTACCACGCCGGGATCACCGGATCGACCCACGAGAGCGTCACGTTCGAGGCGCTCTCGCCCATCACGCGCACGTCGCGCGATCGCGTCCCCCACGGCGGCGCCGGCTGGGTGAGCTGCTCCGAGACCGACAGCGTCCACGGGGCCGTCCGCGAGGGGCGATCCCAGCGCCGCCGGCCGATCACGATTCCCTGCGGGCCGCCGGCGATCGCGTACTCGACGCTTCCGGGCGCCGCCAGCGTCCAGAGCGTCGTGATCGCATGGGTCGGGTCGGAGGCGAGATGCTCGCGGTAGACGACCGACTGGAGCTCGCTGAAGTTCCGCGTGGCGCGGTGCAGGAAGGCCGTGCCGAGGGGCGGCGGCCACTGTCGCACCGGGAAGGCGAGCGAGCGGGGGAGGCCTTGACCGCGGAGGACGACACCGAAGCGCGCTCGGATGCGCCAGCGTGATCGAGGCCGCGTAGCACCCGTGCCCGCACGGCTCCGCAGCGACCGACCCGGCTGCCGGCAGCCGACCGGGCCGAGAGCCGCACGTCGAGGCCGTCGACGCCGAAGCCGGTCTGGCCGATCACGGTCGCGGTCAGCCTGAGCGGCGTGCCCGGGCGCACCGACGAGCCCGACCGCGAGCTCCTGCGCCTGGCGGGCGAAGACGACTGTTCCGCGCGCCGGCGCCGGAGCGGCGCCGACCTCGCGGACGATCGTCGCCGGAGCGGCGTCGACGTCGCGACCCGGGCGCAGGGACGTCAGCACGGCGACGGCCAGGACGACGAGCGCGAGCAGGAGGAGCTCGACCCGGACGGTGCGCCAGAGGCGCGCGGGATCGCCGAGCGCCCGGCGGCTCATCCAGCCCAGCACGATGAGCACCGCGAAGAGCACCGTCTTGGCGAAGATCGCCCGCCCGTAGGCGGTCGACCAGAGCTGCGAGACCGCAGTCAGCTCGACGAGCGCGCGGGCGAGGCCCGAGCCGGCGATCAGCACCACCGCCGGCAGCGCGATAGAGGGAGAACCGCCTCACTGCCCGCTCGTCCTGCCCGCCTCGCAAGCAGCAGCACGAGCTGGAGGATGCCGCCGGTCCAGAACGCGGCGGCGACCACGTGGACGAGGTCCGCCGCGATCGAGATCGGCCGCCCGTCCCACGCCCGATACGCGTGGCCCGCGAGGGTCGGCGCGAGCAGCAGCGCCAGCGGGAGCGACGAGGGCGGGCGCGATCAGCCTCGGCCTGGCGCGTGCGAGCGCTGCGAGTACGACGCCGACGAGCGCGACGATCACCGTGACCTTCGTGACCTGCTCGAAGCGCGTCGCAGCGCCGTCTGCTGCGTGGACGAGCCAGGCGCCGCCGAGAGCGGCGGCGAGCAGCGCGGCCGCCATCGTCGTCGCCGTTCGGCGTACCGCGGCCCGCGAGACGAGCAGGAAGAAGAGGGCCGTCCCGCCTCGCGATCAGGATGCCGCCGAGCAGGAGCCAGCGCGCGAGAACCTCGAGGAAGTCGGGCTCGGTGGACGCGGCTGCGAGCACCGGACGCGGCGCCCCCGCTCCCGCCGGGGCCGCACCGACGCGGAAGGCGAGCACACCCGACTCGAGGTGGCCGTCGTCCGAGAACACGCGCCAGCTGACGCTGTAGTCGCCGTTCGGCAGGTGCGGCTGCAGCGGCAGCACGAGCAGGTGGTCGTTCCGCTCGAGGCGCGGTGAGCCGGCCAGCACCGAGCGATGATCGGCCGAGACGACGGCGTTGCCGGGGCCGACGGCGACGGGATCGTCGAAGAACAGCCTCACCGACGCCGGAGCGGTTGCGAGGGTGGCGCCGTTCGCCGGCTCGACGGCGATCGAGCTTCGCGTGCGCCAATGCGGCAGGTGCCGCCGCGAGGGCGACGACGACCACGAGCAGGACCCTGAGAGGCGGCGCACGACGTGCAACGTAGCGACCCGCCCCCGCCTGGCAACGCGGCGATGCGCGGTCACACCGCCCGGCGAACGTAGACTTGACCGGCGTGGAGACCTCGCTTCCCGTCGCCGATCGCCCGCGCCGCCCCGAGTGGATGAAGGTGCGCGCACCGAGCGCCGACGGCCGCTACTTCGACGTCAAGAAGCTGATCCACGGCGCGAGCCTCAACACGGTGTGCGAGGAGGCGCGTTGCCCGAACATCGCCGAGTGCTGGGGCAAGGGCACCGCGACGTTCCAGATCCTCGGTGACACGTGCACCCGCGCCTGCCGCTATTGCTACGTCAACTCGGGCAAGCCGGAGCACGCGCCCGACCCGCTCGAGCCGCTCCGCCTGGCCCAGGCTGCGGCGCAGATGGGCCTGAAGCACGTCGTCGTCACCTCCGTCGACCGCGACGACGTCGCAGACCGTGGCGCCGGCCACTTCGCGGCCGTGACCCGGGCCCTGAAGGCGAAGCTGCCCGACGTGCTCCGTCGAGCTCCTGACGCCCGACTTCCTCGGTGTCGAGGAGCAGGCGCTCGCAGACGGTGCTCGGAGCGCGCCCCGAGGTGTTCAGCCACAACATCGAGACGGTCCGCCGCCTCCACCGGAGCATGCGCGGTGCGAAGGCGAGCTACGACGGCGCCCTCCACCTGCTTCGCCGGGCCAAGGAGGTCGCCGACTATCCGGTGCTGACGAAGACGGGCATCATCGCCGGCCTCGGCGAGTCGAACGAGGAGATCGTCGACACGATGCGCGAGCTCCGCGCGCACGGCGTCGACGTCGTCACGATCGGCCAGTACCTGCAGCCGTCGGCCAAGCACGTCGCCATCGACCGCTGGGTCCACCCCGACGAGTTCCGCTGGCTCCGCGAGCAGGGCGAGGCGCTCGGATTCGGCTCGGTGTTCGCCGGGCCGCTCGTCCGCTCGAGCTATCGCGCCGACGAGCAGAAGCACGCCGCCGACACGGGCGTCGGCGTCGTCGCGTACTAGGTCGGTTGCTCGGGGGGCGTCACGACGCGCAGATTGAGGATGCGGTGCTGCCCGGCACGAACGCGAAATGCGTCAAGGCCCTGCCGAGCGAGTCCCTTCCCGCTGACGCGGTAGACACCCGGCCCCAGCTTGATGCTGTAGCGACCCTCTGCGTTCGTCTTGACCACACGACGTGTCCCTGCGCGCGTGAACGTGATTGTCAGCCCCGGCGCAGGCTCGAGACAGGGCGCAGCAATGCATTGGATTGATTTCGCGTCACGCATTACGCGGCCGTTCACGACTCCCTGGGCACTTACTCCGGCGACTATCGACGAGGCATTCAGCGCGAACAATCCCAGCACGAGAAGCACAATTAGACGTCTCATAGTCTCGTCCTACCCTTCGACTTCAGGACGAAACCGTCGGTGGGACAGGACGACCCCCGGGGTCGCGGGGAGTGGACGTGTCAGCGGACACCCGTGTCGATCTCGAAGTTCGCGATCGTGAACGAGCCGGCCCTCACGCGCACGGTGCGTGGTTGCAGGCTGCCGAACATCGAAGTGCGCTGGCCGCGCACGACGTACGTACCCGGCCGCAAGGACGAACCGGTAGGTGCCCGCGTCGGAGGTCGTGGTCCTCGCGACCCTCGCGCCGTTCCGCAGCGCGATGACGACGATTCCTGCAGCTGGTGCGCTGCACGAGGCTCCCTCGCGACAGACCGGCGATGTGGGCGATTTCACTACCGCGCCCCGGATGCCGCTCTTCGCCACCGTCGACGCTCCCGTGGCGGCCGTGACGAGCGCCAGGATAGCGCCGACCATGAGGGTTGCCGTGACGCGCATACCGCCGACTGTAGCTCCGGTTGGCGGCGACAACGAACCATTTTGCGTCCCCCATACACAGCACTGCGCTTCTCGCCTTGGAACGACGAGGGGCCGCCCGGAGGCGGCCCCTCGTCTCGTGCTCGAGTGCGTGCCGCTACGGGTGACGGTGAGCGTCTGGACCACCTGGGTCGTGCCCGGCGTGACGTTCGGACGTCATGCCGCGCGACGGTGTTGTACGTGCCCGCCTTCTTGCGTCGATGATGTCGAACGGGATCGTCACGAGCCGCCCGGCGGTCGGCGGCGCGTGTGGACCGAGTACTCGCGTGCCGTTCGCCGGTGCGGCCGCGATGTTCGCGCCGCTCGAGCCGTCGCGGTTCTCGGCGCCCCAGTTCGACGTGCCGGAGCCCGGGATCGCCGAGCCGGCGCCGTCGGCGGTCGGCCGTACGAGATCGTGACCTGCTCGCTCGCCGGCCCGGTCCGGCCGCCGCCGGGACCGGAGCCAGACCTCGAACGATGTGCGTCGTCGCGTTGCCGAAGTTCTTCACCGCTGCCCAGTCGACGACGATCCAGCGTGCTGCGTCGCCGTCGGTCAGCGTCGCCGATCCGGATCGCGCCGCCGCCCGTCGCCGGCGGGTTGAGGTCGGTCCAGAACGGCGCGATCACGTTGTTCGGCCGCGCCGCGTTCGGGAAGTGCTGCGGCGTGAAGATCGATGTCGCTCGCTGTCGCCGCCGCCGATCACGACGTAGCCGTTCGAGACGACGCCGATGCTGCGTGTACGGCTCGCCGCCGTAGTAGAACGTCGGCACGTTGAAGTTCGTGATCGTGTCGTCACCGACGCCCGCGATCGGCGCGACGCCGAAGAGCGACAGCGGCAGGTAGCCGCCGGCCGGGCCCGGTGCCGTCGGCGGTGATCGACGTCACCTGCGGCGGCGACCGCCGGGGTCAGCGTGCCGCTCCACTGGACGCCGTCGCCGTCGCCGATGACGCGAGCCGGGCGCGCGCGACGTTCGTGTAGTCGAGGCCCTTGCCCTGCTCGCGGTTCGTCGACCGTCAGGCTCGACGTTCGCCGACGACGCTGCCGAGGTTCGCGACGCGTCGCCGTGCAGTGCGCGACGCCGGTCTTCGCCGCGAAGCTCGACGGCGCGCAGGTGTTCGTCAGCGTGACGGTGCCCTGCTTCTTGACGAACGCGACCGGGATCGTGACCGGGTTGCCGCCGTTGCGCGGGATCGAGCGTGATCCGGCCCGAAGTACTGGCCGTTCGGCGACGTCCGGAGCGCTGATCGTGATCGAGAGTCGGTCGAGCCGTGCCACCTCAGGTGGATCTTGTCGTCGGCGTCGCGCGGTCCTTGGCCCGGCGCCTTGTCCGACACGATGATCGTGCACGCCGGCCGGCGCGGCGACCGAGACGTCGAGCGTCCTGGTCCTTGCCGGAGACGTTGATCGCCGTCCGCTTGGTCGTGATCAGCCCGGTCATCGTCGTCGCGTCGATGCTCGGCGATGTTGAGGTCGATCCGATGCAGCGGGTCGGTGCCCGCGGCGACGAAGTCCGCGTACGTCTCGTCGAAGACGAGCGTCGGGTTGACCGCGCGGTCGGCGCGGATCGAGCCGGCGCCCTGTCGAACGGCGTCGGCCGGCGTGACGCCGTCCTCCTTGACGACCGTCTGCACCGACGAGGTCATGAGCGCCGACTTGATCTCCGCCGGCGTCCACGTCGGATGCGCCGCCTTGACGAGCGCCGAGACGCCCGCCGAGTGCGGGCTCGACATCGACGTGCCGGCGATCGCCGTGAACAGGTTGCCGGGCGGGCCGTTGTCGGCCGTCGTCTGGTCCGGCTGCGGCGTCGTGCCGGCGAGCACCTGGACGCCCGGAGCCGTCACGTCCGGCTTGATCCAGTCGCCGGTCGGGCCGCGCGACGAGAACGACGCCATCACGTCGGCCTGCGCCGGCGACGCGGTGCCCTGCGCCCACGTCGCCATGACGTTCGTGTGGCCGCTGACGAAGTTCGCGAGCGAGCGTCGCGTCGGACTGCGTCTGGATCGCCGGCAGGTAGTGGTTGTCCGACTCGAGGTCGGTCACCGCTGCCGAGTTGTTGTAGAGGATCATCCCGGCGGCGCCGCCGGCGAGGACCCTGCGGCCCTTGTCGATGCGGCCGTTGATGCCGCGCTTGCAGACGACGATCTTGCCGGTCGCCGCGCCCGGCGGCGAGCGTCGACTGGCAGAGCGCGTCCTCGACCGCCGCCGACTGAGCGTCGCCGCCAGGACGACCGGCGTCGGCGACGAGATGCCGTTGGTCAGCGTGACGCCCGGCACGTCGAGCGTCGCGCCGCCGTCGGCGGTCAGGTGCAGCGTCGAGGTGAACGAGCGCGGGCCCGTCGAGGCGCCGACCGTCGTCACCCACGGGCCGCCGTGATCGGACGGTCGCCGGCGCCCGGGCCGCTGTTGCCGGCCGAGGCGTTGACCGAGATCCCGGCGTTCGATCGCGTCGAGGAACGCGAGCTCGACCGGATCGGTGTACGGCTTCGCGCCGCCCGAGATCGAGAAGTTGATCACGTTGACGCCGTCGCGTGATCGCCTGCTGCACGGCGGCGACCGAGTCGGAGCTGAAGCAGCCCTGCGACGAGGCAGACGCGGTACATGATCACGTGCGCGCCGGGTGCGATGCCGCAGACCGGGCCGCGCTCGACGCCGTAGAGCACCGCCGAGGCGACGCAGTCGCCGGCGGCCGTCGTCGTCGTGTGCGTGCCGTGACCCTCGGAGTCGCGCGCCGAGCACATGCCCGGTCGTGTTGTTGCAGAACTCCTGGCCGTCGGAGCCGACGTTCGCCATGTAGGTCTGCGGTGAACGCGTAGGCGCCGATCAGCTTGTTGTTGCAGGCGAACGTCGGGCCGAGATGGGCGACGTCGGTGCCGTCGCCGAACTGGCAGCCCTTGAGGCCGCCGGCCGGTGCGCCGAGCGAGCCCGGGCGCGAGCATCGGATGCTCCGGCCAGACGCCGGTGTCGATGACGCCGACGATGACGTTCGAGCCGGCGTTCGCCGAGCCGCCGAGCGACGGCCAGACGGTCGTCGCGCCGATGAACGACGTGTTGTCGTCGAGCGGCTGCTTCAGCGTGTCCTTCTGCACCGCGGCGACGCCGGGGACCTTGAGCAGCGCGGCGATCTGGTTCGCCGGGACCCTGGCCGCGACGCCGCCGTAGACGGTCTGAACGTCGGCGCCGATCGTCGCGCGCTCGGCACGGCCTTCTGCGACCGCGGCGTGATCGTCGTTCGGCACGCTTCGCGCGTGTACGCGTCGTACGCCGTGACGGCGGCCGCGTTCTCCTTGAGCGTCTTGCCGGTGACGCGCGGGCTCGTCGCCGCGAGGCCGGCGACGCCGCCCGTGTACGACGCGGTCGCGTCGTAGTCGTACTTGATCATCACGTTGACCGGCGTCGGAGCTGCGCTGTCCGAGCAGCGACGGGTCGGTCTGCGCGAGCTGGCCGATGTCGACTTCGCGGCGGTGAAGGTCGAGTCGGGCGTCAGTGGCGACGCCGTGAACTTCGACTGCGCCGCGCTGCCGGCGGCGACCATCAATGCGCCGACGAGCAGCGCGCCGATCACCGCCAGGCCAAGCCTTCGAGAAAATCTCATTCTTCTCCCCTTTCGGGAGGACCACCGTCTCGGCGACCGCTCCCGTACGTGTGCCCTCGGAGACGCTCAGGATGAGCGGTCCCCCTAATGACAATCTGTCCAACTACCCCTCTTGCATGTTCCCGCCGGGCAGCCTAGAAGCGGCATCGTCAGAATGCAAGGTGCGTCCAACGCTGCCACGACCGACGACAAACGGGGCCGTGACCATGTGCTAAGGTCACCCGCCTCGCGGCCGGCGCGTACGTGCGTTTGGGATGTTCGCCTGTCGCTCCCTATGGCGTTACGGCCGCGTGGACTCGGGATGGAACGGCTCGCGGACCGCCTTGTTATCTTCTCGCCACTCTCAGGAATTTAAACCCACTGCCACGTAAACCGTGGCCGTACTAGCCGTGCGGCTTGGCCATCGCGTGGTAGTCGAGCGCCTCGTCGAGCACGCTCTCCTCCACGCCGGCCTCGAGCGCGACCTCGCGCAGCGAGCGGCCGCTCGCCGCAGCTGTCTTCACGATCTCCGACGCCTTGTCGTAGCCGATGAAGGGGTTCAGCGCGGTGGCGGCAGAGAGCGTCAGCTCCGCGTAGCTCTCGCACTGCTCGCGGTTCGCCTCGATCCCGTCGACGCACTTCTCGGCCAGCAGCCGTGAGGCGCTCCCGAGCAGTCCGATCGACTGGAGGAGGTTCCGGGCCATCAGCGGGATGTAGACGTTCAGCTCGAAGTGGCCGTTCATGCCGCCGATCGTGATCGCGGCGTCATTACCGATCACCTGCGCCGCCACCTGGGTCACGACCTCCGGGATGACGGGGTTGACCTTGCCGGGCATGATCGACGAGCCCTTCTGCAGCTCGGGCAGGAAGATCTCCGACAGCCCGGCGCGCGGGCCGGAGCCGAGGAAGCGGAGGTCGTTCGCGATCTTCGTGTAGCTGACCGCGACGACCTTCAGGGCGCCGGACAGCTCGACGAGCCCGTCGCGGGCGGCCTGCGACTCGAACGGGTCGGCGGGGCCGGTGATGGGAAGGCCAGTCTCGGCCTGCAGGAGCGCGCGCACCCTGCCGGCGAACTCGGCATGGGTGTTCATCCCGGTGCCGACGGCGGTGCCGCCGAGCGGGATCTGGCCGAGGCGGGGGAGCGCATCCTGCACGCGCGCGATGCCCTGGCGCACCTGCGCCGCATAGCCCGCGAACTCCTGACCGAGCGTGACAGGCACGGCGTCCATCCAGTGGGTGCGGCCCGACTTGATCACGTCGTCGAACTCGACGGCCTTCGCCTCGAGCGAGCCGCGCGAGCGTTTCCATCGCCGGCAGCAGGTCGTTGACGGCCTGGTCGAGCGCCGCGAGATGCACGGCGGACGGGAAGACGTCGTTCGACGACTGGCCCATGTTGACGTGGTCGTTCGCGTGGTGCGCCGTCGCCGGCGAGGTTGGCGATCACCTCGTTCGCGTTCATGTTCGAGCTCGTCCCGGAGCCCGTCTGGAAGACGTCGATCGGGAACTGGTCGTCGAACTCGCCCGCTGCGACGCGGTCGCCGGCGGCGGCGATGCGCTCTGCCATCTCGGCGTCGAGCAGCCCGAGGTCGCCATTGGCGCGGGCTGCGGCGGCCTTGATCCGGCCGAGCCAGCGCGCGACCGAGGCCGGAATCGGCTCACCCGAGACCGGGAAGTTGGCCACGGCCTTGTCGGTCTCGCTCCCCCACAGCTTGTCGGTGCTCATGGGCCTAGCGTAGCCAGCGGCACGCGGTCAGGCGATGCCGACAGAAGCCGCGAGCTCGCGCGCGATCGCGTGCTCGCCCTTGCCCGTCCTCACGGTCAGCGGCCCGTCGAACGGGGCAGAGCCCGTGAGCTCGAGCGCCTCACCCGGGCACGAGCGCGATCTCGGCGAGGTAGCGGAGCAGCTCCGGGTTGCCGTCCGGGACGCGCGCGACAACGGCGGTGTCGCCGAGGCCGAGGTCGGCAACGGTGCGTGAGGTGATCGTCGCGATCTTGAGCGCCCGGTCGGGGATCGGGTCGCCGTGCGGGTCGACGGTCGGATAGCCGAGTGCCTCGTCGATGCGTGCCTCGAGCTCCTCCGAGAGGACGTGCTCGAGGCGGTCGGCCTCGGCGTGCACCTCGTCGAGCGACATCCCGAGCGAGTCCGCGAGGTAGCGCTCGAGCAGGCGATGGTGGCGGAGCACCTCGAGCGCGCAGAGCCGGCCCTTGTCGGTGAGGACGACGCCGCGGTAGGGCGCGCGCTCGACGAGGCCGAGCTCGGCGAGCCGCTTCATCATCGCCGTCGCGGACGGCGCGCTGACCTGCATCCGCTCGGCGAGAGCGGAGGTCGTCGCGCGCTTGCCTTCCGCACCGAGCGCGTAGATCGCCTTGAGGTAGTCCTCGACGGCGCTCGTGAGCTCCTTGCCAGGATCCGCCATGGTCAAAGATCAGGTTACACTGTAACCTGGGTTTAGCTGTGACTAAACACCATCTGACGCGACGGAAGCTTCTCGCCGCCGCGGCCCCGCTGGCCGCGGCGCCGATCGTGGCGCGCTACGCGCTCGACGGCCCGCCGGCCGAAGCCGCCACCGGGCACGGGAACCACGGTGCGACCGCGCACGCCGCCATGGGCCACGCCGCCATGATCGGCGCTCGGGGCACCCGCCGTCGGAGGGCCGAACGACCTCGACGCGCTGCTGCACCCGCCGCCGGCGCTCCCGTACTCGCCCGGCCGCGTGCGCGAGTACACGCTCACGGCGACGGATCGGGAGATCGAGGTCGCGCCCGGCGTGTTCTTCCCGGCGTGGACGTACAACGGCACCGTGCCGGGCCTGTGCTCCGGGCGACCGAGGGCGACACGCTGCGGGTCAACTTCATCAACGGCGGCTCCCACCCGCACACGATCCACTTTCACGGCATCCACCCGACGAACATGGACGGCGTCTTCGAGGTCGTGGCGCCGGGCGGCAGAGTTCACCTACGAGTTCGAGGCGAGGCCGTACGGGATGCAGCTCTACCACTGCCACGCGACCCCGCTGAAGAAGCACATCCACAAGGGCCTCTACGGCGCGCTGATCATCGACCCGAAGGAGCCGCGGGCGCCGGCGCAGGAGCTCGTGATGGTGATGAACGGCTACGACACCGACGGTGACGGCGGGAACAACTTCTACACCGTCAACGGGCGCACGTTCTACTACGCGCGCTACCCGATCCGCGTCAAGCGCTCGGAGCTCGTGCGCATCTACCTCGCGAACCTGACCGAGTTCGACCTGATCAACTCGTTCCACCTGCACGCCGACTTCTTTCGCTACTACCCGACCGGCTCGACCGACCACTTCGAGTACACGGACACGGTCATGCAGTGCCAGGGCCAGCGGGGCATCCTCGAGATCGAGTTCTCCCAGACCGGCACGTTCATGTTCCACGCGCACCAGTCCGAGTTCACGGAGCTCGGCTGGATGGGCTACTTCGACGTCGTGGACTGATGGACGCCGGCGCCGACTCCTCGCTCCGGGCTCGCGTGGCGCCTCTGGGCGCTCGCGCCGATCGTGCTGCTCGCGCTCGTCGTCGCCGCCTTCGTCTCCCGCGGCGACTCGCTCGTCGACCTGATCGGCACGAACCCACCGGCGGCGGATGCGTTCGACATCGGCCGCGTCGAGTTCAAGCCCGGCGAGATCCGGATCCGGGTGCGCAACCCGCAGCCCGAGGAGCTGACGATCGCGTCGGTGACGGTCGACGACGCGATCGTCCCGTTCACGCTCGACGGCCCGGCGACGCTGAAGCGCCTGCGCTCGAGCACGATCGTCGTGCCCTACACCTGGGTCGAGAACGACCCGATCTCGGTCGGCGTCACGAGCTCGACGGGCATCGAGACCGTGAAGGAGATCCCGGCGGCGGTCGAGACGCCGACGGCCTCGGCCCGCGGCTTCCTCGGCTACGGCCTGATCGGGCTGCTCGTCGGCGTCGTCCCGGTCGCGCTCGGCCTGCTCTGGCTGCCGTCGTTGCGGCGCGCCGACCCGAACTGGCTGGCCGCATTCATGGCGATGACCGCCGGGCTGCTGTCGTTCCTCGGCGTCGAGGCGCTCTCCGAGGCGTTCACGCTCCAGGCGCTCCTGCCGGGCGGCCTCGGCGGTGCCGGGCTCGTCCTGCTCGGGGTGGCGCTGAGCGCGCTCGGGATGACGTTCCTCTCGAGCCGCCTCTCCCGTGGCCGCGCCGGCACCGCCGGGCTCTCGCTGGCCTTCCTCGTCGCGATCGGGATCGGCGTGCACAACCTCGGCGAGGGCCTCGCGATCGGGACGTCGTTCGCCTTCGGCGAGCTGCAGCTCGGCACGTTCCTGATCGTCGGCTTCATGATCCACAACGTCACCGAGGGCCTCGGGATCGCCGCTCCCGCGGCCGAGAGCCGTCGCGTCACGTGGCTCGCAGCTCGCGGCACTGGCGCTGATCGCCGGCGGCCCGGCCGTGCTCGGGGCCTGGATCGGCGGCTACGCGTCGAACGACGTGCTCGGCGTGCTGTTCTTCGGCGCCGCCGCCGGCGCCGCGCTCCAGGTCGTCGTCGAGGTCGGCCGCTTCGTCGCGCGCCGCGCGCCGGGTGGCCTCCGCTCCGGCTGGGTGATCGGCGGCTATCTGGCCGGGATCGCGGTCATGTACCTGACCGGCCTGCTCGCCGGCTGATTCTTTTGGTCTAGTCCTTTATCGGACTAGACCATTGAGGATGATCGACCTGCGAGGACGCTCCCGTGCCGACGCCGATCGCCGCCGTTCGAGAGCTCTGGCTCGGGGGAGGGGCTCTCTACGTTCGCCGGGCCGCGTCGAGCAGCGCCTCCCAGCGGTGGAGCTTGACGCGCGGGCGCCCCTGCGGCTCGCCCGCCGCGCACTCGGCGGCGTCGATCGCCTGCCAGCCCTCGTACGAGACGACGCCGATGCCGCGCTCGGCGAGCAGCTCGTCGATCCGGGCCGTGTGGCTGGGCGCCCATCCGCGCTCCGATCCCGGCCCGGAAGTCCTCGAGCAGGAGCTCGACGGTCTCGGTGGCGTCCTTCTTGTTCGTGCCGATGACGCCGCTCGGCCCGCGCTTGATCCAGCCCGTGCAGTAGACGCCCGGGATCGGCATGCCCGCGTCGTCGAGGACGCGGCCACCCTCGTTTCGGATCGTGGCTCGGCCCTCGTCGAACGGAATCCCGGGCATCGCGGTGCCGCGGTAGCCGACGCTGCGCAGCACGAGGCCGCAGGGGATCACCTCGCGCTCCTCGGTGGGAACGGCGCGGATGTTCCCGGTCGCGTCGGGCACGAGCTCGTTCCGGACGACCTCGACGGCCTCGACGCGGCCGTCGCCGAGGATCGCGACCGGCGAGACGCCGAAGCGCAGCACGACCGTCTTCGGCTTGCCCGTCAGCGGCTTGCCGGCCACCTCGCGCATCAGGTCGACGTTGCGGCGCGCGATCGCCGTGTCGTCCTCGAGCGCCGCCTCGCTCGCCGGGTCGAGGTCGAGCGCCGCGGGATCGATCACGAGGTCGGCGCCGGCGAGCTCGGTCAGCTCCTGCAGCTCGGGCGTCGTGAACGCGGCCTGCGCCGGCCCGCGCCGGCCGAGCACGAGGATCTCGCGGATCCCCGAGCCGACGATCGCGGCGATCGCCTCGTCCGTCGTGTCGGTCGGCTCGATCTCCGCCGCGGTGAGCGCGAGCATTCGTGCCACGTCGACCGCGACGTTCCCGTTCCCGACGACGACGACCCGCTCCGCCGGAGAGATCGAACGGAAGATCCTGGAAGTCCGGGTGGCCGTTGTACCAGGCGACGAATGCGGTCGCGGGCCACGAGCCCGGGAGGTCCTCACCGGGGATGTTCATCCGCCGGTCGGCCTGCGCACCGAAGGCGTAGACGACCGCGTCGTAGAGCTCGGTCAGCTCGTCGTGGGCGACGTCGCGCCCCACCTCGACGTTGCCGAAGAAGCGAAAGCCCGGACGCTGCGCGATCCGCTCGAAGGCGCGCGAGACGGACTTGATCTTCGGGTGGTCGGGCGCGACACCGAGCCGGACGAGGCCCCACGGCGTCGGCAGCCGGTCGAACATGTCCACCTCGACTGTCGGCTCCTCGCTCGCGAGCAGCGCTCCGGCCGCGTAGAACCCTGCCGGCCCCGAGCCGACGACCGCAACACGAAAAGGATGCTCGGAGCTCACTGGTTCAGGATAATGGCGCGCGGATGCGGCGACCTGAGGAGGAACCGGGGCAGTGAGCGGGACGAAGCGTGCATGTGCGGTCGGCGCCGCGATCGTCGGCGGCGGTCTCGCCGCGGTCGCGGTCTGCGTGGCTCGTCTGGGCCTGGTGGGAGAGCCGCCTGCCGGCGACCTACAGCGTGATGGACTACGCGATCCCGGACGACGGCGGCGGGCCGGCGACCGGACATGGGGATGGCGGGCATGGATCACGGGACCTCCGTCACCGACCTCCACGGGCCGGCCGGAGTGCCGACGCGGCGATTCACGCTCACGGCCGAGCACGCCGAGGTGCGCCTCGCGTCGGGCCGCACCGTCGACGGCGCTCACGTTCAACGGCACCGTGCCGGGGCCCGAACTGCGTGCTCACCAGGGCGATCTCGTCGAGGTGACGCTGCGCAACAAGGACATCGAGGACGGCGTCACGATCCACTGGCACGGGGTCGACCTGCCGAACGCAGAGGACGGCGTCGCCGGTGTGACGCAGGACGCCGTCCCGCCCGGCGGGAGCTACGTCTACCGCTTCCGAGCCCTGACCAGGTGGGGACGTTCTGGTACCACGCCCACCAGGCATCTGCCTCCGAGGTGCGCCGCGGCCTCTACGGCGCGCTCGTGATCGAGCCCGCCACCAACGCCGCACCCGTGAGTGGACGAGGGGCCGACATCACCGTCGCCGTCCACACGCTCAACGGCACGCCGCTCGTGAACTCGACCGACGGCGTCGAGAAGCGGGCCGTCGCTCCCGGCACGCCGGTGCGCCTGCGGGTGATCAACACCGACAGCACGCCGCAGCGCTACGACATCGGAGGCACGCCGTTCGAGGTCGTCGCGATCGACGGCACCGACCTCGTCGGGCCGACGCCGCTCAACGGCCGGACGCTCGTCCTCGCTGCCGGGGGCCGCTACGACGTCGCGTTCAGGATGCCGCCCGCGCCGGTCAAGCTCGCGGTCGAGGGCACGATCACCGGGTTGGCGCTGAGCCCCGACGGAACCGCCGATCCGCCGCCGGCGCCGAGCGGGCCGGAGTTCGATCCGGCGGTGTACGGCCGCCCGGCGGCGACGCCGTTCGACGCGTCGAGCCACTTCGACCGATCGTTCGACCTCACGGTCGAGCCGCAAGCCCGGCTTCTTCGACGGCCAGCCGGGCATGCAGTGGGCGATCAACGGTCGACATCTTCCCCCGCGTGCCGATGTTCATGGTCGAGGAGGGCGACCTCGTTCACATCACGATCGAAAACACGTCAGGCGCCGTCCACCCGATGCACCTACACGGACACCACATGCTCGTGCTGAGCCGAGACGGAAAGCCGGTGACGGGCAGCCCCTGGTGGAGCGACACGCTCGAACGTCGAGCCGGGGGAGAAGTACGACGTCGCATTCCGGGCGGACAACCCCGGGATCTGGATGGACCACTGCCACAACCTGAGCCACGCGGCGGCGGGTCTGACGATGCATCTCTCCTACATGGGCGTGACGACGCCGTTCGAGACGGGCGGCACGGCGCACAACCACCCGGAATGAGCGGAGGGAGGCGGCGGACCGCCTCCCTCCGAAGTGCTCAGCTCACCACGCAGACGCTGTCAGGCAGTGGCAGCTGGCGTACGCTGCAGCCGGCTGCGTCCCGGCTCTGACTCGCCACGTGTCATGCACGACCCAGAGCAACACCGTGAAGATCAGCAGCGCATTGACCGGGTGGAAGAACCCGATGGCCGGCACGCCGCTGCCGACCCACGCCAGTACCACCTGCAGCGTCAGCAGAAGCGCGAGCAGTCCGTGACGGCCGAGGCGCCAACGGCCGATCCCGGCGATGACGCCGATCACGAGGAAGACGATCCCGAGCAGCCAGACGATGTAGCCGAAGCCCATGTGGATGCCGAACCCATCCTCGAACCCGTCGGTGTCGATCGTCTTACCGTCGCCGTCCACCTTGTGCGCTACGTAGAACGCGCCGTACCCCGCCAAGCCGACCTGCAGGATGACAGCAACCAGAAGCAATCCCGCCCACCACTTGTACAAAGTCTGCAACGTGTCCTCCTCGCACGCTATGGGACAAAGCGCGAGAAGCCTACGGCCTCGTCCGGCCGATCACAAGAGGCCGGACAGACAATCGTTCAGGTCGGAGCTACGTCAGTGCGAGCAGCCGGAGCCGCAGCCGCCGGCGTGGGCATCCGGGGCAGCTTCGCCCTCGGCGCCCTCTTCCACCTGGAAGGAGTGCCCACAGCCGCACGAGGAGGCGGCGTTCGGGTTGTCGATCTTGAAGCCCGACTCCTGCAGCCCGGTGAGGAAGTCGACCGTGGCGCCCTGGAGGTACGGGACGCTGAAGGGATCGACGACGACGTTGACGCCCTCGAGCGTGAGCTCGATGTCACCCTCGGCCGGCTCGGTGTCGAAGCCGAGGCCGTACTGGAAGCCGGAGCAACCGCCGCCCTGAATCGCGACGCGCAACACCATCGTGTCGCCGTCGGGCTCCTCGGCCATCAGCTCGCGGATCTTTGCTGCTGCTGTCGGCGTGATCGAGAGCAGAGTCTCGGTGGGGCGCTCCTGGATCTCCATGGAGAGATCGTACCCGAACGGGTGCGGGTCACCGGGCGACGGCCGATGTCCGCACCGGCGGAGCGGACCCAGAGTTTGTAACACCTGTTTCCTGATGGGGAAGCCGATCACACATGATTTCGTGCAACGATTGGCAAGGTGCTACGTTTCGCCCATCGACTCCCCGGAGGGGAGGGACCCGCATGCTGTCGGACTGGCTTCCGTTTCTGATCTACGCAATCATCGCGGCGGCGATTCCCGCCACGATGGTGATGGGGTCGTTCCTGTTCGCGACCCGCCCGACATCGCGCACCAAGCAGCGGATGATCCCGTTCGAGTCGGGCGTCTCCGAGGGGCCGCCGGCCCAGGATCGCCGCTTCACCGTCAGCTTCTACCTCACCGCGATGCTCTTCATCCTGTTCGACATCGAGATCGTCTTCCTGTACCCGCTCGCCATCCAGCTCAACGCGCTCGGGTGGTTCGGGCTGATCGAGTTCCTCACGTTCATCGGCATCCTGCTCGTCGCCTACGTCTACATCTGGAGGAAGGGGGCGCTCGAATGGCACTAGCGCGAAAGCTGCCGCTGATCAGCGACCGCCCGCTGGCGAAGGCCGGCCTCAGCTCCGAGCGCGTGCTGATGCCGAACAAGGGCCCCGGCGTGTTCGAGGAGGAGATCGACGGGATCGAGGATGCGCTCGGGATCACGACGATCGAGAAGGCTGTCGCCTGGGCGCAGGCGAACTCGATGTGGCCCGACACGTTCGGGCTCGCCTGCTGCGCGATCGAGATGATGTCGATCGTCTCGTCCCGCTACGACATCTCCCGCTTCGGGATGGAGCGCTTCAGCTCGTCGCCGCGGCAGGCCGACCTGCTGATCGTCTCCGGCCGCGTGACCCACAAGATGGCCGGGCCGCTGCGCCAGGTGTACGACCAGATGCTGGAGCCGAAGTGGGTGATCGCGATGGGCGCCTGCGCGAGCTCGGGCGGCATGTTCAACAACTACACCGTGCTCCAGGGCGTCGACAAGATCGTGCCCGTCGACGTTCACGTGCCCGGCTGCCCGCCGCGCCCCGAGGCGCTGATGGAGGGCATCGTGCGCCTGCACGAGAAGATCAAGGCCGGCGTGCCTCCCGCCTACCAGATTCGTGGCGTCGCGCAGTGATGCGCGCGAGGATGACAGCTCAATGACGGCTGCGTACGAGGGAGTACCGGGGCTCGTCGAGACGGTCGAGGCACACGGGGAGACGACGCTCGTCGTCGATCCGGCGCGCGTCGTCGAGGCGTGCCTGCACCTGCGCGACGAGCAGGGCTTCAACTTCCTCTCCGACCTGACGCCGACCGACTACCTCGGCTGGGGCGGGCGCGGCGTCTCGGGCTACATCGGCACCACCGGCGGACGCGACATGCATGCCCCCGGGACGCAGGGGCTCGGCCGCGTCCCCGATGCGAAGCCGAAGCGGTTCGCGATCAACTACCACCTGCTCCGGCTCGCCGACGACCCCGTCCGCCTCCGCGTGCAGGCCTGGCTCGACGACGGCGAGGAGATCGACACCGTCGTGCGCGTCTGGCCGACGGCCGACTGGTTCGAGCGCGAGGCCTGGGACATGTTCGGGATCGTCTTCCGCGGCCACCCGAACCTGGCCCGGATCCTGATGGAGGACGACTGGGAGGGCCACCCGCTGCGCAAGGACTACCCGATCGGCGGCGAGCCCGTCCGGTTCTCGGGGGAGGAGTAGCCATGACGGTCGTCGACCACGCAGCGAAGGTCTACGAGGGCTCGCGGATCCCGAGCCCGATTCCGACCGTGCTCCAGGTCGACCCCGCCGAGCACGCGCTCGACGACATCCTGACGGTCAACTTCGGCCCGAACCATCCCTCGACGCACGGCGTGCTGCGGCTCGTCGTCGACCTCGACGGCGAGCACATCGCCGGGATCGCGGCCGTGATCGGCTACCTCCACACGGGCTTCGAGAAGACGATGGAGCAGAAGACGTGGTGGAAGTGCATCACGTATCCCGGAGCGGATCGACTACGTCTCGTTCCAGGTCAACGAGCTCGCCTTCGTGCTCGCGATCGAGAAGCTGCTCGCGATCGAGGTGCCGCAGAAGGCGACCTGGATGCGCATGTGCATGTCCGAGCTGACGCGGATCCACTCGCATCTCGTGTGGCTCGGAACCTCGGCGCTCGAGCTGGGCGCGATCTCGATGTTCTGGTACACGTTCGACGACCGCGACGCGACGCTCGACCTCTTCGAGATGGTCGCCGGCACGCGGATGCACACGCGCTACTTCCAGGCGGGCGGCCTCGCCGAGGACATCCCGGAGGGCTTCTTCGCCCAGGCCCGCGAGTGGTGCAAGAAGATGCCGAAGGCGATCGACGAGTACGAGGCGATCCTCGACCGGAACGCGATCTGGCTCAAGCGCACGAAGGGCATCGGCCTGCTCTCGGCCGACGACGCGATCGCGCTCGGCCAGTCCGGGCCCGTGCTGCGCGCCTCCGGCGTCGACTGGGACCTGCGCAAGAACATGCCGTACCTCGCCTACGACCAGGTCTCGTTCGACGTGCCGGTGTACCCGGAGGGCGACGTCTACGCGCGCTACAAGGTGCACATGGACGAGATGCGCGAGTCGGTCCGCATCGTCTCGCAGTGCCTCGACCGCCTCTCCGAGATGCGCGGCGAGCCGTGGATCGCCGACGACCGCAAGGTCGTGCTGCCGCCGCGCGAGGAGCTGCACACCTCGATGGAGTCGCTCATCCACCACTTCAAGATCGTCACCGAGGGCTACATGGTCCCCGAGGGCGAGGTCTACACCTGCGTCGAGTCGCCGCGCGGCGAGTTCGGCGTCTACGTCGTCTCGGACGGCGGCCCGAAGCCCTGGCGCGTCAAGTTCCGCGCCCCGAGCTTCGTGGCGCTGCAGGCGACCGCGACCTGCATGACCGACGCGGCGATCGCCGACATGATCGCGATCGTCGGCTCGCTCGACGGCGTCATGGGAGAGGTCGACCGGTGACCGCCATCTACGACGAGATCCAGGAGATCCGGGCGCGCTACCCCGAGAGCCTGTCGGCGGTGATGCCGGCGCTCCAGCTCGCGCAGGAGCGCAACGGCGGCTGGCTCTCCGAGCAGTCGTTCCGCGACGTCGCGGACGCGCTCGACCTGACGCCGGCCTACTGCCTCTCGATCGCGACGTTCTACGACATGTTCCACCTCGAGCCCGTCGGCGAGCACCTGATCGAGGTCTGCACGAACATCTCCTGCGGGCTGAAGGGCGCGCAGCAGGTGGTCGAGGCGTTCGAGAGCGAGCTCGGCATCGCCGCCGGCGAGACGACCGACGAGTTCACGCTGCGCGCGGTCGAGTGCCTCGGCGGCTGCGGCTGGGCGACGATCGTCGCGATCGACAACCGTCACCGGCTGCACGTGCAGGCCGAGGACGTGCCGCGGATCGTGGCGGAGCTGCGCGGCGTCGACGCTGGCGAGGAGGGCGGCGATGGCGACGACGCCTGAGATCGTCTTCGCCGGCACGAACGGCGGCGCGCTGACCGAGATCGCCGACTACGAGGCCGTCGGCGGCTTCCAGGCGCTCGCGAAGTCGCGCGCGATGACGCCCGACGAGATCATCGAGGAGCTCAACGCCTCGAACCTGCGCGGCCGCGGCGGCGCCTTCTTCCCGACCGGCCGCAAGTGGAGCTTCGTCCCGAAGCCGGACAAGATCGACAAGCCGCACTACCTCGTGATCAACGCCGACGAGTCCGAGCCGGGCACGTTCAAGGACCGCGAGATCATGCTCCGCGTCCCGTTCCGGTTCCTCGAGGGCTCGCTGATCGCGGCGCGCGCGATCGAGTCCACGCACGTCTTCATCTACATCCGCGGCGAGTACGAGGCGGAGTTCGAGGTGCTCGTCGCCGCGCTCGAGCAGATGCGCGCGAAGCAGCTGCTCGGCGACGTCACGATCGTCGCTCCACCGCGGCGCCGGCGCCTACATCTGCGGCGAGGAGACCGCGCTGCTCGAGTCGCTCGAGGGCCGGCGCGGCCAGCCGCGGACGAAGCCGCCGTTCCCCGCCATCGCCGGCCTCTACGCGTCGCCGACCGCGGTCAACAACGTCGAGTCGATCACGAGCGCGACCTCGGTGCTCGAGATCGGCGGCGCCGAGTACGCGAAGCTCGGCGATCGAGAACTCGACCGGGACGCGCGTCTTCTCGCTCTCGGGCAACGTCGTCAACGGCGGCAACTACGAGCTGCCTCACGGCTTCCCGCTGCGCGACCTGATCAACGACCTCGGCGGCGGCGTCGCCGACGGCCGCGCGCTCAAGGCGGTGATCCCGGGCGGCTCGTCGACCGTGATCCTGACCGCCGACGAGGCCAACCGCGTCACGCTCGACTTCGACTCGCTCGTCGGCGCCGGCACGGCGATCGGCTCGGCCGCGGTGATCGCGATCGACGACCGCTGCTGCATGGTGCAGCTCGCGGTGCGCGTCTCCCAGTTCTACGAGCACGAGTCGTGCGGCAAGTGCACGCCGTGCCGCGTCGGCACCAAGTGGCTGACGACGATCCTCCAGAAGATCGAGGACGGCCGCGGCACGCAGGCCGACATGGACCTGCTCGTGTCGGTGGCCGAGCGGATCAACGGCAAGTGCCTCTGCCCGCTCGGCGACTCCGACGCGATCGCGGTGATGAGCTACTTCGACAAGTTCCGCGACGAGTTCCAGGCGCACATCGACGAGGGCGGCTGCCCGTTCCACGGCGACTCGTCGCTCGACCAGCTCCTCGCGCCCGTCGCGATGCACGTCCACGACGAGCGCTCAGCGCTCAGGTGCCCGCATGACCGACCTCGTCAAGGTCAAGATCGACGACCGCGAGGTCGAGGTCGCGAAGGGCACCGGGCTCGTCGAGACCGCAGCGGCGCCGGGATCGAGATTCCCGTCTTCTGTTACGAGCCGCGGCTCGGGCCGCCCGTCGGCGCCTGCCGCATGTGCCTCGTCGAGGTCGAGGGGCTGCCGAAGCTCCAGGCCGGCTGCGGCCTGACCGCGCAGGACGGCATGGTCGTCAAGACGGCGGCGACGTCGGAGAAGGCGGCGGAGGGCCAGAACGCGACGCTCGAGTTCATCCTCGTCAACCACCCGCTCGACTGCCCGGTCTGCGACAAGGGCGGCGAATGCCCGCTGCAGGACCTGACGTTCCGGTACGGGCCGGGCAACACGCGGATGTCGTTCTCGAAGATCACGCTCGAGAAGCCGATCCCGGTCTCGCCGCTGATCGCGCTCGACCGCGAGCGCTGCATCCTCTGTTACCGCTGCACGCGGTTCTCCTCCGACGTGGCCGAGGACAACCAGCTCGTGGCGCGCAACCGCGGTGCCCACACCGAGATCACGACCTTCGAGAGCGACCCGTACCGGGCGCCGTTCTCGGGCAACGTGATCGAGCTCTGCCCGGTCGGCGCGCTCACCTCGACGCAGTACCGCTTCGAGGCGCGGCCGTGGGACATCCAGAGCGTGCCGACCGTCTGCGGCCTCTGCTCGGTCGGCTGCAACAGTCAACGCGACCGTGCGCGAGGGCAAGGTCAAGCGCGTCCTCTCGCGCAACCACCCCGAGGTCGACGGCGGCTGGCTCTGCGACAAGGGCCGCTTCACGTACCCCCATCTCACCGCCGACGACCGGATCACCGAGCCGCTGCAGCGCGGCCAGCTCGGGCTCGAGCCCGTCACCTGGGACGCCGCGCTCGACCGCGCCGAGGAGCTCCTCCGCGGCGCCGGCACCCGCATCGTCACCGCGCTCTCCGGCTCCGAGACGGTCGAGCAGGCCTACGCGCTCGCCCGGCTCCTGCGCGGTGGCCTCGGCGCGCACGCCGCGGTGCTGCCCGAGTCGACCTCCGACGCGCTCGACGCCTTCCGGCTGCCGCTCTCGTCGCTCGCCGAGGCCGAGATCGTCGTGCTCGTCGGTGACGACGACGTCGCCGACCGCGCGCCGGTCGTCGACCTCTGGCTCAAGGCAGCACGTCGCAACGGCGCCGAGATCGTGCACTACGGCCCGACGGGAACCGTGCCGACCGGGCCCGGTGGAGCCGCGGCCGCGCTGCGCGCCCTGACCGAGCCCGGCAACGAGCTGGGTGCCAGGCTCCGCGACTCCGAGCGGGCGATCCTCGTCTGGTCGGGCAGCGGTGGCGGCGGTGGCGCGCGCCTCGCCGAGGCCGCGCACGCGCTCGGCTTCGAGGGCAAGCCCGGGCAGCGGCGCCTTCCACCTGCCGGCAACGCCGAACGGGCGCGGCGTCGCCGCAGCCTGGGCCGCGGCGGCCGACGAGGACGACGCGAATCCCGAGCCGATCGGCCTGCTGCATCGTCTCCGGCGACGAGGCCGCGGCCGACCCGGCCGTCCGTGCACTCGCCGAGCGCGCCGAGAAGCGTGATCGCGATCACGATGTTCCACGGGCTCGCCGTCGGCTGGGCCGACCTCGTCCTGCCCGCGACGAGCTCGCTCGAGCGCGACGGCACCCTGCTCAACCTCGAGGGCCGGCTGCAGCGCCTGCGCCGGGCCGTGATCGCGCCCGTCCCGGACGAGCTCGCCTGGATCGCGAAGCTCGCCGAGCGGTTCGACGTCACCGTCTCGCCGCACGCGGTCGTCGTCTTCGACGAGCTGTCCGCCCTGATCTTCGGCGGCGTCGACGGCTCGGAGCTGAACGGCACCGCCAGGCTGCCCGAGCGGACACCGTACGAGGCACCGACGCCGGCGCCCGAGGCGCCTGCTCCGCTCGAGCCGCGCCCGGCCGGCGAGCACTTCATCGGCGAGCTCCGGCTGATCCGCTACCGCCCGCTCTTCTCGGGCCCGCTCGTCGAGCGCGTCGACGAGCTCGAGTTCCAGCGGCCGCCGGCCGAGCTCGAGCTCTCGGCGGCCGACGCGGCGAAGCGCACGATCGAGACCGGCGACACCGTCTCCGTCCGCTCGAACGGCACCTCGATCGAGCTCCGCGCCCGGGTCAACCGCAAGCTGGTCGAGGGCGTCGCACGCGTCCCCGACGAGCACGCAGCCGACCTCCACCCGCTCGTCGAGGTCGTGAAGTCGTGAGCCTCCGTGCTTCTCGTCCGGCGCGAACGGCTCGCCGTGGTGGATCTCGGCGATCGAGGCGTTCATCATCATCAACCTCGTCCTCGTCTGCTTCGCGTACCTGACGCTCGCCGAGCGCAAGGTGATGGGGCGGATGCAGCTGCGCTACGGCCCGAACCGCGCCGGCCCCTACGGGCTCCTGCAGCCGATCGCCGACCTCGTCAAGCTGATCCGCAAGGAGAGCTTCTTCCCGGCGGCGGCGATCGACGTGCTCTACATCTTCGCGCCGTTCCTGGCGGCGTTCACGGCGCTCTGCACGTTCTCCGTGATCCCGTGGGGCCCCGGCTGGGAGATCGGCGGCTACCAGATCAACGGCTACGTCGCCGACCTGCCGATCGCGCTGCTCCTGATCTTCGCGATCGGCTCGCTCGGCATCTACGGCTTCATCCTCGGCGGCTGGGCGTCCGACTCCAAGTTCGCGCTCCTCGGCTCGATGCGCACCTGCGCCCAGCTCGTCTCCTACGAGGTCTCGCTGGCGCTCAGCGTGCTCGGCGTGATCCTGATGGCGCGGTCGCTCTCGCTCGTCGACATCGTCGCAGGCCCAGGCCGACGACGACCTGGTACGTCGCTGCCGCAGTTCGTCGGCTTCGTCATCTTCCTGATGGCCGGCACGGCCGAGACCGCCCGCGCGCCGTTCGACCTGCCCGAGGCCGAGCAGGAGCTCGTCGCCGGCTACCACACCGAGTACGGCGGCATGCGCTTCGGGCTCTTCTCGATGTCCGAGTACATCAACCTGATCACGCTCACGGCGCTCTGCGTGACGCTCTTCCTCGGCGGCTGGCACGGGCCGTGGTTCCCCGGCCCGATCTGGTTCCTGATCAAGCTGTTCCTGCTGCTCTTCGTCTTCATCTGGGTGCGGACGACGCGTGCCGCGGCTCCGCTACGACCAGCTGATGCGCTTCGGCTGGAAGGTGCTCCTGCCCGATCGCGACGCTCAACGCCGTCGATCACGGCGATCCTGGTGGTGGCGGTCTGATGGCCGCAGCCGTTCTCCACCCTCAAGGGCTTCGGCGTCACCTTCCGGCAGATCTTCCGGAAGCCGATCACCGAGCAGTACCCCGAGTTCAAGCGGGCGGTCTACCCGCGCTTCCGCGGCCGGCACATGCTCCACCGCCACGAGAACGGGCTCGAGAAGTGCGTCGGCTGCTCCCTCTGCGCGGCCGCCTGCCCGTCGGACTGCATCCGCGTCGTCGCGGCCGAGAACACCGCCGACAACCGCGTCTCGGCCGGCGAGCGCTACGCCCGCATCTACGAGATCAACATGAGCCGCTGCATCTTCTGCGGCTACTGCGAGCTCGCGTGCCCGTTCGACGCGATCACGCTCGGCAACCAGTTCGAGATCTCCGAGTACTCGCGCGACGACCTGATCTACACCAAGGACATGCTGCTGACCGAGCCGATCAAGCGCGTGCCCGTGCAGGACGCCGACCTCTTCGACACGCCGATCCCGGCCTACAAGACCTCCTCCTGATGGGCAACTTCCTCGTCTGGGTGATCTGGATCCTGGCCGCGCTCGCGTGCATCTCGACCGGCATCGCCGTGATCAGCTTCACGAACCCGTTCTACTCGGCCCTCGCCCTGATCGGGAACCTGGCCTCGCTCGCGGTGCTCTTCCTGCTCGCCTCGGCCGAGTTCGTCGCCGCGGCGCAGATCCTCGTCTACGCCGGCGCCGTGATGGTGATGTTCCTGTTCGTGATCGCCTACCTCGGCGGCCGGGCCGATGCGCCCTGGGCCGGCGGGCCGCGCTGGCTCCAGCTCGGCGCCTTCGTCGTCGGCGCCGCGATCCTGGTCGAGGTCATCGTCGCGCTGATCACGAAGGCCGACGGCGGGCTCTCCGACAGCGGCGAGATCGCACGCTCGTTCGGCAGCCCGGCCGAGATCGGACGGCTGTTCCTCACCGATCACCTGCTCGCCTTCGAGATCACCTCGATCATCCTCCTCGTCGCTGCCGTCGGCGGCGTCGTGCTCGGGATGAAGGCCTCGGCGGAAGACGAGGCGCCTGATGCTCGGCCCCGACACCACCTGGTACATCGCCGTCGCCGCGGTCCTGTTCGGGATCGGCACCGACGGGCGTGATCCTGCGCCGCAGCCCGCTGATCGTGCTGCTCTCGCTCGAGATCATGCTCAACGCGTCCAACCTCGCCCTCGTCGGCTTCTCGCGCCACTTCGTCTCGGTCGACGGCCAGATCTTCGCCATCTCGGTGATGGCCGTCGCCGCCGCCGAGGTCGTCGTCGGCCTCGGCCTGATCGTCGCGTTCACCCGCCGCAAGATGCCGCTCGACGTCGACACGCTGACGGAGCTCCGCGGATGATCGCCGCCGCTTCCTGGCTCTGCCTCCTCGCTCCGCTCGCCGGCGCCGTGCTGATCACGCTCGGCGGCACGCTGATCTCGCGCACGCTCGCCGGCTGGATCGCGACCCTCTCCGTCTTCGTCGGCTTCGCCGGCGCCCTCGTCGCGTTCGTCAAGGTGGCCGGGCGAGAGCGCCCGACGACCGCGCGCACCTCTCGACGGCCTACACCTGGTTCGGCGTCAAGCTCGGGTTCGGCGAGTTCAAGGTGCCGATGCAGATCCTCGTCGACCCGATCTCGCTGACGATGATGCTGATCATCACCGGCGTCGGCGGGCTGATCGTCTGGTACTCGATCGGCTACATGAAGGGCGAGGACGAGGAGCGCCGCTACTTCGCCTACATGGCCTTCTTCGTCTTCGCGATGCTGATGCTCGTGATGGGCGGCAACCTGCTGCTGCTGCTCGTCGGCTGGGGCCTCGTCGGCCTCGCCTCGTACCTCCTGATCGGCTTCTACCACGACCGGCCGGAGGCGGTGGCGGCCGCGAAGAAGGCGTTCATCATGAACGCGATCGGCGACGCGACGATGGCGCTCGCGCTCTTCCTGCTCATCTTCAAGACCGGGACGCTCGACTTCGCGCTGACGTTCTACGCCGCCGCGACCGGACAGCTCTCGTCGAGCACGCTCAACCTCGTCGCGCTCGGGCTGCTCGGTGGCGCCGTCGCCAAGTCGGCCCAGCTGCCGCTCCACACCTGGTTGCCCGACGCGATGGAAGGCCCGACGCCGGTCTCCGCCCTCATCCACGCGGCCACGATGGTGACCGCCGGCGTCTACCTGATCGTCCGCACCCACTCGATCTTCGAGGCCGCCCCGAACGTGCAGCACCTCGTCGGCGATCATCGGCGGCGTCACGATCGTCGTCGCGGGCGTGATCGCGCTCGTGCAGTGGGACATCAAGCGCGTGATCGCGTACTCGACGATGTCGCAGATCGGCTACATGTTCCTCGCGGCCGGGATCGGCGCCTACGGCTACGCGATGTTCCACCTGATGACGCACGCCTTCTTCAAGGCGCTGCTCTTCCTCTCGGCCGGCGTGATCATCCACCACCTCGGCGGCGAGCAGGACATCCGCCGGATGGGCGGGCTGCGCAAGGTGATGCCGTTCACCCACGCGGCCTTCCTCGTCGGCGCGCTCGCGCTCGCCGGCATCCCGCCGCTCTCGGGCTTCTGGTCGAAGGACGGGATCATCGCGTCCGCCCTCGCGCGACGGCGGCGTCGCTCGGGTACACGCTCGTCGCCCTCGGCCTGCTCGGCGCGCTGCTGACCGGCGCCTACACCTTCCGGCTCTACTACCTCGTCTTCCACGGCCCGCCGTCCGACCTCGTGCTCGCGCACTCCGGCGGGCCACGAGCACGGCCGGCGCCGACGCGCACGGATGCGCACGGCCACGGCGAGGGCCCGCTGTCGATGCTGATCCCGGTCGGCGTGCTCACCGTCCTTGCCGCGATCGGCGGCCTGGTCGTGATCCCCGGCGTCTGGGAGCCGTTCCTCGACTGGATCGACAGTGCCGTCGAGCCGCTCGTGTCCCCGACCGTCGCGACAGGAGTACGCGACGAGCGTCGTCGCCGTGACGATCGGGCTCATCGGCATCGTCATCGCCCGGCGCGCGTTCAACGCCGGCCAGGAGCTCGTCGCCGACGGCCCGCTGCGCACGGTGCTCGAGCACAAGCTCTACTTCGACGAGCTCTACGACGCGGCTGTTCTCGCGGCCGGCCCAGGTGCTCGCGAACCGGCTCCGCACCGACGTCGAGGAGCCGATCGTGCAGGGCTCGCTGGGCGAGATCGGCGCCGGGCGTGACCGAGGTCGCGGCCGGAACCGCGCGGCTGCAGAGCGGCCTCCTGCGCTCGTACGCGCTCGTGATCGCGGCGACCGTCGTCGTCCTCGTCATCGTCTTCGTGGCGGTGCGCTGATGCTGACGAGCGTCCTCATCGTGCTGCCGCTCGTCGGCGCGCTCGTCGTCTGGGCGGCGCCGCTGCCGCGCGAGTTCACGGCGGCCCTCGCCGTCGTCGTCGCGCTGGCGGAGGTCGTGCTCTGGATCGTGACGGTGGTCGCGCTTCGACTGCGCCGTCGAACGTGCTTCAGAACTCAGGCCCAGCGCGAGTGGTTCGGCGACCTCGGCGTGAGCTACACCGTCGGCTTCTACGGCTTCTCGCTCTGGCTCGCAGGGCTCACCGTCGTCGTCGGCGCGGCCGCGATCGGCTTCGGCGCCTGGGTCGGCCGCGACCGCGCGCGCGCCTACTACGGCCTGATGCTGTTCCTGATCGGCGCCGTCGTCGGCGTCTTCGCCGCCCAGGACCTGCTCCTCTTCTACGTCTTCTTCGAGGCGATGCTGATCCCGATCTACGTGCTCGTCGGCGTCTGGGGCGGGCCGAACCGGATCTCCGCCACGGTCACCTTCGTCATCTACACGATGGCCGGCTCGCTGCTGATGCTGGCGTCGATCATCGTCTTCGGCCTCTCGCAGGGCACGTTCAACCTGATCGACTCGGGCCAGAGCGGCAACGAGTGGGTCTTCCTCGGCTTCATGATCGCGTTCGCGGTGAAGGCGCCGCTGCTGCCGTTCCACGGCTGGCTGCGCACGGCGTACACCGAGGCTCCGCCCGAGGTCGCCGCGCTGCTCTCGGGCGTCGTCTCCAAGGCCGCCGTCTACGGGCTGATCTGGATCGTGCTGCAGCACTTCCCCGGCCCGGTCGCAGAGCTGGCGCACGGTCGTGCTCGTGCTCGCCGCGGCGGGCCTCGTCTACGGCTCGCTCCTCGCGTTCCGCCAGCCGGACGTGCGCGGGGTGATCGCGTACTCGTCGATGGCGCAGATGAGCCTGATCGTGCTCGGCATCTTCTCCGCTCAACAACATCGGCATCACGGGCGCCGTGCTCCACTCGGTCAGCCACGGCCTCGTCTCGGCGGCGATGTTCCTGCTCGCCGCGATGCTGATCCAGCGCACGGGCACCGACCGGTTCGCGGAGCTCGGCGGGCTCGCCAAGGGCCGGCCGGTGCTCGCGACCTCGGTGCTCATCGTCGGCATGCTCACGCTCGCCGTGCCCGGGTCGGCGAACTTCGCGGGCGAGTTCGCGATCCTCGCCGGCGTCTTCACGCAGGGCTGGGGCTATGCCGCCGTCGGTGCCGTCGCGATCGTCCTCGCCGCGATGTACTCGCTGCGCCTGATCTCGGCCGTGCTCCATCGCGCGCCGGGTAGCGCCGTTCGCGAGGAGTCGCTCGATCTCCGCTTCGGCGAGCTGCTGCTGATCGTGCCGCTGATCGCGATCCTGCTCGCGCTCTCGGTCTGGCCGGCGTCGATCAGCGAGCACACGTTCCCGAAGGACGCCGCCGACCATGTCCGCAGCCGGTGGCGCCGTGATCCTCGCCGCGATCACGACACCGCACGTCGACTGGCTCGCGCTCTCGCCTGCCCTGGCGCTGCTCGCCGCGGCCGCGATCTGCCTGCTCGGTGCCGTCCTCGTTCCCGTACCGGGCGCGCCGCATCTTCTCGGTCGTCGATCGCCGGCGCCGGCTTCATCACGTCCGGCGTGCCTCGCCGTCGTCGTCTTCGACCGCTCCCCGCAGCAGACGCTGCTGATCGCCGAGTCGATGAGCCGCGACCGGCTCGCCGCGCTCACCCAGGTGCTCGTCGCCGGCTTCGGGCTGGCGGCCGTGCTCGTCTCGTGGGGCGACCGGCGCCGCGACCACGTCGGCGAGTACTACGCGCTGCTCGCCGCTGCGGGTGGCGGCATGGCGTTCTTCGTCTCCGCCGGGAACCTGATGACGCTGTTCCTCGGGCTCGAGTGGTTCTCGATCTCGCTCTACATCCTGGTCGCGCTCGACACGCACCGCAAGGAGTCGCTCGAGGCGGGGCTGAAGTACCTGATCGTCGGAAGCTTCGGCTCGGCGATCCTGCTGTTCGGGTCGGCGCTGACCTACGGCGCCACCGGCGAGCTCGGCTTCAACGCGATTCGCACGGCGACGGGGGCGGACGACTCGCTCTTCGTCGGCGGGCATGGCGATGATCATCGCCGGGCTGGCGTTCAAGGCGTCTGCGGCGCCGTTCCACATGTGGACGCCCGACGTCTACGAGGGCGCGCCCACGCCCGTGACCGCCTTCATGTCGGCCGCGACGAAGGCCGTCGCGCTCGTCGTGACGCTGCGGATCCTCGTGACGGCGTTCCCGGAGCAGTCCGAGATCTGGTCGATCGCGATCGCCGTGCTCGCCGTGATCTCGCTCGTGATCGGCAACCTCGCCGCCCTGGCGCAACGGAGCGTCAAGCGCCTGCTCGCCTACTCCTCCGTCTCGCAGGCCGGCTTCATGCTGATCGCGATCGCGGCCGACAACGAGCTCGGCGGCAAGGCGCTGCTCTTCTACCTGATCCCCTACGGCGCGGCCTCGATCGGCGCCTTCGCCGTCGTCGCAGCGCGCGAGCGCGAGCTCGGCCGCGAGGTGACGCTCGACCACGCTCGAGGGCTGGGGCTGGGAGCGCCCGTTCTACGGCGCCGCGATGTGGGTGTTCATGCTCACCTTCGCGGGCTTCCCGTTCACGGGCGGGCTGGTCGGCAAGTTCTACGTCTTCAGCGCCGCCTACGAGGCGGGCTGGTGGTGGCTGATCGTGATCGGCGTCATCGCCACGGCGATCAGCATCTACTACTACCTCGCCGTCGTGCGCGCGATGTACATGCGGCCTGCATCGGCGCGCGCTGACCTCGTCGTCGCCGGCGGCTCGCCGCCTCCCGACCCGGCGCTCGAGGTCGCGATCGGTGCCGCCGTCGTCGTCGCCGTCGGCACGTTCTTCTTCGTCCAGCCGCTGATCGACGTGGCGACGAAGGCCGTCGCCTCGCTGCCGTTCACGTAGGACGGCGCGCCGGGCGGCGGGCGCAAGACTCGCGGGCGTGGCGCCTCGCGACGCACCGGTGCTGGCGACGAGCTGCGGCAAGCGGCTGCCGTGCACAATGTGCCGGCGGTTGGGGCCGTCCTTGAGTAATCTGAGTTCGATGGCTGGATCGATCACCTGGCTCGGGCATGCCGCGTTCCGCTTCGACACGCCGGCGGGCGACCGGATCTACGTCGATCCGTGGCTGACGGGCAACCCGATCGTGCCCCGCCTCGGAGCTCGAGCCGGAGCGCGTCGACGCGATTCTCGCTCACGCACGGCCACAACGACCACGTCGGCGATGCCGTCAGGCTCGCCCGCGCGTTCGCCTGCCCCGTGATCGCCCAGGTCGAGCTGCGCGGTGTCCTCGGCGCCGAGATCGGCGAGGACATGGGCCAGTCCATCAACAAGGGCGGCGGCGTCGACCTGCTCGGAGCGCGGGTGACGCTGACGCACGCGAATCACTCGTCGTCGTACGAGGGCGCCTACACCGGCGAGTCGTGCGGCTTCGTCGTCGAGCTGGCGGGCATGCCCACGCTCTACTTCGCGGGCGACACGAACGTCTTCGGCGACATGGCGCTGATCCGCCGCATCTACGCACCGGACGTCGCCGTGCTCCCGATCGGCGACCACTTCACGATGGGCCCGCGCGAGGCCGCCGTTGCCGCCGAGCTCGTCGGCGCAGCCGCGCGTGATCCCGAGCCACTACGCAACGTTCGGGCTGCTGACCGGGACGCCCGACGCGCTCCGCGAGCTGCTCCCCGCCGGCATCGAGCTCGTGGCGCCGCCGCCGGGCGAGACGATCGAGCTGTGATCCGCCGGGAGCGGTGGTTCGGAGGGACGGGTCGCAAGGTCCCCGAGCTCGCTCTCGTCGGCACGATCGACGTCACCGGAGCGCTCGAGCTCGACGACGTCAGCGGGCGTCGACGCGCTGCGGGAAGCCCACGCCGACGGCATCCCCGTCGTCGTCCATGCCGAGCTCGGTCGAGGAGATCACGGCCGCCCTGGCGCGGCCCGAGGTCTCGTGCGTCCTCGTCGCCGACGAGAGCCTCCTCGCGCTCGACCTCGCCGACCTCACGTATGGCTGAGCCGCGCACGCCGATCGTCGCGACGTACTCGATCTGTGCCTGCGACCTCGAGGCCGGCCAGTGGGGGGTCGCGACGCAGTCCAAGTTCCTCGCCGTCGGATCGGTCGTACCGTGGGCCGCACCGCACGTCGGCGCGATCGCGACGCAGGCCTACGCAAACCCGGGCTACGGGCCGGCCGGCCTCGAGCTCCTGCGCGGCGGGCGCATCGGCCGACGAGGTCGTCGAGCAGCTGACCGCGGCCGACGACGACCGCGCGCAACGCCAGCTCGGAGTCGTCGACGCCGCGGGGCGCGGGGCGACGTTCACCGGGTCCGGAGTGCCTCGACTGGGCCGGCGGGCGGGCGGGCGACGGCTACGCGGCGCAGGGGAACATCCTCGTCTCGGCCGAGACGGTCGACGCCATGGTCGACGCGTTCGCGGCCACCGCCGGTCGGCCGCTCGCCGAGCGGCTGATCGACTGCCTCGCCGCGGCGCAGGCCGCGGGCGGCGACCGCCGGGGCCAGCAGTCGGCGGCGCTGCTCGTCGTCGAGCGGGACGGCGGCTACGCGGGCCTGTCCGACACCCTCGTCGACCTTCGCGCCGACGACCACGAACGTCCCGTCGAGGAGCTTCGCCGCCTCTACCGGCTCCACCACGCGCTGTTCGGGAAGACGCCGCGCGCAGACTGGCTCCCGGTCGACGACGCGCTTCGCGCCGAGATCGAGGAGCGGCTCGCGCGGGCTCGGGTATGCGACGCTGGACGACTGGGCCGCCGTCGAGAACCTCGAGGAGCGCGATCGACGGCACCGACAGCATCGATCCCGTCGTCCTCGAGGCCCTGAGGGACGCGAGTTGAGCGAACGGCTTCCAGGTGCTGCGGCTGGACGAGATCGACGGGCTACGCCGAGGACGGCCGCCCGCGCTGGCACATGATCCGCTCGGTGCTCGGGATCGAGTCGTTCGGGATCAACGCCTGGCGCGCGACCGAGGCGGGCCAGGAGATCATCGGCGAGCACGACGAGCTCGGCTCCGGGGCCGGCGGTCACGAGGAGCTCTACTTCGTCCTCTCCGGTCGCGCGACGTTCACCGTCGACGGCGAGCGCGTCGACGCGCCGGCGGGCTCGATCGTCTTCGTCAAGGATCCGGCGACGCGGCGCGGCGCGGTCGCCGACGAGGCGGCGACCGAGATCCTCGTCATCGGCGGCCGGCCGGGGGCTGCCTTCTCGGTCTCGCCGTGGGAGCGGTCTGCCGAGGCGCTGCGCTGCTGGACGACCGGCGACTGGGACCGCGCGATCGAGATCCTCGACGCTGCAGCTCGCCGAGGATCCCGACCAACGCGAACGTCCTCTACAACCTCGCCTGCGCCGAGAGCCGCTCGGGCCGGGACGGTGCCGCGATCGAGCACCTGACGCGGGCGGTCGAGCTCGTCCCGCGCTTCGCCGAGCTGGCGCAGACCGACGGCGATCTCGACGCGATTCGCGGCGACGGCCGCTTTCCGCCGCCGCCTGCGCTCTAGCCCTCTACGCGTCGCCCGGCAGCCGCACTCCGCCCGCGAGCGTGCGGAACGCCGGGCACGACGTCGTGCTCCGGTCGCGCCACGAGCAGCACCGCCGAGTGCTCCGGCCCGGCGAGCGCCGAGACGAAGAGCTCGAGCCCGACCGCCAGCGCGAAGGCCTTGTGAGCGAGCTCGCCGCCGAACGGGACGAGCTCCTCGGGCCGGGCGTGCCCGGCGATCACGTCGCCGTGCGTCACCGCTCCCATCGACACGTCCGTGACGAGCGGCTCGCCGTCGCTCGACGGGATCGCGATCGCGAGCGGATTCGTGCCCGTCAGCGGCGGGCCGCCCGAGGGAGGCGGCAGGCGTCGCGGGGAGGTGGCGGTCAGGACCGCGACGTACCCGGCGGCGGCGACGCGCCTGGCCCAGTAGCCGAGGGCGCCGGTCGGGAAGCACCCCGAGGCGACGACGAGCTTCGCCCCTGCGACCCCGTCGCGGATCACGTCGTCGCAGATCGCCGCGAGCGTGAGGTAGCCGAGCGCACCGTTGGCATCCCAGCGATCGATCCCGTCGCCGGAGTCCCGCTTCACGGGCCGCGCGGCGAGATCGAACCCCTGCGTCTCGAGCCAGGGAATCCGCGAAAAGCCGTGTCCGAGCTTGCCGCGGCGCTCGGAGTCCGCGAAGTGGTCGAACAGCACCTCGGCCGCGTCGGCGTCGAGTCCGAGCGCCAGGAGCCGCGCTCGCGCTTCGTCGGGAGTCATCGGCTCCAGACTACTGGCACGGCGCTTTACGCAGCACTTACGTTCCCCGCGCCTGTCGCATACAGACCCGAACGAGACTCCCGGGTGTACGCAACCCCAGGAGGGAACCCACTATGCGCAAGACAATCATGCTCGCCGTCGTCGGCGCAGTTGCGCTCGTGACGGCCGCGATCGCGGTCGCCGCGGTCTACACCGCTTCCGGTGTCAGCGCCACGACCGCCACGTTCTCGACCGACAAGGTCTCGCCGGTCCGGAGCTGCCTCGTGCACCGGCGCCGACGGCAAGGCGTTCACGATCACGCAGCGGCCACTACACCGGCACGGCCACGTTCACGGCGCCGGCCGGCAGAGCTCAGCGGCCCGCTCACGATCGACGCCCGCACCACCTACAGCACGACGGACGGCCTCGGCTACGTCGAGGGCTCGTTCCGCGTCCAGGACAGCCGGCACGATCCGAACCGCCTCGGCGGCCGGTTCACCGCCACGCTCAAGGGCAGCCAGCTCGTCGGCTTCCTGACCGCGTCGGCGCGTGGCCATCACGCCCGCGTGCTCGGCAACCTGAGCGCGACGTTCGTCCCGGCCACCGGCTTCACCGCCGGCGCGGTCGGCTCGACCAGCTCCACCGCGGTGCTCGCCGTGGTCGCCGGCCCGACGTGCCCGAAGGCCAAGCCGGCTCCGAAGCCGAAGCCCGCGCCGCCGGCCCCGAGGCCGCACGCGCGATCGTCGACGGCAAGGTCTCGGCGATCGGTGACGGCGCCGTCGGCAGCACGATCACCGTGGCCTCGCGAGGCCCGTCGACCGCCACCTGCACCCGTGACGCCGCCTCACCGGCGACGACCGGGATCGCCGTTGGCAACAAGGTCGCGATGAAGTGCGAGCTCATCGGCACGACGTGGACGCTCCGCATGATCCACAAGCATCGCTAGGCAGAACCGAACCACGGAACAGTCACGGAGGGCGCCTACGGGCGCCCTCCGTCGTTCCAGGCGCCGCCTCTACGAGAGGACGGTCAGGGCCTTGCGGATCGATGCCACGCCGCGTGCGCTGGATCCGCTCGGCGAGGGCGACGATCGCAGCCGTCGCCTCGGCGTCCGGCGCGGACTCGAGGATCGGCATCCCCGCATCGCCGGCCTCGCGGAGCGCAGGATCGAGCGGGACGCTGCCGAGCAGCGGCACCCCGATCTCGTCGGCGAGCCGCTGGCCGCCGCCCGAGCCGAAGATCTCCTGGCCGGTGCCGACGAGGTACGACATGTTCTCGGCCACGCCGACGATCCGCATGCCGACCTTCTCCGCCATCCCGGCGGCGCGGACGGCGACCTGCTGGGCGGCCGGTTGCGGCGTCGTCACGATCACGACCTCCGCGCGCGGGAGCAGCTGGCCGAGCGAGATCGCCACGTCGCCCGTGCCCGGCGGCATGTCGACGACGAGAGTGTCGAGGTCGCCCCAGTAGACGTCCGAGAGAAACTGCTCGAGCGCGCGATGCAGCATCGGCCCGCGCCACATGACCGGAGAGTTGTCGTCGAGGAAGAAGCCGATCGACATCAGCTTCAGGTCGCCGCGGACGGGCGGCACGATCATCGTGTCGACCACGACCGGCCGCTGCTGGACGCCGAGCATGTGAGGGATCGAGTGGCCGTAGACGTCGGCGTCGAGCACTCCGACCTTCTCGCCGCGCGCGGCGAGCGCTGCAGCGAGGTTCGCGGTCAGCGTCGACTTGCCGACACCACCCTTGCCCGAGGCGATCGCGAGGACGCGTGTCGTCGGCGAGAGCGAGATCGTCTTCTCCGGACGCCCGCCGCGCAGCCGCGTCGACAGAGCGGCCTTCTCGTCGGGGCTCATGACGTCGAAGTGGAGCTTGACCGCGGTCACACCCTCGACCGCGCCGACGAACCGCTGCACCTGGTCCTCGAACGAGGACCGCATCGGGCAGCCGGCGACCGTCAGCGCCACCGTGACCTCGACGCTGCCGTCGGGGTGGACGACGACATCCCGCACCATGTCGAGCTCGGTCACGGGCTTGTGCAGCTCCGGGTCGATCACCGACTCGAGCGCCTTGAGGATGGAATCTCGGTCAGGTGCCATGGCCGTCGAGCGTACCAACGCATGCGTCGGTGACGGCGGGACGGCCTCGGACTACGGGGTGGAGAGCGCGGCTGCGACCGCGTCACACAACGCCGGCGTCGCGGCAGCAACGACGCGCGAGCGTCCGACGAGATCGAGCGGCGCCGCGGTGAACGGCGGCTCCTCGAAGAGGTCGATCGCGTAGCCGCACTCGCGCACGAGGAGCTGCGCCGCCGCGATGTCGATCGAACGGGCCGGCTTGAGCGAGCACACCGCGTCCACTCGGCCGGCGGCAAGGTGGCAGAGCGACAGCGCGAGCGAGCCCATCACCCGCAGCCGCTCCGCGACCCCGAGCATCGCTGCGGCCTTCTCCGCGATGAAGGCGGTCGTGGTCGCCTCGAAGGAGAGGATCTCGATCGGGTCCTTCGGGGCCGGCCCCGTCAGCGGACGGCCGTTGAGGTGGGCGCCGCGGCCCTGCTCTGCAACCCATTCCTCGCGGGCGCCGAAGTCGAAGACGTAGCCGAACGTGACGTCGCCCATCGTCGGCCCGCTCGGCAACGGCGAGCGAGAGCGCGAAGAACGGGATCCCGCGCTTTGCGTTCACCGAGCCGTCGATCGGGTCGACGACGACGCGCATCGGGCCGCCGGACGCCGAATGCACGCTCGCCGAGCTCCTCCGAGACGAGGAGGAAGTCGGCCTCGAGCGCCGCGAGCCTCGTCACGACCGCATCCTCGGCGGCGGCGTCGATCGCGGTCGTATCGTCGCCGCCCTCGCCCGCGCGGAGCACCGGCTCACGCTCGGCCCTGGTCGGGAGTGCCTCCAGGATGCGGTCGATGTCCGCGACGCAGGCGCGGCAGAGAGCCAACCAGTCGACGGCGGCGGTCATACCGGGTGGAAGAGCAGGCCGCTCGTGAGCTTGGGGAAGAAGTACGTCGTCTTCTGCGGCATCACCTCGCCGCGGCGTGCACGCTCGAAGACGTCCTCGATGCGCGTCGCGCGGAGCAGGAAGGCGCCGTCGAACTCGCCCGCGTCGACCCGGGCGGTCGCCTCGTCGAGATCCGCCGTGTAGCCGAGACCCTCGTGGCCGACGAGCCGGTCGACGAGCTCGACATCGAGCTCGCCCGGCTCCCCGACGACCGGGAAGGTCGAGCCACGGCGATAGCCGACCGCGTGCGCCTCGGTGTAGGGAAGACGGGCGAGGCGCTCGACCGCGGCGGCCGGCGGAGCAGAGTCGCCCACGCCGGCCGGCGGCAGCGCCTCCTCGTGGCCCGCGGAAGAGGCGGTGGGTGGGGAAGATCTCGAGGCCGGGGTCGGAGGTCGAGACGAGCACGACCATCATCCGGGCGCTCTCCGGCGTTCCCTGCTCCTCGGCGTAGGCGAGCGCGGTCTCGTAGCGATGGTGCCCGTCGGCGATCAGGAGCTGGCGATCGGCGAATGCCTCGGCAACGCCCTCCCCGGGAAGCCGCCAGAGCCGCGTGTCACCGGCAACGAGATCCGGCTCACGATCGGGGACGGCCACGGGCGGCTCGCCGTCGTAGAGGAGGAAGATCGGCTCGAGCTGCGCCTGCGCGGCGCGCAGGAGGCGCAACCGGCCCTCCTTCGGGCCGGCGTGCGTCCGCTCGTGCGGCAGCACGGTCCCGGTCGCGTACGGCTCGACCCTGAGCGAGGCCACGAGGCCCTCACGGCGGCGTGCGATCCCGTCCGGCCCGACGTAGTCCTGGGCGACGGCCCAGACGGCCGGCTCGTCGTCCTGGACGAGAACGCCCTCGTCGAGCCAGGCCCGAAACAGCCTGCCGGCCTCGTCCTCGGAGTCGTTCAGCGTCAGGTGGACGACGTTGTGGGCGTCGCGCGAGCGGTAGTCGGCGAGCGCCTCCGGCGTCAGCACGTCGTAGGGCGGCGCGGTCACCGCCGGCGACGGGTGCGGCGTAGCGGATCGCGCGGAACGGGGCGACGTCGGCCATGGCCCGAGCGTACCTCCGAGCTGCCGCGCCTAGACTGCCTGCGTGACCAGCATTGCCGAGCTCGCGGAGGATCGCACCGTCGAGGGCGTGTTCGCCGTCGGCCGCAAGGAGCGTCGGCGGACGAAGAACGGAGCGCCCTACCTCGCCCTCGAGCTCGTCGACGCGAGCGGACGGATCGAGGCGCGCATCTGGGACGACGTCGAGCTGCTCGACGGCCGGTTCGCGGAGGGCGACGCCGTCCGCGTGCTCGGCCGCGTGGAGCGGTTCGGTGGCAGGCTCCAGGTGCAGGTGCGCACGGTCGAGGCCGCGCCGGACAGCGATCCGGCCGAGCTGACGCCGACCATGCGCCGCGACCCGGAGGAGCTCGACGGCTTCCTGGACTTCCTCGCAGGTGAGATCAGCCACGATGGGCTCGCGGCGGTCGTCGGCGGGATTCTCGGCGACGATGTCGTCCGCTCCGCGTTTCGGTCGCTTCCCGCCGCCGGAGCAGACGGCCACCACGGCTATGCGGGTGGCCTGCTCGAGCACACCGTCGGGGTTGCGACGCTCTGTCGCGAGACCGCCCAGCTCCATCCGCGCCTGCGCGGCGACCTCCTCGCCGCCGCCGCGCTGCTGCACGACGTCGGGCGCACGCTCGAGCTCGGGCGCGGGCCGGCGTTTCGCCCGACCGAGGAGGGGCGCCTGCTCGGTCACGTCCATCTCGGCCTGCGGCTGATCGAGGAGCGGTCCGCCGATCTCGACGCTGCGGCTCGCGCCGAGCTCCTCCACGCGGTCGCCGTGCACCACGACCGGCAGGCTGCGCGCACCGCAGAGGCCGCCGTGCTCTACCACGCGAACCAGCTCGACGCGCAGGCCGCGACCCGGCCCGTCGGGGAATAGGGAGGCGCAGGTTCCAGACTTCAGTCTGGATCCTGCTCAGTTTCAGTGACAGCCGTGGTGTTGGCGCTCGCTGCGGCGGCGCTCTGGGGCACCGGCGACTTCTTCGGCGGCCTCGCGACCCGCCGGGTCAATGTGCTGATCGTTCTTCTGTGGTCGCAACTCGCGGGGCTCGCCGGCGTCGTGGTCTGGATCGTGATCAGCGGTGACTCGCGGCCGGGAGGCATGCTCGCGTACGCGGCAGCGGCCGGGATCGCCGGTGCGGTTGGGCTCGGCTGCCTCTACCGCGGCATGGCTGTCGGGGCGATGGGAATCGTGGCCCCGATCTCCGCTACCTCGCCCGTGGTGCCGCTCGCCGTCTCGGTCGTGCGTGGAGACAGCCCTGCGGCGATCCAGTGGGCTCGGGATCCTGCTCGCGCTCGTGGGAATCGTGCTCGTGTCACGCGAGCCCGGGGGTCTCGGCGGTGGAGTCGCGGCAGGGGTCGGGTTGGCACTGGTTGCAGCTCTCGGCTTCGGTCTGTTTGTCGTCTTCCTGGGCGAGGCGGCCCAGGAGAGCGCTTCCTGGGCGGTCGGTACTGCACGCCTCAGCTCCGTCACGATCGTTGCGCTCGCTCTCGCGTGGACGCGCACCGTGCCGCGCGTGTCGCGCCGGCTGATCCCGCTGATCCTCGCGGTCGGGGTGTTCGACACGGGCGCGAACGCGCTCATCGCCGTCGCGACCACCCACGGCTCGATCGGGATCGTTGCGGTGCTCAGCGCGCTGTATCCGATCATGACGATCCTGCTCGCGCGGGCGGTGCTGCACGAGCGACTCGGGACGACTCGCACGGTCGGCGGGCTGATCGCACTCGGCGGCGCGGCGCTGATCGCGGCAGGTTAGAGACGCAGCGTCAGCAGTTGACCAGGGCAATGAACGGACGTACGGTGCCGGAGACGGTTGACGTTGGCGGATGTGCGTGCGAGGGGAAGGGCATGTCGGTTGTCATCAGGATCGCCTTTGCGGTTCTCGCGGGCGGGCTCGTCTGGATCGGGGCCGGATCAGCGGCCGAGCAGGTCGCTGGGATCTGCCCGAACTCCGAGGGCGGGCAATGTCTCGGGAAGCTCAAGGCAGGGACGTACAAGACCGTCGTCTTCCAGCCGAAGCTCACCTACACCGTGCCCGCGGGCTGGACGAACTTCGAGGACACACCAGGCAACTTCCTCCTCGTCCCGGCGCGTGGAGACCTCCTCGGAGTCAACGCCGGCACGAGCGAATTCATCGGCATCTACACCTCCGTGGCAGCCGAGGCGCGCAGTTGCAACCCGCGCCCTGCATCGGGGATCGCGACACACCCGGCAGCGATCGCGAGCTGGATCCGGCGGCAGAAGGGCCTCGTCAGCAAGCCCGCGCGGACGGTCGCCATCGGTGGGCTGAAGGGCGTCTCGATCGATGTCATGCTCGGCAAGGGAGCCGGGCTCCACTGTCCCGGCTACGCGCCCCCGTACTTTCCCTTGCTCTACGGGCTCAGTCCGTCAGGACTCGATCACGGGATGATCCCCGGGCTCACGTGGCGGCTTTACCTGCTCTCGTTCAGGAGCGGGACGCTCGCGATCGAGGTCAACGATCTCGCCCACGGCGCGCATCTCGCGGAGTACGCGGCGATCGTGAAGCAGCTTCGGTTCGCGAGCCGCTGACGGCTAGACGTTGAAGCGGATGTTGAGCACGTCGCCATCCTGGATCACGTAGGTCTTGCCCTCGAGCCGCTGGGTGCCGCGCTTCGACGCCTCGGCGTGCGAGCCCGCATCGAGCAGGTCGTCCCAGCGAATCACCTCGCAGCGGATGAAGCCGCGTGCGATGTCGGAGTGGATCGTGCCGCCCGCCTCGAGCGCCGTCTGGCCGTCACGTAGCGTCCAGGCGCGGGTCTCCTTCTCGCCGGCGGTGAAGAACGTGATCAGGCCGAGCGCGTCCTTGAGCCGGCGCACGACCTCGTCGAGAGCCGAGGGGCCGTCACGGAACGCGGCCGCATCCTCGTCGGACATCTCGGCGAGCTCGGCCTCGAGCTTGCAGTCGATGCCGGACGGGCCGTTGACGATCGCGAGCAACGGCTTCGTGGTCAGCGGATCGAGCTCCTCCGGGAGCTCACCCGCCCACTCGGTCAGCGGCTTGCCCGCTTCGAGGTGCGCCAGGACCTCACGAAGGACCTCGACTTCCTTGCGCACCAGGGGATCGCCCGACTTCGCAACCTTCTCCTGGCGTTCGAGGCGCTTCGAGACGTGGTCGGTATCGGCGACGAGCAGCTCGAGCTTCAGCGTCTCGATGTCGCTCTCCGGGTCGGTACCCGGCGAGAAGCCGTCGGCCACCGCGAGCAACGCGTCGACCTGGCGCAGCCCGCCGAGGAGGGCCGGGCCGGTGCCGGGAACGTCCTGCACGCGTACCGCGGCCGGCGTCACCTTCTTGGCGCCGACGAGCTCCGCGAGCCGCTCGAGCCGGTCGTCGGCGATCGTCGCCATGCCGACGTTCGACTTGTCCGTCTGGGACGCGTACGCGGTGATCTCGGCGCCTGCCTTCGTCAACGCGTTGAAGAGCGTTGTCTTGCCCGCGTTGGGGAGTCCTACGATGCCGACCTCGAGCGCCACGGCGGCGAAGGGTACCCGGCAATCGCCCAGCCGCAGCCGATCACCGCGCGCAGCCGTCCAGGATGCGGCCACCGCCCACGGCCGGGCCGCGCAATCGCTTGTGACACTTTGTCACAAGGATTGGTCGCGGGGGTCGTTCACGGCGTCGGTCTGGATTGGGCTTCGGGTGGCCCAGAGAGGCAGGTCCCCGATCGGCAGGCGGCGCGGCGCTACTGGCTCGGCCTGGCCGGGTTTGGCCTACAACCCGAAGCCGACCCGCGAGTCGCGCGCGAAGCGCTTCATGTAGGCGACCCGCCCGAGCACGATCGCGGTGCGGCCGTCGTCGGTGTCGAGCTGGTGCGTTCCCTGCGAGCCCGACGCGAGAGCGTGCTCGAGGGCGTCTGCGCTCGCGGGCGAGACGTTGGCGGCGATGATCGGGCCGCCGGCGAAGGCAACCTCGATGCGGACGGAATCAGCTGGCTCTGGCAACGGATACGACCTCCGTGAGAACGCCGTCGACGGCGTCGGGATGGATAAAGGCAACCTGCAGGCCGAACAGGCCGACGCGCGGGACGGTGTCGATCAGCTCGACGCCGTCGGCAGCGAGGCTGTCCAGCACGGGCTCGATATCGTCGACCTCGTAGGCGAGGTGGTGGACGCCGGGGCCACGCCGCGCGAGGAAGCGTCCCACCGGGGTGTCCTCGCCGGTGGGAGCGAGCAGCTCGATGCGGCTGCCGCCGACGAGGACGGACGCCGCCTCGACACCCTGGTCGGGGACGGTCTCGCGGTGCTCGAGGGTGGCCCCGAAGATGCGCGTGTAGGTCTCGACGGCCCGATCGAGATCGGGAACGGCGATGCCGACGTGATGGATGCCGCTGGAGTCCACGCCAGCGATGCTACTGCCCGTCGTCCGGGCCGGGCGGCGGCAGGATGGCGTCGATGAGGCCGTACTCGACCGCCTCGGGTGGGGTCATGAACCGATCGCGGTCGATGTCCTCCATCACCGTCTCGATGTCGCGGCCCGAGTGGCGGCCGATGATCTCGGCCATCTGCCGCGTCGTCGCGGCGACCTCGCGCGCCGCGATCTGGATGTCGGACGGAGCACCGCGGAAGCCCGCGCTCCCCTGGTGGATCATCAGCTTCGCGTTCGGGAGCGCGAAGCGCTTCCCGGCGGCACCGCCCGCCATGATCATCGCCGCCGCCGACATGCCCATTCCGAAGCAGATCGTCGAGACGTCGGGCCGCACGTGCTGCATCGCGTCGTAGATCGCCATCCCTGCGTAGGCCGAGCCGCCGGGCGAGTTGACGTAGAGCGCGATGTCCCGCTCGGGATCGTCGGCCTCGAGCAGCAGAAGCTGGGCCACGATCAGGTTGGCGATCTCGTCGTCGACCTCACGGCCGAGGAAGACGATCCGGTCGCGGAGCAGCCGGGAGTAGATGTCGAACGCTCGCTCCGCCCGGCCGTCCGCTTCGATCACTGTTGGAATCACCACTGCTGTCCTCCTCACGCTAATGTGCAACTGTTCGGTTGCCCAATAATACGCAACCAGGAGGTTGCTCGTGGAGGTTGTGCGTGAGATCGAGCTGGAGGCGGCCCCGGAGGACGTGTGGGAGGCGCTGACGGACGAGTCGCAGCTGGAGGAGTGGTTCGCGAACGACGTCGAGCTCGACCCGACGCCCGGCGGGCCGCGGCGTGTTCCGCTGGGACAACGGCGAGACGCGCGAGGCGGTCGTCGAATCGGTCGACGAGGGCGAGCGGATCGTGCTGCGCTTCGACGACGACGGAGTCGTCGACCTCCGGGTCGTCGCGACGGACGGCGGCAGCCTCGTCGAGGTGCGAGAGTCGACGCCCTCGTGGTCGACCGCGATCGAGTTCCGCGCGCTGTCCGCATGCGCGATCCGGTAGACGCGGTCTTCGCCGCGCTGGCCGACCCGAGCCGCCGCTTCGTCCTCGAGACGCTGGCCTCGCAGGGGACGGCGACGCCGACCGAGCTCGCGGCCGAGCTTCCCGTCACCCGCCAGGCGGTGACGAAGCACCTGGCCGCGCTCCGCAGCGCGGGGCTCGTCGAGGCATCGCGGGCCGGACGCGAGACGCGCTACGCCCTGACGCCCGCGCCGCTCGCGTCGGCCGTGGAGTGGATCGAGGAGGTCGGGGCGGCGTGGGACGAGAGGCTCGGGGCGCTCAAGCGGCTCGTCGACGGAGGCGGTTCGGCGGGCGCTTAGAGGTTCGAGGGCGTCGAGAGGCTCGACGGGTTCTCGACGGTCGTCGGCGTCGAGCCCAGCAGGCGCACGGTGCCGACCGTCTCGGCCGAGCGCGACTCGCGCGGGAGGTCGCCCATCATCTCGAGGAACTCGTCCCGGTCGATCGTCTCCTTCTCGAGCAGCCCGTTCGCGAGCCGGTCGAGCGTGACGCGGTGCTTGCCGAGCAGGCGCAGCGCCTCCTCGTAGGCGTGATCGGTGAGCCGGGCCTGCTCGCTGTCACGCATCCGCTTGGTCTCCTCCGACAGCGCGTAGTTGTCGGCGCGCATCGTCCGCGAGGGTGCGACGTCGGACATGCCGAACTCGAAGACCATCGAGCGGGCGATCTGGGTGACCTTCTCGAGGTCGCTGGCGGCGCCGTTCGTGACCCGGCCGAAGACGATCTCCTCGGCGGCGCGGCCGGCGAGCGCGACCTTCATCACGTCGATCAGCTCTTCCTTCGTGTGCAGGTAGCGATCCTCGACGGGGAGGTAGTAGGCGAGGCCGAGCGCGTCGCCGCGACCGACGATGGTCACCTTCTGCACCGGCATCACGTCGCCCATCAGGTAGGCGACGAGCGCGTGGCCACCCTCGTGGTAGGCGAGGATGCGCTTCTCCTTCTCGGTCACGACGCGGCGCTTCTGGAGGCCGGTCAGGACGCGCTCCATCGCTCCCTCGAAGTCCTGCTGGCGGATGTACTGCTGGTCGTTGCGCGCCGCGAAGATCGCTGCCTCGTTCGCGATGTTCGCGAGGTCGGCGCCGGTGAGGCCGGCGGTGCGGCGGGCGATGATCGGGATGTCGACATCGGCGCCGAGGGGCTTCGAGCGCGTGTGGACGTCGAGGATCTCCTCGCGGCCGTTGAGGTCGGGCGGCGCGACGTTGACCTGGCGGTCGAAGCGGCCGGGACGCAGGAGCGCGGGATCGAGATCCTGCAGTCGGTTCGAGGCTCCCATGATCACGACCTCGTCGGCGCTGCCGAAGCCGTCGAGCTCGACGAGCAGCTGGTTCAGCGTCTGGTCGTGCTCACGGTTGTGGCGCGCCGCCCGAGCGAGCGGTGCCGACGGCGTCGAGCTCGTCGATGAAGATGATCGCGGGGGCGTTCTTGCGCGCCTCTTCGAAGAGCTTGCGGATGCGCGCGGCGCCGACGCCCGGCGAACATCTCGACGAACGCGGAGGCGCTCGACGAGTAGAAGTTCGCGCCCGACTCGTTGGCGGCGGCCTTGGCGAGCAGCGTCTTGCCGGTGCCGGGCGGCCCGTAGAGCAGGACGCCCTTCGGCACCCGGGCGCCGAGCTTCTCGAACTTCTTCCGGTCGCGCAGGAACTCGACGACCTCCTTCAGCTCCTCCTTGGCCTCGTCCGCACCGGCGACGTCGTCCCAGCCGACAGGGTCGGTCGTGTCCCGGTCGACCATGGCCGGCTTGATCTTCGGCACGAGCGACATCGTCCGCAGCAGGAGCCAGATGATGATGCCGAAGAAGATGATCGGCAGCCACGTGATGAGGAAACCGCCGATGTCGTCGACGGAATGGGGCCAGGTAACCACGGGGTTGCTATCGGCAGGGGTACCCCGAATCTGTAGGGCTATCTGCGAACTGCGACGAGCGCCCTTCTTTCGGGGGTGACCCAGAGCTCGATCGTGGTCAGCAACGGGTGGTCGAGCCAGGAGTCGCGGCGCGGATCCGGCAGCGCTGGGGTCGTTCCAGAAGTCGTCGAGCACGGCCGTCCCGCCCGGGGCGAGCAGGCCCACGACCGCCTCGACGTCGTCCTTGGCGTCGTGCGCGTCGACGAAGAGCAGGTCGAACGGCGCCTCCGCCGGCAGCGATGCGCGCCACGGCCCGGGGAGCACGGTGACGTTCGGATCGTCGGCGAACAGCTCTGCCGCCCGCGCGGCGAGGCCGGGGTCGAGCTCGGCCGTGAAGAACGGCACCTGGGGCTGGAGGCCCGAGACGATCCACGCCGTGCCCACGCCGGCTCCCGTTCCGATCTCGGCTGCTCGCGCGATCCCGCGGCGGGCAGCGAGAACGTGGAGCAGGGCGCCGTCCTCCGGCTTGCAGGACTTCGTGAACCCCTCGGCCTCGGCGAGGGCGAGTGCGCGGCGGACGAGCGGTGGCGTCTCCATCAGCGCCGCTCGGCGGGGCTAGAGGACACGCTCGAGGCGCGCGTTCGGCCGGAGGCGGCGACCGACCTTGGCGCTCGGCCGGCCGTCGGCGACGATGAGGTCGGCGGTGAAGTCGTTCTCGCCCCGGATCAGCGACGAGCCCACGCCGTAGGCGTCGACCGGAACGCCGCGGCGCTCGAACTCCTCGATCTTCGCGACCGAGAACCCGCCCGAGGCGACGATCCGCACCTGCTCGTGGCCGGCGCCGTCGAGCGCGGCCCGGACCTTGCGGACGAGGCGCTCGTTGACGCCTCGCGGATCGAAGTCGCCCATCTCCTCCCAGAGCGAGCGGTCGACGAGCTGGCCCGAGGTGTCGAGCCGAACGCCCCAGAGCTTCGGGCCGAGCGCCTCCGCGACGGCCAGCGCCGTCGTGACCGAGTCGTTCTCGAAGTCGACGAGCACCGTGATCCGGAGGTCGTCGGGCGCCCACTCGGCGAACTTCTGTCGCGGCGAGCACCGTGTCGCCGCCGTACGCGGCGATCAGCGCAGTGCGGGACGGTGCCGACGCCGCGGCCGCCCCACCAGGAGGCCTGGGCGTCGGAGGTGACGCCGATCTCGCTGCCGCGGATCGCGCCGGCGACGTAGGCCGCGTAGCCGTCGCCGGTCTGGACGCGGTGGTGGTCGTGCCGGGCGGCCATGAAGATGATCGGCTTGCCGTTCGCGGCCCGAAGCACGCGCTCGGTGTTGGTCGAGATCAACGTGCGCCGCGCGAGGACGCCGAGATAGACGGTCTCGAGATGGCCGAACAGCGTGTAGTCGCCCTCGATCGTCATCACCGTCTCCCACGGCTCGATCGTGTCGCCGTCGTAGAGCGCGAAGACCTCGAGCCCGTCCCAGTCGTCGGAGCAGAGCTTGAGCACCGCGATCGCCTCGTCCATGCCGCCGAGCATGGCGGTGTGGCGCTGGAAGACCTGCATCAGGACGCGCGGGTGGCGGCCGTCTGCGAGCAGCGTCGAGCGCGTGTGGTTGAAGTACGCGTCGGTGTAGTAGCCCTCCCGCATCTTCTCGACGGGAAGGTCGAACACGTCGGGGTCGAGCCGCTCGCCGCGCACCTGAGCCTGGGTCACGCCGGCTCTTCGGCCTTCGAGGCAGGCGGAGAGCGCGGCCTCCGCGACCTCGAGCTGGGCCGCCGAGGGCTCGGCCGTCGAGACGCGCGTCTGCAAGATGTGGCCGGGTCGCGCGAGAGCGCGCGAGAGTGGCTGCTCGGGATGGCGGCCCATCCAGCCGAAGATCTCGACCGCAGCGCCCATCGCACCGACGGCGCCGAGCGCTCTCGCGGCCGGCCGTGCCGAGACGGGAGCACGTGCCGCCAGCGCGCTCGCGGCAGCGCTCGTCAGGAGCAGCGGGCCGACGAGATGGCCGCCGCAGCGGTCGTGCTCCTTCGTTGCCGGCTCGCCGGTCTCGTAGGTGCCGATCGAGATGTGCTCGGCCCCGTGGTACGAGGCGAGATCGCCGCCCCGGAGCGCGATCACGGCGGGGGCGAGCGAGGCGAAGGCGGCGACGGCTTCCTTGCCGAGGAACCCGAGCTGCGAGCGCCGTGCGATGCCCGCTGCTGCCGCTCCCGCGACGACCGCCACCGCGACCCGCGGCCGCTCGAACGGAAAGCGCGCCTCGGGGAGCGCGCGACGTACGTCGGGGAGCACCGCGAACGCCTCGGCGAGGCGGAGCGGGCCGCGGACGAACGGCGTCGTCACGTTCGGCGCGAACCGCCGCTTGACGCCCGAGGCCGACTTGATCGAGCCGTCGGACGCGCGAACCGCGGCGCCCCACGACGTCGGGCCGTGCACGAGGACCCCGTTCGAGAGAGCCATGCCGCCGAGCCGCAGCTTGTCCATGCGGTGAGGGTACCGTGCTGCGATGGACTCCCGTCCGGTGCTCGATCTGATCGCGGCCGCGACAGCAGGACGACGGCGATGACCCTCGTCGGCATCGGCGGACACGGTGCAGCGGGGAAGACGACGCTCGCCCGGGATGGTTCCCGGAGCCCAGATCGTGTCGACGGACGAGTTCTGGGACGGCGAAGCCTTCGACCTCGACCGGCTCGAGCGCGAGGTCGTCGCGCCGCTCGTCGCCGGCGAGGCCGCGACGTTCGCGTCGTACGACTGGGCCGCCGGAGAGGCGCCGCGGCTCGCGGACGGTCGAGGCCACCGGCGTCGTGATCGTGGAGGGTGTCTGCGCGCTCCACCGGAAGCTCCGCGACGCGTACGACGTGCGCGTCTGGGTCGAGGCGTCCTACGACGTGCGGCTCGCCCGCGCGATCGCGCGTGACGGCGAGGCCGCGCGGAGCACGTGGGTCGACGTCTGGATGCCGTCGGAGGACCGCTACGTCGAGCGCGACGACCCGGTCAGCTGCGCCGATCTCGTGGTCAGGCACCGACTAGCGACCCGAAGCACCGTCAGCGGCTAACGGCGTGCTTCCTCGCGCAGTGCCTCCTGCAGCTCGACCGCTGCCGGGCCGCGCTCGAGCGGACGCCCGTCCAGCGAGACGACCGGCATCACCTCGCGCACCGACGACGACGTGAACACCTCGTCGGCGCGGAGGAGCCGTTCGAGCGGGTAGACGCCTTCCTCGACGACCCGTCCGCCGCGCCGCGCGAGCTCGAGGAGAGCGGCGCGGGTCTCGCCGGCGAGGATGCCGACCTCGAGCGACGGCGTCACGCAGGACGTCGCCCTCGCGCCACCAGATGTTCGTCACCGGCCCCTCGAGCACGATCCCGTCGCGCGTCGACGAACACGGCATCGTCCGCACCGCGCGCCTTCGCCTCGGACTCGGCCGCGATGGTGACGGCGTAGCTCGTCGACTTCGTGGCGGGGAGGAGCCACGGCGCCGAGCGGCGCGGGTGCAGCAGCGAGACGAGGCGCTGGCCCCGGGCGCGCGCATCCTCGATCCAGTCCGGGATCGGGCCGACGAGGACGATCGCGCGGTGCTCGCCGCCCGGCGGCCCCGGCGACCAGTAGAGCCGGAGCACCGCCTCGGGCGCCGCCGCCCGCTCGAGCGCGAGCGCCGCGAGCGCCTCGAACTCGCCCGCGTCGGGCCGCTCGAGCCCGATGCGCTCGGCCGAGCCCTGGAGGCGAGCGAGATGCTCGGCGAGCCGGAACGGGCGGCCGTCGTAGACCCGCATCGTCTCGAACGCTGCGCGGCCGCGCGTGAACCCCTCGTCGTCCGGCGCGAGGACCGGCTCGCCGGGGTCGACGAGGCCGCGCCCGGAGACGGCCACGGCGAGCAGGCCGCCGGCGCTCATCGGGCTCCGACCGCGCGCGGCCGGGCCGCCGTCGACCGCTCGCTCGGGCGTGTCGCCCTCGACGCGAGGCGCGCCGATCGCGCGCAGCAGCGGGTCGGCCTTGACCCACGACTCGGCGATCTCCGCCTCCGGATCCGAGTCCCAGACCACGCCGCCGCCGACCCAGAGGTGGATCTGCCCCTCCGCGATCGCGAACGTCCGGATCGTCAGCGCGAGATCGAGGTCTCCGTTGCCGTAGACCCGACCGAGCGCGCCCATCGAAGCGCCACGCCCGACCGGCTCGATCTCGGCGATCAGGTCGACGGCCGCGATCTTCGGCGCGCCCGTGATCGACCCGCCGGGGAACGTCGCCGCGAGCAGCTCCGCGAGGCCGACGCCGTCGCGCAGCCTGCCCTCGACGGTCGAGACCATGTGCTCGACGCCGGCGAGCGCGCGCGTCGCCATCAGCTCGGGCCAGCGCACGCTCCCGGGCTCGCAGACCCGCGAGAGGTCGTTGCGCTCGAGGTCGACGATCATCACGTGCTCGGCGGCGTCCTTCGCCGACCGCGCCAGCTCGCGCGCCGCGCCGGCACCCGCCGGGCGCGTGCCCTTGATCGGGCACGTCCACACGCGGCGGCCGCGCCGCGCGAGGAAGAGCTCGGGTGAGCCGGACACGATCGCCCAGCCGTCGCCGCGGTAGGGCTCTCGATTGTGTGGATTCAGCGGCGCGAGGCGGGCGGCGAGCGCGCCCGGATCGCCCGCGAACTCTGCCGCCAGGTGCTGGACGAGGTTGACCTGGTAGACGTCGCCGCGCGCGATCGCATCGCGCACCCGCTCGACCGCGGCGGCGTAGTCACGTGGAGCCCAGGTCTGCCGCCAGGGGCCGAAGGAAAGAGCCGCAGAACGAGCTGCGTCATCGTCGCGCATATTGTCATTATTGACAACGTACTCCCGCGGCCGGACGGCACAGGCGGCGAGCGGCAGCGGGCACGGCTCCGGCGGAGCGCTCGAGTGCCGGCGCCGGATCGTCGACGAGAGGCCGTAGCCGAGGTACAGGTCGGCGACGAGATCCTCGCCGCCCGGCGCGAAGAAGCCGCGCGCTCGCAGCCACCCCTCGAGCCGCTCGAAGGCGCCCTCGGCCTCGTGGATCTCGATCGTGTCGCGGCCGTCCGTCACGTGTGACCGCCCGCGGACAGCGACGATCGCGACCGCCCGTCATCGCCGACGACCGCACGCCTCGATCCACCGTTCATCACGCTGCCGAGCGTATAGGCTCGCGCCATGCAGCTCGGCATGATCGGCCTGGGCCGGATGGGCGCGAACATCGTGCGCCGCCTGATGCGCGACGGCCACACCTGCGTCGTCTACGACGTCAGCCCCGATGCCGTCGCGGCGCTCGTGGCCGAGGGCGCAACGGGTGCGAGCACGCTCGAGGACTTCGTCGCCGAGCTCGAGGTGCCGCGCCGGGCGTGGATCATGGTCCCGGCCGGGGAGATCACCGAGAAGACGGTCGGCGCGCTCGGCGCGCTCCTCGAGCGCGGGCGACGCGATCATCGACGGCGGCAACTCGTACTACCGGGACGACATCCGCCGAGCGGCCGAGCTCGCCGAGCGGGGGATCGACTACCTCGACTGCGGCACGAGCGGCGGCGTGTTCGGCCTCGATCGCGGCTTCTGCCTCATGGTCGGCGGCCCGGACGACGCGTTCGCGGCGCTCGAGCCGATCTTCGCGTCACTCGCTCCCGGCGTGGAGGCCGCCGACCGGACGCCGGGCCGCAGCCGGCGAGCCGGCGCAGGAGGAGCGGGGCTACCTCCACTGCGGGCAGGCGGGCGCCGGGCACTTCGTGAAGATGGTGCACAACGGGATCGAGTACGGGATGATGGCCGCGCTCGCCGAGGGCCTCAACATCCTCCACGGCGCCGATGCGGGCCTGCGGCAGCGCGACCAGGACGCCGAGACCGCGCCGCTCGACCACCCGGAGTTCTACTCCTACTCGCTCGACGTCCCTGCGATCAGCGAGGTCTGGCGGCGCGGCAGCGTCGTCGAGTCGTGGCTTCTCGACCTGACGGCAACGGCGCTGCAGGAGTCGCCCGGCCTCGACGACTTCGCCGGCCGCGTGTCGGACTCGGGCGAGGGCCGCTGGACGGCGATTGCGGCGATCGAGGAGGGCGTGCCCGCAGACGTCCTCACCGCCGCGCTCTACTCGCGGTTCTCGTCCCGCGACGAGGGGCTCTTCGCGAACAAGGTGCTGTCGGCGATGCGCAAGCAGTTCGGCGGCCACCACGAGAAGCCCGCCGCGTAGCGTCGCCGGCGCGAGGCCTCCGCCGCACGGAGGCGCTGCACCTGCAGCAGGCTCAGCTCCGCAGAACTCAGTCCGAGAACTCGCCGAGCTCGGCCGAGGCGAGCGCCTCGCGCGCCGCATCGAGATCCGCAGGATCGACGAGCACCTCGCGCGGACCGCCCGCGTTCGGCACGCCGTCCCAGCTGCCGGCGCCCAGGTTCGTGACCCGGTGGTTGCACAGGATTCCCTCGGCCCGCAGGAACGTGCAGACGACGTCGGCCGCCACCTCGTTCGGCGCGATCATGACCCTGACCGGCTCCTCCATCATGCACCCACTCCTTTCGCGGCCGCCCGCAGAGCGTGGACGCCGAGCTCGAGATCGTCAACCGGAATTCGCTCGTCGGCAGAGTGGATGAGCCGAGAGGCGAGCTCGATGTCCATCGCCTTCTGCGGGAAGAACCCGTACGCGATGGTGCCGAACGCCTCTCGCATCCAGTGGGAGTCGGTGAAGCCGGCGCAGACGAGCGGCACCAGGCGCGCGCCGGGCTCGATCTCTCCGACCCAGCCCTCGAGCGCCGACCAGAGCGGCGTCTCCATCGGAGAGCGGGTGCCACCGTCGCGCTCGTACCACTCGAGGTCGTAGTCGCCGGGGCCGATCGCCGCCCGAACGAGCGGATCGACGTCCTCGGGCGTCATGCCCGGGGGGAGCCGGCAGTCGACGGTGACGACGCAGGTCGCCGGAATCACGTTGCGCTGCTTCGACGCCTCGATCAGCGTCGGTGCGAGCGTGAACGACAGCAGCGGCTCGACGAGCTCGGCGGCGAGCGGGCCGAGCTCGCGTGCCCGCTCGAGGGCAACCTCGAGCGGTGGCGCCTCGCCGAGCACCGTCTCGAGGAACCGCTGCACCTCGGGAATCAGCACCTGCGGCGGCGCGTAACGGCCGAGCGCCTCGATGATCGGTGCCGCCTTGACGAGCGCGTTGTCGGCGATCGCCGGCACCGACGCATGGCCGCTGCGGCCGCGCACGTGGACCCGGAACGGCGCGCTCATCTTCTCGCCGACGGCGCAGAGGTAGTAGACGTCGTCACCGAAGACGCACCGCTCGCCACCGCCTTCGTTGACGGAGTAGTCGGCGCGGACGAGCTCGGGGTGCTCCTGCACGAGCCACGAGAGGCCGTAGTCGTCGTTGACCTCCTCGTCGGCGGTCAGCGCGAGGATGAGATCGCCGGGAGGACGAAAGCCCTCACGCCAGAGCGATGCGAATGCAACCGCGCTGGCCGCGACCTGATCCTTCATGTCGAGGGCGCCGCGGCCCCAGATCTCGCCGTCGACGAGGTCGCCCGACCAGGGATCTCTGCGCCCACTCCTCGGGATCGGCGCGCACCGTATCGGTGTGGGCGAGGAACGCCAGCGACGGGCCGTCGCCGCCCGGGAGGCGGGCGACGAGGTTGAGACGGTCGGGGGAACGGCCGACGAGCTCGCAGGGAATCCCGCTCTGCTGCGAGGTAGTCGCGCAGCAGCTCGGCGGCGATCGTCTCGTTCCCGGGAGGGTTGACGGTGTTGAGCCGGAGCAGCTCCTGGAGGAGCGCCGTCACCTCCTCGCGCAGCGTCACGCCTCGGCCTGGGACTTCGCCGTCAGCTCGTTGCGCACGTCCCACAGCTCCTGATACTCGACCCGATGGATGAGCCGGCCGAGCACCTCGACGGGCGTCCCCTGCGTCCCGATCACGTGCTCGCCGATCACGCGGGCGACGACGCGATAGTGCCGGATGCGCCAGGTCTGCATCCACTCGTCGAGCTCCATCAGCGCCTCGGCGAGCTGGTAGAGGAGCTCGTGGTCGCGCCCGTGGACGTAGACGTCGAGCAGCGACAGCCCCGCCCGCTCGCGCGCGGCGTGGAACGCCTCGCCGAGCCGCGCCATCGCCGGCCGCAGCTCCTTGACGCCGGGCGAGTCGAAGCCGGAGCCGTGACCGAGCACCTTGCGAATCTCCTGGTACTCCCACGGCGACATCTGCTCGAGCATGTCGAGCTGACCCGTGATGAACCGCATGCACATGCTCGCGCGCCGCAGCAGGCGCAGAGCGCCGCCGAGATCGTCCTCGTCGACGAGCGCCGCGGCCGCCGCCGTGTCGCTGCCGGCGAGCTTGAGCCAGAGCTCGGAGGACTGGTGCACGACCTGGAACAGCAGCTCGTCGCGGTGAACCCACTCGTCGGGGCCCTTCTGCAGCGCCAGCAGCTCCTCGGTGTTCAGATAGCGCTCGTAGTCGCTGCGCGCCTCGCCGGGGAGCACAGGGCGGTTCAGCGGTGGCTCGAAGGTGTCCTGTGACATGGCACAGAGTCTAGAGGCTCGATGCTGGAACGGAGTGCGTCCGGCGGCTGGTTCGGCAGCGACATGGCGGCGCCCTAGACTCACTGCATGAGCGACCTCTTCACCGATGCGGCCGCCGTGCACCAGAGCCAGACGGCTCCGCTGCCGCAGCGCATCCGGCCGCGGTCGCTCGACGAGCTCGTCGGGCAGCGGCACGTGCTCGCCGACGGATCGGCGCTCCGGCTCGCGATCGAGGGCGACCGGCCGCCGTCGATGATCCTCTACGGCCCGCCCGGAGTCGGCAAGACGACGCTCGCGCGGATCGTCGCCGAGACGCACCGGCGCCGTCTTCGAGGAGCTCTCGGCCGTGTCGGCGCGCGTCGACGACGTGCGCGGCGTGCTCCAGCGTGCCCGCGACCGGCTCGGGGCGAACGGGGCACGCACGATCCTCTTCCTCGACGAGATCCACCGCTTCAACAAGGGCCAGCAGGATGCCCTCCTCCCGGGCGTCGAGAGCGGCCTGCTGACGCTGATCGGGGCGACCACCGAGAACCCGTACTTCGAGGTCAACGCGGCCCTCCTCTCCCGCTGCGCCGTCGTCGAGCTCGAGCCGCTCTCGGACGCGGAGGTGGCAGCGGTCGTCGGTCGCGGTGCGGTCGAGCTCGGGATCGAGGTCCCGGAGGACGTCGTCGAGGCGATCGTGCGGAAGGCCGGCGGCGATGCCCGCAGCGCGCTCTCGACGCTGGAGCTCTCCTGGCAGACCGCCGTCGCAGAAGGTGCGACGCTCGAGGCGCGGCACGTCGCCGACGCCGCCCGCAAGCGCCCGCTGCGCTACGACAGGGCCGGCGACCAGCACTACGACATCATCTCCGCGTTCATCAAGTCGATGCGCGGCGGCGACCCCGACGCGGCCGTCTACTACCTCGCCGCGATGCTCGAGGGCGGCGAGGACGCCCGCTTCATCGCGCGCCGGATGGTGATCCTCGCCTCCGAGGACGTCGGCAACGCCGATCCCCGCGGCGCTGGTCGTCGCCGTCGCGGCAGCCCAGGCGCTCGAGCACGTCGGGCTGCCCGAGGCGCAGCTGAACCTCGCCCAGGCGGCGATCTACCTCGCCAACGCACCGAAGTCGAATGCGTCGGCGCAGGCGATCTGGACTGCACGGGGCGAGGTGCGCGAGCGCGGCATCCAGGCGCCGCCGGCCGCGCTGCGCGACGCGCACTACGCCGGGGCGCGAACACGAGGCCACGGCGAGGGCTACGTCTCGCCCCACGACGATCCGGCCGCGGCCGCGACCGATCACCTCCCGGACAGTCTCAAGGGTCAGACCTACTATGTTCCCTCCGGCAACGGAGAGGAGAGTGGCGATGGCAGTCGGGACGGGTGATCAGGCACCGGAGTTCGACCTCGAGGAGGCGTTCGACGCGCCGCGCCTTCGCCTGCAGGACTTTCGCGGCAAGCGCAACGTCCTGCTCGTGTTCCACCCGTTCGCGTTCACTCCCGTCTGCAGCGAGGAAGCGCTCGACCTGCAGGCGAACCTCGCAATCGTTCGAGAACGCCGAGACGGAGGTGATCTTCGTCTCGTGCGACACCTCTGCGGCGCGGCAGGCGTGGAAGAAGGAGCTCGGCGCCACCTACGCCTTTGCCTCCGATTTCTGGCAGCACGGTGCGGCCGCCCGCGCCTACGGCGTCTTCAACGAGGAGACCGGGGCGCCGCGGCGCGGCACGTTCCTGATCGACAAGGACGGGATCGTGATCTGGTCGCTCGTCAAGGACGAGAAGCGCACCGAGCTGGTGCCGGAGTCGCTCGAAGCCCTCGACGAGCAGCCGTGAGCCGCGCGCTCCACGTCGAGACGTGGGGTGATCCGGCGAATCCTCGCGTCGTCTGCCTTCACGGCGTCACGGGGCACGGCGGCGGAGCCCGGCGCGTGGCGGAGGGCTGGCTCGCAGACCGCTACGTGATCGCGCCCGACCTGCTCGGTCACGGCTCGTCGCCGTACGAGCCGCCGTGGAACATCGACGAGCACGTCCGCCTGCTGCTCGAAGCGGTCGGAGACGAGCCCGCCGCCTGGATCGGCCACTCGTTCGGCGGCCGGCTCGCGTTCGAGGTTGCCGGCCGCAGGCCCGAGCTCGTCGAGCGCCTCGTGCTGCTCGACCCGGCGATCCTGGTCGACCCGGAGATCGCGCTCCTCGTGGCCGAGAAGGACCGGCGTGACCGCTCCTACGCGTCGTTCGAGGAGGGCATCGAGCGGCGGTTCGTCGAGAGCCTGCTGACCCGCACCTCGAGAGAGCACGTCGTCGAGGATCTCCAGGGGTTCCTCGTCGAGGACGAGGACGGGCGCTGGCGCTACCGCTACAGCCAGGCCGCGGTGATCGCCGCCTACGGCGAGATGGCGTCGGCGCCACCGGCGTTCGAGGACGTCCGCATCCCGACCCTGCTCGTGCGCGGCGAGGACTCCTACGTCACCTACGACCACCTGATCGACGCCCATCGCGCCGCGCTCGGCGACCTGCTGCAGGAGGTCACCGTTCCCGGCGGGCACACCGTGCTGTGGGATGCGCTCGACGAGACGGCGGCCGCGATCGCTGCGTTCCTGCGCGGCTAGGCTAATGGTCTAGACCCTCGTAAGGTCTAGACCACGTACTCGTCGGCGATCGAGAGCACGTCGTCGAGGATGGCGACGCCTTCCTCGGCCTCCTCGCGCGTCACGGTCAGCGGCGGCACGACCATGAGCACGTTCCAGTGGCTCATCAGGTAGAGGCCACGGTCGAGCGCGGCCTTGCCGATCCGGGCCACCGGCGCCGCTGCCTCACCGGAGGCGTTGAACGGGACGAGCATCTCGCGGGTGTCGCGGTTCTTGACGAGCTCGATGCCGTAGAAGCAGCCGAGGCCCCGCACCTCGCCGATCGACGGGTGCTTCGCCTGCAGCCCGCCGAGCGCCTCGGCGAAGTAGTCGCCCATCGCGGCTGCGTTCTCGACGACGCCTTCCTCGCGGAACGCCTCGATCGAGGCGACACCGGACGCGCAGGCGAGCGGATGGCCGGCGTAGGTGAGGCCGCCCGGGAAGAACTTGTCGCGCACCTGGTCGACGATCTCGCCGCGGGCGATCATCGCTCCGAGCGGCACGTAACCCGAGTTGATCCCCTTCGCGACGCAGAGGATGTCGGGGACGACGTCCCAGTGCTCGCACGCAAACCACTTGCCCGTGCGGCCGAAGCCGGCCATCACCTCGTCGAGGATCAGCAGGATCCCGTGGCGGTCGCAGACCTCGCGCACGCTCTGGAGGTAGCCGTCGGGCGGCAGGATGATCCCGTTCGTGCCGGTGACCGTCTCGAGGATGATCGCGGCGACCGTGTGCGCGCCCTCGTACTGGAGGATCTCCTCGAGGTGCGGCGCGCCCGTGCACACAGGGCACGGGTCGGGATGTCCGGCCGGGCAGCGGTAGGTGTACGGGTCGAACGCGCGAACGATCCCCGCCATGCCGGGCTCGACCGGCCAGCGGCGCGGGTCGCCGGTCAGCGAGACGGCGCCGTGCGTGGCGCCGTGGTAGGAGCGGTAGCGCGCGATGATCTTGTGACGGCCGGTGACCATGCGGGCGAGCTTGATCGCGTTCTCGTTGGCCTCGGCGCCGCCGTTCGTGAAGAACGAGACGGAGAGATCGCCGGGCGTCACCTCGGCCAGCAGCCGGCCGAGCTCCGAGCGCGACTCGCTCGCCATCGGCGGGCCGATCGTGCACAGCTTGTCGGCCTGGTCCTTGATCGCCTGGATGATCTTCGGGTGCTGGTGGCCGATGTTGACGTTGACGAGCTGCGACGCGAAGTCGAGGTAGCGCTTGCCGTCGTAGTCCCAGAAGTGCCGGCCCTCGGCGCCGGCGACCGCGATCGGGTTGATCGCGTTCTGCACCGACCACGAGTAGAGGACGTGCTCCTTGGCGTCGGCGACGATCTGCGCGCCCAGATTCGGGTCGATTGCGCTCGGGTCGAAGCCGCTCGGGTTGGTCTCGGTTGTCGCCACGGTGCCTCCTCGCTCGTCGCTCTCCCGCCGATCGTAGCGCGGCCCGCTGCGACCTCCGGCAGTAGGGAGTCCCGGGCGGGCGGCCTTACACGAGCTGCTCGCCGAACTTCGCGCGCTCGACGAACCGGCCGAACCCCGGCTCGACCTGCAGGACGCCGTCCTCGACGACCACGGTGCCGCGGATCAGCGTCACGTCGACGTCACCCGTGACCTCGGTGCCCTCGTAGAGGTTGTAGTCGGACTTCGAGTGCTGGGTCATCGCCGAGATGATCGTCTTGCGGTTCGGGTCGAAGATGACGATGTCGGCGTCCGAGCCGGGGGCGATCGTGCCCTTGCGCGGGTAGAGGCCGAAGAGCTTCGCCGGGCTCGTCGAGAGCAGGTCGACCATGCGGTTGAGCGTGATCCGGCCCTCGTTGACGCCGAAGTGGTGGATCATCTTCAGCCGGTCCTCGAGGCCCGGGGCGCCGTTCGGGATCTTCGAGAAGTCGTCCTTGCCCATCGTCTTCTGGCCGTCGAGGAGGAACGCGCAGTGGTCGGTCGAGATCGCCGACAGCACGTCGGTGCGCACCGCGTCCCAGAGCACGGGCTGGTTCGACTTGTCGCGCACGGGAGGCGAGAAGACGTACTTGGCGCCGCCGAAGTCCGGCTCGTCGAGGTCGGTGATGTCGGTGAAGAAGTACTGCGTGCAGGTCTCGCCCCAGACGGCCCAGTTCTGATCGCGCGGCGGTGCGGATCGCGTCGACGGCGTTCTTGCAGGTGACGTGGACGACGTAGAGCGGAGCGCCGGCGATGCGGGCCAGCTGGATCGCTCGGTTCGTCGCCTCGCCTTCGAGCTCGGGCGGACGCGTCAGCGCGTGGTAGCGCGGCGCGGTGTTCCCGGCCGCGAGCGCCTCGCGCACGAGCACGTCGATCGCGTCGCCGTTCTCGGCATGCACCATCACGAGCGCGCCCGTCTCGGCGGCGACCTGCATCGTCCGGAAGAGCGTCTCGTCGTCGACCATCAGCGCGCCCTTGTAGGCCATGAACAGCTTGTACGAGGTGATGCCCTGCTCCGGGAGCGTCGCGAGCTCCTCGAGCGTGCCGCCGTCGGTCGAGATCGGTGACGGCGATGTGGAACCCGTTGTCGATGATCGCCTTGCCCTCGCGCTTCTCGTGCCAGCCGGCGAGCGCCTCGGCGAACGACTGGCCCTGCCCCTGGATGCAGAAGTCGACGTGGCACGTCGTGCCGCCGAACGCCGCCGCGGTCTGCCCGGAGGTGACGTCGTCGATCGTGACCGTGCCCCCGAACGGCATGTCGAGATGCGTGTGCGGGTCGATCGCGCCCGGGAGCACGAGCTTGCCGGTGGCGTCGATCACCCGGTCGGCGTCGACGTCGAGCGACGCTCCGATCAGCGAGACCCGCTCACCCTCGATGAAGACGTCGGCGACGGTCGAGTCGGCGGCCGTCACGACCCGGCCACCCTTGATCAGCACGGACATCGGGCGCCTCCTCTCGCCGATGCGTTCGGCTCCGGATCGCTGGCCGCGATCCGGAGCGTTGCCGAGTCGAGCTTACTTGCCGCCGTTGACCTTGACGACGACGACCGGACTTCGTGAAGCCCGTGCCGTAGACGTCGACGCCCTGCTTCTTGAGCAGGACGAGCGACCGCCTTCTTGGCGAGGTCGGTGCGATACGGGTCACCGTCGGCCGCCTTCTTGATCACCTTGAACTGCTTGGCGATCGCGGCCGTCTGCTTGAACGCCTTCGGCGTTCATGACGCCGACCCGCCAGGCGTCGGCCAGATCAGCTTGTTGATCTCGTTCATCTGCCACGTCTGGTGGCCCTTGCCGAGCAGCGTGCCGTCCCTCTTGACACGATCGACGTGCAGGCTGCGACGTTGGTCCGGCAGTACGCCCAGCCCTTGAGCGACGCGGTCGAGGAACTTGCATCGCGACGTCACGGTTCGTCGGGTCCTTGAGCTAGCTGCCCGTCGTGAAGATCCCGTCCTCGAGCATGCCGGTGCCGGCCTTCGACATCGTGATCACGTTCAGGTCCTTGCAGCGTGTAGAGCTTGCCCGTCGCCGGGTTCTTCGTCTCGAGCACCTGCGCGAGCTCGTTGTAGGTCATCGCCGCTGCCGCGTCGACCTTGCCTCTGGAGGAAGAGCGTCATGTCGAACGGTCTGGTTGACGATCGTCACGCTCTTCGATTCTTCGGATCGATCCCGTCTTGACGAGCGCGGCCTAGCGCTCGTTCTCGTTGCCGCAGACCAGACGCCGACCTTCTTGCCCTTCATCTGCGCCACGTTAGTGATGCCCGCTTGCTTGTAGCGTCAGCTCGGTCGTGCCCGACTTGTTGAACACCTGGGCGATGTTGACGAGGTCGTTGCCCTGATCGCGGTTGCGAGCAGAGACCGGGAGCCAGTCGATCCCGAACTGCGCCTGGCCCCGAGCGACGACCTGCTCCGGCGTGATGTCGGGGCCGCCGGCTTGAGCGTGCACGTCGAGGCCGAACTGCTTGTAGTACCCCTTCGCCTGCGCCGCGTAGTAGCCGGCGAACTGGGCCTGCGTGCACCCACTTCAGCTGCAGCGTGACCTTGTCGCCTTCGTGACTCGACGAGCCTGGCGGTCGCCAGACCGAGCGACCGCCGAGCGCCGCCACGGCGACGACAAGCGCCACGACCCGATGACCCATCCTTCTTCATCGCCCTCCTTGGTTGTGTCGCGTGCCAATCCCATCACATCCGTGACCCCTAGTCGACCGATCGGCCGATGGATGCCGCGGACGACGAACGCGATCTCGGCCAGCGAGACGGCCAGGTAGAACGCGATCCCGAGAAGCTCGCGACGAGGATCGCTGCCCAGCCGTCTCGAACGGAGAGCGCGACGGCGCTCTTGATCTGGACCCCGAGCGACTGCTGTCGAGCCGCCGAAGTACTCGCCGACGATCGCGCCGATCATCGCGAGCACGCTCGCGACCTTGAGCGCCGTGAAGAGGTAACGGCAGCGAGGTCGGGATCCGGAGCTGCCAGAAGACCGCCGCGCTCGCCGAGCGGCGTACGAGTGCATCAGCTCGATCTGATGCGGCTTGCACCGAGGTGAGTCCCCGGAGCGTGTTGACGAGCACGGGGAAGAAGCAGAGCAGCGCGGCGATGAAGATCTTCGAGCCCGGGCTCGATGTCCCGAACCAGGCGTTCGTGATCGGAGCGAACGCGATGACGGGATCGCGTTCGCGGCGACGAAGTACGGCATCAGCGCCGTTCCCGAGCGGACGGAAGCGGGCGAGCACGAGCGCGGCGGCGATCGCAGCGGTGACGCCGAGCACGAAGCCCCCGAACGCCTCCGTGAACGTGTATCCAGGCCGCGGCCAGAGCTCGCTCGCGCTGTCCCAGAACGCGTTGAGGACGTCGCGAGAGCCGCGGTAGCAGGTAGCTTCTGGATGCCGAGACGTCCGGAAGGAGCCACTGCCAGCCGACGAGGCCGAAGCCGAAGACGAGGATTGCGGGGAGCCACGACCGCGCCCCGCGCGTGATCCGGCCCGCGGACCGACCGAGCCGGGCGCGGCGACGGAGCTCATTCCGGCGAGCCACCCTCGACCGAATGCAGCAGCTCGCGTACCTCGGTCACGAGCTCGAAGAAGCGCGGATCCTCCGCGTGTCGCCCGTCGCGCGGGCTGCTGCAGGTCGATCGGGACGACCCCGGCGATCCGGCCCGGGCCGCGGCGACATCACGACGACGCGCGTCGAGAGGAAGACCGCCTCGGAGATCGAGTGCGTCACGAAGACGACGGTCGAGCCCGTCTCGGCCCAGATCCGGAGCAGCTCGAGGTTGAGGCGCTCGCGCGTCATCTCGTCGAGCGCGCCGAACGGCTCGTCCATCAGGAGCAGGGCGGGCGAGAACGAGAGCGCGCGGGCGATCGCGACGCGCTGCTGCATGCCGCCCGAGAGCTGCCACGGATAGTGGCTCTCGAACCCCGTCAGCTCGACGAGCTCGAGCATCTCGGCGATCCGACGCATTCGCGCTTCGCCTTGTCCCACTTGAGGAGCTCGAGCGGCAGCGCAGACGTTCTTCGCGACGGTGCGCCAGTCGTAGCAGCACCGCCGCCTGGAAGACGATCCCGTAGTCGCGATCGAGGCGCGCCGGTGGGCCGGCTTGCCGTCGACGAGCGCCTCGCCGGCCGAGGGCTGGGTCAGGTCGCCGATCACCCGGAGCAAGGTCGACTTGCCGCATCCCGACGGGCCGATCAGCGAGATGAACTCGCCCTGGCGCGACACTCCAGGTCGATGTCGTGCAGCGCCGTGACGCCGCCCTTGCCGCGAAGGTCTTCGTCACGCCCGCGAGAGAGACGACCGACTCCGGGGCGCTCATACGAGCTGCTCCGGGGGACGGTGCACGACGAGCTTCTCGGCGACGACGACGACGAGGAAGAACGCGATCCCGAGGACCGCGGCCATGAGGTTCGTGGCCCAGAGATTCTGCGGGTCGAGCGACGTAGTACTGGTCGAAGTTGAGGATCGCGCCTCCGAGGCCGTCCTGGATCGACGACGGCAGCTCACCGATGATCGAGCCGACGACGCACGCCGTCGCGGCGACCCGGAACGCGCCGAACAGGTACGGCAGTGACGACGGGAAGTCGGAGCTTCCAGAAGATGGCCCACTCACCCGACGCGTACGAGCGCATCAGCTCGACGGCCCTCGGGTCGGCCGAGTCGAGCCCACGCACCGTATTGACCGTCGACCGGGAAGAACGTGAGATAGGCGGCGATGACGGAGACGCGGAGCCATCCGCTCGGCGTCCAGCCGGCGATCGAGAGGCTGCCGAGACCAGACACGACGATCGGCGCGATGGCGAGGATCGGGATCGTCTGCGAGGCGACGACGTACGGCATCAGAGCCGCGCTGGAGCATCCGGAAGCGGGCGATCGCGGCGCCGAGGGCGAAGCCGAAGATGCTGCCGATCACGAAGCCGACGACGGCCTCCTTCGCGGTGAAGAGCGCCGCGTGGAACAGGAAGGAGATCAGCAGCTGGCCGTCCGCCTGCACGGGATCGAAGAGCGCCGAGATGATCGACCACAGCGACGGCATCGTGATGTCGTCGACGGTGAACGGCTTCGTCCAGCCGGTCGAGAGGTAGAGCTGCCGGTATCCGGTGTACAGCGCGCAGACGCCCCCGAGGACGAGCACGAAGACGCGACGCGCTTGAGGATCTTGACCGCCACGCGTATTCCGTACCACAGCGGGGCGGTCGCTTGCATCCGGACGACGCTCCGGCTCGGCTCGTTCGGGCGTGTCCGGGTGCACTCCGGCCGATCCGCGGCCGGCGACGAAAGTTCTCGCTCCGAGCGAACATTGCGTCCGCAGAGGACGTGGCCGTTGACTGCAAGGGAGTCTCCCTCCGGGAGACTCCCCGGCGCTCGTCCGTGCTGCGTCGCGCGGGACATGCCCGCGCGGGCGTTTCTGGCCACGCCCAAATCGTCTAGGGTCGCGCCATGGCCCTCGATCCCGGTCGCGTCGTCTCCCAGCTGCGCGAGCTCCAGGAGCTCACGGGCGACGAGAACGGCGCCCAGCGGGTCGCGTGGACGGACACCTGGAACACCGCCCGCGCGTGGCTCGACGGGCTCCTCGACGGGCTCCCGCTCGAGCGCGAGCGCGACGCTGCCGGCAACGACTGGTGGACGCTGCGCGGCGAGTCGGAGCGCGCCGTCCTGATCGGCGGGCACATCGACTCGGTCCCGAACGGCGGCTGGCTCGACGGCTGCCTCAACGTCGTCGCCGGCGCCGAGGTGCTGCGACGGATCGCCGAGCAGGGCACACCGCCGGTCACGATCCGGCTCGTCAACTGGGCCGACGAGGAGGGCGCGCGCTTCGGCCGCTCGCTCTTCGGCTCCTCGGCCGCAGGTGGCTCGATGAGCGACCAGGACGAGCTGCGTCAGCTCACCGACCGCGAGGGCATCACCCTCCCCGACGCGCTCGCCGCGAACGGCGTCGACCTCGACCGGGCGCTCGAGGCCCGATCGCAGCTCGACTCGGCCGCCGCCTACCTCGAGCTCCACATCGAGCAGGGTCCCGTGCTCGAGTCGATGGACATCCCCCTCGGCGCCGTGCTCGGCACCTACGGCGTCGAGCGCTGGCGCATCACGTGGACGGGCCAGGCGGCCCATGCCGGCTCGACCCCGATGGACAAGCGCCGCGACGCGCTCGCCGGAGCGGCGAAGCTGGCGCTCGAGCTGCGCGTGATCGCGGCGCAGGTCGGGAACGGTGCGGTCTGCACCTCGGGTGGCGTCGTCTGCCGGCCCGGCATCGTCACCTCCGTCGTCGAGACCGCCGAGCAGCTCCTCGACCAGCGCCATCTCGATGCCGACAGCCTGGCGGAGCTGCTCCGGCTGGCGCAGGAGGCGAGCGAGCGCTTCGCCGCCGAGGAGAACCTCGAGGTGAGCTGGGAGCGGATCTGGAGCATCGAGCCGATCCTGTTCGACCCGGCGCTGATCGACCTCTGCGACGACGCGTGCCGCGCCGTCGCCGGCACCTCGCATCGGCTGCCGTCCGGGCCGCTCCACGACGCCGCCGAGGTCGCTCGCGCAGGCGTCCCGACGGTGATGCTGTTCGTGCAGAGCCTCCGCGGCCTCTCTCACACGAAGCTCGAGGACACCCGCGACGAGCACCTCGAGCTCGCCGTCGCGGCGCTCGACCGGCTTGCCGACAGCACGATCGCCCGGGTCTCCTCCGATCGGTAGCCGCGAACGATCGCCGGCGGGCTGGTGCTCGGGGCGGCCGTGACGTGGAACATCTCGAACGTCGGCGCGATCGCCAGCGTCATGGGCGCGAGCTACGGCGTCTCCCTCGCTGCCGTCGGACTGCTGACGACGGGCCTGTTCGCCACCCATCTCGCGGTCCAGATTCCCGGCGGGAGGCTGATCGACCGGGTCGGCGCCCGCGGCATCGGGCTTGCCTCGCTCGCCGTCGTCGCAGCCGCGAACGGGCTCGCCCTGCTGGATTCGTCACTCGAGCTCGGCCTCGCAGCGCGCGTGGTGATGGGGATCGGCACCGGCGCGGGCTTCGTCGCCGGGATCGATCTCGTTCGCTCCGGGAAGGGCGGCCCGTTCTGGCAGGGCGCCTACGGCGGCGCCACGATGGCCGCCGGCGGGCTCGCACTGATGGTCGTGCCACAGCTCGTCGGGAGCCTCGGCTGGCGCGCGCCGTACTGGACCGGCCTCGTCCTCGCTCTCGCCGGCGCGCTCCCCGTTCTCGCCGCACGAACCGCCGGCGGCCCCAAACCCGCAGAGCGACACGAGACGCCACGACAAGGCGTGATCGGCGACCGCCGGCTCTGGCCGCTCGCGGCGGTGCAGATCGCGACCTTCGGGCTCTCGGTCGTGGCGGGAAACTGGGTCGTGACGCTGCTCGAGCACGAGGGCCACGGGCGCAGCATCTCGGGCGTGGTCGGCGGGCTCGTGCTCTTTGCGGGCGTCGTCACGCGGCCGCGTGGGTGGGCTCGTGGTGCGCCGCGACCGGCGCAGCGCCTGGAGGCTCGTCGCGGTCAGCCTGATCGTGGGCTCGGCGGGCGCGCTCGTGCTCGCCGCCGCACCGCCGCTCTGGGTCGCCGCGCTCGCCGCGCTGGCCGTCGGCCTTGCAGCCGGATTCCCGTTCGCTGCCGTCTTCGACATGACGCTCCGCACGCGCCCCGATGCGCCAGCAGCAGCCGTCGGATTCGTGAACGGGGCGGCTGTCCTCGTGATCCTCGTCTGCACGCCGCTCGCGGGCCTCACGTTCAGCCTTCCGGGCGACGGCAGGCTGGCCTTCCTCGCGATCGGCCTCGGCTGGGCGACCGCGCTCCTCGCAGTCGGGAAGGCCTCGCGCCCTGTGAGATAATCGGCTCCTCGGAGAGCGACTCGCACAAGGAGAGAGAAACATGGCCCTCAGCTTCGGCGTCACCGTCCTGCCCGACCCGCCATACCAGCGTCTCGTCGAGCTCATGGTCCTCGCCGAGAGCCAGGGGTTCGAATACGGCTGGACCTACGATTCGCACGTCCTCTGGCAGGACTCGTTCCCGATTCTGGGCCTCGCTGCCGCCGCGACCTCGACGATGAAGTTCGGCCACCAGGTGACGAACCCCGGCACGCGCGACCCGACGGTCGTCGCCAGCCTCTACGCGACGTTGCACGACATCTCGGACGGGCGGATGGTGATGGGCATCGGCCGCGGCGACTCGGCGGTGCGCTACATCGGCCGCCAGCCCGTCAAGGTGGCGGAATTCGAGCGCGACCTCGCGATGATCAAGCCGTTCATGAACGGTCGAGGAGGTGCTCTGGAACGAGAAGGAGCTGCAGCTCAAGTGGGTGCGGCCCGAGCTCCCCGAGATCGAGATGTGGGTCGCGGGCTACGGCCCCAAGGCGCTCGCCGTCGCCGGCCGCGTCGGGGACGGCGTGATCATCCAGCTCGCCGACCCGCACATCATCCAGTGGATCATGGGCACCGCCCGCGCGGCCGCCGAGGAGGCGGGCCGCGACCCGGCGGCGCTCAAGTGCATCGTGTGCGCTCCCAGCATGATCACGGACGACATCACGGTGGCCCGCGACGAGACCCGCTGGTTCCCGGCGATGGTCTCGAATCACATCCAGGACCTGATCGACCGCTACGGGAACGATGGCTCGGTGATTCCCGAAGGAGCTGACCGACTTCGTCGCCGCCCGGAAGTTCTACGACTACAACGAGCACTCGCGGGTCGGCGCCAAGCACGGCGCCTTCGTGACCGACGAGATCTGCGACCGCTTCTCGGTGCTCGGGACGGTCGAGCAGGCGACGGCGAAGCTGCGCGAGCTCGAGTCGATTGGTGTAGACCAGTTACTCGATCTACCTGATGACGCACAGCCAGGAGGAGACGCTCGCGGCCTACGGCGAGCGCATCATCCCGGCCTTCAAGGGCGTGGCGGCATAGGCGACAGCGCAGCGGAGCAGGTCGAGGCCTGGCGCAGCGTCGCCGCCGGCTGGGAGCGCCAGCGGGAGCTGTTTGCGCGTGCAACGGCAGGGCTCACGGAGCGGATGATCGAGCTGCTCGAGCCACGACCGGGGCAGCGGATCCTCGACCTCGCCGCCGGGCCCGGCGAGGTCGGCTTCGAGCTGCTGCCGCTGATCCAGCCTGACGGCGAGCTGCTCTCGACCGACGTCGCTCCCGAGATGGTCGAGGTCGCCCGCCGGCGCGCCGCCACGCTCGGGCTCGAAGGCGTCGAGTTCGCCGTCGAGGACGCCGCCCGCCTGACGCTGCCCGACTGCATCCGTCGACGGCGTGATCTGCCGCTTCGGGTTGATGCTCGTGCCCGACATGGCGAGCGCGGCCGCCGAGATCGCGCGGGTCCTGCGCCCGGATGCCCGAGTCGTGCTCGCCGTCTGGGCGAGCTCTCGCGTGAATCCCTGGATCACCGCCGCCGGCCGGGCCGCGCTCGACCTCGGCTTCACCGACCCTCCCGACCACGACGCACCGGGACCGTTCCGGCTCGGCGATCCCGAGCAGCTCCGCTCGGTCGTCGAGGGCGGCGGCCTCCAGATCGAGCTGGTCGAGGAGGTCGTCGTGGACTGGGCGGCGGAGTCGGTCGATGCGTGGTGGGACGCGACCCGCGACACCTCGCGCATGCTCTCGGGCCTCCTCGAGCGCCTGACGCCCGCCGAGACGGCCGCGTTGCGCGAGCGTTCCGAGGAGAACCTGCAGGAGTTCGTGGCCGCTGACGGCTCGCTGAGCGTGCCGGGCCTGGCCCGGGTCGTCGTCGCCGTGCCCGCCTGAGACGGACGGCGTTAGAGGATCGTCTGGCCGAGCGCGCTCGCGACGAGCTCGACCGCGGTGCGCGCGGTCGTGTTCTCCCGATCGAGGATCGGGTTCGACTCGACCACCTCGAACGACCCGACGATCCCCGACTCCGCGATCAGCTCGCAGGCGAGATGGGCCTCGCGGTAGGTGAGGCCTCCGGGAACCGGCGTGCCGACACCCGGCGCGACCTCCGGGTCGAGCGAGTCCAGGTCGAGCGAGACGTGCACGAACCCGGGGCCCGCGACGCGGTCGAGCGCCTCGCGCATCGCGTGCTCGATCCCGATCCGGTCGATGTCGCTCATCGTGAAGACGCGAATGTCGGCCTCGCGCAGGAATGCGCGCTCCGCGGGATCGAGAGAGCGGATTCCGACGAGGGCGACGCGGGACGGGTCGATCGCGGGCAACGTGAGCCGGTCGTGGGCGAACCAGGTCGACGACCTCCCGAGCGCGGCGGCGAGCGGCATCCCGTGGACGTTGCCGGACGGGCTCGTCTCGGGCGTGTTGAGGTCGCCGTGGGCGTCGATCCAGATCACGCCGCCCGGCTGCCCCGCAGCGGCCGCGAGACCGGCGAGGGTTCCCATCGCGATCGCATGATCGCCACCGAGCACGAGCGGGCGCGAGCCCTCGCGCACCGACTCCTCGACGAGCGCCGCGAGTGCAGCGCAGGCGTCGAGAATCTCCGGCAGGTAGCGCGCCCGCGCGTCGTCCAGCGGCGAGCGCCTCCGGCTCCGGTGCGACGACGTTGCCGCGGTCGGAGACGACTAGCCCGATCTCCGTCAGCCGCTCCGCGAGACCTGCATACCGGATCGCCGACGGGCCCATGTCGACGCCTCGCCGCGACTGGCCGAGGTCGAGAGGAGCACCGATGATCGAGACGGGCAAGGTCATGGCAGTGTCACAGCGCGGAACCTACCTCGGCCGTCGCGACCGTGCGCAGGCCGCACGCAGGCATTCGACGGCGCTACACTTCACGGCCGCGGCGAGGTAGCTCAGTTGGTAGAGCACACGGCTGAAAACCGTGGTGTCGCCGGTTCAAGTCCGGCTCTCGCCATTCTCAGACCGTTGCTCCGCGCGGGTGCCGTGGAGCTAGCGATCTCCCATCGGGACGAAGTCGCGCTCGTCCGAGCCGACGTAGAGCTGACGCGGCCGAGCGATCTTCGTCTCGCGGTCGGTCAGCATCTCCTCCCACTGCGCGATCCAGCCCGGCAGGCGGCCGAGCGCGAACAGGACGGTGAAGTAGTCGGTCGGATACCCCATCGCCTTGTAGATCAGCCCCGAGTAGAAGTCGACGTTGGGATAGAGCTTGCGGCTGACGAAGTACTCGTCCTCGAGCGCGATCCGCTCGAGCTCGAGCGCGATCTCGAGCTTCGGGTCGACGCCCGTCTCGGCGAAGACCGAGTCCGCCACCTGCTTGATCAGCGTCGCCCGCGGGTCGTAGCTCTTGTAGACACGGTGGCCGAAGCCCATCAGCCGGGTGCCGGCGCTGCCGTCCTTGACCGCCTCGATGAACGCCGGCACGTTGCTGACGTCGCCGATCTCGTCGAGCATCCGCAGCACCGCCTCGTTGGCGCCACCGTGCAGCGGCCCGTAGAGCGCCGCGATCCCGGCCGAGACGGCCGAGAACGGATCGACGTTGGACGAGCCGACGCTGCGGACGGCGCTCGTGGAGCAGTTCTGCTCGTGATCGGCGTGGAGGATGAAGAGGATCTCGAGCGCGCGCTGCAGACCGGATTCGGCTCGTGCCGGCCGCCGATCTCGAAGGTCATGTTGACGAAGTTGCCGACGTAGTCGAGGTCGTTGCGCGGAAGGACGTACGGGAGGCCGCGGTTGTGGCGGAAGATGAACGCGGCGATCGTGGGCAGCTTGGCAACGAGCCGCACCCGCTGGAGATACCGGTTCTCGGGGTCGGAGATGTCCTTCGCGTCCGGGATAGAAGGTCGAGAGCGCGCCGACGGCCCCGAGCAGCATCCCCATCGGGTGCGCGTCGTAGCGGAAGCCGGCCAGGAACTCCTCGATGTTCGTGTGCACGTACGTGTGCACGCGCACGTCGTCGCGTCCACTTCTGCAGCTGCTCGTCGGTCGGGAGCTCGCCCTCGAAGAGGAGATACGCGGTCTCGAGGAATCCCGCCTGCTCGGCGACCTGCTCGATCGGGTAGCCGCGATACCGCAGGATCCCCGCGTCGCCGTCGATGTAGGTGATCTCGCTCCGGCACGACGCCGTGTTGAGGAACGCCGGGTCGTACGACAGCAGGCCCGCACCGTCCGCGTCCTTGATCTGACCGAGACCGGTGGCGTTGATCGCGCCATCGACGATCGGCAGCGTGTACTCGACACCGGTGCGGTTGTCGACGACGGTGAGACTTTCAGCACTCACGACGGCCTCCTGGGGTCAGGGACCAGAGCTCCGGCTCTCACAGCGTGGCGCCATCGCTGGCCCGGCGGAAGCGTAGCCCGCGCCGCACGAGTGCCGCATCAGGAGGAATCACCGTTTCGACCTGCGGAGTTCCCCCGCGCGAAACAGAGAGACGTCGGGGACGGAGACCCGCTCCGCCGACGCCTCTCAGTTGCTCCTGACGATAGCGCACCCGGCGGCCGGTTACCAGAGGCCGCGAGCGAGGTCACGCCACGCGGATGCTGAGCGGCCGGCCGACGACGGCGTGCAACATCGCCGCCGCATTGCCGTTCGAGATCGCAACGGACATGTTGCGGTAGCTGTCCTCGAAGAGGATCACGTCGCCGGCGCGAGCGTCCGCGAACGTTCGGGCTGCGACCGCGTAGTAGCGCTCGCCGGTGAGCTCCAGCTCGAGGCGGGTGCCCGGCGCGACGCCGACCCGCTCGAGGTCGTCGCGCGTCAGGTTGAGAGCGATGTTCCCGAAGCTGTCGACGTAGAGCATGGTCGCGTGCACGACGCCGTCGCCGTACGACGGCTTCGGCAGCTCGAGCCGAACGAGAGCCTCCGGGTCGATCGGGGGGCCGAGCTCGCCGATCGCAACCCCGCGCGAGAGGTGAGCGGCGGCCGGGGCGAAGAGGTCACGGCCGTGAAAGGTCCGCGAGACGTTCTCGAGCGCGTAGCTCGGGTTCGCGAGCTCGTGCGCGTCGGTGATCCCGGCCCGCTCGGCGGCCGGCACGAGCAGGCCGTTGTCGGGGCCGACGTAGAGGCGTCCCTCGGCGTCACGGAGCGCGAGCGGACGGCGATGGCTGCCGACTCCCGGATCGACGACGGCGAGGTGCACGCCGACCGGCATGTAGGGCAGCGTGTTGGCGAGCACGAGCGCTCCCTGCAGCACGGCCTGGGCGGGAATCCCGTGCGTGATGTCGATGATCTGGGACTCCGGCGCGATCCGCTTGATCACGCCGTGGCACGTTCCGACGAAGTCGTCCTGGAGGCCGAAGTCGGTGAGGAAGGTGATGAACACCGGCCCCGCCGAGTCTAGAGCGCCTCGAGAGGCCGGCGACGGCCGTCGCGAGGCCCTCGCTCGAATGCGGTGACGCCTCGGCGACGACGCGCAATCCGGCCTCCCGCGCCGCCCGCGAGGTCTCGGGCCCGATCGAGACGACCGGCAGACCTGTTGTCAGCGTTGCCAGGGCCCTCGCAGACGACGCGGACGTGAGGATGACGAGATCGGCGGCCGGGAACTCCTTGGGCTGGAGCTCGCGCGTGCGATAGAGGAAGACGACATCCGCCTCGAGCTCCTCCGGGAGGAGCGTGCGGGCGCCCTCGGCCGCGGCGAAGAGGACCCGCCCGGCGGGCCGCGGCAGCTCTGCCAGCAGGCCCTCCTGCGTCGCCACGGACGGCACCAGGTCGGCGCCGCCGAGCGCGTCGGCCGTCGCCGGGCCGATCGCTGCGACGCGCGGCATCGGGCCGACCGCGCGGCGCAGCAGCTCACGCGCCCCGTTCGCGCTCGTGACGACGACCCAGTCGTACTGCGAGACGTCGATCGGCTCGTCGCCGAGCGGCTCGATCGCGATCAGCGGGCACCGAACGACCTCGTGGCCGAGCGCCTCGAGCCTTCCGACGAGATCCTGCTCCTGGCCTGCCGGCCGCGTGACCGCGATCTTCATCGAGCGAGCGGGAGCAGCTCGGCCGCGAGGGCGGCCGGATCGTTCCCCGAGCGGCGCTCGATCCAGGAGCCGTCCTCGGCCGCGATCAGCGCCGTCAGGATCTCGCCGTCGTGGTGGGCAGCGACCGGCGCCAGGCAGCCGCCGCCGATCAGCGCCACGCAGCGCCGCTCGGCCTCGACCCGGGCGTGCGTCTCGGGATCGTCGACGCGGGAGACGAGCTCCTCCTCACCGGCCCGCACCTGCAGCGCCAGCGCCCCCTGCCCCGCCTCCGGCAGCATCACCGCGGGATCGATCCTGAGCCCGATCTCCCCGTCCAGTCCCAAACGGTCTAGACCACAAGCGGCGAGCACGATCGCGTCGAGGCCCCGCTCGCCCCGCTTGCGCAGGCGCGTGTCGATGTTGCCGCGCAGCGGCTCGATCGAGAGCGTGGGCTCGAGGGCGAGCAGCTGCGCGCGACGGCGCGCCGATGCCGTGCCGATCCGCATCCCGGGCCGGATCGCATCGGCGCCGCAGAGGGCGTCACGGGGATCCTCGCGCTGCGTGTACGCCCCGACGACGAGGCCCTCGACGTCGGAGGAGGTCATGTCCTTGGCCGAGTGGACGGCGACGTCGATGCGGCCCTCGAGCAGTGCCTCCTCGAGCTCCTTGACGAACACGCCGCGGGCGCCGATCTCGCCGAACGGGCTCGTCCGGTCGCGATCGCCCGCCGTCGTGATCGGCACCAGCGCGACCTCGACCCCCGGTCGGCGCAACGCATCGGCGGCGCGCTCGGCCTGGGTCAGTGCGAGCCTACTGCCGCGGGAGCCGACGCGAAGCAGCACAGCGGCGAATCGTGGTGCGTGGCTCACCGCACAGGAGGCGGCCGCGCGGGCGGATACGGACGAATGCGGTCGGCGCCTGCAGTGGCAGTGGCCGTCCGACGATCACCGGTCGCGTCACGACTGCTCCTCCTCCCCCAGTCCGAACAGGTGGCGCACGACGTCAGCATAGACCACGCCGTCGGCTCCGGCCGCTGCCTCTTTCATCCGCACGGTCGGCAGGTGGAGGATCTTGGCGACGATCTGCGACGTCATCGACTCGACGAGCTTGCGCTCGCTCTCGGGCAGCCGGCCCAGACGGCCCTCGGCCTTGGCCAGCTCGCCGGTGCGGATCTCCTCGGCGCGGGCATGGAGCGACGCGATCGCCGGCACGACCGCCAGCGATGCCTGCCACTCCCGGAAGCGCTCGGCCTCGACGGCAACGATCTGCTCGGCGCGCACCGCCTCGACGCGACGGCCGGCCAACGAGGCCTCGACCACGGCCTCGAGGTCGTCGACGTCGTAGACGAAGCAGCCGTCGATCGTCGAGAGCGCGGGATCGACGTCGCGCGGGACGGCGAGGTCGACGAAGAGGAGCGGCCGGCCGCGGCGGCTCCGCAGGGCCGCTGTCGCCGTCGATACGTCGACCACGAAGCCCGGGAGCGCTCGTCGAGGTGACGACGACGTCGGCCGTGGCGAGCAGGCCCGGGATCTCGTCCAGCCCGACTGCTCGCGACTCGACGCGCGCCGCGAGCTCCTCGCCGTGGGCGATCGTCCTGTTCGCGACGGCGGCGATGTCGGCCCCGCGCGAGCGCAGGTTGCGCGCCGTCAGCTCGCTCATCTTGCCGGCGCCGACGAGCAGCACCGAGCGCTTGTCGAGGTCGCCGAACACCTGCTGGGCGAGCGCGGCGGCGGCGGCCGGCACGGAGGCCGGGCTCTCGCCGATCGCCGTCTCGACGCGGGCGCGGCGGCCCGCGTGGAGCGCCTGGCGGAAGAGGCGATCGAGGAGCGGGCCGGTTGAGCCGATCTCGAATGCGTCCCGCACCTGGCCGAGGATCTCGCCCTCGCCCGGCACGAGCGAGTCGAGCCCGGCGGCGACGCGGAACAGGTGGAGCGCGGCGCTGTCGTCGCCGAGCCGGTAGAGCACGTGGCGCGAGCGCGGCGCCGTCGTCGCCCGCGAGCGCGAGCAGCGAGGCGCTTGCGCGCTCGTCCAGGTTCTCGCCGTCGTCGTCGCTCGCGAGGTAGAGCTCCGTGCGGTTGCAGGTCGAGAGCACCACCGCCTCGCAGCCCAGCCCGAGCTCGGCGGCGAGCGCAGCGGCGCCGTCTGCGTCGACGGCGACGCGCTCCCGCAGCTCGACGGGTGCCTGGCGGTGCGAGACGCCGACGAGGGCGAGTCTCATGAGGCGAAGTGGGTCAGAGGGAGGACGATCACGACGAGCAGGAAGCAGGCGACGAGCAGCCGCGCGAAGCGGCGGCCGCGGAGACCCAGCTCGCGCCGCAGGATCAGCCCGGCTGCCGTCACGGCCCAGATCGCGAGCGTGACGGCCATCGGGACGTCGAAGTCGCCGCTCTTGAAGCTTCCGAGCCCGACGACGATGCCGGCCGAGAGAACCACGAGCGAGACGAATGCGGTGCGGGCGGAGAGCCGGTCGAGCGACTCGAGCGGAGGCAGCTTGAGCCGCAGCAGCCCGGTGTCGCGTTGCTTGAGGCGGCGCTCCTGCCAGAGATAGAGGCCTGCGAGGAAGGCGGCGAGCGTCAGTCCGGCGAGGCCCGCGAGCATCAGCCCGACGTGGAGCGCGAGCAGCCAGCCCGCCGTGTCCGAGGTCGCGACGCCCGTGCCGCCACCGGCCCACGCGGCAACGAGCAGCGCGACGGCGAACGGCATCACCGCGAGGCCGAGCATCCGGTAGCGCGGCGAGCACCCCCAGATCAGGTAGGCCCCGACGACGAGCCACACGAAGAGGTTCAGCGCGCCCGCCCAGGTGCCCCAGGGGAAGCCGTCGCTGTCGAGCATCTGCGCGATCAGCAGCGCCGTCTGCGCGAGCCAGCCGATGCGCACGCCCCAGATGCCGAGCCGCGCCGAATACCCCGTGCCGCGATAGGCGCCGGCGTAGGCGACCACTGCCTCGCCGTAGCCGAGCAGCGCCGGCCAGACGAGCAGCTCAGCCATCGGAGCGGCGACCGCGCGCCAGCTCGGCGAGCTCGCCCGTTTCGCGCTCGAGGCGAGCCAGCTTGGTGGCGATGATCGCCACCCAGAGGACGACGAACACGAGCACGATCCCGTAGGCGAGCGCGACGTACTGACCCTGGCTCACGAGAGCAGCTCCCGGAGCTCGCGGAGATTCGCGTCGGTGCGCTTGCCGACGAGCTCGACGCGGTACATGACGTAGGCGAGCAGCGAGATCGCGGCCCAGCAGACGACGAAGGCGGTGAACATCGTGTTGGTCATCTGCGGCCCCTCACGGGTGAAGACGGTCGGGTGGATGAAGTCGCTCGCCAGCCTGATCGCGAAGAAGCTGACCGGGATCAGCGCCACCCCGAAGAGCGCGTAGACGGCGCAGATGCGCTCTCTGCGGGCGCCCTCGTCGATCGAGAACCGGAGCATGAAGTACGCGCAGTAGAAGAGGAAGAGCACGAGGAACAGCACGAGCTGGTTCGAGCTCCAGCTCCACCAGACGCCCCACGAGGCGCGTGCCCAGATCGAGCCGGTGATCAGCGTCAGCGCCCCGAAGATCGTGCCCTGGTGGATCCACGTGTAGCTCTCGAGATCGCGGCGCTCGCCACCGACCCATAGGAGCCGCAACGCCTTCCAGGCGCCGAGCCCGAAGCAGAGATAGGCGGTGAGGGCGATCGGGACGTGGAAGTAGAAGATCTTCTGCGAGATCCCCTGATTGGCGTCCTCGGGCGCGACGAGCAGCGCAAGCGTGACCGCGAGGCCGAGGAGGCCGGCAGCGGCGAAAGCGAGGATCGGGAGGTTATTCCGTGACGACATATTCGAAGGTAGCCCAGGCCAGTATCGCGAACACAAGGTCGTACAGGCCGAGAAATGTCAGGTAGGTCGAGCCCTGCGGCGAGATCCCGGCGCCGACGCCACCGACGACGAGCGGGATCGCGAGCGGCAGGAACAGCAGCGGCAGGATGACCTCGCGGCCCCGGCTGACGGCGGCCATGGCTGCGAGCAGCGTCCCGACGGCGCAGATCCCGATGCTCGCGAGCACGACGCCCGCGATCGCAACCGCGTCGACGGGAGCGAAGAAGAGCGCGAAAGCCGGGATCGCGACGAGCTCGGCCGCACCGAGGAAGGCGAGCGTGGCGAGCGACTTGCCGAGCCAGATCGCGCTCCGGTCGCACGGCGCCAGCACGAGGCCCTCGAGCGCGCCACCCTCCCGCTCGGGTGCCCACGCCCGGGCCAGGCCGAGCAGCGCCGTGAAGATGATCGCAATCCAGAGCAGGCCGTAGGCCGCGTCGTCCCCGGTGCCGGCGGGAAGCGCGAAGTGGAAGACCGCGAGCGTCGAGAGGACGAAGAGCAGCATCGCCGGCAGGGTGTCCCTCGCCCGGAGCTCGAGCTTCAGGTCCTTGCGCGCGAGGGCGACGACGTCGGAGGCGTACAGCGAGAAGGAGCTCATGCGAGGGCCAGCCGGTGGGTGGCGAGCGACGTGACCCGGGCCGGGTCGTGCGTCGAGAGCACGATCGTCCGCTCGCCCGTGAGCGCTTCGAGCTCGCGGTCGAGCAGCGCGGCGCCTTCCTCGTCGAGCGCGGTGAACGGCTCGTCGAGCACGAGCAAGGCCGGGTCGTGCAGGAGCGCGCGGCACAGCGCCAGACGCTGGGTCATGCCGCGCGAGTACGTCGAGACCCGGTCGGCGCGGACGTCCCAGAGACCGAACCGCTCGAGCAGCATCCCGCTCCGCTCGCGCCGCTCGGGGACGCGATAGAGGCGGCCGAAGAGATCGAGGTTCTCGAGCGCCGTGAGCTCGCGGTAGAGCAGCGGCTCGTGGCCGACGTAGCCGAGGTCGCCGCGCTCCGCATCGATCGTCAGCGTGCCTTTTGTCGCCGCCGCGAGGCCTGCGACGAGGCGGAGGAGCGTCGTCTTGCCCGACCCGTTCGGGCCGGTGACGAGCAGGAAGCCCGCGCGGGGGACGCTGAACGAGACCCCCTTCAGGGCCCGCTTGCGGCCGTACCGTTTCTCGAGGCCGTCCCCCACGATCATCGTGCCCGTGCCTCCCCGTCGCCTGCCGGCCGCAAGGTAGCCGTCAAGGCTTGATGCGCATTAGACCGTCGTCGCGAGGACGACGAAGACGAAGAAGACGACGCTGATCACGCCGTTGACGGTGAAGAACGCCGCGTCGAGCCGACGCAGATCGCCGGGACGGACGAGCGTGTGCTCGTAGACGAGGAGCCCCGCCACCGCCAGCGACGCCGAGCCAGTAGAAGACGTCGCTCCCGAGCCCGACGCCGACGGCGGCGAGCAGCAGGACGGCGGTGAGGTGGAAGATGCGGGCGCCGGCGAACACGCCACGCTCGCCGAAGCGCGTCGCCCACGAGCGCAGGCCGGCAGCCTGGTCGTGCGCGAGATCGAAGAGCGAGTAGAAGAGGTCGAACCCGGCGACCCAGAGCGCCTGCGCAGCGAAGAGCGCCCACGCCTCCCACGGCGCAGAGCCCGTCACGGCGAGCCAGGCGCCGAGCGGCGCGAGCCCGGTGCAGGCGCCGAGCCAGAGGTGGCAGAGCCACGTAACCCGCTTCAAATAGGGATAGACGACGAACATCACGACCGGGATCGGCCAGAGCCAGCGCACGATCGGCTCGAGCTGGAACGCGGCCACGAGGTAGAGCGCGAGCGCGGCGGCGCACAGCGCCCAGACCTGCGCCCGGCTCAGAATGCCGGCCGGGATCTCGCGCGAGGCGGTGCGCGGGTTGCGCGCGTCGAGCTCGGCGTCGATGAGCCGGTTGAGCGCCATCGCGAGCGTGCGGGCGCCGATCATCGCGAGCGTGAGCCAGATGAGGTTGGCGGTGCCCGGGTACCCGTCGACGGCGAGGAACGCGCCGACGTAGGCGAAGGGCAGCGCGAAGACGGTGTGCTCGAACTTGACGAGCGAGGCGAAGCGACGCGGGAGCGACGAGTGCGGTCGCGCTCATGTCTGCTTGTGGGTCGAGCCCTGGTCGCCGGCGGCCAGCTCGAGCCCGTGCACGAGCGCCGGCTGCAGCACGGCGAAGCCGTCGCGGCAGCCGCCCGGTGAGCCGGGCATGTTCACGATCAGCGTCGCTCCGCGGAGGCCGGCGAGGCCGCGCGAGAGCATCGCGTGCGGCGTTCGGGTCAGCGCGCTCGGCGCGGATCGCCTCGGCGATGCCCGGCGCCTCACGATCGAGCACGGTTCGCGGTCGCCTCCGGCGTCACGTCGCGTGGCGAGAATCCTGTGCCGCCTGTTGTCAACACAACGGAGCTTCGGCCGGCCAGGTCGACGATCGCGGCGGCGATCTCGTCCCGCTCGTCCGGGACGATCCGTCGCTCGACCGCGAAGCCGTCGGCCGCGAGGAGCTCCGCGAGCGTGTCGCCGCTCTTGTCCTCCCGCGTGCCGTGATGGACCCCGTCCGAGATCGTCAGCACGGCGGCCTTCACACGGCCTCCTTCGTCTTCTCGACGAGCGTGATCGCCGGAGATGGTCATACCTTTATCGATCGCCTTCGCCATGTCGTAGACGGTGAGAGCGGCGACGCTGGCGGCGGTCAGGGCCTCCATCTCGACGCCGGTCTGGGCGGTCGTCTCGGCCATCGCCTCGATCTCGACGCCGGCCGCGACGATCGACGAGGCGCACGTCGATCGCGGTCAGCGGCAGCGGGTGGCAGAGGGGAATCAGCTCGCTCGTGCGCTTGGCCGCCATGATCCCGGCGAGCTGAGCCGTCGTCAGCGCGTCGCCCTTCGGCAGCTCGCCGAGGCGGGCGACCGTCTCGGGCGCCATCAGCACGGTGGCGCGGGCAACGGCGCGGCGGCGCGAGAGCGGCTTGTCGCCGACGTCCACCATCCGCACGGCACCGTCCGGATCGACATGGGAGAGGCCGCTCATCGCCGTCATCGTACTGGCGCCGGGACGCTCGCCGAACGGCCCTGCTCCATCGGTCTCTAGGCCGGGCGCTCGGCCAGCGTTACCTTCACCGCGCGGCGGTCGGTGCCGCCGCGGAGGACGGTGAACGTGACCTGCTGGCCCGCCGCGAGCCGGGCGACCGCCCGGGAGACGTCGTCCGCGCCTGCGACGCGCATCCCGTCGATGTCGACGATCACGTCGCCGCCGAGCGAGACCTCGCGGCCGTTGTAGTCGACCGTGCGGGTGGCGCCGTGGAGCCCGGCGCGGGCGGCGGGTGTGCCGGGCTCGACCTTCGCGATCAGCGCGCCGTGAGGCGAGTCGAGGCCGAACTTCTTCGCCAGCCCGGGGGTGACGTCCTGGGTCGTGACCCCGACGTACGCGTACGCGACCTTGCCCGTCCGCAGCAGCTGATCGAGAGCGCGCTTGGCCGTGTCGATCGGGATCGCGAACCCGACGCCCTCGGCGTTGCCGCTCGTCGAGCGAATCTGGGCGTTGATGCCGATCACGCGCCCGTGCGCGTCGAAGAGCGGCCCGCCGGAGTTGCCGCGGTTGATCGGCGCGTCGATCTGGATCGCGTCGGCGACGCTGTAGCCCGAGGTGAGCGAGTCGATCGTCCGGTCGGTGGCCGAGACGACGCCGACCGAGAGCGAGCTCTGCTCGCCGAACGGGCTGCCGATCGCCGCCACCGGCGTCCCGACGACGAACCGTCGACGAGTGGCCGAGCGGCACCGGCGCCAGGGCGTGGGCGCTCGGGATCGACGCGGACGGCGGCGACGTCGCTGAACAGGTCCCAGCCGATGATCGTCGCCGGCACGCGGTCGCCGTCGCGGAACTCGACGTAGAGCTTCTCGGCGCCCTTGACGGAGCCGCCGCTGCCCTCGGCGACGTTCGTCACCACGTGGGCGTTCGTCAGGATCGTCCCCTTGGCGTCGACGACGAATCCCGAGCCCTGCGACTGGCCGTCGGCGCCGAGATCGGCGTAGAGCGTCACGACGCCCGGCGCGCGGTGGGCGTAGATCGCAGCCGGGTCGAAGCGGTTGCCGAGCGCCGGGATCGCCACGGCCCCTGCGTCGGCCTCGGTCACGGTGCTCTGGACGACGACGGTGGTCGTCGACCCGTCGGAGACGCCGATGAGGCTGCCGAGGGCGAGGGCGAGTCCGGCGCCGAGAATCGCGGCGACGGCAGCAACGGCGAAGACCGGGGCGCGCACGGAATCACTGTAGCCGTGCGGTTCCGGCGTCCCGGTGGCAGCGTCTGATCGACCGTTTCCACGTGGAAACGGTGGCGTGTCAGCCGTCTAGGCCGACAGCGGTGGCCGGCGGGCGGAGCACCGCGCCCTCGGCGGGCAGCTCGAGCGTGAAGACCGTCGACCCGGGCCGGCTCGTGACCGTGACCGTGCCGCCCATCCGGCCCGCGAGCTCGCGGGCGATCGCGAGGCCCGAGCCCACTGCCGGACGCCTGGCCGCCGTCGACCCGGTAGAAGCGCTGGAAGACCCGCTCGAGATGCTCCGGCGGGATGCCGGGCCCGTTGTCCTCGACCGCCAGGGCGACGCGGTTGCCGCGCTGCTCGACCCGGAGCAGGACCGTCGTTCCCGCAGGCGTGTGGACGAGCGCGTTGCCCGTCAGCGCCCGCGCGATCTGCTGGATCCGCTCCTCGTCGGCGTGCGCCCACGCGTCGTCGTCGACGTCGAGCAGCAGCGTGTGGTCCGAGGCATCGGCGAGGGCGAAGAAGTCCTCCGCGACCTGGCGCGCGATCTCGGCCAGGCCGACCTCCTCGTGCTCGATCCGGATCCGGCCGGCGTCCATCCGCGAGAGATCGAGCAGGTCGGTGGCGAGGTTCGTGAGGCGGTCGACCTGGCTGCGCGTCGTTGCGAGGAACTCCATCCGCGTCGTCTCGTCGAGATCCTCGTCGTCGAGGAGCTCGAGGAAGCCCGCGATCGAGAACAGCGGCGTCCGCAGCTCGTGCGAGGCGTTGGCGACGAACTCCTTCCGGGCGCTGTCGAGCTGGGCGAGCTGGAGCCGCATCCGGTCGAACGACGCAGCCAGCTGGCCGACCTCGTCGAGGTCGTTGTCGACCACGGGCTCGTCGAACGCGCCCTCGGCGATCAGGTCGGCGGCGCGCTGCAGACGGCCGAGCCGGCGGGCATGGAGCGTCGCCACCGCGAAGCCGAGGACGAGCGACGATCAGCAGCGCAGCGAGCGTGGCGTCGAGCAGGCGCCGCTTGACGAGCGCGACCGTCGCGAGCTGGTCGGAGAGCGAGCTCGAGAGCAGCATCACGTCGCCGTCCGATCAGCAGCGGCACGGCGACCTCCGCGTACTCGCGGCCCTCGTGCCGCACGCGTGCGCGCACCGTGCTTCACCGTTCGGCGCCGCCTCGAGCGCAGTCGGGTCGCTCTTCGATCTCCGAGCCCCCGGACGCGGACGAGTCTGCGAGCGAGAGCAGCGTCGCGCGATCCCGGAGAGCCGCTCGACGCCGAAGAGGACGACTCGCGAGTTGGAGACGAAGCCCGCGCCGTCGACGAAATCGCCGAAGCGCGAGGTTGTTCTGCGCCACCTGGGCCGCGAAGTTGATTGCGAGGATCTCTGCGTCGCTCTGCTGCTGGTCGAGCTTGGCAGCGACGAGCCGCCGCTCGAGCGAAGGAACGATGATCACGTAGGCGGCGAAGAGGGCGCTGCCGACGATGACGAGCAGCGCCAGCGACAGCTTGACGCGGATGCCGCCCGGGATGGTCATCCGTCGCGGAAGCGGTACCCGGCGCCACGCACGGTCAGGATCAGCTCGGGCTCCCGCGGCTCCTGCTCGATCTTCTCGCGCAGATGACGGACGTGAACGTCGATCGTGCGCGGCTCCCGGTAGTCCGCACCGCCGCGCAGCCGCTCGAGCAGCTGCCGCCGCGAGTAGACGACGCCCGGGCTGGACGCGAGCAGCGCCAGCAGCTCGAACTCGACGAAGGTCAGCTGAACCGCCTCGCCGCGCACCTCGACGGTGCGGCGGGGCAGGTCGATGCGGACGTCGCCCCGGTCGATCGTCTCTTCCCGGCGGCCTCCGAGGTGGGGCGTCGCGGCACGGCGCAAGACGGCGCGCACGCGGCTGCGGAACTCGCGGATCAGGAACGGCTTCGTGATGTAGTCGTCCGCGCCGAGCTCGAGCCCGAGCACCTTGTCGAGCTCGTCGTCGCGGGCCGTGAGCATGATGATCGGCACGGTGCTGCCGGCGCGGAGCCGCTTGCAGACCTCGAGCCCGTCGATCTTCGGCAGCATGATGTCGAGCACGACGAGGTCGATCTCCTCCTCGGCGAAGCGCTTCAGCGCCTCCTCGCCGTCCCGCGCCTGGACGACGCGATAGCCGTCCCGCTCGAGCGGGTACGTCAGGAGCTTCTGAATCGAGTCCTCGTCGTCGACGAGCAGAATGGTGGGGGATTCCGGCATCGTCGCGATGGCTCGAGCGGGGTAGGAACCCGTCACGCCGTACTATAGCCCCCGTCGTGGCGGCCTCAGACGCATCCGGGCGAGGCGGTCGGCGAGCGCAACCGGCTCGTAACGAACGAGGCAGTGCCGAGCAGCCGCAAAGACGGCGGCGGCGCCGAGGCGCGGTTCCGTCGAGCAGCCGATCAACGGCCGGCTCGTGCGCACCGCGTCGCTGCTCGTGCTCGGGCCCCTGCTCCTGCTCGCCCTCACGATCGGCCGGCCCGGCCCGTTTCCCGCCTCGACGCTGCCGCCCTCCTTCGACGGCCCTTCGGCGATGGCGCTCGCGACCGAGCTGGCGCGCGACTATCCCTCGCGCCAGCCCGGGTCGGGTGGCGCGGCAGGTGCAGCGCAGTGGGTGCAGGACAAGCTCGGCCTCTACGGCCTCACGGCGGCTGACGGACGTCTGGGACGAGAGCATCCCCGGCCTCGGCCGCGTCCGGCTCCAGAACCTCGTCACCGTCGTGCAGGGCTCGACCGATGACGCCATCCTCGTTCTCGCCCACCGTGACGACACCGGCGTCGGGCCTGGCGCGAACGACAACGCCTCGGGCACGGCCGCACTGATCGAGCTCGCCCGCGGCTACGGACGGCTCGGGACGGTTGCGGGCCGGCCGAAGCCCCAGCACACGCTCATCTTCCTCTCCTCGGACGGTGGCGCCTACGGCGGCTTCGGTGCCGAGCGGTTCGCGTCGACGTCGCCCTTCCGCGACCGGATCAAGGCGGTTGTCTCGCTCGACGGGCTCGCGGGCAGCGCGAAGCCGAGGCTCGAGCTCGCGGGCTTCGAGCCCCGCTCGCCCGCGCCGGCGCTGCTCAGAACCGCAGACGTCCAGGTCGCTGCCCAGATCGGCCGGCTGCCGGCTCGGCCCGGTTGGCTCGTGCAGCTCGTCGACCTCGGCATGCCGTTCGGCTACGGCGAGCAGGCGCCGTTCCTCGGCCGCAAGATCTCGGCGATCCGGCTCGGCACAGCACCGGACAACGACGCGGGTGCGGTCGCGGACACGCCGGGACGGCTCAATCCAACCCGCTTCCTCCGCCTCGGCCGGGCCTCCGAGTCGATCCTCGCGTCGCTCGACGGCGGCATCGAGCTCGCGGGAGGGACGGCGGGGCACGTCTACCTCGGTAGCCGCATCATTCGTGGCTGGGCGATCGAGCTCGTTCTGCTCACGGCGCTGATCCCGTTCCTCGCCGGCGCGATCGACCTGTTCGCACGCAGCCGGCAGGAAGCGACTGCCGCTGCCCGGGGCCTGGCGTGCGCTCCGGACGCGGTTCGGCGTCTGGCTCTGGATCGGGCTCCTGGTCGGGATCGGCGCTCTGGCCGGAGTCTTTCCCGCGCGGCTCCCCGATTCCGCCCCCGCCGGGAAGCGCCGCCGTCAGCGACTGGCCCGTCGCCGGTCTCGCCGTGCTCGGCCTGCTCGCGGCATTCGGGTGGTGGCGCGCGCGGAGGGTGCTCGTGCCGGTGGCTCCGGCCGCGGACGACGCCGTGCTCGCCGGCTATGCCGTATCCCTCATCGCGCTCGGCGGCGTCGCCATCGCGACCGCGCTGATCAGCCCCTACGGCCTGCTGTTCGTCGTCCCGTCGCTCTACGCCTGGCTCTGGCTCCCGCAGGTCGAGCGGCGCTCGGCCTGGGCCCGCGACGTCCTCTACGGCATCGGGCTCGCAGGGCCTGCGCTGGCGGTCGTCGTGATCGGCACCCAGCTCGGGCTCGGGCTCGACACGCCGCTCTACCTCGTCTCGCTGATGACGCTCGGATTCATCCCCTGGGCGACCGTGCTCGTGCTGCTCGCCTGGGCCGCGATCGCATGTCAGCTGGGTGCACTGGCCGGCGGGCCGCTACCGGCCGGTGCCGCGACGCTCGCCGGCGGCACGCCGGCAACGGGCACAGCGCTAGCCGCTAGAGCGGCAGGTAGCCGATCGGCGCGCCGGCAGCCAGAACGTCCGGTGCCGCGCGGAATGTGGACGATTGCGTCGGCGGCCGTCGTCTGCACGATCATGTGCGACTCCTGCCCGGCGAGCGGGTCGAGGACGGGGCCGGCCTCGGTCCACGAGATCCGCGCGCGCGCGAAGTCGTCGCGCTCGGGCCGTGGCTTGACCTCGCGGGCGAGCGTCCCGGGCCGAAACCGCGGCGCCGGATCGGGATCGCCCTGGAGCGCCCGCAGCGCAGGCGTGACGAAGAGCAGCGCGCCCGACGAGCGACGAGAGCGGGTTCCCGGGCAGGCCGAAGACGAGCGTCGCTCCGCGGACGCCGAAGGCGAGCGGCTTGCCCGGACGCATCGCGACGCCCCAGAAGACCTCCTCGACGCCGAGCTGCGCCTCGACGCGGCGGACGAGGTCGTGCGGCCCGACCGAGACGCCACCCGAGGTGACGACCACATCGGCCTGCGAGCGCCCTGCACGAGGGCCTGCTCGAGTGCGGCTTCGGTGTCCTCCGCCGGTGCCAGCCGCTCGACGATTGCGCCGGCCTCTTCGAAGATCCGCGCGAGCATGATCCCGTTCGACTCGTAGATCTGACCAGGCTCGAGTGCCTCGCCGGGTGGGCGCAGCTCGGAGCCGGTGACGAGAATCGCCACGCACGGTGCGCGGTGCGCCGTGATCGCGTCGATCCCGCAGGCGGCGAGGGCCCCGATGCGGGCGGCGGTGAGGACAGTGCCGGCCGCCAGCAACCTCGTCGCCCGCTCGCACGTCGCCGCCGCGCTGCCGGATGTTGTCCCCTACCGGGACACTCGCAGAGACCTCGATCTCGTCCCGCCCGACCTCGACCCGCTCGACAGGGATCACGGCATCCGCGCCGTCCGGGACGACGGCGCCCGTCGAGATCTCGATCGCCTCGCCGGCGCCGAGGCTCCGCTGCGCGGGTCGCCCGGCCGCCGAGTGGCCGACGATCGGCAGCCCGCCTGGGGTGTCGGCGGCTCGGACCGCATACCCGTCCATCGACGAGCTCGGGAACGGTGGCAGATCGACCATGCGAGCTCGACGCCGCGCGCGAGGATCCGGCCGGCGGCGGCGGCGAGCGGAACGTCCTCCTCCGGCAGCGCCCTGGCCTGCGCGAGGACGGCTGCGAGCGCGTCGGCAACGGGCAACAGAGAGCTCACGATCGCACGCTACACCAGGTTGGTAGCGGGTACCCTCGCGGTCGTGATCTCGGTCGTCATCCCCGTGCACGACGAGGAGCGCAGCGTCGCGCTGCTCTACGACGAGCTGTCCGCGGCGTTCGCCGGCGACGGCCGCTCCTGGGAGGCCGTCTTCGTCGACGACGGCTCGACCGACGGCACGTTCGGCGCGCTGACGAGGCTCCACGACGCCCACGACAACGTGCGCGTCGTTCGCCTGCGACGCAACTTCGGCAAGGCAACCGCGCTCGACGCCGGCTTCGCCGAAGCGGCGGGCGACATCGTCGTGACAATTGACGGTGACCTCCAGGACGACCCCGCCGAGATCCCACGGCTGCTGGCGAAGCTCGACGAGGGCTACGACCTGGTCTCGGGCTGGAAGACCAAGCGCCGCGATCCGATCACGCGCCGCATCCCGTCGAAGATCTTCAACACCGTCGCCGGCAAGGTCTCGGGCGTGCGCCTCCACGACATGAACTGCGGCCTCAAGGCGTACCGCGCCGAGGTCGTCGACGGCATGCAGCTCTACGGCGAGCTCCACCGCTACATCCCCGTCCTCGCCCACTACCGTGGCTATCGGGTCACCGAGCTGCCGGTCAATCACCGGCCGCGCGAGCACGGCCGCTCGAACTACGGCGTCGAGCGCTACGTGCGCGGGTTCCTCGACCTGCTCACGGTCACGTTCATGGGCCGGTACCGGCACCGGCCGCTGCACCTGTTCGGCGGTCTCGGGCTGCTGTTCAGCCTGATCGGCAGCGTCATCCTCGTCTACCTGACCATTGTCAAGATCCTGGGTCACGCGATCGGGCAGCGGCCGCTCCTGCTCCTCGGCGTGCTGCTCGTCGTCGTCGGCATCCAGCTGCTCTCGCTCGGTCTCATCTCCGAGCTGATCACGAGCCACCACGAGGAGCGGACCGGCGGCGAGGACCGGGCGGCCCGCCTCGTGGACGAAGTGCTGCGGTAGCCGCAGGGCCTCGATGCGCGTTCTCTACTTCGGCACCTACGACCGCGCCTACCCGCGGAACGCCCAGGTCATCTCGGCCCTGCGCGGCGCCGGCGTCGAGGTGCGCGAGCAGCATCGGGCGGTCTGGGAGCGCCGCCACAACTGGTCGGTCGGTCTGCGCCAGATGCTGCGGGTCGCCGAGGCCGAGCACAGCCTGCGGAAGTCGCGGGACGACGAGCGCGACGCCGACGCGCTGATCGTCGGCTATCCCGGGCCACTTCGACATGCCCGCCGCGAAGCGGGTCGCGCGGGGACGGCCCGTCGTCTTCAATCCGCTCGTCTCGCTGTTCGACACGATCGTCGACGACCGGCAGCGCTTCCGGCGCGGGTCGCCCGGAGCCGGCGTCGTGCACATCGTCGACCGGCGGGCGTTCCGGCGCGCCGACCGCGTCGTCGCCGACACCGACGCCCACGCCGAGTTCTTTCGCGACGAGTTCGGCCTGGCGGCCGATCGGGTCGAGGTGTGCTTCGTCGGAGCCGAGGACAGGCTGTTCCGGCCCGGGCTGGCAACCGGAAACGCCGTTTCATGCGCTCTTCGTCGGCAAGCTGATCCCGCTGCACGGCCTCGAGACGATCCTCGCCGCCGCCGCGATCGCACCCGAGGTTCCGTTCCGGGTCGTCGGCAGCGGCCAGCTCGAGCATCTCCTCGACGATCGGCCCGCGAACGTCGAGTGGGTTCCCTGGGTCGAGTACGAGGATCTCCCGAACGAGATCCAGGCCGCCGGTTGCGCGCTCGGCATCTTCGGGACGACCGCCAAGGCGGCGCGGGTGATTCCCAACAAGGCCTTTCAGGCGATCGCGTGCGCGACGCCGCTCATCACCGCCGACACGCCCGCCGCGCGCGAGCTCCTGACCGACGGCCACGACGCGCTGCTCGTGCCGCCCGGCGACCCGGCTGCCCTCGCGGCCGCCGTGCGGCGGCTGGCCACCGACCGCGCCTACGCCGACGCGCATCGGCGCCGCGGGCCGGGCGACCTACGAGGCTCGCGCGAGCGAGGCCGTGCTCGGAGCTCGCTGGCGCGCACTGCTCGAGCGGGCGATCGCAAGCGCGTGACCCGGCCGCGCGCGCTTCTCTCCGCTCGCGGTGGGCGCGTTCGCCGCCGGGATGTCGGCGCTCGCGGTGCTCCAACAGCAGGCGTTCGAGACCGGCCGCTTCGACGTCGGGAACCTGACCCAGGCGGTCTGGTCGACGGCGCACGGCCGGTTCCTCGAGATGACCGACCTGCAGGGCGACACAGTTCTCGCGGCTCGGTGCCCACTTCGACCCGCTCGTCGCGCTCCTCGTCCCTCTCTGGTGGCTGTGGCCGAGCCCCGACATGCTCCTCGTCGTCCAGGCCGCCGGCGTCGCGCTCGGCGCCGTGCCCGTCTTCCTGCTCGCCCGCAAGCACCTCGGCGGCGAGTGGTCCGGGCTCTGCTTCGCGCTCGTCTACCTGCTCTACCCGCCGACGCAGTGGCTCGTCGTCGACGACTTCCATCCCGTCGCGCTGGCGACGCCGCTCCTGCTCGGTGCGATCTGGTTTCTCGACGAGAACCGCCTGCTGCCGTTCGCGCTCTGTGCCGTCGCCGCCTGCCTGACGAAGGAGCAGGTCGGCCTCGTCGTCGCGATGCTCGGCATCTGGCATGCGTTCGGGCACGGCCGGCGGCGGGCGGGCCTCGTCATCTTCGTCGACCGGGGCGCTCGTGGCGGTGATCGCAACGGCCGTGATCATCCCGCACTACGCGCCGGGAGGCGGGTCGCCGTTCGCAGGGCCGCTACGACGCCGTCGGCGGCTCGCCGGCGGGCATCGTCAAGACCGCGGTGCTCCATCCGCTGCGGCTCCTCCAGATCGCATTCGAGGGGCGAGACATCCACTACCTCTGGGATCTGCTGGCGCCGCTCGGAGGCCTGCCGCTGCTCGCCCCGCTCGTCGCGCTCGACCGCCCTGCCCGAGATCGCGCTCAACGTCCTCTCGAGCACCCGGACGCAGCCCTCGATCCACTACCACTACACGGCAGGCGCGATCCCCGGGCTGATCGCGGGCGCGGTGCTCGGGGGCGCGAAGCTGCGGCGCCTGCGGCCCGGCTGGTGGCCGTGGCTCGGGCGCGGCCTCGTCGCGCTCGTCCTCGTGGCGGGGATCGTGATGGGGCCGCTCCCGGTCTGGCGTCACGTGCCTTTCGGCTCGACGCTCGGAGCCCGTGATCACATCGTCAGCGACCACGACCGCGCGGCCGCGCGCGTGATCGGTGTCGTGCCGGGCGATGCCGCCGTCAGCGCCACCAACACGCTCGGCGCCCATCTCTCCGAGCGCCGGCGGATCTTCAGCTTCCCCGTGCTCCGCGAGGCCCGCTGGGTCGCGGTCGACCTGAAGCGGCCGAGCTACCTCGACGACGCAACCGGCAAGAAGTTCGCCGCCGCCTACGCCCGATTCCGGCAGGACAGCCGCTGGCAGGTGGTCAGAGCCGAGGACGGCGTGATCGTCCTCCACAAGGCCGCCGCGGGATAGTCAGCCCGGCCTCAGATCGGGATCGTCTGGGGCAGCAGGTAGGCGCAGAGCGCGAGCACGGCAACCGTCGCGACGGTGTCCTCCTCGGCGGCGGCGACCGGAACGGCCCACGCCAGGTACCAGACGGCGAGGTAGGGGGTCGTCACGAGCACGAGGCAGGCGGCGAGCGCGAGTCGCGCGCGGCCGCGCGGCGGCGCTGCGGGCGAGGAGGACGAGCCCCACCACCAGCGCCGCGATCGCAACGGCGAGGGCGAGGTCGTCGGGCAGCCCGAGCTGCTCGAGCCGGTGCGGGAACGCGTAGCTCGTCTCGAGAGCGGCGTTGCCGACGAGCGGGAAGATCGCGAGCGGCCAGGCGCCGCCGTAGAGCACCGTGGCGCCGATCGCGATTCCCGCCGCCGCGCCGGCGAGCCCGCGAGCGCCGTGCGGCCGGCCGGTCGCCCGCGACTCGAGCGAGCGCAGGGCGAGGAAGAGCGCCGGCACCCACTTGACCGCGATCGCGAGGACCCAGAGAGCGCCGCCGGCCTGGGCGCGCCGCGAGGCCGAGAGCGCCAGGGCAGCCAGGATCAGGGCGCCGACCCAGGCGTCGTTGTGCCCGCCGCCCGCGAGCATGGATCGCCAGGACCGGGTTCCAGCCGACGAGCGCGATCGCGAAGGCACGCCGCCGCGCGAGGCGACCGGCGAGCAGGGCGGCAGCGAGGGCGGCCGCGGCCGCGAGTGCCTTGTACGACCACGCTGCGACCGCGTCGGAGTCGCCGGCGACGATCGCCAGTGGCTCCGAGGCGGCCGTGAACGCCGGCCCGTAGACGCGTCGTCGTGCCGAGCCAGGCGCTTCCCATGTAGTCGATCGCCGGATTGTCCGGGAAGTCCGCCGGCGGATCGGAGTACGGATTGCCGTCGCTGCGCGCTCCGATCCAGCCGTACGACCAGTACGTCCAGGCGTCGGTGGAGAGGAGGAGCGGTGCGGCCAGCGGCACGAGCTGGATCGCGGCGGCGAGCACGATCACGGCACGCGTGCCGGGGGGCGTGCGCCGGAGCACGTAGAGCGCAAGCGAGATAGGCGGCGAAGGCCGCGATCAGGAGGACGAGGAAGAGCGGGGCGGTGCCCGAGACGTTGCCGCCGTGCCGGGGGACGAGCGGCGAGTCGGGCCGCCAGGCGAGCGCGCAGGCGGAGGCGACGAGCGCGAGCACGGCCACGCCCGCCGCGATGGCGCGCCTCACGGGTGCTTCGGCGGCTTCGTGGCCTTGTCGGCCGGCTTGTCCTGCTTGTCCGGCTTGGCGGGTGGGGTCTTCGTGGGCGTCGTGTCGGTCGACGTGCTCTCGGTCGTGGTCGGGGTGACCGGCGCGACGTAGTAGGGGTCGTAGCTCAGCGCGAGCGGGCCGCGATGGAAGGTCTGGTAGACCGGGTAGGCCTTCGGGTCGGTGAAGTCACGAGGCGGCCGCAGCCCGATCGTGTGCTCCATCATCAGCCGCCAGATCTCGGCCGGGAAGCTGCCGCCGGAGACGGAGATGCCGTGGACGTTGTCCATCGGGATCTCGCCGGACTGGTAGCCCATCCAGACGGCCGTCGCGAGATCGGGCGTGTAGCCGACGAACCAGGCGTCGGCGTGCTTGTCGGTCGTCCCGGTCTTGCCGGCCGCCGGCCGGCCGAAGCCTGCGCGCGACGCCGGTGCCGTAGCTCACGTTGTCCTCGAGGATCTGGGTCACCTTCCACGCGACGCCGTCCGGGATCACGCGCGTGCGCTTCGGCGAGCCCCAGCCCGCCTTGGTGTCTTCCTTGCCGTTCGGCAGCACGACCTTGCGAATCGCGGTGGGCTCCGAGTAGACGCCACCCGCGGCGAGCGTGGCGTAGGCGGAGGCCATGTCGAGCGGCGAGACGGCGACCGAGCCGAGCCCCATTGCCGGGACGTAGTGGCCGCCGACCTTGAGCGGAGAGCGGACGCCGAGCTTCTGGGCCATCTCGCCGACCTTCTCGGGACTGACGTCGAGCGTCAGCTGGGCGTAGACGGAGTTGTCCGAGCGCAGCGTGGCACGCGAGATCGACGTCCAGCCGTTGTACGAGTTGTCGTAGGTGTGCACGCACCACCACGAGCCGTCGTCGCAGTTGCCGTTGTCGACCGGCTTGTAGGTGAACGGCGCCGAGACGTAGTAGCTCGTGTCCGGATCGATGCCCTTCTCGATCGCCGCGGCGAGGACGAACGTCTTGAACGTCGAGCCCGGCTGGCGTCGTGCCTGCGAGAGCAGGTTGAACTGGTTGTTGCTGCGGCCCGGGATCACCGCCGCCATCGCGCGAATGGCACCGTTCGCAGGATCGATCGAGATCACCGCGGCGGCGGGATCGGCCGGATCGGTGAGCGTGTTCCGGATCGCCTCCTGGGCAGCCTTCTGCCAGCGGGGCACGATCGTCGTGTAGACGCTGAGGCCGCCGGAGCGGACGGTACTCGGCGCCGTACTTGCGGACCAGCTGGTCGCGGACGTAGCCGAAGAAGTACGGCTCCCTGATCTCCTTGTAGAGGCGCCCGGGCTTGAGGCCGAGGGCCGGCGAGCGGGTCGCCGACGCGTACTGCCTCCGCGTGATCGAGCCCTGATCGCGCATGGCGCGCAGGACGGCATTGCGCCGGGCCAGCGCCTTCCCGGGCTCGACGAACGGGTTGTAGGCGGACGGCGCCTGGGTCAGCCCGGCGAGCAGGGCCGCCTCGCGGAGCGTGAGGTCGCTCGCCGGCTTCGAGAAGTAGGTCTGCGCCGCCGCCTCGATCCCGTAGGCGAGGTTGCCGTAGTACACCTGGTTCAGGTACGAGGCGAGGATGCGCTGCTTCGACCAGGCGTCGTTGAGCTTGATCGCGAGGCACGCCTCCTTGAGCTTCCGCTGCACCGTGCGCTCGTTCGAGATGTAGAGGTTGCGCACGAGCTGCTGGGTGATCGTCGAGCCGCCCTGGACGACCTCGCGCGCCTTGACGTCCTCGTAGACCGCGCGCGCGATGCCCTGCGGGTCGACGCCGCCGTGGCTGTAGAACCGCCTGTCCTCGATCGCGATCGTGGCCTTCGGCATCCAGGGGCTGACCCGCGAGAGCGGGACGACCTGCCGGTTGCGCTCGGCCGGGATCGAGCCGAGGAGCGACCCGTCGGCTGCGTAGACGAAGGTGTTCTGGCCGATGCGCACCTCGTGGAGGGCGGAGAGGTCGCACGAGGAGCCGAATGCGTAGACGCCGGTGCCGCCTGCGACCGCCGCGCCGACGACGACCACGGCGACGATGAGCAGGAGGACGAGCAGTGGCCGCCGTCGCTTCCGCTGGCGGCGGCGCCGGCGAATGGGCAGGCCGGAATCAGGCCCACGCTGTGGTCGCCGGCGTGGTGCGCTCATGCTGCGATGGTAGCCATCGTTCCGGCGCAATTCGGCGTCGGGATCGCGGCGCCTCTCACCCTTCTGGTTAGGTCGCTCGTTAGAGTCGCGCTGTGCCGGACGACACGCGCAGCTCTGCGCCCGCGCTCCGGTTGTTCCTCTGGAGCCGCGCAGCGATCTGGCTGCTCGCGCTCGTGGTGGTCGTCGGGTTCGACGGAGCGCTCAACGCCCGCCGCGGCGAGTGGGACAGCTCCAGGCTCCACGAGCTCGGGTCGGCCGTCGACGTCTGGGCGCGGTGGGACAGCGACTGGTTCCTGCGGATCGCGGAGAACGGCTACAGCTGGCCGTCGAGCACGCCTGCCTTCTTCCCCCTGTACCCGCTCCTCGTCGCCGGTCTCGGCTGGATCCTGCTCGGCCACTACCTCCTCGCCGGCGTGCTCATCTCGCTCGCCGCCGGGTCAGCCGCGTTCGTGCTGCTCTACCGGCTCACGAGCCTGCGCCTCGGCGAGGAGGCGGCGCGGCACACCGTTCTCTTCCTCGCGGTCGCACCGACCTCGCTCTTCTTCGGTGCCGTCTACAGCGAGTCGCTCTTCCTCCTCCTCGCGGTGGCGACGTTCCTGCTCGCCGAGCGGGGCCGGTTCTGGGAGGCAGGGGCCGCGGCGGGGCTCGCGCTGCTCACGCGCTCGGCCGGCGTCGCCCTGCTTCCTGCGCTCGTCGTGCTCGCCTGGCGGGCGCCCGAACGGCGGCGCGCGCTCGCGGGGGTCGCCGTGGCGCCGCTCCTCTTCGCGATCTACCCCGCGGTGCTCGCGATCTGGATCGGGCACCCGCTTGCGTTCCTCGACGCGCAGAAGGTGGTCTGGGAGCGGCGGCTCTCGCCCGCAGGGCCGCTCGGCGGCGTCGTGGCAGCGGTCCAGGATCGAGAGCTGCTCGACCTCGGCGTCGCATTCGCCCTGATCGCGCTCGGCATCGTCGCCTGGCGGCGGATCGGCCCGGCCTACGGCCTCTACACCCTGACGAGCGTCGCGATCCCGCTCACGTTCGTCTCGGACAAGGTGCCGCTCTGGTCGATGCAGCGCTTCGCCGTCGTCGTCTTCCCGGCGTTCATGGCGCTCGCGACGCTGGTCCGGAGCCGGCGCGCGGTTGCGATCACCTCGACGATTCTCGCCGCGGGGCTCTGCGTGTATGTGGTCAGATGGGCACTGTGGTACTGGGTCGCCTGAGCCGGAGAATCGGATGACGAGCGCCGGGGTGGCCGACACGCCCGCCAACCTGCCGGCTCGGCCGACAGGGCGACTCGTCGCCTGGGTAGTCCTCGTCCTCGCGCTCGCGAGCCTGTCGTACGCCGGGCGGTACCTGCTCGACGGCGAGGAGATCGAGGACCCGCTCTACCGCTGGTCGACCGCTGTCGGGGCGCTGATCCAGTACGGGTTCATGCTCGTCCTCATCGTCGCGATCGCGCATGGGCTCGACCGGCGGCTGCTCGGGCTGAGGATGCCCGAGCGACCGCCGCAGGGCTGTCGGGCTGGCCGTCGCAGCGTTCGCCGCGATCATCGTCGTGTCGGCCATCCTGAGCCAGTTCCTCGACGCCGGAGACGAGCAGGGCCTCGTCCCGAAATCGTGGGACTCCAGCAAGGCCGCGCCGTTCATCGCGAATGCCCTCGTCGTCGCGATCGTGGCGCCGTTCGTCGAGGAGCTGCTCTACCGCGGCCTCGGGTACGGGCTCCTGACCCAGTTCATCTCGGTGCTCCCGGCGATCCTGATCACGGGCCTCGCGTTCGGGCTCGGCCACGGCCTCGTCCTCGGCCTGCCCGTGCTGGCGTTCTTCGGCGTCACCCTCGCCTGGCTCCGCTGGCAGACCGGTAGCGTCTACCCGGGCATGGTCGTGCACGGAACTCTTCAACGCGCTGGCGCTCGTCCTGGTGGTGCTCAAGTGAGCGAGCAGTTCGACGAGATCCGGCGCCAGATCACGGCAAACGACGAAGCGATCGTGGCGGCCGTCAACCACCGGCTCGAGCTCGTGATCGCCCTCTGGAAGCTGAAGGCAGAGCTCGGGCTCGACACCGTCGACCCCGATCGCGAGCGGCGCCTGCGCGAGAAGCTCGCCGGCGCGAACGGCGGCCCGCTCTCGGCCGAGGGCCTCGACCGCCTGGTGACCGACCTGCTCGACCTGACGAAGCGGGAGCTCGGCGCGTAGGGGCGACGCGTGCGTCGCCCGCGGATCACTGCGAGGTTACGAGTCCTCTTCCGGCTCCGCGGCGAACTCGTCCGGCGAGACGGTGTCGAGGAAGCGGCGGAACTCGTCCGGATCGAGGTCGGCGAGCGACTCCTGGCCCGTCAGCCGGCGCGAGGCTTCCTCCTCGTCGCCCTCGAACTCGACGCCGGACTCCTCGATCACCTCATCGGCCGCGAAGATCTTTGCGTCGCTTCGCAACGCCAGCGCGATCGCATCCGACGTGCGCGCGTCGAGCTCGATCTCGGTGCCGTTCCGCACGATCGTGATCAGCGCGTGGAACGTGCTGTCGCGCAGCTCGGTCACCGTCACCTGCCGGATCTCGCCGTCGAGCGACGCGATGATCGAGGTCGCGAGGTCGTGGGTCATCGGCCGCGGCGGTTCCGTCCCCTGGAGGTTCATCAGGATCGCGGCCGCTTCGGAGTGGCCGATCCAGATGGGGAGGAACGTGTTGCCGTCGTTGGTCTTCAGCAGCACGATCGGCTGCTTGCCGACCAGATCGAAGCTCACGCCATAGACGGTCATCTCGCGCATCGGCCTCGATTCAGTGTATCCGCGAGGCGGTTACGTCACACGGAAATATCGCGGCGCGTGCGTGGCGCGCCGAGAGCGATCCAGCCGGCGACGCCGGCGGCGGCTCCACAGGCGAGCATGATCAGCCCGAGCGCGCCTGCGATGTGGGCGAGCACGAGTGCCTCGCCGCCGGCCGCGAAGACAATCGTCGAGAACGCCAGAAGCCCGGCCAGAGTGCGATTCGCCGCCATTCAGGTGTGTGCATCGTCGACCAGTCGCCGGATCCGCATCCCTCGGAGGGGGATTCTTCCCTCGGTCGCGCGCAAACCCTCTACGCTCCAGAGGTCGCACCCTGGAGGAGACCATGACTGCGTTCCCCACCGTTCGTGTCGCCGCCGTTCAGGCGACCCCTGTGATCCTCGACGCCGAGGCATCGGTCGCGAAGGCCGTCGGACTGCTCGGCGACGTCGCCGAGGCGGGCGCGCGGCTGGCGGTGCTGCCGGAGACGTTCGTCTCGCTCTATCCGTCGAACGCCTGGGCCGCGGCGGCCTCCGGGATGGACGGTGCCTCCGGGCTCGACGAGCTCTGGGAGCGGATGTGGGCGAGCTCGGTCGACGTCCCCGGCCCGCTCGTGGACGAGCTGATCGAGGCGTGCCGCCGCCACGACGTCGTCTGCGCGATCGGCGTCAACGAGCGCGAGTCGGAGCGCCCCGGGACGCTCTACAACACGCTCCTCGTGCTCGGCCCGCACGGGCTGCTGTCGCGGCACCGCAAGCTGATGCCCACCCATCACGAGCGGCTCTTCCACGGGATCGGCGCCGGCGACGATCTCGACGTGGTCGACACGCCCGCCGGCCGGATCGGTGGCCTCATCTGCTGGGAGAACCGGATGCCGCTCGCCCGCGCCGCGGTGTACCGCGGCGGGCCGCAGATCTGGGTCGCTCCGACCGCCGACACCTCGGACGGCTGGCAGGCGACGATGCGGCACATCGCGATCGAGTCCGGCGCGTTCGTCGTCGCCGCGCCGCAGTACATCCCGGCGTCGGCCTTCCCGGACGACTTCCCGTTGCCGCTGCCGGAGGGCCGGGACGTCTTCGGCCGCGGCGGTGCCGTGATCGTCGAGCCCTCGGAGGGAAACGTGATCGCCGGCCCGCTCTACGGGGAGGAGGGGATCGTGATCGCGGATTGCGACCTCCGCATCGGCCTGCACGCGAAGCGCCTCTTCGATGCGGCCGGCCACTACGGCCGCGAGGACACGCTGCTGCCGCTGCTCGCCTTCGGCGTCCTCGAGGAGCCGGGAGCTCGGATCGAAGAGCCGCTCTAGCAGGGACGGGCGGGTTCTTCGTCCTCAGCCGGCGCACCGCGCTATGGTGGCTAGATCGTGACAACGCTCGCGCGATGGGCCGTGGTGGTCCTCGCCGCCGCCGGGGCGATCGCTGCACCGGGCGGTGCGATGGGGGCGACCCCGCAGCTGCAGCCGATCGGGACATTCGCCGGCCCGATCCACGTTGCGGCGCCCCTGCACGAGGATCACCTGCTGTTCGTGGTGGAGCGCGCCGGCACGATCCGGGTCGTGCACGACGGTGTCACCCGCGCTCAGCCGTTCCTCGACATCAGCTCACTCGTGAGCCAGCTCGGCGAAGGCGGCTTGCTGTCGGTCGCCTTCCCGCCGCGGTACTGGCAGACGGGGCGGTTCGTCGTCTACTACGTCGATCTCGGTGGCTCCATCCAGTTGGCCGAATACCGGCGATCACCGGCGGATCCGGAGCTCGCCGATCCACTTTCGGCGCGGGCGATTCTGACGATCGCGCATCCCGCCTTCAACAACCACTACGGAGGCTCCATGGCCTTCGGGCCTGACGGATTGCTGTACGTGGGGACAGGTGACGGCGGCGGCGGGGGCGATCCGGACGGGAACGCGCAGAACCTCGGCTCGCTCCTCGGGAAGCTTCTTCGCATCGGCCCGTTCTCGGGAACTCCCTACTCGATTCCTCCAACGAACCCATTCGTGGGCGTGTTGGGCACCCGACCGGAGATCTTCGCGTATGGCCTTCGCAATCCCTGGAGGTTCTCGTTCGACCGCCTGACCGGCGACCTCGTCATCGGAGACGTCGGCCAGGGCCTCTGGGAGGAGATCGACGCAGTACCGGCGCCCGTGGCCGGCGGGCTCAACTTCGGCTGGAATGCCTACGAAGGGCTACATGCATTCAGCGGAAGTGCGGCTGCCGGTGCTGTGCCGCCGGTATTCGAGTACGGGCACTCTGCGTTGGCGTGCTCGATTACGGGAGGAGTCGTCGTCCGTGATCCCACACTCGGGTCGCTCGTTGGGAGGTACCTGTATGCCGACCTCTGCGGCGGTGAGATCCGCGCCCTGTCCCTCGGCTTCCCCACGGCCTCGGGTGACACGGGCACGGGGCTAACCGCGTCGCAGATCGTCTCGTTCGGAGAGGATGCCGGTGCCTGTGCCTACGTCGTCTCGCTGGCCGGCGCGGTCTATCGCCTCGCCGCCGACGAGGCGGCGCCGGTCCCATGCGCGGATGTCCCACCCGAAACGTCACTGACCTCGGCCCCTGCCTCTCCAGCGCCGGAGTCGGTGTCGTTTGCGTTCGCGGCGTCGGAAGCCGGATCGACCTTCGAGTGCCGGGTCGACGCCGGACCCTGGAACGCCTGCACGTCGCCCACGGGCTATACGCTCGCGGGCGGATCGCACCTGTTCGAGGTACGCGCCACCGATCCCGGCGGCACGCTCGACCCCACGCCTGCGGCAGCGTCGGTGACCACGATCATGGCGGGTGGCGGCGGGGCAGCGCCTTCGCCCGCCCCGGCGCCCGATCCGACGCCGCCAAGGGTCGAGCCTCTTCCTACCCAGCCTGCACAGCAGCGCGCGAGGGGAGTCACGAAGACGGGCACCGCCAGGGCCGACACCTTGAACGGGACGGCACGTGACGACACGCTTCGGGGACGAGGAGGCGACGACGTCCTGAAGGGTCTCGGCGGCGGCGATCTCTTGATGGGCGGACCGGGACGGGACAAGCTCTATGGCGGAGCGGCGAACGACCGCCTGCTCGCCCGCGACGGTCAACCTGACATCGTCGACTGCGGGCCGGGCAGTGACTCGGCGACGATCGACGCGAGGGACAGGGTCAAGGGATGCGAGAAGGTGGCGCGGACGGGCTGACATGGCGAGCGACAGTCGCGGGCCGCGGCCGATGGGCCGCGGACTCGCGGCTCAAAACGCAAAACCCCCGCACAGGCAGGGGTTTCGAAGTGGGCGATCCTGGATTCGAACCAGGGACCTCCGCCTTATCAGAGCGGCGCTCTAACCAACTGAGCTAATCGCCCGCAGGAGGCGGGAGTGTACCGGAGCACGCGACGTGGATCGAGGGCTACAGCAGCGCTTCCAGCGCCTCGACGAGCTCCGCGAGGCCGGTCTCGTCGCCGAACTCGAGCTCGAGCTTGCCGCCGTTGACCCGGGCCGGGAGGCCCGGTGAGGCCGTGGGCGGCGATGCGGGCGCGCTCGGCGAGCGCCGGATCGACCGCTGCCGCCGTGCGATGCCGGCGGGCGCCGCCGTCGCGGGCCGCCTTCTCCGCGGCGCGGACCGTGAGCCCGTCCTGGGTGATCTTCCGCGCCAGGCGCCGGCGGGCGTCGTCGTCCGGCAGCGCCAGCACCGCCCGGGCGTGGCCCTCGGTGAGGTCGCCGCGGGCGAGCATCCAGAGCACGTCCTCCGGCAGCTCGAGCAGCCGGACGCGGTTCGAGACCGACGGCTTCGAGCGGCCCACCCGCTCGGCCACCTCGCCGAGCGAGAGCTCGAACTCGTCGATCAGCGACGCGTACGCGCGCGCCTCTTCGACCGGGGACAGGTTCTCGCGGGCGACGTTCTCGACGAGGCCGATCAGCAGCGTGTCGCGGTCGTCGGCATTCCGCACGACGGCGGGGATCGTCGGCACGCCGGCCTCGCGGGCCGCACGCCAGCGGCGCTCGCCGGCGATCAGCTCGTAGCCGCCCTCGGGCCGCGGGCGCACGACGACGGGCTGCAGCACGCCCTGGTGCCGGATCGAGGCGGCGAGCCCGGAGGTCGCCTCGGGCTCGAAGCGCCGGCGCGGCTGGCGCGGGTTCGCGTGCACCGCCTCGACGGGGAGGTGCAGCAGCTCGGCCTCGCCGGCTCCGCCGATCAGCACCTCGAGGCCGCGGCCGAGGCCACGGCGCGGCGTGTCATTGACGCTCGACAAGTTCCATCGCCACCTTCCAGTAGGCCTCCGAGCCGGACGAGCGGCGGTCGTAGGCGATTGCGGGCAACCCGTGGCTCGGCGCCTCGGCGAGGCGGACCGAGCGCGGCACGGACGTGGTGAAGACGAGATCTCCGAAGTGGCGGCGCAGCTCGTTCTCGACCTCCGCCGCGAGCCGGGTGCGGCCGTCGACCATCGTCAGCAGGATGCCGGCGACGGCGAGGCGCGGGTTGAGCCGGGCCTTGACGAGGTTGATCGAGCCGAGCAGCTGCGACAGGCCCTCGAGCGCGTAGTACTCGGCCTGGACCGGGACGATGACGCGGTCGGCGGCGGCGAGCGCGTTGACGGTGAGCGCACCGAAGGCCGGGCGGGCAGTCGAGGAAGACGAAGGCGTAGGGGTCGGTCGCCGGCGAGACGAGCGCGTCCGCGAGGTAGCGCTCGCCGCCGTCGATCGACGAGAGCTGCACCGCCGCGGCGGCGAGCTCGGGCTTCGCGGGCACGAGATCGAGGTTGGCGAAGGCGGTCGGCTTGGCGAGCTGGGAGAGCGGCACGCCGTCGAGCAGGTCGTGGGTCGAGACGCCGTTGGCGCGGCGGCCGAGGCCGGAGGTGGCGTTCGCCTGGGGGTCGAGATCGACGAGCAGGCAGCGCTCGCCGGCCTCTGCGAGACAGGCTGCGAGGTTGACGGCGGTCGTCGTCTTGCCGACGCCGCCCTTCTGGTTCGCAACTGCGTAGACACGAGCGGGCACCCACCCAGGCTAGCCGGGCGGGCGGATGGTGCCAGAGCGCACTGTTCAGGCCAGCGGACGCTTCTTCGCGACCCCGGTGCGGCGGGGAAACCCTGCCGGTGTCGGCCCGGTCTTGCGGATCGCGAGCAGCCCCTGCGGCGCCTCCTCGAGCGTCGCCGCCGATCAGCTCCGCGACGCGCGCGACGCGCTCCGGCTCCGCCGACTCGCCGACCCAGAGGACGACGAGACCGCCCTCGCGGACGAGCGGCAGGCACCACTCGGCCGCCGTCGGCGGGTGGGCGAGCGCCTTCGCGAGCGCGACGCCGAACTGCTCCGTCTCCTGCTCCTCGGCCCGGCCCCAGATCGACCTCGACGTTCGGGAGCTCCGCGGCCCAGGTCTCGAGGAAGCGGCACTTCCGCCGCTCGGCCTCGAGCAGGGTCACGCTGCGCGAGTCGGCAGCGCGGTCGCGATCGGGATGCCGGGCGTGCCGCCGCCGGATCCGACATCGACGATTGGCCCATCCGTGCCGGCGATCAGATCCGTCGGCGCGCAGGACGTCGTCCACGCAGCATCGCGCGCGCGGCAGCCAGGTCGCGGATCGCCGTCAGCCCCGGCGTCGAGATCACCGCCGCCAGCCACCGCTCGAGAATCGACGGCGGCACGCCGGGCGGCTCAGTCTGCGGAGTGACGCGGGAGCACGACCACGAACCGGTTCGGCTCGCTGCCCTCGCTCGACGTCTCGACTTCGGGATCGTCCTTCAGCAGCTCGTGGACGATGCGCCGCTCGACCGCGGTCATCGGATCGAGCTCGACGCGATGACCCGTGGCCGCTGCCTGCTCGGCGGCGCGGCGGGCGGCAGTCTCGAGCGCCGCGGCCCGGCGGGCGCGATACCCCGCCGCGTCGACGACGACGCGCAGCCGATCCTCGCCCTGCGAGCGATGCCCGATCGCGTTCGCGAGGTACTGGAGCGCGTCGATCGTCTGCCCGTGGCGGCCGATCAGGACGCCGAGGTCGGGGCCGACGAGCGTCGCGACGAGCTCCTCGCCGCTCTCGTCGATGTGCACCGTCGCAGACACGCCGCTCGCGGCGATCGTTCGCTCGAGCAGCTCACGGACGATGCCGGCCTGGCTCGTCTCGTCGTCGTGGCTCTCCGCCGCGGCAGGTTGGTCGGGCACCTCGGCCGTGGCGATGACCGACGCGGGCGTGTAGCCGACGCCGAGCAGGCCGCGCTCGCCCTCGCTGATCACCTGGAACCGGATCGCGTCGCGGTCGAGGCCGGGAACCCGGCGCTGCAGCTCCCGCAGTGCCGTCCATTTCGCCTCGCCGACCGTCTCGCCCGTTGCCTCGACGGTGATCTCGGTCACCGCTTCGCCCCTCCGCCGCCCTTCTTGCGCTTGACGCGGCGAGGCGGGCCGGCGACGGGCTTGCGGGCAGGGACCGCTGCGGCCTTGGTGCCGTTGCCGGAGCCGTTGCCGGATGCAGGCTGGGGTGGTGGCTCGTCCTTCGCGGGCGTGCGAGAGCTCCGCTTCTCGGGCAGCTCGGGCTTCGGCATCAGCCGGCGGGTGACGAGCCCCTGGCCCGTCGTCCACAGGTTCGTGGTGAGCCAGTAGAGCATCAGGCCGGCCGGGAAGTTGATGATGAACGGGACGAAGAGCGACCGGCAGCACCATCAGCAGGATCCGCTGGGCGCCCTGCATCGTCGACGACATGAAGTAGGACGAGGACAGCTGGCTCGCGACGTAGATGACGAGGAGCAGCGGGCCCCAGCCGTCCTTGACCGGCTCGGTGATGTCGACGAGGTGCAGCCAGTGGACGGACGAGCCGACGTAGTCCGGCAGCACGCGCTCGTCGAAGTGGCGCAGCACGTAGAACAGCGAGATGAAGATCGGGATCTGGAGGACCATCGGCAGGCACGAGGCCGCCGGGTTGATCTTGTTCTCCCGGTAGAACTTCATCAGCTCTTCGTTCTGGCGCTGCTTGTCGTGCTTCCACTTCTGCTGCAGCGCCTTCATCTCCGGCGCGTGCGCCTGCAGGTTCTGCATCGAGTGGATCTGCTTGCACCGTCACCGGCACGAGCAGGATCCGGACGAGGACGGTGAGCGCGACGATCGACCACGCCCAGGTCAAGCCGCCCGTGACGTGCAGCCAGATGAGGACGTGCTGCAGCAGGTTCTCGAGCGGCTTGAGCGGGTTCGAGAACGCGAGCAGGTGCGGGAGCAGGTGGATCACGCGGGATGCTCCGTCTCGTGGCGGCGCCGGAAGTGCGCGTCCTCGGCCCGGTCGACGCCGCCGTGGCTCCAGGGGTTACAGCGGAGGATGCGCCAGGCCGCGAAGATCGCGCCCTTGAAGAGGCCGTGGATCCGGAACGCGTCGATCGCGTACTGCGAGCACGAGGGGTGGTACTTGCAGGTGCCGGCCGGCGTCAGCAGCCCGAACGTATAGCGCCACACCTGCACGAGCGCGATCCCGATGTACCTCATGCGGAGGCCTTGCCGAGAACCTCGGTCACCTGCTCGACGAGCCACTGGTGACCGCGCGTGTCGGCCGGCTCGGCGACACCCGAGCGCGCCGCGAGGACGTAGTCGCGGCCGGCGGGGATGTCGGCGGCGAGCTCCTGCCACGTCTCGCGGAGCTGGCGCTTGATCCGGTTGCGGACCACGGCGTTACCGACCGCCTTCGGAACGGAGAGGCCGAGCCGGGGCTCGCCGAGGGGATCGTCGTCGCGAGGAAACCAATGGAGGGTCAAGTACCGGGTCGAGACCGAGCGTCCCTGCCGGTAGACCGCATCGAAGTCCTTCGACCGTGACAGGCGGTACCGGCGCTCCACAGCAGGGCGGGCGCTCAGGCTGAGAGGCGCTTGCGCCCTTTGGCGCGGCGGCGCTTCAGGATCATCTGTCCGGCGCGCGTCGACATGCGGGCGCGGAAACCGTGCTTGCGCTTGCGGCGACGGACGTTGGGCTGGTACGTGCGTTTCACGGATGAGCTCTCTTGGTCGGTGGATCGTGGGCCGCAACGTGCGGACGCGGGGCGTCAGTATAGATGAGGTCTGCGGGCCGCCGACTTATCCACAAGCACACGATTCGCGTCGGTCGCCGAAAGTGCTGCATGTGGCCTCTCGCCGTTGTCATCCGAGGCTCCGACTCACGACTCTCCACAGGTGTGGAAACATGTGTGGACGGAAGAAAATCCCTGCAAATCAGCGCTATTTTTGGCGGCGAAACTGTCCGGTGGGGAGGATTGAGGCGCCGCCCGGACGCTGCTATGCTCGCCCTCCCCGCAACCTGTTGAGAGGAGCCTCCGAAGGGTGGCGCACGATTCCGAGCCGACCGCCGAACGCCTGTGGGACGATGTCTCCGGCCGGCTCCGTGAGGCACTCAACGAGACGACCTACGCAACCTGGTTCGGCGACGTGGCGGCGGGTGACCTCGTCGACGACACCTTCTCGCTCGAGGTCCCGAACGACTTCACCCGCGAGTGGATCGAGGGGCACTTCCTCGGCTTCGTGAAGGCAGCAGCGCGCGATGCGCTCGCCCGCGACATCCGGGTGACGCTGACCGTGCGGGAGCCGGGCGGCAGCGCCGGGAGACGCGCCGGCCGAGCCCGCGGCGCCGGGAGCTGCTCCCGTCGAGCCGCAGCCCGCCGGCCGTCCCGAAGTACACCTTCGACCTCTTCGTGATCGGCTCGTCGAACCGCTTTGCGCACGCGGCCGCGCTCGCGGTCGCCGAGGCGCCGGCCCAGGCCTACAACCCGCTCTTCATCTACGGCGGCACCGGGCTCGGCAAGACGCACCTCCTGCAGGCGATCGGCCAGTACGTCAGCGAGCACACGAAGGGCTCGACGACGCGCTACGTGACGAGCGAGACCTTCATGAACGACTTCATCAACTCGCTCCGCGACAAGCGCATCGAGGGCTTCAAGCAGCGCTACCGCACCTACGACGTGCTCCTCGTCGACGACATCCAGTTCTTCGAGGGCAAGGAGCGGATCCAGGAGGAGTTCTTCCACACGTTCAACTCGCTCTACGAGGCCGGCCGCCAGATCGTGATCTCGTCCGACCGGCCGCCGAAGGAGATCGCGACGCTCGAGGAGCGCCTGCGCTCGCGGTTCGAGTGGGGCCTGATCACCGACATCCAGCCGCCCGACCTCGAGACGCGCATCGCGATCCTGCGCAAGAAGGTGACGACCGACCGCATCGACGTCGAGCGATCCCGAGGTGCTCACGTTCATCGCCGGTCGCGTCTCGACGAACATCCGCGAGCTCGAGGGTGCGCTCACGCGCGTCGTCGCGTTCTCCTCGCTGACCGGGCTGCCCCTCACCGTCGAGCTCGCCGAATCGGTGCTGCGCGACCTCTTCCCGCACGGCGACGCCGTGCCCGCCGTCACGATCAGCAGGATCCAGGAGGCGGTCTCCGACCGGTTCGGGCTCTCGATCACCGAGCTCGTGCAGCCAGCGGCGCTCACAGGCGGTCGCCTACCCGCGCCAGGTCGCGATGTACCTCTCCCGGGAGCTCACCGACGCGTCGCTGCCGAAGATCGGCAAGGAGTTCGGCGGCCGCGACCACACCACCGTGATCCACGCCACGACTAAGATCACGCGTCTGATCTCTGAGGATAGATCTGTGTACAACCTCGTTCAGGACCTCACAGCCAGGATCAAGCAAACCCGATGATCTGTGGGACCCGTCAACGCTCGCGCCTGTCCCTGTGGGACCAGGCCGTTTCGTCCCCCGATCGGCCCACAGGCGCAAACGGGGCGGTTGAGCCATTCCAGGCCGTCCTCCCCGTCATTCACACTCTCTATGTACTACTACAAGAGGTTCTTTAACTCATGATGGAAACAGACATCGCGGTCGGATCGGGGCTCAAGGTCACCTGTGACCGAGACGAGCTCGTCGCAAAGCTCGCAACCGTCTCCCGCGTTGTCTCGACACGCGGCATCGGTCCAGGTTCTCTCCGGCGTGCTCCTGCGCCCCACCGACGACGGGCTCGAGCTCGCCGCCACCGACATGGAGCTCTCGCTCCGCACGACGCTCACCGCGAGCGTCGAGGGCGACAGCTCGGTCGTCGTGCCCGGCAAGCTCCTCGTCGACCTGGCGCGGCTGCTGCCGGCCGCCGAGGTCACGATCGAGTACCGGCCCGAGGACGGCGTCGCGCACGTCTCGAGCGGGAGCTACTCCTCGAAGCTGAACGTGTTCTCGGCCGAGGACTTCCCGCGCCTCCCGTCGGTCGACCCGGCGCCGCACACGATCGCGACCGCGTCGCTGCTCGAGACCGTCGACCGCGTCGCGCGCTCGGCCTCGAAGGACGAGTCGCGGCCCGTGCTGACCGGCATCCAGGTGCGCTTCGAAGGCACCCAGCTGTTCATGGCCGCGACCGACTCGTACCGCCTCTCGTTCAAGCAGACCGAGCTCGAGCAGTCCGGGCCCGGACCTCGAGGCGATCATCCCGGCCCGCGCCCTCACCGAGCTCGGCCGCATCGCAGCCGGCACGGAGACCGTCGCCCTCGGCGTCAACGAGAACACGGTCGTGTTCGGCACCGGCGACACCTGGCTGACGACGCGCCGCATCGACGGCCAGTTCCCGGACGTCGCGCGGCTGCTGCCCGAGGCCTTCGAGATCGAGGTCGACCTTCCACGCGCCGAGCTCCGCGACGTCGTGCGCCGCGCCGGCGTGATGGCGCTCCGGAACGCGCCGCTGCGGCTGCGCTTCGCCGAGGGCGAGCTGACGATCTCGGCCCAGAGCCAGGACGTCGGCGAGACCGTCGAGTCGCTGCCGGCCGCCGTACACCGGCGAGCCGCTCGAGATCGGCTTCAACGCCGAGTTCCTCGCCGACGGCGTCGATGCGGTGCCGCAGCGACACGGTGCGCCTGAAGCTGATCAACCCGCTCCGGCCCGGCCTGATCACGTCCGCTGACGACGACTCGTTCTGGTACCTGATCATGCCGATCAGGCTCGCCGGCTGATCGTCACCGAGGTCACGCTCCGCGACTTCCGGTCGTACGCCCGGCTCGAGCTCACGCTCGAGCCGGGGCTCGTCCTCGTCACCGGCGCGAACGGCGCCGGCAAGACGAACCTGCTCGAGTCGCTCCACGTCGGCACGCAGGGCTTCTCGCCGCGCACGCCGCTCCGACATGCAGCTCATCCGCCAGGGCGCCACCGCGGGCCGCGTCGAGCTGACGGGGCGACCGCGGGACGGTGCCGGTCGAGGTCGCGGTCGGCCTCAGCGCGACGCGAGCCGAAGCGCGCCCGCCTCGACGGCGCCGTGCTCCGCTCCGCCGAGCAGCTCCGCAGCGAGCTCGCCACGCTCGTCTTCACCCCCGACCGCCTCGTCGTCGTCAAGGGCGGCCCTGCCGCCCGGCGCGCCTACATCGACCGCTCGCTCGGCACGGCTCTACCCGGCCCGAGCGCACGTGTCGATCGACTACGGCGCCGCGGTCGGGCCAGCGGAACGCCGCCCTGCGCCGCGTCGCGCTGGGCGTCTCCGAGCGGGACGTGCTCGCGCCCGTGGACGGCACAGGTCGCCGGATCTCGGCGTCGATGCTCGACGCGGCCCGCCGCGACGTGATCGAGCTGCTGCAGCCCGAGCTTCGCGGAGCGCGCGGGCGAGCTCGGCCTCGACGACGTCTCGCTCGGCTACGACGCCGCAGCCGCCGACGATCACGCAGCTCGAGGAGCGGCTCGCCCGCGACATCGAGCGCGGCACGACCGGCGTCGGCCCGCACCTGGACGAGATCGGCATCAAGAGCGGCGACCGCGACCTGCGCACCTTCGGCTCGCAGGGCGAGCAGCGGCTCGCCGTCCTCGCGCTCCTCCTCGCCGAGGCCGAGCTGATCGGCGAGCGCCGCCGCGTGGCGCCGCTCGCTCCTCCTCGACGACGCGCTCTCCGAGCTCGACGAGAGCCGCCGCCGCACGCTGAGTGAGAGAATCGGCGCCATGGGACAGACGATCGTCACCGCGACGGGCTCGGAGGCGCTCCCGCTCGCGCCGGCCCAGCTGTTCCGCGTCACCCCCGGCCACGTCGAGCGCGCCTGATGGAGCGGCTCGACGGCGCCGTCCGCGGCGCGCTGCGCGGCGCAGGCGTGCCCGACGCGGGTGCTCTCGCCGACGTGACCCGGCTCTGGCCCGCGCGTCGTGGGCGACGCGATCGCGCGCGCGTCCTGGCCGCAGCGGATCTCTCGCGACGGGACGCTCCAGGTTGCCGCGTCGTCGTCGACGTGGGCGTTCGAGCTCGGCCTCCTCGCCGACCAGATCCTCGAGAAGCTCGCCGCGGAGATCGGAACGGGCGCGCCGACCGCGATCCGCTTCGCGCCCGGGCCGGTCCCGGCGCCGGCCGCGCCGCTCCCCTCCGAGGCGCCGGCCGGCGCCGCCCGAGATCGACGACGAGACCCGGCTGCTGGCCGACGAGCTCACCGCCGCGATGACCGACGACGGAGCTGCGCGAGACGATCGCGAGAGCAGCCGCCGCGAGCCTCGCCAGGGCCGCTTCCAGCCGCCATTTCTGATACACTGTAGGCAGCCACGAAAAGCCCGATTTGCAGGGCTTTTCTCGTTGAGAGAGGTGATCTACGTAGCGTGACCGAGACGGATTACACCGCAAAGGACATCACGGTCCTGGAAGGCCTCGAGCCGGTTCGGCTCCGCCCCGGGATGTACATCGGAACGACGGGTCCTCGCGGGCTGCACCACCTCGTCTACGAGGTGGTCGACAACGCCGTCGACGAGGCGCTCGCCGGCCGCAACGACATGGTCGACGTCACGATTCACCCGGACAACTCGATCACCGTGGTCGACGAGGGCGCCGGCATCCCGGTCGACATGATCGAGGAGCAGGGCCTGCCCGCGCTCACGGTCGTGCTCACGAAGCTCCATGCCGGCGGCAAGTTCGGCGGCGACGGCTACAAGGTCTCCGGCGGCCTCCACGGCGTCGGCGTCTCGGTCGTCAACGCGCTCTCCGAGTGGCTCATCGCCGAGGTGCGCCGCGACGGGATGCTCTACCGGCAGGAGTTCGCCCGCGGCATCCCGCAGGGCGACATGGAGACCGTCGGCCCGGCCGAGGGCCACGGCACCACGATCAAGTTCCTGCCCGACCGCGAGATCTTCGAGGAGACCGAGTTCTCCGCCTCGACCCTGGCGCAGCACCTGCGCGAGACCGCCTTCCTGACGCGCGCGTTCCGCATCGTGCTGCGCGACGAGCGGCCGGCCGGAACGACGCAGGAGTTCCACTACGAGGGCGGCATCAAGGACTTCGTCTCGTTCATCAACGAGTCGAAGGACCCGGTCCACAAGCACGTCGTCTACTTCGAGGGCGAGAACGACCAGGGCAACGTCGAGGTCGCGATGCAGTGGAACACCTCGTACGTCGAGTCGATCTTCACCTTCGCGAACAACATCAACACCGCCGAGGGCGGCTCGCACCTCTCCGGCTTCAGGGCGGCCCTGACGGGGACGCTCAACAAGTACGCGAAGCGACAAGGGCCTCCTCAAGGACAAGGAGGACACCGCTCGAGGGCGAGGACGTCCGCGAGGGTCTCGCGACCGTGATCTCCGTCAAGCTGCGCGACCCGCAGTTCGAGGGCCAGACGAAGTCGAAGCTCGGGAACCCGTGGGTCCGCGGTCTCGTCGAGCAGACGGTCAACCAGAAGCTCGCCGAGTTCCTCGAGGAGAACCCGACCGAGGCGCGGCAGATCATCACTGAAGGCCGTCTCGGCCTCCCGTGCCCGCCAGGCGGCCCGCAAGGCCCGCGAGCTGACGCGCCGCAAGAGCGCGCTCGAGAACTCGTCGCTGCCGGGCAAGCTCGCCGACTGCTCGCTCAAGCGAGGCCGACCTCTGCGAGCTCTACATCGTCGAGGGCGACAGCGCCGGCGGCTCCGCCAAGCAGGCCCGCGACCGCACCTACCAGGCGATCCTGCCGCTGCGCGGGAAGATCATCAACAGCGAGAAGAACCGGATCAACAAGGTGCTCTCGAACAACGAGATCCAGGCGATGATCACCGCGATCGGCACCGGCTTCGGCGACGAGTTCACGATCGAGAACATCCGCTACGGCCGGATCATCGTGATGACCGACGCCGACGTCGACGGCGCCCACATCCGGACGCTGATCCTCACGTTCATCTACCGCACCATGCGGGAGCTCGTCGAGGCGCGGGCACATCTACATCGCCGTGCCGCCGCTCTACCACGTCAAGCTCGGCAACCAGGAGCTCTACTTCGAGAAGGACAGCCAGCTCGAGGAGCTCCTCGTCCGCGAGCGCGTGAAGGACATCGCGATCACCTCGCGCGGCGGCGAGGAGGTCTCGCTCACCGAGGCCCGCTACCAGCGCTTCGTCCGGGCCCTGTCCGAGCTCGAGGCCTGGCAGGCGAAGCTCGAGAGCGAGTACCCGACCGCAGCCGCACTTCGTGATCGCCCACCGCCTCGTCGAGACGGGCGCGCTCACCGCCGCCGAGGCCGAGACGGCGATCGCGGCGATTCCCGCCAACGGCTACGAGCTCTCCGTCACGGAGCGGCTCGAGGACAGGCTCAGCGTCAAGGTCGTCGAGACCGAGACGAGCGCCGCAACGCACCTCGAGCTGCCGGCCGGGCTCTTCGGCTCGCCGTCCTACGCCAACCTGCAAGCGCGCCTACGAGAAGCTCGCCGAGATCGTCGGCCTGCCGGACTTCCAGCTCTCCTACGGCAAGAAGACCGCCACCGCCGAGAGCTACGCCGAGCTGCGGTCGGCCGCGCTCGAGCTCGCGAAGGAGGGCATGCAGATCAGCCGCTTCAAGGGGCTCGGCGAGATGAACCCCGAGCAGCTGTGGGAGACCACGATGGACCCGGCCCGCCGGATGCTGCTCAAGGTCGAGGTCGACGACGCGGCCGCCGCCGACGCCGTCTTCTCGATGCTGATGGGCGACCAGGTCGAGCCGCGCCGCCTGTTCATCGAAGAGAACGCAAAGGATGTGAAGTTCCTCGATGTCTGATGTGATCGAGCCCGGCAGCGCCGGGCGCGTCGAGCCGCGCGAGCTCGAGCTCGAGATGCGCTCGAGCTTCCTCGACTACGCGATGTCCGTCATCGTCAGTCGCGCCCTGCCCGACGTGCGCGACGGCCTCAAGCCCGTCCATCGCCGCGTCCTCTGGGGCATGCACGACGCCGGCGTGCAGCCGAACCGGCCGTACAAGAAGTCCGCCTCGATCGTCGGCGACGTGATGGGCCGCTACCACCCGCACGGCGACCAGGCGATCTACGACACCCTCGTCCGGATGGCGCAGCCGTTCTCGCTGCGCTACCCGCTCGTCGACGGCCAGGGCAACTTCGGCTCGCTCGACGACGACCCGCCGGCCGCGATGCGCTACACCGAGTGCCGGCTGACGAAGCTCGCGACCGAGATGCTCCGCGACATCGACATGGACACGGTCGACTTCGGGCCGAACTACGACGAGTCGCGCAAGGAGCCGCTCGCGATGCCGGCGCGGTTCCCGAACCTGCTCGTCAACGGCTCCTCCGGGATCGCCGTCGGCATGGCCACGAACATGCCGCCGCACAACCTCGGCGAGGCGATCGACGCCGTCGTGCAGCTGATCGACAAGCCCGAGGCGAACGTCGACGACCTGATGAAGCACCTCAGCGGCCCCGACTTCCCGACCGGCGCGATCATCGTCGGCCGCTCGGGGATCCGCGACGCCTACCGCACGGGCCGCGGCCGCATCGTCATGCGCGCCCGCGCCCACATCGAGGAGCTCCGCGGCGGCAAGAGCGCGATCGTCGTCACCGAGCTGCCGTACGGCGTCAAGAAGGGCGGCGACAGCGGCGTGATCAAGAAGATCGCCGACCTCGTCAACGAGAAGGTGATCACCGAGGTCTCGGACCTCGCCGACCACTCCGACCGCTCCGGGATGCGGATCCAGATCGAGCTCAAGCGCGACGCGATCCCGCAGGTCGCGCTGAACAAGCTCTTCAAGCACACGGCGCTGCAGTCGACGTTCGGCTACAACGCCGTCGCGCTCGCCGACGGCGTGCCGCGCGTGATGTCGCTGCTCGAGATCGTGCGCCACTACCTCGACTTCCAGCGCGAGGTCGTGATCCGCCGCTCGAAGTTCGAGCTGCGCCAGAACGAGAAGCGCGCGCACGTCCTCGCGCGGCTACCTGATCGCGCTCGACAACCTCGACGCCGTGATCGCGCTGATCCGCGGCTCCGACGACACCGACTCGGCCCGCCAGGGCCTGATCGACGAACTTCGGCCTCTCCGAGATCCAGGCCCAGGCGATCCTCGACCTCCGCCTGGCGCGGCTCACCGGCCTCGCCCGCAAGGAGATCGAGGCGGAGTACGCCGACCTGCAGGAGCGGATCGCCGAGCTGCGCGCGATCCTCGGCGACCCCGCCCGGGTCGACGCGCTGATCCGCGAGGAGCTGCTCGAGGTCAAGCAGGCCTACGGCCGCCACGACGACCGCCGCACCGAGATCGTGATGGGCGAGGACTCGCTCGAGCTCGAGGACATGATCGCCGAGGAGGACATGGTCATCGCGATCACGCGCTCCGGCTACATCAAGCGGCTGCCGGTCACGACCTACCGCGAGCAGCGGCGCGGCGGCATCGGCGTGATGGGGATGGACATGAAGGACGACGACTACATCGAGCACCTCTTCGTCGCCTCGACGCACGACTACATCCTCTTCTTCACGAGCGTCGGCAAGGTCTACCGGCTCAAGGTGCACGAGCTTCCGCTCGGCTCGCGCCAGTCGAAGGGCCGCGCGATCGTCAACCTGCTGCCGTTCCGCCAGGACGAGCTCGTCCGCGCCGTGATCGCGACGCGCGACTACAAGGAGTCGAAGTACCTCGTCTTCGCGACGAAGAAGGGCGTGATCAAGAAGACCGAGTTCCTCGAGTACAACACGCCGCTCAAGGCCGACGGGATCATCGCGCTGAGGATGCGCGAGGGCGACGAGCTGATCGGCGTGCGCCTCTCCGACGGCGACGACGACATCCTGATGGTCTCGCGCATGGGCCAGGCCGTCCGCTTCCACGAGAGCGACGTGCGCGCGATGGGCCGTCCCGCCTCGGGCGTCGCGGGCATGAAGCTCCGCGGCGACGACGAGGTGATCGAGGTCGACATCGCCTCCGACGACGCAGACCTGCTCGTCGTGACCGAGAACGGCTGGGGCAAGCGCACCCGCGTCTCCGAGTACCCGCGCAAGGGTCGCGGCACGATGGGCGTCAAGACGGCCCAGCTCGTCGCGGGCAAGGGCCGGCTCGCCGGCGCCCGGATCGTGCGCGAGGGCTACCAGGTGATGCTGATCTCCGACGCCGGCACCGTGATCCGCATGGCCGTCGACGGGATCAAGCGCTCGGGCCGCTCGACGCAGGGCGTCATCGTGACGCGCCTGCGCGAGGGCGAGCACGTCTCGACGCTGGCCCCGGTGGTCGGATCGGACGACGACGATGCCGAGCTCGTGAAGGCGACCTCGGACGCTCCGGTTGCGAGCGCCTCCGGCGGACGACACCACGCGAGCTCGAGCTGCTCGACGACGCCGACGAGATCGCGCCAGTCGAGGACGACGAAGAGGAGTAAGGACGCGGAGTGGTTCCTGGCGTCTGGCTTCAGCCAGACGCCAGGGTTTCCCGCGACCCTCGCGTCCGGCTGAAGCCGGACACGGCGGCTGAGCGCCTTCCACAACCGCGTCGGCAGGGTGAGGCTTCAGCCTCTACCCGCAGGTCAGTCCTCGCCCACCTTCTGCGCCAGCTTCGACAGCGCGGTCAGCAGGTCGATCGGGATCGGGAAGACGATCGTCGAGTTGTTGCTCGACCCGATCTCGAGCAGCGTCTGCAGGTAGCGCAGCTGCACCGTGATCGGCTCCTGCGCCATCACGGCGGCAGCGTCCTTGAGCCGCTCGGACGCCTGGAACTCGCCCTCGGCCGAGATCACCTTCGCGCGCCGCTCGCGCTCGGCCTCGGCCTGACGCGCCATCGCCCGCTGCATGTCGCTCGGGATCTCGACGTCCTTGACCTCGACGACCGAGACCTTGATGCCCCACGGCGAGGTGGCGTCGTCGATGATCGTCTGCAGGATCGCGTTGATCTTGTCGCGCTCCGAGAGCAGCTCGTCGAGCACGTGCTGGCCGAGCACCGACCGCAGCGTCGTCTGCGCGATCTGCGACGTCGCGTTCATGTAGTTCTCGACCTGGACGATCGCGGCCTTCGGCTCGACGATCCGGAAGTACGCGACGGCGTTGACGCGCACCGGCACGTTGTCCTTCGTGATCACTTCCTGCGGTGGCACGTTCAGCGTCACCGTGCGGAGCTCGACCTTCACCATCCGGTCGACGAACGGGATCAGGAAGAACAGGCCCGGCCCCTTCGGCTCCGGCAGCAGCCGGCCGAGCCGGAAGATGACGCCGCGCTCGTACTCCCGCGCCACCTTGACGGAGGCGAACAGGATCACGATCACGATCAGGACGACGACGGCAGACGCCGATCAATGCGATGTCCACAGTGCTAGTTCCCTTCGGTGGGGTTCCCTGATCCTACGACCAGAACGAGGTCTGCTCCGACCGCCTCGACCGTGACGTGGTCGCCCGGCGGCAGCGGGCGGCCGTCCTCGCGGCGTGCCTGCCAGAGCTCGCCGTTGACGGCAACGAGGCCGTCACGGCGCACCTCGGCCTCCTCGCCGACGAGCAACCCGACCCCGACCTCGACGGGATTGCGGCGTGCCTTGACGATCCGCGAGAGCGCGAAGCCGAGCAGGAGCGCGAGCGTCCCGGCGATCGCGAGCGCGGTCCAGAGCGAGACCTGGTACGCAGGCCCGGCCGGGTCGAAGAGCATCAGCGCTCCGATCACGAACGTGACGGCGCCGGCGAGCGTCAGTGCGCCGTGCGAGGTCACGAGGGCGTCGGTCACGAAGAGGCCGAGCGAGAGCAGCAGCATGAGCACGCCGGCAGCCGAGACCGGCAGCACCTGGAGGCCGTAGAGGCCGACGATCAACGAGATCGCGCCGACGGTGCCGGGCAGCACGAGCCCCGGGTTCCAGAGCTCGACGAGCAACCCGACGATGCCGAGCGAGAGCATCAGCGCGATGATGTTCGGGTCGATCAGAGTGTCGAGCGTCCGCTGCCAGAACGACATCTGCACGGTGTCGACGTTCGCCGCGGCCGTGTGCAGTGTCAGGCCCTTCGGCGTGGTGACGGTGCCGTCGATCTGTCCAGCAGCGCGGGCAGCGTCGGCGCGACGACATCGACGATGTTCTTCGCCGCCGCCTCGCGGGCGCCGAAGTTGGCGGCGTCGCGCACCATCGACTCGGCCGCCGCCGCGTTGCGGCCGTGCTCGCGCGCCAGCTCGGCGATGTAGGCCGCGGCGTCGTTGACGATCTTGCGGCGGAGATCCTTCGAGAAGTCGGTGCCGTTCGTCGTGATCGGCGTCGAGGAGCCGATGTTCGTCTGCGGCGCCATCGCGAGCACGTCGGCCGCCTGACCGATCACCGCGCCGGCCGAGTCGGCGCTCGAGCCGGACGGGCTGACGTAGACGATCACCGGCACGGACGACGCGAGGAAGCTCTTGACGATCGCCCGCATCGACGTCCCGAGGCCGCCCGGAGTGTCGAGCTCGACGACGAGCGCGTCGTAGCCGTCCCGCTCGGCTCGCTTCACCTGGGTCTGCAGGTAGTGCTGGCTGACCGGGTTGATGTCGTCGTCGAGCGAGGCGACGAGCACGCGGTGAGGCCCGGTCGATGCGGGGGCCCCGCTTGCGAGGGTCAGGGCCACAACCACGACCGTGAGCAGAAATCCCCGCAAATGCGGCCGTCCCACAGCGGTAAGGATTCTATCAGGGTGAGGTCGAATCTCTTGTGGAGGGGGACGGCGTTCGTCACCCTGGGGACTCCGCCGTGAAGCCGCTACTCGCCCTCATCGCTGTCGCTGCTGCGCTCGCGGCGCCTGCCGTCGCCTCGGCCGGGTCTCGCCACGATCACGTTTCGTGACGTGCCCGCTGCACGGCGACCGCTCGCTCGCGAGCTCGCCCGGCACGTTCGACCTCGTCGGTGTGCGCTGGCACGGAGCCGGGTCGGTGCAGTTCAGCGTCCGCTCGACGGCAGGCAGGTGGGGGCCGTGGCTCGATGCTGCCGCCGAGGAGGAGGATCAGCCGGATGCCGGCTCGCGCGAGGCGGCTGCAACGCGCGGTTGGCGCGTCGGCAATCCCACCTGGGTCGGTCCGTTCGAACGGGATCCGGTATCGCACCACAGGTCCGGTGCGCGACCTCCGCGCGTCGTTCGTCCGCAGCCCGGAGCTGAGGATCCCGCTTCGCGCGGTCGCCTCGGCCGGAGCGCCGCCGATCGTGCCGCGGAGCGCCTGGGGTGCGGACGAGTCGATCCGCAAGGGCACGGCCGTCGTACGCGCCTGCGATCCGCTTCGCGAGCGTCCACCACACGGCAGGCACGAACAACTACTCGCCCGCGCAGGCGGCGGCGATCATGCGCGGGATCGAGGTCTACCACGTCAAGTCGAACGGCTGGAACGACATCGGCTACAACTTCCTCGTCGACCGCTACGGCACCGTCTACGAGGGCCGCTACGGCGGCATCGACCGCAACGTGATCGGCGCCTATGCCCGCGGCTTCAACACCGGCTCGATCGGCGTCGCCGTGATCGGGACGTTCAGCACGGCGGCGATCCCGGCTGCCGCCGAGACGTCGCTCGAGAAGCTCCTCGCCTGGCGGCTCGACCTCGCCCACGTCGATCCCGTCTCGACGCTCACGTTCGTCTCGGGAGGCAGCGAGCGCTATCGCGCCGGCGTCCCCGTTCTCCTGCGCGCCGTCTCGGGACACCGCGACACGGGGCTGACGACGTGCCCCGGCAACCTGCTCTACGCGAAGCTCGACACGATCGCGGCGAAGACGCAGGCGATCGGGCTGCCGAAGCTCTACGAGCCGAAGGTGACCGGCGGCCTCGGTGGCCCGGTGCGGTTCCAGGCCCGCGTCTCCTCGGCCCTCGCGTGGAAGGTGACGGTCACCGACGCGCTCGGGCAGCAGCTCGCGCTCGGCACCGGGCAGGGGCCGACCGTCGACTACACCTGGGACGCATCGCTCGTCACCGCGCCGGGCGTCACCTGGCGGATCGACGTTGCCGGCGCCACGCCCGTGTCGGGCACGTTCGGGAAGGCAGTCGTCGTCGCCGGCCCGCTCGCGATCACCGGTCTCGCCGCCGACCCGGCCACGATCAGCCCGAACGGCGACGGCCAGGCCGACTCGGCCACGATCACCTACACGACGAACGCGACCGCGACCGTCACCGTGACGCTGCTCGACGCCGCCGGCGTCCAGCTCGCGACGATCGGCACCCCGGCCAGGCTCGCCGCCGGGCGAGCACTCGTTCACGTTCGACGGGCTCGGTCAGCCAGACGGCGTCTACACGATCGTCGTCACCGCGGTCGACGCGCTGGGCGTGTCGGTCTCGAGCCAGCTGACGATCGCCGTCACGCGAACGCTGGCCGCGCCGGCACTCGAGCCGGCACTGCTGACGCCGAACGGCGACGGCAACGGCGACGCGCTCACCGTCACCTTCCAGCTCGCGGTGCCGGCGACGGTGCGCCTGCGCGTGCTCCGCGACGACAAGTGGGTGGCAACGCCGTTCACCGGGCCGCTCCCCGCCGGCCCGCAGAGCATCGGCTGGAACGGCGCCAAGCGAGCCGGCAAGACGCTCGACGGCTCCTACGCGGCCGTCATCGACGTGACCGACGCCGTCGGCACCGCGACGGTATCGCTGCCGTTCCTGCTCGACGCGCATCCGCCCGTCGTCAAGCTCGCGTCGCGGCCGATCCGGCTCTGGGTCTCGGAGGCGGCGACCGTGACCGTCCGCGTCAACGGCGCGCTCCGGCGCCTCCAGGCGCCCGGCCCCGGCTACCTCGCGCTCACCGGCATCCGCAAGGTGAGGTCGATCGTCGTCGTCGCGCGCGATCCGGCCGGCAACAAGACCGTGTTCCGCCGGCCCTGACCGGAGCTCTGACCCGACCCTCGGCGAGTAGACTCGCCGGGTGCAACCCTCTCTGCGCTCTCGCCGTCGAATCGGTGCCGCGTTGCGGCCCGAGCCGAAGCTTGCCGTACGACCGACTGAGCGATCCCATCCTCGTGAAACGCGCCAAAGACGGAGATCCACTCGCCCTCGAGGCGCTCTGCGCGCGCCACGAGCCGCGCGTCGCGCGGCTCGCCGCACATGTCCTGTCGGACCCCGAGGATGCGCGCGACGCCGCCCAGGACGCCCTCGCCAAGCTCTGCGTCAAGCTCAACCAGTTCCGCGGCGAGGCAGCGTTCTCGACCTGGCTCCACCGGCTCACCCTCAACGCCTGCCGCGACGTCGCGACGCGCCGTGGGGCACGCCGCCACGACCCGCTCGACGAGGACGTCCGCGTGGCGCCGGGTCGCACGCCCGACCACGAGGCCGAGCTGTCCGAGCTGCGCGCGGACCTGCGCGACGGCCTCGCCGAGCTGCCGGCCGCCCAGGCCCGCGTGCTCGTGCTCAAGGATGCGCTCGGCTTCTCGTTCGAGGAGATCTCGGCCGCCTCGGGCATGCCCGTCGGCACCGCCAAGTGCTACGCCCACCGCGGCCGCGCAGCGATGCGCGAGTGGCTGGAGACGGAGACCGCGACGGAGACGGCAGCGTGATCCCGGCCGTCCCGTTCGGCAAGGAGGCGATCGAGGCGATCCTTCCGCACCGCGACCCGTTCCTGCTGCTCGACGAGGTGATCGAGCTCGATCCCCGGCAAGCAAGGTCGTGGCGACGCGCCTCGTGCGGGCCGACGACTGGTGGTTCCCCGGCCACTTCCCCGAGCGGCCGGTGATGCCGGGCGTGCTCATCGTCGAGGCGATGGCCCAGGCCGGCGCAGTCGCCGTGCTCGTCGAGGAGGAGAACCGGGGCAAGATCGCGTTCTTCGCCGGCATCGACGACTGCCGCTTCAAGCGCGTCGTCTCGCCCGGGGAGACGCTGACGCTGACGTGTGAGATCGACGCGATGCGCGGCCCGGTCGGCCGCGGCAAGGCGACGGCAACCGTCGACGGCAAGCTCGCAGCCCGCGGCACCCTCACCTTTGCGGTAGAGCGATGATCGGCTCGGCGACAGGCCCGCGCATCGGCATCACCGGCCTCGGGACGAACGTTCCGGCCAAGGTGATGACGAACGACGACATGGCGCAGCTCGTCGATACGTCCGACGAGTGGATCCAGGAGCGCACGGGGATCCGGAGCGCCGCTTCGCGGTGCAGGAGCGAGGCGCTGAGCGACATTGCGCTACCGGCGGTGCGCGAGGCGCTCGCCGAGGCGGGAGCAGACCCGTCCGAGATCGACCTGATCATCTGCGCCACGGTGACACCGGACATGCTCTTCCCGACCACGTCCGCGCTGATGGCGGACACGCTCGGGATGAAGAAAGCCGCGGCGTTCGATCTGCTCGCCGGCTGCACCGGCTTCATGTACGGCGATCTCCCAGGCCTACGGCATGCTCGCGTCGGGCCTCTCGAAGAAGGCGCTCGTCGTCGGCGGCGACCTGCTCTCGAAGATCCTCGACTGGGACGACCGCTCGACGCTCGTCATCTTCGGCGACGGCGCCGGCGCGGTCGTGATGGAACCCGTCGACGAAGGGGGGCTTCGTGGGCTTCGAGCTCGGCGCGGACGGCGCCGGCGGCGTCCACCTCTGTTACCCGGGCAGCGGCTCGCGCCACTTCGACGATCCCCACTCGATCCTCAAGATGAACGGCCGCGAGGTGTTCAAGTTCGCGACCCGCGTGATGGTCTCGTCGGCCGAGGCGGTGCTCGAGCAGTGCGGCAAGACGATCGACGACATCGACGTCTACGTGCCGCACCAGGCAAATAAGCGGATAATCGATTATGCGGTCGGTAAGCTGGGCATCCCACCGGAGAAGACGATCGTGAACGTCGACCGGTTCGGGAACACGTCGTCGGGGTCGATCCCGCTCGCACTGGCGGATGCGCGCGCGGAAGGCCGGCTCACCGATGGCGCGCTCGTGTTGATGACAGGAATGGGCGCCGGCCTCACGTGGGGCTCGGCGTTGATCGAATGGAGCGGCGCGCCGGCCGCAGGCAGTCGAACCTAGGAAGGGCTGAGGAGACAGGATGGGAAAGATCGCTTTCTGCTTCCCGGGCCAGGGCGCCCTCGAGGCAGGCATGGGACGTGAGCTCGCGGAGGCCGTGCCGGCCGCGATGGAGGTGTACCGGGTCGGCAGCGAGGCATCGGGCCTCGACCTCCAGAAGCTCTGCTTCGACTCGCCGCTCGAGGATCTCGTCGAGACGGAGGTGCAGCAGCCGGCGCTCGTCGCCACGTGCCTCGCCATCCTGGCGGCGATCCGCGAGGCCGGGCTCGAGCCGGACGTCGTCGTCGGCCACTCGGTCGGCGAGTTCTCGGCGCTCGCGTCGGTCGGCGCGATCGGCACGCCCGAGGCGATCGCGCTCGTGCGCGAGCGCGGCCTGGCGATGGCCGAGGCCGCCCGCGAGCGGCCCGGCTCGATGGCCGCGATCCTCGGGCTCGAGGACGAGGCCGTCGAGACGCTGTGCAGGAAGATCCTCGGCGTCTGGCCGGCGAACTACAACTGCCCCGGCCAGATCGTCATCTCCGGCGAGAACGATGCAGTTGAGGAGTGCTGCGCCGAGGCCGAGAGCCTCGGCGCACGAAGAGCCATCAAGCTGAAGGTCTCCGGGGCGTTCCACAGCCCGCTCGTCGGCGAACGCCGGCAAGCGCCTGCGAGCCCGCGATCGACCTCGTGCGCTTCCACGAGCCGATCGCGCCGTTCATGTCGACCGTGACGGCGAAGATCGAGCCGGCGACGCGGCTCGGCTCGCTGCTCGTCGACCAGCTCACCGCGCCGGTCCGGTTCACGCAGGCCGCGCGCGAGCTCGTCCACGGCGGCGTCACCACCTTCGTCGAGGTCGGCCCGGGCAACGTGCTCTCCGGCCTCGTCAAGCGCATCGACAAGGGCGTGCGCACGTTCTCGGTCAACGACCTCGCCAGCCTGGAGAAGGCCCGGGAGGCCCTCTCATCGTGAGCGGGTTCTGCTCGCTCGACGGGAAGACCGCACTCGTCACGGGTGCCTCACGTGGGATCGGCCGCGCGATCGCGGTCGAGCTCGCCGCGGCCGGCGCGTCGGTCGTCGTCGGCTACCGCAGCGGCCAGGACGAGGCCGAGGAGGTCGCGACGCGAGATCGGCGGCCGCGCCGTGCAGGCCGACGTCTCCGATGCCGCGTCGGCGCTCGCGCTCGTCGAGGCCGCGGGCGACATCGACATCCTCGTCAACAACGCGGGCCTGACCCGCGACGGCCTGCTCGCCCGGATGAGCGACGACGACTGGCGCACGGTGATCGACACCAACCTCTCGTCGGTCTTCTACACCTGCCGCGCCGTGACGCGGCCGATGATGAAGAAGCGCGCCGGGCGCGATCGTCAACGTCTCCTCGATCGTCGGCGTCCACGGCAACTGGGGCCAGACGAACTACGCCGCGTCGAAGGCGGGGATCATCGGGTTCACGAAGTCGCTGGCCAAGGAGCTCGGCAGCCGCAACGTGCGCGCGAACGTCGTCGCGCCGGGCTACGTCAAGACGCAGCTGACCGATGTCCTGCCGGAGGAGGCGACGGAGGCGATGCTCGCAGCAGACGCCCGCTCGGCCGCCTCGGCGATCCCGAGGACGTCGCCGGCGCCGTTCGCTTTCTCTGCTCCGACGAGGCGTCGTTCGTGACGGGCGAAGTGCTGCTCGTCGACGGCGGCCTCGGGATGTAGCCTGGATGCCCGTGAGCAGCGACAACGGCAGACGGAGGGTCGTCGTCACCGGCATCGGTGCCGTGACCTCGCTCGGGAACACCTTCGAGTCGACCTGGGAGGGGCTGATCGCGGGGCGCTCCGGCGCCGGCCCGATCACGCAGTTCGACACCACCGGCTACCCGGTGCACTTCGCCTGCGAGGTGCGCGACCTCGAGGTGACCGACTACGTCGACTACAAGGCGTCACGCCGCATGGACCGGTTCACGCATCTCGCGCTCGCCGCCGCCCGGCAGGCCGAGGCCGACTCGGGTCTCGAGATCGCGCCGATCGCCGATCGCGTCGGTGCTGCCGTCGCGACGGGGATCGGCGGCCTGAAGTCGTTCGAGCAGTGCGTCAACCAGCTCAACGAGCGAGGGCCCGACCGCGTCAACCCGTTCTCGATCGTCCAGATCATCCCGAACCTCGCCGCCGGCTGGGTCTCGATCGAGCTCGGCACGCGCGGCCCGCTGCTCTCGCAGTGCACCGCCTGCGCCGCCTCCAACATGGCGATCGGCGACGGCATGGACGCGATTCGCCTCGGCCGCGCCGACGTGATGATCTGCGGCGGCACCGAGGCGCCGGTGACGACCGTCAGCATCGCCGGCTTCGGCGCGATGCGCGCGATCTCGCGCCGCAACGACGATCCCGAGCGCGGCTCGCGTCCCTTCGACGGCGAGCGCGACGGCTTCGTGATGGGCGAGGCGGCCGGCATGGTCGTGATCGAGGAGCTCGAGCACGCGAAGGCGCGTGGCGCGAAGATCTACGCCGAGCTGCTCGGGTACGGCGTCTCGTCGGATGCGAACCACGTCTCCGACCCCGACCCGACCGGCGAGAACCCCGCCCGCGCGCTGACGATGGCGTTCGACGACGCGGGCATCGTGCCCGAGGACGTCGGCTACGTGAACGCGCACGGCACGTCGACGCCGGCGGGCGACACGGGCGAGACGCGGGTGCTGAAGGTGGCGCTCGGCGAGGACAAGGCCTACCGCACGCCGATCTCGTCGACGAAGGGCGCGACCGGCCACTGCCTCGGTGCGGCCGGCGCGGTCGAGGCGATCTTCACGATCCTCGCGCTCGAGCGCGGGATCCTGCCGCCGACGATCAACCAGACGACGCCCGACCCGACGTGCGACCTCGACTACATCCCGAACGAGGCCCGCCACGAGCAGGTCGAGATCGGCGTCTCGAACTCGTTCGGCTTCGGCGGCCACAACGCCTGCCTCGTGTTCCGCCGCTGGCACGACGAGGCATAGCGCCTCTCCGTGACGTCCGGCTTCAGCCGGACGTCGGGTAGCGCGCTCCGCCTCCCCGGAGCCGCCGTCAGGGCAGCCGCAGCTCGAGAAACAGCGTGTCGCGCCACACGCCGTCGAGCTCGGCGATCCGCTCGCGCCGGCCGACGACGCGGAAGCCCGCCCGCTCGTGGAGCGCGATGCTGGCGGCGTTCTCCGGGAACACGCTCGTCTGGATCGTCCAGATCCCCGCTGCCGCCGCGGCAGCCGTGAGCGCCTCCATCAGCGCCGTGCCGACGCCCTGACCGCGGGCGGCCGAGGCGACGTAGACGCTGTTCTCGGCCACGCCCGCGTAGCAGGGCCGGCTCGAGACGGGCGAGAGCGCCGCCCAGCCGACGACCGCTCCGCCGTGCTCGGCGACGAACCGGCCCTCCGGTCCTGCGGGTCGCATCGAATGCCGCCCACGACGGCGGCTCGGTCTCGAAGGTGGCGTTGCCCGTGGCGATCCCCTCGGCCCAGATCGCAGCCACGGCGGGCCAATCGGCCTCGGTCATCTCCCGCAGTCGGACGCCCTCAGTCATCCCTGAGAACGAGGATAGACCTCCTAGACTGCGTGGCCGTGGAGATCCGACGCCCCGATCCGACGACCGACTTCGACGAGGTGCTCGCGCTCGTGCAGGCATGCGACCGCGCCGTCTACGACGACTCCGACTGGACCGCCGCCGAGCTGCGCGAGGAGTGGGACGACCTCGATCTCGAGACCGACGCCTGGATCGCCGTCGACGAGCGGCCGGATCGCGGGCGTCGTGCACGTCTACGGGCTGCGCGGCAGCCGCGTGCTGATGGACGGCTACGTCCATCCCGAGCTCACCGGCCGCGGCGCCGGCTCGCTGCTGCTCGATCTCGCGGAGGCCCGCGCTCGCGAGCTGGCCGCCGCCGCACCCGCGGGCGAGACGATCTGGGCCGAGACGGCGCACCTCGTCGGCGACCCGACGGCGCCCGAGCTGCTCGCCGGCCGCGGCTACGCGATGCTCCGCACCTACCACCGCATGATCATCGACCTCGAGCCCGGGATCCCGGCACCGTCCTGGCCCGACGGCCTCGAGCTGCGGCCGTTCGACCCCGAGCGCCACGCCCGCCAGCTGAAGGACGCGCTCGACGAGGCGTTCGTCGACGAGTGGGGCCACGAGAAGCGCGACTACGACGACGTGGGCGGAGCGCGTGCTCGGCGTGCCGCAGTTCGACCCGGAGCTGATCCTCGTCGTCTGGGACGGCGGCGAGATCGCCGCGGCCGACGGTCGACTACCAGAAGCGCCTCGGCGACTGGGGCCTGATCTCGCTCCTCGGCGTCCGGCCCGCCTGGCGCGCGCCAGGGACTCGGGCTGTCGCTGCTCCAGGAGAGCTTCCGCCGCTTCGCCGAGCGGGGTGAGACGATGGCTGCGCTCGGCGTCGACAGCGAGAACCCGACCGGTGCCACGCGCCTCTACGAGCGCGCGGGGATGCGCATCCTCTGGCGCGCGGACGTCTGGCGCAAGGAGCTGCGACGCGATGGCTGAGCTCGTCGATCCCAACGGTCGAGGACGCAGCGCGCATCGCAGCAGCTGATCAACGAGCGCGCGGTCGCTCTCGGTGGCGCGTGGGTGGAGTCCGCAGCGGGGGTGGCACGCTGGTTCGCGCTGCCCGTCCTCGATCCCGCGCAGGACATGAGGCTCGTCGTCGACGACGAGGGAGCGGCGGGCTATGCGGACGTCAGCGGCCCCGAGGACGACACGCCCGAGGCCTGGGTCGACCTGAGGGCGCTCTCCGGCCGCCCCGAGGCGCTGGAGCTGCTCTTCGCCTGGGCGCAGGAGCGTGCGGCCGAGCGGGCCGGGCCGGGCGGGAGGCTCCGGTTCTTCGCCGACGAGCGCGACAGCGATTTTCGGGCCAGCCTCGAAGCCGCCGGATTCACGGTCATTCGCTCGTCGTACGAGATGGAGCGCTCGCTCGACGGCGAGCTCGAGCCGCCGACGTGGCCGGCCGGCATCGTCGTCCGCCCGTTCGATGAGCGCGATGCACGAGCCGTGTACGCAGCCCACGACGAGGCGTTCGCCGATCACTGGGGATACACGCCGGTGTCGTTCGAGGCGTGGAGCTCCCAGAACCTCGCCGAGGACGAGGACGGTGACTTCTCGCTGTGGCGCATCGCGTGGGACGGCAGCGACGTCGCGGGTGTCTGCATCAACCGGCCGCGCCACGGCGATGACGACTCGATGGGGTGGATCGGCGTGCTCGGCGTGCGACGGCCGTGGCGCCGCCAGGGACTCGGCGAGGCGCTGCTCCGCGAGTCGTTTCTGGAGTTTCGCGAGCGCGGGAAGCGGGCCGCGGGGCTCGGTGTCGACGCCGAGAACACGACCGGTGCCGTGGCGCTCTACGAGCGGGTGGGGTTGCGCGTCGTCCGTCGCAGCGACACGTGGGAGCGGATCGCGTGAGCACGCTGCGCGCCCGCTGCCCCGACTGCAGGACGATCACCGCGGTCGCGATCGACGACGAGTACCAGTGCCACAGCTGCGGCCGCGAGTATGCGGCGGGGCTCGTTCGCGTTCCCCGCGCCTGGGGTGCCGGCGGCGATGCGATGGCCGAGGCCGCCCATCTCCCGCTGCCCTATCCGGAGGCGGCGGTGATCGAGGAGGCGTCGCTCGAGGACCAGATCGCCGCCCAGATCCGCAACCTCCCCGTGCGTCCGCTCGTCCTCGGCGGCTGTTGCTGCTCGCACGTCGGGGCGATCCACGGCCTCGCGGCCCGTCGCGGCGGCCGCCTCGCGGTGGTCTGGATCGATGCTCACGGTGACCTCAACACGCCCGAGAGCTCGCCCTCCGGCAACGCGTGGGGGATGCCGCTGCGAATGGCGATCGATGCCGGTGCCGTCGATCCGGCCGACGTCGCCCTCGTCGGCGCGCGGAGCCTCGACCCGCCCGAGCTCGAGTACATGGCGGCAGCCGGGATCGACGACGATCTCGGCCGGGCGCTCGACGGGTGCGACCGCGTCTACGTCGCGTTCGACTGCGACGTGCTGCGCCCCGGCGAGCTCGCCGTCTTCATGCCCGAGCCCGGTGGGCCGACGCTGGCGGAGGCGGAGAAGCTGCTCCAGGACATCGCCGCCCGCTGCCGGATCGCGGGTCTCGGGCTGACGGGATTGCACGAGGACTGCCGACCCGGCCGCCCTCGTTCGCCTGGCCGCTGCCGCCGGCCTGTAACCCTGTTTCGGGGAGGCGGGTCTAAGATGGCGCAGATGTCCGCCACCGACAAGATCGATGTCTCGATCGAGCACAAGCAGGCCACGCTCGACGACGGGACGGCGAAGAAGCACCCGAATACGTGTCCCGACTGCGGGTCGCACTACCGCGACGAGGAGCTGAAGGCGCACCTGCGGGTCTGCCCGCAGTGCGGCTACCACTTCCCGGTCAAGGGCCGCGAGCGGATCGAGCAGCTGGCCGACGAGGGCACGTTCGCCGAGGACGAGATGTCGTTGCGCTCCGGCGACCCGCTCGAGTTCTTCGACCTCAAGCCGTACACCGAGCGGCTGGCCGAGGCCGAGGTGTCGACGGGGCTCGGCGACGCGATGATCACCGGCACGGCCCGGATCGAGGCGCTCCCGTGCCGGCTCGCGGTGATGGACTTCTCGTTCATGGGCGGCTCGATGGGCAGCGTCGTCGGGGAGAAGTTCGCGCGCGCCTGCGAGCACGCCGCCGCGGGCGGGCTGCCGCTGGTCTCCGTCTCGTCCTCCGGCGGCGCCCGCATGCAGGAGGGGATCCTGGCGCTGATGCAGCTGCCGAAGACGGTCTGCGCGCTCGAGGAGCTGCACGAGTCCGGCGGCGTGATGATCTCGGTGCTGACGCACCCGACGACGGGCGGCCTGCTCGCGAGCTTCGCCTCGCTCGGCGACGTGCTCATTGCCGAGCCCGGCGCGCTGATGTCGTTCGCCGGGCCTCGGGTCGTCGCCCAGACGACGCGCGAGAAGCTCCCGGACGACTTCGGCCTCGCCGAGTCCAACTTCCGCTTCGGCCACATCGACCGGATCGTGCCGCGCACCGAGCTGCGGCCCGTCGTCGCGCAGCTGATCAGGCTGTTCTCGGGGCCGGCGTGACGAACGACGCCGAGCTCGGCCTCCGCGATCGGTTGGCGAAGTTGAGCGGGGTCAAGCTGCTGCGCGGGACGCGGCTCTCGGCCGAGCTCGAGCGCCTGCAGCGCCAGCTCGAGCGGCTCAAGGACGACACCTCCGACGAGGAGATCTGGCAGCGGGTCGAGCTCGCCCGCCACCAGGAGCGGCCGTACACGCTCGACTACGTCGAGCGGATCCTCGAGGACTTCTTCGAGCTGCACGGCGATCGCGGCCGGATGGACGACCACGCGCTCGTCACCGGCATCGGCAAGCTCGAGGGCCGCACGATCGCGCTGATCGGGCACCAGAAGGGCCGCGACCTGAAGGAGCGCACGAGCCGCAACTTCGGCATGGCCTACCCGGAGGGCTACCGCAAGGCGATGCGGGTGATGGAGCTCGCGAACCGGCACGGATTCCCGCTCCTCACGCTCGTCGACACGCCCGGCGCCTATCCGGGCATCGCCGCCGAGCAGCACGGCCAGGGCGGCGCGATCGCCCGCTCGCAGGCCATGATGGCGCGCCTCGACATCCCCACCGTCGCCGTCGTGATCGGCGAGGGCGGCTCCGGTGGCGCGGTCGCGATCGCCGTCGCCGACCGCGTGCTGATGCAGGAGAACGCGATCTACTCCGTCATCTCGCCCGAAGGCTGCGCCGCGATCCTCTGGCGCGACGCCTCGCAGGCGAAGAAGGCCGCCTCGGCGTTTCGCCTCGACGCCGCCCACTGCCTCGACCTCGGCGTGATCGAGGGCATCGTCCCCGAGCCCGAGGGCGGCGCCCAGACCGACATCGACGCCTCGGCGCTGCTCCTGCGCGAGTCGGTCGTCTCGCACTTCGCCGAGCTCGAGGGCATCGCAGCCCGCCGATCTCCGCCGCACCCGCCGCGCGAAGTTCCGCGCGATGGGCGTGTTCGCCTAGCCCGAGGCGTCCCGCGTACGCGCTGTTCGCGCGCGCGCACCGGTGCATAATCATCCGGCGGCAGCGGCTCGCTGCTTCGTGACGCGACCGAGAGGAGCTCCATGACGAGCGCACAGGAGGCAGGCGGTCTCACGTTCGAGGCGCCGGGCCCGGGGTCGTACAAGCAGGATCCCGTTCACTTTCCGCGGCCGCTGACGCGCTACTGGACCGAGATCCATCCGGCGGCGTTCGCGCGCGGCACGGCCGACTTCGCCGCGCTTCTACGGGATGCTGATGGGCGGCCTCGCGATGGCGTACGTCAACGGCATCGGCTACATGACGCAGCTGCCCGCGCCGGAGGAGGAGATCCCGCAGCGCTTCGCGCGCGCGGCCGAGGTGATGGCGGGCAAGCTCTGGCGCGAGCAGCTGCGCGAGTGGGACGAGACCGTCAAGCCGAACGCGATCGCGAAGCACCGCGAGCTGCAGTCGGTCGATCCCGACGCGCTCTCCGACGACGAGCTGGTCGAGTACCTCGGCCGCTGCCGCGACCACCACGCGGCGATGATCACCCAGCACATGCGCTTCACGGCGAGCGCGGTCGTGCCGACGGGCGACTTCCTCGCCCACGTCGGCGACTGGACGGGACTGCCGCCGGCGGAGCTGCTCGGCCTGATGCGCGGCGCCTCGCCGGTCTCGGCGGGAGCGTCGGCCGAGCTCGAGCGCGCTGATCGCCGCGATCCGGGCCGACCCGCGCGGCGCAGGAGCTGCTCGCGTCCGACGGCGACCCGGGCGAGACGCTCGCGGCGCTGCGCGCGCTCGACAGCGAGGCCGGCGCGGCGATGAACGGCTACCTCGACCTCGTCGGCAACCGCCTGCTCGACGGCTTCGACATCTCCGAGCCGTCCGCGCTCGAGCTGCCCGACGTGCTGCTGCGCGCGATCCGGACCGCGGTCGACGGCGGGCGCGGAGGACATCGGACGTCGACGCGCAGATCGCCGAGGTCCGCGCGCAAGGTGCCCGCGGAGCACCAGGAGGAGTTCGACGAGCTGCTCGGCGAGGCGCGGCTGCTCTACCGGCTCCGCGACGAGCGCGGCGTCTACAGCGACATCTGGGCGTCCGGGCATCATGCGCCGCGCCGCGCTCGCCGCCGGGCGCCGCGCCGCTGCGCACGGCCGCATCGACGAGCCGGCGCACTTCGTCGACGCGGGCTTCGACGAGATGTGCGCGCTCGTCGCGGGCGCGGGCGGCCCGTCGGCCGACGAGCTCGCCGCGCGCGCCGAGTACCGCGCCACGCACACCGCCAAGGACGCGCCGCCGACGCTCGGCCCGCCGCCGCCGCCGCCGCCGGACCCGTCCGGCGCTGCCGCCGGCCGTCGGCCGGCTGATGCGCGCCACCGGGCATCGCGCTCGGCGCGCTGTTCGGCAGCTCCGAGGCGGAGCACGAGGAGCACCTGCTGCGCGGGCTCGCGGCGAGCCGCGGCGTCTACGAGGGCACGGCGCGGCTCGTCTCCGGCCCGGCCGAGTTCGACCGGATCGTCGCAGGGCGACGTGCTCGTGACCGACGTCGACGACCGAGGCGTTCAACATCCTGCTGCCGCTGCTCGGCGCGATCGTGACCGACAGCGGCGGCCTGCTCTCGCACTCCGCGATCGTCGCGCGCGAGTACGGCATCCCCGGCGTCGTCGGGACGCGCGAGGCGACCGAGCGCATCGCGGACGGCGCGCGCGTGCGCGTCGACGGCGATGCCGGCGAGGTGACGGTCCTCGGGTGAGCGACGTCGTCCCGCTCGCGGAGGTCGCCGACACCTCGGTCTTCGGCTCGAAGGCCGTCGGGCTCGGGCAGGCGCTCCGCGACGGCCTGCCCGTCCCGCCCGGCGTCGCGCTCTCCGGCCCGATCGTCGAGGCGGTCGCCGGCGGGGACGAGGATGCGATCGAGCAGGTCGCGGCGGCGGTCCGCCCGCTCGGCGGCCCGCTCGCCGTGCGCTCGTCGGCCGTCGACGAGGACGGCGCCGACGCGAGCTTCGCCGGGCAGCACCTGACGCTGCTCAACGTCCCGTCGGCCGACGAGCTCGCGCACGGCGCTGCGCGAGATCTGGTGGTCGGCGAACTCCGACTCGGCGATCACCTACCGCAAGCGCGTCGGGCCTCTTCACGCGGCCGAGCGTCGGCGTCGTCGTCCAGGTGCTGCTCGACCCGGAGACGGCCGGCGTGATGTTCACGCAGAACCCGGTCACCGGCGCCGACGAGCGGATGATCGAGGCGAGCTGGGGGCTCGGCGAGGCGGTCGTCGCCGGGCTCGTGATCCCGGACAGCTTCCGGCGTCGACCGCGACGGGCGAGGTGCTCGAGCGGACGCGCCGGGCCTGAAGCGGATCGCGATCCGCGGCGTGCGCGGGCGGCGGCACCGTCGAGGAGGAGGTTCCGGCCGAGCTGACGGAGCAGCTCTGCCTCGACGACGCGCAGCTCGCCGAGCTGAACGCGCTCGCGCTGCCGCTGCGAGGAGGTCTACGGGCCGGGCCGCGACATCGAGTGGGCGATCGCCGGACGGCACGCTCTACCTGCTCCAGTGCCGCGCCGTGACGAGGGCAGGGTGAGCAGCTGATGGCCGGCGCGCCCGTCGAGGCGCTGCAGCGCGTGCCCGCTCTTCGCCGACCTCGAGCGCGGACGAGGTGCGAGCAGATCGCGCTCCTGTTCAAGGAGCGGCACTTCGCCGCCGGCGAGACGGTCGTCAAGGAGGGCGCCGACGGAGCGGCGTTCTTCCTGATCGAGTCCGGCGAGGCGACCGTCTCGGTGGCGGGCAAGGAGCGCGCGACCCTGCGGGCCGGGCGACCACTTCGGCGAGATCGCGCTGATCGACGAGGGCGTGCGCTCGGCGACGATCACGGCGACGACCGACCTCGTCTGCTACGGCCTCACGTTCTGGGAGTTCCGGCCGCTCGTCGTCGCGAACGGCGAGATCGGCTGGAAGCTGCTCCACTACCTCGCGCAGAAGCTCCGCTCGGCCGAGCTCGAGTAGCCTCGCCGGGATACTCTCCACACTTTCCACAGGCTTATCCCCCGCTCGTTAAGCGCCGTTTTGCAGGGAAAAGATCCCGAGTGTGACGAAGATGTTAAGCAGCGGTCGTGATTCGGCGATCATGCAGTGATGCCGCTCGACGAAGTACCGCCAGAAGCGCGATCCGAAGCGCACGCCCGAGCCGTTCGGCGGCAAGGCGGCCGGCGACACGCTCCGCTTCGTCGTCCAGCGGCACGCCGCGCGGAGCCTCCACTACGACTTCCGCCTCGAGCGGGACGGGGTGCTGCTGAGCTGGGCGGTGCCGAAGGGCGTGCCGCTCGCGCTCGGCGAGCGGCACCTGGCGGTGCACGTCGAGGATCACCCGCTCGACTACGGCGACTTCGAGGGCGAGATCCCGGCCGGGCCAGTACGGCGCCGGCACGGTCGAGATCTGGGACCGGGGCACCTACGAGCTCGTCGAGGAGAAGAAGGACGGCGGGCTCACGGTGCGGCTCCACGGCGAGCCGCCTCGACGGGCTCTGGACGCTCGTGCCGGCCCACCTCGACGGCAAGGAGAAGAACTGGCTGCTGCTGCGCAAGGACGACGGGCGCCGAAGAGCGCGCGAGTACGCGCCGATGCTCGCCACTGCCACCGACGTCGCTGCCGATCGGCGAGGGCTGGGCGTTCGAGCCGAAGTGGGACGGGTTCAGGGCCCTCGCGCGCGTCGACGGCGGCGTCGTCACCTTCCGGAGCCGCAACGACAACGACCTCACGACCGCGCTTCGCCGCGGCGGCCCGCGCCGTCGGCCTCGCGGTGCGCTCGCCCTCCGCGGTGCTCGACGGCGAGATCTGCGCGCTCGACGAGACGGGCCGCTCGGGCTTCGGCGCTGCTCCAGCAGGGAGCGGGCGCGCTCGTCTTCGTCGCCTTCGACGTGCTCGAGGTGGACGGCGAGCCGCTCATCGACCGGACCTACGCCGAGCGGCGCGAGGCGCTCGAGCAGCTCGTCGACACCTCGGTCGAGGGCGTCCTCGTCTCGCCGTCGTTCGACGACGGTGCCGCGCTCGAGCGCGCCGCGCGCGAGCACGGGCTCGAGGGGGTCGTCGCCAAGCTGGTCGACTCGCCGTACCGGCCGGGGCGCCGCACGACGGACTGGCGCAAGCTGAAGCTGAAGAGCAGCCAGGAGCTCGTCATCGCCGGCTTCACGCGCGGCCAGGGCCGCCGCTCGAGCGGGATCGGAGCGCTCGTGCTCGGCGTCCACGCGGCCGACGGGCTCCGCTACGCGGGCAACGTCGGCACCGGGTTCACCGACCGCGAGCTCGATCGGCTCGAGAGCGCTCCTGAAGCCGCTGCAGCGGCCGACGACGCCGTTCGCCGAGGAGCCGAAGATGCCGAAGGTCCGGCGCGGCGACGTGACCTGGGTCGAGCCGACGCTCGTCGCCGAGATCGAGTTCGCCGAGTGGACGCGCGACGGCCGGCTGCGGGCGCCCGTGTACCTCGGCCTGCGCGAGGATAAGCTGGCTGACGAGGTGGTCGCCGAGCACGTGCCGATGCCGTCCGAGATCCGCCGCGGCGCGCGCGTCCTCAAGCTGTCGAACCTCGACAAGCCGTTCTGGCCGGACGAGGGGATCACGAAGGGCGACCTGCTCGCGTACTACCGCGACATCGCTCCCGTGCTCGTGCCGCACCTGCGCGACCGGCCGTTCACGATGAAGCGCTACCCCGACGGCTGGCAGGGCAAGTTCTTCTTCCAGAAGGACGCGCCGTCGCACATGCCGGACTGGATCAAGCGCGCGCCGTTCCCGGCCTCGACCCGCGACGGCGAGAAGCGGATCATCGACTACCCGCTCGTCAACGACGAGCTCGCGCTCCTCTGGATGGTCAACATGGGCTGCATCGACATGAACGCCTGGGCGTCGCGCGTCGACAAGCCCGACCGGCCCGACTGGGTCATGTTCGATCTCGACCCGTCCGACGACGTCGGCTTCCCCGAGGTGATCGAGGTGGCGCTGCTCGTCAAGCAGCTCCTCGACCTCGCCGGGCTCGAGAGCTTCCCGAAGACGAGCGGCTCGCGCGGGATCCACGTGCTCGTTCCGATCGCGCGGCGGCAGGGCTTCGACGCGGCCCGCTCCTTCGCCTCGGTGATCGCCGGCGCGCTCGAGCGGACGCACCCGGGCCTCGTCACGACCGAGTGGACGAAGCGCAAGCGGCGCGGCGTGCTCGTCGACGCGAACCAGAACGGCCCCGGCAAGACGACGGCCGTCGTCTACTCGGTGCGGCCGCGGGCCGGCGCGATCGTCTCGACGCCGCTCGCCTGGGACGAGGTGCACGAGGGCCTCGACCCCGACGCGTCTTCACGATGGACGAGGTTCGCGCGCGGGTGGCCCGCCACGGCGACCTCTTCGCGCCGGTGCTCGAGCTGCGTCAGTCGCTCGCGGCGGCGCTGCGCTCGATCGGCTGAGCGTCAGTCGATCGCGCGGACCGAACAGCGCCGTCGCGTCGATCACGGCTCCAGCCCCTCCGGGTGCCCGAGGCTCGACAGCTCGGCGATGTCGCGCCGGAAGAAGAGCGACGTCGTCCAGTCGGCCACGACCCGCGCCTTGCGGCTGAAGAGCGGCAGCGCGTAGAGGTGGTAGGAGCGCGCGATGAACCAGCCGAGGAAGCCCGAGACGTGCACGCCCATCACGTCGGCGATGCCCTTGAAGCGGCCGAGCGTCGCGACCTGGCCGAGCATGCGGTAGCCGTACGGCTGCGGCTCGCCGGTGAGGTTCTTCGCGAGCCGCCGCGCCTGGCGCAGCGCGTGCTGGCAGGTCGGCGGATCGGTCTGCCCCGGGCGTGCGGGTGTTCGGCACCGCGGCGCAGTCGCCGAGCGACCAGACGTCGTCGAGCCCCTCGACGCGTAGCGTCGCGTCGACCGCGCACGCGGCCGCGGTCGTCGAGCGGCAGGCCGAGCTCGCTGGAGCAACGGCGAGGCCTTGACGCCGGCCGTCCAGACGAGCGTGTGCGCCGGAACGGTCGTGCCGCCCGAGAGGACGGCCGTCTCGCCGTCGTAGGAGGTGAGCGTCTCGCTGACGTGGATCTCGACGCCGCGTTGCTCGAGCTTGCGGCCGGCGTAGGTGCCGAGCCTGCGCGGGATCTCGGCCAGGATCGTCGGAGCCGCGTCGACGAGCACCCAGCGCTGCTTCACGTCGCGCAGCGCCGGGTAGTAGCGGAGCGCGGCGTGCGCGAGGTCGTTGAGCTCGGCGAGCGCCTCGACGCCGGCGTAGCCCGCGCCGACGAACACGAAGCCGAGCTCCGACTCCGGGCCCGCCGGCCGACGCCGCCTCGAGCCGCTGCAGCACGTGGTTGCGAAGCGCGATCGCCGTCGGCGAGATCCTTGAAGCCGCGGCCGTGCTCGGCGAGGCCGGGCACCGGGAAGACGCGGTTGACGGCGCCGAGCGCGACGACGAGCCGCTCGTAGGCGATCGTCGGCCGGCCCGGCGATCGTGTCGGCGGTGACGGTGCGCGTCTCGAGGTCGAGCGGCGGTTGCGTGGCCGAGCACGAGGTCGGCGTGCGGGCACATCTGGCGCAGCGGGACGACGACGTGCCGCGGCTCGAGCGTGCCGGACGCCGCCTCGGGCAGGAGCGGCGTGTAGAGCATCGAGTTGTGGGCGGAGACGATCGTGGCGCCGCGCTTGCCGAGCAGGCGGGCGACGTAGGCGCCGGCGAAGCCGCCGCCGAGCACGAGCGTGCCGCCGCGTGCGCTCGTCTCTCTCACCGGTGCCATCCAGAGATGCTCGCGATCCGGCGCCACGCAGCGCAAGTCGCACCCTCTACCACTACAAATGCTTATCTGATATATATGCAACTCAAATAGTCTAGTAAGCCTGTCGGGAAGCTACTCAGGAGGGGTTTGTTCCATGCATAAACGTGTTCTTCCGCTGATGCTCGCGCTCGACCGCCGTCGCGGCCGTGCTCGCGGCATCGGCTTCCGGAGCCAAGCAGGACGTGACGTTGAACCTGGTCGCGTACTCGACGCCGCGGCCGGTGATCGACAAGCTGATCGCGGAGTTCAAGAAGACGCCGCAGGGCGCGGGCATCAACGTGCAGGGCGTCGTACGGCCCGTCGTCGGCGCAGGGCCAGGCGGTCGCGAACGGCCTGCCCGCCGACGGCGTGATCCTGAACACGGGCAACGACATCAACAACCTGGTCGACAAGGGCCTGATCAACAAGAACTGGGACAAGCAGAGCTACAACGGCGTCGTCTGGCACTCCGTCGTCGTCTTCGGGCTGCGCAACGGCAACCCGAAGAAGATCAAGGGCTGGAACGACCTGGTCAAGCCCGGCGTCCAGGTCGTGACCGTGAACCCGTTCACGGGCGGCATCGCGAAGTGGAACATCCTCGCCGCCTACGTCGCGCAGCGGAAGCTCGGCAAGACCGACAAGCAGGCGATCGCCTACCTGCAGAAGTTCTACAAGAACAACGTCGTCTCGCAGGACTCGTCCGGGCTCGAACGCGACCAACACGTTCCTCTCGGGCAAGGGCGACGTGCTGCTCACGTTCGAGAGCGAGGCGATCAACGGCAAGATCCCGTACGTGATCCCGCGCCAGACGATGCTGATCGACGTCTACGCCGCCGGTCTCCAGAACAGCGAGCACAAGACCGAGTGGAACCTGTTCTCGCGCTTCCTCAAGACGTATCCGGCGCAGAAGATCCTCGCCGACAACGGCTACCGGCCCGTCGACAAGAAGGCGCTCGCCGAGGCGGGCAACAAGTTCCCGGTGCGGCCCGGCCAGACGAACGATCACGAGCCCGCTGCTCGGCGGCTGGCGCGCGGTCGACAAGAAGTGGTTCGACCCGAACAACAGCATCATGCAGAAGATCGAGCAGTCGCTCGGGGTCTCGACCGGCTAACAGTGTCGAGCAGCACCATCACCGAGGCGCCGGGACTACCGGCGCCTGCCGCGCACCGCAGGGAGAGGGTCTCATCGGCCCTCTCCCTGCAGGTCGGCCTCGTCACGACGTTCCTGCTGATCATCGTCGTGCTGCCGATCGCCGCCGTCGCCTCGAAGGCGGCCGATCTCGGCTGGTCGGGCTTCTGGGAGGTCGTCTCGTCGCCGGAGGCCGTCGTCTGCCCTCAAGCTGACGCTCGCGATGTCGGCGCTCGCGGTGCTCACGACGGCGGTGTTCGGGACGATCATCGCGTGGGTGCTCGTGCGCGACTCGTTCGCCGGCAAGTCGGTCATCAACGCGATCATCGACCTGCCGTTCGCGCTGCCGACGATCGTCGCGGGGCTCGTGATCATGGCGCTCTACGGCCCGCAGACGCCGATCGACTTCACGATCGGCGGGCACCACTACGACGCCAACGTGACGTTCACGCGGTGCGCGATCTACCTGGCGCTGCTCTTCGTGACGCTCCCCTTCGTCGTCCGGTCGGTGCAGCCGGTGCTGATCGAGCTCGACGAGGAGCTCGAGGAGGCGGCGCGCTCGCTCGGTGCGAGCGAGTTCACCACGTTCCGCAAGATCGTGTTCCCGAACATCCTGCCCGGGATCCTCTCGGGCGTCGCGATGGCGTTCGCGCGCGCGGTCGGCGAGATCGGAGCGATCGTCCTGATCGCCGGCAACCTGCCGTTCAAGACCGAGGTCGCCTCGGTCTTCCTCTTCCACCGGATCTCCCAGGACCCCGAGGGCTCCGCGGCCGTCGCCGTCGTGCTCCTGCTCGTCTCGTTCGCCGTCCTGCTCGGAATCGGCGGGCTCCGCTGGCTCGTCACGAGGCACGAGCATGGGTAGGCATGGCGTACGCGCTCCGCTTCGTCGGCTCGGCTACCTGCTGCTGATCCTGATCGGGCCGATCCTGATGATGGTGTGGCGCACGCTCGGGGACCTGGACGCCGCCTGGGCGGCGATCACGGATCCCGACACGATCTCGGCGTTCAAGCTCACGCTCATGGTCACGGCGATCGCGGTCGTCGTGAACACGATCTTCGGGATCGTCTGCGCGCTCCTGATCGTGCGCGGCAAGATCCGCGGCCGGGGCTTCCTCAACGCCTTCGTCGACCTGCCCCTCTCGCTCTCGCCGGTGATCGTGGGCTTCGCGCTCGTCTCGCTCTACAGCGCGCAGCGGCTGGCTCGGCTGGTTCCAGCGGAACGGCTACGAGATCCTCTTCGCGAAGCCGTCGATCATCCTCGCCACGATCTTCGTCACGCTGCCGTTCGTCGTCCGCGAGGTGGTTCCGACGCTGCGCGAGATCGGCACCGAGCAGGAGCAGGCCGCGCAGACGCTCGGGGCCATCGGGCTGGCAGACGTTCTGGCGCGTCACGCTGCCGGCGATCCGCTGGGCCGTCATCTACGGCGTCGTCCTCACGGCCGCCCGCGGCATCGGCGAGTTCGGCGCGGTCGCGGTCGTGTCCGGCAACTTCGCGGGCCAGACGCAGACGGCCACGCTGCGGGTCGAGGACGCGTACCAGTTCGCGTACGGCGAATACGCTCCCGCCTACGGCATCGCCTTCGTCCTCGCGGCGACCGCCGTCATCATTCTCATTGCGATGATCTTCCTCCAACCGAAGGAGTCCCGGTACTGATGTCGATCTCGGTCAGGCGCATCACGAAGCGCTTCGACGACTTTGTCGCGCTCGACGACGTCTCGGTGGAGGTCAAGCCGGGATCGCTGACGGCGCTCCTCGGTCCGAGCGGCAGCGGCAAGTCGACGCTGCTCCGGATCATCGCCGGGCTCGAGACGGCCGACGAGGGCGCCGTCTTCATCGACGACAAGAACGTCACCGGGCGCCCGCCGCAGGAACGCGGCGTCGGCTTCGTCTTCCAGCACTACGCAGCCTTCAAGCACATGACGGTGTACGACAACGTCGCGTTCGGCCTCAAGATCCGGAAGCGGCCGAAGGCCGAGATCCAGGAGCGGGTCAACCAGCTCCTCAAGCTCGTCCAGCTCGAGGGCCTCGCGAAGCGCTATCCCGGCGCAGCTCTCCGGCGGCCAGCGGCAGCGGATGGGGCTGGCCCGCGCGCTCGCGATCGATCCGGCCGTGCTCCTCCTCGACGAGCCCTTCGGCGCGCTCGACGCGCAGGTGCGGGCCGAGCTCCGTGAGTGGCTGCGCCGCCTCCACGACGAGACGCACACGACGACCGTGATCGTCACGCACGACCAGGAGGAGGCGATGGAGGTCGCCGACCAGATCGTCGTGATGAGCCAGGGCCACGTCGAGCAGATCGGCGCGCCGCGGGACGTCTACGAGCGAGCCGGCCAACGAGTTCGTGATGACGTTCGTCGGCCAGGCGCACGAGATCGGCGGCACGCTTCGTGCGGCCGCACGACCTCGAGATCACGCTGGAGCCGAACGGCTCGACGAGCGAGGTGATGATCGACCGCGTCGTCCACCTCGGCTTCAACGTCCGGCTCGAGCTCGTCGGCACCGACGGCGAGCGCCTCTCGGTGCAGACGACCCGGGACAACGCCGAGCTGAACGAGTTCGCTCCCGGGCAGATCGTCTACGTCAAGCCCACCCGGCACACGACCTTCACGTAGGAGCGGCGGGCGTGCCCGCTCCGGCCCGCCGTGCGGCCGCGCTCGACGAGATCGGCGAGCGTGGTCTGCTCGAGCACGCCGCGCATCGCAGCGCGGAGCTCGATCCAGACGTCCCGCAACGGCACGGCCGTGCCGTCGTAGCTGAGCTCGTCGGGCCGCTCGCCGCGGACGCTCGCGATCGGTCCCTCGACGACGCGGATCACGTCGGCGACGGTGATCTCGGCGGGCGGGCGCGCGAGCCGGTAGCCGCCGTCGGCGCCGCGCTGGCTCGCGACGAGGCCGCCGTTGCGGAGGTCGGCGAGGATGTTCTCGAGGAACTTGTGCGGGATCGCCTGGGCGGTGGCGAGGCGCTCGCCCTTGACCTGCCCGGGAGCGGCCGCGGCGAGCTCGATCGACGCGCGGAGGGCGTAGTCGACCTTGGCGGAGACGCGCATGGCGTCATTCTGGCGCGTTCGACGCCGATCTCGCCCAGGCGTCCGTTCGAGGAACCGCCTCTCGGGCCCGTCGTCGGTGAGCTCGATCGCGCGCCGGTAGGCGCCGGCCGCCTCGTCGGTGCGGCCGAGGCGCCGGAGCAGATCGGCCCTGGCCGAGTGGTAGTGGCGGTACTCGTCGAGCCCGTCGATCGCGTCGATCAGGCGCAGGCCCTCCTCGACGTCGCCGGCGAGCGCGACTGCAGCGGCGTGGTTGAGCCGGGCGACCGGCGTGCCGTCGAGTTGCAGCAGCGCCTCGTACGCCGCGACGACGGTCGCCGGGTCGGAGCCCTGGGCGTGCCCGGCTGCGATCGCCGCCTGCAGCTGGTAGAGCCCGGGCCGGCGGAACGCCTCGGCCCGCTCGAGCATCCGCAGGCCCTCGTCGATCTCGCGCGCATCCCAGAGGCCGCGATCCTGGTCGGCGAGCAGCACGAGCTCGCCGTCGGGCGAGAGGCGCGCGTCGCGGCGGGAGTCCTGCAGCAGCATCAGCGCGAGCAGCCCGAACGCCTCGGGCTCGTCGGGCATCAGCACGCACAGCAGCTTCGCGAGCCGGATCGCCTCGCTGCAGAGATCGCGGCGCACGAGTGACGAGCCTCGACTCGAGGCGTAGCCCTCGTTGAAGATCAGGTAGATCACTCGCAGCGCGGCGCCGAGCCGGTCGGGCAGGATCGCGTCGGCAGGGACCCGGAACGGGATCCCGGCCGTCCGGATCTTGCTCTTGGCGCGGACGAGCCGCTGCGCCATCGTCTGCTCGGGAACGAGAAACGCGGCGGCGATCTCGGTCGTCGTCAGCCCGCCGACGATCGCGCAGGGTGAGCGCGATCTGCACGTCGGCGGCGAGCGCGGGATGGCAGCACGTGAACACGAGCGCGAGGCGCTCGTCCGGCAGGGCGCTCATCTCGTCGGGGTCCACGGGCAGCGACTCGAGGCGGGCGAGCATGCGCAGTCTTGTCGGCGAGAACGCGCTCACGACGGATCCGGTCGATGGCGCGGTTGCGGGCGGCGGTGACGATCCACGCGCCCGGGTTGTCGGGAATCCCGTCCCGCGGCCAGCGCTCGAGCGCCGTCGCAAAGGCATCCTGCACCGCGTCCTCGGCGCGTTCGAGATCGCCGAGGACGCGGGTCAGGATCGCGACGCACCGCGGCCATTCCTCTGCGTAGACCGCGGCGACGCGCTCGCTCACCGGACGGATCAGTGGCCGGATCTCGAGGGTGCCGTACTCCGCCGTCGGGACGAGCGCGGCGATGCCGGATCGCCTCGTCGAGGTCGGGAAGCTCCGTCACGAAGATGCCGCCGAGCTGCTCCTTCGTCTCGGCGAACGGCCCGTCGGTGACGATCGTCTCGCCGTCGACGACCCGCACGACCTTCGCCTCGGACGCGCTCTCGAGCTCGCGGCCCTGCACGCTCGGGTCGGCCTTCCCGATCTCCTCGAAGAGCTGCGATCCAGCGGGGCATCGACTCTGCTCTCATGCCGCGCCGCCTCCTCCTCGGAGATCGCCTCCCACGACGACTGGTCGCTGTAGACGAGCATCGCGTACTTCATGCTGCTGCCTCCTCGTCGACGTGGACCGGCCGGATCTCGATCGCTCCGCCGTGCCGGCGGCCGGGATCTTCGCCGCCCAGCCGATCGCCTCGTCGAGCGTGTCGCACGAGAAGAGGTAGTAGCCGCCGAGCGACTCCTTCACCTCGGCGTACGGGCCGTCGGTGACGACCGAGTCGCCGTTGCGGACGCGGACGCTCGTCGCCGAGGCCGTCGACTCGAGCCGCTCGCGTCGACGAGCGCTCCTGCCGCGGTTGCCTCCTCCGAGACCGCCATGTAGCCCTCGATACGCGCGTCGCGCTGCTCCGCCTCCGAGAGCCGCTCCCAGCCGTCGGGGTCGCCGTACACCAGTGCCATGAACTCCACTGCTACCTCCCTTCGCCGTTGTCTGAACGATTGCACGAAGACGACGAACGGCGCGGCGCGGAAATCGACAGCGGCTGGTTAGGCGGGCGTGAGAGCCTCCGCCTCGGCGATCGCGGCGAGGAACGCGTCGATGTCGGCCCGCGTCGTGCCGAGCCCGATGCTGGCGCGAACGGCACCGGGAATCGTGACGTCCTCGCCACACTCGGCCTCGTGCAGCAGCCGCGCCGTGTCGGCTGCGCTCGACGCCGAGCAGGTGGGCGACGAACGGATGGGCGCAGAACGAGCCGGCTCGGACGGCGATCCCGCGGTCGGCCAGATGCGTCCCGAGCTCGTGCGCCGTCCAGCCCGTCGGCGGTGAACGCGGCGACACCGACGCGATCGGGCGCATCCGTCCACTGGTGGAGCTGTCGCACGCCGCCGATCGCGTCGAGCCCGTCCCAGAGCACGCTCGCGAGCAGCCGCTCGTGCTCGGCGACGGCATCCATGCCGTACGACGCGAGCGCGTCGCAGGCCGCCCCGAGCGCGACGGCCCCGAGCAGGTTCGGCGTCCCGGCCTCGTACCGCCGCGGCGTCTCGGCCCAGGCGACACCGTCGAGCGTGACGAGCCGCACGGCGCCGCCGCCGTGGAGCAGCGGCGATCCGTTCGGCGAGCCCGTCCGCCGGCGAGACGAGCACTCCGGTGCCGAACGGCGCGTAGACCTTGTGCCCGGAGAAGGCGAGGAAGTCGGCCCCGAGCTCGTGGAGGTCGATCCGACGGTGCGGTGCGAGCTGGGCGGCATCGACGAAGACGAGCGCGCCGCGCGCGTGAGCGAGCCGGGCGACCTCCGCGACCGGCGGCACCTCGCCGGTGACGTTCGAGGCGCCGGTGATCGCGACGAGCGAGAACGGATCGCCGGCGCGCTCGGCCTCCTCGAGCGCATCGGCCGCCGCGGCGAGGAAGGCGGCGGCGGTCGTCGTGAACGGCAGGTGCGTGACGCGGTGCTGGCGCCAGGGGAGCAGGTTCGCGTGGTGCTCGAACGACGAGCACAGCACCCGGGTTCCGGGCGGCAGGGCGACCGCCAGCAGGTTCGCCGCCTCGGTCGTGTTGCGGACGAAGACCACGTCGTCGGCGTCGTCGCAGCCGACGAAGCGGGCCACCGAGCAGCGCGCCTCCTCGAACAGCGTCGTCGAGTAGGCGCTCTTGCGGCCCGCCGCCGCGGTGGAGGCTGCCGTACCACGGGATCGCCGCCTGGACGGCCTCGACCGCCGCGACGAGCGCAGGCGTCGTCGCGGCGAAGTCGAGGTTGATCTCGTCGAGCTCGTCGGGTCGGGCCAGAGTGGCAACGCCACGCCGACATTGTCCCAGACCGCTGCGACGCTCACACGAGACCAGCCTCCTCGCGTGCCGCGTCCGAGCCCGAACAGACGCTCGCAGCCCTCGAATCCCTCGACCTCGACGGGGACGGTGCTCGAGCTCTCCCACAGCTCGCGCGGGAGCCGGAAGAGCACGGAGTCGACGGGTCGGCCGCGGACGCGGTCGCGGCGAACACCGTTCGGGAGATAGCCGATCTTCTCCGACACCCGGATCGAGCCCTTGTTCGTCGGGAACGCCCCGGTGACGGCGAGCTCGGCGCCGAGAACCCGAAAGCCGAAGTGGAGCACGGCGGCCCTCATCTCCGTTCCCAGGCCCTGTCCGTGCTGGGCGAGCGAGAGCCAGGATCCCGTGCCGAACGTCTCGCAGCACGGGAAAGTCCTCGGCCGTCAGCTGCTGGACGCCGATCGGGGCGCCGTCGGCGAGGACCGCGAACGGAAGCGACCAGAGTTGACGTCCCAGCGTCCACGCTGCCGCCAGAAGTAGCGGGCGAAGCCCGTGTGCCAGTCCTCGTCGGGCCGGTCGGTCCAGCCGTTGCCGAACGGCATGTGGTCGGGATCGTGGACGCCGTCCCGGGCGACCCGGGCGAGCTCGGGAATCAGGCTGTCGTCGACGACGCGGAGCTCGAGCCTCGGCGTCGTGAGCCTGATCCCGAACAGCGGCCAGGTGTCCTGCGCGGGCGCGCGCCGCTCGAGGCTCTCCGTGATCGTCACGGCTCCAGCGCCCCGTCGTCGTAGCTGCGCTGAACGCGGCGCACGCCGCCGCTGCCGAGCTCGTAGTGCCCCATCCCGCGGAGTGCCGGGGAGTAGACGTGGATCGAGGTTGCCGGGTCCGGGCCGAGATTGCGCACGCCGTGAACGTGGCCGACGTCGAACCCTCGGCTCGTTCCTGCACCCAACCGCCGCCGGGCGCTGCCGAGCGAGCTGGACGAGTTGAAGCGCAGGACGTCCTCGACGAGCGTCCCATCGCAGACGTACAGCGCCCCCGCCGAGCGATCGTGGTCGTGGAGCCCGGTCTCCTGCACGTCGAGCCAGCAGAGGAGCCAGACGTCGAGCTGCTCCCGTCGGTGGAGCAGCACCGAGTAGCGCTCGTGTGGGTCGTGGCGGACCTGGGGTCGCCAGAGGGCGGGCTCGCGTCCGATTCGTTCGGCAAGGAGCCGAAGCTCGTCCGGGGTCAGGTCTCGGTCGTCCGCCACCTCCTCGTCGAGCCAGGGTGCGAGCTGTCCGTGGGCGGGATGCGTGAGCAACTCAGTCATAAGGCGTCCTCATTCCTGGTATTACCACAATGTCTACCAGAATAGTGGAGAAGGACGCTTGGTGCAAGCGCGTGGCGTCAGTCGCTGCCAGTCATGCGCTGCAAGAGCAGCTGCGCGGCCTCCTTGTCGAGCATCTCGTTCAGGTTCCCGCACTTCGGGCTCTGGACGCAGGAGGGGCAGCCGTTCGTGCACGGGCACCCCGCGAGCAGGTGCGCCGTGTCCGCGACCCACCCCGCGAAGCTGTCGAACCCGCGCTCGGTGATGCCGACGCCGCCCGCGTGGCCGTCGTAGACGAACACGGTCGGCAGCCCGGTCTGGAAGTGGAGGTTCGTCGAGAGGCCGCCGATGTCCCAGCGGTCGCACATCGCCCAGAGCGGCAGCAGCGAGATCAGCGCGTGCTCGGCCGCGTGCAGCGCCCCGAGCAGCTTCGGCATCTCCTCGAGCCCCTCCATCAGGTTGCCGTCGGGGCAGAACCACACCGCCTCGGTCTCGAAGGTGACCTGCGGCAGGATCAGCGGCACCACGTCCAGCGTCGATCCGTCCCGGATCGCCTTGCGCTGATACGCGATCACCTGCTCGGTGACCGAGACGCGGCCGAACTGGAGGTCGACGCCGGCCACGCGCGCCGAGCGGAGCGGCTGCTCGATCGCGGTCTCGGTGTCCTTCTTCACCTGCGTGTACCAGTCGACGCGCGGCCGGCTCGACGATCGCGGTGCGGGCGCCGTCGTCGAGCGCCCGCACCAGGTACTGCTCGCCGAGGTGGAGGTAGACGGCGCCCTCGTGCACCGACGAGTAGGCCCGCTCCCGCTCGACGAGCCCGAGGATCGAGCCGGTGGTGCCGTCGACGATCGTGAACGAGTCCTGGCCGCCCGAGCGGAGCCCGAACCGGCCGGCGGGGGAGTCGCGGCCCTTCCAGACGAAGCCGGCAGGCGTCCGCTCGAGCTCCGGCAGCAGCTCGGCGCGCTCGAGCGCCTCGGGCCCGAGCGTGGCGGCGTCCGCCGGCCTGATCGGCCCCTCGTAGGCGGCGGCGTAGACGTGGGGATCGAGGATCCGCGGGTTCGCGTGATCGAGCCGCGTCGCCTCGACCTGCCGCCCGAGCAGGGTCTCGGGCTCGCGCATGAAGAACTGGTCGAGCGCGTCCTCGCTCGCGATCAGCACCGCGAGCCCGTGACCGCGGCGCCCGGCCCGGCCCCACTGCTGGCGCAGCGAGGCGACGGTGCCGGGGAAGCCCACCGAGATCGCGCAGTCGAGCTCGCCGATGTCGATCCCGAGCTCGAGCGCATCGGTCGCCGAGACTCCGAGCAGCTCGCCGTCCATCAGCCGGCGCTCGATCTCGCGACGCTGCGTGGGCGTGTAGCCGGCCCGGTACGGCGCCAGCCGGGCAGCGGTCGCGGTGTCGACCCGGTCGGAGGTGAAGCGGTGGATCAGCTCGGCCGCCTTGCGGCTCTTCGCGAAGCAGATCGTGCGCAGGCCGCGCGAGACGAGGCCGGACATGAGCAGCGACGCCTCCGAGAGCGCGCTCGCCCGCACGCCGAGCTCGGGGTCGAGCAGGGCCGGATTCCAGAGCACGACGTCGCGCTCGGCGCGGGCGGACGAGTCGGAGTCGACCACCGTGGCCGGCCGCCCGGTCAGCGCCAGCGCGAGCTCGCCGGCGTTCGCGATCGTCGCCGACGCGAGCAGGAACTGCGGCTCGGCGCCGTACGTCAGGGCCAGTCGCTGCAGCCGCCGGAGCACGTTGCCGACGTGCGACCCGAAGACGCCGCGATAGACGTGCGCCTCGTCGACGACGACGTAGCGCAGGTTGTGGAGCACGTCGCCCCAGCGATCGTGGTTCGGCAGGATGCCGACGTGGAGCATGTCGGGGTTCGTCAGGATCACGTTCGCGGTCTTGCGGATCTGCGCCCGCCGCTCGGGCTCGGTGTCGCCGTCGTAGATCGCCGGGCGGATCCCGCCGAGGCGTAGCCGCGCCAGGCTTCGCGCCTGATCCTGGGTCAGCGCCTTCGTCGGGTAGAGGTAGAGCGCCCGCGCCGTCGGCTCGCGCGCGATCGCGTCGAGCACGGGGAGGTTGAAGGCGAGCGACTTTCCCGACGCGGTTGCCGTCGTGACGATGACGTCCTCGCCGCGGGCGGCCGCCTCCCAGGTCTCGCCCTGCTGGGCGTAGAGGCGGTCGATGCCGCTCGTCGGCGAGCGCCGCCGCGACGCGCGGGTCGAGGTCGGGCGGGAGCGGCTCGAAGCGGGCGTCGCGTGGGGGCTCGCTCGTCGCGGGAGGCGAGCTCCTCGCCGAAGAGCAGGTCGTCCCAGGGACGCGTCAGCGGGTCACGCCTCGGCGTCCAGGTACGGAGCGAACGTCCGCTCGTACTTGCTCTTGCCCTGCGGGCCGATCAGCGTCTCGCGGGCCTCGCCGCCGGCGAACAGGATCACGGTCGGCACCGAGAGGACGCCGTAGCGGGACGGGGTGCCGAGGCTCGTGTCGATGTCGAGCTTGACGAGGCGAACGCGCCCGGCAGCGCCGTCGGCGATCTCGGTCAGGGCCGGCTCGATCGCCTTGCACGGCCGGCACCAGGGCGCGCCGAACTCGACGATCACCGGGATCTCGCTGCCGAGCACCTCGTCGGCGAACGTCGCGTCGGTGACCTCGTCCATAGGGAAAGTGTAGGGGCGAGGCGTGTCGCCGGCGTCTACAGCTGGCCGCGCAGCGCCCGGTAGCGCAGCACCGGCACCTGGAGCATCGCCTCGACGACGATCGAGCCGTCCATCTTCGACTCGCCGACGCGCCGGTCGACGAACGTGATCGGGATCTCGACCACCTTGAAGCCGGCGCGGAGGGCGCGGTAGGTCGTCTCGATCTGGAAGCCGTAGCCCTTGGCGGCGATCGCGTCGAGATCGATCGTCTCGAGGACGGTGCGGCGGAAGCACTTGAAGCCGCCCGTCAGGTCGCGCACGTGCACCCCGAGGATCGTGCGTGCGTAGAAGCTCCCGCCGCGGGAGACGAACATCCGGCCGCGGCCCCAGTTGACGGTGCCGCCGCCGTCGACCCAGCGGGAGCCGAGGGCGAGATCGGCGCCTGCCTCGCAGGTGGCGATCAGGTGCGGCGACTTCCTTCGGGTCGTGGGAGAAGTCGCAGTCGATCTCGAGCACGAGCTCGGCGCCCTCTGCGAGGGCGTGGTGGAATCCGGCGAGGTACGCCTTCCCGAGCCCTTCCTTGCCCTCGCGATGCAGCACCTCGACCCAGGGCAGCTCCGCCTGCGAGCTCGTCGGCGATCGCTCCCGTGCCGTCGGGAGAGTTGTCGTCGATCACGAGCACGCGGTCGCGGGCGGTGTCGATCTGCTCGCCGAGCGCCCGCACCATCGGCTCGAGGTTCTCTCGCTCGTTGTACGTCGGCAGGCAGACCATCGCGCGCATCGGTCAATCTTGCCCGTCCCGGCCGCCCTATGATCGTGGCATGGTCGCGGCGCTCCCTCGCAACGGCGATCTCGCGGACCGGCTCGACCTGCTGGCCGACCTGTCCGAGATCCTCGGTGAGCAGTCTTTTCGCGTCGCCGCGTACCGCCGCGCCGCGACGCGGATCCGCGACACCGCCTCGTCGGTCGCCGAGCTTGCGCTCGAGGGGAAGGCGAAGGAGCTGCCGGACATCGGCAAGACGATCGAGGCGAAGATCGTCGAGGTCATCGAGACGGGCGACATGGAGGCGCTCGCCAAGCGGCGCGCCGAGGTTCCCGGCGAGGTCGCGTCGTTCATGCGGCTGCCGGGGCTCGGCCCGAAGACGGCGGCGCAGGATCTGGCGCGAGCTCGGCGTCACGACGCTCGCCGAGCTGAAGACGGCAGCCGAGGGCGAGCAGCTGCGGACGCTCTCGGGCATGGGCGCTGCGACCGAGGCGAAGATCCTGAAGGCGCTCGCCGAGGGCCAGGGCGACGTCGGAGCCCCGCCGCGGGCTGCTCGGGAAGGGGCTGCCGGTCGTGCGCGAGGTGGTCGAGGCGCTGCGGGCGCACCCGTCGGCGATCGACGTCTCCGAGGCGGGCAGCACGCGCCGCCGGCGCGAGACCTTCCGCGACCTCGACGTGATCGCGACCGCGACCGATCCGGCCGCGCTGACCGCGTTCTTCGTCGGGCTCCCGTGGGTGCTCGAGGTCGTCGCTCACGGTGACACCAAGGCCACCGTGATCAGCAAGCAGGGCCTTCGCCTCGACCTCCGGGTGGTGCCGCCCGAGAGCTACGGCGACCTCCTCCAGCACTTCACCGGCTCGAAGGACCACAACGTCGCGCTGCGCGAGCAGGCGCAGCGGAACGGGCTCTCGATCTCGGAGTACGGGGTCACCGTCGTCGAGACCGGCGAGGTGAAGACGTTCCGCGACGAGGAGGCCCTCTACGCCTTCCTCGGCTACAGCTTCATCCCGCCGGAGCTGCGCGAGAACGGCGGCGAGCTCGAGGCGGCCCGGAACGGGTCGCTGCCCGAGCTCGTCGAGCTCGGCGACCTGCGGGGCGAGATGCACTGCCACTCGACCTGGTCGTCCGACGGCAAGGCGTCGATCGAGGAGATGGCCCTCGCCGCCGCAGCCCGCGGCTACGAGTTCCTCTGCCTCACCGACCACTCGCACTATCTCCGCGAGGGCAGGATCGAGGCGCAGTGGCTGGAGATCGACGCGGTCAACGCGAAGCTCGACGCCGTTCCGCGTCCTCCGCGGCGTCGAGGCCAACATCACGGCGCGCGGCGAGGTCGACATGCCCGACGAGCTCCTGGCCCAGCTCGACTGGGTGGTCGCCTCGCTCCACACGTCGCTCGACAAGAACCCGACCGAGCGGGTGCTCGCGGCGATCGACAACCCGCACGTCGACTGCATCGGCCACCTGACGGGCCGCCGGATCTCGCGCCGTCCCGGGGCCGACCTCGACCTCGACCGCGTCGTCGCGCGTGCGGTCGAGACGCGCACCGCGCTCGAGATCAACAGCCAGCCCGACCGGCTCGACATGCGCGACGTCCACGCCCGGCTCGCCGGCGCGGCCGGCGTGATGATCCCGATCGACACCGACGCGCACTCGACCACCGCGCTCGACTACGCCGAGCTCGGCGTCGGCCTCGCCCGGCGGGCGTGGCTGACGAAGGAGCAGGTGCTCAACACGCGCTCGTGGGCCGAGATCGAGAAGCTCAAGGCGTGAGCACGTTCCGCGAGGACGGGGCGGCCGCGCTCGACTGGGTGGCGCGCTACCTCGAGGACATCCGCGAGTACCCGGTGCTCTCGCAGGTCGAGCCGGGCGAGATCAGGGCGGCGCTGCCCGCCTCGCCGCCCGAGCAAGCCGAGCCGTTCGCCGCCGTGCTGCGCGACCTCGACGAGATCCTGATGCCGGGCATCACCCACTGGCAGAGCCCGCGCTACTTCGCCTACTTCGCGACGACCGCGGCCGAGCCCGGGATCCTCGCCGAGCTCCTGATCGCCGGGCTCAACCAGGTCGGGATCCTCTGGCGTGCCTCGCCGGCCCTGCAGGAGCTCGAGGAGGTGACGCTCGACTGGCTGCGGCAGCTGCTCGGCCTGCCCGAGCCGCTCCACGGGCACATCGAGGACACGGCCTCGTCGGGGCTGATCACGGCGCTCTCCGCTGCCCGTGCCGCCGCCCCCGACCGCAAGGTCGTCGTCTGCTCCGAGCACACGCACTCGTCGACGATCAAGGCGGCGCGCCTGCTCGAGCTCGAGGTTCGCACGACGCCGGTCGACGATGCCTATGCGCTTCGGGCCGACGCGCTCGACCTCACCGATGCGTGCGCCGTCGTGGCCACGGTCGGCACGACCTCGTCGACCGCCGTCGACCCGGTCGCCGCGATCGCCGACCGCGCTGCGGCCGCCGGCGCCTGGCTCCACGTCGACGCCGCGTATGCCGGGGCGGCCGCCGTGTGCCCGGAGCTGCGCCATCACTTCGCCGGCTGGGAGCGGGCCGACTCGATCGGCTTCAACCCGCACAAGTGGCTGTTCACGCCGATGGACTGCTCGGCGTTCTTCTGCCGGCGGCCCGACGATCTCCGGCGCGCGTTCAGCCTCGTGCCCGAGTACCTGCGGGTGAACGAGGACGTGGTCAGCCTGAGCGAGTACGCCTCGCCGCTCGGCCGCCGCTTCCGGGCGCTGAAGCTGTGGGCGACGCTGCGCTGCTTCGGCCGCGAGGGGCTGCAGGAGATCATCCGCGAGCACGTGCGCCTGGCAGAGCTGTTCGAGCAGTGGGTTGCGGACGAGCCGGGCTGGGAGCTCTGCGCGCCCCGGCCCTTCTCGCTCGTCTGCTTCCGGAAGATCGGGAGCGACGAGGAGAACGCCGCGATCATGGAGCGCGTCAACGACAGCGGCCAGATCTTCCTCTCGCACACGAAGCTCGACGGCCGGTTCGTGCTTCGGCTCGCGATCGGCAACGCCCGCACGAGCGAGGCGGACGTGGCGCTCGCGTGGGACGTGCTGCGCGAGGCTGCGGCTGCGGCGCTAGACCGCGGTCGCCGGCGGCGCGACAGGCTGCGTCGGCGCGAGCGCGCGGATCAGCTCCGCAACGACCTCGGCGTCGCCGCTGATCTCGGCAGCGCTCGTATCGCCGCAGACGAGCAGCTCGTAGAGCATCACCGGGGTGCCGCTGACGACAGCGTCGGCGTCGTCGGCGATACCCGGCACCACCGTCCCGGCGGCAACCGTCGCGTGCTCGTCGCCGACCTCGAATCCGATCCGCGCTGTCGGCACATGGGCGGCGACCGTCGTCCGCAGCGCCTTCTCGAGCCAGCCCGGCGGGTTGTCGATGTCGGGCGGCGGCGGGCCGAGCGTCTGCAGGCCCCAGCGCGCGAGCGCGCCGATCACCGGCGCGAGCGACGCTCCGGTCTCGGTGAGCTCGTACACCGTCGAGGCGGCAGGAGGCGGGAGCTTCCGGCGCGTGATCACGCCGCCTGCCTCGAGCTCCTTGAGCCGGGTGGCGAGCACGTTCGTCGAGCACCGTGGCAGCCGCTCGTGGAGATCGCTGTAGCGCAGCGGGCCGTGCTGGAGCTCGCGCACGAGCAGCAACGACCACCGCTCGCCGACGAGGTCGAGCGCGTGAGCAACGGGGCAGTACTGGTCGTAGGGCTTCACGTCAATCCTTGCCTGAGGACGTCGAGCCGAGGATAGCGGTTGCTGCATGTCTCGAAGTAGTTACTCTCGATTATGAAGATGATACTTGCAAAAAGCAAGTAAAGAGTGCTAGGGTCGAACGATCAATCTCGGAATCAAGCAAAGGACGGAATCATGAGTCAAGCGAACAGACGCAAATGGATCGCACTCCTCCTGCTCTGCATGGTGCAGTTCATGGTGATTCTGGACGTCGCGATCGTCAACGTCGCCCTTCCCTCGATCCAGACCGATCTCGGATTCTCGCAGGAGAACCTGCAGTGGGTCATCTCGGCCTACGCCCTCGTCTTCGGTGGCTTCCTGCTGCTCGGCGGCCGCCTCGCCGACCTGCTCGGACGCCGCCGCGTCTTCATGGTCGGGCTCGTCATCTTCACGATCGGGTCGCTCCTGTGCGGGCTCTCCTGGAGTGAAGGCTCGCTCATCGCCGCCCGCGCCCTGCAGGGCCTCGGCGCCGCGACGATCTCACCGGCAGCGCTCTCGATCCTGACCACGATGTTCCGTGAGGGCCGCGAGCGCAACATCGCCCTCGGTGCCTGGGGCGCGGTGGGCGGCGTCGGTGCCGCTGCCGGCGTCCTGCTCGGCGGCGTCCTCGTCGATCTCCTCTCGTGGCCGTGGATCTTCTACGTCAACGTCCCCGTCGGGATCATCTCGCTGATCGCGGCGCCGATGCTCCTCTCCGAGAGCCGCGACGAGCGTGAGTCGAGCTTCGACATCCTCGGCGCACTGCTCGTCACCTCCGGGCTCAGCATCCTCGTGCTCGGCATCACCAAGGGCCACGACTGGGGCTGGGCGTCCGGACAGACGATCGGCGTCTTCGCGCTCTCGGCGCTGCTCCTGTTCGGGTTCATCGCCTGGGAGTCACGCGCAGCCCATCCGCTGATGCCCTTCTCGATCTTCCGGCTGCAGACGCTGACGGCCGCGAACATCGTGATGTTCATCATCGGCACTGCGCTGTTCTCGATGTTCCTGATGCTCACGCTCTACATGCAGCAGGTCCTGCACTTCTCGCCCCTGAAGACCGGAGTCGGCTATCTCGCCGTCGCCGGCACGGCGATCATCTGGGCGAACGTCGCGGCCGCGATGGTGACACGGGTCGGGGTGAAGCCGACGCTCGTGATCGGCATGTCCGTGATGACGGTCGGCCTCGTCCTCTTCACGCAGGTCTCGGCCGACGGCTCGTACGTGAGGAACCTCCTGCCCGGCTTCCTCGTGATCGGCTTCGGCATGCCGCTCGCATTCGTGTCGCTGACGATCGCCGCGCTGGCCGGGACCCGTGACGCACGAGGCCGGTCTCGCTTCCGGTCTGATCAACACCTCGCAGCAGATCGGCGGAGCGGTCGGGATCGCGATCCTCTCGACGATCGCCACCTCGACCACGAGCGACTCCGTCGCGTCCGGAACGCCCGTTCCCGAGGCGCTGACACACGGCTTCCAGAACGCGTTCTGGGCCGGCGCGGCGATCACGCTCGTCGGCGTGATCGTGTCGCTCTTCCTCGTCCGGCAGAGCGACATGGCGACCGCGCCGGCGCTCGAGCCCGCCGAAGCGGTCTAACGGCCCGATCGAAGCATCAGGGTGGGCGGGGCGCGCGCGATGCGCCCCGTCCACCTCCTGTACGCGCGCGAGCTACCCTGAAGCGCGGTGAGACGCGCCTTTCTTCTCGCGGTGCCTTTGCTGGTCGCACTCATCGGCTCGATCGCGGCCGCCGCACCGGACCAGCCGGAGGCCCGGGCCACTGCCGTGCCGGTGCGCATCGTCCAGCCCGGCGTCCCCGAGCAGATCGCGATGTCGGTGACTGCTCCGCCCACGGCCGAGCAGGTTCTGCCGGGCTACGCCTATCCCGACGACGGCACGGTCGTGAAGATCGGTTCGGCAGACGCGCAGGTCGTGGCACAGCCCGGAACGTCCTCGAGCGCGCAGGCAAACACCGGCGCGCTCGCCGTCTCGCTCTTCGGCGGCGAGATCACCGTCGCTTCGCTCGACCTCCGCGTGAGCGTCGCCGCCGGGACCGTGAGCGCCTCCGGCAACGTCTCCGGATCCTCGATCACCGGTCTGACCGTGCTCGGGCAGCTGATCACTCCGTCCCCGAACCTCGTCGTCCCGCTCGCCGACTGGGGCACCCTCGAGGTGCTCGGCTCCCAGGTCGAGACGACGCAGAAGCCGCCGCGCACGGCAACGGCGAGCGTCACGGCGCTCCGCGTCAAGCTGATCGTCGACCACGGTGGCCTGGCCGCGGGCAGCGTGATCGAGATCGGCGCGGTCACTGCGGCCGCTGCGGCGGCTCCGACCGTGATCGCGCCGACGAAGCCGACCGCCCCGACCACGACGACGCCGACGCGGCCCGTGATTCCGCCCAACGCTCCCCGCGAGCCCGGCACGTCGATTCCCGGCGGCGCGCCCGCGGAGCTCGTTCGTCCCGCTCCGGCCGTGACGGCGCAGCTCACGACCGGCGGCTACGTCTTCCCCGTCTTCGGCCCCGCCTCGTTCGGCGACACGTTCGGTGCCGCCCGCGCGGACGTCAGCGGCGGCTGGCACCACGGCGAGGACATCTTCGCGCCGCTCGGCAACGCCCCTGCTCGCCGTCGCCGACGGGACGGTGTTCTCGGTCGGCTGGAACGACATCGGCGGCTGGCGCCTGTGGCTGCGCGACCGCGCCGGCAACGAGTTCTACTACGCGCATCTCTCGGCCTACTCACCGCTCGCGGTCAACGGGCGCCAGGTGAAGGCCGGCGACGTGCTCGGGTTCATGGGCAAGACCGGCGACGCCGAGTTCTCCCCCGTGCACCTCCACTTCGAGATCCACCCCGTGTCGCTGCTCGCGATGGGCTACGACGGCGCCGTTGCCCCGTATCCGTTCCTCACCGCCTGGCGCCGCGCCCAGGACGTGTCGTTCGACGCCGGGCGCGCCTACCTGCCGCTCGACGGGCCTGCGGCTGCCCGCCAGGGCGTCGCTCCGCCCCGGCCGGCGTCGTCCTCCTCGAGGCAGACGACATCTCGAGCACGAGCGGCCTCGTGCCCGGTGCGATCGAGTCGACCCTCACCGGCCGGGCTCCGAAGAGCCCGGCCGGGGGTCAAGACCGTTAGCGCCTAGGACGTCCTAGCTTCTCGCTGTCGGTTGCCTCGACGGCATCCGACACCGGCTCGGCGCTTCCGTTCGACGTCGCCGCGAACTCGCTGTCGAGGTCGTCGCCGGGAAGGTCGAAGCCGTCGAGCGGCTGCAGGTCGTCGTCACCTGCAACCTTGTCCATCAGCCACTCACGCGTCTGCGGGCCCGACCACGGGTTGTAGAGCGCACCCGCCACGAGGCCTGCGAGCAGCATCGCGTTGCGGCCCTTGTGGCTCTTCTTCTTGCCCTTCAGCGAGCCGGCAGCCTTGCCGAACTCCTCGAGTGCCTTGCGCAGGTTCTCCTGCACCTTGGCATCCGTCGCCAGCCGTGAGGCCGACTTGCCGACGCCGTCGTCCTTCGCGTCCTGCACGAGTGGCCCGTACAGCTTCCGCGCCGCGGAGAGTGCCTCCTTGAGATCGTCGCGGAATTCCTTGTCGTTCAGCGCGCGATCGAGATACGGCTTCAGGTTCTCGACCGTCGGCGCAACTTTCAGATTGCTCTTGGCCATTTCGGCCCCTTTCCTCGCTCTATCGGTGGATTCAAGTATGACGAATGTTTGCCGCCACTAGAATGGTGTCACCAGATGGTCAGCCCGAAACGCATCCTTTTTGCCCTCGTCGCGGTGATCTAGCGGCTTTCTCTACGTCTGGGTGGCCGCGGTTCGTGCCGTCCCGGGCGTCAAGCGCCGCAAAGCAGAAGCCCGCCGCCGCTGAGCGGGCTCGCGGGTTCGCGGCCCGCGTAGGCTGATCGGGTGCACGCACCACCCCTCGTTCGCGGCTCCGTTGTCGTCCGGTCGTTGTCGCTTGCCGTCGGCCTGTTCCTCTTCGCCCTCGGGATCGTGTTTCTCCTCGAGTCGGAGCTCGGGCTGTCGCCGTGGGACGTGCTCAACCAGGGAATCTCGGAGCACACGTCGCTGTCGTTCGGCACCGCGAACATCGTCGTCGCGCTCTGCGTGCTCCTGCTGGCGTGGGCGCTCGGTGCCCGCATCGGCCCCGGCACGGTCGCGAACGCCGTCTTCATCGGTCTCCTCGTCGACGGTCTCCTCGCGATCGACGCAGTCGACTCGCTCTCCGACTCGCCGCTGCTCGTGCGGATCGTCCTCATGCTCGTGGGCGTGCTGATCATCGGGATCGGCAGCGGCTTCTACATCGGTGCCGGCATGGGCGCAGGGCCGCGCGATTCGCTGATGCTCGTCGTCGCCCGACGGGCCGGGATCAGGATCGGCGTCTCGCGGGTGGCGATCGAGGTGCTCGTGACCGTGGTCGGCTTCGCGTTCGGCGGCACGGTCGGGATCGGGACGCTGGTCTTCGCGTTCGGGATCGGCCCGGCGGTCGAGCTCTCGTTCTGGCTGCTCGAGCGCAGCCCGCTCGCCGACCCGGCCCCCAACCTGTCGCATGCGGCCTGATCGCGCCGACGAGTCCGGCTAGCATCGCGCCATGAAGGGACTCGTCTGCGCAGGGGGAGAGGCGACGCGGCTCGGTGAGCTGACGCGCGTCACCAACAAGCACCTGCTGCCGGTCGGCGGCTGGCCGATGGTCTACTACCCGCTGCAGCTCCTGCAGCTGGCCGGGATCCGCGAGGTGCTGGTCGTCACCGGCAAGGGCCACGCGGGCCAGATGATCGACCTGCTCGGCGACGGGCACCTCACGGTGCGTGGCGGCGATGCGCCGCTGCTCGAGCTCGATCTCTCCTACAAGGTGCAGACGGCACCCGGCGGGATCGCCGAGGTGGTCGGCATGGCCGAGGACTTCGCAGGCAACGACCCGCTCGTCGTCGTGCTCGGCGACAACATCTTCGAGTACTCGCATGCAGCCGAGATCGCCGCCTGGGGCGGGAGCGACGGCGGTGCGCAGGTCTTCGTCAAGGACGTGCCCGACCCCGAGAACTTCGGCGTCGTCGTCTACGACGACGCCGGCGCGGTCATCGACCTGTCCGAGAAGGCGGGGATCGTCGACCTTCGCTACCCGGCGCCACCGACGAACGACGCGGTCGTCGGGCTCTATTGCTACCCGCCCGACGTCTTCTCCGTGATCGCGAGCCTGGAGCGATCGAGTCGCGGCGAGCTCGAGATCACCGACGTCAACCGGGCATATGCCCAGCGAGGCGCGCTCTCCGTCGTGCCGGTGCGCGGCTGGTGGGAGGACGCCGGCAAGCACTGGCAGCATCTCGCCGAGATCGGCCGCACGATCGACGAGACGGGTGTGAACAAGTGAGCGTCGACGGCATCGTCCGGATCCCGCTCCGGCGCTTCGAGGACGAGCGGGGCTGGTTCTGCGAGCTTCGCCGCGAGAGCCTCCTCCCGAATCCGACCGTGCAGACGAACGTCTCGTTCTCGCGTCGCGGCGTGATCCGCGGGCTTCACTTCCACGAGCGTGGCCAGGACGACCTCTTCGCGTGCATGCAGGGCATGGCCCGCGTCGTCGTGCTCGACCGCACGACCGGCGACGACCTTCACCGAGGACATCGGCGACGAGAACCCGGTCGCGCTCTACATTCCGGGCCGCCACGCCCACGGCTTCGAGGCGCTCACCGACCTGCTCTTCGTCTACCACGTGACCGAGGAGTACGACGCGGCCGACCCGGACGAGCACGGCATCCCCTGGGACGACCCGCGCGTGAAGGGCCTGTGGAGCACGGCGACGCCGACGCTCTCGGCCCGGGACCAGCAGGCTTGAGCCGGGATCGTCGTCGCGTCCTGATCACGGGCGCGGGCGGCCAGCTCGGCGCCGCGCTGGCGGCGGCGTTCGCCGGCGATGACGTCGACGCGCTGACCCGGGCGCAGTGGGACGTGCGCTTCCCGCCGCCGCTATTGCTGGAGGCGCCCGACCTCGTCCTCCACTCGGCGGCCTGGACGAACGTGGACGGCGCCGAGGACGATCCGCAGGGCGCAGCCGAGGTGAACGTCGGTGGCACCGCGCACGCAGCCGAGCTCGGCGCGCCGCTCGTCGCGTACTCCACCGACTACGTCTTCGACGGCCGCAAGGGCGCGCCCGTACGTCGAGTCGGACAGCCCGAGCCCGCAGTCGGCCTACGGCATGACGAAGCTGCACGGCGAGGCCGCCGCCGGCGAGCGCGCCTGGGTGATCAGGAGCTCGTGGCTCTTCGGCGCGACCGGCCACAACTTCGTCCGCACGATGCTGCGCCTCGGCGCCGAGCGCGACGAGGTCGCGGTCGTCGCCGACCAGCGCGGTTGCCCGACCTACGTCGGTCACCTCGCAGCCGCGACCCGGGAGCTCGTCGACGCGGAGAGCCCCTTCGGCCTCTGGCACATCGCAGCCGGCGGCGACTGCACCTGGGCCGATTTCGCCGAGGCCATCTTCGACCAGGCCGGTCTCGACTGCCGGGTGCGGAGGATCACGACGGCAGAGTTCGGCGCCCGCGCCCCTCGCCCCGCGGAGTCGATCCTGCGCAGTGAGAAGGACGCACCCGAGCTTCCCCACTGGCGCGAGGGCCTCAGCGACTGCCTCGCCGCGATCGCCGCCCAGGGCGGCTGAAGCATCGCAGCACCCGGCTCGGCAGCCGACCACGGGCCACGAGCCAACCAGCCAACCGAAGCTTGTGACACTTTGTCACAAGCTTCCATCCGCCGAGGCGTTCGCGCAGCGCTCTGAATCCTTGTGACACTTTGTCACAAGCGATCGGCGTGTCCGTCTTGACGACGGTGCCGTGCAGGCCACGTCCGAAAGCGCGAACATGGCGCCTGTGGCGCGCTATCGGTTTCTGACCACGTGGTTGCTCGACGCTCCCGTCGAGCCGGTCTGGGATGCGATCTACGACACCGACGCGTGGCCGACGCTGGTGGCCCGGCGTCCGCCGCGTCGAGGAGCTCGTGACCCGGGGAGAGGACGGCGTCGGCGGTGTCTCGCGCTTCACGTTCCGCAGCGTCCTTCCGTACGACCTCGTGTTCGAGATGCGCTCCGTGCGCGTCGAGCGGCCCCGGTTGCTGGAGGGAGTCGCGTCGGGCGAGCTCGCCGGGGTCGGCCGCTGGCGGTTCTTCGAGCAGGACGGCGTCACCGCGGTGGTCTACGAGTGGAACGTCGAGACGACCGCCCGCTGGATGAACGTGCTCGCTCCGCTCGGCGGCCCGGCCTTCGAGTGGAACCACGACCGCATCATGCGGGCGGGTGGCGAGGGGCTCGCGAAGCTGCTCGGCGCGCGCTTGCTCGGCGCGTCCTGACCCGCAGCGACCCGTCTACGAGAGCGGTGCCTGCTTGGCGCAGGCGGCGAGGAGGCGCTTCGTGTCGTAGGTCGGCGCGGGCAGGCGCGTTTCGGGCGGCAACGGCTTCACGAGCCGCGCCACCGCCTCGACGCGCGAGATCGGGATCTGCTCGAGCGTGATGTCGTTGGCGAGCGAGATCGCAGCCTTGCCGGTGAAGACGTAGACGCCGGCGCCGGTCTCACCCGCGAGATCCTTCGTCCAGGCGACGCCCGGCGCGCCCGCGACCGTGAACGTGTGGCAGGTGGCGCCCTGGAGCGTCGAGTGGATGTCGGCGAGGTCGGCCGGCTCGCTCGAGAGGGAGAGCGTCTCGAGGCACGAGCCGAGCGACGAGCTGCGGCCGCAGCTCGTGTAGGTGAGAACGGCCGTCTGCCCCGTTCGCTCTGCCCCCGTCAAGCGCCCGCCCGCATACCACTCGCCAACCCACACGAGCGGCAGGCCCGGCTGCTGCCGGAGCTGGGAGATGCGTTGCGCGAGCGGAGCGAACGGATGCGCGACCTTGATGCAGTTGTCGAGCGCGTCGACTCCGGGTGACGGCGGCTTGAACTGGGCCGCGCCGTTGACCGGCCGCACCTGCGCGAGTGCCCGTCCGACCTGGTCGGGCCGGCCGAGGACGGCGATCGCCAGGTCGTCCGTGTAGAGGATGGCGCCACCGGGCGCGACGACGACCGGAGCGCCGCGAATCGTTGTCTTGGCGCAGTTGCCGTCGAGCTGCTTCGGGAGCTCGTCGAGGGCGATGTCGTAGCGGCGCTTCCGCACCTGCAGGATCAGCGGATAGCCGCAGCGCGTGCTCGCGAACGGATCGAGCTTGCTCCCGAACCGCTCGCAGGCGCCGTACCCGATGTCGTTGACGCGATCGCCGCCCGCCGGCTCGGCCATCGTGATCGGCATCCCCTCGAACGTCGTGCCGAGCCACCACGAACCGTCCGCCTTCTGGATCGAGCTCACCTGCTCGGAGAGCGACGGGGCGAATACGTCGAGCTTGATCACGACGTAGGCGACCGCGCCGGCGAGAGCGAGCAGCAGCACGACGATCCACGTGATGATCGTGCTTCGCTTCGGTGGACCGGGACGGCGCATCCTGTTGATGGTGCCGGAAACAACCGAGGTGGCGGCGAGACTGCCGGTACCCTGTTGCGATGCGCGTCCTCGTTACCGGAGGGGCCGGCTTCATCGGCTCCCACTTCGTACGCAGGCTTGCCGGGCAGGGCACCGAGGTGGCGGTTCTCGACAAGCTGACCTACGCCGGGAACCCCGCGAACCTGGAGGGATCGAGCACGACTTCTTCCAGGGAGACATCGCCGATCCGGATGCCGTTGCAAGCGCGGCGGCCGGCTGCGATGCGATCGTCAACTTCGCGGCCGAGACCCACGTCGACCGCTCGATCCTGGGGCCGCAGGAGTTCGTCCACACCGACGTGCTCGGGACGATGTGCCTGCTCGAGTGGGCACGCGCCAACGATGCGCGCTACGTCCAGGTCTCGACCGACGAGGTGTACGGCGATTTCGAGGCCGGCGGCCGCGCGGTCGAGAACGACCCGCTGCGTCCGTCGAGCCCGTACAGCGCCGCCAAGGCCGGCGGCGACCTCCAGGTGCTCGCGTACTGCCGCACCTACGGCGTCCGCGCCTCGATCACGCGCGGTGCGAACACGTACGGCCCGAACCAGTACCCCGAGAAGCTCGTGCCCCTCTTCGTCACGAACGCGCTCGAGGGTGAGCCGCTGCCGGTGTACGGCGACGGCAAGCAGGTGCGGGAGTGGCTCCATGCCGAGGACCACTGCGCCGGCATCGAGCTCGTGCTGCACGAGGGTGCTCCGGGCGAGATCTACAACGTCGGCGGTGAGGACCACGAGAACATGGAGGTCACCCACCGCATTCTCGAGCTGACGGGCGCCGACCCGTCGCTGATCCGCCACGTCGAGGATCGGGCCGGTCACGACCGGCGCTACGCGATCGACGACGCGAAGCTGCGGGCGCTCGGCTGGTCGCCCGAGCACTCCTTCGGAGAGGGCGGCCTGCCTGCCACGGTCGACTGGTACCGCGACAATCGCGACTGGTGGGAGCCGATCAAGTCGGGCTCCTATCGCGCCTACTACGACGAGCAGTACGCAAACCGACTCAAGGCCTGAAGCGTCGTACCGAGAACAGTTCGGTGAGGTCCATGATGCGGCACACAATCGTCCCCCTTCTCGCCCTCGTCCTGGCGACCGCCGCGACTGCGGCGACCTCGCCCGCGCCTCCGGCGCCGGGTGCGCCCGGCGACGCCGATGTCCGCGCCCATCTACGTGCTCTCGGGCGGCGGCTACGGCCACGGGGTCGGCCTCAACCAGTACGGCGCCCTCGGCCAGGCAAAGGCCAACCGGACGCTACAAGGACATCCTCGCCTTCTACTACCCGGGCACGGCGCTGACGAAGGCGCCGATCACGACCGTGCGGGTGCTGATCGCCGATGGTCGTCCGTCGGTCAAGATCGGGTCGGCGGCAGCCTTCACGGTCACCGACGCAACCGGCACGATCACGCCGCTGCCTGCCGGTGAGATCGTCGCTCAAGCCCGACCTCAAGGTCGTCGTCGCGGGCAAGCCGAAGGCGCTGCCCGGCCCGCTCGCGTTCACGCCGGGCAAGGGCTCGACGCTGACGCTCGACGGCAAGGGCTATCGCGGCGAGCTCCGTGCGACCGCGATCGCGAAAGCTCTCCAGATCGTCGACACGGTCGCCCTCGACCAGTACATCCTCGGCGTCGTGCCCGGGCGAGATGCCGAAGGAATGGCCCGCTGCCGCGCTTCAGGCGCAGGCCGTCGCGGCGCGCTCCTATGCGCTCGCGAGCATCGTCAAGAACCGCGACTTCGATCTCTACGCCGATCCGCGCAGCCAGATGTACTACGGCGTCGCAGCAGAGTCGCCGGCGACGACCGCAGCCGTCAAGGCGACGACGAACCAGGTCCTGACCTACGGCGGCAAGGTCGCGACGACGTTCTACTACTCGTCATCGGGTGGGCGCACCGCGTCGAGCGAGGACGTCTTCGGGCTCGCGCTGCCGTATCTCCAGTCCCGTCCCGACCCGTGGGACACGGGCTCGCCGTACCACAGCTGGGCGCCGCGCTCGTTCACCGCGACGACGCTCGCGGCCGCCTTCGGGCTGTCGGCACCGGTCGTCGACGTCGTCATCGTCCCGACCGTGTCGGGACGCCCGGCGTCCGTGACCCTGATCAAGAAGACCGGCGAGAAGATCCTCCTCAAGGCGGCCGATGTCCGCGCTCGGCTGGGTCTCCGCTCGACCGCGTTCAAGCTCGGAGTGCTCCGCGTCGGCCGCCCACCGGCGACCTCGCCGGCCGGCAAGCCTGTCGTCGTCTCGGGGCTCGCGCGCGACGTCAAGGCGCCGCTGCTCCAGAAGCTCGTCGCCAACGGCAGCTGGGTTCCCTCCATCAAGGTGGCGCCCGACGGAGACGGCTCGTTCGCCGTCACGGTGCGTCCGAAGATCACGGCGACGTACCGCCTCACTGCCGACGGCCAGGTCGGCCCGGCGCTGACGATCACGGTCCCCGCGGGACCGGCGAAGTGATCGCGAGGGCCGCGGCTCTCGTCGCGGCCGTCGTGCTCAGCCTGGTCGGGACGGCGACGGCGCGAGGCGGCCCGGTTCGCCGTCGGGATCGCGCCGACCGCCGACCGCGCCGAGCTCCGCGCGCAGCTCGAGGCGCGTGGCGCGACGCACGTCGTCGACCTCGCCCCGATCGCCGCCCTCGCGGTCACCGCCGAGCGCGCAGACGCGCTGCGCGGCGCTCCCGGGCGTGCGCTACGTCGAGGCGCTCCGGAGCCGGAGGCAGTCCTACGTCCCGAACGACCCGCTCCTGCCGCAGCAGTGGTACGCCACCCAGAACCGGTCGTTCGACGCGTGGACCGAGCCGCCGCCGCTGGCGGCCGTCCGGGTCGCCGTGATCGACTCGGGCGTCGACGGCAGGCATCCCGAGCTGCGTGGCCGGATCGCGGCGTCGAAGAGCTTCGTCGAGGGATCGCCGACCGTCGACACGCAGGGGCACGGAACGTTCGTCGCGGGCCTGATCGCCGCCCGCACGAACGACGGCATCGGCATCGCCGGGCTCGCTCCACCGGCGCAGCTCCTGATCGCCAAGGTCGTCGGGCCTCAGGGCTCGATCCCGATCGAGGCCGAGGCCAAGGCCGATCCGCTGGGCCGTCGCGAGCGGCGCCCGGGTGATCAACATGAGCCTCAGCGGACCGCGCGACCCGCACGAACCCGAGCCGCGACACGTACTCGAAGCTCGAGGCGGACGCCATCGCCTACGCGGTCTCGAAGGGCGTGCTCGTCGTCGCCGCGGTGGGGAACTCCGATCAGTCGCCCGCCCAGCCGTGGCCCTACGCGAGCTGGCCGGCGGCCCTGCCGCACGTCCTCGGCGTCAGCGCGCTCAACCGTCGAGGCGGCATTCCCGCGTTCTCGAACCGCGATCCTCAGTTCAACGACATCGCCGCGCCGGGCGAGCACATCCTCTCGACGCTGCCGCTCAAGCTCACCGCCAAGAACCCGGACTGCGCCGATCAGGGCTACTCGAGCTGCGGGCCGGACGAGTACCGCGACGCCGAGGGCACGAGCTTCGCGACGCCGCAGGTCACGGCCGCCGCCGCGATGCTCATCGCCACCTCACCCGGGCTCGCACCCGATCAGGTGCTGACGCTGCTCGAGCAGAGCGCCGTCGACGCGCGGCCCGCCAACGGGTGCTTCGCGTGCACGGTCGGCCACGACCGCTTCACGGGCTCCGGCAGGCTCGACCAGACGGCCGCGATCGAGCTCCTCGCGGCCGGGGCGCCGCCACGCGATCGCTTCGAGCCGAACGACGGTGCCGGTACGCGCGCCTATCCGCTCTTCGGCGCCCGTCGCGACATCGCCGCGACGCTCGACTACTGGAACGACCGGGACGACGTCTACCGCGTCCATCTCCGGGCCGGGGAGCGCCTCGTCGCGACCGCGCCGGCGGCGACGACCGGCGTCGTGCCGTCGCTCTCGCTCTGGCGCCCGGGAGCGCCCGCCCTCGACCAGGCGCTGGCTCTCGGCGCTGCGCATCCTCGCCCGCCCGGCCGGCGCGGGCCTGAGCTACCGGGCGACCGTGGCCGGCTGGTACCTCCTCGACGCCCGGCTCGCCCACGCCTCGCGCGGCCCGTACCGGCTCGCCGTCACGAAGTCGCGGTAGCCCGGCCTCAGACCGGGTCGGCAGCGTCGAGCAGCTCGTCCTCGGGCACGTCGCGCAGCACGCGCGCCGGGCTGCCGACGACGACGACGCGCGGCGGCACGTCCTTCGTCACCACGGCGCCGGCGCCGACGAACGCGTCCTCGCCGATCTCGATCGCCGGGCAGAGAATCGCGCCGCCGCCGATCCGCGCACCGCGCCTGATCGTCGGGCCCTTGATGTTGCCGAAGCGCTTCTCGGTGCGGCCCATCCAGTTGTCGTTCGTCGTCACGACGCAGGGAGCGATGAAGACGTGCTCCTCGAGCGTCGAGTAGGCCGTGATGTAGGCGTCGGCCTGGATCTTCGTCATCGCGCCGATCGTGGTGTCGTTCTCGACGAGCGAGCCGCGCCCGACGACGACGTCGTCGCCGATCGCGACGCGCTCGCGCACGCACGACTGGTCGCCGAGGATGACGCGCTCCCCGATCGACGAGCCGGCGAAGACGATCGCGCCGGTCGAGACGATCGTGCCGGCCCCGATCACGGTCGGCGGCAGCGGCTCGCGCTTTGCGGTCGAGCGGGGCGAGAGCGTCGGCTGCTTGCCGACGACCGCGTTCTCGAGCACCTTGACGCCCTCGCCGAGCACGGTGCCGGGATAGACGATCGCGGTCGGGTGGATCTCTGCGCTCACGCCGGTGCGCCCGTGCGCAGCGACGTCGTGAGCCGATCGAGCGTCTGCACGACCGCGAGCCCGTCCGTCGCCTCGCGGTGGTCGCCGGGGCCTTCCTCGACGAGCCGCAGGAAGTGCTGCAGCTCGAGCCGCAGCGGCTCGTCGTTCGCGATCTTGGGGCTGAAGATGTCGCCGGTGCGCGTGCGCCACTCGCCGTAGGTCTGGGCGGGCTCCCACGGGCCCTTCTCGTACACGGTCACCTTGCGCTCGAGCTCCATGTCGTCGAACACCACCATCTTCTCCCGGCCGACGACGGTCATCTTCCGCATCTTGTGCGGGTCGAGCCACGAGAGGTGCATGTGCGCGACCTTGCCGGAGGGGAAGCGGAGGAAGCAGAAGACGACGTCCTCGATCCCCGGCTGGACGAAGTCCTGGCCGTAGGCGACGACCTCCGACGGCTCCTCGCCGAGGAGCCACAGGATCACGGAGAGGTCGTGGACGCCGAGCGACCAGAGCGCGTTCTCGTTCGAGCGGATCACGCCGAGGTTCTGGCGGTTGCCGTAGACGCAGGCCACGTCGCCGAGCTCGCCCGCATCGACGAGCTCCTTCACCTTGCGCAGGCCCGGGTGGTAGAGGAGGAGGTGGCCCGGCATCAGGACGCGGTCGTTCGCACGCGCGAGCGCGACGAGCTCCTCCATCTCCTCACCGCGCATCGCCGGCGGCTTCTCGACGAAGACGTGCTTGCCCGCCTCGAGCGCCTGCTTCGCGAGCGCGTAGTGCGTCGGCACGGGCGTCGCGATCGAGACCGCATCGACCGTGTCGTCGGCGAGCGCGTCCGCGAACGAGCCGGTCACCGTCGCCTTCGGATACCGCGCTGCGTACTCGGCCTGGCGGCCCTCGTCGGTGTCGACCACCCAGGCGAGGTCGGAGAGCTCGCCGATCACGCGCACGACGTTCTTGCCCCAGCCGCCGACGCCGGCGTGGGCGACGCGGGTCACAACTTCCAGACCTTCTCGTCGCTGATGCCCTCGCGGCCGAGCGCGTTGCGGAGGTCGACGACGAGGTTCGCCTCGGCCACGAGCTTCGCGTAGTCGATGCTCGAGTGGGCGGTGGCGATCACGACGGCGTCGTAGGCGGCCGGATCGAGCGGCTTCGAGGTGAGCTCGGTGCCGTGCTCGGAGAACGACGGCACGTGCGGGTCGTGGTAGGAGACGTCGGCGCCCGCGTTCTGCAGCAGCTCGATCAGCTTCACCGCCGGCGACTCGCGCATGTCGGAGATGTCCGCCTTGTAGGCGACGCCGAGCACGAGGATCCGCGACTCGCTGAGCGACTTGCCGGAGCCGTGGTTGAGCGCCTGCGAGACCCGCGAGCGGCAGTAGTACGGCATGTTCTGGTTCACCTCGCCTGCCAGCTCGATGAAGCGCGTCGAGAAGTCGAACTCGCGCGCCTTCCAGGTGAGGTAGAAGGGATCGATCGGGATGCAGTGGCCGCCGAGGCCGGGCCCGGGCTCGAACCGCATGAACCCGAACGGCTTGGTCGCGGCGGCGTCGACGACCTCCCAGATGTCGATGCCCATCCGGTCGCAGAGCTGCGCGAGCTCGTTGACGAGCGCGATGTTGACCGAGCGAAAGATGTTCTCGAGCAGCTTCGTCAGCTCCGCGGCCTCGGGGGTCGAGACGCGGTGGACGCTGTCGATGGCGCTGCCGTACAGCGCTGCCGCGGCCTCGGTCGACGCCTCGTTGATGCCGCCGACGACCTTCGGCACGGTCTTCGTCGTGTGGTCGATGCGGCCCGGATCGACGCGCTCGGGCGAGAACGCGAGGTGGAAGTCGACGCCGGCCGTCAACCCCGAGCCGCGCTCGAGGATCGGCTGCACCTCGTCACGGGTCGTGCCCGGATACGTCGTCGACTCGAGCACGACGAGGTGTCCCTTGCGGAGCCGCGTCGCGATCTGCTCGGTCGCCGCCCGCACGATCGAGAGGTCGGGCTCGCGCTGCTTCGAGAGCGGCGTCGGGAGCGCGATCAGGATCGCGTCGGCCTCGCGGAGCTCGTCGTAGTCCGTCGTCGCGCGCAGCCCGCGCTCGTCGACGAGCTGCTTCAGCTTCTCGCTCGGGACGTCCTCGATGTAGCTCTCGCCACGGTTCAGCTGGGCGACGCGCTCGGGGCTCACGTCGACGAGCAGCACCGACCGGCCGGCGTCGGCGAAGACCTGGGCGAGCGGCACGCCGACATAGCCGGCCCCGATGATTGCGACGTCACGATGCACAGCGGCGCATCGTACCGCCGGGCACGGCCGCGGCCGGTCCGGAGGTGGCGGTCAGCCGGGCCGGTGGAGCAGTTCGCACGCGTCGCAGAACACCTGGCGATGGCACGCCTCGCGCCAGCACTGGACGCCGGTGGTGCGCGCGAGCAGGATCCGGAAGAGGTGGTCGGCCCGGTTCGAGCCCTTGAAGACGACGAGGTCACCGTCGCGCAGGTCGGCGGCGAAGTGATCTGCCGCAGCCCGCACGGTCGGGAACACGTGCAGCGCACCGTCGGCCTCTGCCACGAGCTTCCGCACGTGGCCGGACTGCGAGCCGACGAACGCGACCTCGTCGGCGACGGCGAGGGCACGGCGCGCGAGCCGCTCGTAGACCGTCGAACCCGAACCGGGGTAGTCCGAGATCGTGCCGACGACGAGGACCTTCCGCGCCGCCCGGGCATCCCCGACGAACTCGAGCAACGCGTCGAACGACCACGCAGGCGCCTTGTTGTCGTCACGGATGAATGTGATGCCGTCCACGACCACGGGACTCATCCGTGCGGCGACAGGCTCGAACCCGGCCACCGTCTCGACGGCCCGCTCGAGCGGGATCCCGGCGGCGTGGGCGGCGCCGAGCGCGGCGAGGACGCTCGTCGCCGTGTGCTTGCCGTGCAGCTGCGTCTTGACCGGTAGCGTCCGGCCGTCTGCGTGGAGCGTGAACTCGAGCGGGTCGGGCCACGACGACCGGACGTTCTCGGCGCGAAGCGTCGTGCCGGCCGCGGAGCCGAACGAGATGACGCGGCCGGGGAATCCGGCGGCCATCCCGATCACGTGTGGATCATCGGCATTGAGGACGGCGATGCCGTCGTCCGGGAGCGCCGCCACGAGAGCGCTCTTCTCCGCCGCGACGCCTTCGAGCGTGCGAAACGCCTTGTGGTGGTCGCGGCCGATCCTCGTCACGACCGCGATCTGCGGCCGAATCAGCTGCGCGATCGCCTCGACGCTGCCCTTGCGCCACGCGGCGACCTCCACCACGCAGAACGCGTCACTTCGCCGCGTCCGCAGGACGAGCTTGGCCGCCCGCGCGAGACGATTCGAGCCGCGTGGCGTCGCGACGGTGCCCGGTCCGAGGATGGCGACGAGCAGCGTCTTCGTCGTCGTCTTGCCGGCGCTGCCGGTGATCCCGATGAACGTCGTCCGGTCGAGCCGGCGCCGGTCGGAGCGCTGCCACCGCGACCGCGAGCCGGAGAAGGGCGCTCCGGAGAGCTTCCTCGCCGGGCAGGTAGCGACGCCCGTTGCGCGTGTGCTGTCGCGGCAAACCGGCTGGGATACTAGATGGGATGTGCGGCATCGCCGGTATCTGGAACCGCTCGGGCCGGCCGGCCGATCCTGCCGCGCTCGAGCGGATGGCAGCGATCCTCCACCACCGCGGCCCCGACGGCTCCGGCATCCACCTCGACGGCGAGCTCGGCCTCGCCAACACGCGCCTCGCGATCGTCGACCCGACGCCCGCAGGCGAGCAGCCGATGGGCCTCCAGGAGCGCGGCCTCTGGATCACCTTCAACGGCGAGATCCACAACTACGTCGAGCTTCGCCGCGAGCTGCGAGTCGCTCGGCGCCAGGTTCCGGAACCACACCGACACCGAGGTCGTCCTGCACGCCTACGCCACGTGGGGGCTCGACTGCTTCGAGCGGTTCAACGGGATGTGGGCGCTCGGGCTCTGGGATGCGCGCGAGCGGCGGCTCGTGCTCTCCCGCGACCGCTTCGGGATCAAGCCGCTCTGCTACTCGCAACGTGGAGACCGCATCTGCTTCGCGTCGGAGCCGAAGGCGATCCTCGCCGCGTTCCCGGAGGAGCGGCGCCCCGATCGCAACGAGATCGGACGCCTGCTCGCGGGTCACTATCCCGACGCAGGCGACGCCACCTTCTTTGCGGGCATCCGCAATCTGCCGGCCGCACGCTGTCTCGTCGTCTCTCCGGACGGGCTGCGCGAGACCGGCTACTGGGGATTCGAGCCGGGCGCCGAGGCTCCCGTCGCCGACGCCGAGGAGCGCTTTCGCGCTCTGCTCCAGGACTCGATCAGGCTGCGGATGCGGAGCGACGTGCCCGGTGGGAGCGTGCCTCTCGGGTGGCCTCGACTCGAGCGCGATCGCGGCGCTCGTCGAGGTTCCGGCGGGCGAGCCGATGCAGTGCTTCTCGCTGCGCTACGACGGGATCCCGCCAGGACGAGAGCCACTTCGCCTCCGCTGCCGCGGCGGCGCGCGGCGACCGGCTCGCGCTGCACGTGGGTCGAGCCCACCGGTGACGACCTGCTCGGAACCATGGCGCGCATCGTCTGGCATCACGACGGGCCGATGCGGGTGCGGGGACGCCTTGGGCAGTGGGCCGTGATGGAAGAGGCGAGCCGCCACGTCAAGGTCGTCCTCGACGGCCAGGGCGGCGACGAGTTGCTCGCCGGCTACGCGAGCTACGTCTTCCCCTACCTCGTCGACCGCCTGCGCCGCCCACTCGAGGCGGGTGGCCTCGCCCGCGAGCTTCCCGGCCTGGGTCAGATCGAGAGCCGCAGCCGTGCCTGGTTCCTCGCTCGGACTCCCCTCCGGCCCGCGCAGCGGGCACTCGGACTGCCGCCCTTGCTGTTCGGCCGGGCCGAGAGCCGTGCGTTCCGGCGGAGCGTCGACGTCTCGCCGCTCGAGCGGGAACGCCCCTATGCGAGCTCGGTCAACAACATGCTGTGGAACGAGCTGCGCCACGAGGGCCTGCCCGAGGTGCTCCATGCCGAGGACGCGCTCAGCATGGCGTTCTCGATCGAGTCGCGAACGCCGTTCCTCGACCACCGCCTCGTCGAGCTCTGCTTCTCGCTGCCGTACACGGACAAGATCAGCGGCGGCTGGACGAAGAGCCTGTTGCGCCGCGCGCTGGCCGACGACGTTCCGCGCGAGATCCTGGAGCGCCGCCGCAAGCTCGGTTTCTCATCCCCGACGACCACCTGGCTGCTTCGCGAGGACAACTGGCGCGCGGTGCGCGAGCTCCTGCTCGACCCGCGCACGCTCGGCCGCGGGATCCTCGACCGCCGGCGCCTCGAGCGGGTGCTCGGCGCCTACGAGCGGGGGCCGGCGCTGTACCGCGCGCACCGCACCGGGCGAATCTGGACGTGGATCACGCTCGAGCTCTGGTTCCGCCAGTTCATCGACGCGTGAGGCTGCCGAGAACGGCGGCAATGCGCTCGGACGCGTGGCCGTCACCGTAGAGCGGCGGCCGCTCGGCGGGCATCTGCGCAGTCGCGAGCGCGGCCGCGATCCGATCGGGGTCGTCGTCGACGAGCACGTTGGCGCCAACCTCGACCGTGTCGACCCACTCCGTCGACGGCCGCATCGTCACGCACGGGACGCCGTACCAGTAGGCCTCCTTCTGGAGGCCCCCCGGAGTCCGTCGCGATCACGGCGGCCTGCGAGGCGAGCGCGGCCAGGTCGAGATACCCGAGCGGCTCGATCACCGTGATCGACGGCGGCACCCCGATCGCGTGCTCGGCGAGCACGCTCTTCGTCCGTGGGTGCGCCGGCAGCACGACCGGCAGCTGCGAGCGGCCGAGCCCAGTCACGATCCGCTCGAGGCGCTCCGGCCGCACGTTCGCCTCCCGGTGCACCGTCGCGAGCACGTAGCCACCCGGCGCGAGGCCGAGGGTCGTGAGGATCCCCGAATGCTCGCGCGCGAGCGGTGCGAACCGGGCAGCGGCGTCGGCCATCACATCGCCGACGACGTGAATCTCGCCGCCGACGCCCTCGTTGCGCAGGGTCGCGGCGGAGCGCTCGTCGGGGGTGAAGAGGTACGTCGAGAGCGCGTCGACCTCGATCCGGTTGCGCTCCTCCGGCATCGTCAGGTCGCCGCTGCGGAGACCCGCCTCCACATGCGCGACGGGTATCCCATCGCCGGCCCGGCAGCCGGCGAGCGTGGAGTTCGTGTCGCCGTAGATCAGCACCGCGTCGGGCCGCACGTCGGCGACGACCTTTCGCAGCGCGGTCTCGATCGTCGCGACGTCGGAGGTGCGGAGATCGAGCGCGACGTCCGGCTCCGCCAGCCCGAGCTCCTCGTAGAACACGCTCGACAGGGACGGGTCCCAGTGCTGGCCCGTGTGCACGACGACCTCGTCGAGCCCCGCCTCGCGCAGGGCCACCGAGAGAGGCGCCGACTTGATGAACTGCGGCCGGTTCCCGACGACCGTCAGCAGCCTCATCGGCGTCGTCTCGCTGTGTCGGCGTCGGTGCGGCTCGTCACGCCCTGAGCGTAGCCCGCGGCGATCTCGGCCCCGAGCTCCGTCACGATCTCGACGAACGCCCGCGCCGCCGGAGTCGGGGTGCGGTCGGTGTGCCAGGCGATCGTGATCAGGCGCGGCGGGATGCCCGCCACCTCGAGCACCGCAACGTCGGGGCTCTCGTCGACCCCGAGCAGTGGCACGACCGTGTAGCCGATGCCCGCGCCGACGAGGCCCTGGACGATGCCGCCCTCGTCGGAGCGAAAGACGATCTCGAGCTCGAGCCCGCGGGAGCGCAGGTAGGGCTCGACTCCCTCGGACGGCGTTGCGGTAGGCGATCAGCGGCAGCCGGGCGATCTCCCGCGGCCGGATCGGCCGCTCGCTCTGCGCCAGCTCCGAGCCGGCGGGAGCGAGGAGGACGTACGGGTCGGAGATGACCCGGACGCGCTCGAAGGCGGGGTCGTCGTTCTCGATCGTGAACGCGAGGTCGATCTCGCCGCGCTCGAGCAGTGCGTGCAGCTCCTCGTCATAGCCGGCCTCGACGAGCCGCACCTCGACGTTCGGCCAACGCTCGACGTAGCGTCGCATCGCGGTCGGGAGCAGCCGCACGCCGACGCTCTGGAACGTGCCGACCCGGAGCGTCCCCGCCTCGCCGTCGGCGAGCGCCCGCAGGTCAGCCTCTGCCGCCCGCATCGCCGCCGAGGCCCGGCGCGCGTGGCGGAGGAGCCGTTGGCCGGCATCGGTCGGCGTCACCGGGCGCCTGCCGCCCGGCCGCTCGAGCAGCTGCAGGCCCGCGGCCCGCTCGAGCGTTGCGATCTGCTGGCTGATCGCCGACTGGGAGTAGCCGAGCTCCGCGCCGGCCCGGCCGAACGAGCCCGTCTCGACGACCGCCTCGAGCGCGGCGAGATGGCGGATCTCGACGCCCATCAATCGACCATGGTTTCTGATCGTTTCGTCCATCTACTCGCATTTTACGAATCGATCGGCTGTGGCGATATTGAAGCCATGCATCGCTTCGATCTCGAGCTGCGCGTCCTGCTCGCCTTCGCGTTCGTCAACGGCGTCGCGGAGTCGTCGCTCGTGCCCGTGCTGCCGTCGGTCCAGCACGACCTCGGTCTCTCCTCGGTCGAGACCGGCCTCCTGCTGACGACGACCACGCTCGCGATGCTCGTGGCGGCGATGCCGATCGGGTACGCCGCGAACCGCTTCGGCACCCGCGTGCCGTTGCTGCTCGCGGCGTGCCTGATGCCGCTCGCGCTCGTCGGCCAGGCGCTCGCCGGCAATCTCGAGGCCCTGCTCGCCGCGCGCCTCCTCTTCGGCCTCAGCTTCGGGATCCTCTGGGTGATCGGCCCTGCGCGCGCCGCGGCCGGCGGCCGAGGCGCGAGTGGGACGGGGCCGCTGATCGCGGCGTCCGGCGTCGGCTGGCTCGTCGGGCCGATCGTCGCCGGCGTGATCGCCGACGCCACCGGCTGGCGCATCTCCTCGGCGGTGCTCGCCGTCGCGACGCTGCCGCTGATCCCGCTCGTCGCCCGCTACGCCGCGCCCCGCACGACGGGCGAGCGGCTCGAGAGCCTGCGCCTGCGTGCCGCGCTCGGACTCGTCCGCCGCAACCGTGCCATCGCCGGCGCCGCCCTCGTCAGCGCGCTGCTCGGTGTCGTCGGCGGCGTCTCCGGCCTGCTCCTGCCGCTGGCGCTCGACGGCAACGGGCTGTCAGCCGGCGGGATCGGGATCGCGTTCGGCCTCTCGGCGGGCGTCTGGATCGCAGCCGCCACGGTCGTCGGCCGGCTGCGAGCCTCGGCCGTGCGCCTGCGTGGCGTCGGCATCATCGTGGCCGTCCTCGCGGGCGCCTGGCTGCTGCCGGCCTTCCGCCTCTCGACGCTCGCGCTCGTCGCGTTCCTGCTCGTCTCGACCGGCTGCCGGTCGATGATCAACGCGCTCAACTACGCCGTCGGCGTGCGCGCCAGCGAGGGCACCTCGGCGCCGATGGTGATCGGCGTGATGAACCTCGCGTGGGCCGTGACGGCGCTCGTCACCCCGCTGCTCGCGGGCCTCGCGGAGGGAAGCTCGGAGGTCCGGTTCGCGTTTGCCGCGACCGGCGTCGCCGCCGCGGGCGTTGCGGTCGTGCTGCTGCTCCCACGCCCGCGCGGGCAGGTCGCCGCCGCCCCGTCGTAGCGAGCTCCCACCGAGCGCGCCGTTTGGCCCGGCGGTGGCTACACTTCCGATCCGCTCGGGCCGTTAGCTCAGTTGGTAGAGCAGGGGACTCTTAATCCCAAGGTCGAAGGTTCGAATCCTTCACGGCCCATGTCCGCGCGCCTCGCGCGTCCCGCTCGCAGCGGCTGCGCTACGCGCGATCCGGCCGGCGCGACCCCGACACGTCTGACGCGCGGTGCGCTGAGCCTGCACGTCCTGCGACAGCCGCGGTGCGCCGTCGGACGAGCCGGCTCGGCTGTCGGGTCAGCGGACGACGCGAGCTGTCGCCGCTGACGCCGCCGGGCAGTTGGACACGCCTTCCGCCGAGCGAGTGATGTAACCTCGGGCCGTGCGCAGGGGAGCGATCGTCCGCATTCTCGGTCTCGGGATCGTCATCACGATCCTCGTTGGCCTCGTCGCGGTTCTGATTCCCTGGCTGCCGGATCCGGCATCGAAGCAGATGGAGCGGATCGAGGACGTCTACTGGTTCGCGACGATCATCTGCATCGGCATCTTCGCGCTCGTGATGTCGGTCCTGATCTACTCGGTGATCACGTTCCGCGCGGCGCCCGAGGACGAGTCGGACGGTCCGTCGATCCACGGGAACACGAGCCTCGAGATCATCTGGACGGTCGTTCCGGCGGTTCTCGTGATCGCGATCGGCGTCGTCAGCGCCGTCGTGCTCTCCCAGAACGGCGACGCGGGCAAGAACCCGATGACGGTCAGGGTGTTCGCGCAGCAGTTCTCGTGGCGGTTCGAGTACCCGGCGAACAAGGGCCTCAAGTCGTACGAGCTCGTCGTGCCGGTCAACCGCAACATCACCTTCGAGCTGCAATCCGCCGACGTGATCCACTCGTTCTGGATCCCGGCGATGGGGCAGAAGCAGGACGTGGTCCCGGGTATCGACACGAGCATCGTGATCACGCCGACGAGGACGGGCCGCTTCCCGCTCGTCTGCACCGAGCTTTGCGGGCTCGGCCATGCGACGATGCGCTCGCCGGTGACCGTGGTCTCGCAGGCTGACTTCGACAAGTGGGTCAAGGAGCAGCAGGGCGGCGGCGGCAAGGACGCCGACGGCGCCGCGGTGTTCTCGGTCGGCCGGCTGCGCGGGCTGTCACGCATTCACGCCCGCGAACTCGAACGGCGAGATCGGCCCGAACCTCGACAACGTCGCGGCCGACGCGGAGAAGGCGGGCGAGGACCCCGCGGCGTACATCAAGGAGTCGATCGTCGATCCGAATAAGGTGATCGCAAACGGGTACGCCAAGGACGTGATGCCGAGCGACTTCGGAAGACTCGCTGTCGGCGAAGGAGATCGACGCCCTCGTCACGTATCTCGCGGCAGGGAAGCAGTGAACCGCGCAGTGAAGAGGCAAAGGAGTTGATCGGGTGAGCGTCGTCGAGCACACGTCCACACGACCTGGGTCACAGCGCGCCGCCTCGCAAGCGCGGCCTCCTGATGCGCCCTGGCTTCATTCGGGGCGCCTGGTGCTTCGTGCTGTTCTTCCTCGCCGGGCTCTACCTCGTCGCCGGGCATCCGCTGGCTCGCCGGCTGGGATCCGGTCTACGACTGGAACATCATCGTGCTCGTCGGCGGTCTGACGATGGGCCCGGTCGGCTTCCTGCTCGGGAACGGGAACTTCGACTACTGGCTCTACTGGATCTCGGGCCGGCCGACGATCCCGGACGACCACGCCAATCACGGCGCGTACCGGTGGCAGGACTACTTCAAGGTCAACACCGACCACAAGGTGATCGGTGTCCAGTACCTCGTCACGACGTTCATCTTCTTCACGTTCGGCGGCCTGATGGCGATGCTCTTCCGCGCCGAGCTCGCGCAACCGGGCATGCAGTTCATGGACACGCAGACCTACAACGGGCTCGTCTCCATGCACGCCGCGCTGATGATCTTCGTCTTCATCATCCCGGCGTTCGCCGGTCTCGCGAACTTCGCCGTGCCGCTGATGCTCGGCGCGCCGGACATGGCCTTCCCGCGGCTCAACGCGCTCTCGTTCTGGTTCCTCCCGATCGCCGGGACGATGTTCCTCTGCAGCTTCCTCGCCCCCGGTGGCGCGTTCGCAACCGGCTGGACGAGCTACGCGCCGCTCGCGTCGGAGCAGCCGATCGGCCAGGTGTTCTTCAACATGGGCGTCCAGTGGGCAGGTGCCTCGTCGATCCTGACCGCGCTCAACTTCCTCGTCACGATCATCACGATGCGCGCGCCGGGCATGACGTTCTGGCGGATGCCGCTGCTCGTCTGGGCGAACTTCACGACCTCGCTGCTCGTCGTGATCGCGACGCCGTTCATCGCCGGCTCGCAGTTCTTCGTCATGTTCGACCGCGTGCTGCACACCGACTTCTTCATCCCCGAGGGAGGCGGGTACGTCCTCGGCTACCAACACATCTTCTGGTTCTACAGCCACCCGGCCGTCTACATCATGATCCTGCCCGGGTTCGGGATCATCTCCGAGATCATCTCGGTGATGAGCCGCAAGCCGATCTTCGGCTACCGGCTGATGGCGATGTCGCTGCTCGGGATCCTCGTGCTCGGGTTCTCGGTCTGGGCGCACCACATGTTCGTCGCCGGCATGGCCGACTGGCTGCGCGTCCCGATGATGATCTCGACGCTGCTGATCGCCGTGCCGACGGGCGTCAAGGTCTTCAGCTGGCTGGCGACGCTATGGGAGGGCCGGATCCAGGCTCAACACGCCGATGCTGTTCTCCCTCGGGTTCCTCTCGATGTTCCTGATCGGAGGCCTGTCGGGCATCTACCTGGCGTCGGTGCCGATCACGATCCACGCCTCGGACACGTACTTCATCGTCGCCCACATCCACTACGTGCTCTTCGGCGGCTCGGTGCTGACGATCTTCGCCGGCATCTACTACTGGTTCCCGAAGATGACGGGCCGGATGTACAACGAGCGCCTCGGCAAGCTCCACTTCTGGCTCACGTTCGTCAGCTTCAACCTGACGTTCTTCCCGATGCACTGGGTCGGGCTCGTCGGGATGCCACGTCGCGTCGCCGACTACTCCGATCGATTCGCCGATCTCAACCTGTTCGTCTCGATCTCGTCGTTCGCGCTCGGCGCGTCGGTCGTCATCTTCTTCTACAACATGATCACGAGCTGGGCGAGAGGCCCGATCGCGGAGGCCAACCCGTGGCGCGCGATGACGCTCGAGTGGCAGGTGAGCTCGCCGCCGCCGGTGTTCAACTTCGACGAGATCCCGCAGGTCGTCGGTGGGCCGTATGAGTACGGCGTTCCCGGGCGCCCGGCACGCGATCCTCTCGGGCGGGCAGGCACCGACGCCGACGGAGGCGACGGTATGAGCGCGCACGCCGAAGCGGCCGGCCACGGCCACGAGCATCACCACGGGCCGCCGGCCGCGAACAAGAGCTCGAAGGTCGATCCGACGGTGCTCGGCATGTTCCTCTTCATCGGCTCCGAGGCGATGCTGTTCGGCTCGTTCTTCGCCGCCTACTTCTTCGTCCGGGTCGTCAATCCGGACGCGCCGGCCGTCTGGCCGCCGCCGCCGTTCGAGTTCCCGAAGTTCGTCGCAGGCATCAACACCGCGATCCTCGTCACCTCGAGCTTCACGATGCACTGGGCCCTGCAGTCGATCAAGCGCAACAACCGGCGTGGCCTGCAGGCCGGCCTCGTGCTCACGATCCTGATGGGCACGGCCTTCCTCATCACCCAGTTCATCGAGTACGCGCACGTCGGCTTCAACACGAGCGACGGTGCCTTCGCATCCGTCTTCTTCGGGCTGACGGGCCTCCACGGCGCGCACGTCTTCGTCGGGCTCACCCTGCTCACGATCGCCGCCGTGCGGGCGTTCCGTGGCCACTACTCGCCGGAGCACCATCACGGGGTCGAGCTGCCGGGCATCTACTGGCACTTCGTCGACGTGATGTGGATCGTCGTGTACGCGGCCGTCTACCTGATCTAGGCCCAGGTGCAGAACCCGCTCGAGAGCGAGGAAGCAGCGTTCCGATTCGTTCTCGGCACCATCGTCTACTTCGCGGCGATCGTCGTCGCCGCGTGGATCGAGACCTGGCTCGGCGTGATCGTCTTCGTCGTCATGAGCGTGGTCGCCTTCGTCGTGCTGCGGCGGACGACGGCCTCCGTGGCGCCGCCCGTCTCGACGGAGCGGGCCGCAGTCGAGGACACGCGCCGGATCCTCGTCGTCACCGACTCCGTGGCCGTCGGCCCGCGCCTGCGAGAGGCGATCCTCGCACCTCGCTGCGCCGGTTGACGAGGATGTGCTCCTGATCTGCGCTGTAGCGCCTTCTCCGGCCGCAGGAGCCGGCGGGAGTGATCTCGACCGCGCGACGGCCGAGCAGCTCGAGACGGCGCTGCAGGAGCTCCGGGCCGCCGGCATCAATGCCCGCGGCTCGCTCGCTGCCGCGGAGCCACTCAGCGCCTTCGAGGACGCGCTGCAGCGCTTCGATGCGGACGAGGTCGTGATCTCGGTCACATCGGCCGCGGATGACGTCGTCGCGGCCGTCCGGGCGATCTTCGCCGGCCCCGTCACGGGGATCGCCGCCGGGCCACCCGCGACGCGCCCCTAGGCGCTGCGCTCCTCGAGGCGGCGCTACTGCGCCCGAATATCGAGCGGGCGCTCGGGAATGGCGTAGCTCCGCTTCTCGCAGACCAGGTCGCCACGAAACTCGAACACGTCGAGGAACCCGACCTCGATCTCGTCTCCGGACGCAAGCGACTGGCGCACGGTGCCTTCGGCAACGACGGAGTCGCCATCCTCGAAGTAGCGCGTGACGCAGATGTCCGGGTGACCCGAAACGTGCTCGTTGGTCATGTTCGCCAGGTACGCATCGCGTCCGGCGATATCGAAGGCGCCGACGACGATCCAGCGCACGTCCTCCGTGAAGATCGCAACGGCCGTCTCGTAATCACCCGAGCTGTAGGCGCGAACGTAGGTGTCGACGACCCGCTGCCGCGGAGTCCCGGGTGCCACCGACAGGCTGACATTGCTCGAGATGGTTCGCTCCCTCGGGGGCCTGCCGCGCCGAACTACTTGCCGGCGACGCTCGAGACGTAGGCTGCGACGTCCGCGATCTGGGCGTCGGTGAGCTGCCCCTTGAATGCCGGCATCGGCGCCTTGCCGTTCGTGACCCGCTCCTTCACGAGCGCAGCATCGGGCTTCGCGTCGTCGAGGTTCGGGCCGACCGCTCCGGTTGCGCCTGCGTCCGCGAGCGTGTGGCAGCTCGCGCAGCCGGCCGACTCGAAGACGGACTTGCCGGCGGCCACGTCGACCGCACCGCCGCCACCACCTGCTGCAGGCGGCGGAGTCGTCGTTGCAGGCTGCGTCGCCGCGGCGTCCATCAGATCCTTCTTGCCGGCCACGCTTCCGACGTAGCTCGCGACGTCGTCTGCATCCTGGCCCTCGAGGATGTCGGCCGGCATGCCCGGCGCTCCCGTCGACGGCTTCACGACCGGGTAGGCGATCTGGCCGCGCACCACCTGGACGAACGTGCTCTCACCGAGCCCGTCCTCGCGCGACTGGAGGAACGCGTAGTCGAGGTTGGGGCCGATCTGCCCCTTCGTGCCGGCGGCGGCCAGCGTGTGACAGCTGCCGCAGCTCTTGATGAAGAGCTCCTTGCCGTGGGCCTGGTCGCCCTTTCCCTCGGAGAAGCCAACGGACCCGGAGCCGCAGCCGGCGGTGAAAACGACCGAAAGAGCAACGGCGACGGGCACAAACGCCAGCCGTCGGCGAACGCGAAGGTTGGGAAGCGACATCATCTGCCGCGAGAGTCTATCCCGACGCGGCAGAAGTCTGTCTCAGCTGCTTCAGCTGCTGCTTCACGATCGTCGCATTCGGGTCGTCCGGAGCGAGCTTCAGGAAGGCGGTGTAGGCCGCGATCGCGGACGGTGCGTCGCCTGCCTGCTGGGCGGCCTGGGCGAGCTCGAGCTGAATGTTCGGGTCGTTCGGCGTCAGCTTGACGATCCCCTTGTACGCCGCGACGGCGCCGGCTGATGCCGTCTGCGCCTCGCCGGCGAGCTTCTGGATCGTCGTCGAGCCCTGCGTGTTGAGGATGACGCTGATCCGGTCGTCCACGAGCGACTGGCCCGTCGGGGACTGGAGCGCGCCCGGGAAGCCCTGGCCTGCACCCTGGTAGGCGGTGCGGAGCTGCGCGAGCTGGGCCTCCTGCTGCTTCGTCGTCACCTGGGCGAGATAGAGGCCGGCGAGCGCGCGCAGGGCGTCGCTGTCCTTCGGCGTCAGGGCGACGACGTGCTTCTGGGCGTCGATCGCCTTGTCGGTCTGCCCGTCGGCCTGCAGCGCCGTCGAGAGATCGGTCCACGCCTGCACGTTCTTCGGGTCCTTCTCGGTCTTCTTCTCGGAGCTCGAGATCGACGGGACGCCGCTCGTGGCGCCGCCGCCGCGGAGAATGTCGCCGACGCCGGTGCCGCCGGCACCGACGCCGAAGAGCACGAAGCCGCCGCCGAGGGCGACAGCGAGGAAGACGAACATCCACTTGGCGTGGCGTCGCAACCGCGGGAAGAACATCGTGTCCTCGATCGACGGCGCGGTCGAGCGCTTGGCGCTTCGTGTCGCCGCTACGGCAACATTCTGCTTCGGGCGCTTCGTGCTGCTCTTGTCGAATCGGGCCATCGGGACGTTCCTTTCAGGTAGCGCTGTTCGCCGGCCACCAGAGTAGCTGCGACACGGTCCGGAGAGCCGCCCAGGACGGCTGCCGTAACAGGATCTTCCATCGGGATCGAACGGAGAATTCACGAGCGAGATCACGGCCAGATCGGCCTGCTTGCCGGGCACGAGCGATCCGATCCGGTCGTCCATTCCGAGAACGCGAGCTCCGCCGAGCGTCGCCAGCTCGAGCGCGGCGGCAGCGGTGAGCGCATCGGGCCGCCCCTCACGAGCCCGCGCAGCTGACGATTGCGGTGCGGATCTCCTCGAAGAGATCGAGCGACGGTGTCGACGCGGGGCTGTCCGTCGCGATCGAAACGGCCACCCCGGCGTCGCGAAGCTCCCGCAGCGGCGCGACGCCACAGCCGAGATAGCCGTTCGAGCGGGGACAGTGCGCGACGCCGACCCCGTGCTGTGCCAGGAGGCCGATCTCCTCGGCATCGGCGTGCACGCAATGCGCGGCCATCAGCCCGGGCCCGAGCAGTCCCTCTGCCGCCAGCATGCGGATCCCGGTCTCGCCGGACGGCGGCACGAGGAACTCGGCGAGCGGGCTCCAGTCCCCGGTCCCGTCGACCAGCCAGTCGCGCTCGGCGGCGCTCTCGGCGAAGTGGGTCGCCTGCGGCAGGCCGAGCTCGGCGCAGGCGCGGTAGGTCTCGATCGTGCAGGTGTACGGCGCATGCGGGGAGACGCCGAGGAGCACGCGGTCGGAGAGCACGCCCTCGATCCGGCCGCGCGACTCGTGGAACCGCTCGAGTGCCGGCCCGTCGCTCGAGAAGACCTCGAGGTAGACGATCGCGCGCAGGCCGGTCGCCGCCGCGCCGATCGCGGCCGCGCCCGAGAAGCTGCAGTCCCCGATCGTCGTCACGCCCGAGCGCAGGCACTCGTGCGCCCCGACTGTCGCGATCTCGACCATGTCCTCGAACGCGAGCGCCAGCTTGCGCTGAATGTGCATCCCGATCCACGGGACGAAGGGCAGGCCGTCACCGAAGCCGGCGTACACGGCGTACTCGATGTGCGAGTGCGCGTTGACGAAGCCGGGCGTGATCACGCAGCCCTCGAAGTGCTCGCCCTGACCGAGGTCGGCGGCGGCTCCGACCGCAGCGATCGTCCCGTCGTCCGCGATGGCGACGGCTCCGTCGGCGATCGGCGCACCCTCGACGGGCACGACCCAGTCCGCCGAGACGACTCTCACGGGAGCGTGGCCTCGCTGTCGTCGGCGTGCTCGGCCTCGTACTCGCCGAGGATCGAGAGGCTGTTGCGCCAGCGCGGCTCCATCACCTTTGCCATCCAGATCGAGGCCTCGAAGAGGATCAGCAACGGGATCGTCTCGAACACGAGCGAGACGGGGTCGACGGTGGGGAGCAGGATCGCGAAGGCGAGCATCAGCGGGTAGCCGATCCGGCGGTTGCGGCGCAGCTTGTCGTAGCTCAGGACCCGGATCCGGACGAGCGCCAGGATGAAGATCGGCATCTCGAACGCGAGGCCACAGGCGACGAGCACGAGCGAGGTGAACGAGAGGTAGTAGCTCGCCCGGATCTGGACGTTGTAGAGCGTGTCGTCGAAGTTGACGAGGAACGTGATCGCGGCCGGCAGCACGATGAAGTACGCGAAGACGACGCCGAGGGCGAAGAGCCCCGTCGCGACGACGATGAAGCGCCCGGAGCGCCCGCTGGGTCGCCTGGTCGACGCGCGGGAGCGAGAAAGCCCCACACCTGCCAGACGAGGATCGGCAGCACGATCGCGATCGCGGCGAGGCCGCTCACCTTGACCGCCGTCGTGAACGGCTCGACGACGCCGAGCGTGACGAGCGTCTTGTCGGGCGGGAGCGGCCGCTTGAGCAGCTCGATCAGGTCGGTGTGGAAGTAGAAGCAGACCAGGAAGGCCGGCACGATCGCGAACAGGGCGATCAGGAGCCGATGCCTCAGCTCCGTCAGGTGCTCGACGACGGTCGCCTCTTCGTCCGTGCCAAGCCGGCGCGGGGCGAGCCTGCGGATCATCCTTCGTGGAGGGAGTTAGGAGACGGTGTCCCGCTCGCGCTGCTCAGGCGCGGCAGGTGCGGCGGGGACGACAGGCTCTGCCGGCGGCAAGGCCACTGCGGCCTCGTCGTCGTTGGAGTCGCCGGTAACCGAGTCCTTGAACTCCCTCATTCCCTTGCCGAGCTGGCGGCCCATCTCCGGCAGCCGCTTGGGGCCGAAGACGAGAAGCAGCACGAGCAGGAGGATCAGGAGCTCCCAGATGCCGATTCCGAAGGGCATGGCGAGACTGTAGCAGCGGGTCGACGCGGGTCCGGGCTGCGAGAAGGGTCCGGGTACGATACGAGGAGGCGTGGGCTGGCGGCGCGTCCGCATCGGCCCTGACGCGACACTACGAGACGAGGACTGAGATCAGTGGGATTGCTGGAGATCAAGAACCTGCACGTTTCGCTCGAGGACGGCACCCCGATCGTCAAGGGCGTCGACCTGACCGTGGACACGAACGAGAAGCACGCGATCATGGGGCCGAACGGCTCGGGTAAGTCGACCCTCGCCTACGCGCTGATGGGCCATCCGGCCTACGTGATCACCGAGGGCGAGATCCTGCTCGACGGTGTCGACGTCTCGGAGCTCGGTGCCGACGAGCGCGCGCAGAAGGGCCTCTTCCTCGCCTTCCAGTATCCGCACGCGATTCCCGGCGTCACCGTCACGAGCTTCCTGCGCAGCGCGATCAACGCGAAGCGCAAGGCGGCGAACGGCGGCGAGGACGACCCGATCGCGGTGAAGGAGTTCCGCACCGACATGCTCGCCGCGATGGAGCACCTCAAGGTGCCGCGCGAGCTGGCGCAGCGCTACCTCAACGACGGGTTCTCGGGCGGCGAGAAGAAGCGCGTCGAGATCCTCCAGATGGCGATGCTGAAGCCGCGCATCGCCGTTCTCGACGAGACCGACTCCGGCCTCGACATCGACGCGCTCAAGGTCGTCGCGAACGGCGTCAACGAGCTCGTCGGCCCGGACATGGGCGCCGTCGTGATCACGCACTACCAGCGAATCCTCAACTACATCACCCCGGATCACGTGCACGTCTTCGTGGACGGACGCATCGTGGCCTCGGGCGGCGCAGAGCTTGCAAAGCAGCTCGAGGCGGAGGGCTACGAAGCCTTCATTCCGGCAGGAGTTGGAGGCGAGAGCGCATGAGCACCACCGAGAACGACGTCGTCAAGGGCATTCGCAGCGAGTACCAGTACGGCTTCTCGAATCCCGACGAGGCGAAGGACTACTTCTTCAAGTCGGGCCGCGGTCTCTCCCACGAGGTCGTCGAGGCGATCGCCGAGCACAAGAACGAGCCGGAGTGGATGCGCGCGTTCCGTCACAAGGCGCTCGACTACTTCTACGCGCGCCCGATGCCGACCTGGGGCGGGAACGTCGGCGAGATCGACTTCGAGAGCATCTTCTACTACATCAAGCCGACCGAGAACCAGGTCGACAAGTGGGAGGACCTCCCGGCCGACATCCTCGACACGTGGGACAAGCTCGGCATCCCCGAGGCGGAGAAGAAGTACCTCGCCGGCGTCGGCGCCCAGTACGAGTCCGAGGTCGTCTACCACAAGCTGCAGGAGGATCTCGAGAAGAAGGGCGTGATCTTCCTCGACATGGACTCGGCGCTCCGCGAGCACGAGGACATCGTCAAGCAGTACATGGGCACGATCATCCCGGCGAACGACAACAAGTTCGCGGCGCTCAACTCGGCCGTGTGGTCGGGCGGCTCGTTCATCTACGTGCCGCCGGGCGTGCGCATCGAGATGCCGCTCCAGGCCTACTTCCGCATCAACGCGGAGAACATGGGCCAGTTCGAGCGGACGCTGATCATCGTCGACGAGGACGCGTACGTGCACTACGTCGAAGGCTGCACGGCGCCGATCTACTCGTCCGACTCGCTGCACTCGGCGGTCGTCGAGATCATCGTCAAGCCGCGGGGCCGCTGCCGCTACACGACGATCCAGAACTGGTCGAACAACGTCTACAACCTCGTCACGAAGCGCGCCGTCGCCCACGAGGACGCGACGATGGAGTGGGTCGACGGCAACCTCGGCTCCAAGCTGACGATGAAGTACCCGGCCATCTGGCTGATGGGCGACCGTGCCCACGGCGAGGTGCTGTCGATCGCGTTCGCCGGCAAGGGCCAGCATCAGGACGCCGGCGGCAAGGTCGTCCACGTCGGCAAGAACACGTCGTCGGTGATCACCTCCAAGTCGATCTCCAAGGACGGCGGCCGTGCCGGCTACCGCGGCCTCCTCGAGGTTGCGCGCGGCGCGACCGGCTCGAAGTCGAAGGTCGTCTGCGACGCGCTGATCCTCGACGAGGACTCGCGCTCCGACACCTACCCGTACATCAAGGTCGACGAGAACGACGTCGACCTCGGCCACGAGGCGACCGTCTCGAAGATCGGCGAGGAGCAGCTCTTCTACCTGATGAGCCGCGGTCTCTCCGAGGCGGAGGCGAGCGCGATGATCGTGTCGGGCTTCGTCGAGCCGATCACGAAGGAGCTGCCGCTCGAGTACGCCGTCGAGATGAACCGGCTGATCCAGCTGCAGATGGAGGGCAGTCGGTTGGCTAGCCCGGTAACGGGCCTCGACTTCGTCGCCGTGCCGTCCACCGACTGGCCGCGGTCGCGGGCCTTCTACGTCGACACGCTCGGGCTGCGGCCCGACGAGACAGGCAAGGGCGAGTTCTGGGTCGGCGCAGACGTGCTTCGGGATCTACGAGCCGACCACGTTCGGGATGGAGTTCGCGCCGCAGACGACCGCGCACCTCGCGCTGCACGTCGACGATATGGCCGCAGCGCGCGCCGACCTCGAGGCGAAGGGCGTCGAGTTCAACGGTGAGACCTTCGACACGGGCGTTTGCTACATGGCGTTCTTCGCGGATCCCGACGGCAACGCGCTGATGCTCCACCACCGCTACGCGCCGCGCGAAAGCAGCGACGCATGATCACGGTCGAGCGCACGGACTTCATCTCCGTTCCGATCACGGACAAGGAGCGCTCGATGCGCTTCTACGGCGAGACGCTCGGCCTGCCGCTCGTCAGCGGCGGCGGCTGGCCCGAGTACCAGCTCGGCGAGAACGTCAGCCTCTACCTGATCGACCCGACCAACATCGGCCAGGCGTTCACCGCGCCGCACTCCTCGCACATCGCGCTGCGGGTTGCAGACGTGGCAGCGGCGCGCGCGGAGCTCGAGAGCGCGGGCGTCGAGTTCGAGGGAGAGATCTTCGACACCGGCGTCTGCCATATGGCCTTCTTCCGCGATCCCGACGGGAACGCGCTGATGCTGCACCGGAGGTACGCACCACATGAGAGCTGAGCTGCTCGAGAGCTATCAGGCGATCCCGCTGCCGACGAAGTCGGACGAGCACTGGCGCTTCACCGACCTCGCCGGCTTCGATCCGGACAGCTACACCGCTGCCGGCGACGCCGACGTGGCGGCCGGCGCGACGATGCTCGAGATCGATGCGTCGGGCATCGCCTCCGTCGGTGAGACGGGGATCACGATCGAGAACGCGCCCGAGGGCATCCGCTTCGAGCTGCTGACGGACGACCACCCGCTGCTCGGCACGCTCGTCGGGCACACCGAGAAGTTCGCGGCGCACAACGCCGCGATGTGGGAGCACGGCCTGCTCGTCCACGTCCCGAAGGGCGTCGTCGCTCGAGAAGCCGATCTACATCCGGATCGCGAACGCGGTCGAGGGAGGCTCGCTGTTCTGGCGGCTCCTGATCGTGGCCGAGGCGCAGAGCCGCTTCACGGTGATCGAGGAGTACACCTCCGCCTCGCCGGAGCTCGCGGGCTACTCGAACGCGGCGGTCGAGATCGTCGTCGAGGACGGCGCCAAGGTCGAGTACGTCTCGGTCCAGAATCTCTCGCAGCGCACGTGGCACTTCGCCTCGCACCACGCGACCGTCGGCCGCGACGCCGAGCTCGACTGGGTCGCCGGCGGCTTCGGCTCGGGCGGCGGCAAGGTGTGGATCCAGAACGACCTCGCCGGCCAGGGCGCGACGTCCCGGGTGACGGGCGCCTACTTCGCCGATCACGAGCAGCGGCTCGACTACGACACCTTCCAGGAGCACATCGCTCCCAACACGACGTCCGACTTCGCGTTCAAGGGTGTCCTGCGCGACTCCGCGAGCGCCGTCTGGCGGGGGATGATCAGGGTCGAGGAAGGCGCGCAGAAGACGAACGCCTACCAGGAGAACCGCAACCTGCTGCTCTCGAAGACGGCGCACGCGGACTCGATCCCGGGCCTCGAGATCATGGCGAACGACGTCCGCTGCACGCACGGGGCGACGCTGAGCCAGGTCGACCGCGAGCAGCTCTTCTACGCGATGGCGCGCGGTCTCTCGCGCCAGGAGGCGGAGCGGCTGATCGTGCGCGGCTTCTTCCAGGACGTGCTCGACCGGATCGAGCTCGAGCCCGTGCGCGAGGCGCTCGGCCAGGCGCTCGAAGCACGCATTCCCCGAGGCGGCTGCGTACAGCCGTGCCTGCGACACGATTTCCGTCACACGGCGCCTGGCGCGCGTAGTCTCCAGGGCATGGAAGAGATCGGCCTGTTTCCTCTCGGCCTCGTGCTGCTCCCCACCGAGCAGGTGCCGCTGCACATCTTCGAGCCGCGCTACCGCGAGCTGATCGGAGAGAGCCTCGAGCAGGGCGTGCCGTTCGGCATCGTCTACGCCGACGACGACGGGCTGCGCCAGGTCGGAACGCTCGCCACGATCACCGAGGTCGTCGAGCGCTTCGCGGACGGCCGTCTCAACATCGTCGTCGAAGGGGGCGAGCGGTTCAGGCTGCTCGAGCTGACCGAGGGCCGCGCGTTCGTGACGGGGCGCATCGAGCCGGTCGACGACCAGCACGACCCGGCCGAGCCGGAGGACGTCGAGCGCGCGCTCGGCCTGTTCGCACGGCTCGTCGAGCTGACCTCGGCCGAGATCGAGCCGCCGCCGGCGGACGTGCCCGACCTGTCGTTCGCCATCGCGGGGTGCTTCGAGTTCTCGCCGGAGATCAAGCAGGAGCTGCTCGACGAGAGCTCGGAGCGGGTGCGGCTGACGCGGCTCTGCGAGCTGCTCGGGATCGCGGCCGAGACGGTCGAGCGCCAGAAGGAGATCGCGGGCCGCGCCCAGACGAACGGCAAGGTCACGCCGCCGGAGTGAGCGGGTGCGTCGGGGGTTGTACCGGCCGTGGAGAGGCCTCGCCCCCGGTCGGAGCCTGAGCCCGGTCCGTTCCGGAGGCTGGGGCCTCGTACCGTTCCGCGGGCTGCGACTCGCGTTATGTTCACGTCGATGCCCCTCCGCAGCTGGCAACGCCGCGTCCACCCCGCCGCGAAGACGAACGAACACGGGAGTACCGCGCCCCCTCGAACGACCCGCCCGATAGCGCACCACCGGCGAGCAATCCTTGTGACACTTTGTCACTAGGACGAGCGTGAGCCGAGGCCTGACCGAGGCGGAGGCTGCGGCGCGCCTCGCGGCGCGCGGCGCCCCGACCGAGCCCGCCTGCGAGCCGCTCGACCGCGGCGATCGTCCGCGCGAACACGCTCACGCCGTTCAACGCGATCCTGCTCGCGCTCGGCGTCCTCACGCTGACGTTCGGGGACTGGCGCGACGCGCTCTTCCTCGGGATCATCGTCACCAACACGGGCATCGGGATCTGGCAGGAGCTCCGGGCCAAGCAGAAGCTCGACGAGCTGGCGGCGCTCGTGGCGCCGCAGGCGACCGTCGTCCGTGACGGCGAGCCGCGCCGGCTTCACGTCTCCGAGGTCGTCGAGGGCGATCTCGTCCGCCTCGCGCCAGGCGACCAGGTCGTCGCCGACGGGTTCCTGCGTCGCCGAGCTACGGGCTTCGCTTCGACGAGTCGATCCTGACCGGCGAGTCGGCCGCGGTCGAGCGCGGCTGCGGGCGAGGAGGTTCGCTCCGGGTCGTTCGTCGTCGAGGGATCCGGGTCGTTCGAGGTCGCGGCGGTCGGTGCCGAGAGCTACGCCGAGCGCCTCGCGGGGACGGCGCGCGAGTTCCGCCATCCGCGCTCGCCGCTCGAGCGCTCGATCGACCGGCTGCTCTACGTGCTGCTCGCGGTGATGGTGCCGCTCGGGATCGATGCTGATCGTCGCTCTCCGCAAGCAGGACGTCGGGATCGACCATGCCGTCGACACCGCCGTCGCGGGGATGGTGACGCTCGTTCCCGGAAGGGCTCGATCCTGCTCGTCTCGGTCACCTATGCCGCGGCGGCGCTGCGGATGGCCCGTGCGGGCGCGCTCGTCGCAGCAGCTGAACGCGATCGAGTCGCTCGCGTCCGTCGACACGATCTGCGTCGACAAGACCGGGACGCTGACGACGGCCTCGCTTCGCCTCGTCGAGGTGCTCCCGGCGCACGGCACGACCGCGGAGGAGCTCGACGAGGCGCTCGGACGCTACGCGGCGTCCTCGGAGGCGCGGAACCTGACGCTCGAGGCGATCGCCGAGGCACTGCCGCGGCCGGGCGGAGCCGCGTCGACGAGACCGTGCCGTTCCTCTCCCGCCGCCGCTGGAGCGGGCAGACGATCGGCGGCGTCCGCTACGTGCTCGGGGCGCCCGAGACTCTTCCCGCTCGGGGAGCTGGCCGCGGTTGCCGCGCGCGCAACCAGGAGGCCGGCCGCCGCGTCGTCGGCTTCGGGGTCAGCGACGGCGCCTTCCCGGACGACCCCGATGCCGGCCCGCCGCCGCTGCGGCCGCTCGGGCTCGCGGTGCTCGCCGAGGAGCTGCGGCCCGAGACGCGGGAGACGATCGCGTTCCTCCTCGAGCAGGGCGTCGAGGTCGTCGTGCTCTCCGGCGACGCCGCCCGCGACGGTGGGCTCGATCGCGACGGACGCCGGGCATCCCGCGCTCGAGCCGCGCGCTCGACGGGCGCGAGCCCTCCCGGCGAGCGACGCCGACCTCGACCGCCTCTCGCGCTCGCTGTCGGTCGTCGGCCGCATCTCGCCCGAGGGAAAGCGGCGCGGTCGTCGAGTCGCTCCGCCGCAACGGGCGCTACGTGGCGATGGTCGGGGACGGGGTCAACGACGTCCCGGCGCTGAAGGCGTCGCGGCTCTCGATCGCGCAGGGCTCGGGAACCCAGATGGCGAAGGCCGTCTCCGACGTCGTGCTCGTCAACGGCGACTTCGCGGCGATCCCGGCGATGGTCGCCGAGGGCCGCCGGATCCTCCGCAACATCCAGCGGGTGACGAAGCTCTTCGTCACCAAGTCGGTGTTCGCGGCGTTCGTGATCGTCGCGATCGGGATCACGCCCGTCGACTACCCGCTGCTGCCGCGCCACCTCACGCTCGTCGGCGCCCTCACCGTCGGCATCCCCGCGTTCTTCCTCGCGCTCGCGCCGAGCGACGGGCCCGTGGCGCACCGACGACTTCCTGCGCGACGTCGGCCGCTTCGCCGTGCCGGCCGGGGTCGCGGCCGGGCTCGGGGTGACGACGAGCTACCTGATCGCCGTCAACGTGTTCGACCTCGGGCTGCTGCAGTCGCGAACGGCGGCGACCTCGACGCTCGTCGTGATCGGCCTCTACCTCGTGCTCGCGCTCGAGGCGCACGAGCACGCTGCGCGCGCGGCTCGTCGGGCTTCTCTGCGCCGGCCTCCTGGCCGTCTACGTCGTCGTCCTCGCTCCTCCCCGGCCCGCGCGCGCTTCTTCGAGCTCGCGATCCCCAACTCGGGCTCGCTGCTGCTCATCATTCTCGGGGCCGGCGATCGCGATCGGCTTCCTCTGGCTCACCGACGACCGCTTCGTCCCGCTGCGAAATCGGCCGGCCTGACCCTCCCGGCTACGATGGGGTGATGGCCGTCACCACGTCGAGCTCCCTCGATTCCGCTGCGCTTCGCGCGGACTTCCCGTTCCTCGAGGAGCAGGTCGACGGCAAGCCGCTCGCGTATCTCGACTCGGCGTCGTCGACCCAGAAGCCGCGGCAGGTGCTCGACCGCGATGCGCTCCTTCTACGAGCACGAGTACGCGAACGTCCATCGCGGCGTCTACCGGCTCGCAGAGCGCGCCACGGAGGGCTACGAGGGCGCCCGGAGCACGGTCGCTGCCTTCATCAACGCACCGTCCGAGCGCGAGGTGATCTTCACCCGCAGCGCGACGGAGGCGATCAACCTCGTCGCCTACGCCTGGGGCCTGCAGAATCTCGGCCCCGGCGACACGGTCGTGATCACCGAGCTCGAGCATCACGCCAACTTCGTTCCCTGGCAGTTCATCGCCAGCAAGACGGGGGCGAGCTTCCGTCACATCCCGATCGACGACGCCGGCGAGCTGCAGCTCGACGCGCTCGACGGGCTCGCCCGCGAGGGATCGATCAAGGTCGTCGCGACCGGGCTCGTCTCCAACTCGCTCGGCACGATCAACCCCGTCGAGCGCCTCGCCGCCTGGGCACACGAGCAGGGCGCGATCATGGTCGTCGACGCGGCGCAGGCCGCGCCGCACCGGACGATCGACGTGCAGGCGCTCGGCTGCGACTTCCTCGCCTTCTCGTCGCACAAGCTGTGCGGCCCGAGCGGCGTCGGCGCGCTCTGGGGCCGCCGCGAGCTGCTCGAGGCGATGGAGCCGTTCAACCTCGGCGGCGAGATGATTCGCTCGGTGAGCCTCGAGCGCACCACCTTCAACGAGCTTCCGCACAAGTTCGAGGCGGGCACCCCGGCGATCGCCGAGGCGGTCGGCTTCGGCGCCGCGATCGACTACATCAGCGAGATCGGCCTGCCGGCGATCGAGCAGCACGAGCACGAGCTGACGGTCTACGCGCTCGGAGCGGCTGGGAGAGCTCGACTGGGTGCGGCTCTTCGGCCCGCCGGCGGAGCGGCGTGCCGGGATCGTCTCGTTCGAGGTCGCGGGCGTGCATCCGCACGACGTGGCGCAGATCCTCGACTGGGATGGCGTCTGCGTTCGCGCCGGGCACCACTGCACGCAGCCGCTGATGACGCGTCTCGGCGTCTCGGCGACGACCCGCGCGAGCTTCTACCTGTACTCGGTGCCCGAGGAGATCGACCGCCTCGTCGAGGGCCTCCACAAGGTCAAGAAGAGCCTCGGATGAGCGAATTCGAGCAGCTGTATCGCGAGGTCATCCTCGACCACTACAAGACGCCGCGGAACCACGGCCTGCTCGAGCCGAACGATGCCGTCGCCGAGGGCCAGAACCCGCTCTGCGGCGACGAGGTGACCGTCTCGGTGCGATTCGGGCCGGACGACGTGATCGAGAGCGTCGGCTTCGAGGGCCGCGGCTGCGCGATCAGCCAGGCCGCGACGTCGATGCTGACCGAGATCGTGGTGGGCCGAACCGCCCAGGATGTGGCCTCGATGCCGAAGGAAGAGCTGCTCGAGGAGATCGGCATCCCGCTCACGCCCGTGCGCCTCAAGTGCGCGCTGCTCGGGCTCGGAGTGCTCAAGGTTGCCCTCAACAAGTCCAAGGGCACGCCGCTCCCGGAGGAGTGGGGCACCTCGAGCGGCGAGATCTTCGTCGGATAGCCGTGGCCGAGATCGATGTCTGTCCGCTGGTGGAGCTTCCGCCGGGCACCGTGCGAATCGTCGAGGTGCGGCCGCTCCTCTCGGTCGGGGTCTACAACTGCGACGGCGAGCTCTTCGCGCTCGAGGACCGGTGCTCGCACGACGACGGGCCGCTCTGCGAGGGCGACTTCGACTGCGGCGAGCGAGTCGTCGTCTGCCCGCGTCACGGCGCGCGCTTCGACATCCAGACGGGCCGCGCGCTGACGCTGCCTGCCTACATCCCGGTCGACACGTACCCGGTGCGCGTGCGGGACGACGGGATGGTCGTCGTCGAAGCGTAGGTGTACGGCTTGCCGTACTTGCCGTCGTCCACCGGTCTCGGTATACATTCGGTCTTACCGCGGAAAGGAGGTGGTCCGGACGTGACAGATTCCAGCAGTACCGGCAGTGGAGGTACCAGCGGGTAGAGGCGTGTCCCCGAGACCCACTGGGGAATCGCCATAGCCGAGCGAAGGGGACGCGCATTCCGCGCCGCCGGCCCAGGCCTCGAATGATCGAGGCGGGGCTTAGGTAGGAAGCGCCTCTGCCAAATCCAACGCTGGCTACCGGGATCGAGGGCCGCCGAAAGGCGGCCCTCGCCTTTCTCTCCTGCCTCGTCGTTGCGGCCGTGAGGCCTGGAGCGCACTGCCTCACGGCGGAGGCCTCCTGAGACCCATCCTGCGCGCGGCTCTCCGCGAGCCGCCGCCGGTAGATCCTCGGAACGTGCTCCGGGAGGACGGGAATCCGGCGCGTCGCGATCTCGAGGACGGTCGTGATCGCAGCGAGGAGCCGCGCTCGCCGCTCGCGCTCGGCGATCACGAGCTTGCGCGTGCTCTCGTAGCAGGGCGTTGTCGTTCCGAAGTGTCGCGCCCGCCGCCGAAGCTCCCGCCAGACAGCCGCGGACGAGCGGAGGTCGACGATCCGACCCACGCTCGCCCGCAGGCGGGGATCGATCGCAGGGGCGAACTCCATCCCGGGAATGTGCCTCGTCAGGTGTGTCGACTCTGCGCCGGCGTCGTGCTCGATCTGTGCCAGTCGCTACCCCGACGGCTCGATCGGAGCCGCTCCACGCTCCTCCGAGAGGCGCTGTTCGAGCGGAATCTGCGCCTGCGTCACGAATTTCAGAACGCGGTGTGCCCAGTCGTGGGCCAGCCAGGCTTGTGCCAAAGTGTCACAAGCGGTGGTGCGGCAAGAACAACCGAGCACGTTGGATCCGCCGCGTGGGCGGGCAGTCGAAGGAGCTTGTGACACTTTGGCACAAGCGCTCTTGCTCCGCCCGCGAGCGGCTGTCGCGCAAACCGGACTCCGCCGTTGGGGCTCTCGACGGCGCCGTCCGATTCCCGTCGCCGCTCGGTGGGCGGTCCGACGGCGCTCGCGGTCACGGTCTGACGGCTAGGAGCTCTCGAAGTTGCGCCAGTACCGGCTCGGGGTCGGGCCTCGCTGGCCCTGGTACTTCGAGCCGAGGCCGCTCGAGCCGTACGGGTGATCGGTCGGCTCGGCCATCTGGACGAACGACAGCTGCCCGATCTTCATCTCCGGGTAGATCGTGATCGGCAGGTTGGCCACGTTCGAGAGCTCGAGCGTCACGTGCCCGTCCCAGCCCGGGTCGATGAAGCCCGCCGTCGAGTGGATCAGGAGACCGAGCCGGCCCAAGCGACGACTTGCCCTCCAGCCGGGCGACGAGATCGTCGGGCAGCTTCACCCGCTCGAGCGTCGAGCCGAGCACGAACTCGCCGGGATGGAGGATGAACGGATCGCCGTCCGTCGACCTCCACGAGCTCCGTCAGCCCCTCCTGCTCGCGCTTGACGTCGATGTAGGGGTAGCGGTTGTTGCGAAAGACCCGAAACAGCCGGTCGACGCGCACATCGAGGCTCGCCGGCTGCATCAGGGCCGGGTCGTACGGATCGATCACGATCCGGCCCTCGTCGATCAGTCGCGTGATCGACCTGTCGGAGAGAACCATGGCGCGATCCTAACGCTAGAGGCTCGATGTGTAGTGGGAGTGCATTTGGTGCAGAACCCCATTCAGATGTGCGCCCAATCCACAACGAGCCTCACAAACGAATTCGCCGTCCCGGATGCCGCGATGCGGTACGCTCGGTGATCCGGTGTCCATGCTTTACGGCCAAATGGACCCGAACGAGCGTTTCCGCGCTCGACGGGACCAGACTCGCCGGACAAAACGGCGCCGTCGGGCCGCGGTCCTGGCGTTCCTGCTCCTCCTCGTAATCGTCGTCGTCATGGGCGCCCGGTTCGTGGGCGACAAGCAGGCCACGACGGCAGGTGCGAAGGCCACGCCGACGGCCGCACCCACCAAGAGCGCAGCGTCCGCGACGCGCCCACGGCCGCTCCCCGTCGAGATCCGCGGCGTGCACGTCACCGGTGCCCTCGCGTCGTTGTCCGGGAAGTTCCGGGAGTACGTCGGCTACAAGCGCTACGGCCTCAACACGATCGAGCTCGACGTCAAGGACGAGGGCGGCGAGATCGGCTTCGCGACCCCGAACGTGCCGCTGGCGCACACGGTCGGCGCGACGCGGCTGTTCTACAACCCGAAAGCGCTCGTCGCGCTCGCCCATCGCAAGGGCATCTACATGATCGGCCGGGTCGTCTGCTTCCAGGATCCGAACCTCGCCCGCGAGCGTCCCGACCTCGCCATCCAGCGCCGCGACGGGAGCGTCTGGACGACGTCTGCCGGGCTCGGCTGGGTCAACCCCTACGACCGCCGCGTCTGGGACTACTGCACGTCGGTCGCGCAGGCCGCTGCCGATGCCGGGTTCGACCAGATCATGTTCGACTACGTCCGCTTCCCGTCCGACGGCGACCTCGACAACGCCGTCTATCCCGGCCGGACGAGCGTCTCCAAGGGCCGTGTCATCGCCGACTTCGTCCAGTACGCGAAGAAGCGGCTCGAGCCGCAGCGGCACGAGGGTCTCGACGGCAGTCTTCGGCCTCTCGGCGTCGCGCGACATGGGCATCGGGCAGGTCCCGCGCTGGATCTCGAAGTACGTCGACAACATGTCGCCGATGTCGTACCCGGTGCTCTACGGCGCCGGCGAGCTCGGCCTCGCGAGCCCGAGCACGCAGCCCGGCGAGACGGTGTTCCGGACGCTGACGGACTTCCGCCGCCAGGTGAAGGGCTCGCGCGCCCAGCTCGTGCCGTGGGTGCAGGACTGGAACTACACGCCCGAGCAGGTGCAGGCGCAGGTCGCCGCCGCACGGCTCCAGGGCGCGAAGGGCTACCTGCTCTGGAACGCCTCGGGGATCTACACGAAGTCCGCGCTCGCCCCTGCGAACGCCCACCTCGAGGGCTGAGCGACCCACCTACGGGCCGAGCCGCTCCCGGTTCCAGGTGGCGCCGTCGAGCTCGTAGCGCACGCGGTCGTGCAGGCGGTTCGGCCGGCCCTGCCAGAACTCGATTGCCGCCGCGACGATGCGGTAGCCGCCCCAGAACGGAGGGAGCGGCAGCAGCTCCTCCCCGGCGAAGCGCTGCTCGATCTCGGCGACCCGCTGCTCCAGCTCCTCCCTGCCGGCGACAGGCTTGGACTGCGGTGACGCCCACGCGCTCACCTGGCTCGCACGGGCCCGCGTGTGGAAGTAGGCCAGCGACTCGTCGTCGCCGACGCGCTCGACGGCGCCCTCGATCCGCACCTGGCGGCTCTGCAGCTCCCAGTACAGCGTCGCGGCGGCCCAGGGGTTCGCCTCGAGCTCCGTGGCCTTGCGGCTCGTGCGGTTCGTGTAGAAGACGAAGCCGCGCTCGTCGTGGCCCTTCAGCAGCACCATGCGCACGGAGGGCCGCCCGTTCGCGATCGGCAGTGGCGAGCGCCATCTGCTCGGGAGCCGTCACTCCCGCGGCGGCCGCCTCGGCGAACCAGCGCTCGAACTGCAGGTGCGGGTCGGGGTCGAGATCGGCGGGATCCACGGACCGAGAGTAGCCGCCGTGCGCGTTCGGTAGGCTCCTTGCGTGGCGGCCACGAAATCGATCAGCATTCGCACCGAGATCCCAGGCCCACGCTCGCGTGAGCTGCTTCGACCGCGGCGCCGGCTCGATCGCCGAGCCGCTGCAGGTGTACCTGCCCGTCTTTGCCGCCGAGGCGCTGAATTCGACGATCACGGACGTCGACGGCAACACGTTCATCGACTTCGCCGGCGGCGTCGGCGTCTGCAACGTCGGGCACAGCCATCCCCACGTCGTCGAGGCGATCCAGGAGCAGGCTGCGCGGTTCATCCACACCGATTTCACCGTCGTTCCCTATGCCGGGTACGTCGAGCTTGCGGAGCGGCTCGGAGAGCTGGCGCCGTTCTCCGGCCCGACGCGCGCAGCCTTCTTCAACTCGGGCGCCGAGGCCGTCGAGAACGCGGTCAAGATCGCGCGCCTGGCCACCGGGCGGCAGGCGGTGATCGCGTTCGACGCCGCGTTCCACGGCCGCACGATGCTCGCGATGACGATGACGTCGAAGGTGCACCCGTACAAGACGGGAATGGGCCCGTTCGCACCCGAGGTGTACCGGGCGCCCTTCCCGAACGCCTATCGCGGCCCGTCCGCGAGCGAGGCGCTCGCAGCGCTCGAGGCGATGTTCGTGTCGCACATCGCGCCGTCGCAGGTCGCGGCGATCGTCTTCGAGCCGCAGCTCGGCGAGGGAGGCTTCGTGCCCGCCCCGCCCGAGTTCGTCGAGGGGCTGCGCAGGATCTGCGACCGCGAGGGAATCATCCTGGTCGCGGACGAGGTGCAGACCGGTTTCGGTCGCACCGGGCGCATGTTCGCGATGGAGCACTACGCGGTCGAGGCCGACCTGATGACGGTCGCCAAGTCGATCGCGGCCGGCCTCCCGCTCTCCGGCGTGATCGGCAAGGCCGAGATCATGGACGCTCCGCACACGGGCGCCATCGGCGGCACCTACATCGGCAACCCGATCGCCCTTGCCGCCGCCCACGCCGTCCTCGACGTCTTCGCCGAGGAGGACCTCGTCGCCCGCGCCAACACGGTCGGCGACACGATTCGCGCCCGCATGCTCGCCTGGCAGGAGCGCTGGCCGCAGATCGGCGACGTGCGTGGCCTCGGCGCCATGCTCGCGATCGAGCTCGTCCGCGATCCCGCCACGAAGGAGCCCGCACCGGATCTCGCCGCCGCCGTGATCGCCGCTGCGCTCGAGCGGGGGCTGATCCTGCTGAAGGCCGGGATCTGCCGGCAACTGCATCCGGGTGCTCTGCCCGCTGACGATCGAGGACGCAGTGCTCGACGAGGCGCTTGCCACCTGGGAAGACGCGCTCGCCTCCGTGCTCGCCTAGAGCCCGGGCTCCGCTTTCGAGACGCTAGAAGTCGAGCTGCTTGCGCTGCTCGTGACGATCGAGTGCGAGCTCGACGAGCCGGTCGAGGAGCGCCGGGTACGGGATCCCGCTCTCCGCGAACAGCCTCGCGTAGACGCTCGTCGCCGTGAAGCCCGGAATCGTGTTCAGCTCGTTGACGACGATCTCGCCGTCCGGCCGCACGAAGAAGTCGACCCGCGCCATCCCCTCGCAATCGGTCGCGACGAACGAGTCGACGGCCAGCTGCTGCACGCGCTCGAGCGTCTCGGCCGGGTAGCCGAGCCGGCACGATCAGGTCCATGCCGCCGTCGGCGTACTTCGCGTCGAAGTCGTACCAGTCGGCGTGGGAGACGATCTCGCCGACGAGCGAGGCGATCGGCTCACGGTTGCCGAGCACGCCCACCTCGACCTCGACCCCCGGCTGGAACTCCTCCACGAGCACCTTGTCGTCGTGGCGTCGGGCCAGCGCGACGGCGGCCTCGAGCTCCTCGTCCGAGCGCGCCTTCGAGATCCCGACCGACGAGCCGAGCCGGGCCGGCTTCACGAACACCGGGTAGCCGAACGGGTTCGCGATCGGGTCGCCGGGCCGGAGCGTGATGTTCGGCGCCACCGGGATCCCACGGTCGCGCAGCACGGCCTTGAACAGATCCTTGTCCATGCAGAGCGCAGATGCCGTCACGCCGGAGCCGACGTACGGGACGCCGGCGAGCTCGAGCAGCCCCTGCACGGTCCCGTCCTCGCCGAAGGGCCCGTGCAGGATGGGCAGCACGACGTCGACGGCGCCGAGCGCCGCCGGGCGTCGCCGCCGTCGGCACGGGCAGGTTCGCGCCGGACTCGGTCAGCGCGAGCGGCACGTCGCCGGGCGGCAGCGCCCAGGCACCGTCGCGACCGATCTCGATCGTCCGGGTCTCGTAGCGGGCCGGGTCGAGCGCCTCGACGACGGAGCGCGCCGAGGCGAGCGAGATCTCGTGCTCGCTCGAGCGGCCGCCCGCGAGCACGGCCACGCGCAGCCGCGGCGTCACGGGGGAGGAGGCGGAGTCGTTGTCGTGTCGGTCGGCGTCGTGGTGGTGGTCGTGGTCGTGTCGACCGGCGGCGCGACGTACTTCCCGACGAACAGCGTCACGACCGTGTTCGGATCCTGCTGGCTGTTGCCGACCGGATCCTGGGAGATGACGACGCCGTCGAACGTCTCGACGTCGGTGTCCTGGGGCGTCACCGTCACCTTGAATCCGGCGGCCTTCAGCGTCGCCGGTGGCATCGGCCTGTGTCTGTCCCGTGACGTCCGGCAGCGGCGTCGTCTGCGGCCCGTTCGACACGGACAGGTTGACGGTCGACCCCTTCGTCGCCGTCGACGAGCCGCTCGGCACCTGCGACGTGACGACTCCCGCGGGCTGAGTGCTCTCGACATCGGTGCGCGCAACGGCGAACCCTGCGGCCTGGAGCTGCTGGAGCGCCGTCGAGTAGTCGAGGCCGACGACGGGCGGCACCGCAACCTGCTTCGGCCCCGTCGAGTAGTTGATCCGAACGCTCGCGTCCTCGACGAGCGAGGTGCCCGCTCGCGGATCCTGGGCGGTCACGGTGCCCGAGGGCTTGTCGGAGGGCACGCCGACGCTCTTGGCGTGTCAGCCCGGCCCGCGTCAGCGCCGCCACGGCATCGGTCAGCTGCTTGCCGACGACGTCCGGCACGGTGACGGTCTTCTTGCCCGTCGACACCTTGATCGTGACGATCCCGCCCTTGGTCAGGGTGGTTCCTTCGGTCGGCGACTGCTCGAAGACGATCCCGACGGGCTGGTCGGCGCTCGGCACGCGCTGCACGTTCGGCTCGAACCCGTCCGCGATGATCAGGTCGACGGCCTTGCTCTCGATGATGCCGGTGTACAGCTGCACCGGCATCGGCTTGTTCTCGTTGATCTGGTTCTGGACGTTGTCGTAGAGGAACCAGCCCGCCGACCGCGACCGCGAGGATCACGCCCGGCCGCGATCACCCACGGCCACCAGTTGCGCCGGCGCACGGTCGTGCGCGTCGTAGGCGCGATAGCGCTCGTCGCCGCCGTAGGTTCCTCCGTTGGCGCCGGCGATCGGCGCGGCAACGCGCGTCGCGGCCGTCGCGTCGAGCGCGCCGGCGCCGGCGAGCACCATCGTCGCCGCCGTCGCCGTCTCGGCGCCGACCGGGTCGCCACGCGCGACGAGCTCGAGGTCGCGATCGAGCTCGGCTGCCGTGCGGTAGCGCTCCGCCGGCTCCTTGGCGAGGGCGCGGAGCACGACGAGGTCGAGATCGTGCGGAATATCGGGGCGCCGCGCCGAGGGCGCCTCGGGCGTCTGCGACAGGTGCTTCATCGCGATCTCGACCGGCGTCTCGCCCGTGAACGGCACCGTGCCGGTGAGCAGCTCGTAGAGGACGATCCCGGTCGAGTAGAGGTCGGAGCTCTCGTCGACCGGGGCGCCGCGCGCCTGCTCGGGCGAGAGGTACTGCGCCGTGCCGACGATCGAGCCGGCCTCGGTCATCTCGCTCGCGCCGGCGCGGGCGATCCCGAAGTCGGCGACCTTCACCCGGCCCTCGCGGTCGACGAGCACGTTGTGCGGCTTGATGTCCCGGTGGATGATCCCGTTCTTGTGCGCGTACCGGAGCGCGGCGAGGATCTGGCGCGTGTACGAGATCGCGACCGGCACCGGGCACGGCCCGCGCGTCACGATCAGCTCCTTGAGCGTGCGGCCCTCGATGTACTCCATCACGATGTAGTACGAGCCCGCCGCAACGCCCCGGTCGTAGATCGAGACGATGTTCGGGTGGGAGAGCCCGGCGGCGTGCGTCGCCTCGCGGCGGAAGCGCTCGACGAACTGCTCGTCGTTCGCGTAGCGCTCGTGGAGGATCTTCACCGCGACGTGGCGTCCGAGCTCCTGATCCTCGGCCAGCCAGACGTCGGCCATCCCACCGGAGCCGAGCTTGCGCTCCAGCCGGTAGCGGTCTGCGAAGAGTGTCCCTGTGATGTCGTTGCCTGCCATGGATGCCGTACGTTACGGATTCGCCGTCGGGGTCAGGAGTGCCTGCATGACCTGCCGCGCAATTGGTGCAGCCGTTGCGCCGCCGGTGAGCGACTGGTTCTGGAGTACGACGGCGATCGCGAGCTTCGGTTTCTTCCCGGGGTCGCCTGCGAACGCGATGAACCAGGTCGTGTTGTTGCCGTCGACGCCCGTCTCGGCCGTTCCCGTCTTGCCGCCGATCTCGAGGCCCGGAGATCTGCGCCGCCGTGCCCGTGCCCGCCTGGACGGCGCGCACCATCATCGCGCCGATGTCGCGTGCCGCGGCCGGCGAGACGGCGCGGCGGATCTTCGTCGGCTTCGTCCGGCTGCGCGTCTTGCCGTTCGGCGTCACGATCTTCTCGACCACGTACGGGCGCATCAGGATGCCGTCGTTGCCGATCGTGCCCGCCACCATCGCCATCTGCTCCGGCGTCACGAGCAGCCGCTCCTGGCCGAACGCCATCCGGCCGGCGTCGACGTCGCGGTCGCGCTTCGGGTCGTAGAGCCTGCCCGTTGCGGTAGAGACCACTCGCGCAGCCGCTCGCTGTCCGGCGTCTCGAGCGGTGGCCGCTCGTAGAAGCCGAACTTCTTCGCCTGCTTGACGAGCTGCTTGGCGCCGAGCTTGAGGCCGATGTTGCAGAACACCGAGTTGACCGAGAACTGCAGCGCCGTCGCGAGCGACACCGTGCCGAACGGCCGCGACGTGTCGAAGTTGTTCACCCGCTTGCCGTAGACGGTGCAGTAGCCGGGGTCGACGAACGTCGAGGACGGCGTGTACTTGCCCGAATCGATCGCGGCCGACGCGGTCACGACCTTGAACGTCGAGCCCGGCGGGTAGAGGCCCTGCGTCGCCCGGTTGAGCAGCGGCGAGGCGGGCGTGCAGTCGGCGCGGATCTTCTCGATCCTGCCGAAGTTCGCCTCGACGTCGTTCGGGTTGTAGCTCGGCGACGACACCATCACGCGCACCCGGCCCGTGCGCGGATCGAGCGCGACGACCGCACCGCAGGTGCTGCCGAGCGCGTCGAGCGCGGCGCGCTGGCCGTTCACGTCGAGCGTCGTGACGACGGTGTCGCCGATGATCGGCTTGCCGTTCAGCTTGTCGAGCGACTGGTCGACGAGCGACGAGAGGCTGCGCGCCGAGCCGGTCAGCGCGGGATTGAGCGAGCGCTCGAGCCCGGTGCGCGAGCGGGCGGCGGTCGAGTAGCCGACGACGTGCGCCGCGAGCCGTCCCTGCGGGTAGCGGCGGAAGTAGAACGTGCGGCCGCCGACCTTGCGCTCCTTGTTCCTGGCGAGGACGCGCGACGGCGAGAGGATCAGCCCGCGCTTGATCTCGAACTGCGCCACCCGCTGGATCGCGTTGTCCTGCCGCTCTGCGAGAGCCGGCCGGGCCCACGTCTGCCAGTACGTCGTCGCGACGATGAGCACCACCAGCAGCCCCATCGCGAGCCCGGCGATGCGGGTGATCTGCTTGTTCACGCGTGCACCGCCGTCGCCGCGGCGCGATTCGAGACGAGCAGGAGCAGCCCGAGCATGACGAAGTTCGAGACGATCGACGAGCCGCCGTACGAGACGAACGGCAGCGTGATGCCCGTCAGCGGCACGACGCGGAGCACGCCGCCGACGATGATGAACGTCTGCAGGGCGAGCCCGAACGTCAGCCCTGCGGCGAGCAGCTTCGAGAAGCCGTCCTGCGCGATCAGCGAGATCCGCATCCCGCGGGCCACGATCACCATGATGATCAGCAGCATCCCGGCCGCGCCGATCAGCCCGAGCTCCTGGGCGATCGCCGAGTAGATGAAGTCGGTGTTGAGGTACGGGATCAGCTGCGTCCCGTCAACGGTCGTGAACGTGCCCTTGCCGAGCCCGGTGCCGCCGTAGCCGCCGTTCGCGATCGAGTAGAGGCTCTTGACGAGCTGGTACGAGTCGCAGTTCTGCCGGTAGTCGAGCTTGCCGCTGATCGTGCAGTAGACGCGGTCGTCGGTCCAGGGATGCAGCCAGACGGTGACGCGCTGCTGGACGCGGTCGAGCGCGTTGTAGAGCGCCGCCGCGCCGCCGACGAAGAGGACGATCCCGACGCCCACGTAGATCGCGCGACCCGTGGCGATGTAGACCATCGCGAGGAAGATCCCGAAGTTGAGGAGCGCCGAGCCGAGGTCGCTCGTCTGGACGAGCACGAGCATCGAGGCACCCCAGATCACGAGCAGCGGCCCGAGGTCCTTCAGGCGTCCTCGGGCAAGTGCCTCGCGCTTGTCCCGGAGATACCCGGCGAGGAAGATGATCAGGAAGATCTTCGCCAGCTCGCCCGGCTGGAACTGCATCGGTCCGACCTTGACCCAGATCTGGACGCCGTTGACCCGATGGCCGAGGCCCGGCACCGACGGCAGCAGCAGCAGCACGACGGCCGAGATCCCGAAGATGTACTTGTAGCGCTCGAGCACCCGGTAGTCGAACCGCAGCCAGATCAGCGTTGCGGCGAGGACGCCGATCCCGACCGCGACCCAGACGGCCTGGCGGCGGGCGTCGTCCGGCCCGAGCCGGTAGATCACCGTGAGCCCGAGCGCCGTCAGCAGGCCGACGAGCGGCAAGCAGCGTCGGATCGGCGTACGGAACCGTGAATCGCGCCACGACGTGGGCGACGAGGTAGAGCCCGAAGATGACGCCGACGTAGCCGAGCCACCGCGCCGAGACGAGCCCGGTGCCGACGATCGAGACGCTGGCGAACGCCGCCGAGGCGACGATCGCCGCGAAGCCGAGGTTGAGGAGCTCCTTGTTGCGCGCGCTCACCGCGCGAGGCTCCACCAGACGACCATCGCGGCGACGGCCAGCGTGAGGAGGATCGCCAGCAGCGCGAGCCAGCGTCCGCCGGCTCCGGCACCGTGGCGCTGCACCGGGACGGCTTCCGGCTGCGATCGGGTGCCGCGGCGACGGCGACGGGCGCCGTTGCCTGCTCCACCGTGTCCTCGTCGGGCTCGGGCGCGGCTACGGGCTCGGCTTCCGGCTCGGGCGCTGGAACCGGATCGCCTTCGACGATCTCGAACAGGACGACGGTGATGTTGTCGATCCCGCCGGCACGATTCGCCGCGGCGACGAGCGCCTCCGGCAGCCGCATCGGGATCGTGATCGGCTTTCCGGATCAGCTCTGCGATCTGCTCGTCGCGCACGATGTCCGTGAGGCCGTCGGAGCAGATCAGGTAGAGGTCGCCGGGAGCGGCGGCCACGGTCAGCGTCTCGACGTCGACGGTCGGCTCGGTGCCGACGGCGCGCGTGATCACCGATCGGTGCGGATGGTTCTCGGCCTCCTCGGTCGAGAGCTGCCCGGAGCGCACGAGCTCGCCGACGAGCGAGTGATCGGGCGTGAGCTGCTCGAACACTCCGTCCCGCAACCGGTAGGCGCGGGAATCCCCGACGTGGCCGATCGCGATGTCGCCTGCGCCCTCGTCGACGAGCAGCGCCGTCACGACCGTTCCCATGCCTGCTGCGGCAGGATCCTCGAGCGAGTGGCGGTAGATCCGGTCGTTGGCCGTCTGGATGAGCGTCCACGAGCGTCTCCTCGCCGAGCGCGTCCGGTGGGGCGCTCCTCGAGCGCGGCGGCAGCGAGGCGCGAGGCGATCTCGCCCGCCTGGGCGCCGCCGACACCGTCGGCGACCGCGAAGAGCGGAGGCTCGCAGACGAACGTGTCCTCGTTCTGCGGACGCCGGCGACCGGTGTCCGTGAGCGCGCTGGCGCGGCCGGTTCTCATGCCTCGACCCTGCAGATCGGTCTGTCCGATCCGGACGATGTCGCCGGCCGTCAGGAGCCGCGCCGTCGTCACCCGGGCGCCGTTGACGAACGTCCCGTTGGTCGAGCCGACGTCCTCGACCCAGAGGCCGTCGGGCCGCGGCTCGAGCAGTGCGTGGCGCGTCGAGACGAAGTCGTCGCCGTCGAGGCGGATCGCGTTCTCGCCGCCGCGGCCGAGGCGCGTCGGCACCTTCAGCTCGACGGTGCTCCCCACCTGCAGGGCGGGGCTCTCGAGCACGAGCATGCGCGCCACCGGAGCCTGGACGACCGGCTCGTAGCGCGAGCGAAGCTCGTTCGCCTCCTGGGCGCTGAGCACGATCGACTCCTGCGGCGCCGAGCGGAGGTCGCGCGTGACCGAGCGGACGACCGACCAGATGAACAGGTAGAGGAGCACGAGGAAGCCGATCTTCAGCGCGAGCAGCGTCTGCTCGGTGTCGAGCGCAGCGAGCACGTCAGGATGACGAGCGGCCGAAGACGAGGTCCGTCGCCCCGATCGTGATCCGGTCGCCGTCCGCGAGCTCCTGCCGCGTGACGCGCCTCCCGTTCAGCTCCGTGCCGTTCGTCGAGCCGAGGTCGACGAGCACGTACACCGAGCCCTCCTGGGCGATCTCGGCGTGGCGGCGGGATGCGTTGCCGTCCGTGACGCGGAGATCGCATTCGCGGGAGCGGCCGATCACGAAGCTGCGTGAGGTAATCGGATGGGCATGGCCCGCCAGCGTAATCGTCACGACCTCGCGCGGCGGCTCGGGCGCGGCTGGTGCCTCCGCCGGTGCGTCGGCGGCGGGGCGCGCCGGGTAGATCATCGTCGTCGACGGTGCCGACTCGAGTGGCGGCGCGGGAGGGGTCGGAGCGACGGCTGCGGCAGCGACGGGAGCGGCCGGGATCGAGACGCTGCGGGCGGGTGCGGGCGGCACCGGCAGCGCGGGCACGCCCTCCTCGGGCTGCGCGACCCGCGTCGCGATCCCGAACTCGCCGACGGCGAGATCGTCGTCGACCGCGAACTTGACCCGGGGCGGCGTCAGCAGGGCGTACGCCTCGCGTCGCGCGTGCTCGGTCAGGTACTCCTGGAGCTCGCCGACGAGCGAGCCCTCGTACGAGGCGAACTGCTGCCGGTCGGAGCTCGAGAGGTAGATCGTGTACTCGTTCGGGACGTAGACCCGTGAGACCGAGACGGAGCGATGCTCGTCCATCTCCTTGGCCAGCTTGCGCGCCAGCTCGACGGGCTGAACATGCGTTCGGAAGGCACGCCCGAAAAGGCCCTCGAAGAGGCCCTCGATCTTGCTCTCGATGGTGCGCAGGACGCTCATGTGCCGGAGGCCGTCTCCCGGCTAAGGGTAGCGACCGGCCCTGAACGAGAGCGCCGCGAGAATGCCGCAGAGGAGCACACGTGCCGAGCACGATCGAGAGCGGCGCGACGAGTGGAGCAAGGGCGACGATCAGGGCGATCTGGCCGACGCCGAGCACTGCGATCCCCTTCAGGCCGCGCCGGCGGGCATCGGGCAGCACGGCCGCCGCCAGCGCGAGAACACCCGCGACGACGACGAGACCGATGTTGTCCTGAACGACGATCGAAATGGCCTGGACCACATCCGTCACGCGGGTGGTGCCGTCGATGCCGAGATTCGGCACGATCGAGCCGGTGAGCGGCAGCGGATCTCCGCGCACGCCCGGCCACGGCGGCGGCGGCGAGGACGCCCGTGAACGCCTGTAGCGCCCGCCGAGCCCGCCCGCGGGCCGGTTGCACGACGAGCGGCAGAAGCGCGATCGCGCCGACCGCGGCGAGCACCGGGCCGGCAACGAACAGGAGACCGGCCCGCGCGTCCCGCCAGAAGACGGCGAGCCACGCGACGGCGAACGCGGCGTACGCGACCGCGGCTGCCTGGGCGACGTTGCCGAGCGGGAAGATCGGTACGAACAGGGCGATCGCGAGGCCGATGCGCGGCGCCTTGATCGTTGCGGCTGCGGCGGCGAGCGCGAGCAGCAGAACGAGCCCCGGCGTCCAGAAGGGCAGCAGCGCGGCAGCAAACGTGACGGTTCCGGCCGCGAGGGCCGCGGGGATCAGCTGGCGCTCGAGCGGGACCGTGACCGTGGCGGGCTTCGGAGCGACCGTCGCCTGACGCGGCCGGGCCGACTTCGAGCGATCTCGCCGCGGCGAGGTGAGCGCCGTTCGCAGGGCGTCGGCGAGCTGCTCGGCAGAGGGCCGGCGCGACGGGTCGATCGTCAGTGCGGAGGAGACGGCGTCGGCGAGTGCGGGAGGAACGTCCGGGCGCGCTGTGCCGATCGGCTTCGCTCCTGCCTCGATCGCCGCAGCGACCTGCGGCAGCGGCACGCCCCAGAACGGGTGCTCGCCGACGAGCGCTTCCCACAGCAGCACGCCGACCGCCCACACATCGCTCGCCGCTGTGGCGTCGCCACCGCGAAGCCGCTCGGGCGCGATGTAGGCGAGCGTTCCGGGGACGTCGCCGACGGCCGTCAGAGTGTCGGCCTCGTCGAACTGCGCCAGGCCGAAGTCGAGCAGCCTGATCGAGATCGTCGGTGCCACCTCGACGAGGACGTTCGACGGCTTCACGTCGCGGTGGACGATCCCGATTCGGTGAGCGTGCGCGAGCGCGTCGAGGATCTGGGCCGAGGCCTCGACCGCGTCACGGTCGCCGAGCTTCCCGCTGCGCAGCGTCTCGCGCAGCGTGCTGCCCTGCACGTACTCGTACGCGATGTAGACGTGGCCGCTGTCGCCGCCGAAGTCGTAGGCGCGAACGCAGCGCTCGTGGCGCAGGCGTGAGGCAGCCTCCATCTCGCGGGCGGCGCGGGAGGCGCGCTTGCCCTCGCGCGGAACGATCTTGAGCGCGACCTCGAGCCCGGTGCGCTCGTCGCGGGCGAGCCAGACGGAGCCGGACCCGCCGCGCCCGAGGGGCCGGAGGGGCCGGTAGCGGTCGAGGACGAGGTCGGGAGTGGGAAGGGCGTACGCGGTGCTCGACACTGTCCCCGCCACTTCGCCGCGCTCAGGGGACCTCCCTTCCGCGCCGAAGCATGGCGTAGACTCTCGCAGTCCCCTGAGGGAGCAGAATCTGTGAGCTCGCACGACGACGACAACCTCGACTTCGACTTCTTCGACGACGACGCGACCCGTGAAACGCCGGGCGCCGCGCGTGCCGAGGCGCCGCCGCGTCCCTCGGGAGGCGGCGGAGATGGCGGCGGAGGGCCCCGTCGGCCGCACTTCCAGGCGCCGCACGGCGTCACGCCGATCCTCCGCCTGATCGGGTTCGTCGCGTTCGCGATTCTCATCGTCGTGCTGCTCGTGCTCTGGGCGCAGGGCTGCTCGGGTGACAAGAAGCGCAACGACTACTCGGATGCGATGACGCAGCTCGGCACGTACGGCTCCAACTCGGCCAAGATCGGCTCCAGCCTGGCGGAGCTCCTGACGACGCCGGGGCTCAAGCAGGCCGAGCTCGAGACGTCGCTGCAGGGCCTGATCGACCGTCAGCAGCAGGACGTCGACAACGCGTCGGGCATCGACGTGCCCGGGCCGCTGCGCCCGTCGACCGACCATGCCGTCGAGTCGCTCGGCCTTCGCGTCAGCGGCATGCAGGGGCTCCTCAAGACCTTCCAGGACACGAAGGACGACGACTCGAAGAACGCGACGACCGCCGGCGAGAAGCTGGCCGAGCAGGCACGCCTGCTCGATGCCAGCGACGTCGTCTGGCAGGTGCTCTTCCGCGTTCCGGCCCAGGCGACGATGCAGGACGAGGGCGTCGGTGACGTGACAGCGCCTGCCTCGGTGTTCGTCGAGAACGTCGAGCTCTACACGGCGCGCTCGATGACGGCGATCTGGCTCCGCGTGCACGGTGCCTCCACCGGCGGCACCCCATCCGGCGTCCACGGGACGATGCTGCGAGAGCGTCACCGTGCAGCCTGCGGGCACCCAGCTCGCGCCGGACACGGAGACGACGATCAAGGCCTCGACCGATCTGGCCTTCGACGTCGCCGTCAAGAACAGCGGTGAGAACCAGGAGGTGCGGGTCGAGGTGACGCTGACGATCCCGAAGGATCCCGACGCCGATCGTGAAGAAGCAGACGATCGACATCCTCGACATCGGCGAGACCAAGACGGTCACCTTCAAGGACTTCCCCGACCCGCCGTTCGGCGAGAAGACGTCCGTCCAGGTGAGCGTGAAGCCGGTCGCCGGTGAGACGAGGACCGACAACAACAGCGCCGAGTACCCCGTCATCTTCTCGCTCGAGTAATGGACGCCGCGCTTGCCGTCGCGATCGCGGCGTGCGTGGTCGCCGTCGTCGCGCTTGTCATCTCGGCGCTCCTCCTTCGGCGCCTGCGCCGCCTCCAGAGTGGCCAGAAGGCCGTCCTCGGCGGCGCCTCCCACGACATGGTCGACTTCGCGGTCTCGCTGCAGGGCCGGATCGACGATCTCCACCGTGCCGTCGACGAGGTCGCGACGGGACTGTCCCGCGTCGACCGCCGGGTCGACGGGGCGATCACGAACACGGCGGTCGTCCGCTACGACGCCTACGAGGACACGGGCGGCAAGCAGTCGGCCTCGTTCGCATTCCTCGATGCGACGCGGACGGGCACGGTCGTGACCGCGATCCAGGGCCGCGACTACGCGCGGATCTACGTGAAGGACGTCGAGCGCGGCACGGCGTCGGTCGCCCTGTCGCCGGAGGAGCTGACGGCGGTCGAGCGCGCCATGGCTCGCTGAGCGAGCCTCATCCAGGCAGGTGGCGGCCCTCGCGGGCGACGAATCCAGGCCCGAGCGCCATGCTCGCTGGTACGCTCGCGACACCGTGCATCAGGTACTCGTCCTGAACGCAAGTTACGAGCCGCTCAACGTGTGCTCCGATCGGCGCGCGCACGTCCTCGTCTGGAAGGGAAAGGCCGAGGTGGTGGAGCATCACGCCGAGCCGCTGCGCTCCGCCGAGCGGTCGTTCGTGCGGCCGCACGTGATTCGCCTGCTGCAGTACGTCCGCGTGCCGCGGGCGGTCAAGCGACGGATCTCGCGCCGGGCGCTCTTCGCGCGCGACGGCTGGAAGTGCGTCTACTGCGGCACCGCGGGAGGCCGGCTGACGCTCGATCACGTGATCCCCCGCTCCAAGGGTGGTGACTCGGTCTGGGAGAACGTCGTCACGGCCTGTGCGCCGTGCAATCTCCGCAAGGGCGATCGCCTGCTCGAGGAGGCGTCGATGTCGCTCCCTCGGCCCCCGCGGGCGCCGGCGCCGGTGCTCTTCATCCGCCTCGCGGCGCAACGGGTGCCGGACAGCTGGCACCAGTACCTCCCCTCGCTCGAGCAAGCCGAGCCTGCGGCCGCCTGAGGCCGCTCGTCGCACGCTGCGGCCTGTCCGGCGCGGCGAGCCGTCGCCGCTCGTCGCACGTCGCACTCCGCTTGTGACAAAGTGTCACAAGCGGCCTGCGGTGGAGTCAGACGGTGCGGGCCGCGATCGCCGCCCTCGTGGTCTGCCCGGTACGAGCCGAACACGCGGAGCTCCGCCGTCAGATCCTTCATCTCCCTGAGCGTGGCGGAGATCTCCGGGTCGAGCGGGTGGCCGCTGAGGACGGCGTCGAACCGGTAGCTGAACGGCCTCGAGGGGATCGGCCGGGAGACGAGCAGGTTGAGGTCGATCGCGTGGCGGGAGAGCGGCTCGAGCGCGTGGAAGAGCGCTCCCGGGCGGTGATCGGTCGTGAAGGAGAACGCCGTCCGCCAGCCGCCGTCGCGCCGGTCGAGCCGGGTGTAGGGCGCAACCGAGACGAAGCGGGTGAAGGCCTCGGGATGGTCGCCGACGTTGGCGTCGATGATCGTCAGGCCGTTGATCCTCGCCGCTCGATCGCTCGCGATCGCGACGATCGTCGGATCGGCCAGCTTCGCCACGATCGTCGCCGCGTCGCCCGTGGTCGGCGCGGCGACCGCGAGCGCGTCCGGGAGCGAGCTGATCAGCCTCCGGCACTGATCGAGGGCCACCGGATGCGAGTGGATCTCGCGCACGTCCGAGAGCGCGATCGTCCGCAGGCCCGACGAGGCAGTGGTTGATCGGCAGAATCGCCTCGGCCACGATCGAGAGCGGCGACTCGTAGAGCAGGTCGTGCGTCTCGGCGACCGGCCCGACGAGGGAGCTCTCGATCGGGAGGACGCCGTACGGCACCCGTCCCGAGACGACCGCATCGATGACGTCCGAGAACGCCGGCAGCGGGATCGAGGCGGGCAGCGGGGAAGAGCCGGTCGCAGGCGGCTGCAGAGTGAGCGCCTTCGCGGCCGGGGTAGGCGACGGTGAGTTCGGTGGAGACCATGAGAGAAGGAGCGCCTTTCGCTGGAGTCGGTTCGCCGGGAGGATTCAGCTAGACGGCGCGAGGCAGGTCGAAGGCGCCGGCTAGCCCATAAAGGCGAAGCCGAACAGGGCGCACGCAGCCGAGGAGAACAGCGTCGTGGCAGGCGCGCGTCGCATCGTCGTCACAGGGTACGGGCAGCGTCGAGGGCGCGCAAGACGGCATCGCCGACGTCGCTCGTCGTGCTCGTGCCGCCGAGGTCGGGCGTCGGTGCCTCGACGAGCGCGGTGTCGACCGCCCGCTCGAGCGCGGCCGCCTCGTCGTGGCGACCGAGCCCGTGCGAGAGGAGCAACGCGACCGAGCGCAGCATCGCCGCCGGGTTCGCGATTCCCTGGCCCGCGATCTGCGGCGCCGAGCCGTGGACCGGCTCGAAGATCCCGGGGCCGTCGTCGCCGAGCGATGCCGAGGCGGCGAGCCCGAGGCCCGCCGGTCACGGCCGCGGCGACGTCCGAGAGGATGTCGCCGAACGTGTTCTCGGTCACCACGGTGTCGATCGTCTCCGGCGCCTGCACGATCGTCATCGCGAACGAGTCGACGAGCGCATGGTCGAGCTGCACGCTCGGGGTAGTCGGCCGCGCCGAGCTCCGAGACGACGTCGCGCCACAGCCGCGACGTGTGCATGACGTTCACCTTGTCGACCGACGTCAGACGGCCTCCGCGCTCTGCCGCGATCTCGAAGCCGCGGCGGGCGATCCGCTCCACCTCCGGCCGCGAGTACTCGCACGTGTCGAACCAGGTGCCGTCGTCGCGGGTGCCCTTGGCGCCGAAGTAGAGGCCGCCGACGAGCTCGCGCACGATCATCATGTCGATGCCCGGCGCGCGCGCCGGTCGCAGGTTCGCGTAGACGCCGAGCTCCTTGCGGAGACCGAGCAGCCCCTGCTCGGGCCGAACGGGCTGGCCCTCGAGCTCGGGGAGCCCGACGGCGGCGAGCAGGACGGCGTCGGCCTCGCGGCAGGCCGCGAGCGTCTCGGCCGGGAGCGGGTCGCCCTGGGCGAGAATCGCGTTGCCGCCGAACGCGTGCTCCGAGTGGCCGATCCCGAGCGCGTCGAGCACCCGAACCGCCTCCGCCGCGACCTCCGGCCCGATCCCGTCGCCGGGGAGGACGGCGACGTGGGTCATGCCGCCATCCAGCCGACGAGCGCGTGCCACCTTGTGCCGGCACGAGGGCCGGCCTGGACTTGCGGGCGGCGACGCGGTGAGTCATGTGATCGATCGGGCCGTCTCGTAGGCCGTGATCTCGTCGGCGTGCTGGAGCGTGATGCCGATGTCGTCGAGGCCGTTCACGAGGCGGTAGCGGGTCGACTCGTCGAACGCGAACGGGAGCGTCTTGCCGGCGGGCGTCGTCACCGTGAGCGTCTCGAGGTCGACGGCGAACTCGGAGCCGCGGTCGAGGTCGACCGACTCCATCAGCTCCTTCACCTGCTCCTCGGGCAGCTCGACGAGCACGATGCCGGTCTGGGCTGCGTTCGAGCGGAAGATGTCTCCGAAGGACGGCGCGATGACGACGTCGATCCCGTAGTCCTGCAGCGCCCAGGCGGCGTGCTCGCGCGACGAGCCGCAGCCGAAGTTCCGGCCCGCGATCAGGATCCTGGCCCCGGCGAACTGGGGCTGGTTGAGCTCGAAGCCGGGCCGCTCGTTGCCCTCGTCGTCGAAGCGCCAGTCGAAGAACGCGTACTGCCCGTACCCCGTCCGCTCGATCCGCTTGAGGAACTGCTTGGGGATGATCTGGTCGGTGTCGACGTCGGGGCGGTCGAGCACCGCGACGCGTCCCTCGACGTGCGAGATCGCCTTCATGCCGGCACCGCCTCGGCGGCGAGCGAGCGCACGTCGACGAAGTGCCCGTGCAGCGCGGCGGCGGCGGCCATCTGGGGGCTGACGAGATGCGTCCTGCCGCCGCGGCCCTGGCGGCCCTCGAAGTTGCGGTTCGAGGTCGAGGCGCACCGCTCGCCGGGCGCGAGCACGTCGGGATTCATCCCGAGGCACATCGAGCAGCCCGCGAGCCGCCACTCGAAGCCGGCCTCGAGGAATATCTGGTCTAGACCTTCTGCCTGTGCCTGCAGCCGCACCTGCGCCGAGCCCGGCACGACGAGCGCCGTCACCGCGGGGTCGACCGTCCGGCCGCGGACGATCTCCGCCGCCGCGCGCAGATCCTCGATCCGCGAGTTCGTGCAGGAGCCGATGAAGACGCGGTCGATCCGGATCTCCTCGATCGGCTGGCCGGGCCGCAGGCCCATGTACGCGAGCGCCCGCGCTCCCGCGACCTGGTCGTCGGCGTCCGCGAACGTCGGCCGGATCGGGCACGGTGCCGGTGACGGGCACGACCATGCCGGGGTTCGTGCCCCAGGTCACCTGCGGCACGAGCTCGGTGACGTCGACGATCACGTGCGTGTCGTAGGCGGCGTCGGGATCGGAGGCGAGCGAGCGCCAGTCCTCGACCGCGCGCTCCCACTCCGCGCCCGCGGGCGCGTGCGGGCGTCCCTCGAGATAGGCGAAGGTCGTCTCGTCGGGCGCGATCATCCCGGCGCGAGCGCCCCACTCGATCGACATGTTGCAGATCGTCATGCGCTGCTCCATCGACAGCGCCCGGATCGCGGCGCCGGCGTACTCGACCACGTAGCCGACACCGCCCGCGACGCCGACCTGGCCGATCGCGCCGAGGATCATGTCCTTGGCGGTGAGCCCCGGCGGCAGGTCGCCGACGAACTCGAGCAGCATCGTCTTCGGGCGGCGCTGGTTCAGCGTCTGCGTCGCGAGCACGTGCTCGACCTCGGAGGTGCCGATGCCGAACGCGAGCGCGCCGAAGGCGCCGTGGGTCGAGGTGTGGCTGTCGCCGCAGACGATCGTCTTCCCGGGCTGCGTGACGCCGAGCTCCGGGCCGATCACGTGGACGATGCCCTCGCTGCCCGATCCGGTCGCGTGCAGCTCGATGCCGAACTCCTCGCAGTTGGCGCGCAGCGCGTCGAGCTGGGCCTTCGCCATCTCGTCGGTCACCGGCCCCGGCAGCGTCGGGACGTTGTGGTCCATCGTCGCGACCGTCAGCTCGGGCCGCCGCACGCGTGCGGCCCGCGAGCCGGAGCCCCTCGAACGCCTGCGGCGAGGTGACCTCGTGCACGAGGTGGAGGTCGATGTAGAGCAGCGTCGGCTCACCGGGCTCGTCGCGGACGACGTGCCGGTCCCAGACCTTGTCGAACAGGCTCCGCCCCGCCATCAGGCGACGAGCACCTCGTCGACGAATGCGTCTGCGTCTGCCTCGATCATGATCGGATCGTAGGTGTGAGCGACCGGGCCAGGCGTCTTCAACCCGTCGCCCGTGACGAGCAGCACGACCCGTGACTGCGGGCCCGACCCGGCCGGCCGCGACCGCCGCCTTGAGCGCGCCGAGCGTGACGCCCGTCGCGGTCTCGCCGAAGACGCCGGTCGTGGCGGCGAGCTCTGCCATGTTGAGCCCGATCTCGTCCTCGGGCACGGTGTAGATCGCGCCGCCCGTCGCGCGCGCCGTCGCGACGGCGAAGTCGCCGTCGGCGGGATTCCCGATCGCGAGCGACCGCGCGATGCTGTCGGGCCGCACCGGCACGACGCGAGCCCCGTCGCGGAAGGCGGTCGCGACCGGCTCGCACCCGGCCGCCTGGCCACCGAAGAGCGTCGGGCTGCCGCCGTCGATCAGGCCGAGCCGCTGCAGCTCGCCGAACCCCTGGCCGACCTTGTGGAAGAGAGCGCCCGATGCGATCGGGATCGCGACGGCGTCCGGCGTCTCCCAGCCGAGCTGCTCCGCGATCTCGTAGGCGAGCGTCTTCGAGCCCTCCGCGTAGTAGGAGCGCAGGTTGACGTTGACGAAGCCCCACGGCAGCTCGAACGACAGCTCCACCGAGAGCCGCGAGCAGTGGTCGTAGGTGCCGTTGACGGCGTAGATCCGCGGCCCGTAGACCGCGGCGGCCGCGAGCTTCTCCGGCTCGAGGTCGCTCGGGCACGAAGACCGCCGCGTCGAGGCCCTCGGCAGCGGCTCGCGCCGCGACCGCGCCGGCGAGGTTGCCGGTCGACGAGCAGGAGAGCGTGTCGAGCCCGAGCTCCTGCGCCTTGCGGGCCGCGACGGCGACGACGCGGTCCTTGAACGAGTGGGTCGGGTTCGCGGTATCGAGCTTGAGCCAGAGCTCGCCGATCCCGAGCTCCGCGGCGAGGCGTGGAGCCGGCACGAGCGGCGTCATGCCCGGGGCGAGCCGGGCGTCCTCGGGCGCGCTCACGGGCAGCAGGTCGGCGTAGCGCCAGATCGACTGCGGGCCGGCCTCGATCGAGGCGCGGCTGACGCGACCGCGGAGCAGATCCCAGTCGTAGGTGGGATCGAGGGGGCCGAAGCACTGCGAGCACGATCCGTTCGCGACGAGCGGATGCTCGGTCGCACAGACGCGGCAGCTAAGGGAAACAGCGGGCATGGGGTAGAACCTCCTGGTCGTCGCTCGACATCCGTCCGGGATTGGCACCGTCACCCGATATGTGGGGCAGGTTGCCGAGGCGTCACAGGGCCGGTCCCTCAGCCTCTCTCGATGCGGAGCGGAACGAGTCCCGCGCCACCACGAACACTAGCGAAGGCTGGTCCCGGAGTGCCCGCGGAAACGCGAAGGGCTCCCGCCGGGGAGCCCTTCGCAAGCGCATTCCGTGTCGCCGTGGCTCAGCCGGTCGGCTGCTTCACGATCCGGATGTACGGCTTCGGCGACTCCCAGCCCTCGGGCCAGATCTCGCGCGCGGCGTCGTCCGTGACCGAGCCGGCGATGACGACGTCCTCGCCGTTCTTCCAGTTGACCGGCGTCGAGACCTTGTGCTTCGCCGTCAGCTGCAGCGAGTCGATCACCCGCAGCACCTCGTCGAAGTTGCGGCCGGTCGTCATCGGGTAGACGAGGATCAGCTTGACCTTCTTGTCGGGCCCGATCACGAAGACGTTCCGCACGGTCTGGTTGTCGGCTGCCGTCCGGTCGGCCGGATCGCCCGAGACGTCGGCGCCGAGCATCCCGTACGCCTTCGAGACCGCGAAGTCGACGTCGGCGATCATCGGGTAGTTCGGGGCGTAGCCCTGCGTCTCCTCGATGTCGTTCGACCAGGCCTCGTGCTTGTCGAGCGGATCGACCGAGAGACCGATGATCTTCACGCCGCGGCTGTCGAAGTCGGGCTTGATCTTCGCCATGTAGCCGAGCTCGGTCGTGCAGATCGGGGTGAAGTCCTTGGGATGGGAGAACAGGACGACCCACGAGTCGCCGATCCAGTCGTGGAAGCTGATCGGGCCCTCCGTGGTGTCCGCCTGAAAGTCAGGCGCAGTGTCTCCGAGCTGCAGTGCCATTCGTTCTTCCTCCTCATCGGTGGTGCAGATGCACGCTGGGGGATCAAGCGTATGACGTCGCCCGATCGCGTACAAGCACATTACTTCACGAAGTAAAGCATTAACCGGCAGTACCGCCAAACGGCCTACGCCGTCTCGTACCGTGACAGCGTCACGGCGCCTTCCGAGGCCGACGAGACGAGCGTCGCGTAGTTCGCGAGCACGCCCCGGCGATAGCGCGGCTCCGGCTCGACCCAGTCGGCCAGCCGCTCCGCGAACTCGGCCTCCGTCAGCTCCGCGTTGAGCTCGGCGCGCTCGACGTCGATCACGACGATGTCGCCCTCGCGGAGCGCGGCGAGCGGGCCGCCCTTCGACGCCTCCGGCGCGACGTGGCCCACCATGAAGCCGTGGGTCGCCCCCGAGAAGCGGCCGTCGGTGATCAGCGCGACGGAATCGGAGAGCCCCTCGCCGACGATCGCGCCCGTGACGTGCAGCATCTCGCGCATCCCCGGGCCGCCGTGCGGGCCCTCGTAGCGGATCACGACGACGTCGCCGGCGACGACCTTGCCGGCCTTGACCGCCGCGAACGTCTCCTCCTCGGAGTCGAACACGCGCGCCGGGCCGCGGTGCAGAGTCCGGTCGTGGCCGGCGAGCTTGACGGCGCAGCCCTCGGGCGCGAGGTTGCCGTAGAGGATCGCGACGCCGCCGCGCGCCTTGAGCGGGGTCTCGATCGGGACGACGACGTTCTGGCCCTCGGTCTCGACGGCAGAGTCGGCGATCTCGCCGATCGTGCGGCCGTCGACGGTCCTGGCGTCGACGTGCAGCAGCCCCGCCTTCTTCAGCTCGCGGGCGACGAGCGCGCCGCCGCCGGCCCGGTACATGTCGTTCGCGTGCCAGCGGCCCCAGGGCTTCATGTCGGCGATGATCGGCGTCTTGGCCGAGATGCGCTCGAAGTCGTCGATCGTGAACTCGATGCCCGAAGTCGCGCGCGATCGCGACGAGGTGGAGGACGCCGTTCGTCGAGCCGCCGGTCGCCGCGACCGAGGCAACGGCGTTCTCGAACGACTCGCGCGTCACGATCGAGCGCGGCGTGACGTTGTCGCGGACGAGCTGCACCGCGAGGCGGCCGGCCTCGTACGCAGCCTGCTCCTTGTCGCGATGGATCGCCGGGATCCCGTTCACGCCGAAGGGCTGAGAGCCCGAGGAAGTCGAGGATCGCCCGACATCGTGTTGGCCGTGAACTGGCCGCCGCAGGCACCGGCACCGGGGCACGCGGCCGACTCGAGCTCGTGCAGGTCCGCGGCGCTGATCTTGCCCGCCGCGTACGCGCCGATGCCCTCGTAGACGTCACCGATCGACACCTCGCGCTGCCGGTAGAGGCCCGGTGCGATCGAGCCCGAGTAGAAGAGGACGGCCGGGATGTCGAGGCGGCCGACGCGCCATCGCGCCGCCGGGGTTGGTCTTGTCGCAGGCGACGAGCTGCACGAGCCCGTCGAACAGATGGCCGCGCGCGACGAGCTCGATCGAGTCGGCGATCACCTCGCGCGAGACGAGCGAGGCGCGCATGCCGGACGTCCCCATCGAGACGCCGTCCGAGACGGCGACGGTGTTGAACTCCATCGGCGTGCCGCCCGCATCGCGCACGCCGCGCTTGACGTGAACCGCCAGGTCGCGCTGGTTGAGGTTGCACGGCATGGTCTCGATCCACGTCGTGCCGACGCCGACGATCGGCTTCGCGAGATCCTCGTCCGTGAAGCCTGTTGCTTTCAGCATCGAGCGCGCGCCCGCGCGGTCGGGGCCGTCGGTGAGCGCGGAGCTGTGTCGCTTGGCGGGATCTGATGGGCGATCGTACGGCGTTGTCACGGAGTTCCTTTCTCGATGGGGTAGCTCTCCCGGCGGCACCACTCGCTGAACGAACCAGGGTAGAGACGGACGTCGTCGCGGCCGGCGAGCACCAGCCTCTGGGCTATGACACAGGCGGTCACGCCGGAGCCGCAGTACGAGACGAGCTCTGCTGCCTCCGTCAGCCCCGGCAGGGAGCGGCTCGGTGAAGGGGGCGTTGGCGGCACCGGGAATCCGCCCCGCGACCGGGTCGAGGGGCTCCTCCTCGCCGAGCCAGCGGACGCGGCTGCGCGCGTCGAGGAGCAACAGGGATGGATCGCCGAGGCGCGCGAGGATCTCCTCGGCGGTGATCGTGTCGTCCTCGCGCGGTCGCGCCTGAAACTCGGTCGGGTCCGGCTCGACGGCCTCCGTCGACAGCGGCCCGACGTAGCCGCGCACGTCGATCGCGCCCGCCTCGTCGTGACCGAGGTGCCGCAGCAGCCACCAGCAACGGGCGGCCCAACCCGAGCCGTCGTCGAGTGCGAGCACGAAGTCCTCCGGCCCGATCCCGGCGCGTCCGAAGACCCGCGCCAGCTGCGCATCGTCGGGAAGCGGATGGCGGCCACCGTCTGCCGGATCGGGGCCGATCGCCGAGAGGTCGGTCTCCGGGTCGAGGTGGACGGCACCGGGAACGTGCCCCGCCTCGTAGTCCGCCCGGGGCCGCACGTCGACGAGCACGACGCTCACAGCGCGCCCCGCGGTGCAATGTCCAGCTCGAGGATCTCGTGGTCGGGGAAGCGGAGCCGGAGGTCGGCGGCACACGCAGCCGCGTCCGTGGCCCAGGCGATCACGGTCGGCCCCGACCCCGACAGCGTCGCGCCGCCGCAGCCGGCAGGCGGTGTGGTGCGAATCGCCGAGAGCGTCTCGGACGGGCGGTACGGCTCGTGGAGCCAGTCGCTGAGCGCGGCCGAGAAGAGTCGACGCGTCGCCGCTTGCCGCGCCGGCGCCGAGCAGCGCCGCCCGGCCTGCGCTCGCGGCCGCCTCGTCGTGGGGGACGGTCGCGGGCAGCGTCTTGCGGGAGCTCTCGGTCGAGGTGCGCTCCCTCGGGACGACGGCGACGGCAGCGAGCGGCAGCCGCTCGGCGATCCGGGCGATCCGCCCGTCCCAGGAGAGGGTGAGGCCGCCGAGGAGCGCCGCGGCGAGGTTGTCGGCGTGCGGCTCGAGCGTGATCCCGACGGCGAGCAGCTCCTCCGCGCTCGCGGTCGGTGCCGCCGCCACGAGGCCGAGCGCGATCGCGGCCGCCGACGAGCCGAGGCCGCGCTCGAGCGGGATCCTGTTCGTGAAGTGGAAGTGCTTTCCGGCCGGATCGGCGAGCAGCGCGTAGGCGCGGACGGCGAGGTTGGAATCGTCGGCGGGCAGCTCGGTTGCGCCCTCGCCCTCGACGGTCACACCCGCACCGTCTGTCAGCTCGAGCTCGTTCCAGAGATCGAAGGCAACCGCAGCGGTGTCGAAGCCGGCCCCGATGTTGGCCGACGTCGCTGGGGCTCGGAACACGGTCATCCCCGTGCCGCGGCGGCGATCGCGTCGGGATCGGCCTCGACCTGCTGCAGCGCCGGGGCGTAGCGGTCGGCGCTCTCGGTGTCCTTGAGCCCGTGGCCCGTGATCGTGACGACGAGCCGCTCGCCTGCGACGGCGCCGCGGCGGATCGCGGCGAGGCCGGCTGCCGACGACGGCTCGCAGAAGAGCCCCTCGACGGTTGCGAGCTGCTGCCAGGCAGCGACGATCTCCTCGTCGGAGACCGTCACCACGGTTGCGCCGGAGGCGCGCACGCTCTCGGCGTGGACGGGATCGCCGATCCGGATCGCGGAGGCGAGCGTCGTCGGCCGGTGCTCCGCCTCGACCGAGAAGATCGGCGTCGAGAGCCCGAGCTCGCCGATGCCGGCGGCGTAGGCCGAGGTGTTGCCGCCGCCGCCGTACGGGATCACGAACGCGTCGGGAGCGGTGCCGAGCTCCTCCACGATCTCGAAGACGGCGGTCTTCTGACCCGCCCTGCGGTACGGGTTGACGGAGTTCACGAGCACGTGGGTGCCGCGGCGGCCGAGCTCCTGCGCGGCCGCGAGCGCCTCGTCGAAGTCACCGCGCACCTCGAGCACCTTGGCGCCGAACATCCGCGTCTGGGCGACCTTGGGGCCGGCGACGGCACCGGCGGGCGTCAGCACGACGGCGGGAATGCCGGCCCGCGCCGCGTACGCCGCGGCGGACGCGGCCGTGTTCCCGGTCGACGCGCAGATGACTGCCTCGGCGCCGTCCTCGGCCGCCTTCGAGACGGCGACCGTCATGCCGCGATCCTTGTACGACCCGGTCGGGTTCGAGGCCTCCCACTTGAGCAGGATCTCGACGCCGAGCAGCTCGGACAGCCGCGGCGCGCGCAGCAGCGGCGTCGATCCCTCGCCGAGCGAGATCACCGGCGTCTGCTCGGTCACCGGCAGGCGCGAGCGGAATCGTTCGATCAGCGCGGTCGTCATGCCCAGCCGAGCTCCGCGACGCCGCGGCCGGAGATGACCGGCATCGCGCTCGCCTCGCCCCGCGCCTCGGGCAGCGCCCGGATCGCGTCCAGGGCGGCACCGACGTGCCCGGCCGATGCCTCGTGGGTGACCACGTGGAGCACGGCGTGGCCGTCGTTCGGCTGCTGCACGAGCTGGGCGACCGAGACGCCCTCGGCCGAGAGCTCGTGCGCGATGCGCGCGAGCACGCCGGCGCGGTCCTCGACCTCGAGCCTGAGATAGAACGGCGAGGCGAGCTCGCCGGGCGGCAGCCGCTCGAGATTGCGCCAGACGGGATCGTTCTGGAGGAAGCCGGTGCCGGTCGTGCCGACGACCGAGACCATGTCGGCGACGACGGCGGACGCGGTCTCGATGCCGCCGGCGCCGGGGCCCTCGAGCGTGATCTCGCGGATCGCGTCGCCCTGCAGCATCACCGCGTTGAAGGCTCCCTCGACCGCGGCGAGCGGGTGGTGGCCGTCGACGAACGCCGGGCCGACGCGGACGTCGACGCCGGTCGCCGACGAGCGTCGCGCGGCCGATCAGCTTCACGTGCATGTCGAGCGCGCGGGCCGCCGCGACGTGATCGAGCGTGACGCCCTCGATGCCTTCGACCTCGACCCACTCGAGTGGCACGCGTGAGCCGAAGGCGACGGTCGCCAGGATCGCCGTCTTCGCGGCGGCGTCGAGCCCGGCCACGTCCTCCGTCGGGTCTGCCTCGGCGAAGCCGAGCCGCTGTGCCTCGGCGAGGGCGTCGCCGTAGCGAGCGGCCCTCCTCCATCGCCGAGAGGATGAAGTTCGTCGTCCCGTTGACGATCCCGAGCACGCGGTGCACGTTCGTGACGACGAGCGACTCGCGCAGGACCTTGATCACCGGGATCGCGGCGCACACGGAGGCCTCGAAGCGCAGCTGCACGCCGCCCGCTGCGGCTGCCTCGAACAGCTCGGCACCGCGACGGGCGACGAGCTGCTTGTTGGCCGTCACGACGGGGCGCCCGGAGCGGAGCAGCTCGAGGACGTGGTCGCCGGCGGGGTCGACCCCGCCCATCACCTCGGCCACGACCTGGATCGACGGGTCGTCGAGGATCGTCGCGAAGTCCTCGGTGAGCACGCCCGGCGCCGGTGCGTGCGCGCGCTCCTTGCCCGCGTCGCGAACGAGCGCGTGCGTCACCCGCAGGCGATGGCCCGTGGCGCGCTCGATCTCGTCCGCCGAGTCCTCCAGCAACCGGTGCACGGCGGCGCCGACGGTGCCGTACCCGAGCAGCGCTACGGGAACGTCGACGGACGCCACGTTCGGCCTACCTCTCCCCGGCCTTGTGCATCAGGCCGCGGAGCTCCTTGCCGACGGTCTCGAGCTGGGACTGGGCCGCCTCGGCGCGCATCTCCTTGAGCCGTGACTCGTTGTTGTCCATGTCCTCGACCCACTCGCGGGCGAACTCGCCGGACTGGATGTCGGCCAGGATCGCCTTCATCTCCTCGCGCACGTGCGAGTCGACGACGCGCTTGCCGCGGGTGTAGTCGCCGAACTCCGCCGTGTCCGAGATCGAGTAGCGCATGCCGGCGAGCCCGTTCTCGTACATCAGGTCGACGATCAGCTTCAGCTCGTGGAGGCACTCGTAGTAGGCGATCTCGGGGGCGTACCCGGCCTCGACGAGCGTCTCGAACCCGGCCCGCACGAGCTCGGAGGTGCCGCCGCAGAGGACGGCCTGCTCGCCGAAGAGATCGGTCTCGGTCTCTTCCTTGAAGGTCGTCTCGAGGATCCCGGCCCGTCCGGCGCCGATCCCGATCGCGTAGGCGAGGGCGATCTCGCGCGCGTTGCCCGACGCGTCCTGCTCGATCGCGATCAGGGCCGGCGTGCCGTACCCCTCGGTGAAGAGGCGGCGCACGACGTGGCCCGGGCCCTTCGGCGCCACCATGATCACGTCGTGATCGGTGGCCGGCGCGATGCGCTCGTAGAGGATGTTGAAGCCGTGCGCGAACAGCACCGCGGCGCCCGGGGCGAGATTCGGCCTCGATGTGCTCGTTGAAGACCTGCGGCTGCACCTGGTCGGGAAGGAGGATCGAGACGAGCTGCGCACCCGCGACCGCATCGGCCACCGTGCGCACCGTCAGGCCGGTCGCCTCGGCCTCGCCCCACGAGGGCGAGCCCTCGCGGAGGCCGACCTCGACCTGAACGCCGGAGTCACGGAGGTTGAGCGCATGGGCATGGCCCTGGCTCCCGTAGCCGATGACCGCAACCTTGCCGTCGAGCAGGCCGAGATTGCCGTCGCGGAGAATCGTCGCCATTACTGTTCGTCCCTTCTCTGAGTGTGTTCGGAGAGCGTGTTGTAGATCTGTGTCGGAGACAGGCTGAAGCCTGTCACCGACGCTGCGTTTCTCAGTTGATCGCCGAAAGGCGCCGGGTCTTCTTGGCCGATGCGCGCGCGATGCCGACGCGGCCCGTGCGGACGAGCTCCTGGATGCCGTGCGGGCGGGCGAGCTCCTGGAAGGCATCGAGCTCCTCCGGCGTTCCGGTCAGCTCGAACGTCACCGAGTCGGCGCCGAGGTCGACGACGCGCCCCTTGAACGCCTCGGAGGTCGAGATCAGCTCGGCCCGGCGCTCGGGGCCGGCGCTCACCTTGAGCAGCAGCAGCTCGCGCTCGACCGCATCGTCCGGGGCGAGCTCGGTCACCCGCAGCACGTTGACGAGCTTGTGGATCTGCTTCTCGATCTGCTCGAGCGTGTGGTGCTCGCAGTCGACGCGGAGCGTGATGCACGAGACGCCGTCGCGCTCGGTCGGCCCAACGGCGAGCGAGTCGATGTTGAATCCGCGTCGCGCGAACATCGTCGCGATCCGGGCGAGCGCGCCCGGCTTGTCCTCGAGGAGCACCGAGATCGTGTGCTTCACGACGCAGCCTCCACGTGCTCTTCGTACTCGACCATGTCGATCGCGGCCGCGCCGGCGGGGATCATCGGGAAGCACTGCTCGGCCGGGTCGACGCGGCAGTCGATCACCACGGTGCGGTTGAGCGAGAGCGCCTCGCGCAGGGCCGGCTCGAGCTCCGCCTCCGACTCCACGAGCATTCCGACGCCGCCGTACGCCTCGGCCAGCTTCACGTAGTCCGGCACGTCGACGCCGAGACCGACGTGAGAGCGGCGCCCGTCGAAGAACATGTCCTGCCACTGCGTGACCATGCCGAGGTAGCCGTTGTTGACGAGCACGACGATGATCGGCAGCTCCTCGATCACGGCGGTCGTCAGCTCCTGCGCGGTCATCTGGAAGCAGCCGTCGCCGTCGACGCAGACGACCGTCGCCTCCGGCCGCGCCGCCTTCGCCCCGACTGCGGCGGGGATGCCGTAGCCCATCGTGCCGAGCCCGCCCGAGGTGATGAAGTTCCGCGGCCGCTCGGTGAGGAGGTACTGCATCGCCCACATCTGGTGCTGGCCGACCCCGGTCGTGAAGATCACGTCGTCGCCCGCGGTGAGCTCCTGCAGCGTCTCCATCAGCTTCTGCGGCTTGAGCCAGTCGCCGCCGCTGCCGTAGCGGAGCGGGAACTCGTCGCGCCACTCCTCGATCTTGTGGACCCAGGCTGCCGGCGGCGGGACACCGTCGGCGCGGTGCTTGCCGACCTCGGTCGCGAGCTCGGCCAGCGCCTTCTTGAGCGGGCCGACGACGGGGACGTCGGCGTCGCGCAGCTTCGAGATCTCGGCCGGGTCGATGTCGAGGTGGACCACCGTCGCGCCGGGCGCGAAGGCGGAGAGCTTGCCCGTGACGCGGTCGTCGAAGCGGGCGCCGATCGCGACGAGCACGTCGCACGTGTTCATCGCGATGTTCGACCACTTCGTGCCGTGCATGCCGGGCCAGCCGAAGAAGAGCGGGTGGGTCTCCGGGAACGCACCCTTGCCCATCAGGGTGGTGATCACCGGCAGGTCGCCGACCTCGGCGAGCGTCGCGCAGCTCGTCGCAGGCGTCGCCGTTGAGGGTGCCGCCGCCGACGTAGAGGACGGGCTTCTCGGCGTGCGCGATCCGGTTCGCGGCCTCGCGGATCTGGAGCGGATGCACCTTGCGCGGTGGCCGCCAGCCCGGCAGATCGACGGTCTCCGGGATAGCTGAAGTCGACCTCGGCCTCCTGGATGTCGCGCGGCACGTCGACGAGGACGGGGCCGCAGCGGCCGGTGCGGGCGACGTGGAAGGCCGCCTTCATCACGGCGGCGATCTCCTTCACGTCCTGGACGAGCCAGGAGTGCTTGACGATCGGCATCGTGATTCCCGTGATGTCGCACTCCTGGAACGCATCCGTCCCGATCAGGTTCGAGCGCACCTGGCCCGTGATGCAGACGAGCGGCGTCGAGTCCATCCAGGCATCGGCGATCGGCGTCACGAGGTTGGTAGCGCCGGGGCCGGAGGTGGCGATGGCGACGCCGACCCTCCCCGAGGCGCGCGCGTAGCCCTGCGCCATGTGCCCGGCGCCCTGCTCGTGGCGCGCCAGAACGTGGCGCACGGTCGTGCCGCGGGCCATCGCGTCGTAGGTGGGCATGATCGCCCCGCCCGGGATTCCGAACATCACCTCGACGCCCTCGGCCTCGAGCGAGCGGAGAATCGCGTCGGCTCCGTTCATTTTCATTGTCTGTCCTTCGGTCTCACGGTGCCTCGTCCCTTCTCCGGTCACCAGGGCGGCGATCGGGGCTGTCTCCGTCGCGTTCCTGCACTGGCGGGCTACCGGTGCCTGGGCGACGTCTCCCTAGCGGGGGAGAATGTCAATGAGCTCGATGCCTACGCCGCGCGATACCGCACTGCCGGAAAAGGCAGCGGGCGGATCGCTGAGAAGCAGAACGGTGTGGCAGAGCATCGGGTACGAAGCATGCCTGATCGGGTCCGGAGCCGCAAGCTGGAAGCGTCAGCAGGTGCCGTTCGGGGGCCGTTTCAGCCAGGAGCCCTCTGCCGCATAGATGGCGCTAGCGCATTGCATACTATGCAATTCATGGCAGACGTCAGCATCGTCGGTGCGGCCGGCTACACGGGGCAGGAGACGCTCGACCGCGTGCTCGGGCACCCGGACCTGCGCCTCGTCGCGGTCGGCTCCGACTCGCTCGCCGGGCAGCCGGGAGGTGCGCTCGATCCGCGTCTCGCCCATGCTGCGATGCCCTCGTTCGTCACGAATGCCGAGGCGCTCGCGCACGGCGCCGACGTCACGATTCTCTGCCTCTCCCATGAGGCCGCGGCGGCGATCGAGCCTCCGGCGACGGGAGTCGTCGTCGACCTCTCGGGCGCCCATCGCCTGCGCGACGCCTCGTCCTACGAGGCCTGGTACGGCTTCACGCATCCGCGCCCGGAGGGGCTCGGCGACTGGGTCTACGGGCTGACCGAGCTCGTTGCCGACGCGGGGCGCCTCGTCGCGAACCCCGGGTGCTACGCCACGGCGACCCTGCTCGCGCTCGCGCCGCTGAAGGACGCGATCGAGCCCGGCTCGGTCGTCGTCGACGGGCTCTCCGGGCATGACGGGTGCGGGCCGCACGCTGAAGGCGTCCACGCACTGCCGGCGCGGTGCTCGAGAACGTGACGCCGTACCGCGTCGGCGCCCACCAGCACGTGCCCGAGATCACGCAGCTGCTCGGCTTCCCGGTCTCCTTCACGCCCCACCTCCTGCCCGTCCGGCGCGGTCTCATCGCCACCTGCAACGTCCGCTCGACCGGCGCCGACCTTCGCGGCGCTGCTCGAGGAGGCCTACGCCGGCAGCCCCGTCGTCACCGTCCTGCCCGAGGGGATGGCGCCCGAGCTCGCCCGCGTCCAGCACTCCGACCGGGCCGAGATCGGCGTCTTCAGCGACCGGTTCACCGACCGCACGGTCGTCATCTGCGCCGAGGACAACCTCGGCAAGGGCGCAGCGGGCCAGGCGATCCAGAACGTGAACCGTGCGCTCGGCCTCGAGCCGACGGCCGGGCTGCGGCTCGGCGGGGTCTCGGTCTAGCCATGTCGGTAACTGCTGCACAGGGCTTCGAGGCGAGCGGCGTCTCTGCCGGGATCAGGCCGTCGGGGCACCCCGATGTCGCCGTCGTTCGCTCCGTCCCCGCTGCCGTCGGCGCCGCGCTGTGGACGACGAACCGCGTCCAGGCGGCTCCCGTCACCGTCTCGAAGCGCCATCTCGCGCTCGCCGAGCCGCAGGCCGTGTTGATCAACGCCGGCGTCGCGAACGCGGCGACGGGGAGCGCAGGGCGAGGAGGACGCCGTCGCCTCGGCTGTCGGTCTCGCCGGATGCGCTCGGGCTCGAGCCGGAGCAGGTGCTCGTCCTCTCGACGGGCGTGATCGGTGCCCGCCTGCCGCTCGACAAGGTGCTCGCCGGGGCGCGGGCCGCTGCCGGCGAGCTCTCCGCCGAGGGTGGCGACGCGGCCGCCGGCGCGATCCTGACGACCGACTCCGGCCCGAAGGTCGCCGTCCGGCAGAGCGGCGGTTTCACCGTCGGCGGCATGGCGAAGGGCGCGGGGATGATCCACCCGCGCCTCGCGACGATGCTCGTCGTGATCACGACCGACTACCCGCTCGACGCGGGTGAGGCCGAGGCGTTCCTGCGGCCCGCCGTCGCGCGGAGCTTCAACCGGATCTCGGTCGACGGCGACTGCTCGACGAACGACGCCGTGATCCTGCTCGCCAACGGCGCCAGCGGCGCCGATCGCGACGACGATGCCTTCGCAGCGGCGCTCGACGAGGTGTGCGGCGATCTTGCGCGCCAGGTCGTGGCAGACGGCGAAGGCGCGACCGTGGTGCTCGAGATCGGCGTCAACGGCGCCGCCTCGACGGCGGAGGCCGAGGCGATCGCGCGCCGCATCGCGACGTCACCGCTCGTCAAGACGGCGGCGTTCGGCCACGATCCCAACTGGGGCAGGGTGCTGATGGCGGCCGGCTCGGCGCCGTACGGCGACGGGTTCGCCGCAGCTCGACACCGAGCGGCTGACGGTCGCCTTCGGCGGCGTCGCCGTCTTCGCCGACGGCTCGCCCACCGGCTCCGTTCCCGAGCTCGTCGGCCCGGTCTGCCGGATCGACCTCGACCTCGGCCTCGGCGACGGCTCGGCCGGCTACCTCGCCTCCGACCTCACCTACGACTACGTCCGGATCAACGCGGAGTACACGACGTGAGCCGCATCGTGATCAAGCTCGGCGGGCGCGTCGCCGCCGCCGCCGCGGCCGAGGCGCTCGCGCTGCGGGAGCAAGGACACGACGTCGTCGTCGTGCACGGAGCCGGCCCGCAGATCACGGCCGAGATGGAGCGCCGCGGGATCGCCCCGACCTTCGTCGACGGGCGCCGGGTGACGACCGGCGAGGTGCTGGACGTCGTGCGCGGCTCCCTCGCCGAGGTCAACCGCGACGTCTGTGCCGCGATCGGGCCGCTCGCGCTGTCGCTCTTCGGCGATGCGATCGGGCTGCAGGCGACCCAGGTGGACGCGCTCGGGCTCGTCGGCCATCCGACGGCCTCGGCGCCGGCCGCGATCGAGGAGGCGCTCGCAGCCGGCCGCATCCCCGTGGTCGCGCCGCTTGGCGGTCGGCCCGGGCTCGGTCGGAGCGCTCAACGTCAACGCCGACGAGGCCGCAGCCGCGCTCGCGGTCGGGCTCGGCGCCGAGCGGATCGTCTTCGTCAGCGACGTCCCCGGCGTGCTGATGGAGGGCGCCGTGATCGAGCACATCGCCGTCGACGACGCCGACCGGATGCTCGGTGACGGCACCTTCGAGGGCGGCATCGTCCCGAAGCTCGAGGCCGCCGTCCTCGCCGCCCGTGGCGGCGTGCGAGCCGCGATCGGCGCCACCGAGGTGGTCGCATGAGCCAGTCCGAGACCTCGGTGCTCCGGGACACGGTGCTGCCGACCTATGCGCGCGCCGACATCACGGTCGTGCGGGGCGAGGGCTGCCGCGTCTGGGACGACGCCGGCCGCGAGTACCTCGACTTCGTCGCCGGGATCGCCGTCGTCGGTCTAGGCCATCTGCGCGCCGGCGCCGCTCGCGGCCGCCCACGAGCAGCTCGACCGGCTCTGGCACGCGTCGAACCTCTACTGGACGGAGCCGATGCTCCGGCTCGCGGCGCTGCTGGCCGAGCGCTTCCCCGGCGGCCGCGCCTTCTTCTGCAACTCCGGCGCGGAGGCCAACGAGGCGGCGCTCAAGATCGCGCGCAAGGCGACCGGGCGCACCCGGATCGTGGCGCTCGAGGGCGGGTTCCACGGCCGCACGCTCGGGGCGCTCTCGGCGACCGGGCAGCCGTCGAAGTGGGAGGGCTTCGGGCCGCTCGTGCCCGGGATCTCGTTTGCGCGCCCGAACGACATCGAGTCGCTCGAGGCGGCGCTCGCGCCGGCCGGCGACACCGCGCTGCTGCTGCTCGAGCCCGTGCTCGGCGAGGGCGGCGTGATCCCGCTCGAGCCGGCCTTCGCCCAGGCTGCCGCCGAGCTCGCGCTCGAGGTCGGCGCGCTCCTCTGCGTCGACGAGGTGCAGGCCGGGATGGGGCGGACGGGGACGTTCTTCGCCCACGAGCAGCTCGGGATCACGCCTGACCTGATCACTCTCGCCAAGGGCCTCGGTAATGGGCTGCCCATTGGTGCGCTGCTCGCCGGCGAGCGGGCGGCGCCCGGGCTTCGTGCCCGGCGACCACGGCTCGACGTTCGGCGGCAATCCGGTCGCCGCCGCTGCCGCGGTTGCAGTCGTCGAGGCGATCGACGACGACCTGCTGGCCACCGTCCGGGCAGCGCGGTGACCAGCTCGACCGCCGGCCTCGAGGCGCTGCCCGCCGTGCGCGCGGTTCGCGGGCGCGGGCTCCTGATCGGCGCCGAGCTCGACCGGCCCGTCGGCCCGGTCGTCGATGCGTGCCGCGAGCAGGGCCTCCTCGTCCTCTCGGCCGGCCCCGACGTGCTGCGGCTGACGCCGCCGCTCGTCGTCAGCGCCGCCGAGGTCGATCAGGCGCTCGCGATCCTGGAAGGCGTGCTCGCATCGTGAACCGCCGCGAGCGTCAGAACGCGATTCTCCGGCTCGTCCGCGACCGGGCGCTCTCGACCCAGGCCGAGCTCGTGCAGGCGCTCCGGGACGAGGGCCACGACGTCGTCCAGACGACGGTCTCGCGTGACGTGACGGAGCTCGGCCTCGTCAAGGTGCGGGCCCCGAGCGGGCGGCTGATCTATGCCGCGTCCGGCACCGGCGATGCCGACCGGCTGCGCGCGATCGGCGCCGCGATGCGGCGCTACGCGACGGGCGTCGAGGCGGCGAGCAGCGGGCTCGTCGTCGTGACGACGCCGTCGGGCTACGCGAGCGCGCTCGCCCAGGCGATCGACGAGGGCGCCCACCCGTCGATCGCCGGAACGCTCGCCGGCGACAACACGATCTTCATCGCCGCCAAGGACGGCACGACGGCGCGGGAGCTGCAGGCCGAGCTCGCCTCGTACCTCGCCGACGGAGTGCACGACGTGACGCTCTGGTCGGGCCGCGTCGGCGGCTCGCTCGATCCTTCGGTCTGGGCCTTTCTCCACGCGGACGACGCCGAGCTTCTCCCCTACGACTGCGAGGCGAGCCTCCAGCACGCCCGGCGGCTGCACGGCGCCGGCCTGCTGTCGGACGACGAGCTGGCCGAGGTCGAGGAACGCCTCGCCGAGATCGCGCTCGACCCGGCCGGGTATCTCGCCGAGGACGAGGACGTCCACAGCGCGATCGAGCGTCAGCTCGGCGACGTCGGGCGGAAGATCCATGCCGGCCGGTCGCGCAACGACCAGGTCGCGGCCGCGTTCCGGCTCTACGTGCTCGACGCGTGCGCCGAGGCGCGGCAGGAGATCGAGGCGCTCGCGCTCGTCGTGCTCACGGTCGCCGAGGCGGAGGCGGACACGCTCCTCCCCGGCTACACCCATCTGCAGCGGGGCCAGCCGGTGACGCTCGGCCACCATCTTCTCGCCTGGGTCGAGATGCTCGACCGCGACCGCTCGCGCTTCGCGGCGGCCGCAGTGGCGGCGACCGAGAGCCCGCTCGGCGCCGGCGCGCTCGCCGGCTCGACGCTCGGCCTGCCCGGCCGCGCCGGGCCAGATGCGCAACTCGATCGACGCGGTCGCCGACCGCGACTTCGCGCTCGACTACCTCTACGCCGTCGCCGTCCTCTACACCCACCTCTCGCGGATCGGCGAGGAGATCGTGCTGTGGTCGTCGGGCGAGTTCGGCTTCGTCGGGCTGCCCGAGAACGCGGCCACCGGGTCGTCGATGATGCCGCAGAAGCTGAATCCCGACGTCGCCGAGCTGGCGCGCGGCAAGGCGGGCACGGCGATCGGGCGCCTCACCGGCCTGCTCGCGACCGTCAAGGGGCTGCCGCTCGCCTACGACCGCGACCTGCAGGAGGACAAGGCCCCGGTCTTCGCCGCGCGGGCGGACACGCGGCTCGGGCTCCGCGCCCTCGCGGCGCTCATCGCGGGACTGAAGGTCGACCGCGAGCGCATGGCCGCGGCCGCATCGGACCCGCTCGTGCTCGCGACCGACGCGGCCGAGGCGCTCGTCAAGGACGGCGTGCCGTTCCGCGAGGCGCACGAGCGCGTCGCCGCGAGCGTGCGTGACGGCTCGTTCACGCCGGCCGGCACGCCTGCCGAGAGCGTCGCCGGCCGCGGGGCGCCCGGGCCGGGCGGCGTCCGCGAGGCGCTCGCCGAGGCGCGTTCGCGGTTCGGCGCGATCTCTGAGCCACCGCCGCCGCGAGAACCTTGTGACACTTTGGCACAAGGTCGACCTCGTGACTGGCCGAGATCGTCGCAGAAGGTGACGGCGCCTGTGACGTGAGCGGCCTCCGGCGGCGTAGAAGAGGTGTAACCGACCTCCGGAGGAACATGAAACGCATCGCCCTTGCCGCTTCGCTCTTGCTCGCCGCCGCTGCCATCGCCGGGGTCGCCCGGCCCGAGGGCGCCCACGCCGTCGACGGGACGGCGGCCACGTCGACCGACTCGATCACGGTCGCCGGCAACGGCTCGGTCAACGGCGTTCCGACCTCCGCCTCGTTCTCGTTCGGCGTCGACGTCCGCGCGGCAAGCGCCAAGGCTGCGATCGCGGCCAACTCACGCGAGATGCGCCAGGTGATCGCCGCCGTCAAGTCGGCCGGCGGCCGCAACGTCGGCACGCAGTCGGTGTCGCTCTCCCAGGCCTTCACCAACGAGGGCGAGCCGTCCGGCTTCGCGGCGTCGAACGTCGTCATCGCGACGATCGACCTCGCCAAGGCCGGGGCGCTGATCGACGCCGCAGTCGAAGCGGGCGCGAACCAGGTGAACGGCCCGACGATGTCGGTCGCCGACCAGGGAGCGCTCTACCGCCAGGCGCTCAAGGCCGCGATGGCCGATGCCCGCCTGAGCGCCGAGACGCTCGCCGCCGCAGCGGGACGGTCGCTCGGCAAGGTGACGACGGTGGTCGAGAGCGGCGGCAGCGCGCCCGAGCCGATGTTCGCGAAGGCGGCCGCCGCGGACAGCGGCACGCCGATCGAGGCGGGGACGCAGGAGACGACCGCGAGCGTCTCGGTCACGTTCGCACTCGGCTAGAGCGCAGCACAGGGAGCCACGCTCCCCGGCTGCCGGCAGGGGCCGGTAGCCGGGGAACGGGCTGCGGAACAGCGCGACGAGGGGAGGCGTCACGCTCGCTGAGCTCAGGCGTCGGGGACTGACGCCCCTTCGAGCCGCGTGTGGCCCTCGCGGATGCGGGAGGACATCGTCTTCAGCATGTTGACGGCGAGGCGCGGATCGTCCTGGAGCCGCTTCTCGACCGTCTTCTTGTCGACCTCGAGGACGCGGGTGTCGCCGACCGCGCGAACGGTGGCCGAGCGTACCTCGTCCTCGAAGATCGCCATCTCACCGAAGAACTGGCCGGGCTTCAGCGTTGCCAGCTGCTGATCCTCGCCGCTCTCGGTCGTGTGGACGACCTCGACCTTGCCGGACTGGACGACGTACATGCTGTCGCCGGAGGAGCCCTGCGTCGACGATCACCTCACGGTCGGTGAAATGCTTCCCGGGCAGGACGGTCGGCTCCGAGCCGTAGCCGCCCGGGACCGGGATGTAGAACTCGGGGTAGCCCCACATGCCGTGCTCGGAGACGTCGAGGCCCATCTCCTCGACCTCCGGCTCGGTGCGGATGCCGAACGTCACCTTGAAGAGCAGCAGGATCAGGAACGAGACGGTGAACGTGAACGGCGCCGACCGCGGCGAGACCGAGCGCCTGCGTCCCGAGCTGGTGGAAGCCGCCGCCGTAGAAGAGCCCGCCCGTGCCGGTCTCGAGGTTGCTCGCCAGCTTCGGCACGGCCAGGAAGCCGAGCGACAGCGTGCCCCAGACGCCCGACATGCCGTGCGCTGCGATCGCGCCGACCGGGATCGTCGAGGCCGACCCGCTCGACGAGCAGCGAGCCGACGACGACGATGATGCCCGAGACGAACCCGATCAGGATCGCCGCCCACGGGGCGACGAACGCACAGGCCGCGGTGATCGCCACGAGCGCCGCGATCGCACCGTTGAGCATCATCGAGAGGTCGGGCTTCTTGACCACGATCCACGACGTCACGACCGCGCCGAGCACGCCTGCCGCCGCGGCGAGGTTCGTGTTCAGGGCGACGTAGGCGAAGAAGCCGACGCCACCGAAGTCGACCGACAGCGTCGAGCCCGGGTTGAACCCGAACCAGCCGAACCAGAGGATGATCACGCCGAGCGTCGTGAACGCCATGTTGTGGCCGGGGATCGCGTTCGGCTTGTGATCGGAGCCGAACTTGCCGATCCGCGGGCCGAGCAGGATCGCTCCCGCGAGCCCTGCCAGAGCGCCCTGGTAGTGGACGACCGTCGAGCCGGCGAAGTCCTGCATGCCCCGCTCGAACAGCCAGCCCTGCGGGCTCCAGATCCAGTGCGAGACGAGCGAGTAGATGAGCGTGAAGCACGCGCCGAACGCGAAGTAGACCCAGAGCTTCGTGCGCTCGGCCATCGCGCCCCAGACGATCGCGAGCGAGACGGCTGCGAAGGCGACCTCGAACAGGTAGCCGGCGGCCCCCGGGATGGCGCTGAACCACGAGAACGGCGACTCGCCGATCGTGAGCAGCTCGTCGACGCTCGGGAAGAAGCCCGATCCGCCGACGATGCCGTTCGCCGCCGTCGCCGAAGGCCATCCCGAATCCGACGCAGTAGTAGACGACCGAGGCGATGGCGAGGATGAGAACGTTCTTCGCCGCGATGTGGCCGACGTTCTTCATGCGCGTCAGGCCGGCCTCGAGAAAGGCGAAGCCTGCCTGCATGAAGATCACGAGGATCGCCGCCAGGATGACCCAGACCGTGCTGACTGCGAAGCCGACTTCCTTGAGACTCATACCGTCTCCACCTCCTCGAGCTTTGCTCCGGTGCGGTTATGGGTGACGTGGGTCACCGGTGAGGCCCAGCAGATGCCGTCGCCTGCGGAATGGCCCGTGCGGGCCGCGTCGACGATCGCCGCGATCGCGCCCTCGACGTGCTCGTCGGCGACGACGAACGTCATGTACGCCTTCGGCAGGAACCGCGACTCGAAGACGCGTCCCCGGTACTCGTGCGTGATGCCCTTCTCGCGGCCGTGACCGACGGCCTCGATGACGGTGACGCCGACGTGCCCGGTGGCGGCCTCGACGGCCTCCATGACGGTCTCGACGCGGTCTCGGACGACGACCGCTTCCACTTTCATCATCTGCGCGTCCTCCTCGATGGACCAACAAAAAAAGCCCCAGAGCTCGCAGGGAGCACTGAGGCGTCATTGCCACACGGAGGAGCCTTCGTCGGCCCCGCCAGACGCAACACTGTAGCAGAACTGGTGCTGACGGACCGCAAATGACAACCGTCGGCGCCGTTCGCAGGCGGCTCGTGTAGCCTTGCGCGCGCAATGCCAGTCTCGTTCTGACACGCAGGCACGGCCCGGTAGCCCAGCTCGCATCCGGCTCCCGTAGCGCCCGCCTGCGCCGGGTCGATGCCCTGAACGCCTGACCGACTGGAGCCAGACTCTGATGCAACGCCTGTCCGCGCGCGCCACCTGGTACGTCTACGAGGCCGCTGCCTCGTTCCTCGGTGTGCTCGCATTCACCGTCACCGCCGTCTACTACGTCACCGAGGTCGGGATGAGCCCGCTCCAGCTCGTGCTCGTCGGCACGTTCATGGAGGTCTCGATCTTCGTCTTCGAGGTCCCGACCGGCGTCGTCGCAGACACGTACTCGCGCCGGCTCTCGATCGTGATCGGCACCGCGGTGATGGGCGTCGCCGTGATCCTGTTCGGCGCCTTCGCGCGCTCCGTGGCCGATCATCGCCGCCGCCGCGCTCTGGGGCTTCGGCTACACGTTCACGAGTGGCGCCTTCGACGCCTGGCTCGCCGACGAGGTCGGGCCGCAGCGCCTCGCCGGCGTCTACCTCCGTGGCGCCCAGGTCGGGCGCGTCGCGTCGCTCGCCGGGATCGGTGCGAGCGTCGGCCTCGCCATCATCGACCTGCGCCTGCCGATCGTCGTCGCCGGCGTGGGAGGAATCGTGCTCGCGGCCTTCTTCGCGCTGACGATGCCCGAGACGACGTTCGAGCCCCTGCCGCGGGAGGAGCGTGGGTCGTTTGCACAGATGCGTCACACGGGTGCGCACGGCGCGCGCCTCGTGCGGGCTCGGCCGGCGCTCCTCGCGATCCTCGGCATCGCTGCGTTCGCCGGGATGTGGAGCGAGGGCTACGACCGGCTCTGGCAGGCGCACTTCATCCGCGACGTCGGGCTGCCGTCGCTCGGTGGGCTCGATCCCGTCGTCTGGTTCGGCGTCTTCGGCGCCGGCACGATCCTGCTCTCGATCGCCGTCGCCCACCCGCTCGGCAAGCGGCTCGAGCACTCGTCGCTGCAACGGCTGGCGACGACGCTCTTCTGGCTCGACGCGTCGCTGCTCGTCAGCGCCCTCGTCTTCGGCCTTGCCGGGCTGTTCTGGGTCGCCCTCGTCGCCTACTTCGCCGTCGGTCTCGCCCGCAACGTGGCGGCGCCGATCTTCCAGACGTGGCTGAACCGGAACGTCGAGGAGTCGGGCGTGCGGGCCACCGTGCTCTCGATCACGAGCCAGGCCGACGCCGTCGGGCAGTGGACGGGTGGCCCGGCGATCGGGCTGATCGGGAACGTGTTCTCGATCCGCGCCGCGCTCGTCGCCGGCTCGCTCTGCATGGCACCCGCGCTTGCGCTCTACCGGCGAGCCGCCCGGCACGGGGGCGAGGACACCGCGCTCGAGGATCTTCCCGTGCTCGAGAGCTGAGCCGCTCGAGTGGGTAACGGGGTGAGGCCGAGCCGTCGCGTGCTCGGCCTCACCCCGAAGGGGGGCTAGGGACCCCTACCCCACGACCGGCTCGCTGACGACCAGCGGCCTGTTCTCACGATGCGGCGAGCCGTTTCCCGCCGCCAGCTCGGCCAGCGGCTTGCCCGGGAGTCGGCACGGCCTCGATCGACTCGATGATCCGGCCGGCGATCTGGTACGGGTCGCCCTGCGAGTTCGGCCGGCGGTCCTCGAGGTAGCCCTTGTAGTCGTTGTTCACGAAGCTGTGCGGCACGCGGATCGAGGCGCCGCGATCGGCGACGCCCCAGCTGAACGTGTCGATCGACTGCGTCTCGTGGAGACCGGTCAGGCGCAGGTGGTTGTCCGGGCCGTAGACCGCGATGTGCTCCGCCATGTGCTCCTCGAACGCCGCCATCAGCGCCTGGAAGTACTCCTCGCCACCGACCTCGCGCATGTACTTCGTCGAGAAGTTGGTGTGCATGCCGGAGCCGTTCCAGTCGACGTCGGCGCCGAGCGGCTTGCAGTGCCAGTTGACGTCGACGCCGTACTTCTCGCAGAGGCGAAGCAGCAGGTAGCGGGCGATCCACATCTCGTCGGCGGCCCGCTTGGAGCCCTTGCCGAAGATCTGGAACTCCCACTGGCCCTTGGCGACCTCGGCGTTGATGCCCTCGTGGTTGATCCCGGCCTCGAGGCAGAGATCGAGATGCGCTTCGACGATCTCGCGGGCGAGCGCGCCGACGTTCTTGTGGCCGACGCCCGTGTAGTACTCGCCCTGCGGCGCCGGGAAGCCCGCCGACGGGAACCCGAGCGGGATAGCCGTCGGTGTAGAAGAAGTACTCCTGCTCGAAGCCGAACCACGTGTCCGGGTCGTCCGGGATCGTCGCCCGGCTGTTGCTCGGGTGCGGGGTTCCGTCGGGGAGCAGCACCTCGCACATCACGAGCACGCCGTTCGTGCGGGCCGGGTCGGGGAAGAGCGCCACCGGCTTCAGGACGCAGTCGGAGTTGCTGCCCTCGGCCTGGCGGGTGGAGCTGCCGTCGAAGCCCCAGAGCGGGAGCTCCTCGAGCGTCGGGAAGCGCGCGAACTCCTCGATCTTCGTCTTGCCGCGCAGGTTGGGCACCGGCTCGTAGCCGTCGAGCCAGATGTACTCGAGCTTGAACTTCGTCATCTCTCACCTCGTTCTCGTCTTCGACAGCACGGCCAGGGCACAAAAAAAGACCCCAGGACTCGAAAGAGTCCTGAGGCCCCATTGCCTCGACACCGCCTCCGGCGGCATCTGTTGTCAGTTATAGCGGCGCGTGCCGCCCGGGCGTCAACCCCCACCGAAGGCATCGCGACCGCACTGCGATAGCATCGACTCCTCTCGGGGCACGCGGCCCTGGGCAGACTCGGCTGTCCGGCCGGCGAGCGAAGGAGTGTGGAGATGGCGAGACCAAGGAGCAGCGCGGCGCCGGCAACGAGGCGCGCAGCGCAGGTGCAGAGCAAGGATCGGGCCACGTCGAGCGTCGCTGCGCGACGCGCGGTGCTGAAGCGGATCAAGGACGAGGGCGTCGAGCACGTCCTCTTCTGGTTCACGGATCTCGAGGGGCATCTGAAGTCGTTCGCGATCACGCCCAACGAGATGGAGGGCGCGCTCAACGACGGGATGGGCTTCGACGGCTCGTCGATCACCGGCTTCAACCGGATCGAGGAGTCGGACATGGTCGCGATCCCCGATCCGGCGACGTTCGAGCTGATGCCGCGGCCGGTCGACGACCACGGTCACGAGCTCGGCTCCAAGGTCGGCCGCATGATCTGCGACGTCGTCAAGCCCGACGGCACTCCCTACGAGGGCGACCCGCGCTACATCCTCAAGCTCGCCCTCGAGCGGATGAAGAAGATGGGCTTCGACACGTTCAACGTCGGCCCGGAGCTCGAGTACTTCCTCTTCGAGGACGACAAGGGCACCGAGACGATCGACGAGGGCGGCTACTTCGCGATGACCGTCCAGGACGCGGCGACCGAGGTGCGCAACGACACGATCGCGGCGCTCGAGTCGGTCGGCATCCAGATCGAGTACCACCACCACGAGGTTGCGCCGTCGCAGCACGAGATCGACATGCGCTACGACGACGCGCTCGCGATGGCCGACAAGACGATGACGTACCGCATCGTCGTCAAGGAGGTCGCCGCCTGGCACGGCTACTACGCGACGTTCATGCCGAAGCCGCTGTTCGGCGAGAACGGCTCCGGCATGCACACGCACATGTCGCTGTTCACCGGCGGCCGGAACCAGTTCTTCGACGGCAAGGATCCGAACAACCTGTCCGACACGGCGAAGTCGTTCATCGCCGGCCTGCTCGTGCACGCGCGCGAGCTGTCGGCCGTGCTGGCGCAGTGGGTGAACTCGTACAAGCGGCTCGTGCCCGGCTACGAGGCGCCGGTCTACGTCGCCTGGTCACAGCGCAACCGCTCGGCCCTGATCAGGATCCCGCTCTACAAGCCGGGCTCCGAGCAGGCGACCCGGGCCGAGATCCGCTGCCCCGACCCGGCCTGTAACCCCTACCTCGCGTTCGCGGCGCTGCTCCATGCGGGCCTCGAGGGGATCGAGAAGGGCTACAAGCTGCCGGCCGAGATGACGACGAACCTCTACCGCCTCTCGGACGAGGAGCGCGTCGAGCAGGGCGTCGAGGCGTTGCCCGGATCGCTCGGCGAGGCGATCGAGGCGTTCGCCGCCTCGGAGCTGCTCCAGAAGGCCCTCGGGGAGCACATCTTCCCGCGGTATGTCGAGCTCAAGCGCGCCGAGTGGGACGAGTACCGCACCCAGGTGTCGCAGTGGGAGCTCGACCGCTACCTCGCCGCGCTGTAAGCGCCTGACGGCAGGGCGGATTCCCGTTTCAGGCGGGATCCCGCCCTGCCGACAGAAGTTTGTGCGGTTCGGACTGGACAACGTCCGCCAAAAGGCGCATCATCGTCAGTGCAGGCGCAGCCGCAAGGCGAGCGGCGCGCTTGTGTCTGACGGCCGATCGCGGGTCCCCGATGAGGGGCCCGTGGTCGTTGTGGGCCGATTCGCTCGCGCTCAGGCGGGCTTGGCGCCCATCGCCCAGATCGCGACGACGTACGCGGCGAGCAGGACGACCGAGATGATCAGGCTGGCCCGCAGCAGCCCGGTGCCGCCACCGCCGCGCACGCGGCGCAGGCCGAGCCCGCCGAGGATGAGCGAGATGATCAGGAGCAGCGCACCGGCGTCGGCGGTGATGTAGCCGATCCCGATCCAGGCCGGATCGTCCGTCCAGCTCGTCGAGGTGCTCGCGCGAGTAGATCCACTGCGCGCCGCCGCGCATCACGATGTAGCCCGGCAGGCAGACGAAGAGAAGCGTCATCACGCCGATCCGCAGCGTCCGGACATCGCCGCGCGCGACGATCACGCTCGTCGAGGTCGCGAGCAGGCCGCCGACGAGGATCATCGCGCCGAGGACGTGGACGAAGAGCGGCAGGTTCAGGTCTGTCGGGACGCAGCATCGAGGCGAGCATCAGGCGCCCGGCTTCCAGATCATGTCGATGAGGATCAGCAGGATCGCGAGCGACGAGATCGAGTGGAGCAGCAGCCCGTGCTGCGTGCGCGCGAGCTCGGCGAGCTTCGCGTCGGGGCCCGTCTTCCCTGAAGCAACGCGCTCCGTCGCGCGGTCGATGGACGTCCGCGAAGTAGGTGCCGCCGCGTCGCCCCGTCTCGGTCCCGATCGCCCAGAGGATGATCGCTGCGATCACCCAGCCGCTCCACACGGCGACGCCGTCGAGCGAGATCGCGAGCCAGATGCCGAAGATGATCGTCCCGAGCGATCCGACCGTGACCGCGACTGTCGGCGACCGGGAAGCAGGCGGCCGGCCGCGACGACCTGCTCGGGAAGATCGGTACGCCGGATGACGACGATCCCGACCCAGAACACGATCATGGCTGCGACGAGCGCGAACGCGCTCAGCAGGTGGAGAGCGAGCAGCCAGTCGTTCAGCTCCATGGCCCGACGATATCGAACCGCCAGGACGATTTCGAGCGGTCACGATGTCGCTCGTCGAGGACCGGCGATAGCCTGCGTGCGTGATCAGCGTTCTCCGCGTGATTCATCTGCTGTCCGCCACGATCTGGGTCGGCGGCACGATCGTGCTCGTCTTCGTCGGCGTGCCCGCGATCCGCAAGCTCGAGGGCGAGGCGCGCGCGACCGCGATGCGGGCGCTCGGCCGCCGCTGGCGTCCGCTCGGCTGGAGCGCGATGGGCATCGCGATCCTCTCGGGCCTCTGGCTGACCGATCTGCACGGCGGCTTCGACTCCGGCGCGCTCTCGACCGACTTCGACCGGACGCTGATCCTGAAGTCCGTTCTCGTGGCGTTGCTCGTCGTCGGCGCGCTGATCCACGACTACGTCCTCGGGCCGAGGCTTCAGCGCGAGATGCGCGCCGGCGAGCCGCAGGCGCCGGCGACGCGGAAGCGGCTCGTTCTCGTCGGCTGGTTCAACTTCTCCCTCACGATCGCGGTGCCGATCCTCGGCGCCGTCGTCCTCACCTACCTCACCTGACGATGGACGACGCCGGCCGCCACCTCGCGCTGCTGACCCGAACGACGGAGGTCGTCAACTCCTCGCTCGACCTGCAGGAGGTGATGGAGGCGATCGCCCACGAGGTCGCGGCGGCACTCGAGACCGACTCGGCCTACGTGTACCTCTACGACGAGCGGACCGACGAGCTCGTGCTCCGCGCTACGCACGGCACGAGCGTGGAGCTGTCGACGAAGACGCCGCGGATGCGTCGCGGCGAGGGCATCACAGGCGCCGCGGCCGCCGAGCGGGCGCCGGTGATGATCGCCGCCGGACGCGCACCTCGACCCACGCTTCAAGGCCTTCCCGAACCTGCCCGAGGACCAGTACGCCTCGATCCTCGCCGTGCCGATTCTCGCCCGCGAGAAGCTCGAGGGTGCGCTCAACGTGCGCACCCGCGAGCCGCGGGCGTTCACGCAGGCAGAGGTCGACCTGCTGATGACGATCGCGGGCCAGGTGGCGCAGTCGATCGAGCACGCGAAGCTCTACGCCCAGGCGCAGCGGCGCGTGCACGAGCTCGAGGCGCTGGCCAGGATCTCGGAAGCCGTCTCGGAGTCGCTGTACCTCGAGGAGTCGCTCGAGGCGATCGTGCAGACGACCGTCGAGTCGACGAACGCGACGGGTGCGGCGATCGTGCTCGAGGACGGCCGCATCGCGTGGCCCGAGGGCCGTGCCGGCGCCTTCGCGGTGCGGCTGCCGTTGCGCTGGCGGGGACGCACGATCGGCGAGCTCGTGATCGACCGCGACACGCCGTTCTCCGCCGACGACCGCCAGCTGCTCGAGGCGATCGCGAGCCAGGCTGCCGTCGCCCTCGAGCACGGGCGGATGGCGTTGCGCGGCGTCCTCGCCCAGGAGATCCACCATCGGGTCAAGAACAACCTCCAGACGGTCGCCTCGCTGCTGCGCCTCCAGGCGCGCGCCGAGAACGTCGATCCCCAGAAGGCGCTCGGCGACTCGGTCAACCGGATCCTCGCGATCGCCGCCGTCCACGAGGTGCTGACGGAGCATCGCGAGGAGGATGTCGAGCTCGACGAGCTGATCGACCGGCTGCGCGCGATGCTCGTGCAGGGCCTCGTCGTCGGGAAGCAGGTCACCTCGACGCTCGAGCCCGTGTGGCTCGCGGGCCAGCGGGCGACCTCGCTGGCGCTCGTCTTCAGCGAGCTGTTCGGGAACGCTCTCGAGCACGGCGGGCCGACGATCTCCGTTACCCTGACCGGGCACGACGGTGAAGTCGTGCTCGCGATCGCCGACGACGGCGACGGCATGCAGGCCGCATCTGACAGCACCGGCCTCTCCATTGTCCGCGCGCTCGTCCGTGACGAGCTGGGTGGCGAGCTGATGCTCGTGGACGACGACGGCCTGCGCGCCGAAGTCAGGTTCCCGGCCCGCACTGGAGGAAGGACGACGATGCGCATTCTGATCGCTGAAGACGAGACGATCATCCGGCTCGACCTCCGGGCCCTGCTCGAGAAGGCAGGCTTCGAGGTCTGCGCCGAGGCCAAGGACGGCGAGGAGGCGGTGACGATGGCCCGCACCGTCGAGCCGGATCTCGCGCTGCTCGACGTCAAGATGCCGAAGCTCGACGGGATCGACGCGGCCCGCCGGATTCTCGAGGAGCGGCCGATCCCGATCGTGATGGTGACCGCCTACGGCGAGCAGGAGCTCGTCTCGCGCGCCGTCGAGGCCGGCGTCTTCGGGTACCTCGTGAAGCCGTTCCGCGAGACCGACCTGCTGCCCGCGATCGCGACGGCACGCGCGCGGCACGACGAGCTCGCAGCCGTGCGCGAGGAGGCGGACTCGCTCTCGGAGGCGCTCGCTGCGCGGAAGGCGATCGAGCGTGCCAAGGGCTTGCTGATGGAGCGGGAGGGGCTGACCGAGCAGGACGCCTTCGCACGGCTCCGCAAGGCGAGCCAGATCTCGGGCCGGCCGCTCAAGGTCGTCGCGGAGGCGCTGATCGCGACGCTTCGACGTGAAGGCGGCGAAGAGCTAACCCTGGGGAGAGGCTGAAGCCTCTCCCCGCTCGCCTCTGCCGGTCACGGGGCCGAGAGGAGCTCCGCTTCCTGCCGCTTGCGCAGGCCACGCCGGCCGAGCCAGACGAGCAGCGCCAGCAGGGCGAGCGGGCCGAGGATCACGAGGGCGTAGAGGACGATCGTCGCCTCGGCGACGAGGATCTCGCCGGCGCGGTCGATCGCGTTGTCCCAGCGCGACGGCACCGGCACGACGGCCGTCGACTCGGACGTCTGCAGCGTCAGCTGGATCGTGGCGTAGCGCGCCTCGGTGTTGACCTGGGCCCGCGTCGTCCGCACCCGTGCGAGCTCGGCGCGGGCTGCGTCGCGGCGCGCCTCGAGCGTGGCGCGGGTCTGGGCGTCGAGGTCGGGGTCGGCCAGGCGGGCGGAGAGGCGCGCGATCTGCCCGCGCAGCGCCGTCTCGCGCTTCGTCAGCTCGTCGACCTGACCCTGGAGGTCGTCGATCTGCACCTGCTGGGAGACGATCTTGCCAAGGCCTGTCAGGCGCACGAGCGCGTCCTGCACGTTCGCGGTCGGCACCTTCAACGTCAGCGACGAGACGCCGGTGTCGGACGTGGCGTACGAGACCGAGACGACGTAGCCGCCGAGGTCACGCGTGATCTGGAGCGCCTTCTGCGTTGCGTCCGAGAGACCGTCGACGTCCTTCACGGCGAGGGTCAGCTGCGCCGAGTAGCGCGTGGCGCGGCCCGTCGTCGGTGCGGGCGCGGTCGCATCGGCGGCTGCGGGAGGCGCGGTCGCCTTGAGCTGGGGGGCGGTTGCCACCCCTCCGCTCGGGGCAGGCGCTTGCGACCGCCCGCGCGAGCTCGCGCGCGGCCGAGCTCTCGACCTGCGGCCTCGAGCCCGAGTCGAGCAGGCCGATCGCGCCGGCGGTGCCGAGCAGCACGACGGCCGTCGCCGGGACGGCAACGAGCGCGAAGCGCCGCAGCGAGATGCGCGAGAGGCGGGCGAAGGGCGAGGGCCGTTGCACGGGCTCGGCGGTGGCGATCGCGCGGACGCGGTCGCGCAGCGTGTCGGTGGCGACGGGCCGGGTGGCCTGCAGCGCGGTGATCAGCTCAGCGGAGGTCATCGTTCCTCACCTTCTCTTCGAGTTTCTGGAGCGCCCGGCTGAGCCGGGTCGACACGGCCGTCGGGCTGATGCCGAGCACGCGGGCGGTCTGGTCGCCGTCGAGCTCGATCACGATGCGGAGAACGAGCACCTCGCGCTCGCCGACGCTGAGGGTTGCGAGCGCGAGCTGGAGCTCGGGAGAGAGCCCCTCGACGAACTCGGCCTCGTGGGCCTCGGGCTCGGCGGCGGCCTCCTCGCGCCGGTGGCGCCGGGACTCGGCCCGGAACCAGTCGAGCGCGGTCGTGCGGGCGATGCCGAGCAGCCAGGTGCGCGCACTGCCACGGCGTGGATCGAACCGCGACCACTGGCGGAGCGCCTTCTCGAACGTGGCACCGGCCAGGTCGTCGGCAAGGGGCCGGTCGCGGGTCAGGTAGAGGAGGTAGCCGAAGACGTCGTCGAGATGCCGCTCGGCGGCGTCGGCGAAGGTGGGTGGCGCGGTGGTGGTCTGCGTCAAGGGCCGGGTCAGCGTCATTGCGTCCACGACCGTTCTACGCCACCGGGTGGCCGTCGCGTCACATCGATCTTTGTGACACTTTGGCACAAGGGCCGCCTGCGGGTCTCATGCCTCGCTTGTGACACTTTGTCACAAGGAATTCGTTCGTCCCGTCGCTCGGGGCCGTCAGCCGCAGCGAAGATTCCCTTGACATGTAACTAATCGGTTACCTATTATCCAGGGCATGGACAAGGTGTTCAAAGCACTCGCCGACCCGACTCGACGGAGTCTGCTCGACGAGCTGTTCCGGGAGGACGGCCAGACGCTGAGCGCGCTCGAGGCCCGACTGCCGATGACGCGCATCGGCGTGATGAAGCATCTCCGCGTGCTCGAAGACGCGGGGCTCGTGACCACACGGCGCCGTGGCCGCGAGAAGCTCCACTTCCTGAATCCGGTCCCGATCCGGCTCGTCCACGACCGCTGGGTGAGCAAATACGCAGAGCCCTGGGCGGCGACGCTCAGTGACCTCAAGACCCGACTGGAGACCACGATGGAAAAGGTGTTCGAGATCTACATCAAGACGACCCCGGAGCGCCTCTGGGAGGCGATCACCGACCCCGATCTGCGGGCGTCGTACTCGTTCGGGGTGCGGACGGAGACCGACTACGCGCCGGGCTCGACCTACGAGTCCTTCCATCCCTCGATGGAAACGCCGTTCGTCGCCGGCGAGAACCTCGAGGTCGATCCGCCGCGCCGGCTCGTGCAGTCGATGACCGCGCTCTGGGGCGAGGACGTCGTCGCGGAGGGAACCTCACGGGTGACCTGGGAGATCGAGCCGGTCGGCGACTCGTGCCGGCTCGTCGTCACCCACGATCAGCTCCGCGAGGGCGCGAACGACCAGCTCTACGGCGGCTGGCCGATGATCCTCTCCGGGCCTGAAGACGCTGCTCGAGACCGGCGAGCCCCTCACGACCCCCGGGTCGTTGCGGCACACGGTGTAGATGTAGACGGGATAAATCACGCTCGGTCTGAGGCGCCGCTCCGCTGGGCGGCGTCTCAGACTGCGTCGGCGAGGATCTCGTACGACCGCACGCGGGCGGCGTGGTCGTAGGGCGCCGAGACGACCATCAGCTCGTCGACGCCGGTGAGCTCGCGGAACTGCTCGACCCCCGCGCGCACGGTCTCGGGTGACCCGACGACCGAGTAGGTGAGCATCGCGGACGCCTGCGCCTTCTCGGCCGGCGACCAGTACGCCTCGATGTCGTCGATCGGCGGCGGGTAGGGGCCGGAGAGGCCGCGGTAGCGGTTCGCCCACGACTGCTGCGGCGTCGTGAAGAGGCGGCGCGCCTCGTCGTCCGTGTCGGCCGCGTACGACGTTGATGCCGGCCATCGCATAGGGCTCCGCGAGCTGCGCCGACGGCCGGAACTCGCGCCGGTAGAGCGTCGAGCGCGGTGAGCAGGTCGGTGGGCGCGAAGTGCGAGGCGAAGGCGTACGGGAGACCGAGCAGCGCGGCGAGGCGGGCGCCGTAGGTGCTCGAGCCGAGGATCCAGAGTGGCACCTCGAGGCCCGTGCCGGGGATCGCCCGGATCGGATCGTTGTCCTGCGCCGGCCCGAAGAGCACCTGCAGGTCCTGCACGTCGTGCGGGAAGCGGTCGGCGCTGAGCGGGTCGCGGCGCAGCGCGCGGGCCGTGAGCTGGTCGGTCCCGGGAGCCCGCCCGAGCCCGAGATCGATGCGACCCGGGTAGAGCGACTCCAGCGTCCCGAACTGCTCGGCGATCACGAGCGGCGAGTGGTTCGGGAGCATGATCCCGCCGGCGCCGATCCTGATCGTCGACGTGCCCGCCGGCGAGATACCCGGCGACGACGGCGGTCGCCGCGCTTGCGATCGCCTGCATGTTGTGGTGCTCGGCGACCCAGTGGCGCTTGTAGCCGAGTCGCTCCGCGTGCCGGGCGAGGTCGAGGCTGTTGCGCAGGGCGTCCCGAGCGGTCGATCCGCGCGTGATCGGGGCGAGGTCGAGGACGGAGAGGGGAATCGGCGTCACCTCACCGACGTTACCCGTCGTATCAGGCACCACCGGCGACCAAACCACTGCGGGCCGCACCACGTATCCGTCGTTGTGCGCGCTCCCGACGGAACCGTCGTCGACGATCGCGGGAGGCAACGCGTGAGCGGTGCCGGGTCGTTCACCGCGACCGACGCAGATCGACCTGCTCGAGTGGAAGCACGCGATCTTCGAGCTCTATGCCGGGATCCGCGGCGCCGCAGACCCGGAGCAGGCCTGGCGGGACTGGCGCGCAACCCGCGACCGGATGTACCGCGATCATCCGCAGTCGCCGATCCCCGCCGCCGCGCGGGCGGACTTCGCGTTCTGCAAGTTCTACGACTACGACCCGGCCTGGCGAACGGTCGCCGTGATCGAGAACGCCGAGCCCGACCCGACCGAGATCGCCGCGAGCACCGGCGGCACGTTCTCGTTCACGCGGATCGGCATCGCGCGCTTCAGCCTCGCGGGACGGGAGCACGAGCTCGAGCTGGCGTGGAACGACGGGCTACGGCGGCGGCATCTTCCTCGCCTTCACCGACGAGACGAGCGGTGACGTCGACCTACGGCGGCGGCCGCTATCTCATCGACACCGTCAAGGGCGCCGATCTCGGCTTCGACCGCGACGCCGGCACGGCGGTGCTCGACTTCAACTTCGCCTTCAACCCGTCGTGCTCGTACGACGCCCGCTGGGCCTGCCCGCTCGCGCCTGCCGCCAACCGGCTGCCGATCGCAGTCACCGCGGGCGAGCAGCACGTCGCCGCTGCCTCCGCCGGCTCGAGCGGCTAGACGTAGCCGGCGCGGGTCGCGAGCGTCGCCGCGCCGGCGCGGGAGGACTGCCCGAGCTTGCGCAGGATGTTCGCCACGTGCCGGTGCACGGTGTGCTCGCTGAGAAAGAGCGAGCCGGCGATCTCGCGATTCGAGAGCCCGGCTGCGACGAGCCGCAGCACCTCCGACTCCCTGCCGCTGAGCGGGCTGTCAGCCTCGGCCGCTGCCGCCGGGCCGTCCTCGAGGAATCCGGCCAGCGCGCGCCGTACGTCCCGCTGGTCGTCCATCCACGGCAGGTGCGCATCGCCGCCCAACGCGACGAAGCGGGCGTTCGGCAGGAGGGAGGCGAGCTCGCGCCCGCGGCCGATCGGCACGGCACGGTCGCCGCGGCGATGGAGAACGAGGGAGGGGGTGGTCACCTCGGGGAGCACTGCGCGCGCGTCGGTCGTGAGGTCGTCCTCGAGCGAGGACGCCGCCATGTCGGCGTCCGCGGCGAGCCGCATGTAGCGGCTGAAGGCCGCGATCTCGGTGCCGCTCGCGTGCGGAACGAGGAGCCCTGCCAGCATCTGCGACGCCAGCGTCCAGTTCACGCGGACGAAGTCGATGATCGAGCCTCGCGTCGCATCCGGGATGTCGTCGCGGGCCGCGTAGCCGCCGAAGAAGACGAGCTTGCTCACCCGCTCGGGGAAGTCGCGCGCGAAGCTCGCCATCGCGAGCCCGGCGCACGAGCAGCCGAAGAGCGCCGCCGGCCCGCCGCCGCACGCATCGAGGACCGCCCCGAGCTGGCTGACGTCGGACACGTCGTGGGAGCCACGGTCGGAGATGCCGACGCCGAGCCTGTCGTAGCGCACGACCCGGTGCGTCTGCGCGAGGTCCTCGAAGAAAGCGCGCGCATCCGGGTCCGACCAGTCCTCCTCGAGGTGCGAGATCCACCTGCCGCCGAAGAGCAGCACGGGGCCCTCGCCCACCGTCGCGTAGGCGATCCGGCGCCCGTCGAGCTCGCAGTAACGGATCTCCTGCTGCATGGCCGTTCCCGTCACGATGGCCCGATTCTAGATGGCCCGTTCGGGCCATGTCAACGAGATGGCCCGAGTGGGCGAAGAATGCCGGCGCCGATCGGCGTAGCGTCACGGTCATGCATGCGACCCATGTCAGCGGGATCACGATCCGGCCGCTTCGAAACGGCGACGCCGCGACCGTCGTCGCCCTCTTCGACCGGCTCGGCGAGGGTGCCCGCGCGTCGCGCTTCTGTGGGGCCAAGCCGCGGCTGACCGACGCCGAGCTGGACCTGCTCTCGAGGGTCGACGGGAACCGGCACGTCCTCGTCGCCTACGTCGGCGGTGACGCTCGGCCGGCCGGTATCGCACGGCTCGTCCGGGACGGCCGGAGCGCCGAGATCGCCCTGAGCGTCGCCGATGAGCTCCGTGGCCGGGGACTGGGAACCGTCTTGCTGGAGACGCTCGCCGCCGACGCCCGGGCTGCCGGGATCACGTCCTTCGTTGCGACCGTCTGCGGAGACAACCCGTCCATGCTCGCCATTCTGCGCCGCCTGTCGGCGTCGCTCGACATTCGCTGGCAGCGGGGCGAGCGGGAGATCGTCGTCCCGCTCGGCGCCTGAGCCCGCTCCGGTCAGGCGGTCTCGAACAGCGCTTCCCAGCGCTCGAGCAGCTCCTGCAGCTCGTCGCGCGAGGTGCGGTACTCGGTCAGCATGTCCATGTTCGTCCAGTCCTCGGCGAGCTTCGCCTCGAGCTGTGCGACATGGGCTTCGAGCGTCGTGATGCGGCGCTCGACCTGCTCGAGCTCGGTCGGGCCCTTCTTCTTGGCGGCCGGCCGAGGCGCCTTCGGCTCCTTCGGTGCGCGCTCGACGACCGGCGGTGCGGCCGTCCTCTCCTCGCGCGCCTGGACGAGGTCGGCCCAGCCGCCCTCGTAGGAGTGCAGCGTGTGCTCCTCGACCGCGACCGTGCGCTCGGCGACGGCGTCGAGCAGCGCCCGGTCGTGCGAGACGAGCAGGATCGAGCCGGGGAACGCCTCGAGCGCGGCCTCGAGCGCCTCGCGGCTCTCGAGGTCGAGATGGTTCGTCGGCTCGTCGAGCACGAGGAAGTTCGCGCCCGAGGCGACGATCACGGCCAGCGACAGCCGGCGCCGCTCGCCGCCGGACAGCACCGAGACCTGCTTCTCCTGCGCCGCGTAGCCGGAGAAGAGGAACTTGCCGAGCAGGTTCTGCGCCTGGGGCCGCGCGAGGCCGGTCATCGCGACCGCGCAGTCGAGCACGCGTGCCGCGCTCGTCGAGCTCGACGTCGTGCTGGGAGAAGTAGGCGGGCTCGACGCCGTGGCCGAAGCGGATCACGCCGGCGTCGGGCGCGCGGTTGCCGACGAGGGTCTCGAGCAGCGTCGTCTTGCCGGATCCGTTCGGGCCGACGAGCGCGATGTGCTCGGCCCGCTCGACCACGAGCGAGGCACCGTCGAGCAGCGGCTTGCCGCCGGCCGAGAGCCGCAGCCCCTCGATCTCGACGACGGTGCGCCCGGTCCGCGCCGGCTTGAGGAACTCGAAGCCGAGCGTGCGGCGACGCTGCGTGAGGTTCTCGAGCTCGCCCGCCGCCTTCTTGCGCTCCTCCTCGAGCCGGCCGATCTGGGTGAGCTTCGCCTGGGCCTGCTTGGCCTTCGACTTCTTGTAGCGGAACCGCTCGACGAAGCGGTTCAGCCGCTCGATGTCGGCGCCGACCCGCTGCACCGACTTCGCCGCCGACTGGGCGCGCGCCGCGCGCTCGAGCCGCCACTGGTGCCACGGGCCGGAGAAGTAGAGGCCGCGTCCGCCCTCGATCTCGAGCACCGCGGTCGTCACCGACTCGAGGAACCAGCGGTCGTGGGCGACGAGCACGACGGCCGCGTCGATCGTCGTCAGCTCGCGCTCGAGCCACTCGAGGCTCTCGACGTCGAGGTGGTTCGTCGGCTCGTCGAGCAGCAGCAGGTCGGGGTCGCCGGCGAGCGCGCGGCCGAGCGAGGCGCGCGTCAGCTCGCCGCCCGAGAACGTCGAGAGCTGGCGGTCGAGGTCGTGATCGCGAAAGCCGAGCCCGCGCAGAACCGACGAGGCACGGTCGCGCCAGTTCCAGCCGCCGGCGTGCTCGAGCCGCGCCTGCGCCTCGCTGTAGCGGCGCATCGTCGCCTCGTCGTGCACGCCGCGCGCCATCGCCTGCTCGAGCTCCCCGCAGCTCCTGCTCGATCCGGATCAGGTCGGAGGCGCCCGAGAGCGAGTACTCGCGCAGCGTCAGGCCGCGGTCGCGCGGCGGGCGCTGGTCGTGCAGCGCGATGCGCGTGCCCTTCTGGAGCGCGATCTCGCCGCCCTGGATCGACGTCTCGCCGACGATCGCGCGCAGCAGGGTCGTCTTGCCGGCGCCGTTCTGGCCGGCCAGCGCGAGCCGCTGCCCGCGGTCGACGGAGAACGAGATCCCGTCGAACAGCGGATCTCCGGAGAGCTCCTTGCGGAGGTTGGATGCGATCAGGACGGACATGGGCCTCGTAGGGTAGATGCGGCCCGTGCGCCCGCCTGGCGATATGCTCGCAGGGCAGTGCCCGCGGATCCCCGTACCGAGACGATCGACACGATTCGCGCACTCGCGATGGACGCGGTGCAGAAGGCGAACGCCGGTCACCCGGGCACGGCGATGGCGCTCGCGCCGCTCGCCTACCTCCTCTATCGCGACGTGATGCGCCACAACCCGGCCGATCCGCACTGGCCGGGCCGCGACCGCTTCGTCCTCTCGGCGGGCCACGCCTGCATCCTCCAGTACGCGTCGCTCCACCTCGCGGGCTACGACCTCACGCTCGACGACCTGAAGCAGTTCCGCCAGTGGGGCTCGCGCACGCCGGGTCATCCCGAGCACGGGCACACGGCGGGCGTCGAGACGACGACGGGCCCGCTCGGCCAGGGCTTCGCGAACGGCGTCGGGATGGCGATCGCCCAGCGTTTCCTCGCCGACCGCTACAACCGGCCGCACCACGAGATCGTCGACTCGTGGATCTACGCGATCTGCTCCGACGGCGACATGATGGAGGGCGTCAGCTCCGAGGCGGCGTCGATCGCCGGCCATCTCGGGCTCGGCCGCCTCGTCTACGTCTACGACGACAACCACATCACGATCGACGGCACGACGTCGCTCACGTTCACGACGGAGGACAAGGGCAAGCGCTTCGAGGCCTACGGCTGGCACGTCCAGCACGTCGACGACTCCGAGGATCTGGACGCGCTGCTCGGTGCGCTCGCCGCGGCGAAGGCCGAGGAGGAGCGGCCGTCGCTGATCGTCCTGCGCAGCCACATCGCCTATCCGGCGCCGCACGCGATCGACACCGGGAAGGCACACGGCTCCCCGCTCGGCGAGGCCGAGGTGCGGGCGACGAAGGAGATCATGGGCTTCGACCCCGACGCGACGTTCGCCGTCTCGGACGCGGTGCGCGAGCACATGGCGGTCGTCGCCGAGCGGGGTGCCGAGCTGCAGCGCGAGTGGGATGGGCGGCTCGCCGCGTGGGCCGGCGCGTTCCCGGAGCTGGCGCAGGAGCGGGAGCTCGACCTGCGGGGCGAGCCGCGCGAGGGCTGGCGCGAGGCGCTGCCCGTGTTCCCGGCCGGCGAGGAGGTCGCGACCCGCGACGCCGGCCGCACCGTGATGCAGGCGCTGAAGCCGTTCACGCCGACGATGGTGGGCGGCTCGGCCGACCTCGTCGAGTCGAACAAGACCGAGTTCGAGGGCGCGGGCATCTTCTCGGCGATGCACGCCGGGCGCAACATCGCCTTCGGGATCCGCGAGCACGCGATGGGCTCGATCGTGAACGGGATCGCGCTCGAGCCGGCGATGCTCCGGCCCTACGGCTCGACGTTCCTGATCTTCTCCGACTACATGCGCCCGGCGGTTCGGCTGTCGGCGCTGATCGGGCTCGCGGACGGCTGGGTCTGGACGCACGACTCGATCGCCGTCGGCGAGGACGGCCCGACGCACCAGCCCGTCGAGCACCACATGGCGCTCCGGGCGATCCCGAACCTCTGGTACGTCCGCCCCGCCGACGCCAACGAGACCTCGATGGCGTGGCAGATCGCGCTCGAGCGGCCGGACGGTCCCGTCGCGCTCGCGCTGACGCGGCAGAAGCTGCCGACCTTCGACCGCACCGAGGTCGCGCCGGCGAGCGGTGCCCTGCGCGGCGCCTACACGCTGTGGCAGCGCGGCGAGGGCGAGCCCGAGGCGATCGTGATCGCGACGGGCAGCGAGGTGCATCTGGCGCTCGAGGCGGCGCAGTCGCTCGAGGCGCAACGTGCGGGTCGTCTCGATGCCGTGCTGGGAGCTCTTCGACGAGCAGGACGACGACTACCAGGACTCCGTGCTGCCGCCCGCCGTCGAGACGCGTGTCGCCGTCGAGGCCGGCGTGACGCTCGGCTGGGAGCGCTACGCGAGCGCGCATCATCGGTATAGACCATTTCGGTGCATCGGCGCCCTACCAGCGGATCTTCGCCGAGTTCGGGATCACGGCCGAGGCGATCGCCGCCACGATCGAGGCCGAGCTGCAGTGAGGGTCGCCGCGGCCTTCGATCACCGCGGCGTCAAGCTGCGCGACGCCGTGCTGGAGGCGATCGAGGCTGCCGGGCACGAGGCCGTCGACCTCGGCACCGACACCGACGCCGTCCGGATCGACTACCCGGACAAGGCGCTCGAGCTCGGGATGGCGATCCGCCGCGGCGAGGTCGACCGCGGCGTGCTCGTCTGCGGCTCCGGCGTCGGCGCGTCGGTCGCCGCCTCGAAGATCCCGGGCATCCGGGCCGCGATCTGTCACGACACGTATTCGGCGCATCAGGGAGTCGAGCACGACGACATGAACGTGCTCTGCCTCGGCTCCGAGATCGTCGGCGGTGAGCTCGCCCGCGAGCTCGTCCACACCTTCCTCGGCGCCCGCTTCATCGGCGGGGGCCGCTATGCCGACCGCCTCGAGAAGGTGGCCGAGCTCGAAAGGATGTCCGATGGCTGACCAACACGACTTCAGGAGCTGAGCGACGCAGGCGTCAGCGTCTGGATCGACTCGCTCTCGCGCGAGATGCTCGACTCGGGCGCAGCTCGCAGCGCTGATGGCCGACGACTCGGTCGTCGGCGTCACCTCCAACCCGACGATCTTCCAGAAGGCGCTCGCCGAGGGCGACCTGCTACGACGAGCAGCTGCGCGAGGTCGCCGCGACGACCGACGACGCGACCGAGATCTTCTTCGCGCTCGCGATGGAGGACATCCGCGAGGCCGTGCGATCTGATGCGCCCCGTCTGGGAGCGGACGGACGGCGTCGACGGCTACGTCTCGCTCGAGGTCGACCCGAGGCTCGCCTACGACCGCGAGCGCACCTTCGAGCAGGCGCTGCGGTTCAGCAAGGAGGTCGACCGCCCGAATCTCTACGTCAAGATCCCGGCCACCGAGCCCGGCCTCGGCGCGATCGAGGACTGCATCGCGAAGGGCGTGCCGATCAACGTCACCCTGATCTTCTCGCTCGAGCGCTACGCGGCCGTCGCCGAGGCGTACATCCGTGGCGCTCGAGCGCCTGGTCGCCGGCGGTGGCGACGCGAGCAAGGTGCTGTCCGTCGCGAGCTTCTTCGTCTCGCGAGTCGACACCGAGGCGGACAAGCGCCTCGAGGCGATCGGCCGCACCGACCTGCAGGGCAAGCTCGCGGTCGCGAACGCGAAGCTCGCCTACCAGCACTACCTCGACGTGTTCGGCGACGACCGCTGGGCCTTCCTCGCCGGCAAGGGCGCCCGTCCGCAGCGCTGCCTGTGGGCGTCGACCTCGGCGAAGAACCCCGCCTACCGCGACGTGATCTACGTCGAGGAGCTGATCGGCCCCGACACCGTCAACACGATGCCGCTCGAGACGGTGCGCGCGTTCCAGGATCACGGTGAGGTCAAGCCGGACAGCCTGACCGCCGGGATCGACGAGGCGAAGGCGCTGCTGGCCGATCTCGCGGCCGCCGGCGTCGACTACGACGACGTCGTCGCGACGCTCGAGGCCGAGGGCGTGCAGAAGTTCGCCGACTCGTTCGCCGAGCTGCTCGACGGCATCCGCGCCAAGGTGGGCTCGCTGGCGACCGCATGAGCGAGGACGACGCCAACCCGCTGCTCGAAGGCCTGCAGCTGCGGCGGCGGCCCGAGGCGTGCGCCGTCGTGATCTTCGGTGCCTCGGGCGACCTGACGAAGCGCAAGCTCATCCCGGCGCTCTACGCGCTCGCCTATCGCAAGCTGCTCCCCGAGGAGTTCGCGATCGTCGGTGTCGCTCGCTCGCCGCAGACGTCGAAGCAGTTCGTCGCGGCGATGAAGAAGGCGGTGAAGCAGTTCGCGCGCGATCCCTTCCGGCAGGACGTCTGGGACAGGCTCGCCGCAGGCATGCGCTACGTCGGCACCGACTTCGCCGACGAGGAGGGTGAGGACCAGGTCGGGCGCGTGCTCGAGGAGGTCGACGCCGAGCGCGGGACCGGCGGCAACCGCCTCTACTACCTCGCCGTGCCGCCGCAGGCGTTCACGGCCGCGGTGACCGAGATCGGCGAGCGGCGGGCGAAGGAAGGCTGGGTGCGGCTGATCGTGGAGAAGCCGTTCGGCCACGACCTCGCGTCGGCCCGCGAGCTGAACGACCTGCTGCACCGGTGGTTCCGGGAGGACGAGATCTTCCGGATCGACCACTACCTCGGCAAGGAGACGGTGCAGAACATGCTGGCGCTGCGCTTCGCGAACGGCATCTTCGAGCCGATCTGGAACCGCCAGTTCATCGACCACGTCCAGATCACCGTCGCCGAGTCGATGGGGATCGAGGGGCGCGCCGGCTTCTACGAGTCGGCCGGCGCGATTCGCGACATCTTCCAGAACCACCTGCTGCAGCTGCTGGCGCTGACGGCGATGGAGCCGCCGATCGACTTCACGGCCGACTCCGTGCGCAACGAGAAGGTGAAGGTGCTGAAGTCGATGCACACGCCGGGCCCGAAGTCCGTCGTCCGCGGCCAGTACGGCGCGGGTTCGTCGAGGGGATCGAGGTGCCCGGCTACCGCGAGGAGGAGGGTGTCGCGCCCGGGCTCGCTGACCGAGACGTACATCGCGGCGAAGCTCTACGTCGACAACTGGCGCTGGGCCGACACGCCGTTCTACGTCCGCGCCGGCAAGCGGCTCGCGCGCCGCGAGACGACGATCGCGATCCAGTTCCAGCGCGCGCCGCATCCGCCGTTCGAGGAGATCGCCGGCGACGGGCTGCGCCCCAACGTGCTGCTGATCCACGTCCAGCCGGACGAGGGCGTCTCGCTCGCGATCGGCGCCAAGGTGCCGGGCGCGGGGATGACGATCCGGACCGTGCACATGGACTTCCTCTACGGCGGCGCCTTCCGCACGGGGCTGCCGGAGGCGTACGAGCGGCTGATCCTCGACGCGATGCTCGGCGACGCGACGCTGTTCACGCGCGAGGACGAGGTCGACGAGCAGTGGAAGCTCGTCGACGCGATCATCGGCGCCTGGCAGCGTGACCGGCCGAACTTCCCGAACTATGCGAGCGGCACCTGGGGGCCGTCGGCGGCGGACGACCTGATCCACCGCGACGGCGCTCCTGGCGCCGCCACTAGGCCGGCCCGATGGGCGTCGTCTCCGACATCGAGCGCCAGCTGGGGCGCCTGCGTGCGCACGAGGCGGACGACGGCATGCCCGACCTCCGCACGAGCACGATGACGCACATCGTCTGGTGCCCGCCGGCGTGGCGCGCGAAGGCGCGGGCGACCCTCGCCGGCCTGCTCGAGCGCCATCCCGCCCGCACGATCTTCCTCATCCCCTGCCCGGGCAGCGAGGCGAAGATCGACACGCGCGTGGAGCTGAAGGACTTCCAGCTCCAGGGCGTCTCGCGCGAGGTGCTCTCCGAGGTGATCGAGATCCGCCTGCGGGGGCTCGGCCGCGCAGCACCCGGGCTCGATCGTGCTGCCGCTGCTCGTCTCCGACCTGCCCGTCTTCTGCCGCTGGCGCGGCGAGCCCGACTGGGGGAGCGTGCCTCTCGCCGAGATCATCGGCGTCACCGACCGGCTCGTCGTCGACTCGTCGGAGTGGCGCGACGTCCCGAAGGCCTACGCCTGCCTCGTCGATCTGTTCGACAGCGTCGCCGTCTCCGACATCGCGTTCTCGCGCACGCTGCCCTGGCGGCGCCGGCTCGCGGAGCTCTGGCCCGGGATCAGCGACGATCGAGAAGCTCCGCGTCGAGGGCCCGCGCGCCGACGCCGAGCTCGTCGCCGGCTGGCTGCGCTCGCGGCTGAAGCGCGACATCGCGCTGACGCGCCGTGACGCGCCAGCGGTGAGGGCGATGTGGGTCGACGGCGAGCCCGTCGCGTCGCCGGGCGAGCTGCTCGAACGGGAGCGAGCTGCTCTCGGCCGAGCTCGATCAGTTCGGCCGCGACGCGGTCTACGAGGCTGCGGTCAGAGCGGTCGATCGCGCGGAAGTAGCGATCAGCGTGCGCCGAGCAGTAGCTCGGCGGCGGCCGTGAGGCTGGCGCGCCCCGAGCCGAACGTCGTGATGCGGCCGTTCAGCGCCGGCGGAGCTCTGGGCCGGGTAGCCGACATCGACGACGACGCCATCGTGGTCGACAGCAAGGATCGCGGCGGCAGCTCGCTGCTGCCACGGATGGCGGTCGACGTCGCGGATCGACGACGACCGGCCGGCGGCCGGGGCTCGCCTGGACGGCCGCGAAGCGCCGTCGTCGAGCTGGCTCTCCGTGATCCGGATCGCCTCGATGTCGCCGCCCAGCTCGCCGAGGATGGACGCGAGATCGTGTGACGGAGGCCCGGCTGCGACCGAGGTCGTGCCCTCGAGGTCGACCACGAGCAGCGGCCTCGCGTCACCGACCGTGCCCCGGACGACGAGCGCGCGGCGCGCCGCTGCGAGGCCGAGCTCGGCGAACGGCGGCGCGTCGGCGGCGCGATCCGCCGCGACCGGGACGTGGGATCGCGGCGACGCGACCGGCAGCCTCCGCGACCCTGCTCTCGTCGAGCCGTCCCTCGCGCACCGCGGCGACGATCGCCGCCCGGACGCGCGCCACGTGGCCCTCGTCGATGTCGTGCCCGAGGCAGAGCGCGTCGGCGCCGGCGAGCAGAGCCTGCACGGCGCCCTCCTCCATCCCCACGGTCTCGCTCACCGCCTTCATCTCGAGCGCGTCGGTGACGATCGTGCCGGTGAAGCCGAGCTCCTCGCGCAGCAGCCCGGTGAGCTGCGCGCGGCTCAGCGTGGCCGGCACGGCGTCGATCGCCGGGACGACGAGATGGGCAGACATGATCGCCCGGGTGCCGGCGGCGATCGCCGCGCGGAAGGGCGCGAGCTCGACCTCCAGCAGCTCCTCGCGCGTCGCCGAGACGACGGGCAGATCCGAGGTGTGAGTCGACGTCGGTCGCGCCGTGGCCGGGAAAGTGCTTCGCGCAGGCGGCGACGCCACCCGCCTGGAGCCCGGTCACGAACGCGGCGACGTGGCGCGAGACGAGCGCCGGATCGGAGCCGAACGAGCGGACGCCGATCACCGGGTTGAGCGGGTTCGTGTTGATGTCGGCGACCGGAGCGAGATTCGAGCGTGATGCCCGCCGCGCGCGAGCTCGTCGGCGATCGCGCGGCCGACCTGCTCGGTGAGCGCGACGTCGTCGATCGTGCCGAGCGCGAGGTGGCCGGGAACCGAGCTGCCGCGGGTCGCCTCGAGCCGGGTGACGTCGCCGCCCTCCTCGTCGATCGCGACGACGGTCGTCGGCGGACACCCGCAGCGACTCGGTCAGCGCCTGCAGCTGCTCCGGCCCGGACGACGTTGCGCGCGAAGAGGACGACGCCGCCGAGCCCGTCGTCGAGCTCGCGCGCGAGCCAGGCTGGTGTTGTCGTGCCGGCGAAGCCCGGCCAGGATGCACCCGTTCGCCAGGCGCTCGAGCGTGCCGCTCATCCCTTGGTCGCGCCGGCCGTGAGACCGAACGCGATCTTGCGCTGGACGAGCAGGAAGAAGATGACGACCGGAATCGCGGTCAGCGTCGAGGCCGCCATCAGCCCGCCCCAGTCGGTGTTGCGGCTCGTGCCGTAGAAGTACGAGAGCCAGACCGTGACCGTCTGGTGCGACTGGTCGGTCAGCAGGACGCTCGCGAAGATGTACTCGTTCCAGGTCGTCACGAACACGAACACCGAGGTCGCGACGAGGCCGGGGGCGACGAGCGGCAGCAGGATGCGCACGAACGCGCCGAGCCGGCTCGAGCCGTCGACCATCGCGGCCTCCTCGAGGTCCTTGGGAATGCCGATGATGAAGCCGCGCAGCGTCCAGACGGCGAACGGGATCACGAACGTCATGTAGGTGAGGATCACGCCGATCAGCGTGTTCGTCAGGTGGTAGCGGGCGAGCACGACGTAGAGCGGGATGATCAGCCCGGCCTGCGGCAGCATCAGGATGCCGATCATCAGGACGATGAAGATCTTGCGGCCCGTGAAGCGGTACTTCGCGAGCGCGACCGCTGCGAGGAACGCGAGCACCATCGAGGCGACCACGGTGACGGCGACGATGATGAGGCTGTTCTTGACGTCGTCCCAGAAGTACGGCCGGGCCATCGCGTCCGTGAAGTGGACGAGCGTCGGGTGCAGCGGGATCCAGGTCGGCGTGCGGCCGTTGATCTCGTCGTCGGGCTTGAACGCGGTCGTCACCATCCAGTAGACGGGGAAGACCATCACCACGAAGACGAGGATCCCGACCGCGTTCCAGCCGAAGCGGCCGCGGCGGCGACGTCCGCGCCGGAGGGCGACGGCAGTACGGCGCGGCGCGGCGCGGGTCGCCGTCGCCGTCTCCGGCAGCGTCGGGGTGACGGCGCTCACTCGTCGGCCTCCATGCGCACCTTGCTGCGGACGTAGGGGATGCTCATCGCCGCGACCATCACCAGCATCAGCAGCGAGATCGCTGCGCCGCGGCCGTAGTTCGAGTGCGCGTAGCCCTCGATGTAGACGTAGACGCCCATCAGGTAGTTCGACGTGTCGACGTGGGACGCGCCGATCAGCAGGTACGGCTGCGTGAAGACGCCGAAGTCCCAGATGATCGAGAGGCTGTGAGGATGAGGAAGATCGGCTTCAGGATCGGGAAGGTGACGTCGCGGAACACGCGCAGCGGCCCGGCGCCGTCGATCTCGGCCGCCTCGACGAGCTCGCGCGACACCTGGGAGAGGCCGGCGTAGAGCGTGATCGTGACGAACGGGAGCGCTCCCCAGACGATCAGCAGCGTCACCATCGCGAGCTTCGAGAAGGTCGTCGCGTACCAGTCGTGGAGCTCGTAGTCGCCGAGGTGCAGCCGCGTGAGCGCGTAGTTGAGGATCCCGTTCTGGTAGTTCGTGATCCAGTACCAGACCTGCACCGCGACGACGACCGGCATCGACCAGACGAGGACGAGGCCGGCGGTGAGCAGGATCCGGACGGCCGAGCCGACCCGGACGAGGAGCAGGGCGAGGAACGTCCCGAGCCCGATCGTCAGGCCGACGTTCGCGACCGTGAACACGACCGTGCGCAGGAGCGTGTGCCAGAAGATCGGGTCGTGGAGGACCGACGCGTAGTTGGCCGTCGCCGACCCAGACGCCCTTGTGCTGGATCAGCTGGGCCAGCCCGTACTCCTGGAAGGAGAGGACGACGAGCTTGTAGAGCGGGTAGCCGAGGATCGCGACGATCGCGATCAGCACCGGCATCAGGAGCCAGTACGGCACCGTCGCGCGGAGCGCCCGCTGCCACGTCAACGGCCGCCGCCGCCGAGACCACACCTGCGTGGTCTCGGCGGCGACCGCCGTTCCGTCGGGGAGCCGGTTGCTCGTCACCGAGATCGGCTCCTCGTCATCTGCTTCCTAGCTCGCGTTCAGGACCGACGAGATGTTGTCGCTCGCCGACTGAGCGGCCTGCTTGATGCTGAGCTTGCCGGTGAGGATCTGGGCGAGCATGTTGCGGAGGATATTGCCGTTCTCCACGTTGACCCAGTTCTTCGCCGTCGGAACGAACCAGCTCTGCTGTGCCGCCTTCTCGTTGATGCTCGAGCCGAGGAGGCTGGTCGTGTTCGGGATGTTGCCGATCCCGCGCAGGGCGGTCATCGTCTGCGTGCTCGTGTAGAGCTTGATCCAGTCGACGGCGAGCGCCTTGTTCGCGCCGATCGGGACTGCGAGATCCGAGCCGCCGAGGAAGCCCGGCATCGCCTTGCCCTTGGTGTGGCTCGGCATCACGAACTGCTTCGTCGCGCCCTTGTACTTGTCGCCGACGCAGCAGCTGAACCAGCCGGGGCCGACCATCGATGCTGCCTGGCCCTGGGCGTAGACGTCGTACGGGTTCGGATGCGTCTCGTCGGTCGTCTTGCTCGCCCGCGAGGCGGCCGAGTAGAACGCCTTGTAGGCGGCGAGGCCTGCGAGCGACCTGCGGCGAGGCGAGGTTGCCCTTCCACTTGCCGCTCACCTGGGTTGCGATCGAGCCGCCGAAGTCGTAGACGAAGCTCATCGCGAAGTACCAGTCGGTGCCGGCGATGTAGACCGGCGAGAAGCCCTTTGCGGTGTTGCCCGAACCGAGCTTGCGCGCGGTTGCCGTGAACTGGGCGAGACTGGTCGGAACCTTGGCGCCGGCCTTCTTGAACAGGTCGGAGCGGTACGTGACGACGCGCGAGCCTGCGTAGTACGGCACGCCGTAGAGCTTGCCGCCGTAGCGACCCGAGGCTGCGAGGCCCGAGAGCCACGTGGCCGAGTTCGGGATTCCTGCCTTCTCCGACGTCAGGTCCTGGAAGGCACCCGCGGCCATGTACTTCGTCATCTCCGTGTTGCCCATCTCGATCACGTCAGGGGCGTTCCCGCCGGCCAACGTCGCGTCGAGCTTCTGCAGATGGTTGCCCCAGGTCTGGAACTGCACGTTCACCGAGACCCCGGGGTGGGCCTTCTGGAAGTCGGCATTCACTGCGTTCACGATCGGCTGCCAGTTGGCTGCCTGTGCGTCGGTCTGAAGCCAAACCGTGATGCTGCTCGCGGACCGCGCTGACGTCCCACCGGACGCCGATGACGCGATGACCGCGAGAGCAACTCCGGCCAGGACGACCGCGCTGATGGTACGTGCTCTCATGGACGTTTCCCCCAAGCGCATCGAGAGGCGGTAACCTGACGCTCCGACCCGGCCGTGGCCCTCTGGGTCGTGAGCGCATCCGCCTACTGGCTTATACCACTTTGCCACGGGGCGTAAGGGTTGCACACGGTGGAGAAGTTGTCAAGACCACTTTGTCAAATGGTGAAGAAACCCGGTCTACAGGGTGTCTGCGTGACGACGGCCGTGTCCGCATAGGCTCTGACGCCCTGTGATAGACAGGCCGCTGACGCAGTTGGTACTGACCAACCCGCGTTCAGCGGGTGGTGCGAGACCGCGTCGGGCGACGGTTGAGCTCGGTCACGAGCTTGTAGCGGTCGCCGCGGTAGATCGAGCGGACGTACTCGACGATGCCGCCGTCGGCCGCGCGGGTGGTGCGCTCGAACAGGAAGGCCGGCGAGTGCAGCGGCACTCCGAGCGCGTCGGACTCCTCCTCGTTCGTCACGGTCGGCTCGATCGTCTGGATGCCGCCGACGATCTCGAGGCCGTAACGCTCCTGGAGGATGTCGTAGAACGACTGCCGCTCGAGGTCGTCGGGAGCGAGGCCGGGGACGAGCGACTCCCGGACGTGGAGCGTCTCGATCGCCATCGTCTCGCGATCGGCGAGCCTGAGCCGGCTGATGATCACGACCGGCTCCGACGGAGAGACGTGGAGCAGGCGACCGAGGTGGGCGCCTGCGGGCACGACGTGGAGGTCGAGCGTGCGGCTGCCCGGCACCATGCCGCGCCGCACCATGTCCTCGGTGAACGAGGTCATCGTCAGCTCCTGGGCGATCTTCGGCTCGCTCACGAAGGTGCCGCTGCCGTGCCGGCGGATCGAGCATGCCGTCGCGAACGAGATCGTCGAGCGCCGCGCGAACGGTGAGGCGCGAGACGCCGAGATCCATGCAGAGCTGCCGCTCGGACGGGATCGCGGCCCCGACGTCGAGCTGCTCGATCAGGTCGAGGACGCTGTTCGCGCGTCTCGCTCTGCTTCGTCCCGGGGCGGGTGCTGCTGCTCGATGTCTTTGCGTTGGTTGCCATCGTCTGCCTAGTGATCAATACCAGTTATGCCGGAACCGGTGCGTTGCCGGCGCGAGCAGCGTCTCTCAACGCGAGCGCGACGCCGGTCTCCGGATCGAAGAAATGGAAGCGGGCGGGGTCGACTGCAAGCTCGACGCGACCGGCACCGCGCACCCGTGAGCGTGGGTCGAGACGTGCCGTGAAGAGCTGGGTGTCGCCCGCGATCAGGCTTGCGTCGGAATCCTCGCTCGCCGCGGTCTCGGCGGCCACGCGAGCCGCGTCGATGCGGAAGAACGCGTTCGTCTCGGCTCCGAGCTCCTCGACGACCTCGACGTCGACGCTCACGCCGCGGCAGCGCCGCGGCGGCAAGTGCGCCGTCCTCGAAGGTCTCGGGGCGGATGCCGAGGACGACGCGGCGCACGTCTGCCGCCGGGCGTCGGGCGCCATCGAGCGGCAGCTGGAAGCCGCCGAACACGACGGCATCGTCCTCGATCGACGCCTCGACGAGATTCATCGCGGGCGAGCCGATGAAGGACGCGACGAAGAGATTGCGCGGCTCGGCATAGAGCACCTGGGGCTCGGCCACCTGCTCCACCTTGCCGTCGCGCAGCACCGCCACGCGCTTCCCGAGCGTCATCGCCTCGGTCTGATCGTGCGTGACGTAGACGGTCGTGACGCCCAGCCGGGCGTGCAGCTGCGGCCAGCGAGGCGCGCATCCCGACGCGGAGCTTGGCGTCGAGATTCGACAGCGGCTCGTCCATCAGGAACGCCTGCGGCTCGCGCACGATCGCGCGGCCCATCGCGACGCGCTGGCGCTGGCCGCCCGAGAGCTGCACCGGCTTGCGGTCGAGCATCTCCGTCAGGCCGAGCAGCGCGGCCACCTCCTCGACGCGGCGTCGCGCCTCCTCCTTCGGCGCCTTCCGCACCTTGAGCCCGTAGCCGAGGTTCTGGCGGACGGTCATGTGCGGATAGAGGGCGTAGCTCTGGAAGACCATCGCGATGTCGCGGTGGCGCGGCGCGAGCTCGGTGACGTCGGTGCCGCCGATGCTGATCGCGCCGGCGGTGACTTCCTCGAGGCCGGCGATCATGCGCAACAGCGTCGACTTCCCGCAGCCGGACGGGCCGACGAGCACCATGAACTCGCCGTCTCTGACCGCGAGGCTGATGTCGTCGACGGCGAGGAAGCCGTTCTCGTACACCTTGGTGACGCCGTCGATCTCGATCGAGGCCATTAGCGGGTTGCCGTCATTCGTCGGAGCTCACTTCGTCGAAACCCTCCGAAGCTGCAGGGAGCGGGCCGCCTGGCCCACTGGTCTTGACCACTCTACCAGATCATGCATACACTGGCCAGCATGCGAAGAGCGACCGACGAGCAAGTGAGGTTCGACGAGCTCGCCCACCGAGGCGTGGAACGCCGCCTCGGCCGACCTCGATCTCCGCGACACGACCGACCTCGTGGCGCTGATGACCGCCGAGGACGCGACGGTTCCCGCCGCGGTCGAGCGCGCCGGCGCCGCGATCGCCGAGGCGATCGACGCGGTCGCCGACCGGCTCGGGCGCGGCGGCCGGCTCATCTACGTCGGCGCCGGCACGTCCGGGCGGCTCGCCGCTCGTCGACGCCGTCGAGTGCGAGTCGACGTTCGCCGTCCCGCCGGGGCTCGTCATCGCCCTCGTCGCCGGCGGCGCCGCGAGCGCCGCCACGGCACAGGAGCACGCCGAGGACGACGAGCGACGCCGGCGCTGCCGAGATCGCCGCCGTCGAGGTCGGCCCGCTGGACGCCGTCGTCGGCCTCAGCGCGAGCGGCAGGACGCCGTACGTGATCGGCGCCCTCGACGCGGCGCGCTCGGCGGGCGCGCTCACGGTCGCGCTCGTCGCGGTGCCGGAGTCCGAGCTCGGGCGGCTGGTCGATCACGAGATCGCGGTCGTCGTCGGCCCCGAGGTGATCGCGGGCTCGACGCGGCTCAAGGCCGGCACGGCGCAGAAGCTCGTCCTCAACATGATCTCGACGATCGCGATGGTCCGGCTCGGCAAGACCTACGGCAACCTCATGGTCGACGTCGTCGCGACGAACGACAAGCTCCGAGCGCGCGTCCACCGCATCGTCGCGCAGGCGACGTGGCGCCGAGCCGGAGCAGGTCGACGAGGCGCTCGCCGGCTGCCGGCGGCGACGCGAAGGTCGCGATCGTCTCGCTGCTCGCCGGCATCGACGCCGACGAGGCCGCGGCGAGCGGCTCGACGACGTCGAACGGCGTCGTCCGGAAGGCGCTCGAGCAATGAGGCTCGGCGTCGCAGGCGTGCCTCGTCGACGGCCGGCTCGTGCCCGGCGACGTCGAGGTCGAGGACGGCGTCGTCGTCGCGGTCGGCCTCGAAGGCGGCGGCCGCGGCGTCGCGCTCCCGGGCTTCGTCGACCTGCAGGTGAACGGCTTCGCGGGCGTCGACTTCCTCGGGGCCGACGCGGACGGCTACGCGAGGCCGCCGACGCGCTGCTCGAGACCGGGGTGACCGCGTTCCTGCCGACGTTCATCACCTCGAGCGAGGACGATCTCGTCGCCGCGCTGCGCTCGGTTCCGCTCGAGGCGCCGGAGCGTGGCCCGCGCATCCTCGGCGTTCACCTCGAGGGCCCGTTCCTCTCGGCGACGCGGCTCGGCACGCACCCCGCCCGCTATCGCTGCGACCCCGACCTGGCGCTGCTCGAGCGGCTCGCTCGCGGCCGGCCCGGTGCGGATGATGACGCTCGCGCCCGAGCTGCCCGGAGCGCTCGAGCTCGTCGACGCGCTCCACGCGCGCGGCATCGTCGTCTCCCTCGGCCACTCGAATGCGACCGCGGCCGAGGCCCACGCCGCCTTCGATCGCGGCGTCCGCACGGTCACGCACGTGTTCAACGCGATGCGACCGCTGACGCATCGCGACCCCGGCATCGTCGGCGCCGCGCTCGTGCGGCCGGACGTGGTCGTGCAGGTGATCGTCGACGGCGTGCACCTCGACCCCGACGTCGTGCGGCTGCTCTGGAGCGTCGCGGCGGGCCGGTTCGCGCTCGTCACCGACGCGATCGCCGCCGCCGGGCTCGGTGACGGGGACTACGCGCTCGGCAGCGTCGACCTGGAGGTCAACGACGGCATCGCGCGCCGGAGCGACGGCGTCCTCGCGGGAAGCACGCTGACGATGATCCAGGCGCTGCGGAACCTCGTCGAGCTCGGTGTCCCGCTCGAGCGCGCCGCCGAGGCGGCGTCGCTCGCTCCCGCCGGCGTCCTCGGGCTCGGCGATCTCGGCCGGCTCGGCATCGGCCGCCGGGCCGACGTCGTCGTGCTCGACGACAACCTCGAGATCGAACGTGTCCTCGTCGGAGGGGAGACCCGTGTCGCAGGCTGAGGCCATCGTTCCCGCTCCGGGATCGCTCTTCCGCTCGGAGATCCGCGAGCAGCCGGCCGCGCTCGAGCGGCTGCTCGGCGCCAACGAGGAGATCGCGCGGATCGCGGCGACCGCGGTCGCGCGCAACGTCCAGCTCGTGCGCATGGTCGGGCACGGCTCGTCCGACAACGCCGCCTCGTACGGCGTCTACGCCTTCGGGCTGCTGCCGCGCTGGACCGCCGTGCGCGACTCGATCACGCTCACCGTCCACTACGACACGCCCATCGACCTCTCGGGCTCGATGGTGATCGGCCTCTCCCAGTCGGGGCAGACGCCCGACGTCGTCGAGTACGTGCTGCGCGCCCGGAAGGCCGGCGCGTTCACCGTCGCGATCACGAACGACGCCGACTCCGACCTCGCCGTCGCGGCCGAGGCGACGATCGCGCTCGGAGCCGGGCCCGGAGCTCGCGGTCGCGGCGACGAAGACCTACGTCAACACGCTCGGCGCGCTCGCGCTCCTCGCGGCCACATCGCCGGCCGCGGAGCCGAGATCGAGGCCGGGATCCGCGGCGCGGCGGCAACCCTGCTCGGACTCCCTGCCCGCGTTCGAGGCGGCGACGCACTCGCTCGCCCTCCCGTTCGCCTACACCGGCCGCATGTTCGTGATCGGACGCGGGACGGAGTTCGCGACGGCGCGCGAGATCGCGCTGAAGCTGCTCGAGACCTGCCGGATCGCGGCCGAGCCGCTGACCGCGACCGATCTCGCGCACGGTCCGGTCGCTGCGCTCGATCCCGCTCTTCCCCGTCTGGGCGATCGCCTCGGCCGACGGGACGCTGGCCACCGTGCAGGAGGCGGCGGCGCGGATCCACGCCATGGGTGCGACGCTCGTCGCGAGCGGGACGGCCGCCACGGCCGTGACGGTCAGCTCGTACCGGCTACCGGTCCCGCCGACCGAGCCGCGCCCTGCTCTCACCGCTGCTGTCGGTCGTCCCGGGTCAGCTGTTCGCGCTGGCGCTCTCCCGCGCCCGCGGCCTCGACCCCGACGCGCCGACGGGCCTCAACAAGGTGACGCTCGTTACCTAACCGTTGCTCGAGGAAGGCGCATCGAGCAGCGCGTCGTGCAAAAGCCCGTTCGACGAGACCGCCGAGAGGCCGTCGACCCGCGCGCTGCCGTCGCGATCGGTGAAGCGTCCGCCGGCCTCCTCCACGATCGGCTGGAGGGCGGCGAGATCCCAGATCTTGACGCCGATCGCATCGAACGCACCGTCGACGGCACCCTCGGCCACCAGCATGTGCGCCCAGAAATCGCCGTAGGCGCGCGGGTGCCAGCAGCGCTGGGCGATCTCCGGCAGCGGCTGCTCGAGCGCGAAGCACAGCACCGCGTCCTCGATCTCGGCGACCCGGGAGACGTGGATCGCATCGCCGTTGACGAACGCGCCCGCGCCCCGCTCGGCCCACCAGCGCCGCCCGAGGGCCGGTGCCGAGACGACGCCGAGCCGGATCACGCCGTCCTCCTCGAGCGCGATCAGCGTCGCCCAGACCGGGATCCCGCGCGAGTAGTTCCGGGTGCCGTCGATCGGGTCGACGATCCAGCGGCGGCTGGTGCCGCCGGTGACGCCGAACTCCTCGCCGAGCATCCCGTCGCCGGGCCGCTCGCTCGCGAGGCGCTCGCGGATCGCCTCCTCGACCGCGCGGTCGGCCTCGGTCACCGGCGTTCGGTCGGGCTTCGTCTCGACGATCAGGTCGCTCGCGCGAAAACGGCCGAGCGAGATCGCATCGGCCGTGTCGGCGAAGGCAAGAGCGAGGGCAAGGTCGGGGCTCATCGAGCCCCGACCTTATCTCCCTCGACTAGTGCCCTGCGATGTGGAAGCTCGGCTTCGAGACCGTGAGCTTGACGGGCGTCGACCAGATCATCTGCGGCTTGCGACTCTGCGACGAGGTTGAGACCGCGAACCCGATAGAACCACTTGCCGGGCGTGAGATCCAACACCGCCGAGGTCGAGTACGTCGTCTTCGAGCCCTGAGCCCGCCACGGGTATCGTGTGCGAGACCATTGCACCTCGTAGGCGCTGGCGCCGGTTGCCGGCTCCCATGCAACGAGCGGCGTCGAGAAGACCTTCGGCTGCTTGCCGCTCGTGGCGAGCAAGCGACCGTTCGGCGTCAAGCCTGCGACGTACGGTGTTCCGGAAGCGACGCGCACCGGATCGCTCTCCTTGCCGAACGACGACACGCGACCGGCGGCACACGCGTCCTGAGGCAAGTCAATGTCGCCGTAGACGAACGACTTGTCCTGGAGCTGGAACAGTCCTACCGGGACGACCGTCCAGTAGTAGCGCGTGGACGGAAAGTCGATGTCCGGGAGATCCACCCGCGCAGCGTTCACAACGCGTCGTGCCGGTGGATCCGCTTGTGCCGACCGCCGTCGTTGCCTCACTGGTCACGATGGTCGACCCGTCGACGCTCACGGTCCCGATCCCCTCGGTGGGCGCATCGGGAAGCCAGCCGTTGACGGCCAGTGCGATATCGGCTGTGGAATAGGGAAGCTTCAGCGGTCCGGTCGAGCGTGGGGCATACGCCGGGCTACCGACGACAGGGCCGCGATAGACGATGTTGACGCAGTCGATGTCGGTCGAGGCGTAGGCACGAAACAGGAGGTACGGCTTGCCGTTGAGCCCCTGGTTGCCGGTGAATGTCAGGGCCGGCATGAGCTCGTGTGAGGTTGGACGCGCGACCGTGCTGGTCGTGTCGGACACGGCTGTCCGGAGCTGGATCTTGCCCGGCGTCACGTCCGGATTCGAGCCTGTATAGACGGGGCTCCACGGCCCATACGAGACGGCCGGAAGCCCGTTCGGAATGTCCCCGAACACCTGGCGTACGGCGCGCACGCGCCACTGCACCGTCGTCCACCAGCTCTTGTCGAGATGGAAACTGTAGAACTCCCGCTCGTCGGCGACGTTCGTATGGGACGAGAACACCTTGCCGGCCTGCGGGTACCACACCTGATAGCTGGTCGCACCGCGGCACTTGCTTCCAGCGCACGAACCCGGGACTGCTCTCGAGAGGCGTCGGCACGTCGAGCCAGCGCATGTTGAACTCGAACGGCGTGCTCCAGCCCGTCGGTCCCTGCAGCGTGATCGCCCGGACGTGCGAGTAGAGGGCATACGGCTGGCCTGTGAACCACGGCAACGACACATCGACGGAGACCGCGGGAACACGGAGAATCGGGATCGTCGTGGAGACTGCCGGGTCACCGGTCGAGCCGGCGATACCACCGGTCGCTCCCGTAGCTCCGGTCGCTCCCTTCGCACCGGACGCGCCCGTCGTCGAGCCGGAGCCACTGCCGGACGCACCCGACCCAGTCCCAGTGACCGGCGCCGCCAAGCTCGCGGCCACGGCAGCGCAGCCCGTGCCGGGCTTGACGCCGTTTCGGACGTTCGACCAGACAACGGAGCTCTCGCTGAATGCACGGCTCGTCGCCAGCTCGAACTCGTAGCAGAGTGCGCCGCGCACAGGTGCCCAGGCAAATGCCGGAGTCCGCGGGAAGACGTGGGTGAGTGGCTCGGAGGGGCGGAGGAGGAAGCCACGAAGGTTCTTGGGCGGGGCAGGCGGCTTGCCGCTTTTGGCAAGTGCGGCTCCGGAGATCAGGGTGGCCATGGCGAGCATGGCGCAGCAAAGGGAGACGAGGCGGTGTGTGCGCATAGCCGGTATGTCGGCATCGCTCGGACGCTTGCCCTCCCTCGATTAGGGGATACCCCATCAGCCGGCGGTGGGCGATGCTGGACAAATGTTTGCGCGTTTGTGTTTCTGTGCGATTGCGGCGGCCGTGCTCGTGGCGTGTCCTGCTGCGCGCCCGGAGCACGGGCAGCAGAGCGTGGTTCTGCGCGAGCCGACCGGAGCCCCGTTCCCGGCGAGCTCCCGGTGGGCGATCGACCTGGTGCGTCTGCCCGCTGCGTGGGATGTCACGACCGGAAGCTCGCCGGGTCCGCTGATCGCGGTGATCGACACGGGCGTTCACGTCACTCCGGACCTCGCAGGGCGCGTCGACTCCGAGAGCGTCGTCGGGGGAGCACCCGGGAGCGATCCCGTCGGGCACGGCACCGAGGTGGCGGGGATCGTGGCCGCGTCCGGTGCGGATGGCAGCGGCCTCGCCGGCGTGTGCTGGAGCTGTCGCATCCTGTCGTTGCAGGTCTCCGCGGACGGCTACGTCGCGTCGGACAACATCGCGAAAGCGGTCGATCGTGCCATCGCGCGCGGGGCAGTCGTGATCAATCTCAGTCTCGGCGCCGATCTCCATACCGACGCGGAGCGCGCCGCGATCGGTCGCGCTGTCGCCGCCGGGATCGTCGTCGTGGCGTCCGCCGGCAATGACGGGTCTCTGCTTCCCAAGTTCCCAGCCGCGTACGCAGGCGTGCTCGCGGTCGGAGCTGCCGGGCCTGACGGGACGGTGGCTGACTTCTCGAACCGCGGGCCCTGGGTTGGTGTGATGGCGCCGGCGTGTGGTGCGGCACTCGACGCCCACGACAGAGTCGACGCAGCATTCTGCGGCACCTCTGCTGCGGCGCCGTTCGTGTCGGGCCTTGCAGGCCTGCTGAAGTCCATCGCTCCGGCGGCAAAGGGGCAGGACATCATCGCGGCGATCCAGGGAAGCGCTCGTCCGACGAAGGGATCTGCGCACGGGATCGTCGACGCCCCTGCCGCACTCGCTGCGATCAAGACCATCAAGCCGGGCAGCACCGTGCAGACCAAGACAGCACTCGTGCGGTCCGTTCATCGACCGATGATCAGCGGCGTCGGGCGCGTCGGGGCTCGGCTCACGGGATCGACCGGGGCCTGGTCAGGCCCGCTGACCGGAATCACGCTCCGCTGGGAGCGCTGCACGAAGATGGGTCAGGAGCTGTAAGACGGTCGGCGCAGGCTCGAGACTATCGCGTCGCCCGGGCGGACCGTGGGAGAGCGCTCCGGATCATCGCCCGCGCCGTGGGTGAGGACGGCATCGCGGTCGATGCTCCCAGCCACCTCGCTCGTCGATTCGGCGTTAGCGGCCGCCGGACGATTCAGACGATCAGCGGATCGATCGCGGCCGCCACGAAGAGCAGCGCCAGGTACGCGAGCGAGTAGTGGAACAGCATGAACGCGCGGCGGCGGGAGGTGTCGCGGCGGAGCTGCCACGCGAGCAGCAGGAAGTACGCGCCGAGAAGGACGGCAGCGGCGGTGTAGACCGGGCCGAGCCACCAGCCGACCGCGACGGTGAACGCGACCATCACGATCGAGTAGAGCAGGATCTGCCGCGTCGTCTCGCGGTCGCCCTTCGTGCCCGGCAGCATCGGGATGCTCGCCGCCGCGTAGTGCTCCTTGATCATCAGCGCGAGCGCCCAGAAGTGCGGCGGCGTCCAGAGGAAGACGATCAGGAACAGCCAGAGCGCCGGCAGCGTGAGGTTGCCGCTCGCAGCGGCGAAGCCGACGAGTGGAGGCACGGCTCCGGCGGCGCCGCCGATGACGATGTTCTGGTCGGTCGAGCGCTTGAGGTAGCCGGTGTAGACGACGACGTAGAAGAGACCGCCGATCAGCGCCAGCGTCGCCGTGAGCACGTTCACCGTCGTCGCGAGCAGCGCGAACGAGAGGGCCATCAGGACGACGCCGAACTCGAGCGCCCGCGGCGCGGCGACGCGACCCGAGGCGACGGGGCGGGCGGCGGTGCGCTCGCCCATCAGCTTGTCGATGTCCGCGTCCATCACGTGGTTGAGCGCGCTCGAGCCGCCGCAGGCGAGCGCGAGGCCGACCATCGTCGTCAGCAGGAGCCAGCCGCCGGGCCAGCCCTCGGCGCCGACGAACATGCCCGCTGCGCCGGTGATGAGGAGCAGCGACATGATCCGCGGCTTCGTCAGCGTGATGTAGTCACGCCACGGGCCGATGCGGCACCGGCTCGCCGCGGAACGAGAGGACGAGCGCGACGAGCGACGCGGCGAGCGAGGCGCCGGCAGCCGCGACGTGGAGCGCGACCGTCCAGGTCGCGTCGTCGACGAGGGCGATCAGCCCGCCGGTCGCGATCGCCGCGAGCATGAGCGCGAGCGCCGTCGCGGTCGCGACGAGCAGGCGCGGGATACGCGATCCGGGCGATGATCACCGCCGCGACGAGGAGCGGTAGGGCGACGAGCGCGGCAGCCCAGTGGCCGCGGCCGGAGTCGATCGTGGCGCTCGCGACGACGACGCCCGTCGCGACGGCAGCGGTGACGATCGTCCCGCGGAGGAACGGCCCCGGCGCGATCGCCGTCGGTGCGTGCCCTAGAGAGCATTGCGCTCCTGGAGCGTGCGGCGCAGGTCGGCGAGCGGCCGTGCGCTCGTGATCGCGGGCACGGAGTCGAAGTTGTGTGGCGGCGGCGGCGAGGTCGTGTACCACTCGAGCGTGTCGCCGAGCCACGGGTCGTTGCCGGCGCGCCTGCCGTTGTGCGCTCGGGCGACCGCGAGCAGGAAGGCCAGCACGCCGACGCGCGGTCACAGCGGCGCCGATCGTCGAGATCATGTTGTAGGCAGAGATGCTGCCGTGCTCGCTGAAGCTCGATGCGCCTGCGGGCTGGCCCTTGTCGCCGAGCAGGAACTGGACGAAGAACGTGCAGTTGAAGCCGATGAAGAGCAGCCACGCCGACCAGGTCGTGAGCCGGGTGCCGAGCAGCCGGCCGAAGACCTTGGGCCACCAGTAGACGAGACCGCCGAGCAGCGCGAGCAGCGCCGTGCCCCAGATCAGGTAGTGGGCGTGCGCGACGCCGAACGCCGTTCCGCGCCAGTCGCGGTTGTTCCCGAAGATGGCGAGCGCGAGCGCCGAGAGGAGGCCGATCGCGAACAGGACGATGGCGCCGCCGGCGAACGAGCATCGGCGCGGTCCAGCGGATGCCGCCGCGCGCCTGCCAGAGCGTCTTCTTGAGCAGCACGAGCGCGACGACCGAGGGGATCGTCGCGATCACCGCGAGGATCAGCAGCACGACGCTCGGCTTCTTGCCGATGCCGCCCGCGTAGGCGTGGTAGAGCACGAGGACGAGCGTGAGGCCGCCGATGCCGACGATCGCCTGCGCGAGCGTCCGCGCGCTCGCGACCGCGCGGCCGGCGAACACCGCCACGATCTCGGCCAGGATGCCGATGACCGGCACGAGCGCGGCGTAGGCGAACGACTGCCCGAACAGCCAGACGAGCCAGGGCTTGACGGTCTGGTCGCTCGGTGAGGAAGAAGTCGAACGAGCCGGTGAACCGGCGCTCGAGCAGGATCAGGCCGAGCCCGATCGCGGCGAGCGGCGCCAGCACGATCGTCACCACCGACCACACGTACACCGACCAGGCGAACAGCGGCGTCTTGTCCCAGTCCATGCCCTCGGCGCGGAGCGAGCGGATCGTGGCGGCGAGGTTGACCGCCGACGCGGCGACCGAGAGGGCGAGGAGGAAGAGGCCGATCAGCCAGAGGCGGACGCCGTTGCCCTCCTGCGTCAGCGTGCCGGGCGGGTAGCCGGTCCAGCCGTCCTTCGACGAGCCGCCGGACGCGAACGCCGAGAGGACGACCGCGATGCCGGCGAAGGCGAAGAGCCAGAGCGCGGCTGCGGCGAGGCCGGGCATCGCGATGCGCTTCGCCCCGATCATCAGCGGCACGAGATAGGTCGCGAGCCCGATCACCACGGGCACGAGCACGAAGAAGACGAGCAGCGTGCCGTGCATCGTCAGCACGCCCTTGTAGGTGCTGTCGCCGAGGATCGACGCGTTCGGCCGCGTCATCTGCAGCCGCATCAGCACCGTCAGGATCCCGGCGATGACGAAGAACACGCCCGCCCAGCCCAGGTAGAGCGCTCCGATCCGCTTGTGATCGACGGAGACGAGCCATCCGGCGACCTTGCCGTGCTGCCACGAAGGGGCGGATTGGGTGGTGCTGCTCATCGATGGCTCCTGGTGGTTGCGCGGTCTACGGGCACGGAGATGTCATTCTAGGGGGATGAGCGAGGCAACCTCACAGCCAAGCACACAGCAAACGCGGGTCCGGCTGCCGGCAGACGTCGTGCGGCCGTTCGAGGTGTTCGTGAACGGGGTGCTCCAGCGCGAGGGCGCCGACTACGTCGTGCGCGACGGCAATCTCCTGTTCGAGCGGCCGATGAAGGAGGAAGGCAAGCTCGGGCTCATTCGCTGGGCCTCGATCACGCTCGGCATCGCCGGGTCGTACAGGCAGAACGACTCGGTCGACGTCGCCTACGAGCGGGACGGTCAGAAGGTCGTGGCGGCCAAGCTGCCGCTCGAGCCGGTGGAGTAAGACCGCGGCTCCGTCGCCTCTCGGCACATCTCACACGGGCGCGAGCACGAGCCAGCTGAAGCCGATCGCCTCGCGGTAGCCGTCCTCGTACTCGCGACGCCGCTCGCGCGGCGAACGCCACCGCCTCGGCGTCGGTCGAGCGTCTCGAGACCCGACCGCCAGGCCGATTCGAACGCGTCCCACTCGGCGCGGTCGGACACCTCGTCGCGCTCGATCCGGAAGCCTGCCGCCGCTGTGGCTGCCTGGAGCTCGTCGCGGCCGCGGGCAGCTCGCCGATCGTCGCGAGCGCCGCGGCCGACGGCTCGGACGCCCAGAAGCCGTCGCCGAAGAGCACCCTGCCGCCCGGAGTCGACGCTCTGCCGCAGCCAGTCGAGCGCGTCGCCGGTGCCGCCGAACGCATGCGAGGAGGCGACGCAGACGACGATGTCGGCGACGTCGACGAACGTCTCGGCGGGCGCCTCGACGAACTCGACCCGCCCGTGCAGGCCGCGGCGCGTCGCCGCCCGCACGCCCCGGTCGAGCGCCTCCTTGTCGGTGTCGACGCCCGGTGCCGGTCGTCGCCGGATGCGCGGCGAGGATGCGGAGCAGCAGCTCGCCCCAGCCGCAGCCGAGATCGAGCACGTGGTGGCCGGGCGAGATCGGCAGCGCCGAGACGAGGGCGCTCGCGCGCTCCTCGGAGAGCGGTGCGTTGAACGTGAGGCCGGCGTGCGCGAGCCGGCGGAAGTCGTCACGCACGGCCCGATCCCTCCGCCGCCGACCGCAGCCGGGCTGCCTCGGCCGGCCCGAGCTGGCCCTGCTCGAGCCGCCAGCTCCAGTTGCCGCCCACCTCGCCGGGCCGGTTCATCCGCGACTCCGAGCCGAGCTCGAGCACGTCCTGGGCCGGCACCATCCCGAGCGCCGCGCGGGACGACAGCGCCAGCTCGACGTAGCGGCCACACCGGCTCGTCCGGCGAACGTCCCGGCGAGCGTGTCGGTGTCGTGGGTCGAGGTGCAGACGACCTGGTTGCACGCGATGGTTCTCGAGCCGGTGCGGGTTGTCCTCCGGCCCGTCGAAGGCCCAGAGCAGGATCGCCATGCCCGGGAAAGCCGAGCGCGTCGCGCAGCGCCGGCACGTCCGGCGTGATCATCGCCGAGGTCCTCGACGATCACCGGCAGCGTGCCGAGCTCCCGCTCGGCCGCGAGGAAGAGTGCCGCTCCGGGGCCGCGCGACCAGTGGCCCTCGCGGGCCGTCTCTCTCGTCGGCACCGCCCAATAGTCGACGAAGCCTCGGAAGTGATCGATCCGGAACGCGTCGAAGAGGCCGAGCATCCGGCGCAGCCGCTCGGTCCACCAGCGGTAGTCCTCGCGCGAGAGCGCGTCCCAGTCGTAGAGCGGATTGCCCCACTTCTGCCCGAGCTCGTTGAGCGGGTCGGGCGGTGCGCCCGCGACGTAGCCGTCCGGGAGGAAGAGCTCGGGGTGCGCGGCGTGGTCGCAGCTGTCCGCGGCGACGTAGATCGGGACGTCGCCGATCAGCCGCACGTCGCGCTCGGCGGCGTACGCGCGCAGGGCCGACCACTCGCGCTCGAACCGCACCTGGTCGGCGAGCGCGTCGCCGCCCGCGAACGCGACCCAGTCGCCGATCCAGTACGCGTTGCTCCGCTCGAACTCGCCGGAGCTCGGACGGCTCGACGACCGCGTCCGGGTCGGCGAGCAGGCCGGGCCAGCTCGCGAACGCCGACACGGAGGCGTACGGAGAGCCGAACTCGTCGGGCGGATTGAGCGGCAGCACCTGCCAGAAGCGCGCTCCCGCGGCGGCGAGCCAGTCGACGAAGGCGTACGCCTCGGGCCCGAGCCGGCCTCCCGGCAGCGAGGTCGGATGGAGGTTGACGCCGACGGAACGGGAGAGCCACATCGTCAGACTGTTTACCTTGTCGGGGGTGGAGCCGGAGCGGATACAGATCCAGCACGTCCAGCCGGAGGTCGACTGCGGCCGTTTTCCCGGTCAAGGCGTGCCTCGGCGACACGGTCACGGTGAGCGCGACGATCTTCCGCGACGGCCACGACAAGCTCGAAGGCGTCGTTCGCTTCCGGCCCGTCGGAACGCGACGGTGGCGCGAGGCGCCGCTCGAGCCGCGGGGCAACGACTACTTCGAGGCGGCCATCGCGCCGGACGCGCTCGGCCCGTGGGAGTTCCGGATCCAGGCGTGGGTCGATCCCGTACGCGAGCTGGCTCGACGAGCACGATCGCAAGGTCGCGGCCGGCCAGGCCGACCTGAGCGGCGAGCTGTCCGAGGGCCAGGTGCTCTTCGGCGACGGCACGGTCGACGAGTGGCGCTTCGCCGCGCAGGCGCTCTCGCACCGCAAGCGCAAGAGCGCGGTCAAGAGCGCTGCGCTGCGGCATCGACGTCGATCGCGAGCGCGCGCGGTTCGGCTCCTGGTACGAGCTCTTCCCGCGCTCGTGGGGCGGCTTCCGTGGCGTCGCCGCGGTGCTGCCGGACATCGCCGCGCTGGGCTTCGACATCGTCTACCTGCCGCCCGTGCACCCGATCGGCGAGACGCACCGCAAGGGGCGCAACAACGCCGAGCGCGCCCGCAAGGGCGATCCCGGGAGCCCGTGGGCGATCGGCGGCGCGGCGGGAGGTCACGACGCGCTCCATCCCGATCTCGGCAGCGACGCGGACTTCGACGCGATGGTGGCTGCCGCGCGCGACGCGGGCATCGAGCTGGCGCTCGACTTCGCGATCCAGACCTCGCCCGACCATCCGTGGCTCCGCGAGCACCCGGAGTGGTTCCACCGCCGACCCGACGGCACGCTCAAGTACGCCGAGAACCCGCCGAAGCGCTACCAGGACATCCACAACGTCGACTGGGACACGACCGAGCGCGAGGAGCTCTGGCAGGCGCTGCTCGACGTCGTCCTCGGCTGGTGCGCCCGCGGCATCCTCGCCTTCCGGGTCGACAACCCGCACACGAAGCCGATGCCGTTCTGGGAGTGGCTGATCGCCGAGGTGCGCGCCGTCCATCCGGAGGCGATCTTCCTGGCCGAGGCGTTCACGCGCCCGGCGCCGATGACGACGCTCGCCAAGATCGGCTTCTCGCAGTCGTACACCTACTTCGCGTGGAAGAACACGAAGGCCGAGCTGGTCGAGTTCGTCGAGCAGGCGCGGTCGTGGTCGGCGTTCTACCGCCCCAACATGTGGCCGAACACGCCCGACATCCTCCACGAGTACCTCCAGCACGGCGGCCGGCCGGCGTTCGAGGCCCGGCTCGTCCTCGCCGCGACGCTCTCGCCGAGCTACGGGATCTACTCGGGCTACGAGGCCTGCGAGAACGTGCCCGTGCGCGAGGGGAGCGAGGAGTACCTCGACTCCGAGAAGTACGAGGTCAAGAAGCGCGCGCTCGAGGGGCCGCTGCTGCCGCTGATCCGGCGCGTGAACGAGATCCGGCGGGCGCATCCGGCGCTGCAGCGGTTCGCGAACCTGACCTGGCTCGAGACCCACAGCGACGATCTGATTGCGTATGCGAAGCGGGACGGCGAGGATGTCGTGATCACGGTCGTCAACCTCGATCCGGCGAAGCCCCAGGAAGGGCTGTGCATCCTCCCGCCGGAGCTCGGCCTGCCGGACACCTTCACGGCCGTCGACCTGCTCGCCGACAAGAGCTACCGCTGGCGCACCGGCCGGAACTACGTCGGGCTGCCGCCCGGCGGCGCGCACGTGATCGTCGTCGGCGACGAGGCGGCATGAGCGGTCTCGGCGAGGTCGACCTCTACCTCGCCGGCGAGGGCCGCCACGAGCGGCTCTACGAGCGGCTCGGCGCCCACGTCGTCGACGGTGGCGGCGTGCGGTTCGCGGTCTGGGCGCCGAACGCGACCGCCGTCTCGGTCGTCGGCGACTGGAACTTCTGGAGCGAGGGCGCCGACGCGTTGCGGCCGGTCGAATCGTCCGGGATCTGGGAGGGCGTGGCCGAGAACGCGACCGAGGGTCAGCGCTACAAGCTCGCCGTCACCGGCGCCGACGGCATCACGCGGCATGAAGGCCGACCCGTACGCGACCTACGCCGAGGTGCCGCCCGAGAACGCCTCGATCGTCTACCGGAGCCGCTACGCCTGGTCGGACGACGGCGTGGCTCGAGCAGCGGCGCGCGCTCGATCCGCTGACGCAGCCGTTCTCGATCTACGAGGTGCACGCCGGCTCGTGGCGCCAGGGCCTCTCGTGGCGCGAGCTCGCCGCCGAGCTCGTCCCCTACGTGGTCGAGCTCGGCTTCACGCACGTCGAGCTGATGCCGATCATGCAGCACCCCTACGCGCCCTCGTGGGGCTACCAGGTGAGCGGCTACTTCGCGCCCCAGTCGACCTTCGGCACGCCGGACGACTTCCGCGCGCTCGTCGACGCCTTCCACGCCGCGGGGATCGGCGTGCTGCTCGACTGGGTGCCGGCGCACTTCCCGCGCGACGAGTGGGCGCTCGCCCGCTTCGACGGCACCGCCCTCTACGAGCACGACGATCCTCGCCGCGGCGCGCATCCCGACTGGGGCACGCTGATCTTCAACCTCTCGCGCCACGAGGTGCGGAACTTCCTGCTCGCGAACGCGCTCTACTGGGTGCGCGAGTTCCACGCCGACGGGCTGCGCGTCGACGCCGTCGCCTCGATGCTCTACCTCGACTACTCGCGCGACCCGGGCCAGTGGGTCTCGAACGAGCAGGGCGGCCGCGAGAACCTCGAGGCGGTCGCGTTCCTGCGCGAGCTGAACGAGGTGCTGCACGCCCGCGAGCCCGGCGTGGCGGTGATCGCGGAGGAGTCGACGGCGTGGCCGGGCGTCTCGCGGCCGACCTCGATGGGCGGGCTCGGGTTCACGTTCAAGTGGAACATGGGCTGGATGAACGACACGCTCACCTACGTCGAGCACGAGCCGGTGCACCGGCAGTTCCACCACGACGAGCTGACGTTCTCGCTCGTCTACGCCTGGGACGAGAACTTCGTCCTGCCGCTCTCCCACGACGAGGTCGTCCACGGCAAGCGCTCGCTGCTCTCGAAGATGCCCGGCGACCGCTGGCAGCAGCTCGCGACGCTGCGGGCGCTGTACGGGCTGATGTGGGCGCACCCGGGCAAGCAGCTGCTCTTCATGGGCGGCGAGCTCGCCGAGTGGGGCGAGTGGTCGGAGGGGCGCTCGCTCGACTGGCCGCTGCTCGACGATCCCGACCACGCCGGTGTGCAGCGCCGTGATCCGCGACCTCAACGCGACCTACCGCGCCCAGCCGGCGCTGTGGCAGATCGACTTCCGGCCCGGAAGGGTTCGCCTGGCTCGTCGGCGATGCGCGCGACGAGAACGTGATCGCGTTCGCCCGCTTCGGGACGGAGGGCGCCCCGCTCGTCTGCGTCGTCAACTTCTCGCCGATCGTGCGCGAGGGCTGGCGGCTGCCGCTCCCGGTCGGCGGCCGCTGGCGCGAGGCGATCAACACCGACTCGCGCTTCTACGCCGGCTCCGACGTCGGCAACGGCCTCGGGGTCACCGCCGAGGCGTCGCCGCTGCACGGGCAGCCGTTCTCGGCGCTCGTGACGCTGCCGCCGCTCGCGACCATCTGGTTGGTGCCCGGAGTAAGAGCTCGCTAGGGCGCGACGTTCGCCGCGAGCCGGTCGAGCAGGGCGCCGAGCTGTGTCGTCTCCTCGGCAGAGAGGTTCCTGCGCAGCCGCCGGTCGAAGGCGATCACGACCTCGAGCAGCCGGGCGTGGGCCGCGTGGCCCTCGTCGGTCAGCTCGACCAGAACGGCGCGACGGTTCTCGGGATCCTGGCGCCGGTGGACGAGCCCGCGCTGCTCGAGCCCGTCGAGGTGGCGCGTCAGCGTCGGGCCTTCGATCCCGACGGCGAGGGCGAGGTCGTGCTGGGAGCGCCACGCGGACGCCTTCAGGTTCGTGAGCACGAGCCACGTCGGAATCGAGCCGCCGGCCTCGGCGAGAGCGCCGTCGAACGCGCGGCGAACGGCCTTGGACGTCTGGAAGAGCCGGAGCCCGAGTGGGGTCGTGGCGGGACGCATTGTGTAAAGCATATCCGTAAACGCTTCCCAGCTAATTATTCGTGTGCTAATAATGCGTACACGAACAATTCGAGCGAAAGGAAGTCGAGATGAACGCGTTGCCGTTGATGCACGAGACCTGGGGTGGATGGCCGTGGTTCGCGCCGCTCTGGATCCTGCTCTGGATCGTCGTGATCGCGACCGTGATCCGCCTGCTCGCCCGGCGCGGTGGCTGGTGGTGTGGGCCGCGGTCCGGCGGCGGCCGGGGGCCGCAGGAGATCCTGGCCGACCGGTTCGCCCGGGGCGAGATCGACGCCTCCGAGTACCGGGCCAGGCTGGACACCCTCCGTCAGTAGTCTGAAACCGATGACCCGCGACAACAGCATCGTCGTCGAGAAGCTCGTGCGGCAGTTCAAGAAAGGCCCTCGCGCCGTCGACGGAATCGACCTCCACGTCGCGCCCGGGGAGATCTACGGCTTCCTCGGGCCGAACGGTGCCGGCAAGTCGACGACGGTCCTGATGCTGACCACGCTGCTGCCGCCGACGGACGGAAAGGCGCTCGTCGGCGGCTACGACGTGCGCACCGAGGGGCCGAAGGTGCGCTCCGTGATCGGCGCCGCGCTGCAGGAGGCGGCCCTCGATCCGCTCCTGACGGGCCGCGACCACCTGCGGCTGCAGACGATGCTGCAGGCGATCCCGCGGGCCGAGCGCAAGGCCGCGCCAGAACGAGCTGCTCGACCGGGTCGGCCTGACCGAGGCGGCCGACCGCAAGGTGGGTGGCTACTCCGGCGGCATGAAGCGCCGCCTCGACCTGGCGCTCGCGCTCGTGCATCGGCCGAGCATCCTCTTCCTCGACGAGCCGACGACGGGGCTCGACCCGCAGAGCCGCACCGCTCTCTGGGAGGAGGTCGCGCGCCTCGCCCGCGAGGACAACGTCACCGTCTTCCTGACGACGCAGTACCTCGAGGAGGCCGACGTGCTCGCCGACCGCGTCGGGATCATCGACCACGGCAAGATCGTCGCCGAGGGCACGCCGGCCGCGCTGAAGGCAGAGATCGGCCGTGCCAGCATCCACGTGATCCCGCGCCAGGAGGACGACCGGCCGCAGATCCAGGAGCTGCTCGGCCGGTTCGGCGAGAAGCTCGGAGGCGAGCGTGACCTGGCCGTGCGCCTCAACGACGGCCTCGGGATGGCGGACGTGATCCGCGCGATGGATGCCGAGGGCATCGTCGCGGCCGACGTCGAGCTTCGCGCGCCGACGCTCGACGACGTCTTCCTCGCCAAGACCGGGCGGACGCTCGAGGGCGCCGCGACCGGCGAGGACGGGGCTCCGGCCGGATGAGCGCCCTGCCGACGCAGGTCGGTGCTCTCGCGCAACGGTCGATCATGCGCACCGCCCGCCAGCCGGCGAGCGCGATCCCGCCGCTGCTCTTCCCCGTCGCGCTGATGCTGCTCAACTCGGGCGGCCTCCACGCCTCGACGGAGCTGCCGGGATTCCCGACCGACTCGTTCCTCGCCTTCGCGCTCGCGGTGCCGTTCATCCAGGGCGCGCTGTTCTCGACGATGAACGCCGGCACCGATCTCGCCCGCGACATCCAGACCGGGTTCTTCTCCCGCCTCTCGCTGACGCCCGTGCGGGGCGGGGCGCTCCTCGCCGGCCAGCTCGCGGGAATCGTCGCGCTCGGCGTGCTGCAGGCGGTCTTCTACATCGCCTGCGGGCTGCTGCTCGGCGTTCACTTCGCCGCCGGCCCCGCGGGGATCGCCCTGCTCCTCGTCTACGCGGCGATCGTCGCGGTCGGCTTCGGCGCGATCGGGTCGTTCCTCGCGCTGCGCACCGGCTCGGGCGAGGCGATCCAGGGCGCTCTTCCCGCTCCTCTTCGTCTTCCTCTTCATCTCGTCGATGAACACGCCGCGCAACCTGATCGCCGTCGGCTGGTTCCAGTTCCTCGCCTCGATCAACCCGATCTCCTACCTGATCGAGTGCGTCCGGAGCCTGATCATCACGGGCTGGGACGCGCGAGGCGCTCGCGCTCGGGTTCAGCATCGCGATCGTGCTCGCGATCGTCGCGGTCATCGTCGCGAGCCGCGAGATGGGAAGGCGGCTCGACCGGTCGTGAACATCTGGCCCGTTGCATCCGGCGTCGCCTGGCGCACCCTCAAGAACGTGATCACGACGCCGTCGCTCGTGATCCCGTCGCTGATGTTCCCGCTCCTCTTCTTCATCGCCTTCGCCGGCGGCCTGTCGCAGGTGCAGAACACGCCCGGCTTCGACTATCCGAACGGCTACACGGCGTTCCAGTTCGTGTTCGTGCTGCTCCAGTCGGCCGCGTTCGGCGGCGTCTTCACCGGGTTCGGCGTCGCCCGCGACTTCGAGGGCGGGCTTCGCGCGCCGGCTGCTGCTGGCGGCACCGAATCGCAACGGGATCGTCGTCGGCTACAGCATGGCGGCGCTCCTCCGCTGGTGCATCACGGCCACGCTCCTGACGATCATCGCCCTGATCGCCGGGATGCAGGTCGGCGGCGGGCCGGTCGACATCGTCGGCCTCTACACGCTCGCCGCGATCATGAACATCTGCGGCTTCCTCTGGGCTGCGCGGGATCGCGATGCGGCTGCGGACCGTCCAGGCAGGGCCGCTGATGCAGATGCCCGTGTTCCTGCTCCTCTTCATCGCGCCGGTCTACGTGCCGCTCGCGCTGCTCGGCGACACGCTGCACGCGTTCGCCCGCTTCAACCCGGTCACCTACGCGCTCGAGTCGGGCCGCGGCTTCCTGGCCGGCGATCCGACCCACGTCGCGCTCGGGTTCGGCCTGCCGCTCGCGGCGGCGATCGTCTTCTCGGTGTGGGCGCTGCGCGGGCTGCGCTCGGCCGAAGCCGCCGGGTAGCCCGGCGCACGCTAGGGTCTCGCGATGAGACCGTGGCCCGGAGAGCCGTTTCCGCTCGGCCCTTCCTGGGACGGGAACGGCACCAATTTCTCGATCACCTCGGAGAACGCCGAGCGCGTCGAGCTCTGCCTGTTCGACGACGAGGACGTCGAGACCCGCTTCGAGCTTCCGCGCCAGACGGCGCACAACTGGCACGGGTATCTGCCCGGCGTCGGCCCGGGACAGCGCTACGGCTATCGCGTCTACGGGCCCTGGGCACCCGAGCAGGGGCACCGCTTCAACCCCAACAAGCTCCTGATCGACCCCTACGCGAAGGCGATCGAGGGGCCGGTGCTCTGGGATCGCGGCCGGACGCTCGCGTACGCCGGCGACGACGACCTCGTGCTGGACGAGACGCGACGATGCCGCTGCGATCCCGAAGTCCGTCGTGATCGACGCCTCGTTCGACTGGGAGGGCGACCAGCTGCTCCGGCGGCCCTGGGATTCGACCGTGATCTACGAGCTGCACGTCAAGGGCTTCACGCAGCAGATGCCCGGGGTGCGCGAGGACCTGCGCGGCACCTACGCCGGGCTCGCATCGGACGCTGCGATCGCGCACCTCGTCGACCTCGGCGTCACCGCGGTCGAGCTGCTGCCGATCCACCACATCGCCGACGAGCACTTCCTCCAGGAACGCGGGCTGACGAACTACTGGGGCTACTCGACGATCGGCTTCCTCGCCCCGCACGCCGGGTACGCCGCGACCGGCACCCACGGCGAGCAGGTGCGGGAGTTCAAGGGCCTCGTCAAGGCGCTGCACCGGGCCGGGATCGAGGTGATCCTCGACGTGGTCTACAACCACACCGCCGAGGGCAACCACCTCGGGCCGACGCTGTCGTTCAAGGGCGTCGACAACTTCGCCTACTACCGGACGATGCCCGACGATCCCGCGCTACTACAAGGACTTCACGGGCACCGGCAACTCGCTCAACCCGGTGAATCCCGTCCGTGCTGCGGCTGATCATGGACTCGCTGCGCTACTTCGTCCTCGACTGCCACGTCGACGGGTTCCGGTTCGACCTCGCCTCGGCGCTCGCGCGCGAGTTCCACGACGTCGACCGGCTCTCGGCCTTCTTCGACATCATCCACCAGGATCCGGTGCTCTCCCAGGTGAAGCTGATCGCCGAGCCGTGGGACGTCGGCGAGGGCGGCTACCAGGTCGGCAACTTCCCCGTCCTCTGGACCGAGTGGAACGGGATGTACCGCGACACGATGCGCGACTTCTGGCGCGGCGAGAGCGACGTCGCCGCCTTCGCGCAGCGGTTCACGGGCTCGAGCGACCTCTACCAGTCCGACGGCCGGCGCCCGTTCGCGTCGATCAACTACATCACCTGCCACGACGGCTTCACGCTGCGCGACCTCGTCTCCTACAACGAGCGCCACAACGAGGCGAACCTCGAGGACAACCAGGACGGCACGCCCGACAACCGCTCCTGGAACTCCGGCGTCGAGGGCGAGACGGACGATCCCGGCGGTGAACGAGCTCCGCGACCGGCAGATCCGCAACTTCCTCTCGACGCTGATGCTCTCCCACGGCGTGCCGATGCTGATGGCCGGCGACGAGCTCACCCGCACCCAGGGCGGCAACAACAACGCCTACTGCCAGGACAACGAGATCAGCTGGCTCGACTGGGAGCTCGACGACCGGGCCCGGACGCTGCATGCCTTCACGCGGCGGCTCATCGAGCTGAGGCGAGCGCACCCGATCTTCCGGCGGCCGACGTTCCTGACGGGGCTCGAGCAGCAGGACTCGGGCGCTCCCGACATCTGGTGGTTCCGGCCCGACGGCCGCGCGATGACGCGCAAGGACTGGGAGCGCGGCGACGCATCGGCGATCGGCGCGTTCCTGAACGGCGCCGAGATCATGGCCGAGACCCGCGAGGGCGAGCCCGTCGTCGACGACTCGTTCCTCGTGATCTTCAACGCGTGGCGCGATCCGCTCACGTTCCGGCTGCCGCCGGTGCGCTTCGGGCGCCGCTGGACGCTCGAGCTCTCGACCGCCGACCCGGCGCTCGAGCCGGGCGCGTGGGAGGTGCCGGTGCGGGCCGAGGTCGAGGTGGAGGGCCGCTCGCTGCTGCTGCTCCGCCGCGTCGCCTGAGCGCGCGAGCACGCCCGGACGTCGCTACGCGTGCTTGCGGCGGACCCGTCCTCCGGCGCGAGAAGCACGCGGAGGCAGACCTCGACGATCGCGGGGTCGAACTGCGACCCGGCGCCGTCGAGCAGCCGCCGGCGTGCCTCCTCGACCGGCAGCGCCTCGCGATACGGCCGGGTCGTCGTCATCGCGTGGAACGCGTCGCAGACGAAGATGATCCGTGCCTCGAGCGGGATCTCGTCGCCGCGGAGGCCGTCGGGGTACCCGTTGCCGTCGTAGCGCTCGTGGCAGGCGCGGACGATCGGCCGCACGTGCTCGAGCTGCTCGATCGGGGCGAGGATCCGCTCGCCGAGCTCGGGGTGCGTCTCGATCACGCGCCCGTCTCCTCGTCGGTCAGCGGGCCGGGCTTGGTCAGGATCTCGAGCGGGATCCCGATCTTCCCGATGTCGTGGAACAGCGCGCCGAGCTCGACGCGCTTCAGGCGTCGGCGCGTCCAGCCCGAGCTCCTTGCCGACGTTCACCGCCATGTCCCTGATCCAGCGCGCGTGCGAGGAGGTGTACTCGTCCTTCGCCTCGAGCGCGTTGGCGAGCGCCTCGACCGTCGAGAGGAACGTGCGCTCGAGGCTCTCGAACGAGCGCGCGTTGGTCAGCGCCAGCTTCGCCTGAGCGGCGATGCCGGCGAGCAGGTCGAGCCGTCGGCCGTCGAGCGTCTCGCTCGGGTCCAGCGTGAGGGCGAGCCCGCCGTGGCTCCCGTCGATCGGAAACGGTGCCACGGCGTACGACGGCGGCGAGCGTCCGGTTGAAGTCCGGGCCGACCGTCGTCGACGTGATCCTCGCTGCGGATCACGAACGGATCGGTCCTGTCCGCCAGCAGCTGGAGGGCGCGCGGCGGCAGCCGGTCGCCGGGCTGGGCGTGCGCCGGATCGTCGTCGTCGGGCCACCGGCTGAGACACTCGAGCCCGGCCGTCCTCGCTCGACGGGAAGCCAGAGCGACGCTCGCGGAACGTCGAGAATCCGCACTGCTCCCTGGACGACCCGCTCGGCCACCGCGTCGAGCTCGGTGCAGGCCGAGAGCTCGCGCGAGAGCTCGAGCAGCGCCTTCGCCCCGTGTGCCTCGCGTCGCTCGGCCTCGTAGAGGCGCGCGTTCGCGAAGGCAACCGAGGCGTGTCCGGCGAGCACCTCGAGAAAGCGGAGGTCGTCGCTGTCGAACTGGTCGATGCCGAGCTTCGACAGCACGAGCACGCCGACGACGTTCGCGCCGTACCGGAGCGGGCACGGCGATGAGCGACTCCTCGATCCGGGGTGTGCCCTCGATGTGGTGCCCGATGCCGCAGTTCGCCGCGTCGCCGGTGAGGAACGGGGCGCCCGTTGCCGCCACGTGTCCCGTGACACCGACCCCGACCTTGATCGTGAGCACGTCGAGCACCGAGCCGGTCGTGTCCGTGAGGGCGCCGCGGAACGCGACCGGCGTCAGGTCGTCCCCGTCGCGGAGGTAGACGCGGCAGTTGTGGTAGTCGATCAGCTGGTGGAGCTCGTCCGCGATCGTGGCCGCGATCTCCTCGATCTCG
>CAVOLH010000002.1:0-143096 GCA_963696755.1 uncultured Thermoleophilia bacterium | reverse complement strand
ACAACATGGTGATCTACCTCGTGTTCCTGGTCGATTGGATTCGTGCCGCTCACGCCCGAAGATCCTGATCGCGCTGCTGATCGTGGTGGTCATCGCGGCGAACGGGTTGTTCCTCGGCCTGTGGCTCGGGATCGCCGTCGCGCGGTTTCGCGACCTCCAGCCGTTCATCAACTCGATCCTCGGGGTGGCCATCTTCTTCTGCCCGGTCTTCTACCACCTCGACAGCCTGAGCTCGGGGATCCAGAACGTCTTGCTCGTCTGGAACCCGTTCACGTACCTGATCCTGGCGTTCCGCACGCCGCTGATCGGCGAGCCGCTGCTGCCGTCGTACTACATCGGCACCGCGATCGTGACGGTGATCAACGTCGCTCTCGGGCTCGCCGTGTTCACGCGCGCCCGTTCCCGGCTTCCGTACTGGGTGGCGTGATGGCAGAGATCAGCCTCGGCAACGTTCGCGCCCAGTACGAGCTGCTCTCGGTCCTCGACTACAACCTGAAGCGTCGCGTGGTCGAGACCATTCGCCGAAAGGCCGCCCCACCCGTGACGATCGACGCCCTCAGCGGCGTCGACCTCGAAGTGCCCGACGGCTCGCGGCTCGGGCTCGTGGGCGCCAACGGAGCGGGCAAGTCGACGCTGCTCGCGATCATGGCCGGCGTGCTGCCGCCGACGAGCGGCAGCGTCGAGGTTCACGGTCGCGTGCTCGCGCTGCTCGGCGGCGCGGCGGAGGGCCTCGACCAGGAGGCGACGGGTCGCGACAACATCGTGAGCCTCGGCGTTCAGCTCGGCGAGACGCCCGCGGCCATGCGGAGACGGATCGACGACGTGACCGAGTTCAGCGGGCTCGCCGCCCGGATCGACCACCCCGTCTACTCGTATTCGACCGGGATGCAAACCCGCCTTCGCTTCTCGATCCTGACGTCGCTTCGACCGGACATCCTGCTCCTCGACGAGGGACTCGGGACCGCAGACGCAGAGTTCGCGCACCGCGCCGACGAGCGGCTCCGCGAGTTCATGTCGTCCGCCGGCATCGTCGTCCTGGCCAGCCACGGCGACGATCTCCTCCGCAGCCAGTGCGACACCGCCGTCTGGCTCGATCAAGGGCGCGTACGCGAGCAGGGAGAGCTCGACACGGTCCTGGCGAACTACCACGCGTCGTACGTTCGCGATGACGCTGCCAATCGCATGGTCACGAGCTAGATCCGCGCATCGAGGGACAGTGCGACCACCATGCTTCCCGGCGCGTAAAGGCCGCGTTCTGAAGAGAACGGCCGGAAACGCCCAAGCGGCAGGCGCGCAACGTCGGCGTCACCGAATTCATTCGCTGGGGGGGCGCAGTCGATCCACTCGCACGGGCTGGCCCGGACCAACGAGTCATGATCAGCCGGCCCCGCCTTGCAGCAAAACGTCGACTGGCGGAAAGCTGCCGTCTACTCATTCTCGGTGGTAGGGTCCCCGCGGCAGCATCACGACTGGCACTCGTCGTTAGATGAGCTGCGCTCCACAGCCGTTGAAAGCGTTTCAACGGCGTAGAGGCGGTGCTCGCCCCGCAAACGCAGCGGCAGACGCTTTTCACCCAAGAAGCACGGCGACACCCCGCCGTCAGATCTGATCTATCCCGACAACCGGCTCACTACGTGCTGATGAACAACGAGCGATCACGCAGCGTGTGCTCCGCGCGGCGGTTCCAGAATGCGTCATGCGCACGTAGCGCATCGTTGCCGTCAACCGATCCCGTTGTAGGGCGTTACCGATCAGGGCGAGCAGCTGACGCAAGGCGGGCAGGGGAGCCGCGTGAGCCGTTCAGACGATTGATCTGTCGGCGTGCACCGCCGGACCTGGGGTGACTCTAGGCCCCGAAGGGTCCTTGAGGTTCGCCGTGGCGCCGGACGTCACAGTGACCTCCCACCGATGTCGCGCTTGACGCCGGCGAGCAGGAGGTCGTGATCCGGTTTCACATGTCCGAGGGCTTGGCGTTGCTGCCGGACATCACAGTCCACGTCTGGAGCGCGTTGGGCGAGCTCTTGTGCTCGCGCCGCATCTCGACGCGAGCCCAGCTGCCGCGCTCCGGTTCTCGGTCCCGGCGCCGATCGTGGCCAAGGTAGTCATCCACAGCAACTTCTCCAGTTTTGACTTGGTAGCGATCGAGTACGGCCGACTTCAGCGAGAGGATGCGACAACAGCGACCCGCCGAGCAAGACGTGGGCAGGTTCTAGCGGCCTTGGCCTCGATCCGACCGCTGCGCCGCAGCAGCCGCTCTCCGAGATCCCGTCAGTAACAGAGATCGATTCAGCGTTGTTCGCCAGTGCCGACATTGAGGCACTTCTTATGACGCCCTCCCCTATCACGCGGAGACACTTCAAGCGATTGGTGTGGACCTCGCTGCTGTCCAGTCGATGTTCCAGCAGAACAACAACCCAGCAGATCTGGTCCCCGACGTACCTCTCTCTCCCGGGCGGACACTCCTGACCGGCAACCCCAAGCTCAGCAATCGGTTCCAAGACGAAGTGGTGCGGTCGGCGCGACTTTCGATCCCAGATCCCTGCACTGGGGAACCCCGAGAGCACACAAATGGTTATGCCCTGGATGTCGTGCCCGTCCTGGCGACCGTGGTCTACGAGTTCATGGGGCCGGATCCGATTCTCGTCGGCACGAGTCTAGGCTGGCCCGGCAACCTGTCCTTCGTCTGGCTGATCGACAAGGACGTGATCATCCACCAGAACCTATCGGTAGCGACTGGGTCGACCCCCAACAGGTCATCTGCCGGTACGTCGCTGCCTGCCTGGAGCACTCCGCGGAGGTGCGCCGCTACCGCGAGTCGGAGCACAGCGTGGCACTGGTGTCGGGAGTCCTCACGAACCTGGGCCACTACTTCTGGAACGACATCTCCGGCGTGGAGTGGTTGCTGCGGAACGAGGCCCTGGAGCGGGTTGACGCGATCTACACGACCGCGAATCCCTGGATTTCGCTTACCGAGATTTTCGCGGACGAGTTGCCGTGTCCGGTGCTTGAGCTGTCATCTCCAACGGAGATGTTCTTGCGGCTCGTCAACGACCGCCGCCTTCCGGTCCGACCGACTGCGACAGCCATTGACCGAGCACTTGCTGCCCGCGTACATCGCGCAGCCCAGCGCCTCGCTGCGCGCGGCGGAACCGGACTTGCAGACCGGCTCAACATCGCCGTGTCATCGTCCAAGTTCATTTTCTTCGTGAACCTGCGTGTGCACAACAAGGCCTGGCTGGAACAAGTCGCAGGGCGTGGCTGCTATGGCCCAGCGCCTTGATGCTCATTACGGCTGCGATGTGTTGATCTACCTGGACGGCTACAAGGATTGCGACGAGACCGTCCATGAGATCCGTAAGGCAGTCGCGCATCTCGACGTCGAAATTGTCGACGGTACACTCGCAACTTTCCCCGAAACCCTCCTTTGGGCCTACGCCTGCGACATATTCGTCGCCGTCGTCGGCAGCGGTCTGGTTCTGCTGACCTGGCTCGCCGACAAAGACGGCATCGCGTATTCAGACACCGGACATCTAAGTCAGTTGGAATGGTGGGGCAAGGTCAGGGTTGGCAGCTCAGCAACCCTCCTCGCGCCGACTGCGTGAAGACATCAGCAACGTCACAACCGAACACTATTCCGATTACAGCATATCTCCCTCGACACTCCTCGATCTCCTCGACTCCTTAATGTCCCAACGGATGGAACTGCATTGAGCGGCACAGCCAAGCGCAATGTCGTAGTCATCACCACGATCAACCCTCCTGGCGACGCGCCAAAAGCGTATGCACAGCTGCCCAACTGGCACACGGTCGTCGTCGGCGACCGGAAAAGCCCCATCGTCTGGCATCTGGAGGGGGCCACCTATCTGCCGGTGGAACCAAAAACGTCGTCGTTCGCGGTCGCCCTCCCGGAGAATCACTATTCGCGCAAGATGCTCGGCTATCTCGCAGCAGTAAGGATCGGCGCCACCGTTATCGCCGAGACCGACGACGACAACGTCCCGAAACAAGGCTGGTCCTTCCCGGCGTTCCGCGGGGAGTATCAGAGCACCTCGCCCGACCTAGGCTTCGTGAACACCTACCGGTGCTTCACGCAGCAACACATCTGGCCGCGGGGTCTGCCGTCTACCCAGAGTCCTGGACTCGGACAGCCTGATCGATCTGTCCGCCACGCGGCCCGCCGACGCAACCGTCGGCGTCTGGCAGGGCCTAGCGGACGGCGACCCTGACGTCGACGCGATCTACCGACTCACCGTCGGCCAGGAATGCATCTTCGAGCAGCGGCCTCCGCTGGTACTGGGACGCGGGACAATAAGTCCCTTCAATTCACAGAACACTGCCTTCTGCGCCGAACTGTTCCCGTTGCTCTACCTTCCCAGCACGGTGACGTTTCGTTTCACCGACATCTTGCGCGGCTATGTCGCGCAGCCCGTCATGTGGTCAGCCGGCTACCAGCTGGGATTCGTTGGTGCGTCCGTTAATCAGATACGTAATCCACACGAGTACATGAGGGACTTTGAATCGGAAATCCCGTGCTACCTCGAAGTCGAGCGCTGCATCGACTTAGTGACAGCGACCATTCGACCAGAGCTCAAAGTCGCCGAGAATCTCATACTGGCCTACGAGGCTCTGACGGATGCGGGAATCACGCAGCCCCACGAGTTAACGCTTCTCGAGTTCTGGCTCGAAGAACTTGCCTCCGCCGGGAACGGTAGTGGTCGGCCGGTTTGAAGGGTCGGAGAACACGTCCACCATGCCCTTGATCGCCTCCGCAGTCAATGCGACGCCGCCGTATGGCTCGATCAAGATCGCGTCCGCGAGCAGGGAGACCTCGAGCAGTCTTGGCGAATTACCGCGCTTCCTACCTGCATGACGTTCCCGTCGACCGCCTTACTATCGATCAACTAGCCCGAATGCGCATCGGCGTCGTCGGAGCCGGGATCATCGGGCTCGCCGTCGCGCGACGCCTGGCCGAGCTCGAGCCCGACGCCGCGCTGACCGTGCTCGAGAAGGAGCCGGACATCGCGCTCCACCAGACCGGGCGCAACAGCGGCGTCGTCCACGCGGGCATCTACTACGCGCCGGGCTCGCTGAAGGCACAGCTCTGCCGCCGCGGCGTCGGGCTGCTCCGGGAGTACTGCGCCGAGACCGCGGTGTGCCCATGGAGCGATGCGGGAAGCTCGTCGTCGCCGTCGACGAGACCGAGATCGAGCGGCTTCGCGAGCTCGAGCGACGTGGCCGGCGCCAACGGCGTGCCCGGCGTCCGCTGGCTCGACGGCGCCGAGCTGACGCGAGATCGAGCCGCACGCCGCGGGGATCGCCGGTCTGCACTCGCCGACGACGGCGATCACCGACTATCGCGCGGTCGCGCAGGCATTCCGCGACGACGTCCTGGCGGCTGGCACGGTACTCCTCGGCGCGAAGGTGACCGACGTCGCGAGCCCGGCCGACTGCGTTCGCGTGGCCGCCGGCGACGAGCACGAGTTCGATCGTCTCGTCATCTGTGCGGGCCTGCAGTCCGACCGGCTCGCCCGGGTCGCGGGGGACGAGGCGGAGCCCGCCATCGTGCCGTTCCGAGGCGAGTACTACCGCCTGGCGCCCGGCCGCGACGAGCTCGTCCGAGGGCTTCTCTACCCGGTCCCCGACCCGCAGTACCCGTTCCTCGGCGTCCACTTCACGCGCCGCGTCGACGGCGGCGTCGACGTCGGGCCGAACGCGGTGCTCGCTCTCGCCCGCGAGGGCTACCGAACTGGCGCGATGTCCGCCTCGTCGACGTGGCTGCGAGCACTCCGCTCGCGGCGGCTTCCGACGCTTGGCGCGAAGGCACTGGAGCATGGGTCTGCGCGAGCTTCGGGGCTCCTCGTCAGCAAGGGCGCCTTCGCGCCAGGCCCGGCCGCTACGTGCCGGAGCTCTCGCGCTCGCGGACCTCGTGCGCGCGCCGGCCGGTGTCCGCGCGCAGGCGCTCGACCCGGACGGCTCGCTCGTCGACGACTTCCGGATCAGCCGGATCGGCTGCGTCACCGCGGTCCGCAACGCGCCCTCCCCGGGCGCGACGTCCTAGCATGGCGATCGCCGAGCACATCGTGGACGAAGTGTTGCGGTAACCTGCACTGCCCGGACAGCCCGCCACCGGCAACCTCGAGATCGTAATTCTCTCACGTCGTCGGCGGGCATCATGCCTCTGCCCAGCCACGGCGATGCTCTCCCCGCCGTCAATGCCGGATCGCTGTCTGGCTCGCCAGCGTCGCGTGCGCGTGTAGGGAGCGGCGCGACGACGCCAACGTGATGCAGGAGCACCGGTCCTGGCGCGCGGCTGGCGGGCACCGTTCACCTATGGTGCGCAACAGGTTTTCCACAGTCACGGACACGATGACCCGAGGCAGATCGGGCAAGCACCCGGTGTGATGGCAGAATCACGATATGCATTGTCGGGCCGGTCGTCCCGACGATTCGGCAATCCCCACCCGGCTCGGGTGGCGCCATCGCAAGCAGTCGCGGGAGTCGCTGACTCAGCAACGCCCCGCTGTGTTCCATGGGGCAGCGGGGAAGCCAGCAGACGATGACAGAGCGATGAGTCGCTCCTGCTGCCGTCGAAGGCGGAGCCGTTGTGTCTACGGATAACACCTTTTGATGCCGGTTGGTTGGCAGGGCCCCTGACCGACGGCTTCGACGCGAATCAGACGTGGGAGCCCTCACCCTGCACCCTCGCCACCATATCGTGCCATACTGGCATGAGTGACGAACTGAAGTTGCAGACGGTGGATGGCGTTGGCTTCTATCGGGAAAGGGACACGGGGTGCCTCATCGCCTTTGACACGGGACGGACGATCGATACAGGGCCGATCCCGAGTCGCTCGCGATTCCGGTACAGGGAGTACGGCTAGGGGCGCGCCACGGGCACGAGTCGGGCTCCAGGTCCGCTCACATCTCCGCGCCGGACAACGCGCCGACGGTGTACAGGTATGACGCCCGGGGCCGATTTCCAACCAACGCAGAGAGCGAGGCGGACTTCGCCGCCGCCAGGCTTTACGTGTTGCCGTTGTCTGCGGATGGCCGCAGAGGTGGTGACCTGCCGCGGACTTCGCGAGACAACACCCGAGATGGAATCACTCCGTGCGGGCGCAATCACACCATCCTGAGTCGCAAGGTGAAGCCGCTCGCAGCTGCTTGAGGGAACTGTAGAAATGCCATCGTATATAGACGAGTTCATAGTTTTTCGTTCGACGGTATTTGCTCGCGGCTGGTCCTCCGCGACGCCAATCCAGCTCTGGGCCGGAGATGAGCAGATGGAGGCAGAGGTCACTGCTGAGGAGCGGCCCGACCTCGTTCCAGTACGGGGACGCAGCGCGAGGTTGGGGCTTTAGTCTGCGCTCATTTGTGACGGGCGAGATGCCACACCGGCGGGTGTTCATTTCCATCGGTGGTGAACGCATATCATCCGAGATAGTTGCTGACCAAGCCGACGATCCTGCCAATCGCGTTTTGGAGAAGTTCGTCACGCGTATGAGTCACTCCGGTGCGCGCGTCCTCGAGCTAGGATCTCGGGCTCGCTCCGGAATCTCGCGGCGACACCTGTTTGAGCAGTGTGACTACGTTGGGCTGGATATACGGGCCGGACCAATGTAGATGTCGTAGGAGATGCACATTGGCTCACGCAACGGTTTTCAGCGGAGTTCGATGGAATATTCTCCATGTCAACTTTTGAACACTTCATCATGCCGTGGAAAGCGGTTGAGGAGATAAATGGTGTCCTCAAGATGGGCGGTTGGGTCTTCACGCAAACTCATCAGACGTGGCCAGTCCACGACGCGCCGTGGGACTTCTTCGCTTTTCGCGAGACGCATGGCGTGGCTTGTTCAACGAGGCAACTGGCTTTCGCATCATTGCAGCTGAACATGCGGAGGCGGCGGTGTGTACGCCGGTCGCGCAAAGGCCAAACAACGACGTGACGGTTCTTGATCGGGAGCTCGGGTATCTACGAAGCGTCTGCCTCGCTGTTAAGACCAGCGACCCCGTGGCCCAGTACTCCCTGCCTCGGGATGTCTACGAGCGGATTGTAAGAGCGGCGGCATCCCCCTACCCTCACTGACACAGCCTCTCAAAGCCAAAAGATCTCCGCCGCGGATCTCATGCCTGCGCCCGCCGGCGTTCGGGCGCCGCGCTAGCTGTCCTGCCTACAGAGGTTGTGAACGGCTGAGGGTTCTATCCGGCCCTCCTTCGAGGCTGTGGGTCTCGCCAGGACTCACGCCCGAAGGAGGGCCGGATGTCGCTTCACCGTAACGCGAAGCTCGGACTGGCTGGCCGCTACGCGCTGGTGCGCGCGATCGAGGATGGGTGTCGCTGAAGGCGGCGGCGGCCGCGTTCAGCGTCTCGCCGGCGACGGCGCACCGCTGGTGGCATCGCTGGTTGGACGCGAGCGAGGAGGCGCGGGCGACGCTGTCGTGTCTGTTCGATCGCTCGAGCCGGCCGCGCCGCTCGCCGCGGCAGCTCGCGCCCGAGCTCGCGGAGCGCGATCTGCGCCTGCCGCCGCGAGACCGGCTGGGGGCCGCGGCTGGTCGCCGGCGCGACCGGCTTCCGCCACTCGACCGTCTGGAAGGTGCTCAAGCGGCACGGCCTCTCGCGGCCGCCGCGGCCGGCAGCGGGAGCCGGCCCGCCGCTACGAGTGGCCCTGCCCCGGCGACCTGCTGCACATGGACGTCAGCGAGCTACGTCCGCTTCCAGCGGCCCGGCCACGCGTCACCGGTGACCGCCGCAGCCAGGACCGCCGAGCAGCGCGACGGCGGTCGACTTCGTCGCACGCGATCGTCGACGACCACTCCCGCCTCGCCTACGTCGAGCTCCACGCCGACGAGCAAGCGCCGCCACCGTCACCGGCTTCGTCGAGCGAGCGCTCGCCTTCTTCGCCGCCACGGGATCACGGCGCGAAGCGGCTGATGACCGACAACGCCTGGGCCTACACCCGCAACCGCTCGCTCCGCGAGCTGCTCGCCCGACACGGCAGATCCGCCACCTGACGACCAAGCCCTACCGGCCGCGGACCAACGGCAAGGTCGAGCGCTTCCACCAGACGATGGCCCGCGAATGGGCCTACGGCCTCACCTACCGCATCGCATCCGACACCGCGCAGCCGCACTGCCACACTGGCTCCGCCACTACAACGACGCACAGACCACACAGCTCACTCGGCGGCCGACCCCCGATCAGCCGCGTTCACAACGTCTGTAGGCAGGACAGCTAGAGCCGAACGGCGCGCTCGACGACGACTTCCGTATTTCCAGAATCGGGACTGTCACCGCTGTACGCAACGCGCCGTCGCCGGGGGCGACCTCCTGCATGGCGATCGCCGAGCACATCGTTGACGAGGTGTTGAGCTAATCGACACCGTACGAAGACCTTCACGCGGCGTAAGCGAGCCGAAGCGAGCGGACAGTCAACGTCCGCGTGGTGTCTACACGCGCGCGGCGACAACCGAGATGGCTTGCGGAGGTCGCTCGGCCTGGGGGTCATCACACAGCGGCGAGGCCTCAGTCCGCCGGTTGCGGGCGAATGCTCTCCGAGCAAGCCAGCTTGCGAGGAGCGGGTGGGTCGTACAGATCCCGGCGACTACCTCCACTGACGGCCCTCTTCGTGGCCGAACCGAAGCCAGTGCTGCAGCGGGTCAGCCTCCCTTCTCGGACGTCCGGATTCAGACGTAGATAGGTTGCTGGATCGAAGTCGTCCGGCGGCTGAAGCGGCGAATTGGAAACGCACGTGACGATCTGGCCGCAATCGTCGTCCCGGACGCCGACGTAGGGGAAGCCGGTAATCCGCAGAACGTCGCGTAACTCCTTAGACGTATAAAAATGATGCCAGTGGGCCGTATTCCCTTGGACTTGGTTGCGTACTTCGTCCCGCCAAGGGTGGACCTTCTCCTGCTCGGGGAGGGCGTCCGTGGACAAGAAATGAAAGACCGCCCATCCATGGGCTTGAGGATCCGGGCGATTTCGAAGAAGATATTATACACGAATGGACGCGGGATGTGTTGAAGTGCAGCCACGCTGTAGACCAGGTCGAGAGTCGCATCTGGCAGAGGCACGGTGACTCCGTCGTACAGGACGAACCCAAGGTCGGTATCGGGTCCAACTCGCTGTTGAGCCTGGCGAATCATGCTCGGCGCTATATCGAGCCCGAGGATCTGTTGCGGCTCCCGAGCTCGCTCGCGCAGGAATTCGCTCATCGCTTGCATGATCCAGCCTAGGCCGCTGCCGATTTCTAGGATCGAGGCACCTGCCGCCGGAACGGCTTGTGGGAAGTTCCCGAGTAGAACTCCCGAGACGTAGCCGCGACTTCGGTCTAGCAGGTCGGCCTCCCCCTGCGCCCCGTCATGAATTACGTTCGACGTCTCTTGAAGCGAACGGTCCTGATCCCACGTACGCGCCGCTATTTGATCTTGTCGCAATTCTGCCTCCTGAATCTGGACGTACCGTCTCGCAGATCAACAGGGCATGAGCCACAGTTTTTGGAGCTGCCTGGACGTGGTTCCCGTCAATGTCGTTGGCGCGGTTGGCCTAGTGATTTGCGCTTCGCTTCACGGCGGGGTCGACTCGCTGGCGCAGCGCCGTGTGGCAGCAGGCTTGCTTCTGGTTTCCGCTTCGTCACCGTCGAAGCAGGGCGGGCGCGTTCTAGTCGGCCCCGTTGGCCGAAGTCGTCGAGGGCCAATAGGCACATCGGCTGGGTGATTCCGCCAGGACCTGCCACTACCGTTGGTCTTATCAGTCGCTCGAGGAACTTTCATCTTCCCCTGCATTCTCGGAGATACGGTTGTCGGTGTGGTGCGGGCGCCGACGCAGGATCAGCCGTACGGGCCATGTAAGTGCTCGTCCGATCTTCCAAGACTCGCTGCCACAGATTGCACTAAGGTCACCGACCAGTTCCTCGCGATGTCGATTCACCGCATCAAGTTCGATCACAAGCGTCGCGATGGCGTCGCGGAGGCGCTCTCGCTCTTCGATCGCCATAGTCCACCCATCTGACGATTTCCGCCTCGTCGAGTGAGTCGAGTGCGGCGTCAGGATTGCAAGTCGCCTACGACCGACCGGAGAGACTCGACGAAGCCTCGGGCGTGATCGCTCGCGACGAGCGACCGGTGCAGTGCGTCGGCAAGGCCTCATTCTTCTGCTCAAGATCAACGGCAAGCTGCTCTCGTGATCTCGCGCAGCCGTCAATTCGGCGAGCTTGGAGCCGAGCTCGCTTGTCAATACGGGTCAGCTCACCCTCCAGATGGCGCGACCGTTCAAGGAACGCCGCAGCATCCTCCGACAGTTCGTTTGCATGCTCCTGAAGGACCGTGAGCGCATTAGCGGCAGCATCACCGTCGATTAACGCCCGGTCGAGCTGCCCCTTCGCCTGCCGCAGCTGTGCGGATAGCTTCGTCCCTCATCCTCGTTCGCTCCATCAGCGAGGCGCGGAGAGCCTTCTCCTGTTTGTCCACCTCGGTGGCGAGACGCTCGATTACGGTGCGAGCTCTTGCAAGCTGTCGGATGAGACTGTCCCGCTGGACTAGTGCCAGGTGAAGCTCGCCCTTGTGCTGCGAGAGTTCGTCGCTGAGACCTTCGTTGGTCGTACGTGCTTCCTCCAGGTCGCGAGCAAGACTCTCCCGCTGCGCCAATACGCCCTCAAGCTCGCCCTTGTGCTGCGAGAGTTCGTCGCTGAGACCTTCGTTGGTCGTACGTGCTTCCTCCAGGTCGCGAGCAAGACTCTCCCGCTGCGCCAAGACGCCCTCAAGCTCGCCCTTGTGCTGCGAGAGTTCGTCGCTGAGACCTTCGTTGGTCGTACGTGCTTCCTCCAGGTCGCGAGCAAGACTCTCCCGCTGCGCCAATACGCCCTCAAGCTCGCCCTTGTGCTGCGAGAGCCGCATACTCAACCGCTCGATTTCGGCCTGTGCCTCTTCAAGCGTCGTTGGTGACGCCGGGAGCCGGTTCAGATCACCGCCGGTTAGCAGCAGTTCGCGCGACGCCCGCGACAGCGCCGCATGCTCCAGTGGGAAAGCATGGGGAGACTCCGCGGCGGCGCTCAGCCTCTGCCACAGCCGTGCGACCGCGAGCGACATCCAATCTTCGTCGTCGCCGAGAGCGACGCGCTGGTGACGGAGTTCTTGCGACAGCGACTTCGCAGCCGCCTCGTACGCACTTTCAGGAACGTGGTCTTTGATGCCGAGTGTGTGTCCCAGGACGCCGGAGATGACGTTTGGGTCCTCGAGAAGCCAGTCGTAGCGAACGACTTCGACCGTCCTCCCGGCGAATCCGGAACAAACGGAGACGTTGTACAACTCCCAGAGTGCGAGTCCGACCTGGATCGGGATGGAGTCGCGCTCGAGCAGTGATCGCGCTACCTCGACCGGATGCCTGACGCAGAGAATCACCTTCGCGGAGTCGTCGAGAAACGCGGCGAGTTGGGATGCGAAGAGCGAAAGACGCGGATCCTTGACGAGGGGGACAGCGCCGGCCGGCGCTCGTGCCACGACATCCGAGATCAGACTCTGAAGAAGCCGCACCCGATGAGACGCGAGAGCCGATACCTGCAGTTGGTCCAGCGGAGGGCTTGACCACGTACCGCCGAGCTCGTGAAGATGAGCGTCTAGCTCCGCAGCGGTCGAGGTCCGCTCGAAATAGCCGAACAAGTTCTGCGGATGAGGGGGCATCAGTTCATCCGGCTCACCGGCCCATGCGCCGGCCGCGACGAGCGCCCCGGCGACAGCGCTGGTTCCAGACCGGTGCATGCCCAGCACGACGACAACCTCGCCGCCGCGGGCGTCACGCTCGACCTCGTTCGCGGGCAATCCGACTGTGGGAGCGTCTACGGCGGGGGCGTCCGAAACCTCATGAAGGAGACGCGCGCCAACATTCGATGTACTCAACGGCCACTCCCTCGATGCCTCGGATACGGAAAAGCGGGACTCATCGCTCATCGACTCGTCAAGCCCGATCATCTCCGCACTGAGTAGCGGCAACGTACGTAGCGCTTCTCCGCGACGCCGAACATGACCAGGTGTTCGTGGGCGTCCCAGCTCGGGAATTTCGCAGCGACATCGTACAAATCCGGATTCGCCAGGAGATACCCCTCACGACTGAATCCGTCCTCGGCAGCGGGCGCGTGCAGCATCCCATGTGCACCGCGATTCTGATCCTGCTTGTGCCGAGAGCGTCTGACCGATTGGCGCCGTTGTTCGCAGTATCCCACCCTCATGAAATGCTCTTTGGGGCTCACGATGGATCAAGCTCGACTTCTGCCGCGAGATCCGGTCATCTCCAGATATCCCTCTACATCAAGCTGCCCAACACTCGTAACAACATGGGACCAGCCGCGGTCGGTTTCATCCCAATCATCGAAGTGTTGCCACTTTGGCCAAGCACCCTTCAGATTGGGGTTGTAGTACGGGTCGATGTAAGCCTAGACCAGCGTTGACTTAGGCGCTCGAGCTCGAAAGCCTGCACAGTGTTCTCGCGGGTTTTCGACTCGAAGTGATACATCTGGACGTAGGGTGTCCAGATGTTTCTCAGGCCGAGTGCGCCGAGCTTCAGAGAGAAATCCACATCGTTGAAGTTGTTCGGGAGCCGTTCAGTGAATCCGCCAACCCGAAGAATGTCTCCCGTCGCACGGCGAGGCACGCGCCTGTCAACACCGCACACTCGCGAACAACCTGGAGGTGACTTCCGAACACGCTTGTCTCACGTGGCGCCCTGTAGAACATGTGGTATGGACCGTCTGCGCACGCCACACCCGCGTGCTGAATCGTGTCGTCCTCGAAGTAGTACAAACCACCGACCGCACCCACCGTCGGTTCCTGCGCATGGCCGATCAGCTCTTCGATCCAATCCGAGGTGATGATCTCGAGGTCGTCGTTGAGCACGACGAGGTACTTACCGCTCGATCGAACCGCGGCCATGTTCACCTTCACAGCAAAATTGAAGCCCTCCGGCGGCTCGACGTACTCGATGAGCTTCACCGGACGGGAGCAGATCCGCTCGACTTCGGCGAGCAGTGCTGGATCTATCTTCGAGTCGTATGCGATCACGTACTCGAAGTTCTCGTACGTAGTCAAACGCTCGACACTCTCAATGAAATGCAGCGCCAGGGACTCGACGTGGCCGCGGATCGGCGCGCTCTTCCCATAGATCGGTATGAGCAAGCTGACGAGCGGCATGCCGTGGATCCGCCGTCTCACACGATAGACGCCTGGGTGCAGCCCATGTTCTACGTCAGCATCCACTCCGATGCGGTCGCAGTGTTCCTGGACGGCTTTCCTACCAGCCTCGTGCGCGAACGGCTTCTGGCCCGATAACTGGGCCGTCGACCCGTCGTGTGCGCGCCAGTGGTACAGGATTTCCGGAACGTGGATGATCGACCGTGCCCTCTCGGTGACGCGCAGTACAAGGTCGTGGTCCTGGCTCCCGTCGAAGCCCTCACGGAAACCTCCGACATTGCGAACCAGGCTCGTTCTGAGGATGCTTAGGTGGCAAGTGTACATCTGAGCCCGAAACCACTCAGGCTTCAGTCCGGCTTGAAGAAGGGCAGGCCATAGATCGATAACTCCTGCCCGATGATCTTGTCCTCGTCGGAGTACAGGTAGTCGGCCATAGGATCGGACGCAATCGCCTCCGCCATCCGCGAGAGCGCGACTGGCGACAGCGTGTCGTCATGATCGAGAAGTGCGATGAACTCGCCATTCGCGGCATCGACTCCGAGCTGTGAACCCGCACCAATGCCTAGGTTCTCGTGGGAATGAATTACGCGAAGTCGTTGATCCGCCGCCGTACGCTCGGCCAGCCAGTTCGCGAGATCGCTTTCGTTGCCGTTGTCGACGAGGAAAAGCTCCCAGTCGTCGAAGGTCTGTGCCTCGACGGATGCGATGCACTCCTCGAGATACTCGAGGAAGGCATCGTCCGGAAGACCGGCGTGACGATCGAGAACATCGGGGCGTCTAGCGGCATCTCGTCATCCCTGTCCGAAGTCCGGCCAGGACGCGTCCTTCTCCGAGATCACGGTCGGCTCCAAGGGCCAGTCGATCCCGAAGGCAGGGTCGTTCCAACGCACGCCCCGCTCGCTCTCCCCGCTGTACTGCTGGCTCGCGAAATAGACGAGTTCGGTGTCGTCGGCGAGAGTGAGGATCGCGTGGCCGCAGCCGCGCGGTACGTACATCATCTTCCGGTTCTTGTCCGTCAGCTCGACGCCGGCCCAACTCTTGAAGGTCGGGCTTTCGCGCCTCAGATCGACAACGACGTCGAATACCGCGCCGCGGACGACGCGTACGAGCTTCGTCTCAGCTGCCATGCCGAGCTGGTAGTGGAGCCCGCGCAACGTGCCCGCGTCCTTGCTGAAGGAGTTGTTGACCTGACTGATCCGCGGGTCGAGCCCGATCTCCGCCATCTCCTGCTGACAGAAGAGGCGCGAGAACCAACCCCGCTCGTCGCCCCGCGGCTCGAGGCTCACGACGAAGGCGCCATCCACTGTCAAGGGTTCGAACTTCACTCTCTCTCTCCTATCCGGCTAGCGGAGCTGGCAGCGCCGCGTAATACGCAGCGTAGTCGTCCCAGAACGTCGTTTCGTCCAGGGCATGATCCGACCACTCGACGCGGTCAGTCCCGATGCGCAGGTGCGGCTCGCCCGCATCCAGGACGCCGTCGACTCCGACCGGACACGGCTTCTCCCAGCGAGTGGCGAACTCGTCTCCGACGCGTCTTGCATACTCGAGATTCGAGGCGACCATATGGCTCGGTACGCGCCGGATGGCAGCTCCTTGCGCGGCGCGCTCGACGCACGCTGCGTAATCCGCAGCCATGAGCTGGACAGGAATGTTGTCGCGGAACCACAATGGGGCGCGTAGCGTCGGTGTCCCGCCCGCTGCCCAGGTCTTCACGAGGAAGTCGACCAGGCGCGGCTCCTCATAGGGCCCGAACGGGTTCGTGACGGTGAACTCCGCCCGCGCCAGCCCCGAGCGCCGGGCGTGCTCCGCCCATACGCCCACCGTCGCGCTCTTGGCCACGGCGTAGAGGCCGATCGCCCGCGGATCGTCGCTCACGCCTTGCCCCGCCTCGAAGACCGACCGCGTCAGCAAGGCGACGGTAGCCCCTTTCGACGTCACCGCCTCCGTGATTTTGCGGGCGTCATCCGTGGCGGCAGCGATCGCCGCGGCCACGTCGAAGTCGGCGGAGCGGTAGTCCCCGACAACGGCGTGATGCACGCAGAGGACATCGAGTCGGTCTTGGGAAGTGATGCATTCGAGAAGCCGCTCTGATCCGGCGGGAGCGCTGTAGACGACGTCTGCCAATCCGGCCAGCATCTCGATGCGCTTCACACGGATGCCCTCGTACTCGGACTCCGCGCGACGCAAAGGCGCGACGACGTGGTGGCCGCGCTCAGCCAGCTCTCGCGCGAACCAGTAGCCGGAGAAAGACGACGCTCCGGTGAGCAGCACGCGAAGGCCCATCGCTAGTTGCTCCATACCTTCCATGGGGCATTCCCGCTCGCCCAGATCGCTTCCAGTTGCCGGCGGTCGCGCAGGGTGTCCATCGGCTGCCAAAATCCAGGGTGTTCGAAGGCTGCCAACTGGCTATCGCCGGCAAGAGACGGCAACACCTCCTCCTCGAGGATCGAATCGTCGCCGGAGATGAGGTCGAAGACCCCAGGTTCAAAGACAAAAAACCCGCCGTTGATCAATCCGCCGTCACCCGCGGGCTTCTCACGGAATGCCGTGACAGTGCCGGCCCCGTCGATTTCGAGCGCACCGTAGCGGCCCGGGGGGGCGACGGCGGTCATCGTCGCCAGCTTCCCCGTGCGTTTTGTGAAACTCGATGGATGCGCGGATGTCGACGTCTCCCACCCCGTCTCCATCGGTGACGAACCGTCTCATCGACGAGGTCGCGAACCCTTCGAAGGCGCCCGCCGGTCATCGTGTCCCCTCCTGTGTCGATCAGGGTGACTCGCCACGGTTCCGCTCCGCGACGTCGAAAATCCATGTCACCGGTCGATAGATCGAACGTGACGTCGCGGCGTGCAGGCATAGTTCGCAAAGTACTCCTTGAGGACGTAGCCCCGGTAGCCGAGACACACGACGAAGTCGTCACTCCGTGGGAGCCGAGTAGATCTTCATGATGTGCCACAGAATCGGCATACCGCCGATCGTCACCATCGGTTTGGGTCGCGCTTCAGTCTCCTCGGACAGCCGCGTGCCTAGACCGCCGGCAAGGATCACTGCCTTCACGCTGCTCCCCGAATCTTGGTCGTCCACCGGAGGTCGTCGGTCAGGGCCGCGGACGCCTGGAGCTCGCTCAGGACCCGAAGGCGGATGAGCGGGCTGTTGCCGAAAATCGCCGTCGAGCCCAGGAAGCAACTTCAGGTTCTGCGCCAGTTCAGCGATCGTCGTGGCGAGTTCTTCGGCCGGCTGGTGATTCGGAGCAACTGTCCTTGCAGCGTGAGAAATCCACCCGATAGGAGCGCCTATCGGCCGGCCCTTCCTTGTTGATCGAAACGTCGACCCCTCCCATCTCATCGGCGACGGCATGCGCGAGCTCGCCGATACGGAAGTTCCAATCCGCGCGGCCGACATTCACGACGACCGCCGGGGGTGCATCGAAGCGTTCATCCGAGACCCCCAGAGGAGAGCGCGCGCCATGTCGCCGGACGTGGATGAGCGGTCGCCATGGCGTTCGTCCGAAAGCACGTCAATCCGGCCGGTTGTAACGGCCGACGCGACGAAGTCGTTCAGGACGAGATCGAGCCGAATCCGGGGGCTCCGAGCCGCAGGCGGTCGAGAAGCGGAGAGACGTGACGTTGAAAGTCTCGCTGGCCAGCGGAAGTATCGATCTCTCGGTCGCCACCTTGGAGCGTGCGTAGGCAGTGAGAGGAGCCACCTCGCTCGACTCGTCACGGGGAGTGTCCGCACCCGTCCCGTAGACGCTTGCGCTCGAAGCGAACACAAACCCGCGCGCGCCGGCGGTCTTTGCCATCTTTGCCAGCCTCAGCGACTGGCGGAAGTTGATTTCATCTGTCAGCTCGGCAAAGCGATCTCCCATCGGGTCGTTCGAGATCGCCGCCAGGTGAACGACGTGCGTGACGCCTTCGAGATCTTCTCCGTCACGTCCCTGACGTCGATCAACCGCTGCTGGTCGAGCGACGTTTCGGGTGCCGGCCCGTCTCCGACGAGGCCCGAGGCGAACCAGCCCGCGTCGAGGCCGACGAGCTCGGCGTCGGGCTCCCGTCGCCGCAGCTCGCTCATCAACGACGGCGCCACGTACCCGAGGGATCCGGTGATCAGGATGCGCACGGACTTCCCCCAGGCATATGCGTTCTGTCGCCTCGAGGCGGCGTACGGGGAATCGCAACCGGCACTTGGCGCGAGGCCGTGGCCGATATCGACGGCTAGAGGGTCGAGTTCTTCGTTTACCTCCACGATGACCCTCTCCATGCCCGCCCTGGGGCGCCGGCGATGAGAACGAGAAGCATCCGCGCGCGAATCCCAAAGCGGACCACGGTGGCGATCCCCGGCGCTGCGTTCGGAGCATAGTGCTTGTCATAGAACCGCGACATCCCAGCGTGGAACGCATGCACGAGCCGCGGGGATCGGCGTCCGGCGGATCCGCCTTTCACATGAAGAGCAACCGAGGTCGGCTCGTACCACGTCAGCCATCCCGCCTCGCCGAAGCCGGTAGCAGAGGTCGAGATCCTCCATGTACATCCAGTAGCCCTCGTCGAAGAGCGCCGACCTCCTCGAGCGCGGCGCGGCGGATGAGCATGAACGCGCCGTTGACCGCGTCGACCGGGCCGCGCTCGACCTCCGGCGCGCGGTACTGGGCGAGCGGCCCGCGCTCGAGCCGCCTGCCGATGCCGCTGAAGTGCCCGAGTGCGCCGAGCAGGGTCGGGAACGAGCGACGCGACGCGTGATCGAAGGTGCCGTCCGGCCGCTCGAGACGAGGGCCGGCGATTCCGATCTCGGGGTGCTCCTCCATCAGCCGCGAGGAGTCCGGAGAGGGTGTCTTCGCGGAGCTCGGTGTCCGGGTTCAGTGCGAGCACGTACGGGGCGCTGCCGGCGGTGATGCCGCGGTTCGTGGCGCGCGCGAAACCGACGTTCTCTCGTGCTTTCGATCAGCGAGACGAACGGGAACCGGTCGCGCACCATCTCGACCGTCCCGTCGCGCGAGTCGTTGTCGACGACCCAGACGCTCGTCCCGGCCGGGGCGTAGCGCTCGACGCTGGCGAGGCAGCGGCTGAGATGGTCGCGGCACCGGTACGAGACGATCACGACGTCCAGGATGGCGGGTCGCATCGCGACCTTCCGCCGCTCGTCCCCGGAGCGTCCAGTGTCGTCAAGCCGGCCGCCTCGGCTTTCAGCGTTCCCCGATGCAGCACCGCTCGAGCATATAGCCGCAGCATCTCGATTCGCAACGCCGCACCCGGCGCCGAGCAAGTTTGCACGAAGACCGTTCGACAGGTAACGCTCGAAGTTGTCTGATTTGATAACACATTAGCGCGCGTTTGCCGGGACGATCATTCGGGTAAAGCCTGTTGGCACCGTATTCTGTCGACAGGAGCGGTCACACCCCGATCGGGGACCGGCCGGAGGGGAATTGTTCTGATGGTTAGCCGCGCCGCAGACGAGACACAAGCCGCACCTGTCGCCAGAGCGCCGAGTCGACACGCGCGACGCCGGTTCCGACGCGACTCGCTCCGTCGGCGGATGATCGCTCTCGGCGACGCGATGGCAGTAGTCGTCGCAGCTGTAGCGGTGTGGGCCTCCGGCGCACCGGCCGAGAACGCGGCCGCGATCGTGCTCTTCATTCCCGGCTGGCTTCTCGTCGCAAAGGTGTGCGGTCTCTACGACCGTGACCACCGCTCGATCCGCTGCCTGACGATCGACGAGCTCGGACGGATCGTCGGCGTCGCGCTCGCCGGCACGACCGCGCTTGCGACGGTGCTCTTCGTCCTCGGCTTCAACGAGCTGAGCGCCTCCGCGAGCTTCGGCTCTGGGTTCTCGTCGCCGTCAGCGTCTTCGTGTTCCGCGTGGCCGCGCGCGCATGTTGGCGGCGGGTGACCCCGCCCGAGCGCGCGCTGATCCTCGGCGAGGGCCCACTCGTGGACGCGACACGGCGGAAGCTCGAGCTCTTCCCGGACATCCACGTAGAGGTGGTCGCCACTCGCGAGACCCGAGGATCTTCCGCGCCGACGACGCATTCCTCGACGACATCGATCGCATCATCGTCGCGTCGCAGACGCTCGACGAGCGTCTTCTGGCGGAGGTGATCGCGGTCGCGCGTGCGCGTCAGCTCAAGCTCAGCGTCGTGCCGCCTGTTCGCGGGATGCTCGGCACAGCGGTACAGCTCTCCCATGTCGCAGATCTGCCCTTCATCGAGTACTACACCTGGGACACGAGCCGGACGACGCTGCTCGGCAAACGCATCCTCGACCTCACCGTGGCGTTGTTCGGGCTCGTCCTGCTCTCACCACTCCTGATCGCGATCGCGATCGCGATCCGCGCCTCGAGCCACGGCCCCGTCTTCTTCGTGCAGCGGCGGGCGGGAGTCGGCGGCAGGGCCTTTCGGATGTTCAAGTTCCGGACGATGGTGGAAGGCGCCGACGATCGGCTGAGCGAGATCGTCGATATCGCGCGAGCTCGACGAGCCGGCGTTCAAGCTCCGCGACGACCCTCGTGTGACCTCCGTCGGGCGCCTGTTGCGCCGCACGAGCCTCGACGAGCTTCCGCAGCTCGTCAACGTCATGCGCGGCGGAGATGAGCCTCGTCGGCCCACGCCCCGAGCAGGTCGAGATCGTCGAGCACTACACGCCGGAGCAGCGCTTCCGCCTGACCGTCAAGCCGGGAATGACAGGCCCGATGCAGGTGTACGGGCGCGGTGCCCTCGACTTCGACGAGCGTCTCGCAGTCGAGCGCGACTACATCGAGAACGTGTCGGTCGGACGCGACCTGCGCATCATCGCCCTGACGTTCGCGCCCGTTCTGCGGCGGCGGGGAGCGTACTGATGGCGACGAGTGCGGCCTGTGTCGCCTGCGGTAGTGCCTCGATGGAGCGCCTGGCTTTCGGTTCGCCGTGCCGACCGCCGGGCGACGGCACCTCTCTACCGTCTCGACCGCTGCCGTGTCGTGCGGCACGGCGGTGACGGTCGGTCGCTCCCGACACGATGCGACGGGCCTGTACCGCGGCGGCGCCTACGCTGCGCCGCCCGCTCCCGTCGACCTGCTGCTCGAGCCGCTGCGGCGCCTCGGGGACGCCGCTGTTCTCCGTGCGCTCGGCCCGCTCGCGCCGGGATCGCGCGTGATCGAGATCGGGTCGGGAGACGGCCGGCTCCTCCGTCGGCTGGCGGAACAGGGGCACAGCGTCGTCGGCATCGAGCCCTACGCGGCGCGGGGCGACACACGCACTGCCGGTTCGGGACACGGCGGTCGAGGCACTCGGCGCGCCGACCGGAGGTCGCCGACATTGTCGTCCTCTGGCACGTGCTCGAGCATCTTGACGACCCGGCACTGGGTTTGCGCCGAGCGGTCGAGGCGCTCGGCCGTCACGGCCGGCTCGTGGTCTCGGTGCCGAACCTCGATAGCCTTCAGGCGCGGATCGGCGGGCCGCGATGGTTCCATCTCGACGTGCCGCGTCATGCTGTCCACTTCACCCGACGAGGGCTGATGAGCCTGTTCAGGCGTTGCGGCCTCGTGGTGACGCGCGTCTGCAACCTCGTTCTCGACCAGAACCTGCTCGGTGCCGCTCAGACGCTCCTCAACCGCCTCACGCGCGAGCAGAACGTCGCGTTCCGCACTCTCAAGCGCGACCTCGCCGACGTCCCGACGCGCGATCTGGTCGTGAGCGCAGCTGGCGGCTGTCCCGGCCGCGCTCGCCGGCTCGCTCCTCGAGACGGCTGCGATGGCAGCCGGACTCGGCGGCGCCCTCGTCGTCCACGCGGAGCGGGCCGCCCCGTGAGCACGACGATCATCGTGCCGAGCTGGAACGGCGCGCGCCGCCTGCAGCGGCTGCTGCCGTCGCTCGGCACGAGCTCGGCGGTTGTCGTCGTCGACAACGGTTCGACCGACGATACGGCGGAGGTGCTCGCGCGGCGCTTCCCCGACGTGGACGTGATCCGCTTCGCGCGCAACCACGGCTACTCGAAGGCGATCAACCGCGCAGCGGCCGTTGCCGCGTCGGAGACGATCGTACTGCTCAACGACGACTGCGTGTGCGAGCAGGACTTTGCCGAGCGCCTCGCAGGCGGCACTCGACCCGTCGCGCGGCGTCGCGATGGCCGCAGGAGTCTTGCTCGAGGCACATGACCCGACAGTCGTCGACAGCGCTGGAATCGAGCTCGACGACACGCTGCTCGTGTTCGACTACTTGAACGGCCAACCGATCAGCGTCCTCACGCGAGCACTGGCCGATCCGCTCGGGCCGTCGGGCGCGGCGGCGGCCTTCGACCGGGCGGCGTTCCTCGAGTGCGGCGGCTTCGACGAGCGGCTGTTTGCCTACTGGGAGGACGTCGATCTCGTCCTGCGACTCCGGCTCGCCGGCGCCCGGTGCGTGCTCGTGCCGGATGCGCGAGCGGTGCACTCGCATTCGGCGACGCTCGGCTCTGGGTCGGCCCGCAAGAACTACCTGACCGGCTTCGGGCGCGGCTACGTGCTCCGCAAGTGGGGAGTCGTCACGGGGCAGGCGCGGGGTCGTCGCGGTCGCGCGCGAAGTCGGCATCTGCGCCGCGCAGCTCGTGGTCGACCGGACGCCGGCCGGGATTCGTGGTCGGCTCGCAGGCTGGCGCGCCGCCGGCGGAACGCGAGCGGCATCCGTACCCGGAAGCAGCGGTCAGGCAATCGCGCCACTCGATAGCGGCAGAGCTTCGCCGGCGCCTGCGCCGGCGCCGTCGACTGCGACGAGGAATGACGTCCGCATGAAGCATCTCGCGCGGTTGCGGTAGCGACGCCGCTCAGCCTCCTGGAGGTCTCGCAGCGGCGAAGAGCGGCGAGCGCGGGTTGAGAGCAGCCGCCCTCCGGAGGCTCGCGGCGGCCGATTGGACTGCCCCCGCCTTGGTCTCGATGCGGGCGCGGACCAGCCAGAGCGTCCAGTCCTGCGGATCCAGCCGGGTCGCGGACTCGATCGCCCGTCGGGCGGACTCGAGCTCGCCGACCCGCTCTCTGACGAGTGCGATCTGGAGGCGGGGAGTTGCCGCCCACGGCGCGAGCCGCTGCGCCGACTGCGCGTAGGCGAGCGCATCCGCGGGCTTCCCGGATCCGGACGCGTGTCTGCTGGCCTCGAGATCGAGCTCCGTGACGAGCAACACCGCCGACGCGCCGACCACGAAGACTGCGACAGCAGTTGCCAGGATGCGACGTCCAACCGGCATCGGGCGCGGCGCACCGTCCTGCGTCGGCCCGGCAGCGAGCACTGCAAGTCCGACGATCCCGACGACGCTCAGCTCCCACATCCAGTCGATTCCCGCGGCGACGAGAAACGCGCACCCGCTGGCGAGCAATGCGGCACGCGACGAGCGCTCGGCAGCAGTCGAGCGGAAACAGCGGATCGCTCCGGCGACGGCGAGAAGCGCCAGTAGACCCCCGAGGAGCAGGAACCCGATGATGCCGAGCTCGCCGAGCGCTTCGACGTACAGCGAATGCGCATCCTTCACGAACAGGTCGAGCGGCCTGTGCTGCGCCCAGTACTCCTCGAATCCGCCTGCACCGATGCCGCGGACCGGCGCGCTCCGCCACGCGTCGACGGCGACCGACCATTGCTGCCAACGCCAGGTGCCGCTGCCATCGAGAAGGTGGGAGTTGACGAAGTCTCCCGGGGTGTACGAGCCGGGGGTGGGCAGCGCCTTGAAGGCATCGAAGCGCCGCACAGGGTGCGCGGCGATGGCACCTGCGACGAGGAGGCCAACAGCCGCGACGGCGGCGGCGATGCCGAATGCGCGGGGGATCGTGACTCTTCCACGGAGCGCGCGAGAGACGAGGGCGAGGAGGACGCCCGTCGTGATGCAGATGAGGAGGATCAGGACCGCTGCGCTGTTGCCCTGGTCGGTCGCGGTACCGGACGGGCCGTTGACGAATGCCGGGCGAGCATGCAAGACGACGATTGCGGCAGCCGCGCCCAGCGCCCCTACCGTGACGGCGCCCACGACCGGCCAGCGATCCTTCGAGAGCACGACAAATGCCCCTACCGCCATCGCTGCGGTTGCCACGCCACCGCGGCTCGAGCAGAGGTAGGTAACCCCGCCGAGGAGCGGCAGCATGGCGATCGCTGCCCCGCGGGCGATCGAGGAGCGCCACGTGAGCGCACCTCGCAGGAGGAGCGGGACACCGAGCGCCATGAGGATCGCGAGCCCGTTCCAGTAGCCGAGCGGGAAGCTGAGCCGGTTCGCCGACCCGGCCAGGAACTCGGGGATCCCGCGCGTCGGGAACGGATCGGGGTACACGCGGCTTGCGAACGCCAGCAGAGCGACGGCAGCGATCCCGACCGCCAGCCCGTCCGCGATCCGCCCGAGGTCACTCGCCCGAACCGCCGTCAGCACCAGGGCGACGACGCCGAGGTACATGAGGTCGCGGTCGAACTCGACCAGAACACGCTCCGCACTCGAGGCCCAGAGAATCGAGGCGAACGTCCAGGCGCAGTAAGCGGCCCCCAATCCGAGCGCGGCGATCGCCGCGGGATTGAGCCGCGACCGAGGGAGCAGCCCCACCGCGACACCGAGCCCGAGCACCCACCAGACCGCAATCGTCGTTGCGTAGCGCGTCGTCGCGTCGTACCCGCCATTCTCCCAGGCGAGCAACACGAGCAGGCCGGCGACACCACACGACACGAGCGCGCCCGCCAGCGCCGGCCCGCCTACCGAGAGCTCGCGCGCTACCCTTGGCTCATCGTGGGAAAACGCCGTTTCGCTCATTTCGGCGTCGGCTGCCTCGTTTGCGCCGTCGCCGTCCTTGGCCTCCCATATTCGGCGGCAGCCGACGATGGGCCGGCCTCCGCCGTCTCCCAGTACGTGGAGACGATTCCCACGAGCAGCGGCGGCAAGGTCGCGGGCAGCGGAACGGCTTCCTCGTCGGCCCTGTCGCCCAAGGCCAGGGCGGCCCTTCGCGGTACCAACCCGACGGTCTCGAAGCAGCTGACCGTGATCGCGACGTCGCCCTCGTACGGCGCACCGGCGACGCCCCGGCCCAACAAGCCGAAGCCGGCCGCGGACTCCACCGGACAGTCAGCGGAGCAGTCCGCCGCCGCGGGGCCAACAGAGGCGAGCCAGGTCTCGACGCTCGGGGTCGTCCACGAGGACACGGCACTGGTCATCGGTCTAGGCACGATTCTCCTCATCACGACGGTCGGGATGATCCTCGCAGGCGCGGTCCACAGACGGCGCGATCGCGGCCCCGCCCGTCGGCCGAACGGATAGAAGACACAAAGGCGCTAGCCCTTCGACTGGGCTCGGCAAGCCGCTACGTCCAACTGCGAGAAGCCCGATTGTGGCTTCGGGGGCGATCGTTGTCATCCGCCCGACCCTACCCGCAGGTTGTGACGACCGATTACGCGTGACAGGCGCTTCACATGGCCCGGACCGTCCACCCGCAGCGCACTGTCGCAACGGTGCCTCACCACCCGTAGGGCTTTCTCGTCGCCGACTCCCCGAGCCCACCCGCTCAGCCGGACGGCCTCGAAGCGCCCACGGCCTCGCGATGCACCTCGCGAATCGCGATCACGCCGCCGACGAGCATCGTCGGGATGAACCAGACCGCCTGCATCAGGAGCGAGAACGCGATCGCGACATCGCCGTCGACGCCGACGACGCCGAGCGCCGAGACGGCGAGCCACTGGTAGGTGCCGATGAACCCGGGCGAGCTCGGGATCACGACCCCGAGGTTGATCACGGCGGTGACGAACACGAGCTCGACGGGCGAGAGGTGGATGCCGAGCGAGCGGCAGACGATCCCGGCCGTGCAGGCCCAGATGCCCCAGGCGACGATGCTGAGACCGAGCGCGATCAGGATCGTGCGCCGCCCGATCGGCGAGGCGAGCTCGTCGATCGTGTCGCGCAGCAGCCTCCTCGCGAGGCTGCGGTGCTCGCGGCGGGCGCGGGGCCGCGTTCTGCACGTACGCGATCGCTGCGACCACGACGAGCACGAGAATCGCGAGCAGGACGACGCCGCCGATCGCGATCCGCGCCACCCACGCCGCGCTGCCGATGAACGGCAGCGACAGGATCAGCGCGACGACGAGCGTGAGCACGTCGCAGGCGCGGTCGCGGAACACCGAGCCGAAGGCGCGGCCGGTGGGGATCTCGGCGGAGGTCGCGAGCCAGCGGGCGCGGAGGAGGTCGCCGATGCGGAGCGGGAGGACGTCGTTCGCCCCGAGACCGCCGAGCACGAGCGCGTAGAAGCGGCGCACGGTGAGCTCGAGCGTGCCGGCGATGCGCCGCCAGCGCGCCGCCTGGGCGACGTAGACGAACTGGATCACGACCACCGCGAGGAGCACGAGCCCGACGTCGGCGCCCCGGAGCGCGCGCCAGACGGCGTCGAGATCGGCGTCGCGGAAGACGAGCCAGAGGAAGAACGCCGACGAGACGAGCCCGATCGCGAGCAGCGCGCCGCGCCGCCAGCGCTTGCCGGAGCCGTTCGCTGCTCCGGCACTGCTGCTCGACGGGCGCTCAGACACGAGGGATCGAGTAGAGGACGTAGCGGCCGTCGCGATAGACAATCGGCAGCTTCGGGGCAAGATCTGAGCGCTCGCGGTCGATCAGGAGCCACCTCGCACCGCAGCGCTTCGGGATCCCGAGATCGCCGCTCGTCTTGAAGTCGAGCCACTGGTCGCGCCGGCGGTAGGGCGAGTTCTGCACGGTGTCGGCCACGTGACCCGGAGGCGCGACGCAGATGTAGACGGGTGCGGCGGCGGCGACCTCGTAGCTCGACTCCGGATCCGAGTAGACGATGTCCGCCTTCGGGACGACGGTCCGCAGCTTCTCGACCAGAGCCGGCGTGAGCGGCCGCGCCGTCCGCACGGGCGACGGCGACCAGTGGGAGAGCCCGTAGACGAAGGTCGGGAGCAGCACGAGCGCCGACGCGAGCGCGGCCGTCGTCTCCAGCGAGCGCAACCGCCAGAGGCCGACGACGAGCGCGACGAGCGCGCCGACGACCGCGATCCAGGTCGCCCAGGCGGGGCCGCCGCTCTGGAGCGCGTAGCCGAAGTCGCCCGGGTACTGCCACTGCAGGACGATCCCGGCGACGAGCGCGAGCGGCACGACGAAGCGGCCGAGCAGCGCCGCCAGCACGCCCATCCCGCCGGCGAGGGCGAACGAGAACGGGATGAACCCGGCGAGCCGGCGCGACTGGGAGAGCGAGACGACGTCCGAGAACGGGGTGAAGAGCCACGGCACGAGCGTGATCGCGAAGACCGCCAGCGAGCCGCCGACCACGTAGGCGGCCCAGCGGCGTCGCGACGCGAACACGGCGAAGGGGATCAGGAGCAGCGCGGCGACGGCGATCGCGCCCGAGCGGCCGAACACCTGCGGTGCGACCCAGAACTGGTCGGCCGAGCCGTTGAGCTGGCCCGCGTAGTGCTCGAACCCGCGGGCGCGCTCGTGCGCGTCGGGGCTGACCGACGCCGTCTTGCGGACGACGGGCAGCAGCCAGGCGAGGAACAGCCCGGCCGGGCACGACGAGCGCGGCGAGGGTGAGGGAGCCGCTGCCGAACTTCTCGCACCGCCAGGCCCAGCGCACGGCGAGGAAGCCGGCGAACGGGATCCAGAGGAAGATCGCGTAGGTCGGGTGGACGACGGCGAGCACGAGCGACGCGACGCCGACGCTCGCGAGCAGCCCCTTCGTCGGGTCGCGCAGCGCCGCGAACGCAAGCGCGAGCGCGGCCGGGACGAGGAGCTGGCGCGACGAGGTGGCGGGCAGCGCGAGCGAGGTGAACGAGCCGCCGTGCCCGGCGGCCATCGCGGCGATCCCGACCGCCGCACCGGCCGACGCGGCCGCGGGCACGACCCGCCGGAAGAGCCCGTAGCCCGCCTCGTAGACGGCCAGCACCGCGAGCGGCGCCAGCACGCTTGCCTCGTGCAGCACGACCTTCGACGGATCGACGAAGGCGACCTTCGCGATCAGCGCGAGGAACGCCTGCCAGAGCGGGAAGGCGTAGCCCGGGTGGAGCCCGCCGTCGGCGAACTCGTTCACGGACGAGAGGTGCAGGTCGCCGAACTCGAGGAGCTTGCGCGCCCGGGCGAGGTGGAAGAGACCGTCGCCGCCGATCTCGCCTGCGACGTGCCAGAGCAGGAGGCCGAGCACGATCCCCGCCACCCAGACGAACTTGCGCCCCGGGATCGCGGGCACCATCGGGCGGCGGACGGCGAACGGCGCCGCGACGAGGGCGACGACGAGGAGCAGCACGAGCGCCAGCGTCAGAGACGCGTGCACGGCGAACACGACGGTCATCGCGGCGAAGACGATCCCGAGCCCCCAGGCGAGCGTCGCGGACGTGCTCCGCACGCCGATCGCCCGCGCGACGATCGCGCCCGGCGCGAGCACGAGACCCGTCGCGACCGCGAGCCGGATCAGCAGGAAGACCGAGCTCATCGCTCGATCAGCGAGCGCACGTCGCCCGTCCCGAGCCAGCGGGCGGCGTCGCGGTACATCGCCCCCTTCTCGCCGCGGACGATCCTGCCGCGGATGACGGTTGCGGTGCGCAGCAGCGACCGGACGCTCTCCGCCTGCGCGAGCCCGTGGTGCTTGAGGAAGAACCGCATGTGGCCGCGCAGGTTGTCACGGTAGAGCCGGCCGCCGTGCGAGGCGCCGCCCACGTGCATGCACTGCGCGTCGGGCGTGAACACCGTCGTCCAGCCCGCCTGCGGCGAAGCGATAGCAGCCAGTCGACCTCCTCGCTGAAGAGGAAGAAGCTCGGGTCGGGAGGGCCGACCGCGTCGATCGCGGCGCGGCGCACCAGCATGCAGGCGCCCATCACGCACTCGACCTCGCGCTCCGATGCGTGGTCGAAGCCCGCCCCGTAGAAGCCGTTGAGCAGCTCGGTGTGCGGGCCGAGCTTGCGGAGGTAGTAGTACTCCGTCGCGAGGCGCCAGCGGGTCGGGAAGCCGCGCACCGAGCGCTGCAGCGAGCCGTCGAGGTTGAGGAGCTTCGGGCGCGACGACGGCGACCTCGGGCTGGGCATCGCCGAGCGCGACCATCCGCTCGAGCGCGTCGCCGACGAGCCACGCGTCGGCGTTGAGGATCAGCGCCCAGCGCTGCTCCGGCAGCTCCTCGAGCCCGCGCGCCCAGCCGGCGGCGAGGCCGCGGTTCGCCTGCTCGATCACGGTGACGGCAGGGAACCGCTCCCGCACGAACGCGACCGTGTCGTCGCTCGAGTCGTTGTCGACGACGACGGTCGCGATGCCCTCGACGCTCGCGAGGCACTGCTCGATCCACGGCAGGGCGTTGTGGGTCGTGACGACGACGCCGACGTCAGTCCGCTCCAGCGTCAGCCATGCTCCACCTCGGGCCGCGGCGCCGCCTCGCACCGATTCCCAGAGGAGGATGCAGCCGCCCGGCGCGGCGAGCACGACCGTGACGAGGAAGAAGAGGAAGCCGGCCGCGAAGGCCGGCGTCGGAGCTCGACGCCGACGCTGCCGAGGAAGCTGACGAAGAACGCCTCCCGCACGGCGAACCCGTTCAGCGTGAACGGCACGAGCAGCACGAGGAAGAACAGCGGGCCCATCACGTAGTAGATGCGTGGGCTGAGGTCGATCCCGACGGCCTTGCACGAGGCCCAGATCGCGAGGATCCGCACCGCCTGGATCGCGGTCGTGAACAGGAACACCTTGAGCAGCAGGCCGGCGTGGCCGCGGTAGTGGTGCACGCCGTCGTAGAACGAGCGCAACGGCCGCTCGACGCGGAGCCGGACGAGCAGCGGACGCAGCTTCGCGAGCAGCGGCCGCGCCGAGCGCGCGAAGAAGAGCGACGATCAGGAGCGAGCGTGCCGAAGACGAACGCCCCTTCGAGCCAGAGGTAGGCGGTGACGTCGTAGTGGCCGATCGCGAGCACGAACCCGATCGCGCCGAGGAGCACGGTCGCGGCGCCGCCGAGGCCACGCTCGATGATCACGATCGCCGTCAGGTCGCCCGACCGTCCCGGGTGGCGCTTGGAGATCTCGAAGATCCGCACCGCGTCGCCGCCGATCGAGGTCGGCAGGATCTGCCCGGCCGTGTACGAGACGAAGTACGCGCGGGTGAGCCACCAGAACCGGTCGATCATGCCCTGCGCCGCGAGGAGCCACTGCCAGCGCTTGGCCATCGGCAGCGCCGTCACGATCATGATCGTGACGGCGAGCGCGAACCACCAGAGGTTCGCCGACGTGAGCACGTCCCACGTCTTGTGGATGTCGATCTTGAGCAGGATGTAGGCGACCGCGACCGTGGTCAGCGTGACGCCGATCAGGATCCGGAGCGGCCGCTTGACGTGCGACAGCCGCGGGACCCTCGGCACCCTCATGACGTGAACCGCGCGTGCACGCGGCGGACGGCAGTCGACCGCGTCGAGGATGTCGTCGTCCGAGTGCGCGGGCGAGAGCGGCAGCGACAGCACCTCGTCGCCGGCGCGCTCGGCGACCGGCAGGCGCGGCTGGTCGGGGTAGCGCTCGCGGAACCAGGTCAGGCGGTGCACCGGCAGGAAGTGGATGCTCGTGCCGATCAGCTCGTCGCCGAGCGCGTGCTGGTAGGCGTCGCGCGTCGCGCCTGCGCCGGCGCGGCGTCGATCCGCACCGCGTAGAGGTGCAGCGCATGCGTGTCGCGCGGATCGCGCTCGAGCGGCGTGATGCCGTCGAGCCCCGCGAGCCCCTCGTCGTAGAGCGCGAACTGGCGCTCGCCGGATCGCCGTGTGCGCCTCGAGCGCGGTCGAGCTGGACGAGCGCGATCGCCGCGAGCACGTCCGAGAGGTTCGCCTTGAAGCCCGCCGTGACCTGGTCGTAGAGCGACCCGTCGCCGCGGCGCGTGAGCCGCATGTTCCTGATCGCGCTCGGCGATCGTCGTCGCTGTTCGTCGCGACGAGCCCGCCCTCGCCGGCGGCGATGTTCTTCGTCGCGTAGAGCGAGAAGCACGCCGCAGTCGAGATGCCGCCGACCTTGCGGCCGCGGTAGCGGCTCTCGGCCGCGTGCGCCGCGTCCTCGACCACGGGCAGGCCGAGCGCGAGGATCGGATCGAGGTCGGCAGGCTGCCCGGCGAGGTGGACGGGCATGATCGCCTTCGTCCGCTCGCGTGACGAGCGCGGGGATCAGCGCCGGGTCGATGTTGAGGTCGCCCTCGCGGACGTCGCAGAAGACCGGCGTGGCACCGCAGTGCTCGATCACGTTGGCGGTCGCGGGCCAGGTGATCGGGCTCGTGATCACCTCGTCGCCGGGGCCGACGCCGAGCGCGAGCAGCGCCAGGTGGAGCGCCGCCGTGCCGGAGGTGACGGCGAGCACGTGCTCGGCCTCGAGGTACGCCGCCATGCGCTCCTCGAGCAGCGCGGCCCGCGGCCCGGTCGTCAGCCAGCCCGAGCGCAGCGTCTCGACGACGGCGGCGATCTCCTCCTCCCCGATCGCGGGAGGCTGGAAGCCGAGCTTGGTGCTACGAGGCGGGCGCATCGACCAGGAAGCGTACGGCCTGCGCCGCACGGCGAGCCCGCGCCACGCGCGGCGGCGGTGTCGTCCCCGGTGGCCAGGATCGCGCCGGCCCGGTCGGCGCCGCGGCGGAGCGGCCCGAAGCGCCAGCCGGGCTGCCGGTAGGCCCGCACCCACTCGCACGCCCTCGACCGCCTCGGCCTCCTCGATCCCCGACCGTCTCGCGGAGCACGCCCTCGGGCGCGACGAGGAAGAGGACGCACGCTCCACCCGCCGCCACGCCGTGCCGCAGCCGCCACGCGCGCGAGCAATCCTTGTGACACTTTGTCACAAGGGTTCGCGCCGAGCGCGAACGAGAGGGCGAGGTCGTTGAGGTCGACGCCGGTCGCCGCGCGGCAGAGCTCGGCGTCGTGGCCGCCGCCGAGCCGGGCCGCGACCTCGACCACGTAGGGCCGTCCCTCGCGGCCGAGTCGGATCTGCGTGTAGCTCGGCCCGTTCTCGATCCCGAGCGCCGCGACGCCGCCCGCGGCCGCCTCGACCACGGCGTCGGTCGGATGGGCGCTCGGCCAGACGTGGGCGAGCGCGACGCCGAAGGCGGGCGGCTCGGCGAGGACCCTGTCGGTCACCGTGAGCGGGAAGAACTCGCCGTCGCACGAGACCGCGTTGACCGTCAGCTCGGGGCCGTCGATCAGCTCCTCGACGAGGACGCCGCCGCCACGCGACTCGGCCGACCGCCGTCTCGACGGCGGCGGCGAGCTCGGACGGCTCGCGGACGAGCGTCAGCCCGCGCTGGCCCTGCCGGTCGGGCGCCTTGACGACGCACGGGAACGTGATCGTCGGGATCGCTCGCCGAGAACGTCCGCGGCTGCGGCGACGCCGGCGGCGGCGAACCGCTCGCGCTGGCGCGTCTTCGTCGTCGCGAGCACCGCGGTGGCGCCGCTGATCGGGTGCGGCAGGCCGAGGTGCTCGGCGACCCGCGCCGCGATCCCGACCGGCCAGTCGGCCCCGGGCGAGATGATCCCGTCGACCTCGCGCGCCCTGCGCGAGCCGCTCGATCCCCGCCTCGTCCTCGGACGAGATCACCGCGCGCTCGTCCGCGAAGGCGAACCCGGGCGCGAGCGGGTTGCGGTCGACCGCGATCACCGAGAGGTCGCGGGCCGCCGCGGCCTCGAGCAGGCCGAGCTGCGCCGCGCCGGCGCCTAGGACGAGGAGACGTGCCGGCTGTGACCGAGAATGCTCCGCCACCAGGCCTCGTTCTCGCGGTACCAGGCGACCGTCTGCTCGAGACCGTCGGCGAAGCTCGTCCGCGCGCGCCAGCCCGTCAGCTCGGCCATCTTGTCGGTCGAGCCGATGTGGCGGTCGACCTGCCCGAGCCGCTCGGGGACGTACACCTTGGTCGAGCCCGTGTCGCCGACCGCGTCGAGCACGAGATCGGCGATGTCGGCGACGGAGATGTCGATGCCCGTCGCGACGTTCACGACCTCGCCCGCGAGCCCGTCGATCGGCGTGTCGATCAGCGCCTCGATCGCCTCGGCGTGGTCGTCGACGTAGAGCCAGTCGCGGCTCGCGTGCCCGTCGCCGTGAATCGTCAGCGGCGCGCCGGCGAGAGCCTGCGTGATGAAGCGCGGCACGACCTTCTCGGGGTGCTGCCGCGGCCCGTAGTTGTTGAACGGCCGCACGATCACGATCGGGAGGTCGTAGGTGACGAAGTAGCTGTACGCGAGCCGGTCGCCGCCCGCCTTCGTCGCCGCGTAGGGGCTGCGCGGCTCGAGCGGATGGCGCTCGTCCATCGGGTCGGTCTCGGCCGTGCCGTAGACCTCGCTCGAGGAGATGAGGATGAAGCGCTCGACCGGCGTGCGCCGGATCGCGTCGAGCAGGATCTGCGTCCCCTCGACGTTCGTCGTCACGAACTCGGACGCGCCCTCCTCGATCGACTTCTCGACGTGCGACTCGGCCGCCGCGTTGACGATCACGTCGACGCCGTCGACGAGCTCCGCGACGAGCGCGGCGTCGCGAATGTCGCCGTGGACGAACGAGAGCCGCTCGTGGCTCATCACGTCGGCGAGGTTCTCGAGATTGCCCGCGTAGGTCAGCGAGTCGAGCGAGATCACCTCGTGCCCCGTGTTCGCGAGCAGGTGGCGGATCACGTTCGAGGAGATGAAGCCGGCACCGCCGGTGACGAGGACGCGTTTCACGGACGGCCGATGGTACCGGCGTTCGGCCTACAGCTCGCGCTCGATGGCGTACAGACGGCCGGCCCTCGACCTCGCGCTGGATCCGGCCGAGGTACTCGCCGACGAGGGCGAGGACGAAGCCCTGCACGCCGAGCACGAAGATCACGGCCGCCCCGAGGAACAGCGGGCCGGGGAAGTTCGACTCGCTGATCCAGTACGCGATCGCCGTAGATGCCGAGCGCCGTCGCCGCGAGCGTGCAGACGAAGCCGAGCACCACGCCCGCCCACTGGATCGGCTGCGGCCAGAAGCCCGGCGAGCACGTGCAGCGCGAGCCGCGTCAGCCGCAGCGGCGAGTAGCGCGAGGCGCCCTGGCGGGCGGCATGGCCGACGTCGACCTCGGTCACCGACGCGCCGCCGGAGAGGATGAGCGCCTTCGTGAACTTCTGCCGGCCGATCGAGCCGAGCATCGGCGTCACGACGGCGCGCCGGTAGGCGTTGAAGGCGCAGCCGAAGTCGGAGATGTCGACCTGCGTGAACCGGCGCAGCATGCCGTTGATCAGGCGCGACGGAAGCGTTCGGCCCCAGGAGTCGTTCCGGGCCGCGCGCCGTCCGCTCGCGACGTCGAAGCCGCCGTCGACTGCCGCGACGAGCTTCGGGATGTCCTCGGGCAGGTTCTGCAGGTCGCCGTCCATCGTCACGACGATGTCGCCGCGCGCCCGGCTCAGCCCCGCGTGCATCGCGGGGTGCTGGCCGAAGTTCCGCTTGAAGCGGACGGCGTGGACGCGCGCGTCGGCCGCGTGGAGCCGCTCGAGCACGGCGAACGTCCCGTCCGTCGAGCCGTCGTCGACGTAGACGATCTCGAACGGCCGGCCGAGACCCTCGAGCGCGGCGATCGCGCGGCGGTGGAGCTCCTCGAGCGAGCCCACCTCGTTGTAGAGCGTGACGACGACGGAGAGCTCGGGCGCCGGCTCGCCGGCCACGTGCCGGCATCGATCCTGGGAGCGTCTCGGTCTGCTGCCATCGGAGCGCGGAGCGTATCCGCCCAGGCGTCGTCCCGATGCGACTCCGTAGACTCGCCGGATGGCGCTGGTCGCGAGGGAGAGATCGTCGTCGCGCCGCGAGGTCTGGCGCGGCAGCCCCTGGATGGCGGTCTCGCGTGATCGTCGTCGCCGAGACGGCAGACCGGAGCGTGCTCGCCACGTACCTGCCGGAGGGCGCGCAGTTCGCGTTCCCGTCGGACGACACGGGCTCGAGATCCGCATCCCGTGGCAGGAGTCCGGCACGCGACCCGCTGGACGAAGGCGCACGGCCGTCCTCGATGCTGCAACGGCCAGGCGAGCGCCGTGCACGCTCTGGCACTTCTGGCGCGAGGCACGGAGCGGCGTTCGACCGGCTGGTACGTCAACCTGCAGGAGCCGCTTCTGGGTCGCAGCCGCCGATCGGCTACGACACGCGTCGACCTCGAGCTCGACATCTGGATCGTCGCGCCGCGGGTGACGAGCTCGATTCAAGGACGACCGAGCTCGCTCGACGTGCGCGTCGACGAGGGCTCGCTTCGACGCCGCGCGAGGCCGCCGAGATCAGGGCGCTCGGGGCCGAGATCGGCGCCGATGCTCGACCGTGGCGCGACTGGCTGGGACCCGGGCTGGTCGCGCTGGAGCCCGGATCCGGGCGTGCGGCCGTGCCTGCCCCGGCGACGGCTGGGAGACAGCTCCTACGACGTGAGCCGCAGGTGGAGCCGGCGCAGCGGCTCCGGCGCCCACCAGTTCCAGTCGCCGAGCAGCGCCATCAGGCTGGGGACGAGCAGCGCCCGGATGATCGTCGCGTCGAGCGCGACCGCGACCGCGGTGCCGACGCCGAGCTCCTGGATGAACGAGATCCCGGACGTCGCGAACGTGCCGATCGCGACGCAGAAGAGCAGCGCGGCTGCGGTGACGACCCGTCCCGTCCGCTCCATCCCGTCCGCCACCGCGTCGCGGTTCTCGAGCCCACGGTCGCGCGCCTCCTTGATGCGGGAGAAGAGGAAGATCGCGTAGTCGGTCGAGAGGCCGAACGCGGTGGCGCAGAGCAGGATCGGGCTGCGTCGACTCGAGGCCCGATGAGCCCTCGGCCCCACTCGAAGACGACCACGAGGATCCCGAACGCCGCGCCGAGCGTGAGGATGTTCATGATCAGCGACTTCAGCGGCAGCACGACCGAGCCGGTGAAGAGGAAGATCAGCGTGCAGGTCGTGAGCGCGAGGATCGCGAGTGCCCACGGCAGGTGCGCGGCGAGCGACGCCTGCTGGTCGACGAACGCGGCGGTCTGCCCGGTGACGCGTGCGTCGGGCAGCTTCGCGCGCACCGTGTGGACGAGCTGCTGCGAGCTGTCGGCGAGGCCCTCGTCGCGCGGGAGGATGTCGAGGCGCCAGAGACCGGCTGCCACCTCGCCGCGCCGGCAGGACGGCGGCCGCGCCAGGTGCCGCCGCGAGCTCGGCGATCACCGCCGCTCGCGGAGGAGCCGTCGGTGATCGCGGTGATCGGGCGCGTAGCGCCCGCGGACGTCCTCCCGCTCGAGCGCCTCGGCGACCTGGCGCGAGCTCGCGGAGGACGGCAGCGTCGTCGCGTCGACGCCGACGAAGTGGACGCGCAAGCGCCGGGATCGCGAGCACGATCAGCACCGAGGCCGAGACGAGCGGCGACCCGGCCGGGTCGCCGCATGACCCAGGCCGCGAGCCGCGCCCAGCGGCCGCCGGAGGGCGACCTGCTGCAGCCGCTTCGGCGCGAGCGCGTCGATCCTGCGGGCCGAGCCAGTAGAGGAACGCCGGCAGCGGGAACGAGCGCGACGAGGCCGGCCGCGAGCGCGACGAGCACGCCGCCGACGCCCATCGAGTAGAGGAACTGCTGCGGGAAGACGAGGAGGCAGGCCATCGACGCTGCGACGGTGAGTGCGCTGAAGACGACGGTGCGTCCCGCGCTCCGCATCGTCGCGGCGAGCGCCTCGGGACCGTGGCCGTGCCGCGCCGCCTCCTCGCGCCAGCGCGAGACGATGAACAGCGAGTAGTCGATCGCGAGGCCGAGCCCGAGTCCCGTGACGAGGTTGAGCGCGAAGACCGAGAGCGAGTGCACCTCGACCGCGAGCGCGGAGCCCGAGGAACGTGAGCGCGATCGCGCCGGCCCCGACGAGCGGCGGCAGCAGCGACGGCGACGAAGCCGCGGAAGACCCAGAACGAGAGCAGCAGGACGAGCGGGAACGCGATCAGCTCGGCGCGGCGGAGATCGCTCTGGATCGCGGCGGTCACCTGGCGGGAGGCGATCGCGCCGCCGCCGAGCCGCACCTGCGGATCGTCGGCGAATGCCGCCGAGCAGCCGGTCGGCCGCCTGCTTCGAGGAGTCGCCGCCGCGCGTGTGCAGGAACGCGAGCACGACCCCGTTCTCGTCGACGGCCGTGCGGGCGACCGCGGGGTCACGATCGATCCGGGCTCGCGTTCGCTCGACGACCGCCGGCCCGCCGCGTGACGAGCGCGAGCACGCCGGGATCGGCCTCGACGCCGGTCCTGCGCTCGACCTCGAGATTGGCGAGCCGGCTCTCGGACGAGAGGTCGGCGAACTGGGCCGAGCCCGCCTCCATGCGCGGGATCACCGTGCTCCCGATCCCGAAGGAGGCGACGAGCAGGGCAGCGGAGACGAGCGTGACGAGCGCGAGCCCGGGTCGCAATCAGGTGCAGAAGGGCTCTCGACACGCTGCTAGCAGAAGCAGCAATGGCCCGGGTCGCGACGCACTCTCGGTCGCGACCCGGGCCACCTGCCGAGGATCAGCCGGCGTCGGTCACCGGCGAGAGCGCCTCCGCCTCGGTCGCCCGCCGCGTGCGGACGGCCGGGATCGCGAACGCTGCGACGGCGCCGAGCCCGACGACGACGGCGCCGATCCAGAGCGCCGGCGTCATCCCGTCGACGAACGTCTGGTCGGTCGCGTAGCCGCCGTAGCGGGAGAAGACCGAGGCCAGCACGGCGACGCCGAAGACGCCGCCGAGCTCGCGGATGGCGTTGTTGGCGCCGGAGGCCTGGCCCTCCTGCTCGCGCCTGACGGTCGAGAGGACGAGGTTCGCCATCGGCGTGAAGAACAGCGCCATGCCGACGCCGGCGAGGACGAACGGCACGATCAGGGCGACGTAGGCCGTCGTCGGCGTCGAGACGAACGCGATCCAGCCGAGCGCGACCGCCTGCAGCGTCAGCCCGATGCTGAGGATCCGCTTCGGGCTGACCCGGTCGGACATCGCGCCGGCGAACGGGGCGACGAACATCGGCGCGAGCGTCCACGGCAGGATCCGCAGGCCCGAGCTGAGCGGCGAGTAGCCCTGCACGGTCTGGAAGAACTGCGTCAGCAGGAAGATCGAGCCGAACATCCCGAAGAACATGAACAGCGACGCGAGGTTCGCGAGCGAGAACGCCGCGTTGCGGAAGAACGTCATCGGCAGCATCGGGTGCGGGAGCGCGCAGCTCCCAGGCGACGAACGCGCCGACGAGCGACGAGCCCGAGCGCGAGGGCGGCGAGGATCTCGGGGCTCGTCCAGCCCTGCTCGTTGCCGCGGATCAGGCCCCAGACGATCCCGAACATGCCGGCGCTGACGAGGCCGACGCCGGGCAGGTCGAGCTTGCCCGCCGGGCCGTGGCTCTCGGTGCAGCCGGGTCAGCGCGAGCGGCACGAGCAGGATCCCGATCGGGACGTTGAGCCAGAAGATGTACTGCCACGAGAAGCCCTCGACGACGGCGCCGCCGACGACCGGGCCGAACGCGATCGCGAGCCCGCCGATCGCGCCCCACGCGCCGAGCGCGAGCGCCGCGCTTCGCCGGCGGCACGGCCGCCGAGAGGATCGTCAGCGTCAGCGGCATCACGATCGCGCCGCCGAGCCCCTGCACGGCGCGGGCGACGTTGAGCACCTCGACGTTCGGCGCGAGCGCCGCCGCGACCGAGGCGAGCGTGAAGATGCGCGACGCCGATCGCGAACATCCGCCGGCGCCCGAAGCGGTCGCCGAGCGCGGCGCCGGTGAGGAGCAGGACGGCGAACGTCAGCGTGTAGGCGTTCACCGTCCACTAGAGGCTCTCGAGCGACGCGTGGAGGTCGAGCGCGGATCACGGGGATCGCCGTCGAGACGACGAGGTTGTCGAGCGAGACCATGAACAGCGCGATCGAGGTGATCGCGAACGTCCAGATGGTCTGTGTGCGAGCGGTCATGGTCTTCGTCCTTTCACTGGCATTTGCTTGTGATTAGTCACTTACTTCGAGTGCAAATAAAGAGAGGCCTAGCTACGCGGTCATCCCCGTCTGGCAGCCCTCGATGAGCCGGTTCGACCACGGCTCGGGCCGCGTGAACGCCTCCATCGCCCATCAGGACGGTCAGCAGCGCGCCCTTCGAGAAGAACGTGCTGACGGCCTCGCGGCGACTCGCCCGACGCGCGCTCGGCGAGATCGACGAGATCGCGCCACGAGCCGCGGACGGCCTCGCAGATCTCCGGGTCGTCGCACGACGCCCAGCACTTCAGCATCAGCATCAGGCGGTCGCGGTCGGCCATCACGGTCTCGTAGGCCTCGCCCATCGCGTGCAGCGCCTCCATCCCCTGCTTGCCGCGCGCGGCGTCGGCGAAGACCTCGTAGAGGTGGTCGACGGCGCGCCGGGCGGTCGCGAGGTAGAGCTCCTTCTTCGTGCCGAAGAGCCGGAACAGGTACGGCTGCGAGATGCCGGCCGCCCGCGCGATGTCCTCGGTCGAGGCGCCGTGGAGGCCCTTGACGGCGAACTCGTGCGTGGCGGCGATCGAGAACGGCCTCGCGGCGCTCGTCGGCGGTCTGGCGATGAGTCGTCGTCGTCATAGTAGTGAGTATTCACTCACAAGCAGGTCCTGTCAAGTTGCCGCGCGGAGTGAGTCGGATGCGGCTTCAGCCTCCGCCCGCACGTGACCTGCGGGTGAGGCGTAAGCCTCACCGCAGCAGACGAAGCGGGCGAGCGCCTCGGCGACGCGGTCGCACTCGGCCTCGGTCATCGTCGTCGCGAACGGCAGCGCGAGCGCCCGGGCGAAGGCGCGGTCGGCGCCGGGGAACGAGCCCCGGTCGCGATAGGCGCCGAGATGGTGCAGCGCGTAGGTGCCGATCTGCACCTCGATGCCCTCGGCCCGAAGCGCCGTGCAGCGCCTCGTCGCGGCGGTCGAGCTGGATCACGTACGCCTGCCAGCCGTGGCGGTCGCCCTCGGCGGCCGACGGCGTCAGGAAGAGGTGCTCGAGGCGCTCGGTGTACCACCCGGCGACGCGCTCGCGCGCGGCGAGCAGCTGCTCGAGCCGCGCGAGCTGGGGGATCCCGATCGCGCAGAGGAGGTCGGGCAGCCGGTAGTTGAGCCCCGGCGCGGGGATGTCGAAGTCGCCGCGCGGCACGATGCCGTGGTGGCGGAGCGGCGGATCGCGTCGGCGAGCTCGGCTCGTCGGTCGTGACGGCTCCGCCCTCGCCGGTCGTGACGATCTTGCGGGGATGGAACGACAGGCAGCCCATCAGGCCGAGCGACCCGCACGGCGTGTCCGCGGTAGCGCGCGCCGAGCGCGCCGGCGGCGTCCTCGATCAGGGCGACCTCCTGGGGCACGGCCGTCTGCAGCTCCTCCCACTCGACCGGGCGGCCGAAGAGGTGGACGGCGAGCACCGCCTTCGTTCGCGGCGTCACCGCATCGGCGACGCGCGCGATGTCGAGGTTGAACGTGTCGGGATCGACGTCGACGATCACGGCGCGCGCACCGCAGAGCTCGACGACGTTCGCCGTCGCCGGGAACGTGTAGGCGGGCACGATCACCTCGTCGCCGGGGCCGATCCCGAGCGCCAGCACCGCGAGGTGGAGCGCGGCCGTGCCGGAGGAGACGACGATCGCGTCGGCCGTGCCGCAGGCCTCCGCGAGCCCTTGCTCGAACTCGGCCACCTTCGGCCCCATCGTCAGCATCCCGGTCGAGACGACCTCGGCGAACGCGGCGATCTCGGCGTCGCCGACGTCGGGCGTGGCGAGGCGGATGCGGTCGGTCACGACGTCGCTCACGATCCGACCGGGCGGTGCTCGCGGTACCAGTCGATCGTGCGCTCGAGCCCGTCGTCGAGCTCCACCGTCGCCTCGAAGCCGAGCAGCTCGCGCGCCTTGCCCATGTTCGGGATCCGCAGCTCGACGTCGACGTAGTCGAGCGGCGTGAAGACGATCTCGCCGGGCGCGCCGTGATCCGCTTGATCCGCGGCGCGAGGTCGTAGATCGTGACGGCCGAGCGGGCGTTGCCGATGTTGAAGCTCTCGCCGACCGCGTTCGGGTGCTCGAGCCCGAGCAGCGTGCCCGTGCACCATGTCGTCGACGTAGCACCACGCGCGGATCTGGGAGCCGTCGCCGTGGATCGTCAGGTCGCGGCCGTCGAGCGCGGCCTCGATGAAGGCGCGGATCGCGCCGCCGCCGATCTGGCCCGGGCCGAAGATGTTGAACGGCCGCACCGAGACGGTCGGCAGGCCGAACTCCGCGTGGTAGGCGTGCGACATGTGCTCGCCCGCGAGCTTCGAGACGGCGTACGTCCAGCGCGCCTCGCCGACCGAGCCGATCGTCGTCACCTGGCCCTCGCCGACGTTGAAGGCGTGCTGCCCGAAGACCTCGCTCGTCGAGAACTCGACCATCCGCTCGACCGTGTCCTGCGTCGCGAGCGCCGCCTCGAGCGCGTTGTAGGTGCCGATCATGTTGACGCGCATCGTCCGCACCGGGCTCGCGAGCACGGTGTCGACGCCGGCGATGCCGGCCGCGTGGACGATGTGCGTGACGCCCTGCGCGGCCTCGGTCAGGCCGGCGCAGGTCGAGCACGTCGCCCTGCACGAAGTGGAAGTTCGGGTGCTCGCCGAGGTCGGTGCCCGAGAGCGCGTCGCGGTGCAGGTTGTCGAACGCGATCACCTCGTTCGCGTCGACGAGCCGGCGCGCGAGCGTCGTCCCGATGAAGCCGGCTCCGCCGGTGATCAGGATCCTCTTGCCGCTCAGCGCCACGCGGCGAGTCTAGCGGGGTCCCGGGCGTATCCTGCAGTGCACGCATCGCTCGCGCGCCGCGCTCGCCCTTGCTCGCTGCTCGTCGTGCGTCGGCGCTCTGCCGGCGTCGCCGGGCACCGGCGCGATCGACCTGCGGATCGCCTACCGCGCGACCGACACGGCGCCGCCGAAGGTGTTGACGCTCCGCTGCGATCCGGCGCGCGGCACCGTCCCCGATCCGGGCGCCGCCTGCCGGAAGCTGCGGGCGATCGGCGCGGCCGCCTTCGCGCCGACGCCGCGCGGCCGGGTCTGCACCCAGATCGCCGGCGGCCCGACGACGGCGCTCGTGACCGGCCGCTACGACGGCCGCCGGGTCTGGGCGAGGCTGAGCCAGCGCGACGGCTGCGAGATCGCGCGCTGGAACGCGCGTCTCGTTCCTCTTCCCGCTCGCAGAGCTGCGCCGTCGGCAGCTGAGCGGCAGCGCTGAGTAGCATCGCCCGGTGTGAAGACCGTCCTCTTCGTCGGCGCCGGGCGCCATCAGCGGCGCGCGATCCTGCAGGCGCGCGAGCAGGGCATCCGCGTCGTCGCCGTCGACCGCAACCCCGACGCGCTCGGGCTTCAGGTCGCCGACGTCGCCGAGGCGGTCGACTTCACCGACATCGACGCGGTCACCGAGGTGGCCCGGCGCCACGCGGTCGACGGCGCGCTGACGGTCTCGGCCGACAGCGCCGTGCCGGTCGTCGCGGCGGTGACCGAGCGCCTCGGCCTGCCGTCGATCGGCACCGAGCGTCGCCCATCGGATGCGCAACAAGATCGTGATGCGGCGCGCGTTCGCCGAGGACGGCGTGCCGCAGCCGCCGTTCGCCGCCGTGCGCTCGCTCGCGAGAGGGCGCGGCGGGCGCTCGAAGACGGTCGGGCTGCCGGCCGTCCTCAAGCCGGCCGACTCCGGCGGGCAGCGCGGCATCTTCCGGATCGAGAGCGAGGACGACCTCGACCGCCATCTCCACGCCGCGCTCGCCGAGTCGGCGGAGCAGGAGTGCATCGTCGAGGGCTTCGTCGAGGGCATCGAGATGAACGGGATCGTGATCGCGCGCGGCGGCACCGCCGAGGTCGTGACGCTCTCCGACCGCCTGCGCCCGCCCGGGATCGGCTTCGGCGTCGGCTGGATCCACGTCTACCCGGCGTCGACCTACGGCGACCAGCTCGAGCTGTCGGAGCGCGTCGCCGCGCGCGCCGTCGAGGTGCTCGGCCTGCGCGACGGGATCGCCTTCCCGCAGCTGATCGCCCACCCGGACGGATCGGTCGCCGTCGTCGAGGTCGCGGCGCGGATCCCGGGAGGCCAGATGGCCGACCTCGTGCGCCACGCAACCGGCGTCGACCTCGTCGACGTCGCGCTGCGGTTCGCGCTCGGCGAGCCGGTGCCCGACGAGGTCGCGCGGCCGCACTTCCAGCAGCCGCTCGCGATCCGCTTCCTCACCGCCGAGCCCGGCCCGCTGCCGACCGGCCGGGTGACGCGGATCGGCAGCCTCGAGCCCGTGCTCTCGGCCGAGGGCGTCGTCCAGGCCGACACCTACCTCCAGGTCGGCGAGACGATCCGGCCGGTGCGGCTCGACGGCGACCGCCGCGGCTACGTGATCGCGGTCGGCCGACACGAACGTGGCGGCGCTCGACCGCGCCGAGGCGGCGGCGCGGCTGCTCGACCGTCGAGGTCGAGGCGTGAGCTGCGCCTTCGACCTCGCGCACTACCGCGAGATCGTCGAGGCGGCGCAGGCGGGCGGCTACCGCTTCGCGCACTTCGACGGCGCGCCCGCGGACGGGTCGGTGATCCTGCGCCACGACGTCGACCTCTCGCTCGACGCCGCCGTGCGGATGGCCGAGCTCGAGAACGACGCCGGTGCCTCGGCGACGTACTTCCTGATGACCGAGTCGGTCTTCTACAACCTCGACTCGAGCGAGGGCGTCGCCGCGATCGAGCGGCTGCGCGAGCTCGGGCACCGCGTCGCGCTGCACGCCGTCTACCCGAACGCGCCGCGAGGACGAGCGCTTCGATCCCGGTCGTCGCCTGGCACAACCCCGATCCCGAGTACATGCGCGCGCCGCTTCCCGACGGGCGGATCAACGTGATGCAGGACCCGTGGTTCGATCCCGGCGACCTACCGCTCCGACTCGAACCAGCACTGGCGCTCCGGCTGCCCGCACGACGACCTCCGCGCGGGAGCGTTCCCGTGGCTCCAGCTGCTCACCCATCCCGAGATCTGGGCCTATCCGGGCGAGACGATGGGCGCAGACGATGCGCGCGATGCTCGAGGCCGAGAAGGAGCGGCGGCTGCGAGCAGCTCGCGGAAGACCGCATCGACCTGGCGATGAGCGAGCCGCTCGACGGCGGCGACCCGAGCCGCACGAGACCGCGCTCGTCGGCGGCGACGTCAACGTCGGCGACCAGGTCGTCGTGCGCGTCGGCGACACGGTCCGGCGGCCGGTCGGCCCTCACACCGACTGCGGTGGACGCGCTGCTGCGGCACTTCGAGCGCGGTCGGCTTCGACGGCGCGCCGCGCGCGCTCGGCCGTCGACGAGCGCGGACGGCAGGTGCTCTCGTTCGTCGAGGGCGAGCCGGCGTCTCCCGCCGCGTGCCGGACGGCGACGACGTCGTCGAGCGCTCTGGGCGCGCTGCTGCGGGGGATGCACGATGCGCAGGCCGGCTTCGTCGCGCCGCCCGACGGCGCGACGGGCCACTCGCCGCCTCGCGGCGCACGCGCGGCGAGCGAGGTGATCTGCCACAACGACATCTTTCCGCCGAACGTGATCTTCCGCGACGGGCTCGCCCGTGGCGCTGATCGACTGGGACCTCGCCGTGCCGGCGCCGCGCCTCTACGACGTCGCGTCGGCGGCGAACTTCTGGGTGCCGCTCGCCCCGACGAGCGAGGCCGAGCGTTCGGGCCTCGCCGGCCGGCGCCGGGGCGAGCGGCTCCGCCTCCTCTGCGACGCCTACGGGCTCGACGCCGCCGAGCGCGGCGAGCTGCTCGACGTCGTCGCGCATCGCAACCGGATGGGCTACGAGATCCACCGGCTCTACGGTGGCGAGCTCCGGCTGCCCGGCTGGCGCGAGATGTGGGACGCCGGCAGCGGCGACGAGATCCTCGAGCGGAGCGCTTGGTTCGAGGCGCACCGCGCCGACCTGCAACGATCCCTCGCATGAGCCTCAAACCGATCACCGTCGTCGTCACCGCCTCGGGCGCGCCCGGGCACCGCCGCGCTCCTTCGCGGGCTGCGCGAGAACGGCGAGCGCGAGCTGCGGCTCGTCGGCACCGACATGTCCGAGCGCTCCGTCGGCCGGCACCTCTGCGACGCGTTCCACATCGTCCCGGCCGGCTCGGATCCGGGCTTCGCCGCCGCCGTCCGCGCGATCGTCGAGACGCGAGGGCGCCGACTGCGTCCTGCCGCAGTCGTCGTTCGATCTCGAGGGCCTCGCCGAGCATCGCGACACGTTCCCGGTGCCGGTGCTCGTCTCCAAGCCCGACGCGATCTTCCGCTCGAACGACAAGGCCGAGACGTACGAGTTCCTGCACCGGCTCGGCCTGCCGGCGCCGGCCTTCCGGCGGGTCAACGGCGCCTCCGAGGTCGAGGCCGCCGCGCGCGAGCTCGGCTACCCCGACGTGCCCGTGTGCTTCAAGCCGGTGTTCTCCTCGGGGTCGCGCGGCTTCCGGATCCTCGACCCGACGGTCGACCGCGCGCACCAGCTGCTGAACGAGCGGCCGGGGTCGGTCGCGATGCGCCTCGAGGAGGCGGTCGAGCTGCTCCCCGCCGAGGGCGGCCCCGATCTGCTCGTGATGGAGCTCGCGACCGGCGGCGAGCGCACGATCGACGGCATCGCCGACGGCGAGCGGATCCTGCTCGGCCACCCGAAGACGCGCGAGGCGATGCGCGCCGGGCTCGCGATGTACTTCGTCACGCTCGAGGACGAGGCGCTGATGGAGGTCGCCGACCGGATCGTCGCCGAGCTCGAGATCGAGCACTTCTTCAACATCCAGCTCGTCGGCGACTACGTGATCGAGATCAACCCGCGCATCTCGACGGTCGTCTACCAGGAGGATCTCAACATCCCGTACCTCGGCGTGAAGCGGGCGCTCGGCGAGATCTCGGCCGACGAGCTCGTGGCGCTCGCGGTCGCGGATCAGGCCCGGGCGGACGGCGCTGCGCTACTTCGACCAGCTCGAGTGGGACGCCTGAGGCGTGCGGCGCCCGCGCTCCGTCGTCGATGCGACGCCTCTTCTGCCCCATCCCGAGCCCCCACCCACCCGGGGGCACGGGCACGGTGCCACGCAACGTGTCACGTGTCAGTAGCCGGCATCGTGCCGGGTGTGAGCCAGCGTTCATCCACCGATGAGCGCCGAGTGAGCCGGACTCGCGAGAGCACCGCAGCGACTCGACGAGAGCGCCGGCAGCGACCGCACCGTGAGCAGCGACCCCCGCACGCGACGCCAAGGCCGGCCGCTCCGCGTCACGCTCTGCCCGGTCAACACGGCCGGCGTCCCGTGGGCGACCGCCGAGGCGCTCCGGCGCCGCGGCGTCGACGCGCGGCTCGTCGTCTTCGAGCGCTACGCGCTCCACCCCGAGGCCGACATCTCGCTCGACCGCTCGGGCGGCTTCGCGCGCCGCCAGGCGACCCAGTGGCGCGCGCTCGCGAAGCTGCTCCCGCAGACCGACATCTTCCACTTCGTCTTCGGCCTCACGCTCGTGCCGCGCGCGGTCCAGTTCCCGGCCCTGCAAGCTGTTCGGGAAGAAGTCGGTCATGCACTACCTCGGCTCGGACATCCGCGGCAAGACGCCGGAGGAGCTCGCCTACGGCAAGAAGGCCGGCGCCGAGATCGTGGGCAGCTACGACGCGATCCGCTGGGTGCCCGAGGCGGAGGTGCTCCCGCCGGGAATCGACGTCTCGCGGATCACGCCCGTCGCCGCCGTCCGACCGCAGCCGGCCCGTGATCCTGCACGCGCCGTCGTCGCGGCGGCGCAAGGGCACCGAGCACGTGATCGCAGCGGTCGAGGGCCTCGACGCCGACCTCGAGATCGTCGAGGGGCTCCACCACGACGAGGCGTTCGAGCGCTTCCGGAACGCCGACATCGTCGTCGACCAGCTCAACGCAGGGCTGGTACGGGCTGTTCGCGATCGAGTGCATGGCGCTCGGCAAGCCGGTCGTCACGTACCTCCACGACGAGGCCGTGCGGCGCACCGAGGAGGCGTTCGGAACGACCGTCCCGATCGTGTCCGCCACGGCCGAGACGCTCCGCGAGCAGCTTCGCCCGCTCGTCGACGACGCCGCCGAGCGCGACGGCGCAGAGGGGCGGCGTCGCGAGCGTACGTCGAGCTCGTCCACGACCAGGAGCGGATCACCGACCGCCTGCTCGACGTCTACGCTCGACTCTGATGGCGCTCTCCGGCCAGCTCAAGCGGCTCGGCAAGCACTCCGCGATCTACGGCCTCGGCGGCCTCGTCTCGCGGATCCTCGCCGTCCTTCTGCTGCCGCTCTACACGCACTACCTCTCGACCGTCCGACTACGGCCAGATCGAGACGCTGATCGCGCTCGTCACCGTGCTCACGATCGTGCTGCAGTTCGGGATCTCGTCGGCGTTCTTCCGCTTCTACTTCGACGCCGACGACGACGCCGGCCGCCGGCTCGTCCTGCGGACGTCGTTCTGGTTCACGATGACGATGGCGACGCTCGGGCTGATCGTCCTCGTCGTCTTCGCGAGTCAGATCTCCAGCTGGCTCTTCGACGACCCGAGCGCCGCGAACCTCGTCCGCGCGAGCGCGGTCGCGCTCTGGGCGCAGCTGAACTACATGCAGCTGACGAACCTGTTCCGCGTCGAGGAGCGCTCCGTCGCGTTCGTGATCGCGAGCCTCTCGAACATCCTGCTCACGGTCGGCACGACGCTCCTGCTCGTCGTCGCGCTCGACAAGGGCCCGCTCGGCGTCATCGTCGGCAACTTCATGGGCACGCTGATCGTCTACCTCGCGCTCCTCGGCTACCGGCGCGAGCAGCTCGGGCTCCAGCTCAGCTGGCCGCTGCTCCGCAAGATGAACCACTTCGGACTGCCGCTCGTCCCCTCGGCGCTGCTGCTCTGGGTGACGAACTTCAGCGACCGGTTCTTCCTCGTCAAGCTGACCGACACCTCGGAGGTCGGCCTCTACTCCGTCGGCGTCCGCGTCGCGTCCGCGATGGTGCTCCTGCTGACCGCGTTCAGGACCGCCTGGCCCGCGTTCGCGTACTCGATCAAGAGCGACGACGAGGCCAAGCAGACCTACGCCTGGGTGCTCACCTACCTCGTCGTGATCTGCACCTGGATCGCGACCGCGCTGACGCTGCTCTCGCCGTGGCTCGTGGCCTGGCTGACGACGCCGCGAGTTCCAGAGCGCCTCACGCGTCGTCGGGCCGCTCTCGTTCGCGGCGGTCTCGTTCGGCGGCTACATCGTGCTCGCGATCGGCATCGGCCGTGCCCGCCGCACCCAGTTCAACTGGGTGATCACGGGCGTCGCGGCGATCGTCAACATCGTCCTCAACCTCACCCTGATCCCGATCTACGGGATGATGGGCGCCGCCATCGCCACCGTCGCCGCCTACACGGTCATGTTCGTCGGCATGGCGTGGTGGGCGCAGCGGGTCTTCCCCGTCCCGTACCAGTGGCGCCGGGTCGCGACCGCCGCCGCGGCAGGCGTCGGGCTCGCGGTCGCCGGCAAGCTCGTCGACGGCGGGCTGCCGCTCGTGGTCGCGCTGATCGTCGTCTACCCGCTCGTGCTCCTGCCGCTCGGCTTCTACCTCCCGGCCGAGCGCAAGCGCCTGCGGGCGCTCGTCGTCCGCGCCTGAGCGCGCTAGGCCGGAACGTCGAGCCCGGCTGCCCGGATCCCGGCGAACGCGAGCTCCTCGTCGACCTCGCCGGCGAGCCCGCTGACGCCGACCGCGCCGACGCGCCGGCCGTCGCTGAACGCCGCCACGCCGCCGAGGAAGAAGCTGAACTCCGGGTCGAAGCTCGCGAGCTCGGTCGGCGAGCCGCCGGCCTTCTCCGCGAGCTGCCGCGTCGTGAAGGCATCGCTGCGGGCGGCGGTGTACGCCTTGCGGCGTGCGTTGAGGTACGTGTCGCGGGCTGCGCCCGTCATCGCGATCGAGGCGACGACCTCGCCGTGGGTGTCGACGACGACGACCGAGACCGGCCCGGACGCAGATCCGAGCACGGTGGCGATGACGGTGAGGGCCTGGTCGTGGGTCATTTCGGCGAGAAGAAGGGCGCAAGAGCGCCTTCGCGGAAGGGCTTCGAGTCTACCGCGAGGCCGCCCGAGAACGGGAACTGCAGCGCGACGAGAACGACGAGCGCGAAGCCGATGACGACGGCGATCGCGCCGCGCCGATCGCGTGGAATGCCGAGCTCTTCGAGCCGACGAGCGTCGCGTAGCCGAGGATCACGACGGCGCCGACGAGAATGAGCGCTGCGATCAGTGCCGGAAGGTCGCTGCTGCCACTCGAGTCGAGCCGGTTGCTCCGCGCCTCGAGCACCGCGTTGAGGTGCCGCACCGAGTCGTCGTAGAACGCCACCTCCGAGGTCGAAACGGGGGTGTACGACTGCATCGAGGCGAACACGTCGTCGAGCCCGTCCCACGCTGCCTCGCTCTCCTTGCCCTTCCGCATCAGCGGCCATTCGTCGTCGACGACGACGCGAGCGTAGTCGCCGATCGCCGTCCGGATCCGGCCGCCGGCCGGGCCGAACGCGTAGCTGTCGCGCACGATCGCGCCGAGGTCGTCCGCCTCGGTCTGGACGTTGTCGCCTGCGGAGCTGAACGTCTGGAACTCGATCACGACGACGAACGCGAGCAGCAGCCCGAACAGCGAGGCGACGACGCCCATCATCTGGGACGAGACCTCGGCGTCGAACCCGTCCCGTGTCGATGGGACGAAGCGGCGCACCGCCCACACGCCGAGCAGCACGATCCCGACGACGAGACCCACGACGACGAGGACGAGCAGAGCTGTCGGAACGGTGTCGACGATAGTTCTCATTGGCGCGCCGCATCATCCCACGCACGGGTGCACGCCGTGTCTACGATGCGTCGGTGGCCGTCTTCGAGAGAACAACGCTGTCGAACGGCATTCGCGTGCTCACGGCGCCGATGCCGCAGGCGCAGTCGGTCTCGTGCTTCGTCATGTTCGCGGCCGGCTCGCGCTACGAGACGCCCGAGATCGGCGGCATCGCCCACTTCGCCGAGCACATGTTCTTCAAGGGCACCGAGCGGCGCCCGACGGCGCGCGACATCTCGGCCGAGATCGACGGGATCGGCGGCGAGTTCAACGCCTTCACCGGCAAGGAGTACACGGGCTACTACGTCAAGTGCGCCGCCGGCACCCGCGACGTGGCGCTCGACGTGCTCGTCGACATGATCCGCAACTCGCGCTTCGACTCCGAGGAGATCGAGCGCGAGAAGGGCGTGATCGTCGAGGAGATGAACATGTACTTCGACACGCCGCGCGACTTCGTCGGCGGCGTCTACGACGAGCTCCTCTACGGCGACCACCCGCTCGGCCGCGACATCATCGGCACCAAGGAGACCGTCCGTGCGGCCACGCGCGAGACGTTCACCTCGTTCATCGACCGCTGGTACCGGCCCGAGCGCATCGTGATCGGCGTCGGCGGCCGCATCGGCGACGACCTCATCGAGCGCCTCGAGGAGCTCCTCGGCTCGATCGAGCCGCGCGAGACAGGACTGCCGGAGCCGGCCGCAGCGGCGCCGAACGGCTCGCCCGTCTCGGTGTTCACCAAGCAGTCCGACCAGGCCCACATCGTGCTCGGCGCGCGGAGCTATCCGCTCGGCCATCCCGACCGGTTCGCGCTGCAGCTGCTCGACGACCGTGCTCGGCGGCGGCATGTCGTCGCGCCTCTTCACCGAGGTGCGCGAGCGCCGCGGGCTCGCCTACTACGTCTTCAGCACGAACGCGAGCTACATCGACGCCGGCTCGCTCTACGCGCAGGCCGGCGTCGACATCCAGCGCATCGACGACGCCGTCTCGACGATCGCCGCCGAGCTCCGGCGGATGGCGGACGAGCCCGTGCCGGCGGCCGAGCTCGAGAAGGCTCGCGCCTTTGCGAAGGGCCGCTTCGTGCTCGGCATCGAGAGCCCGCACGGCACGATCATGTACGGCCTCCGCCGCGAGGTGCTGCTCGGCCAGGCCGAGGAGCCCGAGGCGATGCTCGCGGGTCTCGACGCGGTCACCGTGGAGGACATCCAGCGCGTCGCCCAGGACATCGTCGGCAAGCAGCTCAAGCTGGCGGTGATCGGCCCGTTCGAGGACGCCGAGCGGTTCGAGCGGCTCCTCGAGCCTGCCTGACGCGCGGCGACGCCGTGACCGACGAGCGCGCGCTTCTGATCCGAACCGCCGAGCTCGCGGCGCAGTACCTCGACACGCTCGACACGCGGCCGATCCGGCCCGGACGCCGACTACGCCGCGATGCTCGCAGGCGTTCGACGGCCCGGTCCCGGAGGAGGGCATGGATCCGATCGCCCTCGTCGACGAGCTCGCAGCCGTCGCCGAGCCGGGGCTGACCGCGATGGGATCGGGCCGCTACTTCGGCTTCGTCATCGGCGGCGCGCTCCCCGCGTCGCTCGCGGCCGACTGGCTCGTCTCGGCCTGGGACCAGAACGCGGGCCTCGCCCAGCCGACGCCCGCCGTCGCGGCGCTCGAGACGGTGACGGGACGCTGGGTGCTCGAGCTGCTCGGCCTGCCGTCGCACTCCTCGTTCGCGTTCGTGACCGGCTGCCAGATGGCGCACGTCACCTCGCTCGCTGCCGCGCGCCAGGCCGTGTACGAGAAGATCGGCTACGACCTCCGCGAGCACGGGCTCGCCGGCGCGCCGCCGCTCCGCGTCGTCGTCGGGGAGAAGCGCCACGTGACGCTGACCCGCGCGCTGCGCCTGCTCGGGATCGGCCGCGCCCAGGAGCTCGTCGTGCCGGTCGACGACCAGGGCAGAATGCGCGCCGAGCTTCTCGAAGGTGTCCTCGCGGACGTGGACGGGCCGACTGATCGTCTGCGCCCAGGCAGGCGAGGTGAACACCGGGGCGTTCGACGACCTCGAGACGATCGTCGCCGTCGCACACGCGCACGGCGCGTGGGTCCACGTCGACGGCGCGTTCGGGCTCTGGGCCGCGGCGAGCCCGCGGCTGGCGCACCTCGTCCAGGGTCATGCCGCGGCCGACTCGTGGGCGACCGACGCCCACAAGTGGCTCAACGTCCCGTACGACTGCGGGATCGCGATCTGCGCCCATCCGGCGATGCACGCCGCAGCGATGGAGTACGCCGCCCCGTACCTGGCCGTCGGCGGCGAGGCCGAGCGCGACCCGATGGGCTACAGCCCCGAGTTCTCGCGCCGCGCGCGCTCGCTGCCCGCGTGGGCCGCGATCCGCTCGCTCGGCCGGAGCGGGCTCGCCGAGATGATCGAGGGGAGCTGCGCGCAGCGCCGTCGCGATCGCCGAGGGGCTCGCCGCGCTGCCCGGGCTGCGAGATCGTCAACGACGTCGTGCTCAATCAGGTGCTGCTGCGGTTCGAGAGCGACGAGCGCACGCCAGCAGATCGTCGCGGCCGTGCAGCAGGAGGGCGAGGCCTGGATGAGCCCGACCGTCTGGGACGGGCCGGCCGGCGATCCGCATCTCGGTCTCGTGCTGGCGCACCGACGACGACGACGTTCGCCGCACGGTCGACGCCTTCGCCCGCGCCGTCGCGCCTGACGGCGCGACGAGCTCAGTCCTCGGCTGCGTCCTCCGCGGCGCGCTCCGCGAGCTCGTTCACGACCGACGGATCGGCGAGCGTGGTCGTGTCGCCGATCGCCCGGTTCTCGGCCACGTCGCGCAGCAGGCGACGCATGATCTTGCCCGAGCGCGTCTTCGGGAGCTCGGGCGTGAAGACGATGTTGGCGGGCTTCGCGATCGCGCCGATCTTGTTCGCGACGTGGTTGCGGAGCTCCTCGAGCATCTCGACCGACGGGCCTTCGTTGCCCTTCAGGGTCACGTAGGCGACGATCGCCTGGCCGGTCGTCGCATCCGAGCGGCCACAGACGGCTGCCTCGGCGACGCGCGGGTGGTCGACGAGCGCCGACTCCACCTCGATCGTCGAGAGGCGGTGGCCCGACACGTTCATCACGTCGTCGACCCGGCCGAGCAGCCAGTAGTCGCCGTCGGCGTCGATCCGCGCGCCGTCGCCGGCGAAGTAGTGCCCCGGGAAGCGCGACCAGTACGTCTCGCGAAAGCGCTCGTCGTCGCCGAAGATGCCGCGCGTCATCGCGGGCCAGGGCCGCTCGAGCACGAGGTAGCCGCCGCCGTGCTCGACCCGCTCGCCCTGCTCGTTGAGCACCGCTGCCTCGACGCCGGGGAACGGCTTCGTCGCCGAGCCGGGCTTCGTCGTCGTCACGCCGGGCAGCGGCGTGATCAGCACCATCCCGGTCTCGGTCTGCCACCACGTGTCGACGATCGGGCAGTTCCCGCCGCCGATGTGCTCGTGGTACCACATCCATGCCTCCGGATTGATCGGCTCCCCGACCGAGCCGAGCAGGCGCAGCGTCGAGAGGTCGTGCGCGGCCGCGTGCTCGGTGCCCCACTTCATGTGCGCCCGGATCGCGGTCGGCGCCGTGTAGAGGATCGTGACGCCGTAGCGCTCGACGATCTCCCACCAGCGCTCGTGATTCGGGAAGTCGGGAGTGCCCTCGTACAGCACCGAGGTGGCGCCGTTGCAGAGCGGCCCGTAGACGATGTAGCTGTGCCCGGTGATCCAGCCGATGTCGGCGGCGCACCAGTAGACGTCGGTCTCGGGCTTCAGATCGAAGATGAGCGAGTGCGTCGTCGCGACGCCGACCAGGTAGCCGGCCGTCGTGTGCGCGATGCCCTTCGGCTTCGCTGTCGTGCCGGACGTGTACATCAGGAACAGCAGGTCCTCGCTGTCCATCGGCTCGCACGGGCACGTCGCCGGGTCGTCGGAGACCCGCGCCTCGAGGTCGTGGTACCAGTGGTCGCGGCCGTCGGTCATCGGCACGGCGTTGCCCGTGCGGCGGACGACGAGCGACGCCCGCACGCCGGGCGCCTCGGCCATCGCGTCGTCCGCGACGCGCTTCAACGGCACCGGCTTGCCGCGCCGCCACGCCTCGTCCTGCGTGACGAGCACCTCGCAGCCCATGTCGTTCATCCGGTCGGACAGCGAGTCCGCCGAGAAGCCGCCGAAGACCACCGTGTGCGGAGCGCCGAGGCGCGTGCAGGCGAGCATCGCCACGGCGAGCTCGGGCACCATCCCCATGTAGATCGCAACCGCGGTGCCCTTGCCGACGCCGATCTCCTTCAGCGCGTTCGCCATCCGCACGACGTCGCGCTGGAGCTCGGCGTAGGTGATCGTCCGCGTCTCGCCGACCGGCTCGCCTTCCCAGTGGTAGGCGACGCGGTCGCCGAGCCCGTTCTCGACGTGGCGGTCGACGCAGTTGTAGGCGACGTTCAGCTTGCCGCCGAGGTACCACTGCGCGTACGGCAGCTCCCAGCGGTACAGCTCGTCGAACGGCTCGAACCACGTCACGCGCTCGCGGCCGTTGCGCTCCCAGAACGCCTCGAACGGCTCGTCGTAGATCTCCGCGCCGGCGTTCGCCTGCGCCGTGAACTCGGGTGACGGCGGGAAGCGGCGCTCCTCGTCGGACAGCGTCTCGATCGTGTGGTCGCTCACGTCATGCCCCGGCTTCGAGGTCGTACGGGAACCGCGTCAGCACCTCGCAGCCGTCGTCGGTCACGAGCACGAGGTCTTCGAGCCGGACGCCGCCGATCGCCGGGTCGTAGCAGCCCGGCTCGATCGTGACGATGTCGCCGGCGACGAGCTCGCCGCTCGGCCGAAAGCCCCATCGTACGGGCCCTCGTGCACCTCGAGGCCGACGCCGTGCCCGAGGCCGTGGAAGAAGCCGCGGTCGAGCACCTCGCCCGGCCGTCTTCGTGCGCTGGGTCGGATAGCCCGCGGCCTCGTACACCTCGCAGGCTGCGTCGAAGATCGAGCGGCAATCGCGCCCGCCCGAATGAGCGCGGTCGACGCATCGAGCGCCGCCTTGGTGAGGCGTGTGCCACTCGCGCACCTGGTCCGACACCGGCCCGGCGACGATCGTGCGGGTCATGTCGGCGTAAGCAGGAGGAGGCGTCGTCTCGGGGCCAGAGATCGAAGACGACCGGGTCGCCGAACCTGATCGGGCCGTGGCCCATGTCGTGGCCGGCCGCGCCCTGTGGCCCCGGCGCGACGACGAAGTCCTCGGCCGTGCACCCGTGCTCGGCGAAGACGCGCCGCATCGCTGCCTTGACGCGCTCCGACGGTCAGCGGCTCGCCGTCGAGCCAGAGCACTCCGTCGCCGTTCTCGGCCTGCCGCATCAGGGAGACGCCCGCGGCGAGACCTGCCTCGGCGGCGCGCTGCGCGCGGCGGACGCCGTCGAGCTCGGCGCCGGCCTTGACGCGGCGGCGCGCGTCGAACACGCGCCTGATCGACCGTCAGCTCGACGCCGTCGCGGCGGATCCGGTCGAGGTAGCCGGACGGGAAGGTGTTGGGGACGACGGCGTGCGTCAGGCCGGCGTGGCCGGCGGCCCGGGCTGCCCATTCGAGGCGCACCTCGAGCACAGCTGAGGCCCTGCGCGTACCAGCTCGTCGATCCCGATCTCCTCGAGCGGGTGCACGGTGATGTCGCGCGCGACGCCGCGGATCCGCGGCGACCTCCATCGAGCCGACGTAGACGTGCCGGGCGCCGTCGCGCTCGAGATAGACGAAGGGGTCGGGAACTCCGAGCGGCACCTCGTGGCGGAGCTCCGGCGAGCGAAACGTGTCGCCGATGATCAGGACGTCGGTCATCGTCTCGATCCTATCGCCCGCAGGCGCTCAGGGATCGAGACCATACGGGTAGTCGGTCAGGACCTCGCAGCCGTCGTCGGTGACGAGCACGAGATCCTCGACGCGAACGCCACCCCACCCGCGCCGGTAGAGGCCCGGCTCGAGCGCGATCACGTCGCCGGCGACGAGCTCGTGGCTGACGCGGCTCACGCCCGGTGCCTCGTGGACCTCGAGCCCGACGCCGTGGCCGAGGCCGTGGTTGAACCCTTCGTCCTGCGGCTTTCCCTGGGGGCGGTTCGACTGGGTCATGTGCCCGCGCTCCTCGAAGTACGCACAGACCGCCTTGTGGATCGCGCCGCCCTCGATGCCGGGCCGGACCATCGCGATCGCGAGCTCGAGCGCCTCGACCGACTGCGCGTGCCACTCGGTCAGCGTCGCATCGGGCGCACCGACGCGGAACGTCCGCGTCATGTCCGCGAAGCAGGCGCTCTCGAAGTGCTGGGGGAAGAGGTCGCAGAGGACGGTGTCGTCGTTGTCGACCCGCCCCTGGCCGGGGTCGTGCCCGTCGGCCGCCTGGATCCCGTGGGCGACGATCATGTCGTCGCCGCGGCAGCCGAGCTCCGCGAAGGCCGTCGCGGCGGCGGCGCGGAGGAGCTCGCAGGTGAGCGGCTCGCCGTCGACGATCGCGGCCGCCCTCGCCCGGCTCCGAGCGCGCCAGCAGCGCGGCGATCGCTGCCATGCCGGCCTCGGCCGCCTTCTGCGCGACGCGGATCCCCGCGAGCTCGAAGTCGGACTTGCGCCGCCGCCGGTCGTCGAAGAACCGCTGGTCGACGACGAGCTCGACGCCGTCCGCCCGCAGCCGGTCGCCGATCCCGAGCGGGAAGCGCTCGGGGACGACCGCCCGCTCGATCCCGAGCGAGGCCACCATCTGCGAGAACAGCGCCGGGAAGACCTCGTAGGCGTCGAGCCCGTCGGCCAGAAGCTCGTCGAGCGGGAAGGTCTCGGACGGCACGAGATCGATCGTCGGGCTCGCGGAGTGCGATGCGATCGCCCTCGACGCTCCAGACGATCGCGACGCGCCGGCCGCCGACCTCTGCGTAGAGAAACGGGTCGCCGATGTCGACCGGCACCTCGTGTCGCAGCTCCGGGAGACGGAGCGTGTCGCCGATCAAGAGGACATCTGGCACGGGGGCGGAGCCTATCGGTAGGTTCCGAGGCATGGACGATCTTTCAACTCTCCGCGAGCGTCTGGCGGAGATCTCAGACCTCAGCCGCGCCGCAGGAGTGCTCGGCTGGGAGCAGCGCGTCTCGATGCCGCCGCTCGGGACCGAGTCGCGCGCCGAGTCGCTCGCGACCCTCGGACGCATCATCCACGACCGCTTCACCGACCCCGAGATCGGCCGCCTGCTCGAGCGGCTCGCTCCGCTCGAGGAGTCGCTGCCGTACGACTCCGACGACGCGAGCCTGATCCGCGTCACGCGCCGTGACTGGGAGAAGGCCTGCCGCGTTCCCACCGAGCTGCGCGTCGAGATGACCCGCGCCGCAGCCAGCGGGCACCACGCCTGGGTCGAGGCGCGGCGGAACGACGACTTCGCGTCGTTCCTCCCCTACCTGCGCGACGAACGTCGAGCTCAAGCGCCGCTACATCGAGTGCTTCGAGCCGGCCGACCTGCCCTACACGGCGCTGCTCGACGACTACGAGCCCGGGCATGACGACGACCGAGGTGCGCGAGGTGTTCGCGACGCTGCGCCCGGCGCTGACCGAGCTCGTCGCGCAACGCGCCGGAGGTCGACGCATCGTTCCTCCACGGGTCGTTCGACCCCGACGCGCAGCGGCGCTTCGCCGAGCGGGTCGTCGGGACGCTCGGCTTCGAGGAGGGCGCCTGGCGCCTCGACCCGACCGCGCACCCGTTCTGCACGTCGTTCTCGAACCGCGACGTGCGGCTGACGACGCGCTACCGGCCGGACGACCTCGAGTCGGTCTGGTCGACGCTGCACGAGGCGGGCCACGGGCTCTACGCCCACGGCATCGCCGACTCGCTGATGCGCTCGACCGCTCAGCGGCGCGCCGTCGCTCGGGATCAACGAGTCGCAGAGCCGGACCTGGGAGAACCTCGTCGGCCGCAGCCGCCCGTTCTGGACGTTCTGGTACGAACCATTGCAGGAGACGTTCCCCGATCAGCTCGGGACCGTCGACCTCGACGACGTTCGTGCGCGCGATCAACCGCGCCGAGCCCGGGCTGATCCGGGTCGACGCCGACGAGACGACGTACTCGCTCCACATCATCCTCCGCTTCGAGCTCGAGCAGGAGCTGATCGCGGGCACGGTCGCGCTCGAGGATCTGCCCGAGATCTGGAACGCCCGGATGAAGGAGTTCCTCGGCGTCGACGTGCCTTCGAACACGGACGGGCGTGCTCCAGGACGTGCACTGGTCGGGCGGCGGGATCGGCTACTTCCCGACCTACGCGCTCGGCAACGTGATCTCGCTGCAGATCTGGGCCAAGGTGCAGGAGGCGCTCCCCGATCTCGACGACCAGCTGGCGGCCGGCGACCTGATGCGAGCTCTCCGAACTGGCTGCGCGACAACCTCTACGCCTGGGGACGCAAGCTGACGCCGAAGGAGACGCTCGGGCGCCTGACCGGCTCGGACGCGATCGACCCGCAGCCGTACCTCGCCTACCTGGGCGACAAGATGGCGCAGCTCGGCTGGCGACTAGGCTCGAGACGGGTGGAGCCACTCGAGCGAGCCCAGGAGATCCTGGACGACGTCACGGACCGCGTGCTCGCAGAGGTTCCGGCCGGCGCCGTCCTCTTCGACGCCCACACGCACCTCGGTGACGACATCGACGGCATGCGCGGCCGGCCCGACGAGCTGCTCGCGCATCTTCGACCGGGTCGGGATCGAGCGCACCTTCACGTTCTGCCTCGACGAGCCCGACCGCGAGCCGGCGTTCAGCGCCGCGAACGACCGCACGCTCGCCTACGCCGCAGCGATCCCGGACCGGATCATCCCGTTCGTGCGCCTCGACCTCGCCGAGCGGCCCGATCGAGGAGGCCAGGCGCTGCCTCGACCTCGGCGCCCGCGGGATCAAGCTCCATCCCCGCGCCCAGAAGTTCTCGCGTCGGCGACGAGCGGCTCGACGCCGTCTTCGCGCTCGCGGTCGAGCGTGACGTCCCGATCCTGATCCACGGCGGCCGCGGGCTGCCGCCGATCGGCGACCACCTCGCCGCGCTCGTCGAGCGCTACGCCGGCGTCCGGCTGATCATCGCCCACGCAGGCATCGCCGACCTCGGCGGGCTCGCCGGCCACTTCGCGCACGTGCCGGGAGTCTTCTTCGACACCTCGGTGTGGAGCGTCGTCGACCTCGTCGACCTGATGCGGCAGGTCGCGCCCGAGCAGATCCTGTTCGCGACGGACTACCCGTACGGACGGCATGCCGAACTCGCTCCTGCTCGTCGCTCCGCGCGGCGAGGCTGGCGCACTTCGACGAGACCGACGTTCGTCGCATGCTCGGCGAGACGGCACAGGGGATCGCCGACGGTGCGCCGCTGCCGACGCTGACACCGCGCGAAGGGGCCGGAGGAGATCACCCACCCGCTGCCGCTGGCGCGCATCCACGCCTACATCGGGATGGCGACGCCGCTGCTCTGGATGCGCCTGCCCGACATCGCGGGCGGTCTCGGGCTGGCGCTCAACGCCGCCCACGAGGCGAACCTCGACGGCGTGCCGGACGCCGACCTGATTCGCGGCCGCGCTCAGCACCGCAGCCGATCTCTGGGCCGGGATCGGCGAGATCGAAGACCGGGAGGAGTCCGAGCGGATCGCGCGGCCCGACGCGGCAGCTCGTCCACATCGCGGACATCCTCGCCGTGACGGGCGCCGGCGCTTAGGCCCGGAGGGCGGCGGTCGCGCGCTCGACGAGCGTCGTCAGCACCGTCCGCTTCCACGCGCTCTGCGGGATGCCCGGGCAGCCCCGCGAGCGGGTCGGCCGGGTCGAGCGAGCGCGGGATGTTGGCGACGCCGGCGGCGGCGAGCGTGATCGCGTCGCCCGTGCGGGCGGCGGCGACCGAGACGAGCGGGAACGAGAACGCCTGCCGCTCTCCGGTCCGCAGGTAGACGGACGCATCCGGCGGCGCCGGCAGCCGCACCGCGACGACGATCTCGCCGACGGCGAGCGTGACGAGCGAGCGGTTGTCCTCGGTCGGCCGGCGGTAGAGCTCGAGCAGCGGCAGCTCGCGCTCGCCGTCGGCCGAGCGCACGACGACGGTCGCGCCGCGACGACGGCGAGCGCCGGCGCGAGGTCGGACGGGTGGGCGGAGATGCAGTCGCCCTCCTCCAGGTTGTGCTTGCGGTGGTCGCCGATCTGGGCGTAACAGGTGTCGCCGCCGCCGAGCCAGCACGTCCACTCCTCGCCGCGGTAGTACCAGCAGCGCGTGTGCTGGCAGAGGTTGCCGCCGACCGTGCCCTGGTTGCGCAGGAGCGGCGAGGCGGCGAGGCCGGCGGCCGTCGCGACGGCCGCGTACGGCGCGAGCAGCTCGGAGCCGGCGAGCTCGGAGAGCGTCGTCGTCGCGCCGATCCGCACGCCGTCGCCGTCGGCCGCGATCCCGGCCGAGCCCGGCATCCTGGAGGTCGACGAGGAGCGAGGGCGAGCGGATGCCGCGGTCGATCTGTCCGGCGAGGTCGGTGCCGCCGGCGAGCACGGCAGCGCCTCCCGGGTCAGGAGCTCGAGCGCCTCCTCGACCGACGCGGGTCGCGCGTACGGTGCTCACGCGAGCGCCTCCAGCACGCGGTCGCGGCGTCAGCGGCAAGCGCGGCCGCGCGCCGCCCCGTCGCGTGGGCGAACGCATTTGCGATCGCCGCGGCCGTGGGGACGATCGGCGGCTCGCCGAGCCCCTTCGAGCCGACGTTCGGCAGGTTCGCGTCGGGGACGTTGGGGAAGTCGATCACGATCTCGGGCATGTCTGCGATCGTCGGCAGCTTGTAGTCGTCGAGGTGCGCGTTGACGGGGACGCCGGTCGTCGGGTCGACGACGAGCTCCTCCGAGCAGCGCGAAGCCCATCCCCTGCAGGACGCCGCCCTCGACCTGGCTCGACGCGGTCAGCGGGTTGACGATCCGGCCGACGTCGTGCACGGCGACGATCCGCTCGACGCGCACCTCGCCGAGCCCCGGGTCGACCGCGACCTGCGCGATCTGGCAGCCGAACGTGTTGACGACGAAGCCGTCCGGGTTCGGCCCGCGCGAGCCGGAGCCGTCGATCGTCGCGTTGCCGAGCTTCTCCGTCACCTCCGTCACGGCGGCGTCGATGGCGCCGTCGTGCGAGCGGATCCGGCCGTCGCGAACCTCGAGGTCGTCGGCGGCGATCTCGAAGACGTCGCTCGCCGAGCTGGAGCAGCGTCTTGCGCACCTTCGCCGCGGCCGAGCGCACCGCCGGCATCACCGACGGCGTCGTCTGCGAGCCGCCCGCCACCGGGCCGTAGACGTTCGGGCCGGTGTCGCCGCCGATGACGCGGACGTCGGCGAGCGGCAGCCCGAGCTCCTCGGCCGCGACGATCTGCGCGCCGGTCAGCGTGCCGGTGCCGATGTCCTGGATGCCCGGTGACGACGTGCGCGTGGCCGTCGGCGTCGAGGCGGATCGTCGCGTGCGACGGCGGGCCGCCGCCGCCCCACCAGATCTGCGTCGCGCAGCCCATCCCGCGCAGCAGGCCGTCCGCCGTGCGGCTCGTGCAGCGCGTCGCGCTCGTCCCAGCCCGCGAGCTCGGCGGCGCGGTCGTAGCAGGCGAGCAGCTGCTTGCTCGAGTACGGCAGCCCGCTCACCTGGTCGACGTCGGTGTGGTTCCGGCGGCGCAGCTCGAGCGGATCGATGTCGAGCGCGAGCGCGAGCTCGTCGATCGCCTGCTCGAACACCGTCGTGCCCTCCATCACGCCGGGCGCCCGGAACGCGTTCTGGCGGGCGCAGGTTCGTCTTGGCGGGGAACGTCAGCGCGCGCACGTTGGCGCAGCGGTAGAGCGTGCGGGCGGGGATCAGGACGGGCATCTGCCAGCCGCCCTGGCCCATCGCCGACGACCGCGTCGGCCTCGATCGCCGTGAGCGTGCCGTCGCGGTTGCGCCGAGCCGGATCGGTCTGCCGCGTGGCGCCGCGGCGGCCGCCGTCGAGCTGCTCCGCGTGGCGGTCGTTGACGAGCCGCACCGGCCGGCCGGTGATCCGCGCAAGCTCGGCTGCGGCCAGCGCCTCGAAGCCGGCGACGTGCTTGGCGCCGAAGCCGCCGCCGACGAACTCCGCCGAACCCGGACGTCGTCTTCGCGGAGCCCGAACGCCGCCGCGAGCTCCTCGCGGCACGAGAAGATCCCCTGCGTCGAGACCCAGGCGGTGAGCTGGTCGCCGTCCCACGAGGCGACGGCGCGCGTGCGGCTCGAGCGGCGTCTGGATCTGGGCCGGCGTCTCGAGCTCGAGCTCGACGGTCACGTCGGCGGCGGCGAGGGCCGCCTCGGCGTCGCCGCGGGCATCGTCGGTCGGGTCGTCGGTGAAGCGCTGCTCGTTGACGGCCTGCTGCGGGTCGACGACGTGGCGGAAGCACCTCGATGTCGAGTGCCAGAGCGCGCAGACGCCTCGTCGCGCCGCCTCGAGCGTGTCGGCCGCGACGACCGCGATCGGCTGCGCCGGCGAACCCGGGCTCGGCCGCGAGGAGCGGCGCGCGCGTCGTCAGCGAGCAGCTCGCTCTCGGGCCCGATCACGGCGCGCACGCCCGGAACCGCGAGCGCTGCGTCGAGGTCGAGCGAGCGCACCCGTCCGTGGGCGACCGGCGAGCGCAGCACGGCGGCGTGGAGCATCCCCGGCAGCCGAACGTCGACCGTGTAGCGCACGCGGCCGGCGGCCCGCGCGTGCGCCGTCGAGGCGCGGCGCCGGCTTGCCGACGAGCGTCAGCTCGGCGTCCGGCGTCCAGCTCTCGGACGTCGTCCGCCTCGTCGACGAGCGACCCAGACGTCCTCGTAGCGCCCCTCCATCTCCTTCTGGGTGCGGACGAAGCGGGCCGTCATGCGCCACCGGCCGCGCGCAGGATGGCGCGCTCGATCTTCGGGTAGGCGCCGCAGCGGCAGAGGTTGCCGGCCATCGCCTCGTGGATCTGCTCGCGCGTCGGCTGCGGCGTGCGCTCGAGCAGCGCCGTCGCGCTGACGATCTGGCCCGGCGTGCAGAACCCGCACTGCAGAGCGTCCTCGGCGACGAACGCCTCCTGCACGGCGGCGGCGCGGCCGGTCGAGAGCCCCTCGATCGTCACGACCTCGTGACCCGCGACGGCCTCCGCGAGCAGCAGGCACGAGTTCACCGGCCGGCCGTCGACGAGCACCGCGCAGGCGCCGCACGCGCCCTCGCCACAGGCGAGCTTCGTGCCGAGAAGCTCGAGATCGTCGCGCAGAACAGCGAGCAATCGGCGGCCGCCCGGCTCGACGAGATGGCGTTGACCGTTGACTTCGAGCGTGATCGTCATACCTCTAGGACTACAGGCGCCCGCCTGCGCTCGTCAAGCGGGGTAGGATCCTCCGGTGCGCCGCGCACTGCCCATTTTGATTCTCGCCCTCGCGCTGCTTGCAGCGGGCTGCGGCGACTCCTCGGACGACACCGCCGGCACGACGACGAGCGCCACCACGGACGTCGACCTCGACCGCGACGGTCGGCGCGGACGGCTGCAGCGACGTCACGGTGCCGGAGGCGCGCGAGGACGGCGGCGCGACCGAGCCGAAGGAGCGCCTCGATCCCGAGAAGACGTACAAGCTCGTCTTCAAGACCAACTGCGGCTCGTTCACGGTCACGCTCGACCAGGCCAAGGCGCCGGCCACGGCGGCCTCGCTCGTCTCGCTCGCGAACGACGGGCTTCTACGACAACACGATCTTCCACCGCATCGTGCCCGGCTTCGTGATCCAGGGCGGCGATCCGACGCAGGCAGGAAACGGCGGGCCGGGCTACCAGACCGTCGATCCGCCGCCGGCCGGCTCGACCTACGACGAGGGTGTCGTCGCGATGGCAAAGCTGGGCACCGAGGCCCCCGGGACGTCGGGCAGCCAGTTCTTCGTCGTCAGCGGCCCGAGCGCCGGCACGCTGCCGCCGGACTACGCAATCGTCGGCAACGTGACGAGCGGGATGGACACCGTCAAGCGCATCGACGGCTTCGGCGATGTCAACGACCCGAGCGGCACGCCCACCCGCCCCGTCGTCGTCGAATCGGTGACGGTCGAGGAATCGTGAGCATCGCCGCAGTCGTGCTCGCCGCCGGTGAGGCGTCGCGCTTCGGCACGCCGAAGCAGCGCCTGCTGCTGCCCGAGGTGCTCGAGCGGCTGGAGCAGAGCCCCGTCGACGACATCGTCGTGGTCGCAGGAGCGCACACGCTCGAGACGCCTGCGCGCGTCGTCACGTGCGCCGGCTGGAAGCGCGGCCCGGGCGCATCGCTCTCGAGCGGCCTCGAGGAGCTGGGCGACGACGTCGAGGCCGCGATCGTCGTGCTCGCCGACGGGCCCGACCTGGCGCCGGAGGCCGTCGAGCGCGTGATCGCGTCCTGGCGGGCCGAGGGCGGCTCGGTCGTCGCCGCCTCCTACGGCGGCGAGCGCGGCCATCCGCTGCTCATCGCCCGCGAGGCCTGGGGGAACATCCCCGACGAAGGGCTGCGCGATGCTCGAGGTGCGGCTCGTGCCGTGCGACGATCTCGGCGATCCCGGCGACGTCGACACGCCGGCGGATCTGCCGCCGCGCCTCCGCTAGGTCGCGTCGCGGCTTCAGACGCGCGTCAGGCGCCGGCCGAGCGCAGCTGGCTCAGCTTGTCCATCAGGCCGACGGGCATCCGCTCGACAGCGGTCGTCTGCACGTACTGGCGGAGCGAGACCTCGAACCGGTAGCGGCGGCGGCAGTAGTCGCAGCCGTCGAGGTGCGACTCGGCCAGCTCGACCTCGGAGTCGGTGAGCTCGCGATCGAGGTAGCCCTGGAGGAGCTCCTCGCAGGCCTCGCACGGTCCGTGGCTCATGAGATCGCCTCCTCTGCGAGCTGCTGCTTCAGCAGCCGCCGGCCGCGGTGCAACCGCGACATCACGGTGCCGATCGGGATATCGAGGATCTGGGCTGCATCCGCGTAGCTGAACTCTCCGATGTCGACGAGGACGACCGTATCGCGAAAATCGTGCGGAAGCGAGGAAAGCGCGTTCACGATCGAGTCCTGGGAGAGATGCTCGACGACGCGCTCCTGGTCGAGCACCTGCTCGCCCTGCGCCTCGGCCATCTTGTTGGCGAGGTAGTAGTCGCCCTCTTCGATCGGCTGCATGTCCGGCGTTCGCTGGATCTTGCGGCCGCGGTCGAGGTTGAGGTTCGTGAGGATGCGCAGGAGCCAGGCGCGGAGATTCGTGCCCGGTGTATAGGAGCTGCCAGCTCCTGAATGCACGACCGTAGGTGTCCTGGACAAGATCCTCTGCCTCTTCACGTGTAGCGACGAGCCTGCGTGCGACGCGGTACACCTGGTCGGCGAGCGCGAGCGCCTCTTCCTCGAAGCGAACCCGGTCGCGGGCTTCTGCCGCGATCCGCCTTCCTTCGATTTCGGGCTCTGCCTCACCCACCATGCAACCGTATCTGTAACAGACGCGATCAACGTGCATCGGCGCGCGCGGTATTCCTGAATCGTGGCCGGCGCGCGGATCAGACGAGCGCGAGCTCGCGGAACCCGGCCTTCGCCATCGCCGCGACGAGCGCATCGCGCGACGTCTTCTCGTCGTCGAACTGCGAGCGATCACCTGGCCCATCAGGTTCGCGTTCGCGCTCTCGAGCCCGTCGTGGCCGCCGAGCGCCGCTGCCAGCCGGTTCACGCACCGCTCGCACCGGATCCCGGTCACCTGGAGTGTCTCGGACTGCGTCGCCATCTAGGCGGATGGTACCGGGGCGCCGGCCCGCCGCAGCTGCACATCGACGTCGGCGAAACCGATCAGCACCGGATCGTGCGTCGCGCAGATGAACGTCGTGCCGTGCTCGTGGGCGATGTCGGCGAAGAGGCCGCCGAGCGTGAGCGCGGCCGCCACGTCGACGCGGGAGGTCGGCTCGTCGGCGATGATCACCGGCGTCCTTGCGGCGAGCGCGCGGGCGACGGCGACGCGCTCGCGCTGGCCGGCGGAGAGCAGGTCGGCGAGGCGGTCGGAGTGCTCCGCGAGCCCGACCGCGACGAGGGCGTCGATCGCGCGCTCGTGGGCGTCGATCCCCTCGATGCCGCGGATCGCGAGGCCGAGCTCGACGTTCTCGCGGGCGGTGAGGAAGCCCGACAGACCCGGCGACTGGCCGATGAACGCGACCGTGTCGCGGCGGAAGCGCGCCCGGGCGTCGCGATCGAGCTCGGACATCGACCGGCCGCCGATCAGCACCTCGCCCTCGTCGGGGAGGTCGAGCCCGGAGACGAGCGCGAGCAGCGTCGACTTGCCGGAGCCCGACGGCCCCGTGACGACCGAGAGCCGTCCGGGCGAGAACGTCGCCGTGAGGTCGTCGAGCGCGACGTCCTGTCCGTAGCGGCGCGTCACGCCGCGCAGCTCGACGAGCGCGCCGGCCGCGCCCTCGATGTCGGGCAGCATCGACGACGCTCGCCTGCGAGGCGCCGAGCGGACGCAGCTCGACGACGCCCGTCCCGCGCGCTCACGGTCGCCCGGTCGACGATCCCGGCGTCGCGCAGCGCCTCCTCCGGAGATCCGCATCCAGCCGCCACGCCCGATCACGACGGCTGCGCTCTCGCCGCTCCGCTCCTCGCTGACGCGGCCGTCGCGGATGTGGATCGACGCGGTCGGCGATCGCGGCCGAGCGAGGGTCGTGGCTGACGACGAGAGCCGTGACGCCCTCCTCGCGGGACAGCTCTGCGAGGAGCGAGTAGACGGTTGCGGCGCTGGCCTCGTCGAGCTCGCCCGTCGGCTCGTCGGCGATCAGGAGCCGGGGCCGGTGCGCGAGCGCCGCGCAGAGCGCGATGCGCTGCTGCTCGCCGCCCGAGAGCTCACCGGGATGCGCATCGGCGCGATCGCGGAGGCCGACCCGCTCGAGGAGGTCGTGCGCGCGCGCGAGGCGCTCCTGCTCCGGGACGCCCTGCAGGCCGAGCGGGACCGCGATCAGCTCCTCGGCGGTCAGCTCTCCGGCCAGCGCGCGCCAGTAGTGCTGGTCGGCGTACCCGAGCGTCGTCGCGCGGTAGTCGGCGAGGCGGCGCTGCGAGAGCGAGCCGAGCTGCAAGCCGGCGACGTCGATGCTGCCTGCGCTCGGGCGCTCGAAGCCGGCGAGCACCCGCATCAGCGTCGTCTTGCCCGAGCCGCTCGGCCCGAGGATGACGCAGATCTCGCCCTCCTCGACGTCGAGCGTCAGGCCCTGCAGGGCGGCGACGCCACCGTCGGCTCCCGGGTAGACGCAGAACAGGTCGCGGGCCTCGATCAGGCTCATGTCCCTGCCTCCTGCGCGCGGGCAGGGCCGCGGTCGTCACGGAACGCACGCCGGGTCGCGAGCGCCACGAGCGCCGCCGCGAGCAGCAGGTAGGCGACGGCGGCGATCGACGAGCACGCGGAGGTCGAACGACGTCCGCAGCGGCAGGTCGGAGGTCGCTGGCGCGCGCGGTCACCGAGACGACCCGCGTCACGAGGAGGGCGAGCAGCGCCCCGGCTGCGGCGCCCGCGATCACCCCGGCGATGCCCGACGACGAGCGCCCTGACGCGGACGATGCGCCGCAGCAGGCGCGGCTCGGCGCCCTGGGACTCGAGGTCGTAGAGGTCGCCGCGATCGTCGCGGAGATCCGAGAGCACGGTCAGCGCGAGTCCGAGCGCGGCGAGGAGCAGCGCCACCACGGCCGCCGAGTCGAGGGCGAGCAGCGTGCCGTGCCCGAGCGGATCGTCGCGGGCCTCGTCGAGCAACGCTGCCCGCGAGACCGACTCGACGCCGCGGAACGGCGGCTTCGCGAGCGCGGCCATGGCCGCGTCCGTGCCGCCGGAGGGAACGTCGAGCCAGACCTCGTTGGTCTCGCCGGCGCCCGGCACCTGCGTGTTGACGGCGGTCGCGAGGCTCGTGATGTCGCCGATCACCGCGTCGCCGCTCGTGCCGGGGAAGTGATCGACGACCGCGGCGACCCGCACCGGCACCCGCCTGCCGCCGATCTCGAGCGCGAGCGTCCCTCCGACGCCGCCGACGAGCGCCGCGAGCCGCGGCGTCACGAGCACCGCCGGCGGCGTCGGAGTCGGTCGCCTGCCGGGCACGGATCTCGCGCGTCGTTCTCCAGGTTGATTCGGTACGTGAGCTCGACACCGTCGCCGGCCGGGCGCAGCTCGACCCCACCCTCGCCGAGCCACGCCTGTGCGTCGAGGCCGCCGAGCCGCAGGGTGCCGGCGAGCGGACGGCCGGCGTCCGCGCCGCGGTCGACGAGCCGCGGCGGCACGAGCTCGAGCGCCACGAGCTTGCCGCCGCGCAGCCGCGCCGGGAGCGCGCGGTCGAAGTGCGTCGCCGCGTGATCCTTGAGCGGGCCGAGCTCCACGAACGTGTACCGCCCGTCCGGCGTCGCGATCGTTGCCCGCAGCGAGACGATGCCCGGCGCCGGCATCGAAGCTGAGGCGCGAGCCGAGCGGGATGCCCTTCACCGCCGCATCGGCAGGCGGGGTCAACGCCGAGACGAGCGCGCCTCGCGAGTCCCCGGAGAAATCGCTCCGCCAGCCGTGCAGCTTCGCCGTCTCGGCGGCGGGCAGGCCGAGGACGGTGATCCCGCTCACTCCCTCGGCGTTCCCGACGCTGCCGCGGATCCGCACGACCGGCACCGCCTTCGACCCTCCCGCGAGCGCGGCGTAGCGCGAGAGCGGCGCAGCGTCGAGCACCGGGATGAGCGACTTCAGATCCTCGCGAACGACGACGTCGAGCGGAACGGCGAACGACGCCTGATCGCTCTCGGCCTGGACGAGCGTGGCGCGATACCCCTCGGCGAGCAGCGCCAGCGCGAACGCGAGCGTGAGGAAGGCGACGGTGACGGCGGCCGCGCCCGGGCCCGCGGCCGAGCGTCACGGCCGCGAGACGCGCGCCGACGCTGCGGTGGAGCAGCCGGCCGGCCAACCGGACGAGCGGGCCGAAGAGACGTGCCGCGGCGACAGCGGCGGCAAACGCGATCAGGCCCGGGCAGGAGGAGCAGCACGAGACCGGCGTTCTGGCTCTCTGCCAGCCGCGACTGGTCGGCGGCGCCGCCGAGCAGCGCAGCGATGACGAGGGCGATCGAGCCGACCGCGGCGACGTCCAGCAGGCCGAAGCGGCTCTCGGCGCGGGCCGGCATCGAGGTGGCAACGGCGACGACCAGCGTCGCGAGCACGACGACGCCCGCCGCGATCGCGAGCCCGGCCGGCGAGAGAACGCTCTCGCGGAGCACGGCACCAACGGGGGCACCGGCACGGCTCGCCGCCAGCGCTCCGACGACGACACCGACGAGCCAGCCGATCAACGCGCCTGCGACGGCGACGATCGCGCTCTCGGTGACGGTGAGGAGCCGCAGCTGCCAGCGCCGCGCGCCGTACCAGGTGAGCCTCCGCCTGGCCGCCTCGAGATCCCGCCTCATGCTCCGTGCCGCGAGCACCGCGAAGGCGAAGAGCAGGGCGGCAGCCTCGCCGCCGACGAGCAGCAGCCGCCGCCCGGCGACGGTGGCGGACTGCTCCATGGCCCGCAGCTCCTCGACGGGAGCCTGCACGCTGTAGCCGATCGAGTCGCCGGAGAGCGCCGCGCGCACCTGCTCGCTCCTCGAGACGAGACCGTCGATCTGCCAGAGTCGCGGCCGCCCGGCGGCGATGCGGCCACACCCAGGCGTAGCTGCGGTAGGTGTTTGCGGTCGCCGGTGCCCGCGTGAGCGCCTCGATCCCCTCGGCGACGACGAGCGGCGCCGGCGGCGGGCGATGGTAGCGCGCACCCTGCTGCAGCGCCGGCGCCAGCTCGCGATCTTCGAGCGCGTTGTCGGTGGGCGCCAGGAAGTCGCCGAAGAGCTGGCTCGAGCGGAGCGTCGCCGTTCCGACCTTCACGAGCCGCAGCCCGGGCGCGTCCGGCAGCGTGCCGGTGCCGCGCAGGAGCAGCACCTCGCAGCGGGCGGGCGTGCATTCACGCGGGAGGCGTCCGCTCGTCAGGTGGACGTACGGCGCGAGACCCTTCGACGCCGGCGAGCGAGACGAAATGCCCTGCGACCGTGCTCTCGCGGAAGAGCACGATGGGCGTCGGTCCCGGAAGGCCGATGCCTTCGAGCTTCGACCGCACGGTTGCGTCGATCGTGGGATAGGCCTGCGGAGCACCGACCGGGACGCCGAACCACACCGCCCGCACCGAGCGCGACGCGGCCGGGATCCGGTCGACGGCCTGCGAGACGCTCCGGTCCTGCGCGATCTTCGTCCCGGCGAGCACGCCGATCAGCACCGCCGTCCCGATCGCGATCCCGACAGCGGCGAGGAGCGCTCCGGACGAGCGGCGGCGCACTCTGCCGAAGGCGAGACCGATCGACGTAGAGGGTCGCCCTCACGCCGTGGCCTTCCGGCGCCGGTAGCCCGCGGTCTTCGACCGGTTGCCGCAGATCGTCATCGAGCACCAGTTGGAGGAGCGGTTGCGCGACTGGTCGTAGAAGATCCAGCCGCAGCTGTCCTTGCGGCACGCCTTGAACCGCGACCAGGTGCCTGCCTGCGCCGAGGCGACGGCGATCGCGGCGAGCATCGCGAGCGCCCGGTCGACGCCCTCGCCGGCCGGCGCGAGCGTGGGGGCGCCGTCGTCGCCGACCGCGAGCGCGAACCGGAGCGGCCCGAGCTCGGCCACGCCCGCCGTTGCGTCGGCGCCTGGCGGGGATGCCGGTCGTGTTCGCGAGCGCGAGCGAGCGCAGGCACGACCGCAGCGACCGGGCGCGGAGAAAGGCGTCGGCGGATGCAGGCCCGTCACGGGGATCGAGCAACCCGCGCTCGGCGAGCCAGGCCGAGAGGGCGGCCGGCGTCGCGAGATCGTCCTGTGCCCACTCCGGGATCTCCGTGTTGACGAAGTCCTGCAGGAGGTCGAGGGGAGCCGGCGCGGGAGCCCGGCCGGCTGGCTGGAACCCGGTCACGACGCCAAGGTACGGATCGGCCGGCACCGTGTCAACACCGTCAATCAGACGACGATGGTGTCGCAGACACCATCGTTTCGATAACGGAGGTGTCTACTCGCGGCCGCGGACGCCGTGGACCGGCCGTCCGGCCGCCTCCCAGGCGTAGTACGAGGCGCTCGGGCCGAACGACTGCTCGTACTGCACGACGCGCGGATTGCGGCCGACCTCCATCGCCCGCTGGGCGTGCCAGAGAAGATTCGGATCGTCCCGCTCCTCCCAGACGAGCACGAGATGCGCCGCGGTCATGTGCACCGCAACGAACGTGCAGCCCGCCGCCGGGCACGGGAACGGATCCGTGCGGACGCAGTACCAGCCGAGATAGTCGTCGGAGCCGTCGTCCTCCCAGAGCTCCTCGTCCTCGACCATCTGCTCGCTCTCGAGCGTCAGCGATCCCCGCTCCGGTCTCTCCTCGTCGTCCACGGCCGCACGTTAGCGACAGCGGCCCTGTGCGGGACGGCCCGAAAACCAACAAGACCCCCGGGGCTCTAAGCCGGGGGTCTCGTTGTGTCGGTTGCCGGCCCAAAGGGGATGGGACCGGCGGCAGGGGCGGCTACTGGGAGGGGGAGGTCGGTTGCCGCCCGAGTGTGACGGTGACGGTCTTCTTCTCGCCACCGCGGTAAATCTCCAACTCGATCTTGTCGCCGGGCTTGTGCGAGGCGACCACGTCACGCAGATCGTCGATCGTCTCGACGGACTTCCCGTCTGCCGAGACGATCACGTCACCGCCCATGCGGAAGCTCTCGCCGGCGATCACGGCCTGCTCGCTGCCGGCCTTGAGCCCGGCGCCCGCGGCGCCCGAGCCTTCGTTCGACCGTCTGGATCACGAGACCCTTGGTGACGGGGAGGTTGAACGACTTCGCGATGTCGGACGTGATCGCGATCGCCGAGACGCCGAGGAGGGCGTGGTCGACCTTGCCCGAGGCGAGCAGCTGATCGATCACGGACTTGACCGTGTTCGACGGGACGGCGAAGCCGATGCCGACGTTGCCGTCTCCCGACCCACCGGTCTCGATCTGCGAGTTGATTCCGATCACGGCGCCGAGCGTGTTGAGCAGTGGCCCGCCGCTGTTGCCGTGGTTGATCGCGGCGTCTGTCTGGATCACATGGTCGATCGAGTAGCCGTTCGGTGCCTTCACGGCGCGCTGGAGGGCGCTGACGATGCCGGTCGTGACGGTGCGCTCGAGGCCGAACGGATTGCCGATCGCAACGACGGGGTCGCCGACCTCGACGCGCGTCGAGTCGGCGAGTGAAAGGGGCGTGAGCGCATCGGCGTTCGCCTCGACCTTGAGCAGCGCGACATCCGTGGAGGGGTCGCTGCCGACGAGCGTCGCCTTCAACGTGTCGTCGTTCGAGAAGCGCACCTCGATCGAGGTCGCTCCGTCGATGACGTGGTAGTTCGTGACGATGTGGCCTTCCTTGTCGAGCACGAAGCCCGAGCCGAGCGCCTGCGAGGACTCCTGGAACTGGCCGTCGGTCGACGTCGAGGCGCCGATCGTGCTCGTGATCTGAACGACGCCCGGGCCCATGCGCTTGTAGATCTCGTTGACCGTCAGGCCTTTGCCGGAAACGGCGGGAACCGTGCTGGGCGCTGCGCTCGCTGCTGCTCGACGACCGTCGTCGAGCCGTCCGTGTCGAGCGCGCCGACCGCTGCCGCGCCGCCGAGGGCGACACCGCCGCCGAGCACCGCCGCAGCTGCGAGCCACACGAAGGGCCGCGCAGCGGACTTCGTGCGCGGCGGCTTGTCCGCCGGCGGCGTGTCGACGGAGGCGTGCGCTCGGGCTCCGGCTCGGGAAGCGGAGTCGGCGCAGTGGGCCAGCTCGAGGTTTCCATACTCCTCTGTTATACGGGCAGGGTCGTAAACCCCTGGTTAGTCGCTGTTAAGCCAGCGTTGCGGGTCGATAGGAGCCACCTGTGAATGCGCGACCGCGCGGCGGCTGTAAGGGCGGGGCACGCCGCCTCACGAGTGGTGGCGCGGCAGCGGCAGAACCGCGCGCAACGTCGTGCCTCGCCCGCCCGGGCTCTCGATCGCGAGCGTGCCACCAAAGGCGGCGACGCGATCCGCGAGCCCCTCGAGGCCGCCGCCGGTCGTCAGGCACGCGCCACCGCAGCCGTCGTCGGTGATCGCGACCGTGATCGTGTCGACGTCCTCCCGCACGCTCACGGTCGCCGCCGAAGCGCCCGCGTACTTGGCGGCATTCGCCAGGGCTTCGGCGACGAGGTAGTACGCGCACGCCTCGAGCTCGGGGTCGAGGCGCAAGACCGGGACATTGATCTCCACCGGGCAGCACGCCCTCGAGCCGTGGCACGAGCTGCTCGAGAGCCGCGCCGAGCCCCTGGTCGGCGAGCACGGACGGGTGAAGGCCGCGCGCGAGCTCGCGGATCTCACTGACGGCGAGGGCCAGCTGCTCCTCGGCCCGCTGCAGCAGCTCGGCCGCACCGTCGCCGCCGCGCGCCATCCGGGCCGATGCGACGCGCAGCGCCTGGAGCGCGATGATCAGCCGCTGCTGGGCGCCGTCGTGGAGATTTCGCTCGAGCCGCCGCCGCTCGGCGTCACGCGCCTGGACGAGCCGATCGTGGGCGGCACGCAGCTCGCGCTCGGTCTGCCTGAGCTCGGTCGCGTCGCGCACGATCGTGACGACCTGGTTGTCGTCGATCGGCACCACCCTCGCCTCGAACTGGCGCCTGTCGCCGCGGATCGTCGGCAGCACGTAGCTGAGCGTCTGCAGCTCGCCCGTCTCGAGCGCGTCCCGGATCGTCGCCATCAGCGGCGTAGCGACCTCCGGCGGGAGCAGGTCTTCCATCCTGCCGCCGACGACCTCCTCCCAGGGGTTCGCGAGCAGCTCGGCGTCGCCGACGAAGTCGACGTAGATGCCGTCGGCCGTGATGCGGAACATCAGGTCGGGGATTGCATCGAGCAGGGCGCGCATGCGCGCCTCGACATCAGGTCCAGCCGTCAGATGGTGCTCCTCCATCGCCCGACGAGGGTACCGCTCCGGGTCTTGCCTCAGCTACCCCCGAGCTCGACGGCGATGTCGACGAGCGCCCGAACGTCGTCGTCGGCGGTGCGGAAGTTGACGAAGCACGGCCTCAGGCCGACCTTGCCATCGACGGTCGCCGGCGCCACCCAGACGCGCGTGTCGTCCTGGAGCGTGCGCACGAGGAGGGCGTTGGCGGCATTCAGATCGTCCGGCGGAGCCGAGATGCCGGAACGGGACGATCGAGAGCGGCGGCGGGCCGCAGAGAGGCTCGAGCTGGTCGTGCTCGAGCACGAGCTCGTAGAGCAGCCGCGCCTGCCGCAGGTTCTCCTCGACGGCGACCCGGAAGGCCTCCGCCCCGTGGGCGCGGAACGCGAGCCAGAGCTTGAGCGCCCGGAACGGGCGCGAGTACTCGAGCGTGATGTCGACCATGTGGCCGGTGCGCTCGTGCGGGATGTACGCCTCCTCGTGGGCGAACGCCTGGATCAGGTCGTCGCGGTTGCGGACGAGGAGCACGCCACACGCCTTCGGCAGGTAGAGCCACTTGTGCGCGTCGAGCGTGACCGAGTCGGCGCGGTCGAGGCCGGCGAAGAGATGGCCCGCCGAGGGCGTCGTGGCAGCGGGCAGCCCATAGGCGCCGTCCACGTGCAGCCAGACGCCCAGCTCGGCGCACACGTCGGCCAGCCCGTCGATCGGATCGACGGCGCCGGTCAGCGTCGTCCCGGCCGTCGCCACCACCGCAACGGGAACACGGCCGTCGGCCCGGTCGGCCCGGATCGCATCGCGCACCGCCTCGGGCGGCAGCCGCCGGTCGCCGTCGATCGGCAGCGACCGCACGTTCGCGGACCCGATCCCGAGGATCTCGGCTGCGCGCTCGATCGAGTAGTGCGCCTCGCTCGAGCAGTAGAGCGTCGCCTGCGCGGTCCCGAGCCCGTGATGGCGGGACCCTGGGATCGCGCGCTCGCGGGCGGCGGCGAGAGCGGTCATGTTCGAGACGGTGCCGCCGCTCGTGAACGCGCCACCCTGCGCAGGGAACCCGACGAACTCCGCCACCCAGCGGATCGCCTGATCCTCGACCTCGGTCGCGGCTGCCGCCCACACGGCGAGGTTGACGTCGAAGCAGGAGGCGAGCAGATCGCCGAGCACGCCGATCTCGAGCCCGGACGAGCCGACGAACGCGAAGTAGCGCGGCCGCGTCTGGGCGAGCGACTCGTCGAGGACCCGGCGTGCGTCCTCGAGCACCTCGAGCGCGCTCGTCGGCGCCTCCGGCAGCGCGGCCTCGAGCAGCACCTTGAGGCGGTCGTCGATCGGCGGCTCGTTCGCGCGGGCCTGGTCGAAGCTCGACCAGCCCTCGGCCACGATCTCGGCCGCGCGCTCGAGCGCCTGCTCACGGGTGACGTCGAGGCGAAGGCTCACGCGTGCAGCGTAGTCACGCGTCCCAGCGGACATGAAGGTGCTGCGGCGCCCGGAACTCCCAGCCGTTGAAGACGGGTGGCCGGTCGTTGTCGGCCCGCAGGCTCGGGAGCCGCTCGAAGAGCCGCTGGATCGCGATCCGCATCTGCACCCGCGAGAAGTGGTGACCCGAGCAGAAGTGGGAGCCGAACCCGAAGGCGGCGTGGTGGCGCCGTGGGCGGAAGAGGTCGTACGCGTCGGCGGTCGGCCCCCAGACCTCCTCGTCCCGGTTGGCCGACGAGACGAGCGCTCCGAGATTCGCACCGGCCGGCAGCGTCACGCCGCCAAGCTCGGTCTCGACGAGAACGCGACGGGTCTGCGTCCCGATCGGCGAGACCCAGCGCAGGCCCTCCTCGACCGCATCCTGGACGAGCCCGGCGGGATCGGCCGCGAGGCGAGCGGCCTGACCGGACTCGAGGAGCCCGGCCACGGTCGATCCGCCCGCATGTCCCGGCTCCTGCATGCCGCCGAGCAGGATCACCTTCAACGTCGGCAGCACCGCCGCGACGCGCTCGTCGAACGTGCCCTCGGCGTGCTGCAGCATCGTCGCGATCATGCTCGCGTCCGGCGCCTCCCACAGCCGCTCGAGGATCGGGCGCGAGCTCGCGGTCGATCTCGGCGCCCGGTCGCGTCGGAGACGGCCCAGCGGGCGGGGTCGTCCTCGAAGTTGATCGCGCCCTGGGCGAGGCCGTAGAACCAGCGGCGCAGGGTGTCGCCGTCGAGCTCGCCGAGTCCGAGAACGCTCCCGAGCGAGAGCACCGAGACCGGCTCGAAGTACTCGCTCATCAGCTCGGCCTCGCCCCGTTCGGCGATCGCATCGAGGAGCCGATCGACGATCGGCGTGACGAGATCGGGCGAGGTGGCCTCGACGACCCGCGGCCGCATCGAGGGGTCGATCATGGCGCGGAGCTTCTTCTGCGGCGGGCCGTCGAGCACGAGGATGCTCGGCCCGCCCATCACCCGGTCGAGCGGCGACGGTGTCACCGACGAGTCGATCAGGGCAGGGTGCGAGGCGGCGAACTCGACATCCTCCCATCGCGTCACGAACCAGAGGCCGACGGCCGGGACGAAGCAGACGGGAGCCTCGCGGCGCATGCGTGCGTAGATCGGATAGGGATCGGCGTCGAGCTGCTCGACGGTGATCCCTGCCGCCCACGTCTCCACGGCGCTCAGCTGCCGATCTCCCCGACCCGCTCGACCACCTCGCGGCACCACGCCGGATAGAGCGCGATGTCGTCGACGAACTGGGACGGCTTGATGCAGAACGTGGTGAAGCCGCGGTCGCGCTGCGCCGGGATCGAGGCGATCGCGGGCTCGAGCGGCGACGGGCTCGAGTCGTCGGGGAAGACCGCGCGCATGCCGCCGACGAGCTCGAGCTCGTCGAGGTCGCGGCCCGCCGCCGCGAGCCCTTCGCGCAGCAGAGTCAGGTCCGCGTCGGTGGGCTGACCGAGCGGGTGAAAGCCGTGGGCGTAGCGGACGATCCGGCGCAGGAGGCGTGGGTGCACCGACTCGCCGCCGAGCCACAGCCGTGGCCCGTCGGGACGCCACGCCTTGGGCTCGAAGTACACGTCCTCGTAGGCGTAGTGCTCGCCGGCAAACGACGCCGGAGTGTCGCGCCACAGCCCCTCCCACGCAGCGAGGTGCTCGTCGAGGAGCGCGCCGCGCTTGGAGAACGGCACTCCCAGCGCCTCGTACTCGTCGCGGTGCCAGCTGACCGTGGGCTGGACGACGAGGCGGCCCTCGGAGAGGAGGTCGAGCGTGCCGAGCTCGCGGGCGAGCACGAGCGGATGGCGCAACGGCGCGATCACGGCACACGCGGCGAGGCGCATCCTGGTCGTCGCGGCGGCGATCGCCGAGAGCAGGACGAGGGAGCTCGGCCACGGCATGGCGGGATCCTGGTTCCCGGGCATGGCGTAGTCGCGCGGGTTCCCCATGATCCCCTCGGCACCGGCGCTCGGGCCGAGCACGATGTGCTCGCTCACCATGACCGCGTCGAAACCGGCGTCTTCGGCGACAACCGCCATCTCGACCAGCGCGCGGAGGTCGCGCGGCGGCGTGAGCGTCCAGTTCTCGCTCAGGACGAGGACGAGCTTGAGCCCGCTCAGCGCGGCACCCCGGCAACGAGCGCAGCGGCAGCGTCGACCGCAGCACGTTGGTGCGGCAGGAGCTCCTGGCCCGGGATGTCGGCGAGGTAGGCGTACGGGTCGTCGATGCCGGCCGAGAGGCCCGACAGCGTCTCGATCACCGAGAGACCGCAGAACGGGACGTGCCCCGCCGAGTAGCCACCCTCGTGCGAGGCGACGAGGCGACCGCCGCAGAGGCGCTCCGTCGCGTCGAGCAGGCGCTCGGTCATGGCGCCGAAGGCAGCGGCAGGCAGCAGCATCCGCCCGAGCGGGTCGAGCGCACCGGCGTCGAAGCCGCAGGCGATCACGACGAGCTCGGGCGCGAACGCCTCGAGCGCGGGGACGACGACGCGGTCGATCGCGTCGAGGTACGCCCCGGTGCCCGATCCCGCCGGCAGCGGCACGTTGAGGGTGCGTGCCTGTCCCTGCGCCTGCGCCGGTCTCGCTCAGGAGCCCCGAGCGCGCGGGATAGAGGCCGTCCTGGTGCAACGAGATCGCGAGCACCGACGGGTCGTCCCAGAAGATCGCCTGGGTGCCGTTGCCGTGGTGCACGTCCCAGTCGACCACCGCCACCCGGCCGAGCCCGCGCGCTGCCTGTGCGTGCCGGACGCCGATCGCGACGTTGGCGAAGAGACAGAAGCCCATCCCCTTGTCCGGCAGCGCGTGGTGGCCGGGTGGGCGAACGAGCGCGTACGCGTTGGCGACCGTGCCGTCGAGCACCGCGTCGATCGCCGTGATCGTGCCGCCCGCTGCGAGCTGGGCGATCGGGAAGGAGCCGTTGCCGAACGGCGCCTCGCTCCCGGCATCGCCACCGCGACCGGTCGACAGCTCGCGGATGCGCTCGACGTACGCGGGCGCGTGCACGCGGCAGAGCTCCTCGACCGTCGCCGCCCGCGGCGGGAGCAGCACCAGGTCGTCGGTCAGGCCGGTCGCGTCGAGCAGGTTCTTGAGCCGCCGCTTCGTCGCCGGGCTCTCCGCGTGCTCACCGGGCTCGAGCCACCCGCCCGACGGCAGCTCGGACGCCCCCGAGCCGGTGTCGTGCCACATCATCCGCTCGTGCCAGACGAGCCCGGTCGTTCGAACTTTGTGTTGATTCAACACAAGCTCCCGGCGCGCGCATCCCGGCCGCGCGCCCGCCGAACCTTGTGACACTTTGTCACAAGGTTCACGTCGTCGTGCCGTCGGCGATCTGGAGCGATTTCAGGTCGGAGTAGAAGTCGAGGGCGAAGTCGCCGCCCTCGCGGCCGATGCCCGAGATGCCGATGCCGCCGAACGGCGCCGTGAGGTCGCGCACGAGGAACGTGTTGACCCAGATCACGCCGGCGCGCACTGCCCGGCCGACGCGCTCGGCGCGCTCGGCGGAGCCCGTGTAGACGATCCCCGAGAGGCCGTACGGGGTCGAGTTGGCGAGCGCGACGCCCTCGTCCTCGTCCGAAAAGGTCTGGACCGTGAGGACGGGGCCGAAGACCTCGCGCTGGACGATCTCGCTCTCGTTCGAGCGCGGCACGACGAGCGTCGGCTCGTAGAAGAGGCCGCCGCGCTCGGCAGGGTGCCCGCCGCGGACGATCTCGTCGCCGTTCGCCCGCGCGCGCTCGACGAAGCCGGCGACACGGTCGAAGTGCTCGCGGTGGATCAGCGGCGTCACCGTCGTGTCGTCGTCGCGCGGGTCGCCGAGGACGTGCTCGTCGGCGAAGCGGTGGAAGAGCTCGAGGAACGGCTCGGCGATCGACTCCTGGACGAGGATCCGGGTGCCGGCGAGGCAGACCTGGCCGGCGTCGTCGAACTGGCCCGCAGCCTTCCGCGCCGCCGCCTCGAGGTCGCAGTCCTCGAAGACGAGCAGCGGCCCCTTGCCGCCGAGCTCGCCGGTGAACGGGACGATGTTCTTCGCCGCGGCGACGCCGATGTGCCGCGCCGTCTCCGGCGAGCCGGTGAACGAGACCCGGCGCACGTCGGGATGCGAGACGAGCGCGGCGCCGATCTCCTCGCCGATCCCCTGCACGATGTTGAAGACGCCCGGCGGGAAGCCCGCCTCGGCGACGAGGTCGGCGAGCAGCGAGCACGAGAGCGGCGACCACTCGGCCGGCTTGAGGATCATCGTCGAGCCTGCCGCGAGGGCCGGGGCGGTCTTCCAGGTCGAGAGCATGAACGGCGCGTTCCACGGCGTGATCACGACGGCCGGCCCGCTCGGCATCCGGATCACGCGGTTGTGGGTGCCGTTCGAATCCCACACGCGCTCCTCGTAGGCGACCGCGAGGTCGGCGTAGCTCCGGTAGTTGCGCGCGCCGCGGTTGATCAGCCGCGCCTTCAGCGAGCGGAGCAGCATCGCCATGTCGACGCACTCGACCGGGGCGAGCCGCTCGACGTTGGCGTCGATCAGGTCGGCGAGCCGGTGGAGGTACTCGGCGCGACCCGCGGCGCCGAGGGCGGCCCAGGCCGGGAACGCAGCCGTCGCCGCGGCGACGGCGAGGTCGGCCTCCCGCTGGCCGCCGCGCGCGATCTCGCCGAGCGGCTGCTCGTCGATCGGCGAGACGTCCGTGAACGTGCTCGCGCTCGCGACGCGCTCGCCGCCGATGAAGTGGTCCGGCGAGACCTCGACGCCGGCCACGGTGATGCGGTCGCTCACCGCACCTCCTCGAAGACATGCGCGCCGGCGTCGACGATCGAGACGCCGCCGTCGAGAGGAATCACGGCACCGTTCAGGTACGACGCGTCCTCCGAGAGGAGCCAGGCGATCGCCCCGGCGATCTCCTCCGGCGAGCTCGGCCTGCGCAGCGGCGCGTCCGCCGTCGCTGCCATGTACGCATCCTCGCGCGACGAGCCGTCTCCGCTCGGCCAGCCAGTCCATCGCCCGATCTGCCATCGGCGTGCGCACCCAGCCGGGACAGAGGCAGTTCGCACGTACGCCCGCCGGCCCGTGATCGACCGCGATGCATTGGGTGAGCATCGCGAGAGCTGCCTTTGAGCGTGCAGTAGGCGAGGCTGTCGGTCGATGCCCGCAGGCCGGAGACAGACGACACGGTGACGATCGCCCCGCGCCGCTCGAGCAGGTGGGAGATCGCCGCCCGAGCCATCAGGAACGCCCCCGTGACGTTGACTCGGAGGACGCTCTCGAACGTGTCCGGGTCGAGCTCGAGCAGGTTGCCGGAGCCGCCGATGCCCGCATTGAGCACGAGCGCGTCGAGGCCACCGAACCGGTCGACCGTCTCGGCTACCGCGCGAGCGGCATCCGCCTCGACGCCCGTGTCGGCGACGATGGCAAGGCCGCCGACCTCGGCGGCCACCTCCTCGATCGGCCCGGGGCGGCGGCCGGTCACCGCGACCGCGTAGCCGTCGGCGGCGAGCCTCCGTGCCGCCGCGGCGCCGATGCCCGTTCCGCCGCCGGTGACGAGCGCGACCCGGGTCATCCCCGCAGGTCCTTGACGATCTCCTGGTCGTCGACGGTGTAGCCGAACGTGAAGCGGAAGCCCTTGCCGATCCGCACCGGCGCGAGCAGGTCGTGCTCCTCGTGGTCGGAGCCGAACAGCTCGAGCGTCGCGCTGCCTTCCCAGACCGGCGAGAGCACCCGGTCGCGGCTGCGCGAGCGCGCGAGCTCGTGCACGGCCGGGTCGTCGTGCCGGCCGGCCTCGAGGCGCGCGAAGTGGCGGACGTTGACGATCGGCGGGTCGTTGTGGGTCGGGCCGGTCTCGCGAGATGCGCTCGAGCGTCACCGTTGCCTCGGCGACGCGGCGCTCGTAGGCGGCGCAGGTGGCGCCGAACGTCGCGCCCGGCCTGCACGCCGGGGTCGGCCGGGCTGTCGAGGCCGAAGGTGCGCGTGATCCAGATCGAGCCGAGCTTCTTCGGGAAGCCCTGCAGCCAGCCGCGCGTGAGCGCGAAGTCGCGGTCGACCCAGATGAACGGGCACGTCGTCACCTCCTCGCCGTCGAGCAGCGCGTTGACGACGACGAAGGCCTCCTTGTACTGCGAGCGCGACGGGATCGAGCAGCTCGCCGCCGGCCGACGAGCACGACTGCCAGTCGGCGAAGACGAACGGCGCAGCGGCCCGGGTCGGGGTGCGGCTCGATGCCCGGCGGGCAGGCACGAGACGGCCTTCTCCGGGTCGGCCCAGAACTCGACGACGAGGAAGTCGCCGACGTAGTGCCACGGCGGGTACGGGACGAGCGAGGAGCGCCCCTCGGGCGAGCGCGGGATCGTGTAGCCGCGTGAGCGGCATCAGGAGACGGCCTCGGGCAGGATCTCGCCGCGCATCTCGACGGCTCTCGCGCTCGTACTCGATCGCGACCGGGTCGAAGCGGAAGTACGAGCGCGGCGGCAGCGGCCCCCACGTGTTCGACGAGTAGCGGTCGTCCGGCTAGACGCGCGGCACGTGGTCGTCCTGGAGCTGCTCCATGTCGCAGTAGAGCTCGACGAAGCACTCCTCCTCGACGATCCGCACGTAGCTCGCGATGTTCCCGCGCGATCCCGTGCCGCGCCGGCCCCCAGCCGAGCCAGCGGCCGTGGCGGGCGAGGTGGTCGAGCATGTCGCGCATCTTCCCGATGTCGACCGTGTCGAAGGCGAGGTGGTGGAAGTGCGAGTAGCCGAGGTCGACCAGCGCCATCACGTGGTGGTCGGAGTTGACGTGGAACCAGACGCCCGCCTCGCCGAGCCAGTCGGAGACGCGCATCCCGAGCACGTCGGTGTAGAAGCGGAGCCCCGCCTGGAGGTCGGCCGTGAGGCAGTTGACGTGGCCGAGCTTCCGTGGCGCCGCCGAGGTGCACGGTGGTCGAGGGCCGCGCGTGCTGCGGCCGTCGGTCGGCCTCGCTCGCCGGGACGCGGTACGGCATCACCTGGACGAGACGGCCGTCCGGGTCGGACAGAACAGCGAGCCCTCGCGCTCGTCCCACGCGACGTCGAGGTCGGCGAAGTGGGCGCGGGCGTCGTCGAGCGAGCAGTCCTGCGCCAGCTCGAACGCCGTAGTGGTCGTGGCCCGGCGCGCCGCCCGCGACGAGCTCGAGGCAGTACGGCTCGTCGTTGCAGGCGAGCAGCGCCCGATCGCCCTCCCGCGAGCGCTCGACCAGCGCCGAACTGCAGCTGCCAGCGCGCCGACGCCTCGTCGAGGTCGGCGACGCGCAGGCAGACGTGGTCGAGCCGGTGGAGCCGGATCACGGCTCGCGGCCCTCGGCGACCATCCGCTCGGCCTCGTCCTCGGGAATGGCGAGCGCGACGTGGAGCGTCTGGGCCGAGACCTGCATCTGCTCGCCGGGCCCGGCGAGGTCGACGTCCCACTCCTCGATCGTGTTCGTGAGGCGGCCGATCCCGGAGATCTCGACCTCGACGACGTCGCCCGGCTTCATCGGCCGCGAGTTCGCCGGCGTGCCGGTGAGGATCACGTCGCCCGGCTCGAGCGTGATCAGCCGGCAGAGATCGGCGAGCTGGTAGGCGACCGGGAAGAGCAGGTCGTCCGCCGTCGCCTCCTGCACGACCTCGCCGTTGAGGTACGTGCGGAGCGTGTAGTCGGTGGGGTCGAACTCCGACGCCGGGCACGAGCTCCGGCCCGAGCGGCAGGAAGCCGTCCTGGCCCTTCACCCGCAGCATCGCGCCGCGGTCGGCGTGGCGGAAGTCGTGCAGGCCGATGTCGTTGGCGCAGGTGTAGCCGCCGACGTAGTCGAGCACCCGCTCGATCGGCACGCCCTTCATCCGCTCGCCGATGACGACGGCCAGCTCGCCCTCGTAGTTGAGGAAGCGCGCGCCCGTCGGCCATCAGCACCGGCGCCGCGGTGGCCGTTCAGGGTCGTCGGCGGCTTCATGAAGTACGAGGGCTCGGGCGGCGTCCTGCGCGTCGTACTCGCGCACGCGGCTGCCGTAGGTGAGGTGGACGGCGAGGATCTTGGTCGGGCTCGCCGGCGCCAGGTACGACGCCGTCGCCTCGGCGATGCGCGACGCCGTCGGAGAGGACGATCTCGTCGCCGTCGATGACCGCCCCAGCGCTCCTCGCCGTCGACCTCGACCCGGACGCAGCGTCCGCTCAGGCTACAGATGGGCAGCATATTCCTCGATCTCCCACTCGGTGACGACCTCGACGTCGAGCTCGCCGACCGCCTCGTTGAACCGCTCGACCTCGAACCGCTTCATCGCGAAGAACGTCGAGACGAGCTGCGCGCCGAGCTTCTCGGTCAGCACCGTGTCGGCCTCGAGCGCGTCGAGCGCGTCGCCGAGGTCGACGGGCAGCGTCGAGCCGGCGTGCGCGTCGTCGAGCCGGTAGGCGTCGCCGACGACCGGGTCGGGCGGCGTCAGCTCGCGCTCGATCCCGTCGAGGCCGGCGAGCAGGAGCGCCGCGATGATCAGGTGCGGGCAGGCCGAGCCGTCGCCGTCGCGGATCTCGACCCGGGCGCGCGAGCCGCGCTCGTTCGGGACGCGGCAGAACGCCGTGCGGTTGTCGTGGCCCCAGTTCGCGTGGGTCGGGCGCGAGGCTGTCGGGGAGGATCCGCTTGTAGGCGTTGATCGTCGGCCCGAGGAGCGCCTGCAGGCCGGGCGCGTGCTCGATCACGCCCGCGATGAAGCTGCGCGGCGAGCGGGCTCGAGCCCGTCCGGCCCGCCGTCGTCGGCGAACGCGTTGCGTGCCGTCCTCGCCGTCGAGCGAGAGATGCACGTGGAAGCCGGAGCCGCCCTGGTCGGCAAATGGGCGGCCCATGAAGGTCGCGAGCAGCCCCTCGCGCGCGGCGATCTCCTTCACCGCGGCCTTGAGCATGAACGCGCGGTCGGCGGCGTCGAGCGCCTCCGAGTGCTTGACGTTGATCTCGTACTGCGAGTTCATGAACTCGTGGTTCGCGGCGAACGCCTGCAGGCCGAGGTCGTCGCACCAGAGCAGCATCTTGAGCACGATCCCGCGCGGATCGGAGACGGCGCCGACCGTGTAGACGCGGGAGAGCTCGTCGACGTAGCGGCGCAGGCCGTTCGTCCGCCGCCGGGTCGCGCTCGGCGAGGAAGAACTCGAGCTCGGGCGCGACGATCGGCGTCAGGCCGCGCGCGGCGTAGTCGTCGACGACCCGGCGCAGCAGCGCCCGCGGGCATGACGGCCAGTGCTCGGAGCCGTCGAGCGTCCAGGCCTCGCCGAGGCACCAGGCCACCTCCGGCTGCCACGGCACGGCGCGCAGCGTGTCGAGGTCGGGCTTGATCGCGAAGTCGACGTAGCCCTCCTCGCCGCCGACGACCGGCGTGTGCCGGAGGTCGGTGCCCATCACGGCCGCGCAGAACGCGACGCCCTCCTCGCACATGTCGCCGAAGTGGCCGATCGGGATGTCCTTGCCGCGGGCGACGCCGTGCAGGTCGGTGTAGAGCAGCCGGATCGCGCGGACGCCGAGCCCGCCCATCGTCCGGACGGCTGCCTCGGCCTCGTGGTGTGACTCAAGTCCGTGCCTCCTTGTCGTCAGGAGCGCACCTGCACGGGCAGGCGCTTGATGCCGTTGAAGAAGTTCGAGCGCAGGCGCGTCGGCGGCCCTGCGAGCTCGATGCGGTCGAGGTAGGGGATCATCTCCTCGAGCCAGATCTTCACCTCGAGCTTCGCCAGGTGCGCGCCGAGGCAGAAGTGCGGCCCGCCGAGACCGAAGGTGAGATGCCGGTTGGGCTGCGCGGCCGAGGTCGAGGCGGTACGGATCGGCGAACTTGCTCCTCGTCGTAGTTGCCGGACGCGTACCAGAGCGTCACCTTGTCGCCGGCCTTGATCCGGCGCCCGTGCACCGTCGATGTCGCGGCTCGCCGTGCGACGGAAGTGGTGGACGGGGTGGGCCCGGCGGAGGATCTCGTCGGCCGCGGTGCCCGGCGAGGGTCGGGTCGGCGACGAGCCGCGCGCGTCTCCTCGGGGTTCGCGAGCAGGTCGATCAGGCCGAGGCTGATCGTGTGCCGCGTCGTCTCGTTGCCGGCCGTCGTGAGCAGGATGAAGAACAGGCCGAACTCGTGCTCGGAGAGGCGCGAGCCGTCGATCTCGGCCTCGACGAGCCTCGTCGTGACGTCGTCGCGCGGCTCGGTCCGCCGCGCCGCGCCGAGCCGGCAGCCGTACTCGATCAGGTCGGCCGCGAACGGGCTCGAGAACGGCTGCAGCCGGATCGACGGGTCGGTCGCCGCCAGGTCGCGCGACGTTCTCCTCGCCCACCACCTCGGGGTCGGTGTTGCCGAGCAGCTTGTCGCCGAGCTCGATCAGGAGCCGCCGGTCGTCGACCGGGAGGCCCATGATCTCCGAGAAGACCCACATCGGGATCTCCGAGGCGACGTCCTCGACCCAGTCGAAGCTCGTCGCGCTCGAAGGCCTGCGCGAGGATCCCGCTGCGCGAGCCCGCGGATGCGCTCCTCGTAGGTGTTGACGACGCGCGGCGTGAAGCCCTTGTTGACGATCGCGCGCAGGCGCGTGTGCGCCGGCGGGTCGGTGTCGAGCATCGACTTGCGCGCCTCGACCTCCTCCGGCGTCAGATCCTGCGAGCGACGTCCCGCCGAGCTCGGACGAGTACGTCTCCCAGTCCTTCGACACCTGCGACGATGTCGTCGTAGCGGGTGAAGACCCAGAAGCCGCGGCCGTCGACCTCCGGCTGCCAGAAGAGCGGCGCCTCGCGGCGCAGCAGCGTCAGCCACTCGTAGGGGACGCCCTCGCTCCCAGGCGTCGAGGTCGGTGAGGTCGACGTCGTCGAGCACGAGGCCGTCGACCGAGGGGCCTGCGGTCGTCGCAGCGCGGGCGACCGACTCGGAGACGTGGTCCTCGCGCTCGTGCACTGCCTCGGCGGCCGCAGGGGGCGGTGCCAGCCGCACCTGGAGCTCGCCCTCCTCGACGCGCGCCTCGTAGATCGGGAGCGGCTCGAGCGCCGGCGGGCAGAGGACGTCGCCGGTGCGCAGGTCGAACTCCGACGCGTGGCACGGGCAGACGATCACCTTGCCCGTCGAGCTCGCCGTCCGGCGAGCGAGCACTCCTCGTGGGTGCAGGTGTCCTGGAACGCGACCCAGCCGTCGGCGGTGCGGCCGAGGCAGACGGCGGCGCCTTCCACCTCGACGCGGCGGAGAAAGCCGACGCTCTGCTCCTCCGCCGCACCGACGTTGTGCCAGGTGAGCTCGCTCACGATGGTCCCGAGTCTAGAGCGGAGTGGTCTCTCCGGCGGGCTCGAAGCCGAGCGTCTCGTCGAGCGGTGCGACGCCGTGGTGCTCGGCCGCATGCGTCGCTGCGTTGTCGACCTTGTCGCGGCGCATCAGGACGACGATCGCGAACCAGATCGCGGTGAGAACGATGAGGCCGATCGTCCACTCCGCCGCAACCCAGTTGAAGTTGGCGCTGTTGTGCGGCTCCGGGTTGAGCGCGCCGTAGAAGCCGAGAATCGGCGTGATCGACCGCAACGGCGACGATCAGGTACTGCCACGGCTTGTTCCCGCTCCGCGCGACGAGCCGGAAGGCCGCCAGGGCGAGGACGAGATAGACGAGCTCGATCGCGAAGGAGCCAACCGTGGCGGAGAAGATGAACGTCGCGAACGGGTCGTCACCACCGAAGCCGAACTGGGTGCCGTAGTCCTGCAGCTGCACGAGCAGGAAGAGGCCGATGCCGCCGACCGCGACCATCAGGTTCCCGACCCAGGGCGTGTCGTGCCGCGACGTCTTGGCGAAGACGGACGGCAGCAGGCCGTCGCGGCCGAGAGCGAAGAAGCCGCGGCCGATCATCACGCAGATCGCGAGCGCGAGAGCCATCGCGTCGAGGATCACGACGAGCTCGAGGATCGTGGCGAACCACTTGCCGACGTAGATCGTCGCCATCTCGCTGACGGCGCTCGGCGAGGCCGCCCACTTGCCCTCGCTCACGGCGACCTTGCCGTAGCCGATCGAGAAGGCGTAGGCCATGAGCACGAAGAACGCAGCCGCGACGGCGACCGTCCCGATCAGCGCGCGTGGGATCGAGCGGTGCGGGTCTTCGGACTCCTCGCCGATCGATGCCGCCGCCTCGAAGCCGACGAAGAGGAGGATGCCGAGCAGGATCCCACCGAGCACGCCGCCGCCGGTGATGCCGAAGAGCGACGTCTCGCCCGGGTTGAACATCGTCAGCGTGTTCCCGTTCTCGCCGCCCTTGACGATGATCACGAACGCCAGGATCACCATCGGGATGAACGACACTGCGGCGAAGGTCAGCATCGCGCGGATCGCGAGCCGGACGCCGAAGTAGTTGAGGACGAGGACGATCCCGAGCGCGATCGCCCCCCACACCCACCAGGCAGGCCCGCTGTCCGAGATGTGGGTCGTCCAGAAGCCGTCGGTGAGGATGCCGAGCCCGAGGTAGATGCCGCCGCCGCCGAGGAAGAGCGCGCCGACGAAGAAGAATCCGGCGGTGAAGACGCCGACCCACGGATGCGCGCCGTGGGTGAGGTACTCGTACACCGCGCCGGCGCCGGCGTACTTCCGGGCGTAGAGCGAGATCGTGTACGCGATCGCGACCACGCCGAGCCCGGCGAACAGCACGGCGAGGGCGGCATTCCAGCCGGCGCCGATGTCGGGGCGCGAGACGCCGCCGAGGATGAGGGCGACGGAGAACATCGGCCCGATCGCGAGCGCCTGGGCGACCGCGTGCATCGTCGTGAGGTTCTTCTTGCCGAGCGTGCCGTCGGGGGCACCGCTCTCAGCAACCTGGCTCATCCCTGCCTCCTCCGTCGGATCGGCGCACGCCGGCGTACGCCTCGGGTGGGCGGGACGATAAACCCTCTGGTCGATGGACGGAGGCTGGCGTCAGTCGACGGTGAGCGCGACCGTGCTCACGGTCTGCTCGTGCTCGCCGAGCGCCTCGTCGATCTTCTGGCGCAGCTCGCCCGAGGCGTTGAGCTCCTCGGTGATGTCCGCACCGCCGATCAGCTCGCCCTTGACGAACACCTGCGGGATCGTCGGCCACTCGCTGAGGGCGCTGAGCTCCTGCCGGATCCGCGGGTCGGGGAGCACGTCGACGGCGGTGATCGGCGCGCCGGCCTGCCACAGCGCCTGCAGCGCGCGCATCGAGTTGCCGCACGCGGGCGCCTCGGGCGTTCCCTTGATGAAGACGACGACCGGCTCGGTGTCGATCACCTGCTTGATCTGATCCTGCAGCGTTGTAGTGCTCATGCGGTTCCCTTCGTTCGGATGCGAAGCTCGTGGATGGTGCCGTCGGCGAGCGGTGCGGCGAGCGCCGCGTTGACCAGCTTGTGCTGCTGGATCAGCGGCAGCCCGTTGAACGCAGCCGAGACGACCGTGACCTGAAAATGGTCGCCGCCACCGGTGCGGTCCTCGACGTCGACCTCGCCTCCGGGGAAGGCCTGATCGAGAAGCGCGTGGATCACATTCGCTGCCATCGGCAATGATGCTAACGATGGCCGGCCGTCTCGCCTTCCTCGTCTCACTCCCCGAGCGCGCCGTGCGCTCCGTCTTCGCGCTCGTCGGCGGCGGCGTGCACGAGACCGCCGAGCTCGTGCTGCCGCGCCTCGTTCGCCGCTCGCGACTGTACGAGGCGACCGCCAAGAACCTCCTCCGCGTCTCGATCGAGCTCGTCGGCGGCGTCGAGGCACCGGCCGGGCGCCGCGGACGAGTACGAGCCGAACGCGACGCGACTCGCCGTCCGCAAGACGGCCGGGAACGTCGTCGAGCTCGGCTCGATCGCCGCGTTCGGGTTCTCGCCGCTCTGGCTCCTCGCCGCCGGCGCCGACGTCACCCACGGCAGCCGCGTGTACCTCGACGCCTTCGTGAGGGAGCTGAAGGTCGCAGGCGTGCTCGCCGAGGAGGCGCACCTGCGGACGGTCGACGAGCTCCTGGCCGCGCTCGAAGGCGGCACCGGGACGACCGCCCGCCTGATCGACATCCCACCGCTCGAGGTCGCAGCCCTCAAGCGCTCGCTCGCCGACCTCCGCGCCGACGCGAGCGGCCTTCCCTCGCCGAAGGAGATGGCCGCGCTCTTCGACGGGCTCCGCACCGAGGCCGTGCGCGAGCGGAGCAGCCTGCTCGAGGTGTCGACCGGCGTCGGGATCGCGTTCTTCAACTCGGCCCGTCACATCGGCCGCCAGCACGTGCTCGACCCCTACGGCGAGGATCTGAAGCCGCTCCGCGACGAGGGCTTCGCCGCGTACTCGGCCCGCGTCGCCAAGCCGTACGGCTCCGCGATCGCGCGTCACTTCGACCCGGAGCGCGCGACGCTGACCGAGCGCGGGATCGACAAGCTGAAGCGCGACCGGATGAAGGATCTCGCGCGCCAGCGCTACGACGAGGCGTGCGCGTTCGACCGGTCGGGACGCGAGGCCGAGGCGATCCCCTGCTACGAGGAGGCGCTCGAGCTCGGGTTGCCGGACGGGCTGCGGCGGCAGGCGCTCCTCGGGCTCGGCTCCTCGTACCGGAACGTGCTCCGCCACCGCGACGCGATCGCGCTGCTCGAAGGCGCCGCGGCCGAGTATCCGGACGACGCGGCGCTGAAGGTCTTCCTCGCGCTCGCCCTCTGGAGCGGCGGCCGCGAGCGAGACGGGTTCGCCACGATCGGCCGCGTGGCGGTCGAGTCGGCCGACCTCGGCGGCTACGGGCGCGCCGCCTCGTTCTACCTCGATCACCTGGACTGAGCAGCGTGGGCGAGGTCGTCGAGCCCACGTTCCGCTCGTCGGTCACGCGGCTCGTCGGCGACGAGGCGCGGGAGTGGCTCGCCCGGCTGCCGGCACTCGAAGCGGAGATCGCGGCGCGGTGGCGGCTCGAGCTCGGCGACGAGCTGCCCGGAGGGCTGCTCGCGTCCGTTCGGGCCGTGCGACGTGCCGACGGGACGGACGCGGTGCTCAAGCTCTCCGGCCCGTGGGATCGGACGGCCGACGAGATCGCCTGCCTGCGGCTCTGGGGCGGTGGCCCGGCCCCGGCGCTGCTCGAGGCCGACGAGGAGCAGGGCGCGATCCTGCTCGAGCGCATCACCCCCGGGACGCGCGAGACCGACGCCGATCCAGAGTCGGTCGCATCGCTGCTCGCGGCGATCCACGTGCCGGACGCGATCGGGCTCCGCGCCCTCGACGTCACCGCACGCCGACGACTCGACCGGGCAGAGCGCGACGGCCGCGCCTCGGGACAGCGTCTCGCCTGGGCGCGAACGGCTGTGCAACGCCTGCAGGAGGATGCGCCGGCGCCGGTGATCGTCCACGGCGACTTCGACGAGCGCAACCTGCTGACCTGCGCGCGCCGGGGCGTGTGCGCGATCGACCCGCTGCCCTGCGCCGGCGACGGCACCTACGACGCCGCGTACTGGGTGCACGCGAACCGGCGCCGCGGCAGGCGGGCGCGGTTCGACGCCATGGTCGCCGCCGGGTTCGAGCGTGATCGGCTCCGCGACTGGTGTGCAGTCGTCGCAGTGCACGGCTGAGCGGGCGGTGCGAGACTCAGGGCGTGAACGACCACCTGCGCCTCTACAGCGACCTGGCGGGCTGGTTCTACCTGCTCACCTCGCCCGACGACTACGTCGAGGAGGCGGCGCGATTCCGATCGCTGCTGGAGGCGGCGTGCCCCGAGGCTCAGACCTTGCTCGAGCTCGGCTCCGGTGGAGGGAACAACGCATCGCACCTGAGCCGGCGCTACGCCTGCACGCTCGCCGACATCTCGCCGCAGATGCTGACGCTGAGCCAGGGCCTCAATCCCGGCTGCGAGCACGTCCTCGGCGACATGCGCACGATGCGGCTCGGGCGAACCTTCGACGTCGTCTTCGTCCACGACGCGATCGCGTACATGGTCACCGAGGCCGATCTGCTCGACTGCCTCGCGACGGCCTTCGCGCACCTCCGCCCCGGAGGCGTCGCGCTCTTCGTGCCCGACCACACGCGGGAGTCGTTCCGGCCCTCGACCGATCACGGGGCCACGACGGTGCAGGACGGGCGCAGCCTGCGCTATCTCGAGTGGACGCGCGAATCGCCGGACGGAGACGCGACGTACGAGGTGGACTACGCCGTGCTCGTCTCGGAGCCCGGGCGGCCGACCGAGATCGTGCACGACCATCACGTCGAGGGGCTCTTCCCGGTGCATACCTGGCTCTACCTGCTCGAGCAGGCCGGCTTCGCCGAGGCACGGCTCGATCCGGGCGAGCCGGGCGACGGCGAGGCGACGCAGCCGGTGTTCATCGGGATGCGACCGGGCTGATCATTGGTCTAGGCCATAATGGTGGGTCGGGACGCCTACAATCAAGGTGATGGCCCATCCAGACTCCTTCGGCGCCCGCTCCACCCTCTCCGTCGGCGGCCGTGAGCTCGAGATCTTCCGCCTCGCGGCGCTGCAGGCACGGTACGACGTGGCGCGGCTCCCGTACACCCTGCGCGTCCTGCTCGAGAACGTCCTGCGGCGCGAGGACGGCGTCACCGTCACCGCGCAAGGACGTCGAGGCGGTCGCCGGCTGGAACGCCGCTGCGGAGCCGTCGCAGGAGATCAACTACAACCCGGCCCGCGTCCTGCTGCAGGACTTCACGGGCGTGCCTGCCGTCGTCGACCTGGCCGCGATGCGCGCCGCGATGGCCGACCTCGGCGGCGACCCGCAGAAGATCAACCCGCTGATCCCGGTCGAGCTCGTGATCGACCACTCGGTGCAGGTCGACGACTTTGCGACCCGGTTCTCGATCGAGCGGAACTCGGCGCTCGAGTTCAGCCGCAACCGGGAGCGCTACGCATTCCTCCGCTGGGGCCAGGGCGCCTTCGCGAACTTCAAGGCGGTGCCGCCGAACACCGGCATCTGCCACCAGGTCAACCTCGAGTTCCTCGCCCGCGTGGTCGAGGAGCGCGACGGCCAGGCCTATCCCGACACGGTCGTCGGCACCGACTCGCACACGACGATGGTCAACGGCCTCGGCGTGCTCGGCTGGGGCGTCGGCGGCATCGAGGCCGAGGCGGCGATGCTCGGCGAGGCGATCTCGATGCTCGTGCCGCAGGTCGTCGGCTTCCGGCTCCACGGCGCGCTGCCCGAGGGCGCGACCGCGACCGACCTCGTGCTCACCGTCACCCAGATCCTGCGCGCAGACCGGCGTCGTCGGGAAGTTCGTCGAGTACTTCGGCCACGGGCTCGTCGGCCTGCCGCTCGCCGACCGGGCCACGATCGGGAACATGTCGCCCGAGTACGGCGCGACGTGCGGGTTCTTCCCCGTCGACGACGAGACGCTCCGCTACCTCCGGCTCACCGGACGCAGCGACGACCAGGTCGCGCTCGTCGAGGCGTACTGCAAGGAGAACGGCCTCTGGCACGACCCCGAGGAGCAGCCGACGTACTCGCAGGTCGTCGAGCTCGACCTCTCCACGGTCGAGCCCTCGATCGCGGGGCCGCGGCGCCCGCAGGACCGGATCCCGCTGCGCGAGGCGCGCAACGCGTTCTCGGCGGCGCTGCCGTCGTTCGGCGTCGGCGAGGGCAACGGCGCGGTCGACGAGGCGAGCCGGGAGTCGATGGACGCGAGCGACGCGCCGGCGCTGACGGCGACGGCCGAGCGCACGGCGGTGGAGCTGACGATCGACGGCGAGACGGTCGAGATCGACCACGGCGCCGTCGTGATCGCCGCCATCACCTCGTGCACGAACACGTCGAACCCGGCCGTGATGATCGGCGCCGGTCTGCTCGCGAAGAAGGCGGTCGAGCGCGGGCTCGACGCGCAGGCCGTGGGTCAAGACGAGCCTCGCGCCCGGCTCCAAGGTCGTGACCGAGTACTACGAGAAGGCCGGGCTCACCACCTATCTCGAGGCGCTCGGCTTCAACACCGTCGGCTACGGCTGCACGACGTGCATCGGGAACTCGGGCCCGCTGCCCGAGGAGGTCTCGCAGGCGGTCGTCGGCCGGCGACCTCGTCGCGTGCGCCGTGCTCTCCGGCAACCGCAACTTCGAGGCCCGCATCCATCCCGAGGTGAAGGCGAACTACCTGGCCTCGCCGCCGCTCGTCGTCGCCTACGCGCTCGCCGGCCGGATGGACATCGACATCACGACCGAGCCGCTCGGCCACGATCCGCGCAGCGGCGAGCCGGTCTTCCTGGCCGACATCTGGCCCTCGCCCGCCGAGGTGCGCGAGACGATGGAGAGCGCGATCGGCCGCGACATGTTCCTCGACACCTACGCGAACGTCTACGAGGGCGAGGACGCCTGGCGCGAGCTGCCGGTTCCGACCGGCGAGCTGTTCGCGTGGGAGGACACCTCCACCTACGTGCGCCGGCCGCCGTACTTCGACGGCATGGCGCCGTCCGCCGGAACGATCTCCGACATCAGCGGCGCCCGCTGCCTCGTCTCGATCGGCGACTCGGTGACGACTGACCACATCTCGCCGGCCGGCTCGATCAAGCTCGACTCACCTGCCGGGAAGTACCTCACCGACCACGGCATCGCGCCGGGCGACTTCAACTCCTACGGCTCGCGCCGCGGCAACCACGAGGTGATGGTGCGCGGCACGTTCGCGAACGTTCGCCTCCGCAACCAGCTCGTTCCCGGCGCGGAGGGAACCTGGACGGCGCATCTCCCGGACGGCGAGCAGATGACGATCTTCGACGCGGCCGAGCGCTACGTCGCCGAGGGAACGCCGACGATCGTGCTCGCAGGCAAGGAGTACGGCTCCGGCTCGTCACGCGACTGGGCGGCCAAGGGGCCGAACCTGCTCGGCGTCAAGGCCGTGATCGCCGAGAGCTACGAGCGCATCCACCGCTCGAACCTGCTGATGATGGGGATCCTGCCGCTGCAGTACCTCCCCGGCGAGAATCTCGCCTCGCTCGGTCTCACCGGCCACGAGGAGTTCGCGGTCACGGGCGTCGAGAACGGCGAGGCGCGTCAGGTCACCGTCACCGCCGACGGCAAGGCGTTCGGCGCGATCCTGCGCCTCGACACGCCGCGCGAGCGCGAGTACGTCCGCCACGGCGGGATCCTCCCGTACGTGTTGCGGCGCCTGCTCGCCACGTAACCGCTCGGGCGCGACTCAGACGGAGGCGGTGATGACGATGCCGCCGCGGCGCTTCTGCACGAGCGTCACCTCGACGGCCGACGCCTCGAGCTCGAGCGCGGTGGCGACGTCGTCGCGGATCTGGACGGCGAGCGCCTCGCAGAACGCGCCTTCGTTGCGGTAGCGCGAGAGGTAGATCTTCACCGACTTCGACTCGAGGCAGAGCGCATCGGGCCGGTAGCGGATCGTCGTGACGTAGTTGTCGGGCTGGTTCGTGATCGGGCACATCGCCGTGAGCTCGTCGCTCTCCAGCTCGACCACCGCGACGCCCGGGTTCGGGAACGTCTCCAGCCCGCCGTACGCATCGCCGTCGTGGCCGAGCGCGATGAACTCCTGCGCCATGTGCGTATCCTAGCCCGGTGCGCCGCGTCTACCTTGCCGGGCCGCCGTTCGCGGACGAGTACCGCCGTCGCGCAACGGCGCTCGTTCAGGAGCACGGCGGAGAGCCGGTCGACCCGATGCGCCGCGACTTCCGCGGCGGCACCGAAGGGCACGAGGAGGAGATCGTCGATCGGCGACCTCGCCGACATCGACTCGTGCGACGCCGTCCTCGCCGCCTTCACGGCGCCGGACGAGGGCACCTCGATGGAGGCGTGGTACGCCCACTCGAAGGGGATCCCGGTCGTCGCGTACACGGGCGGCGAGCCCGTCCACCCGTGGACGGTCTACGTCTCGGAGTCGGTGCACGTGACGCTCGAGGACGCCGTCGCCGCAGCGTGCAGCGCCTGATGCCACGGGCGGCCATCGTCGGGAACCTCGTGCTGGATGTCGTCGCCGGCGCTCCCGAGCGACCCGGCGGCATGGTCTGGTACTGCGCCCGTGCGCTGAGCGAGATCAATGCCGACGCCGACGTGGTGCTCGTCTGCCGCTCGGCGGACGAGGATCGCGACGCGCTCGTGCCCCGGCTCGAGGAGTTCGGCTTCCCGGTGCGCTGGCAGGCCGCGGAGCACACGACGCGCTTCTCGTTCCACTACGAGGGCGACCGGCGCATCATGGCGATCGACGCGCTCGCAGATCCGTGGACGCCGGCCGACATCGACGGCTGGGTCGGGGATGCGATCGGCGATGCGCCGTGGGTGATCGTCGGCGCGCTCAACCGCGACGACTTCCCACTCGAGACGCTGGCGGCGCTCACCGCCCGCGGCCACCGGCTCATCGTCGACGCGCAGGGTCTCGTGCGCCACGGCCAGGTCGGCCCGCTCGTCAGCGACGGAGACGTCGATCACGCAGTCCTCGGTCACATCACCGCGCTCAAGCTCAACGACGAGGAGGCCGAGCTGCTCTGCGGCGGCACCGACGAGGCGTCGCTCCGCTCGCTCGGGATCCCCGAGATCGTGCTCACGCTTGGCTCCGAGGGCGCCACGATCATCTCGGGAGAGATCACGACGCACGTGGACGCGGTGCCGGTCGAAGGCCCCGTCGACCCGACGGGGGCCGGCGACTCGTTCCTGCTCTCGTATGCGGCCGCCCGCGAGCGCGGCGTCGACCCGCACGAGGCAGGGCGGATCGCGAGCCGGTTCGTCTCGACGATCATCGCGCGCTGATGGAGGCCCGCGTCGCGACCTCGCTCGGCTGCGTGGCGATCGACCTCGAGACCGACGAGGCGTTCCTCGTCGACGACGATCCGCCGCTCCCCGACCGGGTCGAGGTCTCCCTGCCGCTCGTCATCGCCGCCACCCAGGCGGGGTCGAGGATCGTCGCCGCCGTCGACCGCCGGCCGCCGCTGATGATCTCCGACGACGTCGGCCTGACCTGGCGCGAGGCGGGCGGCGGGCTTCCGGTCGGCACGGCGGTCGCGATCGATCCGGAGAATCCCGACCGGCTGCTCTTCGCCTCCGCGGCCCGCGTCTACCTCTCGGAGACGGGCGGGCTCTTCTGGCGGAGTCTCGAGGTGGAGCTGATCGACATCACGGCGGTCGCGTTCTCGTAAGGTTGGGCTGACCAACGGCGAAGGGACCAGGGACATGAGCGGGCTCGACGATCTCCTCAAGAAAGCAACGGGCAGTGGTGGCAGCGGCGGGCTCGGTGACCTGCTCGGCGGGCTCGCCGGTGGCGGCGCTGACGCCGGGCTCGGCAGCATCCTCGACGGGCTGAGCGGCGGCGGCACCGGCAAGGGCGGCGGCATGGGTGGGCTGCTCGGAGGCCTGCTGCCGATGGTCGGCAAGATGCTCGAAGGCGGCGGCCTGCAGAAGGTGCTCGCGGGCTTCCAGGAGAACGGGCTTGCCGAGCAGGCGGGCTCATGGCTCGGCACCGGTGCGAACGAGCCGATCAGCGGCGACGATGTCCGCAAGGTGGTCGGCAGCGAGGAGCTGACGAAGATCGCGGGACAGCTCGGGATCTCCGAGGCGGAGGCTGCGAGCGCGCTTGCCCAGGTGCTGCCGGCGGTCGTCGACAAGGTCTCGCCCGACGGGCAGCTGCCGCCGGCCGGCGAGCTGGATGCGGCGCTCGGGCAGCTCGGGGACGCGGCGAGTCTCCGGCGGCCGGCTGAAGCCTGGCGCCCGCTACTCCTGGCGCGTCCCCGTAGCCGTGGCGCCCGGCTTCAGCCGCCGCCGGATCGCCGTGGTTAGAGCCGGAACTCGCCGCGGGCGACGGTGACGGCCTGGCCGCTCACCTCGACGCGGTCGATCAGCCCCGCGCCGCCCTCGGCCCGCGCGTAGAGCGTCGAGGGACGCCCGATCGCACGCGCCCTGCGAGATCGTGATCTCGTCGCCCCAGGCGATCCGGCCGTGGCGCGCGAGGTGGCAGGCGAGCGGCCCGGCCGCCGAGCCGGTGGCGGCATCCTCGCCACGCTCCCAGAACATGCGCAGCGTCCAGCGGTCGCCGGAGCCTGCGAAGCAGCTCACGCCCGTGACACCGAGCGCGGTGATCGCCTCGCCGTTCGGCCGCAGGGCCGCGACCTCGTCCTCGGAGCCGAGGGCGACGAAGATGTGCCTGGCGCCGTTGTCGTAGAGCTCGACCGGCAGCTCCGAGGCTGCAACGCCGACCGCGTCCAGCACGGCCTGCGGATCGGGATGCAGCTCGATCGTCGGCACCGGCTGCTCCATCCGGCCGAAGACGATGCGGCCCGACTCGTCGCGCTCGAGCCTGACGGGCACATTGCCGCGGCCCGTCTCGAGCGTGATCACGTCGAGCTGGAGCGGGGCACCGAGCACGAACGCCGTGCCGAGCGTCGGATGGCCGGCGAACGGCAGCTCGAAGGTCGGCGTGAAGATGCGGATCTTGACGTTGCCGCCGTTCTCCGGCGCGTGCACGAACACCGTCTCGCTGAACCCGACCTCGAGCGCGAGCGCCTGCATCGTCTCGTCGTCGAGCGCGCGGGCGTCGGTGAAGACCGCGAGCTGGTTGCCCGTCAGCGGCGTGTCGGTGAAGACGTCGGCGACGACGTAGCGGAACGTCTTCACGCCGCTGCTTCCGCGGCCGCGTCGGCGGGGCCAGCGACGCCGGCACGCGTTTCGGTGCGGCGACGCGCGATCAGCTTGCCGAGCTCCCAGAGGACGAACAGCAGGACGGCGGGAAGCGCCCCGAACAGCCACTGCCGCCCGGTGAGAGGCGTCGTGCCGAGCAGCGAGGTGAGCGCGCCACCGCGGCCGATCAGGAGCGCGAGAACGACCTCCGCCAGGATCGCGAGGTTGACGGTGTTGTTGTTGAGCGTCTCCTCGCGCAGGATGGTGGCGGTCTGGTCGCGGCACTCGAGGGCCGCGACGACGAGCATGAGCGAGAACGCGACGAGGCCCATCGTGCTGCCGATCGCGACGCTGTCGTAGTGGTGGTCGCCGAAGACGATCAGCAGGTCGATCGCGAGGGACATGAACAGGCCGGCCAGGCCGACGGTGATGAGCACCGGACGGGACATGATCGAGTCCGTGCGCGGTCGAGGCTTGCGCCTCATCAGGCCCGGGCGTCTCCCTGTCGAGGCCGAGCGCGATGCCGACCGGAGCCGTGATCACGAAGTTGATCCAGAGGATCTGGGTGGCGGAGAACGGCTGCCCGCGCGGCGATGTTGAGCAGGCTCGCGAGCAGGAACGTGACGACGTAGGTGACGAGCGCCACCATCATGAAGCGGATGTACTTGAGCATGTTGTCGTAGAGCTTGCGCCCCTCGGAGACGGCCTTCACGATCGTGGCGAAGTTGTCGTCGGTGAGGATCATCTTGGCCGCGTTCTTGGCGACCTGGGTGCCCGTTCCCATCGCGATGCCGATGTCGGCGGACTTGATCGCCGGAGCGTCGTTGACGCCGTCTCCGGTCATCGCGACGACGTCGCCCTTCTTGCGCAGGGTCTCGACCATCAGCACCTTGTGCTCGGGCGCCACGCGGCCGACGACGCCGATGCCGTCGATGCGGGACAGCCGCTCCTCCTCCGACAGCGCCGCGAAGTCGGCCCCGAGGATCGCCTCCCCCTCGATGCCGAGCTGCCGCGCGATCGCCTCGCCCGTGATCACGTCGTCGCCCGTCACCATGCGAACGCGGATGTTGGCGTGCTGGGCGTTGCGGACCGCTTCCTTCGACTCGGCCCGCGGCGGGTCGATCATCCCGACCATCGCCGTCAGCTGCAGCCCGGTCATCAGAGCCAGGAGGTCGCCGGCGGGATCGAAGTCGGACGGGTCGATGTCGCGGGTGCCCGCGACCATGATGCGCAGCCCCTTGCCGCCGAGGCGCTCCATCTGGTCGACGGCGCGGGCCTCCGCGTCGCTGTCCCAGGGAACGGTCTCGCCGTTCGCGAGTGCCGTCGACGCGCGTCCGATCACGGCCGGCCCGGCTCCCTTGACGAACGCCCGCACGACCGCCTTGCCGGACGCATCCTTGGCGTCGGCGAAGACGGCCATGAGCTTGTAGGTGGGATCGAAGGGCAGCGTCGCGAGGCGTGGATAGGTGGCCTGGGTGCCCTCGATGTCGAGCTTCGCCTTGTGCCCGAGCACCAGCAGCGCGCCCTCGGTGGGATCGCCGACGACCTTGCCGTCGACGAGCTTGGCGTCGTTGCACACGAGGAACGGCAGGATCGCCTGCTCGATCGTGTTGGTGTTGCCGGCCTCGTGCGTGACGTCGCCCTCGAGGCCGTAGCCCGTCCCGGAGATCGCGTAGCGGTCGGTCGGGTCGATCACCTCGACGACGGTGACCTGATTCAGGGTGAGGGTGCCCGTCTTGTCCGAGTTGATGGCCGAGGTCGAGCCGAGCGTCTCGACGGAGGCGAGGCTCTTGACGACGGCGCCCTCGGCGGCGAGCGTCATCGACCCGTTCGAGAGGATGACCTGCAGCACGGTGGGCATCGCCATCGGCACCGCGGCGAGGGCCAGCGCGATCGCCGTCGTGAAGATCGTCTTGGTCGAGTCGCCACGGGCGGCGCCGAGGCCGAACATGATCGCGATCGTCAGGCCCGCGGCTCCCGCGATCCAGAGCGTCAACGTGTCGAGCTGCGCGCTCAGCGGCGTCTTCAGCGTCGGCGTCGACTTGAGCATGCCCGGAGATGTTCCCCACCTCCGTGTCGGCGCCCGTCCCGGTGACGATCATCACGCCGCTCCCGTGCGTGACGGGAGAGTTCATGAACGCCATGTTCGACTGGTCGCCGACGCCCGGCTTCGGCTCGCCGGCGATCGATCTCGGCGCTCTTCGAGGCGGGGACGCTCTCGCCGGTCAGCCCGGACTCGTCGATCTGCAGCGACGAGGCCTGGACGATGCGCCCGTCGGCGCACACATCGTCACCCGCCGTGAGCAGGACGACGTCACCGACGACGACCTGGTCGGCGCCGACCTTCACCTCGCTCCCGTCCCGACGGACCCGCGCGGACGCCTTCAGCATCGACTGCAACGCGTTCATGGCGCTCTCCGCCTTGCCCTGCTGGCGCATGCCGCCGAGGGCGTTGAAGGCCGTGATCGCCAGGACGACGATGCCCGTCGAGATCTCGCCGATCAGCATCGAGGCGACGGCTGCCGCCACGAGGATGATCTGCATGTAGCTCCGGTACTGCGCCAGGAACTGCTGCCAGACAGGCGTCGTCGCCTCGGCCGGAAGCGCGTTCGGCCCGTTCTTCTCGAGCAGCTCGGCGGCCTTCGCCGCGGAGAGCCCCTGAGCGGGGTCGACGTCGAGCTTCCGCGCGACGTCCTCCGCTGTCAGGGCGTACCAACCCGTTGCAGGGGCAGCGCTCGTGGTCGGGTCGACGGCGGTGTCGGTGGTCATCGCCAGGTCCTTTCCTTCAGTTCCGGGTTGGTTCAGGGGAATTCCCGCGCCGTCTAGAACGGCGTCGGGATGTTGGGCTTCGAGGTCTCGGGCTCGGCGTAGCCGTGGTCGCTCGGCGGCTTCGGCATCTTCTCGTCCGGGTGCGGGACGTGCTCGTAGGGGATCTGGCTCAGGAGGTGGGAGATGATGTTCAGCCGGCCGCGCTTCTTGTCCTCGTTGTCGACGATGTGCCACGGAGCCCACTCCGAGCTCGTGGCGAGGAACATCGCGTCGCGCGCGCGGAGGTAGTCGTAGCGGCGGCTGTAGGACTTCAGATCCGTGGAGCGAGAGCTTCCAGATCTTGCGCGGGTCGTCGATCCGGCTCTCGAGCCTTCGCGTCTGCTCCTCGCGGCTGACGTTGAGGAAGTACTTGATCAGGATGATCCCGTCGTCGACCACAGCCTTCTCGACGAGCGGGATCATCTGGAGGAACCGCTCGGTCTGCGCCGGCGTGCAGTAGCCCATCACGAGCTCGACACCGGCGCGGTTGTACCAGCTGCGGTCGAAGATCACGACCTCGCCGGCCGACGGGAACTGCGAGATGTAGCGCTGGACGTACATCTGCGAGCCGACCCGTGCGTCCGGAGCGGGCAGCGCGATGTGCTTGAAGACGCGGGGGCTCGTCCGCTCCGTGATGCGCCGGATGGTGCCACCCTTGCCCGCGGAGTCGACGCCCTCGAACACGACCATGACCCGGGCGCCGGTCGCCTTGACCCACTCCTGCATGGCCACGAGCTCGCCCTGCAGGATCCGCATCTGCCGCTCGTACTCCTTCCGCTTCATCTTCCCGGAAGAGCTGCCGGCGGAGGCGTCGACGCTCTCGTCGTGCTCGTGTCCCTTCTTGTGCGACTTGCTCATCTCTCGGTCCCTTTCATCGCCGTCGCGTCGAAGCTATCGCAGCAGAGGCGGGAGCGGCCCCGTGTAGGTGAGAACGCGGGCGTGATCGACGTAGCCGAGGCTGCGGTTGACCGCCTGCATCGGCTCGTTGCCCTTCTGCGTCCAGGTGACGAGCTCGACGAGGCCGCTTCGCGCGGCCCACTCGAGCTGCGCACGCTTGAGTGCGTGGGCGATTCCCCTTCGCCGCCGGTCGCGTCGCACGGTCGTCAGCCCATGCTCGGCGACGGCGGAGCCGTTCGCGTGCTCGAGCAGGCCCGCGTAGCCGACGACCTCGCCGTCCTCGAGCGCGACGAACGAGCCGTCCGGGCGCGTCGCCTCGTCGCGCAGCCATTCGTCGAGCTCGAACGAGATGTTCCCCGGCAACGGCATGTCGGCGTAGCCCTCGAGTGCAACCGGCCAGGCGCTCCGCAGCAGCTCCTCCCGGCGGCCGGCCAGGGCGACGATCTCGATTCCGTCCGGCAACGTGCCGGGCTTCTCCGCGCCGATCGGCCGGATCTGCTCGAGCTGGTAGTCGACGACCTCTTGCTGGAAGCGCTCGGCGAATGCAACCGACTCCGGCTCGTCGGCATAGACGAACGAGATCAGCTCCTCACGGCCGAGGCCGCGAACGTGGTCGGCGAGCGCGACGCAGGAGCGCTGTCCCGATGCCACGTCGACGGAAATCGGGCAGCACCCGCGGGGCGACGAAGCCGCGGCCCGCGAAGTGCGAGCGGGCAGCGATGCCGCAGCCGGCCAGCTCGCCGTCGAGCTCGGCGAGGAGGAGCAGCCGGCCTTCCTCGTCGCTCGCTCGAATCTGCTCGGCCGTGACGGGCTCGTTCGGGACGATCGCGCTCTTGAGGCGAGCCCAGGCGTCGAGATCGGCGCCGGAGACGACCACGCGAAGCGACGGTGCTACGCCCATCGGAGGCGCCTCGGCTGCGACGACAACTCGACCACCACGGAGAGACGCTAGCGCAGCGGCGGGCGGTTTTCTGCCTCGACCCACTTCACATGGTGCTTGCGCGCCCACGACTCGTCGACCTCTCCGGTGGTCATCCCCCGCAGCGCATGGCGCGTGCTCGGATGGATCAGCGCGAGGTAGAGGTGGCCGACGAGAAGGCCGACGGAGAGGAACGTGAGGACGTCGTGGACGGTGCCCGTGCCGTCGAAGATGAAGCGGTGGTCGCGCTCGCCGAGCCAGAGGAAGAAGCCGGAGAGGGCGAAGAGGAGCGCGAAGGCGACGGTCAGGAGCGCGTTGATCTTCTGGCCGGCGTTGAAGCGCCCCTGCGGCGACCGCCGTCCCCTCAGCCAGCGCCGGTCGTCGCCGTCGATCGTCTCGATCTCGCGCCAGTCCTCGGCGAGGCGCCTGCGGTTGCCGGCGACGATGATCACGACGATCGCGATCGCCCAGGCGACGGCGACCCAGAGGTGCACGCCCTTGACGAGCTGGCGGCGGTTGATCAGCGTCGAGAGCGCCGGGAGGTAGAGGATCAGCCCGGTCGCGAGGAGCGTGAAGAACGCCGCCGCGTGGGTCCAGTGGAGCACGCGCTCGGTGAGGGTGAATCGTTGGATGCGGTTCGGCGCCGGTCTGGGTGCTGCTGCCGCGACCGGCTCAGTACCCATTCGACCGACCGAGCCAGGCGTCGACGTCGTAGCCGTTCTGCTCCCAGTAGCCGGGCTCCAGCGTCTTGCCGAGCTCGATCCGGTTGACCCACTTGACGCTCTTGTACCCGTACATCTGCGGCATCACGAGCCGGACCGGGGCTCCGTGCGGCCGCGAGAGCGGCTTGCCGTCCATCTCGTAGGCGAGCATCACGTCGGGGAGCAGCGCCTGCTTCAGGGTCAGCGAGTCCTCGTAGGGCACCTCGGCGGAGACGAACTTGAGCGCGGAGACGCCGCCGAGCGCGCCGGCGCGCACGAGCACGTCGTCGAGCCGGACTCCTGCCCAGCGGACGTTCTTCACGACCCAGCCGGTGACGCAGTGGAAGTCCGAGACCTGCTCGGCGCGCGGCATCGCCTTGAGATCGGCGAGCGTGAAGGTCTTGGGTGCACCGACGAGGCCGTCGACGCGAAGCCGGTAGGCCTCGGGAGCGACGTTCGGCATCGAGGACCCGACCGTGTAGATGCGCCAACCGCCGGTCGGCACGATGGCCGACACCGACTGCGGCACGGCGCGGTCGAGCAGCCCGGTGACGTCCCGGGCCAGGAAGAGCCCGAGCGGCTCCGGCTCCGAGGATCCCGAGGAAGCCCGCCCGTCCGATCGCGCGATCGTTCATCGGGTTCTCAGCCTGTCGTCCATCTCGTGGTCGTCCTTCCTCACCGCTTCATGGTTCCGGACGTCGTTGCGGCGCAATTGTTGACCTTTGATTCGCGTCGGCGCCGCAGCTGGATCGTAACTGGGCGTTTCGAGCTCACCGTCACGAACCGTTGTCTCGGCCGAGGGCGCGGCGTTACACCGAAGGCGAAGCGCGGGTTGCGCCTATCCTGCGACGGTGCGCGTCTACCTCTGCAGGCATGCCCAGGCCGTGGCCGGGGAGCCGGACGAGTTGCGCGAGCTGACCTCCGAGGGAGTCGAGCAGGCAAAGGCTCTCGGGGCGCGGCTCGCCGCTCTGCCCGTCCCTCCGCGGCTCGTCCTGACGAGCCCGCTGATCCGTGCCCGGCAGACGGGCGCCGAGATCGCGACGGCGACGGGCGTGACGGTGCGCGTCGAGGAGGCGCTCGCGCCGGGCGCGACCGCGGCTGCTCTGATCGCCGCCCTCGCCGACGAGCCCGGGCCGGTCGCGACGGTCGGGCACCAGCCGGACTGCTCCGAGATCGCGCTCGCCGTGCTCGGCCGCGATCCGGGTTTTCCCGTTGCGGGCATGGCCGAGCTGGAGCTCACCGGGTGAGCGCCGTCCCGGCTCTTGCGGTGCGCGAGCTGCGCAAGAGCTACGGCGAGGTCGAGGCCGTCGCCGGCATCAGCTTCACCGTCGAGCAGGGCGAGGTGTTCGGCCTGCTCGGGCCGAACGGCGCCGGCAAGACGACGACGGTCGAGATCCTCGAGGGCTACCGCACCCGTGACGGCGGCGACGTGACCGTGCTCGGGGTCGATCCCGAGCACGGCGGCTCGGCGCTGCGCGAGCGGATCGGCGTCGTCCTGCAGGCGTCGGACATGCCGGCCGCGCTGACGGTGCGCGAGGTGCACCGGATGTTCGCCGGGTACTACGCGAAGCCGCGCGACATCGACGAGGTGATCGAGCTCGTCGGCCTCGAGGAGAAGTCCGGCGCGCGGGTGAAGACCCTGTCGGGCGGGCAGAAGCGCCGGCTCGACCTCGGCATCGCGCTCGTCGGCGACCCGGAGCTCCTCTTCCTCGACGAGCCGACCACCGGCTTCGACCCGGCCGCGCGCCGCACGGCGTGGGAGCTCGTGCGCTCCCTGCGCGCGCTCGGCAAGACGATTCTCCTGACGACGCACTACCTCGACGAGGCGCAGCAGCTCGCCGACCGCGTGGCGGTGATCCGCGAGGGCCGGATCGTCAAGCAGGGCTCGCCGGCCGAGCTGATCGGCTCGGCGCCCAAGGTCGAGATCCGCTATCGGGAGGACGGCCGCGACGTCGTGATCGAGACCGACGAGCCGACCCGGCTGCTCGCGGAGCTGACGGGGGCCGCCGCTGCGGCGGGACGCGAGCTCGACTCGCTCGAGGTCGTGCGCCCCTCGCTCGAGGACGTCTACCTCGACCTGATCGACAACGGCACGGAGAACGTCGTGAAGCTCTTCCGCCACGAGTTGCGCAACCAGCAGCGGCTGTTCTGGCGCAACCGCGAGTCGGCGATCTTCGTCTTCGTCTTCCCGCCGATGCTGTTCCTGCTGCTCGGCGCGGTCTACACGGGCAACTCCGAGGGCTTCAAGCTGGCCGACCACCTGCTCGTCGGCCTGATCGGCTACGGCTGCGCCAACACGGCGTTCGCCGGGCTCGCGATCACGCTCGTGATCCGCCGCGAGAGCGGCGTGCTCAAGCGCATCCGCGCGACGCCGCTGCCGACGGTGACCTACCTCTCCGCGGTGCTCGTCTCGACGCTCGTGGGTCTTCGTGCTGCAGACGCTCGCTCACGATCGGCCTCGGGCTGATCGCTCTACGGCGCGAAGGGCCCGGAGAACTGGCTCGGGATGATCCCCGCCGTGCTCGTCGGCGTCGCGTGCTTCGCCGGGATGGGCTTCGGGATCACCGCCCTGATCCGCTCGGCCGAGGGCGCCTCGGCCGTCGTCAACCTGATCGTGCTCCCGATGGCGTTCCTCTCGGGCTCGTTCGGGCCGACGCGCAAGTACCCCGAGGTGCTGCGCTGGCTCGCCGACCTGCTGCCGCTGACCTATCTGATCCGACCTGCTCAAGGACGTCTACCTGCGAGGCGGCTCGTTCTTCGGCCATCCGAAGGAGATCGCGATCCTGCTGGCCTGGGGCCTCCTCGGCGTCATCATCGCGTGGCGCCGCTTCGGCTGGGAGCCACGCGAGCAGTGAGCGAGCTGCCCTTCGGCGCCGCCGAGATCGTCGCCGCCGTGGCCGGTGCGGAGCGCGTGCTCGACGCAGGGTGTGGGAGCGGACGGTTGACGGTGGCGCTCGCTCTGGGTGGTGCTGCCGTGACCGGGATCGATACGAACGCGGCGCAGCTGGAGGTGGCGGCGCAGCGGGCCGCCGAGGCGGGCGTCTGCTCTGACGCTGCTCGAGGCCGACTTCAACGAGGCGCTGCCCGTTCGCCGACGCGACGTTCGACGCGGTCGTGAGCCGGCTCTCCGTGATGGCGGCGGCCGATCCGGTCGCGACGCTGCGCGAGCTCGGGCGGGTGCTCGAGCCGGGCGGCCGGCTCGTCACCGTCCTGTGGGCATCACCCGCCGAGAACCCCTGGTTCGCCGCGCCGCGGGAAGCGATCGGCGTCGTGCTAGGTGCGGAGCGGGCGGCGTTCGCGCGGGCGTTCGGGAAGCTGGGCGATCTGGAGGAAGCGGCTGCGGCACACAGGGCGGCCGGGCTCGTCGACGTCGATGCGGTACTCCTGCACGGCAGCCGCTCCGCGCCGGATGCGGCTTCGTACTGGACTGAGCTCTCGGCCGAGAACGGCCATTTCCGCCGGGTCGAGGCCGTGCTGAGCGATGACGAACGAGCTGCACTGCGTCGCGGAGCTCGAGGAGCGGTTCGCGCCCTATCGCGAGGCGGGCGGGCTCACGTTGCCACGCACGATGGTGCTCGTCACCGCGAAGCGCTAGCGCCGCCATCAGCGGAGCGCGGGGACGAGCTCGAGCGCCGGTCGCGACACACAGCCGGCACGCGTCCAGGCCGCCACCTCGTCGTACCAGTAGACAGCGAGCGGCGGAGTCTCACGGGTCAGCTCCACCCACGCCTGCTCGCAGGCAACGGCGAGCCTGTCGCCCGCACCCGTAGCGAGCCAGTCGGCGGCGAGCGTGCCGAGACCTTTCTCATGCAGCGAGCCGAGCCGAAGCGAGCTGTTGACGTCATGTGTCATCGGGATCACGATCCCGTCCGCGTCGACGACGAGCACGGGCGCGACGTCGATCAGCCGGCTGACGGGCCGCTGCGGCACGAGCAGCTCGCGGTGCCCGAGCAGCTGGTCGGCGGTGACGGCGTCGACGTGGACGACGACCCCGAGCTCGTGTCCGAGCATCGCCGCCTCGCAGAGTGCCGCGGCGAGCTCGATCTCATCGGGGCGGGCGCGGCTCATCGTCTCCTCTGCGCGCCCGTAGAGCGTGAGCGGGTGCACCTGGACGCTGCGCGCTCCCTCGGCGGCCGCGAGGCGGACGACGAACTCGAGGCTGTCGACGTTGTGCTGCGTGAGCGTGAAGATGAAGCCGAACGGGCCTCCCCAGTCTCGCGCGAGCTCGAGGTTCGCGACGGTCCGGGCGAACGCGCCCTCCTTGCGCCGGATCAGATCGTGCTCCTCCGGGGTGCCGTCGATCGAGATCGCGAGCACGTCGACGAGCCCGGCGAGCGGCTCCCACCGCCTCGGGGTCAGGAGCATGCCGTTGGTGGTGACCGAGGTCAGCATCCCGAGCCCACGGGCCCAGGCGAGCAACCCGGGCAGAGAGCCGTAGAGCAGCGGCTCGCCGCCGGAGACCGCGAGCTGCCGGTAGCCGAGGGCGGCAGCGGCCTCGAGGCAGTCCGAGAGGAGCTCCAACGGGAGCTCCCCTCGGACCGTCGGTCCTGAGCCCGAGTAGCAATGGGCGCAGGCGATGTTGCAGAGTCGCGTCGGATGCAGCTGCAGAACGGGTGCGACTCCGGTGGGGCTGTTCTCAGCCATGGAGCTCAACCGTGAAACCTGCTGCACCGATCTCACCTGCGAGCTCCTGGATCCCGCCGACCTGCTCGCCGACGTGGCCGAAGTCGAGCTCCATCCGGACGAGATCGGGGAACGGCGTGCCGTTGATGATGATCCGCGGCGGCCGCGGGTTGCCCCCGTGACCCAGGTGCCACTTGAGCCAGAAGAGGATGTCGTTGCCGCACCACGGGCCGTCGTCACCCTCGTAGCTGAGCGAGAGGCTCAGCCCCGTCGAATGCTCGCCACCGAAGAACGTGGCGCCCTCGATCGTGGCGGGGGACTTCTCGAACGAGGCTGCGATCTCCTTGATCGATGCCTCGGTGAGCACGCGTGCCTTCCACGCTGCCATCACCTTCTCGGATCCGCGCTTCTCTTTCGTGGCCATGCGACCTCCCTCTCATTCGGCGGCCGCACCCGATGTGCGGCCTGATGTTGGCAGTGCGGCTTCTCAGAAGCCGATCTCGATCGCCTCCCAGCCGGCGCCGCCGTGACCGCCGGCCCAGGCGTTGTTGAGCACGGCGCGGTCGCGGATGTCGATCCGGACGATGTAACAGCAGGGCACGATGCGCGGGTCGCTCCAGGGATCCCAGATGAACGACGTCGGCACCGGGTAGCCGGTGTCGGTGACGTTGCCGTTGTAGGTCTTCGACAGCGGCACCGCAGGCCCGCCTGACCCCTCCGGGACGGCGACGACCGGCACCGACAGGCTCGAGTTTCCCTCCGCTGCGACCGAGAGGGCGCTGAAGTTGTCGTCGTGCGCCTCGACGGTGATGCGGATCAGCCCGTTGCCCTTCTTGACCTGGCCGCACTTGAGCGGCTTCAGGTCGCCGGCCGGCGTCAACAGCTCGAGCTTGATGATGGGCGTCGGCGGAGCGGTGTTGTCGACCCGCACCGCGCGCGGCGCACTGATCTTCTCCGTCGCTCCGTCGCGCACGCGCAAGCGGAGGTAATAGAGGCCGTCCGCCGGCGTCGTCCAGTAGACGAGGGTCTTCTCACCGGCGGTCGTGGGGCCGCCGTCCGAGAGCGGGATGTCGGCGATGTCGTACCAGCCCGGGTCGGGCCCGCCCGACGGGAAGCGCGTGACCGGGATCAGTGGCCACATGCTTGCGTAGCCCGGCACCGGTTCGGCGATCGTCGCCCACGGGCCGCCCGGCGATGTCCCGTACTCGAGCTTGTACTGCGTCGCGGTCGGGAAGTTGAACACTCCCATCAGCCACGACGAGGCGCCGATCGGGTGGTCACCCACCCCCGCTGCCGGGTTCGGGGGCGGCACCTGGAAAGGGGGCACGCTGGGCCCGTGCCCGAAGCCCTGCGCGTCGAACTGCGCGGTCGGGAATCGAGCTGATCCGCGTGATCAGCGGCCGCGCGCAGAGGTGGCGGCAGACGCGCTTGCAGCGCGTGCGGCACACGAAGCGGCAGACCTGGTGGCAGAAGCGCGTCAGCTCGAGCTTCTTCAGCTCGGCGTCCCAGGCCTTCTTGTCTTCCTTCTCGGCGATCGCGAGCAACCGCTCGAGCGCGCTGCGGTTCTTCGCCACGCGCGCGATCGCATGTGTGAACTCGAGCACTTCCTTCGCGTCGACCGCGCGGGTCGGTCGCTCGGGGCAGAGCTTGATGCAGGTGGCGCCGCAGCGCTTGACGCAGAAGTAGACGCAGATGAGGTCGCAGCGATCTGCGATCCCCACCCGCTCGAGCGCCGCCTGGAACCGCCCGGCGTCGGCGGCGGCGTGGGCGTCGAACGCCTCGATGAACGATGCCTCGTCGCCGGCGAGCTTCTCGGCTGCCGCCGCGATCTCGCGCAACTCGTCGAGCGCGTCTGGCTCGAACGACTGCTCACTCATGCTGCTCCCCCTTGTGCAGGCATCGAGCGAGTCGCTCGAGCCGTTGGAGCCGCAGTGTGTGCCGACGGGCACCGGTGGATCTGGTAGCGCGTCGGTCAGTCCAAGCTATTCCTCGGCATCGAGGTGAGACGACACCCGAAAGGGTGAGTCCCGTGGCTGCCGGGCGCTACCTTTCCGTCGAGCCCCCGTAGCTCAGTGGATAGAGCAGTGGTTTCCTAAACCGCGTGCGCAAGTTCGATTCTTGCCGGGGGCATCGATCGCTGTCCTGTCAGGGCTGCTGAGCCAGGACCGGCCCGACAACCGTCAGAACCCGGGCGTGATCGACATACCCGAGCCGGCGGTTCATTTCCTGCACCCGCTCGTTCCCCTTCTGCGTCCACGCTACGAGCTGGATCACGCCATTCCGATCGGCCCACGCGAGCTGCGCGCGCGTGAGGGCGCGCGAGATGCCGCGACCGCGCCGGTCTCGGCGGACGACCACCAGCCCGTTCTCGGCCATGGCCGAGCCGTTTGCATGCTCCAACATGCCGGCGTAGCCGACCACCTCACCGTTCTCTAGCGCGACGAACGAGCCGTCCGGGCGTGTCGCCTCGTCCCGGAGCCATTCGTCGAGCGTGAACGACACGTCCCCGGGCAACGGCCAATCCTTGTGGCCCTCGACTGCCACCGGCCACGCCGCACGCAGGAGCTCTTCTCGGTTGTCTCCCACGGCCACGATCTCGATGCCCTCCGGTGGCTCGACGGGGGTTGCGGATCCGGCGATGCGGATCTGCTCGAGCTGATCGTCGATGACCGACATCCCGTGCCGCTCCGCGAAGGCGACCGACTCCGGTTCATCGGCATAGACGAAGGACGTCAGCTCGCTCCGTCCCAGGCGTCTGACGTGGTCGGAGAGTGCGAGCAGGAGCGCCGTCCCGACGCCGCGCCGTCGGAACTCGGGAAGCACGCGCGGGGAGACGAACCCCCGCCCGGCGAAATGCGACCGCGTGGCGCCGCCGCATCCGACCAGCCTCCCACCGAGCTCTGCGAGCAACAGCAGCCGCCCCTCCTCGTGCCTGGCGACCATCTGGTCACCGGTGACGGGCTCATCGGGAACGACGGCACTCTTGACGCGCGCCCACGCGTCGAAGTCGGCGGGCGTGACCACCGGTCGCAATTGAAGCGATGCCTCGGACACGCGCTGACGTTAGCGGAGCGCCTAAACGATCGAGGCCACCGTGCGATCAATGTGCTCGACGCACTCGTCAGCTGCCGCCTTCCAAACTGCGAAGTGCGGCGTGGCGCCGTGGGCGTCGAACGCGGCCTCGTCTTCGTAGACCTCGTAGAGCAGCACGCGGTTCGGGTCAGCGGCATCGACGCAGACATCGAACCGAAGGCATCCGGGCTCGCGCTGGAGCGATGCTGCCCCCTGTGCGGTGATCGCCGCGAGCAGCTTCTCTCGGAGAGCCGGCCGCACGTCGAGCGTGACGAAGAGGGCGATCATGGCGCGAGTCTATTCATGGATCGCTAGACCTCTACCTCGAACGCGACTCGCGAGCGGTGCCAAGCGTCTCGCGGACCGAGCAATACTTGACTTAGTCAAGTAGTCGACATAACCTAGCTCACCATGAGCTCTGACCACGACCCCCAGCTCCTGAAGGGCGTCCTCTCCCTCCTCCTGCTCCACCTGCTCTCCGAGCGCGAGTCGTACGGCTACGAGCTCGTCCAGCGGTTGCACGAGGCCGGGCTCACCGGGGTGCTCGAAGGAACCGTCTACCCGGCCCTTGCCCGACTCGAGCGAGAAGGGCGGCTCAGCACGCGGCTCGTCGCGTCGAACGCCGGCCCGGCGCGCAAGTACTACCGGCCGACCGCCGCCGGGCGCGACGCCCTGGCCGCGGGCACCGCCGACTGGATATCCCTGGCGGCCGTCGTCGGCGCACAGCTCTCCCGTCCCCTCCCCGCAGAGCCACTGAAAGGAGCCTGACATGCAGCACCCTGAAACCCAGCACCGCGTCAGCTGGCTCGACCGGCTGCGCATCGAGCGCGTCGTCTGGTCGCTCGACCAGCGCCTCTACGACCTGCCCCGCCGAACGCGGATCGAGACGCGCCGCGAGGTGCGGCAGAACCTCCTCACCGGCGCCCGCGACGTCGGCACCAAGCAGGCGCTCCGGAACCTCGGCAGCAGTGGTGAGTTGGCCGAGGGATATCTGTCGGCCGAGTTCGGCTCGGGTCCACGGCACTCCTGGATGGCAGCAGGCGTCTTCGCCCTCCTCGTACCGTTGCTTGCCACCTCGATCTTCGCCGACGCCGCCTCCGCCTTCGCCGACGGGATCACCGCCGCCGATCCGAACGCGACCGGCACGTACACCTGGGAGGGGATCTCGCACCTGCAGAGCACGGTCGACTACACGTTCGACGACGGCCAGGGAACATGGACCGGCGGCGCGTTCACTCCGCTCTTCTACGTCCTCTGGATCGTCGCGACCATCCTCGTCGGTCGACTCTGGCGCGCTCTGCCGGCATGGCGGCGACGGCGCGCCGAAACCGTGTAGGGCCGTGGACGAGCTGCTGACCGTCGTGGCGTGGCGATTCGCGCGCTCAGCGGGATCGACATCACGCTCTGGGACATCAAGGGCAAGGTGCTCGGGCAGCCCGTGTCGGAGCTGATCGGGGCGCCGCAGCGCGACCGCGTGCGCGCGTACGCCTCGATGCTGATGCCGGATACACCGGCCGAGGTGCGCGAGGTCGTGACCGAGATGCGCGAGCGGGGATTCACGGCGGTCAAGCTCGGCTGGGGGCCGCTCGGCCAGAGCCCGGCGAACGACATCGCGCTCGCAGCTGCGGCATGCCATCGAGCTCGCCGAGGCAGCCGGCGTGCAGCCCGTCCCACATGCGTGGAAGAGCGGGATCATCAAGGCGGCGTCACTCCACGTGAACGCGGTCATCGGAGGCAGCGAGGTCTTCCAGGAGTACTGCGTTCGCGAGACGGTGATCAACCGTGACCTCACGCATGAGGCGTTTCCGCTCGACTCCGACGGCTACGTGGCGGTGCCGACCGCGCCCGGCCTGGGCGTCAGCCTGAATATGGAGATCGTCGATCGCTATCGCGTCGACTGAGGGCGCCGCGGCAAGAATCCAGCGGCCCCCGAGGGGCGCGTCACGGCGGATATGCAGACTCCGCCGGAAGGAGCGGCGTCTGCCGTCAGGCGGCCGCCATCAGTCCCCTGATCCGTGCGATTGCATCAACGCGCGTCTCGGTGCGCGGCAGGACGTCCTCGATACCCGTGATCGCGACAACGCGCTCGACGATGGGGGCGGTACCGAGCTGAAGGACCGCGCTCCGCCCGCGATCGTTCGCCGCGGCCTGGATCGCCACGAGGGCGCCGATCACGGACGCGTCGATGAACGTCGTGTCGCTGAGATCGAGGACAAGGTGCTTGTCGGCTGCCAGAGCCCGCAACGCGCGGTCCGTGATCTCCGGCGCGTTGAACGCGTCGAACTCCCCACGGAGATAGAGCGAGACGATGTCGTCGGCCTCACAGCTGACGAGTATCGTCGCCGGGTCGAGCGGCTGGGTCGGTGGGTCTGAGGTAGTGATCGTCATCTGGTTCCTCCTGCATTGGCCAAGCGGGATACGTTGGCCAGCCCGGAAGTCCCGAAGCTTTGCCTGAGGACCTCCAGGCTGGCCCCGTCCCGGTTTTTGAGGAACGTTCAGTCGATCGCGCGCCGACGAGTGGAGCGCCGTTCTGTGGGGTGTTTGATCACCCGCCCCACCAGGCTATCATCATTCACCCTCAATGGACGAGAAAAACTCCACGCTCCAGGTTCTGATCGCCAACGAGCGTGACGATCGGCTCGACCTCGTCACCGAGACCGTCGTCGCCCTTGGGCACGAGGTGGTCGCGCGGTCGATCGACCTGGAAGATCTCGGTCCGCTCAGCAGGCGTGTCGACGCCGACGTGGCGCTCATCGGCATCGGCCTCGACGGCGATCACGCCCTGCAGATGATCAGCGCCGTCGTCCAGGAAGCAGCGTGTCCCGTCATCGCGCTGCTCGACGCGGACGATCCGGCGATGATCACGGAAGCCGCCAAGCGGGGCGTCTTCGCCTACGTCATCCTCAACGGCCGCCCGCAGGACCTGGAGAACGCGCTCGACATCACGCTGCGCCGGTTTGCGGAGTTCATGAACCTCCAGGGAGCATTCGGCCGGCGGGCGCTGATCGAGCAGGCGAAGGGCATCCTGATGGCACGCAACGGGATCGACGCAACGGCGGCCTACGAGCTGCTGAAGCATCAGTCCCAGACCACCGGTCGCAAGCTCGTCGATATCGCAGAGTCGGTGACTCAGAGCTACCTCCTGATGCCTCCGCCGGCAGCGCGCGAAGAGCGTCCGGTGCCGCAGCGCTCAGCGACCTGAGCCTGGTCTTTCGCACCGAAAACGACGTCGGCAGGACGTGGTTTACGTGGCGTTGCCGGTGTGGTAGAAACCGCATCGGATACCGGCGAGACCCCGGTTGCGGGTCGCGTTGGCACGGCAGGTTCGACGCGCAAACAGGTGTTCACTCATAGGTCACTCGCAGGAGGGCAAGACGGTGATCGAGCAATCCGTAGAGGTCACGTACCCCCGGCCCGGGGCATGCGTCGTCACGGTGTACGGCGATCAGGACAGAGGCAGCGCCGAGCAGTTCGAGCGGCAGCTGGCCGATCTGATCGCGCTGAACGAATTGGTGGTCGTGGATGTCAGCGAGGCTGAATTCGTCGACTCCTCGTTCCTGCGCAACATGCTCGTTGCGGACAGGCACGCGAAGGAACAGACGAAGCGTTTTCGGCTGCAGATGGGGACTGCCCCCGTCGTTCGCCGAGCGTTCGAGGTGAGCGGCGTCCTCGATCGACTCGCGGTCATGAACAGGCGGGAGGACGCCTTGGGCGACCCCGCCGAGGTTCACGAGCATCCGGACTCCCGCTCGTCCGGAGTTTAGGCAGCCGCTACTGCGTCAAGGACCCTCGCTTAGGCCCTACGAGAGGTTCGACGTGCAGGTGCAAGACACTGGAACGAGGAGGTTCGGCATCCAGAACGAGAGGGAGTTCGATGCCACCGGGCACTTCGAGCGAGACGTCGACCCCGCCGTGGCCGCCCTGGCGCCGCTACGGCACGCTCTCAGGGCCTGGCTCGAGAGCCGCGACCTGAGCGCGCGATCGCGTGACGCCGTGATCCTCGCGACCCACGAAGCCGTCGCCAACGCGATCCAGCACTCCGGCACAGTCAGTCGAATCCGCGTGCGAGCCAACGCCAAAGCCGATGGGCTCACGATCGAGATCTCCGACAACGGAGAGTGGAGGACCCCGGACGATCCGCCGTCACAGGAACGAGGACGTGGCATCGCCCTGATCCGCTCCCTCGTGTCCAACGCGACGATCAACACGGATGCCGGCGGAACGACCGTGCTCCTGTACCAACTCGCGTAGCTGCTCGACCTCAGGCTCGCTGGGTGTCGCGCCGGAAAGCCCGCGCGGCCAGCAACGAGAGAACGATCGTCCACGCGATCATGACGGCCCAGCCACGGCTGTCCCACCCGCGGCCCCCGAGCGCAACCTGGCTCGCCTGCACGAGCCAGTACGACGGGAGGAGCTGCGCGATCACGTGCAGGGCGCCCTCGCTCGGGATCGGGAACCACGTGCCGCCGAGGATCGAGAGAAGCGCGGTCGAGCCGCCGATCGCGGGGCCGATCGAGTCGGCCGTCAGGAGATGGCCGAGCAGGATGCCGAGCGCGGCGAACGGCACCAGCCCGACGAGGATCAAAGCCGTCATCCGCACCCACTCGCCCGCAGGCAGGGTGACGCCGAGCGTCGTCCCCGCGAGGTCGAGCGCGAGCAGCGAGATCACGGCCATCGTGTAGCCGGTCAGAACCTTGGCCCTGAAGTAGGCCCTCGTCGAGAGCGGCGTGATCCGCAGCTGCCGGTTCCAGCCGAGGCTCCGCTCGGCGGCGATCCGCGCGCCACTCGCGATCATCGCCGTCATCGCGCCATAGGCGGCGAGCCCGACCATGTAATAGAGCGGCGCCGAGATGCCCGTGCTGCCGATGTCCGTCTCGTCGCGGTTCGGCCCCGCGATCAGGTAGTAGAGGACGAGGGGGAAGACGAGCGAGAAGATGAAGAACCGCCGGTTGCGGAAGGTGCGGACGAGCTCGTAGCGGGTGTAGGTGGCGGCGCTCACGCGGCGGCGGCCTCCGTGTCGCCGGTCAGCTGCAGGAACGCCTGCTCGAGGTCGGCGCCGCTGATCTCGATCTCGCGGACGTCGGTGAAGCGTTCGAGGAGGGCGCGGATCGCGACGTCGGAATCCGAGCAGGCGAGCACCACCCGGTCGCCATGCCGCTCGACTCCGGTGACGCCGGCGAGGCCGGCCAGCGCTTCGTCCGTGGCGTTGCGCACGGTGGCCCTGATCGTCCGCACGCCGGTCATCGCCTTGATCTCCGCGGGCGAGCCGTCCGCGACGATGCGGCCGCGCGCCATCAGGAGAACGCGGTCGGCGTTCGCGTCGGCCTCCTCGAGATAGTGGGTCGCGAACACGATCGTCTTGCCCTCGGCCGCCACCCTGCGCATGACGAGCCAGAACGCATGGCGCGCCTCGACATCCATTGCGACGGTCGGCTCGTCGAGCACGAGCAGCGCAGGATCGCTGACGAGCGCGAGCGCGAATCGGAGCCGCTGGGTCTCGCCGCCCGAGAGCTTCTGCGTCCGCCGGCCCGCAATCGCGTCGAGGCCGGTCTGCTCGAGCACCCGGTCGAGGTCGAGCGGCCGCGGGTAGAGCGATGCCACCATGGCGATCAGCTCTCGCACGCTGAGGTCGTGGATGAGGCCGCCGGTCTGCAGCATCGCCCCCACCTCACCGTCGGCGACGGCGTCACTCGCCGTCTTCCCGAACAACGACACCGATCCCGCATCCGGCGTGGTCAAGCCGAGCAGCATGTCGATCGTCGTCGACTTGCCTGCCCCGTTCGGCCCGAGGAGCGCGACCGTCTCACCGGGGGCGATCGAGACGTCGACGCCCTGGACGGCCCGGACGATCGAGTCACCCGACCCGAACGACTTGACGAGGCCACGAAGCTCGACACCGGCCGCGCGTGAATCAGTCGACAACAACACCACTTCAGCCACTGTGCCAGCTGCGACCGGGCCACGCGACGGTAGCCGCCCCGGTTTCAGTCGGCGCACGCAGAGGTCCATACTGGGGTCGATTCGACAGATGGAGGTGTCATGCCCGACTACGCTCGCGTCGTCACGTTCGACGCCGACGGAGCTGCGCTCGACGCAGTTGTGAGCGAGATCAACGCGTCCGACGGCCCGCCTGAGGGAGTCCCCGCCAAGCGGATCACCGTCCTCGCCGACCGCGCCGCCGGGAAGATGGTGATCGCCGTGCTGTTCGGCTCCGAGGAGGATCTGCAGCAGGGTGCCGCGACGTTCGAGGCGATGAGCCCACCGGACACCGGCAGCATGCGCCGCACCTCGGTGACGGCGTACGAGGTCGTGCTCGACCGGAAGGCGTAGACGCAGCTCCGGCAACGACGCGGCTCGAGGGGCTCCGGCGATCGTCGGAGCCCTTTCTCCTTTTGACCCCGGTTCTAGCGGCGGTCGGAGCGCTGACCCCGGTCGAGCCGGAGATCCGAGATCGTGTAGAGCACGAGATAGGCGACTGTCAGCAGCCCCATCGCACCGACGAGGGCGACGATCGCCTCCGGCTGCGCGAGCGGGTCGGCGAGCCGGTCGGCGAAGCCGCGGAGCAGCGTTCCCGGGCTCGTCACCGCATCCCAGCTGTTGAGCCGGTGGACGCGCCCGATGTAGATGCCTGCGCTGCAGAGGAAGAAGACCGGCGCCAGCATCAGCCAGCCGACGGCCGCACCGAACCGCCGCTCGACGACGCCCTGGACGAGGAGGATCGAGACCAGCCCGAGCACCAGGCCGACGCCTGCGAACGAGGCGATCATGGCCGCGTCGTACCAGACCGGCACCCCGGTCACCCGGCCGACGTGGACGAAGTCGGTGACGATGTACGGCGCGTTCGGGAGGAACAGGAGCCAGACGGCGCCGACGGCTCCGAGGAACCAGAGCCCGCGACCCCGGCGAGCGCCGTCGTGGAGCACGACGGCGAGCACGAACGGGATCCAGGCGAGGAACAGGTTCCAGGTGAGGAACTCGAAGTCGGTCCCATGCGGATAGCGCGTGCGCACGGCGAGCAGCGCGATGCACAGACCCGAGGCGAGCACGAGCGAGAAGAACGCTGCGATCCGCCGATCGGAGAGCCTCTTCATGGAGCCATCGTAGTTGCCGATCGCCGGGCCACGGGCTCTCCGAACCCGGCCTTAACGTGTTCGTTGTCGGGGTAGTCTCGGAGGCTCACCTGCAACCGGGAGGTCACACATGGGTTTCGATCAGTACCACGAGCCGCCGGAGGAGCTGAGCGCCGAGACGCGCACGTTCGCGCGCATGGTCGCGTCGCTGACCGAGGAGGCCGAGGCGATCGGCTGGTACGAGCAGCGGATCGCCGTCGAGAAGGACGCTCAGGCGAAGGCGATCATGCAGAACGCGCAGGAGGAGGAGTTCAAGCACTTCGGCATGGACCTCGAGTTTCTCCTCCGGCGAACGCCGAAGTGGCAGGCGGCGCTGAAGGAGATCCTCTTCTCCGAAGGCGACATCGTCGAGGCCGGCGAGCGCGGCGAGCACGCCGAGGACGACGCCTGAGCCGAGCTCAGTGAACGCTGCGGCGCTTGAACCGGCTGTCGGAGCGGCGATCGAAGATCAGCTCGGCACGATCGGCGAACCAGCCCGAGGAGACCGGGCCTTGCGGTGTGTCGAAGAGGGGCACGTAGGGCTTGAGGTCGAGCACGGGCGTGCCGTCGAGTAGGTCGAGCCCGTCGACGACGAGCCCATCCGGCTCGACCGCGACGAGCGCGCAGAGCGACATCGAGATCGGGTTGGGCCGGTGCGGCGAGCGGCTGGCGAACGTGCCACGCGGCTGGTCGTCGAGGAACGGGTCGACGGTCGACGCCCAGCCGACCGACTCGTGGAGGTGGGCGAGCACCCAGACGTGCGAGAAGTCCGCCAGATCCTGGAGGGCACCACGGTGAGGCTCGGTGAGCACGATCCGGGCCGGGCCCGACTCGTCGGCCGCCGGCTGCAGCGGCATGCCGTCGAGCGAGGTGTGGGCCGAGCGCACGTACCCGATCGCCTCGTAGTTGATCGGCTCGCCGAGGCGCTCGTCGAGCAGCGCCTCGACGAACGAGCGAGCGGCGCGGGCGGTCGAGAGGCGCCAGACGGCGATGGTGCGATCGAACGCCTCGGTCTCTCCCACGCGCGCTGCGAGGGCGTGCTCCTCGCGGTCGAGCAGCTCGAGCTGGGCGCGAAGCAGCGGCGTCTCGTCGGTGCCGCTGCGCTCCAGGAGGAGCAGCTTGATCAGCAGCTCGGAGCGGAGATCGCGCACGTGCTCGGTGGGCCGGGCGAGCCAGCGTCGCAGCGCCTGCCGGCCGCGCGGCGTCGGAGCGAGCAACACGCGCTGCGGGCCGGTTGCGCTCGGGCTGTTGCCGCGCCCGACCACGTAGCCGAGCTCGCGAAGGACGGTGATCGCGCGATAGACGAGCGGGCGGCTGACCGTCCAGACACGGCCGATCTCGCCGTCGGGCACGAAGGCCCGCGCGATGTCCCAGCCGTGGGCCGGGCTCTCGCGGAGAAGGCCGAGGACGGCCCACTCGGTGAGCGACGGCTCGGTGCGGGCTGTGCGGGCCATGGGTCGATCTTAGGGCGGCATCGCGCCGAGGTGATACGGTTTGGGACTGCTGTAGTCAATTATCTTCTACCGGAGCCAATCGAACCCATGAATCGTCGCAGCCTCCTCCTCTCCGCCGCCGGTGCCGGGCTCGCCGTGAGCGGCCTCGCAGCGCCGCGTGGCTTCGCCGCCGCGACCGCGACGGACGACGAGCTCGCGTTCGCCGAGCTTCGGCCAGGCAGCCGAGCTCCTGCTCGCGGACTTCTACGCGCGGACGACGGCAGCGAAGATCGTCACCGGCGCCGCGCGCCCGCGATCTCGCGCACGGTGCGCTGAGCGCAACCGAGCATGCGGCGGCGCTGGCGAAGCTGCTGACCGACGCCGGGCAGACCGCCGCGGTCGCCGAGGACTTCGAGTTCGCGTGGCCCGACGGGACGTTCGCGACCCGGCGAGCGGCGGGCCGCGACCGGCCTCGAGATCGCGCGGCCGCTCCTGGGCGTCTACCTCGGGCGCCGCGATCGGTGTCTCGATCGCGTCGTACCGGACGCTCTTCGCGACGATGGCGGCGAACGTCGCGCAGCAGGTCGCGGCGCTCTCCCGCCTCTCCGGAGGGCGCATGGTCGGGATCTCGTTCCCGCCGGCCGTCGACGTCGAGACCGCGAGCGACGCAATCGAGGCCTACCTTGGCTAGGAGCCGTCCGCATGAAGCGCCGCATCCACGCTCGCCGCTGCGGCGCTGATCGTCGCGCTGGCTCTCGCAACGACCGCCGGTGCGCAGACGAAGGCCGATCCCCTCACCATCTACGCCGCGGCGTCGCTGACCGAGGTCTTCCAGGCCTTCGACAAGGCGCCAGAAGTACAACTTCGCGGGCTCGAACGTGCTCGAGACGCAGATCAGGAACGGCGCCCCGGCCGACATCTTCGCGTCGGCGGCCCCGCTCAACACGCAGCGGCTGTTCGCCGCCGGCCTCGTCGACAAGCCCGTCACGTTCACCGCCAACCGGCTCGCGCTGATCGTGCCGAAGTCGAACCCGGCCGGGATCAAGTCGGTCTACGACCTCAAGACGAAGAACGTCAAGCTCGTGATCGCGAACTCCGCCGTGCCGGTCGGCGAGCTACACGCGCACGGTGCTGAAGAAGATGGCGCTCACGTCGGTGCTCTCGAAGGTGGTCAGCCAGGAGTCCGACGTCAAGGCGGTCACGGGCAAGGTGGCGCTCGGCCAGGCCGACGCCGGCTTCGTCTACGTCACCGATGCGCGCGCGGTCAGCGACCAGGTCACCGTGATCAGGATCCCGGCCTGGGCCCAGCCACGCGTACGCTACGAGATCGCGGTCGTGGCCCGCGTCGGGCAACAAGGTCGCGGCACGGGCCTGGATCAAGAGGATCCTCTCCGTCAAGGGCCAGACGGCGCTGAAGAACGCCGGCTTCCTGCCGCTTCCCAAGGCGCCGTCATAGACAAGGTCTTCCGGGCGACGCTCGTCCTTGCGACGGGCGTCGCCCTGCTCTTCCTGCTGCTGCCGATCGCGGCGATCTTCCTCCGCGTCCCTCCCGGAGACCTCATCTCCGCCCTCGGCACGAGCGCCGCCAGGGACGCGCTCATCGTCACCGCCGAGACGAACGCCGTCGCGATGGCTGCTGATCATCCTCTTCGGCACGCCCACCGCGTACTGGGTCGCGAGCCGGTCGTCGCGGTCGCGCGACTTCGTCGTGACGCTGATCGAGCTGCCGCTCGTGCTGCCGCCCGCCGTCGCCGGGATCGGGCTGCTCGCCGCCTTCGGCCGGCTCGGGCTGCTCGGCGGCACGTTCGAGTTCCTCGGGATCGACGTCGCGTTCAACAAGGCGGCGGTGATCCTGGCGGTCACGTTCGTCGCGAGCCCGTTCTACGTCCGCACGGCCGTCTCCGCGCTCGAGAGCATCGACCCGGCGCTGCCCGCCGCCGCCCGCACGCTCGGGGCCGGCCCGGGACGCGTCTTCTTCCGCGTCGCCCTGCCGCTCGCCGCCGGCGGCCTCGGCGCCGGCGCCGCGCTCGCGTTCGCGCGCGGGATCGGCGAGTTCGGCGCCACGATCATGTTCGCCGGCTCGCTCCAGGGCGTCACCCAGACGCTCTCGCTCGCGATCTACGAGCAGTTCGACCTCGACTTCAACGTCGCGCTCGCGATCAGCGCAGTGCTCGTGATCATCAGCGCGCTGACCCTTCTCTCCGTCAAGCTCCTGACCCGATGGCGCTCAGCGTCCACTTCACCCATCCCCTTCGTAGCTTCGACGCGTCCGTCCAGCTGACCGTCCCCGACGGCGCCACGACGGCGCTCGTCGGTCCGTCGGGAGCCGGCAAGACGACGGTGCTGCGGGTCGTCGCCGGGCTGCTGCGGCCGCGGATCGGCGTCGTGGCGCTCGGCGAGCGCACCTGGCTCGACACGAGGAAGGGCATCGACGTGCCGCCGGAGCGCCGCAAGGTGGGCTACCTGTTCCAGGAGTACGCGCTGTTCCCGCACCTCGACGTGCTCGCGAACGTGCGCTTCGGCGCCGGGCGCAACGCGCCCGTGGCCGAGCTGCTCGAGCGGTTCAAGATCTCCCACCTGACGGCGGCCCGCGTGCAGCGAGCTGTCGGGCGGCGAGCGCCAGCGGGTCGCGCTCGCGCGGGCGCTCGCGCTCGAGCCGGGCGTCCTGCTGCTCGACGAGCCGCTGTCCGCCCTCGATGCCCACACCAAGGCAACGGTGCGGATCGAGCTCCACGAGCTGCTCCGCGAGCTCGCGCTGCCGACCATCCTCGTCACCCACGACTTCGAGGACGCCGCCGCGCTCGCGGACCAGGTCGGCGTGATCGTCGACGGCAAGATCCTCCAGAGCGGCACCGCCGCGGAGCTCGTCGCATCTCCGGCCGATCCGTTCGTCGCGAGCTTCACCGGCGCAACCCTGCTCGAGGGCACCGCAGCGGCAGGCGCCAACGGGCTCACCGAGGTCGTGCTCGACACCGGCGGCACCGCCTGGAGCACCGACGCGGCCACGGGCCGCGTCGGCCTCGCGATCTACCCGTGGGAGGTCTCGCTCGGGCGGGAGCTGCCGGCCGACTCGGCCGTCAACCACATCCGCGCCACCGTCGCCTCGATCGTGCCCCTCGGTAACCGCACGCGCGTCCGCGTCGGCCCGATCGTGGCCGAGGTGACGGCGGCCTCGGCGGAGCGGCTCGACTTTCGCGAGGGTGACGTCGTCGTCGCCTCGTTCAAGGCGACGGCGGCGCGACTCTTGCCTCTTTGAGGGAGCGGAAATCACCCATTTCTGCCGAAAGAGAACGCTAAGCTCGACGACAGGCCCAGACCCCGGCGGAGGGACGACCATGTTCTTGAGAACAGCTCTTGTGTGCGGCGCTGCCGCAGTCGCGGCTCTTGTCGGAGCACAGGGTGCTCTCGCCGGCCCTCCGGCACCTCCTGCCCCCGGTCCCTTCGCCAACCTGCAGCCGGGCGTCGCGAGCGCGGGTCTGAACGAGCGCGTCAAGGTCAACGTCGTCTTCATCGGGTTCGGCTCGGGGCAGATCGACACCTCCGCGTTCCTCGCCGACCTGCCGGAACGCTCGAAGCCGATCGTCCGCTCACGCCTCTTCTACGGCGAGACCGAGGAGCTCGGGATCGACTACGGGTACGACTACGCGACGACCTTCACGAGCCCGACCTGGAACACGTCGTTCTTCACGGCGCTGAAGGGGCTCGCCAAGCCGCCGCTCGCACCGAGTTCCAGGACGCCTACAACGAGCAGGACGGCACGCGCAAGGTCGGCGACAACAACTTCATCGACGCGCCGAGCGTCGAGAAGTGGCTGATCGACCACAAGCCGCCCGGCGTCGACACGCGCAACGACACGATCTTCTTCATCAACTGGTGGGGCCGGAACGACTTCATCGACCACGTCTACACCAAGACCGGTGAGCCGGATCCCGACACGGGCTACGACTTCGGCGCGCGAGCGCGACAGCCGCAAGCTGATCGCGTGGGGCGGCACGACGCCCGACGACGAGGAGACCGGCCTCGGCAACCGCGGCGTCAACCGCGTCTGGTTCTTCGACCTCTCGGCCGGGCCCGAGTCGTGGGGCGGCGGCTTCGACATCACGAACGCCGACCTCGACGGTGACGACGAGCCGGACTATCGCATCCCGCCGGCGTGGGAGTACGCCTCCGGCGGGTACCGCGCGCCCTCTGCACTCACCGGCGACCTTGCGAAGGTGGCCCGCTACGCGGCGATCAACCTCCTCTTCACCTCCTCACCGCTCTATCCGCCGTACCTGACACCGCGAGCTCCTCCCGAGCGCGATCGACGTCCGGCTCAACACCGTCGAGGGCTGGAAGCACGTGAACGCGTCGGAGCGCTACGAGAAGCCCGACTTCTTCCTCAGCGAGGAGCGCCAGCTGTTCCCCGAGGTGTCGATGACGGCGCACCAGCGCGATCTCCCGTTCGACGGCAAGTCGAGGCGGTGCTTCGAGCAGTGGCTCGACGACGTACCGTGCTTCGGCGACCGGCCGCAGTACCCGGGAGGCGCGAACCTCTTCCTCGACAACGCGCTCGATCTGGACAAGGTCGTCGGCGGGCACATCGACTTGAAGGGCAAGGGTGCACGGCAAGGACGACCGGACCTACCCCGCTCCCGGCGTTGCGTACGCGACCTCGGACGACCTCGCGCCCGACCTGCTCGGCTTCGCCGACGACAACTGGGTCGACGGAACGCAGAGCTTCGTCTTCAGCTTCGTCTCGAACGCCGTCGTCGAGTCCGGCTACGGCCTGACGACGACGCAGATTCACGAGTTCGGCCATCACTTCGGGATGAGCCATCCGCACGACGGCTTCGACCCCGAGACGGGAATCGACTACGACGCCACCGGCCCGTTCTACTTCGCCTGGGCAGGCGACGAGAGCAACTCGATCATGAGCTACATCGACGTCAACTGGGACTTCAGCCAGTTCGACCGCGACAACGCGGCACGCCACCAGGCGGCCGGCTTCATCGTCAACGCGAACGTGATCGCCGGGCGAGATCCTGGCGGCGCGCAACGCGCGCAAGGCCGGCCCGGATCTCAGTGCGGCGGATGCGTCGATCGGACAGGCGCGGTCGGCGATGGCCGGCCACGACTACAACGCGACCTGGCGGGCCGCCCGCTCGGCCTACGAGTCGGTGCTCCAGGGTGCCGACCGTGCGGGCGTCGACGTGACTCCGAGCTACAACGGCTGGGCGGTGCTCCCGAAGGTGAAGCACAAGGATCGCCACGAGAGCCGCAACAGCGTCGTCGTCTACGGCGGCTTCGACAAGATCGGCCCCGGCTCGAAGCGGGCGGAGCCCTAGAGGACGAGGGCGGGCTACTCGGCGGCAGGTGCGTGACCCTGCGGCGGCTTGACGCCCCGCAGGAGCACGACGACGAGCACCGCACCGGCGAGCGCGACGATCGCGGCGATCGTGAGGATCGAGCCGAGCGACTCGACGAACGCGGCCCGCGCCTGCGGCTCGATCGCCGGCGGGAACGCGCCCGAGGCGACGGCTGCGACGAGATCGTGCGGGGGATCCGTGCCGTCGGGCAGCGTCAGCTTCGAGGCGATCGTGCTCTGGAACAGCGCTCCCAGACCGGCGATCCCGGTGGCGATGCCGACCTGCCGGAACGTGCTGTTCGTCCCGGACGCCATGCCCGACCGCTCGGGCGGGACGACGCTGACGGCAGTCGAGGCGAGCGCCGGGTTCGTGAGCCCGATGCCGATGCCACCGAGCACGAAGCCCGGCAGGAGCAGCGTCCAGCCCGAGTCCGGGCCGATGCGCGCCATCAGCAGCAGCGAGACTCCGATGATCGCGAGGCCCGCGCCCATCAGCCAGCGCGCCGAGACGCGGGACGTGAGATTGCCGGAGACGGCGGCGACGACGAACGCGGCCAGCGACAGCGGCAGGAACCGCAGTCCGGCCTGGAGCGGCGAGTAGCCGAGGACGTTCTGGAGGTAGAGCGTCAGGTAGAGGAAGGCGGCGAAGATCGAGGCAGAGATCGAGAACGCCGCGATCTGCGCACCGTCGAAGCCCGCTCCTCGGAACAGCCGGACGTCGAGCATCGGATCGCGGCGGCGAAGCTCGATCACGACGAACGCCGACCAGGAGCACGACCGCGCCGATCAGGCAGGAGCGGATCAGCGTGCTCGACCAGCCCTCCTCGTTCCCCTGCAAGAGGCCGTACACGAGCAGGAACAGCGACACCGTCAGGGCGGCGGTGCCGAGCCAGTCGACGCGGCCCGGGCGCGGGTCCTTCGACTCGTCGACCCGCATCAGCGTGAGGACGATCGCGGCGATGCCGATCGGGATGTTGACGAAGAAGATCCAGCGCCAGCCGGCCCACTCGGTGAGGACGCCGCCGACGAGCGGCCCGATCGCGACGGCGGCACCCGTCGTCGCGCCCCAGATCCCGAAGGCGGTGCCGCGGTCGCGGCCGTGGAACGCGTTCGCGAGCAGCGCCAGCGAGACGGCGAACATGATGCCGCCGCCGACTCCCTGCACGGCCCGCGCGGCGATGAGCAGGCCGGCGTCGTTCGCGATCCCGCAGGCGAACGACGCTGCGGTGAAGAGGACGAGCCCCATCGTGAAGACGCGCCGGCGGCCGAAGATGTCGGCGAGCGAGCCTGCCGCGAGCACCGTCGTCGCGAGCGTCAGCGCGTATGCATCGACGACCCACTGCAGCTGGGAGAAGCTCGCGTCGAGGTCACGCTGCATGTCCGGCAGCGCGACGTTGACCACGGTGATGTCGAGCAGCAGCATGAAGATCGCCGTGCAGACGGCGATCAGCGTCCACCACTTGCGCTCGAGCCCCTCCACAGCTCGAGCCTACCCACCGCACCACGCGCTCAGCCACCTCGGGTGACGGTGCCTCAGAGCTTGAACGCGAACCTTCGGCCGGGTGGTGACGAGATCGACAGCCGTCTCGAGGGCCTCGTCGATCTCCAGCCGATGCTCGGCCACGAGCTGCGCGAGCACGCCCGCGTCGATGCGCCGCGACATGTCGTGTCGCGCGGAGATCGTGCAGAACGCACGCGTGTCGTCGACGAAGCCGGCGGTGCGCGAGAACCCGGCGGTCTCGCCGATCGCGGCCCGGAACCGCCTCATCGCGTCCGGCGCATCGAGGAACCACCAGGGCGCACCGGCGAACACCGACGGATAGAAGCCCGCGAGCGGCGCGAGCTCGCGCGACCACAGCGTCTCGTCGACCGTGAAGACGACGAGGTGGAAGCCCGGCGTCGTGCCGAAGCGCTCGAGCAGCGGCCGCAGCGCGTTCGTGAGCTCGAGCGCGACCGGGATGTCGTGACCCGTGTCGGGGCCGAAGCGCGCGGCGGTCGGCGCGTGGTGGCCCCGGACGACGCCCGGATGCAGCATCATCACGAGCCCGTCGTCGCACGACATCCGCGCCATCTCGAGCACCATGTGCCGCCGGAACGCGACCGCCTCGGCCGCGGTCGCCTCGCCTGCGAGCGCGGCCCGGTAGATGCGCTCGGCGTCGGCGAGGTCGAGCGGATCGGTGCGCGCGTCGAGGTGGCTGTGGTCGGCGGCGGTTGCGCCGTGCTCGATGAAGAACTGCCGCCGCTGCTCGAGCGCCCGGAGATAGCCCGGCGTAGTCGCCCGTGTCGATGCCCGCTGCCTCGGCGAGCTCGGCGATCGCCGCGGGCCAGCCCGGTTGGGCGGGCTCGAGAAACCGGTCGGGCCGGAACGTCGGGATCACCCTCCCCGCCCAGGTCGGGTCCTCGGCCAGTACCCGGTGCGGGCCGAGGTCGTCGCACGGATCGTCGGTCGTCGCGAGCACCTCGATCGCCGAAGCGGGCGTAGAGCGCCCGCGGCCGGAAGGCGTCCTCGCCGAGACACGCGAGGATCTGGTCGTAGATCGCATCGGCCGTCTGCACGCGACGGGCGGACGGTGACGCCGAACAGGTCGACGAGCTGAGATTCGAGCCAGTAGCGCACTGCGGTGCCGCGGTAGACGTCCCAGTTCCCGCAGAGCAGCCGCCAGATGCTTCGCGCCCGCTCCTCCGACAGCGCCTCGTCGCCGACGCCGAGCTCGTCGAGCGAGATGCCGGCGGCATGCAGCAGCCTCGTGACGTAGTGGTCGGAGCGTGACGAGCATGCTGACCGGGTCGTCGAACGGCTCGTCGAAGGAGAGCCGGCGCGGATCGACGTGCCCGTGCGGGCAGATCAGCGGCAGATCACGCGTCTGCCTCGTGGAGCTCGCGGGCGATCGCCCGCACGCCGGGTCGGTCGGAAACAGCCGGTCCGGATGCAGGGTCAGCGGGAAGACGCGGTCGGCGGCGGTCACGTGCCTATCATCCGGGACGCGGCCGGTGGCGGCAATCCGCCCCGACCGCGAAGCCTGCAAGGATGAATGAGATGACGCGCCAATCGCCACGGAGATCCTCGAACGCGACCACCCGGTTTCTCGCCGCAGCCGGGCTCGTCGCGCTGCTCGGCGGCATGGCGTTCATCGTGATGGGCGAGACGGGTGACGACGGCGGCGACCACGGCCGCTCCCGCGACGACGACGACCGCGACCCGTCGCCACCCCCGGTCAAGAAGCCACCTCGCGCCGACCAGGATCGTCGTCACCGGGGTCGGCGCCTACGACCCGGAGGGCGACCAGTCCGAGAACGGCGGCGACGCCAGGCTCGCGACCGACGGCAACGCCACGACGGCCTGGAAGACCGAGCACTACCGGACGACGTTCAGCAAGTCGGGCGTCGGCCTCGTGCTCGACGCCGGCAGGCCGGTGAAGGCGTCGCGCGTCGTCGTCACGACCGAGACGCCGGGCTACGCCGCCCAGGTGCAGGTCGGGAATTCGCCGACCGGTCCGTTCACGTCCGTCTCCGGGTCGAAGACGACCGCGGCGCGCACGACCTATGCACTGAAGCCTCGAGCGCGGGCGCTACCTCGTGCTCTGGATCACGTCCATGCCCGCCGACGGCGTGGCTGCCGTGAACGAGGTTCGCGTCACCGCCGGAGGCTGACGTGTCGCTCGCCCGCGCGATTGCGGTGGCGATCGCTCTCTTCATGGGGCTGCCCGCCCTGATCCTCCTCGCCGCGCTCGCAGGCCCGGTCGGCTGGATCATCGCCGCCGTCGTGCTGCCGATCGCCGTCCTCGGCGTCCTGCTCTGGCTCGGCTGGTTCCGGCGGCGAGACGACGACGGTCCGTACGGCGGTTCGTACGACGATTCTGACACGATGCCGCGATGAGAGGGCACCGCGATGAGTAGCGCGCGCGAGGTCATGAGCTGGGAGCAGCTCGGCACCGGCTCGCGCGAGCTCGCCGAGGCGATCTACGCCGACGACTGGGTGCCGGATCTCATCCTCGGGATCTCGCGTGGCGGGCTCCTCGTCGCGGGGGCGCTCGCGTATGCGCTCGGCGTCAAGAACACGGCGACGATCAGCGTCGAGTTCTACACCGGCATCGACGAGCGGCTCGAGCTGCCGATGCTGCTGCCGCCCGTGCCCGACCTCGTCGATCTCTCGGCCGCACGCGTTCTGATCGCGGACGACGTCGCCGACACCGGCGCAACGCTCGAGCTCGTGCACGACTTCTGCGCCGGCCGGGTCGCCGAGACGCGCATCGCGGTGCTGTACGAGAAGTCGCGCACGACGATCAACTGCGAGTACGTGTGGCGCCGCACCGACGACTGGATCACGTTCCCGTGGAGCGCCCTGCCGGCAGTGACCGGCGACGCAGCCGAGTAGCCCGGCAGGCTCGAAGTCAGCGCAGCGGCCGGAGCCGTGCCGGGTCGATCCCGAGCCACTGCCGGGCGAGCCGGTGCATGGTGCCGTCGGCGCGCATCCGCGCGAGGGCGCGATCGACCTCCGAGACGGCGATGGGGCCACCCCGGGTGACGCCGACCACGTAGCCGCCGCCGGCTTCGACGCGCGCCGAGACGGGACCGAGGATGCCGCCGCGGCCGGCGACGAACTGCCCGACCGAATCCGCATCGACGAGCGCTGCGTCGCACGCGCCCGTCTGGACGAGCTCGAGCAGCCGATCGTCCGAGGAGGCGAGAATCGGCTTCATCGCGCGGGGCGACCTTGCCCGCGATCGCCTGGGCGCCGTCGCTGCCGCGCACGGCGCAGGTGATCTTGCGGCGGAGATCGCGCGAGCGTCGTCAGCCGCGGCAGGCCGCGCCGCAGCACGACGGCCTGATCGGTGCCGAGGTACGGGTCGCTGAGATCGGCAGTGGCCGACGCCGCGCGGACGGGCTTGATCGAGGCGATCGTGAGATCCCAGGGGCGCACCTTGGCGACGAGCAGCCGCGACGCCGGCTTGACGTAGACGAAGCGAACGTCGCGGGATGCCGCAGGCGCTTGGCGAGATTGCGGGCGATGTCGACCTCGAGGCCACGCGCGAGGATGACCTCGCCGTCGCGCACCACACCCGCCTGCAGGATCGGATCGCCGAGCCGGAGCGCGACGACGAGCTCCGTCGGGCGCGGCTCCGAAACGACGGTCGGCCGGCGGCGGATCGTCGGCGCGACTGTCCGACGGAAGGCCGAGTGCGACGAGCAGCCCGGCGGCCACGATGGCGCACGAGACGATGCCCGCGACGATGCCGATCCCACCGGCGAATGCGCGCACCGCGGAGCGTGACGTCACAGGTACGCCTCGTCGAAGACGTTGACCGGTGTGCCCTGCTCGGCGAAGCCGAAGAGCATCTGCGCGTCGTAGTAGTTCACCCGCACGCAGCCGTGGGATGCCGCGTAGGTCGGGACGGACGGGTACTCGTGGAACGCGATGCCGCCGGTGAAGTAGCTCGCCCACGGCAGCCAGACCTTGAACGGCACCGACCACGAGTAGCGCTCCTTGCGATAGACGCGGAACGACCCGGTCGGCGTCCTCCCGCCCGAGCCGGAGGAGATGTGGACGGCGCGCACGACGCGGTTGTCCTCGATCAGGAGCGCGAGCTGGCGACGGAGCTGAACCTCGATCCGGCGCCCGGGCATCCGCATCCGGGGCTCGGGCCGCGTCGCCCGCTCGAGCACGTCGACGGTCGAGGCGCCGAGCACGCCGTCGCGCGGAAGGTTCGCCCACTTCTGGAATCCGATCACCGCCGTCGAGGTCTGCGTGTCGACCGTGCCGGTCAGCCCCGAGGAAGCCATGAAGCCGAGATCGATCAGCCGCTGCTGGATGTCACGGGTGGTGAGCTCGTGCTGCTGCGGCCGGCTCGACCGGGGCCTGCACCGGCTTGGTGAGGTCGTAGCCGGGGAAGAGGCCGATCGGCACGCCGCCCTCGACGAGCACCTTGACGCCGCGGACGCCCGGGATGCCGCGAAGGGTGCGAACGAGCTGGCCGACGCGCGCCTGGAGCAGGGCGCGGTCGCTACCGGCCGCGAAGCGCGCGCCCAGGTCGACGGTGGCGACACGGTGGGTCACGGTGACCGAGCGCAGCGGCGTCGAGCGCGGAACGGCCGAGTGAATGCCACGGCTGCGCTCGGCCGCGCGTCGGCCCGGCGAGCAGCTGCTGCACCGCCTTCTGCAGGGTGGTGCCGTTGCGCGGCACGGACACGGGCTTTCCGTCCGCGACGAACCAGACGTTCACGCCCGCGCCGGCCGAGCCGGCCAGCACGAGGGCCGAGACCAGCGAGCGCGATAAAAGCGCTGCATTTCATGGCAATCAGATTCGCCGCCGAGAGCCGCATTTCCTACCGATCGGCAGGAGAAAGGCGAACCTCAAGGCACGGGGCGTCCCGCGCCGATGTACCGGAGAGCCGATGATCACACCTGTCACCTCCTCCGGCCACCTCCCGGAGCCCGTCCCGGGCAGCGGTCGCCGAGACCCCGGAGGCACTCGCGCTCTTCGACTCGTACCGGCGGCTTGCCGACGTCTTTCACGACGTCCTCTCCGAGCAGTCGCTCGACGCGCTGCTGAAGCGGATCGCGGACACGCTCGACGAGCTCATCCCCCACGACGACCTCGCCTTCTACGAGGCCGACGAGGCAACCTCTCGGCTCTGGGGCGTCTTCGCGCGCGGCCACTACGCCGAGGAGGTGATCGCCGACGAGCCGTTCGGCTTCGGGGAGGGCATCACCGGCTGGGCTGTCGCGAACCGCGAGCCCGTGCTGGCGAACAGGGCCGACCTCGACCCGCGCGTCAGGTTCGTCGAAGGCACGCCGCCCGATCCCGAGTCGCTGATCGCCGTCCCGCTCATCGCGCGCGGATCGATCAAGGGCGCGCTCGAACATCTACCGCGTCGGCCTGCGGGGAGTTCAGCCGAGGAGGAGTTCCGCCTGGCCGTTCGGTTCGGGGACGCTGCCGCGCTCGCGCTCGACAACGCGCACACGCGCGCGAGCCTCGAGCTCCAGGCCCAGACCGACCCGCTCACCGGGCTCTGGAACCACCGCTCCTTCCACGAGCGGCTCCGCAACGAGATCGTGCGCGTCTCCACCGAGCAGGCGTCGTCCGTGGCGCTGCTGATGCTCGATCTCGACGACTTCAAGCGGGTCAACGACATCTACGGGCACGCCGTCGGCGACCAGGTGCTGGCCGAGCTCGCAACGCAGCTCCGCACCGTCGTCCGCGAGACGGACGACGTCTGCCGGACGGGCGGCGAGGAGTTCGCGATCATCGTCCGCAGCCGGCGATCTCGAGGCGGCGCACGCACTCGCCGAACGGGTCGCGCGGCAGGTGGCCGAGGCGAACTTCTACCAGGCAGGGCCGGTCACGCTCTCGATCGGGATCGCCCTCGGCCCCGAGCACGCAGCCAACCCGCGCGAGCTCGTCGCCTGCGCCGAGATCGCGATGATGACCGCCAAGGCCCGCGGCAAGAGCCGCACCGTCGTCTTCGACGCCGACGAGAGCGAGCGCCCCGTCACGCGAGCTGACGCGCGGCGAAGACCTGCGGTCGATCGCGCACCTCAAGATGCTGCACGGCGTCTCGGCCAAGCTCAGCCGCCTGCTCGAGTCAACCGCATGCCGGTGATCATCGGCACCAACCATGACGAGTACCTGGGCTGTTCGTCGCCGGGTTCCAGTTCCTCGGCGAGCAGGTGACCGCGGCGAACTACCAGTCCATGATCGCCTCGCACGCTCGACATGGCCCCGGCCGTGGCGAGCAAGATAGCGGCGCAGTATCCGCTCAGCCGCTATCCCAGCCCGCCGCTCGCGCTCGGCGCGGTCGGCACCGACGCGATCTTCGCCTGCCACGCGCTCACCGCCGAGGAGTCGCTGTCGCGGTACGCGCCGGTCTACGCGTACGAGTTCAACGACGAGAACGCGCCGGAGCTCTTCCTGCCCCCGGTCGGCTTCCCCTACGGCGCGGCCCACGCGTCCGAGCTGCCGTACCTGTTCAGCCAGGCCGCCGTCCGCGCACCCGGCACCGTTCACCCAGGCTCAGCAGCAGCTCGCGGCGGCCATGAAGCAGTACTGGACGAATCTGGCCAGGGCCGGGGTCCCGGCCTCCGGATGGCCGCGGTTCAGCGGCGCCAGCCAGCAGATGCTGTCCCTGGTACCGCCGAACCCGCGGACCGAGACGGACTTCTCGGCCCAGCACCACTGCGCGTTCTGGGCGCCCGAACCCTAGCCGGCCACCGCGCTAACCGGACAGTGCCTCGCGGGCCTTCCTGATCTCCGCACGCCGCGCCGAGTCGAGGTACTCCTCGATCCGGGTGATGTGCCCGTCCCGGACCTGCAGGTACATCGCGGCGTGCAGTTCGACCTCGGCCCCGTTCGGCAGCTGCCCGCGCAGCACGTGCTGCTGCAGCACCCCGTCGGCGGCCGCCGCGCGCCGGACGATGTCGTAGCGCAGGCCCGACACGGCCCGGTGCAGCCCCTGCAGCACCTTCAGGTTGTCCTCGACCGACTGCTCGAGCAGGTCGTCGTTGTGCCAGATCAAGGCATCGGGCGCGTAGATCTCGCGCAGCGTGCCGATGTCCGCCGGCCTCCAGAGCGGCGAAGAAGCGGATGACGAGCTCGGTTTCCTGGCTGATGGCAGTGCCTCCTCAAGAAATTGCCAGCGCGGCAATGGTCTGCTCGTAACCCCAGTCGCTGCCGACGGGCATCGGGAAGATGACCGGCAGGTCCACCCCGGCGGCCCGGTACTCCGCCAGCCGCGCGGCGACCTGAGCGGCGCTGCCCGACGCCACGAACCCGTCGGCCACCTGCTGCGGAACCAGGCCGGCCGCGCCGCCCGGTCGCCCGCCAGCACGCGCTCCCGCACGCCGCCCAGCTCAGCGCCCCCGTCCAGCTCCCCGAACAGCTGCGGCACGGCGGGATGCAGCGCGTAGCGGGGCGCCACCGCTCGCGCCGCCCCGGCGGCCGCGGCCGCGTCCCCGGACAGGCAGCAGTGGACGACGCAGGCGACCTCGACCGACGCCGGGTCCCTCCCGGCCGCCCGCGCGGCGTCGCGGACGGCGCCGGCCGCCTGGCCCGCCTCGGCCAGCGTCATCAGGTTGAGGATCACGCCGTCGGCGATCCGGCCCGCCAGGGCGAGCATCCGCGGCCCGAGCGCGCCTAGCCAGACCGGCAGGCCGCCGGCAGGCGGGCTGTCCAGCGGGACCATCCCGGTGCGGAACAGCTGGCCGTCGTAGCCGGTGCCCCGGTTGGTACCGAACGGATGACTCCCACGTATTCTTCGACCATCCGGAGCGGTTCCAAAGGGGGAAGCCCGAACCTGGTGTTCATCACCGCGTTCCCGACGCCCAGGCCGAGGATAAACCGGCCGCCGGCCGCCTGGTCCAGCTGCGCCGCGGTCTTGGCCGCCAGCACCGGCGGCCGAAGCGCCGCGTTCGCGACCGCGGTCCCCACCCGGACCCGACGGGTCGCGGCCGCCACCGGGTGACACAGGGCCAGGGCGTCGCCGTGGCCCTCGGCCACGAACACCGCGGCGAAGCCGGCCCGCTCGGCCGCCCCGGCCAGCTCGCCGATGGCGGCCGGCGGCAGCCCGCTGTGCGAGGCGATCGATAGCCCCAGGTTCGCGTTCACGATCTCACCTGCCTGGTGAGCTGGGCGCGCAGCTCCCGCTTGAGCACCTTGCCGGTGGTCGTCCGGGGCAGCGAGTCGGTGAACTCCACGCTCTTCGGGCACTTGAAGTGCGCGAGCTGGTCACGGCACCAGGCGATGATCTCCGCGGCCGGGACCGCTTCCCCGGCCGCCAGGATGATGACGGCGTGCACCGCCTCACCCCAGGTCGGGTCCTGCCGCCCGAGCACCGCCACGTCCGCCACGGCCGGGTGGCGGGCCAGCACCGCCTCGACCTCGGCTGGGTAGATGTTCTCGCCGCCGCTGATGATCATGTCCTTGGCCCGGTCGAGGATGTAGAGGTAGCCGTCGGCGGTCAGCATGCCGATGTCGCCGGTCCGGTACCAGCCGCCCTCGGCGAAGGCGGCGGCGGTGGCCCCGGGGTCCCGCCAGTACCCGGAGAACAGGCACTCACCGCGAATGAGCAGCTCGCCGGCGGTGTCCACGCCAAGGTCACGCCCGTCGGGATCCACGATGCGCACCTCCCAGCCGAACGACACCCGGCCCGCGCTGCCCAGCCGAGGGTGCCCGGGCTGGTGGTCTTCCGGCGCCAGCAGGCTGATCATCGACTGGCTCTCGGTGTTGCCGTAGATCTGCCGGAACCGGCAGCCGAACGCCGCCACCGCCGCGGTCAGCGAGGACGGCGTGATCGGCGCGGTGCCGTAGGCGATCTCGCGCAGGCTGGACAGGTCCGCGTGCTCGCGTCCGCGAATCTCGGCCACCAGCATGTCGATCAGCGACGGGCCCGCGGTGAAGAACTCGATCCGGTCCGCCTCGATGGCGTCGATGACCGCCGCCGGGTGGAAGGCCGTGTGGATGTAGACCGTCCCGGCGGTCAGGATCGCCTGCAGGCACTGGCCGAAGCCGCCCAAGTGGAACAGCGGCAGGATCTGCAGGTGGCGTGACCCGGCGACCTGGTCGCCGATCTCGATGGCGAAGTCGGCCACGCTCATCATCAGCGCCCCGTGCCGCAGCGGGATGGCCTTCGGCCGGCCCGTGGTCCCGCTGGTGTGCACCAGGGCCAGCACCGTGTCGCCGGTGAGCGCGGGCCGCGGCGGGACCGGGCCACCGAGCGCCGTGCCGTCCGTCCAGCCGCCGGGGACCGGGCCGCCGCCGATGACGACCCGGGGGAGGGGCTCCGGCCACGCCGCGCCCACCAGGCCGGTGAACTCGGCGTCGGCGGCGATCGCCCTCGGCTCGACCAGGGCCAGCACTTCGGTCAGCTCACGCGGCGACAGCCGCCAGTTGACGAAGGCCGGCGTCGCCCCGGCGCGCATCAGCCCGAAGGCGTGCACCAGGAAGTCGGCGCTGTTCTTGGCCACCACCGCCACGATGCCGCCGGGGCCGTTCCCAGCCCCTAGCAGCCCGGCCCAGCCGCCGGCCGTGCGCTCGGCCGCCGCCTTCAGCTGCGCATAGGTGTAGGCCGCCCCCCGGTCGTCGATCAGGGCCGTCAGCTCCGGCCGCACGTTGGCGCGCCACTCGATGACGTGGATCCAGCTCTGCATCCCGCGAGTACCTTTCGTCCGCAACGTATCGTTGCAGAAAACGACTTCTGTAGGACAGACCATGCTCGATCTATCCTCCATAGTCAGCCAGGTGCGCCGCGGCATGGTCCCGGCGCACGTCTACGGTGACCCGGAGATCTTCGCGGCCGAACGCGACCGGCTGTTCGCAAGGTCCTGGGTGTTCGTGGCGCACGAGTCCGAGATCCCGGATCCGGGCGACTACGTGGTCCGCCGGGTCCTGGCCGACTCGTTCATCGTGGCCAGGGACGAGGCCGGCCTGATCCGGGTCATGTTCAACATGTGCCTGCACCGCGGCATGCAGGTGTGCCGGGCCGAGATGGGCAACGCCTCGCACTTCCGCTGCCCCTACCACGCCTGGACCTACCGCAACGACGGTCGGCTGGCCGGGCTGCCGTTCCACGAGGACGCCTACGGCGGGGAGGACGGCTTCGCCAGGACCGGCCAGTCCCTGCTGCCCGCGCCGTCGATGGCCACGCACAACGGGCTGATCTTCATCAGCTTGGACCCGGACGCCCCGCGGCTGCGCGACTACCTCGGTGACTTCGCGTTCTACCTGGACTTCTACACCCGTCAGAGCCCGGCGGGGGTGGAGCTGCGCGGCCCGCAGCGCTGGCGGGTCAAGGCCAACTGGAAGATCGGCGCGGAGAACTTCGCCGGCGACAGCTACCACACGCCGCACACCCACGCCAGCGTGGTGGACATCGGCCTGTTCCGCGAGCCGAAGGCCAGCAAGCGCATCCAGGGCGCCCTCTACCAGGCGGGCCCCGGCGCGGGCACCACCTACAAGCTCCCGCCCGGCGGCGGTTTCGCGGATCAGCTGCGGTACGTGGGCTACCCGGACGCGATGATCCCGGGCATGGCGGCCACCTGGTCGGACCGCCAGCGGGCGCTGGTGGCCGACAGCGGCTTCATGGTGTCCGCGGCGACCCTGTTCCCGAACCTGAGCTTCGTGCACAACTGGCCGCAGATCGACGCGGCCGGGACCGTCGCCCCGTTCATCTCGCTGCGCCAGTGGCAGCCGGTCAGCGAGCGCGAGACCGAGGTGCTCTCCTGGTTCGCGGTGGACGCCGCGGCGCCGGAGGACTTCAAGCGCAGGTCGTACAAGGCCTACCTGATGTGCTTCGGCAGCTCCGGCATGTTCGAGCAGGATGACGTGGAGAACTGGGTCTCCATCACCGACATGGCCACCGGGTCGATGGCGCGCCGGCTGAACCTCAACAGCCGGATGGGGCTGACCTCCGAGGGCAAGCCGCTCAAGCCGCCGCTGGCCGCGTTCGCCGGACCCGGCGTGGCCTATCAGGGTTTCGGTGAGTACGGCCAGCGGCACTGGCTGAGCCAGTGGAGCGATCACCTCGCCCGGGGTGGCCGGTGACCGCGGCCAGGCCGCTCCCGTACGGCGACCCGGCGCACCTGGCCGCGCACCAGTTCCTGGTCGAGGAGGCCGCGCTGCTCGACGCGGCCGACTACGCGGGCTGGCTGGAGCTGCTGTGCGAGGACATCCGCTACGTGATGCCGGTGCGGGTGACGACCGCACGCGGCGCGGGCTTCGACTCCCTGGCGGACATGGGCCACTTCGACGAGGACATGTACGCGCTGCGCAAGCGGGTCCAGCGGCTGGCCACCGACCACGCGTGGACCGAGGACCCGCCGTCGCGGACCCGGCACTTCGTCACCAACGTCAGGACGTTCCGGCCGGACACCCTGCTGACCACTGGCGGCCTGCGGGTGGAATCGGCCCTGCTGCTGTTCCGCAGCCGCGGGGACACGCGCGAAGCCGACCTGCTCTCGGCAGGCCGAACGGACCTGCTCCGCGCTACCCCGGACGGTCTCCGCCTGGCCCGGCGGGAGATCACCGTGGACGAATCGGTGCTGCGTACCCAGAACCTGGCGGTGTTCTTGTAATGGCGGACGAGATCCGGCTGGCCAACGAGTTCAGCGAGGTCGTGGTGGAGCGGGTGCAGACCCGCAACGGCGCCCGGCTGCGCATCTCGGTGCCGGCCTCGGGACGGGAAATCCTGCTCTGCCCGCTCGAGCTCGAGGCCCTGACCTGGCAGGACCACGACCTGTTCTCCCGGCTGCTGCGGACCCCGCACGGCCCCGAGGACCCCTCGCCGCCCCCTTCTTCCCCCCAGGATGAGCCGCCGCCCCCTTCCTCCCCCCAGGATGAGCCGCCGCCCCCTTTCTCCCCCCGGGATGAGCCGCCGCCCCCTTCCTCCCCCCAGGATGAAGCCTGATGGGCTGGCTCGACGGGAAGCGCGCGCTGGTCGCGGGCGCGGGCTCTGGGATCGGCCGCGCCGTGCTGGCCGCGTTCCGAGCTGAGGGTGCCCGGGTCGCCGCGCTGGAGCGGGACGACGCCAAGGCCGGGCGGCTGGCGGCCGAGCTGCCGGACTGCGTGACCGTCCGGGGCGACGCCACCGTGCTGGCCGATGCCCGTGCGGCCGTCAGGGCCGTCACCCGCTCGTTCGGCGGCCTGGATGTCCTGGTTAACTGCGTGGGCATCTTCGACTTCTACCGCGGCCTGACCGACATCGCCGATGACCAGCTCGACGCGGCCTTCGACGAGATGTTCGCGGTCAACGTGAAGAGCCAGCTGGTCACCGTGCGCGCCGCCCTGCCCGAGCTGCGCCGGGCGGGCGGCTCGGTCGTCCTGACCGTCTCCACCTCCGGCTTCTACCCGGGCCGCGGCGGCGTGCTCTACGTTGCGTCGAAGTTCGCCGTCCGCGGCTGCGTGATCGCGCTGGCGCACGAGCTGGCCCCCGAGGTGCGGGTCAACGGCGTCGCGCCAGGCGGCACGCTGGGCACCGAGCTCACCGGCCCGGCCAGCCTCGGCCTGGCCGGGCAGGTGCTGGGCGCGGCGGCCGGCCGCGAGGAGGACCTGCGCCGCCGCACGCCGCTGCAGGTCACGCTCCGCGGCGAGGACCACGCGGGCAGCTACGTGTTCCTGGCCTCGGACCGCGCCCGCGGGATCACCGGCACGGTGGTGCACTCCGACGGCGGCGCTGGGATCAGATGAGGGGGCGTCAGATAAGGCTTTCCAGGGCGGCGGCGCGGTCCCGCAGCTCGGCCGCGATCTTCTCCACGACCTGACCGGTCATCCGCGACACTGGCCCGGACACCGCGAGCGCCGCGGCCGGGGCGCGCCGCAGGCGGCCAGGCTGGCCGGGCCGCGGGCCGCGCACGGCCACCGCGACCGAGGCGACGCCCTCCTCGCTCTCCTCGACGTTCACCGCGCAGCCCCGCGCGCGCACCTCACGCAGTTCGGCCAGCAGCCGCGCACACGAGGTGATGGACTGGCCGGTCAGCGCGCTGAGTGTGTCCTGACCGGCGAAGAGGGCGGACACTTCGGCGTCGGACAGCTCGGCCAGCATCGCCTTTCCCGAGGCGGTGCAGTTCGCCGCGAGGGCCGAACCGGTCCGGGACGCCACCCGCAGCGCCCGCGGACTCTCCACCGCGTCCAGGTAGCGCACGTTGCCGCCCTCCAGCATGGCCAGGTGCACGGTCTCGCCGAGCGAGGCGGCCAGGTTCTCCAGCACCGGGCGCGCGTGCAGCCTGATATCCAGCTCGCGCACCGCGGCCAGGCCGATCTCCATCAGCGCCGGGCCCGCCACGTAGGCCCGCGAGCCCGGCTCCTGCCGGACGAAGCCGTGATAGGCCAGCATCGCCATCAGCCGGTGCGCGGTGGAGTGCGCGACGCCGAGATGCTCGCTGGCCTCGGACAGCCGGACCCGCGGCGTGTCGCGGAACAGCATCAGCAGCCGCAGCGCGTTGTCCACCGACGCGATCGGATAGGCCGGCGGCGGCCCGGTCGGATCAGGGTTCTGGCCCGGCCCGGCACCCTGATCCGCCGCCCGCCGCGAAGAATCGCGCTTCTGCACAGCAGAACCATACGGCGTCTCCCCGCGACCGGACGGCACCGCTGCCGTGATTGAGTGACGCCGTACCCCCGATGACGGGTGTTTTGACACGCAATGGCGACACCCGGCCCGCGCTTAGCTGGCGCGGGTGGTGAGCCAGGCGGCGATCAGGTCGGCGGCTTGGGTTCGCGCGCCGTCGGGCTCGGTCAGGTAGTGATCGGCCTTGATGAACTCCAGCGTCTTGTCCGGCGCGGCCAGCGCGTCGTAGAGTGCGCGGGCGTCGCTGGAGTAGACGCCGGTATCCGCGGTGGCGTGGATCACCAGCGCGGGCTGGGTGATCCGGGCCAGATGCGGTGCCGCGATGCACTGCGAGGTGCGCAGGCTCCACATCGACAGCCAGCTGCGCAGCGTGCTGACCGTGCCGACGCCGAACACCCCGTAGTTCGCCCGCATCGGGTCACCCAGGTAGCACCGGTTCGGCCGCCGGTCCGACGGCTCGATCGACGGGTCGATCATGCGCAGGTCAGCCCAGCTGCGCGGGACCGTGAACAGCCGGTCCCTGGCCCGCGTCCCGGCCAGCCGGTCCAGCTCGGCCAGAGCCCAGTCGGTAATGCGCTCGTTGCGGTCGTGCTGCGCGGCCCGGTAGCGGCGCTGGAACTCCGCGCCGAACGGCGGGCCGTTGCCCGGGTCGTAAGGGTCGAGCGCCGGATCCGCCGACAGCGGATCGCTCTCGTCGGTCACCGAAGCGTCCAGCCAGGCCGTTAGGACCTCCGGACGGCCCGAATGCGCGGCCAGCGCCACGTACAGGTCGCCCGGCGGCAGGTCCTTGACGGCCGGCAGCGGCCGCATCCCGGTCACCGGCCGGACGCTGGGCTCGGTCGCCTGGGACTGGTACGCGGCCATCAGCGAGCCGCCGCCCGAGTTGCCCAGCAGCACCACCTGCTCGGCCCCGGCCTGCTCGCGCAGCCAGCGCACCCCGACGCCGATCTCGGCCAGTGCGTGGTCGAGCAGGAAGTGCGCCTCGTTGCCGCGGAACCTGGTGTTCCAGCCGAGGAACCCGAAGCCCCGTTCGGCCATGAAACTGGCCAGGTAGTGCTCGGAGAAGTCCACGTTGTAGTGCGTGGCGATGAACGCCACCCGCGGCCGCGCGGCCGTCTTGTGATGGTAGATGCCCTGGCACGGATGACCGCCCGCGCGGCCCGGCCTACCACCGGCGACGGCAGCCCGACGAACTCCCTCACGATCCCGGTCACCGGCCACTCCCGATCCCCGCGCCTGGCGCGGACTATCCGGCCACTCCGATTCCCGCGTCCCTGGCGCGGAACTGAAACTGAGTTTAGATTTAGATCTGACCGCTAGGCCAGAGGAGGAACGTACATGGAATGGCGGAACGAGGAGTTCGACCTGGGCGGCGTCAATCACCTGGCCCTGGTCTGCTCGGACATGAAGCGGACCGTCGAGTTCTACACCCAGGTGCTCGGCATGCGGCTGATCAAGACGCTCGACCTGCCGAACGGCCAGGGCCAGCACTTCTTCTTCGACATGGGCGGCGGCAACGCGCTGGCGTTCTTCTGGTTCCCCGACGCCCCCGACGCGGTGCCCGGCGTCTCCGCGCCGGTGACCGTGCCGGGCATCGGCGAGTGGACCAGCGCGGTCGGCTCGATGAACCACATCGCGTTCAACGTGCCCGAGGAGCGGTTCCTCGAGTACCGGGCCAAGCTCAAGGCCAACGGCATCCGGGTCAGCCCCATCATGGACCACGACGACAGCCAGTTCGGCGTGGCCAGGGAGCTGCACCCCGGGGTGTTCGTCCGCTCGTACTACTTCCAGGACCCGGACGGCGTCCTGCTCGAGTTCGCCTGCTGGCGGCGGGCCATGGGCCAGCCCGGCGACGTCCGGCACGAGCCGAAGACCGCCGCCGACCGGACCGGCGTGCCGGTCTAGCCCGTTGCTGTCCCTGGTCCACGTCCTGGAGTGGCGGGCCGCGGTCCACCCCGGCGCGATCGCGCTGACCGACCAGCGGGGCGCGGAGTTCACCTATGCCGCCCTGGCCGCGGCCGCGGAGCGCTCGGCGGCCGGATTCGCCGCGGCCGGGCTCGCTCCCGGCGACGTGGTGCCGATCATCGCCAGGAACCAGGCCGCCTGGGTGACTGCCATGCTCGGCCTGATCCGGGCCGGGGCGCTCCCCGCGGCCGTCAACTGGCGGCTGGCCGCCCCCGAGGTGACCGCGCTGCTGCGGCTGCGGCCCGGCCGCCGTCGTCACCGACGCCGACTGCGCCGCACTGACCCGGCAGGCCGTGGCCGGCCTGGACGCTCCCGTTCCCGTCCTGGACCTGGCCGCCGGGCTCGCCGCTGCCGGCCGGGCCGCTGCCGGCCGGGCCGCTGACAGCGAGGTCGCTGACAGCGAGGCCGCTGACGGCGCGGCCGACGGCGACCCGCCCCCGCGCCCGGTCGACCGGCTGCGCCCCTCCGAGCCCGCCATCCTGGTGCACACCAGCGGCACCACCGGCCGCCCCAAGCTGGTGCCGCTGACCCACCAGCAGCTGATCACGGCCGTGGTGTTCATGAAGCTGGAGGTGCCCGAGGCGGTTCCCGGCGCCCGGCACCTGTCCGCGCTGCCGCTGTTCCACGTCGCGGGCCTGGCCAACCTCAGCTACACCCTGTTCACCGGCGGCCACCTGCACGTCCTGCCCGGCTTCGACCCGGCCGGCTTCGTCGACGAGCTGGTCAGCCGGCGGATCCAGCTGACGCAGCTGGTACCCACCCTGATCCGCGCGGTGACGCAGGAGGTCAGCTCCCGCGCCGAGCCGCCCGACCTGTCCGATCTGATCGAGGTGGTCTACGGCGCCTCGCCGATCCGGCCCGACCTGCTGGAGCGGGCGGTGGCCGTGCTCGGCTGCCGGTTCCGCCAGAACTACGCGAGCAGCGAGACCGGGCCGCTGCCGATCACGTCGCTGCCGCCGGAGGACCACGACCCCGCGCGGGGGCGGCTGGGCACCGCGGGACGCCCGTCGCTGGGCTGGGAGGTTCGGCTAGGGGAGCGCGGCGAGATCCAGGTGCGCGGCGCCGCGCCGCTGCCCGGCTACTGGAACGACCCGGAGGCCACCGCCAGGTCGCTGACCGCCGACGGCTTCTACCGCACCGGCGACGTCGGCACGATCGGCGCCGACGGCTACCTGACGATCATCGACCGGCTCAGCGACCTGGTCATCACGGGCGGCGAGAACGTGTACCCGGCCGAGGTGGAGGCGGTGCTGGCCCGGCACCCCGCGGTCGCCGACGTCGCGGTCATCGGCATCCCGGACGAGCGGTGGGGCGAGACCGTGCACGCGGTCGTCGTGCTGGCCCCCGGGAGCGCGGCCGCCGGGAACGGCGACACCGGGCCCGGGTCCGACCCGGCCGAACTGGTCAGCTGGGCGCGCGGGCAGCTGGCCGGGTTCAAGTGCCCGACCGGCGTCACGGTGGTCTCCGAGCTGCCGCGCAACGCGACCGGCAAGGTGCTGCGGGCCGTGCTGCGCGAGCCGTTCTGGGCCGGCCGCGACCGGCTGGTGTC
>CAVOLH010000001.1:0-1001428 GCA_963696755.1 uncultured Thermoleophilia bacterium | reverse complement strand
GGCACGGTCGACAAGTTCCAGGGCCAGCAGGCGCGGGTCGTCTTCTACTCGATGGCGAGCTCGAGCGGCGGAGGACGTCCCGCGCGGCCTCGAGTTCCTCTTCTCGCGCAACCGCTTCAACGTCGCGATCTCGCGGGCGCGAGTGCCTAGCGTATCTCGTGTGCTCACCGCGGCTGCTCGAGGTCGACTGCAGGACGATCGACCACATGCGGCTCGCGAATGCGTTGTGTCGGTTCGTGGAGCTCGCGCGCTGACGCCAGCCCCGCTAGCCGTGCGGCTTGACAATCACCTTGTATGAGCCGATGTTCGGATCGCCGACTGTCACGATCTCGATCTGGGTGATGACGAGCCGCGTGCCTTCTTCCACCCCGGACGCGTGAACGGCTGCGCGAAGCGCGTTGTCGAGGCTCTCCTCCGACTCACCCTCGAACACCTCCTCGAACTTGGCCCTGCCCTTACCCTCGCCTTCGTACGCCATCACTGACTCCTCTCGGGATTCCCGCGGTCCGCGACGACACTAGACGTCAGAGACGACTCGTACAAGCTCGCCACCAGAGCGTCGACCTCGTCGTTTCCAAAGCGGCGGCCCTCCGCCCGTGCGCTCGCGAGGGCGCCTGCTTCCTCGGCGCGGGCGGCGACCGCCCCGAACTGCACGTCGACGGCCTTCTCCTCCGGTGTCGGCACCGCGCCCGACCGCTCCCGCAGCGCATCCGCAGCGCCCCAGAGGCGGGCGGCATCGAGTGGTCTGCCGTCAGCCGCGGCGACGCCGCCGAGTGCGTGCAGGCATTCCGCGCAGACACGCTCGTCACCGAGCTCGCGGAAGAGGGACAGTGCCTCGACGAGCCGTCGCGGCTGCGATCGCGGGGAGATCCCGGCTCAACGCGATCTCGCCGAGCCCGCAGAGCGCGCCCGCCACGTAGACCTGCTCCCCGAGCCCGCGCGCGAGCTCGAGGCACTCGGTGAAGGCCCCCTCGGCCGTATCGAGGTCGCCCGCGCGCATCGCGGCCATCCCGAGCGTGTTCGTGGAGCTGGTGATCAGGATTGCGTCGCCGAGTGACCGGCGCAGCGCCAGGCTCCGCTCGCTGTACTCCTGAGCGAGCGGGTGCCGCTCGCTGTATCCCGCGACCATTGCGAGGGTGTCGAGCGCAGCGGAGCACGCCCGGTCGTCTCCGATGCTCTCCGCCAGCTGGAGCGCGTCCTGCCCGACGTCGTACGCCTCGTCGAGCTCATCCCGGGACGACAGGGCACGGGCGATCTCGCAGAGTGCGAATACCGCGTGCCGGTCATCCCCGAGCTCTCGGAAGAGCATCAGCGCCTCCTCGAGAGCCGGGATCGCTGCCGGATAGTCGGACTGCGCCATTGCCTCGTGGGCTGCCGTCCAGAGCGCCCGGGCTCGCACGTCCCGGGGGAGCGCGTCGGCATCTTCCAGGCCACGGGCCAGGAGCCGTCGGGCCTCGGCGGCATGACCGTGAGCGCGCCAGAAGCGACCAAGCGATGAGACCGCCTCGAGTGCGTCGGCGGTGCGGCCATTCCTGAGACACCAATCGAGTGCTGCGCGCACGTTGTCGAGCTCGTCCTCAGCCTGCTGTAACCAGCGCCCCTGCTCCGAGCCGGCGAGCTCCGCCTCAGCCCGTTCGGCAAACGCCAGGAAATGGTCTGCGTGGCGGCGTCGGCAGTCGTCCAGGGATCCTGCGTCGGCGAGGCGTCCGATCGCGTCCTCCCGGATGGTTTCGAGCATCGACAGGCGTACGTTCCCTTCGGCCGCGTCGCGCCGGAGCAGGCTCGCTGCGACAAGGGCCTCGAGGTCAGCGAGAATCCCCGGCGACGGGCCGGCGACGGCGATCGCGTCCTCCAACGCGCTCCCGCCGGCGAAGATGGCCAATTGGCCATGGAGGGCTCGTTGGTCGGCTGTCAGCAGCGCGTAGCTCCAGCCGAGCGTCGCGTGCAGCGTCCGCTGCCGGTCGGGAAGATCGGCCGGACCTTCCATTGCAAGCACGAGCCCGTCGTCGAGCGCGGCGAGCAGCTGCCGCGGCGAGAGGAGCGCGAGCCGCGCCGTGACCAACTCGATCGCAAGCGGCAGCCCGTCGAGACGCCGGCAGATCTCCTCGACAGTTCGCGAGCGATTCCTCGTCGAGCGGCACGCCTCGCGCCGCCGCGAGCTCGAAGAACAGGGTCGCGGCGTCCTGCGTCGGCAGCGAGGACAGCGGCACCACGTGCTCACCCCGGATCCGTAGCGGGGAGCGGCTCGTCGCGAGGATGTCGAGGTCGGAGACGCGGTCGAGCAGCGCGGCGATGTCTGCCGTCGCACCGGGTAGCTGCTCGAGGTTGTCGAGGAAGAGGAGCGGTCGTGTTCCCTCGAGCGCCTCTGCCAGTAGGTCTGTCAGCGAGGCCCCCGGCGCGTCCCGCACACCCACCACGCTCGCGATCGCCGCCGGCACGAGCGCGGCGTCGGAGATCGACGCGAGCCCGACGAGATGCACGGGGCGCTCGAGGGCGGCCCTCGAGGCAGTCTCGAGCGCGAGGCGGCTCTTCCCTGCTCCACCGGGACCCGTAATCGTGACGAGGCGCACGTCTGCTCGTCCCAGCAGGTCACGCGTGGTCGCGAGATCGTCCCGCCGGCCGACGAGGCGGTGATGGAGGGCAGGCAGCGTCGAGCCGCCGAGCGCTGAGAGCGGCGGGAAGTCCGCGGCGAGCCCTGGACCGACGAGCTGGTAGAGCGTCTCCGGCTTGGGCACATGCTTGAGCCGGTGTTCGCCGAGGTAGCGAAACGAGACCTCGGAATCGTCATCGATCGCGACGTCTCGGGTCGCCTGCGAGACGACCACCTGGCCGCCGTGCGCGGCCGAGCAGATGCGGGCCGCGACGTGGACGTCCATGCCGACGTAGCGGTCGTCGGCGAGGCTCGGCTCGCCGGTGTGGATCCCGATCGCCATTCGCACCTGCACCGACTTCGGCCAGTCCTCCGTCTCGAGCGCGCGCTGGAGGTCGGCAGCTGCCGCCACGGCATCGCGGGCACGCTCGAAGGCGAGAAAGACGCCGTCTCCGGCCCAGTCGACCTCGCCGCCCCCGCGCTGCGACGATCGCAGCGCGGACGAGCTCGCGGAGCCGTGTCAGCACTGCGCCGTAGCGGTCGCCGAGGGACTGCAGCAGGAGGGTCGAGCCTTCGACATCCGCGAAGAGCAGGGTCACGGTGCCTGTCGGCAGACGACCCGGCTGTCGACTCCCCGCCAGCCTCCGCGTCCGGAAAGCCGACGTCGAGCGCCGGATCCTGGCGCAGGATCGCCTGCTCGAGCTCGCGGAGCCCGCGGCCGGGATCGATGCCGAGCTCCTCGACGAGAGCATGCCGGGCGTCGCGGTAGGTCGTGAGCGCCTCGGCCTGCCTGCCCGAGCGGTAGAGCGCGAGCATCAGCTGCTCTCGCGGCCGCTCTCGAAGCGGATGCTCGGACACGATGCGCCTCGAGCTCGCCCACCAGCTCGGCGTGCCGTCCGGCGGCGAGGTCGGCGTCGATTCGCTGCTCGAGGCAGCTCAGGTGCAGCTCGTCGAGGCGGGCGATCTCGGCCTGCGCAAAATCCGCGTAGGTGAACTCGGCGAGCGGCGGGCCGCGCCAGAGCGCGAGTGCCTCGCGCGGCTTCCCTTCTTCCAGGTGTCGCTCGAACCGTGCGAGGTCGAGCTCGTCGTCGTCAATCCGGATCAGGTAGCCGGGCGCCTTCGTGAGCAGGCGCTCGCGTGTCGAGCACCTTCCGCAGTTGCGAGACGTAGACCTGAAGCGCCTTCTGCGCCGTCTCGGGTGGCTCGTCCTCCCAGAGTGCGTCGGTGAGGCGCTCGGTGGAGACGACCTCGTTCGCATGCAGGAGGAGCATTGCCAGGAGGGCGCGGTGCTTGGCGCCCGGCAAGGCGACGACACGTTCCCCGTCGACCACGTCGAGCGGGCCGAGGATCCTGAATTCCATTGTCGCGCGACTGTACCACCGGCGATTCAGCCCGTTTTGCAGGGAGCTTCGGCTCCCCCTAACCCGGTCCTAACCGAGGCTTAGGGAGCCGGTCGTAGCTTCCTCGCATCGGATCGCACACGACGATCCCGCAGATAGGAGAAAGAGATGAACGTCTCGACTCACACAATCCGCCGTCTCGTTTCGGTCACCGGCCTCGCAGTCGTCGTCGCCGCACTGGCCGTTCCGACAGCCCTCTCCCGTCCTACGATCGAAGGCGGGGACGTCGCCTACCGCACGCCGGTGGTGCTCGACCTCCGCTCCCCCGACACGCGCGACGTGAAGACCCTGGCCCCGGGCTGTCGATCCCGCGATCGCAACCGCGATGGCCGCGCACCAGCGCCTGGCTACGGTCGCTGACCTGCGTTCGCCCGACACCCGCGACGGGACGCCGACTCCGATCGCCGAGAACCTGCCTCTCGCAGCTCCGGCGACGTCGGACGGCACCAACTGGGGCCTCCTCGCGGCGATGGTCGCGGCGATCGGTCTCCTGCATCGTCGGCGTCGGAGCCCTCGCGGTTCAGGGTCACGGCAAGAGCCACGGGACGGTGAAGCCTGCGTGACGCACACGAGGTTGCACGGGGAGGGCGACGGTTCGAGGGGCTCCTGCGAAGGAGCCCTTCGAGCCGTTTGGCGGTGATTCTCCGGCTCAACGAGCGGGCAAGGCTCGCGATCAGCCGATCGACGAGCTGCACCGCCCGCACGCGCCGCAGGTCCTGCTTGCACGTCCGAACCTCGGGCTTGCCGCGGAAGCGGTAGTGGAGCTCCTGGCCGTCGTAGGCGATCGGGCAGGTGCCTTTGAACTTCGGCAGCGTCGCGACCTTGAGCCGGGCGATCGCCTGCGTCAGCGCTGCGCGCTCGGCCGCGGTGATGCGGCGGGCGCGGCGGCCTTCGGCGCTGATCGTGGTCGTGGTGATCCGCGCGCTCCAGTGGCACATGTTCGGTGGGCAGAAGCCGCCGGTGGCGTTGACGGCGACGAGGAGCTGCGGGGCAGGCGTCGCCGCGAGTGGCAGATCCGGCGGCAGCCGCGAGGACGACGAGGCCGACGAGGAGAAGCTGAGCGCGGCGCACCATCTACCTCTTATACGTCGCGGCTGCCTTGATCGTCACGGAGGTGTGAAGGGAACGTCGAGCCCGGACGACGGCTGAAGCCTGTCGCCGCCGCGCGGCCCAGTGGGATCGCAGAGGGTTCAGCCGGCCGCCTAGCGGGGATCGTCTGAATGACAGCCATGCAAGGGAGGACTATGTCCGGTCCGATCGCGACCCATCACCGCACGACCGTAGGATTCGTCGCGCTCGTCGCGACGCTCTGTGCTCTCGTGCTCCTGCCGGCGGCGCAGGCGAAGCCCAAGCCCGCGAGTGACTACCTCGCGCTCGGCGACTCGCTCGCCTACGGCTACCAGGCTGCGAAGTTCGGCGCCGAGTATCCGAACATCGTCCCGTCGACGTTCGACACCGGCTACGTCGACGTGTTCAGCTCCGGGTTGCGATCGCTCAAGCGGCCGATCGACACGACCAACTTCGGATGTCCCGGCGAGTCGTCCGACTCGTTCCGCTTCGGTGGTCGGTCAGCCGCGACGGGGTACACCTTCGTGCCGAACGCGAGCTTCTGCGGCGATCAGCCTGCCGTCGGCGTCGGCGCCATCTTCAACAAGGCGTGGTTGCACGACTTCTACGGCGGCAGCCAGCTCGATGCCGCACTCGCGTTCCTGCGAGAAGCACCCGCACACGAGCCCGATCACGCTCGACATCGGCGCGAATGACACGCTGATCTTCCTGGAGAAGTGCGGATTCGGCGCAGTGCCCAACTGCATCACTCCCGCTGCGATCGGCAATCTCTACGCCCACATCGCGGCCAACGTGGCAGCGATTGTTACCGCGCTGCGAGCTGCGGCTCCGCGGGCCGACATCATCGTGTTGGGCCTGTACAACCCGTATCCGGCATGTCCTGTCCGGCGGAGACATGCTGACGAAGACGCTCAACACGACACTGCGGTCGGTCGTCACCGGCCTCGGAGCCAGCTTCGCCGACCCGCTACCGGTCTTCAACCCGGCGAGCGTCACCGGTGGCAGCGAGCTCGCGGACATCCCGTCGATCTGCCTCTTCACCAACATGTGCCCCGGCGGGACCTTCAACCCGGTGAGCCCGCTCGCGGACATTCATCCGACCGACGCCGGCTACGCAACCCTGGCCGGGATTGTGGCGGCTGCCACACCGTTACGCCCCATCACTCCGTAAGGCGCGGGGCCTCGTCCGAGGCCCCGCGCACCGGCTGAGGCTCCGCCTCGTGCACCATTCGTCGGCAGACTGGCCGCCATGACCGAACTCGTAGCCGGCGTCGACGGCACCAAGCGCGGCTGGGTTGCGGTCATCCTGATCGACGGCCGCTTTCGCGAGGCTCGCCTGATCGAGGGCGTCGAGTCGGACTTCTCCGAGCTCGCGGACATGAAGCGCATCGCGATCGACATTCCGATCGGGTACGGGCCACGTGCAGGCCGACGCGCTCGCCCGCGAGAAGGTCGGCGGCAGCTCCGTGTTCTCGATCCCCGAGCGCGAGCGGTTCGACGTGCCCTTCGCCGAGGGCGGTGGGATCTCGGCCCAGGCGCACGCGCTCGGGGACCGGATCAAGCACGTCACCGCGCTGGCGGCCAACGACAGGCGCCTCCGAGAAGTCCACCCCGAGCTCTGCTTCACGGCGATGAACGACATGAAGCGGCTCAAGTTCCGCAAGAAGTCCGCCGGCGGGCGCGTTCGAGCGGCTCGGGCTGCTGCGCAGGCACGGGATCAACATCGATCCGGGCACGCTTGGTGGCGCGGCGACGATCCCGCTCGACGACGTGCTCGACGCTGCGGCGTGCGCGTGGACGGCCGCTCGGCGTGATGCGATCTCACTTCCCGATCCGCCCGAGCGGCGGGACGGGGTCGGCATGGCGATCTGGTACTAGTCCGCCCGGGCTAGTGCCCGTTCCAGGAGAAGTGCATGTAGTCCTTGGTGTCTCCGGTCCACGAGCCACCCCAGCCCCAGCCGATCGCCCGGAACGCAGCCACGACCGCCGGCGTGACCATCCCGGGCCGCATCTTCTTGCGGTTCGTGTAGGTGAGCCGGGCCGGATCCCGCGTCATCCCGCACCCGATGTAGGGGTTCTCGACCGGGTTGATGTCGACCGCGAGGCCGTAGGCGTGGTTCGACCACGAGCCGGTGCTCGTCTTGCCGGTGCACGGGCGAGGCCGAGGCCTGGCGGCACTCGAACGACGCCGTGATGTCGGTATCGGGGATCGAGCCACTGCGCACGTAGGCGTCCGAGAGCTGCATGTGCCGGATCGGGAAGCGCAGCTGCGTAGAGCTTCGCGAACACGCGCTGGAGTGGGAGGGCGGCCTTCTCGTTGACGACGAGCTGGCCGGTGTGCGCCTTCCCGTCGAAGCCCCAGGTCTTGACGGTGAGCAGCCGTAGCTGAGTCGAGCGTGACCGGGCAGCCTGCGTGCCAGTAGCCGCCCTTGAGCTGTGTCTTCAGCGGCGCGGGCAGCGGCTGGATCGCTGCGGTTGCGGCGAGCACGGCGAGCGGCATTGCGAGCAGGCGCACCATCAACCCGGAAGGCTACCCACCCGGCGGCTCACGAACCTGCCGGCTTCGACAGGCCGTCGATCAGGTTGATCATCACCTGCGTCACCGGCGGCTGCCACACCGCGCCGGCGAGCGTGAAGGCCCCGGCAGAGAACACCCGAGCTCCCGACGGAGCCTCGTAGTAGGTCATCTGCGCTCTGCGTCCGTCGCCGAACACGTTCGGGATCTCGGCCACGACCTCGGTTCCGGGCGGCGAGGCGGGGGAGATGTTGTCCGCCTCGATCCCGCCGCTCGCAAACAACGACCCCGGCTCGAGCCCGCTGTTCGCGAAGATCCACGTGCTCGCGTCGCTCGCCCGCACCACCCACGGCGAGCCGTTGCGCCCACTCGAGCGCGAGGCGAAGTAGCGCGCTCCGGTGAGGGTCGCCTCCGGTCGACCGAGCTTGCGGTACTGGCCGACGAGCGTCATCACATCGTCGGCGATCGTGATCTTGCGGAAGAAGTTGTTGGCGGAGAGGAACATCAGGCTCCCGCCGAGGTTGCGATAGCCCTCGACCGCGTCGAACTCGTGCGCCGTGACGTACTCGTGGTGCCCGGGGAAGATGATCAGGTCGTAGGCGCCCGCGAGCGTGTTGCCCGATACCCGTCGCAACTCGGCGTCGGAGAGGACGTCGACGTCGTAGCCCCAGCGGTCGAGCCAGCGAAGGTACGGCTCGTCGTACTCGCGGTAGTGCGGCGGCACGCCGCGGTTCTCGAAGGGGCGGATCAGCCGTGCCTCGTAGCTGTGCTCGAGGTCGGCGTACCAGGTGTCGGCCTTGCCGTCGCCGTCGTCGTCGCGGAAGTTGTACGCCTGCCACGTCTCGGTCGGCAGCACGACTGCGATCCGGTGCCCGCCGAGCTTGGCCGGTGCAAGCACGAACGGCGCGTAGCCGATCCGCCCGCCCGGTGCGGTCAGCTCTGCGTAGTAGAGGCCGCTCTGCCAACCCGGGTCGAGCCCGATTCGGATGCTCTGCTTCTTCTTCACGACCGCGAGCGTGCGGGGCGAGCCAACCGGCGTGCCGCGCATCTCGTCCGGGCTCGCCGCCGGCAGCGCGGCACCGACCCGGTAGAGCTGGATCGTCACCGAGGTCGCACGGTCGTAGGAGATGAGCCGTGCGGCGGATCCGCGCGGGTAGCTCTCGGCCGCGAACGCAGCCTCGATCGTGGGCCGGTGCAGCGTCGGCGCACGCTCGTCCTGGCCGTCGTCGGCGGCAGGGGGCGGATCCGGGCCGAGGTAGATCCCCACCGCCGTTGCAGCGAGGACGAAGGCGGCGAGCACGAGCAGCAAGCGCCGCCGAGGAGCTGTCGATGCGGTCGGAGGCACCGACAGATCCTCGCAGCAGGTGCGGCTCGCATGCGCCGACAGACGAGGGTGGGCGCGGCTCGGAGGAGGATCCTTACGCGGGGATCTGTAAGTAGTTCGTGTGGTGTGACCCGGCATCTGGCTGAGGCCAGACACCACCCTCCGCGACCCGCCAGCGGGGTGCCTGGCTTTAGCCGGGCGCCGGGGTTCCTAGACCAGCCGGTGCTCCGTGGCCCACCGGGCCAGCTCGTGCCGCGTCGAGAGCTGCAGCTTGCGGAGCACGTTCGAGACGTGGCTCTCGACCGTCTTCACCGACAGGTGCAGGCGGGCGGCGATCTCCTTGTACATGTAGCCGCGCGCGATCAGCTGCAGCACCTCGCGCTCGCGCGGAGTCAGCTCGTCGAGCTCGGCGTCGCCGCCGACCCGGTCGCCGGCGCGGAAGGCGTCGAGGACGAAGCCGGCGAGCCGCGGCGAGAACACGGCGTCGCCGTTCGCGACCTGCTCGATCGCGGCTGCGAGCTCCGTCGCCCGAGATCGTCTTCGTCACGTAGCCGCGCGCGCCGGCCCTGATCACGGCGATCACGTCCTCGGCCGCATCGGACACCGACAGCGCCAGGAACTTCACGCCCGGGCCGCTCGGGCGCGACCTGGTTGATGATCGCGTCGCCGCTTCCGTCCGGCAGGTGGACGTCGAGCAGGACGACGTCGGGGTCGAGCTCCTTGATCAGCGGCACCGCAGCGGCGACGGTTCCCGCCTGCCCGACGACCTCGACCGCATCGCCGAGCTCGGCGCGCACGCCCGCGAGGAAGAGGTCGTGGTCGTCGACGAGCACGACGCGGCGCTTCGTCACGATGCGCTCCTCGCCACGTGCAGCTCGACCTCGGTGCCCTCGCCGGGGCTCGACACCACGGTCGCCCGGCCGCCCGCGCGCTCGAGCCGGCCCTCGATCGACTCGGTCGAGCCCGCGACGGTCGGACGGCACGGCGGCGCGGTCGAAGCCGGCTCCGCGGTCGCGCACGAAGACCGAGATCTCCTCGTCGGTGACCTCGACGTAGACGTCGATCTCCTCGACGCCCGCGAACTTGGCGGCGTTCGTCATCGCCTCGCGCGCTGCCAACACGACGGCGCCGACCGGCCCGTCGACGGGGCAATCGCCCGCGCTCGCGATCTCGACGCGCACGCCGTGAAGCTCCTCGACGTCGCCGGCAGCGGCCGAGAGCGCTGCGACGAGAGATGCATTGTCGTCCCCGAGCGGCTGGTCGGCGTACAGCCAGCCGCGAAGCTCGCGCTCCTGCCGGCGCGCGAGCGAGACGACGCGGCTCGGCTCGTTCGCGTGCCGCTGGATCAGCGCCAGCGTCTGGAGCACCGAGTCGTGGACGCGAGCGGCGACGTCGGAGCGCTCGTCGCCGCGGATCCGGGCGGTGCGCTCGGCGTCGCGGTCGAGCGCGAGCCGCCACACCCACGGGCCGGCGATCAGCAGCAGCGCGCCCGCGACGGCACCCGGCGAGAGCAGCGCCGAGCTGGCGCCGTCGCTCGAGAGGAGCGCCACCGCGCCCATCGCGGCCAGCGCGATGCCGCCGTAGGAGAGGGGCGCGTCGGGATGGAAGCTGCCGCCCTGGCGCCATGCCAGAGCGAGCCCGGCCGCGATCAGGGCGATCCCGACGACCGACCGGTCGGAGAGACCGAGGGCGCTGAGCAGCAGGCCGCCCGCGAGGAGCGCGAGCAGAGCGGCGACCCAGCGCCGCGGCGAGCGGGAGTACGCCCACAGCGCCAGGTAGAGCACGATCCCGGCACCGCCTGCGAGGGCGAGCAGCGCGAAGACGAGCCGGACGAGGGTGACGTCGACCGCGAGGGTCTGCGCGATACCTGCGCAGACCCCCGCGATCACCCGGTCGTCAGAGCTCGGAGCGAAGCTAGACCGCAACATGCCGGGTCATCGTAGGGCGCGCTCGATCCTGACCGAGCCCACGCCGACGTGGCCGTCGATCACGAGGACACGCGAGCCCCGTCTCGACGAGGTTGCTCTCGACGTTGCGCCCGTCGCCGCCGATGCCGTCGGGGAGATCGACCTCGCCGAGCTCGGCGGATCCGTGCACCCGCAGGGCCACGCCGGCCGGCGACGAGCACGCGGAGATCACCGACGTCGACGTTCGCGCTGATGTGGGTCTCGCCGACCGGGACCTTCAGCTGCCGGAGGTCGAGGTTGAGCGTGCCGATCCCGAGCTCGTAGTTGCTCGGCAGGTCCTCGACGCTCGTGATCGCGACGTCGCGGTCGCCGACGCCGTTGCCGAGGTCGACGTCGAACACCGCGAAGAAGGCGGCGACGGCGATGAGCACCAGCGCGAAGAGCGTCGCGAGGGTGATCAGCGAGCCACTTGCCGAGCCGTCGCATGCGGCGGGAGTCCTTCTTCGCGAGCTCGGTCGGAGAGACTGCCGGGTCTGCGACGACAACGTCGAGGGTGGAAGCCGTCGACGCCGTGCGCTTGGCGGCAGGCTGGCGTGTGATCCAGAGGATCACGACGCCGGCGACCAGGAACAGGAACCAGGAGCCGCCGTTCAGCGACAGGCTGACGCGCGAGAGCAGGATGGCTCCTGCGACCGCGAGGAATCCGAGCCCGATCAGCGGCCAGGGGCGGTCTCGCCGGTCGCGGAGGGCAGCCGTCGCGAACGAGTCGTCCTTGCCCTCGTCGGGCATGACGAGCGCAGCGGCTGCGTAGAGGAGGATGCCCGCGCCGCCGAGGAGGGTGAGGACGACGAAGCCGACACGGAAGACGGCGGGATGGATCTCGAAGTACTGGGCAAGGCCGCCACTGACACCGGCGACCTTGCGATCCGAGCGGCTGCGTTGCAGGCGGCGGATCTCTGGGATATGTGTGGTTGAGTTCATGTCAAGAGGATGGCCTGCGGCGGCCGCCGCGACCATCCGGAATGACCCTAGTCCGACCCTGAGACGTCCCTGGGCGGCGACCGACACGAAGGAGTTGCAGATGGCCACCACCGACCACACCGTCACCGGAGTCGACTTCGTCTCCGTGCCCGACGCAGGATCTCGACCGGGCGGCCGACTTCTACGAGAACGTCGTCGGGCTGACGCCCGGCCCGCGCTGGCAGGGGCCGGACACGCCCGCGATGGGAGCCGAGTTCGAGACGGGCACCGTCACGATCGCGCTCATCGTCACCGAGAGGCTCGGGATCGAGTTCAGCCCGCACAACGTGCCGATCGCGCTGCACGTCGACGATGTCGAGGCTTCGCGCGCGGAGCTCGAGTCGCCGTGGCGTGTCGTTCCTGGGCGAGACGATCGACAGCGGGGTCTGCCTGCAGGCGCTGTTCAAGGATCCCGACGGGAACGTGCTCGATCTGCATCACCGGTACGCGCCGAGGGGGTGACGGAGCATGAGCCGCACGCCGACCGCCGCTGATCCTCCTGCCGCCGAGCGAGGGGAAGTGGGCGCCGGCGCGCGGCAAGCGGATCGACCTCGCGAGCCTCTCGTTCCCGAGCCTGACGCCGCTCCGCGACGGGCTCCTCGACGACGAGCTGCGGCACGCACCGACGACGACCGCCGCCCGGCTCTACACCGGGGTGCTGTACGCCGCGCTCGACATCGCGACGCTGCCGCGCGGGGCGGCGCGCAACATCGTGATCATCTCGGCCCAGTTCGGGGCGCTGCAGCCGGCCGACCGCGTGCCCGCCTACAGGCGGGAGATGGATGCCGGCGTACTGGCGGGCCGGCCTCGCGACGGCGCTCGACGAGCGGGCCGCGGGGCGGCTGATCGTCGACTGCCGCTCGGCCACCTACGTCGCAGCCTGGCGGCCGTCGCGTGACAGTGGCGCCACGCGCGTTCAGCTCGCGGTCGTCGAGGAGATCGACGGCGTCAGGCGCGTCGTCTCGCACATGGCGAAGAAGACGCGGGGCGAGGTGGCGCGGCACCTTCTCGTCTCCGGCGCCCGCCCGCGTACGCCTGCCGAGCTGGCGGATGCGGTCGGAGCGCGGTTCTCCTGCGAGCTCGAGCCGCCAGAGCGGCCCGGCGCACCGTTCGTGCTGACCGTGGTGCAGCGCTAGCACCACAGTCGACTCAAAGAGCTGATATTGCGCTGCAGATCGCGAACAGCCTGCGGGCGCCGTGATGAGCGCCCGTCGACGACTCGCGCGCGCTCGGCAGCGAGATGGTCATGTCGGCCACGACCGTCTAGGGCAAGCCCTAACCCATCCCGCGCAGGCGGTCGTGAAAGCCCGTGCTCGGTGCGTGGATGTTGAGCAGCCGGGCGCCGTTCGGGCCGGTCCCGAATGCGTGCGTCGACGCCGGGCGGCGCTGCCACGAACGACCCTGGGCCGGCGAGGATGGTCTCGTCACCGAGCTGGAAGTTGACCGAGCCGCCGAGGACGTAGAACGAGTCCGTATGGTCGGTGTGGCTGTGCGGATCCGGTCCCTCGTGGGTGGGCTCGAGCTCGAACTCGATCAGGCAGAGCTCGTCGGTGCCGACCTTGATCGTGGCGACACGGTGGTTCGCGGCCAGCGCCTCGCCCTCGCCCGCCTGGAGGAGAACACCGTCGCTCGCGAACCCGTCGGCGGCCGACACGGCGTCGACGCTGTCGAAGCCGCCGGGCTCGCCACGGGCGACCTCGCGCAGGTGCTCGGCGAATCGCGCATCGGGGGTGTGGAAGTTGAGGAAGCGGGTCGGCATCGTGCTCCTGAACCCGTGCACGAGGCCGGGAGGGGCAGAGACGGTTCCACCGGGGCCGACGAGATGCTCCTCGTCGCCGATCCGGATCGCCAGCTCGCCCTCGAGCACGTAGAACGAGTCGGCGTGCTCACGATGGAAGTGGAGGTCGGCGCCCGGCCGCGCCGTCGCGAACCACGACTCCGTCACCGACAGCTGCTCGAGCCCGGACTTGAGAACGATCCTGCCGTCGAAGAGCGACTCGCCCTCGCCGGGGCCATGGAAGATGCCTTGCATGATGGGCCGAGTATGAACCGGACCGGTGGGGCTTCGCGGTACGGATAGCCGCACAATGTCGCTCGCGTCGGGGGCGTGCTTCGATGTGCAGGCACGGGCGCGCGTACCGCATCAAGCGGATCACCTCACCTGGCCCTCTCAGGGGTCGTGCCAGGGTGGCGGGGGCTGCCATCCGGATTCCCGCTCTTCGGTACATGGACACAGCACACGCGCCCACGTCGGAGCGTACTCCTCCGCCCGATCGTGGTTCAAGGGCGGCGCTAGGCCGTAACGGTGAAAACCGCGCCGCACGACTGGCCGTTCGGGAACGACCAGCGAATCGTCCACTGCTGGGGCAGCGGGTAGAGCGGGTTCTGGAAGAACCAGACACCGGTTGCCGTGACCTGCCAGTCGAGCGCGCCGCCGGCAATCTCGACGTCCTTGGCCCAGTCGAACGGCGTTCCGGGTGAGACGAAGCCGGTCGGGCTGATCAGCGACGCAGTGACGCCCTTGATGTCGGCCGGGGCGCCGTCGGTGAGCTGCACGATCGACCAGTGGTTGCCCGGTCCCTTCGCGAGCAGGTCGGCGGCCGAGAACGTCGCCGTCGCCTTCGTCGGAGCGACGTTGTCCCACGAATCTGCCGTGTACTGCACCCAGCACGACGCGATCGCATAGTCCGTCGGTGCCCGGGGCGGCTGCGGCGTCGGGTCGGGCGTCGGAACAGGGCCGGTCTCGGGGACGGGGGAGGGGGTCGGAGTCGGCGTGGGCGTCGGGGTCGGAGTGGGCGTCGGGTCCGACGGCGGCGCAGGTGCCCTCGTCGGGCAGTTGAGGATGCCGCCGCCCTTGTACGCCTGGCAGATGTCGTAGCGCGCATTGGGAGTCCACCAGCGGCTGAGGTCGAGGCCCTCGAGCACGCCCGCGCGCGAGCCCGGCACGTCCTTTGCTGCGCGGCCCGCCTGGACCATTCCGGTTACGAGCCCGGCGCTATCGAGCAGCGGCGCACCGTCGGCGGCCGTCGCGCCGGCGACCTTCGCCGCGATGAGCGGTGCGCCGGCCTTCGTGCCGCGCCAGACGAGCTTGCCCTGGCGGACGACGAGCCCGCTGCCGGCCGGGTAGCCGGCGACCGTGATGCTCGCGCCGACGGCCGGGCCTGCGGCGCGGATCCTGAACACGTGCGCGCCCGGCGCGGCCTTGCTGAGGCGAATGGTGGCGAGGTCGGTGGCCGCCTCCTTCACACCGCTCGCTGCGAGCGTCGCCCAGTCCTTCGCGACGATGCTGCGTCCGTTGACCGTCACGATGGTGGTGCAGGCGTCGTTGAGGATCCGGCGCGTCGTCATCACGACGGTCTTGCCGATCACGAAGCCGGTGCCCTGGGCGAGCTTGCGCCCCTTGCAGGTGTACGTGCGCACCTGAGCGAGGCCGGTTCGGGCGACCGCGTCGCTCGCCGACGTCGCTGCGGAGGGTGAGGCGGGATGCGTGCCGGACGCGGCAACGAGCGCGCCGACGACTGCCGCTGCAGCGACGAGGCGAGCCGAAACGGAGCTCGGGCGGGGGAACGAACGTGGCACGGCCGCCATTGTTGCTGCAAATTCGGCTGTTCAGGGAATGATCGTGCCCTTGTTCATGATCCCGCTCGGGTCGAACGCCTTCTTCAGCGCCTCGAGCATCGGGAACGACGAGCCGTACTCCTCCTCGACCCACCTCGCCCGCGCCTTGCCGATCCCGTGGTGATGGACGATCGAGCCGCCGCGCGCGAGCGTCTCCTCGCAGATGATCGAGATGATCGGGAGGTAGTACTTCGTGACCTCTTCCTCGGGCGCGCAGTCGACGAGGTCGTAGAAGTAGTTGAAGTACATGTTGGTGCCGTTGATGTAGCTGTGCGACGAGTGCCCGCCCGCCATCGTGATGTCAGGGATCTCGGCGAGGATGCGCGCCAGGGCGCTCTCGTAGATCTCGTTGACGCTGCTCCAGCCGGCCGAGATCTCGGTCGTGCGGTTGACGTTGCGCGTCGTCCGGATGCGCTCGTCCTCGGCGGTGATCTTCTCCGGCCCCCAGACGAGGTCGTCGAACCAGGTCGCGATGAGGCCGCTGTCGACCTTCTTGCACTCCGGGTAGCGGGCGACGATCTCGTCGATCCCGTCCGCCGTCGCCTTCGCGATTCCGGCCGCTCCCTCTGCCATGAAGAGCAGCACGCAGTCGTCCGGCTCGGCGAAGTGGGAGAAGTGCAGCCCGCCGTCGCCCGGGTCGTAGAGCCGCGCCACCGACGGGTGGTAGCCGCTCACCATCACCTCGCGCAGCGCCTCGAAGCCGGTCTTCATGTTCTTCAGCGTCCAGCCGAGGAATGCGTTGTTCTCGGGCAGGTAGGGGAAGAGCTTCACCGTCACCTCGGTGATGAAGCAGAGCGCGCCCTCGTTGCCGATCACGATGTGGCGGATGTCGGGGCCGGCGGCGCGGCGCGGGACGTTCTTGATCCGCGCCACCTCGCCACCCGGGAAGACGACCTCGAGCCCGACGACCATGTCCTCGATGCCGCCGTAGAGCGTCGAGAACTGGCCGATGCTGCGGGTGGCGACGAGACCGCCCATGTGCGCGACCGGCTTCGACTGCGGCGAGTGCCCCGTCGTGAGGCCGAGCTCGCGCACGCGATCCTCGAGCACCTGCAGCGGCACGCCGCACTGGCACGTCGCCTGCATGTTGTACGCGTCGATGTCGATGATCCGATTCATCTCCGAGCCGTCGAGCACGATCGAGTTCGGGAACGATCGTCTCGAGGCCGCCCTCGGTCGCGGTGCCGCCCGTCCGTGGCACGACGTTGATTCCCTGCCGCTCCGCGAACGCGAGCACCTCGGCCGCCTCCCACGTGTTGCGCACCATCGCCACCGCCGCGGGCGGCGGCAGCGTGTAGACGCCGAAGATGTTCTCCAGCTTGCGGAAGTTGTCGATGCTCCGCTGCTGGAGCAGCTGCTCGTCGGTGCGCACGTTCTCGGAGCCCAGGATCTGCTGCAGACCCTCGACGATCTCTGCTCTGGTCAGTTCCATGGTGGCGTCCTTTGGGGGTGTCGGCTCAGTGGAAGATCGGGAACGAGCGCTCGAGGAGCGGATCGGTGGCGGCCCTGATGGCCTGGTAGACAGTCTCGTTCATCCGCGCGTAGATCGCCGTGTTGGCGGCGTCGGGCGCGAACGACTCGCGCTCGCCCGTCATCCGGTCGGTGGCGGTCTCGATGTCGGGGTAGATGCCGGCTGCGGCCGCGGCGCAGATCGCCGCGCCGAGGCCTCGCACCCGCAGGGCCGGTGCTGCGGGTCGCCGGGATCCCGAACACGTCGGCGAAGGTCTGCATGAAGAGCGGGCTCGACGCTCCGCCACCGCGGACCACGATCTCTTCGATCGTGATGCCGAGATCGCCGTCCCATCGCGTCGACGTTGTGCTTCATCGTCAGCGCGATCGCCTCGAGGATCGACCGGTAGACGTGGCCGCGCGTGTGCCGGGCGTCGAACCCGAGCATCACGCCCTTGCGGAACGGCGCATCGGTCGGAGCGAGCCAGTCGAGCACGGTCATCAGCCCGTCGCTGCCGGCGGGAACGCCCCCGGCCTCCGCCTCGATCAGCTCCTCGCGGGAGACGCCGAGGGACGCCGCGCGCTCGACAAGCTCCGGGCCGAGGAGATCGAGGAACCAGCTGAGCGTCCACATGCCGCGTCGCACGCCGTGGCTCTCGTAGAGGTAGCGGTGCGGGCTGGCGCCGAAGTTCGTCCAGAAGGAGGCGGCTCCCTCGTGGTTCTCGTGCCCGGGCACCATCGCGGCGATATACGTGCCGAGCGAGACGAGCGCGGTGGTCTCGCCGATCGGCCCGGCGCCGAGCGCCTCGACCGCCTTGTCGTTCGCCGTCGACACGACCGGAAGCCCCGCCGGGATGCCTGTCGCGGCAGCAGCGGCCGGCGTCATGCTCCCGATGACCTCGCCCGGGAGCTGAAGCTCGAACAGCTGCTCCCGCCGCACGCGGAACCGCTCGAACAGCACGGCGTCGTCGCTCCAATCCCACCGGTCGACGTCGATCGGCCACTGCAGGAGGATGTTGTTCGCGGCCGAGTCGCGGTGCTCGCCGGTGAGGCGGTGGCCGAGATAGCCGGACGACGTTGTCGCGTAGGCGAGGTTCGGGTCGTCGGGCAGGTAGGGCTGATAGGCGCGGTCGTCCATCCAGCTGATCACCGGTTCGACGAGCGATCCATCGGCGTCGAGGAACGCCTTGCAGCAGCGGATCGTGCAGAGGCCGACGGCAGCGATCTCGCTCGGGATCGCCGTCGAACTCGCGCCATCGCCTGGCGGCTCGCAGCGGTGAGCGAGTCCCAGAGGTCGTCGCCCGGGTGGAAGACGACGCCATGCGCTCGGCCGGCTCATCGGCCGCAGAGGCTCCCGGCCCTCAGCGACCACGCGCCCCTCGGCGTCGACGACGACCACCTTGGTGCTCTGCGTGCCACCGTCGATCCCGATCAGGTACGGGCCTGGCATGCGTTCCTGGTTCTCGCCCTAGCGGACGAGATAGCCGCCGTCGACCGACAGGACGTGGCCGTTGACGTAGTCGGAGGCGCGGCTTGCGAGGAAGACGACGGCGCCCATCAGGTCGAGCGGCTCGCCCCAGCGGCCGGTGGGGATGTGATCGAGGACGCGCTGGTTGAGGACGGGGTCGCTCCGCGTCGCAGCCGTGAGCTCGGTGGCGTAGTAGCCGGGTGCGATCCCGTTGACCTGGATGTTGTGCTGCGCGAGCTCGTCGCAATAGGTCTTCGTCAGCCCGGCGATGCCGTGCTTCGTGGCCGCGTACGCCGGTGCCTGCAGGCCGCCGAGGAACGAGAAGACGGAGCAGATGTTGATGATCTTGCCGCTGCGCTGGGGCACCATCCGCTGCGCCGCCTCGTAGCTCATCTCGAACGCGGCGGTCAGATTGACGGCGACGGTGGCGTCCCAGATCGGGCGCCCGTAGTCGAGCACGTCGCCAAGCGGCGCGATGCCCGCGCTGTTGATCAGGATGTCGACCGAGCCGAGCTGCTCCACGCACGCCTCGACGACGCGCTTGGGGGCGCCCGGCTCGGTGATGTCGACCTGCAGCGACGCGTGGCGCACACCCTCGGCCTCGAGCAGCCGCCCGGTGGCGCCGTCGTCGTCGAGCAGGCTCGGCACGAACACGTCCGCGCCGCCCTTCGCGAGGGCGAGCGAGAACGCCTGCCCGAGGCCGGTGTTGCCGCCGGTCACGATGGCCCGCTTCCCCCGCAGGGAGAAGAAATCCATCGTGAACTCGCCGCTCGTCATCGCCTGGAGTCCGGCCGGTGACCTATGCCGCGCCGAGCGCTTCCGTGATCTTGGCGATCGCCGCCGTCTCTTCCTCCTTCACGCCGCCCTTCGCCTCCGCAACCGCGTTCGCCACCTCGAGCACGAACGCGCGGTACGCCTCGAGCTCGTCGGGTGCCTTCGCCGTCAGCGTTGCGACAGAGGTGGCGAGCGCTGCCATCGTCCCCTCGTTGACCTCGTTCGGGGACGCGACGAGGCCGAAGCCCGTGCCGTGGGTCTCGGCGAGCTCGCGCACGAGCTGGCTCGCGTTCTCACGGTTCGCTGCGAGATCCTTGGCGATTGCCTTTGCCTCGCCGAAGCTGTCGGTGAAGTCCCGGTGCGCGACCGAGACGAGCATCCCGGAACCGGTCACGCCCTTCTGCAGCGCGTCCCACTCCTCCTCGGTGAAATCTGCCTTGCCTGCCATCGTCGTCCTCTCTTGGCGGTTGTGAGCACGGATTCTTACAGCCGCTCCATGTGGAGCGGTCGCACGGCTTACCCGTCAGGACGCGGCGGGAAGCGCGTCGAGCCGGAAGCCGCCTGCCTCCTCGAGCGCCGCGATGCGTTCCTCGAGCGGCGGGTGCGTCTGGAAGAGGCCGGAGAGAAAGGCGCCCGGCCCCTTCACGGAGCGGGTGGGGCTCTCGATGAAGAGGTGCGCGGTGGCGCGGTCGGCGTAGGCGACCTCGCTCGTGTCGAGCTGCAGGCGGCGGAGGGCGAGCGCCATCGCCTCGGGGTCGTTGAGGATCGCGGCGGCGCTCGCGTCGGCGAGGAACTCGCGGCGCCGGCTCAGCGCCAGCTGCAGCATCACGGCCGCGATCGGGCGCCAGCACGAGGGCGACGATCGCCGCGATCAGCTGCAACGGGATTGCGGTCGTTGCTGCCGCGGCCGCCGAAGAACGCCATCCGGAAGGCGAAGTCGCTGATGATCGCGATCACGCCGACGAGCACGGCGGCAAGCGTCATCAGGCGCACGTCCTTGTTGCGGATGTGCGAGATCTCGTGGGCGAGCACCGCCTCGAGCTCACGTGCCGGCATCAGCGTGCGCAACCCGCTCGTGACGCCGACGTAGATCGACGAGGGTCGCGAGCCTGCGGCGAACGCGTTCGGGGCCGGATCCTGGATGAGGTAGATCGGCGGCGTGGCGGTCAGTCCGGCCGCGATCGAGACGTTCTCGATCAGGCGGTAGAGCTCGGGGTCATCGCTCTTCTGCAGCGGGCGTCGCATGCGTGAGGCCACCGATCAGGCGGCCGGCGTTCCACCACGCGAACACGCCGTAGGCGAGGCCGAACGCGAGCAGGCCGATCGCGCCGCTCCGGCCGACGAATGCGGCCGACGCCGCGGCGAAGACGATGATCAGAGCGGCGAAGGCGAGGATGACGTACGCCGTGCGCCGTCGGTTGGCCCGGATCTGCTGCTGGAGCGTCATCTCGGCCGGGCTACGTCTGGAAGCTGACGGCCACGGGAGCGCGATCGTCCTGGTCGGCAGCGAAGAACTCGCGCGCCTCGAACCCGAACGCCCCGGCGAAGAGCAGCGACGGGAACGTCTGGATCGCCGTGTTGTAGGCCTGCACGGTCGCGTTGTAGTAGCGCCGGGCCGCCGAGATCTTGTCCTCGGTGTCCGTGAGCTCGGACTGGAGCTGGCGGAAGTTCTCCGACGCCTTCAGGTCGGGGTACGCCTCGGCGACGGCGAACAGCCGGCCGATCGCCTGCCCGAGCAGCGAGTCCGCCGCGCCCGCCGCAGCCGGGGACGATGCGTTCGCCATCGCGGCGCGCGCCTCCGTCACCTGCTCGAAGACGCCTCGCTCATGGGCCGCGTAGCCCTTGACGGCCTCGACGAGATTCGGGATCAGGTCGTTCCGGCGCTTCAGCTGCACGTCGATGTTCGACCAGCCCGTGTTGACCTCGTTGCGGAGCCGGACGATCTTGTTGAACAGGTAGATGCCGAAGAGCAGCACCACCACGACGATGCCGATAACGATCCAGAGCCAGGTCACGGCGTCAGTGTGGCAGATGCCGCTGCGGCTGCCGCCGGCTCGATCAGCAGTGCGGTGTCACCCTGTGGACGGCGCCGCCCGTGGGAACGCCGAGGCGCTTCGCGACCGTCGCGAGACGCGACCGGTAGACGTTCATGTCCGCCTTCACGAAGTCGCCGTGCGTCTGGCAGCGCCAGCCGGCGTAGAGCTCCTTGTGGAACCGGCTCGTGAGGCTCTCGTTGTGGCCGATCACGTCGCCGAGCTTGATGTGGAACCGGCTCATCAGCCACGCCGTCAGCGCGAGCGAGGCCGCCATCTGGCGTGGGTTGCGCATGACCTGCGCGTCGGTCATGCCGACGTGCTCGATGCCGATCGCGGTCCAGTTGAGCCCGACGGTGTGCCGGCACATCACGCCGAGCGGCACGAGCTGGTAGATCGTCCCGTCGGTGTCGACACGAAGTGCGCGCAGGTGCCCGGGAGCTCGTGCAGCTCGGAGTCGGGGACGTCGGCGTTGAAGGTGGAGAACGCCGACGAGAACGTGCTCGAGACGGTGATGTGCTCGACGATCACCTTCGGATTCCGGAGCTGCCAGGTGGGGAGGGCGTAGTGGCGCTTCGCGTAGGCCTGCATCTCGGTCTTGCGCTTGGCCGGGAAGCTGATCGGCTTCGCAACGATGTGAGGGCGGGGAGCTGCGGTGCTCGACGCGTGGCCGAGGGGCACGGCGAGGAGCCCGAGGCAGGCAAGGGTCAGGAGCGCGATGCGGCGGGCGGCGATCATCCGCCCGAGACGCTAGCCGTCGTCGGCTTCGTTCTCTGCCAGCCAGGCCTTCGCCACCCGCTTCTGCACGCGCGTCAGCCAGGCCTCGACGACGAGATCGTTGAGCTCCTCGCGGTCGAGCCGCGCGAGCTCCGGGATCCGCACGAGCACCGCGGGATAGTTGTTGAAGTGCGGTGTCGTGAAGTAGATGCCGCGGTCGTCGGCGAGGCGGATCTGCTTCTCGTCCAGGTCGCCGACGCGGAACATGAGCACGTCGTCGAGACGCTCGCCGGTCTCCGGATCGACGGCATCGCCTCGCTGGCTGCGGTGGAACACGAAGGTCTTGCCGTGCACCGTGTAGGCCGGGCGGCCGTCGTCCGACACCTCGCGGGCGGTCTCCGGGAGCGCCAGGGCGAGCTCCTCCAGGTCGGCCATCGTCGCCATGGCGGGAGTCTGCCTGTTCACACAAAACTCATTCGCCGATAACGAAGCTGCTGTGATCATGACTGCGTGAACACGGCCTTCCCGCGGCGTCGCCGCGTCATCCAGCTCGCGCTCGTCGGCGGGCTCCTCGGAGCAGCCGCCGTTGCGGCCGCGGCCGCGCTCGCGGGTCCGTCGGTGTCCGTGGCGACGCCCTACAGCTACGTGGCCCTCGGCGACTCGTTCTCGGCAGGCGAAGGCATCGCACCGTTCCTCCAGGCCGGACCTGCCTGCCACCGCTCCTCCCGGGCGTACTCGACCTGGGTGCGGCCGGCCGGGTACGCGAAGCCGCTGTACGCGATCGCGTCGGGCCGCTCCCGCAGCGGAGCCGGTGGCGGAGCCAACCTGTACGGCTCGGTTACGAACGTCCGCTCGGCGAACCGCGTCATGTGGGAGTCGTTCGCGTGCTCGGGTGCCACGACGGCCAACGTCCTGCCCCGGAGCCTCGGTGGCGTGCCGCAGGGCGCGGCGGGCCGCTACGACGGCGCCACGCAGATCGACAGTGCCTCGTTGGCCGGTGCCAACCTGGTCACGATCACGATCGGCGGCAACGACGCCGGCTACGTGGACGTGCTCGTCACGTGCGGTCTCGGCAACTGCAACACGCGAGCGTTCGAGCGCAGCCGGGCCGCGATCATCGACCGGTCGAAGCCGCGGCTCGAGAAGGTCTACCGCGCGATCGCGGCGAAGGCGCCGCACGCCCGCATCCTCGTCCTCGGCTATCCCCATCCATTCCCCGCCGCGAAGGCACGGCAGGCGTGCCCCGCGTTGAGCCCCTTCCAGGGGGAGCAGGACATGTTGCGCAGGCTCGGGGCACGCCTCAACGGGACGATCGCCTCGGCTGTTGCCACCGTCGCCCGCTCGGGGGCCAGGATCACGTACGTCCCGGTGGCCGGCAGGTTCGAAGGCCACGAGGTCTGCGGCAGCAAGGGCGCCTGGATCAACGGGATCGTCACGAGCTCGACCGGGTTCGGGCTGAATCCGGCCTCGTTCCACCCGACGCTCGCCGGTCAGCGTGGGTACGCCGCGGCGGTCAACGCCGCGCTCCGGCGCTGAGCGCCTACCAGCGGTCGAGCAGCTCGCGCGCCTGAGCGTCGATCTCCGCGACGATCGCCGCGGCGGGCCGCACGGTCTCGAGCATCCCGATCGACTGACCCGCGTAGATGTGCGCGACGTCGTAGTCCTGCGCTGCGCGCGCCCGGACGAACTCCTCGCGAGGCTCCGTCCCGGAACCGAGCTCGTCCTCGTGCCCTGTCCAGCGGGCGCCGAACGCGGTGCGAATCGCCCGGGCGCCGAACTCGGCCGGCCAGGCCTTGTCCTGCAACCGGTCGTAGACGCTCGTGTAGAGCGTCTCCGTCTCGTCGCTGTGCGCGATGCGCTCGCGTGCGGCCGGGCTGTTGCGCGCTTCCTCCGCGAGGAGGAACGGGGTGCCGACCCACCCGCCGACCGCCCCGGCCGCGAGAACGGCCGCCAGCCCGCGCCCGGTCGCGATCCCGCCGGCGGCGACGACCGGCAGGTCGGTGAGCTCGAGCACGATCTGCAGCAACGGCAGCGTGCCGACGGCACCCGTGTGCCCTCCGGCCTCGGTGCCCTGGGCGACGACGATGTCGACGCCCGCCGCGACGGCGACCTCGGCCCAGTGCCGGCTCTGAACCTGCGACGCGACCAGGATGCCGGCGTCGTGGAGCCGTTCGACATGCGGCCCTGCATCTCCGAACGAGATGCTGATCAGCTTCGGCCTCGCGGCGATCGCGATGTCGAGCAGCTCCGGGCGTTGGTCGATCACCCACGCCACGAGCCCGATCCCGAACGGGACGGGCGTGCCGGCCTGCACGATCGCCACCTCGGCGGCGATGCCCTCCTCGGTATCGATCTCCTCGACGCCGATCATGCCGAGCGCGCCGGCCTCGCTGACGGCGCGGGCGAGCCGGCCGCCTGCCTGTGGCGTCATCGGTGCGTTGATCAGCGGCACCTCGACCTCGAGCAGCTCGGTCAGTCGGGTGGCGATCACGCGCGGGCCTCGGAGCCTTCGGGCATGGCTCAATGCTAGAGATCCGCTCTCGAGATAGGTGACGTCCTCCTGCCGGACGAGTAACCTCTGGACCGTGAGCAGTCGCTACGACCGCGATGACTTGCCGGTTCTCCCGGAAGAGGACGATTGGTTCGCGACGCCCTTCCAGGAGCAGCCGATGGAGACGGACGAGGTTGCGTGGCAGGACGACGAGCCGGCACCGCCGCCGCGACCCGCGCCTGACGGTCTCGCGCAGCGGCAGATCGTGATCGTGCTGGCGGTGCTCGCGATCATCGCCGTGATCGTGATCCTGATCCTGCTCGTGCGGGCCGTCAGCGGATCGGATGATCCGGGGACAACGACTCCGGTCACGACCGCGACGACTCCTGCCGACACGACTCCGGCGGACACGACGCCGGCGGATACCACTCCGACGGACACGACGCCGACCGACACGACGCCGACGAACACGACGCCGACGGGCGGCAACGTGACCTCGGTGCCGACGGAGGCGACGCTCCGTGCGGGCACGACGGGCTCCTCGGTCACCGACCTGCAGAACGCGCTGAACCAGCTGGGCTACGACGTCGGCACAGCCGACGGCAACTATGGAGCTGCGACGACCGCCGCGGTGACTGCGTTCCAGAAGGACAAGGGACTCACGCAGGACGGCACCGCCGGCCCGACCACGCTCGCGGCGATCAACACCGCGCTCGCCGCCGGCTGATCAAGCCGTCTAGTTCTCGACGGTGACGAGCGTCCCGATCGGGGTGTAGGGCCAGACCTTCGCGGCGGCGGCGAGCGGGAGCTCGACGCAGCCGAGGCTCTGCGGCGTGCCGAAGCTCGCGCGCGGGAACGCGTGCAGCGCCTCGCCGTGGTTGAAGTAGCTGATCCAGCGAATGCCCGGATCGTTGTAGTGCGAGCCGTCGGGGTTCGTGCCCGACATCGTCCCGACCGGGATGTGCTCGAACACCGGGAAGGTGCCGAGCTCGGTCGGTGCGGCGGGAACACCCGTGTTGCCGGGGGAGGTGAGGATCGTCTTTCCGTCGTGCCACAGCGTCAGCAACTGGGGCACGTTGCGGTGCACGTAGACGTAGCTGTAGCCGTCGGTTCGGCGCTTGCCGGCGAGCGCGTCCGCGAGCAGCGCGTGCCAGACCTTCGGCCCGACGAACGCATCGACCTCGAGGTCGTGGTCGTGCTCGAACATCATCACGGCGCCGCGCGTGATCTCGTTCCACTCGAACGTGCGCCAGATGCCTTTCAGCTCCTGCGGAGTCGTGGCCGCGTACGGCCAGCTGAAGTGCCCGGCCGGGGGGTCGGACACCGCCGCCACCTGGGCTGCGGCAGTGCGCGCGACCGGAGCGCCGGACGAGCTCCAGTCGACGGGCAGATAGCCGGTCTGCGCGAGGAGCTGATGGAGCCGGAGGATCGGTGCCGTGGCGCACTTCCCAGGTGAGCGTTCTCGTTGCGTGCTCTCCCGCACCGGTCGCACTCGTGACATCGACCTGCGCCGGCAGACGCACCTCGACATGCGAGGAGAGCGGGAAGCCGAGGCCGGTGGGCACAAACGAGACCGTGTGCGTGTCGAGCTGTCGCCAGTGGCCGGGGACGGCGGGGGTGATCGTGGGCATGGCGCTTCCGAGCGCCGTCGCCGTCGGCCGCGACAACGTGACGGTGATGGCGCCGTCGGGCGAGAGGAGCTCATCCTGCTTCGGCTCGACGAGCGCCTGCACCCGCGAGCGCGCCGGGAACCAGCTCACGCGTGCGGGTTGGGAGAGTTGCTCCCAGCGCCGTGGGGCGGCGCGGACGATGACGATGCCCGCGCTTCGAGCTCCACTCGCGACGACGCCGAGCGAGACGTTCGTGCGCGGCTTCGCGAGGCGAAGCGTGCGAGGCCCGTTCTGGTCACGCAGCACGACGCGCTGCACGGGGTGATCGAACGAGACCGTCACCGGCTGGCCGGCGGGCACCTCGAGCCAGCGGCCGCGGAGTGCTGCGCTCGGGGTGACCACGTGGAACGTTGTGTGGGCGGTGTGGCCGACGAGCCAGCCGGCCCAGGCGGGGCGCTTCACCGTGACGTCGACCGTCAGCGGCTCGCCCGCCGGCACCGCTTTGCGGGGCCAGAGCTGCCCGTCGCGGAGATCGACTGCGATCGCCTTGCCGCTGCTCGTGTGCACGGCCACCTGTTCGATGCTGCCCGCATAGGTCGGCTGCTCGACGGCGGCGAGCGCGTCGCCATCGGCTCCGAGGCTGACCTCGGGCCAGGCGAGGAGAGCCGCTGCGGCCGCTGCCGCACAGAGAAGGATGACCGCGAGCGCCCACAGCACGGGCTTGCGACGCGACCTCCGTCGCGGTCGGCGGCTGTAGTGCTGAACCGTCATGCCTCCTGCATACCACGCCGATGTGAGGGCAATGCAATTTTTGGGCCTCGCCGGCATCCGGCGTTTGTCCTGCGCCGTGTGCGGGGATGCTTGGAGCGATGTCCCCTGATCAGCCCAACAGCCAGGAGTCACTCCCCGTCACGTTCATGGCCGACGACGGCTCGATCGTGATCAACTTCGGGATCCTCTGTGGGCGCGAGGCGACCCAGGCCGAGATCGACCGGCTCGCCCAGGCGCTGAACGACCAGGCGGGTGCCGGGCCGGACATCACGATCATCTCGTCGCGGCGCCAGGACTACGGCCACGGGATCGAGACGATCACGCACCAGGTCACCGTCGAGGCGACCGGCGTCCTCTCGGCGCTGCCCGAGACTGTCTGCAGCTCGTGGGTCGAGAGCTGTGCCGCCGAGCGGCGCGTCGAGTCGCTCGGGCTCGGCTTCTAGTCCACCCGGTCTAGTCCACAGTCGCGGACGAGGCCAGAGGAGCCTGAACGCGAGGCCTGCTCTGTGCTGCGAGCGGGTGGATGACTGCCCAGCCGGCTAGTGGGAACAGGGCCGCGACCAGGAACGCGATCCGCCACGACCCTTCCGCGACGAGGGTCGCGAAGCCGATCGGCGCGAGGATGCCGGCGACTCCGAGCATCGTTTGCTGGAGCCCGATTGCGGCGCCACTCGCCCGGGCGCCTGCGATCTCGGCCGCGGCGACGAACGACAAGCCATTCCACGACAGGCCGATCCCTCCGGCCAGAGCAAGCATGGGGACGAGGGCCCAGTTCGGCAGACCGGCGAAGACCGCGACCAATGCCAGCGTCCCAGACACCGCGAGTGCCGCTCGGCAGAGAGGCACGATCCGACTCCCGAACCGATCCGAGATGTGCCCCAGCAGGATCCGTAGCGCCCCGCCGACAACCTGGGACGCGGCGTAGACAAGAGCCGCGTCTCTCGTCGAGAAGCCCCGTCCTTCGCTGAGGTAGAGGACGGTGAAGCTCATCGTTGCGATCTGACCCACCACGATCAGCCCGCTGCCTGAAGAGATCCGCCAGAGCGCGGGGTCACGAAGCGGCTTCGACGGGGCTGGGGCGTGGGCTTCGACGGCTGACGGCCGTCGGCTCGCGGAGGAGCACGGCGCCCGCGAGGGCGGCTGCGAGGCAGGTGCCCGCGAGCGCGGCAAAGGCCCAACCGAGCCCGGCGCTGTCGGCGAGCGGTGGCAGGGCCAGCGCGGCGACAAGCCCACCGAGAGGCACGTTGGCCTGGCGGATCCCGAGTGCCAGGCCGCGTTCGGACGGTGCGAACCAGTGCATCACCGCCCGGCCACTCGCGGCGTTGACGCTGGCGCCGAGTGCGCCGGCCGCCACGAGCAGGAGCACGAGTTGTGCGAAGCCCGAAGCGATCCCGACGACAGCCGAGGGCAATCGCTGAGGTCGAGAGCCCGAGCGGCAGGACGACCCGTTCTCCGATGCGGTCGGTGAAGAGGCCCCACGGCAGGAGCGTGGGTGTCATCCCGATCCCGAACGCTGCGAGCGTGACGCCCGTCTCACCGAGGCTGAGGCCGAGCTCTTGCCGGAGCTCGGGTGCGAGCACGGCAACGCTGATCGCCGCAGCGGCAACGGTCGCCTGTGCTGCCGTCCCGACGGCGAGCACCACCCAGCGGTACCGCGTCCCGGTCACCTTCCGACGCTATCAGCGCGATCGCGGGCTCTCGGGGCACAAAAAATGCACCGAGCCGGTGATCCCCGTGAGTGCCAGGGCCGACTGACCTACCGCCGAAGCGGTCTGCCTGTTGGCCGGCTCTCCCGCCTCAGTTGACTTGCGTCGCCTGCTGCGGTGGAGACTCCGTGCTCGGTGCTCGACCAACCTATGTGCCGCTGCCGGGGTTCGTCAATGGCTGCCGCAACGGAAATGTCCGCATCTTGCGGAAAACGATTTCTCCGGCCTGACGACCGCTACCAGTCGGTCGGCTTGTAGTCCTTGAGGAACTTGCCCCAGATGTGCTCGCCGGTGTTCGTGCCGTCGATGATCGGGTCGACGATGCGCGCCGCGCCGTCGACGATGTCGAGCGGCGGCCGGAACCGGTGCTCGGCCGTCTTCTGCTCTGCGACGTGCAGCGGATCCTCGTCGGTGACCCAGCCGGTGTCGACGCTGTTCATGTGGATCCCGTCACCGTGGTAGTCGGTCGCGGCGGTGCGCGTCATCATGTTGAGCGCCGCCTTGGCCATGTTGGTGTGCGGATGGCGGGTCGTCTTCCAGCGCCGGTAGAACTGCCCCTCGACCGCCGAGACGTTGACGATGTGCTTGTCGCGGTCGGCCGTCGCGAGCATCAGCGGCTTCAGGCGGGCGTTGAGCACGAACGGCGCCACGGCGTTGACGAGCTGCGTCTCGAGGAGCTCGACGGTCGAGACCTCGGCGAGCAGGAAGCGCCACGAGTTCCGGTCGCGGAGGTCGACCTGCTGCAGGTCCTGGTCGAGATGCCCCTCGGGGAAGAGATGTCCCTGATCGGACGCCTCCTCGGGGAGGAGGCGCACCTGCGAGAGGTCGGCCGAGCTCGCCTTGGCGGCATCGAGCACGGCGAGCCCTGCTGCATCGAGCACGGGCTCCTCCTCGGACTGGAGCATGTCGTAGCGGCGAATGCCCGTCGTCGGCCCGAGCAGCCGCTGCACCTCGGGTGCGAGGGAGAACTCCGCCGCGCCCTCGAGCTCGAGCATGTGGCGGTAGAACTCGGGCGGGCGGCGCACGGTCTGGCAGGCGTTGTTGACGATGTAGTCGAGCCGTCGAGTGCGTCGAGAGCAGGTGGTGGCAGAACTCCTCGACGCTCGGCGTATGGCGCAGGTCGAGCCCGTAGATCTCGAGCCGGTCGCTCCCAGTCCGCGAAATCGGCCTCCTGCGCGTAGCGGGCGGCGGAGTCCCGAGGGAACCGCGTCGTCACGATCAGGTGGGCGCCTGCCCGCAGCAGCTTGATGCCGGCCTGGTAGCCGATCTTCACGCGCCCGCCTGTCAGCACCGCGACGCGGCCCTCGAGATCGGCGGTCTCCGAGCGCTTGGCGAAGTTGAACTCGGCGCACGGCGGGCAGAGCTGGTCGTAGAAGGGATGCAGCTCGCGGTAGGGCTGCTTGCAGACGTAGCAGTGCTGCTCCTCGTTGGTCAGCTGCCGCGCGGGCTCGGCGGAGTCTTCCGGCTCGAAGCCCTTCGGCGGGTACACGTTCGGCGTCGTGAACACCGGCCGGTCGCGGAGCACGCGGATGCCGGTGTCGGCGAGCATCGACTCGTCGGCGCGGATGCTCGCGTCGCGCTCCTCCTTGCGCTTCGCCTTGGTGAACCGGCGGCGCTGGACGACATCGGGGTTGAAGACGTCTGCCGCCGCCTTGAGCAGGCGGGTGCGCTCGTCGACCGTCAGCGCGCCGAGCAGGCCGCGGTTGTGCGCGACCGACTCGAGCAGCTCGGTTGCCTCCCGGAGCTTCGCCGCCGTCTCGTCGCCTGCGGGCTGCGCATCGCTGTTTTCGGCCGTTGACATCGCCCGGCAGGGTATCTGGCGGGGCTGCAGCCGAGGAACCCGCGGCAGACGCTGAAGCGTCGTCCCGCCGCTAGGCTACGCGTCGCAGATGGCAGGCGAGACCTCGGATATTGATCCGGTAGAGACCCGGGAGTGGCTCGAGTCCGTCGACGCGGTCGTCGAATCGGACGGGCGCGAGCGCATGAGCTACCTGCTCGACCAGGCGATCGACCACGCGCAGGAGTTCGGCGTCAAGGTTTCCGCCGGGCTCAGCACGCCGTACGTGAACACGATCCCGGTCGAGGAGGAGCCTGACGTCCCGGGCGATCCCGAGCTCGAGCGGCTGGCGACGGCCCTCGTTCGCTGGAACGCGATCGCGATCGTCCTGCAGGCGAATGCCGAATCGTCCGAGCTCGGCGGCCACATCGCGAGCTACCAGTCGGCCGAGACGCTCTACGAGGTCGGCTTCAACCATTTCTGGCGGGCGCGCTCCGAGGACCACGGCGGCGACCTCGTCTACATGCAGGGCCACTCGTCGCCGGGCATCTACTCGCGCGCATTCCTCGAGGGGCGGCTCACCGAGGACAACCTGCACCGCTTCCGGCAGGAGGTCGACGGCGGCGGTCTCTCGTCCTATCCGCACCCGTGGCTGATGCCCGAGTTCTGGCAGTTCCCGACCGTGTCGATGGGTCTCGGCCCGCTGATGGCGATCTACCAGGCCCGGTTCATGAAGTACCTCGCCGCGCGCGATGTCGTCGACCCGGGCGATCGAAAGGTCTGGGCCTTCATGGGCGACGGCGAGATGGACGAGCCGGAGTCGATGGGCGCGATCTCCCTGGCCGGTCGCGAGAAGCTCGACAACCTCGTGTTCGTGATCAACTGCAACCTGCAGCGCCTCGACGGGCCGGTGCGCGGGAACGGGAAGATCATCCAGGAGCTCGAGACGAACTTCCGCGGCGCCGGCTGGAACGTGATCAAGGTGATCTGGGGCTCGGGCTGGGATCCGCTGCTCGAGAACGACACCGACGGCTGGCTTCACCTCCGGATGGAGGAAGCGGTCGACGGCGAGTACCAGACCTTCAAGTCGAAGGACGGTGCCTACGTCCGCGAGCACTTCTTCGGCAAGTACCCCGAGACGCGCGCGATGGTCGAGGACTGGACGGACGAGCAGATCTGGGAGCTCCGGCGCGGCGGCCACGACCCGCAGAAGGTCTATGCCGCATACGCAGCCGCCGTCGAGACGACCGGCCAGCCGACCGTGATCCTCGCGAAGACGATCAAGGGCTTCGGCATGGGCGTGGCCGGCGAGGGACGGAACATCACCCACCAGCAGAAGTCGATGAACGAGGAGGCGCGACTCGCGATCCGCGACCGGCTCGGACTACCGCTCAGCGACGAGGAGGCGACGGGTGCGTTCTTCCATCGCCCGTCCGAGGACAGCCCCGAGCTCAAGTACCTGCTCGAGCGCCGCGCAGCCCTCGGCGGCAGCCTTCCGGCGCGTCACGTCAGCGCAGACCCGCTCCCGACGCCCGAGCCGTTCACGACCGTGCTCGAGGGCAGCGGCGAGCGCGCGAACTCGACGACGATGGCGTTCGTCCGCATCCTCAACACGCTCGTGCGCGATCCCGCGATGGGCGAGCGCATCGTTCCGATCGTCCCCGACGAGTCACGCACGTTCGGGATGGAGGGGATGTTCCGCCAGCTCGGCATCTTCTCCCAGGTCGGCCAGCTCTATCAGCCCGAGGACTCCGAGGACTTCATGTTCTACCGCGAGGATCAGCACGGCCAGATCCTGCAGGAGGGCATCAACGAGCCGGGCGCGTTCTCGTCCTGGATCGCGGCGGCGACGTCGTACGCGAATCACGGCGTCGCGATGGTGCCGTTCTACATCTTCTACTCCATGTTCGGCTTCCAGCGGGTCGGCGACCTCGCCTGGGCAGCGGGCGACAGCCGCGCGCGCGGGTTCCTGATCGGCGCCACGGCCGGCCGCACGACGCTGAACGGCGAGGGGCTGCAGCACGAGGACGGGCACTCGCACATCCTCGCCTCGGTCGTGCCGAACTGCCGCGCCTACGACCCGACGTACGCCTACGAGCTGGCGATCATCATTCGTGACGGTCTCCGGCGCATGGTCGAGGAGCAGGAGGACGTCTTCTACTACCTCACCGTGATGAACGAGAACTACCAGCAGCCGCCACTTCCCGAGGGCGTCGAGGAGGGAGTCCTGCGCGGGATGTACCTCCTCCGCGAAGGGGCGGGAGACGGTGCGCGCGTGCAGCTGCTCGGCTCGGGAACGATCCTCCGCGAGGTGATCGCCGGCGCCGAGCTGCTCGAGAGCGACTTCGGGATCGCGAGCGACGTGTGGAGCGTGACGAGCTTCACCGAGCTCCGTCGCGAGGGGCTCGATGTCGAGCGCTGGAACCGTCTGCATCCGCTGGAGGAGGCGCGGGTCTCGTACATCGAGGAAGTGCTCTCGGGGCGCGACGGCCCGTACGTGGCGGCGACCGACTACATGCGTGCCTTCGCCGACCAGATCCGGCCGTTCGTGCCCGGGCGGTATGCGGTGCTCGGGACCGACGGCTTCGGTCGCAGCGACTACCGCGCGAAGCTGCGGCAGTTCTTCGAGGTCGACCGCCATCACGTCGTGGTGACGGCACTCAAGGCGCTCGCCGACGACGGCAAGGTCGAGGCGTCGGTTGTGCAGTCGGCGATCGAGAAGTACGGCATCGACGCCGACGTCGATGCACCCTGGAAGCGCTGAACCTCGCTGCGTCCGTAACGCGAGCGTCACGAAGCATCCACAGCCCGGCTTGAAGCAGCGCTTGGCGGCTTCCCCTGTCCGGAATAGCCACTAGGCATCGCGCCGCTGCGGCGGTACCTCTGTCGGTCTTCCCACCACATCCAAGGAGGATCGACCGTGAATCGACACACGATCGCGCTCGTCGGCGCGGCGACTGCGATGCTCTTGAGCGCCGCCGCGCTCGCGACGGCGGCAGGCGACGCTCCGACGACGATCGAGGCATGCCGCAACACGAGGCACGGCCTCGTCCGCATCGTCTTCAGCGCCAACGCCTGCAAGAGCAACGAGACCCATGTCTCGTGGGACGTCGAAGGCCCGGCGGGCCCCGCAGGCCCTGCCGGACCGGCAGGGCCGCCCGGCCCGAAGGGGGATTCCGGCTCGGGAATCAGCTCGGTCGACGCGCTTGCGGGCACGGCCTGCAAGACGTTCGACGGCGCCAACGGCCACGTCGAGGTCGGCTCGACGGCCACCGACCTGATCACCTTGACGTGCGAGTCGGGCGGGTCGACGCCGCCTCCCACTGGTAACTCCCGACTCGTGATCAACGAGGTCGACTACGACCAGGTCGGTGCGGACACCGGCGGCTTTGTCGAGATCGCCAACACCGGTACGGCTGCGGCAACGCTCGACGGGATCGCGCTCGTGCTCGTGAACGGCGGCGACGGCTCGGAGTACGGCCGGAAGACGCTGACGGGCACCCTCGCGGCGGGAGCGAAGCTCGTCGTCGACGTCGATCCGCAGAACGGCGCCCCGGACGGCCTGGCGCTCGTCGACACGACGAAGGACACGCTGCTCGACGCGCTCAGCTACGAGGGCCCGATCCACACGGCCACGATCGACACGAAGACGTTCGATCTGGTCGAGGGCACGGTGCTCCCCGTCGACGTCGCCGACTCGAACACCGTCGAGGGAACGCTCGCGCGCATTCCCGACGGGACGGACACGAACAACGCGGCCACCGACTGGTCGTTCACGACGACGCCGACTCCGGGAGCGGCGAACGTGAAGACGGCGAAGCCGTAAGCGAAGCGCACGTCGGCGGCGAGACGGTCGCGAGGGTGTCTCGCCGAACGCAGGGAGACACCCCGCGGCTGTTACCTACCCTTCAGGCGCATGTTGGCCTTGCCCTCGGCGCTGAGCGCCTTCCACTTCTTGCGCTCCTCCGACAGTGCGCGCTTGTCGAGCTTCCGCTCGAGGTGGGCGAGCTCGGCCTGGAGCTTGAGGTAGCTGTCCCAGCGGTCCTCCTCGAGCGTTCCGTCCTCGAGCGCGGCACGGACGGCGCAGCCCGGCTCGGTGTCGTGGGCGCAGTCGGAGAACCGGCACTGGTTGAACAGCTCCGTGATGTCCTCGAACGCCTCGTCGATGCCGTCGTCTGCGACCCAGAGCTGGAGCTCGCGGATCCCCGGCGTGTCGATGATCAGGGCACCCGTCGGCAGCTGGATCAGCTCGCGGCGGGTGGTCGTGTGGCGTCCCTTGCCGTCCTCGCGGATCTCCTGGGTCGCGAGCAGCTCCTCGCCCGCGAGCGTGTTGACGAGCGTCGACTTGCCGACGCCCGACGAGCCGAGCAAGCACTGCCGTAGCACCGGGCTCGAGCAGGGCACTGACGGCCTCGAGACCCTCGCCCGTGAGGCTCGAGATCGCGTGCACCGGCACGCCGCCGGCGATCGTCTCGACCTCGGCGACGGCGGCCTCCGGGGCGGGGTGGAGGTCGGCCTTCGTCAGCACGATCACGGGTCGTGCACCGCTCTCCCACGCGAGGATCAGATAGCGCTCGAGCCGTCGCAGGCTCAGGTCCTCGTTCATCGAGGCGACGAGAAACGCCACGTCGATGTTCGCGGCCAGCACCTGCTCCTCGGTCGCCTGCCAGGCCGTCTTCCGCGAGAACTTCGTCAGCCGCGGCAGGACGGCCGTGATCGTGCCCACGGCAGAGCCGGCGTCGGCCCCGGGGGCGACGACCACCCAGTCGCCGACGACCGGCAGATCGGCGTTCGTCTCCGCCTCGTGGACGAGGCGGCGCGGTACCTCGCAGCGGAGCTCGCCGAGCTCGGTGAGCACGTCGTAGGCACCGCGATGTTGAATCGAGACCCGGCCGGGGACGACGTCGTCGCCGGCGTAGGGCTCGTACAGGGTGCTCAGCCGGTCAGTTCCAGCCGAGCGATTCGAGTTCGGGCAAGCGGGAAACTCCCTTCGGTCCTCGGATACATGAAAGCGGCGCGCGGGACTGCGCGCCAGTCGACGAGGTCCGGGCGGGAGGTTGGAGTGAGTTCCGGTTAACCGACGGACCGCGCGACGCGCGGGGTGGAGGCAGCGATGACAATCATCTGGAACGACCTCCTCGTGTCGGTGGCGGGGAATTCCGCTCTCGGAAGCGTATCGGAGATTCCGGCCGAACGAAAGCCGTCAGCTATCCGCGAGCACGGCTTCTGCCGCGCGGCGGCCCGAGGCCAGGGCGCCGTTCAACGACGGGTGCTCGCGGTGGTCGCCGCACGCATACAGGCCCTCGGCCAGGCGCACGGATTCGACGCCGAAGCTCGCCCACCGGGTAGGCGGGCAGCGCTCGCGGGATCCGGTACGTCCTCAGGTGCCGCCATTCCGCCACGCTCGAGCCGAACCAGCCTCGGAGCTGGCGCTCGACCTGCTCGAGATCCGGATCGCCGGCACCGAGAATCGTGGCCGAGACGAGCGCGCGGCCGGGAGGCGCGTAGCTCGGCTCGGCCTCGCTCGGCACGCAGAGGTTGTTGATCGGCCCGCCCTCGCCGTTGACGACGAGCCATGGGCCGGGAATCGGGCTCGACGGGTGCGTCGTAGTACGACGCACGTGACCGCGTTCCATCCGTGTGTCGGCTCGTCGACGAGCCCCGAGGTCGCGACGACGACGGCGCGGGCGCGAAGCTGATCGCCCGACTCGAGTGAGACTGCGTGCGGCCCGACGGTCGCCACGGCGGTGCCCCTACGGACGTTGAGGCCCTCCGCGAGCTGGGTCGCGATCGCGCCCATGCCGCCGGCGGGCAGCGCCTGCCGGCCCGTCGGCGAACGCGCGCAGAACGAAATCGAGAAACCGGCTCGACGTCGTGAGGCGCTCCTCGAGGAAGATGCCGCGCAGGAACGGCGCGAAGAAGCTCTCGACGGTCGTCCGCGAGACGCCCGCGCGCCGGAGAGCCTCCGCCGAGGTGGTCTCGTCGCCGCCGCCGCGGAGGAGCTTGAGCACTGCGGCGCCGTCGCGCACGCCGACGAGCCCGCCGGCAAGCGCGCGCAGGCTGCGCACCGGGGCGTGGCGCGGATCGGCGAGCCGCCGGAAGCGTCCGTCCGAGCGGATGATCGCGCCTCGCTCGAACAAGCCGAGGTCGAGCCGATCGAGATCGAGGATCGCTCGTGCCTCCGGGTAGGCCGTGCGGCAGCACCTGGAAGCCGTGATCGAGCAGGAACCCGTCGACGACGTCGGTTCTGACGCGGCCTCCGATCGTGTGCGAGCGCTCGAGCACGAGCGGCTCGCGGCCGGCGGCAGTAAGCGCGCGGGCGCAGGCGAGACCGGCCATTCCCGCACCGACAACGATGACGTCGTGGTCAGCGTCCACGTTCGCGAGCGTACCGCGACGGACTAGGAGGCGAGAGCGCTGGCGAGGCCCGAGTCGATGTCGGGCTGCCCAAACGTGAAGCCGGCGGCGCGAGCCTCGTCGGTGCGACTCGCTGCCCGGCGAGAAGCATCTCCTCGCCCATCTGGCCGAACGCGGCCTTGACGGCCGACGCCGGCAACGGGAAGAACGCGGGCCGGTGCAGCGGCGCGGCCGAGTGCCTTGACGAACTCCTGGTTCGTGACGACGCCGGGCGCGACCACGTTGACCGGGCCGGCGAGCGGCTGCTCGAGGGCGAAGAGATACGCGGCGACGGTGTCGTCCAACGACACCCAGCTCCACCACTGGCGCCCACTGCCGACGCGTCCGCCCGTGCCGAGCTTGAACGGCGGCAGCAGCCGGGCGAGCGCTCCGCCGTCCTTCGCGAGAACGATCCCCTGGCGCAGGTGCACCGTCCGGAGCCCCGCAGCCCGCGCCGGCTCGGCCGCCGCCTCCCACGCCTCGACGACCTCGGCGAGGAATCCCGTGCCCGGCACCGAGTCCTCGTCGACGATCTCGTCGCCGCGGTCGCCGTAGAACCCGGTCGCCGACGCACAGATGAGGACGGGACGGCTCGCGAGACCGGCGGCGGTCTCGGCGATCAGGGTCGTGCCGTTGACGCGCGAGTCGAGCACTCGGCGCCGAACGTCGTCGCTCCAGCGCTGGCCGATGTTCTCACCGGCGAGGTGGACGATCGCCTCGACGCCTTCGAGCGAGCCGTCGATCGTGCCCGCCTCGAGATCCCACTGAATCTCGGCCGAGCCGGCCGGTGGCGCGACGGACGAGGTGGAGCAGGTCGTGCCCGGCCGTCGTCGAGCGCGGCGGTGAGGGCCGTCCCGATGAGCCCCGACGATCCGGTGATTGCGATCCGCACGCCGAGAGTCTATGACGGAGACCGTCGGGCAGTCCGGCGTGAGAGGATCGGGGATGGACGTCGAGGCGATCGTCGCCCGCATCTGGCCCGGCGAGGAGCCGCGGGTCGAGGTGCTCGGCGGTGGCATCACGAATCACAACTACAAGGTGGACGCGGCCGGCGGCCCGTACGTGCTCCGCATCGCCGGGCGCGACACCGAGGCGCTCGGGATCGACCGCGCGGTCGAGCACGAGGCGGCGCTCGCGGCCGCCGCGGTCGGCGTCGGGCCGGAGGTCGTGACGTTCGTCGAGCCCGAGGGCTACCTCGTGACCCGATTCATCGAGGGGTCGATCGTGCCGCTCGAGCAGATGCGCGAGCCGGCCTGGATCAAGCGCGTGGCGCAGGCGTTGAAGGCGGTGCATCGCGGACCGTCGCTGCCGGCGCGCTTCAACGCGTTTCGGGTCGTCGAGGACTACCGGACGACGGCGTTCTCACACGGCGCCGAGGTGCCGCCGAGCTACGCCTGGGCCCGCCAGGTGGCGCGGCGCGTCGAGCGGGCGCGGGGCGCTTTCGCCGAGCGTCCCTGTCACAACGATCTCCTCAACGCGAACTTCATCGACGACGGCCGGCGCCTGCGGATCGTCGACTGGGAGTACGCGGGCATGGGCGACGTCTTCTTCGATCTCGCGAACTTCTCGATCAACCACGCCCTCGATCGCGACGGCCGCGAGGCGCTGCTCGAGGCGTACTTCGGCGAGGTCAGAGCGTCGAACGAGCGGGCGCTCGAGCTGATGCTCTTCATGTCCGACTTTCGCGAGGCGATGTGGGGCGTGATCCAGGGCGCGATGTCGGAGCTCGACTTCGACTTCGGAGCCTACGCAGCCGAGCACTTCGAGCGCATGGAGGTGACCGCCGCCTCGCCGGCGTTCGTCAACGCGCTCGAGTCCGCCTGAGGCGCTGCTCAGCGGCCGTGCCAGAAGACGGCGGCGGCCGCCGTGGCCTCGGCCACGAGGCTGATCAGCGCGATTGCTTTGAGCCAACGAGGTGTGTGCCGCATGTCACGATGTATCGGTGCGGCGACGGCGCGAACGGTCTAGACAATAGGGGTTTCGACCCAATACGCTGCGGCAATGGATCCAGCCCTCGACCTGGTGCTCGAGCGCGGCTCGAAGCCGCTGCACGTCACGATCGCGGAACAGCTCGCGGCCGCGATCGCCTCGGGCGCGCTCGCCCCCGGCGACCGGCTTCCGCCCGAGCGTCACCTGGCCGAGTCGCTCGGCGTGAGCCGGATGACGGTGCGCCAGGCACTCGGCGACCTCGAGCGTGACGGCCTGCTGCGCCGGGTCGTCGGCAGGGCCGGGGGGACGTTCGTCGCCGAGCCGGGCTCCGTCCAGGCGGTGGGTGGTCGCTGGCGGCCTCTCGGCCCAGCTGCGCCGTCAGGGTGGCGCCACCTCGGTCGAGCCGATCTCGGCCGAGGTCGAGCCGGCAGGACGCCGGGTGACGGCCGCGCTCGACCTCAAGCGGTCCGATCGCGTCGTCGTGATCACGCGGCTGCGGCTTGCCGGCGGCAAGCCACTGGCGGTCGAGCGATCGACGCTGCCGGCAGGCGCTTCTCCGACATCGAGGACATGGATCTGAGCGGCTCGCTCTACGACCTGATGGGTGACGGCTTCGGCCTCCGGCCGGTCAGGGCGGTCGAGAAGCTCGAGCTCGTCGAGGCGCGGCCCTCCGACGTGCGATCGCTCGGCATCCGCCGCGACGCGCCGCTGCTGCTCGTCGAGCGAATCGCTACGCGGCCGACGGGACGACCCGTCGAGTTCGCCCGTGACCGGTTCCGCGCCGACCGCACCCGGCTCGAGATCGAGTCGTCGCCGCTCTCCGAATGATCGAGGCCTGGGCGTGAGATCGACCGCGCGCGCGGTCGTGATCGGCGGCGGCGTCGGCGGGTGCTCCATCCTCTACTGGCTCACCCGGCTCGGCTGGGACGACGTCGTCCTCGTCGAGCGCTCCGACCTGACGAGCGGCTCGACGTTCCACTCGGCCGGGCTCGTCGGCCAGCTGCGGAGCTCGCTGGCGCTGACGCGGATGATGATGAGCTCGGTCGACCTCTACCGCACGCTCGAGGCGGAGGTGGGGCTCGAGACCGGCTGGCGCGAGGTCGGGTCGCTGCGCCTTGCGTCGTCGCCCGAGCGGCTGGAGGAGATCACGCGCCAGGCGGGCTGGGCGAAGACGTTCGGCCTGCCGCTCGAGCTCGTCTCGGCGGCGGAGGCGCAGGCGCTCTTCCCGCCGATGTCGACGGACGGCGTCCTCGGAGCCGCCTATCTCCCGAGCGACGGCTACATCGACCCGAGTCAGCTCACGTTCGCGCTCGCCGAGGGTGCGCGGCGACGCGGCGCCGAGGTCAACACGAACACGCGGGTCACCGGCATCACGACGGAGCGCGGCGAGGTGACGGGGGTCGTCACCGACAAGGGCGTGATCGAGACCGACATCGTGATCAACGCCGGCGGGATGTACGCCCGCGAGATCGGCGCGCTCGCCGGTGTCACGGTGCCGATCATCCCGATGGCGCACGAGTACCTCGTCCTCGAGCCCTCCGGCCTGCCGCTCGACATGCCGACGATGCGCGACCCGTCGCTGCTCGTCTACTTCCGGCCCGAGTCGGGCGGCCTGATCATGGGCGGCTACGAGCGCAACTGCGCCCCCTGGTCGCTCGACGGGATCCCGGCGGACTTCAACGGCAAGCTGCTCGAGGAGGACTGGCCGCGATTCGAGGAGCTGATGGAGAACGCGATCGTTCGCGTCCCGACCCTCGAAGGCATGGGCGTCGTCAAGCTGATCAACGGGCCGGAGGCATTCACGCCCGACGGCGAGTTCATCCTCGGCCCGTCCGAGGTGCGTGGCTTCTGGGTCGCGGCGGGCTTCTGCGCCCACGGTCTCGCAGGTGCGGGCGGGATGGGCCAGCTCGTCGCCGAATGGGTCACCGAGGGGACTCCGTCGCTCGACGTGTGGCACATGGACTCGCGCCGCTTCGGCGCCGCGTACCGCTCTCGCGACGTACACGCTTGCCCGCACGGCCGAGATCTACGAGACCTACTACGACGTCAAGTACCCGGGCCACGAGCGGACGGCCGGCCGCCCGCTTCGCGTCTCACCCGCCTACGAGCGCCTCGCCGCCCTTGGTGCCGCGTTCGGTGAGAAGTCGGGCTGGGAGCGCGCGAACTGGTTCGAGCCGAATGCGCTCCACGGGGACGAGTCGCTGCGGCCGCGGGGTGGGCGGGAAAGCTCTGGTCGCCCGCGATCGGTGTCGAGCACCGCGCCTGCCGGGAGGCGGTGGCGATCTTCGACGAGTCGTCGTTCGCCAAGATCGACGTCAACGGCGACGGCGCGGCTGGCGTTCCTCGAATCGCTTTGCGCGAACAGGGTCGCCCGCGACGTCGGCGCCGTCACCTACACCCAGATGCTCAACGAGCGGGGCGGGATCGAGTGCGACTTCACGGTGACGCGGCTCGCCGAGGACCGCTTCAGGATCGTCACCGGCACCGCGTTCGGCCGGCACGACCTCGCGTGGATCCGCCAGCACGCGCCGCGCGACGGGTCGGTGCACATCGCCGATGTGACGTCGGCGCTCGCCTGCTTCGGCGTGTGGGGGCCGAACGCGCGCGCCCTGCTGCAGCCGCTGACGACGACGGATCTGGCGCAACGATGCGTTCGGCTACATGCGAGCGCAGGAGCTCTCGATCGGCGCCGTCCCGTGCCTCGCGGTCAGGGTGACGTACGTCGGCGAGCTCGGCTGGGAGCTGTACTGCCCGTCCGAGTTCGGCGGGCGGCTGTGGGACACCGTCTGGGCCGCCGGTGCGGAGCACGGCCTCGTCGCCGGCGGGTACAAGGCGATCGACTCGCTCCGCCTCGAGAAGGGCTACCGCGTCTGGGGCGCCGACATCACGCCCGAGGACTCGCCGTTCGCGGCCGGCCTCGGCTTCGCCGTGAAGCTCGACAAGGGAGCGTTCCTCGGGCGCGACGCGCTGGTCGCGCGGACCGAGCCGGAGCACGTCCTGCGCTGCCTGACCCTCGCCGACGACCGCGCCGTGGCGCTCGGCTCCGAGCCCGTGCGGGTCGGCGACCGTCTCGTCGGCCGGGTCACGAGCGGGGGCTACGGCTACACCGTCGAGCCGCTCGATCGCCTACGCCTACCTGCCGGCCGCCGACGCCGAGGTCGGAACGCGCGTCGCGGTCGAGATCTTCGGCGAGTGGGTCGAGGGCGAAGTGGCCGCCGAGCCGCTCTACGACCCGGCCGGCGCCCGCGTCCGCACCTGACCGGTCGTCAGCCGGCCCACGGCGCGCGCATGTCCGGCGGCCGCAGCGCGGCGAACGGATCGGTGATCGCGAGCGCCTGGCCGGCGAACGCGAACTCCTCGGCAGGACGTCCGCCGGCTCGGCCCGAGTCGCGACGGCCACCGGTGCGGCACGAGCGCACCACGGCGGATCAGCACGCGCTTGAGGTTCGTCGCCGACACGTCGTAGCCGAGCGCTGCCGTGTAGACGTCGCGGAGCTCGTTCAGCGTGAACGTCGCCGGCGCGAGGGCGAAGCCGATGTTCGAGTACGACAGCTTGCCGCGCAGCCGGTCGCGCGCCGAGTGGACGATCGCGCCGTGGTCGAACGCGGTCGGGGGAAGGTCGTCGACCGGATGCCAGCCCGTGTCGGGCGGCACCGAGGGGTCGACGCCGAGCGGCACGAGACCGAGGTACGCGGTCGCGATCTCCCACTCGACCGGGTTCCGGCCCGGGTCGCCGTAGGTCGCCACCTGCTCCAGATGCGCGACCTCGCCGAGGTCGACCTTCACCGCGAGATGCCGGCGGATCGACGCCTCGAGCGTCTCGTCGGGCGCGAGCACGCCGCCGGGAAGGGCCCAGGCGCCGGAGAACGGCTCGAGCGCGCGTTGCCACAGCAACGCCTGCAGCACGCCGTCCCGCACCTGCAGCACCGCGGCCACCGTGACCTGGGCCGGCTTGGTGGGATCCGGGCCGGTGGTGTCGGTTTGGTAGACTGCGCCAGAGGTTTACGACTCATAGTCAAAAACTAGCGAAAGGTTCGGACGATGACAAAGAGCCCAGACAAGCGGGCGACCAAGGCGGCGGTCGTCGCGGGGCTCGTGACGGCAGTCGCGCTCCTCGCCGCGGGCTGTGGCAGCAGCAGCGACGCGTCCGGCACCACCGCGCCCGTGACGGACACGACCGCCGTGAAGGCGATCAAGGTCGGGCTGATCACCGACCTCGGCCAGCTCAACGACAACGGGTTCAACGAGGGCGCCTACAACGGGCTCAAGCGCGCGGAGCGCGTGCTCGGGGTCAAGGGCCGCGTCGTCGAGTCTGCATCCGCTGCCGACTACGTCCCGAACATGTCGACGCTCGCGAAGCAGGGCTACGACCTGATCATCGGCGTCGGCTTCGCGCAGGGTGACGCGATCGCGACCGTCGCCAAGAAGTATCCCGAACACCAAGTTCGCAATCGTCGACGTCGATCAGGCGACGCTCAAGGGCAAGCCGACGAACGTCGCTCGGCCTCCTGTTCCGCGAGGAGCAGGTCGGGTATCTCGCGGCTACCTGGCCGCGCTCGAGGCGAAGCGCGCCGGCGGGAACAGGATCAGCGCCGTCGGCGGGTTCAAGGAGCCGCCGGTCGACCGCTACATCGCGGGCTACCAGGCGGGCGCGAAGGCAGCGGTGCCCGGCACCGTCGTCAAGTGGGGCTACTCGCAGGACTGGGACGACCAGGCGAAGTGCAAGGAGCTCGCGCTCAACCAGATCGCGGCGGGCTCGAAGGTCGTGTTCCAGGTCGCCGGCGGCTGTGGCCTCGGCGCGCTGCTCGCCGCCAAGGAGCAGAAGGTGTGGGGCATCGGCGTCGACGGCGACCAGTCGTTCCTCGGCCCGCACGTGCTGACGAGCGCGCTCAAGGGTGTCGACAGCGCCGTCTTCCTGACCTCCAAGTCCGTGCAGGACGGGATGTTCAAGGGCGGCGACCAACGCCGTCTTCGGCCTCGACCAGGACGGCGTCGGCCTCGGCAAGTTCAGCCCGCTCGCCAACAAGGCGGACATCGCGGCGACGGAGAAGATCGAGCAGCAGATCGCGGACGGCACGATCGCCGACATTCCGACGACGCTGGGCTAGCCGCTCGGGTCACGTCTCACGATCGCGCATGATGTGCGTGATCGTGAGACGTGACCCCGTTGGTACGTTGGCTCGGAAGCGCCAACACCTCGACCGGGAGAACCCGTGGCTCAGCTCTCCGACGCGCAACGCGCGTTCCTGCAGGACAACCCGTTCGTCGGCACCGTGACGACGCTCCGGGCCGACGGCTCGCCGCACTCGACCGTCGTCTGGATCGACGCGACCGACGACGCGGTGCTCTTCAACTCGCCGCGCAGCGGGCGCGAAGGTGCGCCACATCCGCGCCGACCCGCGCATCTCGGTCGTCGTCATCGATCCCGCCGAGATGTACCGCTGGGTCGGCGTCACCGGAACCGCGGAGATCGTCGAGGAGGGCGCCGACGACCACATCGACCGGCTCGCCAAGAAGTATCTCGGCGCCGACACGTACCCGTTCCGGAGGCCCGGCGAGCAGCGGGTGACGGTGCGGATCACGCCGCACGCACGTCGAGGGCATCGGGCTCGACTAGCCGCGCTCCACTCGGCGCGGGCCGAGGCTCAGGGCGTGAGCTCGAGCACCCCGTGCGGCGAGCCGTACTCGGCGAGCTTGTCGAGGAACGGCTGCGCCGGGAACGACTCCGGGCCGACGACGCCGGCGCCCGTCCAGGTGCCCTCGGCGAGGAGCTCGAGCGCGACGACCGGGTTGATCGCCGTCTGCCAGACGACCGCCTGCGAGCCGTACTCGCGCATCGACCACTCGTTGTCGACGACGTGGTAGAGGTAGGTCTTCCGCGGCTGCCCGTCCTTGCCGAGGCCGGTGACGAGAGTGCCGGCGCACGTCTTGCCGACCATCCGGTCGCCGAGCGTCATCGGGTCGGGCAGCGCCGCCGCGACGACGTCGCGCGGCGCGACCTCGACGCCGCGCACGCTGACCTTCTCGGTCGAGTCGAGCCCGAGCTTGTGCAGCGTCTTGAGGACGTCGATGAACTCGTCGCCGAGCCCGTACTTGAACGTGACGCGGTTGCAGTCGATCACGCGCGGCACGAGGAGCACCTCCTCGTGCTCGACGTTGACGCACTCGACGGGCCGATTCCCTCGGGGAAGTCGAAGACCTCGGGCTCGGAGAACGGCTCGGTCGTGAACCAGCCACGGCCCTTCTCCCAGATCACGGGCGGGTTGAGGCACTCCTCGATCGTCGTCCAGATCGAGAAGGTGGGGGCGAAGTCGTAGCCCTCGACGACGAGGTTGGCGCCGTCCCGGATCCCGATCTCGTCGATCTCCGAGAACAGCTCGTCCGCCGCGTGGCGCGCGAACACGTCCGCGGCGCCGGGCTCGATGCCGATCCCGATCAGCGCCAGCCGGCCGGCCTGCTCCCAGCTCTCGTGCTTCGCGAACTGGTAGTCGCCGAGCTTGACGCCGGTCTCGGAGTAGGGGCGCTCGGGATGCGGCTGGGAGAGCGTCGCTGCCATGTCGAGATAGGTCGCCCCGGCCTCGAAGCACGCATCGAAGATCTGTGGGTTGAAGCGCGGGTCGGTCGCGTTCAGCACGGCATCGGCCTTCGTCTCGCGGATCAGCGCGACGATCGACTGCCTGGCTCGACGCGTCGATCGCAGCCGCCTCGAACCGGTCGGGCTCGCCGAGCCGGTCGACCACGGACTGCGGCCGCGAGACGTCGAGATCCGCAAGCGTGATGCGGTCGAAGAACGAGCGGCGCTGTGCGATCGCGGCGAAGGCCGAGCCAACGCCGCCGGTTCCGACCACGAGGATTCTCATACGCGGGTTCTACCTGATCGTGCGGTCAGGACCCGCTGGAGGTGCCCTAGACTGATGCCACTGGCGTGGGGCCGGCGACGATCGAACGGAGGATGACCGTGAGCGAGTACGCAGTGACCAATCCGGCGACGGGCGAGCGGGTCGAGGAGTACCCGACGATCAGCGACGCGGCACTCGCGGACGCCGATCGCGGCGGCCGACCGCGCCCACCGCGAGTGGTCGCGCACGACGACGACCGAGGAGCGCGCGGCGCTCGTGCGGCGCGTCGGCGAGCTGCACGTCGAGCGCCGCGAGGAGCTCGCGGAGATCATCGTGCGCGAGATGGGCAAGCCCGTCGAGCAGGCGCTCGGCGAGGTGGACTTCTGCGCCTCGATCTACGAGTACTACGCGACGGAGGCCACGAGCCTGCTCGCCGACGAGCCGATCGCGCTGTCGGACGGCGACGGATCGGCATTCGTCCGCCGGAGCTCCGTCGGCGTCCTGCTCGGGATCATGCCCTGGAACTACCCGTACTACCAGGTGGCGCGCTTCGCCGGCCCGAACCTCGTCGTCGGCAACACGATCCTGCTGAAGCATGCGCCCCAGTGCCCGGAGTCGGCGGCGGCGATCCAGCGGATCTACGACGACGCGGGCTTCCCGGCCGGCGCGTACACGAACATCTACGCCACCAACGACCAGGTCGCCGACCTCATCGCCGACCCCCGGGTCCAGGGCGTGTCGGTCACCGGCTCGGAGCGCGCGGGCGCGGCGGTGGCCGAGATCGCAGGGCGGAACCTGAAGAAGGTCGTGCTCGAGCTCGGTGGCTCCGACCCGTTCATCCTCCTCAGCACCGACGACCTCGACGGCGTCGTCGAATCGGCCGTGGCGGCGCGGCTCGAGAACGCGGGCCAGGCGTGCAACGCCGCCAAGCGCTTCGTCGTCGCCGCCGACCTCTACGAGCCGTTCGTCGACAAGCTGACGGCGGCGCTGACCGCGGTCGAGCCCAGCGATCCCTCGTCGCCGGACGCAGCGATGGGCCCGCTCTCGTCGGAGACGGCGGCCGACCGGCTCGACGACCAGCTGCGGCGGGCCGTGGCGGGCGGCGCGACGCTCGTCGGCGGCACGCGGAACGGGAACTTCGTCTCGCCCGGCGTGCTGACGGGCGTGACGCCGGGCAACGACGCGTACCGCGAGGAGCTGTTCGGCCCGGTCGCGATCGTCTACCGCGTCGAGTCCGAGGACGAGGCCGTCGAGGTCGCGAACGACACGCCCGTACGGCCTCGGCTCGTACGTGTTCACGACCGACCCCGACCAGGCGCTGCGCGTCGCCGACCGGATCGAGGCCGGGATGGTCTTCGTCAACATCGTCGGCGCCGACGCCGCAGAGCTCCCGTTCGGCGGCGTCAAGCGCTCCGGCTTCGGGCGCGAGCTCGGCCGCTACGCGACCGAGGAGTTCGTGAACCGGAAGATGATCCGCGTCGGCGGCTGGGAGCGTACGCGTCACGCGGCAATGCCGCCGTCGATTGACCCAATGCGTTGACGGTGATAAGTAACACCACGCAATGCGCAACGACAGCGCCAGCGAGGACACCCGGCCCGAGCGCGCTCCGCGCGGCCCGGTGCGTCGCGCGCGTCGCCTCGACGCGGTCGACCGGGGCATCATCGAGGCGCTGCAGCGCAACGGGCGCGAGGCGTTTCGTCGCATCGCGGTCACGCTCGGCGTCTCGGAGGCGACGATCCGCGCGCGCTACGCGCGGCTCTGCGACGACAACATCCTCCAGGTCACCGGCGTCACGAACCCGCTCGGCCTCGGCTTCGAGGCGCAGGCGATGGTCGGCGTTCGCACGGCCGGGCCGCCCGAGCAGGTCGCGGACGAGATCTCGCGCTGGGAGGAGGCCGACTACGTCGTCGTCACCGCCGGTCAGTTCGACGTGCTCGTCGAGCTCGTCTGCGCCGACCGGCGCGCGCTGCTCGACGTGACGAACCGGATCCGGGCGCTGCCCGACGTGATCACGACCGAGAGCTTCCTGTACCTCGAGCTGTGGAAGCAGCTCTACGACTGGGGAGCTCGCGTGCACGAGCCGACCGCGAAGGAGGAGCAATGACCGCTTCGTCGAGGGAAACCGCCTGATGGCGGTCGTCGAGCCCACCGTGCCGGCGAGTGCCGGAGTGGAGGACAAGGGACTGAAGACCGGAGCGCTCGGTCTCGCCTCCAGCGTGGTCATTGGCGTCGCCTCGACCGCTCCCGGTACAGCCTCGCCAGCCTGCGGACGTGCTGATCGCCGTCGCCGACGAGCTCGACGCGAGCACGATCGTCGTCGGCACGGTGGGGGAGAACCCGATCAGCGGCGCGATCCTCGGCTCGGTCGTGCTCAAGCTCGTGCAGCGCGCGTCGAGGCCGCTCCTGATCGTGCCGACCCGGGAGGGCTAGCCCGTACAACGGGCAGGGCGCTCATCTCGAAGGGTACGGTTACCCCCACTGCCTCCGGCCTCGTAGGCTAGGCAGTATCGAAGGTGGACCCGACGAGGAGGCGCACGTGGAGAACGGAAACGGATCGGTCGTAGTTGCGCGGGATGTGACCCGGCGGTACGGCGCAGGCGACACGGCCGTGGACGCGCTGCGCGGTGTCTCGGTGGACGTGCCTGCGGGGCAGCTGACGGCCGTCATGGGCCCTTCCGGCTCGGGCAAGTCGACGCTGATGCACATCCTGGCCGGGCTCGACAAGCCGACGTCGGGATCGGTCACGGTCGCCGGTCACGAGATCACGACCCTCGGCGACACCGATCTGACGAGGCTCCGCCGCGAGCACATCGGCTTCGTGTTCCAGTTCTTCAACCTGCTCCCGATGCTGAACGCGGAGGAGAACATCCTCCTGCCGCTGACGATCGCGGGCGCCAAGCCGGACAAGGCGAAGCTCGACGCGCTGATCGAATCCGTCGGCCTCGGTAACCGCCTCCACCATCGCCCGTCGGAGCTCTCCGGCGGCCAGCAGCAGCGCGTCGCCATCGCGCGCGCGCTCGTCTCGGAGCCCGACGTGGTCTTCGCCGACGAGCCGACGGGCAACCTCGACTCGAAGACGGGTGGCGAGATCCTCGAGCTGCTGCGCCACGCGGTGCGGCGACATGGGACAGACGGTGGTGATGGTCACGCACGAGGCGCGCGCCGCCTCGATCGCCGACCGCGTGCTCTTCCTGGCCGACGGGAACATCGTCCGCGAGCTCTCGGGAGCGCAGACCGCTGAGATCGGCGCCGACGATGGAAGAGATCAGCGCGCAATGATCCGGTTCGCGCTGAAGGGCATGTTGGCGCGCAAGCTGCGGACTGCCCTCACCGCGCTCGCCATCGTCCTCGGCGTCACGATGGTCAGCGGCACCTTCGTGCTCACCGACTCGATCGACAAGGCGTTCAACTCGATCTTCTCGAGCGTCTACCAGGGCACCGACGCCACGATCACCGGCAAGTCGGCGTTCGACCTCTCGGACGGCTCGGGCACGACGGCGCCGCCGTTCGACGAATCGCTGCAGCCGAAGGTCGAGGCGCTGCCGAGCGTCGCGGCCGCGATCGGCGGCGTCGCCGCCGAGGCGCAGCTGATCGGCAAGAACGGGAAGGCGATCGTCTTCGGCGGTGCGCCCAACCTCGGCTTCAGCGTCGATCCCGACCAGCCCGACTTCAACACCCTCACCCTCGAGGAGGGGGCGTGGCCCGGCGCGGACGAGGTCGTCATCGACGTCTCCACCGCGTCGAAGAAGGATCTCGCGGTCGGCGAGACGATCGGCGTGCAGGCCGAAGGGCCGGTCGAGCAGTTCAAGATCTCCGGGCTCGTCAAGTTCGGCTCCGTCGACACGATCGGCGGCGCCACGCTCGCCGGGTTCAACCTGCCGACGGCCCAGAAGCTGTTCCGCAAGGTCGGCAAGCTCGATCAGATCCGGGTCGCCGGCAAGCCGGGCGTCTCGCAGGCGCAGCTCGTCTCCGAGATCAACGCGATCCTGCCCGACGGGCACGCAGGTGCGCACCGGCGCCGCAGCAGGCGGCCGAGGACGCGAAGGACACCGACGCGTTCGTCTCGTTCCTCCGCTACTTCCTGCTCGCGTTCGGTGTGATCGCGCTGTTCGTCGGCGCGTTCGTCATCTTCAACTCGCTCTCGATCACGATCGCCCAGCGCACGCGCGAGCTCGCGACGCTGCGGACGCTCGGCGCATCGCGTCGCCAGGTGCGCTTCTCGGTCATCGTCGAGTCGCTCGTGATGGGCACGCTGGCGTCGATCGTCGGGCTGTTCCTCGGCCTCGCGCTCGCGATCGGGCTGTTCAAGCTCTTCGACGCGGTCGGGTTCACGCTGCCCGAACAACGGCCTCATCTTCAGCACCCGGACGATCATCGTCTCGCTGCTGCTCGGGATCATCGTGACGCTGATCGCGAGCATCATGCCCGCCTTCAAGGCGACGCGAGTGCCTCCGATCGCCGCCGTGCGCGAGGGTGCGTCGATCGCCCCGGGCCGCTTTGCCCGCTTCCGGACGCCGATCGCCGCGTGTCGTCACGCTGCTCGGCTTCGCCGGCCTGCTGTGGGGGCTGTTCGGGCCCGATCTCGATACGACGCAGATCCTGCTCTTCATGATCCTCGGGATGGTGCTGGTGTTCATCGGCGTCGCGATGCTGTCGGCGCCGCTGATCCCCGGCCTCGACGGGCATTCTCGGCTGGCCCGGCGCACGGTTCGGCGGGGCGGCCGGCGCACTCGCCCGCGACAACGCCCGCCGGAACCCGCAGCGCACGGCGTCGACTGCGGCGGCTCTGATGATCGGGCTCGCCCTCGTCACGCTCGTCGCCACCCTGGCCGGCAGCGTCGTGCAGACGTTCACCGGCGCCGTCAACGAGATCTTCGTCGGTGACTACGCGATCACGGCACAGAACAACTTCTCACCGATCCCGATCGACGCCGCCGAGGCGGCTGCCCAGGCGCCTGGTGTCCAGGCGATCGGCAACGTCCGCACGCGGCGAGACGCTCGTCTTCGGCTCGACCGAGTTCTCGACCGGCGGTCGATCCGGGCGCGTCGCAAGGTGATCAAGCTCGACTGGGTCGAGGGGTCGGACGACGTCTTCGACGAGCTCGGGAAGGACGGCGCGTTCGTCGACAAGGACTTCGCCGAGAAGCACAATCTCCAGGTCGGCTCGCCGATCGGAGATCACCTTCGCGAACGGCAACACCGAGACCTTCACGGTCAAGGGGATCTTCGACCCGCCGTCCGGTGGATCGCCGTTCGGCGTCGTCACGATCTCGACCGAGGCCTGGGACGCCCAGAACTGGCAACCCGAAGAACATCTACTCGTTCGTGCTCATGGAGGGCGGCGAGACGGACGCGAACGCGGCGGCGCTCGAGGCAGCGCTGAAGCCGTTCCCGAACGCGAAGGTCGCAGACGCGCCAGGAGTTCGTGGACAACCAGATCTCCGGGCTCAAGTCGATCCTCAACATCCTCTACGTCCTGCTCGGGCTCTCGATCATCGTCAGCCTCTTCGGGATCGTCAACACGCTCGTGCTCAGCGTCTTCGAGCGCACGCGTGAGATCGGGATGCTGCGAGCGATCGGGATGACGCGGCGTCAGACGCGCCGCATGATCCGGCACGAGAGCGTGATCACGTCGCTGATCGGCGCGTTCATCGGGATCGTCCTCGGCCTCGATCCTCGGCCGGGCTGCTGATCTACAAGATCGACCTGATCGACTTCTCGTTCCCGACGAGCTCAGGTGATCGTGTTCGCGATCGCGGCGATCATCGTCGGGGTGCTGGCCGCGATCTTCCCGGCGCGCCGCGCCGCGAAGCTCGACCCGCTCGAAGCGCTGCACTACGAGTAGGGCCGGGGAGCAGGCTTCAGCCTGTCCCCGCCAAGCCTGCTAGCCGCGCAGGCGCCGGGCGACGCCGTCTGCCTCGGCCGCCTCGGCCACCGCCGCCGCAACCGCGAGCGCGACGTCGCGGTTGAACACGCTCGGGATCACGTACTCCGGCCCGAGCTCGTCGTCGCCGATCACCGACGCGATCGCGTGGCCGGCGGCGACCTTCATGCCCTCCGTGATCGTGCTCGCCCGGACGTCGAGGGCGCCGCGGAAGACGCCGGGGAACGCGAGCACGTTGTTGATCTGGTTCGGGTAGTCCGAGCGTCCGGTCGCGACGACGGCGACCTTGCCGGGCGGCAGATCCTCCGGCGCGATCTCGGGCGTCGGGTTGGCCATCGCGAACACGATCGCGTCGTCCGCCATCCGCTCGATTCCCGCCCGAGACACGGCGCCCGGCATCGAGAGGCCGAGGTAGACGTCGGCGCCGGCGAGGAGCTCGTCCGCGGTGCCCTGCAGGCAGTCGGGGTTCGTGCGTTCGGCGAACGACTGCTTGACGGGATTCAGCCCCTCGCGACCGTCGTAGATCGCCCCCTCGTGGTCGCAGCCGATCACGGTGCGGACGCCGGCGTTGAGCAGGATGTCCGTCACCGCGACGCCGGCCGCGCCGACGCCGGTCGTCACGACCGTGATCTCCTCGATGCGCTTGCCGACGACGCGGAGCGCGTTGAGGAGCGCCGCGAGCACGACGATCGCGGTGCCGTGCTGGTCGTCGTGGAAGACCGGGATGTCGAGCTCGGCCCGCAGCCGCTGCTCGATCTCGAAGCAGCGTGGGGCGGAGATGTCCTCGAGGTTGATGCCGCCGAAGCCCGGCGCGATCGCCTTCACGATCGCGACGATCTCGTCCGGGTCCTTCGTGTCGAGGCAGAGCGGCCAGGCGTCGACGCCGCCGAACTCCTTGAACAGGAGCGCCTTGCCCTCCATCACCGGCATCGCCGCCTCGGGGCCGATGTCGCCGAGCCCGAGCACGGCGGTGCCGTCGGAGACGACCGCGACGGTGTTCTGCTTGCTCGTCAGGTTCCAGGCGAGCTCGCGATCGGCGGCGATTGCCTGGCAGATGCGCGCGACGCCGGGGGTGTAGGCCATCGAGAGGTCGTCGCGCGTCTTGACCGGGACCTTCGACTGCATCTCGATCTTGCCGCCGAGGTGCATCAGGAACGTGCGATCCGAGACGTGCTCGACCTCGATGCCTTCGACCCGGCGAACGCTCTCGACGATCCGCTCGAGATGCTCCGAGTCGGAGGCGTCGACCGTGACGTCGCGGATCTTGATGCCCTTCTCGACGCGAACGAGGTCGATCGCGCCGAGTGAGCCGCCGGCCTCGCCGATCGCGCTGGCCAGCCGCCCGAACGCGCCCGGCGCGTCCGCCAGCCGCACGCGAATGGTGGCGCTGAACGATGCGGAGACGTGACTCATTGCCGGATCACTCCCTCTGCGGCCAGGGCCGCGATCTCGTCGGGCTCGTATCCCAGCTCGCCGAGGATCTCGGCGGTGTGCTCCCCGACGGCGGGCGGCGGCGACGGGTACAGGGCCCGCTCGCCGTCGAACGAGAGCGGCAGCGCGGTGAGCCTGAGGTCGGGGATCGTTGGGTGGTCGAGGTGCTGGATCATTCCGAGCGCTTCCGTCTGCGGTGCGTTCGCGACATCGGCGATGTCCGCGACAGGGGCGGCGGGAACGCCCGCCTCCGTCAGCCGGGCATGCCAGTGCGCCGTGTCGTTCGTCGCGAGCGCCTGTTCCAGGATCGCACAGAGCTCGTCGCGATGGCTCACCCGGTCGGGGTTCGTGGCGAAGCGGGGGTCGTCGACGAGCTCGGGCAGCTCGAGGACGGCGCAGATCGCGGCGAACAGGCGGTCGTTGCCGCCGGCGATCATCAGCTCGCCGTCCCGCGTCGCGAACACCTGGTAGGGCGCCACCATCGGGAAGCGCGTCCCCTGGCCGTGCGGCACCGTGCCTGCGGCGAAGTAGCCGGCCAGGTGATAGCCGACGTAGCCGATCGCCGTCTCGTAGAGCGACACGTCGACGACCGATCCCTCACCGGTCGAGCCGCGCTCGAGCAGCGCCGCCAGCACGCCGACCGCGGCCCACGTCCCGGTGCCCTGGTCGATCAGCGACGAGCCGACGCGCACGCCGGGCCGGCCGGGCTCGCCGGTGATCGAGATCAGGCCGCCGGCCGCCTGCATCAGCGCGTCGTAGCCCGGCTCGTGGCTGAGCGGGCCGACGTGCCCGTAGGCGCCGACCGAGCAGTAGACGAGCCGGGGGTTGCGTGCCCGCAAGCGCGTCGGGGCCGAGCCCGAGCTCGTCGGCGAGCCCGGGGCGCAGGCTCTGCAGGAACACGTCGGCGCCGTCGACGAGCCGCAGCAGCGCCTCGCGGCCGCGCTCGTCGCGGAGTGAGAGCGCGAGCGAGCGCTTGCCCGCGTTGGCGGAGAGGAACATCGTCCCCTCGCCGTTCCAGAACGGCGGCCCCCAGGCCCGGCCGTCGTCGCCCGTGTCGGGGCGCTCGACCTTGATCACGTCGGCGCCGAGCGTCGCCAGGATCTGGGCGCAGTAGGGGCCGGCGATCGACGTCGTGACGTCGAGCACGCGCATGCCGCTGAGCGGGGTGAGGGCGCTCGGCGTCATCGGCTCCATCATCGCGGTTCGGGTCTCTGCGAGGATGCAGTCGTGTTCCACCAGATGGTCGACTGGGTCTCGAGCTCGAACTGGAGCTACCTCGTCATCCTCGGGGTTGCGATTCTGGACGCGTTCTTCCCGTTCGTCCCGAGCGAGACGATCGTGATCGTCGCCGGCACGCTCGCGGGCGCCGGCAAGCTGAACGTCTTCCTCGTGATCCTCGCCGCCTGGGCCGGCGCCGTGATCGGCGACAACATCTCGTACGGGATCGGCAAGTTCGCCGGCGAGCGGACGGTGAAGCGGCTGTTCCACCACCCGAAGGCGCTGAAGGGGTTCGACTGGGCCGAAAAGCAGCTCGAGGAACGCGGGAGCTACATCATCATCATCGCGCGCTTCATCCCGTTCGGCCGGACGGCGGTCACGTTCACGTCCGGCTACACGAGGGGCCTGCCGTGGCACCGCTTCTTCCGCTACGACCTCGTCGCGGGCGGCCTCTGGGCGACCTACGCGACGATGCTCGGCTACATCGGCGGCAAGCAATTCGAGGAGCAGCCGTGGAAGGGCGTCGTGCTCGGGCTCGCGATCGCCTTCTCCGTCGCGTTCCTGGTCGAGTGGATCAGGCACCGGCGTGCCAAGGGAGCAGCATCCGGACCGGAGACTCCGACCGAGCCGCCCGCCTAGAACGCGAGCTTGACGAGCAGGATCACGGCCAGCACGGCCAGCAGGAACACGACGAGCACGGCGACCGCGATCGCGCAGCCGCCGGCTGCGGCCTTCATCGGAGCCTTCCCGGGGTTGCCGCCGCGTGAACGCCTGTGCGATCTGCTGCTCCACGAATGCGTCGATCCGCGCATCGAGCAGGTCGTCGGAGCTCTTCTTGACCTCGGTCTTGAGCGGCGGGAACGAGTGCTGCTCGCCGTCGACCGACAGCTGGAACAGCCGCTCGTGCTGGATGTCCTTCAGCTTCGCCTCGCCGAGGTCGAGGACGCTGGCGCCCTCCGGCAGGTCGTTCCCGATCAGCGAGCGCGTCGTCTCCGAGAGGAGGATCTGGCCGCCGTGGCCCGCCGAGCAGATCCGAGCCGCGCGGACGACATCGAGCCCGAGGTACCCCTCCTCGCCGACCGTGGGCTCACCGGTGTGCAGCCCCATCCGCACCCGCACGGCGGCGCCGTCGGGCCACTCGTGTGCCTCGAGCGCGCGCTGGGCCGCGACGGCGGCGCGAACGGCATCGCGGGCGCGTCCGAACGAGTAGAAGAACGCGTCGCCCTGCGTGTCGACCTCCGAGCCGCCGTTCGCGGAGAACGTCTCGCGGACGATCCGCCGGTGATCGCGCGTCACGTCGGCGTACGCGTCCCCGAGCTGCTGGAGCAGCCGGGTCGAGCCCTCGATGTCGGTGAACACGAAGGTGACGGTTCCGGTCGGCAGCGTCGACACGGCGCGATCGTAACCATGCCGACGCGGTGGGGCGGCAGCGCGAACGTAGGCTGACGGGATGAACCGCCTCGCCGCCGAGACGAGCCCGTACCTGCTCCAGCACGCCGAGAACCCGGTCGACTGGTACCCGTGGGGGCCGGAGGCGCTCGAGCGGGCGCGGAGCGAGGAGAGGCCGATCCTGCTCTCGGTCGGCTACAGCGCCTGCCACTGGTGCCACGTGATGGCGCACGAGTCGTTCGAGAGCGCCGCCACGGCGGCGCTGATGAACGAGCACTTCGTCAACGTCAAGGTCGACCGCGAGGAGCGGCCCGACGTCGACGCGCTCTACATGGACGCGACCGTCTCGATGACCGGGCAGGGCGGCTGGCCGATGACCGTCTTCCTCACGCCGGCGGGCGAGCCGTTCTACGCCGGCACCTACTTCCCGCCCGAGCCGCGGCACGGCCTGCCGTCCTTCGCCCAGCTCCTGCTCGCGGTGGCCGAGGCCTGGGACACGCAGCGCGACGACATCGTCACGCAGGCGCGCCGGCTCGTCGAGGCGGCGAGCCACTCCGCCCGGATCGAGCCGTCCGCCGAGCCGCTCACCGCAGCGCTCCTCGACGAGGCCGAGCGCGGGATCGCGCGCACGTTCGAGCCCGTCCACGGCGGCTTCGGCCGGGCGCCGAAGTTCCCGCCCGCCTCGACGCTCGAGTTCCTGCTCCGCCGCGACTCGCCCGAGGCGATCGAGATGGTGACGAAGACGCTCGACGGCATGGCCGCCGGCGGGATGTACGACCTCGTCGGTGGCGGCTTCCACCGCTACTCGGTCGACGAGCGCTGGCTCGTGCCGCACTTCGAGAAGATGCTCTACGACAACGCGCTGCTCGCCTCCACCTACCTGCACGCGTTCGTCGTCACGGGCGAGGCGCGGTATCGCGCGATCGTCGAGGAGACGCTCGACTACGTCGTCCGCGAGCTGCGGCTGCCCGAGGGTGGCCTCGCCTCGGCGCAGGACGCCGACACGAACGGCGTCGAGGGCCTCACGTTCACCTGGACGGAGGACGAGGGCGTGCCGGCGGAGCTGCTGCGAGCCCTTCGAGCACGGCCGCTCGATCATCCGCGGCTCGCTCGATCCCGAGCTGCGCGCCCGGCTGCTCGCCGAGCGCGAGCTCCGGCCCCAGCCGGGCCTCGACGACAAGGTGCTCGCCTCCTGGAACGGGCTCGCGCTCGCGGCGCTCGCCGAGGGCGCCCGCCGGCTCGAGCGCGCCGACTGGCTCGACGCCGCGCGTCGGCGTGGGGGAGTTCCTGCTCGGGCCGCTCTCCCGCGAGGACGGCCGCCTCTCGCGCTCCTGGCGCGAGGGCAAGGTCAGCGGCGAGGGCTTCCTCGACGACTACGCGAACGTTGCGCACGGGCTGCTCGAGCTCCACCTCGCGACGGGCGAGGTGCGCTTCCTGACGGAGGCGCACCGGCTCGCGCTGCTCGCTGTCGAGCTGTTCCACGATCCCGTCTACGGCGGCTTCTTCCTCGCGCCGACGGGTGGGGAGGAGCTCGTGGCCCGGACGAAGGGGCTCGACGACAACCCGATCCCCTCCGGCAACTCGATGCTCGCGCACGTCCTGCTGCGGCTCGGCCGGATCTGGGGCGACGACGAGCTCGAGCGCCTCGGCGTGTCGGTGCTGCGGCTCGTGGCGCCGACGCTCGACCCGCGCCCCGGGTGCCTTCGGCTGGACGCTCTGCGCGCTCGACCTCTGGCTCTCGCCGCCGCGTGAGATCGCGATCGTCGGGCCGCCCGAGAGCGCCGTCGCCCGCGCGGCGCTGGCGCCGTTCGCGCCGAACACGGTCGCTGCGATCGGGCCTGCCGACGCGGTGCCGCTGCTCGCCGGCAAGAGCCTCGTCGACGGCATGCCCGCCGTCTACGTCTGCGAGCGCTTCGCCTGTCAGGCGCCCGTGACGGATGCCGCGCTAATCTCCAGCGCATGACAACTATCGAGCAGACCGGTGCCGAAGAGGTCGCGTGGGACCTCTCCGACCTCTACGCCTCAGGCGACGACCCACGCATCGAGAGCGACTTCGCAGAGGCCGAAGCCGCGACGAGTGCCTTCCGCGACCGCACCTACGGCAAGGTCGCGACCCTGTCGGCTGCCGAGCTCGCAGACGCGATCAACGAGTACGAGCGGATCGAGGCGATCGCGACGCGCGCCCTCTACTACGCGCACATGAGCTTCTCCACCAACATGGCCGATCCCGCCCGCGGCGCGCTCGTCGCGAAGCTCGGCGAGAAGGCCGCGAGCCTCGAGACCCAGCTGCTCTTCTTCGGCCTCGAGTGGGCCGCGATCGACGACGAGACGGCCTCGGCGCTGCTCGAGGATCCGGCGCTCGACCACTGGCGCCACTGGCTCAAGGCGCAGCGCGTGTTCCGCCCGTACCTGCTCACCGAGCCGGAGGAGAAGATCCTGACCGAGAAGGCCGTCTCCGGCGTCTCGGCGTGGTCGCGGCTCTACGAGGAGGTGCTCGGCGGCATCCGCGTCAACCTCGAAGGCGAGGCCGAGCCGGTCGCGCTCGAGTCGGCGATGGCGAAGCTCTACTCGTCCGACCGCGACGTGCGGCGTGGCGCGGCCGAGGGCGTGACCGAGGCGCTGCAGCCCACGATCCGCACCCGCACCTCGATCTTCAACACGATCCTCGTCGACAAGTGGATCGACGACCGGCTCCGCGGGTACCCGACGTGGATCACGTCGCGCAACCTCGCCAACGAGACGTCCGATGTCGCCGTTCAGGCGCTCATCGACGCGGCCACGTCGCGCTACGACGTGCCGCAGCGCTACTACCGCCTCAAGGCGAAGCTGCTCGGCCTCGACCGGCTCGAGCACTACGACCGCTTCGCTCCCGTCGCCGACGACGCCTCGAAGACGTCCTGGGACGAGGCCCGTCGCGTCGTCGTCGATGCGTACAGCAGCTTCTCGAGCGAGGCAGGCGCCGCCGTCGAGCAGTTCTTCGACGACAACTGGATCGACGCTCCGGTGCGGCCCGACAAGCGCCACGGCGCGTACTGCGCGACCAACGTGCCGGGCGTCCACCCGTACGTCTTCATGAACTACACCGGCGACCGCCGCTCGATCCTCACGCTCGCGCACGAGCTCGGCCACGCGCTGCACGGCTCGATGGCCCAGCCGCTCGGGCTGTTCAACGCCTCGACGCCGCTGACGACGGCGGAGACCGCATCCGTGTTCGGCGAGGCCCTGACGTTCAAGGGCATGCTCGCGGCCGAGGACGACCCGCGCAAGCGGCTCGACCTGCTCACCGGGCAGCTCGAGGACGCGATCGCGACCACGTTCCGTCAGATCGCGATGAACCGCTTCGAGAACCTGACCCACACCGAGCGGCGCGAGCAGGGCGAGCTCTCGACCGACCGGCTCAGCGAGCTCTGGATCCAGTGCCAGTCGGAGCTGTTCGGCGACTCGGTCGGCATCGACGGCTACGACTCCTGGTGGAGCTACATCCCGCACTTCATGGGAACGCCCGGCTACGTCTACGCGTATGCCTACGGCTATCTGTTCGCGCTCGCGATCTTCCGCTCCTACCAGCGCGAAGGCGATGCGATCGTCGGCCCGTATCTCGATCTGCTGCGGGCCGGTGGCTCCAAGTCTCCCGAGGAGCTCGCGTCGATGGTCGGCCTCGATCTGACCGATCCGTCCATCTGGGCGAGCGGAATCGAGGCGATCGCGGACGACCTCGACGAGGCTGAGGCGCTGGCGCTCGAGATCGGGCTCGGCTGATACGAGCAGGCTGCTGTTGATAACAACAGTTTGTCTGTAGAGCTCGAAAACGGCCAATTCACAACAAATGGGGCGGCCCTAGCGTCTAGGTGATGGGACGGTTAGGGTCGTCCCGTCAAAGCCAGCTTCACTCACTCAAGGAGAGTCCATGCGCAGGGTCATGCTCATCGCGCTCGCGCTCGTCGCGTCGCTCGGAATCACGGCGTCGACAGCGACGACCGCATCGACGGAAGCCGGCGTCACTGCGACTTCCATCAAGATTGGCGGGACCTTCCCGCTCTCGGGACCTGCGTCGCTGTACGCGACCATCCCGGTGGCGATGAAGGCGTACTTCTCGTACATCAATGCCCGCCGCGGGCCTGACGGCAAGCGCGGTGTCTACGGCCGCCAGATCATCTGGAACTACAAGGACGATCAGTACTCGCCGCCGAACGCCGTGCAGCTCACGCGCGGTCTCGTCGAGCAGGACAACGTGTTCGCGATCGTCGGCTCGCTCGGCACCGAGGTCAACCTCGCGATCCGGCCGTACCTGAACTCGAAGAAGGTCCCGCACATGCTCGTCTCGACGGGCGCGACGACCTGGGGCGCGGACTGGAAGCAGTACCCGTGGACGACCGGCTGGCAGCCCGCCTACCAGCTCGAGGGCCGCTTCTACGGCGAGGCGATCGCCCGTAACAGCCCGAATGCCAAGATCGGCGTCCTCTACCAGAACGACGATTACGGCAAGGACTACATCAAGGGCCTCGAGGCCGGGCTCGGCGCCAAGGCGTCGAACATCGTCGACAAGGAGCCGTTCGAGGTCACCGCACCGAGCGTCGCCTCCCAGATCGTGAAGCTGCGGGCGAGCGGAGCGACGATCTTCGTGATCCTCGCCACGCCGACCAAGACGATCCAGGCGTATGCGACGGCGAACGCGCTCAAGTTCTCGCCGGCCGTGATCTACACGAACTCGGTCTCGGCGACGGACACGTTCCTGACGCTCGCCAAGGCGAACGGCGGCGGCGATCTCGTCAACCGCACGTTCACCACGCAGTACGCGAAGGACCCGGCCAACCCGAAGTGGGACAACGACGCCGCGCATGAAGCTCTACAAGCAGGTCATGGCGAAGTACTACCCCAAGGGCCGCGTCACCGACGGCCTCAACCTCTACGGTGTCGCCACCGCCGAGGCCTTCGTCGAGCTGCTCTACGGCGCCGGCAAGAACCCGACGCGCGCCTCGCTGATGAAGGCGTTCCGGACCTGGAACCAGGCGAACCCCTTCCTGCTGCCGGGCGTCAAGCAGCGGAACAACGCCACGAACCAGTTCCCGATCAAGTGCGAGCAGCTCGTCAAGTTCACGGACGGCACGTTCAAGCCCGTGTCCTCGACGAAGTGCTCGACCTCGGGCACCTAGCCCGTACGAACGCTCAAGAAGCTCGATCGACGGGGCCGGCATCGCCGGCCCCGTCGTCGTTTTCGGGGCTGCTCGAGCGCTGCCGCGGTAGCGCGCCCAGTAGCCCTCCATCGTCGTCTCGCGGGTCGCGCGGTGGGCGAGGTCGGACGGGCTGACGTTGACGGCGCGCACGATCCAGCCGTCGCCGACGTCGAGGACGTTGATGCAGCCGGGTGCCTGCTCGAAGTGGCCGAGGAACATCCGCTCGCCGGTCAGCGCGTGCGAGAGGATCGCCCGGTTGACGGCGCCGTGGAGCACGAGCAGCACCGTGTCCCAGTCCGGGTCGGCGAGCAGGCGGTCGAGCGCCGGAACGACGCGGTCGAACAGCTCGCCGATCGTCTCGCCGCCGAGGAACTTCCTGTCGTTCGGGACGACGCCGCGAAAGGCATGCACGAAGGCGTGCTCGAGCTCGGAGGGAGGGATCGACGAGAGCCGGTCGCCGCGGAGCTCCTGCAGCTCCGGCCAGACCTCCTGCGTCCGCTCCGGGGCGACGAGCTCGGCGGTCTCGACCGTCCGTGGCAGCCCGCTCGCGATCACGCGGTCGAACGTGATCCCCGCGAGCAGGTCGCGCGCCGCCTCTGCCTGGGCTCGGCCTTCGTCGGTCAGCGGCACCGTCTCGGGCGGCACGGGCCGGCCTGCGTCGTCGAAGTAGGCCACCGCGCCGTGGCGCATCAGGTAGATCCGGCGGCGGGTGGCGGCTCGCTCACCGGTAGCGATCCAGGTAGCCGGGGCTTGCGATCGCGAGCCGTGCCTCGACCGCCGCCCGCAGCTCCTGGAGATCGCCGGCGCGGATGTCGCCGGCGCGGATCCGCCGTGCCGTCGCCCAGTCCGCCTCCGTCGGCCCGGGTGCCTCGCGCTCGACGATCGAGAGCGCGTTCATCGCGACGAGGGTGCGAAAGCGGAGCCGATGGTCGGTGAGCACCGGCAGGATCTCGGCCTCGAGGAACTCTCGCACCGCGGTCGCGAGCTCGCTTGCGTTCGGTCGGTCGGTGCTCATGCCGCCTTCTCGATCAGATCGAGGAGCTCGAGCTCCATCTCCGCCGCGAGGCGGCCGAGGATCGCGAGCTCGACGCTGCGCTCCTCGCCCTGGAGATGGCGGCGGGACTGGTTGAGCGCGCCGATCGCCCACTTGCAGTTGCCGAGCACCTCCCAGGCGAGCAGCTCGTCGATCGGCACCTCGACGCCCGTCAGCTCGGCGTAGCGCTCGAGGTACGGCTCGACGGCTGCCGATGCCGCCGAGGCGAAGCTCGTCCCGGCCGAACCGCCACGCGCGCACGAGCGGCCACGCGAGGTCCTCCGCCGGGTCCGAGACGTGGGCGAACTCCCAGTCGAGCACGGCCACGAGCCCGTTCTCGTCGACCATCAGGTTGCCGATCCGGAAGTCGCCGTGGTTGACGACCCGAGGCCGCTCGAGCGGGAGCCGCTCCCGGCACCACACGAGCCCGAGCTCGATCGCGGGATGAGGCTCGTCGACCTGGTCGAGCTCGGCGTACAGGCGCTGCCAGAGATCCGGGACGGGCAGCTGGGGCAGCGCCGTGACCGGGATCGAGTGCACCTTGGCGAGCTCGTCGGCCATCTGCACGCCGAGCCCTGCCGGCGGCGCCTTGACGATGCGGCGGCCGATCGTCTCGCCGTGCACGAGCTCCATCACGAACGCCTCCCGCCCGTCGAGATCGCCGAGGTACGCGATCGGCTCCGGGACCCGGACGCCGGCATCGCGCGCCGCGGAGATCACGGCGAACTCGTCGCGGAGCGAGAGCGTGTCGACGTGGATCACGCCGCCGCCGGCGCGACGGAGGAGCAGCTCGCGTCCGTCGGCGGTCGTTACCGCCCAGGCCTCCTTCGAGGCGCCGCCGGCCAGCTGCGTCGCCTGCGTGACGACGGTGCCGAGCGCCTCCTCGACGCGTCCTTCACCGCCTCCTTCAACCCACGAGCTCCGCGAGCGCCTGCAGCGCCTCGCGCTGCCGTGCCTGGAGCACCATCGTCGTGACGCCGCTCTCGCGCCAGGCTGCGAGCCGGTCGGCGATGCGGTCGCGGCTGCCGACGAGCGCGATCTCGTCGACGAGCGCATCGGGCACGGCCGCCGCGGCGTCGCCCTTGCGGCCGGCGAGGTAGTGGTCCTGGATCTCGGCTGCCTCGGCCTCGAAGCCGTAGCGCTGCGCGAGGCGGGTGTAGAAGTTCTGGCCACGCGCTCCCATGCCGCCGACGTAGAGCGCGAGCATCGGTCGCAGGAAGTCGCGGCACGCCTGCACGTCGTCGTCCATCAGCACCGGCACGAGCGGCGCCAGGTCCCAGCCTTCGGGCCGGCCGCCGCGCCGCGCGAAGCCTTCCTCGAGCGCGGGGCCGTGCACGCCGGGCGCGCGCTCGGGCGAGAAGAAGATCGGCAGCCAGCCGTCCGCGATCTCGGCCGTGAGCGCGACGTTCTTCGGCCCGATCGCCGCCAGGTAGATCGGCACCTCGTTGCGCGGTGGGGTGGATGATGATCTTGAGCGGCTTGCCGAGACCGGTCGCGTCCGGCGCCGCTGTAGGGAATGTCGTAGTGCTCGCCGTGGTGCTCGAGCGGCTCCTCGCGACGCAGGATCGTGCGCACGATCTCGACGTACTCGCGCGTGCGCGTCAGCGGCTTGCCCCAGGCCTGGCCGTGCCAGCCCTCCGCGACCTGCGGCCCCGACGTCCCGAGCCCGAGCAGGACGCGGCCGCCGGAGAGGATGTCGAGCGTCGCGACGGTCGCCGCCGTCGCGGCCGGCGAGCGCGCCGGCATCTGCATGATCGCGCTGCCCGACCGCGATGCGCTCGGTGGTCGCCGCGACCCAGGCCATGGGCGTGACAGCGTCCGTGCCGTAGGCTTCGGACGTCCAGACCGAGTGGAACCCGAGCCGGTCGGCCTCCTGCGCGAGGGCGATGCCGCCGAGCGGGTCGTCGTACCCGAGTTGCAGAGCGAGGCGCATGTGAACGATCCTACTCCGGTGAGCACCGCACTCTTCCCGCCCGCGTACCTCGAGCGCCGCGAGCTCGTACCGCGCGTTCATGGAGGAGCACGTGTTCCCGAACGAGCGGCTGCTCGACCGCGAGGACGATGCTGCGCAGGAGCTCGTCGCGGTCGCTGCAGGAGCAGGCGCGGGCGGCCGGGCTGTGGGCGCCGCACATGCCGGCCGAGGCGGGCGGGACGGGCGAGGGGTTCCTCTACTACGCCTGCATGAACGAGGAGATCGGGCGCGCGCACTGGGCGCAGCTCGTCTTCGGCTGTCAGGCGCCCGACGCCGGCAACGCCGAGATCCTGCACCAGTTCGGCACCGAGCGAGCAGAAGGCGCAGTTCCTCGAGCCGCTCGTGGCGGGGCGGGCGCGGTCGTTCTTCTCGATGACCGAGCCCGACGTCGCCGGCTCCGACCCGACCCTGCTGCGGACGAGGGCCGTGCTCGACGGCGACGAGTGGGTGATCGACGGCCACAAGTGGTTCTCGAGCGGCGCCGAGGGGTCGACGTTCGGGATCGTCTTCGCGATCTCCGATCCCGACGCCGAGACGTACAAGCGCGGGACGATGATCCTCGTGCCGTCCGATGCGCCCGGGCGTCACGATCTCGCCGGGCACGTCCGGTGATGGGTCACGGCGGCCGCGCCTGGAACACCCACTGCGAGGTGCGCTACGACGGGCGTGCGGGTGCCGGTTGCGAACACGCTCGGCGAGCGGGGCGAGGCGTTCAGGCTCGCCCAGAAGCGGCTCGGCCCGGGCCGGATCCACCACGTGATGCGCTGGCTCGGGCAGATGCAGCGGGCGTTCGAGCTGATGTGCTCCCACGCGCTCGAGCGCGAGGCGTTCGGCGGCCCGCTCGCCGACAAGCAGACGGTGCAGAACTGGATCGCCGACTCGGCCGCCGAGATCCAGGCCTGCCGGCTGCTGACGATGGACACGGCGCGCAAGATCGACGAGGGGTCGGAGGCGCGCGTCGAGGTCTCGCTGCTCAAGTTCTACGCGGCCGGGGTGCTGAACGAGGTGATCGACCGCGCGATCCAGGTGCACGGCGCCCGCGGGCTGACCGACGAGACGCCGCTCGCCCAGATGGCGATGCACGCGCGCGCCGGGCCGCATCTACGACGGGCCGGACGAGGTGCACCGGATGGTCGTCGCGCGGCGGATCCTGAAGAGCTACGCCGCCGGCGATCCCTGGCAGTTCGGGTAGCGACGGGCCTGGCCTGACTCGACGCTGCGTCCTGCGGCGACGAGCTCGATCTCGATCCGGGCGCCGAGCGGCAGCGCCGCCACCGCGACCGTCGTGCGGGCCGGGTACGGCTCGCTGAACTGGCGCGCGTAGACCTCGTTCATCTCGCCGAAGTCGTCCATCGACGTGAGATAGACGTTGACCTTGACCACGTCGTCGAACGTGAGGCCGGCCGCAGCGAGCACGGCGGCCAGGTTGTCGAAGCAGCGTTGCGTCTGGCCGCCGACGTCCGCGTCGACGAGCGCGCCCGTGCGGGGTCGATCGGCGTCTGACCGGAGAGGAAGACGTGATCGCCGGAGACGACGGCCTGCGAGTACGGGCCGACGGCGGCCGGTGCGTCCTGGCTGGCGAACGCCTCCCGGGTCATGGCGCCAGCGACGGTGGTGGGACGACGACGCCCTCGGCGGTCTTGGCGCCGGGAACGTTCGCGAAGTGGAAGTCGACCGGATCCCGGCCCGGCTGGACCGCCCAGGCATGGCCCGTGAGCCCGGAGCCGAGCGCGAGCCAGACCGCGTCGGCAACGGCTGCGGGAGCGATCACCGGGAAGCCGGCAGCGTCGAGCCGCTCCCGGACGGCGCCGGCGAGCATCGTCGTGTCGGCGATGCCGGGGCAGATCGGCGTTGATCTGGATCCCGCGACGCTCGAGCGACGGCGCGACGCTGCGGACGAAGCCGACGACCGCGTGCTTCGTGGCGGCGTAGACCGGATCGTCCGGCATCGCGGTGAGGCCGGCGAGCGACGCGGTCGCCACGATCCGGCCGCCCGAGGGCATCACCTGAGCGAGGCGCCTGACGCCGAGGACGACGCCGTCGACGTTGACCGCCATCGCCTGCCGGTAGCGCTCGAGCGAGATCGCCGCCGGATCGGCCTTGCCGCCGAGAATGCCCGCGTTGAGGCAGGCGACGTCGACCGGCCCGACCGCGTCCCACTGGGCGGGGTCGGTGACGTCGAAGCCGGTCGTGAGATCGAGGACGTCGACCTCGAAGCCCTCGGCCTCGAGCCGCGCGACCATCGCCGCGCCGAGCCCTGCCGCGCCGCCGGTGACGAGCGCTCTCACGGGACGAGCACGACCTTTCCGGTCGAGCGCCTGCTCTCGACCAGGCGATGGGCCTCCGCCGCCTCGGCGAGCGGGAACGTCGCGCCGACGATCGGGCGCACCTGCCCGGCGTCCCAGAGCCGCAGCAGGTCGGCCGCCGCCTCGCGGACGACGTCGGGCTCGCCGCTGCATCAGCCGGCCGAGATAGAAGCCCTGGACGCCGACGTTGCGCCCGACGAGGAGCGCCGGGTCGATCGGCTGCCAGAGCCCGCCGGCGAAGCCGATCGCGATCGCGGCGCCGAGCGGCCGCAGGAGCTTGATCGAGTCGGCGAACAGCTGGCCGCCGACCGGGTCGAAGACGACGTCGACCGGCTCGATCTCGGCGAGCTGGTCGTAGGTGACCGCCTGCGCTCGCGCCGAGCGAGAGCGGCAGCGCGAGCTTGTCGGCCGAGCCGGCCGTCGCGACGACCTCGGCCCCGAGGTCGCGGGCGACGACGACCGCCGCGCTGCCGACGCCTCCGGCCGCGGCATGCACGAGCACGCGCGCTCCGGGGTGGATCACGACCTGCCGGGTGAGCGGGATCCAGGCGGTCAGGTACGCCATCAGGAACGCGGCGCCCTCCTCGAACGACGCACCGCTCGGGCAGGTCGAAGAGCCACTGCTCGTCGACCGCCGCCTGCTCGGCGTAGCCACCACCCGACGACCGGACGAGGCCGATCACCCTCCGGCCGTCGTCCGTCACTCCGGCCACCTCGGTGCCCGGGATCCAGGGCAGCTCGGGCATCTGCGGATAGAGGCCGCGGCGGACCAGGATCTCGAGGAAGTTGATCGCCGACGGCCTTCACCTCGATCACGACCTGGCCGTCCTCGGGCGCCGGAGGCGGCAGCTCGCGCAGCACGAGCTGCTCCGGGCTCGCCGATCCCCTCGAGCACGACCGCCTGCATCAGCGACCCGTGAACTCCGGCTGGCGCTTCTCGACGAACGCGGCGACGCCCTCTTGCCCGTCCTCCGAGAGGAGGCAGCGGCGGAAGCCATCGGCCTCGCGACGGAGGCCCTCCTCGAGCGAGAGGTCGCGCGTCGTCCGCGCGAGCTCGCGGATCACCGCAACCGCGTGCGGCGACACGGCCGCGAAGCTCGCAGCGACGGCGGTCGCGGCGGCGATGAGCTCGTCGGCGGGAACGACCTTCTCGACGAGGCCCCACGCATACGCCGTCTCGGCGTCGATGAACTCACCGCTGAGGTTGAGGAGATTCGCGCGACCGACGCCGATGAGGCGGGGGAGACGCTGGGTGCCGCCGCCGCCCGGGATCAGCCCGAGCTTGATCTCGGGCTGGCCGAGGTGCGCGTTGTCGGCGCAGATGCGCACGTCGCAGCACATCGCGAGCTCGAGCCCGCCGCCGAGGCAGTAGCCGTTGATCGCGGCCACGAACGGCGTGTGGGCGGCATCCATGCGGCGGCCGATCGCGTGGAGGCCGCGTGCCGCGCCTCCCTCGTTGCCACCCGCCTCGCGCAGCGCCGGAAACTCCTTGATGTCGGCCCCGGCGACGAACGCCCGCTCACCGGCGCCGCGCAGGACGACGGCGCGCGTCTCGGGGTCGCTGTCGAGCCGCCCGACCTCGGCCTCGAGCTCCGCGACGAGCGCTGCCGAGAGCGCGTTCATCGGCGGGTTGTCGATCGTGACGAGCGCGACCGCGCCGTCGTGCTCAGTGGTGACGAACGTTCCCAATGATCCTCCTCGGTAGGTGGCCGGACGGCGGGCGAGGCACGCCTCGCCCCTACGACGCCGTCGCGAACTGCTCTCGCAGCGCAGTCTTGCGGAACTTGCCGACCGCCGTCTTCGGGATCTCGTCGACGGCCTCGAACCGCTCCGGGAGCCACCACTTGGCGAAGTTCGGCGCCAGGAACGCGCGCAGCTCGTCGGCGTCGGCCGTCTGGCCCTCGCGGAACACGACCACGGCGAGCGGGCGCTCCGACCACTTCTCGTCCGGGATCGCGATCACCGCAGCCTCGAGCACCGCCGGGTGGCCCATCAGCGCGTTCTCGAGCGCGACGGTCGAGATCCACTCGCCGCCGGACTTGACGAGATCCTTGGAGCGGTCCTGGATCTCGACGTAGCCGTTCGGCTCGATCGTGACGATGTCGCCGGTCTTGAACCAGCCGTCGTCCGTCCAGCGATCGTTCGCCTCGGGCGCGTTGTAGTACGACGACGCGATCCAGGGGCCGCGCACCTCGAGCTCGCCCATCGTGGCGCCGTCCCAGGGAACGAGGCCCTCGCCGCCGCGGGCGCTGATCTCGACGAACGGGGACGGGAGCCCCTGCTTGGCGCGGTAGCGTGTACTGCTCCTCCTCGGAGAGCGCCAGCTCGCGGCTCGAGAGGGCCGAGATGGTGCCCATCGGCGCCATCTCCGTCATGCCCCAGGCGTGGACGATGTGGAGGCCGTGGCGCTTCTCGAAGCCCTCGATCATCGCCTGCGGTGCCGCGGCGCCGCCGACGATCATCGAGCGCAGCCGCGACAGGTCCCACCGGTCGGGCTCGGCGTCGAGCATCTGCAGGATGCCCATCCAGATCGTCGGCACCCCGGCGGTGACGGTCACCCCCTGCTCGACGAAGCCGTCGAGCAGCGTCGCCGGGTCGAGGTGCGGGCCGGGGAAGACCTGGTCCGAGCCGACCAGCGTGCACGTGAACGGAAAGCCCCACGCGTTGGCGTGGAACATCGGCACGACCGGCAGCACGACGTCCGCCTCGCCGATGCCGAGCGAGCTCGACTGGGTCGACGCGAGCGAGTGGATCACGATCGCGCGATGCGAGTAGACGACGCCCTTGGGCTGTCCCGTCGTGCCGCTCGTGTAACACATCGCCGCCGCCGAGCGCTCGTCGATGTCGCGGTAGATGAACGCTTCGGGGTCGGCCGTCGCGATCAGGTCCTCGTACTCGATCGCGCCGGGCGGGGTCTCGCCGGCGCCGACCGCGATCACGTGCTCGAAGCCGACGCGGTCGCGGAACGCCTCGACGAGCGGCCACAGCGTCTTGTCGGCGATCAGGACGCGATCGCCGGCGTGCTTCGCGATGTAGGTGAGGTCGTCGGGATGGAGCCGCAGGTTGAGCGTGTGGGTGACGAAGCCGCCGATCGGGGCTCCGAGATACGCCTCCATGTGCTCGTGGTGGTTCCAGGCGAACGTGGCCACCCGGTCGCCGTCGGCGAGGCCGAGCTCGTCGCGGAGCGCCAGCGAGAGCTGCTTCGCGCGACGGGCGAAGTCGGCGTAGGTGTAGGTGTGCCAGCTCTTGTCGGGCAGCCGGCTCGTGATCGACTTGTGGCCGAACAGCTCCTCGCCGCGCCGCAGGATCGTCCCCACGTTGAGCTGGTAGTCCATCGTCAATCCCTGCATCTCAGCCTCCGTCGCCGTCGAGCAGATGGGCAGCTATCTCCGAGCGAAGCTGGGCCCCGGACGCCTCCCAGGACTGGATCCAGAGGGCGCGCTTGTAGAGGCGGTGGAGCACGTGCTCCCACGTGAAGCCGATGCCGCCATGCACCTGGATCGACCGCTCGCAGGCCGCGACGGCTGCGTCGGCGCAGAGCGACTTGGCGGAGGCTGCCGCAATCGGCGTCCGATCGTCGTCCTCGCTGATGCACCAGGCGGCGATGGAGCGCCAGCGACCTGCCGAGCTCGAGCTCCATCAGCGTCGTTGCGAGCGGATGCGAGATCGCCTGGTAGGTGCCGATCGGCTTGCCGAACTGCTGTCGCTCGCCCGCATAGGCGACGGCGAGCTCGAGCGCCCTCGCGCCGACGCCGCATGCCTCGAGCGCGAGCGCCGTCAGCGAGCGGGAGCGGAGCTGCGGCAGCAGCTCGGAGCTCGCGAGCTTGCGCCCTGCCTCGCCACCCGAGACGACGCCAAGCGGCCGTGTCTCGTCGTTCGTCTCGAGCACCTCGTGCGCGAATCCCTCGAGCTCCCAGATCGTGTCGCCGCCGACGTAGGCGACGCGGGTTGCGGTGTCGAGGTCTGCGACGAGCGGGCCGGTGGCGAGCGTCCAGCTGGCAGCGCCGCTCGCAACCTCGGCCTGCAGGTCGGCCGGCAGCGCCGGCAGCGTGACCGCGACGGTCGACCAGTACGGCGCGTGGGTGAGGGCGCGTCCCATCTCCTCGAACAGGATCGCCTCCTCGAGGAACCCGAGCCCGGCACCGCCGTTCTCCTCGGCGACCGAGACGCCCGTCCAGCCGAGGTCGGCAAGCTCCTGCCAGGACGGCTCGGGGTTGGCCGCGAGGAAGGCACGGGCCTGGGCGCGGAGCTCCTCCTGCTCGGGCGTGAACGCGAAATCCATCAGCGCGACCTCGGCAGCCCGAGCACGCGCTCGGCGATGATGTTGCGGAGGATCTCCGACGTGCCGGCCTCGATCGTGTTGCCCCGGCTGCGGAGCTGCATGTGCTGCCAGTACCCGCCGTACGGTGCATTCTCGGCGAGAAGCTGCGCGTCCGGGCCGAGCAGCTCGAGCGCGAGCTTCGTCAGGCGTTGCGCCGCCTCCGACCACTGCTGCTTCAGGATCGAGCCTTCGGGGCCGGGGATGCCGGTCTTCATCAGAGCCGAGAGCGACCGGTAGGCCGTGTAGCGCAGCGCCTGCAGCTCGATCCACTCCTGCGCGATCGCATCGCGCTGCAGCGGTGTCGCGCCGCGGTCGCGGGCCAGCTCGATCAGCTTGCCGACCATCACCTCGAGCGCAGCCGTGAGCGCGAAGCCGAGCGTGCCGCGCTCGTGGAGCAGCGTCGTCATCGCGACCTGCCAGCCGCCGCCGACCTCGCCGACCACGTTCTCGACGGGCACCTCGACGCCGGTGAAGAAGATCTCGTTGAACTCGGCCTCGCCGGTGATCTGGCGGAGCGGCCGCACCTCGACGCCGGGCGCCTTCATGTCGACGATCAGGTACGTGAGCCCGGCGTGGCGCACCGACTCGGGATCGCTGCGGGTGACGAGAATGCACCAGTCGGCGATGTGCGCGTAGGACGACCACACCTTCTGGCCGTCGACGACGAAGTGCGAGCCCTCGAGCCGCGCGCTCGTGCGCACCGCCGAGAGGTCGGAGCCGGCGTCAGGCTCCGAGAAGCCCTGGCACCAGATCTCGTCCGCGGCGAGAAGGGGTTGCAGGTAGCGCGCCTTCTGGGCCTCGGTCCCGAGCGCGATGATCGTCGGCCCGGCCATGCCGAGCCCGATCACGCCGAGGTGCTGTGGCGCCTCGGCCCGCGCGGTCTCCTCGAGGAAGATCGCCTGGTAGCTGTACGGCTTGCCGCCGCCGCCGTAGTCCTTCGGCCACGTGAGCCCGATGTACCCCGCCTCGTAGAGCGCCCGGCTCCAGTTGCGGATCGCGTCGTCCGAGTAGCGAGCGGCGCCACCGCGATGGCCACGGAGCTCCGACGGCACGTTCGCCTCGAGCCATGCATTGAGCTCGCTGCGGAACTGCGCCTCGTCGGGGGTGTCGCGAAGGTCCACGGCGTGATCCTAGAGGGTTCGAGGGCTCAGGGACTACACAGCTGGACTTAACGGCGCATTCACCCGCGTCACAGCTTCTCGGGTCTACCCTGATGCGAGCGTGAACGCCACTGAGAAGGAGGAGCCGATGTCCGAAACCGAGACCCCGCAGACCGCCGAGCCCGTCGACCATCGCACCCAGTTGGAGGAGGCGCTGGTCGAGGTGAAGCGCGTGATCGCGGGCCAGGACGAGATGCTCGAGCGTGTGCTCGTGTGCCTCGTCGCGGGAGGCCATCTTCTGATCGAGGGCGTCCCCGGCCTCGCCAAGACGCTGACGATCAAGACGACCGCTGCCGTGCTCGGTGGCACGTTCCGTCGCGTCCAGTTCACGCCGGATCTCGTGCCGAGCGACCTCGTCGGCACGCGCATCTACCGCGCCGACACCGGCGGATTCGACACCGAGGAAGGGCCTGTCTTCTGCAACTTCCTGCTCGCCGACGAGATCAACCGTGCGCCGGCCAAGGTGCAGTCGGCGCTGCTCGAGGTGATGCAGGAGCGTCAGGTGACGATCGGCCACGACACCCACTTCGTGCCCGATCCGTTCCTCGTCATGGCGACCCAGAACCCGATCGAGTCGGAGGGCACCTATCCGCTGCCCGAGGCGCAGGTCGACCGCTTCATGCTGAAGGTCGTCGTCGGCTACCCGTCGCGCGACGAGGAGCTGACGGTCGTCCAGCGCTCGCTCGTTCCGGCCGCGACCGTCCGCCAGGTGCTCGAGCTCGAGTCCCTCAAGGGCCTGCAGCAGGCCGTGCAGAAGGTCTACGTCGACCCCTCGCTGGTTGCGTACGCCGTCTCGCTCGCCGAGGCGACGCGGAATCCGGCGATGGTGGGGCTCGCTGACCTCTCGGCCTACGTCGAGTACGGCGCCAGCCCTCGCGGCCCGATCGCCCTCGTGCAGAGCGCCCGCGCGCTCGCGCTGATCCACGGTCGCGACTACGTGCTCGGCACGGACATCCGCTCGCTCGTCAAGGACGCACTCCGGCACCGGCTCGTGCTCACCTACAGGGCGCTCGCGGAGCAGCGGACGGCGGACGACGTGCTCGACCTGGTGCTTCAGGCAGTCGCGATGCCACCGCTCGAGCTCGGGCGGCCGGTAGCCGCGTGACGCCGTCTCCGGGCATTCGGTGTCGTCGAGACGCCGGAGCGCCCCGGTCCCGGGCCGATGCCGGAGCCGTTGCTCCGGGCGCTCGAGCTCTCGATCGGGCGGCGCGTCGACGGCCTGCTGGCGGGCGATCATCGCTCGCACGTGCTCGGGCGGGGCAGCGAGCTCGCGCAGGTGCGGCCGTACGAGCCGGGTGACGACGTTCGCCTGATCGACTGGAACGTGACCGCGCGCACGCGCGAGCCGCACATCAGGGTGCAGCTCGCCGAGCGCGTGCTCGTCACCTGGGTCGTGCTCGACCAGACGCCGTCGATGGGATTCGGCACTGCCGACCGCCGCAAGGCGGACGTCGCGACAGGCGTCGCGCTTGCCCTCGGTCACGCCGCCAGCGCGCGGGGCAACCGCGTCGGCCTGACGTCGTTCGGCGCCGGCGCGCCGATGCCGTTGCCGCCCCGCCAGGGCCGAACCGGCCTCGTCGGCCTCCTGCTGGCGCTCGGCAACGAGGACGGCCCCGGCGCCGCTCCCGAGCTGGCGCCGGCTCTCTCGCTGCTCGGTGCCGTGGCGCGGCAGCGGGCGCTCGTCGCCGTCGTCTCCGACTTTCGCGGCCCGCGCGATTGGCGCCTGCCGCTTCTCGACCTCGCCGCCCGGCATGACGTGCTTGCCGTCGAGATCCGCGATCCGCGCGAGGACGAGCTCGTCGACGTGGGGGAGGTGTGGTTCTCGGATCCCGAGACGGGTGGGCGCCTTCGCGTCGACACGAGCGACGCGACCCTGCGGACGCGATTCGCGGAAGCCGCAGCCGCAGAGCGGCGCGAGGTCGCGGCTGACCTCGCCGCAGCCCGTGCATCCCACGTCGTGCTCTCGACGAGAGGCGACTGGCTCCGCGTCCTCGCCGCGCATCTCGGGAAGCGCCGATGACGTTCGGAACGCCCATGGCGCTGCTCGGCCTGCTCGTGATCCCGGCGATCGTCGTGCTCCTGATCGTCGGTGAGCGCCGTCGCAAGGCCCAGGGTGCCGAGTTCGGGACGCCTGCGCTCGTCGCGGCGTCGGCTCCGGCGCCGCGACGCATCAGAAGGCTCCTGCCGTTTGCCCTGGCGCTCGTGGCGCTTGCGGCGTTGATCGTCGGCGTCGCCCGTCCCCGCGCGACGCTCTCCGTTGCCGGGCGAGAGGCCACCGTCATCCTCGCGCTCGACACCTCCCGCTCGATGACTGCGACCGACGTGAAGCCCTCGCGGCTCGCGGCCGCCGTATGCCGCCGCGCGCACCTTCCTCGACGTCGCACCCGACGGGTACTCGATCGGCATCGTCTCGTTCTCGACGCGGGCGACCGTTGTGCTCTCCCCGACGACCGACCGTGACGCGGCCCGAGCCGCACTCGACCAGATCACGCTCGGATCGGGCACGGCGCTCGGCGATGCGATCGACCGCTCGGTGGCCGCTGCCCGACCCGGTCTCACCGCCGACCAGCCGACCCCCAAGGATGCACCGCCTGCGACCGTCGTCCTGCTCTCCGACGGTGAGCAGACCGCAGGTGGCAAGCAGCCCCTCGTCGCGGCCGAGGACGCGCGCAAGCTCGGGATCCCGGTCAACACCGTCGCGCTCGGAACGAGCGATGCCGTCGTCGAGGTGCCGCTGCCCGGCGGGCTCAAGGAGCAGGTCACCGTCACGCCCGACGCCAAGACGCTGGCGGAGGTGGCGAAGATCACCGGCGGACGGTTCGCTGCAGCGCCGACCGCCGAGAAGCTCAAGTCGGTCTACAGCGACCTCGGCAGCCGGATCGGCTCGAGGCGCGAAAAGCGCGAGGTGACCGCGGCGTTCGCCGGAGTCGGCGCCATCTTCCTGCTCGTCGCGTCCGGTCTCTCGCTCGCGTGGACGCGGAGGCCGTTGTGATCGGCCGCCGGAGCCTCGCGCTCTGCGTCGTCCTCGGCGTGGCGTTCCTCGCTGCCCTGTCGGCCGGAGACGCCCGTGCCGCCGACGAGTGCAAGGGGCTGCGCGTGTGCCTTCCCGTCACCGGCCCCTGGGTCGTCGTTCCGGCGGGAGGGATCGACTACGAGCTCGCCTGCCCGCATCAAGGGGTACGTCGTCGCCGGGACCGATGCCCGCGTGGCGACGGCGGACGTCGACGTCTGGTTCCGAGGCGAGACGGGCAGTCCGGTCGGTCCCGGCGTGACGACGCGCCGCAGCGTGGTCTTCCATGCCACCCGCGTTCCTCCCAAGGCCGCGACCTCGAGCTTCCGGCCGTTCCTCGGCTGCATCCCCACCTCGGGTGGCGGCGGACGGGCCCTGACGGCGTACAAGGCCTCGATCAAGCCGTCGCAGGCGCTGTTCAGCGTCGTCGTCAACGCACCGATTCGCGGCGCGACGAAGACAGTGCGCGCCTCGTGTCCCGCCTCCGCGCAGCTCCTCGGGGGAAGCTCGGCGATCGCCTTCCGCCAGGCGGCCTCGCCGTCGGAGTTGCAGCGTGGTGCGGTCAAGGTGCGGCGCTCGACGGCCGGCCGCGCGGTCATTGCGCGCGTCACGGCAACCGCCGCCGCGGGGACGCATGCCGAGGTGCAGGTGCGGGCTGTCTGCGCGAGGGTCAGGTAGCCGATGAGCTTCGCCTCCCCGTATCTGCTCGCGACGCTGGTGCTGCCGCTCCTTGCGCTCGCCGGGTACCTGTGGTTCGAGCGACGGCCGCCACGTACCGCGATCTCGTTCCCCAACCTCGCCGTGCTCGCGTCGGTTGCGACCCGCTCGAACTGGCGCCGCCATCTGATCGCCGGCCTACTGCTCGGCGCCGTGGCACTGCTCTGTGTCGCGGTCGCGCGCCCGCGCGTGCCGATCGACACGACCTCGGACCGGGCTACGGTGGTGCTGGTCGTCGATGTGTCGTACTCGATGGTCGCGACGGACGTTGCTCCGAGCCGGCTCGAAGCAGCGCGGGCCGCGATTACCTCCTTTGCGAATCACGTGCCGAGCCGCGTCAAGGTGGGCCTCGTCTCCTTTGCCGACGACTCGGTCGTCGTCACCTCTCCGACGACCGACCGCGGCCTCCTCAAGGACGGCATCTCGTCACTCGGTCCCGGATACGGGACGGCGATCGGCGATGCCCTCGGTCGCGGCGTCGAGCTCACGCGCCTGTCGACCGGGCAGGGCGAGACGGCCACGCCTGCCGCCCTCCCGTCGTCGACCGGCGCCATCGTCCTCCTCTCGGACGGCACCCAGACGAACGGCCTGCTGTCGCCGGACGACGGAGCCAAGCTCGCCAAGGAAGCCGGCATCCCCGTCTACACGATCGCACTCGGCACGCTGACCGGAACGGTCACGATCGACCGCAACGGCCAGGAGGTCGTCGTCCCGGTGCCTCCCGACCGGACGACGCTGGCGCGCATCGCCGAGTCGACGGGCGGCTCGTCGTTCGACGTCACCGACGCGGAGAAGCTCAGCTCCGTGTACGAGCGGCTCGGCAAGATCGTCGCGACGACATCGAAGCCGCACGAGGTCAGCGCAGGGTTCGTGGGTGTCGCAGCACTACTGCTCACGCTGGCAATCGGCCTCGCAGCGCTCTCGGCGCCTCGGCTTCCCTGAGAACGCCCAACCTCGGAACCTAGTAGCCTCCCGCCGCAGTGGCGACGTTGCTGTCGGTCAGGGAGATCACGCTCCGCTTCGGGGGCATCGTTGCCCTCGACGGCGTGTCGTTCGACGTCGAGGCGGGGCAGATATCGGGCCTGATCGGCCCGAACGGCGCCGGCAAGACGACGGCGTTCAACGTGATCACGCGCCTCTACACGCCCGACGAAGGTGAGCTCGAGCTGGACGGGACATCGTTGCTGCAGACGCCTGCCTATCGCATCGTCGAGCGTGGAATCGCTCGGACGTTCCAGAACATCAACCTGTTCAGGTCGATGTCGGTGCTCGAGAACGTCCTCCTCGGCGCGCACGCTCTCGGGCGTGGGGTGAAGGAGAGCGACGCCCGCGAGACGCTCGAGTACGTCGGCCTCGGCAAGCGGGCAAACGACATGGCGGCGGCGCTGCCGTACGGGATCCAGAAGCGGGTCGAGATCGCACGGGCGCTCGCCGCGAAGCCGCGCCTCCTCCTGCTCGACGAGCCGGCCGGCGGTCTCAACCACGAGGAGGTGGACGAGCTCGGCGACTTCATCCTCCGCGTCCGCGACGATCATGCGCTCACCGTGCTCCTCGTCGAGCATCACATGAGCCTCGTCATGCGCATCTCCGATCACGTCAACGTGCTGAGCTTCGGCCGCAAGATCGCCGACGGCTCCCCCGATGAGGTGCGGGCGAACCCGGACGTGATCGAGGCCTACCTCGGAAGCGACGACGACGCATGAGCGCCCTGCTCGAGCTCAACGACGTCGAGGCGCGCTACGGGCCGGTGCTGGCGCTGCGCGGGATCTCGCTCGCAGTCCCGGAGGGCGCGGTGGTGGCAGTGCTCGGGGCAAACGGCGCCGGCAAGACGACGACGCTCCGCTCCGTCTCGGGGACGGTCAAGCGGAGCGGGGAGATCCTGCTCGACGGCAAGCCGCTCCGCGGCGGGCCAGAGGCCTCGGCCAAGGCCGGTGTTGCGCACGTCCCCGAGGGTCGCGGCACGTTCACCGAGCTCTCCGTCACGGAGAACCTGCGCCTCGGCGCCTACACCCGCCGAACCAGGTCGGTGAAGGCGGACATCGAGCGGATGGCGACGTACTTCCCGTGGATCAACGAGCGGGGCGAGCAGCGCGCCGGCACGCTCTCGGGTGGCGAGCAGCAGATGCTCGCGCTCGCCCGGGCCCTGATGGGGCGGCCGCGGCTGCTGATGCTCGACGAGCCGTCGCTCGGCCTGGCGCCGCTGATCGTGAAGGAGATCTTCCGCATCGTGCGCGAGCTGAACGAGAAGGAGGGCCTCACCGTGCTCGTCGTCGAGCAGGACGCGCGGATCGCCCTCAACGCAGCGTCGACCGCGTACGTGCTCGAGGTCGGCAAGGTCGCCGTGTCCGGGTCGAGCGCCGACCTGCGCGACGACGAGGCCATCCGGCGGAGCTACCTGGGGTACTGATGGCGCAGTTCTTCCAACAGATCGTCTCGGGTCTCGCCTCCGGCGGCATCTACGGCCTGCTCGCGCTCGCGCTGGTGCTGATCCACCGTGCCACCGGCGTCGTCAACTTCGCCCAGGGCGAGATGGCGATGTTCTCCACCTACATCGCCTGGACGCTGACGACGAACCACGGCGTCGGCTACTGGCCCGCGTTCGCGATCACGCTGGTCGCGTCGTTCGTCGGTGGCTTCGGGATTCACCAGGCGGTGATCCGCCCCGTCGAGCGCGGCTCGCAGATCCGCGTCGTCATCATCACGATCGGCCTGCTGCTGACGCTCAACGGGCTCGCGACGTGGATCTGGACCGGCGAGGTGCGGGCGGTGCAAAGCCCCTTCCCCGGCGGCACCTTCGACATCGGCGGGGTCGCGATTGCCTACGCCGACGTCGGCACCATCGCCGTCTGCTTCGCGGCCGTCGCGGTGATGTGGGTGTTCTTCCAGTTCACGAAGGTCGGGCTCGCCATGCGCGCCGCCGCCGTCAATCCGAACGAGGCGCGCCTCGTCGGCGTCCGGGTTCCGCTTGATGCTCGGCCTCGGCTGGGGCCTCGCCGCCGTGCTCGGGGCGATCGCCGGGATGCTGACGGCACCCAGCGTCTTCCTCGACCCGAACATGATGCAGTCGGTGCTGATCTATGCCTTCGCCGCTGCCGTGCTCGGTGGGATCGACTCGCCGATCGGGGCCGTCGTCGGCGGCCTGATCCTCGGTGTCGGCCTCAACCTCATCGGGACGTACATCGACTTCATCGGCTCCGACCTGCGCCTGCCGGCGGCGCTGCTCGTGATCCTCGTCGTCCTTCTCGTCCGCCCGGCCGGGCTCTTCGGGAAGCCCGAGGTGAAGAAGGTATGAGCCGCGCGACGCTCCGCACCCTGATCGTCTTCGTCGTGGTCAGCGTCATCGTCTTCACGCTCCCCGCGTTCGTGAACGACTTCCGCGCCCAGCAGTTCTCGTACGTCGGCATCTACCTCGTGGCGCTGATCGGCCTCAACATCCTCACCGGCTACACCGGCCAGATCTCGCTCGGGCACGGCGCCTTCATGGCGATCGGCGGCTACACGACCGCGATCCTGATGACCGATCACGGCGTCAAGGACATCGTCACGATCCCGATCGCGATCGTCGTCACGGGCGTCGCCGGGTTCCTCTTCGGGCTTCCGGCTGCCCGCCTCTCGGGCCTCTATCTCGCGCTCGCCACCTTCGCGATCGCGGTCGCGATGCCCTCGGTGATCAAGCGCTTCGAGGGGTTCACCGGCGGTGGCTCGGGCGTCAACCTCTTCGGCACACCCGAGCTGACGGCGTCGCTGACGCCGGTGCGCATCTCTGGGCTTCGAGCTCAACTTCAACAACTGGCTCTACTACCTGGCCTGGTCGATCGCGATGATCGGCTACGTGATCGGCTGGCTGATCCTGCGCGGGCGCACCGGCCGTGCCTTCCGCGCCGTGCGGGACAGCGAGACGGCGGCGGTCTCGTCCGGCGTCAGCCTCGCCCGCACGAAGGCACTCGCATTCGGGATCAGCGCGGCCTACGCAGGCGCCGCGGGCGCCCTGTTTGCGATCGCGACGACCTACGTCAACCCCGACACGTTCCCGGTGGCGCTCTCGATCTTCCTCCTCGTCGGCGTCGTCGTCGGCGGGGCTCGGCTCGTTGCAAGGGCTCATCATCGGCGCGATCTTCATCCAGTTCATGCCGCTCTGGGCCCAGAACATCTCGAAGTCTCCGGGCGCGCCGGCCGTGATCTACGGTGCGTTCCTGATCCTCGTCGTGCTGGCCCTCCCGGGCGGCGCAGCAGGGCTGATCTCGCGTGTGACGCAGCTGACACGGCGCGGGCGAGACTTTCAGAAGCCCTAACAGACGGGGGCTACCATCGTGGCATGACCGTCGAGCGAGTCCGCGCCGCCGCGCGCCCGAAGAGCGCTTCCCGATTGCACCCGAGGCTGATGCTGACGGTCGTTGCGGTCGCTGCCTCACTCGTGGTCGGCGCGACGGCGGCGATCGCCGCGACGGCTCGCGCGAGCGATCCCGGAGTGACATCGAACTCGATCCTGCTCGGCGGGACGGCACCGCTGACGGGGTACTCATCGTCGTACGCGGCGATCTCGCGGGGAGCAGACGCCTACTTCAAGTACGTCAACGCCAGAGGCGGCGTCAACGGCCGCAAGATCGAGTACAGAGTCCTCGACGACTCGAACACCGCTGCCGAGACGGTGTCGCTCACGCACCAGCTCGTCGAGCAGGACAAGGTCTTCGCGATGTTCAACTCGCTCGGCACCGCAGGCAACCTCGCCGTGCGGCCGTGGCTCAACACGATGAAGGTGCCGCAGCTGTTCGTCGCCTCGGGCGCGACGACGTGGGGGCGCGACTACGCGACCTACCCGTACTCGAGCGGCTTCCAGCCGAGCTACCAGGCCGAGGGGTGGGTCTACGGGAAGTATCTCGCCCGCACCGCGCCCGGTGCCACGATCGCGGTGCTGTTCGAGAACGACGACTTCGGCAAGGATCTGCTCGGCGGGCTCAAGCGCGGGCTCCAGCGCTCGAAGGCGAAGGTGATCGCTGCCCAGCCGTACGACGTCGCCACGACGGACGTCTCGGCGCAGATCGCGAAGCTGAAGGCGTCCGGCGCCGACACGCTGGCCATCTTCGCGACGCCGAACTACGCGGTGCAGGCGTACTCGATCGCGAACAAGCTCGGCTGGAAGCCGAAGCGCGTGGTCAACAACGCGGCAGGCGCGGGCGCGGCCACGATGGTGAGGGCGTCCGACGACGGCCAGAACAAGCTGGTCGCCGGCACGATCTCGATCGCGTTCATGAAGGACCCGAACGATCCGCAGTGGAAGACCGACGCCAGCATGAAGCTCTACCGGAAGGTCCTCAGCCGCTACGCGCCGGGCGCGACCGGCGACGACTCGCTCTACGTGTACGGGATGGCCGCTGCGTGGACGGCCGTCGAGGCCCTGCGACGGGCCGGCAAGGATCTCACCCGCGAGTCGCTCGTCAAGGCGCTCGACACCTTCACCGCGGTCGGGAACCCGTTCCTGCTGCCCGGCATCGCCGTCAAGACGGCGGGCCATGACCACTTCCCGATCGAGCAGATGCTCCTGCAGCGCTGGCAGGGCGCGACGTGGAAGTCGTTCGGCGGCATCTGGGGCTACCGGACGACCAGCTAGGGCCGCCCGAGGGGCCGCCGTCGGCTCCGATCGCTCGTCTATGCTTCACCCTCCGGCGCGAGGAGACCGCCCGGCGACAACAAGTCACCGATGGCACACCTCGTCTCCGAGATCCTCAGCGCGTCCCTTGCCGACCTCATGGCCGAGGCGCGGTCGCTCCGCACCGGGCGCCTCGTCACGTACTCGCCCAAGGTCTTCATCCCGCTGACGACGCTGTGCCGCGATGTCTGCGGCTACTGCACGTTCGCGCGACCGCCGCGCCGCGGCGAGCGAGCCTTCCTGCCGGTCGACGAGGTGCTCGAGATCGCCCGGGCGGGAGCCGCGGCGGGCTGCACGGAAGCGCTGTTCACCCTCGGCGACAAGCCCGAGCTGCGCTATCGGGTCGCGCGTGAGGAGCTCGCGGAGCTCGGCTTCGCGACGACGATCGAGTACCTCGCGCACTGCGCCGGCCGCGTGCTCGACGAGACGGGGATGCTCCCTCACCTCAACCCGGGCGTGATGAGCCGGGCCGAGCTCGAGCTGCTGCGCCCGGTGTCTGCGTCGATGGGGATCATGCTCGAGACGGTCTCCGACCGGCTGTCGCTGAAGGGCGGGCCGCACTGGGCGTCGCCGGACAAGGTGCCCGCCGTGCGGCTCGAGACGATCCGGCTGGCCGGCGAGCTCGCGATCCCGTTCACGAGCGGCATCCTGATCGGCATCGGCGAGACCCGGGAGGAGCGGCTCGACGCCCTGCTCGCGCTTGCGGGCGCTCGACGACGAGTACGGGCACGTCGGTGAGGTGATCGTCCAGAACTTCCGCGCCAAGCCGGGCACGCGGATGGCCGACCATCCCGATGCGACGCTCGACGAGCAGCTCTGGACGGTCGCGGCGGCGCGCGTGCTGCTCGGCTCCGGCTGGCACGTGCAGGCGCCGCCGAACCTCGCCTACGACGACTTTCCCCTGCTCCTCGACGCGGGGATCGACGACTGGGGCGGCGTCTCCCCGGTCACGATCGATCACGTCAATCCCGAGGCGCCCTGGCCCGAGATCGAGAGGCTGCGCGCAGCGACCGAGTCGCGTGGGCTCGCCCTGGCCCCGCGGCTGCCGCTCTATCCCGAGTACGTGGCCGAGCTCGATCGCTGGGTCGACCCTGCCGTCGCGCCCGCCGTGCGCCGTGCCTCGGACGGCCTCGGCCTCGCCCGCGAGGATCGCTGGGCGCCCGGCGAGCCCGTCGAGGTGCCGTTCCTCGTCCGGCGCGACGCGATTCCGCTCGAGCTCGCCGGGGAGGAGCTCGGCCGGGACGAGATCGTGCGGCTGCTCTCGGCGCGCGGCAGCGAGCGGGAGCGGGTCTTCGCTGCGGCCGACCGCCTTCGCCGCGAGGTGTGCGGCGACGAGGTCACCTACGTGGTGACGCGGAACATCCAGTACACGAACGTCTGTTACTTCAAGTGCGGCTTCTGCGCGTTTTCCAAGGGGAAGCTCGCGGAGAATCTGCGCGGCCCGGCATTCCTCGTGCCGATGGACGAGATCGTGCGCCGCTCGCAGGAGGCGTGGGATCGCGGCGCGACCGAGGTGTGCCTGCAGGGCGGGATCCACCCGGCCTTCACGGGCGACTACTACGCCGAGGTCGTCGCCTCGATCCGCGAGGCGGTGCCGGGGCTCCACATCCACGCGTTCTCCGCCCTCGAGGTGTGGCAGGGCGCGGCGACGCTCGGGCTCACGCTCGACGAGTACCTCGCGCGCCTGCGCGACCTCGGCCTCGGCTCGCTGCCCGGAACCGCCGCGGAGATCCTCGACGACGAGGTGCGCGCGATCATCTGCCCCGACAAGGTCTCGACCGACCAGTGGCTCGAGGTGCACGATGCCGCGCACCGCGTCGGCCTGCGCTCGAACGTGACGATGATGATGGGTCACGTCGACGGGCCGGGCAACTGGGCCAACCACCTCCTCCGGGCGCGTGAGCAGCAGGTGCAGAGCGGCGGCTTCACCGAGTTCGTGCCGCTGCCGTTCGTGCCGATGGAGGCGCCGATGTTCCTCAAGGGCCGCGCGCGGCGAGGGCCGACGTTCGGCGAGACGCTGCTCATCCACTCGGTCGCCCGGCTCGCCCTGCATCCGCTGATCACCAACATCCAGGTGTCGTGGGTGAAGATCGGGCCCGAGGGCGTGCGGCAGGCGCTCGCCGCCGGCGTCAACGATCTCGGCGGCACGCTGATGAACGAGTCGATCTCGCGGGCGGCAGGGTCGGAGTGGGGGCAGGAGCTTCCGCCCGAGCAGATGGAGGCCGTGATCCGCTCGGCCGGCCGGGTGCCGCGCCAGCGCACGACGACCTACGGGACGCCGCCCGAGGAGCAGGTGCGCGCGGTCGTTCGGAGCCGAGCCGCTCGCCGAGCCGCTCAACCCGCCGGTGCGCGAGGCGGGCCTGAAGCGGCCCGCGCGGCTGGTGCGGCCGGGGCTGGCCGGCGCGAACGCCTGAACTGGCGTGAGCGCGTGAGCGCGCCGGAGTGACCGGCGACCGGCGCGGTCGTGGCAGCTGGCGGGTCGCCGTCGACCTGGAGTGGCGTCGCGGCGCGGATCGGCCTAGCGCAGGATCCCGGCTGATCGCGAGCCAGCTGGCTCCGACGGCTTCCTCCACATCCGGAACGGCACGACACGGCCCACCTGACGCCGAGAGCCGCGAGCGGCGAGCGCCTGGTGCAGCGCGATCGTCGCCTCCGGCCCGTGAACGCCCTCGCCGTGGCCGACGAGCAGGTGCTCCGGCTCGTACGCGCGCAGCCGGCGCGGCGGCGTCAGCCTCAGGACCGGATGGACGCCGACCCGGTCGTCGCCGATCGGGAAGAAACGGTTCGTCGCGAGGGCCTCGGCGACGACGAGCGTCCGCTGCTCCGGCCACCACAGTGCAACCTCCCGCCAGCGTTTCGCGCGCTTGATCTCGATCACCTCGAACGGCGTTCCCGGCAGCGACTCCGGCACCATCGAGATGAGGCACGCCGAGGCGCTCCGCGATTGCCGCGCTGTCGCGGTTGTGCCGGTCGAGGAGCTGGATCACGCCGACGGGCGTGCCGAGCGACGTGGCCCGGTCGATCGCCTCGGGCCAATCGACCGGGTCGACGAGCCAGACGCCTTCGCTCGTTGCGAGCGCGTGCGACGTTCGCGTCATGGGCTCCTCGACGATCCAGGAGAACCCGTGACGACCGAGGTCGTCGCAGAAGCGGATCGTCATGCCCGGCGAGCGTAGCTGGAGCGCTATCCGCCGGCCGCTCGGCGGCGTGCGTCGACTCGCATCCAGCCTGCCGGTACGACATGCTTACCGGATGAAGCTCCTCTTCCGGCTCATCGTCCTCGGCGGCGATCGTGCTGCGTCGCGATCCAGTTCGTCCCCTACGGGCGCGATCACACGAACCCGCAGACCGTGCAGGAGATCAAGTGGAACACGCCGCAGACGCGCGCCCTCGCGCAGGACGCGCTGTTTCGCCTGCCACTCGAACCTGACCGAGTGGCCGTGGTACGCGAGCGTTGCGCCGGTCTCGTGGCTGACCCAGCACGACGTCGAGGACGGCCGGGCGAAGCTGAACTTCTCCGAGTGGCAGCGGCCGCAGGAGGCCAACCTCGAGGAGGTCGTCGATGTGCTCCGCAACGACGAGATGCCGCCGCGCGCAGTACAAGCTGATCCACTCGGAAGCGCGTCTGAGCGACGCGCAGCGACAGCAGCTCGAGCGGGGGATCGTGGCGAGCTGGACGAAGGATCCGCCCGGCAAGTGAGCCGGGCTGACGCCACCGGCGCGACCCGCTGGACGACGGTCAGGGCCGGTTACGACGCGATCGCAGAGGCGTATCTCGACTGGGGCAGCCGGGTTGTCGGCGACCCACGTGATCGGTTCGTCGAGGATCTCGCGGCTCGCCTCCCGGACGGCGCCACGCGTGCTCGATCTCGGCTGCGGCGCGGGCTTGCCGTCGACGCTCCGGCTGGCGGAGCGGTTCGACGTCGTCGGGGTCGACGTCTCCGAGCGGCAGATCGAGCTCGCTCGGCGCGAACGTTCCAGGTGCGTCGTTCATCCACGCCGATCTGAGCGAGGTGCGATTCGAGGAGGAGACATTCGCTGCCGTGACGGCGCTGTACTCGATCTCCCATCTCCCGCGCGTCGAGCACGGTGCGCTGTTCGAGAGGATCGCCTCGTGGCTCGCACCGGGTGGCCTCTTCCTCGCATCGCTGGGCAGCACGGACAGCCCTGACTGGACCGGCGACTGGCTCGGCGTCCCGATGTTCTTCAGCAGCTACGACGCCGGCACGAACCGCGGTCTCGTCGAAGCGGCCGGCCTCGTGCCGCTGCACGCCGAGGTCGTGACGATGACGGAGCCCGAGGGCGAGGTCGCGTTTCTGTGGGTGCTGGCGCAGAAGCCTGCGCGCTGAGGGGCGCAGCGCATTTCGGCGCGGGCCGGCTCAGCCCGCGAGCGCCCGGTGCGCTTCCGGCAGCGTGAAGCGCCCCGCGAGGAGCGCGCTGCCCGCCACCGCAGCCTCGCACCCGAGCTCGCGCACAGCGATCAGGTCGTCGATCGACGAGATGCCGCCGGCCGCGATCACCGGCAGTCCGGCGAGCGAGCACCTCGCCGAGGAGCTCGACGTCGGGCCCCGCGAGCGATCCGTCGCGCGCCGTGCTCGTGACGAGCAGCCGTCTGACCCCGGCTGCGGCGCAGTCGTGCGGCGAGCGTCGCAGCCGTCGTGCCCGAGCTCCGCGTCCAGCCGTCGACCGCGACCTCGCCGTCGCGGACGTCGATCGCGACGACGAGCTGATCGCCGAACCGGGCGGCCGCCGCGCGGAGGAACGTGGGGGAGAGCGCGGCAGTCCCGACCATCACGCGGTCGGCGCCCGCTGCGATCGCGTCCGCGATCGCGCTCTCGGTGCGATAGCCGCCTCCGACCTGGAGCGGGAGCCCGCCGGCCGAGGCGACACGCTCGACGAGCCCGAGCGTCGGCGTGCCGTTGAATGCTCCGTCGAGGTCGACGAGATGGAGGCGTCGGGCGCCCTCGTCGCGGAACCGGCGGGCGAGCTCGACCGGATCGCCGCCCTCGATCGTCACGGCCTCGCGGCGCCCCTGATGGAGCCGGACGACGCGTCCTTCGAGGACGTCGATCGCGGGAAGAACGTCGAAGTCTTGTGCTAACACGTTATCATGCTATCATGATTGGCAATGGCACGGACGACGACAGCAGCGACGACCTCGCGCGACCGCGAGTGGAGCAGCTCGACCTGGTCGACGGTATCGACGAGCTCGCAGCCGCGATCCGCACGCTGCGGACGACCGACGAGGTGACGCGCTTCCTCCGCGATCTCTGCACGCGCGCCGAGCTCGAAGCGCTCGTGCACCGCTGGCAGACCGCGCGCCTTCTCGACGAGGGCGTCCCGTATCTCGAGATCGCCGAGCGGGTGCCGACCTCGACGGCCACGGTCACCCGTGTGGCGCAATGGGTGAGGCACGGCGCGGGCGGCTACCGGATCGCCCTCGAGCGGAGAGAAGCGGCGATGAGCGCGTTCACCCGGGCCGGCGAGAACGGCCGCCTCACCCTGGCCGTTCCGGCCAAGGGCCGGATGGCCGAGCCGACGCTGCGGCTGTGCGCCGACGCAGGGCTCTCGTTCGAGACGACCGAGCGCTCGCTCGTCGTGCCGTGCGCCAACGCGCCGGTCGACCTCCTGCTCGTGCGCCCGAGCGACATTCCCGAGTACGTCCAGGACGGTGTCGTTCACCTCGGCGTGACGGGCGCGAACCTCGTCGTCGAGGCGAACGCCGACGTCGTCACGCTCGCCGAGCTCGGGTTCGCGCGCTGCACGCTGCAGGCTGCGGTGCCGAACGATGCGCCGCAGGCCGCGATCGCCGACCTCGACGGCCTCCGGGTCGCAACGGCCTACCCGGTCTCGACGAAGATGCTGCTCGACGAGCGCGGCATCGCGGCCGAGCTCGTCCCCGTCTCCGGCTCGGTCGAGGCGACGCCGCGCCTCGGGCTCGCCGATGCGATCGTCGATCTCGTCTCGACCGGCTCGACTGCGAGCGCCAACGGCCTGCGGCTGATCGGCACGCTTCTCTCCTCGCAGGCGGTTCTGATCGGTGGCCGGGGCGCCGTCGAGGAGCAGCACGACCTCGTCGAGCGGCTCGAGCTGATGCTCTCCGGCGTCGTCGCCGCGCGGCGCCGGCGCTACGTGATGATGAACGCGACCACCGAGACGCTGCCGGCGATCCGCGACGTGCTCCCGAGCATGGGTGCGCCGACGGTGCTCGAGCTGGCCGACGAGGGCGCGATCGCCGTCCACGCCGCCGTCGCCGCCGACGACGTGTGGGCCTTGCTCCCGGCGCTGCGCGATGCCGGCGCCACCTCGATTCTCGTCCTGCCGATCGAGCGGCTCGTGCCGTGAGAGGAGCGGGGCTCGACGACGCGATCGCGGTCGTGGCGCCGATCGTCGCCGACGTGCGCGATCGAGGCGACGCGGCCGTGCTCGAGTGGACCGAGCGGTTCGACGGGCCGCGGCCGGACGGGTTTCGCGTCTCGCAGGAGCGCATCGACGCGGCGACGGTCGTCGGACGAGGTGCTCGACGCGCTGCGCGCGATGATCCGGGCGGTGCGCACGTTCAACGAGGCGCAGCGGCCGGCCGACACGGTGGTCGAGGCAGCTCCCGGGCATCGTCTCCGAGCGCCGCTGGCTGCCGCTCGACGCGGTCGGCATCTGCGTCCCGAGCGGGACGTTCCCGCTCCCCTCGTCGCTCGTCATGGCCGCCGTGCCGGCGCTCGTCGCAGGCGTCAGGCGCATCGCCGTCGTGACGCCGAATCCCGTCGATGTCACGCTCGTCGTCGCCCGCGAGCTCGGTCTCGACGAGATCTACGCGATCGGCGGCGCGCAGGCGGTCGCAGCGCTCGCCTACGGCACCGAGACGATCGCGCCCGTCGACCGGATCGTCGGCCCGGGCAACGCGCTACGTCACCGCCGCGAAGCTGCTCGTCTCGAGCCGCGTCGGCATCGACCTCCCCGCCGGCCCGAGCGAGGTGATCGTGATCGCCGACGAGACCGCCGACGCCGAGGCCTGCGCCGCCGACCTCCTCGCCCAGGCCGAGCACGGGCCGGACAGCGAAGCGCTCCTCCTCAGCACCGACGCGGTGCTGTCCGAGCGCGTCTCTACGCTTGTTGCTCAATATGACAACGTCATGGTGGAGACGGTTGCATCGCTGGCTGATGCGCTTGCTCGCTCGGAGGCGTTCGCGCCCGAGCACCTCGAGCTGCACGTGCGCGACCCCGAGGCGCTGCTCGCCGGCGTGCGCAACGCCGGCTCGGTCTTCATCGGCGGCTCGGCCGTCATCGGCGACTACGCGGCGGGCGCGACGCACGTCCTGCCGACGGGCGGTCTCGCGCGCTCCTCCGGCGGGCTCGGGCTCGAGATGTTCATGAAGCCGCTGCAGATCGTCCGCGCGACGGACGCGGGAGCTGCCGCCGCGGCGGGCGTGATCGGCGCCGATCGCGCGCGCCGAGGGCCTGCCGCTCCACGCTGCCGCCGCCGAGCGCCTCCTGGAGCGCGCGTGAGCACGCCGCCGCCGATGCGGCGCGGACGTGCACGGCGCAGCGACGTGCCGCGAGGCTGCGATGACGAGCCACGCGCGACGCACGTGCCGCTTCGGGCGGAGGTCCCGCCGCGGTCCCGCTTCCGGACGGCTTCGCGCCCTACGCCTGGGCGGCCACGGTGGCCGAGGTCGCCGCCCGGCACGGCCTCGCCCCGGCCGCAGGTGCTGAAGTTCGACCAGAACACGCCGGCGCTCCCCGGCGTCGCCCAGATCCCGCTCGGCGGAGAGCTTCGCGACGCTCAACGCGTATCCCGACGGGACCTACCGCGAGCTGCGCGAGGCGGCGGCCGCGTACGTCTCCCGCGACGGCGGCGCCGACGTGGCGTGGAACCAGATCGTCGTCGGCGCGGGCGCCGACGATCTCATCCTGCTCTGCGCCCGCACCTTCCTCGGCGCCGGGGCGAACGGCGTCGATCGTCCCGCCGACCTACGCGCTCTACCGCATCGCGACGATGCTCGCGGGCGCCGATCCCGTCGCCGGCGCGGACGGCGCCGACGGCGCGAGCCTCGATCTGGCGCTGCAACCCGGACAACCCGACGGGCGTCGTCGACCCCGGCGGCGGAGCTCGTCGAGCTCGCGCGCCGCCATCCCGACGCGCGGTCGTCGTCGACGAGGCCTACGTCGAGTACGGCGGCGAGACGCGTCATCCCGTGGCTCGACGAGTGCCCGAACCTGATCGTGCTGCGCACGATGTCGAAGGCCTTCGGCTACGCCGCGCTCCGCGTCGGGTACGCGGTCGCGGCTCCCGCGACGGCCGCGGTGCTCGAGGCGCGGCGAGCGCCGGCGCCGATCTCCGCGCCCGCCGCCCGGATCGCCGCGGCCGCGCTCCGCGATCCGCGCTACGACCTCGACGGCGGAGCTCGCCGAGCGCGAGCGCGTCCGCGACGCCCTCGTCGCGGCCGGGCTTCGACGCGCCGCCCGTCGCGGGCAACTTCGTCTGGATCCGCAGCGACGGACGATCTCGGCGCGCGGCTCGAGCAGCAGGGCATCATCGTGCGCCGCTTCCCGGAGGGGATCCGGGTCACGCTCCGGCGGCCGGCCGAGAACGACCTCTTCCTGCGCGCGCTCGGCGCCGAGCCCGGCCCGCTCGCCCGGGCGCGAGGCAACGCTCATCCGCACGAGCACCGAGACGGCGCTCCGGATCACGCTCGTCGCTCGACGGCAGCGGCCGGTCGCACGTCGCGACCGGGCATCGGCTTCCTCGACCACCTGCTGACGCTGCTCGCCTTCCACGCCGGGTTCGACCTCGACTGCGTCGCCGGCGGCGATCTCGAGGTCGACGAGCACCACACCGTCGAGGACGTGCTCGCCGCGTTCGGCGAGCGCCGTCCAGCAGGCGCTCGGAACGCGCGAGGGAGTCGCGCGCTACGGCTCGGCCGTCGTGCCGATGGACGAGGCCCGCGCGATGGCGGCGGTCGACCTCGTCCGCCGGCGCGCACGCCGAGATCTCGCTCGCCTTCACGGGCGAGCGCGTCGGCGGCCTCGCGCTCTCGCTGCTCCCGCACGCGCTCGAGCGGTTCACGATGGAGGCGGGCTGCACCGTGCACGTCGAGGCGACGGGAGCCGACGACCACCACGTCGCCGAGGCCGCGTTCAAGGCGCTCGGCCAGGCGCTGCGGCAGGCGGTCGCGGCCGGCGACGGCGGCATCCGCTCCACCAAGGGCATCGCGTGAAGGTCGTCCTCGCCGACTACGGCGCCGGCAACCTGCGCTCGGTCACCTCGGCCTTCGCGCGGGCCGGTGCCGAGGCGTCGATCACGACCGACGCCGCTGCCGTGCGCGAGGCGCCGCTCGCGGTGATCGCCGGCGTCGGCCACGTCGAGAGCGCCGCGCGCGGGCTCGCCGCGAACGGCCTCGACGAGGCGATCCGCGACCGCATCGCCGCCGGCAGGCCGGTGCTCGGCATCTGCGTCGGCATGCAGCTCCTGTTCGGCGAGAGCGAGGAGGGCGGCACGCGGCCTCGAGCTGCTCGACGGCCCGGTCCGGCGCGTCCGCGCGACGCGCGTGCCGCACATGGGCTGGAACGACCTCTCGCGTCACGCGGCCGATCGACGCTCGTCGACGGGCTCGACGGGCAGGACGTCTACTTCGCGCACAGCTTCGCCGTCGAGCCGACCGACGAGGACGTCGTCGTCGCCACGGCCGATCACGACGGCCGCGTCGTCGCAGCCGTCGAGCACGGCGCCGTCGCCGGCGTCCAGTTTCACCCCGAGCGGAGCGCAGCCGCCGGCGCCCGACTGCTCGAGAACGCGCTCGCATGGTCAAGAAGCGCGTAATCCCCTGCCTCGACGTCAAGGAAGGACGCGTCGTCAAGGGCGTGAACTTCGTCGACCTGCGCGAGATGGGCGAGCCGATCGAGCTCGCGACCCGCTACTCGGAGCTCGGCGCCGACGAGCTCGTCTTCCTCGACATCACCGCCACGCTCGAGGGCCGCGGCCCGATTCTCGAGCTGGTCGAGCGCGCCGCGGCGGAGCTGACGATCCCGTTCACGGTCGGCGGCGGCGTCACCGGCCTCGACGACGCGCGCGTCGCTGCTGCGCGCCGGCGCCGACAAGGTCGCGGTCAACCGGGCCGCCTTCGACGACCCGTCGATCCTGCACCGCGCTCGCCGACGAGTTCGGCTCGCAGGCGGTCGTCTGCGCGATCGACGCGCAAGGCCGGCGAGGTCGTCACCCACGCCGGCAAGAACCCGCGTGGCCGCGACGCCGTCGACTGGGCGATCGAGGCGGTCGAGCGCGGCGCCGGCGAGCTGCTCGTCACGTCGATCGACGCCGACGGCACGCGGGCCGGCTACGACCTGCCGCTGACGCGCGCGTTCGCCGAGGCGGTCGAGGTGCCCGTGATCGCCTCCGGCGGGGCGGGCGAGGCGGCGCACCTCGGCGCGGCGTTCGCGGTCGGAGCCGAGGCGGCGATCATCGCCTCGATCGTCCACGAGCGCCCCGAGCGACTACCCGAGTTGAAGGCCGAGCTGAGGGAGGCGGGATGGAACGTGAGGATCTGAGCCCGGGCGAGCTGATGCCCGCGATCGTGCAGGACGCCGGCAGCGGCCGCGTCCTGATGCTCGCCTGGATGGACGAGGAGGCGCTCCGCCGCACCCGCGAGAGCGGTGAGGCGTGGTTCTGGAGCCGGTCGCGCCAGGAGTACTGGCACAAGGGCGCGACGTCCGGGAACACGCTGGCGATCGTCGAGATTCGGGACGACTGCGACGGCGACGCGATCCTGCTGCGCGTCGATCCCGCCGGCCCTGCCTGTCACACCGGCGCCGAGTCGTGCTTCGCGCCCTGGCTCTGGCGCGTCGTCGCCGAGCGCGCCGCGACGCGCCCGGAGGGCTCGTACGTCGTCGGCCTGCTCGACGCGGGCGTCGCCGCGGTCGCGCAGAAGGTCGGGGAGGAGGGTGTCGAGACGGCGCTCGCCGCCGTGGCCGACTCCGACGAGCGCCTCGTCGAGGAGCTCGCCGACCTCTGGTTCCACAGCTACGTGCTGCTCGCGGCGCGCGGTCTCGACCCCGAGCGGGTCGAGGAGGAGCTCCGCCGCCGGCACTGCCGGCTGAGGCTCAGCTCGCGCCCGTGCGCGCGTCCCACGCCTCGTGCGACGCGCCGCACCATGCCCCAGACGCGGGCGCGCTCCTCGGCCGGGAGATCGCCGTAGCGAGGCCGAACTCGTCGATCACGATCCCCCACCAGTCCGCCTCGGAGTCGACCTCGACGCTGTCGGTGCCCGCGCTCGTCGTCGTCATGTGCACGCAGCCGCGAAGGACCTCGACCGCCGTCGTCCGTGCGACGCATGACGTCGGCGATCCGGACGAAGCCGGATGTCGGGGCGGTCGAGAGCTCGTGGTGCATGTCGAGGAACTGCTCGGTCCGCGCGGGCGCGGCGGCGAAGTCGGCGCCGATGAACGCGCCGCGCGGGTCGTGCTCGAGCCTCCACCCGTCCGGATCGAAGGTCGAGGCCCGCAGCTCGTAGGTGAATCCGGACTGCTCGTAGGTGCCGAAGACGAGCGGGAGCGGATCGACGGGCCGTCGCCGAGACCGGCGTCGACGAACCACTCCGACCCGTCCGGCAGGCGCGCCGTGATCCCGAGGTGATTGCCGTTCGGGCCTGGCGCCTCGCGCCCGCCGCCCTGCACTCCCGAGACATGGCGCGTGACGTCGACCTGGAGCCACTCGAGCAGGGTGATGAGCGCACCGTTGAGATGGAAGCAGTAGCCACCGCGGCCCCCGATCACGCGCTCGACGCACGCGAGCGGCTCGATCCCCGGCGGCGCGCCGCGGTAGATGTCGATGTTCTCGTACGGGACCCGCGCGACGTGCGCCCGCGCGAGAGCGGTGAGCGTTGCGGCGTCGACCTCGCCCGGCGTGGCGTCGACGCCGAGATGCTCGAGGTACGCCGCAGCGGCGCGATCCGATAGCGGTCGCCGCTCAAGGATCGAGACGCTACCCCTGTTGGCCGTCCACGGATCACACGCTAGTCATCGGCGTCGAGAGCGTGCGCGAGCGCCGAGACGGTATCGGCTCGAAATTCCCCGACCTACACGTCCCACTCGCCGGCAAGCAACCGCGGCACGAGGCCGTCGAGCAGCCGCAGCGTCATGCCCCAGAGCACGTGACCCTCGACCTCGATGCCCTCGACCTCGATCGACTGGTCGAAGTAGGCCGAGGTGAACGGCAGCCGTCTCCGCTCGGTCGCCTCGCCGAGATCCTCGACGGCGGGAGTGAGCAGGCGTGCGACCTCGTCGGGCTGGAGCCGCCACTCGACGTCGGGGCACGAGCCCGAGGAACGGATAGACGCGGAAGCCGGTCGCCATCGTCTCGAGCGGATCGAGCGCGGCGAGCACCTCGACCTGCGACGGCAGGAGACCGACCTCCTCCTCGGCCTCGCGGAGCGCCGTCGCGAGAAAGTCGCCCTGATCGGCTGGCTCCGGGCGCCCGCCCGGGAGGCCGAGCTGGCCGCCGTGAATGCCGCGGTCGGTGCGCAGCAGCAGCAGGATCCGCAGGACGCCGGCGCCGTCCCGAAACACGGGCGCCAGCACAGCAGCCTCCTGGAGCTCGCCGCGCCGTGGTCACACCTCGCTGCGCAGCAGGTCGGCGGCCGTCTCGCGCCGTCGGATCAGCCGCGCCTTGCCGCCCGCGACGAGCACCGCCGCCGGCCGGGTGACGCCGTTGTAGTTCGACGCCATCGCGAGCGTGTAGGCGCCCGTCGCCGGCACCGCGATGAGGTCGCCGCGCCGCGGCGCGGGCAGCGTGACGTCGTCGATGAGCACGTCGCCCGACTCGCAGTGCATTCCCGCGATGCTGACGCGCTCCGTCGGCGGCCTCGTCGGCGCGGTCGGCGGCGAGCGCGGTATAGACGGCGTCGTAGAGCTGCGGCCGCGGGTTGTCGGACATGCCGCCGTCGACGGCGACCCACGTCCGCTCCGGCAGGCGCTTGACGGCGCCGACGCGATACAGCGTCACGCCGGCCGTGCCGACGAGCGAGCGTCCCGGCTCGAGCCAGACCTCGGGAGCCGGGAGACCTGCCTCGGCGAACGCGAGCCGCGCCGTCTCGACCGCGCTCGCGGCCAACACCGCTGCGTCGGGCGCGTGCTCGTCGAGGTTGTGGCGGATGCCGAAGCCGCCGCCGAGATCCGCGACGCGCGCGGTCCAGCCGAGCTCGTCGCGGCACGACGCGGCGAACGACGCGAGCCGCACGATCGTCTCCGCCTGCGCATCGAAGTCGGCGAGCTGCGATCCGACGTGGACGTGCAGTCCGAGCACGTCGAGGCCGCGTGCGAGCGCGTCCGCGATCAGCGTGCGGGCCTGCGCCGGAGGAAGGCCGAACTTCGAGCCGTGATGCCCGGTGCGGATCGCCTCGTGGGTGTCGGCGTCGACGCCGAGCGTGACGCGCACGAGCACGCGCTGCACCCCGGCGGCAGCCGCCATCACCGCCTCGTCGGGCGCGTCGAGGACGACCGTTGCGCCTTCGGCGGCCGCGTCGCGGAGAAACGCCTCGCCCTTGTTGTTGCCGTGCACGACGATCTCGTCGCCGCCGAACCCGGCGGCCCGGGCGAACTCGAGCTCGCCGCCCGACGCAACGTCGGCGCGGATGCCCTCCTCGCGGAGAAGGCGAAGGACGGCCACGTTCGCGAACGCCTTCGTCCCGAACGCGACGTGACCGCCGTCGACCGCGGCGAGCAGCGACCGCGCCCGCGCGCGGAGCGTGCTCTCGCAGTAGACGACGAGCGGCGTGCCGAACTCCTCCGCGAGCTCCGTCGCCGGCGATCTCGCCGAGCGTGAGATCGGCGCCGACGATCCGCGCCGAGTCGGGGAACAGTCCGAGCAGGTTCCCCTCGTCGGCGGGTCCGGTCATCGAGTCGCCCTACGCGGCAGCGGTCGCCGCGGCGTAGCCCTCCCGCATCTCCTCGAGCGAGAGCGGCTCGTAGTCGCCGGCGTGACCGGCCTGGCCGAAGTCGCTCCATCCGCCGGGCGATCAGCTCCTGCATCGCGGCGCGGGCGGGCTTGAGGTAGTCGCGCGGGTCGAACTTCTCGGGCGACTCGGCGAACACCTTGCGGATCGCGCCGGTGATCGGCGAGGCGCGAGTCGGTGTCGACGTTGATCTTGCGGACGCCGTGCCGGATCCCGAGCTGGATCTCCTTCACCGGCACGCCCCACGCGGGCTTGAGCGCGCCGCCGTACTGGTTGACCTGCGCCACGAGCTCGGGCGGCACGCTCGACGAGCCGTGCATGACGAGGTGCGTGTCGGGCAGGCGGCGGTGGATCTCCTCGATCAGGTCCATCTTGAGCACGTCGCCGGTCGGGCTCCTGCGCGAACTTGTAGGCGCCGTGGGAGGTGCCGAAGGCGACGGCGAGCGCGTCGACGCCCGTGTCGCTGCGACGAACGCGACGGCCTCGTCCGGATCGGTCAGGTGCACCTCGCCGGAGCCGTGGCCGTCCTCGATGCCGCCGAGCGTGCCGATCTCGCCTTCGACCGTGACGCCGCGCGCGTGGGCGTACTCGACGACCTCCTTCGTGACGGCGACGTTGTAGTCGAACGACGCACGGCGTCTTGCCGTCGGCCTCGAGCGAGCCGTCCATCATCACGCTCGTGAAGCCGAGGTCGATCGCGCGAGATGCAGGTCGCGGGCTCGTTGCCGTGGTCGAGGTGGAGCGCGACGGGGATCTCCGGGTAGAGCTCGACGGCGGCCTGCATCAGGTGCCAGAGGAAGCGGTCGTTCGTGTACGAGCGCGCGCCGCGCGACGCCTGGATGATCACCGGCGAGGACGTCTCGCGCGCGGCCTCCATGATCGCCTGGATCTGCTCCATGTTGTTGACGTTGAAGGCCCCGACGCCGTAGCCGCCGCGGGCGGCTTCGTCGAGGAGCTGGCGCATCGAGACGAGCGGCATGGTGCGTTCTCCCTGTTCGCGGTTGTCGTCTCGCCAGCGTAATGGCCGCGGCGCGCAGGGGTGGTCGGAACGCAGCGACGGTGGTACGATCAGGGAGATGTTCCTGCTTCTTACGTGACCGAGGGAGACCTGCGGCGACAGCCGTGACGTCCTCCCCTGAGCCTCTCCGAGTGAGAGGCTTTTTTGTACCCGGATTACCCCGAGCGACAAGTGACGGAGACGATGGAGCGCTACGACCCACAGGCAATCGAGGCGAAATGGCAGCAGGTCTGGGCCGACGAGAAGTCGTTCCACGTCCCGAACCCCGATCCCGCCGAGCTGGCGGGCGGCGAGCGCAGCAAGTCCTACGTCGTCGAGATGCTGCCGTATCCCTCCGGCGACCTCCACATGGGGCACACGCTGAACTACACGATCGGCGACGTGATCACGCACACGCGACGGCGCCAGGGGATGCAGGTGCTGCGGCCGATGGGCTACGACGCGTTCGGCCTGCCGGCGGAGAACGCGGCGATCAAGGAAGGCGGGCATCCGCGCACCGTCACCGAGCGCAACATCGTCTCGATCCGCGAGCAGATGCACCGGATGGGTTGGGCGATCGACTGGAGCCGCGAGATCTCGACGGCCGACCCGACGTACTACCGCTGGACGCAGTGGCTGTTCCTGCGCTTCTACGAGAAGGGCCTCGCGTACCGCAAGGAGGCGCCCGGTCAAGTGGTGCCCGAACGACCAGACCGTGCTCGCCAACGAGCAGGTCGTCGACGGCCGCTGCGAGCGGTGCGGCGCCGAGGTCGAGGCGAAGATCCTGACCCAGTGGTACTTCCGGATCACCGACTACGCCGACGCGCTGCTGGACGAGATGGCCGACCTCGAGGACTGGCCCGACCGCGTCCTGACGATGCAGCGCAACTGGATCGGCCGCTCGCACGGCGCCCGCGTCGTCTTCAGCGTCGAGGGGAGCGGGGAGGAGCTGCCGGTCTTCACGACGCGGCCCGACACGCTGTTCGGGGCCACGTTCTTCGTGCTGGCGCCCGAGAACCCGCTGGTCGCCGCAGCTCGTCGCCGGGTCGGAGCACGAGGCCGAGGTGCTCGAGTACGTGCGCCACACCGCCGCCCGCTCCGAGGTCGAGCGCGAGACGAAGGAGAAGGACGGCGTCTTCACCGGGCGCTTCGCGGTCAACCCGGTCAACGGCGAGCCGATCCCGATCTGGGTCGCCGACTACGTGCTGATGGGCTACGGCACCGGCGCGATCATGGCCGTGCCGGCGCACGACGAGCGCGACTACGCGTTCGCCGAGCGCTACGGGATCGAGATCCGGCCCGGTCGTCGCGCCGGAGGGCGGGGAGCTGCCCGAGAGCGGCGCCTACTCGTCGCACTCCGCCAACGAGGTGCTCGTCAACTCCGGCGCCTTCACCGGGCTGCCGAGCCCCGAGGCGAAGGAGAAGATCGTCGCCTGGCTGGCCGAGCAGGGCCTCGGCGAGCAGACGATCGGCTACCGCCTGCGCGACTGGCTGTTCTCGCGCCAGCGCTACTGGGGCTGCCCGATCCCGATCATCCACTGTCCCGCCTGCGGCGAGGTCGCCGTGCCCGGACGACCAGCTGCCGGTCGTCCTGCCCGACATCACCGAGGTCGCGCCGCAGGGGCCGCTCGCCGCTCGCCGCGGCCGAGGACTGGGTCAACGTGACGCTGCCCGGCCTGTGGCGGCGCCGGCGCTGCGCGAGACCGACACGATGGACACGTTCGTCGACTCGTCGTGGTACTTCATCCGCTACACCGACCCGTTCAACGACGAGGCGCCGTTCGGCCGCGAGATCGCCGACTACTGGCTGCCCGTCAACCAGTACATCGGCGGCATCGAGCACGCGGTGCTGCACCTGCTCTACGCGCGCTTCTTCGCGAAGGTGATGAACGAGATGGGCATGTGCTCGTTCCGGGAGCCGTTCGCGCGCCTGTTCAACCAGGGGATGATCGGCGCCGGCGGCGCCAAGATGTCGAAGTCGAAGGGCAACGTCGTCAACCCGCTCGAGTACGCCGACCGCTACGGCGCCGACACGGTGCGGATGTACACGCTCTTCATGGGCCCGGCCGACGAGGACATGGACTGGCAGGACAACGGCCTGGAGGGCATCTGGCGGTTCCTGAACCGGATCTGGCGGATCGCGCACGAGCAGGCAGCCGTTCCGGCCGGCGATCCGGGCACGGGCGCGCTGGCGCGCAAGACGCACCAGACGATCGCGAAGGTCACCGACGACATCGACCGGCGGTTCTCGTTCCACACGCGCGATCTCGGCCGTGATGGAGCTCGTCAACGAGATCCAGAAGCATCCCGACGACCCGGCGGCGCGCTTCGCGACCGAGACCGCCGTGTCCCTGATCCAGCCCTACGCGCCGCACGTGGCCGAGGAGCTGTGGGGCGTGATCGGTCAGCGGGGTTCAGACGACGCAGCGAGGTTGTGGGAGAGCGCCTGGCCCGTGGCCGATCCCGCGCTTCTCGTCCACGACGAGGTCGAGATCGCGGTGCAGGTGAACGGCAAGGTGCGCGACAAGCTCCGCGTGGCGGCGACGATCGCGGACGACGAGCTGCTGGCGCTGGCGCTCGCCTCCGAGCGCGTGCAGGCGTACGTCGACGGCAAGGAGCTCCGCAAGACGGTCGTCGTGCCCGGCCGGCTCGTCTCGCTCGTCGTCTGACCCGCGCTGCGTGAGAGGGGAGAGGCTCGAGCCTCTCTCCTGGGTTTCGCGACGAGCCGCGGCGTGAGCCTCAGCCCGTGTGGCGTGCGCCTTCGCTGACTCGAACCGCTAGCGGCGGCCCGGCCTCGATCGTCACCCGCAGCGGCGGACCATCGGCGGCGAGCTCCGCGAAGCACTCGGCCAGAAGCTCGCGGGCCGCGTGCTGCAGGGCGCGCGCACCGGCCGCGTCTCCGGCGGCCTCCGCGATGTCCTCCACCACCTCGACGACGACCGGATCGACCGTTCCGACGACGAGCCCGTACTCGGCGGCGAGCGCCACGATCGCCGACTCCGCGATCCCCTGGCGCGCGTCGTCGTCGCCGTCGAGGTCGGCAAAGGCGGCGAACGCACCGATGCGGCCGACGAGATCGGGAGGAAGGCCCGCGTCGCGCAGGTGATCGGCGCACGCGCGCTGCACGGCCCAGCGGTCGCCTAGAGGCGTGCTCCCGAGCCCGTCCAGGAGATCCTCGCTCTCCACGCTCGTCGTCAGCGCCACGACGACGTGGCGCGCATCGACGTTCTGGCCGGTAGGACTGCGGAGGCGACCTGCATCGAGCAGCCCGAGGAGCAGGTCGAGCAGGTCTGGATGCGCCTTCTCGACCTCGTCGACGAGCAGGATGCAGCCTGGGCGCTCGAGGGCGGTGAGGAGCGGCGTCGTTGCGGCGTGGCCGCTGTAGCCGGGCGGCGAGCCGAGGATGCGGGTGAGCTGGATCGAGTCGGTCAGCTCGCCGCAATCGAGCCTGAAGACCTTGGCGCCGTCATAGCCGAGCGATCTCAGCGCCGCTGGGAGTGCCTCGACCGTCGCGGTCTTGCCGGCACCTGTCGGGCCGAGCAGCACCACCGACCCGGGTCGGGCTGGATGGCGCTTGCCGAGCTGGGCGACCGTGGCGCTCGCGACCCGCTCGAGCGCCGCGTCCTGGCCGTGGATCACGAGAGCGAGCTCGGCCGCGAGGTTCGCCGCCGTCAGGGTGCCCTCGGCCTTCGTGTGGGAGGGGAGTGCCTGCTCGTCGAGCATCGAGCGCGCCGCCGGCGCCTCTGCCATCGGGGCCTCGTCCTCATCGCCGGCCTCCGGCTCCGGCGCGACCACCGCTGCCACCGTCGGCTCGATCCCGAACGCCTCCGCGACCGGACCGGTCCAGAAGCTCCAGAGCTCGTGCGGGGTCGAGAACACGCACGTTCCCGTCTCGAACAGGAGCTTGAGCCGGAACTCGTCGGCGCGACACTCGCCCGGCTCGACGTGGACGATCATCGCTCCGGTGTGGCCGAGGGTGAGGCTGACCGCGCCCGAGCGCCCGCCGCAGACGGGTGGATAGGTCGCGGCATCGAGCTTGAACGTGCCCGAGCGGGCGTGCTCGAAGAGCTCGTCGAAGGTCGATCGTGGTGCGGTCGCGTAGCGGTGCATGCTCCTCCTCGGCAAGAACGCGGGAGTCGGCGAGCAGCCGACTCTAACGAACGCGTGTTCGTCCGGCAAGTCCGGTTTCCGCCGCGGTGGAGAAATCGGCACGGCCGCGTCACAGAGTCGGCACGAAGTCGTCACACCTCGGTTGCCACCATTGACGACATGATCTTCGAGCGGCTCCCGCGCCGGCACACGGCGATCCTGCTGGTCGTCTGCATCGCCGTGCTCGCGCTCGTCGGCAAGCGCATTGCCGCTCAGGGAACGGCACGCGCGCCCGCAGCGCAGGCTGTCGCGCTCACCGAGAGCAGGGCAGCGGGCGGGGCGGACGCCGCGCCGCGGCTGGTCGTGTACGTCGTCGGTGCCGTCAGGCACGCCGGTCTCGTGCGGCTCACCGAGGGCGCTCGCGTGGCCGATGCGCTCGAGCGGGCCGGTGGTCCGAGCCGGAAGGCCGATCTCACGCTCGTCAACCTCGCTGCACCGGTCGCCGACGGGCAGCAGATCGTCGTCCCGACGCGCGTCGCTCCCGGCGCGGAGCGGCGGCGCGGCCGCGGCGGGCAGCCCGGCGAAGGTGAGCCTCGCGAGCGCGACGATCGAGCAGCTCGACGCCCTGCCGGGGATCGGGCCGGTGACGGCGCAGAAGATCCTCGACTGGCGCCAGACCCACGGGCCGTTGCGCTCCGTCGACGACCTCGACGCGATCCCCGGCATCGGGCCGGCGCGCGTCGAGCAGCTGCGCGACCTGGTGACGCCGTGAGCCGCCTCCAGGATGCTGCTCGACCGCGGCTGGCCGGCGATCGCCCTCGGAGCGCTCGGGCTCGGGCTCGCGGCCGCGAACTGGATCGCGTTCCCGCTGCTCGCCGGCATCGCGGCAAGCGTCGGCGGCGATCGGCGGCCGCGTTCCGCCTGCCGCCGAGGCTCCGGCTCGCCCTGGCGGCGATCGCGCTCGCCGGACTCGGGCTCTGGTGGGGCGGCCTTCGGCTGCACGAGCTCGACCGCAGCTACCTCGCGACGCGCATCGGCGACCCGGCGGGCGCGCAGGTCGTCGTCACGGGTGCCGCGAGCCGTCTCGCCGTTCGCGGTGCGGGTCGCGGCAGACGTGCGGCGCTTCGACGGCGTCGAGCTGCGCGAGCGGGTGCTGCTCGAGCTTCCCGCCGGCCGGGCGCCTCCGCAGGGTGCCGTGCTCGATCTCCGGGCGCGCCCGGTCGCCCCGCGAGGGCCCGAGACCGGCTTCGACGAGCGAGGGTGGCTCGAGCGGCGTGGGATCCACGTCGTCCTGCACGCGAGCGGCCCCTGGCATGTCGTCGGCCGGCGGGGCGGGATCGGTGGCGTGGGCGATCGGCTGCGCACGGAAATCGCGAATGCACTGTCGCTCGGCACGACCGGTGAGCGCCGGTCGCTCGTCGTCGGCGTCGTGCTCGGCGCCGACGAGGGCATCGACCCCGATCTCCGCGACGCCTTCAAGGCGTCGGGTCTCTACCACCTGCTCGCGGTCTCCGGCCAGAACATCGTCTTCATCGGCTTCGGCGTGCTCGGGCTCGCGTACGTGCTCGGGCTCGGCCGTGCCGTCGGTCACACGCTCGCGATCGTCGCGATCCTGGCGTACGCGCTCGCGGTCGGCTGGCAGCCGTCCGTCGTGCGCGCGGCCGTCGCGGGCTGCCTCGCCTCGCTCGCGTGGCTGCTCTCGCGTCCGAGCGACCGCTGGCACACGATGGCGATGGGTGCGGTGGTGCTGCTCGCCTGGACGCCGCGGTCGCTGCTCGAGCCGGGATTCCAGCTCTCGTTCGCCGCCGTCGGCGCGATCTTCCTCGCGATGCCGCGGCTGCGACGCGCTGCACGAGGGCTACCCGGTGCCTGCCGCCGGCTCGTCGAGGTGGTCGGCATCTCGGCCGCCTGCGGGATCGTCACGGCGCCGATCCTGTGGCTGCAGTTCGGCACGATCCCGCTCTGGACCGTCCCGGCGAACGCGCTCGCCGAGCCGGCGATGCCGATCCTGCTCGGCTGCGGGCTCGCGGCCGCGATCCTCGCGCCGGTGATCCCGCCCGCGGCCGTGGCGCTGTCGTGGATCGCCGGCGCGGCGGCAGCCTGGATCGCGTTCTCGGCGCGGCTCGATCGCGTCGCTGCCGTACGCGCAGACGTCGTCGCGAACGCTCGTCGTCGCGCGTCGCGGCAGCGCGTCGCGGCCGTCGTCGGCGCTGAGGCTGGTGCCGCCCTACCGCCGCCGCGCGGTCGATCGTCACCGCCGTCGCGCTCGTGCCGCTCGTCTCGCTCGGCTGGTGGGCGCTGCACCCGCCGCCGACGTGGTCGCCACCCGCGGGGCTCCGCGTCTCGTTCCTCGATGTCGGGCAGGGCGACGGGATCCTGCTCGAGACGCCGCAGGGCGCGATGCTCGTCGACGCCGGCCCGCCCGAGGCCCACGTCGACCGGCAGCTGCGGCGCATGGGGCTGCACTCGCTCGCCGCGATCGTCATCTCGCACGCGCATCGCGACCACGTCGGCGGCGTCGCCCGCCGTGCTGCGGTCGCTGGCGGTCGGCGCCGTGATCGACCCGATGCAACCCGGCCAGGGATTCGACGAGCGGTCGCTGCGGTCGACGGCCCGTCGGCTCGGCGTCCCGCTCGTTCCCGCCCGCGTGGGGCGGAGGTACGCGCTCGGGCGTCTCCACCTCCGCGTTCTCTGGCCCGACCACGCCGGCTCGCCCGACGAGAATCCGCACCTGCACGGCGCGGTCGTGCTCGCGAGCTACGGCTCGATCGACCTCCTCCTGACCGGCGACTCCGAGTCGGAGGTGACGCGCGCGCTGCCGCTGCGCCCGGTCGAGGTGCTCAAGGTCGCCCACCACGGCTCCTCCGATCCGGGCCTCGCCGAGGAGCTCCGGGTGCTCCGGCCACGCGTGGCGGTGATCTCGGTCGGCGCCCACAACGACTACGGCCACCCGCGGGCCGACACGCTCGCGGCCCTCCATGCCCGTCCCGGGCTCGCGCGTCTACCGCACGGACGAGAGCGGCCGGATCGTGCTCGAGTCCGATGGACGCTCGTTGACGATCCGCACCGAGCGTTGAGATGTACGGTAGATCCGGTGAGCGAACGGCCCTCTCTCAAGCCCGCGTACCTGATCTCGGGCAGCGACCGGCCCAAGGTCGAGACGGCGGTGCAGCGCCTGCGGGCGCGCTTCGTGCCCGAGTCCGTCGAGATCGCTTCGGCGCTCGAGGCGAGTGGAGCCGACGTCGTCTCGCTCTGCAACTCCGGCAGCCTGTTCGGCGACGCGCGCCTCGTCGTCGTCACGGACGTCGACGGGCAGAAGAAGGATCCGAGCCGCCCCGCCACGGGCGGCTGGAAGGCGGCCGACATCGAGGCCGTCGCGACCTACCTCGCAGCGCCGGCGCCCGACACGGTGCTCGCGCTCGTCGGGCTCGAGGTGAAGAAGGACGCTCCGATCGCGAAGGCGTGCGCGAAGACGCGGCGACCTGCTGATCTACGACGTCGCCAAGAGCGGCCGCGTCGCCTGGGTCGCCGAGCGGTTCCGGCAGGCCGGGGTCAAGGCCGAGGCGGATGCGTGCGCGCTCCTGATCGAGTACGTCGGCGAGGAAGATCTCCACGGTCTCGCGAACGAGATCGACAAGATCGCGACCTGGGCGCAGGGCGAGCCGGTCGGCGTGGCAGAGATCGAGCAGCTCGTCTCGCCGCTCGCCGACGTGCCGTCGTTCGCGCTCACCGACGCCTGGGCCGATCGCCATCCAGGCCACCTCCTCGACCTGTCCGAGACGCTCTTCGACCGCTCCGACAAGCCGCGTCGCGACACGGCGCCCCGGCTCGCGGCCACGCTGAACAGCCACCTCACGCGCATGCGGCAGCTGAAGCGCCTCGCTGCGCAGGGCGTGCCTGCCGCGCGAGGCCGCGACGACGCTCAAGATGCATCCGTACTACGGCAAGAAGGTCTACCGCCAGGCCGAGGCGTTCTCGGACGACGAGCTCGCGAGCGCGACGGTGCGGTTCGCCGAGCTCGATCTCGCCTTGAAGGGCGGCAGCCGGCTCGCGCCGGACGTCGAGCTGCTGCGGGCGCTGATCGACGTCAGCGCCGAGCCCGGCCGCGACTAGCCGTAAGGCGGCAAGCCGGGCGCCTGGCTTTAGCCAGTCGCCGGCATCGCGACCTCAGCCGCAGCCGCCAGCCTGAAGCACTCGGATGCGGAGAACGGAGCTCTACGCAGCGGGCGTTGCGACGAGGCGCGCTGCCTGGGCCTTCTTGCGCCCGGCGGTGTTCTTGTGGATCGCGCCGTTCGAAGCGGCCTTGTCGATCAGGCGGACGAGCGCAAGGTGCTCGGTCGCGATCGCGTCGGCGTCGCCGGCAGCGACGGCTGCTTCGAGCCGCTTCGTCAGTGTCTTGATCGTCGAGCGGTAGTGGAGGTTCTCGTTCCGCTGCCGTGAGGCGATCAGGACGCGCTTTTTCTGTTGCTGAATGTTCGGCATCTACCCTCGAGCGTAGGAATGCCCGCAGCATGCGGGCGCAAGCGATCGTAGCAGAGCTTCGGAACCCGCCCGAACGACGGCGCGACACCCGCGGTTCATGCGAAGGTGGACAGCGTGTCTGCGCCGAACTCGACCGGCATGAGCGACGACGCTGCCGATTCCCCCGAGGCATCCGCGCGCGGCGGTCAGCACCGCCGGCTCGCCCGCTCGACCCTGATCTTCTCGGTCGCGACCGGCCTCTCCCGGATCCTCGGCCTCGTGCGCGAGATGGTCGCGGCCTACTACTTCGGCATCAACGGCAAGATCAACGCGTTCACGGTCGCGTTCCAGATCCCGAACCTCGTCCGCGCCCTGCTCGCCGATGCCGCGCTCTCGGGTGCGTTCGTCCCGGTCTTCAGCGACCTGATCGAGAAGGGCGACCGCAAGCGCGCCTGGCGGGTCGCCTCGACGGTCTTCTGGCTCGTGCTCCTCGTTCTCGGCGGCCTCACCGCGATCTTCATCCTGATCGCGCCGCTGCTGATCAAGCCGTTCGGAGACCCCGGTGGCGACTTCGACCTCGCCGTCGGGCTCTCGCGGGTGCTGTTCCCGATCGTGGTGCTGCTCGGCCTCAGCGGCGTCATCGTCGGGATCCTCAACACCTACGACCACTTCACCGTGCCCGCCCTGACGCCGGTGTTCTGGAACCTCGCGATCATCGGCGGGCTCTGGCTCGGCGTCCCGCGCGTCGACGGCGAGAACGCGGCGCTCTACATCTACGCGGGCGCGATCCTCGTCGCGACCCTGATCCAGCTGTTCCTGCCCGTCCCCTGGCTCCGCGGGCTCGACGGGCGCATCCAGCTCGTGCTCGACTGGCGCGACCCGGCCGTGCGCCGGATCTTCACGCTGATGCTGCCCGTCACGCTGACGCTCGGCCTGATCAACGTCAGCGCGGTGATCGACACGCTGGTCGCCTCGCGCCTCGTCGACCCCGACCTCGCGCCGGCGGCGATCAACTCGGCCTTCCGGCTCTACATGCTCCCTCAGGGGATGTTCTCGGTCGCGGTCGCGACCGTCCTGTTCCCGGCCCTCGCCCGTCTCGCCGCGCGCAACGACCTCGACGGCTTCAGGGCGACGATCAGCACCGGTCTCCGCCAGATCGGCTTCCTGCTGATCCCGGCCGCGATCATCTCGACCGTGCTCGCGACGCCGATCGTGCGCCTCGTCTACGAGCGCGGCGCCTTCACCGAGAGCGACGTCACGGTCGTCGCCGGCTGTCTGGCCGCGTTCTCGCTCGGCCTCGTCTTCAACGGCTGGATGCTGATGATGACGCGCGGGTTCTACGGCCTGCAGTCGAACTGGCTGCCGACGATGATCGGCATCGGCACGCTCGTGCTCAATCTCGTGCTCGACCTCGTCCTCTATCGCGTCGGCGATCTGGGGCATCCCGCTCGCGACCTCGATCGTGAACATCGTCGGGGCCGGGCTTGCTGGTCTTCTTCCTCCGGCGTCGCGTCGGCGGCCTCGATCTCGCGCGCGTGACCGATGCGATCGTGCGGATCACGCTCGCCTCGCTCGTGCTCGGCGCGATCGCGTTCGGGGTCTGGTACGGGCTCGACGATGCTCTCGGCCGCTCGACCGTCGCGCAGATCGTCTCGCTCGGCGCCGCGCTCGGAATCGGCGCCGTGGCCTACCTCGGCGCGTGCCGGCTGCTGCGCGTGCGCGAGCTCGATGCGCTCCGGCAGACGATCTCGCGCCGCTCGGTCTGAGAGCTCAGGCGCGCGACACGCGCTAGGGTCAGCGACCGATGGACGTTTCGCCCGGATCGATCGAGGATGTGCCACGCGTGGCGGCGCTCTATCGCGCCACCTTCGACGACCGCCTGAGCACGGTCACAGGCATCCGCCACCGCCAGGCGAGCGCCCGGCCGGAGGACGCGCTGCGGTTCTGGCGCGCCGAGGAAGACGGCGAGCTCATCGGCTGGGCCTTCGCCGGCCTCGACTCGTTTGCCGCGGTTCGCACGACGGCAAGCGCGAGCATCGTCGTCCATCCCGCCCATCGGCGGGCCGGGGCGGGCTCCGCTCTCTGGGATGAGGCGTCAGCCCACCTCGACGCAATCGGAGCTCGGCGGATCGTCGCGTACAGCCGTGCGGACGACGACACCGTCGCCTTCGTCGGAGCCCGTGGCTTCACGCTCGAATCGACCGATACGACGTCCGCTGTCGACCCGCGCACGCTGCCGGAGCCGCCCGATCCACCGTCGGGCGTGATCATCGCTCCGATGGCGGCGCACGCGGAGGATCCGACGCCGGTGTTCGAAGCCGACAAGGAGAGCGCCCTCGACGAGCCGGGCCCGTCCGACTTCTCGGGCGTGACCTACGAGACCTGGCGCCGTCAGATCTGGGAGTACCCGGACTGCGACCACGAGCTGAGCGTCGTCGCGGAAGTCGACGGTGTCGTCGTCGGAACCGTCGTTCCTCTACTCGGATCGCGAGACCGGCCGCGCGATGAACGCGGGGACCGGCGTCGTTCGCGCCTATCGCGGCCGTGGCCTCGGCCTCCTGATGAAGCGGCACTCGCTTGCCCTGGCGGCGGCTGCCGGGATCACGAAGGTAATCACCCAGAACGACGAGACCAACGCGCCGATGCTCGCGATCAACAAGGCGCTCGGCTACCAGCCGCTCTCCTCGGGGCACGCCTGGGTGCTCGAGCGCTAGGGCCATGAGCGAGCCGCCGCGGTTGCCGCCGAGCAGGCGCCTGACACCTCCGTGGCGCGAGTTGCAACCGCGCAATCCGTCTGCCGGGGAGCGGTTGTCGGTCTGGCTGGCCCATCGGCGCGAGCGGCGGCAGGTTCGGGTGGCAGAACGGATGCGCCGTCACCGGCTTCTGGGGCCTCTCCTCTACATCGGCGTCTTTTCTGGTCATCTGGCTGCTCGTGTTCAACGCGGTCGCATCGGTCCGGCACCTCAGGGCTCTGAGCTGGCGCTCGCGAGCCCGCGCAGGCGATCGATCCGGGCTGCCAGGGGCCGTGGCTCGACGGATCCGAGGCGAGACCGAGCTGCGCGCAGCGCGCGTCGGTGAGGCAGATGTACAGCAGGCCTGATCGCCCGCGAGGAGAACTCGCGCAGGTTGTCCGGTGACACGAACTGCGCAGCCGGGATCAGGCTCCCCTCTGCCTCGGCTCGTTCGACTCCATGACCACGACGAAGCCACCGCTGCGAAGGGCCTCCGTGGCGGCCCGTGCGCGCGCGCCGTTATCGGGCTCAGGGAAGGCTGGCCACGCCCACCTGGTCCAGCACGATCCACACGACGAGGACAAGCAGGCACGCCCACACCGGAGCAAGGAGAACGTTGAGCAACTTGCCGAGTCTCGGCGACATCTGCGGTTCGGCTGCCATCCTCGGATCGTTTCACGCCACAGCGCTGACCAGCAACGTGTTTGCCACCCCTTCGCATGACGCCCCGATGAATCACCGACGCGTCGGAGCCGCCGGAATCCAGCCAAAACCGCATGACAGCTAGCATCCGGGCCTGATTCCCATGGACCAGAGCCGCATCCGCAACTTCTCGATCATCGCCCACATCGACCATGGGAAGTCGACCCTGGCCGACCGGATTCTGCAGCTCACGGACACGGTGGCCGATCGCGACATGCGCGCGCAGCTGCTCGATTCGATGGATCTCGAGCGCGAGCGGGGGATCACGATCAAGGCCCAGGCGGTGCGCGTGGCCTGGAAGGGCCATCAGTTGAATCTGATCGATACGCCTGGTCATGTGGACTTCACGTACGAGGTGTCGCGCTCGCTGCAGGCGTGCGAGGGGGCCGTGCTCGTCGTCGACGCTGCGCAGGGGATCGAGGCGCAGACGCTCGCGAACGCCTATCTCGCGATCGAGAACGAGCTCGAGATCGTCCCGGTCGTGAACAAGATCGATCTTCCGTCGGCCGATCCCGACGGAGCAGCGCAGGAAGTCACCCAGCTGCTCGGCGGCGATCCGGCCGACGTCGTGCGCATCTCGGCCAAGACGGGCATCAACGTCGACCAGGTGCTCGACGCGATCGTCGAGCGGATCGCGGCGCCCGAGGGTGACCTCGACGCGCCGGCACGGGCGCTCATCTTCGACTCCTCCTACGACCAGTACCGCGGCGTGATCGCGTTCATCCGCGTCGTCGACGGCCGCTTCGAGACGGGCTCGGGCCTTCGCGCGATGGCGCTCGGGACCCAGTTCGATGCCGAGGAGCTCGGCTTCATGTCGCCGTCGCGCGTGCCCGTGACGGAGCTCGTCGCCGGCGAGGTCGGCTACGTGATCACGGGGCTCAAGGACGTCTCCGCCCTGCGCGTCGGCGACACGCTGACGACGCGCAAGGGCGCGGCCGCGACCGAGCCGCTGCCCGGCTACAAGGACGTCAAGCCGATGGTGTTCGCCGGCCTCTTCCCGAGCGACTCCGACGAGTACCCCGAGCTGCGCGACGCGCTCGAGCGGCTGAAGCTGAACGACGCCGCGCTGTTCTACGAGCCGGAGACGTCGCGCGCGCTCGGCTTCGGCTTTCGCTGCGGCTTCCTCGGGCTGCTCCACATGGAGATCGTGCGCGAGCGGCTCGAGCGCGAGTTCGACCTCGACCTGATCGTCACCGCGCCGAACGTCGCCTACCGCGTGCTCGAGCGGAACGGCGAGTGGCGCGAGGTGCACAACCCGTCCGAGATGCCGGCCGAGCTGGAGGAGGTCGAGGAGCCGTACATCCACGCCTCGATCATCGTCCCGAAGGAGTACGTCGGCACCGTGATGGAGCTGAACAACGAGCGGCGCGGCACGTTCGACCAGCTCGAGTACCTCTCGCCCGAGCGCGTCCACCTGACCTACGACCTGCCGCTCGCCGAGATCGTGCTCGACTACTACGACCAGCTCAAGTCGCGCACGCGCGGCTACGCCAGCTTCGACTACGACCTCTCGGGCTTCCAGCCGGGCAAGCTCGTGCGGGTGGACGTGCTCGTCGGCGGCGAGCCCGTCGACGCGCTCTCGCTGATCATCCACCGCGAGTTCGCCTACGACCGCGGCCGGCTGCTCGTCGAGAAGCTGCGCGAGGAGATCCCGCGGCAGATGTTCGACGTGCCCATCCAGGCTGCGATCGGGTCGCGCGTGATCGCCCGCGAGACCGTCAAGGCGCGCCGCAAGGACGTGCTCGCGAAGTGCTACGGCGGCGACATCTCGCGCAAGCGCAAGCTGCTCGAGAAGCAGAAGAAGGGCAAGAAGCGGATGAAGCAGGTCGGCGGGGTGGAGGTGCCGCAGGAGGCGTTCCTGGCGGTGCTCAACCTCGACGCGGACAAGAAGAAGTAGCGCTTGGCGGCAGGCGCCGAGTCGCTCGCGAGCACCGACGGCACGAACGTCGGCCACCTCTACGTGCACCTCCCGTTCTGCTCGCACCGCTGCGGCTACTGCGACTTCGTCACCGTCGTCGGCCGGGAGGAGCAGCACGGCGCCTACGTCGACGCGCTCCTCGTCGAGCTGGAGCGGGAGCGGGGCGTGCTCGCCGACGACCTCGTCACCGTCTTCGTCGGCGGCGGCACGCCGTCGTTCACCGATCCTGACGCTCTGCGGCGGGTGCTCGCCGCTCTGCCGGCGGCCGCCGAGGTCAGCGTCGAGGCGAACCCGGAGACGGTGACGCCGGAGCTGGCGGCGCTGCTCCGCGACGGCGGCGTGACCCGGGTATCGCTCGGGGCGCAGACGTTCGCCCCGCGCCTGCTCGAGGTGCTCGAGCGCGTTGCCTCTCCGGACGACGTCCGACGCGCGTTTCATACTCTTCGTGATGCCTCATTCGACAACATCTCGCTCGATCTCATCTACGGGATCCCGGGCCAGGAGCCCGCCGATCTCGACCATGATCTTGCGGAGGCTCTGGCGCTCGCGCCCGATCACCTCTCCCTGTACGAGCTCGAGGCGAAGCCGGGCACGCGATTCACGCACGCCTGGGGAGACGAGCTCGAGCGCCAGTCGGAGGCGATGGAGGGGTACTTCGAGCGTGTCGTCGAGACGCTGACGTCGGCCGGCTACCGCTGGTACGAGACGGCCAACTTCTGTCTCGTCGGCGAGCGGGCCGGTGGGCGGGACCTTCGCTCTCACCACAACCTAGGCACCTGGCATGGGCGGGACTACCTCGGCGTCGGGATCGGGGCGGTGTCGACCCTCGGGCAGCAACGCCGCCGCAACGGTGCATCGATCGGCCGCTACCTCGGCGCGCTGGGATCGGGCGAGGACCCGCCGCGGGAGCTCGAGCAGCTCGATGCGGGGACGAAGGCGCAGGAGCGCCTGATGCTCGGCCTGCGCCTCGACGAGCCGTTGTCGCTCGCCGGGCTCGAGGAGGTCGTCGACCGGGCTGCGCTCGCGCGGATGGTGGACGGCGGTCTCGCGATCGCCGCTCGTGGGCCGGCGGGCGAGGAGACCGTCACCCTGACGCCGCGCGGACGGTTCCTCGGCGATGCGGTGACGGCCGAGCTGCTGGTCTGAGCTGCTCGCGCCGCGGGCGGCGCGGTGATCGGAGTCTGCGGCGGCTGTGTACGCTCGTTCCCGTGGATCCCTCGGCGCCGTTCGTCCCGGCGACTTCGTGCCGCCAAGCGGCCTCGTGACCGACGGCGTTCGTGCTCGAGCCCCTCGGCCCGCGCCACAACGAGGCGGACTACGCGGCGTGGACGTCGTCGATCCCGCACATCCAGGCGACGCCCGGCTTCGCGGGAGGCTCGTGGCCGCACGAGATGACGCTCGCCGAGAATCTCGGCGATCTCGAGATGCACGCGCGCCACTTCGCCGAGCGCTCCGGGTTCACCTACACCGTGCTCGACCCGGATGACGGCGACGTGATCGGCTGCGTCTACATCTATCCCCTGCGCTCGACCGACGACGGTGACGCCCGAAAGCCGATTGCCGGCGCGGCGTCCGTCCTCTCCTGGGTGCGGGTCAGCCGTGCGGAGCTCGACGTGCCGCTCTGGCAGGCGGTCAGCGCCTGGCTCGAGGCGGACTGGCCGTTCGAGCGCGTCGTCTACGCGCCTCGCGCCTGACAGCGGCTGCTCGGCGCCGGCCTGCGCCGCGCGTCCACGTCGCCGCGCCCCGGTACGATCAGTAGACCATGGAACAGCTCTCCTCCCGCAGGCGGGAGATCCTGCGGCGGGTGGTCGAAGAGCACGTTGCGACCGGTCAGCCCGTCGGGTCGAAGTCACTCGTCGAGCGAGCGGGCATGGACGTGTCGTCATCGACCGTGCGCAGCGAGCTCGCCGAGCTCGAGACGCTCGGGCTGCTGACCCACCCGCACACCTCGGCAGGGCGCGTCCCGACCGAGCAGGGCTACCGCGTCTACGCGGAGCAGCTCGTCGAGGCGATCGACGGCCGGCCCGATCCGGTCGTGTTCGATGTCGCCACCGTCCGCAGCGAGCTGGAGCAGACGCTGCGCTCGACGACCGAGGCGCTCTCGCAGGCGACCCGGCTCCTCGCGCTTGTCTCGGCGCCGGCCCTCGGCGCCGCCTCGGTGCGGCACGTCGACGTGCTGCAGCTCCAACCGCGCGCCGTCATCGTGGTCGTGATCACCTCGACGGGCGGGGTCACGAAGCGCGTGCTCGAGCTCGAGCAGCCGGTCGACCCGGGGCTCGTCGACTGGGCGCGCACGTACCTCGAGGAACAGGCCGTCGGCCTCCGTCTCGGCTCGACCACGCTCCGGCGCCGGCTCGAGGATCCGATGCTGCCCGCGAGCGAACGCGCATTCCTCGGCCGCCTGCGAACGGCATTCGTCGACGCCGTCGCAGACGACGGGCCGCAGCTCTTCGTCGGCGGCGCGGCAGGGCTGCTCGGCGACGCGCGCGGCGCCGAGCTCGAGGCGTGCCAGCACCTGCTCGACGTGCTCGAGCGGCGCGCGGCGGTGCTCGAGCTCCTCTCCGACGCGCTCGATCCGCGCCGCACGGTCGTCCGCGTCGGCCCCGAGGTCGACGGTGGCCAGCTGCACGACGTCTCCTACGTCGGCGCCACCTACGGGATCGCGAGCCGCTCGCTCGGATCCGTGGCCCTCCTCGGCCCGCTGCGCATGGACTACGACAAGGCGATCCGTGCCGTTCGCGCCGCCGCATTCGAGCTCTCGCGGCTCGTCGAAGACGTCTACGAGGACGACTAGGGGCCCTCTGACCGGCAGTCACGACCGTCTGTGCCGGTACCCTCGACACCCTGATGGCGACGGCCGAGCGCGACTACTACGAGATTCTCGGCGTCGACCGCGGCGCCCCTGATGCCGACATCAAGAAGGCGTTCCGCAAGCTCGCGCGCGAGCTCCATCCCGACGTTTCGCAGGAGAGCGACGCCGAGGAGCGGTTCCGCGAGGCGGCCGAGGCGTACGAGGTGCTCTCCGATCCGGAGCGCCGCGCGACCTACGACCGCTACGGGCGAGAGGGCCTCCGCGGCCGTGGGTACGCGCCGGCGGACTTCGACCTCGGCAACCTCTCCGACATCTTCGGCGCCTTCTTCGGCGAGTCGCTCTTCGGCCAGCAGGCACGGCGCGGTGGGCCGTCGCGCGGCGGCGACGTCGTCGCGAGCGCCGAGATCAGCCTCGCAGAGGCGTACAGCGGGATCTCGATCGGCGTCGCCGACGCGCGTCGCCCAGACCTGCGACACCTGCGGCGGCAACGGCGCCGCACCGGGCACCGTCCCCGTCACGTGCGACGTCTGCAACGGCGCCGGCCGCGTCCAGCAGGTCTCGCAGAGCGTCTTCGGACAGTTCGTCCGCACCGGCGCGTGCCCCCGTTGCGAGGGTCTCGGCCGCGTCGTCGAGTCACCGTGCGCCACCTGCGACGGCATCGGCCGCACGCTGCACGACCGCTCGGTCGACATCGACGTTCCCGCCGGCATCGCCGACGGCCAGCGGATCCGCGTTCGTGGCGAGGGACACGCCGGAGAGCTCGCCGGCCCCTCGGGCGACCTCTTCGTCCAGATCGGCGTCATCCCGCAACCCGGCATCGAGCGCGACGGCGACGACCTCCACACCGCCGTCGACCTGACGATGACGCAGTCGGCGCTCGGCACGACGCTCGACGGTTCCCGGCCCGGCCGGCCCGATCGAGGTCGAGATCCCCGCCGGCACGCAGCCGGGCGAGGTGCACGTGCTGCGCGGCCAGGGCATGCCGTCGCTCGAGGGGCGACGGCGCGGCAACTTCCACGTCCATGCCCGCGTCCACGTCCCGCGCCGGCTCGACGAGGCGCAACGTGCCCTGATCGAGCAGCTCGAGCAGAACCTCGGCGAAGAGCCGTACCGCGGCGACGACGGCGACGACGGCGGTCTCTTCGGGCGCATCAAGAACGTCTTCCGCTGACGATGGCCGAGGTGCCGCCGGACGAGCGGCGAACCGCGCTGCTCGTCGAGGTTCCGGTCGAGGCGCGCGTCGACGACTTCCGGCAGCGACACCTCGCTGCCACGGTCGCACGGGGCCTGCCGGCTCACGTCACCGTCCTGTTCCCGTTCGCCGCCGCGACGGACGTCGATGCTCGGCTCCGGGCGGAGGTCGCAGAGCATTTCCGGACCATCACGGCATTCACCGCCGAGCTCACGCGGGTTGATCGCTTCGACGCGCACGTCTGGCTCGCGCCCGAGCCACACGAGCGGTTCATCGCGCTGCTGACCGAGACGCACGCCCGGTTCCCGCAGTTCCCGCCTTACGGGGACGCGTTCGCAGAGCCGGTGCCGCATCTGACGATCGCCGAGGTCGGCCCGGGCGAGAGCGTCGAGACCTCGTCGAGCAAGCAGAGCACGAGCTCGGCGCCGGGCTCCCGTTCGGGTTCACCGTCGACCGCGTCGCCCTCTTCGAGGAGCTCGCCGACGGCACCTGGCAGCGAAGTCCGACAGCTTCGAGCTCGGATGACGGGTCAGTTCGTCCGGGTGTCCGTCCGCGTCCCGCTCGCGCTGGCAGAGGAGGCGCGCGCGGCCGCGATCGAGCTTGCGCCTGGCGGCTTCGAGGAGTCGGAGACAGGAGAGACGCTCACCCTCGGGCTCTACGTCGACGAGAGCGCGGTCGAGGCAATCCGCGCCGCGTTCGCAGACGTCGACGTGACGCCGGTCGAGCCGGGCTGGGAGGACGCCTGGCGCGCGTTCCACCGGCCCGCACGGGCGGGAGGCCTCTGGATCGGGCCGCCGTGGGAGCAGCCCGACCCCGGCGAGCCCGCCGTCGTGATCGATCCGGGCCGCGCCTTCGGCACCGGTGCGCATCCGACGACGCGCCTCTGCGTCGAGCTGCTCGCCGGCTCGGAGCGCGGCTCGCTGCTCGATGTCGGGTGTGGCTCGGGCGTGCTGTCGATCGCGGCGGCCCGGCTCGGGTTCGATCCGATCCGCGCCGTCGACAACGATCCGATCGCGGTCGAGACGACGATCGCGAACGCCGCCGTCAACGATGTCGTGCTCGAGGCGACGGTGCTCGACGGCGAGTCCGACGAGCTTCCGACGCGCAGACGTCGCCGTCGCGAACGTGCTGCTCAGGCCGGTCGAGAAGATCCTCGCGCGGCTCGACACGCGGTTCGCGATCACCTCGGGCTACCTGACGGGCGACATGCCGGCGGCGCCGGGCTGGCGTCACCTCGAGCGCGTCGAGCTCGACGGCTGGGCGGCGGATCGCTTCGAGCGGAGCGGGTAGCGGCGGAGCCCGGGCGACCGGCTGAAGCCGGCCACCGCGCCGGTGGGCGGCTACGGCGGAAAGGGCCTGGCGACGACAGAATTCATCCTGTCGCCTGGCCTTCGGCTCCGGTCCCCGCGCCCGGAATCGGCACCACAGGATCGCCAACCCGAATCGTGCCGCCGCCGAGAATGTCGGCCCGCAGCCCGCCGCGATGCACGAGCCCGCGCAGGATGCCCGGCGGGCGCGAGCCGCTGCAGGTGCGAGCACGGCTCGGCCAGGCGCCGGCCGACGCACTCGACCTCCCCGATCAGGAAGCGGCGGCCGACGAGAGCGTTCAGCCCGATCCCGCGGGTGACGACGTTGCGGCGTGCCTCTTCCCAGGAGATCTCGACCCCGTCGGCAGCGAGCGACTCGAGCGCCTCCGCCTCGATCAGCGTCAGCTCGTAGCCGCGGCCTGTCCCCGAGAACGTTCCCTCGCCGCTGAAGTACCGGTCGCCCTCGAGCCCATGTCCCGCGACCGCCCGAGCTACCTCGACCCGACCGAGCGGCCCTTCGGCTGCCGCAGCGACCAGGAGGCCGGCGACGAGACCGCCCGCCTCGGCCGGCTCGCCGTAGGGCACCGATACGTCGAGGCCGAGCTGGAACGGCGCGATCACGACGCCCTCGACGAGGTCACCTCCACGCGAGAGCAGCCCGCCGGGATCCAGCAACGGCCCTGACGGAACGCCGAACATGAGGACGGCGTCGCGGTCGCCGTCGGGCGCCTCCGCCGCGGCGACCCAGTATCCGGGCCAGGCGAACGACGCCGGGTCGTCGATCGGCACGAGCCCGAGGTTGCGGCCGGCGAGCCACTGGCGCCAGAAGACGTTCGGATCGTCGCCGTCGGGTGTCGGCAGTTGCCCTGGCTCGAGGTCGAGCGCAACGGCGAGGCAGCGGGGGAATCCGGGCTCCGAACCGATCATCCGGAGCAGCGTACGCGCCGACGCCACGCGCCGAGCGTTACATTCCCGCCACATGGCCACGTTCACGACGCGGTTCCTCGGGTGCAAGGTGTCGTTCGCCGACGAGCAGGCGATCCGGGAGCGCCTGCTCGCAGACGGTCACAGCGAGCTGTCCGGCGCCGGAGACGTCGCAGTGATCAACACGTGCTGCGTGACGAACGAGGCCGTCGCGAAGTCGCGCCAGGCGGCCGCGCAGGCGGCGCGGACGCACGAGCGCGTTGTCGTCACGGGCTGTGCCGCCAACCTCTCCGCCGACGCGTTCGCCGGCCTGCCCGACAACGTCCAGGTCATCGCCCGCCGCAGCGAGGAGCTCGCCGACGCCGTCTCGGCCGACGTCGGCGCGATCGGCTGCGTCCAGGCCGATCACCGGCTCGACCGGGTGCGCGCGTTCGTCAGGATCCAGGACGGCTGCTCGTTCTCGTGCTCGTTCTGTGTGATCCCGCTCGTCCGTGGGGCAACGCGGAGCAGGTCGGCCGCCGCCGTCCTCGACGAGATCCGGCGGCGAGCGGCGCAGGGTCACCAGGAGGTCGTGCTCACCGGCGTCAATCTCGGCTGCTTCCGCGATCGCGGCGCCGGGCATGACGCTCGCAGGGCTGATCAGGGCAGCGGGTGCGATCGACGGCCTCGAGCGCCTGCGGCTCTCGTCGATCGAGGTCAATCACGTCACCCCCGACCTGATCGCGGCGATGCGCGAGACGCCCGTCGTCTCGCGGCATCTTCACGTGCCGCTGCAGTCGGGCGACGACGAGGTGCTGCGCGCGATGGGGCGCCGCTACACGATCGGGCAGTACCGCTCCCGCATCGAGCCGCTCGAGGACTTCAACCTCACGACCGACGTGATCGTCGGCTTCCCGACCGAGGACGAGCGCGCGTTCGCGAATACGATGGCCGCCGTGGAGGCAATCGGCATCACCAAGGTGCACGTCTTCCCGTACTCGCCGCGGCCGGGAACGCGGACCGCGGGCGACGATCCCGTCCCGCGCCACGTCAAGAGAGACCGCAGCGCGCGGCTCCGCGCAGCGTCGGACGCGGCGTGTCGCGCTCGCTGGTCGAACCGGGTGGGAAGCAGAGACGTCGTGCTCGTCGACCGCCCGGGGCTCGGCTACGCGGACGACTACACGCCGTGGCTCGTCGACGCGCCGATCGGCGCGCTCGTGGCGGCCGAGGCGGTCGGCGTCGCCGACGAGGGGGTGCTGGCCGTTGTCGCAGCCTGACTGCCTCTTCTGCCAACTCGTGGCGAGCGGCGACCACGTGCACGCCGCCGACGGCTTCGTCGCGATCCGCGACATTCAGCCGGCCGCCGAGACGCACCTGCTCGTCCTCCCCGAGCGGCACATCGACACGTTCCGCCAGATCGACGAATTTCCGGACGAGGAAGCGGGTCGGATGCTGCGGTTCGTGGCCGCCGTCGCCGCTGCCGAGGGGCTCGAGGACTACCGCGTGATCGTCAACGTGGGACCGCGCGCGGGGCAGACGGTGTTCCATCTGCACTGGCACGTGTTGGCAGGAAAAGCGCTACCCGGGTTCCACTGAGGATCGATTCCGGGCAGACTGTGGTTGTGGAACTCATCGGCACGATCGAAAACGAGCTCAAGCAGGCGCGCCTCGCACGTGAGGACGACCGCCGCGACGCGCTCATCCTGATCCTCTCGAGCCTCCGCTCGGCGGAGAAGGAGCTGCAACGTCCGCTCTCGGAGGACGAGGAGCTGCAGGTGCTGCAGCGCGAGCGCAAGAAGCGCGTCGAGGCGTTCGAGGCCTTCGAGGCCGCCGGCCGCGAGGAGCAGGCGGACAAGGAGGACTTCGAGCTCGAGGTGCTCGAGGAGTTCATGCCCGACCCGCTCTCCGACGACGAGCTCGACGAGATCGTCGACGACGTGATCGCCGAGGTCGGCGCCACGTCGCTGCGCGACATCGGTCGCGTGATGGCCGACGTGATGCCGCGCGTCTCGGGCAAGGCCGACGGCTCGGCCGTCAGCCAGATCGTCCGCGAAAAGCTCGCCTGACCAACGCTTGGTCGTGTCCGACCTGGGCCGATCCCGAATGGCGCGCGGGTGCAGACGCCTGGATAGCGGAGCAGCTCGCACTGACTCGGCCGAGAGCCGACGGGTGCGTTCGACCAGATGCATGACCGGCCCTGGTCGACGGTGATCCGGGTGCCGACGATCGAGCGGCAACGTGTTCTTCAAGGCCGACGTCTCCGCCGCTTGCGTCACGAGGCGGCGCTCGTCGAGCTCCTCGCGCGAGCGCCGGCCCGACTGCATCCCGCCGCTGCTCGCCGTCGACCGCGACCGTGGCTGGATGCTGATGGACGACGGCGGGCAGACGCTCCGCGAGCTGATCGAGATCGAGCGCGACCTGAGCCGCTGGCAGCGACGTGCTCCCGCTCTACGCGAGGCGTCCAGATCGACCTGCTGGACGACGTCGACGGCGCTGCTCGCGCGTCGGCGTGCCCGACCTCCGGCTTGCGTCGTTGCCGGCGAAGCTCGAGGCGCTGCTCGATGAGATCGACGAGCAGCCGGACGAGGAACGGCGCCGGCTCCGGGCATCGCTGCCCTGGGTTCGTGAGGCATGCGAGGAGCTCGCGCTCGTTCAGGGCTTCCGGAGACGATCCAGCACGACGATCTGCACGACGGTCAGATCTTCGTCCGCGACGACCGCTACCTGCTCCTCGACTGGGGCGATGCCTGCGTCTCGCACCCGTTCTTCACGCTGGCCGTGACGCTCGACGGTGTCATCGCCTGGGGTGTCGACGACGTCGAGGCGTCGGAGGCCGACGGAGCCGTACCGCGATGCCTATCTGCAGCCGTTCCACGGAGCTACGGGACGCGGCGATCTCGTCGCTGCTCGCGCAAACGGCCCGACGGCTCGGCTGGGTCTGCCGCGCCGTCAACAGCCGTCGCTCGCAGCCCTCGGACGAGAGCACGAGGCTCGCGGCTGCGGATGTTCCTCGACGGCCGCGCGTGCTGGACGCATCGGCCGCTAGCCACGCTCCGCTGGTCAGCATGACCCCGGAGCGCCCACAGATCGACAAGCCCGAAGGCGACATCCCGTTCGACCTCGGGATCGAGGACATCGTCGTCGGCGACGGTGACGAGGCGACGGCCGGCAAGACCGTGACCGTGCACTACGCCGGCGTCGCGTTCTCGACCGGCGAGGAGTTCGACGCGTCGTGGAACCGCAACCAGCCGTTCAGTTCAAGCTCGGCAAGGGCCAGGTCATCCCCGGCTGGGACGCAGGCGTGCAGGGGATGAAGGTCGGCGGCCGGCGCAAGCTGACGATCCCGTCGGCGATGGCCTACGGCGCCCGTGGTGCCGGCGGCGTGATCGCCCCGCACGAGCCGCTCGTGTTCGTCGTCGACCTGCTCTCGGTCGACTGAGGCGGCGCGGGAGAGCCCCGCGCGAGCGGAGCCCTCCCGCACCAGCGCGCTCTACTGGCTCTCGCTCTGCATGATCCGCATGTGGTTGCCCGACGGGTCGCGGAAGCCCGCGTCGATCCCGTACGGCTGCTGCGTCGGCTCCTGCGTGAACTCGACGCCCTTGTCCTTCAGCTCCTCGTAGGTCGCCTGGATGTCGTCGGTCTGGAAGAACAGGCCGCCGGAGGCGCCCTTCGCCACGAGGTCCTTGAGCTGAGCGGTCGTCTCGGGCTCGAAGACGGGCGGGCCGGGGATCGCCATCAGGACGACGGCGATGTCCGGCTGGCCGACCGGGCCGACGGTGAGCCAGCGGAAGTTGCCCATCTCGGGCACGGTCACGTCGTTGCGAAGCTCCATCCCGAGCTTCTCCGTGTAGAACTCGAGCGCCTCGTCCTGGTCCTGAACCCACTGGTTGACAGTGGTGAGCTGCATCTGCATCGGTGAGCCTCCTGTTGCGTCGTCGTGTGGTCGGAGGCCACGCTAGTCAGGTCTCAGCCGGGTGTCTTCTCCAAAACTGCTCGACTGGGCCGGCCGTAGGCGAGCAGCATGCACGTCGGGATTCGCACCTGATCCGTTGCCGGTGGATACGCGGCGCGATAGGCGAGGGGAGAGCAGCCGTGGGCGCGTCCGAAGCTCGACGTGAACGAGCCGACGCTCTGCAGACCCACCATGAAGCAGATCTCCGAGACCGTTCGGTCGGTGTTGCGGAGCAGCGCCGCCGCGCGCTCGAGCCGGCGGGTGAGCAGGTACTGGTGCGGCGTCTCGCCGAACGCCTTCCGGAACTCGCGGCTGAAGTGCGCGGTCGAGAGGTGGGCAGCGGCGGCGAGCGCGGGCACGTCCAGCGGCTCGCGATAGCGCGCGTCGATCAGGTCCTTCGCGCGGAGCAGGTGGCGGGCGGGCGGGTGGGCGATCATCGGCACCTCGAGTATTGCGAAGCCGGGGTGGTGCGGGCCGTCAGCGGGCCTGTGCGAGAATCGGCCCGTGGTTCCCGAAGCGTCATACGAGTCGACCCGGAGGGCATCGTGCCCTCGTCCGAGGGCTGGTTCGTCGTCAACGCCAAGGAAGGGCGCTGGTTCGACGGCGACTTCGGCGCCTACACGCGCTTCGAGGGCCGAACGCGCGCTTCCCCAGGTCGGCGTCAACATCGGCGTCCTCGCGCCCGGCCAGCCGCCTGCATGTACCACGGGAGAACGAGCAGGAGGACTTCCGTGCTCTCGGCGAGTGCCTGCTGCTCGTCGAAGGTGAGGAGCGGCGCTGAAGGCCTGGGACTTCGTGCATTGCCCGGCGTGGACGGAGCACGTGTTCGTCGGCGCCGGCGACGGTCCGTGCGCGATCCTCGCCGTGGGCTCGCGCACCGGCGGCGACGTGATCTATCCCGCATCCGAGCTTGCCCAGCGGCATGGCGCCGGTGTTGCGACGACGACCTCCGAGTCCAAGGAGGCGTACGCCGACAACGCCGAGGACGTCGCGACGCCGTATCGCGACGGCTGGCTGCCCGGGTAACGACGGCGTGGGACTCGTCGATCTCCGCGGCCGCGCCGACGACGCCGAGGTGCAGGCGCTCGCCGCGCTCGTGCGGGCCGAGGCTGGATCAGCTGCCGCTGACGAGCCCCCGCGGCTCCTCGTCGGCTGGAGCGAGGACGAGCAGGCTCGTCGGTGGCATCGGCATCGAGCGCATCGGCGACCGGGAGCTGGCGCTGACGAACCTCTTCGTGCTCGAGCAGCTCCGCCTGCAAGGCATCGGCCGCTCGCTCGTCGAGGCCGTCGTCAGCGGTGCGCCCGTCGAGCGGTTCCGCGTCGAATGTGACGCCGAGGTTGCGGGCTTCTTCGAGCGGTGCGGGTTCGTCCCCGACTCGGATGGCACGCTCGTTCGAGACATGCCGACCGAGCCGGCGCCCGAGGCCACCGCCGCCGTCACGCTGGCCGCCCTCGAGGCCGCGATCCGCGCCTCGTGGTCGCAGGAGACGTCTGCCGATCCCGACGAGTGGACGGTGGACAACCCCTCGCGCGGCCAGTGCGACGCGACGGCCGTCGTCCTCCGCTCGTACCTCGGAGGCGAGATCCTCGTCGCCGACATCGTCCGCGACGGCCGTCGGATCGAACGCCACGCCTGGAACCGCCTTTCGTCCGGGCTCACGCTCGATCTGACCCGGGACCAGCTTCTCCCCGGCCAGGAGCTCGGGTCGCCGTCGGTGCAGGAGCCGATGCTGCTCGGGAACTCGCGGGAGCGTCACGCCCTCCTCGCCGAGCGCGTCGCGGCGGCACTCGCCGCGAACCAGCGCTAGAGCCGCGTCATTCGCGAGATGAGGCCGCGGTTGCGAGCGACGAGCCCGTAGAGCCGCTCGGTCACCCCGGGAAAGGCGTCGAACACCGCGGCGAGCGGCTCTCCAGCCGGGAAGGTTCGCGGCGAGCGGCGCCAGCACGGCACCACCCGAAGAGCGGCGGCCCAGCGCATCGACGACATGTGCCGCGGCATAGCGCTCCTCCGTCGTGAGGTCGCGCAGGAGCACGGAGCCGAGCGCGGATCCGATCGGCGCGACCACCGACGCGCGGTGGCCGCGCAACCCGCAGCGCGGTGCGCGTGCAGAACCCGCATCCTTCGTCGTAGAGCACCGTCAGCTCCGCCATGCCTTGACCGTAGCCACGACCCCTACACTGGCGGCATGCAAGACGTGGTCATCGTTCCCAATGAGGTTGCGGCCGAGCTCGCCGGTGTCACCGACGGCGTGCTCGACTCGCTGCGCGACCGGCTCGGCTGCTCGATCTCGCTCCGCGGCAACAAGCTGACGCTCGACGGCGACACCGAGCGTGTCGTCGAGGCGCGCGCCGTCGTCGACGAGCTGGTGGAGCTCGTCGAGGGTGGTCATGCGATCGGGCCCGACACCGTCGGCGCCGTTGCGGCGGCGCTCGACCAGGCGGCCGACATCCGCGACATCTTCGAGGACGTCGTCTGGCGCCATCGCGGCAAGAAGATCGCGCCCAAGACGGTCGTCCAGAAGAAGTACGTCGACGCGATCCGCTCGAGCACCGTCACCTTCGGCGTCGGCCCGGCCGGCACCGGCAAGACGTACCTCGCGATCGCGCTCGCCGTCGCGGCCCTGAGCGAGAAGCAGGTCGGCCGCCTCATCCTCACCCGGCCGGCGGTCGAGGCGGGCGAGCGGCTCGGCTTCCTGCCCGGCGACATGCTCGCGAAGGTCGACCCGTACATGCGGCCGCTCTTCGACGCCCTCTACGACACGATGGATCCCGACCGGCTCACCGCCTACATGGAGCGCGGGCACGATCGAGGTGGCGCCGCTCGCCTTCATGCGCGGCCGCACCCTCAACGACTCGTTCATCATCCTCGACGAGGCGCAGAACACGACGCCCGAGCAGATGCAGATGTTCCTGACCCGGCTCGGCTTCGGCTCGAAGATGGTCGTCACCGGCGACATCACCCAGATCGACCTTCCCCGCGAGCAGGCATCGGGCCTGATCCAGGTGCGCGACATCCTGCGCGAGGTCGACGGCATCGGCGTGGTCGAGTTCGGGCACGAGGACGTCGTCCGGCACAAGCTCGTGCAGCGGATCGTCGAGGCGTACAAGCGCCACGCCGAAGAGACCGGCACCGCCCGCAAGAAGTGATCGAGGTCGAGGTCGAGAACCGCAGCGGCGTCGAGGTCGACGTGGCGGGCGCGGTCGACCTCGCGCGGCATGCGCTCGCGGTCGGAGGGCGTCGACGAGGCCGAGCTCGGGATCGCCTGGGTGACGCCGGACGAGATCCGCGTGCTGAAGGCAGAGCATCTCGGCATCGACGAGGCCACCGACGTCCTCTCGTTCCCGATCGACGGTCTCGACGAGCTGCCGGACGGGGTGCCGCGGGCGCTCGGCGACGTCGTGATCTGCCCCCAGGTCGTCGCCGACGAGTGGCGCTGGCCGCTCGTGCACGGGATCCTCCACCTGCTCGGCCTCGAGCACGGCGACGAGATGGAGCGCCGCGAGCGCGTGATCCTCGAGGCGGCAGAGTGAGCCCGGCTCCGGGGCGGCGGCCGCCCTCGATCCTCGAGAGCTTCAACGTCGCCTTCGAGGGGATCATCCACGTGCTCCGCACGCAGCGGAACATGCGGATCCACTTCCTCATCGCCGTCGCCGTGCTGATCGCGGCGCTCGCGGTCGACGTCTCGAAGATCGAGCTGATCGTGCTGCTGCTCTCGATCGCGTTCGTGCTGATCACGGAGATGATCAACACCGCCGTCGAGGCGGCAGTCGACATCGCGTCGACCTCCTTCGACCCGATGGCGAAGCTCGCGAAGGACATCGCCGCCGGCGCCGTCCTGATCGCCGCCGTCAACGCGGTGGCGGTGGGCTACCTCGTGTTCTCGGGGCAGGTCGCGGATCGCTCGAACAGGTTCCTCGACCGCCTCTCGAAGACGCCGGCCGAGCTGACGCTCGTCGCGCTCGTCCTCGTCGTCGTGCTCGTGATCTCGATGAAGGCGCTGTCGGGCCGCGGCACGCCGCTGCGGGGCGGCTGGCCGTCCGGTCACGCAGCGGTCGCGTTCGCCGGCTGGATGGCGATCACGCTCACGCTCGACGGCTCGGACCACCGCTTTCTCGTCTCCTCGCTGGCGTTCATCATGGCGCTGCTCGTGGCGCAGACGCGGGTCGAGGCGGGCGTCCATTCCTCGCTCGAGGTCGTCACCGGCGGTACTCTCGGCGCCATCGTGGCTCTCGTCATCTTCCAGGTGTTCTCCACGTGACCGACGACGAGCTGCTCGCGCGCGCCGACGCGATCGCGTCCAGGGCGTACGCGCCGTACTCCGGCTTCAACGTCGGTTGCGCCGTCCTCACGCGCGACGGCACCGTGATCGAGGGCGTCAACGTCGAGAACGCTGCCTACCCGCTCGGCGTCTGTGCCGAGCGGACGACGTTCGCGAGCGCCATCGTGCAGGGCTACAAGCCGGGCGACTTCGTCGTCGCGGCGATCACCGCCTCGCCGTGCGGCGGCTGTCGCCAGTGGCTCGCCGAGATGCAGGTCGAGCGCGTCGTCTTCCGCAACGGCGGGCGCCTCGTCCAGATGACCGTGGACGAGCTGCTGCCCGAGCAGTTCGACGCCGGCGACCTCGCATGAAGTCGGGCATCGTCGCCGTCGCGGGCCGGCCGAACGTGGGCAAGTCGACGCTCGTCAACGCGCTCTGCGGCGACAAGGTCGCGATCACCTCGAACGTGCCGAACACCACGCGGCGCCGCATCTTCGGTGTCGCCAACGGGCCTGACTTCCAGCTCGTGCTCGCCGACCTGCCCGGCTTCCAGCGCCCGATGGACGCGCTGACGACGAGCATGCAGAAGACGGTCGACTCGTCGTTCGAGGGGGTCGACGTCGTCCTCCTCGTCGTCTCGGCCCGCGATCGCATCGGTGCCGGCGACCGCTACGTCGCCCGGCGCGTGTTCTCGCTCGGCATCCCGGTGATCATCGCCGTCAACAAGATCGACCGGCTCAAGCACGGCCACATCGCGACCCAGATGAAGTCGGCCGCGACGCTCGGCGACTTCCATGCCCTCCACCCGGTCAGCGCGGTGACGAAGGACGGCGTGGGGGAGCTGCGCGACGACCTCGTCCACCTGCTGCCCGAAGGCCCGCTCTACTTCCCGATCGACCAGTCGACCGACATGACGACGGAGGACCGGGTCGCCGAGGTGATCCGCGAGAAGGCGCTCCACCTGACCCGCGACGAGGTGCCGCACGCGATCATGGTCGTCGTCGAGGAGATGGACGAGAAGGTCGTGCGCGCGGTGCTGCTCGTCGAGACGGAGTCGCAGAAGGGCATCCTCGTCGGCAAGAAGGGCGCGATGGTGCGCGAGATCGGCACGCGGGCGCGGCCCGAGGTCGAGCGCCTCGTCGGGCACCCGGTCTTCCTCGAGCTCGTCGTCAAGGTGCGCGCCAAGTGGCGTCGCGACCCGAAGATGGTCGAGCGGCTCGGGATGTAGCTCGGTCGCGGCCGGTCGGTCAGCCGGCGGCTGGGTCCGACTGCCACAGCGAGAACACGTTGCCCTCGCTGTCGGTGCAGGCCGCAAACCAGCCGTGGGTCGGAACCGGCGACTTGTCGTCGGCCTTGCCGCCGAGCTCGCGCACCGTGCGATCGAGGCGTCGATGTCGTCGGTATCGAAGTAGAAGGTCGGGTGGCCGGTCTCGCCCGCCATCAGCGCGACGCCGGCGTTGTCGTTGACCTGCGCCATCCGGTAGTCCATCCCGGGCATGACGGACTCGCCGAAGCTCCAACCGAACACGCCGCTGTAGAAGCGCTGCGCCCGGTCGACATCGGTGGACGGAAACTCGACGTGAACGACTTCGCCTGCCATGCGTCTTCCTCCTCGGTCATGTGCTGGAACGGGACGACGTGGGTGCGGCCCGGACGCCGAGCCTACTCCCTGTGTTCCGGGATTCCCACCGCGGTCACCGCCTCTTAACGGCGTGTTCACGCGGTACGCGGCGAGCTAGCGAACGTGCTGCACGTCGGGCGCGATCCGCAGGATCACGCGCTCCGACTTGATGATCGACGGGTCGTAGTCGCGGCCACGGTACTTCTGGCTCAGCGCGTCGATGTGCGCTCGTGCCTCCGGCCCGCGGACCGTCTCGACGACGCGGCCCCGCACCTCCGCGTAGCGTGTACGGATCGTCGCTGCACCCACACCATCACGGTCACGCGCGGGTCGCGCTCGACGGCCTTGAACTTCGCGCGGTGCACCTCGGTGTTGATCAGGACGTGGTCGTCGTCGGCGTCGACCCACATCACGTGCGTCATCGAGCGGCCGGACGCGAAGGTTGACCGTGAACGCGGCAAAGTTCGCAGCCTGCGCGAGCTCGCGCACGCGCGGGTCGAGCCGCGCCCACGCGGTCAGCTGCCGTGACTCGAGGTCGCTCAGCTCGTTCGCGCCCACGCGCTCGGCGAGCGTGCGGGCGACCTTGACGGCTCGAGCGACGGCATCTTCTCGAGCAGGTCGAGGAAGGCGCGATCGGTGATCACGAGCACGTCGAGCGGCGTCATAGCGGTCACCGTCGCCGACGCGCGGGATCTTCGAGAGCAGCGCCATCTCGCCGACGAAGCTGCCAGGGCCGAGCGTCGCCATCTTGCGGCCCTTGCGCCGCACCTCGACCTCGCCCGTCGACGATCACGAAGAACTCGCGGCCGCGCTCGCCTTCGCGGATCAGCACCTTGCCGGCGCGGACATCGAGCTCGTCGGCGATCTGGGCGATCTTCTGCAGCTCCTGCTTCGAGCAGTTCTCGAACAGCGGCGCAGACTTGATCAGCTCGATCTTCGCGTTCGTCCCGAGAGCCATGGGGGGACTCTATAACGGGCCGGCGCTGGCGCGCGCAACCGCGGCGCGACCCGGGCGGGACTAGACTTGATGACGATGGCGCAGGCACAGCTTCTCCCGCTCGACGTCGAGCTGCCGCTCGATCTGCGGCTGCCGCGGATCGGCTCCGTCGACGCGGTCGCGCTCGAGGCGCGCGCGGGCGAGCTCGCGAAGCGCTCGATCAAGAAGGACGTCGAAGCTCGCTGCGCTCGACCTCGCGATCCGGATGATGGATCTGACGACCCTCGAGGGCGCAGACACGCCGGGCAAGGTCTCCGCCCTGTGCGCGAAGGCGATGCACCCGGATCCGGGCGACCCGTCGATCCCCTCGGTGGCCGCGGTCTGCGTCTACCCGAACCTCGTCGCCGTCGCGAAGAAGAGGCTGGCCGGCTCGACCGTGAAGGTCGCCTCGGTCGCGACCGCGTTCCCGTCGGGCCAGTCGCCGATCGAGGTGAAGCTCGAGGACGTTCGCGAGGCCGTCGCGCTCGGCGCCGACGAGATCGACATGGTGATCGACCGCGGCGCGTTCCTCTCCGGCCGCTACGCGAAGGTCGTCGACGAGATCGTGCGCGTCAAGGAGGCGTGCGGCGCCGCCCACCTGAAGGTGATCCTCGAGACGGGCGAGCTCGGCACCTACGACAACGTGCGCCGCGCGTCGCTGCTCGCGATCGCCGCGGGCGCCGACTTCATCAAGACGTCGACCGGCAAGGTGAGCCCGGCCGCGACGCTGCCGGTGACGCTCTGCATGCTCGAGGTGATCCGCGACGTCCACGACGAGACCGGGCGTCATCATCGGGATGAAGCCGGCCGGCGGGATCCGCACCGCGAAGCAGGCGATCCAGTACCTGTGCGTGCTCAACGAGACGCTCGGCACGGCCTGGCTGACGCCCGACCTGTTCCGCTTCGGCGCCTCGTCGCTCCTCAACGACGTGCTCATGCAGATCCGCAAGCAGCGCACGGGCGCCTACCAGTCCGGCGACTACTTCACGATCGACTGATGGCCGACCAAGACCCCCGCAACCCGCGCCGTTCCCTCGCCGCTCGAGTGGGAGTACGCGCCCGCGCCCGAGGCGCGCGACATCGTCTCGCTCGAGGAGCGCTACGGCCTCTTCATCGGCGGCGAGCAGGTCGCGCCGCGATCGCGGAAGTGGTTCGCGACGACGTCCCCGTCGACCGAGGAGCATCTCGCCGAGGTGGCGCTGGCGGGAGCCCGCGACGTCGACCTCGCGGTGCAGGCGGCGCGCGGCGCGTTCGAGGACGGCTGGTCGTCGCTGCGTCCCGCCGAGCGCGCGAAGTACCTGTTCCGGATCGCGCGGCTGATCCAGGAGCGCTCGCGCGAGCTCGCGGTCGCGGAGTCGCTCGACGGCGGCAAGCCGATCAAGGAGTCGCGCGACGTCGACATCCCGCTCGCGGCGGCGCACTTCTTCTACTACGCGGGCTGGGCCGACAAGCTCGAGTACGCCTTCCCGAACCGCCAGCCCGCGCCCGCTCGGCGTCGCCGGGCCAGATCATCCCCTGGAACTTCCCGCTGCTGATGCTCGCCTGGAAGATCGCGCCGGCGCTCGCCTGCGGCAACACGGTCGTGCTCAAGCCGGCCGAGACGACGCCGCTGACGGCGCTGATCTTCACCGACATCTGCCGCCAGGCCGAGCTGCCGGCGGGCGTCGTCAACATCATCACCGGCGACGGCTCCACCGGCGCCCACCTCGTCAAGCACCCCGACCTCGACAAGGTCGCGTTCACCGGCTCGACCGAGGTCGGCAAGGCGATCCAGCGCGAGCTCGCGGGCACCGGCACCAAGCTGACGCTCGAGCTCGGCGGCAAGGCCGCCAACATCGTCTTCGACGACTGCGCGCTCGACCAGGCGGTCGAGGGCATCGTCAACGGCATCTACTTCAACCAGGGCCACGTCTGCTGCGCCGGCTCGCGGCTGCTCGTGCAGGAGTCGATCTACGAGCCGCTCGTCGCGAAGCTGAAGCGTCGCCTGCGCACGATCCGCGTCGGCGACCCGCTCGACAAGAACACCGACCTCGGCGCGATCAACTCGCGCATGCAGCTCGACCGGATCAAGGAGCTCGTCGCGGCGGGCACCGAGGAGGGCGCCGAGATGTACCAGCCGCCCTGCCGCCTGCCCGAGAAGGGCTACTGGTTCGCGCCGACCGTGTTCACGAACGTGGCGCAGAGCTCGCGGATCGCGCAGGAGGAGATCTTCGGGCCGGTGCTCTCCGTGCTCACGTTCCGCACGCCGGAGGAGGCGCGTCGAGAAGGCGAACAACACGCCGTACGGCCTCTCGGCCGGCGTCTGGACGGAGAAGGGCTCGCGCATCCTCTGGATGGCCGAGCGCCTCCGCGCCGGCGTCGTCTGGGCGAACACGTTCAACCGCTTCGATCCGACCTCGCCGTTCGGCGGCTACAAGGAATCGGGCTTCGGCCGCGAGGGCGGGCTCCACGGGCTCGAGCCGTACCTGAGGTTCGACAGATGAGCCGGATCGCCGTCCGCAAGACGTACAAGCTCTACATCGGCGGTGCGTTCCCGCGCTCCGAGTCGGGCCGCACCTACGAGGCCGAGGGCCAGAACGTCGCCCGCGCCTCGCGCAAGGACGCGCGCGACGCCGTCAAGGCGGCGCGTGGCGCCTTCGCGAAGTGGTCGGGTGCAACGCCCTACAACCGCGGCCAGGTGCTCTACCGCCTGGCCGAGATGATGGAGACGCGCGCCACCGATCTCGCCCGCGCCTGCTCCGGCCGGCGCGAGGTCGAGCGCGCGATCGATCGCGTCGTCTGGTACGCGGGCTGGGCCGACAAGCTGCCGCAGGTGCTCGGCGGCTCGAACCCGGTCGCCGGGCCGTACTTCAACTTCACCGTGCCCGAGCCGACCGGCGTCGTCGCGTGCTCGCACCGGAGCTGCCGGCGCTCGAGGGCCTCGTCTCGCGCATCGCGCCGGCGATCGTGAGCGGCAACACCGCCGTCGTCGTCGCCTCGGAGACGCGCGCCGCTGGCCGCGCTCGAGCTCGCCGAGGCGATCGCCACCTCCGACCTGCCCGGCGGCGTCGTCAACCTGCTCACCGGCTACCGCGCCGAGCTGGCGCCGATCCTCGCCTCGCACATGGACGTCAACGCGATCGACGTCACCGGTGCCGGCGACGACACCGCTGAGCTCGAGGTGCTCGCCGCCGACAACGTCAAGCGGGTCGTCCGCGCCGGCAGCGAGCAGAGCCCCTGGGAGATCTCGGCGTTCCTCGAGCTGAAGACCGTCTGGCACCCGGTCGGCACCTAGACGGCGCCGTGGCCGGCTTCAGCCGGCCAGCAGCTGATCCACCGCGCTCGAGCTCTCCTGCAACCGCGCCGCCTGCGGCCCTTCGACGAGCACCCACGGCGACGCCGCTCGCCGCGCGCCCGCTCGAGGTACGCTCGTGCATCCAGTGCCGCTGCTCCTCGAACTCCCTGATCCCGTCGTGCTTCCACGGCACCTCGATCCCGCAGACGAAGTAGAGGTCGTAGCGCCGCTCGAGCAGCTCGTCGAAGGCGTGGGTCGGCTCGCCGAGGTAGACCTGGTGGAACAGCGCCGTCGTGAACGCGTCGGTGTCGCAGAAGAGGACCTCGCGCGCCGAGCGGGCGAGCAGTCCTCGTACCAGCACTGGATCCGCGCGATGTGGGTGAACTCGTCGCTCGTCCACGGCGCGTCGGGATCGCGGCCGATCTCGGTGTAGGGGCGCCCGTACTCCGGGTTCCAGACCGTGTCGTACTCGCGCCGCCAGCGCCCGCGCGAGCGTCGTCTTCCCGGTCGATTCGGCACCGAGCAGGCAGACGCGCTTGACTGGCCCGGCCACCGCCGCAGCCTACGGCATCCGCAGCCGGTCCACCGCGACGACGGCTGCTCCGAGTAGCATCACGATCCGTGACGGGCGCACGACGGCTGAGCCAGGCAATCGCAGAAGGCGACGGAATCTCCGTGCTCGTCGAGGTCGTCGACGGCGGGGGCGCCGGCGCAGCCCAGGAGCAGGGGGCCGAGGGCCTCGTCCTGCGGCGCCGCGACGACGGCCTGCGGGACAGCACCCATCTGCCGCTGCTCGCGTTCGGGCACGGCCACGAGGTCGGCGACGTCGACGCCCTCGTGATCGATGTCGACCGAGCACGGCGACGCGCTCGGCGACGTGATCGACGCCGCGCATCGCGCGCGGCTTCGAGTGCGTGATCCGCGTGCGCGACGAGGACGAGCTCGAAGAGGTGCTCGAGCACGTCGACCCGGAGATCTTCCTGCTCTCCGCCGAGGAAGCAGACGACGACCAGGATCACCTCGAACGCCTGCTCGAGCTGCTGCCCGACATCCCGGCCGGGAAGCTCGCGATCGCGGAGCTCGCGGGAGCGAGCCGCTCGGACGTGCTCGAGCTCGAACGCGCCGGGGTCGACGCGGTCATCGTCTCCGGCAGCGACGTGGAGTCGCTCGTCGGTGACGCGCTTCCTGAGGTCTAAAGCTGGATCGCCCTCGCGGCGATCCTCGTGCTCGCCGCCGCCCTCCGGCTCGTCGGCATTCGCTACGGGCTGCCGCTCTCGGTTCTGAACCCGGACGAGTCGAACATCGTCCCGCGCGCCTGGCGGATGGGGCACGGGCACCTCGATCCCGGCTGGTACGACTACCCGTCGCTGCTGATGGCCGTGCTCGCGCCGGTGCAGGCGCTCTTCGGCGGCCCGTCGTTCGGCGCCGCGCGCTTCGTCGCCGTCGCCGTCGGGCTCGGCGGCGTCGGGGCGACGTGGTGGCTCGGCCGCCGCGCGTACGGCACCGGCGCGGCGATCGTCGGCGCGGCAGCGGTCGCGGTCGCGACGACGCACGTCGCCTACTCGCGGATGGCCGTCACCGACGTGCTGCTGACGCTCGCGGTCACGTGCGTCCTCGCGCTCGCCGTCAGCGGCCGCATCGAGTGGGCGGGGCTCGCCGTCGGCCTCGCCGCCTCGGCGAAGTATCCGGGCGCGATCGCGGCCGTGCCCGTGGTCGTGGCGGGGTGGGGGAGGTGGCGGGCGCTCGGCCGTGCCGGCGGCGCTCGCGATCGCCGGGTTCGCGCTCACGAGCCCGTTCGTGCTCATCCACGCCGGATGCCGCCTGGGACGACATCTCGCGCGTGCAGCGCCTCGCCCGCGCGGGCTGGCTCGGCTTCGAGAACGACCCGGTCGCACCGCTCGCGTATCTCGACCGGCTCTGGGACGCGCGTCGGCCCGCTGCTGCTCGTCGCGGCCGTCGGCGTCGTGGCGGCGCTGATTCGCCGCACGAGGACCGACCTCATCCTGCTCTCGTTCGCGGTCGCCTACTGGCTGACGCTGATGCCGCAACAGGCCCACTTCGAGCGCTACATCCTCCCGCTCGTTCCCGTCCTGGCCGTCCTCGCGGGCAGCGTCCGGGTGGCGGTGCCGTTCGCGCTGGTGGCGCTCGCGCTCCCGCTCGCCTGGAGCGTCTCCGACGCGCGCGAGCTCACGCGCACCGACACCCGCCTGCGGGCCGATGCGTGGGTGGCCGCCAATGTCCCTCGCGGCGACACGATCGCCGCCGATCCCTCGACCCTGCCGCTCACGGGCCGCCGGGTGGTCAGGCTCGAGCTGCCCGGGCCTGGACGTCCGTCCGATCCCGAGCGCGACCTCGCCCGGCTACGTCGCGAGGGCGTCAAGTGGGTGATCGTCTCGGGCGACGTCACCGACCGCGTGCTCGCGGCTTCCGGACCGCTATCCCGCGCGAGACGGCGTTCTACGAGCAGCTCGGCGCACGGCGCGAAGCCCGCCTTCGTCGTCCTCCCGGAGCGAGCCTGGACTGGCAGGGCCGTGGGTCCGGGTCTACCGGCTCTGACCGCTACCGTTGCCCGATGAGCCGAGAGCGCCGCACCGGCCTTGCCATTGCCGTCGCCGTCTTTCTCTCCGGCGCCGCGCTCCTCGGGCTCGAGATCACCGCCAGCCGGGTGCTGGCGCCGACGTTCGGCAGCTCGCTGTTCGTCTGGGGCTCGCTGATCGGGATCGTGCTCACCGGGCTCGCGATCGGCTACTGGGCGGGCGGGATCGTCGCCGACCGGCTGCCGAGCCCGTACCTCCTCATCTCGGCCCTCACCCTCGGTGCCGTGCTCGTCGCGCTCGTGCCGGTGATCGACCAGACCGTCCTCAACTGGATCGTCGAGTGGGATCCGGGGCCGCGGCTCGACCCGCTGATTGCCGCGGCGATCCTCTTCGGGCCGGCGAGCATCGTCCTCGCCTCGGCCTCGCCGATCGCGGTCAGGCTTGCGGCGAGCTCGCTCGAGCGGCTCGGCCGCACCGCCGGGCGTCTCTTCTCGATCTCCACCGCCGGCAGCATCTTCGGGACGTTCGTGACCGCGTTCTGGCTCGTGCCCGAGCTCGGCACCGACCAGGTGCTGGCGGTCGCCGCGGTCACCCTCGTCGCGGCCGCGCTGATCGTCGCGCTCGCGGTGCGCCTCGTTCCCGCAGCCGTCGTCCTCACCGGTGCCCTCGCGGGCGCCGTCGTCCTTGCGGTCTCGCTTGCGCCTGCCGGCACGCAGCAGCTGAAGGGCGTGGCGGCGCAGAACTGGTCGCCGCTCTACCGCCAGCGCGAGGCCCGGACGCCGGGGCCGCTCGATCCCGCCTCGATCGGCATGCTCGGCGCGACCTTCAAGGTTCGCGAGGCGCGAGACACCCAGTACCACCGGCTCGTCGTGGTCGACGACGACGACTCGCGCTATCTCCGGTTCGACAACTCGTTCCAGAGCGGGATGTGGCTGTCCGACCCGTACCGGACGCGGTTCCTCTACACGGACTACCTCGACCTCGGGCTCGCCCACCACCCGTCCGCGAAGGACGTGCTCTTCATCGGCCTCGGCGGCGGCTCCGCGCCGAAGCGGATGTGGCGCGACTTCCCGGACCTGAAGCTTCAGGTCGCCGAGCTCGATCCGGAGGTGGTCACCGCCGCCTATCGCTGGTTCAAGCTCCCGCGCAGCCCCCGGCTGACCGTCGACTCCGAGGACGGGCGGCAGTGGCTCACGCGCAATCCACAGAAGTGGGATGTGATCGTGATCGACGCGTTCTACGCCGACTCGATCCCGTTCCACCTCGCAACGCACGAGTTCCTCGAGCTCGTCCGCGAGCGCCTCAATCCGGGTGGCGTCGTCGTCGTGAACGTGATCGGCGCGATCACCGGCAGCGAGTCGAAGCTGCTCCGGTCGCTGACGAAGACCTACCGCTCGTCGTTCCCGACCGTGCTCCTGTATCCCGTCTACGAGACGGTCAGCGACCGCAATCCGACGTACACCCGCAACGTGATCCTCGTCGCCACCGACGGCGCGGAGCCGACGACCGCCTTCCTGCGGCAGCGCTGGAAGGAGATCCGCAAGGCGACGCCGACGGCGCCCGCGCTCGACAGGGCGATCGCCGACCGCTGGAAGCAGCCCGTGCGCTTCGACGACGTGCCGGTGCTCACCGACGACTACGCGCCGACCGACGCCCTTCTGACCGACTAGCCGACGAACGTTCGCGCACGATCCGCTCGAGGACCTGCGGCGACGCCGTCGTCGTCGTTCGAGGCGCAGACCTCGTCGGCGACCGCGATCACCGCCGGATGCGCGTTCGCGACGGCGACGCCGTGGCCCGGCCCAGGCGACCATCGCCGCGTCGGTGAGGTGGTCGCCGAACGCGACGACCCGGTCGGCGCTCGAGGCCCCGCTCGGCCGCGAGCTGCGCGAGGGCAGCCTCCTTGCCGACGCCGGCGGCCGCCATCTCGACGAACGCAGCTACCGGCCAGCGTCGTCGACGCGTCGTCGCCGGCGAGCTCGGCCGCGACGGCGAGGACGTGCTCGAGGTCGTGCGTCGGGGAGGCGGGCGATCAGCTTCGTCATCGGCAGCGACCACGTCGAGCGGGTCGCAGGGCTCGTAGGCGTCGGCCGGCCGCGGCCACCATTCCGGGCGTGCGCAGTGCCTCGTAGGCAGGCTCGCTGCCGAACCGCAGCTCGTGCTCCCACCCGAACGTGATCCCCGGGAACCGCTCGCGCAGCCCCCGCACGAGCAGCGTGCGCCGTCGGCGCGTGCGAGCGGCGTGTGCGCGACGATCGGACTCGCGTGTCGAGGTCGTAGAGGCGTGGCGCCGTTCGCGCAGATCGCGATCGCCGCCGATGCCGGCCTCGGCCGCCAGCCCGCGGGCGCCGCGCGGCGAGCGGGCGGTCGCCACGATCTACCTCGATCCCGGCCGCGCGAGCGCGCGGCGACGGCAGCGCGCGAGCGCGTCCGAGACGGTGCGGTCTGACCGCAGCAGCGTGCCGTCGAGGTCGATCGCGATCAGGCCGGGGCGCACGACGGCGCGGGCTAGCCGAAGAACGGCGCGGGCGACGTCGTACGCAGCTCCGGTCGGCACGGCTTGCAGCTCGCGCGCATGCGCCTCCTCGAGCGAGACGTCGACGATGGTGTCGCCGCTGGAGCGCCGCCATCTGGCCGAACCGGCCCGTCATGCGACGAGGTCGGCCGCCTTGAGCGCCGAAGCGGGTCGCGAGCACGCGGTCGCGCGGCGTCGGGGTGCCGCCGCGCTGGACGTGCCCGAGCACGGTGACGCGCGTCTCGAAGCCGGTGCGCTCCTCGATCTCCGCGCCGAGAGCGCGTCGCCGACGCCGCCGAGCCGCTCGTGGCCGAACTGATCGGTGTCGCGCGCCTCGCCTGCGACGAGCTTGCGCTCGCCCGACTCGAGGTGAGCTCGTACCCCTCGCTGACGACGACGATCGAGTAAGTCCGTGCCGTGGCTGTGCCGCTGTCACGAGCTGGCGCGCACGGCAGCCTCGACGGTGCGGGCTCGCTCGGGCACGAGGATCGCGTCGGCGCCGCCCGCGATGCCGCTCATGACCGCGATCCAGCCGGTGTGCGGCCCATCACCTCGACGACCATGATCCGGTTGTGCGACTCGGCCGTCGTGTGCAGCCGGTCGATCGCCTCGGTCGCGATCGTGACGGCCGTGTCGAAGCCGAACGTGTAGTCCGTGCCGGAGAGGTCGTTGTCGATCGTCTTCGGCACGCCGACGACGGGAAGCCGTGCTCGCGGTAGAGGCGTCGCCGCGACGCCGAGCGTGTCCTCGCCGCCGATCGCGACGAGCGCGTCGAGCCGCTCGCCTCGAAGTTCGGCGAGCACGCCTCGACGCCGCCGTCGCCGTGCGTACGGGTTCGTCCGCGAGGTGCCGAGGATCGTGCCGCCGCGCGGCAGGATGCCCGGAGATGTCCTGGCGCTCGAGCGGCGCGAAGATCGCCCTCCATGAGGCCGTGCCAGCCCTTCGCGGATGGCGACCATCTCGTGGCCGCGGTCGAACGATGCGCCGCGCCGACGGCCCGGATGACCGCGTTGAGCCCGGGGCAGTCGCCGCCACCGGTGAGGATCCCGATGCGCACCTGTATCGCCGCCTCTCGTCGCTCGCGCCGTTGATTGTTCGATGCCGATACTAATTCAGGAGCGGCGGAAGTGCGCCGGTTTCGCGCGGAAGCACGCAGCTACACTCGGCCGATGCGATTCGTCGTCGTGGGCGTCCTCGGCGTGGTGCTGCTCGCGGCTGCCTGGGGACTCGTCGCAGGCGTCGTCGCAGGCGGGCGCCGGCGCGGCCGCGCCCCGTGCACGCAGCTGGGAGGCTGGCAGCGGCTCGCCAACAAGATCAAGGCGCCCGTCTACTGCCCGAGCTGGCTGCCCGATCCGCTCGTGCCGCAGATCGGCAACCGCTGGAACAACATCGACGCCGTCGACAAGGATCGCAGCTACCTCGAGAGCTGGGCCTGGCAGGAGGCCGCCGGCCTCAACACGCAGGAGATCCACGTCGATCCTGCGCGGCTACCCGGGCCAGACGGCGATCCCGCGACCTGCCAGGACGTGACGACGGTGAACGGGAAGACCTACCGCAAGAAGATCGCCGTGCTTCCAGGATCCGCGCGGCACCTGGCGCTCGACGAGCGGGATCACGGCGACGATGTACACCGTCAACCACGGCGCCGACTCCTGGCATGTCCTCTTCGCCTGGCGCCGCGGAGGCTCGCTCTACACGCTCAGCGAGCACGTGGCGCCGCCGCTCACGTTCTCGAAGGTCGTCGCCAACCTGAAGCGCATGCTCGACGGGCTCGTGCTCGTCCGCCCGACTCGACCTGATGCGCCTCACCCGACGCCAGGCGCTCGTCGGCACCGCGGGCGCGGTCGCCGGTGCGGCCGGGATCTACGCGCTCGTCGACCGGCACACCGATGCTCCCGCGCGTCCGACCGCCGCCCTCGTCGCTCCCGCCCGAGCAGCACCTGCTCGAGCGGCGTCCAGGTCGTCACCGACAACGGCGTCGAGGTGCTCGTGCCGCCGCTGCACCACGCGGTCGTGACGGCGAAGGTCGCGGCCGGCGACCTCGGCAAGGCGCGCGCAGGATCTCGAGGACGCGCTCGCCGAGCTGGAGTCGCAGTACCCCGCGACGCCGGCCGGGCTCGGCGTCACCGTCGCCTGGGGCCTGCCCGTACTTCCGGCGCTACGTCCCGGCCCAGTGGGAGCGCCTCCAGCCGCTACGACATCCGCGCCCAGTCGGCCGGCGCTCCTCGACGCCAGTGCGGTTCCCGAGCGACCCCGAGGACGACCGAGCTCGAGCAGAACGACGTCGCCGTCCTGCTGCGCAGCGACAGCCTCGACGCGATCGCGGCGGCCGAGAAGGCGCTGTTCGACGATCTCGGCGTGCTGACGAAGACCACGGTCCGGCGCGGCTTCGCCGGTGGTGGGCTGCCGAGCAAGCTCGCCGTCGCCGCGGGCGTTCCCGGCGCCGACCTGATCCCGCCCGAGGCCGAGCTCTTCCTCGGCTTCACCTCGACGCTCCGCGAGAACCTCGGCCCGTCGCGGATCGCGAACCTCGAGACGCTCGGCCTCGCCCGGATCCCGCAGGGCTACTTCACGCACGGCACGCACATGCACCTGTCGCACATCCACGAGAACCTCGAGGCGTGGTACGTCAACTCGTCCCACGACGACCGCGTGCACACGACGTTCCGACCCGGGCTGCGAGGTCCCCGTCGGGACGCTCACCGTGCCGCAGGGCCGGGCGGAGGTCTCGACCGCCGCCGACGTCCGCCGGAGCTACCGGGTGCACGGCGCGATCGGGCACAGCGGCGCGCTGCAGACGGCGTCGCGGCTCGAGCGCCGCCGCGTCGGCCCCGACGGCACGGTGTATCCGGCAGGTGTCGCGATCCCGCAGCGCGCCGACTTCAACACGCTCGACAACCCGTTCGCCTGGAGCGCCGACGGCAGCGGCTCGCGCCGATCCGGCGGCCGGCGTCCACTTCGTCGTCTTCAACCCGACGAGCGACGACTTCCACCGCGTGCGCAGCGCGATGGACGGCGTGCTGCCCGACGGGACGACGCTGCCGTTCGAGCCGCGGGCCGAGGGCCAGGGCTTCAACAGCATCCTCCGCACGACGCGGCGCCAGAACTTCCTCGTGCCGCCGCGCGCCCACCGCTCGTTCCCGCTCTCCGAGCTCCGCGCCTGGACCGGCGCGCCGCGGGCGGCTACGATCTCGCCGGGCCGAAGTGGCGGAACTGGTAGACGCACCGGACTCAAAATCCGGCGCCTGAAAGGGCGTGGGGGTTCGGGTGCCCGTTGATTGTTCGATGCCGATACTAATTCAGGAGCGGCGGAAGTGCGCCGGTTTCGCGCGGAAGCACGCAGCTACACTCGGCCGATGCGATTCGTCGTCGTGGGCGTCCTCGGCGTGGTGCTGCTCGCGGCTGCCTGGGGACTCGTCGCAGGCGCGTCGCAGGCAGGCACCGGCGCGGCCGCGCCCCGCTGCACGCAGCTCGGAGGCTGGCAGCGGCTCGCCGACAAGATCAAGGCGCCCGTCTACTGCCCGAGCTGGCTGCCCGATCCGCTCGTGCCGCAGATCGGCAACCGCTGGAACAACATCGACGCCGTCGACAAGGATCGGAGCTACCTCGAGAGCTGGGCCTGGCAGGAGGCCGCCGGCCTCAACACGCAGGAGATCCACGTGATCCTCCGCGGCTATCCCGGCAAGACGGCGATCCCGCGGACCTGCCAGGACGTGAAGACCGTGAACGGGAAGACCTACCGCAAGCAGATCCCGTGCTTCCAGGATCCGCGCGGCACGTGGCGCTCGGAGAGCGGAATCACGGCGACCATGTACACCGTCAACCATGGCGCCGACTCCTGGCATGTCCTCTTCGCCTGGCGCCACGGAGGGATCGCTCTACACCCTCAGCGAGCACGTGGCGCCGCCGCTCTCGTTCTCGAAGGTCGTCGCCAATCTGAAGCGCATGCTCGACGGGCTCGTGCTCGTCCGACCGACCTCGACCTGATGCCGCCTCACCCGACGCCAGGCGCTCGTCGGGCGGCGCGGGCGCGGTCGCCGGTGCGGCCGGCATCTATGCGCTCGTCGACCGTCACACCGATGCTCCCGCTCGCCCGCACGCCGCCCTCGTCGCTGCCGCCCGAGCAGCACCTGCTGAGCGGCGTCCAGGTCGTCACCGACAACGGCGTCGAGGTGCTCGTCCCGCCGCTGCATCACGCGGTCGTGACGGCGAAGGTCGCGGACGGCGACCTCGGCAAGGCGCGCGACAGATCTCGAGGCACGCCCTCGCCGAGCTCGAGACGCAGTATCCCGCGACCCCCGCCGGCCTCGGCATCACCGTGGCCTGGGGCCTCCCGTACTTCCGGCGCTACGTCCCGGCCCAGTGGGAGCGCCTCCAGCCCTACGACATCCGGGCCCAGTCGGCGGCGCTCCTCGACGCCAAGCGGTTCCCGAGCGACCCCGAGGACACCGAGCTCGAGCAGAACGACGTCGCCGTGCTGCTGCGCAGCGACAGCCTCGACGCGATCGCGGCGGCCGAGAAGGCGCTCTTCGACGATCTCGGCGTGCTGACGAAGACCACGGTCCGGCGCGGCTTCGCCGGTGGTGGGCTGCCGAGCAAGCTCGCCGTCGCCGCGGGCGTGCCCGGCGCCGACCTGATCCCGCCGGAGGCCGAGCTCTTCCTCGGGTTCACCTCGACGCTCCGCGAGAACCTCGGCCCGTCGCGGATCGCGAACCTCGAGACGCTCGGCCTCGCCCGGATTCCGGAGGGGTACTTCACGCACGGCACGCACATGCACCTGTCCCACATCCACGAGAACCTCGAGGCGTGGTACGTCAACTCCTCCCACGACGACCGCGTGCACACGACATTTCGACCCGGGTTGGAGGTCCCCGTCGGGACGCTCACGGTGCCGCAGGGCCGGGCGGAGGTCTCGACCGCGGCCGACGTCCGCCGCAGCTACCGGGTGCACGGAGCGATCGGTCACAGCGGCGCGCTGCAGACCGCCTCGCGCCTCGAGCGCCGCCGCGTCGGCCCCGACGGCACGGTGTACGCGGCAGGCGTCGCGATCCCCCAGCGCGCCGACTTCAACACGCTCGACAACCCATTCGCGTGGAGCGCCGACGGCAGCAGCTCCGCCGATCCTGCCGCGGGCGTCCACTTCGTCGTCTTCAACCCGACGAGCGACGACTTCAACCGCGTGCGCAACGCGATGGACGGCGTGCTGCCCGACGGCACGACGCTGCAGTTCGAGCCGCGGGCCGAAGGCCAGGGCTTCAACAGCATCCTCCGCACGACGCGACGGCAGAACTTCCTCGTCCCGCCGCGTGCCCACCGCTCGTTCCCGCTCTCCGAGCTCTAGCCTCGGGACCGAAGCGCGCCGCGGCGACGGCTAGGATCTCGCCGGGCCGAAGTGGCGGAACTGGTAGACGCACCGGACTCAAAATCCGGCGCCTGAAAGGGCGTGGGGGTTCGATTCCCCCCTTCGGCATGAGGAACTCCCACTCCTAACGGAATCCCCGCCTGCGACCGATACGAGCTGAATGCGGAGCCGGCTCAATCGCCTGCTTCCGTCGACCGATGGGGCGGCGGAAGCCTCGACGGACGGAGGCTTTCCCCGGGCAGAGCTCGACGCACTGCACGAGACCACGCTGCTCGTTGCCGAGCGCCGCGAGATGCCGGAGCTGCTCCGCCTGATCCTGACCAGGGCGGCAGCGCTCGTCGGCGTCGAGGACGCGTTTCTCTACCTGCTCGAGCCCGACCGCCAGACGCTCGCGATCGTGGCCGGGATCGGTGAGTTCGCCTCGCAGATCGGGTTCTCGGTCAAGGTCGGGGAGGGGCTTGCGGGTCGGGTCGCCGCGAGCGACGAGCCGCTGACGGTCGCCGACCAGGGGAGCTACGTGGGCCGATCGCAGAAGCTCGGGCCGATGACGGTGCGCACGATCGTCGGCGCGCCGCTGCGTGGAACCGAAGGCATCCTCGGCGTGATCGGCCTCGCGCGCCGCGACTCGTCCGGCTTCGATGCAGGAGGAGATCGCGCTCCTCGACCGGTTCGGCAGCGTGGCATCGATCGCGCTCGACAACGCGCGTCTCCACGAGAGCCTCCAGGCCGAGCTGGCCGAGCGGCGGCGACCGAGGAGGAGCTCCTCGACACGGTCTCCCGGCTGAGCCGCTCCGAGCTCGAGCTCCGCCGTGCTCAGGCCGAGACGATTCGCAAGCTCGCCGACGCAGCCGAGTTCCGCGATGCGGAGACCGGCCACCACACCGAGCGAATGTCGCGGATGTGCGAGCTGATCGCGCGGCGGCTGGGCCTCGACGAGGAGCGCTGCCGGCTGCTGCGCGACGCCAGCCCGCTGCACGACATCGGCAAGATCGCCATCCCCGACGAGATCCTGCTCAAGCGCGATCACTTCACCGACCAGGAGCGGCGCACGATGCAACGCCATGCCGAGATCGGCCACCGGCTCCTGAGTGGCTCCTCGTCGGAGGTTCTCGAGCTGGCGGCGACGATTGCGCTCGTCCACCACGAGCGCTGGGACGGAAACGGCTATCCCTACGGCCTCGCCGGGGAGGCGATTCCGCTCGAGGGCCGCATCGCATCGGTCGCCGACGTGTTCGACGCGCTCACGACCGACCGTGTCTACCGTCACGCGCTGCCCGTCGAGGAGGCGCTCGCGACGATGCGGGAGCAGCGAGGTGGCCAGTTCGATCCCCTGGTCTTCGATGTGCTCGAGGACATCGTCCGCGAGAAGGAAGACGAGACCCACGTCGACGGCGACGCGGGCGGAGACGACGTGCTCGGACGAGAAGCCGGTGCCCGCCAGGCTGCGTGGTTCGGCCGAGTCGTCCGGAAAGAAGGCGAGAGCAAAGATCTCCGAGCGGCAACTGCGCCGCGCCTGCCGGGCTGCGGAGCACGGGCTCGAGGGAGGGCGGGGACGCAGCGTGATCGAGGAGGTGCTGGCGATGCTCTGCACGCCGTTCGACGGCTCGCTGCTCGCGAGCGTCTATGCCGTCGAGCACGACCGCCTCTGGCTCGTTGCCCAGTACGGCTACGCGGAGGTCAGGGACGGCTTCGAGCTCGAGCACGGTGCGATGGGCCGCGCGATCCGCACGCGGACGATCCAGCTCGTTGCGGACGCGGCGGGGAACGTCGATGCCGTTGCCGCCCGGAGGAGCATCGCCTCGGAGGTGGCGGTCCCGTTCCAGACCGTCGACGGCGTCGCGGGCGTCCTCAACGTGGAGTCGATCGGGATGAGCCTGCCCCGGTCGGCAGGAGCGACGCTCGTGCCGCTCGCCTCGCTGCTCGGCGAGCGGGTCGCCGAGACCCGTGAGGGCCTGGACTCCAACGTCGGAGATCTCGTGCGCCTCTGCGTTCACGCCAGCTCGCTGCGCGGGATCGGCGCGATCGCCGAGCTCTCGACGCGAACGACCGCCCGGATCCTCGGCCTCTCGTCCGCGCAGCTCGACCTCTGGCGCGAGGACGACGTCCGGCCGAGGCTGATCAGCTTCTGGCGCCGGCACGACGTCCATCTCGAGCCGCTCGACGCCGAGATTCTGATGCGGCTCGAGCGAACGGCAGAGGCACATGTGACGTCGAGCGTCGTCGCGGCGCAGCAGGTTGGCCTCGCGGACGGATCGACGGAATCCCTGATCGTGCTCCCGCTTCGCGCCGGCGGCGGCCCCGTCGGCCTCCTCACCGGTCGGCTGGCGGGCGCTCCTCCGACGAAGGACCACCTCGAGGCAGCGACCCTCTTCGCACAGCACACTGCCGCGCTGATCGATGTCGCCACGGCGCTCCGGCGGGAGCAGCGAGCCGCCGTCACCGACCAGCTGACGGGGCTGCTCAACCGCCGCGGCTTCGACGAGCGCTTCCACGAGGAGCTGCGGCGGGCAGCGAGCGACGAGATGCCGGTGTCGGTGATCGTCTGCGACTGCGACGGGCTGAAGACGATGAACGACCTCCGGGGCCACGAGAAGGGCGATGCGCTGCTCGAGCTGATTGCGAGCTGCATCCGGACGCACAAGCGGGCCAGCGACGTCGCCGCCCGCACCGGCGGCGACGAGTTCGCCGTGCTCCTGCCGGATGCCGACATCGATACGGCTCTCGTCGTCGCCAACAGAATCCGCGGCGCCATCACCGCCGAGACGCTCGCCGGCTTCCGGCCGAGCGCCTCGTTCGGCGTCGCAGCGTTCCCACTGCACGGAAGCACGGCGGCCGATGTGATGAAGGTCGCCGACGAGGCGCTCTATCGCGCGAAAGAGCGCGGCGGCGACGACATCTTCGCCTTCACCGACTGAGCGCCGACCGCCGAACGACCGTCGACCGGGACGCCCGATTGACGCTAGGGGCTTGATCCTGCCGCGGATTGTCCTAGACTTGCGCCACTCAGACGGAGGGATCGGCCCGTGCCTCGACGGCGGGTCGGCGGTCGGTCAACAAATGGAGGAGGAAAGCTTGTCGCTCAAGAAGACCAGCCTGTTCCTCGTCGGCCTGCTGATTGCGGTGGTCGCGCTTGTCGCGGCCGGCTGCGGCGGGAGCGACGGGGGCAGCGCACCGGAGGCATTGCCGTCATCATCGTGCACAGCGATCGAGTACGAGGGAGACGGGAACCCGGATTACCTGCTCGTCTCCGACCTGCCGCTGCAGGGCGCCTCGCGCACCCAGACGCTGCAGATCAATGACGCCATCCGCTTCGAGCTGAAGAAGTCGGAATTCAAGGCGGGCGACTACAAGATCGGCTTCCAGGCGTGTGACGACGCGACCGCCCAGGCCGGCAAGTGGGACTCCGGCAAGTGCTCGCAGAACGCGAACGCCTACGCGGCGAACGACAAGGTGCTCGGCATCATCGGCACCTTCAACTCGGGCTGCGCCGGGATCATCATCCCGGTCGTCAACCAGGCACCGGACGGCGGCATCGCGATGCTCTCGCCGGCCAACACGTACGTCTGCCTGACGCAGGGTGGCCCGGGCTGCGACAAGACGGAGCCGGACAAGTACTACCCGTCGGGGACGCGCAACTACGCTCGCGTCGTCGCCAACGACGGCTACCAGGGTGCAGCCGACGCCGAGTTCTCGCAGTCGATCGGCGTCAAGAACGTCTACATCCTGAACGACAAGGAGGCCTACGGCCTCGGCGTCGCGACGAACTACCAGAACGCAGCGAAGTCGCTCGGCATCAAGATCGCCGGCTTCGGTGCGTTCGACCCGAAGGCATCGTCGTACGAGGCGCTCTTCAACAAGCATCAAGGCAACCGGAGCCGACGCAGTCTTCATCGGCGGCCTCATCTGCGAGAACGGCGCGCAGCTGATCAAGGACAAGGTCGCGGTGCTCGGCGCACAACGACGGCGGCGTCAAGCTGATCACGCCTGACGGGTTCGCGACGCAGCAGACGATCGACGACTCGGGCTCGGCGTCCGCCGGCATGTACATGTCGGTCGCCGGCCAGCCGATCGACCAGTTCCAGGGCGAGGCTCGGACGTTCGCGACGGACTTCTCGAAGCAGTACCTGAACGGGAAGACGATCGACCCGTACGCCATCTACGGCGGCCAGGCGGCCACCGTGATGCTCGACGCGATCGGTGCATCCGACGGCTCACGCAGCGACGTGATCGCGAAGATGTTCGCCAGCGACGTCCAGAACGGCCTGCTCGGATCGTTCAAGTTCAACGCGAACGGCGATCCGCAGGAGGCGAGCGGAGCAGTCGTCGCCATCACGGTCTACAAGGCGACGGACAAGCTCGTCACCGACAAGGTGATCTCGCCGAAGCAGTCGACGGTCGACGCAGCGCTCGGCCAGTAGAACGCACGAAGACACGTCGGGGCCAGGCTTCGGTCTGGCCCCGACAGGTCGCTGTGACGGGAGGGCATTGCCCTCCCGTCGCATTTCTGTTTAAGTCACCCGGCGATGGGCAGCACCCTCACGAAGCTTCGCGGCGCGAGCATCACCGACCTGATCGGGCTCTGCTCTCGTCGGTCTCGTCGTCTTCTGGCTCCTCGTCAACTTCGTCAAGTCGCCGACGGAGTTCGTCAACATCGGGCTGATCGGCCTCACGACCGGCACGATCTACGGCGTCGTCGCGCTCGGCTACACGCTCGTCTACGGCATCCTGCAGCTGATCAACTTCGCGCACGGCGACGTGTTCGCGCTCTCCGGGCTCGTCGCGAGCACGGTCATCGTCAGCGTCCTCGGCCTCGACGTGAACTCGAGCACGATCGCGGTCATCGGCGGCCTTGCCTTCACCCTCGTCGTGATCATGGTCGGCTTCTCGCTCTTCAACGCCTCGATCGAACGAGTGGCCTACCGGCCGCTGCGCCACGCGCCGCGGCTGGCGCCGCTGATCACCGCCGTCGGCATGTCGTTCATCGTCCAGAACATCGCCCTCGCGACCTACGGCGTCAACTACCGCACGGTGCCGAACTTCATCCCTCGCACCGAACGCGATCCACATCGGCGACATCGTGTACTCCTGGAGCAAGGCGTCGGTCCTGATCATCGTGATCCCGCTCCTGATCGGCCTCTCGTGGTTCGTCCGCTCGACGAAGCAGGGGAAGGCGATGCGGGCTGTCTCCCAGGACACCGAGGCCTCGGCGATGATGGGCATCGACGTGAACCGCACGATCTCGGTCACGTTCCTCCTCGCCGGGTCGCTCGCCGGCGCGGCGGGCATCGTCTACCTGTTGCAGTTCAACATGCGCTACGACACCGGCTTCGAGCTCGGCCTGATCGCGTTCACGGCCGCCGTGCTCGGCGGCATCGGGAACCTCACCGGCGCCGTGCTCGGCGCCCTCCTGATCGGGTTCATCCAGGCGTTCAACGAGGGTCTCGCGTGGTTCGCCCCGGGCAGCGACTGGACGCGCTCGATGGTGTTCGGGATCCTGATCCTGGTCCTCGTCTTCCGCCCCGAGGGCATCCTCGGCGAACAGACACCGGAGGGAGCGTGACCGGCGTGGGCACCCGTGCGCGCTCGTTCACCGACAACCGCGGCCACGTCGTCGTTGTGGTGCTGATCGTGCTGGCCCTGCTCTATCCCCAGATCGTCGACTCGCTCGCGTCCATTCCCGTGATCGGCGACTTCGTGCCGGCCACCGACTCGATGGTCGTGATGATCGCGTTCACGACGATGGCGGTCGGCCTCAACATGGTCGTCGGCTACGCGGGCCTGCTCGACCTCGGCTACGTCGCGTTCTACGCGGTCGGCGCGTACACGGCAGGCTGGTTCGCCTCGCAGCAGTTCGACCAGGTCTCGTGGCAGCTCGGCGCCGTCGGCATCCCGGACGGCCTGCCGGGAATCCATCTCTCGATGTGGCTCGTGCTCCCGATCGCCGGCCTCCTGACGCTGCTCTCGGGCATCGCGATCGGCCTGCCGACGCTCCGCCTTCGCGGCGACTACCTCGCGATCGTGACGCTCGGCTTCGGCGAGATCGTGCCGCAGTTCGTCCGCAACGCCGACAACGTGTTCGGGTTCGACCTCACGCACGGAACGTTCGGCATCACCCCGATCGACTCGCTCGGGTTCGGCGCGGTCGGTGCCGCGATCGGCCTGCCCGAGAGCTTCCGCCAGTCGTCGGAGCGGTCGCAGTGGTACTTCTGGACGGCCGTCGTGATCCTGCTGATCACGGTCTTCTGCAGCGTCCGGCTGCGCGAGTCGCGGCTCGGCCGGGCCTGGGTCGCGATCCGCGAGGACGAGACCGCCGCCGCCGCGATGGGGATCCCGCTGATGCGCACGAAGACCTGGGCCTACGCAATCGGAGCCTTCTTCGGCGGTGTCGCGGGCGCGTTCTACGCCAGCTTCAAGGGCGGCGCGTTCCCGGCCGACTTCTACTTCAACATCTCGGTGTTCCTGCTCTGCATGGTCATCCTCGGCGGCATGGGCAGCGTCTGGGGCGTCATCCTCGGCGGCATGATCCTCGGCTACCTGAACGTCGAGGGCCTGGCCACGATCGGCTCCAAGATCCAGCAGTCCGGGGTGCCGAAGCTCGACGAGTTCGATCCGACGAAGTACCAGTTCGGGATCTACGGGATCATCATCGTGCTGATGATGCTCTTCCGGCCGACCGGGCTGATCCCGGAACGGCGGCACAAGATCGAGATGGTCGAGGGCGTCCACGACACGCCGTTCTACGACGTGCAGCACGAGGGCACGCTCACCGACAGAGATCCCGCAGATGACTGACAACCTGATCGAGGTCGTCAAGCTGCGGAAGGAGTTCGGCGGCCTCGTGGCCACGAACGACATCGACTTCACGATCCCGCGTGGCTCGATCGTCTCGCTGATCGGCCCGAACGGCGCCGGCAAGACGACGTTCTTCAACCAGCTCACCGGGGTCTACAAGCCGACCTCCGGCTCGATCGTGTTCGACGGCGTCGACGTCTCGGACAAGCCGCCGCACGCGATCACCGCGCTCGGCATCGGCCGCACCTTCCAGAACATCCGGCTCTTCATGCAGATGACCGCGCTCGAGAACGTGCTCGTCGGGATGCACTGCCGCCTCCACGGCGGCATCCTCGGCTCGATCGTGCGGACGAGGAAGGTGAGGCGCGAGGAGGCGGAGGCGCGCGACAAGGCGCGGGAGCTGCTCGTCTACAGCGGCCTGCCGCGGCGCCACGAGGAGCAGGCCGGATCGCTGCCCTACGGCGACCAGCGTCGGCTCGAGGTCGCGCGCGCGCTCGCCACCGACCCGAAGCTGCTCCTGCTCGACGAGCCGACGGCCGGCATGAACCCGCAGGAGACCGCCAACTTCACCGCGTTCGTCCGCAAGGTGCGCGACGACAAGGGGCTGACGGTGCTGCTGATCGAGCACGACATGAAGGTCGTGATGGGCGTCTCCGAGCGCTGCACCGTGCTCGAGTACGGCGAGAAGATCGCCGAGGGCACGCCCGCCGAGGTGCAGGCCGACGAGCGCGTGATCGAGGCATACCTCGGCAAGGGAGCGACCGGATGAGCGCCAACGGCGACGTCCTCACGATCAACGACATCCACACCTACTACGGCGCGATCCATGCGCTGAAGGGTGTGTCGCTGCGGGTCGGCGCGAGCGAGATCGTGACCCTGATCGGCGCCAACGGTGCCGGCAAGTCGACGACGCTGCGATCGATCAACGGCCTCAACCATCCGCGCCAGGGCACGATCACGTTCCGGGGCGACGACATCACGAACGCCTCGCCGCACTCGATCGTCAAGAACGGGATCGCGCAGAGCCCGGAGGGGCGGCGGCTGTTCCCGCGCATGTCGGTGACCGAGAACCTGGAGATGGGTGCGTTCCAGCGCACCGACAAGGAGAACTTCAAGGAGGACATGGACCGGGTCTTCGAGCTCTTCCCGCGCCTCCACGAGCGCCGGACGCAGAAGGCCGGGACGATGTCCGGCGGCGAGCAGCAGATGTGCGCGATCGGTCGGGCGCTGATGGCGCGTCCGAAGCTGCTCCTGCTCGACGAGCCGTCGATGGGCCTCGCGCCGATCTTCGTCGAGAAGATCTTCGAGATCGTGATCGAGATCAACCAGCAGGGCACGCCGGTGCTGCTCGTCGAGCAGAACGCGCTGATGGCGCTCGACATCGCGAGCCGCGGCTACGTGCTCGAGACCGGCCGCGTCGCGCTCGAAGGCCCCGCCAATGAGCTGCGGGTCAACGAGCAGGTGCGCAAGACGTATCTCGGCGAGGGGTAGAGAACGCGTGCGTGCCAGGCTTCAGCCTGGCTCGCACTCGATCTACCCCACCACGATCGGCGCATACGGCGGCGCCAGCAGCACCCCGGCCCGGTGCCGGCCGCCCGCGACGCCGCGGGCCATCTCGAGCGCGGCAGGGATGCTGTGGGTCGGGACGAGCCCGAGCGCGCGGGCCGCACCCGCATCGCGGCAGCCGCCGACGAGCACCCGGCCGGAGCGCTCGAGCGCCGGCGCGCACGACGCCCAGTCGACGTACGGGAGCAGCGGATGGGGTGCCTGGCCGTCGCGGTACGCAGCGAGCGAGCGCGGATCGCCTGCGGCGGAGTGTCGCGCGGCCGCGAGGGCATCCTCGTCGGCGCCTTCGCGCAGCACGTGGAACAGGTTGCGATAGGGCGCCTGCGGCCCGTGCCCGAACGTGCGGCGAAGATCGTGCAGCAACACGATCGTCCCGTCCTCGCGGAGCGGCGAGGCATCGCGCCAGAGCCGCATCGCATGCCCGAGGCCGGTGGCCGCGGCGGTGATCGGGTTCGGCGACTCGCGAGGCTCGTGCAGCGAGAGCCAGGGCAGAGGCACGACGATGGTGTCGAGCTGCTCGGCGAGCGGGATGCCGCGCAGCGACACGCCGCGCAGGAGCGCCTCGGCGTGCGACACCGCCGGAGGGCCGGCGAGGACGGCCACCGCCGTGAGCTCCCGCCCGAGCTGATCGAGCGCGACATTGCGGATCGCGCCGGGCAGCGCGTTGACGAGGCGTCGCAGCGGCGAGTGCGCGATCGACGTCAGCGGCACGCTGGGAGGACGGGTAGCCGCGGTAGCGACGGCTGAGGCGCGGATGGTCGAGCACGATCGAGACTCCCGTGACGGCCGTCCGTCGCGCGAGCGCGGCTGCCACCCGGCCCGCGAGCACGCCCGTCGGTGAGAGCGACGGCGCGAGCAGCGAGGGAGCCGGGCCGCGGCGACGCGATGTCCTCGGCCGCGCAGGCACCGAGGAGCGTGCACGCACCTCCGCGCTCGGACGTTTCGGCCGCGGTGACGCAGACGACGAGGTCGGCATCGAGCAGCGTGGGGTGGATGCGAACGGGCGGTGCACCTTCGAGCTCGAGCAGCCGGAGGTCGTCGCTCGTCGCGTCGTGCACCGCGACCGTGCCCCGGAAGTCGCGCGCGCCGGTGGGGCGGAGCACTGCCTCGAGCTCACGGCGGCCCGCGCGGCGCTCGAGCCCTCCGGCGATCAGGATCGTGTGCGCCTCGGCGGGCATCCCGAGCCGCTCGAGCTCGTCGATCACGGCCGCGACCGCCTGCTGGCGCGGGTCGATCATGGCGCCGGGGAGGGGCAGGGAGCGGGGCTCGACGACGATCGTGACCCGGCCGCCGCGCGTGGCGAGCTCGGTCAGCCGCGGGCCTGAGAGCGGGTAGCGGAGAGCCTCGCCGACCGCAGCGGCGACGTCGCGCAGCGGATCGAGCGGCTCCGGGGGCATCAGGAGCAGCGCGTCGTCGTCCATCGCGACGAGCGGCACCCGCGAGCCCGAGAGGAGAGGAATGCGTGCCACTCAGGGTGAGGCTAGGCGATGGCGCGGAACAGGCGCAGAAACGTCGGGCGGTACCCGAGCTTCGGCCAGGCGCGCGACGACAGCAGGTTCGTCGCCCGCCAGTCGGTGATGACCACCTCATAGCCCTCGGCTGCTGCCCAGTCGAGCACGGTCGCACCGAGGGCCTGGCCGGCGCCCGCGCCCCGTGCCTCCGGGAGGACGGCCGCGAAGCCGAGGAACCCGGCGTTGTCGGGCCGCGCGAGCCCGCTGTGCATGCTGGAGATCGTGATCGAGCAGCCGATCGCGGAGCCGACGACCCGGCCGTCCGCGACGGCGACGAAGGTGGTGTACTTCGGATCGTCGAAGTCCTCTTCCCACTCGCCGATCGCCTCCTCGAGCGGCGGCGGCGCCGAGTGGTGAGAAGACGGGTGACGCATGCTGGTGCGCCGGCAGCGCGAGCTCGAGCTCGGCCAGAACCGGGATCTCGTCCCGCGTCGGCCTGCGGATCTCGAGCCCGTCGGGCAGCTCGGTCATGGGCGTCTCGGGAACCTCGCGCATCGCGTAGACGTGCTGCTGCCCGAAGCCGAGCCTGAACCACGCATCGATGAGGGCGGGATCACCGGCGGGAGCGATCGCATAGTGCGACGTGCGCCCCTCCTCGACCCAGCGGGTCGCAGCGAGCGCGTAGAGATCGCGCACATCCTCGGCCACGCGAGACGGCGTGCCCGGCGAGCTCGACCCAGACGTTCGGCCCCCAGGTCGGATCCTCGCGCGGCGTTCCGAGCAGGTAGCCGACGACCTCGCCGCCGCGCGTGGCCACGGCCCCCGAGGCGTGCTCCGTCGACAGCTTCTCGATGGCCTCGCGCGCGACGTCGACCTGCTCGTACGCCGCCGGCAGCGCGGGCTCACCGACGCGCTGGGCGGCATGGCGCTGCGCCAGCAGGCGTGCTGCATCGTCGAGGAACTCCGGGCCGTAGGGGTGGATCTCGAGGCGTGCGCATATCGCGGCGCAGCGACACGTAGCGCGTCCGATGCGCTGCGTCTCATCCGAGAGGAGCGATCCTGCATAGACTCGCTGGCATGTCCCCGAAGACGATCACGGGTGCAGAGCTCGAGCTCGACGACGGCCCCGCACGCGACGCAGAGCTGTTCCTCGTCGACGGCAACAACCTGGCCTACCGGGCGTTCTTTGCGCTCCCCGAGGAGCTCGCGACGAGCGACGGGATGCCGACCAACGCGCTGCTCGGGTTCGGGAACATGCTCTTCAAGCTCCTCGCCGACTACAAGCCGCGCGGCGTCGCGGTTGCCTGGGACACGCGCCCTGTGCATCGGAACGCCGTCGCCGAAGCCGTCGACGTGGTCTACAAGGAGGGCCGCAAGCCGATGCCCGACCTCCTGCGGGAGCAGTTCCCGCACTTCCGGCCGATCGTCGAGGCGTTCGGGTACCGGAACCTCGAGTTCGAGGGCTGGGAGGCGGACGACGTGATCGCGACGATCGCGACCCGCGCCGACGAGGCGGGCGTGAAGACCTGCGTCGTCTCGACCGACCGCGACGCGTTCCAGCTCTGCTCCGCGAACGTGACGCTGATGATGACGCCGCGCGGCGTCTCCGACGTCAACGTGTACACGCCCGAGCGCGTCGAGCTTCGCTACGGCGTCCGGCCCGATCAGGTGCCCGACTTCATCGGCCTCAAGGGCGACACCTCGGACAACATCCCCGGCATTCCCGGGATCGGCGACAAGACGGCGGGTCAGCTGATTGCGCAGTACGGCTCGGTCGAAGAGGTGATCGCGCACGCCGACGAGCTCTCGCCGGCGCGCGGCAAGGCGGTGCGCGAGCACGCCGACCAGGCACGTGCGTCGAAGGAGCTCGCGACGATGCGCCGCGACCTGCCGCTCGACGTCGACCCGACGACGCTCGTCTCCGGCTCGCCCGACCGCTCGCAGCTGAAGGAGATGTTCCGGCGCTTCGAGTTCCGCGGCCTGCTCAACCGCGTCGACGAGCTCGACACGGCGCTGCCGGCACAGGAGCGGCCGAAGCTCGAGGGCCAGGCCGTCGCCTGGAGCGAGACGCTCTTCGGAGCCACGCGCGGCCGGGTCGGAGTGGCGATCGAGGACGGCCGGATCGCGGTCGCATCGGACGACGGCGTGGAGGTGTCCCACTGGGAGCCGACGCAGGCCTCGATGCTTCGCGATGCCGAGATCGTCGCCCACGACGCGAAGGCGCTGCATCTGCCGTTTGCGCCGGTCGACGACACGATGATCGCGGCGTACCTGATCGAGCCCGGCCGCTCCGCGTACGTGATCGACGAGCTCGCGGCCGAGTACGGGCTCGAGCTCGAGCCGGAGCCTGCCGCCGAGGAGTCCACGGCGGCCCTCGTGCGCCATGCAGAAGCGCCGCGACGCCTCGCCGGGCTCATGCGCGAGCGCCTCGTCGAGCGCGGCTCGCTGGAGCTCTACGAGAACATCGAGCTGCCGCTGACGGCGGTGCTCGCGGCGATGGAGGACGCCGGCGTCAAGATCGACACCTACCGGATGGGCGAGATCACGGCCCGGCTCAAGGACCGGGTGGAGGAGCTCGAGGCGCTCGCGACCAACCTCGCGGGCGAGGAGTTCATGCTCGGCTCGACCCAGCAGGTGGCGCGAATCCTCTTCGAGAAGCTCGGGCCTCGCGCCGGGGCGCAAGGGGAAGACGGGCTACTCGACCGACAGCCGCGTGCTGCGCGGGATCCGTGCCGAGCACGAGATCGTGCCGGTGATCGAGGAATGGCGCGAGTACTCGAAGCTGCTCAACACCTACCTTCTGCCGCTGCCGTCGCTGATCTCGGAGCGCGACGGCCGGCTCCACACGACGTTCAACCAGGCCGTTGCCGCCACGGGGCGCCTGTCGACGACGAATCCGAACCTGCAGTCGATCCCGATCCGCACCGATCTCGGCCGCCAGATCCGCTCGGCGTTCATCGCCGAGGAAGGCCACCGGCTGGTCTCGGCGGACTACAGCCAGGTCGAGCTGCGCATCCTCGCCCACGTCTCGGGCGAGCCCGTGCTGCGTGAGGCCTTCGAGCGCGGTGAGGACATCCACACGCGAACGGCGGCGGAGGTGCTCGGCAAAGAGCCGGCCATGCTCACACGCTCCGAGCGCGACGTCGCGAAGATGGTCAACTTCGGGATCATCTACGGCATCTCGTCGTTCGGGCTCTCCGAGAACCTCGAGATCCCGCGCGAGCAGGCGCAGGACTACATCGACACGTACCTCGCGCGCTTCCCTCGCGTGCAGGAGTTCATCGCGCGGACGATCGCGCAGGCGGCGGCGGACGGCTACGTGACGACCCTGCTCGGCCGGCGCCGGCCGATCCCGGAGCTGCGCGCCTCGAACCGCCAGACGCGGTCGCTCGGCGAGCGGCTCGCCGTCAACACCGTGATGCAGGGCACCGCTGCCGACGTGATCAAGGTGGCGATGATCCGCACGCACGACCGGCTCCGCGACGAAGGCCGCAGCTCGCGCCTCGTCCTCCAGGTGCACGACGAGCTGCTGCTCGAGGTGCCGGACACCGAGCTCACGGGCGTGAAGGAGCTCGTGCGTGCCGAGATGGTCGGTGCGTATCCCCTCGACCCGCCGCTCGCGGTCGAGGTGGGGGCCGGCGACAACTGGGCCGACGCGAAGTAGGAGCGAGGCCTGAGGACAGCCGCGATGAAAAAAGCGTATCGCGACTTTCCTCAGGCCGATGCTTGCTGCCGCGCTGCGCGCGGATCCTGAAGCTGGGAACCTTCGGTTCGGCTCGGCCTGCCGGGCTTGCCGGGCGTGCATCACCGGCCTCATTTCGCGTCCGCCGTTGTTCTCATCGGGCATTTTGGTCGCTATACTCCCCGCTCGCCCATGGCCAACCAACCGACTGAAAGCACCCCTATGTCCACTATGGAAATTCCCGTCCTCGAGGACGGCGTCTGGATCACCGGCCCCGACGGGGAGCTGATCCCGGACTACGACGCAACCTTCCCCACGATCAACGAGGGAGAGGTCGTGCACGGCACCGTCGTGCGCGTCGACAAGGACGAGGTGCTCGTCGACATCGGCTACAAGTCGGAAGGCGTCATCCCGGTCTCCGAGCTGTCGATCCGGCGCTCGGTGAACCCGGCCGACGAGGTCTCCGTGGGCGAGGAGATCGACGCGCTCGTGATGCAGAAGGAGGACGCCGAAGGGCGCCTGATTCTGTCCAAGAAGCGCGCCCGCTTCGAGCTCGCCTGGAAGGCGATCGAGGCGGCAGCAGAGAGTGGCGAGGCCGTCAACGGCCGCGTGATCGAGGTCGTCAAGGGCGGCCTCATCCTCGACCTCGGCGTCCGCGGCTTCCTGCCGGCGTCGCTCGTCGACATCCGCCGCGTCCAGGATCTCGAAGAGTTCACGGGCAAGGAGCTCCGCTGCAAGGTGATCGAGCTCAACCGCTCGCGCAACAACGTCGTGCTCTCCCGTCGCGCAGTCCTCGAGGACGAGCGCAAGGAGATGCGCCAGGCGATCCTCGACCGGCTCAACCCGGGCGACGTCGTCGACGGCCAGATCTCGAACATCGTCGACTTCGGCGCCTTCGTCGACCTCGACGGCATGGACGGCCTGATCCACATCTCGGAGCTCTCGTGGAGCCACGTCAACCACCCCTCCGAGGTGCTCGAGATCGGCCAGACCGTCAAGGTCAAGGTGCTCGACATCGACCGCGAGCGCCAGCGGATCTCGCTCGGCCTCAAGCAGACGCAGTCGGATCCGTGGCAGCAGGTGCTCGAGCACTACCACGAGGAGGACGTCGTCGAGGGTCGCGTCACGAAGGTCGTCACGTTCGGCGCCTTCGTCGAGATCCTGCCGGGTGTCGAGGGCCTCGTTCACATCTCCGAGCTTGCGCAGCACCACGTCGAGAACCCGCGCGAGGTCGTCTCGCAGGGTGATCCGGTCAACGTCCTGATCCTCGAGATCGACGGCGACCGCCGCCGGCTCTCGCTGTCGCTGAAGCGCGTCGAGGAAGGCGCCGAGCCGCTCCCGCGCGCCGACGGTGGCGAGTCCGTCCACCTGACGCCGAACCTGCGGCTGTCCGAAGAGGCGTTCCCTGCCTCGGACGGCGATGACGCGGCTGCGGCAACGAGCGACGAGCTCGCCGACGCCGCACTTGCGCTCGACGCCGATGCGGTCGAGCTGGTCGCCGAGGCCGTTGCGACCGAGGAGGTTGCAATCGAGCTCGCCGAGGACGCACTGATCGCCGACGAGCTGGCCGGTGAGCTGGCGACCGAGGCCGTCGTGGCCGAGGCAGTAGCCGAGGAGCTCGCCGCCGAGGCGCTCGAAGCCGATGCTGCAGGTGACAGCGAGGCTGCTGCCGAGCTCGCCGCCGAGGCGATCGAGGCCGAGGAGATCGCGGTCGAGCTCGCCGAGGAGGCGATCGAGGCCGAGGCGGTCGCGGTGGAGCTGGCCGAGGAGGCCGTTGTCGCAGACGCGGTTGCGGAGGAGCTGCTCGAGGAGGCCGTGATCGAAGAGGCCGTCGCCGAGGAGCTCGCCGAAGAGGCCGTCGCGGCTTCTTCCGACGAAGAACCGACCGCCTAGACCATTGCAGCGCCCGATCGCGGTCGCGATCACGGGTGGCATCGGTGCGGGGAAGAGCGCCGCGCTTGCGGCATTCCGCGCGCACGGGGCCGCAACGGTGTCGAGCGACGAGATCGTCCATCACCTGCTCGCGAACGACCCGGACGTGCGCGCCCGGCTCGTCGAGCGGTTCGGTGACCGGATCCTCGGCGAGGACGGCGCTCCCGACCGGAGCAGGATTGCAGCGATCGTGTTCGGCGACGACGAGGCGCTCGCGTTCCTCGAAGCGCTGCTGCACCCGCTCGTCTCGCGGGAGTACCTCGTGTGGCGCGAGCAGCTCGCCACCCTCGACACGCCGCCCCAGGTCTGCGTCACCGAGGTGCCGCTGCTGTACGAATCGGGCGGAGAGACGCGCTTCGACCGCGTCGTCGTGATCACCGCCCCGCGCCAGCTGCGCGAGCAGCGACGGCAGGTGCCGCTCGACAACCGCGACGACCGGCTGATCGACGACGCCGAGAAGGTTGCGAGAGCCGACTTCCACTACGTCAACACCGGAACCTTCGAGGATCTCGATGCATGGGTCGGAGACCTCGGGCCGGGCATGACGGAGCTCGCAGGACCCATGACGGAGATCCAGAACGACACCTCGTGAGGCGTCTCCTCATCGCCCTGACGGGTGTCGCAGTGCTCGGCGCGATCGCCTTCGCGGTCGCGCAGCATCAGCCGGACTTCGTCCAACGAATCCGCTATCCGTTGCGGTACGAGGCGATCGTGCGAGGGCACGCGCGGAACTACGACCTCGACCCGGCGTTGCTCGCGGCCGTCATCTACACCGAGAGCCGGTTCAATGCCCGGGCGCGCTCGGATGCAGGCGCGATGGGCCTGATGCAGCTCCTGCCCGACACGGCACGGGGCATCGCGCTCCGGACCGGGGGACACAAGTTCGTCGTCGATGACCTCTACTCGCCCGAGATCAACGTTCGCTACGGCGCGTGGTACCTCCGCAACCTCCTCGACCGCTACGGCGACGAGCGCACGGCTCTCGCCGCCTACCACGCCGGCCCGGGCAACGTCGACAGCTGGCGCGAGCAGGGCGTCGGGATCCAGTTCCCGGAGACGCGGAGCTACGTGGCGAAGGTCGAAGAGGTGAAGAAGATCTACGCCGGCTCGTACGCGAAGGAGCTCGGGCTGCGCTAGCGTGCCCTCGCATGGCTGACGCACGCGACCGCACCTACGCCGAGCTGATCGTCGACGACTGCCTCCGTGTCGAGCCGGGCTGGCAGGTGCTCGTCGGCGGCAACCCACAGGCCCGGCCGCTGCTCGAGGAGCTGTGCGCGGCGATCGGGCGGCGTGGCGCCTACGCGCTTCTGCGCGTCTCGTTCGAGGGCTTCCTGCCCCAGTCGCTCCGTTGGGTCGAGGCGGTGCCGATGGAAGTCCTCGCCAAGCCGGCGCCGCTCTTCAGCCACGAGCTCCGGACGACCGACGCGCTCGTCTTCGTCTCGGCTCCCGACAACACGCGTTCCGCCGCGGAGCTCGACCCCGCGCGGATGGGCACCCTGCAGGCTGCCTACCGCCCCGACACCGCGCGCATGATGAATCACGACGTGCCGTGGGTCATCTGCCAGTACCCCACCGCCGCGCTCGCGCAGGAGGCCGGGCTCAGTACCGACGCCTTCGCGGAGCTGCTCTACGGCGCCGTGCTCCGCGACTGGGCGGCCGAGGGAGAGCGGATGCGCCGCGTCTCGGCGCACTTCGACGCGGCCTCCGAGATCCGCATCGTCGGGGCGGGCACCGATCTGCGGCTGTCACTCGAGGGACGGACGATGCGGGTCGACGCGCTGGGCGCCAACCTGCCCGGAGGCGAGTTCTTCGGCTGTCCCATCGAGGACTCGGCCGAGGGTGAGATCTCGTTCGGTGACTTCCCGGCGGTCTACCGTGGCCGCGAGGTCGGCGGAATCCGCCTCACGTTCGCGGGCGGCGTCGTCGTCGACGCCTCGGCCGAGACGAACGAGGACTACCTGCTCCAGACGCTCGACATCGACGAGGGCGCACGCCGCCTCGGCGAGCTCGGGATCGGGTGCAACCCCGGGATCACCCGCTACATGAAGAACACGCTCTTCGACGAGAAGATGGACGGCACCGTCCATCTCGCGCTCGGCAACAGCTACACCGATCTCGGCGGCGTCAACAAGTCGGCCATCCACTGGGACATGGTCAAGGACCTCCGGCCGCCCGGATCGCGCATCGAGCTCGACGGCGTCGTCGTCCAGCAAGACGGCGCCTGGCTCGTCTAGGTCTGGTTCCTACGCCGCCGGGGGCGGCGGCGGGACAGCAGGCGGCACCGGTGCCGGTGCGGGCAGGTCCTGCAGCATGTGCTGCCACAGGTTCTCGAGCATCCGCGTCATCGGCCAGAAGGTGACCGAGCCCCCGAAGTCGAGCGTGCCGGCAGCGAAGACGCGGGCGCCGGCGGGCGTCTCGTAGTAGGTCATCTCGCCGCTCAAGCCCGGGCCGAAGAGATCGGTGACGCGGGCGAGCACCACCGTTCCCGGCGGGGAGTCGGGCGTCGCCGAGTCGATCTCGATCCCGTAGCCGCCGACCGTCTCGCCGAACGTCGACCCTGTCGTCAGGCCCGTCTTGTCGAACAGCCACGGCGCCGCCTCCGCCGCAACGACGGTGTACGCGCCCTGGCGCCGGCCGTCGTCGTTGGCGCGGTACTGCGCGCCGATCAGGCGCGACTCGGGGCGTCCCTCGGTGCGCCAGAGCCGGACCCGGGTCATCTTCGTGCCCTGCTTGTCGACCCGCCAGAAGAAGTTGTTCGCCGAGAGGAAGATGAGCCGTCCGCCGAGGTCGCGGAATCGCTCGACGACGTCGTAGGCGTGCCCGGTCATGTATTCGCTGTGCCCCGGGAAGACGACGAGGTCGTAGAGCGCGCGTAGCTCGTCACCCGAGCCGTAGGCCTCGAGATCGTCGTCGGCGACCATGTCGGGCGCCTTTCCCGTGCGCAGCAGCCAGCGCAGCATCGAGCGGTCGTACGCCTTGAAGCGGGGTGGCACGCCGCGGTCGCGGTAGGGGCGGTCGAGCTCCACGGGTGGGTTGCCGCCGGCGTACCAGGTGTCTCCCCAGCCGTCGCCGTCGCGGTCGTACATGTTGTAGGCCTGCCAGGTGTTGGTCGGCAGGACGACGAGCTGGCGTTGGAGGCCCGGAGTGGACGGGCGCAGGACGAACGGGGCGTAGCCCACGCGTCCGTCGTCGGTCGTGATCTGAGCCGTGTAGAGCCCCGTCGGCCAGGCGCCGGTCTGAACCGTGATCGTGACCGGCGCCGACCGCTTCCCGGTCCAGTCGATCGGCACGGGATCGCCCTTGGGAACGCCCACCATCTCGTCGTTCCGCTCGCTGTTGACGTACTCCGCGCCGCAGTGGAGGAACTGCAGGCTCAGCGCACCTGCGTCAGCGAGGATCCGCAGCTCCATCGGCTCCGCCGGGACGTACGAACGCTTCAGGAACGCCGCCTCGACGCCGAGGACGCGGACGACAGGTGCCTGCTGCTTCGCGATCGAGGGTGGCCGCTTGCCGCCGAGGACCGTCGTGCCGGATCCCTTGCGGACGATCGTCAGCCGCATCACGTAGGAGCCCACCGCCGTTGCGAGGTCGGGCGTCCAGGTGAGGGAGTGCTTCCCGGCGGGAAGGCGCGTCTGCGTCGTCCAGGCGACGCTCGTGGCACGCCGGGCGGTGTGGACTGCCTCGAGCTTCACGGTTGCCGCGCGGTTGAGCGCGAAGCTGACCGCGGCCGTGTCCCGTCCTGCCACGCCGGGGGAGACGGTGGCGAAGAGCGCGCGGTCTCCGGCGTAGCGACGGCCGACATTCTTCGCCTTCAGCGCGAGGGCCACGGTGGAGCGGCGGCCGCTCGCGAGCGCAGCACGAGGCGCGACGGCAATGGCGATCAGCGCGCCCCCGGCAGAAACGAGGAATCGCGACCGTCTGAAGCGCTCGGACACGAACCACAAGGTAGACGAGGGACATGATCGAACTGTGATCGAACCGACCGGGAATCCCATGGTTGAGCCGCTCGGCCGAGCAAAGCGAACAGGTGTTCCCAGACGGCCTCGCAACGCTAGGCTGTCGTCATGTCCGATCTCCGCGTCACCGCTGCCTACACGCCGACCGGCGACCAGCCGAAGGCGATCGCCGAGCTCTCGAGCTCGCTCGAGGCGGGCAACCGCTTCCAGACGCTGCTCGGCGCCACCGGCACGGGCAAGACGGCGACGATGGCATGGCTGATCGAGAAGCTCCAGCGGCCGGCGCTCGTGATCGCGCACAACAAGACGCTGGCCGCGCAGCTGTGCAACGAGTTCCGCGAGTTCTTCCCGGCCAACGCGGTCGAGTACTTCGTCTCGTACTACGACTACTACCAGCCCGAGGCGTACGTGCCCCAGGCCGATCTCTACATCGAGAAGGACTCGTCCCGCAACGACGACATCGACCGCCTCCGCCACGCGGCCACCGCGTCGCTCCTCTCGCGCCGCGACACGGTGATCGTCGCCTCGGTCTCGTGCATCTACGGCCTCGGCTCGCCGGAGGAGTACGAGAAGCGCCTCGTCAACCTGGCCGTGGGGGAGGAGCACGACCGCGACGAGCTCCTCCGCAAGCTGATCGACACCCAGTACGTGCGCAACGACACGCTGCTCGGCCGTGGCCGCTTCCGGGTCAAGGGCGACGTCGTCGAGGTGCAGCCGGCCTCGTCCGAGACGGCGTACCGGATCTCGCTGTTCGGCGACGAGGTCGAGCAGATCACCCACTTCGACCCGCTCACGGGCGAGGTCTACGCGAAGCTCGACAACCTGACGATCTTCCCGGCCACCCAGTACGTCACCTCGAAGCCGACGATCGAGGCGGCCATGGACGGGCTGCGCGCCGAGCTCGAGGGCCAGGTGCGCCTGTTCGAGTCCGAGGGGAAGATGCTCGAGGCGCACCGGATCCGCCAGCGCACCGAGTACGACATGGAGATGATGAAGGAGCTCGGCTTCTGCAACGGGATCGAGAACTACTCGCGGCCGCTCGAGGGACGCCCGCCGGGCTCGCCGCCGCACACCCTGCTCGACTACTTCCCGTCCGACTTCCTCTGCTTCATCGACGAGTCCCATCAGACGGTGCCGCAGATCGGCGGCATGTACGAGGGCGACCGCTCGCGCAAGCAGACGCTCGTCGACTTCGGCTTCCGGCTCCCGTCGGCGCTCGACAACCGGCCGTTGCGCTTCGACGAGTTCCTGCAGCGGATCGGGCAGACGATCTTCGTCTCGGCGACGCCCGGCTCGTACGAGCTGCGCAACTCGGCCGTCGTCTCCGAGCAGCTGATCCGCCCGACCGGCATCGTCGACCCGGTCGTCGAGCTGCGGGCGACGAAGAACCAGATCGACGACCTGCTCGGCGAGATCCGCCGGCGCTCCGACGTCGGCGAGCGCGTGCTCGTGACGACGCTGACGAAGAAGATGTCCGAGGACCTGACCGACTACCTGCTCGAGGCGGGCGTCAAGGCGCGGTATCTCCACTCCGAGATCGACACGCTGGAGCGGATCCAGATCATCCGCGAGCTGCGGCTCGGCGAGTACGACGTGCTCGTCGGCGTCAACCTGCTCCGCGAGGGGCTCGACCTGCCCGAGGTGTCGCTCGTGGCGGTGCTCGACGCCGACAAGGAAGGCTTCCTCCGCGGCAAGACGGCCCTCGTGCAGACGATCGGGCGCGCAGCCCGCAACGTCAACGGTCGCGTGCTGCTGTACGGCGACAAGATCACCGAGGCGATCCAGTTCGCGGTCGACGAGACCGATCGGCGGCGCGCGACGCAGCTCGCCTACAACGAGGAGCACGGGATCACGCCCGAGAACATCATCAAGGGCGTCTCCGACATCGCCGAGTTCCTCACGCTCGAGTCGCCGACCGTGCCGGGCCGCCGCCGTCGCGGCAAGGCGAAGGTCGAAGGGCTCGACCAGGCCGAGCTCGAGAAGCTCGCCATCACCCTCGAGGAGGAGATGTTCGCGGCCGCCGAGGAGCTTCGCTTCGAGTACGCCGCCAAGCTTCGGGACGAGATCAAGGAACTGCGGCGAGAGCTGACGGCGCTGGCCGGGCCTGCAGCTCATGCCGTGGATACGAGAGGAGACCACCGTGTGTAGGAACATCAAGCAGCTTCACAACTTCGATCCGCCCGCCACCGACGACGAGGTGCACGCGGCGGCCCTCCAGTACGTGCGCAAGATCAGCGGCACGACGAAGCCGTCGAAGGCGAACGAGGCGGTCTTCGAGCGCGCGGTGAGAGACATCGCTCACCTCTCGCGTCACCTGCTCGACGATCTCGTCACGTCGGCGCCGCCCCGCGACCGCGAGGTCGAGGCTGCCAAGGCACGCGAGCGGTCGGCCAAGCGCTTCGGAACCGCCGCCGCCTAACTCAGGAGACGCCGACCGCGTACTTGTCGCGCAGGTAGCGCAGGTACGGCTCGGGGTCGATCGGGCCGCCCGCGACGCGCTCGAGCGTCTCCTTCGGCGTCAGCTTGCGTCCGAGCGAGTAGAGGTTCTCGCGCAGCCAGTCGCCGAGCTCGCCGAACTCACCCTCGGCGAAGCGCTCCTCGACGCCCGGCAGCGCGGCCTGCGCCGCCTCCCAGATCTGCACGCTCATCACGTTGCCGAGCTGATAGGTCGGGAAGTAGCCGAAGAGGCCCGACGACCAGTGCACGTCCTGCAGCACGCCGAGCCGGTCGTCGGTGACGGGGATCCCGAGGTACTCCTCGAACCGGGCATTCCACGCCGTCCGGCAGGTCGGCGGTCGAGAGCGTCCCGGCGATCAGCTCCTGCTCGAGCTCGAACCGCAGGATGATGTGCATGCCGTACGTGACCTCGTCCGCATCGACGCGGATGTAGGACGGCTTGACGCAGTTGATCGCCGCGTGGAGCTCCTCTGCGCTCATGTGCCCGAGCGCGTCGGGGAACGTGGCCACGAGCTGCGGCTGGAGCCAGCGGCAGAACGGGCGCGAGCGGCCGATCACGTTCTCCCACAGACGGCTCTGGCTCTCGTGCAGGCCCGACGAGCAGCCGGCCGCGAGCGGCGTGCGCTCGAGCGACGGGCTGACGCCGCGCTCGTAGAGGCCGTGGCCGATCTCGTGCATGCAGCTGAACAGCGACTCGAGGTCGGACTCGGCGTACCGCGTCGTGACGCGCACGTCGGTCGTCGCGAACGAGGAGCAGAACGGATGAACCGTGCTGTCGAGGCGGAACGACATCGGCTCGAAGCCGAATGCTGTCATCACGGCGAGGCCGATCGAGCGTTGGCCCTCCTCCGGGAACGGCCCGTCGCCGAGGCCGCCGCCGCCCTCGGCCGATGCCGCGATCAACGGGACGAGCTCGCACTTGAGCCGGTCGAAGACGCCCTCTACCTCGGCGGTCGTCGTGCCCGGCTCGAAGTCGTCGAGCAGGATGTCGTACGGATCGTCGGCCGGCTCGAAGCACGCGATGTACTCGCGCTTCAGCTCGAGCTGCCGGTCGAGCCACGGCCGGAAGGCGGCGTAGTCGTTCTGCTCGCGCGCGACCACCCACGCCTCCATGCCCTCGGAGGCCGCCTTGGTCAGCTCGCCGGCGAGGTCGGACGGCACGCGCCGCGCCTTCTCCCAGTCGCGCCGCGTGACGCGGATCAGGCTGGCATCGTCGGAGTCGTAGGGGAGAGAGGCCTCGAGGTCGCTCAGCCCGTCGACGAGCTCGCCGATCCGCTCGTCGCTGAACCGCTCGTGGGCGATCCGCTCGACCGTCGCGAGCCGCTCCGCCCGGACCGCGGCGCCCGCCGGCGGCATCATCACCATCTGATCCCACTCGAGCAGCGCAAGCGCGGAGCGGAGGTCGGATACTTCACCGAGTCGAAGCCGTAGCTCGGCCAGCTGATCGTTCATCGGAGCTCCTCTCGAAAGATTATGCCCCGGAGCTTAGAGGAGCGTCAGCGGCGCCAGGCGGGCGAGTCGTCAGTCCAGACACCGCTGACGATGGCGTGAACCGCGCTGCCGTCGGCGCGCATCGTCGAAGATGTCACCGTCGCTGTCGCGGTTGCTCGCGAACGCGAGCATCGACGAGTCGGGCGACCATGTCGGGCTGTCGTCTGCGATCCCCGCGTTGTCCGTCAGCTGGGTCATGCCGTGCCCGTTGGCCCCGACCGAGTAGATCTCGTCGTCGCCGCTATCGTCGTTGACGAAGGCGATGCTCTTGCCGTCGGGTGACCAGGCGGGTGACCAGCCTCCGTGCTTGAACAGCTTCTTCTCGCCCGAGCCGTTTGCGTTCATCGTCCAGACGTGCGGGAAGCCGCCGCGGCGGCTCGTGAACGCGAGCTTCGACCCGTCCGGCGACCACGAGGGGTCGGTGTCCTCGCAGGTGCTCTGGGTCAGCTGCTGCATGCCGGTCCCGTCCGGGTGAATGAGGTAGATGTCGAAGTTCCCGTTGCGGTCGCTGGCGAAGGCGATCCACTTGCCGTCCGGTGACCAGGCGGGCTTCTCGTCCCAGGCCGCACCGCTCGTGATCCGCTTGCGGGCGCTGCCGTTCGGCGCGACCGTTGCGATGTCGAAGTCCTGGCCGGTTGCGTCGGAGGTGGCGATCGCAAGCCGGCTGCCGTTCGGCGACCAGCTGGGCTGGACGTCCATGCCGGCGCTGCCCGAGGGGAGGACGCGCTGGCCCGGCCTGAGGCCGACAACAGCGATCCGGACGGGGCCGCCGCGCTCGCTGCCGAACGCGATCACGGGCCGCGACGAGGCGGCGCCCGCGACGCTACCGGCCAGCGCGAAAAGCGCAGCAGTTCCCGTCACGACGGCAAAGGCCATCATCGCTCGGCGCGATCTCGTAATTCTAAAGCCCCTTCTTCTCAAGTGCTCTAACGGCTGTCGCATGGTGACAGGTGTGCGGCAGAATAACAACCCCTAATGGGGGAGAGCGTTTTCATGCATGCGGGGAGCGCGTTTCGTGCTCGTCGGCTCGAAGCTGCCGCTGCGCCAGATCCGCGTCTCGATCTCGATCTCGTTGGCTGTCCAGCGAACGACGTGCAGCCCGTTTGCCTCACCGAGCCGGTCCGGACGCGGCCGTCCGAAGCCCGGTGCAGTGGCGAGAACGACGGACCCGCGATCGTCGTCGGCGAGCGCCTGAAACGAGTGTCGCTCGACCGCCGTGGCCTGGTGAATATGCCCTCCGAGCACGAGCTCCGCTCCCGCCGCCGTGAGCTCGTGGAGCACCGTGTTGCGGTGCTTGAGCGGGAACTTCCGCGAGGCGCGCCAGGGCGCCCCGGCGAGGTGGTGGTGGAAGGTCACGACCCGCAACGCGCCGGCCGGTGCGTCCGCGAAGATCGGCCCGACCGAGGCGATGCGCTCCGCACTCGAGCTTGCCGCCCTGATGACGCCACGGACGGCCCGAGTTGAGCCCGCAGACGACGGCGTTCGGGGTGCGAAGAACGGGATCGGTCGTCCCGAACACTGCCTCGAAGGGCTCCCAGGGGCTCGTGATGCGTGCGGGGACGGTATAGGGGATGTCGTGGTTGCCGGGGACGGCGAGGGTCGGCACCTGCAGCCGGTCGAGCAGCGCCTTTGCCTCCTCGAGCTCTGCCGGCCGGCAGCGATTCGAGAGGTCGCCGCTCGCGATCACGAGCTCGGGCTCGAGCTCGTGGACAGAGCGCCACGAGCGCGTCGTCGAGCTCGGGTGCCTCGTGGGTGCCGCGGTGGAGGTCGGAGATGTGGATCGCGCAGGCGGTCACGGCCGAACGAGGCTATACACTCGGAGCATGTCGGAACAGTCTCCCGAGATCTTCGACGACCTCTACCTGGGCCTCCAGGCAGGTGGCGCGATGCGCAAGCAGCGTCGCGGCGAGGAGCTGACCGAGCAGGAAGCCGCGGCGCTCGGCCGCTGGCAGCGCCTCTCGGTGTGGCGCAAGGGGATCGCGATCGGCGCCTTCGCCTTCGGGACGTTCGGGCTCGGCTTCACCCTCGGCGGCCTCATCTTTGGCCGCCGCAGAGCGACGCGCTGATCGCGGTGAGCTGCGCGGCTTCAGCGCGTCGTGCGCTGCGGCTTCGCCGATCTGAAGCCGGATTGCGGCCGCTGACCGTCCCGACGTGACGTTCCGAAACAGCGAACACTTGTTCGAAAGAGACAGGCGCGGTAATGTAGACGTATGGCCATCGAAGAGCTCGTCGTTCACGGCGCCCGGGAGCACAATCTGAAGGACGTCACCGTCCGGCTGCCGCGCAATGCGCTCATCTGCATCACGGGGCTGTCGGGCTCCGGCAAGTCGTCGCTCGCGTTCGACACGATCTACGCCGAGGGACAGCGCCGCTACGTCGAGTCGCTCTCCGCCTACGCGCGCCAGTTCCTGCAGATGATGGAGAAGCCCGATGTCGACTCGATCGACGGGCTCTCGCCGGCGATCTCGATCGACCAGAAGACGACCTCGCGCAACCCGCGCTCGACGGTCGGCACGGTGACCGAGATCTACGACTACCTGCGCCTGCTCTACGCGCGGGTGGGCCGGCCGCACTGCCCTGTCTGCGGTCGCCCGATCGCCGGGCAGAGCCTCGACCAGATCGTCGAGCAGATCCTCGCGCTCCCGGAGGGAACGCGCTTCACGGTCAACGCTCCGATCGTGCGCGACCGCAAGGGCGAGTTCCGCGACGTGCTCGAGGAGCTCCGTCGCGACGGCTTCACGCGCGTCAAGGTCGACGGTGAGCAGCGGCTGCTCGAGGACGAGATCGTGCTCGACAAGAAGTTCAAGCACACGATCGAGGTCGTCGTCGACCGGCTCGTGCTCAAGCACGACCTGCGGCAGCGCCTCACGCAGTCGGTCGAGACGGCCACGTCGCTCGCCGAGGGGCTCGTCGGCGTCGACGTCGTCGACGGCGAGAGCTTCCTCTACTCGGAGAACTTCGCCTGCCCGGAGCACGGCGTCTCGTTGCCCGAGCTCGAGCCGCGCATCTTCTCGTTCAACGCGCCCCACGGCGCGTGCCCGCGCTGCACCGGCCTCGGCGCGCAGCTCGAGATCGACCCGGACATGCTCGTGCCCGACGCCTCGGTCTCGATCGCCGACGGCGCCCTGGTGCCGTGGTCGATCGGGAGCTCGAGCTTCTACGAGGGCGTGATCCAGGCGATCGCCGACCGCTACGAGATCGACACCGATCTGCCGTGGCGCGAGCTGACCGAGGAGCAGCAGAGCTGGTTCCTCTACGGCACGAACGGCGACCGGATCCTCGTTCAGTACAAGAACCGGATGGGCCGCAAGCGCCAGTACGCGATGGCGTTCGAAGGCATCCTGCGGAATCTCGAGCGCCGCTACCGCGAGACCGATTCGGCGCAGCAGCGGGAGCGGATCGAGGAGTACATGAGCTTCCGGCCCTGCCCCGAGTGCCACGGCGCCCGGCTCAAGCCCGCGGTGCTCGCGGTCACGGTCGGAAACCGCTCGATTTTCGAGTTCACCCGCCTCTCCGTGACCGCCGCACTCGGCTTCCTCGACGAGCTCGGCCTGACGCCCACCGAGGAGCTGATCGGCCACCGGATCGTCAAGGAGATCCGCGAGCGGCTCACGTTCCTCTCCGACGTCGGTGTCGGCTACCTCCAGCTCGACCGCGCAGCGAAGACGCTGTCCGGGGGCGAGGCCCAGCGGCTTCGCCTGGCGACGCAGATCGGTTCCCAGCTCGTCGGCGTCCTCTACATCCTCGACGAGCCCTCGATCGGGCTTCACCAGCGCGACAACGACAAGCTGATCGGCACGTTGCAGCGGCTCAAGGCCCTCGGCAACACGGTGCTCGTCGTCGAGCACGACGAGCAGATGATGCGCGTGGCCGACTGGGTCGTCGACATGGGGCCGGGCGCGGGCGAGCACGGTGGCAAGGTCGTCGCCGAAGGCACCGCCAAGCAGGTCATGCGCACGAAGGGCTCGGTCACGGGGGACTTCCTCTCCGGCCGGCGCACGATCGCGATCCCGCCGCGGCGCGAGGACGACCGCGGCGTCTTCACCGTCCGCGGCGCCTCCCAGCACAACCTCAAGGGCATCGACGTCGAGTTCCCGGTCGGGAAGTTCATCACCGTCACGGGCGTCTCGGGCTCCGGCAAGTCGACGCTCGTGAACGAGATCGTCTACAAGGCGCTCGCGAACCAGCTCAACAAGGTGCGGATCAAGCCGGGCGAGCACGAGGGCGTCGAGGGCGTCGAGGTGTTCGACAAGGTGATCGACATCGACCAGAGGCCGATCGGCCGCACGCCGCGGTCGAACCCGGCCACGTACACCGACCTCTTCACGCACGTGCGCGAGCTCTACTCGCTGACGCCGGAGGCGAAGGTGCGCGGCTACAAGCCGGGGCGGTTCTCCTTCAACGTCCGTGGCGGGCGCTGCGAGACGTGCAAGGGCGACGGCCAGATCAAGATCGAGATGCACTTCCTGCCGGACGTCTACGTGCCCTGCGAGACGTGCCACGGCAAGCGCTACAACAAGGAGACGCTCGAGGTCAGGTTCAAGGGCAAGTCGATCGCGGACGTGCTCGAGATGTCGGTCGAGGAGGCGCTCGACTTCTTCGCCCGGATCCCGAAGATCCATCGGCGGCTGCAGACGCTGCACGACGTCGGGCTCGACTACATCCGGCTCGGGCAGCCCGCGACGACGCTGTCGGGCGGCGAGGCGCAGCGCGTGAAGCTGGCCTCGGAGCTCTCGAAGGTCGCCACCGGCCGCACGCTCTACATCCTCGACGAGCCCACCACGGGCCTGCACTTCGCCGACATCGAGAAGCTGCTCGAGGTGCTGCAGCGGCTCGTCGACACCGGCAACACCGTGCTCGTGATCGAGCACAACCTCGACGTGATCAAGCAGGCCGACTGGATCGTCGACCTCGGCCCCGAAGGGGGAGAGGCCGGCGGCGAGCTGATCGCGACCGGCACGCCCGAGGAGATCGCGGCGGTGGACGAGTCGTACACGGGGCAGTTCCTGCGCGACGTCCTCGCCGGCCAGGAACGAGCGGTCGCAGCGGCCTGACGGGATCAGGCCGGCAGTCGGGGCTGAAGCTCCTCGATCCGCTGCAGGCGCACGGTTGCGCCCATCCGCTCGTAGAGTGCCCGCGCCTCGTCGAGTAGCGGCGCGGCCTCGTCGTCGCGCCCTGCCCGGAGCAGAGCCGCTCCGTACTCGGCGAGTACGGAGGCGAGCAGGCGGTCCCTGCCCGTGGCGCGCGACCGACCGAGTGCCCGCCCGAACGCCTCGACGGCGGCGTCGTGATCGCCCTGGCGTGATGCAAGCGTGCCCTTGACCCGGTCGAGCTCCGCTTCGAGCGCCGGTGTGCGCCGCGAGGTCGAGCGCGCGTCGATCGTCTCCACGAGCCGGGAGACCGTGGCATCCTTCCCTTCCACGTCCGCGGTGGCGTCGAGGGTCATCCCGGCGACCTGCGCGGCGGCCTCGTCCGAGCCGAGCTCGAGGAGCGCGTCGATCCACCGCTCGGCGATGCCGAGAAGGTCGTCGAGGCGGCCCTCCATGTCTGCGAGGACGAACTCGCGGTGGTCGATCAGCGATTCCTGCTGACGGTCGGTCGTGGACGTCACGCCCGGTGCGACGAGCGCGAGATGTGCCCTCGCCCGGTCAGGCTCGCCACGATCGCGCGCGATCGTGGCGAGGACGCACCGGGACAGCGCCGGGTTTCCCTGGCTTGCCGGCGCATCTGCAAGGAAGCTGTCTCCGAGCGCCGTGGCCTCGTCCCACGCGCCCTCGGAGAAGAGCACGATGATGCGGGTGCCCGCGAACCACGTCGTGTAGGTCACATTGCCGCGGCTGCGCGCCAGCTCGAACGCCTCGAGGGAGAGCGCGTCGGCCTCGTCCTCGCGTCCGCTGCCCCAGAGCGCGATCATCAGGTTGTTGTAGGCGCGAAGGGCGGAGTTGAGCAGGTCGTGCTCGAGGGCGATCTCGAGGGCCTCCCGCAGCAGGGCGCGCCCTCGTGAGGGTGGTTGGACATCGCCAGTGCCTTGGTGTTGAGCGCCTCGGAGAGGATCCACGGGATGTTCTTCGCCTCCGCGATGTCGAGTGCGAGGTCGACGCGCTCGAGGGCCGTGTCCCGTTGCCCCGTGAACCAGGCGATTCGGCCGGCTTCGGCAGCCACGCGCGCGAAGTCCTCGTCGTGCTCGTCCTCGGCCATGACCGCGAACGCGCGCTCGATGTGCTCCGCCGCCTCGTCCGAGCGGCCGAGGTTCCAGAGCGCAAGACTCATGCGCCCCGTCGCGCGAGCAGCGGCATGCGTCTGGCCTTCGTGCTCGAAGACGGATCGAGCTGCCTCGAGGCGCTCGAGCGCCAGCTCCATCTCGTCCGAGTCGAAGGCGAGCTCGCCAGACCGCTCGAGGAGTGCGCCTTTCTCAGCCTGCTCATCCGCGAGCTCGACCGCCTCGTCGAAGGCGCGCCGTGCATCCACGGGTGCGGCGAGGGCCGCAGCCCGCTCTCCTGCCCTGACGAGCCACTCGCGCGCGCGGGCGCGAATCTCCGCTGCATCCGCCGCTCGGGGATCGGCGCGGTCGGCATCGCGGAGGTGCGCCGCGATCACCTCGGCGATCTCGTCCGGATCGATGCCCGCATCCTCGGCGAGGTGATCTGCGGCGGCGAGGTGGAGCGCTCGCCGGTCGTGCCGGGAGAGCGTCTCGTAGGCGACGCGCTGGACGAGTGCCTGGAGAAAGCCGTACTGGCCCCGTTCGGGCGATCGTGGGTCGGTGTCGAGCGTCAGCACCTCCTTGCGAACGAGGATTGCGAGCACGCGCTCGACATCCTGCTCCTCGAGGCCGCCGAGGCGGGCGAGCCCGCGGGACGAGAACGTCTTGCCGAGCACGGCCGCGTCGCTCGAGCAGGGCTCTCTCCTCTGGCTCGAGGCCGTCGAGCCGGGCGGCGATCAGCGCGTGCAGCGTCTCCGGTACGGCCAGCGCGTCGAGGTCGCCGTCGACGACGTACGTATCGCCCTCGCGCGCGAGCAGGCCGCGGTCGAGCAGCATTCGCACCGTCTCGACGGCGTAGAGCGGGATTCCGTCCGCGCGGTCGCGGATCGTCACGCGAACCTTCTCCGGGAGCCCCGGCACCAGGCCGACCAGGAGCTCGTCCATAGCCGCACCGGAGAGGGGGTCGAGCACGAGCGTGGCCGCGCTGCGCACCCGGCTGCCGAAGCCGGGGTGGCGCTCGTGCAGCTCGGGACGGGAGAGCGCGAGGACGAAGATCGGCCGTGCCCTGCTCCACTCGAGCAGGTGCTCGACGAACTCGATCAAGCCGGAGTCGGCCCAGTGGAGATCCTCGAAGACGAGCACCACGGTGGCGTGGTCTGCGAGCCGCTCGAAGAAGAGCCGCCAGGCCGAGAACAGGTCGTTGCGGTCAGAGCCGGTCCGCTCGATCAGCCCGAGCAGTTGCTGCAGGCGCGGCTCGACCCAGGCACGCTCGTCCGGGTCGGAGACGTGCTCACGTACCGTCTCGTGGAGCTTCGCGAGCGCCTCGGTCTCGTCCGCGTCCTCGGCGATCCCGGCGCGCCCCCGCACCATCTCGGCGAGCGCCCAGTACGCGACGCCTTCGCCGTACGACAGGCAACGGCCGCGGTGCCACCACGCGTCGATGGCGAGCCCGTCGAGGTACTTCTCGAACTCCCAGGCGAGGCGCGACTTGCCGATGCCTGCAACGCCGATCACGGTGACCAGGCTGGCGCGCTCGTCGGCGGCAGCCGTGTGGAACATTTCCTTGACGAGACGAAGCTCGCGGTCGCGTCCGACGAAGGGCGCCTCGAGCGCCACGGTGCGTCCCTCACCCTTGCGCGCGGCGACGACGCGCGACGCCCGCCACAGCTGGGTCGGCTCGCCCTTGCCTTTCATTTCGTGGAGGCCCGCATCCGCGTAGACGACCGCGGCTTCCGTGGTTCGCTTCGTGGTCTCGCCGACGAGCACGGTGCCGGGCTCGGCCGCCGACTGGATGCGTGACGCGGTGTTGACGAGGTCACCGGCGACCATCCCCTGGTCGGTCGCGCCGAGCGTCACCGCCGCCTCCCCCGTGAGCACCCCGCCGCGTGCCTGAAGCGCGGGATCGAGTGCCGGCATCGACGCGACGAGCTCGAGCGCCGCTCGCACGGCCCGCTCGGCGTCGTCCTCGTTGGCAGTGGGCGCGCCCCAGACAGCCATGACGGCGTCGCCGATGAACTTCTCGACGGTGCCGCCGTAGCGCTCGATGATCGTGCGCGAGCTGTCGAAGTAGCGGGTCAGGAGCTCGCGGGTGTCCTCCGCGTCTCGTCCCTGCGGACGCCGATGTGAAGCCGACGAGGTCGGCGAAGAGGACGGTGACCAGTCGGCGCTCCGCTGTGGGCGCCGAGACGGGCGCCGGGGTCGCTGCTCCGAGCGCGGAGCCACATTCGCCACAGAACTTCATCGTCGGCGCGTTCGCCGTGCCGCACGACGGACAGGCACGCGCGAGTGCGCTGCCGCATTCGCCGCAGAACTTGCGGCCCTCCTCATTCTCCGCGCTGCAGGTGGGGCAGACGATGGTCGTCACCTGGCGAGTCTCGCATGCGGACCGGCCGCGCGAAACCAAGGCGCGCTACGCTCGGCGCATGAGCGAGAAGCCCCTCAAGCCGGGTGTGGCTGCCGACGCCGAGGCGCTCAGCGGCTCCGACGAGGCGCAGGCGCACGTTCGCCGCTGGTGGCGGCTCGTGCCGCGCATCCTGACCCACCCGACCGAGGTCTTCGTGGCGCTCCAGGACGATGACGAGATAGACGTCGACGCCCGCTCGGAGCCGATTCTCGCGATCGTGATCGTCGCCGGGATGGCGGGAATCCTCCTCACGCCGACGTGGGGGACCCTGCTCGACGACGGAGTCGCTCGACTGGATGGTGCTGGCGGTCGTCACCTTCATCGGCGGGCTGCTCTACGGCGCCGCCGGCTACTTCCTGCTCGGCGTCGTCTTGTGGATCGGGATCCACGCCGTCGGCCTCGACACGCGGGGCCGCAAGGCCCGGCAGCTGCTCGGCTTCGCCGCGCTTCCGTTCGCGCTCTCGATCCTGATCACGGTGCCCGTGATCGTGGTGGCGTTCGGCTACGACTGGTTCAGGACGGGCGGCTCGGACGACGGCACCGGACGTGCCGTCGTCCTCGCAATCGGTCTTGCATTCGCGCTCTGGTCGCTCGGCCTGCTCGCGCTCGGACTGCGGACGACGCTTCGAGCTCCCGTGGCGCGGGGTCATCGGCGCGCTGGCGCTCGTCGTCGTGATCGTGGCCTCGTTCGCAGTGCTTCAGTCACTCGACAGCATCCTTTAGCGCCTGCCCGGAGCCGGGTAGCCCTCCCGCTCGATGCCGCTGCTCTCGAGCTCCGCCTCGAAGGCGGCGAGCTCCTCCTCCGGCATCCCGTAGGTGTGCACCTCTTCCGGGAAGCGGCGCTCGCGGACGTCACCGACGTACTCCTCGACCGCGCGCTGGATCTCGGTGGCGAGCTGCGCGTACTGCTTCACGAACCGCGGTGCGTGCCCGTCGTAGAGGCCGAGCAGGTCGTGCCACACGAGCACCTGGCCGTCGACGCTGCCGCCGGCGCCGATCCCGATCGTCGGGATCTGGAGCAGCTCCGTGATCTTGGCGGCGACCGGGGAAGGCACCGCCTCGAGGACGATCGCGAAGCAGCCCGCTGCCTCGAGCGCGAGTGCGTCGCGAACGAGCTGCGCCGCCTTCGACGCGGTGCGGCCCTGCGCCTTGAACCCGCCGAGCGCGGTCGCCGACTGCGGCGTCAGGCCGATGTGGCCCATCACGGGAACGCCGGCCCCGACGATCGCCTGCACGCGCGAGAGCATCGTGCCTGCGCCTTCGAGCTTGACGGCATCTGCGCCGGCGTCCTTGACGAACCGGACGGCGTTCGTCACCGCGAGCTCGTCGGAGATCTGGAAGGAGCCGAACGGCATGTCGGCGACGACGAGCGGCCGCTTGGCGCCGCGCGTGACGGCGCGCGTCAGCACGAGCATCTCCTCCATCGTCGCGGGCACCGTCGAGTCGTGACCCAGCATCGTCATCGCTGCGGAGTCGCCGACGAGGATCATGTCCGCACCGGCGGCGTCGGCCAGGCGCCCCGACGGGGCGTCGTAGGCGGTGATCATCGCGATCGGCGAGTGGCTCTCCTTCATGCCGAGCAGCTCGGTGATCGGGAGCTTGCCGGGGCCGGGTGCGCCGTGACCTGGGGTGCGTGGGCGGGTGCTCATGAGGCCTCCTCGAACGGGACATTGTCGATCAGACGGGTGGAGCCGACGTGGATTGCGGCAGCGAGAACAGGGGGGTCGAACGGGGCGATCTCGACGTAGTCGACCTCGAGCCCGTCGAGAAGCTCTCGGGCGCGCTCGGGGTCGCGGGTCGCGAGCGCCCGCGGCAGCGCCAGGGCGCGCTCGCGCTCCGCGGCCGAGAGCCGGCTGTTGCGGGACGAGAGCGCCAGGCCATCGGCGTCCCGGACCGTCGGCAGATCGCGCAGCTCGACGTCGAGTGCGAGGTCGGAGATCATGCGGCGCAGCACCGCGACCTGCTGCGCGTCCTTCTGGCCGAAGTAGACGAGGTCGGGCCGGACGATCGTGAAGAGCTTGAGGCACACCGTGGCGACGCCGCGGAAGTGACCGGGCCGGTGCTCGCCCTCGAGGATCGAGCCGAGCTCCGATCACGTCGACCCATGTCTGGAAGCCTGGCGGGTACATCTCCTCGACCGCCGGAGCGAACACGAGGTCGACGCCGGCTTCGGCGGCGGCGGCCAGATCCTCGGCCTCGTCGCGCGGATAGGCGGCGAGGTCGGCGGCTGCACCGAACTGGGTCGGGTTGACGAACAGGCTCATGACGACGGTCGAGCACTCCGCGCGCGCAGCCTCGATCAGGGACAGGTGGCCGGCGTGCAGGGCGCCCATCGTCGGCACGAGGCCGATCGTGCCCTCTCGCCGTGGCTCGAGCGCCGCCCGAACATCGGCGATCGTCCGGTAGGTGTTCACGCGACCGCCACCGTCGCGTCGGCGAGGACGTCGTAGAGCGGCTCGAGCTCGGGCCGCGCCGCGCGGATCGCCTCGCGGTGCCGCTCGACCGTCTCCCAGTCGCCCCGCTGGATCGGCCCGGTCAGCTCGAAGCCGTTGTCGATCGTGCGCCGCATCAGCGGGTCGAGAGCCTCCGGGCGGCGCTCCCGCGGCCTCGAGCAGCGATCCTGCTGCCTGCCGGAGCGTGACGAGGTAGTTGGAGGCGATCGCCGCACCTGCGTGGTAGGTGGCGCGGTTCTCGTCGGCGAGCGGAAACGGGCGCAGCCCGAGCGTCTCGGCGAGCCAGGTCGCGACGACGCGCGCCTCCTCGGTCTCGGCCGTGACGGCGCCCCAGGCGCCGTCGAGCTGCTCCGGCGCCGCGCCGCGACGGTGAAGGTCTGCAGCGGGTGGACGCTGAAGCGCCGCGTGTGTGGGGCGAGCGCGCGAGCGGCGTGGCGCCGCTCACGTGGGCGACCCAGGGGCCGGGGGAGACGTACGCCGCCGCCTCGCCGATCGCGCGGTCCGGGACGCAGAGAAGCACGAGCTCGGGGTCGCTCTCGTCGAGCGCGAGCCCGCGCTCGAGCAGGCGCGCAGCGACGGCTGAGCCGACGCGGCCGCGGCCGATCACATTGACGCGTTCGATCATGCTGTTCGTGCTCCAGTTCCTCGTGGGATACCGGGCTTCGCAGCAGTGTAACGAACGAGGCGGGCCGGGTAGTCCCGGACGGCCGCCGCTACGCGGGCGCGACGGTGACCGGGATGCCGTTGAGCACGGCATTCCCCGAGACCGGGTCGACGATCGAGGCGTCGGTGAGGATGTTCACGTTGACGCCGGCGTGGCCGGTGGCGACGCCCTGGCGCGTGCCCGGGAGGCCGTGACCCCAGCCGTAGGGGACGCACACGACCCCGGGCATGACGACGTCGGTGATCTCCACCGGGACGTCGATCGAGCCGGCCGCCGAGCGGATCGTGGCGGTGCCGCCGTCGACGAGCCCGATTCGGCCCGCGTCGTCGGGATGAAGCTGGGCGACACAGCTGTCCTTGCCGCGGACGAGCACGTTCACGTTCTGCGTCCACGAGTTGGCCGTTCGCAGCTGGCGCCGGCCGACGAGCACCATGCCGCCCGCGGCGGTGACGTCGAGGGCGCTCTCGAGCCGCGCCAGGTCGTCGACGAGCTGCGACGGAGCGAGCTCGACCCTGCCGGACTCCGTCGCCAGGGCGTCGGGCAGCCGCGGCTCGAGCGGGCCGAAGTCGATCCCGTGGGGATGGGCCTCGAGCAGCTGCGAGCGAGAGACCGTCCGGCCGCGCGCCGAACGCGTCGCCGCGGTGCCCGGTGCGGAGGAGGAGGTCGAGGAGCCGCTCCTCCGCGGGCCGGTCGCCGAGGGCCGCAACGATCTCGTCCGCGTCGCGGCCGTGGATCGACGACTGCCGGGTCGGCGACCGCCTCGGCCACCCGTCCGGCGATCGTTGCGTCGGCGAGCGCATCGGGGTCGGCAGCGGCGCCGAGCCCTGCGGCGATCGCAGCGAGCCGGACGAGGATCTGGAACTCCGACGGCGTCCCTGGCTCCCGCTCGAACACGGGTGGCGAGAAGTGCGCCACGTCGCGCACCGACAGCGCGGTGAAGGCGAGGTCGTAGTGCGACTTCTCGAGCACCGAGGGGGGCGGCAGGATCACGTCGGCGTGGCGGGTGGTGGCGTTGAGATACGGGTCGACGCAGACCACGAGCTCGAGCTGGGCCAGCAGGCCCTCGAGCCGCCCGGCATCCGGGGTCGTCAGGGCCGGGTTGCCGGCGATCGTCAGCAAGGCCCGCACCTGCCCTTCGCCGGTGGTCTCCATCTCGTCGGCGAGCGTCGCCACCGGCAGCTCGCTCAGCGTCTCCGGCAACCCACGCACCCGGCTGTGCCAGCGGCCGGTCTTGAACGCGCGCGGCGCTCGGCGCTGCTGCTCGTGTGCGGCGTGCGGGAACATCGCGCCGCCCGGCCGGTCGAGGTTTCCGGTGAGGACGTTGAGCACGTCGACGAGCCACGCTGCGAGCGTCCCGTAGGCGGTCGTATGGGTGCCGATCCGGCCGTAGACGACCGCCGTCGGCGCCGCGGCGAGGTCACGGGCGAGCGAGCGCACCGTGTCGGCCGGGCACGCCGGTGAACGACGCCACGCGCTCGGGCGTGAAGCCGGCCACCGCCGTCTTCGACGAGCGTCGATCCCCGATGACGCCCTCGGCGAGCGGCGCCCGGATCGGCAAGGCCCTCGGCGAAGAGCACGGAGGCGATGCCCGCGAGCAGTGCCGCGTCCGTTCCCGGGCGGATCGGCACGTGCAGGTCGGCGTGCTCGGCCGTCCTCGTCCGGCGCGGGTCGACGACGACGACGCGGCCACCGCGGCGACGGATCGCCTCGAGCCGGCCGGGCCAGTCCGGTGCGGTCGCCAGGCTGCCGTTCGATTCGAGCGGGTTGGCGCCGAGCAGCAGCAGGAGGTCGGTGCGGTCGATGTCGGGCACGGGGATCGCGAGCGGATGACCGAACATGAGCCCGCAGGCGACATGCTTCGGCATCTGGTCGACGGTCGAGGCCGAGTAGACGTTCTTCGTGCGGAGCGCCTTGACGAGTGGCCGGATCGCGAGCGTGTTGGCGTAGTTGTGCGCGTTCGGGTTGCCGATGTACACGGCCACGGCGTCCGTTCCGTGCTCGCTCACGAGGGCCGTCAGCCGCTGCTCGATCTCGGCAAACGCCTCGTCCCAGCTCACCTCGACATGCGCGCCGTCGCGGCGCACGAGCGGGCGGCGCAGCCGGTCGGGATCCTCGTGCAGAGCGCCGAGGGTCGAGCCCTTGGGGCAGATGAATCCCTTCGAGAACGGATCGTCTGCATCGCCGCGGATGCGCGTGACGTGACCGTCCTCGACCTCGAGCTGCAGCCCACACGTCGCCTCGCAGAGTGGGCACGTCCTGAATGCCATCCGCGTCATATCCCGACGATACAACCCGCGCGGCCGGTCAGACGAAAATCAGGCCGCTGCGACCCGCTCGCGGAGCGCCTCGCGGACGATCGGCCACTCGTCGTCGACGACGCTGTACCAGGCGGAGTCGCGGTTCTGACCGTCGCGCACGAGCATGTGCTTGCGATGGATGCCTTCGAACACGGCCGGAAGGGCCGCGAGGGCGGGCCGCGCGCGCTCGTTGAGCGCGTCCGTCTTGAACTCGACCCGGCGGCAGCCGAGCACGTCGAACGCGTGCTCCAGCTGGAGCAGCTTGGCCTCCGTGTTGGCGCCGGTGCTCCACGCCGTCGGTGCCAGCCAGGTCCAGCCGATCTCGAGGCTCTGGTGCTCCGGTCGTAGGGCCAGGTAGCGGGTCGAGCCGACCGCGCTTGCCCGTTGCGACGAGCACGGTGGCGAACGCGAGATCGAGCCCGTCCGCGACGCGCCCGAGCGCATCGTCCATCCAGCCCTGCCACTCGTCGCGCGTCTGCGGCTGGACGATCGGCAGCCACCGCCAGACCCTCGGGTCGCGCGACGCCTCCCAGAGGTCGTCGGCGTGCTTCCGCGCCAGCGGCTCGAGCCGCACGATCCGGCCCTCGAGCGTCGGTGTGAGCCAGCGTTCCACGACGCCGGGACAGTACACTCGGGGCATGCCGATCTACGAATACGCGTGCATGGAGTGCGAGGATCACTTCGACGAGCTCGTCCGCAGTGACGACCAGGTGATCACGTGCCCGTCGTGCAACGCCACGGACGTGCTGAAGCAGATCTCCGCCTTCGCCGTGCACGGCGCGGCCGCCAAGCCGTCGTTCGGCGGTAGTGGCGGCGGCTGCTGCGGCGGCGGCTGCGGTTGCGGCTGACGGCACCGCGCTCGTAGGGGCCAGGCGTGCCTGGCCCGCCGTGCCTCGCCGGAACCCGTTCGTCCCTGTCCGCATCGCCACCTAAACTGGCCGTTCGATGGATGCCGTCACCCGCTCCGAGGCGCTCGCCGCCTATGCCGCCGAGACGGCCGGGTGCCTGAAGTGTCGCCTTGCCGAGACGCGGAGCCAGGTCGTCTTCGGCTCCGGCAATCCCGACGCCGAGCTGATGATCGTCGGCGAGGCGCCCGGCTACCACGAGGACCAGGGCGGGCTTCCGTTCGCCGGCCAGGCAGGAGAGCTCCTCGCGCAGCTCCTGGCCGGGATCGGGCTCACGCCCGACTCGGTGTACCTCGCGAACGTGCTCAAGTGCCGGCCGCCGCAGAATCGCGACCCGCTCGAGGCCGAGATCGCCGCCTGCGAGCCGCATCTCTTTCGCCAGATCGAGCTCGTGCGACCGCATGTCGTCGCGACGCTCGGCAACTTCGCGACGAAGCTCCTCTCCGGCCGGTCGCTCGGGATCACGCGCGTGCACGGCCAGGAGCAGGAGGTGACGCTCGCCTCGACGACGGTGCTGCTCTACCCGCTCTACCACCCGGCTGCCGCGCTCTACACGCCGTCGATGCTGAAGGCGCTCGAGGACGACTTCGCGCGGCTGCCCGCCCTGCTCGGCCACGCCACGGTCACACCCGTCGCCCGCGCGCCGCTTGCCCCGGCACTCGAGGTGCCTCGTCGTCCGAGCGAGGATCCCGACCGCGCGGACGCCGAGCCGTGCTCTCGTCGGTGCCGTTCAGCTCGGCCTCTTCTGAGCGGCGTGATCGAGCTGATCACGCAGTCGGCAGCCGAGACCGAGGCGTTCGGCGGCACGCTCGCAGGCTTGCTTCGCCCGGGAGACGTCGTCCTGCTCCGCGGCGAGCTCGGCTCCGGCAAGACGACGCTCGTGCGCGGCGCCTGCCGCTCGCTCGGGATCGAGGAGCCCGTGACGAGCCCGACGTTCACGATCGGGCACCTCTACCACGGGACGGCCACGGTGGCGCACCTCGACCTCTACCGCTTCGTCGGCTTCAGCGCGGCGGAGTGGGGCGACCTCGAGCCGTACTTCGACGACACGATCGCATTCGTCGAGTGGCCCGAGGCCGGAGCTCGATGCACTTCCTCCGGCCCGCCTCGCCCTCGAGCTCGAGCACGTCGTCCCCCGACGAGCGGCGGATTTCGGCCGACAGCGCCGACAGAACGCTGCTAGAAGATCTCGCGCGTGCTGATCCTCGCGTTCGACACCGCAACTGACCTCGCGACGAGTGCGCTCGTGGCCGACGGCGTGACCCTCGGGGAGCGCACGACCCGGCCGCAGTCGCTCCTCGCCGACGTCGACGCCCTGCTCGCGGCGGCCGGGGTCGTGCCCGCGGACCTGACCGGAATCGTCGTCGGCACCGGCCCCGGCAGCTTCACCGGCACCCGAATCGGGCTCGCCGTGGCGCGTGGGCTCGCGCTCTCGCTCGACCTCCCCGTCGCCGGCGTCTCCACGCTTGCGGCACTCGCGGCCGGAACGGAAGGCGCGTTTCCGGTCGTCGACGCCCGGCGCGGCGAGGTGTTCGTCCCCGGCCCACGGGCGGTCGACACCGGATGAGCTCGTGATCCCGACCGGGAGCATCCTCGTCGGCGACGGCGCCTGCCGCTATCGCGATCTGCTCGTCGCGCGTGGGGCGGAGGTGCCGCCCGTGGACTCCGTGCTGCACGTGCCCCGCGCCGCCCTCCACGCGTCGCTCGCAACGTCGTTCGGACCGGCCGAGGAGGTCGAGCCGGTCTACGTCCGCGAGCCCGATGCGAAGAGGTGGGTGGCGTGAGCTTCTCGCTGCGCCGGCTCGAGCTCGGCGACCTCGACGCGATCGAGCGGATCGAGCGCGCCTCGTATCCGACGCCCTGGTCGCGCTCGATGTTCGCCGGCGAGCTCGCGAAGCAGAGCTCCCTCTCGATCGCCGCCGTGACGCCCGACGAGCAGCTCGTCGGCTATCTCGTGCTCTCGCGCTACGTCGATGCGTGGCACGTGATGAACGTCGCGGTCGACCCCGAGCACCGGCGCCACGGGATCGCCACGGCGATGCTTGCCCGGCTGTTCGAGGTGACGCGCGACGACGCCGAGCGTGGCTACACGCTCGAGGTGCGCGTCTCGAACCTCGCCGCGATCGCCCTCTACGAGAGCTTCGGCTTCGTCTCTCGTGGCGTCCGACGTGGTTACTACACTGACAACAGAGAAGATGCAGTGATCATGTGGCGCGACCCCGACCCGACCCCGACAGGCGATTCGACATCCCAACCGGAGCCGGCGACGAACGTCGAAGACGAGGCGTGAGCGAGGACATGGCAGTCGTCCAACGAGAGAGCAGCGAGAGATGATTCTGGGCATCGAGACATCGTGTGACGAGACCGCAGCCGCGGTGATCACGCCGGACGGGCAGGTGCTGTCGTCGATCGTCGCCTCGCAGGCCGAGCTCCACGCGCACTTCGGCGGCGTCGTGCCAGAGGTCGCCTCGCGCCGTCACCTCGAGCTCATCGGGCCGGTTCTGAGAGCGTCCCTCGACGAGGCAGGCGTCGAGCTCGGCGAGCTCGACGCGGATCGGCGTCACGCGTGGGCCGGGGCTGATCGGTGCGCTTCTCGTCGGGCTCTCGGCGGCGAAGGCGATCGCGTGGTCGCGCGGGATCCCGCTCGTGCCGGTCGACCACCTGCAGGGTCACGTCGCGTCGCTTGTATCTGGGGGAGTCTCCCGTCGAGCCACCGTTCGTCTGCCTCCTCGCGAGCGGGGGGCACACGCTGCTCCTGTCCGTTCACGAGCGCGGCTCCTTCGAGCGGCTCGGCACCACGCTCGACGACGCCGCGGGCGAGGCGTTCGACAAGGGCGCGCGACTGCTCGGCCTGCCGTATCCCGGCGGGGCCGAGATCGACGCGCTCGCCCGCCAGGGCGATCCCGAGGCGTTCCGGTTCCCCATCGCCCGCGTCCCCGGTCTCGACTTCTCGTTCTCGGGCGTCAAGACCTCGCTGCTCTACGCGGTGCGCGATCTGGGCGAGGACGGGCTCGCCGATCGCCGGGCCGATCTCGCCGCGTCCTACCAGCGTGCGATCGTCCTCGCCCTCACGCAGCGGCTGCATGAGGCCGCGGAGCGCACGGGGATCGAGCGCATCGCGGTCGTCGGCGGCGTCGCGGCGAACTCGGAGCTCCGAGCGGCGCTGCCGGATGCCGCGCTCGTGCCGCTCGCGCTCTGCACCGACAACGCGGCGATGATCGCGTCGGCGGCCCGCTTCGCCGACCCGCTGCCGGCCGCCGAGGCCCGAATCGTGGATGCGTATGCGTCGGCTGCGTAGTCCTGGGCCAGGTACCCGGCCGGCGTCGAGGCGCCGCCGAGGCGTCGGCGTCGCAGTGCTCGCGATCGCCGCGCTCCTGCTCGTCGCGGGCGCGAGCGGCGCCGACGAGCCCGACGGGAGCGCTGCCGGGTGGGAGAGCCTGCTCGGCGATCGGCCCTCGGCGCAGCTCGGTGGACGCTGGATCGTCGTTCTCGCGAAGCCGTCACTCGCCACTCATGTGGCGGCCGCCGGTGGCGTCGCCACCGAGGAGCAGGAGCGTGGCTGGACGGCTGCGGCACGAGCAGCGCAGCGCGAGGTGCTGAACCGGCTCGCGTTCAAGGGGGCGCCGATCGAGCCCGAGCACGCCTACTACCGGGTGTTCAACGGCTTCGCGACGCGCGCTCGATGCCCGCTCGCTCGCGATCGTCGTTCGCGATCCCGACGTGAAGGGAGTCTTTCCCGTTCGGGCGGCGATCCCCGCCGCGGTCGATCCCGACAGCGTCGACGATCTCCTGGGCGTCGCCGGAGGCAGGCGGCCCGACGTCGGCATCCCCGGCTTCTCAGGGGCCGGCGTCACGGTGGCGCTGCTCGACACGGGCGTCGATCTCGTGCACCCGTATATCCGCGGCTCCCTGATTCGGGGCTTCGACGTGCTCGACCCGGGCGGCAACGCGAGCGCCCGTCAGAATCCGACCGCACCGGGTCGGCCCGAGCGCCACGGCACCGAGATGGCGGGCCTCGTCGTCGGCTCGGACGGGCCTGACGGGCTCGAGGGCGTCGCGCCAGGGGCCTCGCTGCTGCCGATCCGCGTTGCGGGGTGGCAGCCCGACACGTCCGGGGGAGTCTCCGTCTACGGCCGCACCGACCAGCTTCTCGCCGGGCTCGAGCTCGCCGTCGACCCGAACGAGGACGGTGATGCCCACGACGCGGCCCGCATTGCCCTCGTCGGCGTCGTCGAGCCGTTCGCGGCGTTCACCGACGGTCCGCTCGCCGCCGCGGCGGCAGGTGCGTCCGCGCTCGACTCGCTCGTCGTCGCCCCCGCCGGCAACGACGGGCCGGCCGGCCCTGCCTACGGCAGCATCGGCGGCCCGGGCGGTGCGCCCGCGGCGCTCACCGCGGGCGCGATCGACACGCGACGCCGGAGCCCGACCGGTCACGTCCTCCTGCTCGCCGGGCTTCGTGTCCTCGTCTCCGGCGTCCAGCCGCTCGGTGGCGTCGTGGCTCCCTCCATCTCGGTGTCGGCACCGGTCGTTGCGCTCGCGCCGTCTGCGCCCGCGGTGGTCGGTGCGGCGGGCGGATTCACGCGCCTCTTCGACACGAGCGGGTTCAGCCGCGTCGCCGGTGCCGCCGTGCTGCTCCCGCGCGGCACATCGTCCCCCGAGGCGGTTCGGGAGGTCGTCGCTGCCGGTGCGCGCGCCGTGCTCGTCGACGGGCCGCTGCCGGCCGGCTCGCTCGGCACCGACGGCCCCGCCGACGTGCCGATCCTCGGGCTGGCGCCGGCCGATGCGAACGCCGTCCGCACGTCGCTCCGGCACTCGATTCCGGTCGCGCTTCGCCGTCGGCGCCGCGGCCTTCGACCCGAACGAGGGCCTCGGCGGTGCGGCGCCGTTCTCGTCCGAGGGGCTCGCGTTCGACGGCGGCCCGAAGCCCGAGGTGAGCGCGGCCGGGATCGGCCTCGCGACGTCCGACCCTGGGCGAAACGAGGACGGCGCCGCGCGCTACGGAACGCTGAGCGGCTCGAGCGCCTCGGCTGCACTCACGGCCGGTGCCGCGGCACTGCTCGCTCAGGCCCGGCCCGATCTCGACGCGGCCGGCCTGAAGCAGGCCCTCGTCGCCTCGACCCGACCCGGCGTGGGGGTCGGCGGCCGGTCTCCTCAACCCATCGGCTGCGGCGGCTGTCGAGCTCGTGGCGAACCCGCCGGCTGTCGGGCTCGGCGTCGCACTCGACGAGAACACGACCGTCCGCCGCCGGTTGATCCTGCGCAATGTCAGTCGGCGCGCGCTCGATCTGACGCTCGAGCCCGGCACGGCGGATGCCGCCGACATCGTCGTCGAGGTGCTCCCGCAGCGGGCGAGGCTCAAGCCCGGGGCATCGCTGCGGGTCTCCGTCGCCGCAACCGTGCCGCTGCTGCCGCGCGCGCCTGCTGCCCTCGGCGGGGCGTTGCGGATCAAGGTGCGCGGCGGCACGACGCTCAAGATCCCGTGGGCGATCGCCGTGCCCCCGGCGAAGCGCGATCTGATCCCGGTCGCGCGGCTCTCGAGTCGCACGTTCGTCCCGTCCGACGTCGAGCCGGCGGTGCTGACCGTCGTCGCCGGACGGGTCGACGGCACCGCCGAGCGGCCGCAGCTGCTGCCGCTCGAGCAGCTCGCGATCGAGCTCTACCGCGGCGAGAAGTACCTCGGCCGGCTCGCGCTCGTGCGCGACCTGCTTCCCGGGCCGCTACTCGTTCGGCATCACCGGCCGGGGCCCGGGAGGCAAGCGCCTGCCGCCGGGCGACTACTCCCTCCGCCTCACCGCCACGCCGATCGACGGCGGTGCGACGGACGAGCAGATCGTCCCGTTCACGATCTCGTGAGTCGTGAGCGGCGAGGTGACCGACGCCAGGGCGCCCGTCGCAGGATCGCCCGTCGCGCGCCGCGAGGGTATAGTCGGCACGTCGTGAGCGATGGTGTCCACGCATGAGTGCCGCTGCCCCTGCTCCGACCCATCTCCGCGAGAACCCGTTCGAGCTCGCGCAGGCTCAGCTGCGCCGCGTCGGCGAGACGTTCGACGTCGATCCGAACCTGATCCAGATCCTCTCGTACTGCAAGAAGGGGGTCGAGGTCTCGGTGCCGGTGCAGATGGACGACGGCACGGTGCAGGCATTCCAGGGGTACCGCGTCGTCCACAACATGACGCGCGGCCCGGCGAAGGGCGGCATCCGCTACCACCCGGCCGTCACGCAGGACGAGGTCAAGGCGCTCGCGATGTGGATGACCTGGAAGTGCGCGCTGATGGGCCTCCCGTTCGGCGGCGCCAAGGGCGGCGTGATCTGCGATCCGAAGCTGCTCTCGCTCGGCGAGAAGGAGCGCCTGACCCGGCGCTACACGAGCGAGATCATCAACGAGATCGGCCCGGAGAAGGACATTCCCGCGCCCGACGTCGGCACCGACGCACAGGTGATGGCGTGGATCTTCGACACCTACTCGATGAACGTCGGCCACTCGGTGCTCGGCGTCGTCACCGGCAAGCCGCTCGCGATCGGCGGCTCGGTCGGACGCGACGGCGCGACCGCGCGGGGCTCGCTCTACTGCATCCGCACCGCGCTCCAGAAGCAGGGCTCCCGGCTCCACGACACGCGGGTCGCGATCCAGGGCTTCGGCAACGTCGGCTCGAACCTCGCCGGCCTGCTCGCCGAGGAGGGCGTGCGCGTGATCGCGGTCTCCGACTCGGGCGGCGGGATCCACAACCCGTACGGCATCGACGTCCCGGCGGCGATCGCCTACAAGGCCGAGCACGGCGTGCTCGAGGGCTTCCCCGGCGCCGACGCGATCACGAACGAGGAGCTGATCGAGATCGACTGCGACGTGCTCGTCGCCCTGCGCGCTCGAGCAGGTGATCACGGCGGAGAACGCGCCCCGGATCAGGGCCAAGATGATCTGCGAGGGCGCCAACGGGCCGACCACGCCCGGCGCGGACGAGATCCTCGAGGACCGCGGAATCCTCGTCCTTCCCGACGTGCTCGCCAACGCGGGTGGCGTCGTCGTCTCGTACTTCGAGTGGGTGCAGGGGCTGCAGGAGTACTTCTGGAAGGAGTACGAGGTGCACGCGAAGCTCAACGACATCGTCGTGCGGGCGTTCGAGGAGACCTGGTCGACGCGCGAGCGGTTCGCCACCAGCATGCGGATGGCCGCCTACGGGATCGCGGTGCAGCGGGTGGCCGAGGCGACCACGATCCGCGGCCTCTACCCCTGACCTCGACGCCCGACCCGCCGCCCGACGCAGCGCCGCTGCGAACCGTCACCGTCTACCACGCGGCGGGCTGTCACCTCTGCGACCGTGCGCTCGAGGTCGTCACGGAGGCGCGCGAGCGGCAGCCGTTCAACCTCGAGCTCGTCGACATCGGCGGCGACGCGGCGCTCGAGGCCGCCTACCGCGAGCACCTGCCGGTGATCGAGATCGACGGCGTCCGTGCGTTCACCTACTTCGTCTCGGTCGACAACCTGCTCGAGCGGCTCGGCTGACGACGGTTCTCCGGCCGTACCGCCGGAGGGGGCAGGCAATATGTGACAACTTGTTACAAGGAAGCCCGCTCGACGAGGGAGACCAGGCTTGGCCGAACGATTGACAGTAGGTGTGGCGGCGCGGCTCAGCCGCTACCTCCAGGTGCTCACGCAGGCGAAGAAGATGGGCAAGGAGCGGATCTCCTCGCAGGAGATCTCCGAGTACACGAACATCAACGCCACCCAGATTCGGCGCGACCTCTCGAACTTCGGCCGCTTCGGCAAGCGCGGCGTCGGCTACAACATCGACTCGCTGCTGTCGGAGATCCGCAAGATCCTGCGCACGCAGGGCCAGCACAACATCGCGCTCGTCGGCGCCGGCCGGCTCGGAGCGGCGATCGCCAGCTCGCCGATCTTCGCCGAGCACGGCATCAACATCGCGGCCGTCTTCGACAGCGACCCCGGCCAAGGTGGGGCGGGTCGTCGGCGGCGTCTCCGTGACGCCCCTCGACGACGCTCGACGAGCTCGTCCGCGAGCGGAACATCATCGTCGGCGTCCTCGCCGTGCCGGCGGACGCGGCGCAGAGCACGGCCGACGCGCTCGTCGGTGCCGGCGTGAAGATCATCTTCAACTACTCGCAGGCGCTCCTCACGACGCCGGCCGATGTGCAGGTGCACACGTCGAACCCCGCCGTCGAGCTGCTCTACGCGCTCTACTTCCACCTGACCTAAGCGGCGGTCGGCGGGGCCGAGGGGAGAGGCTTCAGCCTCTCGCCAGGGTTCGTACGGTCAGGTAGGCACCATGCGCATCCTCCTCTGGCACGGCTACCTCCTCGGCGGCACCGGCTCGAACGTCTACACGCGCATGCTCGCGCGCGAGTGGAGCAACGCCGGCCACGACGTCACCGTCCTCTCCCAGGAGCCCCACCCGGAGCGCTTCGACCTCGGCAGTGCGACGACCGTGCGTCCGGACGTCGGTGGCCTGCTGCCGGTGTTCGTCCTCGACCGCTACGAGGGCTACGAGGTGCGGCGCGTCCAGGACTGCAGCCGCGCCGAGCTCGACGCCTGGGTCGAGGCTAACGCCGCGCGCTGTCCGCGCGCTTCTGCCCGCGGACGTCGTCTTCACGAACCACGTCCTGCTCGGCGGTCCGGTCGGCGCCGCAACGGGCGCGCCGTTTGCCGTCAAGGCGCACGGCTCCGAGCTCGAGTACTCGATGCGCGGCAACCCCGAGCTCTCGGCCTGGGGCGCCGAGGCGCTCGCTGCCGCTCGGGCGACGTTCGTCGGCTCCGACCACATCCGCACCGTCCTCGCGCGAGGTGTGCGGCCACACCGAGAACGTGTTCGAGGTCCCGCCCGGCGTCGACATCGACGAATGGGTGCCCGAGCCGCGCGACGTTGCCCTCGCCGCGCTGCTCGAGGAGGCTCGCCGTGATCCGCCGAACCCGGGCAACGCCGAGGAGCGCCTGCCCGACGAGGGCAACGCCGACCGGCTCGAGCGCTTCCTCGTGCCGGGCGAGCCCGTCGTCGTCTACTTCGGCAAGCTGATCGAGCAGAAGGGCGTGCAGGTCCTGATCGAGGCGCTGGCGGGACTCGACGCCCGTCTCGTCGTCGTCGGCTTCGGTCCCGAGCGCGCCGCGTTCGAGGCGCTCGCCGCCGACCATGGCGTCGAGGCGCTGTTCACGGGGCCGCTCGAGCACCGCCATCTCAGGCACCTGCTCGCGCTCGCCGACGCCTGCGTCGTGCCGTCGATCTTCCCCGAGGCGTTCGGCATGGTCGCGGCCGAGGCTGCCGCCGCCGGCTGTCCGCCGCTCGTCGCCCGGCACTCGGGGCTCGCCGAGATCGCGGCCGGGCTCGAGGAGGCGTACCCGACGGAGCTCGGCCACCTGACCGCGTTCGACACGGGCGACGCCCAGGATCTCGCCCGCCGGCTGCGGCGAGCTGCTCGCGCTGTCGCCGTCGGACCGCGCTTCCGTCCGGGCCGCTGCCCGCGCCGCCGTGGTCGAGCGCTGGAGCTGGGCGGGCGTCTCGCGGCGCCTGCTCGAGCCGTTCGCCTGAGCCGCAGGCCGCAGCCGCTATCGAAAGTGCAGCATCGACTACGCTTTCACGCTCCATGGGCGACGAGCAGCGCGTTCCAACTGATCAGCTTCTCCGAGACGCCCGCGAGCGCTTCGAGGCAGCCACCGACTTCACCGTGGCCGTCGAGGAAGAGTTCGCGCTGCTCGACCCCGTCTCGCTCGACCTCGTCAACCGCTTCGAGGACGTGCAGGCAGCGGCCGTCGGGACGGAGGTCGAGAGCTCGCTCGCCGGCGAGCTGATCGCGTCCGAGGCCGAGGTCAAGACCGGCAAGGTCGACACGTTCGCCGACGTGCCGCGGATCATCGCCGAGCGCCGCGACCAGCTCGTCGCGCTCGTCGAGCCGCTCGGCCTCGCGCTCGGCGCCACCGGCTCCCATCCGTGGGCGAACTGGAAGGACCAGCGGATCATCGACACGCCGCACTACCGGCGCAACGACGAGCTCCTCCGCTACGTCGTCTGGAAGAACAACACCTTCGGCTTCCACGTCCACGTCGGGATCAGGGGCGCCGACCGCGCGCTGCAGGTGACGACCGCGCTCCGCAACTGGCTGCCCGAGCTGCTCGCGCTGTCCGCGAGCTCGCCGTTCGCCGAGAGCGTCGACACGGGCCTCCATTCCGCGCGCACGCAGATCTTCACGCGGTTCTTCCCGCGCTGCGGCGTCCCCGACGCGTTCCACTCGCTGGGCCGACTACGAGCGCTACGTCCGGTTCCTCTACGACACCGGCTCGGTCACCGAGCACACCCAGCTCTGGTGGAGCGTCCGGCCGCACCTCGCCTTCCCGACGGTCGAGATCCGCATCTGCGACGGCCAGCCCGACCTCGGCGAGTCGCAGTCGCTCGCCGCGCTGTGCGTCGCGCTCACGGCACGGATCGCGCGGGCGATCGACGAGGGCGAGACCGATCGTCGACCAGCCGCACCGCCTGATCGAGGAGAACATGTGGCGGGCGATCCGGTACGGGCTCTCGGGCGAGCTGATCGACCTCGAGCGAGGCGACGTGCTTCCCGCGAGAGCCCGGATCGAGCGGCTGATCGAGTGGGTGCTGCCGGTTGCGAGCGAGATCGGCGCCGCCGAGTGGCTGCGGGTTCCGGAGCAGAACGCGGCCGAGCGCCAGATCGAGCGCTACGCCGAGGGCACCGACCTGGCGGAGATCTACGGCGACCTTGTGATCCGCCCTTCGCGCGTCGGCTGAGCCTCGCCCCGAACGCCGCGGACGGGGCGGAATGTGCCTCCTCTTCGGCAGGCACGGCCGGAGCTTGTGCTACATAATCGGGCGCGCCGATCCGTTTCGGCGCTTTCTTTGTGACGTGTCATTTTGTGATGTGCCTCCGGAGGGTCGATGGATTTCTTCAGTGACCATGCAGTGCGGTTTCGCGCTCGTCTGCGCCGCCGCTGCCGTGGTGTACGGGCTCTACCTGACCTACTGGCTCCTCAGCCAGCCGGCCGGGAACGAGCGGATGCGGGAGATCTCGGGCGCCGTGCAGGAGGGCGCCGCCGCGTACCTGAAGAAGCAGTACACGACGATCGCGGTCGTCGCGATCGTGCCGTTCCTCTTGCTCGGCTTCTACAACAAGCTCGGCTGGGGCGCGGCGTTCGGCTTCCTGATCGGCGCAGTCCTCTCGGCGGCAGCCGGCTTCATCGGCATGAACGTCGCCGTCCGGTCGAACGCCCGCACGGCCGAGGCCGCGCGCGAGGGTGTCAGCGCCCGCGTTCAAGGTCGCTTTCCGGGCAGGCTCGGTCACCGGGCTCCTCGTGGTCGGTCTCGGGCTCTTCGGCGTCGCCGGCTACTACTGGTTCCTGACGGGCGCGCTCGACAACTCCGCCAGGTCTGCGGTCGACGACCTCCTCGGCCTCGCCTTCGGCGGCTCGCTGATCTCCGTCTTCGCCCGACTCGGCGGCGGCATCTTCACGAAGGCCGCCGATGTCGGTGCCGACCTCGTCGGCAAGATCGAAGCCGGCATCCCCGAGGACGACCCGCGCAACCCGGCCGTGATCGCCGACAACGTCGGTGACAACGTCGGCGACTGCGCCGGCATGGCCGCCGACCTCTTCGAGACGTACGCGGTCACGGCCGTTGCCGTGATGCTGCTCGGGATCTCCTACGAGAACAGCAGCCTCTGGCTCTACCCGCTCGCGCTCGGCGGCATCTCGATCCTCGCCTCGATCATCGGCACGTTCTTCGCGCGCGTCGGCAAGGGCGAGAACGCGATCATCAACGCGCTCTACATGAGCGTCCTCGTCGCGACGATGCTCTCCGCGATCGGGTTCATCCCGGTCACGAAGGCGTTCGACGGCGGCCAGTTCTCGTTCTGGCAGCTCTACGGCTCGGCGCTCGTCGGTCTCGCCGTCACGTTCCTGCTCGTCGCGATCACCGAGTACTACACCGGGAGTCGCTGGAGCCCGGTCAAGAAGATCGCCGAGGCATCAACGACAGGTCACGCGACGAACATCATCGCCGGCCTCGCGAAGGGCATGGAGGCAACCGCTCTGCCGGTCGTCGTGATCGCCGGCGGCGTGATCGCCGCCTACGAGATCGCCGGCGGCTGCGCCAGCATCTACGGCATCGGCGTCGCCGTCATGGCGCAGCTCTCGATGTGCGGCCTGATCGTCGCGCTCGACGCGTTCGGCCCGGTCACGGACAACGCAGGCGGTATCGCCGAGATGGCGGACATGCCCGAGTCGGTTCGCGGCATCACCGATCGGCTCGACGCGGTCGGCAACACCACGAAGGCCGTCACGAAGGGCTACGCGATCGGCTCCGCCGGTCTCGCAGCGCTGATCCTGTTCGACGAGTACACGCGCGGCCTCGTCGAGGCCGGGATGCAACACGGTGTTCTCGCTCGACAACCCGTACGTGGTCGCCGGGCTCTTCATCGGCGGCATGATGCCGTTCCTCTTCGCCGCGCTCGCGATGACGGCCGTCGGCCGCGTCGGCGGCGAGGTGGTCGAGGAGGTCCGCCGCCAGTTCCGGGAGGATCCGGGCATCATGGAGGGCACCTCGCGGCCCGACTACTCGCAGGCGGTCGGCATCGTCACGGCCTCGGCGATCAAGGGCGATGATGCTCCCGGCCGCGATCCCGATCGTCTTCCCGATCATCGTCGGCATCATCAGCCCGAAGATGCTCGGCGGGCTGCTGATCGGCACGATCGTCACCGGTCTCTTCCTCGCGATCTCGATGACCTCGGGCGGCGGCGCCTGGGACAACGCGAAGAAGCTGATCGAGGACGGCGCCTACGGCGGCAAGGGCTCCGAGGCGCACGCCGCCTCGATCACGGGCGACACGGTCGGTGACCCCTACAAGGACACCGCCGGCCCTGCGATCAACCCGATGATCAAGATCACGAACATCGTCGCGATCCTGATCATCCCGCTGATCGCCTCGATCCACAGCTAGAGCGATCCGCGCGATCACGAGTGTGGCTGAGGGCCGGCGAAAGCCGGCCCTCAGCGTTCGACCGACCGCGGCTCCCGCACGGGCGCCGCGTGAGCCGTCCCCTACACTCCGCCGGTGCCCAGTCGGCGGAGACGCGAGGTCGAGCTCGAGCGGGTACTCGGGACACCGGCCCTCTTCGCGACCGCCTACGGCAACGTCGGCTCGTCGATCTACTACGCGCTCGGCCTCACGGCGGTCTACGCCCTCGGCCTGACGCCGCTCGTCTTCCTGATCGCCGGGCGTCGTCTTCGCGATGACCGCCGCCACCTACGCCGAGGGCACCGTCCTCTACCCGGAGGCGGGCGGGTCGTCGAGCTTCGCCCGCCACGCCTTCAACGAGGTGATCAGCTTCGGTGCCGCCTGGGCGCAGATGCTCGTCTACATCGTCACCGTCGCCACGTCGGCGTTCTTCGTGCCGCACTACCTCTCGATCTTCTGGGAGCCGCTGAAGACGAACCCGTGGGACATCATCGGCGGCGTCATCGTGATCGTGATCCTCGTGCACGCTCAACATCGTCGGCGTCCAGGAGGCGGCGAAGCTCTCGATCGTGCTCGCGGTGCTCGACTTCGCGACGCAGGTGCTCCTCGTCCTGCTCGGCGATGTTCCTCGTGTTCAGCCCCACGATCCTCGTCGACAACATCCACTGGGGCGTCGCGCCGACGTGGTCGAACCTCGCGCTCGCGGTGCCGGTGGCGATGCTCGCCTACACGGGGGTGGAGACCGTCTCCAACCTGGCCGAGGAGGCGCGCGAGCCGGCGCGGAGCGTGCCCGACGCCTACAAGCTCGTCGCCGGCGCCGTCTTCGCCATCTACCTGACGCTGCCGCTCGTCGCGCTGTCGGCGCTTCCGGTGAAGATGATCGACGGCCAGCTGACGACGCTGCTCGCGCTGCCGCCCGGAGCAGGGTGGGTACGCGAACGACCCGATCCTCGGGCTCGTCGCAGAACCTCGGGCTCACGGGCGGCGTGCTCCGCGTGCTCGAGATCTACGTCGGCGTCCTCGCGGCCACGATCCTGTTCATCGCCACGAACGCCGGCGTGATCGGAGCCTCGCGCGATCACGTACTCGATGGCGAGCTACCGCCAGATTCCCGAGATCTTCCGGCGCCTCCATCCGACGCTTCAAGACGCCGGTGCTGTCGCTCGTCATCTTCGCCGGGATCCTGCCGATCCTGATCATCCTTCCCGGCGACGTCACCTTCGTCGCCACGCTGTACTCGTTCGGCGCGACGCTCTCGTTCACGGTCGCGCACGCGTCGCTGATCCGGCTGCGGATGAAGCAGAAGGACTCGACCGACGTGTTCTACCGCGGCCGGCCGAACGTCATGGCCGGCGGGACGCTGTGGCCCGCTCTTCGCGATCGTCGGCGGCATCGCGACCGGGGCGTCGTTCCTCGTCATCGTCTACGAGAACGCGACGACGCGCTGGGTCGGCCTCGGCTGGATCCTCTCCGGGCTCGTCTTCTACGTCGTCTACCGCCGTCGCTTCGTGAAGGCGTCGCTCACTCGACACCGTCAAGGCGCCGCCGGCGTTCGGGCCTGCCCTGGCGCTCGAGTACCGGCGGCTCCTCGTGCCCGTCGTCGCCGGGCAGCCGTCGGACGACGCGCTCGACGTGGCGTGCAGCCTGGCGGCCGAGCGCGGCGCCCGGATCGTGGCGCTCAACGTGCTCGAGGTCCCGCTCGGCCGGCCGCTCGACGACGACCTCGCCGAGATCGAGGATGCCGCGAACGACGAGCTCGACGAGGCGATCGCGATCGGGGACTCGTACGGGATCAGGGTGCTCGACCGCCTCGTGCGCGCGCGCAGCGCCGGCCCGGCGATCGTCGAGGAGGCGGAGCGCCGCGGCAGCGAGATCATCGTCATCGGCACGCCGCGGAAGACGCTGACGGTGACCCAGCGGGCGCTCTTCGGCCGCACGGTCGACTACGTGCTGCGAAACGCGCCCTGCCGCGTCATGGTCACGGCGTCGCGTGACGAGGTCACGACATGATCTGGTACCGGCGCTCGATCTACGTCTTCTCCGGCGTCTTCGTCCTGATCGGCCTCGCCCTGCTCGTCGTCACCGCGATCCACGGCGGCGGCCTCGTCGGCTTCGTCCTCGGCGCGCTGTTCGTCGCGCTCGGCGTCGGTCGCATCCAGCTGGAGCGCAAGCGTGGCACGTAAGGTCCGCGGCTTCGAGCGCGTTCTCGACGCGCCGGCGCTGTTCGCCGTCGCGTACGACGAGATCGGCTCGTCGATCTACTTCGCGCTCGGGATCGTGGCGGCGACGGCCCTCGGGCTGACGCCGCTCGTGCTGCTCGCGACGGGCATCCTCTTCCTGATCGTCTCGCTGTCCTACGCCGAGGGCACGGCGGCGATCCCCGAGACGGGCGGTGCCGCGACGTTCACGCGCCGCGCCTACAACGACCTCGTCGGCTTCACGACGGGTTGGGTGCTCTTCCTCGACTACCTGATCGTGATCGCGCTGTCGACGCTCTTCCTGCCGCACTACCTCGCCGCGTCGCTCTCGGCGCCGTCGCTCACCAAGAGCCCGTGGGACGTCATGATCGCCGTCCTCGCGATCTTCCTCATCGTCGGCGTGCGGCTCGTCCGGCGTACGCAGATCCACACGGCCGCGCTCGTCCTCGCCGGGCTCGACATCGCGGTGCAGCTGCTCGTCGTCGTCCTCGGGCTCGCGTGCGTGTTCTCGCCCGGGGTGCTCGTCGAACGGCTTCGACTTCGCCACCGGCCAGAGCTGGCACGACCTCTTCTTCGCGCTGCCGCTCGCGATGCTCGCCTACACCGGGCTCGAGACGGTCGCCAACCTGGCCGAGGAGACGCGCGAGCCGGGGCGCGTGCTGCCGCGGTCGCTGTTCTCCTCGATCGGGCTCGTCGTGATCATGACCGTGCTGATCGCGATCGTGGCGCTGTCGGCGTTCCCGGCCGAGGACGGCTCGACCGACCTCGGCCGACGACTGGATGCAGGCGCCGATCGTCGGCATCGTGACCGCGTTCGACGGGCACCTGCCGGCGATGATGGTCGACATCCTGCGCGTCATCGTCGGGCTGTCGGGCGCGCTGATCCTCTTCGCCGCCGCCACGACGGCGATCACCGGCTGTACGCGCCTCGGACGCTCGATGGCCGAGCACGGGATGCTGCCGCGGGAGTTCGGCCGGCTCGAGCGGCGCTCGCTCGTCTCCCGCGAGGCGCTCGTCGCCACCGGCGCCGTTGCGATCGTGATCGTCATCGTCACCGGGATCTTCGGCAAGGACGACCCGGCCTTCCTCGCCAGCGCCTACTCGTTCGGCGTGCTGTTCGCCTTCACGGCGGCGCAGCTCGCCGTGATCCGGCTGCGCCGCAAGGAGCCGGATCTCGAGCGTCCGTTCCGGGCCAAGCCCGAGGTGATGATCCGCGGCGTCCTCGTGCCGCTACCGGCCCTGATCGGCGCGCCGCTGACGTTCGCCGTCTGGATCCTCGCGCTGATCACCCATCCCGGTGCCCGCTACGCCGGCCCGGCCTGGCTGCTCGTCGGGCTCGTGGTCTACGTGCTCGTCCGGCGCCGTCGCGAGGTCGGCGTCCTCGCCGACATCGATCCCGTCGCCACGCTTCCGCCGGGCGTGACGTTCAAGAAGCTGCTCGTGCCGATGAAGCTCGGCGACATCGGCGAGGAGATGGTCGCGACGGCCGTCGCGCTCGCGAAGGAGCGTGGCGCGACGGTCGAGGCGGTCTTCGTCGTGCGCGTGCCGCGCAAGTACCCGCTCGAGGGCGCGCTGCCCGACGACGTCCGCGAGCACGCCGAGGCATCGCTCGCGGAGGCTCGCGCGCTGGGCGAGGAGAACGGCGTCGAGGTGGTCACGCACACGATCTCGGCCCGCTCGATCGGCCACGCGATCGTCGAGGAGGCCCGCGATCACGGCGCCGACCTGATCGTGCTCGGCTCGTCGCCACGGTGGCGCCGGCAGTCGCGGTTCTTCTCGCCGACCGTCGACCACGTGCTGCGCTACGCGCCGTGCGAGGTGCTCGTGGTCGCGTTCCCTGAGGGCACCTTCGAATAGCCCCATCGAACGCTACGCTACGTCCGTCTTGCACGCGGTGATCATCGGATGTGGGCGGGTCGGCTCGTCGGTAGCGAAGCAGCTTGCCGGCGATGGCTGGGACGTGACGTGCGTCGACGAGGACGAGAACGCCCTCGCGCGGCTCGGTGCCTGGAAAGGCGGCTTCGTCGTCGGGCACGGGATGGACGCCGACATCCTCGAGGAGGCGGGCGCGACCGACGCGGATGCTGCCGTCGTCTCGACCGACGGTGACAACTCGAACATCGTGATCGGCCAGATCCTCCAGCGCCGCTACGGGATCGGCTGCGTCGTCGTGCGCGTCCTCGACCCGGCCCGGGCGGAGTTCTACGCCAGGCTCGGCCTCCGCACGGTCTGCCCGACCCAGACGGCGATCTCGACGCTCACCGATGCCGTTCGCGCCTGCGAGGCTCCCGTGCCCCAGGTGACCACCTGATGTACATCATCGTCGCCGGCGGCGGCAAGGTCGGATCGAACATCGCGCGCTCGCTGATCGAGTCGCAGCGCGAGGTCACGATCATCGAGCAGCGCCGCGACCGCTTCGCGCAGCTCGAGGCCGAGTTCGGCCACTCCGCGATGCTCGGCGACGCGACCGAGATCGCCGTGCTCGAGCGCGCCGGAATCGCGCGGCCGCCCGAGCTCGTGCTGGCGGTGACGGGCGACGACGAGGACAACCTGATCATCTCGCAGATCGCCAAGGAGGGCTACAGCGTCCCGAAGGCGATCGCCCGGGTCAACGACCCGCGGAACCAGCAGCACTTCGACCTGCTCGGGATCACCGAGACGGTGTGCGCGACGTCCGGCTTGCTCGCGCTCGTCGAGCACGAGGTGCCCGAGCACGGCCTCGTCCGCCTGCTCGAGCTGCGCCGCGAGGGCCTCGAGGTCGTCGAGGTGCAGGTGCAGGCCGACTCGCCGGCCGCAGGTCAGCGCGTCGCGGGCCTGGCGCTGCCGGACGGCTCGCGCCTCGTCTCGGTGATGCGCAACGGCGTTGCAGAGATCGCAGTGGGGGAGACGGTGATCCGTCCCGGCGACCAGGTCGTCGCGATCCTCAAGCCCGGCGCCGAAGACAAGCTGCGCCGCGTCCTCGTCGGCTAACGCCGTCGGCCGGCAGAGCCGCTAGCGCACGCGCCAGTAGTGGCGCGTCAGCACCACCACGACCGGGATGATCTCGAGCCTCCCGAGCCACATCAGGCCCGAGAGCGTCAGCTTGGACACATCCGGGTAGCTCGCGAACGAGCCCAGAGGGCCGGCGACGCCGAGCCCGGGCCCGACGTTGCCGAGCGTCGTCGCAGCCGCCGCGATCGCATCGATCGCCGAGATCGACGGGCCCTCGATCGCGGTGTCGATCGCGACGATGGCGGCGCCGATCACGAACAGCCCGATGTAGAGGAGGACGAACGCGACGACGCTGCGGAGCATCTTCTCCTGCACGACGCGTCCGTTCAGCCGCACCGGCAGCACCTCCTCCGGGTGGAGCGTCTGGCGCAGCTCCCGCCGCAGCGACCGCGCCACCAGGAGGTGGCGAACGACCTTCACCGAGCTGCCCGTCGAGCCGGCGGAGCCGCCGACGAACATCAGGGCAAGCAGGAGCATCAACCCGAAGGTCGCCCAGGTGGAGAAGTCCGCGCTCGCGAAGCCCGTCGTCGTCGTGATCGAGACGACCTGGAAGATGCCGTGGCGGACGGCTTCCTCACCCTTGGCGAGCCCGTCCGTCCAGAGCTCGGCGATCAGTGCGATCGAGGCGACGGCGAGGATGCCGAGATAGAGGCGCAGCTCCTGATCCGACGTCGCGCTCCGCCAGCGCCGCCGGACGAGCGCGCGGTAGAGGAGCGCGAAGTTGATGCCGGCGATGATCATGAACACGATCACGACCCACTGCGTGGCGGCCGCGGACTCGGTGAGCGATCCGTTGGTCGGCGTGAAGCCACCCGTCGGGAGCGTCGCGAGCGCGACCGAGATGCCTTCGAAGAGCCCCATCTCGTGGTCGACGCCGATCACGCCGAACGTGACGAGCACGGTCGCGAGCACCGCGGTGAGCGCGATGTAGAGGAGCCAGAGCCGCCGGGCAGTGGTGCGGATCCGGTCGGTGAGAGCCTCGGTCTCCGGGCCGGCGAGCTCGGAGTCGAGCAGCTGCCTCCCGCCGACGCGCAGGCGCGGCAGAACGGCCAGCGCCAGCACGATGATTCCCATCCCGCCCAGCCACTGGGTGAGCTGCCGCCACAGGAGCAACGAGTGATCGACGCTGTCGACGTTCGTGAGAATCGACGCCCCCGTCGTCGAGAAGCCCGACATCGACTCGAAGAACGCATCGACGGGGCTGTCGAGCTGCGGCTCGCCCGAGAGCAGATACGGGATGGCGCCGAAGAGGGCGGCGATGAGCCAGGTCAGCGCGACGACCAGGTACCCCTCGCGAAACCCGATTCCGCGCGAGCGCGACCCGAGCCGCTCGAGGCCGTAGCCGCCCGCGAAGGCGACGGCACCGGCCGCAAGGAACGGCCAGGGCGGCTCGCTGTAGATGAGGGCGACGATCGCCGGCACCACGGCCGAGACGCTGAGGTACTTGACGAGCGTGCCGGTCAGGCCGAGTGCTTCCCGGAGGTCGACTGCGAGCCGGGGGGCACGGAGGAGTGCCGGAGGCCGACGGCGTTGCTGCGTCAACCGGTGCTCCGTGGCGTCACAGGACGCTCTCGACCTCGGGCACCCGCGCCGACTCGGTGAACACGATCACGCGATCGCCGGCCTGAAGCGTGTCGTCGCTCCGGGGGAACACCGCCTGCCCGTCCCGCACGATCGCGCCGATCAACGCGCCCCTGATCGGCATCTCGCGGAACGTCAGGCCGACGTACTCGCTCGTCGGTCGCGTCGTGATGTCCAGCACCTCGAAGCGGTCGTTCTCGAGCATCGCCACCTGCTGCGTCCGCGGGTCGTGTGCGAACCGGACGATCTCCTCGGCCGTCACCTGCCGCGGATCGACCTGCACGTCGATCCCGGCGCGCTCGTAGACCTGCCGGGAGACGGCGTCGTGGACGATCGCGATCGTGAAGGTGACGCCGTGAATCCGGGCGAGCGTGGCGACGTAGTGGTTCTTCGCGTCCTCCCGCATCGCAAACACGGCTGCCTGCGCATGCCCGATGTGCTCGCGCTCGAGGAAGTCGGGGTCGAGGCCCGAGACGTTGTAGACCCGCGCCTTCGGGAACTCCTCGGCGACGGCGAGCGCGCGCTCACGGTTCTCCTCGATCAGCCGCACCCCGATTCCCTGGCCGAGCAGCTCGCGCGCGATCGCGGTGCCGACTCTGCCTGCTCCGAAGATCACGACGTCCTTGACCTCCGCCTCCCAGGGCGCGAGAACGTCTCCCCACGCCGTCGCCGCCTTCGGGGAGCCGATCACGACGATCCGGTCGCCGGCCAGGATGATGTCGTCGCCGCGCGGCAACGTCATTGCGCCCTCGCGGATGATCGCCGCCACGCGCGAGTCGGCCGGGATCACCGCATCGCGGAGCGGCTTCCCGAGGATGTCCGCGCTCGCGCCCTCGGTGACGTCGTACTCGACGATCTTGATCTGGCCCTCGGCGAAGACGTCCGCCTGTACCGCTGCGCTGACACCGATCACCCGCGAGATCGCATGGGCCGTCTCGATCTCGGACGAGACGACGAAGTCGACGTCGAGCTGTCCCTGGCGCCAGAGCTCGATGTACTCGACGTTGGAGGTGCGGATCACGGTCGTCGCCTTGGGCGCCTCGAGCCGCGCGAACGTGCCTGCGACGAGGTTCGCCTCGTCGCGCGACGTGCAGGCGAGCACGAGGTCGGCATCGCGCACGCCCGCGTCGGCGAGCGCGCGCCTGCTGGCGCCGTTGGCCTCGAGCGTCGTCACGTCGAAGCGCTGGCTGATGATGGCGAGGCGCGCCGGATCGAGGTCGAGAACGGTCACGTCGTGCTCGCCGTGGAGAGCCTCCACGATCGTCGTTCCCACCTGGCCGGCGCCGATAACGAAGATCTTCACGGCGGGCGCAGGGTACAGCCTCCGAAGGACACGCGTGAACCGCCATCTTCGCTACCGTCGGGACGAATGCGCCGCCATGCTGTTGCCGCCGCCGTTCTCGCTCTCGCCCTCATCGTCGTTGCCTGCGCCTCCGCGACGCCGCAACGGGCCACGGCACTGCGCCTCGTGCCGTTTGCCGGCGGATTCTCGAGCCCGATCCAGGTGACAGCGCCCCGCGGCTCTCGCGGCGTCGTCTACGTCGTCGAGCAGGGCGGCCTCGTCCGCGTCGTCAAGGCTGGGAAGGTTCAGTCGGAGCCGTTCCTCGACGTGCGCTCGCTGACCGAGGCCAATGGCGAGCAGGGCCTGCTCGGGCTCGCGTTCGCTCCGAACTACGCCACCAGCCGCCAGTTCGTGATCGACTACACCGACAAGAACGGCGACACGAGAGTCGTCCGCTACCGCTCGAACGGCACCAGGGCGCTCCCGGCCAGCGCCACCCAACTTCTCTTTGTCGACCAGCCGTACTCGAACCACAACGGCGGCAACGTCGCCTACGGCAAGGACGGGCTGCTCTACGTCGGCATGGGAGACGGCGGCGCAGGCGGGGATCCCGAGAACCGCGCTCAGAACCCGAATTCGCTGCTCGGCAAGATCCTTCGCCTCAACCCGGCCCGTCCCGGGACGAAGCCCGTGATCGTCGCCGACGGTGTTCGCAATCCGTGGCGCTTCTCGTTCGACCGCGCGAACGGCGACCTCTGGATCGGCGATGTCGGGCAGGGGTCGATCGAAGAGGTCGACCACGTCGCCTGGCCGTGGAAGGGGCTGCTGAACTTCGGCTGGGACGTCTACGAGGGCAGGGCGTCGTTCGAGCAGAAGAATCTCGGCCCGGGCAAGCTCGTAATGCCGGTGTCGCAGTACAGCCACTCGCGGGGCTGCTCGATCACGGGCGGGCACGTCTACCGCGGCTCCGCCGTTCCGGCTGCCAAGGGCAGGTACTTCTACGGCGACTACTGCAGCGGGACGATCTGGTCGCTCAAGCTCGTGAACGGTGTCGCCCGTCAGATCAGGCAGGAGCCCTTCACCGTCAAGACCCTGACCTCGTTCGGCGAGGACGCCGCCGGCGAGCTCTACGCCGTCTCCGGCGAGGGCCAGGTCTACAAGCTCGCATCCTGAGCGTCGCGATCGCCGCGCGCCGAACAGGCGGCGCCAGGCGAGCACGCCGATCGTGACGCCGACCGTGTCGATCAGCGACGTCGTACCAGGCTGCATGCCGGCCGCGGACGAAGTGCTGGTGGAACTCGTCAGTGACCGCATAGAGCCCACCGGCGAGGATCGCCACGGCGGGACGCTGGATCGCCCGCACGAGCAGGGCGCCGAGGATCGCGTACTCGCTCAGGTGCGCGATCTTGCGCAGGATCAGGTCCCAGGTGCCGAGACCCGAGGACAGGCTCGGCACCGACGAGAACGCGAAGATCACCGCCGCCCAGAGAACGATCGGAGCCCACGCCCGGAAGCCTCTGGCCGACACGATCCGATGATAGGCTCATGCGTCACAAGGGAGTGCGGTGAGGGAACCCGGTGCAATTCCGGGACGGTCCCGCCGCTGTAAGGGGAGTTGCTCGCCCACCGAAGACGCCACTGGCGCGCCGGGAGACCGGATGCCGGGAAGGCGGTGGGAGAGGGAGCCCCGAGTCAGAAGACCTGCCGCCTCCTCCATACCGAACCCCTCGTGGAAGGAGGATTCGTGGCTCGACGTCTGATCGTTCTCGTGACCGTTCTCGGTCTCGCTCTTACGCTCGCCGCTACGGCTCTCGGCGCCACCGTCACGGTGCGCGTCGAAGGAAAGACCCAGTCGATCTTCGGATCGGTGCCCGTCAAGGTGGATGCCCCGAACGCGCTCGTCGCGCTCGACACGGCAAGCACGCTCGGAGAGTTCTACTTCGGGCTCACCAACAGCTCGTTCGGCACGTACGTCAGCCAGATCGGCCGCTATCCCGGAGCAGGCTCGGCCGGGTGGGTGTTCAAGGTGAACGGTGCCTCGCCGCCGGTCGGCGCCGACCAGGTGGTGCTCAAGGACGGCGACGAGGTGCTGTGGTACTACGCAACCTTCGGTGCCACGGGCGGGCCGCCGACGCTCTCGCTCAAGGCTGGGGCCGCGAACTGCTACACGGTCACCTCCTTCGATGACGCCGGCAAGGCGACGCCGGCCGCCGGTGCCCAGGTGCAGGCGGGCGGCCGGAAGTTCAAGGCCTCAGCGGCCGGCCGCGCGTGCGTCGGCAAGCACGTCGGGCTCGTGCGGGCGTATGCCGTCGGCGCCGTCCGGTCGAACGCGGTGAAGTGAGCCCGAGGGCTCTTCTTGTCGGCTGTCTCGCGCCCCTCCTCGTCGCACTCGCTCTCGCGGGCTGCGGCGGGGCGGGGCCGACGGCCGCCGACGGCCAGGCGCAGCTCTGGGTCACCCGCGACCGGGGCAGCGAGGTCATCGTCGATACCGACGTTCCCGCAGGGCAGACCCTGCTCCGGGCCCTCAAGTCCAAGTCGAAGGTGTCGACGCGCTACGGCGGCGGCTTCGTGCAGTCGATCGAGGGAGTCGACGGCAGCGCGCGGCGCCATCAGGACTGGTTCTGGTTCATCAACGGCCTCTCCGGCGACCGCTCGGCAACCTCCTACCGCCTCCGCGACGGCGACGTCGCCTGGTGGGACTACCGCGACTGGTCGGGCGACGCGGACACGCTCGAGGTCGTTGCCGGGGCATTCCCCGAGCCGTTCCTGCACGGCTACGACGGCAAGCGGCGGGTGACGGCGGTGCGCTATGCCCCCGGCCTCCGAGCGGACGCAGAGCAGGTTGCGAAGGAGCTCGGCGCGGACGATGTCGCGCCCGCGGGCACTGCCGTGCCCTCGGCCGCCAACCTGTTCGAGCTCGTGACCGGAGCGCCGCACCTGACCGCGGCGATGCGCTCGCCGGGCAGCGGCCCCACCGGTGCCGTGCGCTTCTCGTTCGCAGGATCGGTGCAGCAGCTGCTCGACGGCGCTTTCGCGCACAGGTTCTCGAGCCCGTGAGCGCCGGGCCCGCAACGGCGCTCCTCGCGGCGACGGCGATCGCTGCCTTCCTGATCGACGGGATCGCGACGCTCGCGGCGATGACCGTGATCCTGCTCGTGCTCTGCCTGCGCGCACCGGTGCAGCGACGCTGGCTCTACATCAGCGGAGCCCTGTTCAGCGCGCTCGGCGTCATCGTGATCTCCCCGCTGACCTGGTCGTCCGGCGGCGGGACGCTGCTCTGGGAAGGCCCGACGCTGCCCGTGATCGGGCCGCTCGACCTCTCGACCGACGAGATCCAGATCGCTGTCGTCAACGGACTTCGGCTTGCCGTCGTCGCGCTCGCGTTCAGCGCGTACACGCTGCTGGTCGACCACGACCGGCTCGTCTCGGCGGCGGGATTCGCCCGCCGCTCGGCGCTGGCCGTCGCCCTCGCGACCCGTCTCGTCCCGAGCCTCGAGCGCGACGCGGCGGGGTTCGCCGAGTCGGTGCGCGGCCGCGGCGTCGAGCTTCACGGGGTGCGCGGCTACGCGATGTTGCTCTCGCCGCTCGTCGCCGGGTCGCTCGAGCGGGCCACGGGCCTCGCCGAGGCCATGGAGGCGCGGGGCTTCGGTCGCAGCGAGACGACGCGTGCGCCACGTCCAGCGTGGACGTGGGTCGACCACGTCGCGATCGTGGCGGCGCTCGTTCTGGTGGCGGTGGCGATATGGCTCTAGTTCGGGTCGACGGGCTCTCGTTCACCTACCCGGGCGGCGTGTCGGCCGTGCGCGACGTCTCGCTCGAGCTGCATGCGGGCGAGGTGGTGGCGCTGCTCGGTCCCTCGGGCAGCGGCAAGTCCACGCTCCTGCGGGCACTGGCGGGGCTCGTGCCGCACTTCCACGGTGGCCGCTTCGCCGGGCGAGGTCGAGGTCGGCGGCCTGGACACGCGGTCGCATGGGCCGGCCGAGCTGGCGGGCATCGTCTCGTCGGTCTTCCAGGACCCGGAGAACCAGGTCGTGATGACGCGCGTCGACAACGAGGTCGCGTTCGGTCTCGAGAACATGGCCGTTGCCCCAGAGGAGATCTGGCCGCAGGTCGCGGTCGCCCTCGACGAGGTCGGAGCCTCGCACCTCGCGAGCCGGCGCACCGTCGAGCTCTCGGGCGGGGAGCTGCAGCGCGTCTGCCTCGCATCGGCGCTCGCGCTGCGACCACAGCTTCTGCTGCTCGACGAGCCGACCTCCCAGCTCGACGCAGACGGCGCCGAGGCGTTTCTCGCTGCGGTCGAGCAGGCGCAGTGCGCCGTCGTCCTCTCCGAGCAGCGGGTCGACCGCGCGCTCGCGATTGCGGATCGAGTGGTGATGATGGAGGAGGGCCGCATCGTCCTCGACGCGCCCATCGCCGAGGCGCGTGCCTGGCTCTCGACGTTTCGCCCCCGGTACGCCGGTGGGCTGGAGCCGCACGATCCGTCACCGCCGAGCACGAGCGGCGCGCCGGTGATCCGGCTCGATGCCGTCCACTACGCGTACGGCGACGGCCCCGAGGTGGTCGGCGGGGTCTCGCTCAGCGTCCACCGGGGCGAGATCGTCGCTCTCGAAGGGCGCAACGGCAGCGGCAAGACGACGCTGGCGAAGATCGCGGCGGGTCTGCTCGAGCCGGACAGCGGGCTCGCGACCCGGACCGGCCGCGCGACGTACCTCTCGCAAGACCCCGGCCGCTACCTGGTGCGAGAGACGGCGCTCGACGAGGTCGCGCTCGGCGTCGGCGGTGACGAGGTGCGGGCGGCCGCTGCACTCGACGCAGTTCGGTCTCGCGTTCGCGACGTGCCGCCATCCGCGCGACCTCTCGAGCGGGGAGCGCGAGCGGCTCGGCGTCGCTGCCGTGTCCGTCTCCGAGCCCGATCTGCTCGTGCTCGACGAGCCGACGCGGGGGATCGACCCCGATCGCAAGGCGGCGCTTGCCGCCTGGCTGCTCGGCGAGGCCGAGCGAGGGCCGCGGCATTCTCGTCGCAACCCACGATCCGCTGCTCCCTGCGCACCGGCGGGTCAGGCTCGGTGCGGCCGTGGAGGTGCCCGTTGCGGTCTAGGGTCGCTCTCGTCGCGTTCGCGGCGCTCGGGATCGGCGGCGTGCGTCTGGGCCGCGGTCGATCCGGCCGACGGCGGCCTCGCGACGCTGCTCGCTGCGTTCGCGCTCGTCGCGGGTGGGTTCGCATGGCTCGAGCAGGGCGGCGGCACCGCCCGCGACCTCACGCTGGTGGCGACGCTCGGTGGCATCGCCGCCGCCGGCCGCGTGCTCTTCGCGCCGGTTCCGAGCGTGCAGCCCGTGACGGTGATCGTCGCGGCCGCGGGGGTCGCGCTCGGGCCGCGTCGCGGCTTCGCGGTCGGAGCGCTCGCTGCGATCGCGTCCAACATGTTCCTCGGCCAGGGGCCGCACACCCCGTGGCAGATGCTCGCGTGGGGCGGCTGCGGCGTGCTCGCGGGCGTGTTCGGGTTCGCGCTCCGGGGCCGCTGGCCGTTCGCGTTGTTCTGCGCCGTGCTCGGGATGGCGTTCGGCACGCTGATGGATCTCTGGCTCTGGTTCGCCTTCTACCCGCACACGTGGGCGGCGCTCGTGACGGTGCTCGCTGCGGGCGTGGCCTTCAACATCGCGCATGCGCTCGGGAACCTCGTCCTCGCCCTCGTCGCCGGGCCCGAGCTGCGACGGGTGCTCGACCGTCACGGGCGCAGCGTTCACACCGAGGTGGTGTGGGCATGAGGTGGCTCGCGATCGGCCTGCTGACGATCGTGCTCGCCGGCACGGCCGTCGCTGCGACCGGCCCTGCCGCGGGCTCGGCGGCGTTCCTCGCCGGCCGTCAGAGCGCGAACGGCGGCTTCGCCGAGCAGGGTCGCGTTCCCGACGCCCCGCTGACCGCCTGGGCCGCGCTCGGCCTCGTCGCGGCAGGGGGGAACGCGGCCGAGCGTGCGCGAGCGGCGGAGTTCCTGCGCGCCCGCATGACCGATGTGCCGAGCGACGCGGATCTCGCGCTGCGGGTCGTCGCGCTCGCGGCCCTGGGCGACACGATCGACGAGAGCGTCCTCACGCGCCTGCGACGCCACCGGCCCGACGTCCTCGTCAACGAGACGATCTGGACCGTGATCGCGCTCCGTGCCGCCGGCGAGCCGGCGCCTCCGAACCTGGTGCAGGCGATCCTCGCCGGCGCAGGCCAAGGGAGGCGGCTTCCCCTGGTCGAAGGGCGGCATCCCCGACTCGAACGACACCGCGGCCGCGATCCAGGCGCTGCGGGCCGCGGGTGTCGGCGGTGCCCCGGTACGGCGGGCGCTCGTCGCGCTGCGCACCTTCCAGAACCGCGACGGCGGGTTTGGGCTCACGAAGGGCCGCGAGTCGGATGCGCAGTCGACGGCCTGGGCGATCCAGGCGCTGATCAGCGCCGGCCAGAAGCCCGGCAAGCCGCCGTTCCGGTACCTGAGCAGGCTCCGGCGCGCCGACGGGAGCTATCGCTACTCGCTGCGCTACGGGACGACGCCGGTCTGGGTCACGGCGCAGGTCGTGCCGGCGCTCGCCGGCAAGCCGTTCCCGCTGCGCTGATCGGCCTCGGCCGGGCTGCGGTGAGCGACTCGGTCGCGTATCGTCGGAGATCGGCGATGAGCGAGCACCGCAGCGAGTGCGTGATCGAGGGAGAGGCGCGGCCAGCGTGGGGCCGACCGCCCGTCGCCGCGGTTGTCGTCGTGGGCTTTCTGCTCGCCGCGATCGTCGGGATGACGAGCGCCGCCTCGCCGTGGGTGGCCGGTGACGGCAGCCGGTCGTCGCCGCCGCGGATCGTCGGCGAGGTGCTTGCCGTTGCTCTCGCCGCCGGGCTCTGCATCCTGCTCGGCCTGATCTGGATCCACACGCCCCGACGCGCCAAGGCGAAGAAGAAGTCGCGGTGCGCCTCCGATCGACACCCGACGAGATGCGGATCGAGCGTGCGGACGGGTTCGCTCGTCCTGATCGGTGGGATTCTCGTCGTCGCTCGCGCTCCTCCTCGCGTTCTGGTTCCTGCTCGAGCAGGCGGATCAGGCCGCGCCACCGCCGCTGAGCGCGACGATCGGTGATGCCGCAGCCCTGCCCCCGGTCGAGCCGCGGCCGTCGCCGTCCGCGCCACCGGTCTTCGACTGGTTCCTCTTCGGGCTGGTCGCCTCGGTCGCCGTCGTCCTGCCTCTCGCGCTCATTGCCCGGCGCAGGCTTCGGACGGCCGACGAGTCGCAGCCGGAGGACAGCGAAGTGCCAGAATCGGTCGTTCGCGCGGTTGGCGAGTCGATCGACCAGATCGAGCGCGACCCGGACGCCCGTCGGGCGATCATCCGTGCGTACGCCCAGATGGAGCACGCATTCGACGACGCGGGCATTCCCCGGCGACCGTCCGAGGCGCCGTTCGAGTACCTCGGCCGCGCGCTGCGATGGTGTGCGCGTGAGCCCTCCGGCCGCCGGGCGCCTCGCAGCGCTGTTCGAACGGGCGCGCTTCAGCCGTCACGACGTCGGCGCGGAGACGAAGGACGAGGCGATCGGCGCGCTGCGCGAGATCGAACGCCAGCTGCAGGCGCCGCCATCGTGAGCCGCACCGCGGTGCATGCGATCGCGCTGGCTGCTCGCCGCGGCGGGGCTCGGGGTGGCCGTGCTCGTCTCGCCCGGCGCGCCGGGCTCACCGTCGAGATCTACCTCTTCGTGGTGGCCGCCCTGGTGCTCGCGGCTGTCCTGCTCGGCGTCGCCGACGCGCTGCCGCGAGCCGAGCCCGTGCCGCTCGAGCAGCCGCCCCGATCGCAGCGGGTCGGCCAGCTCGAGTCGGTCGCGCGGGCGCTCGATCTCGCCGAGGCGTCGTCGTTCGACCTCCACAACGTCCTGCGCCCGATCGTTCGCGAGATCGCAGCGGCGCGGCTCGCCCGCCACGGCGTCTCGCTCGACCGGCAGCCCGAGCGCGCCCGGGCGCTGCTCGGAGCGCAGGCGTGGGAGCTCGTCCGTCCCGACCGCGAGGCGCCGGCCGGCCGGCCGGTCGAGGCGGCTGCAGCAGAGACGAGCTGCGTGCGATCGTCGGCGCGCTGGAGGCGATCTAGGTGGCGATCGCGGTTCGCGACGTAGAGCCTCGCGCGGCCGAGATCCTCGACGAGGTCGAGCGCGCCGTGATCGGCAAGCGCCCCCAGATCGAGCTCGTCCTGATGGGCCTGCTCGCCGACGGGCACGTCCTGATCGAGGACTTCCCGGGGCTTGCCAAGACGCTCATCGCGCGGTCGGTCGCGCGGGTCTGCTCGATGAGGTTCTCGCGGATCCAGTTCACGCCCGACCTGATGCCCTCGGACGTCACGGGCTCGGCGATCTACGACCAGCGCGATGCCGTCTTCCGGTTCCAGCCGGCCCCGTCTTCGCGAACCTCCTCCTCGCCGACGAGATCAATCGCGCCCCGCCGAAGACGCAGGCGGCGCTCCTCGAGGCGATGCAGGAGCACCAGGTGACGGCCGACGGGCACACCCATCCGCTGGAGCGGCCGTTCATCGTGCTCGCGACCCAGAACCCGATCGAGTACGAAGGGACGTACCCCCTGCCCGAGGCCCAGCTCGACCGGTTCCTGATGCGCGTCTCGATCGGGTATCCCGGCCAGGGACGACGAGCGCCGGCTGCTGCTCGAGCGGGCCGAGCGGCGGGCCGACGAGGTCGAGCTGCAGCGTCGTCTGCGACCGGGAGACGCTGCTCGAGCTTCAGCGGGCGGTCGAAGAGGTGCACGTCTCCGAGCCGATCGCCTCGTACATGGTCGACCTCGTGGCGGCCACGCGCGACGCTCCGCAGATCCAGGTCGGTGCCTCGCCGCGCGGTTCGCTGGCGCTGCTCAAGCTCGCGCGCTCGCTCGGCGGCGCTCCAGGGCCGGGACTTCGTCACCCCCGAGGACGTGAAGGCGATCGCCGTGCCTGCGCTCGCGCACAGGCTCACGCTGCAGCCGGAGCTCTGGGTGCAGCAGGTGAGCGCCGAGGACGTCGTGCGCGATCTGCTCGAGACGGTCCCGGTGCCGCCGACGCAGGAGGGATCCGTCCTCCTGACGACGTCGGCGAGCCCGAGGCTGGCCGGGTACGCCGCGCTCGCTGCTGTCGGCCTGCTGGCCGCGCTCGCGCTCGGCCGACCGGCGTTCGCTGCGCTGTCGGTGCCGTTCGCCGTCGTGCTCGGGGTTGCCGTCGCGGCGTCGCCCCGCCCGGAGCTGCGAATCGGCTTCAGCCTCGACACGGCGCGCATGCTCGAGGGAGGCACGATCGGTGCCCAGCTCGACGTTCGGGCCGATGGCCCGGCGGAGTGGGTCGAGCTCGAGCTCGTGCTCCCCGAGGGCGTCAGCGCGGTCGGAGATGCCGGCCGGACGCGTTCCGGCTCGGAGCGGGGGAGTCCCGACGGTTCGACTACGAGCTCGCCTGCGAGCGCTGGGGTGCCTACCGGATCGGGCTCGTCGACGTGCGGATCCGGAGCGCGTTCGGGCTGCTGTCGACGACGGGGCAGGTCGATGCCGAGCTGCCGCTCCGCGCCTATCCCCGGCGCGAGCGCCTGCTGCGCGTCGTGCAGGCGCACGACACGACCCCGTTCTCCGGCAGCCAGGTCTCCCGTGCCAAGGGGGAGGGGATCGAGTTCGCCGACATCCGCCCGTTCGCGGCCGGCGACCGCGTCCGCCGGGTCAACTGGCGGGCGAGCGCCCGCCGCGAGCGGATGTACGTCAACGAGAGCCATCCCGAGCGCGCGAGCGACGTGATCCTCTTCCTCGACAGCTTCGCCGAGGCGCGGGGGTCGGGCGAGGGGACCATCGACCAGGCCGTCCGGGCGGCGTCATCGCTCGCCGACGCGTACCTGGAGCGCCGGAATCGCGTCGGGCTCGTCAGCTTCGGCGGCACCCTCCGTTGGCTGCCTCCCGAGATGGGCATGCGCCAGCAGTACCGCATCGTCGACGCTCTCATCGAGACCGAGCTGGTGCGGTCGTATCTCTCGACGACGGTCGAGGTGATTCCGCGGCGCGTCCTCCCGCCACAGGCGCTCGTGATCGCGCTGACCCCGCTGCTCGACCAGCGGACGATCACCGCCCTCCTCGACCTTCGGGCACGCGGCTTCGACCTCGCGGTGGTCGACGTCTCGCCGGTCCCCTACGTCGCCGACGAGCACGGCACCGGCGACGACCTCGCCTGGCGGCTCTGGACGATGTGGCGGCAGGCGCTCCATCACCGGTACGAGCGGGTCGGCGTTCCCGGTGGTCGAGTGGTCGCCCGACCGATCGCTGCTCGGCGCCATCGAGGAGGTGACGGCATTCAGACGACGCATGCGCTTCGTCTCCGCCTCGCGCTGATCGCGATCTCGGCTGGTTGCCGCCGTCGCCGTCGTGCTCGCGCCGCTGCTGGCGACCGGGTCGCTGCGCGACGACGAGCAGTTCCTGGCCGTCGTGGCGCTGGCTGCGCTCGTGTTCCCGCTCCTCGGCGTCGCCCGGCTGCTCCCCTGGGCGGTGGCGCTGCTCGCGGGCTCCGTCCTCGTCGCGTCGGAGCACGGCGACATCGGCAGCGTCCGGCATCGCTCTCTGCGCAGCGATGGTGCTGCTCGTCGGCGAGTGCGCGTCCGCGGCGGGGCAGCCTCGCGCCGCTCGCGTCGCATCGAGCGCCGGCTGGCCCGCCGGCTCGTCGTTCCGGATCGCGGCCGAGACCGCCGCCGCCGGGGCCCTCGCCGCGGCCGTCCTCGCCTCGGCGTCGCTCGGCGATTCCGGCGGGCCTCGCGCACGCTCGCGCTCGGGCTCCTCGCGACCGTGGCGCTGCTCGCGTTCGTTGCCGGTCTCGTCGCCCGGCGTTGAACCGCCGGCCGGATCGCCCTACGATGGTGTGGCCGTCCGAGCAGAAGGGGGATCACCATGAAGCTTCACGCCGTCGCCTTCGTCGCCCTCGCCGCCTTCGCCTTTCCGGCCGTCGCCGGGGCGGGCAAGGTCTATCTCGAGGACTCGATGCCGAAGGTCAGCTCGACCCAGGTCACGATCAAGGTTCGCAAGCCCGCGGCCTTCAAGGTGCTGATGCGCACGTCGACGCAGGGGCGGACGAAGCTCTTCCTGCTCGGCGCGCACGCGCCGAAGGGCGGCCCGCTGATCGACACGAAGACCTACGCCTGCGACGGGGCGGCCGGCTCGTTCTACTGCAAGGGGAGCTACGAGCCGCTGCCGGCGGGCACGTACACCTTCAGGGTCGTCTTCGCCGGCACGACGGCGCAGCCCGCGCACCTCGAGCTGACGGTGCGCTGGTAGCGCCGCACGCGCCGTCTCCGAGAGCCACGTCCGAACCGCCATCGCCACGATCGGGCCGTTTGTGTCCGAACACGAACGATCTGTCCACAGGCGCCCCGCCACAAGCCGGTCGGCGCTCGCGCAGCACCTCGGGGAGTCTCCCGGAGGGAGACCCCCTTCGTGACCAGAGTGTGACGATGTTTCCACAGGCGTCCCGTTCGCCATGGCGCTCTCGGACCTGTCCGCTTGTGCATATTCTCCCTCGGTGACCTCGACCGCCGATCTCTCCGACGAGAACCCCGACGCGCTCGTCTGCGGGCTGCAGCTGCGGCAGTTCGGCGGGGTGACGGAGTTCAGCGGGCCGATCTCGACCGTCCGCTGCCTCGACGACAACGTGCTCCTGCGGCAGCAGATCGAAGGCCCGGGCAACGGCCGGGTGCTCGTCGTCGACGGGGGCGGCTCGCTCCGCATCGGCGCTCGTCGGCGATCTCATCGCCGGCATCGCCGCCGCGAACGGCTGGGTCGGGTTCGTCCTCAACGCCGGTGTTCGCGACACCGCGGTGCTCAGGCACATGCCGATCGGGATCAAGGCGCTCGGCTCGATGCCCGCGGCGCAGCGTCAAGGAGGGCGTGGGGGAGGTCGACGTTCCCGTCGAGTTCGGCGGCATCACGTTCACGCCCGGCGCGATCCTCACGAGCGACGACGACGGCATCGTCGTGCTCGACGCCTGACGAGCCCGCCTGACGCCGCTACGCCTGTCGGTTCCGGCCACTGTGACCCCCTCTGGGGCGCCCGCTAGCATCGGAGGCATGGCCGTCGCACCTCACGATGATCTCCTCGCCGGCCTGAATCCGGCCCAGCGCGAGGCCGTCCTGCACGTCGACGGCCCGCTGCTCGTCGTCGCCGGCGCCGGCTCGGGCAAGACCCGCGTGCTCACCCATCGGGTCGCCCATCTCATCCGCGCGCACGGCGCGAAGCCCAACGAGATCCTCGCGATCACCTTCACCAACAAGGCCGCCGGCGAGATGCGCGAGCGCCTCGAGCGGATGCTCGGCCGGCAGGCGCGCGCCGCCTGGATCCTCACCTTCCACGCCGCCTGCGGGCGGATGCTGCGGCGCGAGGCGGAGCGGCTCGGCTACACGTCGAGCTTCACGATCTACGACCAGGCCGACCAGGTGCGCGTCGTGCAGGGCCTGCCTCGAGGATCTCGGCGTCGACCCGAAGCGCTTCACGCCCGCGCGGGATCCACACGCCAGATCTCGAACGCCAAGAACCAGCTGATCGGCCCGGACGAGTACATGAGCCGCGTCGCCTCGTTCTACGACAAGACCGTCGCCGAGGTCTACGAGCGCTACCAGCGCCGGCTGCACAGCTCGAACGCGGTCGACTTCGACGACATGCTGATGCTCACGGTCGAGGCGCTCGAGCGCTTCCCGGAGGCGCTCGCCCACTGGCAGCACACCTTCCGCTACATCCTCGTCGACGAGTACCAGGACACGAACCACGCCCAGTACCGGCTGCTGCAGCTGCTGGCGGCGGAGCACGGGAACGTGTTCGCGGTCGGGGACCCCGATCAGAGCGTCTACGGCTTCCGCGGCGCCGACATCAACAACATCCTCGACTTCGAGCGCGACTTCCCGGGCGCCGGCTCGATCGCGCTCGAGCAGAACTACCGCTCGACGAACTCGATCCTCGGTGCCGCCAACGCCGTGATCGAGAACAACCGCGACCGCAAGCCGAAGCGGCTGTTCTCGGAGCTCGGCGAGGGCGACCCGGTGCAGGTGGTCGAGGTCGAGGACGAGCACACCGAGGCGCGCTTCGTCGCGGCCGAGATCGCACGGCTCGTCGACGACGGCTGGTCGGCCGCCGAGATCGCGGTCTTCTACCGCACGAACGCCCAGAGCCGCGTGCTCGAGGACGTGCTCGTCCGCCAGCAGATCCCGTACCAGGTGATCGGCGGCCCGCGGTTCTACGAGCGGGCCGAGATCAAGGACGCGATGGCGTACCTGTCGGTGCTCGACAACCCGGCCGACGCGGTCTCGCTGATGCGGATCGCGAACCGCCCGCGCCGCGCGATCGGCGACACGTCGCTGCAGCGGCTCGTCACCCACGCCGAGGCGCTCGGGCCTGACGCTGTTCGAGGCGATGGCCGACCCCGAGGCGGCCGGGCTCGGCACCGCGGCGGTCAAGGCCGTTCGCGGATTCCATACCATAATGCAATCTTTGCAAGCATCGGCGCAGGAGCTCGAGGTCGACGAGCTGCTCGAGGCGGTGCTCGCAGCGCAGCGGCACGCTGGAGGCGCTCGAGGCCGAGCGGACGATCGAGGCGCGGGGACGGATCGAGAACCTCGAGGAGCTCGTCGGCGTCGCGCGCGAGTTCAGGGCGGAGCGCGAGGAGCCGACGCTGTCGGCCTTCCTCCAGGAGATCTCGCTCGTCTCCGACCAGGACGGCCTCGCCGGCGAGGAGTCGCTCGTGACGCTGATGACGATCCACAACGCCAAGGGGCTCGAGTTCCGCGGCGTCTTCCTGATCGGGATGGAGGAGGGGATCTTCCCGCACTCGCGCTCGATCGAGGACAACGAGATCGAGGAGGAGCGCCGGCTCGCCTACGTCGGTATGACGCGCGCGATGGAGAAGCTCACGCTCACCCACGCGATGGCCCGCGCGCTCTACGGGCGGCGCGACTACAACCTTGCCTCGCGCTTCCTCGACGAGCTGCCGTCGACGCGTCGAGCGCGAGCGCCTGCGGCCGTCGTCGTGGTCGAGCTACGGCTCCGAGCGGCAGACGGGGCTCGGAGGCAGTCCGGCTCGGCGTCGTCGGCGCAGACGCGCGCACCGAGCGAGATTCCCGTCGCTCCAGACCGGCGACTCGGTCCGGCACGGCTCGCTCGGCGAGGGCGTCGTCACGCGGATCGAGGCAGGCGGGCTCGTCACCGTTCGCTTCGCGAAGGACCAGAGCGAGCGGAAGCTGATGCTCGAGTACGCCCCGCTGGAGAAGATCGGCTGATGGCGCTTCGCCTGCGACAGCCGCGGAACGCCGAGGAGTACAAGGCGGCGCTCGGTGGCATCGGCCACTACTTCGGCGGCGGCTGGACCGCCGGAGGACGCGGAGCGGTTCGCGCAGATGCTGCCGTTCGAGCGCACGATCGCCGTCCTCGACGGCGACGCGATCGTCGCCGGTGCCGGCGCGTTCCCGTTCGAGCTGAGCATCCCGGGCGGCACGCTGCCCGTGCGCGGGCGTCACCGTCGTCGGCGTGCACCCGACGCATCGCCGCCAGGGGATCCTCGGGCCGGATGATGCGGGCGCAGCTCGCCGACGTCCGCGAGCGCGGTGAGCCGATCGCCGCGCTGTGGGCCTCCGAGGAGACGATCTACGGCCGCTTCGGCTACGGCCTCGCCGCCCAGGACGTGATGATCCGGGCCTCGCGCGTTCACGCGGCGATGCACCCGGCCGTGCCCGGCGCAGGTCGGCACGACGCGGCTCGTCGGCCACGACGAGGCGCTGAAGGTCTTCCCCCGGATCTACGACCGCGTCCGCCGAGACGCACGCCCGGCTTCATCTCGCGCTCGAAGGCCTGGTGGGAGCTCCGCAAGCTCGACGACCGGCCCGAGCGGCGTCGCGGCGGCGGCGAGCTCAATCGCGTCCTGCTCGAGATCGACGGCCAGCCGGTCGGCTACGCGACTCTACCGGATCAAGGTCGAGTTCGAGGACGCCACCAACAAGAGCCAGCGTCGAGGTGCTCGAGGCGATCGGCGACTCGCCGGTCGCGGTGCGCGAGCTCTGGCGCTACCTGCTCGGCGATCGACTGGATGGACTCGATCGTCTGCGAGCTGCTGCCGGCCGACCATCCGCTCTTCCTGCTCGTGCAGCGGCCGAACCGGCTCGACTGGAAGGTGTTCGACGGCCTCTGGCTCCGGCTCGTCGACCTGCCCGCGGCGCTCTCGGCGCGCTCCGTCGCCGGCGACGGCCGCGTCACGTTCGAGGTCACGGCCGACCCGATCTTCCCCGACAACGTCGGCACCTGGACGGTCGAGGACGGCGTCGCGCGCCGCTCGCAGCCGCCGCGCCGACCTCCGGCTCGACGTGCAGGCGCTCGCGCTGCGCCTACCTCGGTGGCTTCACGTTCGCCGACCTCGCGCGGGCCGGGCGCGTCGAGGAGGTCGCGCGCGGCGGCATCGCGCGGGCCGACGCGCTCTACCGCGTCGGCCGCGAAGCCCTGGTGCCCCGAGATCTTCTGATGGTCGTCACCGAGGTGATCGAGGTGCCGCGCTCGCCTGCCGAGTCGTTCGCGTACGTCGCCGACTTCACGACGGTGGCGGAGTGGGATCCGGGCATCCAGTCGTCGCGGAAGGTCTCGGGCGACGGCGGGATCGGCTCCGTCTACGACGTGCAGGCCGACTTCCGCGGCAAGACGGTGCCGTTCACCTACACCGTGACCGCGTTCGAGCAAGATCGGCGCATCGTGCTCGACGGCGTGGGGGAGAAGGCGACCTCGCTCGACACGATCGTGTTCGAGCCGAGCGGCGACGGCGGCACCCGGATCACCTACACCGCCGACTTCAGGCTCAAGGGCGTGCTGCGGCTCGCCGAGCCGTTCCTCGGCCGGACGTTCACCACCCTGGCGCAGCGCGCGCTCGACGGCCTCGAGGCAAGGCTCGGCGTCGCATCTGGCAGTCTAGGATCGTGAAACCGGCCGACAGACTCAACGGCGCCCCGGCGGTGGGCAGCGCCTCCACCGACCTGATCGCCGAGGCGGGCCAGACAGTGGGTGCAGAACTGGGGCGACAACGCCGTCCCGTCGATGGTGGCGACGACGTCGATCATGCGCGTGCAGCAGATCCTGATGGCGCGGCTCAACGACATCCTGGGGCAGTTCGAGCTCACGTTCCCCCGCTACGAGGCGCTGATGCTCCTCTACCTCTCGAGTCGCGGCTCGCTGCCGCTCGGCAAGATCGGCGAGCGGCTGCAGGTGCACCGCACGAGCGTGACCAACCTCGTCGACGGGCTCGAGCGCTCGGGCTTCGCCGAGCGGAAGCCGCACGATCACGATCGGCGGATGATGCTCGCCGTGATCACCGACGCGGGCCGCGCCGTCGCCGAGGACGCGACCAGGGCGCTGAACGAGGTGCGATTCGCGACCGAGCCGCTCACCGCCGGCGACCTCGACTCGATCACGGACATCCTGCGGAAGCTGCGCGCGGACGCCGACGGCTTCCCGCTGACGGCGTAGAGCCGACCATCGCGAAATCGGGTCGAGAACCCGAGATAGGATATATTCCTACTATCGCATACTCCGACTAATTTGCAGCTCGCATCGAGTGCGAAGGAGCAGTGCCGCTCATGAGCACGTCCGCCATCGATCTTCGCTCCGAGCAGGACGAGGTCACACCGCAGACCCCGCCGCTGCGCTTCGTCACCGCCGCGTCGCTGTTCGACGGGCACGACGCGGCGATCAACGTGATGCGCCGGCTGATCCAGGACGGCGGCGCCGAGGTCATCCACCTCGGCCACAACCGCAGCGTCGCGCGACGTCGTGCGCGCGGCGATCCAGGAGGACGCCGACGGGATCGCGATCAGCTCCTACCAGGGCGGCCACATCGAGTACTTCAAGTACGCGGTCGACATGCTGCGCGAGCACGGGCGCCGGGCACATCCGCGTCTTCGGCGGCGGCGGCGGCACGATCACCGCCGGCCGAGATCGCCGAGCTCGAGGCGTACGGCGTCGAGCGCGATCTACCACCCGGACGACGGCATGCAGCTCGGGCTCGACGGGGATGATCGACGACCTGATCGAGCGCACGCTCGCAGCGTCCAGGAGCTCTCGGCGCTGCCCGCCGATGACGGCTCCCGCGACCGATCTGACGATCGCCCGGATGCTCTCCGCGCTCGAGGACGAGGTCGTGCCCGAGGCGACGCGCGAGCGGCTGCGCGCGCAGTGGACGGCGGCCGGGCGCGGCCGTGCCCGTCGTCGGCATCACCGGCACCGGCGGCGCCGGCAAGAGCACCGTCACCGACGAGCTCGTCTCGCCGCTTCCTCCAGTACTTCCCGGAGCTGCGCGATCGCCGTGCTCGCGGTCGACCCGACCCGGCGCCGCACCGGCGGCGCGCTGCTCGGCGACCGGATCCGGATGAACAGCCTGCGCGACGAGCGCGTCTTCATGCGCTCGATGGCGACGCGCCGGCGCAACCGCGCGACGAGCGCGATGCTCGACGACGCGGTCGCCTTCCTGCGCGCGCCAGGGCTTCGACCTCGTCGATCGTCGAGACGGCCGGCATCGGCCAGAGCGACTCCGAGATCGTCGACCTCGTCGACGTCCCGCTCTACGTGATGACGAGCGAGTTCGGCGCCGCCGAGCCAGCTCGAGAAGATCGACATGCTCGACCTCGCCGAGATCGTCGTCATCAACAAGTTCGACAAGCGCGGGCGCCGACGACGCGCTGCGCGACGTGCGCAAGCAGTGGCGGCGCAACCACGTCGCGTTCGACGCTCGCCGACGACGAGGTGCCGGTCTTCCCGACGATCGCCAGCCAGTTCGACGACCCCGGCGTGACCTGGCTGTTCGTCGACCTCTGCCGCGCGCTCGGCCGAGCGCGCCGGCGCCGACGCCGAGCGCGTGGGACCCGCGACCTCGACGCCGACGACGCCACGAGCCGCTCGGCAACGTGCTGATCCCCGGCAGCGCGTCCGGCTACCTGGCCGAGATCGCCGAGCAGGGCCGCGAGATCGGCGAGCGGATCGAGCAGCTCGGCCGAGACCGCCGACACGGCGCAGCACTGCTACGAGGCGCTCAAGGCGCTCGGCGATCCGCTGCTGCCCGAGCCGCTCGAGCCCTATCCGCGCCGCCGCGCTCGAGGCCGGCGAGCACGCGCCGTTCCGGGCCGCCTACAACGAGGCGCTCGCCGAGCTCGGCGCCGAGGCCGTCGACGCGCTGCGGAGCCTGCCCGGCGCGGATCGAGGGGATCACCGCCGAGACCTACAGCTACGACGTGCGCGGCCGCGAGATCACCGGCGACAACTACCGCGACACGCTGAGCGGGCTAGCAGAGTCCCGAAGATCGCGCCGCCGCGCTACTCGACGGCTGGGGCGACCGGCTGCGCTTCCTGATGAAGGAGAACCTGCCCGGCTCCTACCCGTACACCGGCGGCGTCTTCCCCTACCGGCGCGCGGGCGAGGACCCGACCCGCATGTTCGCCGGCGAGGGCACGCCGGAGCGGACCAACCGCCGCTTCCACTACCTCTCGGCCGGGCCAGCCGGCGGTGCGCCTCTCGACCGCGTTCGACTCGGTCACGCTCTACGGCGAGGACCCCGCCGAGCGCCCCGACATCTACGGCAAGGTCGGCAACTCGGGCGTCTCGATCGCGACCGTCGACGACGCCAAGAAGCTCTACTCCGGGCTTCGACCTCTGCGCGCCGACGACCTCGGTCTCGATGACGATCAACGGGCCGGCGCCGATCATCCTCGCCTTCTTCATGAACGCCGCGATCGACCAGCAGGTCGAGAAGCACCTGCGCGAGACCGGCGGGTGGGACGCGACCGAGCGCCGCTCGACGAGATGCTTCGCCGACGGCCGCGGCCGCGCTACGCGAGGCGAGCTGCCCGAGGGCAACGACGGGCTCGGGCTCGGGCTGCTCGGCGTCTCCGGCGACCAGGTCGTCGACCGCGAGACCTACGAGCGGATCAAGGCCGAGACGCTGCGCGACGGTCCGCGGCACCGTCCAGGCCGACATCCTCAAGGAGGACCAGGCCCAGAACACGTGCATCTTCTCGACCGAGTTCGCGATGAAGATGATGGGCGACGTCCAGGAGTACTTCGTCGCCAACGGCGTGCGGAACTTCTACAGCGTCTCGATCAGCGGGTACCACATCGCCGAGGCCGGGGCGAACCCGATCTCCCAGCTCGCCTTCACGCTCGCCAACGGCTTCACGATCGTCGAGTACTACCTCGCGCGCGGCATGGAGATCGACGACTTCGCGCCGAACCTGAGCTTCTTCTTCTCCAACGGGATGGACCCCGAGTACGCGGTGATCGGCCGGGTCGCGCGGCGGATCTGGGCGCGGGCGATGCGCGAGCGCTACGGCGCCTCGCCGCGCAGCCAGATGCTCAAGTACCACATCCAGACCTCGGGTCGGAGCCTGCACGCGCAGGAGATCAGCTTCAACGACATCCGCACGACGCTGCAGGCGCTGTACGCGATCTTCGACAACTGCAACAGCCTGCACACGAACGCCTACGACGAGGCGATCACGACCCCGACCGAGGAGTCGGTGCGGCGCGCGGTCGCGATCCAGCTGATCATCAACCGCGAGCTCGGCCTCAACTTCTGCGAGAACCCGTGGCAGGGCTCGTTCATCGATCGACGAGCTGACCGACCTCGTCGAGGAGGCGGTCTACGACGAGTTCGAGCGGATCTCCGAGCGCGGCGGCGTGCTCGGCGCGATGGACACGATGTACCAGCGCGGCAAGATCCAGGACGAGAGCCTGCTACTACGAGCGGCTGAAGCACGACGGCACGCTGCCGCTGATCGGCGTCAACACGTTCCTGCCGACGGAGGGCAGCGGCGAGCCGGACGACGGCGATCGAGCTGATGCGCTCGACCGACGACGAGAAGAACGACCAGATCGCGGCCGTCGCGCGCGTTCCAGGAGCACCACGCGGCGGAGCGCGCCCGCGGCGCTGCGCGCGGCTGCAGGAGGTCGCGCGGGCGCGCGGCAACGTCTTCGAGGCGCTGATGGAGGCGGTCAAGGTCGCCTCGCTCGGCGAGATCTCGCGGCGCCCTCTACGCCGTCGGGCGGCGAGTACCGGCGGAACATGTAGTGACGCTCGTCGACGCGGTCGGCACCGAGCATCCCGTCGCGGGCAGCGACGCGCGCATCGTCTCCCTCGTGCCGAGCGTCACCGAGCTGCTCTGCGATCTCGGCCTGGCGGCGCAGCTCGTCGGGCGCACCGGCTTCTGCATCCATCCGTGGGAGACCGTGCGCGACGATCCCGAAGGTGGGCGGCACCAAGGACGTCAAGCTCGACCGGATCCGCGAGCTCGCGCCGACGCACGTCGTCGTCAACATCGACGAGAACCGAAGGAGACGGCCGAGGAGCTCGCCGAGTTCGTCCCGTACGATCGTCGTCACCCACCCGCTCGCGCCGCGAGGACAACCTCGACGCTCTACCGGCTGCTCGGCGGCGATCTTCGATCGCGACGGCGGAGGCCGAGCGCCTCTGCGACGAGTTCGCGGCCGCGCTACGCCGAGCTCACGCGCCTCGACGCGCCCGCCGGCGAGCGTGCTCTACCTGATCTGGCGCGAGCCGTGGATGACGGTCTCGCGCGACACGTACATCTCGCGGACGCTCGCCCTCGTCGGCTGGCGAGACCGTACCCGGCGAGCGCCGACGACCGCTACCCCGAGGTCGACCTCGGCGACGTTCGCCGGCAGCGTCGAGCGCGTGCTGCTCTCGAGCGAGCCGTACCGCTTCCGCGAGAAGCACCTCGCCGAGGTCGAGGCGCTCGTCCCCGGTGCCCGAGGTGACGCTGATCGACGGCGAGATGACGTCGTGGTACGGCAGCCGGGCGATCGAGGGGCTCCGCTACCTCGGTGCGTACGCGGGGGACTGAGCTTCGCTCAGGAAGAGAGGCGGACGAGCTCGCGGGCGATCACGAGCCGCTGGATCTCGTTCGTGCCCTCGTAGATCTGGGTGATCTTGGCGTCGCGCATCATCCGCTCGACGGGGTACTCCTTGATGTAGCCGTAGCCGCCGAGGATCTGCACCGCGTCGGTCGTGACGGCCATCGCGGTGTCGCTGCAGAAGAGCTTCGCCTGCGCGGACGCCTTCGTCAGCTCCGGCCCGTCGACGCCGGCCTCGAGCATCAGGCCGAGGCGGTAGAGCAGCCCGCGCGCAGCCTGGCAGGCGGTGTCCATGTCGGCGAGCTTGCCGGCGATCAGCTGGTGCTTGGAGATCGGCGAGCCCATCGTCTCGCGCTCCTTCGCGTAGCGGAGCGCGTAGTCCGTCGCCCCCTCGGCGATCCCGACGGCCTGGGCGGCGATCCCGCCGCGCGAGCGGTCGAGCACGCGCATCGCGATCGGGAAGCCTTCACCCTCGGCTCCGATCAGGTTCGCGGCCGGTACGCGGCAGTTGTCGAAGATCAGCTCACCGGTCGTCGAGCCTGCGATCCCGAGCTTCGGCTCGAGGCGCGCGACCTCGAAGCCGGGCGTGTCGGACTCGACGACGAAGGCGCTGATGCCGCGATGCTTCGCCGTCGGATCGGTGCGCGCAAAGACGGTGTAGAGGCCGGCGACGCCGGCGTTCGTGATGAACCGCTTGTCGCCGTTCAGCACGTAGTCGTCGCCGTCGCGCTCGTGCCGTCGTGCGCAGCGCGGCCGAGTCCGAGCCCGAGCCCGACTCGGTCAGCGCGTAGGCGGCGAGCAACTCGCCCGACGCGAGCCGGGGGAGATACCGGGCCTGCTGCTCCTCCGAGCCGGCGAGCTTGAGCGCGAGCGAGCCGAGCTCCTGCGCCGCGAGGATCAGGCCCGAGGTCGCGCAGACCTTCGAGACCTCCTCGATCGCGGCCAGCGCGAGCAGCGCTCCCGTCCCGGTGCCGCCGTGGCGCTCCTCGAAGAAGAGCCCGAACAGGCCCTGCTCGCGGTACAGCTCGACGATGTCCCAGGGGAACTCGTGGCGTCTCGTCGATCTCGGCCGCCCGCGGCGCGATCTGCTCCGTCGCGAGCGTGCGCACGAGCGCGAGCAGCTCGCGCTGGTCGTCAGCGAGCGGCGGCCAGGCGAAGGATCCGGCGGTCATGGCCGTGTGTCCGATCGGAAGGACGAGAAACGAGGCATTGCGACTATCCGTATACCACACATCGGAGTCGATGCGACCGCGCGCGGCCGGCGACGCCGAGCCACGAGCCGGATGGCAGGGCTCATTTCGAGGCGAGTCGGCCGAGCAGCGTGATGCCGCGCGCGAGCTCGGCACGCTCGCTCGCCGTGAACTCGGTGCAGCGCGTCGGCAACCCAGGATTCGCCCTGTGCGCGCAGCTCGCCAAGGGTGGCGCGGCCCTGCGGGGTGAGGTCGAGCAGCACCTTGCGCCCGTCGTCGGGGTCGGCGCGTGCGTGTTATGAGGCCGGCTGCTTCGAGCTGGCCGACCGTGTGAGCCATCGACTGAGGCCGAACATGCTCGAGCGCCGCGAGCTTGCTGGTCGTGGACGGTCCCTCACCGTCGATCCAGACCAGCGCCGAAACCTGTGACGTCGGAAGCGTTCGATCACGTCGATATCGGCGAACGAGCTGCCACATGACGGTCCGCAGCTGGGTGGAGATCTCCGCGATCTGGGCGTCGCCCCCGGCGTCTGCGTCTGACACATCCAGAGTCTATAACGATTCTCCGGCGCGTTCTGAGGGCGCCGTGCCGCGTGATCAGACGAGCTCCGCGATGGGCCTCTATCAGGTGTCCCGCTTCGTCGGTGCGGCGCTCGGCAGCGGCATCGCGATCACGATTCTCCAGCTGTTCGAGGTCAATGGCCAGCCGTCGCTCGACGGCTACCGGGCGGCCGGTATTGTCGGGGCGGCTCTCGCTGTCCTCACCGCCGCCGTTGCCTGGGTGCTGCCCGGGCGGACCGGGCCAGCTCGGGTCTCAGGGCTCGATGTGTACGAAGAACGGGACGGCAGGCTGGCAGCTGCCGGCCTTGCGGATCTGACCGAGCCGTGGGCGCCTTCGCGAAGCCCCGCCGCAGATCGCCCGCGCGCCCGCACGACAGCGTGAGAGCGCGGCCGCGGCCTTACGGCCCACCACCGGGGCGTTTGCTCGGCTAGACTCCACGAGCACGCTAGGGCGCTTAGCTCAGTTGGGAGAGCACCAGCTCGACAAGCTGGGGGTCACTGGTTCGAGCCCAGTAGCGCCCATCACGAAAGTCCCGCAATGCGGGACTTTCGTTTGTCTGAATAGACAATCGCACTAACGCCGTGGCCGCAAAATGGTCGCACCGACGCCGTCTATGGAGCTAGTTCGATGCAAGCAGGCCCATTCACGGCCTCACTGGCGTCCGCCAGCTGCATGAAATACGTTTCGGGCGAGCGATTGTTGTGGTCGTGGCGATTGGTGCTGTCCCGTCCCTGCCTCGACACCGAAGGCGTCAGCAACAGGCTCGCGCCAGCGGAATGGGGCGGACGACATCGTGGTCGTCAGTGAGTGCGTAGACGTGCGCACTCGTCGTCGTGCTTTAGGTCCGGCCACGCCGCGAGGCTCGCTCGGGCGTGGCCGGACCTAATTGTGCGAGCGTTAGCTCGAGAAGTCGACGGCGACGAGTCGTCGTGTCGAGACGCCGGCGAGGGGGTCTTCGCCCGGCTTGGTTGCGCGGATGAAGAGTGTGAGCTGCTGCTGTTTGCTGCTGGCGGGGAAGTTCGCGTCGCGGTGGAAGACCAGGGTTGTGGTGCCGTCGTCGCCGGTGAGTTCTTCGGTTGGGATGCTGAACTGGTTGTACGGCACTGCGGTCACGTAGACGCTCGCGCCTTTGATGTTGACGCTGCAGGTGCTGCCGACGCGGACCTTCATCGTGAAGCTGTTCGTGTTCTTGTTGATCGGCCCGGAGAGCACGTCGAAGGAGACGATCTGGAGTCGCGCGGGCGGTGCGAGTTGAGCGATCGGGGCGGTCTTCAGGCTCTTGTCGGCCGGACAGCCGTTGTTCGAGACCGGTGTGGCGGGGACAACGGCGGTCGGAACGCTGGTTGCGTTGGCGCTGCCGTCGCTGTTCTTGGCTGTGACGACTGCGCGCAGCGTGTGGCTGCCGTCTGCCGTCTGCGGCTTGTAGTTGTTGTCGGTCGCGTTGGAGATGTTCGCGCAGCTTCCGCCGGTCGTGTCGCAGCGTCGCCACTGGTAGCTGAAGGACAGCGGCGTGGTGCCGCTCCACGTCCCGTTACTGGTCGTCAGTTCCTTGCCGATCGCCGGTGTGCCGGAGACGACCGGAGGCCCCGTGTTCGATGGTGCGGCCGCTACCCGGTTCGTTGCAGCCATCGCTGCCGTGGCCACGATCACCAGCGCCAGCGCGGCGACGGCAGCGATCACGATACGTCTTGTCGACGGGGATTTCATGACGTGAGTCCCTCCCAGCTTTAGGGGGTGGATGCCGTCCAAGTAAGGAACGGGCACGTCGCGCGCCGCGCCGCAAAACGACACACGCTGCGGGCGATGCTAGTCGGGGTGCGGCACGCCGTTCAAGACGCGAGGAGCCGCTAAGTGATTCGGGGTTACCCGAATCCGGCAGGGTCGTCCATGATGGTGCGGCCAGCGACAAACGAAAGAGAGGGACAGAGAATGGCAAAGGCCCTGAGGATCGGCGGGTTCGTATCCGGCGCGATTCTGATCGCGTTCGGAGTGGTCGTCATCGCGCTCGCCATCAACGCTCGATCGATCGTGACCGACGATCTGTCGGCCGAGAAGATCGTTGGCTCGGATGACATGAACCCGTCCGACATCGAGGCAGCGATGAAGGAAGCGGGTCTTACCGGCGTCGACGTTCCGAGTTGCGACGTCGCCGGTGAGGAGATCGACACCGGTACCGAAGCCCGTTGCTTCGCCGAGTACATGCGGATCCATGCGCTCGAGGCGTCCGGTGGCCTGACGTATGCCGAGATGGGGCGCTTCGCGACCGAGGATGGTGCTGCCAAGGGCACGAACGACCCCGCGCAAGCCGCGAAGGATGAGAAGGGCCAGCCGGTCTCGAACTCGGCCCGCAATCTGTGGGTGACAGAGACCGCGCTTTCGACCGCGCTCAACGTCAGCTACATGGCCGAGCAGCTGTCGCTCTTCAGCCTTGTCGTCGGGATCGCTCTGCTTCTCGCCGGTATTGGCTTCATCGTGCTCGCATATGCTGCGATGCGTCCTCCGCCGGCCGGAGGGTCGAGTCCGCCCGCCACCGCCTAGCGCGATCCCCCTATTCGGGCACAGTTGCGGCGCAGGCGCTGGAGACGGTTTCCATCTCGTTCGCGGCTTGGGTTTGCTCGTCGCTGGTCCCGAGGCCTGAGATCACCGAGCGACCCTCGCGCACAGAGTCTCGCCTGCTGGCGCTCGGCGCGCGCCAGGTCGCGCTCGGCCCGGGCCTGTTCGAGCTGGGCGCGAAGCGTCGCGGCTTCGTCTTGTGCGGCCGCGAATGCAGCGTTCGCCTCGTCCAACGCCGCCTGAGCGGCCACAGCATCGCTCTCGGCCTGGGCAACAGCCGCATCCGAGACGACATAGATGCCGTTGCTCTCGTCGATCTTTCTCGAGCTCGGCAGCCGCGGCTTCAGCAGCTTCCGCCTGAACCCAAGCACGGGCGACGGCGCTGTGGCGGCTTTCTGTTCCGCCGCCTGTGCTTTGGCGGCTTCCGCGGCTGCCCCGCGACGACCATCCACACGACCGGCGAGGTCCGATCGACTCGCCTCCCGGCACGTTCGCAAAGCCTCTGGACGCCGAGGTAGAAGCGGGTGGCCGACAGCGCGACTAGGCTCTTTCTGGCTTCCGGGTACCGGAGCCGTTCGCCCTATTCGATCAAGGAGTCTTAGTGCTCGCCGCGAGTTATCCGTTCCTCGACGTGATGTGGACGATGTTCGTCTTCTTCATGTTCTTCATCTGGATCATCATCCTGTTCCGCGTCTTCGCAGATCTCTTCCGGCGCCGCGACATCGACGGTGGCCTGAAAGTCGCCTGGTTCGCCTTCGTGATCGTGTTGCCCTTCCTCGGTGTGTTCGTCTACCTGCTCTCGCAGGGCAACAAGATGGCCGACCGCGACGTGGAACACATGCAGGCTGCGCGGGCGCACCAGGACGCCCACATCAAGTCGGTGGCCGCAAGTGCGTCGCCTGCCGATCAGATCATTCAGGCGAAGCAGTTGCTCGACAGTGGGGCGATCACCCAGGCCGAGTTCGACACGATGAAGGCGAAGGCACTCGTCTAGGCGGCGCACATGGGGTTGGGTTGCGCCCGCAATCGTGCGATCGTGCGACCCAACCCTGTGTTCACCCCGCTCGCGCCCCCACACTCACCTCGCTAGATTCGCTTAGGATCGATAGTCGTGGGACGTCGTGGAAAGGTTCTCGCGCTCGCCGCATGCTTCGCAGCGGGTATCACGGCCGCTGGGCTGCTCGCCGTCGGTGGCAGGGCGGCCGATACGACGACAGCCGTCACGACGACCGTGCCTGCGGACACGACGCAGGAGTCAACGACGGTTACGATTGCCACCACGACGACGGTCGAGCGCGTAACGACTCAGGCGACCGTGCCGACGTCTACGGTGGCCGAGTCGTCCGACGACGGCACGCCGGTCTGGGTGTGGGTGCTGCTTGCGATCCTCGCGATCGCTCTTGCCGCGGCGATCGTGTTGCTGGCGCGGCGTGGCGGCCACAGCCCGCTCTCGTCTGAGGAGCGCGGCCGGCGGCTCGACCACGCGGTGGGGACGTGGGCGGCACAGGGGTGGGCCGTGGAGACCCAGACGCTGGATTCAGCGGTCTTGCAGCGGGCGGGGGAGCGGATGCTCGTCGCCGTTGATGCATCCGGTCAGATCACCACGCGTCCCGGCTAGCCCGCTCGCAACAGGCAAGTCCTGAGTGCGTGGCGCGCGCGGGCCGGCCGTTCAGGGGGCGGGTGGGAGCCTGGCTCTGGCCGAACCAGGCTCCCACCCATCCGATGGGTACAGCGCAAACGGGACAAAGGGGGTACGGACCCGTCGGCGCTGAATTCACCATTCCACGGGCTTGGCGGATCTGCCAGTGGCCGAAGGGACGAAAGAAACCAGGTGCCAAAGAACCGGGAACCGATGAGTTTTCGGCGGTCTGCGAGTCTGTACGACGAACCTTTGCCTGCAGTCCCACCTCCCGGAGGCAGCATGAAGATTCTTCTCACGTCCAGCGGCCTCGTCAACCAGACCATCCGCGACACGTTGGTCGAGTTGCTCGGCAAGCCCATTGAAGAGTCCAACGCGCTCTGCATCCCGACCGGCGTGCAGCCGTTTCCCGGAGGCCCGTCACACGTGTACCGGTTCATCCGCCCGGTGTCTGAGAGCTCGATGTGCGGCCTCGGCTGGAAGTCGCTCGGCGTGCTCGAGCTCACTGCGCTGCCGAGCATCCAGAAGGACGTGTGGGTGCCTGCTGTCGAGGAGACCGATGCCCTGCTCGTCTGGGGCGGCAGCCCCCGGTATCTCACCTACTGGATGCGGGTATCCGGCCTTGCCGACCTCCTGGGCTCGCTGCGTCCCGAGATGGTGTACGTCGGCACGAGCGGCGGGGCGATGGTTGCGACCCCCGACTTCGGTGGAGTGACCTACGACGACACCGAGCTGCTCACCGGGAGCGACGAGGCGCTCGGGCTGGTCGATTTCTCGGTCTACCCGCACCTCGATCGCAAGGATGGGCACCCTCAGACGCCTTGGGACGAGATCGAGTCGTGGGCAGCCGGGCTCTCCGTCCCCTCCTACGTGATCGACGACGACACCGCGATCAAGGTGGTGGATGGCACCGTCGAGGTGGTCACCGAGGGACGCTGGGAGCTGCTCACCCCGGGCGGGCCGGCAAGCTGACCTGCGCGAGAGGGCCCGGCCGTCCGCAGGCGGCCGGGCCGTCTCTCACCGGTTCTATGCCGCGAGCATCACGGGCTCGCCGGAGGCAGCCTGCTCCTCGGGCAGATGCAGGAAGTCCTCGCAACGGCGATCGCCGCCGACCTCGGCGTCGGGAGCGATGACCGCCGTCCGCAGATCGCCGCCGCCTCGCTGACGGCAGCGTTCGAGTTGCTCGAGCTCGACACCCAGCCAGGCGAATGGGCGCCGCCGACACGCGACGAGATCGCCGCGGCGATCGATCCTGTCCTCTCCTTCGTCCGTGCTGGTCTCAGTGCGGAGACAGGCTCCGCCTGACAGATCGCGCTGACCGCTGAGGACTTCAGCCCTTCGCCTTCTGCGCCCGCGTCCGATCGAGCAGCTGGAGCAACTCGTGCGCAGCGAGCTCGATCTCCTTGTGCTCCCACTCGCTCGCCCGGTACTGGCAGGCGATCAGGCCTGATCGATGCACGCGGCGGAAATCGCCGAAGACGAAGGCATAGCGGCCCTTGGTCTCGTCCGTTGCTTCGTCCGTCAGGCCGAGGTGCCAGGCCGCGTAGTCGGGCCACCCGTGCGCCTCGAGAAACGCGTTCTCCCGGTCGGCGCTGGGTTGGGAGTCGCCCCAGTCGCTTCTGACGACGTACTGCCGACCTCGGATGAGCTGCTCGGCTTTCCGGCGGCCGGCTTCGTTGACCGAATAGGAGGCCATCCCGTTCCGCCTACCCCGACATTGCTGGACGCAAAACGCTCCGGTTGACCCGAACGCGTCATACGAGGGCCGCCTCGCCCGACGTACCTTGGACGTGCGAGTCCTGTGTCGGAGCCGCGATGGCAACGATGCTCCCCCGCGGCAGGTGGGGACCTACGCGGGCTCGCAGTCTGCGCGAGAGGCTCGAGGGTTCATGGGGTCGAGCCTCTTGCGCAGACGCTGTTCCGTGACGGCCTGGTGTGGCACGCGATCTTCGGCTGCAAGACTTTGCCGATGACCAGGCGCAGACAGGCGACCGTGGACGACGTGCGAGCTGTCGCCGCCGGGCTGCCGCGCTCCTACGAGGTGGTCGTCCACGGCCGGCTCAAGTTCCGCGTCGGCCAGATCGTCTGGCTCGCGTTCTCGCACGACCAGACCGTGATGGGGTTCTCGTTCCCCAAGGAGCTCCGTCAGGCGCTCGTCGACTCAGACCCCGCGAAGTTCTCCCTGCCGGACGCGTCGAACATGCGGTTCAACTGGGTCAACGTGCGAATGGATGCGATCAACCTGGAAGAGATGCAAGAGCTCGTCGTCGACGCCTGGTCGACCGTGGTGCCGAAGTTCGTCATCGCGGAGTACGCCGCCGCGCACCCCGACTGAGAGCGCCTGGCGCCTGGCTAGATGCGCCGGCGGGTGCGCTCGGCGCGGAGCGCGTCGATCTGCGCGTGCAACTCCAGGCGCTGCGTCGACAACTCTCGCTCCATCGCCTCCAGATCGGCGAGGGGCTCGAGGGTGGGGTCGGTCGAGGCGTAGCCCCCTGCTCGCACGAAGTCGATCCGCGTGTGCAGCGTCGTGCGGCGCCGCGAGACCGTCTGCTCTTCCCGCTCGAGCTGCCGCAGGCGCGAGCGAAGCTCGACGTCGCTGAGCCCCGAGGGGTCGGCAAAGCTCGAGGGTGCCGTCACATCGGACATGGCAGCATTCCTCTCGTTCGAGATCACACCGACAGCATCGGCGTTTTCAGCCCGCGAGCCATCCCCCGGCCGGCGTAACTCGAACGAGGGAATGGCGTACGATTTCGGCCACATGGGCGACCACCACGACGAGAGCGGATCGCTCTCGCAGGAGCAGCGCCGGCAGCTCGCCGTCGATCTCTTCAACCACGTGTGGACGCTGATCGAGCTGCCGGAGCGCACGCCGGAGCAGGACGACGAGATGATCCACGCGGCGCACGCCTCCCGCTCCACTGGGGTGAGGTCGGCACGAAGGCGAACCTCGCTCGCGGCGAGTGGCAGGTCTCGCGCGTCTACACCGTGCTCGGCCGCTCCGAGCCGGCCCTCTACCACGCCCATCGCTGCCTCGCCTACGTCGAGGAGGGGGATGGTGTCGAGGACTGGGATCTGCCGTTCGCCTTCGAAGCCCTCGCCCGGGCACAGGCGGTCGCCGGCGACGTCGGCGAGTCCTTGCGGTACGAGACGCTGGCGCGCGAGGCGGGGGAGGGGATCGCCGACGACGAGGACCGCGATCACCTGCTGTCGGAGCTCGCGACGCTGCCCGGCCGCTAGGCGCCGCTAGGCAGGAAGGGGTGAGGCCCCTGCACACGCAGGGGCCTCGGTGGATTCCGCGCCGGCCCGGAGACGGGGGTGCATCCGCTCCTCGGGGGCCAGCCGGAGCCCGGTGGACACCATCCACGCGCCGAGGGTGCGGCGCGGGCGAAACGACGACGGGCGGTGCATCGACGACTGCAGCAGCGTGGTGCGGTCCTCGTGCACTTGCCGTTGGAACTCGATCGTGATGGGCGGGGTCATCTGGAGCCTTCCTTACCGACTCTCGACTCTCGACAAAGTATCTTGACATCGAGAAACTTTCCAGCAAGATACACTATGAAGATGCTTGACGTCAAGACTCTCGAGTCGGAGAATCCCCACGTGGCCCGCTCACCGGCGAATCAGCGCGACACGATCGACGAGCGGCTCGAGATCTGGGCACGCGAGATCCCGGAGCTCGACATCCGCACCGAGGGCATCGTCGACCGGGTCGGCGTGATCCAGAAGTTCCTCCGGCGCACCCACGACGAGACGCTCGAGCAGTTCGGCCTCAACTGGGGCGAGACGAAGGTGCTGAGCTCGCTCCGCTACGGCGGCCCTCCGTACCGCAGCACGCCGGGGCGGCTCGGCAGCCAGCTCGACCTCTCGAGCGGGGCGATGACGGCGCGGCTCGACAAGATGGAGGAGGCGGACCTGATCCGGCGTCTCCCGGACCCGGACGACCGCCGCGGCGTCGTGATCGAGCTCACCGACCACGGCCGCGACGCTCTGGGAGCAGAGCATCGCCGTCCAGGCGGAGAAGGAGTCGACCGTGGCGGCGGCACTCACGAAAGCGGAGCAGGATCAGCTGAACGCGCTCCTGCGCCGGCTCGTGATCGCGTTCACCGACGAGCACGGCCCGCTCTCCAAGCGCCGCCCTACCTGACGACACCTGCAATGAGTACGATCCGGCCATGAGCAGCCTCGAGCAGGTCTCCCAGCCGTCGGTCGCGGTCAACCCGCGACCGCTCCCGCGCGATCTTCGGCCAGACGATGGGCCTCGTCGCGCTCACGTGCGCCGTCGCAGCCCTCGGCGCCTACCTCGGCCGCGACGTCTCGCGTGGCTGGGGCATCGTCGCCTTCATCGGCGCGATCGCCTGCATCATCGGGCTCAACGCCGCGATCCAGCGCTCCGAGCAGCTCGCGATCGGCCTCCTCTTCGGGCTCGGTGCCTTCATGGGTCTCGCCGCGGCGCCGATGCTCGCCTACTACGCCTCGGTCAACCCGCAGGCGCTCTGGCAGGCAGGCGGCACCACGGCGCTCTTCATCGGCGGCTTCGGCGCGTACGGCTACGCCACGCGACGCGACCTCTCGAAGATCGCGCGCCTTGCGTTCTTTGCGCTGCTCGGGCTGATCGTGTTCGGGATCGTGCTGATGTTCGTCTCGATTCCCGGCGGCAACGTGATCTACGCGGTGCTCGGCCTCGTGATCTTCGCCGGCTACACGATGTACGACTTCCAGCGGCTGCGCCGCGCCGACCAGATCCAGGCAGCTCCGTTGCTCGCCGCCTCGATCTTCCTCGACGTGTTCAACGTCTTCCTGTTGCTGCTGTCGCTCTTCGGCGGCGGCGGGCGCGGCTGACGCTCCGCTTCCGGACCGCTTCGCCGTACCGGAGGAGCTCACGGCCGGGCGGCATGGACCAGCCCCTGGGTCGAGCCGGGTTTTGAGCATCCATGAGGTGATCCCGTCCTGGAACGCCGAGACGCCGCCGGGCTCGCTCGTCGAGGTGGAGCTCCAGGCACGGACGCCGGACGGGAGCGAGACCGGTTGGTATGGGCTCGGCCGCTGGACGTTCGCCGACGATGCGTTCGCGCGGACGTCGGTTCCCGGCCAGGAGGATGCGTTCGGCAGCGTCGCCACGGACACGTTTCGGGCCGCGGCAAGCCTTGTGGCGTATCGGCTCCGGCTCACGCTCACCGCATCCGGGCAAGGGCCGCCGGTCGTGCGCCTGCTCGCCGCGATCGCGTCCGATGCCGACGCCCGCCGCCGGTGACGTGAGCGCTCCTGGCGCAGCGGCGGGCGTCGAGCTCGCCGTGCCGCCGTACGCGCAGACCATCCACCGGGGCGAGTACCCGCAGTACGGGGGTGGTGGCGCCGCCTGGTGCAGCCCGGCCTCGACGGCGATGGTGATCGACTACTGGGGCTCGGTCCCTCGGCCGCCGACCTGGCCTGGGTCGATCCCGCGCTCGCCGATCCGTGCGTCGATCATGCGGCGCGCTTCACCTTCGATGCGGCCTACGACGGCACCGGCAACTGGCCCTTCAACACCGCCTATGCCGCGCACTTCGGGCTCGATGCGTTCGTCACCCGCCTTCGCTCGCTGCAAGAGGCCGAGCTGTTCCTCGCGGCCGGCATCCCGCTCGTCGCCTCGATCGCCGCCGGGCCGGGCGAGCTCGACGGCTTCCCGCTGCCGCAGGGCACGGCCGGCCATCTGGTCGTCATCGTCGGCTTCACCGCCGACGGGAGACCCGGTCGTCAACGATCCCGCGGCGGCGTCGAACGACGCTGTCCGCCGCAGCTACGACCGGGCGCAGTTCGAGCGCGTCTGGCTCGAGGGCTCGGGCGGAGCGGTCTACGTGATCACCCCGCCCGGGACGGCGCTGCCGCCGTCTCCCGGCAACTGGTAGGCGACGGCCCTCAGCGCACGAGCAACGTCGCCCGCATCCCGCGGGCTCGGTGGTCGGCCAGGGTGCACCACACCGCGTAGCGGCCGGCGCGCAGGCGCGCATCGAGCTCGCCCGTCTTGCCGGGATGCACGAGCGCGATCCGGTAGGTGCGCGTGCCACCGACCCGGCGCAGCGCCAGGTCGTGATCGTCCTCGCCGTAGTTGACGAGCTCGATGATCGCCGGGCCGCGGTGGATCGCCGACGCGAGACAACGTGAGCCGGAACTCGCCGGCGGACACCTGCGCCCGCGCGGGCGTTGCCGGAGCGGTTGCCGCCGCCGACCCGGCGCTGACGCCGAGCACGAGCGAGCGCCGCCACCGCGGCGCGTCGATCTCATCGCACGATCTTCGGCCGGCGGAACTTCCCGGCCCCGGGGATGATCGCGGTCGCATCGGCCCCGAGCCAGTCCTCGATCAGCGCGGCGTAGAGCCCGCGGAAGTCGGCCGTCGCGCGGAGGTTGCCGTCGGCATCGAGACGGGCGAGACCGGGGAACTCACCGATCATCGTCCCGGCGACGCGCGAGCCGATCAGGAAGCCGGTCCCGGCCGCGCCGTGATCCGTGCCGCCCGAGCCGTTCTCCTTGGCCCGCCGTCCGAACTCCGACCAGACGTGCACGAGCACGCGGTCGGCGAGCCCGCGCGCCTCGAGGTCGCGCTGGAAGGCGATGGAGCGAGTCGGCGGTCAGCTTCAGGTCGGAGGCGAGGTCGGCAGCCTGGTTGTCGTGGGTGTCGTAGCCGCCGGGAGCCGACAGGGCGACGACGTGCAGCGGCATCCCGGCCGCGAGCATCGACGCGAGGCCGGCGAGCCGGCGCGGGAAGGCGTCCTCGCTCTTGGGGTAGGCCACCGGGCCGGCCGGCGGCTTCTTGTCGTCCTTGGGCCGGAACGGAGCAAGCTGCTCGTAGAGCCGGGCCGACTGGCGGGCAGCATCTGCTCGCCGCCTCGAGGCCGGGATCGTGATGCGTCGGCAGCGCGCCGAGCCTGCCGATCGTGGCGACCATCCGCTCGGAGACCTCGCCCCAGACGCCGCGCGCCCAGAAGTCGTAGCTGTCCGGTGCGTCGACGGCGGCGACCGGCATCTTCGCGGTCGCGAGCGAGGGCTGCAGGCTCCAGTCGAGCGAGAGGCCCTGGAGTGGGTTGTCCTTGCTGCCGACGCGGTCGAGGTAGCGCCCGAGCCAGCCCGTCGTCGAGCCGCTCGTCTGCGGCTCCGACCTCCCAGAAGTGCCGCGAGGTGAAGTGCGACTGGTTGGGATGGTCGTAGCCGATCCCGGGCATCACGCTGACCTTGCCCTCGCCGTGCAGCTCGGCCAGCGGAGCCAAGCGACGGATGCCAGCTCAGCGTCGGATCCTCCGCGAATGCAACGCCTGCCCCCTCGGGCAGCGCCAGGCGCGGCCGCAGCTGGCGGTAGAGCGGGTCGCCGGTCGGCGCGATCAGCGAGAGCGCGTCGGCGCCGCCGTCGAGGAACACCGAGACGAGCACCTTCCGGTTTGGCGCCGCCGCTGCCGCGGCCGCGATGCCCTCGTCGAACAGCTGCGGCCGAAGCGCCGAGCCGCCGTAGACCGCGAGCGCGAGACCGATCCCGCGAGCGACGAACGTGCGCCGGTCGAGCCCGGTGCCCGCGGGCATCGGCATTCCCGGCTCGATCGCAGGCAGCCCGCGGCCCGCCTCGGCGAGGCCTCGCCGGACGAAGGCTGCGCGTGAGTGCTCGGAGCAGTGAGCCATCAGCAGGTCTGGAGGTCGGGGGAGACGGCGAGGAGCTGGCGCACCGCGTTGGCGACGAGTGGGGGATAGGCCTCCGCCTTCCAGCCGGTTGCGCTCTTGAGCGAGCCACGGGCGAACGCGAGCAGCTCGCGCCGCGTCTCCGGGCGGATCGTCGGGTTCCCCAGCACAGCCAGCGCGCCCTTGACGATCGCCTCGGGGTCGTTCGGCACCCTGGGCGCCTTCTTGCCCTTCCGGTCGCCGATCGAGACCTTCTCGAGAGCGGTGTTCGCGATCGACCAGCGGCCGTGGAACGTGTTCGTGTCGAGCCAGCGCGAGTCGTCCCAGCCGGCCACGTTCGGCGGATAGAAGAGCCGCTGGCCCGCTCCCTCGGCGAGCCAGACCCATGCCGTCGTGTCGATCCCGCGGCCGAGCCCGCGCAGGAGGCCGGCGATGTAGACGACAGGCGACTTCACCATGCGCGGGCCGGTGTAGAGCGCCGGGTGGCGAAGAATCGCCTCGAGCACCGGCACCACCTCGAAGCCGCGCGTGTAGATGTCGACCAGCCCGGCCCGCGTCTTCGCATCGGGCGGGACCGGGACGAAGTAGCCCCACAGCTTGTCGACGAAGAACGCGGCGTGCTTCGGGTGATGGACGCAGAGCGAGACCGAGTCGCGCCAGGTGAAGTCGCCCCGCTTGCCGAACACGGTCTTCGCGCCGGGGTCGTGCCTCGTCGGGTCGAAGCGAAAGTTGATCTGGACCCTTGCTTCGCGTCCAGGTGCTCGTCCAGCCGGTGAGTGCGCGGGCCTGCTCGCGGACGTCGCTCTCGGTGTACCCGTTGCCCTCGCCGAGGGTGAACAGCTCCATCAGCTCGCGGCCGTAGTTCTCGTTCGGGGCGCCCTTGCGGTTGTCCGTGCCCGAGAGCCAGAGCAGCATCGCGGGGTTGGCGGTGATCGCGACCAGGAGGTGATCGAAGCGGCCGAGGGCGTTGCGGCGCAGGAGCCGGTTCTGCGCCAGCATCAGCTTCTGCGAGCCGACGCCGGCGTCCGAGGTCGCGAACCAGTCGTGCCAGACGAGCGTCATCCGCTCGACGAGCGGCCGGCTCGTGCGCACCATCCGGTCGAGCCACCAGAGGTGGTCGTGGCCCCAGGCGTCCGCGGGTGCGAGTGGGCGGCCCTTGTCGTCGTGCGGGCGCGGCCCGACCCACCGCTCGGCCGGCGGATGGGTCAGCGAGTGAACGGCGCCGTCGAGCCCCTTCGCCGCGAGCGCCTGCGCCTCACCGCGTCGCGGGCCGAAACCCGCGCGCCACAAGAGCCGCTCGGCCTGGGCCGGGCCAAATCGACCCGAGTAGACGGGCAGCGGCATGCATCAGTCGTCGGCAGGAGGCGGTGGTTCCGCCCATCGCTTGGAAGAGTGAGGCTGGGGTGAGGCTTCAGTCTCTACCCGCAGTTCGAACGCGGAAGAGCGGGTGACGCTGAAGCCTCACCCCGAGCCGAGCTCACGCAAAGGTCGTCGTGCCGGTACCGGGAGGCCCGATGAGGATGATCGCCTTCGGCTGGACGACGCCGTGGCGGCGAGCGAGCTCGGGCTCGGCGAGCGGCAGGATGACGCGGCGCTCGATGATCTCCTTCGGCTCGTCCATGCCGCGCAGCTCGTCCCACAGCCCTGGATCGATCATGCGGCCACCGAGCTTCGCAACGGCGCCGTGCGAGCTCGCACCCGAGACTGGAACGAGCCCTCGCGCGTCGCGCTCCGGCGACCCCGACTATCCTGGGACGACGATGAAGGTCATCCTCCCCGACGCCACCGAGCTCGAGCTCCCCGACGGCTCCAGCGGTCTCGACGCCGCCCGGGCGATCGGGCCGAAGCTCGCCGAGCAGGCGGTGCTGGTCAAGGCCGACGGCGTGCCACAGGATCTGCGGCTGCCGCTCGCGGACGGCGCCAAGCTGCAGATCCTGACGACGCGCGACACGCAGGATCCCGACGCGCTCGCCGTGCTCCGCCACTCCGCCGCCCACCTGCTCGCCGAGGCGGTGCGCCGGCTGCATCCCGGGGTCAAGGTGGCGATCGGGCCGCCGATCGAGAACGGCTTCTACTACGACTTCGACTTTCCGACCCCGATCAACGACGCCGACCTCGAGGCGATCGAGGCCGAGGTGAACCGCGAGCTCGCCGAGGGACGCACGTGGGAGCGCGAGGAGATCTCGGCCGACGAGGCCCGCGCGCGGTTCGAGGCCGAGGGCGAGCCGTACAAGGTCGAGCTCGTCGACACGGCCGAGGGTGCGATCTCGCTCTACACGCAAGGCGACTTCACCGATCTCTGCCGCGGCCCGCACCTCCAGAACTCGGCGCCGATCAAGGCGTTCAAGCTCACCTCGCTCGCCGGCGCCTACTGGCGCGGCGACTCGAACAATGCGCAGCTGACCCGGATCTACGGCACGGCGTTCTTCACCCAGAAGGACCTCGACGCGAGCCTGAAGCTGCTCGAGGAGGCGAAGGAGCGCGACCACCGCCGGCTCGGCACGCAGCTCGACCTGTTCCACTTCGACGAGCACTCGCCGGGCTCGCCGTTCTGGCATCCGAAGGGCATGGCGATCTTCAACACGCTCGAGGACCTGCGCCGGCGCGAGAACGCGCGTCGCGGCTACTCCGAGGTCAAGACGCCGCTGATCTACGACAAGGCGCTCTGGGTCACGTCGGGCCACTGGGAGAAGTTCCGCGAGAACATGTTCCAGATCCCGATCGACGACGAGCACACCTACGCCGTCAAGCCGATGAACTGCCCCGGCCACATGCTCCTGTTCGGCAGCCAGCTGCGGAGCTACCGCGAGCTGCCGCTGCGCTACGCCGAGGCCGCACCGCTCCACCGCAACGAGCTCGCGGGCGCACTGCACGGGCTCACACGCGTGCGCTACGTGACGCAGGACGACGCCCATATCTTCTGCTCGCAGGAGCAGGTCGACGCCGAGCTCGACGGCTGTCTCGACTACCTCCGCTACCTCTACGGCCTCTTCGGGATCGAGCCGCGGGCCGAGCTCTCGACGCGTCCCGACAACAAGCTCGGCACCGACGAGGAGTGGGACTTCACCGAGGGCAAGCTCGTCGAGGCGCTCGAGCGGCACCAGATCGAATACTTCGTCGGCGCGGGGGAGGGCTCGTTCTACGGGCCGAAGATCGACCTCCACGTCACCGACGTGCTCCAGCGCTCGTGGCAGCTCGGCACGATCCAGCTCGACGCGCAGATGCCCGCGCGGTTCGGCCTCACCTACATGGGCCCGGACAACCAGGAGCATCCCGTCTTCGTCGTCCACCGGGCGTTCCTCGGCTCGTTCGAGCGCTTCATCGGAATCCTGATCGAGCACTACGCCGGCGCGTTCCCGCTCTGGCTGGCGCCGGTGCAGGTGCGGGTGCTCGCCGTCAGCGAGCAGCATCGTGAGGCGGCCAACGGGCTCAGGGAGCGCATCGCCGAGGCCGGCTACCGCGTCGAGGTCGACGACCGCGACGAGACGCTCGGCAAGCGCATTCGCGACAGCGAGCTCGAGAAGATCCCGTACGTCGTCGTGTGGGGCGAGCGCGAGTCCGACGATGCGCTCGCCGTCCGGACGCGCGCCGACGGTCAGACGACGAAGTCCCTCGCCGAGCTGCTCGCCGAGCTCGACGAGCTCGTCGCTCCGTCGCGGTAGACGCGAGACCGTCAGCCTCTCTGCGCTTTCCCCATGGCGACGGAAGCCCTGCTACGCTTTGTGCCTGCAAAGTAGGGGCCGTTACCCTCACCTCCGGAGCCACAGGCTGCGCGGGTTCAACCGAGTCGAACGACGAGGGAAAACGGTGCCGCTGCATGCCAGCGGTTTTTTGATGTTCAAGGAAGGGAACAGCACAGTTTTGAAGAGAGATACAGCTTGGTGAGAAGCCTTTGAGACCCCGGCGGCGTCCTGAGGACAGGACCCGGCCCGTCGTCCACACGGAGCGGATCAACGACCAGATTCGCGTGCCGAACGTCAGGCTCGTGGGCGAGGACGGCGAGCAGATCGGGATCAAGACCACCGATGAGGCGCGCGAGTACGCCTACAGCCGCAATCTCGACCTCGTCGAGGTGGCCGCTCAGGCAGACCCGCCCGTCGCGCGGGTGATGGATTACGGGAAGTACCGCTACGAGCAGGAACAGAAGGCGAAGGTCGCGCGCAAGCACCAGTCGCAGATCAACGTCAAGGAGATCAAGCTCAGACCGAAGATCGGAATACACGACTACGAGACGAAGAAGGGCCACGTCGTTCGCTTCCTCAACGGGCGGGCGAAGGTCAAGGTCACGATCATGTTCCGGGGCAGGGAGAACCTGCATCCCGAGCGCGGTCGGGATCTCCTGATGCGTCTCGCCGAGGACATCAAGGACGTCGGGCAGATCGAGCAGCCCCCGCTCATTGATGGCCGGAACATGATCATGGTCTTCGGGCCGACGAAAAACGCAGGAGTGAAGCCAGATGCCGAAAGTGAAGACGGGAAGCGGAGCGAAGAAGCGCTTCAAGGTGAGCGGAACGGGGAAGTTGATCCGTCGCCACGCGATGAAGAGCCACAACCTCGAGCACAAGAGCTCGAAGCGTAAGCGCGGCTTCCGCAAGGATCAGCCGGTCGCAGACGTGAACGTCAAGGCCGTCAAGCGACTGCTGGGGCTGAGGTAACCGATGCCAAGGGTCAAGCGTTCAGTCGCCGCGCGCAAGAAGCGCCGTAAGGTCCTGGAGCAGGCGAAGGGTTACTGGGGCCTCAAGAACTCGCACTACACCTACGCCAAGGAGCAGGTCGAGCACTCGCTCACCTACGCCTACCGCGACCGCAAGAACAAGAAGCGCACGTTCCGGCGGCTCTGGATCGTCCGCATCAACGCGGCCGCCCGTCAGCACGGCATCTCGTACAACCAGTTCATCTCGGGTGTGCACAAGGCCGGCATCGAGCTCGACCGCAAGTCGCTCGCCGACATCGCGGTGTCCGATCCGCAGGCGTTCGCCGCGGTCGCCGAGCAGGCCAAGGCCGCGCTCGAGGCCGATCCCGGCGGCACCGCCGAGGCAGCCTGACCTCGAACGACGCGCAGGCGGAGGTCTTTCGCCGCCAGGCAGAGCACTTCGCGATGCTCGGCTCGCCGGTCTACGGCCACCTGGCCGGCCGGCTCGCCGAGGATCCGCGCCCCGCGCGCGCGATCCTCGGCGACGGAGCATCGTGGGATCTCGGTCTGCGCCTCTTCGGCGCGGTCCACTACCTCGTGCTCACCGGCGTCGCGCCGGACGCGCTCTCGGGTGAGTGGGACGACTTCGCCGCCGCGCTTGCGGCGCACGAGGCAGCGCTCGAGCGGTTCGTGCGCGAGCAGGGCGTGCAGACCAACGAGACCCAGCGCTGCGTGGCGCTCGTGCCCGCGTTCCTCGCGGTCGCCCGCGCCGTCGGGGCTCCCTCTCGACCTGATCGAGCTCGGCCCGAGCGCGGGCCTCAATCTCGTCTTCGACCGCTACGGCTATCGCTACGCCGAGGGCACGTTCGGCGCCTCCGGACGCGCGGCTTCGGTTCGACTGCCGTCGAGCGCGGCAGAGTCCCGGCGGCGTTGCTCGAGACGCCGATCGAGGTCCACGCGACGCGTCGGCATCGACCTCTCGCCGATCGACGTCACGAATCCTGACGACGTCGTGCTGCTCAAGAGCTTCATCTGGCCGGGACTCGACGAGCGGGTCGCACGCCTCGACGCTGCAATCGAGACGTTCCTCGCGACCCCGAATCCGCCGACGCTGATCCAGGGCGACTACGTCGACCTGCTGCCCGGCCTGCTTGCCGACCGCGCCGAGGATCGGCTCACGGTCGTCTACCAGACGGCCTCGACCGGCTACCTGACGCCCGAGCGCTACGCCGAGCTCCGCCGGTCGCTCGAGAGCGCCGCAGCGGACGGTCGCCCGCTGGCGCTCGTCTCGTCACGCCGTCATGACGAGATGGAGACGGAGAGCGAGGAGGGCTTCGAGCTGGCGATCCGCGTCTGGCCGGAGCCCGAGCGGCTTGCGGGCTTCATCGACTTCCACGGCAACTGGATCGACTGGCTCGCCGCATGATCAGCTCGAAGGACAACCCGAAGCTCAAGCTCGTCCGCGCGCTGCAACGGAAGAAGGAGCGCGACGAGACAGGCCTCTTCGCCTGCGAGGGCGAGGATCTCTGCGATGCGGCGCTCGAGGCCGGCATCGAGCCGGTCGAGCTCCTCGTCGCCGGCGAGAACGTCGAGGCCGAGCTGCTCGCGGGGGTGTCGACGCTTCCGCACCCGCCACGTGCGATCGGCGTCTTCCGGCGTTCCGATCTTCCCGTCGGGCTGCGTGACACGTGCCTCGCGCTGTGGCAGCTCTCGGACCCCGGCAACGTCGGCACGCTGATTCGCTCAGCTGATGCGTTCGGTGCGGCGGTGTCGCTCTCTCCCGGCTGCGCCGATCCGCTGTCGCAGAAGGCGCTGCGCGCGAGCGCGGGGGCGATCTTCCGCGTCCCGCTCGTGCCGTGGGCCGAGCGGCCCGGCCGTCAGGTGGCGCTTGCCGCGACCGGCACCGTGTCGCTCGCCGAGGCCGATCTCGAGCCTCCGGTGACGATCGTGCTCGGCGCCGAGCGGTCGGGTCTGACCGACGAGCTTCTGCGGGAGGCCGACCTCGTCGCGTCGATCCCGATGCCGGGCGACGCCGAGTCGCTCAACGTCGCTGCAGCGGGAGCGATCGCGCTGTACGAGCTGTCGCGGCGCTGAAGGGCGGAACCCTGGCGTCCGACTGAAGTCGGACACCGTCCGGTTGGTGGTTGGTGCCTGGCTTTAGCCGGGTGCCGGGGTAGGCCCGCCCTACCAGGCGCCGCCGCCACCGCCCCCGCCGCCTCCGCCGCCCCCGCCGGAGAAGCCGCCGCCGCCTCCGCCCGAGCCGGACGACGGAGGCGCGAGCGCCGAGCCGAAGCCGGAGGCGAGGTCGCCGATCCCCATCGACGTGGCGCCGGTGCCGAGGCCGCCGCCGGTCGAGATCCAGTAGATCGACGACTGCCTGCGGCGAGCTCCTCGGGCATCGCCAGGTGCGCCGCCTGCAGCACCCGCTCGGCGATCCCGAACGCGATCCCGTAGACGAGGAACCGCTCCCAGAGCGCGAGCGTCGCCGGCGGCGCCTCCTGCAGCCGCGGGAAGTCGGTGAGGTAGCGGCGGAAGGCCTCCCAGCGCTCGGCCTCGACCTCGCCCGCCTGCGAGCGGCGGCGCCAGAGCCTGCGCTGCGTCAGCGCCGCCGATCACGATCGCCGCGTTGATCGAGCGCGCCGACGCCGAGACCGACGAGCACGACGTCGTTCCAGCGCGGCGTAGACCGAGCGCCAGCCGTCGCCGCGACGAAGACGAAGCAGCGCGCCGAGCGCGACGAACAGGACGAGGAGCGATCGCGAGCGGCACGGCCCCGCGGCGAGATGAACCACTTGCGGTTGCCGACCTCGGTCGCCGACGTTCGCCTTGAACGCACGTGAAGTGCTTCGCTCATCGCCGTGCGGTCGTCCTCGATCCGCTCGCGGAAGTTCGAGAGCCGCTCGGTGCCGTCCGTCGAGCACGCCGTTGACGACGCGCGCGACGGCGTTCTCCCACGGCGTCAGCTTCTCGTCGTCCTTGCCCGGCCGAGAGCTCGAGATCGGAGACGCTCTCGCTCCGCAGGCCGCCCCAGGTCTTGCGCTCGGTCGTGACCGGCGTCGAGGTGTAGACGCCGCGGCGGATCAGGTCGAAGAGCGTCGCGGTGAACTCGAACGACCCCGCCTCGCCGCCCTGCCGCAGCAGCGTCGGCACGAGCGCGGGCGTCGTGTCGGTCGGCGGCTCCTGCTCGTACTCGCGGTCGTAGCCCGTCTTGCCGCTCGCGGCCGTAGAACCAGAAGACGAGCGCGACGATGAGCGAACGCCGGGAGCGTGCCGAGCAGCGAGCAGGTAGAGGCACGTAGCGCAGCGGATGGTGCCTTCGCGTGGTCGATGCGCTCGCTGGTCCTGCTCGAACGCCGCGGCGTCGGCCGTCTCCTCGGCGACGATCTTCGCGAGGCCGTTGCCCTGCGACGACCCGCATCCCGGCCGTCGAGGTGAACGCCGAGCGTGGGATCAGCGGCGCGGAGCTCGACGAACTGGTGCGGCGGGCACGTCGAGCGCCCGCAGCAGCACCTTGGTGCCGAGCGAGCTGCACGTCGCCGCGCACGTAGACCGGGTGGCCCCAGGCCTGGAGCACCTTGCCGGGAGCGACCTCGGTCGCCGTCAGCCGGTCGAGCGGCTCTTCCACTCGGAGCCCCAGACCTTGAGGTTGACGTCGACGACGTCGTCGTAGGCCACCGCGAGGCCGCGCAGGCGGTAGTGCACGGTGAACGTGCGCGAGCTCGTCGACGGCGCCGTAGTGCCAGACGATCCGGAGCGACTTGCCGACCCGGTGCGCGACGCCGAACGTGCCCGGCGGCGTCGATGCAGCCGAGCGTCGGTGCAGCCGCCCGGGCGGTAGGCGCGGCCCGTTCTCGGTGCACCGAGCACGTCGTCGATCGACTCGCCCGAGCGCAGCGGGATGTCGCGGTAGCCGCCGCTGAACGGCCCGTGAACGCGTACGTGATGTGCTCGTCGACGAGCAGGCTGCCGTCCTTCGCGACCTGCACCGAGACGGCCGCCTGCGGCAGCGTGAACGACTTCGCGCCGGCCGTCCCCGCGAGGCGCAAGCGCGGCGAGCGCCGCTGCGAGGAGGACGAGCGCTAGGTCGTCGGAGGCGCAGGCGCATCGCCGGCGGGCGGAGCTGCCGGGGCTGCCGGCGCTGCCGGAGCGGCGGGCTCGAAGCTGACCGGCGGCACCTCGCGGTCGGCGGCGTCCTCGATCTCGAAGAACTCGCGCTTCGTGAAGCCGAACGGGCCGGCGATCAGCACCGCCGGGAAGACCTGGATCGCGTTGTTGAACGTCAGCACCGTGTCGTTGTAGACCTGGCGCGAGACGGCGATCTTGTCCTCGGTGTCCTGCAGCTGCTCCTGGAGGTCGAGGAAGTTCTGTGCTCGCCTTCAGGTCGGGGTAGGCCTCGGCGACCGCGAAGAGCCGTCCGAGCGCCTGGCTGAGGATGCCCTCGGCCGCGGCCGGCCTGGGCCGGGCCCTGCGCGCGCTGTCGCCGCCGCGCGCGCCTGCGTGACGGCCTCGAACGTGCCGCGCTCGTGCGCGGCGTAGCCCTTGACCGTCTCGACGAGGTTCGGGATCAGGTCGTGCCGCCGCTTGAGCTGCACCTCGATCTGGGCCCACGCGTTGTCGACGCGGTTGCGCTTCTGGACGAGGCCGTTGTACAGCGCGATCACGTAGATCACGAGCAGCACGACGACGACGAGGATTCCGATCAGGACCCGACATGAGCGCCACTCTATCCGCTCAGCCAGCGGCGGAGAAGCCTGCGGCGGATTCAGTCGCGGCGGCGGCAGGCCCAGATCATGTCCTCGTCGCCCGGTAGGGACGGCGGTCGAACCAGCCGTAGAGGCCCGCGACGTCGAAGCCGGCCTCGTCGATCAGGCGGCGCCACTCGATCGCCGAGAGCCAGTGCAGCTCCATCGAGGCGGCGGAGTCGCCCGACCGCACCGACAGCGTCAGCGTCCTCGACGCCTCGTCCCAGTCGGCTCGCTCGAAGATGCCGTCCTCGCGCTCGAGCCAGATGCCCGTGCGTCTCGGCGATGTCCTCGCTGCTCGGAGCGAAGACGTCGAAGACGAGCCGGCCGCCGGGCTCGAGCAGCTCGCGGGCGGCGCGCAGCGCCCGCAGCTTCTCGCTCCTCGTCGGCCATGTGGAGCAGCGAGCGGAACGGGCAGATCACGAGCGGCACGCGCTCGTCGACCGGCGGCTCGCGCAGGTCGCCGACCCGCAGGTCGACGAGCGAGCCGACGCCCTGCTCCTCGGCGAGGGCGCGGGCGACGGCGAGCATCCCCTCCGAGAGGTCGACGCCGATCACGGAGCGGCCCGCCTGCGGCGATCGGAACCGCGATCCGGCCCGAGCCGACGGCGAGCTCGACGACGGGACCGTCGCAGCCGAGCGCCTCCTCGACGTAGAACGCGATGTCCTCGACGACCGAGGCGCTCCACGGGTCGTAGATCCGGGCGATCGAGTCGTAGAGGGCCACGCCGGGCAAGTGTAGGGCGGGCGTGTGCGGGCGAGCGCGTTGGTACGCTCGGCCGTCATGGATGCCGCACGCGCTCGAACGCGAAGGACTTGCCGCCGCTGCGGCAGCATCGTCGACGGCCGAGATCGAGACCGTCCGCGTCGAGTACCTCGGCCGGAAGAGCGCGATCAAGCAGGCGCTGCGCGAGGTGCGCGACCGCGAGACCGGGATGGCGCTGAACGCCGTGCGCGAGCTGCTCGAGGCCGCGATCGACGCCCGCGAGGCCGAGCTGGCGCGGGCCGAGCTCGATGCGACGGCTGACGACCGAGCGGGTCGACGTCACGCTGCCCGCCGGCGGCTACGCGCGCGGCCGCCTGCACCTGATCACGCAGATCCGGCGCGAGGTCGAGGACGTCTTCCTCGGGCTCGGCTACCGGGTCGTCGACGGCCGTGAGGTGGAGTCGACGCGCTACAACTTCGACGCCCTCAACTTCCCGCCGGGCCACCCGGCACGCTCTCCGCTCGCGACGCTCTTCGTCGACGACGAGACGGTGCTGCGCACCGAGACGTCGCCCTCGCAGATCCGCACGATGGAGGCGCAGGAGCCGCCCGTCTACATCGTCTCGCTCGGCCGCACCTACCGCCGCGACACGCCCGACGCGACGCACTCGCCGATCTTCCACCAGGTCGAGGGCCTCGTCGTGGACGAGGGCATCACGCTCTCCGACCTCACCGGCACGCTCGACTTCCTGCTGCGCAAGCTCTTCGGCGAGAAGCGCCGCACCGAGTTCCGCACCCACTACTTCCCGTTCACCGAGCCGTCGATCGAGGCCTACGTCTCGTGCCACGTCTGCGACGGAGCCGGCTGCCCGGTGTGTCGCCACTCCGGCTGGATCGAGGTCGGCGGGGCCGGCATGGTCGACCCGAAGCTGTTCGAGTTCGTCGGCTACGACCCCGAGCGCTACAGCGGCTTCGCCTTCGGCTGGGGCCTCGAGCGCATCGCCATGCTGCGCCACGAGTTCCCCGACCTGCGCGAGCTCTGGCGCAACGACCTCCGCTTCTCGAGGCAGTTCTGATGCGCGTCCCGCTCTCCTGGCTGCGCGAGTACGTCCGCACGCGACGCGACGGCGGAGCAGATCGCGCGGAAGCTCAACGTCTCGTCGCTCGAGGTCGAGCGGATCATCGACGTCGGCGTCGACGACACGGGCGACAACCTCTCGTTCCTGCGGGTCGGCAAGGTCGTCGTCGCCGACAAGCACCCGAACGCCGACAAGCTCCAGCTCTGCCAGGTCGACGTGGGGGAGGGCGAGCCGCGCCAGATCGTCTGCGGCGCCTGGAACTTCGGCGTCGGCGCCACGGTCGCGGTCGGGCTCCCGGGCGTTCTCCTGCCCGGCTTCCCGGCGCCGCTCGACGAGCGGCCGCTCCGCGGCGAGCTCTCGCGCGGGATGATCCTCGCCGAGGACGAGATCGGGCTCGGCTCCGACCACGCCGGGATCATGCTGCTGCCCGGACGGCATCGAGCCGGGAACGCCGCTCGCCGACGTGCTGCCGGTCCGCGAGCAGGTGCTCGACGCGACGCCGACGATGAACCGGGTCGACCTGCTCTCGATGGTCGGCCTCGCCCGCGAGGTCGCCACGCTCTGCGACGGCGAGCTGATCCCGATCGACGTCGTCGATCCGCCGATCCTGCACCCGCAGTGGGTCGAGGTCGAGGTCGAGAGCCCCGAGGCCTGCCCGCGCTACCTCGCGCGCGTGCTCTCCGAACGTGACGGTCGGGCCGTCGCCGATGTGGCTGCGCGCGCGGCTCCACGCGGCCGGGATGCGCTCGATCTCGAACGTCGTCGACGTGACGAACTACGTCATGCACGTCTACGGAAGCCCGCTGCACGCGTTCGACCGCTCGGCGCTCGCCGGAGGGCGCATCGTCGTCCGGCACGCGCGGGCCGGGTGAGGAGGTGCGAGACGCTCGACGGAACGGTGCGCCGCGTCGACGAGCGCGACCTGCTGATCACGGACGGCGAGAAGCCGGTCGCGCTCGCCGCGATCATGGGCGGTGCCAACAGCGAGGTCGTCGAGACGACGACCGAGGTGCTGCTCGAGGCGGCCAACTTCGAGCCGATCGGCGTGCTGAAGACCTCGGAGCGGCTCGGTCTTCGCACCGAGGGCTCGAACCGCTGGGAGAAGGGCATCGACCCGTATCTCGCCGAGCCCGCGGCCGTGCTCGCCAGCAGGATGATCGTCGACCTCGCCGGGGCAGAGCTCTCCGGCAGCGCCGACGTGCACGGCGGCCTGCCCGAGCGGCCCGTCGTCCGTCTCCGTCCCGAGCGCACCGAGCGCCTCGTCGGGCTCGAGGTCGCCCGCCGACGAGCAGCGCCAGATCCTCGAGCGGCTCGGCTTCGAGGTCGACGACGAGTGGGACGTGACCGTGCCCACCGTGCGCGCGCGCGACGTCACGCGCGAGATCGACCTGATCGAGGAGGTGGCGCGGATCGTGCTCGACCGGGTGCCGCACACGATGCCGCTGCGTCGCTCGGTCGTCGGTCACCTGAGCCGCGAGCAGCGGCTGCGGCGGCTGGTCGAGGACGTGCTCGTCGGCGCCGGGTTCAGCGAGGCGTACACCTGGAGCCTCGTCGCCACCGACCCCGACCCGGCGCGCGATTCGCCTGCCCGATCCGATGAGCGGCGATCAGGCGATTCTCCGCACGACGCTGCTCGAGGGCCTGATCGCGGCGGCGCGGAGAACGTCGATGCCGGCAACGAGGACATCGCCCTGTTCGAGCTGGCCCGCGTCTACCTGCCGAGCGGCGAGAAGCTGCCCGAGGAGCGCTGGCGCGTCGGAGGCATCGTCGCCGGCGGATTCGAGGCGGCGCGTGGTGCGGTCGAGGTGCTCTACGAGACGCTGCATCTCGAGCTTCGGCCGAGCCGCACCGTGCTTCCGTTCCTTCATCCCGGCAAGGCGGCAACGACGGCTGCGGGCTGGCTCGGTGAGCTCCATCCGGCGCTGCTCGAGGGGACGTGGGGCGTGTTCGAGCTCGATCTCGACGAGCTGACGGCGCCGATTCCGGAGCGCATCCTCTACGACGACGTGATCACGTTCCCGCCGCTGCGCCAGGACATCGCCGTCGTCGTCGCCGAGGACGTGGAGGCTGCTGCGCTCGTCGACGGCGGCGCTCGAGGCCGGGGCGCCCGAGCTCCGCGAGGCGCGTGTCTTCGACGTCTACCGCGGCGACCAGGTGGGCGAGGGCCGGAAGTCGGTCGCCATCCACCTCTCGCTGCAGGCGCCCGACCGGACGCTGTCGGACGACGACGCCGACCGTCGTCCGGGCGCGCATCGTCGACGGCGCTCGTCGAGCGCTTCGACGGCGAGCTGCGCGCGTGAGCACAAACCGATCGCGCGCGGCGTGCGTAACACCACGTCAGATGACGCTGCGCCGCCTCCTCATCGCTCTCTTCGCTTCGGCGTTGCTCTTCACCGGCATCTCCGGCGCGGCGGGCAACGACCTGCATGCGGTCGTCGGGCCCGGACTTCACGATCTTCCTCGACGATGGATCGGGAACGCGCACGAGCCATCTCGATCCGGGCGTGTTCTCGCTCACCGTCGACGACCGCTCCGACGGCCACAACTTCCATCTCTTCGGCCCCGGCGGAGTCGACGTGACGACCGGCGTCGAGGCGGTTGGGGTCGAAGACGTTCTCCGTCACCCTCGTCGACGGCAAGTACACCTACGTCTGCGATCTCCACCCGGTGCAGATGAAGGGCACGTTCACCGTGGGCAATGCGCCGCCGCCGACCACTCCGCCGCCTCCTACCCACGACAGCCCCACCGACGAAGCTCGTGCTCACCGTCACCGCGCAGGCCGTCACGCTCAAGACGCCCGCCGGCAAGGCCGTCAAGGCGCTCAAGAAGGGCCGCGCGGCGATCACCGTCCGTGATCGATCGGCGACCCGCGGCGTCAAGCTCAGCGGCGCCGGCGTCAGCAAGACGACGGGCGTGACGTTCGTCGGCACGACGACCTGGAACGTCAAGCTCGTGAAGGGCACGCTCGTCTACGCGGGCACGCCGGCGCTCCGGCGGCGGCCGCGTGCCGGTTTCGTAATCCGCGTCTAGAGGGTCTTGCCACCCACGAGCCACACAGGCCCCTGGGTGTCGACGTTGTCCGTGTCGGACAGCACGCGGAGTACGCGCGTCGTGCCGGCGATCCCGTCGTTGTCGAGCCGCTCGAAGCAGCGCCGCGCCATCCCGCTCGAGGCGCCGTAGCCCGACCGGCCCGAGCAGCGGAAGGTGAAGACGAGCCGTGAGCCCGAGCGCGCCGGGTTGAGCGGCGCGCAGAGCAGAGCCGTCCGGTCGAGCAGCGTGCTCGACACGATCTCGAGCTCGCAGAGCAGGTCGGTCCAGTCGGAGGGGAGCGGCGCGAGCGCCGCATCCCAGCTCGCGGCGACCGACGCCTCGTCGCGGGCGCGCTCGACCGCCGCCGGCGCTACGGGTGCTGTCGCGATCCCGACGTCGGACGGCTCGAGCACGCACCACGTTCGGTCCAGTCGTCGAGCCGGCTGAAGAGCCGGAGCGCCGTCTGCGCGCCCTGTGGCCCGGCCGCGCGCTGGACCGTGAAGACGAGCGTCGAGCCGACCTTGCCGGCGTTGATCGGCCCGAGCACCTGGGCCGCGCGGGGCAGGTCGCCCGGCCTGCTCGGTGGTCAGCGTCAGCCGGACGCTCTCCCAATCCTCGGGGAGGTCGTTCTCGATGTCGTGCCACTGATCGACGAGCTTCATCGCGGCTTCAGCATAATGGCGTCCATGACCGAGGTCGCGAGAGAGCCGCACGGCGCAACGCCGGTTGATCGCGGGGAAATCCGCTGATGGCGACCGAGGTCAAGCTGCCGCGGCTCGGTCAGGGCATGGAGTCCGGCACGATCGTGCGCTGGCTCAAGGCGGAGGGCGACACCGTCAAGAAGCGTGAGCCGCTCTACGAGCTCGACACCGACAAGGTCACGCAGGAGGTCGAGTCGGACGTCGACGGCGTCCTGCTGAAGATCGTCGTCCAGGAGGGCGAGGTCGAGGTCGGCTCGACGATCGCGATGATCGAGAACGGAGCCGCTGCCGAGGCAGCGGAGCCCGAGCCAGAGAGTGCAGCCGCGACGGCAGACGGAGCCGGCCGCAGCAGAAGCCACCGACAGCGCGCCGCCACGGATGCGCCAGCGGCGGCGGCCGGACACAGCTGTAGCGCCCGGCCGCGAAGACCGCCGGTGGGCGGATCAAGGCGTCCCCGCTCGCACGCCGGATCGCGCGCGAGCGCGGGGTCGACCTGGCGGCGCTCGCCGGCACCGGCCCGGACGGGCGGATCGTGGCGGACGACGTCGAGAACGCACCGGTCGGCGAAGCGGCGACGGCTGCCGTTCGCCGCAGCCGGTGCCGCGCCCGAGTCCGACGTCGAGGTCGTGACGATGACCGGGACGCGCAGGACGATCGCCCGCCGGCTCACGGAGGCGTGGTCGGCACCCGTCTTCCAGCTCGGTGTCTCGATCGACATGACCGAGGTGCTCCATCTGCGCGAGCAGATGGTCGAGCGGCTCGCCGAGGGCGACGTGAAGCCGACGGTGAACGACCTCCTGACGCGCTTCGTCGGCGTCGCGCTCGTGCGGCACCGCGCCATCAACGCCACCTTCACCGGCGACGAGATCCACCGTCACTCGAGCGCCCATGTCGGGCTCGCCGTCGCGGCCCCGAACGGGCTCGTCGTGCCGGTCATCCGCAACGTCGACCGCAGCAGCGTGCAGGAGATCGCCCGCGCCCGCGCCGAGCTCGTCGGCCGCGCGCGCGACGGGAAGCTCACCCGCGAGGACATGGACGGCGGCACCTTCACGATCTCGAACCTCGGCATGTTCGGCGTCGAGCAGTTCGTCGCGGTGCTCAACCCGCCGCAGGTCGCGATCCTCGCCGTCGGAGCCGTGAAGCCGACGCCGATCGTCGTCGAGGGCGAGGTCGACGTCGCGCCGATGATGTACGTGACGCTGACGTGCGATCACCGCGCGATCGACGGGGCAGACGGCGCCGAGTTCCTGCGGACGCTCGTCTCGATCGTCGAGCAACCCGCGCTCGCGTTGTAGGTGAGCCTCTAGTGGCTGCCGTCGTCGTTCGCAGAGGGGGCGCGCAGGACGTTCGCTTCCTGCGCGACATGCTCCACCACGCGTACTACTGGAAGGAGCGCCAGCCCGACGAGGGCCCTGGCCCGGTGCAGCTCTACGTCAAGGCGTGGGGACGGCCCGGCGACACGGCGGTGATCGCGCTGGTCGACGGCTTTCCGGTCGGTGCGGCGTGGTTCCGCCTCTTCAAGGCAGGCTCGCCCGGCTACGGCTTCATCGACGAGCGCACGCCGGAGCTGGCGATCGCCGTCGTTCCGAACGCCCGCGGCAAGGGCGTCGGCAGTGCGCTGATCAGCTCGCTCCTCGAGCAGGCCAAGGCGGAGGGCTTCGCCGACATCAGCCTCAGCGTCGACCGCCACAACAAGGGAGCGATCGCGCTCTACGAGCAGTACGGCTTCCAGCAGGTCGACGAGACGGACGACTCCTTGACGCTGCGAGCCGAGCTCGCGTGACTACGATCGGCAATACCGCTATCGACGAAAGGTTGAACCGGAATGGAATGTGACGTCGCCGTCCTCGGAGGAGGGCCGGCGGGATACACGGCTGCGATTCGCGCCGCCCAGCTCGGTGGCAAGGTCGTGTGCATCGAGCAGGAGCCCGAGGTCGGAGGCACGTGCCTCCGCGTCGGCTGTATCCCCACCAAGGCCTGGGTGCAGACCGCCCACGCGCTGCACGACGCCAGGGAGACCTTCGCGAAGCTCGGCGTCGGCGTGTCGGAGCCGGAGCTCGACTTCACGCAGGCCGCCGCCTGGAAGGACGGTGTCGTCAAGCAGATGACGGGCGGCGTCGCGGGCCTCCTGAAGGCGAACGGCGTCGAGTGGGTGCAAGGGCAAGGGCACGGTTCACGAGCCCCACCACGATCGCGGTCGAAGGCGCCGAGGACATCACGTTCAAGAGCGCCATCGTCGCCACCGGCTCCTATCCCGTGCGTCCTCCGATTCCGGGGCTCGACTCGCCGCGCTGCGTCGACTCCACCGGCCTGCTCGCGCAGACCGAGGTTCCGCGCCGGCTCGTCGTGCTCGGCGGCGGCATCATCGGCTGCGAGTTCGCATCGATCTTCGCGCACTTCGGCAGCGAGGTGACGATCATCGAGATGCTGCCGACGCTGATTCCGCAGGAGGACGCGGACGCCGCCAAGGAGCTGCAGAAGGCGTTCAAGAAGCGTGGCATCACGGTGCTGCTCGAGAAGCAGTGCACCGGCGTCGAGGACACGGGCGAGCAGCTGATCGTGCGCTACGGCGACGGCGAGTCGGTCGAGGCCGACCTGATGCTCGTGTCGGTCGGCCGGGCGCCGCTCGTCCAGGGCCTCGGGCTCGACGAGATCGGCGTCCCGACCGACCCGCGTGCCGGCATCGCGACCGACGACCACATGCGCACCGCGATCCCGACGATCTTCGCCGCCGGCGACGTCGCCGGCCGCTGGCAGCTCGCGCACACCGCGTTCCGCGAGGGCGAGATCGCCGCCGAGAACGCGATGGGCCACGATTCGGCGCTCGGCACTCCGGCCGTGCCGCGCCCCATCTACACCGATCCCGAGATCGCCGGCGTCGGCCTCACCGAGGCGCAGGCACGCGAGCAGTACGGCGACGCCGTCGCCGTCGGCAGTCTTCCCGTGGGTCGCGAACGCGCGGGCCGTGATGTCGGGCACCACCAGCGGGTGGGTGAAGTCGATCCACGAGACGACCTACGGCGAGCTGCTCGGCCTCGTCATCGTCGGGCCGCACGCGACCGATCTGATCGAGGCCGGCGTCGTCGCGATCGACTCGGAGTCGACGGTCGAGACCGTCGCCGACGGCATCGCGCCGCACCCGACGCTGTCGGAGGCGATCAAGGAGGCCGGTCTCGTGGCACTCGGACGCCCGATCCATCTTCCCCCCAAGCGCCGCTGATGCGTGGCTCGGATAGCTCCCGCCGCAACGCGGTCGCGATGTCGATCGGCTGGTGGTACCTCAGGCGGCTGATCCGCAAGCGCGGCACCGCTGCGGTCGACCGGCTTCCTCGCCGGTGAAGGCCTGTCGCTCCGCGAGCCGCGCAAGCGGCATCGGCTCCGCTGGCTCGCTGATCGGCGGCCTCGTCGCGGGTGGCGCGGGCCTCTTCTGGTGGCGCCGCCGGCAGGGTGGCGGCGACGACTGGGGCGACTGGGAGCCGGTGGCGCCGGACTCGCCGTTCCCGGCCGAGCCCGTCCCGACGCCGGAGCCGGCACCCGAGCCTGTCGCGACGTGAGCGACGGCTCCCGGTTCGTCCGGCCGTCACTCGAGCAGATTCCGCCCGGCGACCCGATTCCCGGCCTCGCGCCGGGAGTCGCGTCGCTCGGCCTCAACGAGGGGCTGAGCGGGCCGTTCCCGTCTGCCCTCGCTGCGATCGCGGCGGCGACGCCGACCCTGAACCGCTACCCGGAGCGAGGCTCTGCGGCGCTCGTGGCGGCGCTCGCCGCCCGGCACGACGTCCCGGAGTCGCAGGTCTCCGTCGCTGCCGGAGCGGACGCGCTGATCGGCTACGTCTGCCAGGCCGTGCTCGAGCCGGGCGACGAGGTGATCGTGCCGTGGCCCTCGTTCCCGAGCTTCGTCCGCGACGCCGCAGAAGCGAGACGCGGTGCCGGTGCTGGTTCCGCTCGACGACGCCGGGCAGATCGACCTCGTCGCCGTGCGAGCAGCCGTGACGCCTCGCACCCGGCTGCTCTTCGTCGCGACCCCGAACAACCCGACCGGCCGCACGGTGCCCGTCGCACGAGCTGATCGCGCTCGTGCGCGACCTGCCGGAGCACGTCTTGCCGGTGATCGACGAGGCGTACTTCGACTACCTGGATCCGGCCGACCGCTTCGACGCGATCAGCAGACCTGGTTCGGGCGGGTGACGACGTGCTCGCCCTGCGCACGTTCTCGAAGCTCTACGGCCTGGCCGGGCTTCGGGTCGGCTACGGCGTCGGGCCGGAGGCGGTCGTGGCCGCGATCCGGAAGGTGCAGCGCGGCTACGACGTCGGGGCGCTGGCCCAGGTTGCCGCGCTCGCGAGTCTCGACGACACGGCCGAGGTGGAGCGGCGGCGAGCGGCGAATCGCGTCGCGGTCGACGCGCTCACCGAGCTGCTGCGAGCGCACGGTCTCGAGCCGCATCCCGACAGCGCCACGAACTTCGTCCTCGTCGATATCGGAGCCGATGCGGACGCCGCGACTGCAGCGCTGCTCGCCGCGGGGGTCAGCGTGCAGTCCGGGAGCGCCGTTCGGTGCGCCCGACGTCGCTGCGGATCGGTGCCGGCTCGGCGGCGGATCTCGAGCTGCCTCGACTGATGCCCTGGCCGCGGCCGGGTTCAGCGCGGGTTAACCACCAGAATCCTTACGGGAGCGGCCGAGGCCTCCGCTATCCTGGACTGAACGGGCGCACGGCGCCTCTTTTCGTATGCGGACGACACTCAAAAGAGGCGTAGGGCGCGGTCACTCCGGGAACGGCAACGGCAAGATGCAGCTGCCGCCGGGGCCAGCTGCGCCCGTCACGATCTACCGCCAGCCCGAGCCGCCGCGCCGGAGCCGCTCGCGCCTCGCGCTGAGCATCCTCGGCTGGGCCTTCACCGTCATCGTCGTCTGCGCGACCGGTGTCGCCGGCGGCGCCTACCTCTACACCCACGAGACGGTGGCCGACGTGGTGGCCCACAGCATCGACGTGAAGGCAACCGCGAAGAAGCTCGACATTCCGATTGCGGGCCAGCCGGCGACGGCGCTCGTGATCGGCTACGACCGGCGGGCGGACGAGGCGAAGGGCGCGCCGTCGCGTTCCGACACGCTGATGCTGATCCGCGCCGATCCGGCAGGAAAGACCATCTCGCTGCTCTCGTTCCCGCGCGACCTGCGGGCCGAGATCGTCTGCCCGGGGAAGGCGACCTACACGACCAAGATCAACGCCGCCTACGCGGACTGTGGCTCGCGGGGGACGCTCGAGACGGTGCGCAAGCTGACCGGCGTCTCGGTCAACTACCTGATCACGGTCAACTTCCGCGGGTTCACGCAGGTCGTCGACAAGCTCGGCGGCATGTGGATCGACGTCGACCGCCGCTACTACAACAGCCACAGCGGCCCCACCGGCTACGCCACGATCAACCTGCAGCCGGGCTACCAGAAGCTCAACGGCTCACAGGCGCTCGACTTCGTCCGCTTCCGGCACACCGACAGCGACCTCTACCGCAACGCCCGGCAGCAGAGCTTCGTTCGCGCGCTCAAGGATCAGGTGCACTCGAACCTGTCTCCCTTCAAGCTGCCGAAGGTGATCAAGGCGATGACGAGCAACATCGAGGTCGGCGCAGGGCGGTGGCAAGGACGTGAGCGCGAAGACCGTGCTCTCGTACGCATTCCTCGCCTACTCGTTGCCGCCGGGGCACGTCTTCCAGTCGCGGATCGACGGGCTCGAGGGGTACGCCGACCTGACGACCTCGCAGGAGAACATCTCGTCGGCCGTGCGCGAGTGGGCCAACCCGGACGTCGAGTCCCCGAAGAAGGCCACCGCGGTCGCGCTCGGCGAGAAGGTCAAGACCAAGATTCCCGCGGCCAAGGAGACGACGCGTGACCGTCCTCAACGGCAACGGCGTCACCGGCTCGGCGTCGAACGCCAGCTACCTCCTCGGGCAGCGTGGCTACCCGATCCTGACGCCGCCGAACGGGATCCCGGCCAACGCCCCGTCGTTCAACTACTTCCGCACCAAGATCTACTTCGATCCCAAGCAGGCCGGCTCGAAGCAGGCAGCGAAGAAGATGGCAGGGCTCTTCGGCTCGGCCGACGTGCAGAAGGCGACGCCGGCGATCACCGCTGCTCGCGAACGACGCGATGCTGACCGCCGTCGTCGGGCAGACCTTCCACGGAACGCTCGCCGCCGCGGCCGTCGACCAGACGCCGAAGCGCGAGCCCGCCAACGTCACCTCTGGCGCCTCTGCCTCGCTCGACCTCCTCAAGGAGCGGCAGAAGAAGGTCGACTTCGACCTGATGGTGCCGACCGTGCTCGAGAAGTCGTCCTGGATCGATCGGGAGCGACCGATCAGGCTGTACCGGTTCGACGACAAGGACAAGCACAAGACGATCCGGCTCACGTACAAGATGGGCTCGAACGACTACTGGGGCGTGCAGGAGTCGAACTGGGAGAAGGCGCCCGTGCTCGGGAGCAACAACTTCACCCGGAGCATCGGCGGGCGGAGCTACGGGCTCTTCTACAACGGCCCGCACCTGCACATGGTCGTGCTCAACCGGAAGGGCGCCACGTACTGGGTCGTCAACACGCTTGCTCGACCGGCTCTCGAACGAGACGATGATCGCGATCGCCAAGGGCCTGCGGCCGATCAACAAGGTGCCGACGTCGTAGCCAGCTCGTAGGCGGCGCCCCGTTCGGGCCTGGCCGGGTACGCTGCCAACCGTCGTGAGCGCCTCCTCCTCCCGCGTCGCCGTCTTCGGTGCCGGCTACGTCGGCCTGGTCACGGGCGCCTGCTTCGCCGAGCTCGGCCACTCGGTCGTCGTCCGGGACGTGATCCCGGAGCGCATCGCCGCCCTGCAGCGCGGCGAGGTGCCGATCTACGAGCCTGGCCTCGAGGAGCTGATCGCCCGGAACGCCGAGCGGCTCACCTTCACGTGCGACGTCGGCGAGGCGATCGAGGGCGCCGACTTCGTCTACATCGCGGTCGGTACGCCGCCGACCTACTCGGGCGACGCCGACCTGTCGGCGGTCTGGACGGTGATCGACGAGCTGCCGGCGATCGACCGGCGCTGCGTCGTCGCGATGAAGAGCACCGTCCCGGTCGGAACGGGGCTCAAGGTGCGGCACCGCCTCGACGAGCGGGGGCTGCGTCAGGTCGGGTACGCCTCGAATCCCGAGTTCACTGCCGAGGGTACGGCCGTCAAGGACTTTCTCCACCCCGACCGGATCGTCGTCGGCGCGTTCAACGACGAGGACGGCGACGCCGTTGCGGGCCTGCACGCGGGCATCGAGGCGCCGGTCGTGCGCTGCGACGTCGCATCGGCGGAGATGATCAAGCTGGCCGCCAACGCCGCGCTGATGACGCGGATCTCGTTCATCAACGAGATCGCGAACGTCTGCGAGGCGACCGGAGCCGATGTCGTGCGGGTCGCCGAGGGCATCGGCCTCGACCGGCGGATCGGCCCGAGCTTCCTGCGCGCCGGGATTGGGATATCGGCGGCTGCTGCTTCCCCAAGGACTCCCTCGCCCTCAAGCAATTGGCAGCAAACTCGGGCTACCACTTCCAGCTGCTCAACGCCGTGATCGAGGTGAACGAGCTGCAGAAGCGGCGCGTGGTCGGCAAGCTCAACAACCACCTCGGGACGCTGCGGAACAAGCGGGTCGCGCTGCTCGGGCTCGCGTTCAAGCCGCACACCGACGACATGCGGGAGGCTCCGAGCCTCGTTCTCGCGGGCAGGTTGCTGGCCGAGGGGGCGGACGTGGTCGCGTGGGATCCGATCGTCGACGGGCACGACCTCCACGGCGTCGAGATCGCCGACACGCCGGAGGCGGCAGCGCTCGGCGCCGACGCGGTCGTGATCGTGACCGAGTGGCCGCAGCTCGCGGATGTCGACTGGGCAGCCGTCGGCGCGACGATGCGCACCCGCGTGCTGATCGACGGGCGCAACATGCTCGACCCGGAGCCGCTGCGCGCGGCCGGGTTCACGGTCGAAGGCATCGGGCGGGCCGCCGAGGCCGGGATCGCCTGATGGAGGCGATCGTCCTCGCCGGAGGGAAGGCCGAGCGGATGGGCGACGCGACGGCCGGGCGGCCCAAGTCGCTCGTCGAGGTGGGCGGTAAGCCGCTGCTCGCCTGGCAGATCGGCCGGCTGCACAGGGCCGGCGTCGACCGGGTGATCATCAGCTGCTCGGCCGGGCAGGAGCCGGACTTCGAGGAAGGTCTAGCCGGCCTCGGGGTCGAGATCGTCTGCGCCGGCGAGACCGAGCGCCTCGGCCGTGGTGGCGCGATCCGGTTCGCAGCCGCGTCGCGCACGGAGAGCGACGAGGTCTTCGCGATGAACGGGGACGAGCTCGTCGACGTCGACTTCACGGCGCTGCTCGATCAGCACTGGGCCTCGCGGCGCCGCAGCGACGGTCACCGTGGCGCGGCCGCCGTCCCAGTTCGGCCAGGTCGACCTCACCGACGACGACATCGTGACCGGGTTTCACGAGGTGTCGCGCGTCCCGTACTGGGTCAACTGCGGCATCTACGTCCTGTCTGCCGCCGTGATCGAGCGCTTTCCGGAGAAGGGCGACCACGAGACGACGATCTTCCCGGAGCTCGCCGCCGAGGGCTCGCTGCGCGCCTACCGTCACACGGGTCTGTGGCTCACCGTGAACACGCCCAAGGAGCTCCGCCGCGCCGACGAGCACGTCTCGCAGCATCCCGAGTGGCTCGCGTGACGACGCCGTATTCGTTCGAGCCGCGCCACATCGACAAGCCGTGGGGCTACGAGCTGATCTGGGCCGAGTCGGAGACCTACGTCGGCAAGGTGCTGTTCGTCCGCGCCGGCCAGGCGCTCAGCCTCCAGTACCACGAGCAGAAGGACGAGTCGTGGCTCGTCCAGAGCGGCCGCGCGTCGCTCGAGCTGGGACAGGTCGGCGGCGAGCTCGAGACCGTCGAGATCGGGACGGGCGACTGCTTCCGCTACCGGCCCGGCACCGTGCATCGCGTCACCGCGCTCGAGGACACGACGATCCTCGAGGTGTCGACACCGCACCTCGACGACGTCGTGCGGCTCGACGACCGCTACGGGCGCCCCGAGCGCGACGTCTGAGGCGACCCTGGCTAGACTCCCTCGCGTTCACCACTGAAAGCGAGACCTGAGCATGGCTACCACGCAAAGACACGATGTGAAAGACCTCGCCCTCGCCACCGAGGGCGTCCGCAGGATCGAGTGGGCCGACCGGCAGATGCCGGTTCTCCAGGCCATTCGCGAGCGCTTCGAGCGTGAGAAGCCGCTCGACGGCTACCGCATCTCGGCCTGCCTGCACGTCACCACCGAGACCGCGAACCTGATGCGCACGCTCAAGGCGGGCGGCGCCGACGTCGTTCTGTGCGCGTCGAATCCGCTGTCCACGCAGGACGACGTCGCGGCGGCGCTCGTCGACGCCTACGGCATCGGCACGTTCGCGATCAAGGGCGAGGACAACGACACGTACTACTCGCACCTCGAGGCCGCGATCGACCACCGTCCGCACATCACGATGGACGACGGCGCCGACGTGATCGGAATCCTCCACTCGGCAAGGCGCGAGCAGCTCGGCGACGTGATCGCCGGCACCGAGGAGACGACGACCGGCGTGATCCGGCTGAAGGCGCTCGAGGCCGACGGCAAGCTCGGCTTCCCCGTCGTCGCCGTCAACGAGGCGCGCACCAAGCACCTCTTCGACAACCGCTACGGGACGGGCCAGTCGACCCTCGACGGGATCATCCGGGCCACCAACGTGCTCCTCGCGGGCCGCGTGTTCGTCGTCGCCGGCTACGGCTGGTGTGGACGTGGCGTCGCGATGCGCGCCAAGGGCATGGGCGCGCACGTGATCGTGACCGAGGTCGATCCGATGCCGGCGATCGAGGCCGTGATGGACGGCTTCCAGGTGATGCCGATGCTGGAGGCGGCGAAGATCGCCGACATCATCGTCACCGCGACCGGCGACAAGTCCGTGGTCGCGAAGAGCCACTTCGAGGTCATGAAGGACGGCTGCATCGTCGCCAACACCGGCCATTTCAACGTCGAGATCGAGATCGGCGCCCTGCGCGCGATGGCGACCGAGACGCGAGAGGCGCGGGAGTTCGTCGAGGAGTTCACGTTCGCCGACGGGCGCAAGGTCTACCTGCTCGCCGAGGGCCGCCTCGTCAACCTGTCCGCCGCCGAGGGCCATCCGGCCCAGGTGATGGACATGTCGTTCGCGAACCAGGCGCTGTCGGCCGAGTACATCGTCCAGAACGCAGACCGAGCTCGAGCGCAAGGTCTACGTCGTGCCGAAGGAGATCGACGACGAGATCGCCCGCCTCAAGCTCGCGACGATGGGCATCTCGATCGACCAGCTCACGGAGGAGCAGGCGAAGTACCTCGCCTCGTGGGACGAGGGCACGTAAGCGCCTGATGCCTCAGGCAACGCTTCGGGACCTCGAGCCGGACCGCATCGTCCGGCTCGAGGACGACGCGGTCGTCGTCCTCGACCAGCGCGCGCTTCCCGATGAGGTAATCGAGCTCCGCTGCACCGATGCGGCGGAGCTCGCCGAGGCGATCCGGTCGCTCGCCGTGCGGGGCGCGCCGGCGATCGGCGTTGCCGCCGCGTACGGCCTGGCGCTCGCAGCGACGCAGGGCCAGGACGTCGACGCCGCGTACGAGACCCTCGCTGCATCGCGCCCGACAGCGGTCAACCTCCGCTGGGCGCTCGACGAGATGCGGGCCGACCCGACGCCCGACCGGGCCCGGCGCATCCACGAGGACGAGGTCGCACGCTGCGTCGCGATGGGCGCTCACGCGGCCGAGCTCGTGCCGCCGGCGGCCAGGATCCTGACCCACTGCAACGCAGGCGGGCTCGCGACAGGCGGCTACGGGTCGGCCGTCGGTGCGATTCGCGCGGCGGCAGAGCGGGGAGGAGTGTCACATGTGTGGGTCGACGAGACACGGCCGCTGCTCCAGGGAGCACGCTTGACCGCCTTCGAGCTCGAGGCTGTCGGGATCCCGCACGCCGTCATCGTCGACTCGGCGGCGGCCTCCCGTATGGCCGCGGGAGAGGTCGACATCGTGATCACCGGCGCCGACCGCATCGCCGCGAACGGCGACACCGCCAACAAGATCGGCACCTACAGCCTCGCCGTGCTCGCCCGCTACCACGAGATCCCGTTCGTGATCGTGGCGCCGACCTCGACGATCGACCCGGCGACCGCGACCGGTGCCGGGATCCCGATCGAGGAGCGGGACTCTGCGGAGGTGACGGCGCGCTTCCCTGCGCGCAACCCCGCCTTTGACGTCACACCGGCGGCGCTGATCGCCGCGATCGTGACCGAGGAGGGCATCCACCGGGCGCCGTACGAGCGAGTCGCTGCCCGGCGCCGGTGGGCTCGCGGTGATCCTGGACGAGATCGATCCCGCGTCGCGGGCGACGCTCGAGGCGCACGGCTTCGACGCCGCGCAGTTCGAGGAGCTCCGCCGCCGGCTCGCCGACGGCACGCTGACGGCGGCCGGGCAACGTCGTCCAGGGCGTGGTCGAGCCGCCGCTGCCGTCGGATCTGCTGCCGCTGCCGGAGCCGGGCGACCGGGGCTTCGCCGAGGCCCAGTCGGCCGGTGTCGACAGGCTGAAGGCCGGGACGGTGGCGATGGTCGTGCTCGCCGGCGGGATGGCAACGCGTTTCGGCGGCGGGGTGAAGGCGGTTGCCGAGGCGATCGACGGCCGGAGCTTCCTCGAGGTCAAGCTCGACGAGACCGCCCGCCTTGGGCGAGGCGCTCGGCGTCGAGATCCCGGTCGCGCTGATGACGAGCTTCGCCACTGATGCCGTCGTCCGCGCGCACGTGGCAGAGAAGGGCCTCGGAGACCCGCTCTGGTTCTGTCAGACCGCGGCGCCGCGCCTGCGGCCCGACGGCAGCGTGTTCGTCGCGGACGACGGAGCGGCGTCGCTCTACGGCCCGGGCCACGGCGATGTCCTCACGTCGATTCGCTCGTCCGGAGCGCTCGCCGAGCTACGGCGCGCGCGGCGTGCGCACGATCGTCGTCTCGAACGTCGACAACCTCGGTGCGCGCCTCGACCCGGTCGTCGTCGGCATGCACGCGCTCGCGGGAACGCCGCTGACGGTGGAGGTCGTGGCGAAGGGCAACGACACGGGTGGGGCGCCGGCGCGGGTCGACGGCAACCCCCAGCTGCTCGAGGCGATGCGCTTCCCGCCCGACTTCGACCAGGCGCGCATCCCGGTCTTCAACACCAACACCTCTCTGATCCAGCTCGACGCGCTCGCCGAGCCCGTCGAGCTGACCTGGCTCGTGGTCGAGAAGAACGTCGACGATGAGACGGTGGTGCAGTTCGAGCGGCTCTATCACGAGCTCTCGGCGCACGTTCCGACGACGTTCCTCGTCGTGCCGCGCCACGGCCCGCGTGGCCGCTTCCTGCCGGTCAAGGAGCCGGCGGATCTCGCGCAGGTCGAGCCGTTACTGCGCGAGCTGCTCGCCACCCCTCTTCTCTAGCGTCAGAGGCCGGCCCGGTTGCGCGCCAACAACCGTCACGGGATGTCAGCCGCGGTCACAGGTGAACACCCGCCGCGCCGAACCACTCGGTCAGCAGTTGGTTCCGACGGTGGTCGTCGGTGGGTTGCACTGGTCATAAGCGCTCTGCACGCGGGCGCGAATGCTGCCAACAACCCCGTTCTGGACGATCCGAGCGACGGAGGTCACCTGCTTGACCGGCCTGCTGCCCGCCACCGGCGGAGTGACAGAAACGATGTACGTATCGATGCGGTACGACCGGCCATCGGGCCCGATGATTGTCTGAGTTGCGCACGAGGCTTGCGGTGCTGTCGGGGACGTGCATGAACCCGACACCACGGTGACCCCCGTCACCTGTCCTGTCGAGCTCGAGCTCGGGATAGTCGCGTCTGCAGCGTGCGCCGTCACGTACGGGTCGGTGCTGCTGACCGGAATGGTGTTCGAGTCGATGGCGATCTGGGCATAGGGCATCGTGTTGTAGAGCTCGATCTGCCGGTCGACGAGGGCGAGTGCATTCCCCTCGATGCTCGTGCGTCGCAGGGAGAGAACGCCCGAGCTGTACGTCGAGATCAGCGCGCCGGCTGCCACGGCGAGAAACATCATCGCGATGACCAGCTCGATTATCATCGAGCCCGTTTCGGCGGAGAGGCGCCTACGACATCGTGTGGTAATTGACATGCGCGCCCCGGCCCCTAGTACTGGGACCAGCCGCCCTTGGGGACGATCCAGGTGTACGTGTTCGTCGTGGTGGTCACCGGCGCACCGGGAGCGCCCACCGGCGGCTGAGGGGGAGAGGCGAATTTGGCGTTGCCGCTGAGCTGGCCGGAATCCGCGATCACCGTTCCGTAGATGTTCGCCCCGTTCTTGCTCTCGAAGTTCCCGTTCGCGAACAGGATCCCCTGAAGCTGAGCATCTCCGACGAGGCTGATCGCGTTGGGCATGTTCTGATGATTGATCGCCACGAGCTCGAGGTTGTTGGTCGTGGTGTCCCATGTCGTCGGACACTCGCCGCTCACCATCGAGCCGGCGCAGAGGCGTGCGCCTGCCGACCCGGTGATGGTGCCGTCGACATAGATCACGCCCGTGCCGGAGTACACGGCCTTGTCGTTGTTGCTGAAGTTCAGGTTGCCGTCGATGAAGATCGTTCCTTTGACGGTGAGTGCGCCGGGATTGCCGTCGACCCATTTCAGTTGGCCGATGAGGTTCCCGCCCGGGTCAACCCAGCGGCAGTCGAAATTGTTGCCCGCGTCGCCCTGGTTCGTGTTCTTCAGGTGCAGAAGGTTGATCCATCCGATCCCGGCGGGAATCTGCAGACTCGTGTTTCGATTCGTGTCGTTGTCGAGCTTGAAGAGGCCCATCGTCGATCCGCCGTTGCAGGTATGCGCCGGCCCCGGCAGGGCTGATGAATATGTCCCGAGATCGACCGTTGGCTTCGTCAGCGACTGCTGCTGCGCTTGATAGAAGCTGGCGAAGACGCCTGAACCGGTGCCGTTCGTCGCAACACCGGGCGTGTTGCAGAACTGATTTGTCCAGTTCTTCTTGAAATATGCCTGGCAGCCGTAGACGATGTTCGCGACCTTGATCGGCTTTGCCGATGTGCCTACCGGGCTCGCGGAATTCTCCGTCCTGAACGTCTTACCCACGTAAAGCGACACGGATTGCGTGACACCGAGAGGCTCGACGGCGGGCTCGCCGATTGCAGGAGCCCCAGCGGAGACGCAGAGCGAGCTTGCGATAAACATCGGAATCGTGATCGCAGCCGAGTTGCCGATGGTGTCGCCACCGTTCGTCGGCGGGGTCACCGATGCGCAGTCGGCGTTGGGATCGGCCATCACGTACCCGTACCCGTAGACGGGGGATGCCGTGGTGGTCGTCGTTTGTGGGCTGGCGGTTCCTCCCATCTTCAGCGAGAAGTTTCGGGCGACCGCACCGCCCGGAGATACGGCGTGGGCGTAGATCGTCCACGAGGCTGGTGCATCCTTGACGGCGTACCAGCTCATCGTGCCCCCATCGACGGGGCCCGTGTACATCGGGGTGGCGGCTGTGCCTACGGTCGAGCCGACCGGCTTGGCTCCGTCGGCGTCATTCGTGGTGAGATAACCCTGCATGTACGAGACCCCATAGTTCAGAGCCGCCTGTCCGATATTCGTCGCACGGATCACCTGGCGGTCGCGGCCCGTGGATTTTTCGTTCGACGTGAGCAGCGTCATCAAGGCGGCTGTCGAGATTGTCATCGCCGAGACGACGATCAGCACCAACACGAGCGCCTGGCCTCGCTCCTCGCGCAGGCGTCGACTGACGCGGGCGACGCTCGAGTTGATCGAGTCGCACCGCGATGCACGGGCAGGGTTTCTCATGAGGATCCTCATCGCTTACTCCGTATCGGCAGCGAGTGCATTGGTCAGCCCCCCAAAAGGGGGTTTCGCGGCCGGAGCGCTCACGACGAGGCTGGGTCGTGTCGAAAGGTGACGGGAGATGCTGGTGCGGAAAATCCTCGAACGCCTTCGGCTGCGCGCTCACGACGAGCGGGCGCAGTCGATCGTAGAGCTCATCGTCGTGATGGCGGTCCTCGGCATCGTGGTGGCGCCGATCTCCGCGGCGTTCGCGACCAGCATGAGGCATCAAGCGGGTCAAACGCGTCGCGAGGAGGCGCAATCCAGCGCACGCGCCGCACTGCAGCGCATGCGGCTGGATATTCACTGCGCCCACGCGACAACGCTGCCTCTGCAACAGAACGACTACGGCGGCTTCACGCTCATGCTGCCCGAGAACCCTGGTCAGTGCCCCGGCGTTGTCCCGTTGAGCTCGGGTGCTTCCGGCGTCGCGTGGTGCACGATCCCCTACCCCGGCAGTACGACCCGCTTTCGGCTCTTCCGACTGACCGCGAACTCGGTCGCAGAGTGCAACGGGGGAACGGGGGCGACGTTCGAGATCGACTACATCGCGGCTCCGGTCAGCGGCTGGCCGACCAACGCCGGCTCCAGCCCAGTTCCGACCAGCTGGGCGGGCAACATCTGGCCGACCTCCGACACCTGTACGGCAGGGAGCCTGCCGTCGGTCGCCGTGGACATCAACGTGTCGCAGAATCCCACCACGATGCCCAACGAAGGCTACGAGCTGATCGACAGGATCGCTGCGCTCAACGCAGACCCCTGCTGAGCCATCGGCTCGAATCGCTCTTTACCTCGAACGAGTGATTGCCGATACGGGGAAGCATGAACCTCACCGCGGTTGAGCGAAAGTCCCGCCTGATCGGAGCGATCCTGGTGGAACGGGAGTTGATCACGCCCACGGAGCTCAAGGAGGCACTCGAGTTGCAGGCGGAGGGAGGCGGGTTACTGGGCGTCCGCGGACGACAGCGCAGCGCTTGTTGCCCTGTTCGAGGGTGTTGCCGCGGGGCACGAGGAGCGTGCGGCAGACCGGGAACGGGAGCTCACGGAGCAGGTTGAGCGTTCGCGAGCCGCTGTGAGTCGCTCAAAGCGGCACGAATCCGCCACGGGCACGTCACACTCTCCTGACAGCTGGTCGCTTAGCGTCGAAGGATGGCGCTTCTCGACATCGTCCTGCCGCGCAGGTGCGCCGTCTGCGGCCGTGTCGGGACATCGCTCTGCGGCACTGCCTGCAGCGGCTCGTCCGCTGCGTGCCTCCGTGCTGCGACCGCTGCGGAGCTCCCGCGCCCTGGCCCGTTCGCCGCTGCGCCGAGTGCGAGCGGCCGGCGCCTCGCGTTCGCCTCGGCGCGGGCTGCGCTCGTCTACGAGACCGGCGCCCGGGCGCTCGTCGCCTCGTGGAAGGAGCGCGGCCGGCGCGACCTCACGTGTGTCGCCGCCGAGCTCGTCGTCGCGGGCGTCCCGAGGCCGGCCGTCGACGCGATCGCCTTCGTCCCCGGCGACCGCGACCGCCGGCTGAAGCGCGGCCACGCTCCGGCCGAGGCGCTCGCCTCGGAGCTCGCGCTGGCCTGGGCCATTCCGCTGATCACGGTGCTGCGCCGACGGCCGGGAATCGATCGCCAGCGAGACCTGCCGCGCGCGAAGCGGCGTGCCAACGTGGCCCACGCGTTCTCTGCGCGTGGCCACTCACCGGCGAAGGTGTGCCTGATCGACGACGTCTACACGACCGGGTCAACGGCGACCGCCTGTGCCACGGAGCTGCGGCGCGTGGGTGCGCGCCACGTCGAGGTCGTGTGTCTCGCCCGCGCCGTCAGGTGAGCCCGAGCATCGCCGCGTATCGCTCCTCGCGCTCGGTCAGCTCGGGGGAGACGATCGCACCGAACGCCGCGGCATCGCGGGCGAAGCGCTCGGCGGCGTCGGGCAGCGCGTCTGGCCCCTCCAACCGGAAGCAGCTCGGAGCGAGCGGGCCGAAGAGCAGCGCACGTCGCAGCCCTGGCCACGCGTCGAGCTGCGGCTCGACCCCGGCGGCACGGGCGAGCTCGATCGCAATGAGATTCATCCGCGTCCGCTGCGACAGGCCCCGTCTCGACCGGTAGCCGGCGACAGCGGCCCGCAGCTCGCCGTCGCTGGGCGCCGGGACGATACCCGCCCACGTGTAGGCGACCCAGCGCGCCTGGAGCTCGATCGGGACGAAGTAGCCGCCGGACTGGTCCCACATGCCGAGGATGGCGAGCCCGGGCAGATCGGGATGGAAGGTGTGCAGATGCGCGTCGAGGTGCGTGTCGTCGAGGTCGAGCGTCGTACGGATCTCCTCGTCGAGGAACGGCAGGTCGAGGTCGAAGCCCGTGCCGAAGAGGATGCCGTCGAACTCCTCGTCCTCGCCGTCGGGGAATCGCACCGTCGTCCCGTCGATCTCGCTCAGCCACGGCCGCACGTCGATCCGCCCTTCCCCGACGAGCGGGAGGTAGTGCTGGTTCAGCGTCACGCCCGCAACGGCGAGCGACTCCGCCGGCGCCGGCGCACCGTACTGCTCCGGGCTGCCGCCGGCCTCGATCACGATCTCCTTGAGCTGACGGTCGTTCTCGTCGCGCGGCAACGACTGCTCGGCCAGGCTTCCGTAGCGCGTGAAGACCCGGTGATCCGAAGGCACGCCCGCGGCGAACTTCGGCAGCACGTAGCGCTGGCGCCGTTGGGTGACGACGACGCGGGCGGCGCCGTTGTGCACGAGCTCGGTCGCGACCTCGAGCGCGCTGATGGCGCCGCCCGCCACGAGCATCCGCAGGCCGCGGTACCGGCCGGGGTCCCGGAAGTCGTATGTCGAGGCTGCCCCTGCCTCGCCGGTGAACGTCTCGAGCCCGGGAACGGGTGGTATCGCCGGCGTGTGAAACCGGCCGCTCGCGACGATGACGCGGTCGAACTGCTCCTCCGACCCCGAGTGCTCGATCACCCAGCCGTCGCTCGCCTCTCCGGACCCGGTCGACCCTGGTGCCGAGCCGGATCCGGCGAGTCAGGTCGAAGGTCGACGCATAACGCCGCAGGTAGGCCAGCACCGCTCCGGCAGCCGGGTAGACGGCATCCCCCTCCGGCTCGAGGTCGCTGAACGCCGTCAGGACGCGGCTCGTGTTCGTATGCATCGTCGGCCAGATGCCGCTCAGGCCGGGTTGCGCCGTCCACTGTCCGCCGAGCTCGTCCGCCTGCTCGAAGATGACCGGCTCGAAGCCGTGTGCCACGAGCCAGCGCGACACGACGAGCCCAGCCGGCCCGGCACCGATCACCGCCACCCGGTTCACAGGGTAGGCCTACCAGACCGGAGCCTCGGCGCGGCGTGGCTCGCGGGTTTGGTCACAGGACGGCGGTAGTAGAATGGAGTTACACGAGACGGAGGGAGACGACCGCCACATGCAACTCAAGCTCACCGCCCGTCACGACAACCTGAGTGAGGCCACGCGCCAGTACGCCGAGGCCAAGTTGTCGAAGCTCGAGCGCCGTCTTCACGATCTGACGCTGATCGAGGTCACGTTCTCACGCGAGCATAATCCGTCGATTGCAAACGACCACTCGGTCGAGGCGATCGTGCACGCCAAGGGGCCGAACCTCGTCGTCCATGAGTCGGCGCCGACCTACGAGGCGGCGATCGACAGGCTGCTCGACAAGCTCGAGCGCCAGGTCGAGCGCTATCGCGACAAGCGCACGGTCGAGCGGCGGCGCTCGCAGGCGGGGCACGCTTCGGCGCCGGTCGAAGAGCCGGCCGAGTTCATCCCGGGGGAGTTCACCGCCTAGAAGGCTAGGAGCCGGCGCCCGCGGCCGACAGCACGGCCGCGCAGCGGATCAGCCCGAGGTGGCTGTAGGCCTGCGGGTGGTTGCCGAGCCCGCGCTCGGCGAACGGGTCGTACTGCTCGGGCAGGAGCCCCGTCGGACCGGCGGTCTCGAGCATCTGCTGGAACAGCTCCTCGGCATCGCCGCGCCGGCCGGTGCGCAGGTACGCCTCGATCAGCCACGCGGAGCAGATGTGGAACCCGCCCTCTGTGCCCGGCAGGCCGTCGTCCCAGCGGTAGCGGTAGACGACGGCGCCGCTCCGCAGCTCGGCCTCGATCTTCAGCACCGTCGCGAGGAACCGGGGGTCGTCGTCGGCGAGGAGCCCCGAGAGCCCGATCCAGAGTGAGGACGCATCGATCTCCTCGTCGCCGTAGGCGACCGAGTAGGCGCCGGCGGCCTCGTTCCAGCCATGCTCGAGGACGTTGGCGCGGATGCACTCGCGCAGCTCGACCCAGTCCGCCCGGGCCGGCTCGCCCCGCAGCGTCTGCACCTCGAGCGCGCGGTCGACGGTGAGCCAGCACATGACCTTGGAGTAGACGTGATGGCGCGGCGGCAGCCTCGCCTCCCAGATTCCGTGGTCGGGCTCGTGCCAGCGACGGGCGACGGCCTGCACCATCGCCTCGACGACGCGCTCGTGCTCGTCGCGCACCGAGCCGCGCGCGGCCGAGACGGCTGCGACGAGATCGGCGATCGGGCCGAAGACGTCGAGCTGGATCTGGCGGTTGGCGGCATTCCCGATCCGCACCGGCCGCGAGCCGGCGTAGCCGGGCAGCGTGTCGATCACGGCCTCGGGCCCGAGCTCGAGCCCCTCGACCGTGTAGAGGGGATGCAGCCGCTCCGGGTGGCCGCCCGTCCGCGCGATGCACCCGTCGACCCAGTGCAGGAGCGCCTCGGCCTCGGTGAGCGAGCCGAGGTCGACGAGCACGCGCGCCGACATCGCCGCGTCGCGGAGCCAGCAGTAGCGGTAGTCCCAGTTGCGCACGCCGCCGAGCTCCTCGGGGAGCGCCATCGTTGCCGCGGCCAGGATCGACCCCGTCGGCTGGTGGACGAGGCCGCGCAGCGTCAGTGCGCTGCGGACGACCTCCTTCCTTGCGATTTCGGGCAGCTGGAGCCCGGCGACCCAGTCGAGCGAAGGCTGCTCGGCCAGCGCCTGCCGATCCTCGATCGAATCGGGGTGCGGGTTGACGTTGTGGGAGTCGAAGCGCAGCTCGAGCGGGACATTCCCGCCGGCGGACGAGAGATCGACCCGGGCTCGCGCCGTGTCGTGGCCGCCGTCCTCGAAGACATCCCACTCCACTCCGGGGGCATAGAGCGTGATCGGCTCGTTGTAGCCCAGCACGAGCAGTCCGTCGCCGAGCGGTTGCAGCTTGATCGGCACCTGGCCGAACTCCGGCCGTGGCGCGAACTCGAGCCGGGCGACACCGTTGCCCGAGAGCACGCGCACGAGCGTGGAGCAGCCAGACGCCTCCGGCGCCACGGGCCGGGGAGCATCGCCGTTCGGTGAATCACCGTTGGGAACCGGGCCCTCGAGCCAGTCGGTCACCGTCACACCCGACCAGCGCGTCTCGACCGTCATCGTCCCGGGCCGGTAGCGCTGGCCGAGCGGGAGGCCCTGGCGCTCCGGGGTGACGGAGAAGTATCCCGCCCGGGAACCGCCGAGAATGTCCGCGAAGATCGCCGCCGAGTCCGGCCGGGGATGGCAGAGCCAGGTGACGTTGGCATCGGGCCCGAGCAGCGCCACCGTCGACCCGTTCGCGAGCATCGAGTGTCGCTCGATCGGAACCGCGTGGTCGCCGTAGAGCCAGTGCCGGCGCATCTCGAGCACGAAGCCGAGCACGCGCACGGCGTCGATCGGCTCCTCGACGCGGTAGCCCGCGAGGGTCTCGCCAACGCCGATCTTGACGCCCACGTCAGGCCCGTGCAGCCGGGCAAACGCGTTCTCGTCGGTGACGTCGTCGCCCAGGTAGAGGACGGCGCTGGCCGACGCCTGAGCGCGGAGCGCCGTCACAGCGGCGCCCTTGTCGGTGGCGAGGAGCGAAAGCTCGATGACGTTCTTCCCGTTCGTGACGTAGATGTCGGGCCAGGCGGCCGGCCCGTTGCGGACCGCCTCGAGCGCAGGCTCGCTCACCGCCGGGTCGACGCCGCGGACGTGCACGGCGACGCTGGCCGGCTTGGTCTCGAGCCGGATGCCGGGATAGTCGCGCGAGATCGACTGGAGCTCGGCGAGCAGCCGGTCGTGGAGCTCGCGGAGGTCGGGCGCGAGCCGTTGGATGAAGCCCAGGTCGAACTCCGAGCCGTGGCTGCCGACCAGGTGCACCTCGCTCGGGAGGCGGGAGAGCGTGGCCAGGTCGCGCAGCGCCCGGCCGGAGATGACCGCGACGACGGTCTGCGGCAGCGCCGCGAGCGCCCGGACGGCCGCGACGGCCTCCGGCAGCGGGCCGGCCGCCGCCGGATCGTCGACGAGCGGCGCGAGCGTGCCGTCGTAGTCGCACCCGATGAGCAGCTGGGGGACGCGTGCGATCCGGCCGAGCGCGGCGCGCAGGTCGGGGTCGAGCCCGCTCTGGGTTGTCGCTGGGGTCACGCTCACAGCCATTCACGATAGAGATGCCCACCCTTCCCGGGTTCCATCCATGGCGAAGGGGACTCCGCCTATGTGAAGAAACAATCAGGGCCGGCAGTCCTCCCGGTAACCTTTCCCTGTAGATGTCAACCACCGAATTCGGCAAGTTCGAGAAGGTCCTTCGCTTCGGCGAGGGGCGGCGCGTCAAGCGGCTCAAGCAGCAGGCTGAGTACATCGCCACGCTCGAGCCCGAGTTCCAGGCGCTCTCCGACGAGGAGCTTCGCGCGAAGACGGTCGAGTTCCGTGAGCGCCTGGCCAACGGCGAGTCGCTCGACGAGCTGCTGTTCGAGGCCTTCGCCGCCGTGCGCGAGGCGCGCTGGCGCGAGTCGCAGCAGCGGATGTTCGACGTCCAGATGATGGGCGGCATCGTCCTTCACGAGGGCGACATCGCCGAGATGAAGACCGGTGAGGGCAAGACCTTCGTCGCCTCGACCGCGCTGTACCTCAATGCGCTGCCGGCGACCGGCGTCCACCTCGTGACGGTGAACGACTACCTCGCCAAGCGCGACGCCGAGTGGAACCGCGGCGTCTTCGAGCGCCTCGGCATGACGGTCGGCTTCATCCAGAACATGATGCCGTTCAACCTCCGCAAGGAGGCGTACGAGGCCGACGTCACGTACGGCACCAACTCCGAGTTCGGCTTCGACTACCTCCGCGACAACATGGCGACGTCGCTCGACAACACCGTCCAGCGCAGCCACGCCTACGCGATCGTGGACGAGGTCGACTCGATCCTGATCGACGAGGCGCGCACCCCGCTCATCATCTCCGGTGAGCCGGAGACGGCGGCGACGACGTACGTCGACTTCGCGCGGATCGCCAAGCAGCTGCGCGGCGAGCCGACGACGCGCAAGTCGGCCAAGGGCGAGGACGAGACCGAGCTCTCCGGCGCCGACTACATCTACGACGAGAAGCACAAGACCGTCTCGCCCGCCCAGACAGCCCTCGACGCCGTCGAGCGCGCGCTCCGGATCGAGAACCTCTACGACCCGCGCCACGTACAGCTCGTCAACCACCTCAGCCAGGCGCTGAAGGCGGAGTCGCTCTACAAGCGCGACGTCGACTACGTGATCGAGGACGGCGAGGTCAAGATCGTCGACGAGTACACGGGCCGCATCATGGAGGGCCGCCGCTGGAGCGAGGGCCTGCACCAGGCGATCGAGGCCAAGGAGGGCGTGAAGATCCAGGAGGAGAACGTCACCCTCGCGACGATCACGCTCCAGAACTACTTCCGCCTCTACGAGAAGCTCGGCGGCATGACCGGCACGGCGAAGACGGAGGAGAAGGAGTTCGTCGAGATCTACAACCTGCACGTGGTCGAGATCCCGACGAACGTGCAGGTCACGCGCCTGGACGAGAACGACTACATCTTCAAGTCCAAGGAAGCGAAGTGGGACGCCGTCGCCGAGGATCTCGTCGAGCGCCACGAGAAGGGCCAGCCGGTGCTCGTCGGCACGATCGCCGTCGAGACCTCCGAGTACCTGTCGGAGATCCTCACCCGGCGCGGCATCCCGCACAACGTGCTCAACGCCAAGGAGCACGAGCGCGAGAGCGAGATCATCGTCGACGCCGGCCTCAAGGGCGCCGTCACGATCGCCACGAACATGGCCGGCCGCGGCGTCGACATCAAGATCGACGACGAGGTGCGCTCGCTCGGCGGCCTCTACGTCCTCGGTACCGAGCGCCACGAGTCACGGCGCATCGACAACCAGCTTCGCGGCCGCTCCGGCCGTCAGGGCGACCCGGGGGAGACGCGCTTCTACCTCTCCGCCCAGGACGACCTCGTGCGCCTGTTCGCCGGCGACCGCATCCACGGGATCATGGAGCGCTTCAAGATCCCGGACGACCAGCCGATGGAGGCGTCGATCCTCTCGCGCCAGATCGAGGGCGCCCAGAAGAAGGTCGAGGAGCAGAACTTCGTCGCCCGCAAGAACGTCCTCAAGTACGACGACGTCATGAACACGCAGCGCATGGTCATCTACGAACAGCGCCGCAGCGTGCTCAACGGCGACGACACCTCCGAGGAGATCCGCGCAGTGGATCGAGGAGGTCGTGCGGACGAACGTCGTCACTCATGGCCGGCGAGGACGCCGCCGAGGACTGGGATCTCGAGGGCCTCGTGGCCCAGATGACCGGCGCTCTACGGCAGCGACATCACGGTGGAGGAGCTGCGGGAAGAGGTCGATCTCTCCCGCGAGTCGCTGATCCAGGAGTTCACCGAGGACGCGCTCGACGCGTACAACGACGCGAGAGGCCGGCTTCGGTCCCGAGCTGATGCGCGAGATCGAGCGCTTCGTGATCCTCCAGGTCGTCGACACGCGCTGGCGCGAGCACCTCGAGTCGATGGACTACCTCCGCGAGGGCGTCCACCTGCGGGCGATGGCCCAGAAGGATCCGCTCGTCGAGTACCGCGGCGAGGGCCACATCATGTTCGAGGAGCTCAGCAAGATCATTCGCGAGGAAGTCGTCGCAACGCTCTTCCACGTCGAGATTCAGCAGGATGAGGCCGAGCAGGCGCTCGCGCCCATCGAGGCGCCGCAGATGCTCTCGTACGAGCACGAGACCGCTACCGGTGCGGACGCGATCGCCGCCGCCGGCGGGCTCGCCCCCGTCGCCACGATGGAGCCCGTCCAGCACCAGGTCGTGAACGACGAGGAGCGCGACCTCGGCCGCAACGACCCCTGTTGGTGCGGCTCGGGCAAGAAGTTCAAGCGCTGCCACGGGGCGTAAGTCGCCGCCGCTCGTGGCCGGCTTCAGCCGGTCGCCGATGGCTGCAGAATCCCTGAGATGACTTCGATGCGCGCTCGAGTTCTGGTCGAGGCCGTGCTCGCGTGCGTCGGCCTGCTGGTCTTCGTCCTTCTGGCTCGCGCGTACGTCGACGGCGGCCTCGTGGTCTCGTTCGACGACAACGTCTCGCGTTGGGTTGCCGACACCGTGCCGGGGTGGATCGAGCAACTCGCGCGAGTGGTCACGTGGCTCGGCGGTGCTATCGGCGCCGGCATCGTTACAGCCGTCGCGCTCGTCGTGCTGTGGCGCGCGAACCGACGGGCCGACGCTGGTGTTCCTCGCAGCCGCCGTCGCCGGCATCACGGTGCTCGTCCCGGTCCTGAAGGCCGTCTACGAGCGAGCGCGGCCCGACCTCGGCTCGGCGATCCCCCTGCCGCACTCGTACTCGTTCCCGAGCGGACATGCCGCGACGGCGCTGGTGCTGTACGGCGCGCTCGGGATCCTCCTCGCCGAGCGTGCGAGCTCGCGCCTGCGCGCGGCCGGATGGCTCGTCGGGGCTGCGCTGCTGGCCCTCGCGATCGGCACGAGCCGGGTGCTGCTCAACGTGCACTTCGTCAGCGATGTCGCCGCGGGCTTCGCGGTCGGCCTTGCCTGGCTCTGTTGCTGCGCGATCGTGCGCGAGGTGACAACCCGGGGTCAGGTCTCACGATGACGCATCCCCGAACGTTGTCGTGCGAACGAGAACGCCGAGGATGCGTCATCGTGAGACCTGACCCCACCCACAGCTAGCATCCACCCGTGGCCGACCAGGAGAACCAACCTCTCGCGCAGCTGCTCGAGGAGCTCGGAGCCCAGCTTGACTGGGTTCGTGAGTACCTTTGACCCCGTTCAGCTGACGGCCCGTCAAGAAGAGCTCGAGCTCCTCATGGGAGCGCCCGGTTTCTGGGATGACCAGCAACAGGCGGCACGCATCTCGACCGAGCACTCGCGGGTGACGCGGCGGCTCGACCGCTACCACCGCCTCAACGGCGAGGTCGAGGAGGCACGCGAGCTCTTCGAGCTCGATCCGTCACTCGAGGACGATCTGCGCACCCAGCTCATGCCCGTCTCGACGGAGCTCTCGCGGCTGCAGGAGGACGCGCTCTTCGACGGCAAGTACGACCCGGGTGACGCCGTCGTCTCGATCAACGCCGGCACCGGCGGCACCGACGCCCAGGACTGGGCCGAGATGATGCTGCGGATGTACCTCCGCTGGTCGTCCGATCGCGGCTACCAGACCGAGCTCGTCGAGGCGAGCCCGGGGGAGGAGGCAGGCCTCAAGTCGGCGACGATGACCGTGAAGGGCGAGAACGCCTACGGCGCCTACAAGGCCGAGCGCGGCGTGCACCGGCTCGTCCGCCAGTCGCCCTTCGACTCCGCGCACCGCCGCCACACGGCATTCGCACAGGTCGTCGTCGCGCCGCTCCTGCCGGAGGACGATGACGTCGAGATCGACGAGGGCGACCTCCGGATCGACACCTATCGCGCGAGCGGCGCCGGCGGCCAGCACGTCAACAAGACCGACTCGGCGGTGCGGATCACCCACCTGCCGACCGGCATCGTCGTCCAGTGCCAGAACGAGCGCTCCCAGACCTCGAACAAGGCCACGGCGATGCGCATTCTCAAGTCACGGCTTGGCCGAGCTCCAGGAGGAGCAGCGCGAGGAGGAGATCGCCCGCGAGCGGGGAGCCACGCAGGACATCGGCTTCGGAAGTCAAATCCGGTCCTACGTGCTGCATCCGTATCAGATGGTGAAGGACCACCGCACCGATTTCGAGGCGGGAAACGCCCAGGGGGTGCTCGACGGCAACCTCGACGGCTTCGTGCGCGCGTACCTCCTCGCCAAGGCCGCGGGCAAGGTTGTGTAAACCATGTCCGCTACAATGGGCCGACAATCCGACCCGGAGCGGCCATCAGGGCCCGCCTCCCTTGATCCGGTGATGGACGACGATCTCAAGCTGACAACACCAACGGCACTTGCCGAGCCATCGCCCGCCTACGCGGACGGTGACGACGCCCGCGCCGGCGCAAACGCCGGTGCCTCGATGATCGTGTTCGAGAACGTTCGCAAGGTGTACGAGCCGAACGTGACCGCCCTCGACGGCGTCTCGTTCGTGATCGACAAGGGCGAGTTCGTCTTCGTCGTCGGCGCCTCCGGCTCGGGCAAGTCCACGATCATCCGCCTGCTCCTGAAGGAGCTCGAGCCCACCTCGGGGCGCATCCTCGTCGGCGGCCGCGACCTCGGCAGGCTGAAGCATTCGAAGGTCCCGATGCTGCGCCGCAACGTCGGCTGCGTGTTCCAGGACTTCAAGCTGCTGCCGAACCGCACCGCCGCCGAGAACGTCGCCTACGCGCTCCGCGTGCAGGGCGAGCCGACGGCGTCGATCAGGCGCAAGGTGCCCGAGGTGCTGAACCTCGTCGGGCTGGCCCACAAGATGAGCTCCAAGCCCGAGGAGCTCTCGGGCGGTGAGCAGCAGCGCGTCTCGATCGCGCGCGCCGTCGTCAACCATCCGCCGCTCCTGATCTGCGACGAGCCGACCGGCAACCTCGACCCCGACACGTCGGTCGGGATCATGCAGCTCCTCCATCGCATCAACACCGCCGGCACGACGATCCTGATGGTCACCCACGACCGCGAGATGGTCGACAAGATGCGCAAGCGCGTGATCGCGCTCGACCAGGGCAAGCTGATGCGCGACGAGCGCCGCGGCGGGTACGAGACCGAATGAGCCGTTTCAAGCTCGTCTTCTCCGAGGCGGTCCGGTCGATCACCGCGAACCTCTCGACGTCGATCGCCGCGACGATGACCGTGCTGATCGGGATGTTCCTGCTCGGGCTCTTCATCGCGCTCGGCAGCTGGGTCATCTCCTGGTCGGACCACGTCAAGTCGGAGCTGCAGATCAAGGTCTACTTCGTCGACGACGTGACGCCGAAGCAGGTCAACGCCGTCGGCGACGTACCTCCGCACGGACGCGCAGGATCGGCGAGTACCACTACGTCTCCCGCGCCGACGCGCTCAAGTACGCCAAGAAGCACTACCCGAAGGAACTGACCGCGAACCTCGCGTCGAACCCCTTCCCGGCGTCGTTCGAGGTCACGCCGCTGCAGGCCGACGACCTCAAGCAGATCTCCGCCGACATCCGCACGCAGAAGTTCGTCGGCGTCGAGACGGTCAAGGACGGCCAGAAGCTCTCCAAGCGCATCCTCAGCGTCGCGCGCGTGATCGAGCTGGTCTTCCTCATCGCCGTGCTCGTGCTCCTCGGAGCGTCCGTGCTGCTGATCGCCAACACGATCCGGCTCTCGATCTTCTCGCGACGGCGCGAGATCGAGGTGATGAAGCTCGTGGGCGCGACGAACTGGTTCGTCCGCGGCCCGTTCATGCTCGAAGGCCTGCTCTGCGGGCTCGGTGGAGCATTCGCTGGCGGTGGTGCTGCTCGTCCTCGGCAAGGAGGCAGTCCTGCCGGCGATCATCCCGAGCGACTACACCTCGCCCGACGTGCAGGCCTGGTCGTTCCCGATGATCGCGCTCGTGCTGATGGGCATCGGCCTCGGCGTCGGAGCGCTCGGCTCCGGTATGACGTTGCGCCGCTTCCTGAAGGTCTAAGGCGCGGTAGGCTCGCGACTCTCGGGTCGCACCTGAGGCTGAAGCCTCTCCCAGCGGCCTCGTCGCAACGGCGCCGCTACCCTCATTCCATGCCCGGCGGACGCAGACAGGGACGCGGCCGGGCCAGGCGCCCGAGCCGTTCAGAGCGCCATCAGCGCGCTCGCGCAGCCGGCGCGAACGCCGCCGTTGCCCGCGCGGAAGGCGCGATCGAGATCAGCCTGCCGGCACGGCGCGTCCAGCCGGAGTCGGTCGTCGCGCACCTCGGCCCGACGAACTCCGGCAAGACCTACCACGCGCTCGAGGTGCTGAAGGAGCGCGGCCGCGGGGTCTACGCGGGGCCGCTGCGCATGCTCGCGCAGGAGGCGCACCGCAGGCTCTCGGCCGAGCTGGGGGAGGACGCCGTCGGCCTCGTCACCGGCGAGGAGCGCATCAACGACTCGGCCCCGATCATCTGCTGCACCGTCGAGATGGCGCCGAGCTCGGGCGAGGTGCTCGTGCTCGACGAGGTGCAGTGGGCCGACGACCCCGAGCGCGGCTCGGCCTGGACGCGCCTCCTGCTCGCGGGCGACTACCGCCACATCCTCGCTGCTCGGCGCGCTCGACGCAGAGCCGCTCGTCCTGAACGCGTTCCCGGAAGCCGAGGTCAAGGTCTTCGAGCGCATCCTGCCGCTCGAGTTCGTCGGCGAGCGCTCGCTGCGCGGCCTGACGCCGGGCACGGTCGTCGTCGCGTTCAGCCGCAAGGCGGTGCTCGCGCTCGCGGGCGAGATCAACCGGCTCCATCCCGACCGGGTCTCGGTGCTCTACGGCGCCATGCCGCTCAGCTCGCGGCGCGAGGAGATCGACCGGTTCCTCAGCGGCCGCTCCGACGTCACCGTTGCCACCGACGTGCTCGGGCACGGCGTCAACCTGCCCGTGCGAGACGCTGCTCTTCGCCGAGACGACGAAGTTCGACGGCGAGTCCCGGCGTGACCTGCTGCCGTGGGAGCTCGCGCAGATCGCGGGCCGCGCCGGGCGGTTCGGCCTCGTCGAGCGCGGGCACGTCGGCGTGCTGACCGGGATTCCGTGGGCGAACGCCGATCCCGAGATCGTCGAGGAGGCGCTGCAGCCGCACGTCGTGCTGCCGTCGGGCCATCTTGGCTACCGCATCGTCGACGAGGCCCGGATCCGGCCGCGGCTCGCCGACCTCGGCGTCGACGACCCGCGCCGGCTCGACGCGGCTCTCGCCGCCTGGCATCGCGTCGCGACGCGCGCCTGGGCGCACGAGGGCTGGCTCGCGGTCGAGTCGCTGAGCCCGATCCGCGGCAGGCTCGCCGCGATCCAGCGCCGGCTCGCCGACCGCAACCGCCGCCTGTCGATCGAGGACACGTGGAAGCTGATCAACGCGCCGGTCGACGAGGACAACGCCGAGCTGCTCTCGACGCTCGCCCTCGCGCTCGCGGGCGACACGGCCCAGCGGTCGCTGCTCACCTTCCTCCTCGACCCGGCCCGGCTGCGCGACTCGACGCTCGAGGAAGCAGAGCAAGCTGGACGAACCGCAAGCATCCTCCGCTGGTTCGCGCTCCAGTATCCGGGCGTCGGCGGCGTCACGATCGAGCGGGCCGCCGAGCTCGAGGAGGCCGCCGCGGCACGGGTCGTCGCGCGCCTGCGCCTCGAGGTGAACACACCCACGATCGGCCGCTGCCGCACGTGCGGCAAGACGACCGCGCCGTGGTTCCCGCTCTGCGACCGCTGTTTCGGCCGCCGCTGAGATTCGCGATACTGGCGGCGTGAAGAAGATCAACCTGGACGAGCTCGAGATCGCCTACGACGACGACGATCCCGACGGCTATCGCGTCGGGCTTCAACCGCTTCGGGCCGGAGATCGGCGCCACGGCGATGGGGGCGACCGTCTACGAGCTGCAGGAGGGGCAGAGCGTCTGCCCGTACCACTACGAGTACGGCTGCGAGGAGTGGGCGATCGTGCTCCGCGGCCGGCCGACGCTGCGGCACCCGGACGGCGAGGACGTGCTCGAGCCGGGCGACGTCGTCTGCTTCCCGGAAGGGCCGGAGGGCGCCCACAAGCTCACGAACAACGCGCCCGAGACCGGTGCGCGTGATGCTGCTCTCCGACAAGCCGAGCCTCGCCGCCGCGGTCTACCCGGACAGCGGCAAGATCGGGATCTTCCCGCCGGACGAGAGTGACAAGATCATGGTCCGCCGCGAGAGCGCGGTCGACTACTTCGACGGCGAGCTGTAAGCCGCCTCGCGGCCGGTAATGCCGCGCCACGGCGATCGTCGTCGCGCCGACGACGAACGCGATCGTGTTCGGGATGATCAGCGCCCAGTTGCCCAGCGCGACGCCGTAGGCGAACCAGAGCACGAACCCGATCACGAGCACGCTCGAGGTAGGGAATCGAGATCCCGGCCGACGAGCGTCGCGCGATCATGTGGCGGATCTGGAGGGTGGGCGAGAGCGCCATGGCGATGCCCCACGACGAGGCGATGATGGCGAGCAGAGTGGTGGTGGACATGCAGGGGACTCCTTCGAAGGACGTGCGGGACGGGGACGGCCCCGGGTCAGTCCCGCAGGTCGCCGCGTTCGCGATAGTCGCCGTAGAGCGGGCGGATCACGTCGGCGGGAGCATGCATGCGGCGTAGCGTAGCGGCCGCCCGGACGCGCGGCCCCTACAATCCGCAGGTGCCCAGGCAGACCACCGGAACCACCAAGCTGATCGCCGAGAACCGCCGTTCCCGGCACGACTACGAGCTCCTCGAGCGCGTCGAGGCCGGCATCGTGCTCAGCGGCACCGAGGTGAAGGCGCTGCGGGAGGGCCATGCCCAGATCGGCCAGGCGTTCGCCGACGTGCGCAACGGCGAGATGTGGCTCATCGGCGCCTCGATCTCCGAGTACGCCCAGGGCAACGTCTCGAACCACATCACCGACCGCGACCGCAAGCTGCTGCTCAAGCGGAGCGAGATCGACAGCCTCTACGCGAAGGTGCGGGAGAAGGGGCTGACGCTCGTCCCGACGAAGATCTACTTCAAGGACGGCAAGGTGAAGGTGGAGGTCGCGCTCGGCCGCGGCAAGGACAAGGGCGACAAGCGGCGCGCGATCGCCGACCGCGACGCCAAGCGGCAGATGGACCGGGAGCTCAAGGCCCGGCGCTAGCTGGCGCGCAGGGGCGGTGGCCGGCTTCAGCCGGTCGCCGGTCTTCAGTCCGGCCCGGACAGCGCGTCGCGCAGGATGACGAGGCCGGGCTCGAGCTTGTAGCCGTGCCGCTGGTTGAGCGCGCGGATCGGCGCGTTGCGCACCTCGTTCGCCGTCTGCAGCTTCTCGTACCCGGCCTGCTTCGCCCACCGGATCTGCGTGCGCTTCAGCGCCGACGCGATTCCCCGTCCCCGGTACGCGCGCAGGACGCCGGTCATGTCGTGGTAGGCGACCTTGGCGTCCGACTTCGAGAGCGAGAGCTTGGCGTAGCCGGCCACCTCACCGTCGACGAGAGCGATGAACGTCGCGTCGGGCCGGTCGCTGTCGCCTTGCATGTCGTTCGAGAGCCACTCCTCGTACGGGTCCATCGGAGTTGCCTCCTCGCCCGGAACGTCCGGGTACGCCTCGCAGGCGACCGCGTACAGCCCCGGTGCGAGCTCCGGCCGCTCCGCCCAGGTGACGATCTCGACGCCCTCCGGGCGGGTCGATCTCCGGAGCCTCGATCGCGGTCAGGTCGAGCACCATCTTCGAGTTCCGGCCGACCTCGCGGAAGCCACGGCGGTCGACCCACGCGAGGCTCTCGGCATCGTCCTCGGCGACGGCGGTCTCGAGCACGACGCAGCCGCGCTCCTGCACCCACAGCGCGACCTGCTCGTAGAGCGCCGATCCGACTCCAGCACCGCGGAGCTCCGGCAGCACGAAGACCTCGCCATGCCCCGTCCCCGGCTTCGAGTGCCAGCCGACGTAGGCGAACGCGGCGCCCGCGTCCTCGCCGTCCCTCGATGCCACCAACCACACCATGTCCTCTGCCTGGCGCTTCCAGTCGACGTACTCGGCGACGCCGCCCTTCCGGTCGGCCCGGACGCTGCCCGCGATCCCGATCCAGTGCTCCAGCTCGTCGGCTGTGATCTCCCTGATCTCGATCATGGCTCGAACGATACGCCGCGCCTTGGTGGAGCGGAGCAAGAGGAGAGGCTCGCGCGGTATCCGCCGACGCGATCGGCGAAATCCCGGACGCTTGGCAGCGGGCGAAGTAGGAGATAATGACGGCTCAGCCTAAAGACGAGGCGAGGAGTGGTCACGGTCAGCACAAGGATTTGCTCCAGACGGCATCTCTCGTGTGCCGCGCTACGGGCCTCGAGAGAAGCCCTGATCCCTGTGATCCGGCAGAGTCCGCCCGGATGAGGCGCGAAGCCGTGCTCCGCGTCTCCATGGCTCTGGTCCCCGCGACGGCCGCCCTTCTCCTCGCCCCCGGCCCACAACCGTCGGCAGCCTCGACCCACTCCATGACCCCCGTTGCAAGGCCGGCGGTCGCGGGTGCCGCCGGGGTGTATCCCCCGCGTGTGACCCTGATCGCCGACTCGGTCGGCGGGGTGCTGTTCTGGGCCGTTCCACAGCGTGAGAGGCTCGCCGAAGGGCTCGACTTCCGGCTCGAGGTGAAGACCTGCCGGAAGCTCGTCTCCGACGGGTGCTACGCATATGGGGAGGTGCCTCCGAGCGCGCTGGATAGCGTGGCGGCCCTCGGTCAGGAGCTCGGACACCTGGTTGTCGTCGACGTGGGATACAACGACCTCGCGGAGGGCTACGCAGAGGGCCTCGATACGGTCATGGCCGCTCTTGTCGGCGCGGGGGTCGAACGCGTCATCTGGGTCACCCTGAGCGAGAGCCAGTCGACCTGGGTGGAGATCAACGATCAGATCCGTGCCGCACCCGCCCGGTGGCCGCAGCTCGTCGTCGCCGACTGGGCTCCCATCGCGCAGCGCGAGCCCTCATGGTTCGCCGACGGACCCCACATGAACCAGATCGGCGCTGATGGATTCGTCGACTTTCTACGGCCGGCGATTTTCGCTGCCTGCGGTAACGCGTGCATTCCACCCGAGGCGACTGCGACGATCGTCGGGCTCGTCATTCGGCCCGGCAACGCGCTGCTTCGCTGGCGCGGAAACCCGTTTGCGAGAACCTACGACGTGGCCGCGCGGCGCCCGGGCGGCGCCTGGCGGACCCTCGCAACTCGGCTTGTGACGACGACGTACAGGCTGCACGGGACGCGCGGTGCTCGCATGCAGGCCCGTGTCCGGGCGCGCGACGATACCGGTCTGCCGGGGGCCTGGTCACCGCCTCGGGCGTTCCGGCTCTGAGCTGACTCGCGGAGGCCACGTCCGTCAGGCCCCGCCCTTCCCGAACGGCCAGCGTTGTCTTTGTTGGCTGGAGCCGGAGGAGTAGTGTCGGAAGTGTTCCCCCGACGAAGGAGGCTGCCTTGCGCGCTGTAGCGCTGACTGTCAACGGAACCCGTCACGAGGTCGAGGTCGAGCCGCGTGACCTGCTCGTTCACGTGTTGCGCGAGCGGCTCTCGCTCACCGGCACGAACGTCGGTTGCGACACGTCATCGTGCGGAGCCTGCACGGTGCTGCTCGACGGCGCAGTCCGTGAAATCGTGCACGGTTCTCGCCGTGCAGGCCGACGGCGCCGAGGTGACGACGATCGAGGGCCTTGCCTCGAACGGCGAGCTGCACCCCGTCCAGCAGGCATTCCACGACCACCACGCACTGCAGTGCGGCTACTGCACGCCGGGCATGGTGATGGCCGCCGTCTCGCTGATCGAGAACGGCGAGGCGACCGACCGCGACGCGATCCGGAGCGGGCTCGAGGGCAACCTCTGCCGCTGCACCGGCTACCACAACATCGTCGAGGCAGTCGCCGCGGCAGCGGGGAGCGACGGCATGAGCGCCACCGAGACACGGCACATCGGCTCGCGCGCTGAAGCGCAAGGAAGACGACCCGCTCCTGCGCGGGCGCGGAACCTTCGTCGACAACCTCGACCTGCCGGGAACGGTCGTGATGGCGGTCGTCCGCAGCCCGTACGCGCACGCGCGGATCACGTCGATCGACACCGCAGCGGCGAAGGCAGCCGAGGGCGTCGTCGCCGTGTTCACCGGCGCCGACCTGCGCGACGACTGGAAGGCGGCGATGCCGTGCGCCTGGCCGGTGACCGAGGACATGAAGAGCCCCGAGCACTACCCGCTCGCGGTCGACGAGGTGCACTACGAGGGCGACGGCGTCGCGGTCGTGATCGCCGACACCCGCGCGCACGCGATCGACGCGGCCGAGCTCGTCGACGTCGACTACGAGCCGCTCGAGGCGCTCGTCGACGTCGCGGCCGCCGCGCAGGACGGCGCGGCGCTCGTGCACGACGAGCTCGGCACGAACGTCTCGCTACGTCTGGAAGCTCGAGACGGGCGACGTTCGACGACGGCGCCGATGTGATCGTCAAGCACCGCTACGTGCAGCCGCCGCTGATCCCGAACGCGATCGAGCCGCGCGGCGTCGTCGCCCGGCCGGAGCCCGGCGGCGACGTGACGCTGTGGTCGGCGACGCAGATCCCGCACATCCTGCGGCTGCTCACCGCCGCCACGCTCGGGATGTCCGAGACGAAGCTGCGCGTGATCGCCCCCGATGTCGGTGGCGGCTTCGGCTCGAAGCTCGACGTCTACGCCGAGGAGCTGCTCGCCGTCGCGCTCGCCCGGCGGCTGGGCACGCCCGGTGAAGTGGATCGAGGAGCGCTCGGAGAACGCGCTCGCGACGATCCACGGCCGGGACTTCGTGACGACGCTCGAGCTCGCGGCGACGAAGGACGGCAAGATCACCTCGATCAGGGCCGACGTGATCGCCTCGATGGGCGCGTACCTCCAGCTCGTCACGCCCGGCATCCCGCTGCTCGGCGCCTGGATCTACGCCGGCCCGTACGCGATCCCGAACTACAGCGTCACCTTCACGGGCGTCTTCACGAACACGACGCCGACCGACGCCTACCGCGGCGCCGGCCGGCCCGAGGCGACCTACGTGCTCGAGCGCACGATGGACCTGCTCGCGAAGGAGCTCGGGATCGACCGGATCGAGCTGCGGCGCCAGAACTTCATCTCGGAGTTCCCGGCCACGCTCGCGTCGGGGCTGACGATCGACAGCGGCGACTACCACGCCTCGCTCGACAAGCTGCCTCGAGCATCTCGGCCTCGACGAGCTCGAGGCGGAGCAGAAGGCACGCCGCGAGCGTGGCGACGTGAAGCAGATCGGGGTCGGCTTCTCGACCTACAACGAGATGTGCGGCCTCGCGCCGTCGCGGATCCTCGGCGCGATCCGCTACGCGGCCGGCGGCTGGGAGACGGCGACGATCCGCTGCCTGCCGACCGGCACGTTCCAGGTCGTCACGGGCACCTCGCCGCACGGTCAGGGCCACGAGACGGCCTGGTCGCAGATCGTCGCCGACCAGCTCGGCTGCGATCCGTCCGAGGTCGAGGTGCTGCACGGCGACACGAGCATCTCGCCCTACGGTCTCGACACCTACGGCAGCCGGAGCCTCCCCGTCGGCGGAGCCGCGCTCTGGACGGCGGGCGAGAAGATCATCGACAAGGCGCGCGAGATCGTGGCGCACCAGCTCGAGGTCTCGGCCGACGACCTCGACTACGCCGACGGCACGTTCACGCGTCAAGGGCTCGCCCGACAAGGAGATGACCGTCAAGGGCGCGGCGTGGGCGGCGTTCGCGGCGCACAACCTCCCCGACGGGATGGAGCCGAACCTGGAGGCGACGGCGACGTACGACCCGCCGAACTTCTCCTGGCCCGGCGGCGCCCATGCGGCCGTCGTCGAGGTCGACACCGAGACGGGCGACGCGCGGCTTGATCCGCTACGTCGCGATCGACGACGTCGGCACGGTGGTCAACCCGCTGATCGTCGACGGGCAGGTGCACGGCGGCATCACGCAGGGCATCGCGACGGCGCTGTACGAGGAGGCGATCTACGACGAGGACGGCAACCTGCTGAACGGGACGCTCGCGATGTACCTCGTGCCGTCCGCGGCCGAGCTGCCCTCGTACGAGCTCGACCGCACCGAGACGCAAGGCGACCGATCATCCGTTCGGCGCCAAGGGCGTGGGGGAGACCGGCACGATCGCGGCTGCCCCGGCCGTGATCAACGCCGTGATCGACGCGCTCGCGCACCTCGGCGTCACCGATATCCAGATGCCGGCGACTCCCGAGAGAGTCTGGCGCGCGATCGAGGAGGCGAAGTCATGATCCCGGCAGCGTTCGACTACGAGCTGGCGGAGTCGGTCGAGCACGCGCTCGCAGCCTGCTCGGCGCGGATCCCGACGCGAAGCTGCTCGCGGGCGGGCACTCGCTCCTACCGGCGATGAAGCTCCGGATCGCGCGGCCGTCGAAGCTCGTCGACATCGGGCGGCTGTCCGAGCTCGCCTACGTCCGCGACGCGGGCACGCAGCTCGCGATCGGGGCGCTCACGCGGCACGCGGCGGTGCACGCCGATCCGCTGCTCCAGGAGCACTGCCCGATCGTCTCGACGACGGCGGGCAAGATCGGCGACCCGCAGGTGCGCCATCGCGGCACGATCGGTGGCTCGCTCGCCCACGGCGATCCCGGCCTCGGATCTGCCCGCGGTGATGCTGGCGCTCGGCGCCGAGTTCGTGATCGTCCGGCGCAGGCGGCGAGCGGGTCGTGCCGGCGGCCGACTTCTTCACCGGCGTGTTCGAGACGGCCTGTCGGCCACGGTGAGCGTGCTGACCGAGATCAGGGTGCCGAAGCTCGGCGACTCGACCGGCTGGGCGTACCTCAAGTACCACCGGCGGGCGCAGGACTGGGCCACCGTCGGCGTGGCGGCGCTCGTCCACCGCGACAACGGATCCGCTACCGGAGCCTCGGTCGCGCTCACGAACATGGGAGGGACGCCGCTGCGGGCGCTGGCGGTCGAGGAGGCTGTCGCGAGCGGTGCCTCGCCGGCCGACGCTGCGGCACACGCGGCCGAGGGCACCGAGCCGTCGAGCGACACAGCTGCCTCGGCGGAGTTCCGGATGCACCTCGCGCGCGTGCTCACGAAGCGCGCGCTTGCCGAGGCGCTCGCCTGAGTGACGCGTTCGTTGCGGGCGGGGCGCGGCGTGCGCCTCGCCCGCGGCGGGCTAGCCGTCGAGGGCGGCCTGCAGTGCGTCGTCCGGCGTCGTGCCCTCGCGGCAGATCAGGCGGTGGCGCAGCACGTACGGCGCCACGTCGCGCACGTCCTCGATCGTGACGTGATCGCGCCCGCCGAGCCGTGCCTGCGCCTTCGCGGCGCTGAGCAGGTGGATCGCCGCGCGGGAGCTCGCGCCGAGCTCGAGACCCGGGTTCTCACGCGTGCGCCGCACGATCCCGACGATGTACGTGCGCGACGTCGATCGGCACGGTCGTCAGATCGAGGTCGGCGCGTGCCCTGTCGAGCCCGACAACCCCGAGCAGCGACTGGATCTCGCCGAGCATGTCCGGCGTCACGCCGGTGTGCGGCAGCCGGAGCATCTCGATCTCGCTCTCGGCGTCGGCGTAGTCGAGGATGATCTTGAAGAGGAAGCGGTCGAGCTGCGACTCGGGCAGCGGGAAGATGCCCTCGTGCTCGAACGGGTTCTGGGTCGCGATCACGAGGAACGGGTCGGGCAGCTGGTGCGTCTTGCCCTCGACCGTGACGGTGCGCTCCTGCATCGCCTCGAGCAGGGCCGCCTGCGTGCGCGGCGGCGTCCGGTTGATCTCGTCGGCGAGGAGGACGTTCGTGAAGACGACGCCGGGCATGAACACCTGCTCGCCCATCTTGACCGCGTTGCGGCCGGTGATCTCGTCGGGCGTCGTGTCCGGCGTGAACTGGATGCGCTTGAACTTCGCGCCGAGCACGTGCGCCATCGCGCGTCCGAGCAGCGTCTTCGCGCTTCCCGGGCGGGCCTTCGATCAGGACGTGGCCCTGCGCGAGCGCTGCGACGAGCAGCAGGTCGACCGCGTGGCCCTGGCCGACGACGACCTTGCCGACCTCGTCCCGCGCGCGATCGCGCAGGTCGACGAGGTTCTCGTATGGACGTGCCTGCACGTACGACATCTGCCCCTCCTCGATCGTTCTCCCCTACTGACGATACCGCGGTTCGGGCAAAATGTCTGCCCCCGCAGCGGCTTAGCTCGGGAACAGCGCCTGCGCGTCGGCGAACGCGACCTGCGCGGCGATCATCGACTCGAGCGACCCCTGGCCGTAGGCCTCCTGCGCCATCCGGCGTGCGAGCGCGAGTGCGGCCCGGTACGGCCCCGAGCCGGTGCTGATCCGCGCCACGCCGAGCGCCTTGAGGTCGCTGAGCGCGCGGCGAGCCCGGAACGGCGAGGACGCTGATCGGGCCCGTCGATGCCCTGGACGAGGCCGGTGATCACCGTCGGTATCGATCACCCCGGGCACGAAGATGCAATCCGCTCCCGCATCGAGATACGCGTTCCCGCGCTCGACAGCGTGCTCGAGACGGGTGTCCGGGTCGCCGATCCTGCCCGAGGAAGACGTCGGTGCGCGCGTTGAGCACGAGCGGGATGCCGGTCTCGTCGCCGACCGCCCGCACGGCGGCGATCTTGGCCGCGAACCGCTCGATCGGCAGCAGATCGTCGCCGCCGTCGCTGCAGATCCTCCATGTTGAGCCCCACCGCACCGACCTCGATCACACCGCGCGCCGTGGCCGCAGCGGCGTCGGGCTCGTCGCCGTAGCCGGCCTCCATGTCGGCCGTGACGGGCAGGTCGACGGCGCCGGCGATCGCGGCGACCGCGCCGAGCATCTGCTCGCGCGTCAGGTGCTGCCCGTCGGCGTACCCGAGGGCGTTGGCGGCGGCGGCGCTCGAGGTCGCGATCGCGCGTGCCCCACCGCGGGCGATCACGACTGCACTCGCCGCGTCCCACGCGTTGAGCAGCAGCAGCGGATCGCCGGGGATGTGGAGGTCGCGGAGAGCCTCGGCCTTGGCGCGCTGGTCCATGGCGTGATCCTACGGGTCGCCGACGGTCGCGGGGAGAGGCTTCAGCCTCTCCCCAGCCGGGCAGCCGGTGCCCGGCTTTAGCCGGGCGCCGGTCGCTGGGCTGCCTTCCCGGCCCTTGCGCATGCCACCTGACGGCTACCATCCGAAGCGTAGAAATGACATACGGGGGCGACCTGGTTTCGACGTGGTCGGTTCTCCGGCTTAGATGCGAGCCGAGGTCCCCGGTTGGCCTCGTTAATCCACCGGGAAACACACAAATGCGAATCGTTCAGATCTCGCACTCGCTGCCTAGTCACTGACTAGCTAGCGACGCCCGTTCTGGTTGGGCCCGAGACCAGAGCCGGCGCTAACCATCGGGCTCGGCGCTACGGGAGAGCCACTCGCCCAAAGCGCGACATCTAAAGGAGGGCTGGCCCGCCGGTAGGTCGTTCGCCACCGGCCGTCGGGTGAGATTCAAGGCGAACTACGCTCGTAGACCCTCTGTCGGTGCGTCCGCGGACGCGGGTTCGATTCCCGCCGCCTCCATGAGAAGCGTTCTAAGAACTGCTCTAAGAAGGGCAGCTCTTAGGACATCGTCGTTCGGCCCTGACGCTGGCATCGGTCGAGCCGCTCGACGCCCGGACCGTCGTCGACCGTCGCAATTCGCACGCTCGCCGCATCCGCTGCCCGGCCGACGCGAGCTGGAGCTGACGGAGAGCGCAGTTCATTCGGTGCCGGATGCCGGTCGTAGGCGTTCGCAGGCGCTCCGCCGGATCTGGCAGTCCGTTACGCGGACCGCGTCGTGTCGACCCACGGTAACCCAGTTCAATTCCAGTCGAACGGTGCGACGACAACGTTCGTAACAACCGTCTCGCACGCTGGATCAGTCACTGGACGCCCTGCCGATGGATGCCGCTACCCCATCGAAGCCGAGAGCGACCTGCGATCAGGCGATGACTTCCCCTTGACACAACTCGCAGCGACAGAAACCGCGAGCTACACGATGACTCTGACGTTCCCCTGATCCGGGCACGGCGCTGGACACCCGCGGCATGGCGCCAGTGTTTGCGAAACTTGCATCGGGTGGGTGGCCGAGATGATGCGCCGCGGCTAGGGAACGGGCACCGGGGTAGCCTGGCGCCATGCGCGTGCTGCTGACCTGTAGACCGTTGGCAGGTCACTATCGACCAATGCTGCCGCTCGCGCGCGCCCTGACCGAGGCCGGGCACGATGTGGCGTTCGCGTCGGGCGAACCGATCGCGGGCGAAGCCAGGACGGAAGGCTTTACGGCGTTCCGCATCGGGCTGGACAAGGACACCGTGGAGCCGTCGGCGCGGCGCGTTCGACAGATTGCCGCGTCGCTCCCTCCTGCGCACGTTCGCCCGTTCGTGTTCGCGGAGCTCTTCGTCCGGGTCGAGCTGGGGCCGCGCCTGAAGGGCCTGTTCGAGATCGTCGAGCGGTGGAGGCCTCATGTTGTCGTACACGACGTCGCAGAGTTCGCCGCACCACTCGTCGCGACCAGCGCGGGCATCCCGTATGTGGAGCACAGCTACGGGCCTGCTGTCCAGAACGCTGTCATCCGGGCCGCCGGCGACGCCACTGCGCCCTTCTGGACAGTCGCACGGCCTGACGCCGCACCCCCTCGGGGGCTTCTACCGTTACCTCTACCTCGACGTATGCCCGCCAAGCCTGCAGGCCCACGACACGGTTCTGGGTGTAGTGCAGGGCATCCGGACCGTCGAGACTCGGCCACCGGAGACCCAGGTGCCGTGGCTGAATGCGCTAAACGATCTGCCGATCGTCTACATCACACTGGGCACCGTCTACAACCACAACCTCGATGTCTTCCACGCGCTCCTCAACGGCCTCCGCGACGAAGCGCTGAACATCGTCGTCACCGTAGGCGAGCAGAACGACCCTGAGATGCTCGGTCCGCAGCCCTCCAATGTCCACGTGCATCAGTACATCCCACAAGAGCTGCTGCTCCCTCACTGCGCCGCTTCCGTGACACATGGTGGTGCCGGTTCAACCCTTGGTGCACTTGCATTCGGGCTGCCGCTTCTCGTCGTTCCCCAAGGCGCCGATCACTTCTACAACGCCGACCGCGTTGTTGCCGCGGGCGCTGCCATCCAACTGATGCCTGATCGCCTAACGGCCGGCTCGGCCCGCGACGCCGTCCGGAAGCTCCTGCACGACCCCACCTTCCGGACCGCTGCCCACCACATCGGGAACGAGATCGCCGCCATGCCAGAGCCACGCGACGCCGTTGAATCGCTCGAGCAGCTCACTGGCAGTGAGCCCATTCGCAACTCCGATACCCCCGTGGCGTGATCGCCCGACGAGGCCGCCGACAGAACATCGCAACACGCCGCACCGCGCTCAGGCTGCAGTGAGCGCTCCCTGCGTATAGGTGAGCAGCACCACGCCTGAGTCGAACCGCTTCACATCGGCGAGATCCATCCGGACGATCCCGCGGTCGCCGAGGACGTGGAGGTTGGCGTTGCCCCAGACAAGCGGGTTGACGTAGATCTCGTACTCGTCGATCAGGCCCCGTTGGGCGAGCGCGTACGCGAACTCTCCACTTCCGTGCATGAACAGGTCACCGCTGACGGCGCTCTTGAGCCTCGGGATCGAGTCCGCGATGTCACCCTCGAGGAGCGTCGCGTTCCAGCCGAGCTCGCCGGAGAGGGTGGTGGAGCCCACGTACTTGGGCATCGGATTGATCATCTCGGCCCACTTGCCCGTCTGGCTCGGCCAGAAGCCGGCGAGGCCTTCGTACGTCTTCCGTCCCAGTACCAGGCCGCTGGATCTCGCCTGGCGCTCGAACGAATACGTGCCGTGGTCTCCGTCCGGCTGTACCCACTCGCCGACAGGGTCGACGACTCCGTCCAGCGTCGCCTGGGTGGTCGCGATCAGCTTGCCCATTGCCTGCTCCTCCTCATTCACGGGAACGTCGGTGTTGTGACCTACCTACCCGCCTTGGTGATTTCGCTACCGGGCGCGCGGATCGAGGAGACGTCTCCTCGACCCGGAGCGGAAGGCTCAGGCGATCGCGTCGACGCGATCGCGATAGAACGCGATGTGGCCCGCGATCGCGGCGACGGCGGGGAACGCCTGGCGGTAGCGCCAGGCGGCGTTGACGGAGCGTTCGCCGCCGGTCGGGATGCTGAAGTAGTCGGCCTCGCCCTTGTAGGGGCACCACGTCGTATGGTCGGTCGGCTCGAGCAGCTCGAAGTGAACGTCCTCGGGCGGGAAGTACTGAACAGGCGCGTAGCCCGCCTCACGCAGCGTCAGTGCTCGCTCGCTTTCAGCGACGACCACACCGGCCACGGTCACGCTGATGCGCTGGCCCGCCGGCTCGATCACGATCGGGTGGTCGGGGCCTGGCTCTCTCACCGGCCGCTGTTCCGAGAGTTCCATCTCCTTGCGTTATACAGACCGCGGATTCAGTCGGGCGGAAGCGAGCTCGTGACGACGAGGTCGTCGAACTCGGGGTGCCGCTTGAGGTATGCCAGCACGAACGGGCACACGGGGACGAGCTTGAGGCCGCGCGACCTGATGTCGGCGAGCGCGCCCGCGACCAGCCGGCTCCCGACGCCCTGACCCTCGAGGCTCGGCTCGATCTCCGTATGGACGAGCACCACGGTGCCGGGCTCTTTCACGTAGCGGATGATCCCCAGCAGATCGTCGTCGGCGAGGATCTCGTAGCGCAGCTCGGCCGGGTTGTCGCGGACGGTGTAGTCCATGGTGCTCGCCATCAGGCTGCAAAGTGTAGGGAGCGCGCCGCCGCGGTCAGCGTCTGATGGCGGTGACGCCCTTCTCCGATTGCGGTGAGGCGGTGGACGATCACCGCTTAGGGGACATCTTCAACGGGCCGGGGCCGTATCCGTCGTTCGACGAGTTATCCAACTGGCCGGCGTGAACGAGTTCACCGGGCCGGAGCTCCGAATCGTGCTGCGGTACCCGCTGCAGCCGGCGTTTGCCGACTGGCTCGACGAGGTCATTCCGGCGGCGCAGAAGCGGGCGTTGCTCCTCGAACTCGATGCGAACGGACTCGATGCCTCGATGGGCTGGTGTCATCTGGTCGCAGTCGGCCCGCGCTGGCCCGAGCTTCCGTCGATCCGCCTGGCGAGCCCAATGGAGCTCATCCGCAAGGCAGCAGAGGCTTCTGCCGGTCGCTAGCCGATAGAGGGCGCAGCGTGCTTGCGGGCGCGGCAAGATGCGAACTCGCGTCGGCGACGGATCAGCGGGCGGTCGCGGTGGGCGGCGTTCCGGGGTCCGCCGGCGCAAAAAAAGCACCGAGTCGGTTGCTCCCACCTCGGCCTGACGACCAGCTGACCTGACGCCGAAGCGCCCTGCCACTTGGTTGCCGGGCTCCGTTGCCTTCGTCGACTTGCGTCTTCGGCGGCTGCGAGAACTCCGTGCTCGGTGCTCGACCAACCTACGGGTGTGGGGAGGAGCTCGTCAAGTGTGCGCAACGGGAATCTCCGCAAAGAGCGGCTGTTGTCGATTCTTCGATAGGCCCGAGCCAGCGGCAACACGGTCTTGAGAGGCACGAGCTCGGCGTCGCCACGACAACCAGAGCGTTGAGCCAGGCAGCAAGCAGGACGACGGGTATGACGAAGACAAGCCCGTCGAGCCACTACGCGAGCACGAGCGTCCCCGCGGACTCCGGTTGACAGTGGACGAAGAGGGAATAAACTCCGTGCGTATGCGGCACAACGCCGTTCGTGTCAATACCGAAAGAGGGGGATGGCGTATGAAGAAGTTTCTTGTTGCGGCGGTAGCGGTCGCCGCGATGGCAGCGTCGAGCGCGATGGGAGCGCCGGCCGAGAAGGTCTGGGTCTGCCACAACACGGGCAGCGCGACGAATCCCGTGGTGCTGTCTACGTCAGCGTCAACGCGACTAAGATGGGTCATCTCGGGCCGAAGGGCCATCATCAGGAGCCTCGGCGACTTCCTGCAGCGGCCTCCGTCACGAGGGCGACTTCTCGAGCTGCCCCCCCCGGACGAGGCTAGCCCGGCGACAACAAGCAGCACCCAAGGCCGAAGGGCCCGCTACGCGGGCCCTTCGTCATGGACCGGTCACAGGTTGCGGGTAATAGCAAGCCTCGACGGGCATGGTTTGGTGTGAGGCGAGCTCCGTGCGCCGCTCGAGTAGCGGACGGCGAGCCTGACCTCCAGATGGGCCTACTCGGACGCTCGGAGTGACATACGATCACGCACCCGCTTGTTTCTCGCACGCCGTTCGATAGCGTGCCCCGTGGAATCTCGCTGTGTGCTTCGAGTGATGGGAGTGAGTGACGCATGAGCCAGGACGAGAAGACCTACGAGGGTCAGTGCTACTGCGGCGCAGTCAAGATCACCGTCACCGGTGATCCGGTCGGCGCCGGCTACTGCCACTGCAAGGCGTGCCGGAGCTGGTCGGCCGGCCCGGTCAACGCCTTCACGCTCTGGCCGCCGGAGGCGGTCGACGGTGACGCAGGGCGAGGACAAGATCGGCGAGTACAACGCGAACCCGCGGAGCTATCGCCAGTGGTGCACGGTCTGCGGTGGCCACCTGATGACGCGGCACCCGGAGTGGAACCTCGTCGACGTCTTCGCAGCGACGATCCCGACGCTTCCCGTTCGAGCCCGGCGTGCACGTCAACTACGAGTCGACCGTGCTCCCGATGAAGGACGGCCTGCCGAAGCTGAAGGACTTCCCGGCGGAGCTCGGTGGCTCGGGGGAGTCGATGGCGGAGTAGCGCCGGCGGTTCGTCAGGAACGGCGGGCGAACGCCCGTGAGGCCGCGCGGTCGCGGCAGCGGGATACGGTGGCCCGCTGAGCGTCCGCGCGGCCGAGCAGCTCGTCGAGGTCGACACTCGCCCTCGTGCCGCCCTCGGCAAGAGACTTCCACAGCGCCGCCTTGCCCGTGATCCCGACGAGGAGCGTCTCCAGCTCGATCACGTCGCTCAAGGGAGCACGACCGGTGATGCGTCCGTTCGGCTTGAACCGCCCCAGCAGCTCGAGGCTCTTCGCGACCGTGTCCTTGGCTGCGTTCGGACGAACCTTCTCCGCCAGCATCACACGCTCGAGCGTATGGAGATCCTCCTGCACTTCCTGGGCGATCCGGGCGAGGTCGGCCCGTGCCTCATCCTCCGCAGCTCTCCGCGATCCGAGCGGCCAGCCGCGCGCCGGCGCTTCCGGCGGCGTGGTGATCCTTGAGATAGATCGCGAGCGCCCGCGGCGCCTTGCCGCCGTTTGCCGTTCCGCCGTTCCCGTTGAGATGTGTGCCTGGCATCGGCTCGTTCTTCCCGCTGTACCGAGCGGCAAACCGTGACCGAGGCACGGGACGCGCAGCACGTCCCGTCGGCGGAGTAGCGTCGCACTCGTGAAGCCCATCCCCGAGATCCCCGCCAACCTGCCGCTCGTCCTCCGTCCCTCGCGAAGTGGGACGATCGCTGCCTTCGGAGCTGCTGCCTTGTTCGGTCTCGTAGGGCTCGTCGCCGCCGTGTCGGGAGGGGTGGTTGTGGCTGTGTTCTGCTTCGCGCTGGCAGCCGTCGGGCTCTTCGGCGGCGTGATGGCGATCATGCCGAAGCGGACGGAGCTCCGACTCGACGACCAGACCTTCACGGTCGTCTCGCCCGTCAAGACCTGGAAGGCAGCCTGGGGCGAGGTCGAGCGCTTCGAGGCGGACATCGTGGACATGGGGCCGCGCAGTCGCATCCCCGTCGTGCGTGTCGTCTACCGGGACGGCTTCGGCGCTGCGCACGAGGCGGCATCTCTCGCCGGCAAGGTGCTCGGCATCGACGAGCACTACGTCCCGCCGGGGTACGGCAACCTCGACAACGAGCAGCTCGCCGAGCTGCTCGAGCGATTCCGGAGCCGATTCGGAGAGTGAGCGAACTGACGGGTCGGCTCCCGCTCGAACTACGGCCAACCGTACGCCGCCGGGGAGGCGTGGCGGCGATCCTGTGCCTATGAACAATTCAACCCCATACACCGTTCGCCCGACCCAGTTCGAGACCCGTGAGCGCGAGATGCTCGACTGGCTCCGCACCCGAGAGCGCCGTGCTCGGCCCCGGCTCCGATTCGTCGCACTCGCCCGGCTCGGCCGCCGCTACGCGACACCGCAAGCCGCTCGGTAACCGCCGGCGGGGCGCGCGTCGCGCGCCCCGCCTCGTCGCACGTCGTGCGTTCGTTCTGACCGACCGCGACCGCCGGCCCCCATCGGACGAGGGCCGGCAGGCGGCAGGAGGGTGTCAGGCGGCCGTCTCGACCGGGGCGTCGGCCAGAGCGATCCCACGGAACGCGGCGTGCGCGTACGGATGGTCGAAGACGTCGAGTGCCTCGTTGCTCGTCACGCGAGCTCGAACGATTCGGCGGCCTCGTCGATCACGACGACGGCCAGGGAGTCGTCGGCCGGGCACCAGAGGAGGAAGACATCGATCCCGTTCGACGAGCGGTACGCGAGCTCACGACGGGCGGGTGAGCGTGTGAACTGCGGACATGGCGGGGCTCCTTCTGAGGGGTTGGCGGTTGATGACTGAAACCTCGCAGTCGGGGATCGCTTCGCACAGTCCGGCGGCACGCCACACTCGCGGTGCGGCTGACACCACCATTGCGAGAGAAGGAGGCAGGCGCCTCGCTACAGTGAGATCACGGCTCCCGTGGAAAGCGATGCAGATGAGACGACGTAGCGCGGTGCTCGTGACGATCTCGGTCCTGGTGGTCGCTGCCGACGGCCGCCTCCGTGCATGGCCGCGACCGCCGAGCCGCCGCCACTCGACTCGGTCGTCCTGACGGCGAAACAGGTCGGTCCCGGCTACACGCGCTACACGATGGACGGCGGCCGTCAGGTGGTCGGACAGGTAACGCTCGACTTCTGCGGTGGTGGCTATCCGAGCGAATCGCTCAGGCAACGGCGCTTTCAGACGATCTACGCCGGTCAGGCCGGTGCTCCGCAGCTCTCGAACGAGGTCGTGCGCTACTCGCCGGGCGGCGCGAAGCAGGCGCTCCGCGAGGTCGCCCGCCGGGTGCGGACCTGCCCGCGGACGGCGGTGCAGAGCCCTGTTCCCGGCCACGGCGCCGAGCGGTACCTCTCGGTCGCGCTCCTCCACGATCCACGGCTGCTGGCCGGCTCGGTGGCGATCAAGATGACGGTCGAGGTGACGGAGGACGGCCGCAAAGTGCGGCGCGACATCATCGCCATCTACCAGCGACACGGGAACTACCTCTCGGGTGTCTATGCCTCGGGCGGCACGGCAGCGTCGAGGCTCGCGGGCGCGCTCCGCGCCGCCCACGCGAGCGCCGACAACCTGCTGCGCAGCGATCAGCTGACCGCCTGAGCGACCCGCACCGCGACCACCGCTTCCGTGTCCCTCTCGATTACGCATTTCACCGATCCGGCCTGCCCGTTTGCGTTCTCCGCCGAGCCGACGCGGTACCGGCTCCGCTGGGTCTACGGCGAGCAGCTCGCGTGGCAGAACCGGATGATCGTGCTCACGCTCGAGCCCGGCGAGGCGGAGAAGCTCGCCGAAGGCGCTCCCGGGCTGCAGCGCCGATACGGCATGCCGATCGATCCGGATCCCTATCCGCGCCCGGCATCATCCGAGCCCGCATGCCGAGCGGTCGTCGCCGCGCGCCTGCACGCGCCGGCCGCGGAGGCCGCGCTCCTCCGGCGCATCCGGGTGTTGGTGATGGCCGGTGGCCTCATCGACGAGCCAGAGCTCCTGGCGCAGGCGGCGGGCGATGCGGGTCTCGATCCTGCCTCCGTCGCAGCGTGGAGCGCTTCGCCCGCGGTGGACGACGCACTCCGTGCCGACATCGACGCCGCCCGGTCGCCGTCGCGAGCGGCCAGGGCGCTCGATCACAAGCTCGGTGGCCCCCGCACGCAACGGCGCTACACCGCTCCGAGCTACGAGATCACCAATCTCTCGACAGGATCGACCGCATCGATCCCGGGCTTCAACCCCGCCGAGGTGTACGAGACGGCGATCGCGAATCTCGCTCCAGAGCTCGCTCGGAGAGCACGCCCAGCCTCCGTCGAGGCGGTGCTCGCCTGGGCAAACGAGCCCCTGGCGACAGTGGAGGTAGCCGCGGTCGCCGGTCTGGATCCGATCGCCACGCGAGCTGCCTTGAGCAAGGTCGCACGGCCGATCCCGGCGGGGGCCGAGTTCTACTGGACGCTCGACTCGGCGTAGCCGGTGGCTACGATCGCTGGGATGTCGAACCACCGACTCGTCTACTCGACCGACGACGGCGACCGCCGGCGCGACAAGCCGCGGACGCAAGTCCGACGCAGGCATCGACCGGACCGGCGCTCCCGAAGGACGGCGTCGTGCGCGTCTTCCGCGAGAAGGGCGGCCGCGGCGGCAAGACGGTGACCGTCGTGCGCGGTCTCGACGGCGATCTCGCCAGCGTCGCGAGCGACCTCAAGCGCCACTGCGGCTCCGGCGGCTCGGTCAAGGGCGACGCGATCGAGATCCAGGGCGACCACCGCGAGAAGGTCGTGGCCCGGCTCCAGGCAGCGGGCTACCGCGCCAAGCTCGCAGGCGGCTGAGCCGCCGCTAGCCGGACTCGGGCGCGGGTATGCGGCCGTCGCTCCGGCACAGGTACGGCGACGGGCGTGTCGTCGCTCGCCGTCGCCTGCACGACGATCGCCGCCGTGATCACGGCGCCGCCGACGAGCGTCGGCGGTCGTCGGCCGCTCCGAGTAGGCGAGCCAGACCCAGAGCGGCCCGAGCACGACCTCGAGCAGTGAGAGCAGCGCCACCTCGGCCGGAGCGAGCAGGCGCGCCCCGACCGTCAGCAACGCGAGGCCGAGGCCCATCTGGAAGACGCCGAGCGCGAAGAAGATGCCCCAGTCGGAGCCCGTCGCCGAGCCGAACGATGCGAACGGCGCCACGACCACGACCACGAGCGCCTGCGAGGCGCAGGTCGCCGGCATCATCGAGACGTCGCGGCGATACCGCGTCAGCACGATCACGATCGCGAACGAGAACGTCATCACGATCGGCAGGGCGACCGCGAGCGCGCCCGGCGTGGAACGAGCCGATCGACCATCGCCCCGACCCCGACCGCGGCCATGAGCATCGCGATCCAGGTGCGGCGCGAGATCCGCTCCGACAGGATCGCCCAGCCGAGCAGCGCGGCCATCACGGGCGCCGACGCCTGGAGGAAGAGGACGTTCGCGACCGACGTGTAGTTGAGCGCGAGCAGGAACGTCGCCGAGGAGAGGCCGAGGAAGAAGGTGACCACGGCCCCGTCGCGGCCGAGCGCGCGCACGGACGAGATCACGCCCGCCTCCTCCGTCAGGGCGACGACGACGAGCAGCGCGAGGAAGGCGAAGAGCGCGCGTCCGGCGACCTGCGTCGCGGGCGTCGCATTCGAGCTCCCGCTGGGCGAGCCCGGCCGTCGACCAGGCGGCCGCGGCGACGATGATTGCGACACGACCGTTCCTCGTCGCGCGCCGGTCGTTCGGAACGGTCATTCCCCCAGTCAAGCACGATGTAATGTCGAGCCGATGGGAGACCCGCAGTGAGGCCGTCGATCGCGCCGGCCGTCGGCCGGCTCGGCACCGAGGGCGCGTTTGCCGTCCTCGCGCGGGCGCGCGCGCTCGAGGCCACGGGCCGCGACGTGATCCATCTCGAGATCGGCGAGCCCGACTTCGAGACGCCGCCGCACGTCGCCGAGGCCGGCATCGCCGCGATCCGTGCCGGCGAGACGCACTACTGCCAGACGGCAGGGCTCCCGGTCCTGCGCGAGGCTGCGGCCCGGTCGCTTGCGGCATCGCGGGGCGTCGCGATCGATCCCGAGAACGTCGTCGTCGCGACCGGCGCCAAGCCGTTCCTCTTCTTCACGGTGCTCGCGACCTGTGGCCCGGGCGACGAGGTGATCTACCCCGATCCGGGCTTCCCGATCTACGAGTCGGCGGTTCGCTTCTCGGGCGCGACGCCGGTGCCGCTGCCGCTCCGCGAGGAGCGCGGCTTCAGCTTCGATCCCGCCGAGCTCGAGGAGCTGCTCAGCGACCGCACGCGCCTCGTGATCCTCAACGCGCCACAGAATCCGACGGGCGGCGTCATCGCGCAGGCAGATCTGGAGCGAGCTGCTGCAGCGATCGAGCGGACTCCCGCCTGGGTGCTCACGGACGAGGTGTACTCGCGGATCACCTACGACGTCGAGGCACCCTCGATCGCGTCGCTGCCGGGGCTGCTCGAGCGCACCGTGCTCCTCGACGGCTTCTCGAAGACGTTCGCGATGACCGGGCTGGAGGCTCGGCTACGCCGCCGTTCCGGCCGAGCTCGTCGACCCGCTGACGCGGCTGATCGTCAACTCCACCTCGTGCGTGCCGCCGTTCGCGCAGCTCGCGGGCGTGGCGGCGCTCGAGGGGCCGCAGGACGCGGTCGTCGAGATGGTGGCCGAGTTCCGCCGCCGCCGCGACTTCCTCGTGCCTGCGCTCAACACGATCCCCGGTGTGCGGTGCATCGAGCCGGGCGGCGCCTTCTACGCGTTCCCCAACGTGTCGGAGCTGCCGATCGGTGCAGACGAGCTGGCCGACAGGCTGCTCGACGAGGCCGGCGTAGCGCTGCTCTCGGGCACCTCGTTCGGCGGCCACGGCGACGGCCATCTCCGCATCTCGTACGCCTCGTCGCTCGAGAACCTCGAGCAGGCCGTCGAGCGTATTCGCGGCTTCGTCGCCGAACTGTAGGCCCGCAGCCGGCCGGGAGCCCGCGGCTATGGTCGATGCATGCCCGGTTTCGTCGACGTCCACTCGCACGTTGTCCCTGCAGGCGACGACGGCGCTGCCACGATCGACGAGGGCCTCGAGCTCTGCCGCCTCGCCCACGAGGCCGGCACCGAGATCCTGTTCGCGACGCCGCACGCGCACGCTCCCTGGGATCACTATCCGCGGACGGTGGAGCGTGACCGCCTCTACGACGAGTCGCTCGCAGAGATGCGTGCCGAGGTTGCCGCCTGGGGGCTCGACCTCCGGCGCGGCTGGGAGGTGTTCCCGAGCCAGGTCGCAGGGAACGATCTCGACGACCTCGTGCTTGCCGGCACCCGCTCGATCCTGATCGAGTTCCCGGGCTCGTGGCTCGACCTCGAGGATCCGATCGGATTGGTCGTCGAGGCGGCCGAGGAGGTCGAGGCTGCGGGCCTCGTGCCCGTGCTCGCCCACCCGGAGCGTTGCCGCCCCGTCGCCGACGATCCCGAGAGCGTGCGCCCGCTCGCCGAGCGTGGCTGGATCCTCTGTCTCAACGCACCATCGCTCGTCGGCGCCCACGGCGCCACCGCCGAGCGCACGTCGTGGGCGCTGCTCGACGCCGGTCTCGTCACTCTCGCTGCGTCGGACGGCCACTCCGTTGCGCGCCCGCCGAAGCTCGACGTGGCGTACCGCGCCGTCCGTGACCGATGCGGCGACGAGATCGCGCTGCCGCTGTTCGACGGCCGCGCGCTTCCCTGGAGCTAGCCTCTAGGGCAGCCGCCAGTCGACCGGCGCGCCGCCCGCCCTCTTCGAGCAGCGCGTTCGCGCGCGAGAAGTGGCGGCAGCCGAAGAAGCCGTTGCTCGCCGAGTAGGGGGAGGGGTGGGCAGCGGTCAGCACGTGGTGGCGCGTCGTGTCGACGATCGCCCCCTTCTGCTGCGCGTAGCGGCCCCAGAGCAGGAACACGATGCCCTCGCGTCGCGCAGAGAGCTCGGCGATGACGCGATCGGTGAATCCCTCCCAGCCCTTGCCGGCGTGGGAGGCGGGAGAGCCGGGACCCACGGTGAGCACGCTGTTGAGCAGAAGCACGCCGCGCTCGGCCCACGGTGTCAGGTCGCCGGAGCCCGGCACCGGCAGGCCGAGATCGGTCCCGAGCTCGGCGAAGATGTTGCGGAGCGACGGCGGTGGAGTCACGCCCGCCGGAACGGAGAACGAGAGGCCCATCGCCTGCCCGCGGCCGTGGTAGGGATCCTGCCCGAGAATCACGATGCGAACGCGGTCGAGCGGTGTCAGCCGCAGCGCGTTGAAGACGAGCGGACCGGGAGGGTAGAAGCCGCGCCCGGCCGCGATCTCGGACGCGAGAAACGACCGCAGGCCTTGCATCGCCGGGGTCTCGAGCTCGTCGCCGACAGCCTCGAGCCACGTGTCGTCCATCTGGGGTTTCACGGTCTGTTTCCCTTCGCGGGGCGGGGCTTCGATCATACGATCGCGGCTCCCGTAGACCGCCACCAGGTGCGCTCAGTAGGTACGCTTCCGCGTGCAAATCAGAGCGGTTCCGGAGGCAACACATCGCTTTCCTCACCCGTTCAGAGAAGGGTGAGAGGAGGTGTGTGATTCATGGCAACAGGAACCGTGAAGTGGTTCAACGACGCGAAGGGCTACGGCTTCATCGCGCCTGACGAGGGAGGCAAGGACCTCTTCGTCCACCACAGCAACATTGCGGGCGACGGGTTCAAGACTCTCGCCGAGAATGCAAAGGTCGAGTACGAGCCCCGCGAAGGGGCGAAGGGCCCGGAGGCGACGAACGTCGTCACGATCTAGGCGTTGAGCACGGCTCCCGGCGCGCGAGCGCCGGGAGCCCTGCGCCACTGTCTGAGAGCGAGCGAGGGAGACGAGGGCAATCGGCGGCGAGGAAAAGATCGAGATGGAGGGCGAGGTGCTCGAGGCCTTCCCGAGCGGGATGTTCCGCGTCGGGCTCGACAACGGCCACGAGCTGATCGCGTACACCGCCGGCAAGATGCGCCGCTACCGGATTCGCGTCAATCCCGGCGACCGGATCAAGGTCGAGCTCTCGCCGTACGACCTCAACCGCGGGCGGATCGTCTACCGGTATCGGTAGGCCGACGGGTCGTCGCAGGCGGACAGGCCTGCCCGTCCCGCGGTGCGCTCTCTAGCGTTTCTTGCCCTTGCGGCCGGCGGATCCAGGTCGCTGCTGCACGATCATGCCCTGGGCGCCGCGCTCGACGCGCCGTCGCTGGTCGCGATTCACCGGCTCGGGCATCGCGCCCTGGTCGCCGACCATCTCCATGTAGGCCTTGCGCTCCGACGGCGTCATCACGGCGAGCGCGCGCTGCGCCTGCTCGGGCGTCTTGATCTCGCCGAAGCTCTGCATCTTCTTGATCGCTCCCGCGAGCTCCGGATTCGAGCGCTCGTACGCGGCCACCGACATCTTCTGGAACCAGCGCTTCATGAACGGGATCCGCGAGAGCGTCGTCACGATCGGGCGCAGGAAGCGGCCGTTCTGGATCCGCGCCAGCAGGAACAGCACGAGCAGGAAGAGCAGCGCGACGCCGAGGATGATGAACGGCAGGAAGAACAGGATGCTGATGGCGAGAGGCATCGCGGGCATGCTAGCCGCTCGGGTCAGCGTGCGCGCACGGCGAGCACGAATCGCCGGACGGCCGTGCGCCGGCCCGAATCTGTCGCGCGCAGCGTTGCCGCGGGCTTGCCTGCGGCCTTCGGTGTTCCCCGCACCCATCCGTCGCGCGTGAGGCGCAGGCCGGCCGGAAGCGTTCCGGCCTTCACCGTCCAGACGATCGGCCGCTTGCCTCCCGACGCGATCAGCCGTGCCTTGTACGGCGCGACCGACCCTCGCCGCCGGGAGGGCCTTCGTCGTGATCGCGAGCTTCGCGACCGGCGCGGCGGCGACGAGCCCGAGCTGGTCGAGCGAACGGTGAATGAGCGTTGCCATCATCAGCGCCCCGACGTCGTTCAGGTGGAGGCCGTCGTCCTGGAACCAGTCCGGATGGCTGCGCGAGAAGAGGTTCCAGTCGACCACCGTCATCTCGGGATGCCGCGTCGCGGCCGCCCGGATCACGTCGTTCATGCTGAGGTACGACGTGCGGTCGGCGCGCAGCGTCAGCCAGAGAACCCGCACCGCGCCCGCCTTGCGGAGCGCCTGGAGGGATGCCTCGACCGAGTCCGCGAACGGATCCTCGAAGTCGTTGTAGCCGACCTCGACGACGACGGTCGGTCCGATCTTGATCGTGGGGAGGAGGTCGACGAGACTGAGCGGCCGCACGCCCTGGTACGGGCAGCTTTCGCCGACGAGACGCCGGCAGACGGCGAGCTGGAGATCGAGGTCGATCCCGTTCGCGAGCACCTTCTTCGACGGCGCGTCGTAGGAGATCACGGAGGCGATCGAGTCGCCGATGAACGTGACGCGCTCCGGAGCGGCGGTGCCTGAACCGGCCTGCCCGGCCGACGTCCCGAGAACGGCGGCGACGAGCAACGAGATCAGGGTCGCACGACCCACGCGACAGTCAGGCCAGCCCGCCCTGGGGATCGTGCTGCATGCCGGCCTTCTCGTCGTCACGCGCGTGCATGATCCGCTCGCGCAGGTCCTGGGGATTGTTGACGCCGAGGAAGCTGAACCGGTCGGAGCTCTCGTCGCCGGCGGTGTCGAAGTCGATCGAGCCGACCTTCATGATCCGGTCGACGGGCGACTGCTTGACCGTGATGTTCTGGATCCGGTCGACGTTGGTCGAGCTCTCCGTCTTCGAGAGGATGCCGCGGCGGATGTTGAGCCGCTTCGTCGTGATCGTGTACTGCGTGAAGAAGCGCTCGATCCAGCCGATCACGATCGTCAGAACGATGCCCGCGACCAGGATGGCGCCGATCAGGGAGTAGTCGAGGCCGACGCCGGCCCAGCGAACGAGCAGGAGCAATCCGAAGAGAACGAGGGTGACGATGAACCACTTGATGTGGAACGAGAGCATCGCCCGCCAGGTCGGGTGACCTTCCCAGATCACCGACTCGTTGCCCATCATCTCCATGGCCTCGAAGATACCAGCGTCGTTCCGGTGATCAACGTCCCGCGGGGGCGGTAGCGTGGCGGTGTGAGCAGCGTCGAAACCACCGACGGCGCACCGGAGCGTCCCAAGAAGAAGCGGACCGGCTGGAAGCGCTACGCCTTCGGCGGGCTCGGTGCTGCGATCGTCATCGTCACCTTCGCGTTCGCGCTGCCGAAGATCGCGAACTACCGCGAAGTCTGGGACGTCGTCCAGACGCTCTCGTGGGAGTGGTGGGTCGTGCTGATCGGCGCGACGGCGCTCAACCTCGTCACCTTCGCGCCGCCGTGGATGGTGACGCTGCCCGGGCTGCGCTTCCGCCAGGCGTTTTCGATGACGCAGGCGTCGACAGCGCTCTCGATCATCGCCCCCGGCGGAGCAGCCGTCGGGATGGCGGGTTCCTGGGGGATGCTTCGCGCCTGGGGCTTCCGCACCCCTGACGTGACGCGGGCGATCACACTGACCGGTGTCTGGAACCAGCTCGCCAACCTCGTCTTCCCGGTGGTGGCGCTGTTCCTGCTCAAGATCGACGGCGGCGAGACGGCGCTGCTCGGCACCGCGGCCTTCATCGGCGTCGCCGTGCTCGGCGTCGTCATCGCGATCCTCGTGCTCATCCTCTACTCGGACGAGCTCGCACACGATGTCGGCGACGTCGTGGCGCGGTTCGTCTCGTGGGCGAAGGCCAAGATCCGACGCAAGCCAGTGGAGTGGGGAGGGGCGAGCTTCGCGAGCTTCCGCAACGAGGCCGTCGACCTTCTCGCGCGGCGCTGGCACGTCCTGACGCTCGCGACGTTCGCCGGCAGCCTGACGGTCTTCCTCCTCCTCGTGCTCAGCCTCCGGGCCGTCGGCGTGCCTGCCTCCGAGGTGGACGTCATCGAGATCTTCGCCGCGTGGTCGCTCGTCCGCATCATCGGGGCGATCCCGATCACACCCGGCGGCTTCGGCATCGTCGAGCTCGGCCTCACGACGGCGCTCGTCGCATTCGGCGGCAACAACGCAGGCGTCGTGGCCGCGGTGCTCATCTACCGCTTCCTCACGGTCGTCCCGACCCTCGTCCTCGGCGGCCTGTCCGCGCTCACCTGGCGGTCGAACAAGGTTGTGCCCGAAAGCCCGTGAAGGAGACGCCGGGCACACGGTGAACGAGGCCGCGTGAAGGAGCAAAGCCACAAAAGCGAGATGCGTGCAGCCCTCCAGGGCGACTTCGAGCGGCTTCGCGCCCGGCGCGACGATGCATCCCCGCCGATGGCCGTGGCGCCGCCCGCTGCGGAGCCGGTTGCCGAGCCCGCGGAGGCGCCGCCTGTCGAGCCTGTGGTGGCCGAGCCGGTCGTCGCCGATGCACCGCCATCGCGCGCGTCATGGCTCGACCGCCTGCGCGACCGCCGCTGAGAAGAGGTTCGGTAGCGTCTGAGTCGTGATTCGACGACTGATGCACCTGATCTGGGGTGCAGAGGTCGACCCCGCGCTACGTCCTGTCCTGCTCGTAACGCTCATGGGCTCGCTTGCCGGCTCGAGTGCGTGGAATTTCATGGGCATCTGGGCGGTCAAGGAGCTTGGGGCGACCTCGACCCAGCTTTCCTACGGCTACCTGTTGATGGCCGCGGTTGGCGGCGTCGTCGGCTACGGCGCCGGACACCTCTCGGACCACTTCGGCCGCCGCCGCGTGATTCTGTTCGGGCAGGGAATCCTCGCCGTCTACGTGCTGCTGTTCCTCACCGGTCGGGGGCAACATCTGGTTCGGCCTCGGGCTCATGGTCGGCGCGGCCGGCCTCGGATCGTTCGGCGGCTCGGCGGGCCAGGCGATGGTGGCCGACCTCGTGCCACCCGACCGTCACGAGGAGGCGTATGCATCGGTGCGCGTGGCGGCGAACCTCGGCGTCACGATGGGACCACCGATCGGGAGCCTCTTCCTGCTGATCGGCGGCTGGACGCTCTTCTTCCCCTGCGTCAGCCTGCTGGCCCTGAGCGCGTGGTTCCTCGCCTTCCGCTACCTCCCGAAGCGTGGCGCGTACGCGCCTGAAGGCCCGCCGGAGCGGGGGTCGCTCAAGGTCATCGTCCACGACCGCACCTTCCTCGTCTTCATGCTCGCGAGCGTCTTCGCGTGGGTCGTCTACGTCGCCTACGAGACGGTGCTCCCGATCTCCCTCGTCGAGAGTCACGGCGTGCCCACCTGGGCCTGGGGCTTCCTGCTCGTCGTCAACCCGATCCTCGTGACGTTCTTCCAGCTGCGCCTGACGCGGCGCGTGACGGGCATTCCCGCTGCCCGGCGCTGGGTGGTGGCGATGTTGCTGATGGGACTGCCCGTTCCTCTTCCTCGGCGTGAGCTCGTTGCTGCCGGTGATCCTCGTCGTCCTGGTGCTCTTCGTGATCGGCGAGATGCTCTGGGTCCCGGTCTCCCAGTCGGCCGTCGCCGGCCTCGCGCCGGAGGATCTTCGTGGTGCCTACATGGGTGCGTTCGGAGGGACGGCCGCGATGGGATTCGCGCTCGCGCCGTTCATGGGCCTGCAGGTGCGGGGAGCCGCCGGCGACACGGCGATGTGGGCCGCCTTCGCGGCCGTCGCAGTCGTCGGCGCGGTGCTCGGCGCGATCGCCATTCGCGGCGTCGGCAGCCGCCGCAGAGCCTCGGCCGCCTCTGCTGTACTTGATACATGAGGCGTGAGGAGCGCGAGCAGATCCTCAAGCAGGGCGTGGTCTCGGCGGAGACGCCTCGGGACCGGCGTGACCGAGAGACGCTCGCCGAGGACATCCGCTCGTCGGGCCTCAAGGGCCGGCAGCTGCGGCTTCGGCTTCGCAACTTCCGCCCCTCGGCCGACGGCTATCTCTCGGCACTCGGTGGTCCGCTGCCGTACATGGTTCGGCTCCGCACGATCGCCGAGGAGACCGCGGAGCACGAGCGCCGGCTCCGGGCCGCTCGGGACGAGCTTCTCGCGCGGGCCTCGACGACGACGCGTTCGCGGCTGCGTGGACGGCCGTCGTCGAGAGCTGGTCGTTCGACGAGGTGAACCACCTGATCGACGCCCACAACCGCTTCTATCCGGCCGAGTCGCGGCTACCGATGGATCCGCGGACGCGGAACTACGCGCTCGTCGGCGGCGAGGACTACCGCCGCCGTCCGCTCGACGCAGCCTGGGCGCTCGAGCAGTTTCCCGCCCGGCGGCAGGGCTGACGCAGGCTCATCCGGTCGCGGGCGGCCGTGACCGCACGCGCATCGTGATCGTGGCGAGCGTGCCCGCGCAGAGCGCCGAGCAGAGGAGATAGGGCGCAGCATCCCCGAGCAGGTCGGCGAGCCCGCCGCCAAGCGTCGGCCCGACGAGCGCTCCGGCCGCCCACGCGGTGTTCATGACGCCGAACGCCAACCCCTGCGCGAGCGCGGCGATCTCGGCGCGATCCGACACCAGGGCGATCCCGGGCGTGTAGAAGCCGCCGAACGACAGCGCGCCGGCGATCGCGAGCACGGCGATCACGGCCGGGCTCTCGGCGAACGCGAGCAGGATCCCGACGACGATCGACGCGCAGAGCGCCCAGCGGATCGGGAGCAGCCGCCCCCGGCGGTCGGAGAGCCGCCCGAGCAGCGGGTTCAGCGCAGTCTCGATCAGGCCGGCGACGAGGAAGACGGCACCGATCGCGATGACGCCGTAACCGCCGGCGTCGAGTGCGAGCGGCGCCAGCACGTCGAGCACGCCGAAGAACAGCGCGGGCAACGCGTTGAGCCAGAGGCCCGCCACGAACGCCGGGTCGGCAAATGCGCGGCGCACGGCACCCGGCTCGATGTGCTCGAGCCCGGGGCGTGGCTGCAGCAGTGCGGCCCCGGCCAGGAGCAACGCGATCAGGCCGATCCCGATGAAGCCGGCCCGGAACCCGACGAGCTTCGCGATCGCACCGACCATCGGGCCGAGGATCGCGCCGAGCACCGCGATCCCGAAGACCGTGCCGAGGAGCTGGCCGCGAAGCGCGCGCGGCGTGGACACCGTCACCCAGGAGAGCGCCCCGGCCCAGGTGAGCGCACTCGAGAGGCCCTGCAGGAACCGCGCGATGCCCACCGTTCCCGGTGAGTCGGCAAGCGCCAGCCCGAAGGTCGCGAACGCGAGCAGGAGGAGTCCGCTGATCACGGCGTTCTTCGGCCCGACCCGGCCCGGCGACGATGCCGCCGGGAATCCCGCCCAGGATGGCGCCGGCGCCGAAGGCTCCCACGAGCAGTCCAGCCTGGAGCTTGTTGAGGTCGAAGTCGTCGACGTACGCGGGCACGAGCGGGATCAGCGCGCCGAAGAGCATGGCGTCGAGGAACACGATTGCGCTGATGACGGCGACGAGACGGCGCATGTCGAACAGCCTATGTCGGCGGCTCGACCCGAATCAGGAGATGCGGGGAGCGGCCGTTGGACCACAAAAAATGCACCGAGCCGGTTTGCCCCTTCGTCCGGCTTCCCGATTGACCTCCGCCGAAGCGGGTGCCGATCGGGAGACCATCAACCTCCGGTGCTCCGTTCTCGGTGCACACGGGAATCTAGGGGGTGCAATGCACTCCGTCAAGTGCCCGAGCGGAGAAAAGTGCGCAATTTGCGCGCGTTCGCATTCGAGGTGGGCATTTACGCCCGACGCGCGCGACTCGATCCGCATCGTCGCGAGCTCATTCGCGATCGAATTGCGCACCAACAAAAAATGCACCGGGGCGGTGGCTCCCTCGTCCGGCTTCCTGACTGACCTCCGCCGAAGCGGCTGCCGATCAGGAGACCATCAACCTCAGGTGCTCCTACCTCGGTGCAATCACCACAGTAGAGGGTGGTGCCAGGGAGGTCAAGGGCCTGTTGGATCGGAGTTCCCGCAAATTGCGAACTTTGCATCGGGCGCCGCAGCAAATTGCGCTTTGCGCATGATGCTCTAGAAAGGCTGGACCAGGGATTCGCCGAGCCGGGCCGCGTTCGTCCACATTGCCGGCCGGCCTTCCGCTTCCGCGTACCGTCGCCCGGCGATGCTTCGTCCTCCGGCGCCCCGTGCTCGGCGCAGTCAGGAATCTATGCTGCGGCGAGGGCGGGCGGCAAGGGCCCGGCCCGAACGACTTCCCGCAAATTGCGACCGTCTGGAGAAGACATGGCTGCCAAACCCTCGAGGCACATCGTCGTGACCGGTGCCGGAACCGGAATCGGACGCGCGATCGCCCGCCGGCTCGACCGGGACGGGGCGTCGCTGACGCTCCTCGCCCGCGACCGCGACCGGCTCGAGGCGACAGCTGCGCTGCTCGAGCATCCGACGAACGTGGTCGCGTGCGACATCCGCGACCGCGGCAAGGTCGAGAAGGCGTTCGCCGGCGCCGCCGAGAAGCTCGGCCCCATCCACGCCCTCGTCGCCTGCAGTGGCCTCGGTGGCGCCAACGGCGGCGACGCCGGCTCGGATCGCTTCGACGATCTCGTGGCGACGAACCTGAACGGCACCTACTACTGCTGCCGCGCCGCCCTCGAGCACCTGGCACCGGGGCCCGAGCCTCGGCACCTCGTCGTCATGTCCTCGATCCTCGCGCGCATCCCCGTGCCGGACTACACGGGCTACAGCGCGTCGAAGGCGGGCCTGCTCGGCCTCGTCCGCTCCCTGGCGGCGACGCTCGGCGGCGACAACGTCCAGGTCAACGCGATCTGCCCCGGCTGGGTCGACACCGACATGGCGTGGCAGGGGCTCGACGGCATTGCGGCCTCGACGGGTGGCACGCGCGAGGACGCCTATCGCGATGCGATGCGCGCCGTGCCGCTCGGGCGCATGGGCCAGCCCGACGACATCGCGGGCACGGTCGCCTGGCTGCTCTCACCCGACGCGCGCGGCGTCACCGGCCAGGCGATCGATCAGAACGGCGGCGCCTGGATGGGCTAGCACCGGGGTCACGTCTTGCAATCACGCACGCATGCGTGATTGCAAGACGTGACACCTCAGGTTGCGAGGCCCGCTACGGCGTCTCGTATTGCGTATCGGCGGGAACGGCGAACCCCGCCTCCTGCTTGGCCTCCATCGCCTCGAGCTCGTCCTCGGTGCCCATCCGGACCGGGCCCTTGAACCAGTTCTTGGCGGAGAGCAGCCACCAGCCGCCGAAGAGAATCAGTGCGCCGCCAACCGTCAGCGGCGCGTAGTTCGCGACGTCCCAGTTGAAGCCGTCGTTCCAGGGGATCCCCGTCGGCGTCACGGGACCGAGGAAGAGGATCGTGATGATCGCGACCCAGATGATCGAGATCATGTCGATCCACTTGTAGTGCTTGCCGAGGCTCCAGGCGCCGGGCACGAACTTGTCGCCCTGTTTGAACCGGAGGATGACCGGCATGATGAACGCGATGTAGAGCCCGATCACCGCGATCGACGTGCCGACGAGATAGCCGGTCGCGTTGTTCCAGTACGTCGGGATCATCAGCGCCCACGAGAGGACGCCGATCGCGAGCACGGCGTTGTACGGGATGCGGCTGCGGCTGACCTTCCGCCAGAGCCCATGGCCCGGAAGCGCCCGGTCACGCGAGAACGCGAACATCATCCTCGAGGCCGACGTCACGGAGGCCGTCAGGCAGAACATCTGCGCGACGCAGCAGATGAAGAGGAGAATCTCGGCCCACGTCTTGCTCATCGAGGTCGTCCAGATGTAGGTCACGGCCCCACCGACGGCGTCCAGCGTGCCCTGGGTGTCGGGCACGGCGAACGTGACGGCGAGCAGCAGCACCCAGCCGAAGGCGACGGACACGACGACCGACATGTACATGCCGACAGCCGCCATCCGTGACGCCTGGTGCGTCTCCTCGGACATGTGGGCAGAGGCATCGAAGCCCGTGATCGTGTACTGCGACATCAGCAGCCCGAGCCCGAACACGTACCAGAAGACGATGCTGCCGAAGCCCGACCCGGAGAAGCCCGAGTTGTTGATCGTCTCCGTGAAGACGTAGCTGACGGACTGGTGGTTGTCCGGGACGATGATCAGGACGACGACGATGAAGGCGACGCCGGCCATGTGCCAGTACGCCGAGATCGTGTTCAGCATCGCGGTGATGCTGACCCTGAACATGTTGAGCACGACCGCCGCAAGCATCACGATCGAGTAGGTGAGGAAGATCGAGTGCTTCGTGTTCGGATAGCTGAACCACAGGTCGAGCAGCGAGGTGAGGAAGATCGCGAGCCCGTAGCCGATCGCCGCTGTGACCGCGATCTGGCCGACGAGGTTGAACCAGCCCGTGAACCATCCCCAGGCCGGGCTCCCCAGCTTCGACGACCAGTAGTACAGCCCGCCGGCCGTGGGATAGGCGGACGCGATCTCGGCCATCGCGAGCGCGACGAGCGTCGACATCAGGCCGACGATCAGCCAGCCCCACGTGATCGCGACCGGGCCGCCGTTGTTGAATGCGATGAAGTACGAGGTGAGGCAGCCGGCGAGGATCGAGATGATCGTGAAGCTGATGGCGAAGTTCTGGAACCCGCCCATCGCCCGGAACAGCTCCTGGCTGTATCCCAACTTGTGGAGGATCTGCTCATCCTCCGAGGTGTGGATTGCACCGGGTGGTGTCGGTGCAGGGGTCTCGCTCATGCCGCCTCCCTGATTGAAGAACAGGCCGGCCGTCGCCTCCGAGGCGGTAGGGCCGGTGGCGTATTCACCCGCATCGGCGAGGCTGTTGTCAAGACATGCCACCGATTGATCAGCGAGTGAGCCGTGATGCGCCGGAGTATCCTCGGTTGTCCGGACGGAATAGGATCGCCTGATGCTGAGTTTCGAGGAACTACGCGCAGCGGTCGAGGCGGGCGAGGTCGACACCGTCGTCGTCGCCTTCACCGACATGCAGGGCCGGCTGATGGGCAAGCGCCTTCACGCCGAGTTCTTCCTCGAGGAGATGGACGCGGGGCACGGGGTGGAGGGGTGCAACTACCTCCTCGCGCTCGAGATGGAGATGGACCCGGTGCCGGGCTACGCGCTCGCCAGTTGGGAGCAAGGCTACGGCGACTTCGACGTTCGGCCCGACCTGGCGACGCTCCGTCGCATCCCGTGGCTCGAGGCGACGGCGCTCGTTCTCGGCGACGTGCAGTGGCACGACGGGACGCCGGTGCAGCCGTCGCCGCGCCAGGTTCTGAAGGCCCAGCTCGAGCGCGCGGCCGCTCTCGGCTTCACGCCCATGATGGGCAGCGAGCTCGAGTTCTATCTCCTCCGCGAGACCTTCGAGGAGGCACACAGGAAGGAGTACTCCGGCCTGACGCCGTCGGTGCCCTACATCCTCGATTACCACATCCTCGCCACGACCTACGACGAGGCATTCCTGCGCCAGATCCGGAACGGGATGCAGGCCGCCGGCATGCGGGTCGAGACGTCGAAGGGCGAGGCGTGGCCCGGTCAGCAGGAGATCAACTTCCGCTTCGCCGACGCGCTGACGATGGCGGACAACCACGTCATCTACAAGAACGGCGCCAAGGAGATCGCGTTCCTCAACGGGTGCTCGATCACGTTCATGGCGAAGCCCTTCCAGGACTGGATCGGCAACTCCTGTCACATTCACTCGTCGCTCTGGCGGGACGGCGAGGCGTGCTTCGCGACCGACGAGACGCTCTTCTCGCGCTGGCTCGCCGGACAGATCGCATGCTTCAAGGAGCTCGCGGTGTTCCTCGCTCCGACGATCAACTCGTACAAGCGCTTCGCCGCCGGCTCGTGGGCGCCGACGACGCTCGCGTGGGGGAACGACAACCGGACCTGTGGGTTCAGGGTCGTCGGGCACGGTGCGGCCCGCCGGGCCGAGACGCGAATCCCGGGCGGCGACGCGAACCCGTACCTGGCGTTCGCCGCCGTGATCGCCGCCGGGCTGCACGGGATCGAGAACGAGCTCGAGCTGCCGCCGGGCCTCGAGGGCAACGCCTACGAGTCCGACGCCGACCGCTTCCCGTCGACGATGCGCGAGGCGATCGCCGCGCTCGAGGACGGCGGCGATGGCGCGGGCGCGCGTTCGGCGACCAGGTCGTCGACCACTACCTCAACTACGCGCGCACCGAGCAGGGGCTCTACGACGCGTTCGTCACCGACTGGGAGCGCAAGCGGTACTACGAGCGCGGCTGACCTGCAGGCGTGGGTCAGGCTCAGCCTCACGCGCGGTTCAGTCCGCTGCCGGGCGCCGCGCTGGCGCTCTGCCGGTGGAGGCTGAAGCCTCCCTGGCTCGTTCGGCTCATCCGCTAGCGTGATGTCATGACGAGCAACAGCCGTCCGATCATCGGCATCACCTCCTACGCCCAGCCCGCGCGGTGGGGCGCATGGGAGCTGCCGGCCGCGCTCGTACCTCTCTATTACGTCGACTCCGTCGAGCAGGCGGGGGGCCGGGCGCTCGTCGTGCCGCCGAGCGAGGAGGCGATCGAGGAGACGCTCGACGTGCTCGACGGGATCGTGTTCTCCGGCGGCATCGACATCGACCCGTCGCACTACGGCGCCGAGCGGCATCCGTCGACCGACCCGGCGCAGGCCCACCGCGACGCGGGCGAGCTGCGCCTCCTCGAGGCGGCGCTCGAGCGCGATCTGCCGACGCTCGCGATCTGCCGCGGCTTCCAGCTCCTGAACGTGTTGCGCGGCGGCGACCTCATCCAGCACCTCCCCGAGGAGGTCGGCCACGAGGGCCACCGCGAGACGCTCGGCGTCTTCTCGCGAGCACCCGGTCGACGATGCGGGCAGGGACCCGGCTCGAGACGATCCTCGGGCCGCGGCACGAGGCGGTGCGCTCGAGCCACCACCAGGGCGTGCGGTCGGGTCGGCGCGGGTCTCGTCGAGAGCGCCTACGCAGAGGACGGTTCGCTCGAGGCGTTCGAGGATCCGTCGAAGCGGTTCGCGCTCGGGCGTGCTCTGGCACCCGGAGATGGAGGAGGACGACAAGCGGCTCTTCGAGGCGCTCGTCGCCGAGGCCCGGCTGTACCGCAGCGAGCCGCTGACAGAAAGGGCAGCCCATTGCCTCAATTGACGCACTGACACCTCGAGCGCTTGAGGTACGGATCTGGTTCGCCGTCGGCGACCACCGTGCGGGTGACCGTCGAGGCAAGCGGAACCCCTCGATCGGAGGATTGCCCTCCCGACGAACGGGGCATACGGTACGACAGCGAGCCTCGCCGGAGCATGCGGCACACCGGCGAGGCCGAAGCTTCTTGGGGGAGCTGAACCGACCGCGAAGGGGCCGTATGGCCCCTTTTCGTTCGGTGCTGCGCGGGATCCACGGCCCTAGCCCTTCGGGGGGATCGTCCCCCTCGTTCGAGGGGTTGACCTGCCACCAAAAGGGGCATACGCTTCGTCGGCTCCGGGCGATGCGCCCGGAGTGCTGCGTCGTCGATGGGGAATCGGCGCGCAGCGGGGGGCTAAACGACAACGGGGGAGTAGCTGCGATGTGGGGGATGGGAAAGAAGCGACCTTTGGGGTCGAGCAACGAGTCGGAGCGGATCGCTCCGCGAGGAGTCTGGCGGACGGAAGCTGCGGTCGCGCCGGCGCGTCTGGCTGATCGTCTCGGCGGTGGTCGTGGTCGGATTCTCGCCGCTGCCGTGCCGCTCGTGGCGAACGCGGTGCTCGGCACCGATGGGCCGACGCTCTTCGAGCTCGACGGCAACATCACCGACGACTCCGGCGCTCCCAACCTGCCACAGGACTGGTCCGAACTTCCAGCAGGCCCCCGGGCAACGGAGGGCCCGGTCGCGAAGGTCTTCGTCGCCGACGGCTTCAACGGTAAGAACGACACGATCTTCAACGGCGGTGGCTCACAGAACGGCAACGACATCCCGAGCTGGGCGTGGGACTGCGGCTCGGTCTCGACCAAGAGCGACATCGAGCACGCCTTCGCAGCGGCCTACCTAAAGAACGACAACCTCTACGTCTACTTCGGCGCAGACCGCTACGACCCGACCGGCGGCACGACGAACGTCGGCTTCTGGTTCCTCCAAGGCGGTGGCGCGCTGACGGGAGGCACCGGCTGTCCGGACCTCGACACGACAGCGAACGGGTTCAGCGGCGCGCACGTGAACGGCGACATCTTCGTCTTCGCAGAGTTCGCGGGCGGCGGCGGCGACTCCGGCGATCTCGATCTACGAGTGGAAGAACGGCGGGCTCAACCTTCTCTTCACGAAGACCGCCGAGCAACTTCTGCAACCCGGCAGACACGATCTGCGGCACGACGAACACGGGCCTGATCGACGTTCCGTGGACGTACGCCGACAACCAGGGGACGGCGGCCGGCAAGATCACGACTGGCGGCTTCTTCGAGGGCGGCATCAACCTGTCCGCTCTTTACCAGGGCCTCGGCAAGGACCTCCCCTGCGTCAATCAGTTCCTCGCCGTGACGGGTAGCTCCCACCCGGACACCGGCGTCCTCGAGGACTTCGCCGGCGGCAGCTTCAACCTCTGCTCGAAGCTCATCGTCGACAAGGTCACCATCTCCCTCCGGTGACCCGACGAAATTCCCCTTCTCGATCACCGGGCCGAACGCCTACAGCAAGTCACCGTCAGCTCGCCGACGGCGACACGCCGTTCGACAGTGGGCTGGTCAAGGCCGGAGCGTACACGGTCACCGAGACGAATCCGAACTCGAACCTCTGGCAGCTCACCAGCGTTGCATGCAAGGACGGTGGCGGCAACACCGTCGCGTACGACGGCCAACGGCCAGGTCAACATCGGACCTGGCCAGACGGTGACCTGCACGTTCACGAACACGTTCCAGAAGCAGACGCCGCCGGTCGCGACCGACATCCACGCGGGCGCCGGAGCGAACGACGTGGCGAGTGCTCCTGCGATCCTGTCGGCTGCGATTGGTTCGACGGTGCATGACAAGGCGACGGTGTCGAGCGTCGGCGGACTGCCGACGCCGACGGGCACGGTTTCCTTCACGGTCTATCTCGGCGTCACCAACTGCTCCGGGACGAGGAACAGCTGCGGGCCCGGTGCGCTGAGCTCGGGTGTCGCTGCACCCCTCCGGCAACGCCGTCGTCCCCGCCGGCGGCCTGTCGTTCCAGGCGCATTACAACGGCGACACCAAGTACAACCCTGCCGACGGCCCTTCGAGCCCCTCACGGGCAACAAGCTGTCGTCGTCGACGGTGACTGGCAGTCCATAACGGGTGGATTCGGATGATCTGGCTGGTGCTGCTGCGATCTTGTCGGCGCCGATTGGTTCGACGGTGCATGACTCGGCGACGGTGGCGGGTGCGTTGACGCACGCCGACGGGCACGGTTGACTTCACCGTGTACACGGACGGCGATGACTGCACGGTCGTGCGTCAGGGTGCGGGTCGGTACCGCGCTCGTGGCTGGTGTTGCGCATCCGTCGGCTGATGCGGTTGTGCCGTGTGAATGGTTTTGTCGTTCAAGGCGCACTACAACGGAACGGGACTATAACTCCGTCGGACGGTGTGTGTGAGCCGTTGAACCCGGTGAAGCTGTCGTCGTAGACGGTCGACTGGCATCCGTGCGGTAAGCGGCTGGATGATCTGGTGCTGCTGCGACTGTCGGCGCCGATTGGTTCGACGGTGCATGACACGGCGACGGTGGCGGGTGCGTTGACGACGCCGACGGGCACGGTCGACTTCACCGTGTACACGGACGGCGATGAACTGCACGGGTGCTTCGGGGTGCGGGCCGGGTATCGCGTTCGCTGGGGTGTTGCGCATCCGTCGGCTGATGCGGTTGTGCCGTGTGAATGGTCTGTCGTTCAAGGCGCACTACAACGGGAACGGGACAGTTGATAACCCGTCGGACGGTGTGTGTGAGCCGTTGAACCCGGTGAAGCTGTCGTCGTCGACGGTGACTGGCATCCGTGCGGGTAACGTTTGGTGATCTCGCTCGTGCTGCTGCGACTGTCGGCGCCGATTGGTTCGACGGTGCATGACTCGGCGACGGTGTCGCGGGTGCGTTGACGACGCCGACGGGCACGGTGTCGACTCGCCGTGTACACGGACGGCGATGAACTGCACGGGTGCTTCGGGGTGCGGCTTGGTATCGCGTTCGCGTTCGGGTGTTGCGCATCCGTCGGCTGATGCGGTTGTGCCGTGTGAATGGTCTGTCGTTCAAGGCGCACTACAACGGGAACGGGACTATAACTCCGTCGGACGGTGTGTGTGAGCCGTTGAACCCGGTGAAGCTGTCGTCGTCGACGGTGACTGACGTGCATAACGGGTAGGATTCGGATGATCTGGCAGGTGCTGCTGCGATCTTGTCGGCGCCGATGGTTCGACGGTGCATGACAAGGCGACGGTGGCGGGTGCGTTGACGACGCCGACGGGCACGGTCGACTTCACCGTGTACACGGACGGCGATGGATGCCACGGGTTGCTTCGGGGTGCGGCATCGGGTATCGCGCTCGCGGCTCGGTGTTGCGCATCCGTCGGCTGATGCGGTTGTGCCGGTACGGGCTTGTCGTTCAAGGCGCACTACAACGGGAACGGGATCATAACCCGTCGGACGGTGTGTGTGAGCCGTTGAACCCGGTGAAGCTGTCGTCGTCGACGGTGACTGACGTGCATAACGGGTGGATTCGGATGATCTGGCTGGTGCTGCTGCGATCTGTCGGCGCCGATTGGTTCGACGGTGCATGACTCGGCGACGGTGGCGGGTGCGTTGACGACGCCGACGGGCACGGTCGACTTCACCGTGTACACGGACGGCGATGAACTGCACGGGTGCTTCGGGGTGCGGCTGTATCGCGCTCGCGGCTGGGTGTTGCGCATCCGTCGGCTGATGCGGTTGTGCCGTGTGAATGGTCTGTCGTTCAAGGCGCACTACAACGGGAACGGGACTATAACCCGTCGGACGGTGTGTGTGAGCCGTTGAACCCGGTGAAGCTGTCGTCGTCGACGGTGACTGGCATCCGTGCGGGTAAGGTTCGGATGGCGTATCTCGCTCGTGCTGCTGCGACTGTCGGCGCCGATTGCGTTGACGGTGCATGAAGGCGACGGTGTGCTGTGCGGGTACGTCGGCTCGCCGCCGACGGGCACGGTCGACTTCACCGTGTACACGGATGCGGTGAACTGCACGGGTGCTTCGGTTGGTGCAGACGGTTCCGTTGGCCAGGGTGTTGCGCATCCGTCGGCTGATGCGGTTGTTGGTGTGAATGGTTTGTCGTTCAAGGCGCACTACAGCGGGAACGGGACGTCTTGTTGCGCGTCGGACGGTGTGTGTGAGCCGTTGAACCCGGTGAAGCTGTCGTCGTCGACGGTGACTGACATCCATGCGGGTAAGGGTTCGGATGATCTTCTGGCTGGTGCTGCTGCGATCTTGTCGGCGCCGATTGGTTCGACGGTGCATGACAAGGCGACGGTGTCGGGTGCGTTGACGCCGCCGACGGGCACGGTCGACTTCACGGTGTACACGGATGCGGTGAACTGCACGGGTGCTTCAGGTAGTACGGCCAACAGTTCCGTTACAGCTGGGTGTTGCGCATCCGTCGGCTGATGCGGTTGTTGGTGTGAATGGTTTGTCGTTCAAGGCGCACTACAGCGGGAACAGAACATGTCGCGTCGGACGGTGTGTGTGAGCCGTTGAACCCGGTGAAGCTGACGCCGAACGTGACAACCGATGTGCACAGCGCGGGCCACTCGATCATCACGACGGCGGCGATCGGCTCCACGAGGATGCACGACTCCGCAACCGTGACTGGTGGGCTGACACAGCCAGACCGGAACCGTGACGTTCACGGTGTACACGAACGCGATCAACTGCACCGGCGCCTCGACCGGCGCAGGCACGATCGGGCTGAGCACGGGTGTTGCACACCCGTCGTCAGATGGTCTCCGGTGCCCAGACGACGCCGACGGGTACCGTCGACTTCACGGTCTTCACGACCGCGATCGACTGCACCGGCCCCTGGCGGATCCAGGCACGGGCATTGCGCTCGTCGGTGGTATCGCGCACCCCTCGGCCGATGCGGTCGTCGGAGCGACGGGACTGTCGTTCAGGGCCCACTACAACGGCAACGCGACCTATAACGGGTCGACGGGTCCGTGTGAGCCGCTCAAGGCGCTGCCGAAGCTGACGGTGACGAAGGTCGTTGTTGGTGATACGACCTCGACGTTCGATCTGTCGGTGAGTGGTCTGAAGGTGATCGATGACGGGAAGACCGGTGCTACCGATACGCGGTCGTACTCGCCGGATACGTATTCGGTGACTGAGACGCTGGGTAACGGTGACGCGGTCGACTCGAGCGTGTGGGATGTCGTCTACAGCGGTGACTGCAATGGGCAGGGCTCGGTGACGCTGGCCTATGGCGATGACAAGTCCTGCACGATCACGAACAAGAAGCGGCCCAGGCTGACGGTGACGAAGGTCGTTGTTGGTGATACGACCTCGACGTTCGATCTGTCGGTGAGTGGTCTGAAGGTGATCGATGACGGGAAGACCGGTGCTACCGATACGCGGTCGTACTCGCCGGATACGTATTCGGTGACTGAGACGCTGGGTAACGGTGACGCGGTCGACTCGAGCGTGTGGGATGTCGTCTACAGCGGTGACTGCAATGGGCAGGGCTCGGTGACGCTGGCCTATGGCGATGACAAGTCCTGCACGATCACGAACAAGAAGCGGCCCAGGCTGACGGTGACGAAGGTCGTTGTTGGTGATACGACCTCGACGTTCGATCTGTCGGTGAGTGGTCTGAAGGTGATCGATGACGGGAAGATCGGTGCTACCGATACGCGGTCGTACTCGCCGGATACGTATTCGGTGACTGGAACGCTGGGTAACGGTGACGCGGTCGACTCGAGCGTGTGGGATGTCGTCTACAGCGGTGACTGCAATGGGCAGGGCTCGGTGACGCTGGCCTATGGCGATGACAAGTCCTTTCGATCACGAACAAGAAGCGGCCCAGGCTGACGGTGACGAAGGTCGTTGTTGGTGATACGACCTCGACGTTCGATCTGTCGGTGAGTGGTCTGAAGGTGATCGATGACGGGAAGACCGGTGCTACCGATACGCGGTCGTACTCGCCGGATACGTATTCGGTGACTGCAACGCTGGGTAACGGTGACGCGGTCGACTCGAGCGTGTGGGATGTCGTCTACAGCGGTGACTGCAATGGGCAGGGCTCGGTGACGCTGGCCTATGGCGATGACAAGTCCTGCACGATCACGAACAAGAAGCGGCCCAGGCTGACGGTGACGAAGGTCGTTGTTGGTGATACGACCTCGACGTTCGATCTGTCGGTGAGTGGTCTGAAGGTGATCGATGACGGAAGCCGGTGCTACCAATACGCGGTCGTACTCGCCGGATACGTATTCGGTGACTGAAACGCTGGGTAACGGTGACGCGGTCGACTCGAGCGTGTGGGATGTCGTCTACGCGGTGACTGCAATGGGCAGGGCTCGGTGACGCTGGCGCTACGGCGACGCGAAGACCTGCACGATCACGAACTCGAAGCGTCCGCTGATCAAGGTCGTCAAGCAGGTCGTGCCCGAGAATGACGGAGGCACGTTCAACCTCGGCATCAACGACCAGTCTTCACGAACGGTGGCGCCGGGTTCGGTGACAACCAGGGCACCGACTTCGTTGCAGTGGCGCCGGGCTCGGTGACGGTCTCCGAGAACGACCATGACCCGACGCTCGTCTCCAGCTACTTCAACGACGTGACGTGCGATTCGGAGAAGGGCGGGGCGAGCCGGTGCGCCGCACGCGAACCGCTCGTGGAAGTTCACGCGTCGCGTACGGCGACCAGGTGACCTGCACGTTCACCAACACTCGCAAGCCGTCGTCGATCGACGTCACGAAGACGCCCGATCCGTCGTCGGTGAACGAGCCGGGCGGGAGCGTGAAGTACACGGTCGGCGTCACGAACACCTCCGACGTCGGACAAGGTCAGGCTGACCGAGTCGAGCTTCGTGGACAAGGTGGCGAAGAACGGCCTCGCGACGGCCGGTGCGGTCACCTCGATCACCGACCTCGACTGCAACGGTGCCACGGCCGGCAACGGCCTGCCGCTGACGCTGGCCGTCGGTGGGAGCGTGACCTGCACGTTCCACATGGACGTGACGGGCAACGCCGGCGATGTGATCAACGACCGGATCACGGTCACCGGCAAGGACGACGCGAACCGGGACGTGAGCGACTTCGCCGAGGCGACGGTCAACATCGTCGACGTCAACCCGGCAATCGACGTCCAGAAGACGGTCAAGTCGACCGGTTCCTTCGCCGAGTCGGCATCGCTGCCGGAGCCCGGCGGTGCCTTCACCTACCAGGTCGTCGTGACGAACACGTCGTCGGCGCTCGTCCGACTCCGCTCGACATCACGAGCCTGACGGACGACATCTATCACGACATCACGACGACCGGCCATGACGGCATCACCGCCACGACGTGCGCCGTTCCGCAGAACGACATCCCGCAGAACGGCACCTACACGTGCACGTTCACCGCGACGTTCACCGGCAACGCCGGCGCGTCGGAAACGGACACGGTCACGGCAACCGGTAAGGACGACGAGGGCAACGAGGTCTCCGATACCGACACCGCGCACGTCTCGCTCACGGATCTCCCGTCGACGATCGACGTCACCAAGACGCCGTCGCCGGCGAGCGTTCCCGAGCCGGGCGCCCCGGTGACGTTCTCGGTACACGTGACCAACACGTCGGCGGTCGATGCGGTGACCCTTACCGCCACGTCCTTCACGGACAAGGTCGGTGCCGGGTCGGTCGATCCGGTGACGGTCGACTGCAACGGTGCCACCGCCGGTAGCGGGCTGCCGCTGACGCTGCAGCCCGGCGACTCGGTGACGTGCACCTTCGTCAAGACGGTGTCCGGCAACGCCGGCGACGTCGTCCACGACCAGGTGACCGTGACGGGCACTGACAACGACGGTGGTCATCCGAGCGACACGGGCGACGCGGACGTGCCCGTCACGGACATCCCGACCATGCTGTCGGTGGTCAAGGATGCGAGCCCGGAGACGGTGCAGGAGGGCACGCGCGCGATCGCGTTCACGATCACGATCACGAACGTGCTCACGTTCACCCAGGACGGGAAGACGTACACGGCGGTCGACGACATCACCGTGTTCTCCCTGCAGGACGACAAGCTCGGCGACCTCGATGCCGCCGGCGACGTCACCTGCAAGGTGGGCGGCGTCACGAAGGCCTGGCCGATCACGATCGGGCCTGGTCAGTCGATCGTCTGCACCGTGACGCGGAACATCACGGGCTCCCCGTCGTCGCCGCACACGAACACCGCGACGGCGACCGGCTTCGACAGCGATCACCCGAACGGCTGTGCGGAGTCGAGCGTCGAGCCGTTCTGCAAGAAGGCGTCGGACAACGCGACGGTGACCTTCACCGCCACGCCGCCGCCGCCGTACGTGCCGCACAGCGATGTGACGGTGACGAAGTCGGCGACCCCCGCGGTGCAGCTGCCGCAGGGTGGAGGCACGGCTCCGATCACCTACAACATCGCCGCCAAGAACAACGGGCCCGACGCGGCACAGAACGTGCACGTGTCGGATGCCGCTCCGGCGGATGTGACGTTCGTCTCGGCGACGACCGGGAAGGGCACCTGCACGACGACCGCCCAGGCACTCGACTGCACGATCTCGAGCCTGGCCGTCGGCGAGTCGGTGCCGATCACGATCAACGCCACGGTCAGCGCGACCGGGACGAAGACGAACGTCGTCGTGATCAGCAACACGACGCCGCCGGACACGAACCCGAACAACAACACGGCGTCGGCTTCGACGGTCGTCACTGCTCCGGTGACGCCGCCGACCCCGAAGCCGAAGCCGCGCCCGAGATCTGCGAGCTGCTCACCGTGACCCCGAAGGTGCTGAAGGCGAACGGGAAGGCGCAGAAGATCAACGTGAAGGTGACGAAGGGCAAGAAGCCGGTCGCCGGAGCGAAGGTCAAGATCACGGGTCCGGGATCGACAAGACGGTCACGACCGGCAAGAACGGCAAGGTGACCGTGACCGTGAAGCCGGGCAAGCCGGGCATCATCCGCGTCGCGATCCAGGACGCGAAGACGTGCAACACGCAGCGGATCGGCGTGGTCGGCGTCTACGAGCCGCCGGTCACCGGCTAGTACGGGCTCGATCTGGATGGCCAGGAGGGGGCGGCGAAAGCCGCCCCCTCCTGGCTTTGGCGTCACAAAGCCCTGCTCAGGGGGATGAGATCACCCGTCTGGTCCCTCGAATGAGGGTTGTATATAACCCGCAAAGGGCATACGCTTCGTCTACGAAGACCAGAGTCGCAAGCGCTTGTTTCAGGTGGGAATCTGGCGGCACGGCAACCAAACAGCGAGCCGACCAAACAGGGGGCAGGTCAAACATGTGGGGAATGGGGAACCGGAGAGAGCCCAAGGGGCCGAATGACTCATCCGAGCGCGCGCTCTTCCGCGAGCTCACACGGAGCGAGGAAGCCTCGGGACACGAGGAACTGACGGAGGCGAAAGTGGAAGCACCACGGAGGTCCGGGGCGTCGCGGCGTTGGTCGCTCGCGATGGCGGGTGTCGTTCTGGCAGCACTCTTCGTGTTCGTCGTCGTCTCGGGCGCGGTCTTGGCGCCGAGCAAGTTCGAGGGCAACGACGGCAACATGGCCGTCAACACCGCGGGCAACACCGACTGGGCGAACACGCCCGGCCTTCTCCCCACGATGGTGGAACGGCGAGCGGAAATTCGGACAACGCGTTCAAAGGCGGCACGAAGCAAGACGACACCAACGTGATCCTCGATACGGGGTCGATCCCACCCAAGGACGATCTCCTCCGCGCCTACGCCGCCTCGGAGAACGTCCCCAATGGCGGCCCCAACGGTGCCACGGACACCTTCCTCTACCTCGCCTGGGTGCGGTTCGTCAGCAACGGCGACGCGCATATCGACTTCGAGCTCAACCAGCACGCTACCGTCGGCTGGACAGCTTCCACACCCCCGGGCCGATCACGATCAACCGCACCGTGGGAGACGTGCTCATTTCGTACGACTTCGGCGGTAGCGGCACGCCCACCATCACGTCGTTCATCTGGCTCGGAGCGGCGGGATGGGGGCAACAGCAGGACCTCACCGCTGGCGGCTTCGCCGAAGCAGCCGTGAACACGACCTCGTTCCAAGACCCGTTGAACAACAACGCCACCGTCGGTGCCGGCACGTTCGGCGAGGCTTCGATCAATCTGAGCAAGATCCCCGCAGCTTCTTCCCACCGGCACTTGCGTGTCGTTCGGCTCGATGTTCGCGAAGACCCGCTCCTCGGGTTCGGGCCCAAGCTCGACGGTCAAGGACTACATCGCTCCCGTGCCGATCTTCCTCAGCAACTGCGGCAGGATCACGATCCACAAGGAAGTCCCCGGCACGGATCCGGCGACGTTCAGCTTCACGGGGAGTGGCCCAGATCCTTCGGTGAGCCCGTTCACGCTCTCTGACAACGGAGTTGCAGGCGCGAACACGAAGACGTTCGATCCCATCCAGCCCGGCCAGTACGTCTTCAACGAGACCTCGCTCCCCCAGTTCTGGACGCTCAACAACCCGGCAGTCACCTGCACCACAACCGGCACGGGCACCTCGGCGCCGGCAACGCAGACGACCGGGCCGCTCACCGTCACGCTGGGTGAGAGCGGCACGATCGACTGCACCTACCACAACCTATTCGTCAAGCAAACCTCCTCGACGGCGACCACTGCTGCTCCGAACACGAGCACGGTGGTGCCGGGTACGTCGGTGTCGGATGCGGCGACGGTGACGCCGGTTGTTGCTGGTCAGCAGACGGCGACCGGTTCGGTGACGTTCTTCCTCTGTCAGCCGGCGCGACGGTGACGGCGGATGGTTGTGACTGGTTCGGCGCCGGTCGGCGCGCGATCGGTCGCCGTTGAGTGGCGGCACGCACGGCGACGTGTGGCGCAGTCGGAGTCGTCGCGAACACGACTGCGATCGGGAAGTACTGTTGGCGGGCTGAGTATTCGGGTGACGGGTTCTATAACGCGTCGACGCACACCAACACGACGACGGAGTGCTTCACGACGGTGGGGCAGGCGTCGCAGACGGCGACGCAGTCGACGCCGAGTTCGAGCACGGTGGTGCCGGGGACGTCGGTGTCGGATGCGGCGACGGTGACGCCGGTTGTTGCTGGTCAGCAGACGGCGACCGGTTCGGTGAAGTTCTTCCTCTGTCAACCGGCTCGAGGTTACGGCCGGTGGTTGTGACGGTGTGGCGGGCGACCCAGGTTGGCGGTGCGGTCACGTTGAACGGGTCGGGTCAGGCGACGTCTGCGTCGTCGTCGAACACGACTGCGATCGGGAAGTACTGCTGGCGGGCTGAGTACTCGGGTGACGGGTTCTATAACTCGTCGACGCACACCAACACGACGACGGAGTGCTTCACGACGGTGGGGCAGGCCGTCGCAGACGGCGACGCAGTCGTCGCCGAGTTCGAGCACGGTGGTGCCGGGGACGTCGGTGTCGGATGCGGCGACGGTGACGCCGGTTGTTGCTGGTCAGCAGACGGCGACCGGTTCGGTGAAGTTCTTCCTCTGTCAGCCGGCGAGGTGACGGCCGATGGTGGTGACTGGTGGGCGGGCGCCCAGGTCGGCGGTGCTGGTGACGCTGAACGGGAGTGGGTCGGCGACGTCGGAGTCGTCTGCGAACACGACTGCGATCGGGAAGTACTGTTGGCGGGCGGAGTACTCGGGTGACGGGTTCTATAACTCGTCGACGCACACCAACGCGACGACGGAGTGCTTCACGACGGTGGGGCAGCCGTCGCAGACGGCGACGCAGTCGACGCCGAGTTCGAGCACGGTGGTGCCGGGGACGTCGGTGTCGGATGCGGCGACGGTGACGCCGGTTGTTGCTGGTCAGCAGACGGCGACCGGTTCGGTGAAGTTCTTCCTCTGTCAACCGGCTCAGGTTACGGCTGGTGGTTGTGAGGGTGTGGCGGGCACCCAGGTCGGCGGTGCGGTCACGTTGAATGGTTCGGGTCAGGCGACGTCTGCGTCGTCGTCGAACACGACTGCGATCGGGAAGTACTGTTGGCGGGCTGTGTATTCGGGTGACTCGTTCTACAACGGGTCTTCTCACACCAACGCGGCCTCGGAGTGCTTCACGACCGTGAAGCAGCCGTCGCAGACCGCGACGCAGTGCGTCGCGGGCTCGAGCACGGTGGTGCCGGGGACGTCGGCGTCGGACACGGCGACGATCACCGGTTCGGGCCCGACGCCGACTGGTTCGGTGACGTTCTTCCTTTGTCGGCCGGTCTGGCGATGAGCACGGCTACGGGTTGTCCGACGGGCGGCACCCCGATTGGTGGTTCGGTTGCGTTGGTGGCTGGGGCGGCGACGTCGGCCTCGCGCGTCGGCTCAGACGCTCGGGATCGGGACCTACTGTTGGCGGGCTGTGTATTCGGGTGACTCGTTCTACAACGGGTCGTCTCACACCAACGCGGCCTCGGAGTGCTTCACGACCGTGAAGCAGCCGTCGCAGACCGCGACGCAGTCGAGTCCGGGCTCGAGCACGGTGGTGCCGGGGACGTCGGCGTCCGACACGGCGACGATCACTGGTTCGGGCCCGACGCCGACTGGTTCGGTGACGTTCTTCCTTTGTGCGGCCCTGGTCTGGCTGATGCAGCGACGGCTACGGGTTGTCCGACTGGCGGCACCCGATCGGTGGTTCGGTCGCGTTCGTCGCTGGGGCGGCGACGTCGGCCTCGACGCGTCGGCTCAGACGCTCGTGATCGGGACCTACTGTTGGCGGGCTGTGTACTCGGGTGACTGTTCTACAACGGGTCTTCCACACCAACGCGGCCTCGGAGTGCTTCACGACCGTGAAGCAGCCGTCGAGACCGCGACGCAGTCGATCCGAACTCGAGCACGGTGGTGCCGGGGACGTCGGCGACGGACACGGCGACGGTCGACCGGCTCGTGGTCCGACGCCGACGGGGTCGGTGACGTTCTTCCTTTGTCAGCCGGCCGATGTCACGACGGCTGGTTGTCCGACTGGCGGGCACCCCGGTCGGCGGCCTGATCGCGCTCGTCGCGGCGGTCACGCGACCTCCGCGTCGGCACCACCACGCTGGGATCGGGAAGTACTGCTGGCGTGCTGTGTACTCCGGCGACGGGTTCTACAACGGGTCGGCCCACACCAACGCGGCCTCGGAGTGCTTCACGACCGTGAAGCAGGACTCTCAAACCGAGACGCTCTCGGATCCGACGGGCGGCGGCGTCGTGCCGGGCACGCAGGTGCGGGACAACGCGACGGTGACCGGTATCCCGACGGCCCGACGCCGAGTGGTACGGTCACGTTCTTCTCTGCGGGCCTGACCCGCAGCTGGCGACCGACGTCAGCGCTGGCGGTGCGTCGGCGGCACACTGGTCGGTGGCGCCGTGTCGGCTCCGGCCGGCGCCGGCAACCCGCCGACCGCGACCGCGCAGTCGGTCCTCGCCGCGAGCACCCTGACCAACGGGGTCGGGAAGTACTGCTGGCGGGCGGTGTACAGCGGCGACGCTTTCTACAACGGCTCCGTCCACACCGACTCGACCAACGAGTGCTTCACCGTCGGGAAGCAGGCGTCGACCACGACGACCGCGGCCTCGCGACGCAGTCGAGCACGGTGGTGCCTGGCACCTCGGTTACCGACACCGCGACCGTGGCAGGCGTCGCGGGCCTTCCGGTCCCGACCGGGACGGTCACGTTCTTCCTCTGCCAGCCGGCGACGGTGGTGCTCAACGACGGCGACTGCCACTTCGGCGGCGCCCAGGTCGGCGGGGCCAAGACGCTCGCGAACGGCGTTGCTACATCCGACGCGACCACCAACACGACCGCGATCGGCACCTACTGCTGGCGCGCCGTCTACGAGGGCGACGCGATCTACACCGGCTCCTCGGAGCTGACCTCCACCAACGAGTGCTTCACCACCGTCAAGCAGCCCTCCACGACCGCGACCACGTCCAGCCCGACCGGCGGAAACGTCCTGCCGGGCGGCTCCGCGACCGATCATGCGGTTGTCGCGGCGGTGCGGGTCAGCCGACACCGACTGGGACGGTCGCACTTCTTCCTCTGTCAGCCTGCTGATGTGACGGCTGGTGGTTGTGAGGGCACCGCCGGGACGCAGGTTGGTCCGGCGAATTCCCTCGCCGGCGGCGAGGCGACATCCGTTGCGTCCACCAATACCGCGTCGAACGGGACGTACTGCTGGCGGGCCGAGTACTCCGGTGACGCGTTCTACAACCCGAGTACCCGTACCAATACGACGACGGAGTGCTTCACGGTCGATCCGAACCACGGTGATCAAGCACTTCGTCGGAGCGCCGGCGACGGCGCGGTAGCGTTGAACATCAAGCACGGTGACAACGTTGTCGACGAGACCGACGCATCCGTCGGGACGGCGGCCATATCGGGCCGAAGGTGCTCCTTCCCGGTCCGTACGTCGTGAACGAGACCTGGCGGGGAACAACGTGGACCTGGATCTCTACACGTCCAGCATCGTCTGCACGAAGCCGGGCGAGGGTGATCGGTTCCCGTCGGCTCCGCCGACGGACGGTCGATCAACGTGGAGCTCGTAAACGGAGAGGCGATTACCTGCACGATCACGAACACCCTCAAGGCCCGCTCGATCACGGTCCAGAAGACCGTCTCGGCGACCTCCGACGGCGAGTTCGTCACTGCGCCTGACGTCGCCACAAAGCCTGAGAACGGCGGCACGTTCAACTTCAAGGTCAAGATCACGAACGAGTCGGCCGCAGACACGATCACGGTACCAGAGCCTGGCTGACATCGTGGGCGACTTCGGGTGTCGATGTCGACGACCTCGTCTGCGACGGAGCAGATCAGGAGAACCTCGACGGTCTGCCGTTCGAGCTCGGCCGGGCCTCTCGAAGACGTGCCGTTTCACGCACGATCTGATCGGTGGCCCCTGTCGACACCGAGCCGGATCATGGGACGTGAACTTCAACGACGAGGAGGGCTACGCAGGAGCCTGAGTCGAGCAATGACGCGATCATCGCGCTGACTGAGGTCCCGTCGAAGATCACGGTCACGAAGACGGCAGGCCCGACGGTTGTCCAGGACAGCGGACTCGTAACGTTCACGGTGGTGGTCAGGAACGACTCGGCGGTCGCCACGGGCTTCATCCAGACTCTGAACGACTCGATCTACGGCAACGTGAACGGGAAGGGCACCTGCACCCTCGAGGACGGCATCGCCGCGGGGCCGGCAGGTTCCCGCCAGATCCTCCCGGTTGCGTCGTATACATGCACCTTCACCGCCACGGTCACGCAGACCGAGACGGACGTCGTTACGGCCACCGGCGTTGACGACGACGACCAGCCCGTCTCGGATGACGATGATGCGACGGTGACGGTGAACCACACCCCGCCGCCGCCGCCGCATGTTCCGGCCACGGATATCTCCGTGACGAAGGCGGCGACACCTGCGGTGCAGTTGCCGCAGGGTGGTGGGACGGCTTCGATCATCTACAACCTCGTCGTCAAGAACAACGGCCCCGACGCGGCGGCGAACGTGAAGGTGGCCGATGCGGCACCCGCGAGCGTGTCGTTCGTGTCGGCAACGACGAGTGCAGGTTCGTGCTCGACGTCCGCTCAGGCTCTGGACTGCACGATTACGAGCCTGGCGCCTGGTGCATCGATCGCGATCACGGTCAATGCGACGGTCAACGCGACCGGGACGAAGACCAACGTCGTGATCGCCACGACCACGACGCCCGAGACGAGCACGACGAACAACACGGCCTCTGCCTCGACGGTCGTCACCGCTCCGGTGACCCCGCCGACGCCGAAGCCGCGGCCCGAGATCTGTGAGCTGCTGACCGTGACCCCGAAGGTGTTGAAGGCGAACGGGAAGGCGCAGAAGATCATCGTAAAGGTGACGAAGGGCGAGAAGGCTGGTCGCCGGAGCGAAGGTCAAGATCACGGGTGCCGGGATCACGAAGACGGTCACGACCGGCAAGAACGGCAAGGTCACCGTGACCGTGAAGCCGGGCAAGCCGGGCATCATCCAGCTCGCGATCCAGGGTGCAAAGACCTGCAACACGCAGCGGATCGGCGTCGTCGGCGTCGTCGAGCCGATCGTCACGGGCTAGCGCCCGGTTCGATCGAGACAGCGCGAAGGGGGCGGCGAAAGCCGCCCCCTTCGCTGTCGTCGGACGACGAATTAGCCCAGCTCAGGGTGATATCGTCCCTCGAACGAGGGGTTGCGAATGACCCGTTAGAGGGCATACCCTTCGCTTGCACGATGAAAGTCGCAGAGCGCGTGTCTCGGTGGGGGAATCCGGCGGCACGGCAATCGAACATTGAGCCGTCCAGACAGGGGGAAGTCACAAATGTGGGGAATGGGGAATCGCAAGGGGCCCAACGGGCCCGATGAAGCGTCCGAGCGCGCGCTCTTCAAAGTGCTCGAGACGAAGAACGCACAGCGGCGGCGACAGCGCACGCGCACCGCTCGGCAGGACGTCGCTTCTCGGGCCGCAGCGTGCTCGGGCTCTGCGTCGTCGCGGCGGTCATCGCCAGCGCGTTCGTTGTGATCCCGTTCGCATCGAGCGCCAACGCGGACATCGCGGGCTTCGAGCTCGACGGGAACGTCGCCCACGACGCTGCGACGACGCCGCCGGACGACTGGGCGACGCTGTTCAACTCGAGCGGGCAGCCCGACCGGCAACGGCAGCGCGCTCGCGACGGTCTTCGTCGCCGACGGCACCGGCGCCACCGACACCGGCTTTACCGGCGGCGGGTCGAAGGACACCGGCGACATCCCGGACTGGGGCTGGAGCGTCGGCGTCACGCCGGCGAAGGACGACATCCAGAATGCCTACGCGGCCGCCTACGTCGAGCAGCTCGACGAGCATCCTCTACTTCGGCCAGGAGCGCGTCGACACGCAGTCGGGCGACGCCAACATGGGCTTCTGGTTCCTCCAGGATCCGACGGTCGGCCCGAACGCACCGGCGGGTTCGACGGCAAGCACGTCGACGGCGACATCCTCATCCAGAGCTCGCTCACGAACGGCGGCGGCGTGTCCGACGTCCACGTCTTCAAGTGGACGGCATCAGGCCTCACCGAGGTCACCGGGCCTCGACGAGGGTGCCTGCGCCGGCGGCAAGCTCGGCACGATGAACGCGTGCGCGTATCGCGAACACGGCCACGATCACGCGCCCCTGGGGCCCGGACCTGAAGTCGCCGTACTTCTTCGAGGGCGGGCTCAACCTGAGCGCGCTCTTCCCGGGCCAGGCGCTTCCGTGCTTCTCGACCTTCATCTCGAACACGCGCACCTCGCAGTCGGTCAGCGCCGTGCTGAAGGACTTCGCGAGCGGCGCGATCGACACCTGCGGGTCGATCGTGATCAAGAAGGTCACGCAGCCGAGCGGTGCGGCCCAGAAGTTCGACTTCACCTCCGACGTCGCGGGCAACGCGACCTTCCAGCTGGCCGACGGCCAGTCGAAGACCTGGACAAGCTCAACCCCGGGACGTACCACGTCTCGGAAGGTGCCCCCGCTGCCGGGTGGAGCTTCGACAGCGTCTCGTGCGGCGTCGGTACGAACTACGTCCAGAAGAACGGTGCGAACCTGACGATCACGCTTGCCGCTCGTCGGCAAGGTCGAATGCACCTACCTGAACAAGCGTGACACGGGTTCGTTGACGTTGTCGAAGGTGTTGACGGGTGGGCCGGCCGGTTACACGGGTCCGTTCACGATCAACTACGACTGCAACGACGGTTCGGCGCACGACGGGTCGAAGTCCGGTCACGGCGGGTACGACGTCGTCGGCGATCACGGGGATCCCGACCGGGACGCAGTGCACGATCTCGGAGACGCCTCCGACTGCGCCCACGGGGTACACGTTCGGCGACGCCGTCGTTCTTGCCGTCGCGACGGTAACGATCACGAACAAGGATCAGACGGTCAACGTGCAGACCACGAACACGCTGACGCGTGACACGGGTTCGTTGACGTTGTCGAAGGTGCTGACCCGGGTGGGCCGGCCGGTTGCCGGCTGCGTTCACGATCAACTACGACTGCAACGACGGTTCGGCGCACACGGGTCGAAGTCCGTCACGGCGGGTACGACGTCGTCGGCGATCACGGGGATCCCGACCGGGACGCAGTGCTCGATCTCGGAGACGCCTCCACGGCCCCGTCACGGGCTACACGTTCGGCGCTCCGTCGTTCTTGCCGTCCGCGACGGTAACGATCACGACGAAGGATCAGACGGTCGACGTGCTGACCGACGAACACGCTGACGCGTGACACGGGCTCGTTCAAGATCGTCGAAGGTGCTGACGAGTGACCCGGATGGGCTACACGGGTCCGTTCACGATCCACTACGTGTGTGATCCGGCGCACACCGGCAACGTCGTCGTGAACGCCGGCTCGTTCCAGACGATCAGCGGGATCCCGACCGGGAACCGTGCACGGTCATCGAGACCCCGTCCACGGCCCCGGTCACGGGCTACACGTGGGGCACGCCGACGTTCTCGCCGTCTGTCGATCGTGATCGCCACGGTCAAGGACGCGACCGTCGAGGTGACGATCGAACAACACGATGACGCGTGACACGGGCTCGTTGAAGCTGTCGAAGGCGCTGACGGGTGGGCCCGCCGGGCTACACGGGTCCGTTCACGATCCACTACGTGTGTGATCGGCGCACACCGGCGACGTTCAGTCGTGAACGCCGGCTCGTTCGAGACGATCAGCGGGATCCCGACGGGCACCCAGTGCACGGTGAGCGAGCCGAGCCTGCCGTCGGCCGCCGACGGGTACACGTTCGGCACGCCGACGTTCTCGCCGTCTGCGACCGTGACGATCGCGGTCAAGAATGCGACCGTCGAGGTCACGACGAACAACACCCTGTCGCGTGACACGGGCAAGATCACCGTCGTCAAGAAGTTCGTCGGTGCGCCCGAAGGCTCGAAGGTGACGCTGCAGATCAAGAGCGGCGCCACCGTGGCTCAGTCGGGCTCCGTCGCCGACGGCGGCTCGATCTCGAAGGTCGTCACGACCGGTACGTACGGCGTCGACGAGACCAGCGCTCAGGGGGACGTCGACCTCGACCTCTACGACTCGTCGGTCATCTGCAAGAACGGTGAGTCGACGGTCGCTGAGAACGCGGACGGCTCTGACACGAGCGTCACCGTCGCCAAGGGCGACGACATCACCTGCACGATCACGAACACCCGGAAGGCCCGCTCGATCACGGTCGAGAAGACCGTGTCGGCGACCTCGGGCGGCACGTACGTGAAGGCGCCGGACGTTGCGACGAAGCCGGAGAACGGCGGCACCTTCTTCTTCAAGGTGAAGGTCACGAACACGTCGGCTGCCGACACGATCACGGTCACGGACCTCGCCGACCTCGTCAGCGACGAGGAGATCGACGTCGACGGTCTCGTGTGCGGCTCTCCGGAGGAGGGCAACGGACTTCCGTTCACCCTCGCACCCGGCGCGTCGATCACGTGCACCTTCACGCATGACCTGATCGGCAACGGCGGTGCGACCGAGACGGATCACGTCGACGCCTCCTGGAAGGATCAGGAGGGCACGACACAGGGCCCGACCTCGAGCAACGACGCGATCATCGCGCTCACCGACGTGAAGCCGGCGATCAGCGTCACGAAGACGGCGAACCCGACCGTTGTGCAGGACAGCGGGCTCGTCACCTTCACGGCCGTGGTGACGAACACGTCGAGCGTCGATCCGTTGACGATCGACACGCTGACCGACTCGATCTACGGCAACCTGCTCACGGGTGCGACGAAGGCGACCTGCAAGTTCGGTGGCAACGTCGTGTCGCTCCCGTACACGCTGCCCGTTCACGAAAGCCTGGTGTGCACGTTCCAGGCAACCGTCACGCAGACCGAGACCGATGTCGTGACGAGCTCGGGGACCGACGACGAGCAGAACCGCGTCACGGCGCACGACGATGCGACCGTGACGGTCAACCACACGCCGCCGCCGCCTCCGCCGGCGCCGAAGACCGACGTCGCGATCCAGAAGGACGCGACCGCTCAGGTCACCCTCGGCTCCAACGGGCAGGCAACGATCGTGTACGACTTCGCGGTCAAGAACAACGGGCCTGACCCGGCCGCGAACGTCGCGGTGGCCGACCCGGCACCGAGTGGCGTGACGTTCGCGAGCGTCGCACAGCAGCCGAGCCAGGGCTCCTGCTCGATCCAGAGCAGTGGCGCCCTGCTGACGTGCAGCATCGGCACGCTCGCCGTCGGTCAGTCCGTGGCGATCAAGGTGAACGCCACCGTGACCCAGACGGGCACGATCACGAACACCGGCACGACGACGACCACCACGCCCGAGACGAACACCGCCAACAACGCGGATTCGGCTCAGACGATCGTGGTCGCACCGGCCAAGCCTCCGGTCAAGCCGCCGGTGGTCGCCCCGGAGATCTGCAACACGGTGACGGTCGACGCCGAAGACGCTCAAGGCGACCGGCAAGACCCAGAAGATCGTCGTGAAGGTGACCAAGGGCAAGAAGGGCGTCGCCGGAGCGAAGGTCAAGATCACCGGGCCCGGCATCTCGAAGACGGTGAAGTCTGGCAAGAACGGCAAGGTCACCGTGACCATCAAGCCGAGCAAGCCGGGCATCATCAAGGTCGAGATCCAGAACGAGAAGACCTGTAACACGCAGCGGATCGGTGTCGTCGGCGTCTTCGAGCCGCCCGTCACCGGCTAGCCGCACGACGCAGCCCTCACGGCACGAAGGCGACGCCCCCGGGAGACCGGGGGCGTCGCCGTTCCGACCTGGAGCCTCGCAGTTGTAAGAGGTATGTGAAACCCTCGAACGAGGCATAGGCTCCCCCGGACGGGTGACTACGCTTTGCGAGTGAGGCTTTGCTTTGCCGATGGCCGTTCTGTGCGCGCTCGTCGCAATTCCGGCTGGCAGGCGCCGGGCCGGCGAACACGTCGACGCCGTCGGCGATCGCCTCGGTGACCGTCGTAGGAGCAGGCCCGATCGACTGGACGCAGGTGGCAGTGCGCTCACGACCGAGCCGCACGGCACCGGTGCTGAAGACGATGACCCAGTTCCGCCAGGACTATCGCGCCCGGTACGTGCTTGCGCTCTCGGAGCTCGACGATGCCACCACCGGGCGGCCTGCCTGGTACCGGATCACGGTCCCGGGGCGGCCGAACGGCAGGACAGGATGGATTCCCGCGAGCAGCGTCTCGGTGAAGCCGGTCGATCGCTGGCTCGTCATCTATCGCGGGTCGCGCAAGTTCGAGTTCTACGTCAACGGCAAGCTGACCCGTACCGGCAAGGTCGCCGTCGGTCGGAAGGGAATGGAGACCCCGCTCGGCCTCTTCTACGTGCAGGCGAAGTTCGATCCGTCCTGGCCCGTGCTCGGCGCCTACGCGTTCGAGACGAGCGGCTATTCGAAGCTCTCCGATTGGCCCGGCGGCGGTGTCGTCGGCGTTCACGGGACGAACACGCCCGACCTGATCGGCCAGGCGGTGTCGCACGGCTGCGTTCGCCTCTACAACAAGGACATTCAGTACCTACGCTCGGTTGTCGGGGTCGGTACCCCGATCAAGATCGTCGCAGAGTAGGAAACCGACATCCTCCGACGAACGGATCACTCCAATGAACAGATACCCTCTGTTCAGTGTTCAAGCTTCTCGTGGCCGCGATCGCGGTGCTCGCGTTCCCGGCGGCGGCCCTTTCGGTCGGCCAGTCCGCCGGCCGTCAGCCAGAGCCCGCCGAAGGCCGTCGTAGGCGCCGGCACGATCGTCGTCCCGACGCTGCTCGTCCGCAAGGCGCCGAACGGTCACTCGTCCGTGATTGCCCGGATGAGCGAGTTCCGACCACAGGATTACCGGCCGCGGGCGATCCTCGCGATCGGGAAGCAGATGTCGAAGCCGGTGCCGGCGAAGCGCAAGCCCGGAGGCGTCGCGAAGGTAGCCGCGACCCCGAGCAAGGTCGCCTGGTACAAGATCACCGTCCCGGGCCGGCCCAACGGCCGCACGGGCTGGGTGCGGGCGAAGGACGTGTCGATCCATCCGATGCCCTGGCAGGTCGTCGTCCACCGCGGCTCGCGCACGTTCGAGCTCTGGAAGGACGACAAGCTCATCCGCTCGGGCAAGGTCGCGGTCGGCGCGCCGGGCATGGAGACGCCGCTCGGCCTCTTCTACGTCACCGTCCGCTGGAAGCCCGTCAAGGAAACCTTCCTTGGCGCCTTCGCATTCGAGCTCAGCGGCTACTCGAAGCTGTCCGACTGGCCCGGCGGCGGCGTCATCGGCCTCCACGGCTGGAACGACCCATCGGTGTTCGGCCGCGCGGTCTCGCACGGCTGCATCAGGGTCTCGAACGAGAACGCCGCCTTCCTGCGCGACAGGATCCCGGTCGGCACACCGCTCCGCGTCGTCGCGAACTAGCGACAGCGCGGCGAGAGCGCGGGAGACGACTACAGGCTCGTCGCCTCGAAGGCGTATGGCGTCGGCGCGCCGCCTGACAGCGTGCGCTGCGTGCCCGGCGCGGCGCTCAGGCGCTTGACGCCGAAGCCGCGATCCTGGAACTTGAAGCCGGGGGCGAAGGGGCGCCACGAGCCCCCGTTCGCCGCCGCGACGCCGACACCGTCGAAGCGGAAGGCGAAGCTGTTGCAGACCGCGCGGCCGCCGTTCCACGACTCGGCGGTCGCGATCGGGCGCCAGCGGTTCGTCGAGTTCTCGAGCAGGACGGGATCCGTTGCCGGCTTCCCATCGAGCCACACGCGCCACCAGTTCGGCTTGCCCGACATCTCGAGGACGGCCACCTTGTGGCTCTCGCCGACCTTGACGTCCTGGACGAGCGGAACGAAGACGGGCTGCTGGCCGCCGCGCGTGATCTCGGCATAGACCATCGTGGGCGTGTCCGGGATCGACGCGACTCCGACCTGGAGCCACAGCGTCTGGCCGTTTGCGCCCTGCCCCGGGCCGCCGACGCCGATCCAGCCGGCGACGTGACCCGAGACGACGTTCGGCGAAGCGGTGGGGGTGATCGTGGCGCGAATGCCGTGGGCGACGCGTGTCGCCTGGTGCCCCGCGTACGCATATCCCTGGGAGCCGTTGGCTCCGGCGCCGCATTCCTGCGCGTTTGCCTGGGCGGAGTCGCTCACCGGTCCGGTGAGCGCCGCTGCCGAGGCGATGAGGGCGAGGACGGAGAGCGTGAGAAAGCGCCGCATGCAGGACAGATCGGCACCGCGGGCATCGCTCGGCCATCCCTCGTTTCAGCGATCACCCCACCCGGAGAGGGCACGATATCGGCGCTCGAGTCCCTCGTTCGGCTCGCCCGAAGGGGCGATCCGCTCCCTCAAACGATCAAGAACTGCAAACCTTCCTTAACGATTGGACGTCTACTATTTCCGACGGAATGAGCAGCACGACGACCAGTCCACGGCCCTCGAAGGCGACGCGCCACGTTCCTCTGTGGCGTCGGGCGCTGCCGTGGGTCGGTGCGGCGCTGCTGCTCGCCGGTGCGATCGCCGCTCTGGCCGTGTTCGTCGGAAACACCGCGAGCAATCCGAAGGAGACGTTCTCCAACGAGCCTGCCGTGGACGTGACGAAGCCGCAGAAGAGCATCACGGTTCCGCCGGAGGTGAAGGCGATCGCCCAGAAGTTCATCAAGACCGCGGTCGCCCGTAAGAACCTCGAGAGCGCCTACACGATCGTCGGCCCGTCGATCAAGCAGGGCATGACCCTGGCCGAGTGGAAGACCGGCGACATCGCCGTCATCCCGTTCCCGGTCGACCAGCTCGACTACGCTCCGTTCAAGGTCGACTACGCGCACCCCAATGACGTCCTGATGGAGGTCGCGCTCCTGACGAATGAGGGCTCCAAGATCAAGGGGCAGACATTCTTCATCGGGATCAAGAAGTTCGGCACGGGTGACAAGGCCCGCTGGCTCGTCGACAACTGGGTCCCCCGAAGCTCGGCTCCGGTTCCCGACGGCACGTTCCGCGGCGGCAGCTAAGTCCCGATGCGTAGGCCGTGGTCTGCGCGCGCCAAACGCCGACTGCTTCGCGTCGGGATCGTCCTTAGCGTCATCGTCGGCGTGACGGCGCTCGTCGTCCTGCTTCCGAAGCCGCACCACCAGGCCGAGACGTTCGAGAACGTGCCGCCGGATGTCCCGGCGCCGGCACCCGAGTCGGTCAAGGCGAGCCCCAAGCTGCAGAAGATGCTGATCGGCGAGACGGATGCGTTCGTTCGCACCGCGGTCAGGCGCCACGACCTCGCGGCCTCCTGGCCCCTCATCCATCCCAACCTCAAGCAGGGCCTCTCGAAGAAGGAATGGCTCACCGGGGACATCCCCGTTGTCCCGTTCCCCGCCAAGGCGATCATCGCCTGGGATCTCGACTGGTCGTACCAGGACGACGTCGCCGCAGACGTCGTGCTCCAGCCGATTCCGAAGAGTGGTCTGTACCGCAAGACCTTCACGATCGAGTTCAAGCGCGTCGGCCCCGGCGCCGAGAATCGCTGGCTCGTCTACTCGTGGGTGCCGAGCGGCGTCTCGCAGGCGCTGATCGACGACGAGCACGCCGCCGGGGTGGCGGCAGCCCTCGAGAACGTCCGGGGCCACCAGGGCCTCTCGCCGGTCTGGATCCTCGTTCCCGTCGGCATCATCCTGACGGTCTTCATGCTGCCGCTCGTCGTCTTCCTGGTCGACCGGCGCCGCTCACGCCGGGCGCTGGCCGCGCACCAGGCGGCGCTCGCCGAGCGGCACGGCTCGGGCTCCTGACGCCCGTTTCCCGCTAGCTCAGAGCTCGAGCTCGAGCCCGTCGTAGGCGCGCTCGATCCCCTGGGGCACGGAAAGCTCTGCGGGGCGGTGCGTGAGCAGCACGCGACGCGTGCCCGACGCCTCGGCGGCCTCGAGCGCCTCGTCGGCGCTCAGGTGCCCGCGCGGCTGACCGTCGTCGTCGCCGTGGTCGAGCGTTGCCTCGCAGACGAAGAGGTCGCTGTCCCGGGCGAGATCGGCCAGGTGCTCGCTCGGGCCGCTGTCTCCCGAGTAGGCGATCGTCTTCCCGTCGACCGTGAGCCTGAACCCGTACGTCTCGAGCGTGTAGTGCGGCAGCCGCATCGGGATCACGTCGACCCCGGCGGCCGTGAACGATCCCTCCGGCTCGTACTCGCGGACCGTGAAGACACGGTCGAACATGTCGCGGAAGCCGAACCGCTCGCCGAACGTCTCCAGCACGGATCTGCCCGCCGGCGTGCACCCAGAGCTCGGGGCGCTCGTCGATCGCGACGCCGGCGGCCCGGTACATGGCGCCCCAGACCCAGGGCACGAGGTCGCCCCAGTGATCGAGGTGAAAGTGCGTGATCGCGATCGCATCGACGTGGGGCCAGCCCTCGCGCTCGCGAAGGCGTCCCAGCACGCCGGGCCCGCAGTCGACGAGAAGACGGCCGGTGCTGTGCTCCACCATGTAGCCCGAGTGGGCGCCGCCGGGATTGGGCCAGGCCGGCGACGAGCCGATGACGCTGAATTTCACCGCCGTATACTGCCGATGTGGAGCGGAAGATACGCGTGGTGATCGCCAAGCCCGGACTCGACGGGCACGACCGCGGCGCCAAGATCATCGCCCGCGCGCTCCGCGACGCGGGCATGGAGGTGATCTACACGGGCCTCCATCAGACGCCCGAGCAGATCGTCGAGACGGCGATCCAGGAGGATGCCGACGCGGTCGGGATCTCGATCCTCTCCGGGGCGCACATGACGCTCGTCCCGAAGATCATCGCGGGGCTGAAGGCAAACGAGGCCGACGACGTCCTGGTCGTCGTCGGCGGGACGATCCCGGACGACGATGCTGCCGAGCTCGTGGCGGGCGGGGTCGCCGCGATCTTCACGCCGGGTGCGCCGACCTCCGAGATCGTCGACTTTCTCCGGTCCGCGGTCGCCGTTCCGTAGCTCCGCCCCGGCGCGCCGGCGGCTTCGACCCCGGTTCGCCTCACAGGATTAGCCGTGGATCATGTGGTCGACGGTGAGTGCGCTCGGGGCCGCGGTGGCGACGTCGAACGTCGGCTTCGCCGGGCGCGTGAAGACGGCGAGCGGCGTCACCGAGGCGCGCGCTCAGGAGGCGGCGCGTCGGCGCCACGATCTGCGCGGCGACAGACTGGTCGAGCAGCGCATCCGGGGGAACCGTGAGCTCCACCGAGCGCGCGGGAACGGTCGTCCAGGCTCCGCCGGGCCAGACCCGAACCGAGGTCACCGACAGCTCGAGCACGCCGCCGCCCGCGGAGACCGGGGTGCCCTTCATCCCGATCGTCACCTGCTTGGACGCCTTGGTGGGAAGGGCGAAGAGCAGCCGCGTGGCGGTGTTCAGGTACGGGAACGGATCGACGTCGGCGCCGTCCTTCGGGTGCACCTCGAAGTGGAGGTGGTAGATGCCCTCGGCGTCACCGGAATCGCCGTTGTAGGCGATCTGCTGACCTGCCTTGACCCGCGCGCCGTTCTTCAGTCCGGTCGCGTACGCCGTTCCCGGAACGCACTTGCCCTTGTTGTCGCGCTTGGCCGTGAGGTCGTTGTTGAGGTGGATGTACAGGTAGGTCGTGCCGCTCGCGCCGTAGAGGTAGAGCATGCACCCGGCGCGCGCTGACGTCGTCCAGAACTTGATCGTGCCGTCCTCGGCGGCGACGGCCGGCGAGCGCCAGGTCGTGAGGATGTCGTTGCCCGCGTGGCGGCCCTGACCACGCGGATCGCCGTAGTCGTCCGTGTACCTGGCGGCGCCGACGACAGGGAAGATCATCGTCGACGTGCCTCCGGTGTCCGGCGGGTCGGGATCGTTGAGAGCGCTCGAGGTCGAGACGGCAGCAAGGCTGAGCGCCGTGAGAAGGGTGAGGAGGAGGGCTCCTCGGGCTGTCGTCCGGTGCATTCTCATCTGGGCCGGGTGAGACGTTCACACCCACGTCCGGTTCGCGCTCGAAGGGTCTGACCCTACCAGACCCCCTGGATGCCTCTCCCGATAGGAGACTCTCCGACAGTTCGCTCCTCCGCGTGAAAAGCGCACAAGCTAGGCTCATGCCGTGAAGATCGCCGTGTGCGTGAAGCAGGTCCCCGACGCGACCTCCGTGAGGCGCCTCGACGCCGCGACGAACCGGCTCGACCGGTCCGGCGAGGGCGCGTTGAACGCCACCGACGTGAACGCGGTCGAGGAGGCGCTCCGGATCAAGGAGGCCCAGGGCGGCGAGGTCGTCGTCGTCTCGCTCGGCCCCGCGAAGGCGGTCGACTCGCTGCGCAAGGCCCTCGCGATGGGCGCCGACCGAGCGCTGCTCGTCTCCGACGACGCTGCCGCCGGATCCGATCTCGTCGCGACGAGCTACGCGCTCGCACGTGCGCTCGAGCGCGAGGAGGCCGATCTCGTCCTCTTCGGCCAGCAGTCGTCGGACTCCGACGGCGCCGTCCTCTGGGCAGCCGTCGCCGACCGGCTGCGCCGCCCGCTGATCTCCCAGGTCGCCGACCTCACCGCCGACGGCGCCTCCGTGACGGGCAAGCGCCAGACGGAGTTCGGCTACGACGTGATCTCGGCGCCGCTGCCGGCGATCGTTGCCGTCTCCGACGCGATCAACGAGCCGCGCTACCCGTCCCTGAAGGGGATCATGGGCGCCAAGTCCAAGCCGACCGAGACCCTGACCCTCGCCGAGATCGGCGTCGAGGAGGACCGCGCCGGCAGCACCGGCTCGCGGACGTCCGTGCTCACGCTCGGGCCGCCTCCTGCGAAGGGCGATCAGATCAAGATCGAAGAGGACGGATCGGCCGCCGAGCAGCTCGTCGACTGGCTGGCCGGGAGGAAGCTGCTGTGAGCACGCTCGTCTTTCTCGAGCACCACGAGGGCGCGCTCCAGAAGGGCTCGCTCGGCGTGCTCGCCAAGGCGCTCACCCTCGGCGGCGACGTCGCGGGCGTCGTCGTCGGGCACGATGTCGCCGGCATCGCCGCCTCGGCCGGCGCCTTCGGCGCCTCGACCGTCTACGTCGTCGACGCTCCCGAGTTCGCCGCTCCGCTGCCGCAGCCGCGGGTCGACGCCCTCGAGGCAGTCGTTGCCGCCTCCGGCGCCGAGAACGTTCTCTTTGCCGCATCCGTGCTCTCCGCAGACGTCGCCGCCGGTCTGTCGGCGCGGCTCGATGCCGGGCTCAACTGGGATCTCACCGACGTTCGGATCGAGGGCGGCTCGCTCGTCGGCAAGCGCCCGGCGCTCGGCGACACCGTCGTCGTCGATGTCGGCTGGACGAGCACGCCGCGCATCGCGCTCGTGCGGTCGGGCTCCTTCGAGCCGGCCGAGACGGGTGGGACGGCGACCGTCGAGACGGTCGCCGTGACGACCGCAGGACTTCTCGACGGCCGCCCAGATGGTCGAGCAGGCCCACGAGCAGGCGAGCGGCCCGTCGATCGAGGACGCCGACGTGATCGTCGCCGGCGGTCGCGGCCTCGGTGCGCCCGAGGGCTTCAAGCTCGCAGAGGATCTCGCAGCTGCGCTCGGCGGAGCGGTTGCGGCCACGCGCGCGGTCGTCGATGCCGGCTGGTATCCCTACGCGACGCAGGTCGGGCAAACGGGCAAGTCCGTCTCGCCGAAGCTGTACATCGCGCTCGGCATCTCGGGCGCGATCCAGCACAAGGTGGGCATGCAGAACTCCGGCACGATCGTGGCGATCAACAAGGACCCGAACGCGCCGATCTTCGACTTCGCCGACTTCGGGATCGTCGGCGACCTGAACCAGATCGTCCCGAAGCTCGCAGAGCTCGTGCGGGCCCGCACGGGCGTAGAGATGGCACGCCGAGATTCGCGCCGCGGACTATCCGCCGCCGTTCTCGAGCGACGAGGTGATCGCGGCGCCGACCGACGCGCCGGACGAGCGGATCGACGTCGGCGTGCTCATCGTCGGCGGCGGCCCGGCAGGGCTCGCGTGCGCTATTCGCCTCGGGCAGCTGCTCGAGGACGATCCCGCGACGGCCGAGCGCCTCGGCGAGGTTCCGATCGCACTCGTCGACAAGGGCAAGCAGCCCGGCTCGCACCTCCTCTCCGGCGCCGTCATGAATCCGCGCGCTGTCCGTCGGCTGTTCAGGGGCCGGCCAGAGCAGCTCGACGGGATCCCCACCTACGGCGAGGTGCCGGGCGAGGGCGTGTACCTGCTCACCAGCAAGCGGGCGCTCCGGATTCCGCCGCCGCCGACGCTTCGCAATCACGGCAACTGGATCGTCTCGATCTCGCAGATGTCGCGCTATCTCGCCGAGCTGGCCGAGGCGAGCGGCACGTTCATCCTGCCCGAGACCTCCGCCGACCGGCTACTCGTCGAGCATGGCCGCGTCGTCGGCATCCGCAGCGGCGACAAGGGGCGCGGCAAGGAGAACGAGCCGCTCGGCAACTTCGAGCCGGGCGCAGACATCGCAGCCAGGGTGACGGTGCTGGCAGAAGGCACGGCCGGGTCACCTGACCGGCGCTGCGCTCGACCACTTCGGCCTCAACGGCCCCGAGCCGCAGATCTGGGAGCTCGGCGTGAAGGAGATCTGGCGCGTCCCGAAGCCGCTCACGAAGATCATCCACACGCTCGGCTGGCCGCTGCGCAAGCCGGCCAAGTACCGCGAGTTCGGAGGATCGTGGCTCTATCCGATGGGCGAGGACATGATCTCGCTCGGCTTCGTGATCGGCCTCGACTACCGGGACGTCGAGCTGTCGGCGCACGACCTGCTGCAGGAGTTCAAGACGCATCCGTTCATCCGCAAGATCCTCGCCGAGCGGCGAGCGGGTCGCCTGGGGCGCGAAGACGATCACGAGCGGCGGCTGGCACGCGATGCCCCGCAGCCTCGGCGCGCCCGGGCTGCTGCTCGCGGGGGAGAGCGCCGGCCTCGTCGACCTGGCGCGGCTGAAGGGCGTGCACTACGCGATCGAGTCCGGCCGGCTCGCCGCCGAGGCCGCGTACCGCTCGCTGCAGCGGGGCGAGACCCCGGCGCGGATCGGCGCATTCGACGGCTACGACAACGAGATTCGCACGGGCTACCTGGGCAAGGGCCTGCACGAGGTGCGCAACATGCGCCAGGCCTTCGAGAAGGGCTTCTTCATCGGTGGCGGGCTCGCGAGCGCGATGACGGTGACGAAGGGCAAGCTGCCGCCGAAGGAGTTCCACAACGAGTCGAATGCCGCGTCGCCGCTCCTGCGGACGGATCGTGCCTCCCGCTATCCGGCGCCCGACGGCAAGCTGACGTTCGACAAGCTCTCCTCGGTCTTCGCCTCCGGCAACCGCACCCGCGACGACCAGCCGAATCACGTCCGCGTCGAGCGCCAGGTGCCGCGTGAGGTGGCCGAGATGTGGGCGTGGATGTGCCCGGCGCAGGTCTACGAGGTCGGTGACGACGTCGGTGACGGCCTCGTCGAGCTCAAGCTGACGCCGTCGAACTGCGTCCAGTGCGGAGCGATCACGGCGCGCGGCGGCCGGCTCACGCCGCCCGAGGGCGGCTCAGGCCCCGAGTACACGCTGACGTAATCCGGCGGTTCGCCTGGTGCGCTCCGGGCGAGGCACGCCTCGCCCCTACGGGTTCCGCTGCTTCCACGCCGCGGCCATCGCCACGCGCTGGGCCAGGGTCGGATGGCTGTCGAGCAGCACGTGCGCCCAGCCGGGTGGGTCGGGATTCGCGAGCGATGAGTCGCCGAAGCCGACGAAGAGCCCGCGGGCGGCGGCCGGGTCGCGCGTCGTCTGCAGCGCCTTCCAGTCCGCCTCCGCTTCCATCCGGCGGCTGATCCAGGTCTGCGCCGGTGACAGCGCAAGCTGGATCGCCGCGACGACGAGGAGCGCGAGTGGAATGGCGGCGGCCTCGCCCATCCCGCCGCGTCTGCCGCGTGATCCGCATCAGCACCCAGGCACCGGGAAGCGCGAACAGGGCGAACCAGGCGATCCCCTTCGGGATGTGCTTGCTCGAGTGGTGGCCGATCTCGTGGGCCAGCACAACCCGCACCTCGGCGTCCGAGAACGTGCCGTCGAGCATCGTGCTCCAGAGGACGACGCGGCGAGACGGCCCGAAGCCGACGGCGTACGCGTTCGCCTGGCTCGTCGTGCCGCTCACGTCCTCGACGTCGATCGGGATGCCCGAGACTCCCTGCTTCTGCTCGAACTCCTTCGCCGAGCGCTTCAGCTCGGGGTTCTTGAGCGAGGTCGTCTCGCCCAGGTACGGCTGCGCGAAGGCGAAGGTCGCTCCGATCGCCACGAAGACGAACGCTCCCGGGATCCACCAGATCTCGCCGAGCCAGCGAGCGAGGAACATCACGACGAGGAGAGCGATGCAGAGCGACACGAACGCGCCGCCGAGCTCGAACCAGTGGCCGAGTGCCCACTCGAGGTAGCCCGCCTCGGTCAGGTCGTACCGCCGCGCCCACCAGACATCGAGCAGCGTGAACGGAAGCTGGACGAGCCAGACGATCCCGAGGCCGAGCATGCCGAGCAGCATCCCGGTGCCGATCGGCCCGGCGGCCGACTCCCGGGCGAACCGCGGCCCGCGCCGCGCGTAGATCCAGAGCGTCGTGAAGAGCGCGACCTGCCCGAGGACCCAGGTGAAGAGGAAGAACCGCTCGACGTGGACGGCCTGGCGAACGAGTGCCTTGCCGAAGACGGCGTCGACGTCGACGCGGGGGAGATGCAGGCCGGACGGGAACCGCGGTGCGGAGGAGGAGCGATGCGCACACGAGCCAGACGGCGATCGCGACAGCGGCGACGATGACGCGGGCGGTGCGGTTCAGGCCGGCTCGATCCCAACCGGCTCGTCGATCGGCAGCTCGAGCTGTTCGTCGCGCTCGCGGTCACGAACGGCGGGCGCGGAGTACGGATAGTGATCGGTGAGGAGGAAGAGGTAGGCGTTCGCCTGGCCGGAGTAGCGGAGCGCGACCGCGCCGATGTTGCGCAAGCCCTCCGGCATGCGGCCGGTGAAGAGAGCGGCCCACCAGCCGAGCAGGCCCACGATCAAGACGACCGCCGAGTATGCGCCGCCGAGCATCAGCGCGGGGATGGCGAGGATGCCGCGGAACAGCGTCACCACTCTCCGCTGCCGCTGCGGCGGATCGATCGCCAGGTCGACGGGATAGCTGCCGGCAGCGCCGACGAATCCCGGGAACGGGCCACCGACGAGAAAGAGGAACGCCATCACGTGCATCGAGTAGCGCACCCAGGCGGCGATGAAGCGGTGGAGCGGCACCGGCACCCGGCCGGTCACGAGCGCGACGACCCAGGCAACGAGCACGGCCAGCAGTGCGAGCACGCTCCAGAGGAACAGCCAGATCAGGTGCGGGATCGTGAGCAGGAGCCGGAAGAAGACGGTGAGCCGCGACCGCTCGAGCCGGTCGGTCAGCTCGAGTCGAACCGGGTGCGGGGGCAGCGCGGTGTCCGGGACGACGCGGGTCGGGTCGGAGGTCGGGTAGCGGTCGGTGACGAGGAGCAGGTAGCCGGTGACCTGCGCCGTGTATCCGATCGCGTACACCGACCAGGTCACGCAGCCCGCGCGGCGTTCGCCCGCGAGCGGACGACGCGAACCACGCGAGGAAGGCAGCCGTTGCCGCAAGCCCGCCGATCGACCAGCCGGTCGACCAGTCGGCGACCAGCCGACCCCCGGTCCTCCGAGGTCACCCACGACGTGTTCATGAACCACGATCCGCCACCGACGGCGGCGGCAAGCATGAGCACCGGGACGGCGAGGACGAACCGTGCCGCAACCCGGCCCCGCGACTGGCGCGTCGACGGCGTGATCTCGACGTCGACCGGGTAGCCCTCGCCGCCGCCGAACGCCGGATACGGGCCGGCGGCGAGATAGAGGTAGGAGCTGACGTGGACCGAGTAGCGCAGGTACGAGACGACGAATCCCTGCAGCGAGCGCGGCGCCTTCCCCTCGAAGATGAGCGCGAACCAGATGATCACCGTGACCGCGAGCTGCGGCAAAGCCCCACAGCGAGACCACGATCAGGTGGGGGATCGCGAGCAGAAGGCGGAAGATCACCGTGGCGCGCGAGCGCTCGAGATCGTCGGTGACGACGATCTGAATCGGCAGACGACGAAGCGTGTCGTCTGCTTCTGCTGCTTCGCTCACTTGCCTAGTGTGGCGGTTTCGGCGGTCGGCCGTGGCGCGGTCGTTCGTCTACGATCGCGCGATGCCCGACCTCAGCGTCACCCCCGACGATGTGCGGGCCGCAGCAGGCGTGATCCGGGACGCGGTGCACCGCACGCCGACGTTCACGTCGCGGAGCCTCGGGCCGGGTCGCTACCTCAAGGCCGAGCTCTTCCAGCGAACCGGCTCGTTCAAGGCACGTGGCGCCCTCAACAGGGTCAGAGCGCTCTCGCCGGCCGAGCGCGAAGCCGGCGTGATCAGCGTCTCGGCCGGGAACCACGCCCAGGCACTGGCCTGGGCGGCGGCCACGGAGAACCTCGATGCGCTCCTCGTCATGTGGCAAGGCGCAAGCGAGGCGAAGATCGCTGCCACGCGCGGCTACGGGGCCACGGTCGACTGAAGGCACCGGGGCCTGGGGCAGCGTTCGAGCGGCTGCACGAGCTGCGCGAGGAAACGGGGCGGACCTTCGTCCATCCGTTCGACGACCCCGTCGTGATCGCCGGCGCCGGCACGGTGGGGCTCGAGATCATGGAGGACGTGCCGGGCGTCGACACGATCGTCGTCGCCTGCGGCGGCGGCGGTCTCGTCTCGGGCATCGCGGCAGCGTGCGTTCCTGCCGGTGTCCGGGTCGTCGCCGTCGAGCCGGAGCGGTCGAATGCCCTCGCTCTCGGGCTCGCCGCCGGCGAGCCCGTTCCGGTGACGCCCGAGACGATCGCGGATGCGCTGACGGCACCGTTCACGGGACGGCGCCCGATCGAGATCTGCGGAGCGCTCGGGGTGGAAGTCGTCCTCGTCTCCGAGGACGAGATCCGGGAGGCATTCCGCTTTCTCTACAGCCGGGCCAAGCTCGCCGTCGAGCCCGGCGCTGCCGTCGCGACGGCAGCGGTGCTGACCGGCAAGGTGGAGGGCGCAGCATTGGTCTCCGTCGTCTCCGGAGGCAACGTCAGCACGGATATCGCCTCTGCTATTCTGGCTGCACCATGAAGACTGAGATCCATCCGGAGTACGTCCTCGCGCACGTCACGTGCTCGTGCGGCAACGAGTTCACGACTCGCTCGACGAAGTCAGAGCTCCACGTCGAGGTCTGCTCCCACTGCCACCCGTTCTACACGGGCAAGCAGAAGCTCATGGATGCCGGCGGTCGGGTCGAGCGCTTCCAGCGCCGTCTCGAGAAGGCCGGCGGCCCCCGCCGCGGATAAGAGGCCTGGCCTGTGAGCGTCTCGTATGGCGGTCAGGCCGTGCTCGAAGGTGTGATGATGCGCGGCCCGGCCGTGTGGTCGGTCGCCGTCCGCACGCCGAACGGCGAGATCGTCGAGGTGACGAAGTCGGTCGTCTCGCCGATGCAGCGCCATCCGCATCTGGCGGCTGCCCGTGATCCGTGGCGTCGTCGCCCTCGGTGAGTCGCTCGCGATCGGCTTTCGCGCGCTCGCCATCTCCGCCAACTACGCGATGCAGGAGGAGCCCGAGGAGGGTGCCGAGGGCGAGCCGGTCGAGATCTCGACCGAGATCTCGCGCTGGCAGATCATCGTCTCCTTCGTGATCGCGATCGGCTTTGCGCTGGCGCTCTTCAAGGTCGGGCCGGCGCTGCTCACGAGCTGGCTGCCGATCGACGGCACCTACTCCTTCGTCGTCGTCGAGGGCCTGATTCGCGTCGCCGTGCTGATCGGCTACATCGTGCTGATCGGGCTGCTGCCGGACCTGAAGCGGGTGTTCGAGTATCACGGCGCCGAGCACAAGGCGATCAACGCGCTCGAGGGTGGCTCCGAGCTGACGCCGGAGAAGGTGCAGAAGTTCAGTTTGATCCACCCGCGTTGCGGAACTGCTTTTTTGCTCTGGGTCATGGTGATCGGCGTGTTCGTCTTCGCGCTCGTCGGTCGGCCGGTCTGGTACTGGCTCATCATCAGCCGGATCCTGCTGCTGCCGGTGATCGCCGGGCTCGCCTACGAGCTGATCCGCTACGCCGGCAAGCACCAGGGCAACCGCGTCCTGATGACGCTGCTCGCGCCCGGTCTGTGGCTGCAGCGGCTGACGACGCGCGAGCCGTCGCTCGACCAGATCGAGGTCTCGATCCGCGCGCTGCAGGAAGTGATGCGGGTCGAGCAGGCCGAGAGCGAGGACGAGCTGCGGCAAGAGTCCCGCGTCGAGGTCATGGCCTAAAGGAGCGTCGGCTCCGTTCGTCGCAACGTCGAGCCCGAGGAGGATCCATGCCAAGAATCGTTCGTGAAGCCGGTGTCAGCTGGGAGGGGAATCTCGCCCGCGGTACGGGCGCGATCACCGCCGCGTCGTCCGGAGCATTCGTCGACCTGCCGTTCAGCATTGCGGCGCGGATCGCCGTTGCACCCGACCAGACGAGCCCCGAGGAGCTCCTCGCCGCCGCCCACGGCGGCTGTTTCACGACGTCACTCGCGGGAGAGCTGACCAAGGCGGGCACGCCGCCAGAGCGCCTCGACGTGCGCTGCGTGATCACGATGGACGAGGTCGAGGGCAAGGGCCACCAGATCGTCCACTCGCAGATCGTGGCCCACGGCACCGTGCCGGACTGCGACGAGGCGGCGTTCGCGCAGGCGGCCGAGGCTGCCGACGCGACGCTGTCCCTTCTCCGCGCTGATCCGAGCGTCCGCCACGGTGGCCGTCTCCGCAACACTGTCGTAGACCCGACCTAGACCCGAGGAGGCCCGCGATGGCAACCGATCGCACGATGAGCACGACCTGGAACGGCACGTTGATGGACGGCGCCGGCACGATCCACGAGGCAGGCAGCGGCGCCTTCGGCGCCCTCCCGGTGAGCTGGGCCTCACGCGCCGAGGCACCGAACGGCAAGACGAGCCCCGAAGAGCTCATCGCCGCCGCTCACTCGGCCTGCTTCTCGATGGCGCTCGCCCACGGGCTCGCTCAGGCCGGCACGCCTGCCGACCAGCTCGACACCTCGGCCACCGTCACGTTCGTGCCGGGCGAGGGGATCACGAAGATCGCCCTCACCGTGCGCGGGACCGTGCCGGGTCTCGACGAGGACGCGTTCGTCGCGGCCGCCGAAGGTGCGAAGGTGGGCTGTCCCGTCTCGAAGGCGCTCGCCGGCGTCCCCGAGATCACGCTCGACGCCGCGCTCGCCTAGGCCGTTCCGGCGCCTGGCTGAAGCCAGGCGCCTTGCGCGACGAGCCCCGCCATCAGGGCCCACTCGGGCTCGTACAGGTGTGCCGACTTGCACGAGCACCGTCAGCGGCCCGACAGGGAGGCCGAGCTCGCCGGCGACGAGCTGCTGCAGGCGCGCGAGCTCGACGAGGTTCCCGTAGGCCTTCTTGCCGAAGTCGAGGCTGTGCGCGTAGACGACGAGCTCGAGGCTCCCTGCTGGCGCCCAGAAGTCGAGCATGCGAGACGCAGGGGATGTAGCTCGTGTCGAGCAGCGGCTCGAACGTCGTGATCGTCGCCGACCGCGACTGCAGGATCGTCGCGCAGCCGCTCGACTACCCACGCGAGCTGGTCGCGTCCGCGTGCCCGCGTAGTCGAAGAGCCGCGACGCGTAGCTCCGGGCGTGGCCGAGCTCGGGGACGGTCTCGGGCGTGAAGAAGTTCGCGTGCATCCAGGCCGACCAGTCCGGGTCGCCCAGGTCCGCGATCACCGGGTCGTCTGGATCGGGCCTGTCGACCGTGAGCGTCAGCTGGGCGATCTCCTTGATCGACGAGGCCGTCGTAGGTCGCGTCGGACCCGTGCTCGAGGATCGTCTCGGACGTGCGCAACCAGGCCTCGCCGAGTGTGGCTGCGTCCACCGATGGTCACTGGGTCGCCATTCCCGAAGCATAGAACGGCCGCGTGTCGCTATCCGGGCTACCATCGGCGGCATGGCCGGAATCGAACCACTCATCGAGGAGCTCGAGCGCTCGTACGCCGACCTGCAGGCTCGGCTGTCCGACCCTGCCGTCTACAACGATCATCGCGAGGCGGCCGAGGTGGGTCGCCGGCTCAAGGAGCTCGAGACGCCGCACAAGCTGGCCGTCGCCTGGCAGGGCGCCCGCGCCGACCTCGCCGACGCCAAGGACGATCCCGAGCTCGCCTCGATGGCGGCCGACCTCGAGAGCGAGGTGGCGCGCCTCGAGGAGGAGCTGAAGGCGGCGCTCGTCGAGCGCGACCCGGCAGACTCGAAGGACGTGATCGTCGAGGTGCGGCAGGGCGTCGGCGGCGACGAGGCGGCCATCTGGGCGGGCGACGTGTACCGGATGCTGACCCGCTACGCGGAGCGGCGCGGCTTCAAGACCGAGATCCTCTCTGCGAACGAGAGCGAGTCGGGTGGGTTCAAGGAGATCGTCTTCGCCGTCAAGGGCGACGGGGCGTTCTCGGTCTACAAGTACGAGGGCGGCACCCACCGCGTGCAGCGTGTTCCCGAGACGGAGTCGCAGGGGCGGATCCATACCTCGACCGCCACCGTCGCGGTGATGCCGGAGGCCGAGGAGGTCGAGGTCGAGATCGCCGAGAGCGACCTCAAGATCGACGTCTACCGATCGACCGGGCCAGGCGGGCAGAGCGTCAACACGACGGACTCGGCCGTGCGCATCACGCACATGCCGACGGGCGTCGTGGTCGCGATGCAGGACGAGAAGTCGCAGCTCCAGAACCGCCAGAAGGCGATGCGGGTCCTCCGCGCACGGCTCTACGAGCTCGAGCGCGAGAAGGAGCAGGCCCGGCTCTCGGAGGCCCGCAAGCTCCAGATCGGCTCCGGCGAGCGGGCCGAGAAGATTCGCACGTACAACTACCCGGAGAACCGGCTCACCGACCACCGGATCAAGCTGACAGCACACCGCCTCGACCAGATTCTCGACGGCGACCTCGAGGAGTTCACGGAGGCGATCCAGGCGGAGGATCGGCGGCTCTCGCTCGAGGCCGCCGGGTCGTGACCGACGGGGTCGAAGCACGGCAACAGCCCGCCACGAACACCGTCGGTCATGTGCTCCGCCTCTCGACCGAGCACCTTGCCGCGCGTGGCTCCGAGACGCCGCGTCTCGATGCCGAGCTGCTGCTCGCCAGGGCGACGGGGCTCGAGCGCATCGAGCTCTACATGTCGTTCGACCGTCCGCTGAACGCAGCCGAGCTCGACGTCGCCCGTGAGCTCGTGGCCCGGCGGGCGCGGCGCGAGCCACTCCAGTACGTGCTCGGCGAGTGGGGCTTCCGCCGCCTGACGCTCACGGTCGACCGGCGGGCGTTGATCCCGCGGCCCGAGACGGAGATCCTGGTCGACCGCGCGCTCGCGCTCATCGCAGGCAGCGAGGCGCCGCGGGTGCTCGACGTCGGCACGGGCACCGGAGCGATCGCGCTCGCGATCGCCGACGAGCACGCCGGAGCACTCGTCACCGGGATCGACAGCTCGGCCGACGCACTCGCGCTCGCCGCCGAGAACGTCATCCGCACGGGCCTCGCAGTGCAGCTCGCGAGCCACGACCTCTTCGACGGCCTGCCGGCCGGCCCCTGGGATCTCGTCGTCTCCAACCCGCCGTACGTCGACGCCGCCGACCTCGCGACGCTGCAGCCGGAGGTGCGGGACTGGGAGCCGCATGCAGCCCTGAGCGCCGAAGGCGCCGTCGAGGCGGTCGCGCGCGGGTCGGTGAGCACGCTGGCTCCGGGCGGTGCGCTCGCGCTGGAGGTGGGGGAGGGACAGGCGGCGCCGACGGCCGCGCTGCTCGCCGAGCTCGGGTTCGTCGACGTCCTCGTCACGCCTGACCTTGCGGGGATCGATCGCGTCGTCGAGGGTCGGCTGCCGTGAGTGACTCGCGAGGTCGCAGGCGCTCAGGCGCGGAGAGCTCGTCGTGCTGCCGACGGACACGGTCTACGGTCTGATGTGCGACGCGGACTCGGAGGAGGCCGCCGCCCGCCTCTACGGCTCAAGGGCCGCGCAGGCGATCCAGCCGACGGCCGTCGTCTTCCCGGACGTCGACTCATTGTTCTCGAGGCTCCGGTTACTCGAGGCCGAGCACGGACCCGTCGCTGCGCGCGCTGCTTCCCGGTCCTCTGACGCTGGTGCTGCCGAACCCGGATCGCAGCTACGCGTGGCTGAACGCCGAGCGGCCGGACACGATCGGGGTGCGGGTACCTGTGCTTCGCCCGCACGTCGCCGAGGTCGTGAGGAGCGTCTCGGCCGTCGTCGCCACGAGTGCCAACCTCCCCGGCGGGCCCGATCCGCGGCGACTCGCCGACGTCCCGGCTGCGATCCTCGACGGGCGTCGTCGGCCGCGCTCGACGGTGGCGACGCTGCCGGGTGTGCCGTCGACCGTGATCGACCTCACCGGGCACGAGCCCGAGATCCTTCGCCATGGCGCGGCCGATCCCGCCGCGGCGATCGCGACGATCCACGCTGCCCGGCGTTGAGGCCGCTCAGGCAGGCTTGGAGTGGCCGACAGCGCCCTCCGGCCGAGGTGAGATGCCCATTGCAGTAGCATCGTTCCGGCATGGGTGACGCCGCACATTCCTTCGCCGAATTGCGCGCCGCGGGCCTTGCCGAGATCGATCCGGACATCGCGGCGCTCCTCGGCGACGAGCTCGAGCGGCAGCGCGGCCAGATCGAGCTGATCGCATCGGAGAACTTCACCTGGCCGTCGATCCTCGAGGCCGTCGGGTCGGTGCCGACGAACAAGTACGCCGAGGGCTATCCCGGCAAGCGGTACTACGGCGGCTGCGAGATCGTCGACCAGATCGAGCAGCTGGCGATCGACCGCGCCAAGGCGCTCTTCCAGGCCGAGCACGCCAACGTCCAGCCACACGCGGGCGCGCAGGCGAACATGGCGGTGTACCTCGGGCTGATGCAGCCGGGCGACACGGTGCTCTCGCTCCGGCTCGATCACGGCGGCCACCTGACCCACGGGCTCAAGGTCAACTTCTCCGGCCGGCTCTACACGATCGTTCACTACGGCGTCTCCAGGGAGACGAGCCGCGTCGACTACGACGAGGTGCTGGCGCTCGCCAAGGAGCACCGCCCGAAGATGATCCTGTGCGGCGGCTCGGCCTACCCGCGCACCGTCGAGACGTGGGAGTTCCGCAAGATCGCCGACGAGGTGGGCGCGCTGCTCTGGTGCGACATGGCGCACTTCTCGGGGCTCGTGGCCGCCGGCCTGCACCCGAACCCGGTGTCCGACTGCGACGTGGTCACCTCGACCACCCACAAGACGCTCGCCGGCCCACGGGCGGGCTTCATCCTCTGCCGTGAGGAGCACGCCTCGGCGATCGACCGCGCCATCTTCCCGGGGCTGCAAGGGGGTCCGCTCGAGCACGTGATCGCCGCCAAGGCGACGTGCTTCAAGATCGCGGCGTCCGAGGCCTTCCGCGAGTACCAGATGCGGGTGCGGGCCAACGCGGACGCGCTCGCCGCCGAGATCATCGACGGTGGCCTCGACGTGCTGACCGGCGGCACCGACACGCACCTGCTTCAGCTCGATCTCCGTCGCACCGAGTGGACGGGCAAGGACGCAGAGGAGCGCCTGCACGGCGTCAAGCTGACGACGAACCGCAACACCGTTCCGTTCGACGAGCGGCCGCCGACCGTGGCCTCGGGCGTTCGGATCGGGACGCCGGCGGCGACGATGCGCGGCTTCGACGAGGAGGACTTCCGCGAGGTCGGCAAGATCATCGTCGGCGCGCTCGCCGACGGCGCCGACGTGCCAGGCCTCGCCGCACGCAGCGAGGCGCTGTGCGACAAGCGGCCGTTGTACGACGGCTTCCGCGGATACACGAGCTACTGATGGACAGCCACGTCATCGAGGTCGACCATCCGCTCGTTCGGCACAAGCTCGGCCTCCTGCGCGATGTCACGACGACGACGCAGCAGTTCCGCCTGCTCGTCAACGAGCTCACCCTGCTCCTGACCTACGAGGCGACGAAGACCCTGGCCGACGAGGCGGTCGAGATCGAGACGCCGCTCGAGCGGATGGATGCCCGCCGGATCAGCGGCAAGAAGGTCGCCGTCTGCCCGATCCTGCGGGCGGGCGTCGGGATGCTCGACGGCGTGCTCTCGTTGATCCCGGGGGCACGGGTCGGGTTCATCGGGCTCTATCGCGACGAGGAGACCCTCCAGCCGATCGAGTACTACGTGAAGCTGCCGAACGACATCGCGGAGCGCGACGTGCTGCTCCTCGACCCGATGCTGGCGACGGGCAACTCGACTGCGGCAGCCGTCGAGACGGTCAAGGCCGCCGGCGCGACGTCGATCAGGCTGATCGCGCTGATCGCGACGCCCGAGGGAATCGCGCGGATCCATCGTGACCACCCCGACGTGTCGATCGTGGTGGCGTCGGTCGACCGCGGCCTGAACGAGAAGGGCTACATCGTCCCGGGTCTCGGGGACGCAGGCGACAGGCTCTACGGCACGAAGTAGACGGGGATGAGCGAGCTTCGGGACAACCCGGAGGTCCTGTACGGCGCCGCGATCGCACTGCTGATCGTCATTCTCCTGACCCCCGCGGTCGGCGGCATGGCGCGCATCCTCGGCGTCGTCGACAACCCGGACGCGCGGCGGCTCAACCGCAGCCCGATCCCACGGCTCGGCGGGCTCGCGATCTTCCTCGGCATCCTCGTGCCGTCGCTCGCGTTCCTCGACCTCTCGGGCGAGATGCGCGGCATCCTGCTCGGCGCCGCGGTCGCCTGCGTGGTCGGCGCCATCGACGACTTCCGTGGCCTCTCACCGGTCGTGAAGCTGGCCGGCCAGGTGCTGGCCGCCGCGATCCCGACCGCGTTCGGCGTCTGGATCGACCACTTCACGCTGCCCTTCCTCGGCGCCGTCGACGTGCCGCCGTGGATCGGCGTGCCGCTCACGATCATCTGGATCGTCGCGGTGATGAACATGGTCAACTTCCTCGACGGGATGGACGGCCTCGCCTCCGGCGTCTGTGCGATCTCGGGCGTGACCTTCGCCGTGATCTCGCTCTCGCTCGGGAAGGTCGACGCAGCGATCCTCTCGGCGATCGTCGCCGGTGCGTGCATCGGCTTCCTCCGCCACAACTTCTTCCCGGCCCGGATCTTCATGGGCGACTCGGGCGCGCTCGTGCTCGGGTTCACGCTGGCGTCGATCTCGGTCGCCGGACTGCTGAAGACGGCTTCGACAGTGGTGCTGTTCCTGCCGCTCCTCGTTCTCGCAGTGCCGATCATCGACACGTCCTTCGTCGTCCTCAAGCGCCTGAAGTACCGCCAGCCGATCTCGGCCGCAGACCGCTCACACCTGCACCACCGCTTCATCAACATCGGCTTCAGCCAGCGTCGCGCCGCGTTGACGATGTGGGCCTGGACGGCGTCGCTCGGGATCGCGGCCCTCGCCACGCGGTTCATCCCGTTCCGCGAAGGCGGTGTCTGGCACCCGTGGCAGACGGTGCTCGTGGTCGCGATCGCGCTCTTCGCGCTCGCGTTCTCGGTCTACATCATCTACCTGCTCGAGATCGTCAAGCTCGGCAACCCGCGGGTGCGCCGCCGCGTCGCCGAGCGGGAAGCCGAGGAGCGCCGCAGCGCCTAGCGCCGGGGAGAGGCTTCAGCCTCTCCTCTGGGTTTCGGCCTCTGCGCACGAACGCGGCCAGCCTTTCGTTGAACGCCGGATGCTTCTGAGCCGTGTGGCCGTACCCCGGCAGCACGAGGCGCTCGGCGTCGAGTCGCTCGACGAGCACGTCGCAGACGGCGTCGAACGCGGCGAGGTGGGCGCCGGTGACGACGAGCTTCGGGAACGCGGCCGCGGCGAGGGTGTCCAGGTCGATCTCCGCCTCCCACGGTGCTGCGCTCGACGATCAGCGTGCGCGCGCCCTGCTCGAGCTGCGGCGGCAACGGGGAGGGAGGTACGAAATCGGAGCCGACGTAGGTGAGGAAGCCGCGCAGGAACGCCTCCGGATCGTCGGTCGGGCCTGTCTGCCACCACTCGATGCCACCCTGGATGAACGCGTCGACGACGGGATTGCCCCGGGCGACGTCCATCGCCGGCGGCTCGATCACGGTCAGCGACCGGACTGCATCCGGAACGGCGGCGGCCGCGAGTAACGTGATCACGCCGCCGTAGGAGTGGCCGACGAGGTGGGCGCCGTCGCCGACCGCCTCGGCGACGAGAGCGGCGTGGTCGTCGAAGTCGACGTAGTCGACAGGCGGATTCGGCGGGAATCCCGGCCGCTCCAGGATCTCGAGCCGGAAGCGGTCGCCGAGCTCGCGCTGCCCGCTCCAGGTGGGGCGGCCGCCCATGACGCTGCCGTGCACGAAGACGATTCGGGGCCGCTCGTCGACCATGTGACGAATGTAGTCGTTTTTGGCTCAACAAGGAGAAATCTCCTGTCACAAGCAGCCTGATATGCTGGCGCCGAATGGTCGCAACGACGCCCACCAATCCGCATTCGCTTGCGACCGCATCCGGGCTCCTCCTCGGCACCCTGGCGGCCGCGATGGCAGTCGGTGCCGTCGATCGGCTGGGCGCTCGGCGGGGCCGGGCTCGGCCTGCTCGTCGGCGCCGTGCGTCGGCATTCCGCTTGCAGTGCTCGTGGTCTATCGGGTCTACTCAAGGCAGTCGTGAGAGAAGAGCTCTTCACCAATCCACGTCCCGTCCCGGGGCGTCTTGCTCCGATGCTCGCAGGCAGTGGCCTGATCGTGCTTGCGCTGCCGGTGTTCGCGATCGCCGGCTGGCCGCTGAAGGGCTGGGCGCTGACGGCGGTGCTGTGGACGGGTGCGCAGGCGCTCGGCTACCTACTGACGCGGCTCCCGCTCGATGAGGGTAACCTCGCCGCGTCAGGCGTGAGGGGCATCGGCATGGGATTCAGAGCATTCATCGTGGGCATACCACTGGTGGCGGTCACCGTCGCCGATTCACGCGTCGGCGTCGCCGCGGTGATCCTCTACGCGCTCGCCTACACGCTCGAGCTCGCCGTCTCGCTCGTCACGTTCTTCGGAGCGGAGGGGCACAAGGTATGAGGCGGATGCTCTACCTCGCGACCGGCCTCTTCCTCGCGCTGCCCGCGATCGCGCTCGCGGCCGACGAGACGCCCGCCGAGGAGAAGTTCGATCCGTCGGATGAATGGACGCTGCATCCGTGGGTCTCGATCCACATCGGGCCGATCGACATGTCGATCAACAAGGCCGTCGCCTACCTGCTCCTCGGCGCGCTCCTCTCGATCCTGCTCGGCGTCTTCCTGATGCGGGTCAAGACGGGCAAGGGCCCCGACCGCAAGCAGGCGCTCGGCGAGATCATCTACGAGATCGCCCGCGTTCAGGTCGCCGAGCAGGGACTGCCGCAGAAGGCGATGCGGACGTGGTTCCCGTACTGCGCCAGCCTGATGATCTTCATCTGGGTGGTCAACATGCTGGGCTTCATCCCGTTGCCGCTCTCGGACGAGAAGTTCCACATCGCCGGCGTCGAGGTGCCGACGCTCGCCATCTTCGCCGCCACGTCGACGCTGTCGGTGACGCTGGCGCTTGCGTTCATGACGTGGATGTTCACGCACATCGAGGGGATCCGCGCCAACGGCGTCATGCGGTACCTGAAGAGCTGGATCCCCGATGTCCCCAAGGCGCTCTATCCGCTGATCATCCCGCTCGAGATCCTCGGCCAGTTCATGCGGCTGATCAGCCTGTCGGTTCGTCTCTACGCCAACATGCTCGCGGGCCACATGCTGATCCTGACGTTCATCGGGCTCATCTTCGTGCTCGAGAGTCTCCTCGTCGGCGTCGTGGCTGTGCCGGCTGCAATCGCGTTCTACCTGTTCGAGGTCGTGATCGTCGTCTCGATCCAGGCCTATATCTTCGCTGCCCTGTCTGCCATCTACATCGGTTCGGCCATCGAGCCGGAGCACTAAGGAGGAACGACACCACATGTCAGCCCTTTCCATCGTCGGCGCTGTCGACGGCAACGTCGCAGACGCAGGCAAGGCCATCGCGCTTGCGCTCGGTATCGGCCTCGGCTCGCTCGGAGCCGGCATCGGTATCGGCAACATCTTCGGCTCGATGATCCAGGCCGTCGCCCGCCAGCCCGAGTTGCGCGGCGAGCTGCAGGGAATCCAGTGGCTCGGCTTCGCCCTCACCGAGGCGGTCGTGTTCTACGGCCTGATCGGCGGGCTCCTCGCCTACGTCCTCGTCTGAGTTGAGCACCGTTCTCGCATCGAGCGGCCTCATCGAGGTCGTCCCGGGTCTGATGATCTGGACGCTGATCGCGTTCGGCGGTCACGTTCTTCGTGCTCAAGAAGGTCGCCTTCAAGCCGATCCAGAAGACGATCGACGACCGGCGCGACAAGATCCGGGATGCAGTCGACGAGGCCGACGCCGCGCGCGACGAGGCTCGTGACCTCCTGGAGCAGAACCGTGCCATCCTCGCCGAGGCCCGCACCGAGTCGGCCCAGATCCTGGCGGAAGCCCGGAAGGTCGCCGACGCCCAGATCCAGCGGGCGAAGGACGAGGCCGAGGTCGAGCGGCTGCGCCGGCTCGAGGACACGCGCAAGCAGATCGACGCGGAGACATCGCGGGCGATCGACCAGATCCGCGGCGAGGTCGCCGATCTGACGCTCGAGGCGACCCAGCGGGTCGTCGGCAAGGTGCTCGACTCTGCAGATCAGCGCCGCCTTATCGACGAGGCGATCGAGGGCCTCGATTTCTCCGCCCTCGAGCGGGGGAGAAGCTAGAACGCCATGGCAGTCGCCGAACGCCTGTATGCGAAGGCCCTCTTCGAGGCCGCCGAGGACAGCGGCCGCGTCGACGCGGTCCAGCGCGATCTCGGCGAGTTCGCCGATGCGGTCGAGGCCTCGCCGGAGCTGTCGGCGTTCCTCGCCAACCCACAGGTCGATCCGGCTGCGAAGGTCGGCGTGCTCGGTGAGCTGTCCGAGGGATCGGACGAGCTCGTCCACAACTTCCTTCGCCTGATCGCGTCGAAGGGGCGGGCCGGGCAGATTCCCGGGATCCGCGACGAGTTCCAGGCTCTCGTCGACCGCGCGCAGGGACGCGTCGCGGTCGAGCTGACGACGGCCTTCGAGCTGTCCGACGACGAGGCCGCCTCGATCGTGGCCCAGATCGAGCAATCCTCCGGCCGCAAGGTCGAGGCAACCCGCAAAGTCGACCCCGAGCTGGTCGGCGGCATGATCCTGCAGGCAGGTTCGCTGCGCGTCGACGCCAGCGTGCGCGGCCGCCTGGAACGCCTCCGCCACGAGCTCGCCACCCGGTAACGAAGGAGCAAACGTGAAGCTACGCCCCGAAGAGATCACCTCGATCCTCAAGTCCAGGATCGAGCAGTACGACGTCGAGACGGACCTGTCCGAGGTAGGCACGGTGCTGCAGGTCGGTGACGGCATTGCGCGCGTCCACGGCCTCGAGAACTGCGTCTCGCTCGAGCGGCTCGAGTTCGAGCACGGCGTCGTCGGCATCGCGTTCAACCTCGAAGAGGACAACGTCGGCGTGGCGCTCTTCGGCCAGTGGCAGCTCGTCAAGGAGGGCGAGCCGGTGCGTCGCACCGGCGCCGTCATGAGCGTCCCCGTCGGCGAGGGCCTGCTCGGCCGCGTCGTCGACCCGCTCGGCAACCCGCTCGACGGCCAGGGCCCGATCGAGGCGGCCACCACGCGGCCGCTCGAGTTCAAGGCTCCCGGCGTCATTCAGCGCCAGCCCGTGACGCAGCCGCTGCAGACGGGCCTCAAGTCGATCGACTCGATGATCCCGATCGGCCGCGGCCAGCGCGAGCTGATCATCGGCGACCGCGGCACCGGCAAGACGGCCGTCGGCATCGACACGATCATCAACCAGAAGGGCGGTGACGTGATCTGCATCTACGTCGCCGTCGGCCAGAAGGCCTCGACCGTGGCGCAGGTGTACGAGAAGCTCCGCGACGAGGGCGCGATGGACTACACGATCATCATCTCGGCCCCGGCGCAGGAGGCCGCGCCGATCAAGTGGATGGCGCCGTTCGCGGGTGCCGCGATGGGCGAGTACTTCCTCTACAACGGCAAGCACGCGCTCGTCATCTACGACGACCTCTCGAAGCACGCCGACTCGTACCGGCAGCTGTCGCTCCTGCTGCGCCGCCCGCCGGGCCGCGAGGCATTCCCGGGCGACGTCTTCTACCTCCACTCCCGGCTGCTCGAGCGCGCGTGCCGGATGAGCGAGGCGCTCGGCGGCGGCTCGCTGACGGCGCTGCCGATCATCGAGACGCAGGCCGGCGACGTGTCCGCGTACATCCCGACCAACGTGATCTCGATCACCGACGGGCAGATCTTCCTCGAGTCGGACCTCTTCTTCTCGGGCGTCCGGCCGGCGATCAACGTCGGCATCTCGGTCTCCCGCGTCGGTGGTAACGCCCAGACGAAGGCGATGAAGAAGGTCGCCGGCCGCCTGCGCCTCGACCTGGCGCAGTTCCGCGAGCTCGAGGCGTTCGCGCAGTTCGGCTCGGAGCTCGACCCCGCCACCCAGCAGGCGCTCGGCCGCGGTGAGCGGATGGTCGCGACCCTGAACCAGCCGCAGTACCAGCCGTGGCCCTTCGAGGAGCAGGTCGTGGCGATCTACGCCGGCAACAACGGCTACCTCGACAAGGTGCCGGTCGGCCAGGTGCCCCGGTTCCAGGAGGAGCTCCGCGAGACGCTCCGCACCGACGGCGGCCTCTACGACGAGATCCGCGAGACCAAGGACCTCGGTGACGAGACGGTGGCCAAGCTCGATGCGGCGCTGGCGAAGTTCGTCGAGGGCTTCAGCATCCTGGAGGAGAAGGGGATCGCCGGCTAGATGGCGTCGGTTCAGGATCTCAAGCGGCGGATCAAGTCCGTCACCAGCACGCGGAAGATCACCCGCGCGCTCGAGCTCGTCGCCGCCGCGAAGCTGCGGCGGGCTCAGACGCGGATCGAGGCGATGCGCCCGTACGCCGACACGATGAGCGATCTCATGTCCGGCGTCGGTCGTGCTGCCTCGTCGGTGAGGTCGCTGCCGCTCCTGCAGCAGCGCGAGACGATCGAGACCGTCCTGATCGTGCCGCTGACCGGCGACCGCGGACTCGCGGGCGCGTTCAACGGCCAGGTGGTCCGACGCGCGTTCGCCCTCGAGCGGGCGCTCGTGGCCGAGGGCAAGACGGTGCGGTGGGTCGCTGTCGGCAAGAAGGGGCGCTCGACGCTGACGTTCCGCGGCCGCGACGCGAGCGATGCCTTCGTCGGATTCTCGGACGGGCCGGCCTACAGCGACGCGCAGGCGATCGCGCACCGGGTGGCCGAGCTCTACACGGAGCAAGAGGTCGACCGCGTCATCCTCGTCTACAACAAGTACGTCTCCGCGCTGACGCAGAGCGTCACCGACCGCGACATCCTGCCGATCTCGCCCGACGTGCTCGAGACCGACGACGAGGAACGCGCCGACGATGCATTCCGTGGCGACTTCATCTTCGAGCCCGAGCCCGAGGAGATCCTCGCCCGGCTCCTGCCCGTGTACCTCGAGACGCAGATCTACCGGGCGCTGCTCGAGTCGGCTGCCTCGTTCCAGGGTGCGCAGATGACGGCGATGCGGAACGCCTCGAAGAACGCCGGCGAGCTCATCGACCGCGTCACCTTGCAGATGAACCGCGCCCGTCAGGCGGAGATCACGCAGGAGATCCTCGAGGTCGTCGCCGGTGCCGAAGCGCTCTCGTAACGAAACTGCAAACTTTCTGCGACATCCGGCGTCCTAGGATCCGACGAGAACCGGAGCTATGCTCTTAACCTCCCGTGAGCATCACACCAGACAACCCTGTTGAAGGCGGCGAGAAGCAGCGCCAGGACCGCATCGCGCAAAGCGACGCGCTGACGCCGGCCGGGGCGCTTCGCACCAACTTCCAGGGCGATCTCGAGGGCGGCTTCCTCGGTGTCGAGCTACGCCGAGGAGCACGACGAGGTCACCGCCGTTGCCGCCCGCGGCTACTGGGAGGGCATCTGGCTGCGGCTCAAGCGGGACAAGCTCGCGCTCTCGGGCGCCGTCTTCATCGTCTTCCTGTTCATCGTCGCCTTCGCCGGCGCACCGATCGCCCAGCACTTCCTCGGGCACGGGCCGAACGACATCAACCCGATTCCCGGCCCGGGTGGCGGCATCACCAACGAGCTCCTGCCGGTCGGGCCGTGGTCATGGGTGAACCACTTCCAGGACGACGGCACGGTCGAGAGCCAGCTCTACATCCTCGGCTCCGACGGCACCACGGGCCGCGACGAGTTCCTGCGGCTCCTCTACGGCGCCCAGGTCTCGCTCGAGGTAGGCGTCGGTGCGACGTTGATCGCGATGTTCCTCGGGCTGATCCTCGGCTCGATCGCCGGCTTCTTCCGCGGCTGGATCGACACCGTGATCTCACGGGTGATCGAGGTCACGATGGCGTTCCCGTACCTCCTGTTCGTGATCGCGCTCGCATCGACAGTCGGGACGCGGTTGAACAAGGTCACGTTCGGGTTCCTGTCAGAAGGTGCCTTCACGTTGATCGTCGTCTTCGGCATCTTCAGCTGGTTCTACTCTGCGCGCGTCTTCCGGGGCATCACGCTCTCGCTGCGCGAGAAGGAGTTCGTCGAGGCCGCCCGGATGATCGGCGCCAGCGACATGCGCATCGTCCGCTCGCACATCTTCCCGCACCTCGTCGGCCCGCTGATCGTCTTCTCGACGCTCAACGTGGCGGCCTTCATCGTCGCCGAGGCAGGCCTCTCGTTCCTCGGCCTCGGGATCCCGCTGCCGACCGCGAGCTGGGGCAACCTCCTCGCCGACGCGCCGAACTTCTATCTCACCCGCCCGCTGCTGCTGCTTCTGGCCGGGCCTCGCGCTCGTGATGACGACCCTCGCCTTCAACCTGCTCGGCGACGGTCTCCGCGACGCATTCGATCCGCGCAGCCAGCGCTAAGCGCAGGCGCTCGCGACCCCTCGAGATGGCTCTCGCGGCCGAGCTCGCCGTCGCGTTCCGCACTCGGAGTGGTGAAGGCAGTCCGGAAGGCGGTTCTGGCGATTCCTGTCAAGCCCGGTCGTCAGCGCGAAAAGTGCGCGATTTCCGGCAGATTCGGCTTCGCGGGGCACCCGATCGACGTTGCCTCACCCCCATCCGCTAACTAAACTGCGCGCGCTCCGTCGAAGGAGCGAGAGGGTGCATGATCAGGAGGCTGCGGGCTGCACACGGCTGCTCGAGTCTTAAAGAGAAGTTGAAAGGAGTCCGATGGACAGAAAGCTCTGGCTCTCGATCGTCGCTGCGATGATCGGGGCGAGCTTGCTCGTCGCGGCCGCTACGGCTGCCCCGGCGAAGAATCAGGCCTCGAAGACGAAGCACGCCACGAAGGGTGGCACCTACGTCGTCGAGTTCACGACCGACGTCGACTACACCGACCCCGCGCTCGACTACCTGTCGACCGGCTGGGAAATGATGTACGCCACGGCCTGCAAGCTCTACAACTTCCCGGACAAGGAAGCTCCTGCCGGGTCCCAGCTTCAGCCGGAGGTCGCTGCCGGTCTGCCCGTCGTTTCGAACAAGGGCAAGACCTACACGATCAAGCTGAAGAGCACGTACAAGTTCTCGGACGGCAGCAAGGTCACCGCCGCGAGCTTCGTGGATGCGTTCAACCGCAACGCCAACCCCAAGCTGCAGTCGCCGTCGACGCCCTTCATGGACGTCATCGCCGGCCTGCAGGCAGTGGTGGACGGCAAGGCCACGAAGATCTCGGGCGTCACCGCTCCCAACGCGACGACGCTTAAGATCAACCTGACCAAGGCGGCGCCGGACCTCGTCTCGCGCCTCACGATGCCGTTCTTCCAGGCGATCCCGAAGAGCCTCGCCAGCAACGCTGATCCGAACGGTGTGCTCACGTACGCCGGCTGTGGCCCGTACTACTTCTCGGCCCGCACGCCGAACAAGTCGATCACGCTGAAGAAGAACCCGAACTACAAGGGCCCGCGCCCGGCCAACGTCGACACGATTCAGGTCAACGTCGGTAACTCGCTCGAGGTCATCCAGCAGAACGTCGAGTCGGGCTAAGTCGGACTACGCCGCAGGCGGCATCCCGCCGACGGCATGGGCGCAGCTCGCCCAGAAGTACGGCGTCAACAAGGGCCGCGTCTTCGTCAAGCCGCAGCTCGGCACGTCGTACCTCGCCATGAACCACGATCGTCCGCTGTTCAAGAACAACCCGCAGCTCGCGAAGGCGGTCAACTGGACGATCGACCGTCAGGCGATCCTGAACCAGGCCGGCTTCCTGTCCGGTAAGCGGAACGACCAGATCCTTCCTCCGGGCATCCCGGGTGGTAAGGACATCGGTGTCTACCCGCTGGCAGTCACGGCGAACACGATCAAGAAGGCGAAGTCCCTGGCCGCCGGTCACACCGGTTCGGGCAAGGCAGTCCTCTGGACGTCGAACCGTGCTCCTGCTCCGCAGCAGGCCGCGATCTACCAGTTCAACCTGAAGCAGATCGGGCTCGATGTCGAGGTGCAGCAGTTCGCTCGCGCGGTGCAGATCGAGAAGGAAGGCACCCGCGGTGCGGAGTTCGACTTCACCACGGAAGGCTGGATCGCCGACTACGCCGATCCGTACGACTTCATCAACATCCTGCTCTCGGGTGACTCGTTGCACGACGCGAACAACAACAACGTCGCGTACTACAACAGCCCGAAGTTCAACAAGGCCATGACGGCCGCGTCGAACCTGTCCGGCAGCGCCCGCTACGCGGCCTACCAGGCACTCGACAAGAACATCACGACGCAGGATCCCGCATGGGCGGCCCGGTCGAACTTCAACGACCGGATCTTCGTCTCGTCCCGCACCGGTGGCTTCCTGTTCCAGCCGGTGTTCTCGTTCGACTACGCGACGGTGTTCGTCAAGTAACGAACGACTGAACGTCAGCACCAAAGGTGGGGGCCGGCTCGCGCCGGCCCCCACCTGCACCACTCCAGCACGTCACTGCTCGACCCACATGCTTCGCACCCGCAGCGCCCCCAAACGACACTGCCTCTAAAACCTCCCGCGACCACACCAAAGCGCTAAACTCCGCACTCGTGTTCCGCTATCTGATCAGGCGTCTCCTCTGGGCCATCGTGCTCTTCCTCGCCGTGACGATGGTGACGTACATGATCTTCTACATCATCCCCGCGAACCCGGCCCGGCTCGCCTGCGGCCAGCGCGCGACGGAGTCCTGTATCGCCCAGGCGGAGCATCGCCTCGGCCTCGACCGCCCGGTGCCGGTGCAGTACGCACTGTTCCTGAAGCGACTCGTGATCGACCGCTCGCTCGGAACCTCGTTCACCAACCGCCGCAACGTCACCCAGACGATTCTGGATGCAGCGCCCGTCACGGCCTCGCTCGTGTTCGGTGGCGCCATCCTCTGGATGCTGATCGCATTACCCGTCGGCATACTCTCGGCCCTTAGACCACGGTCCCTGATGGACAGAGCCGCGACCGTCTTCGTGCTGATCGGGATCTCGCTGCCGGTCGTGCTGATCGGGCTCGTGCTGCAGTACGCGATCGGGTATCGGCTCGGGTGGTTCCCGAACGCCGGGTATTGCGACTTCATCAACCCCGAAGAGACCGCGACCTGTGGTGGTCCCGCGCAGTGGGCCTACCACCTCGTGCTGCCGTGGCTGACGTTCGCCGTGCTGTTCGCCGCGATCTACGTCCGGATGATCCGCGCCAACGTGATGGACACCCTCGGTGAGGACTACGTCCGCACGGCGCGTGCGAAGGGCGCACCCGAGCCGCAGGTGATGCGCAACCACGTGCTGCGCAACGCGCTCCTTCCGGTCGTCACGATGCTCGGCATGGACATCGGCATCGCGCTCGGCGGCGCCATCTTCACCGAGTACATCTTCGGCCTGCCGGGCCTCGGCCGGCTCGCAGTGCAGGCCCTCGAGAACTTCGACCTGCCGATGATCCAGGGCGTGGTCGTCTTCTCGACGCTCTGCATCATCGTCTTCAACGTCATGGTCGACGTTGCCTACGCCTTCATCGACCCGCGCATTCGCCTCAACTGATGACGCAGCCTCTCCTCGAGGTCGACAACCTCAAGACCTATTTCAAGACGGACGACGGGATCGTGAAGGCGGTCGACGGCGTCTCGTTCACGGTCGGTGAGGGCAAGACGCTCGGCATCGTCGGCGAGTCCGGCTCGGGCAAGAGCGTCACCTGCCTGACGATCATGGGGCTGAACCCCAAGAAGTCGGCGACGAGCGAGGGCAAGGCACTCTTCCGCGGCGAGGATCTGCTGCAGGCATCCGCGTCGCGCCTGCGCGAGGTTCGCGGCAACGACATCGCGATGATCTTCCAGGATCCGATGACGTCGCTGAACCCGGTGCACAAGATCGGTGCCCAGATCGTCGAGGGGATCCTGCTCCACAAGGACGTGTCGCGGAAGGAAGCGAAGGCGCGGGCGCTCGAGGCGCTCAAGGAGGTCGGCATCCCGCGGGCCGAGCGGCGCATCGACGACTATCCGCACCAGTTCTCCGGCGGCATGCGCCAGCGCGTGATGATCGCGATGGCCCTCGTCAACGAGCCGTCGCTGCTGATCGCCGACGAGCCGACGACCGCGCTCGACGTGACGACGCAGGCTCAGATCCTCGAGCTGATGCACAAGCTCCAGGACGACTACGGCACGGCGATCATCATGATCACCCACGACCTCGGCGTCGTCGCCGAGATCGCCGACGAGGTCGTCGTGATGTACGCGGCGCGGGTGGCCGAGAAGGCTCCGGTCGAAGAGCTCTTCGAGCACCCGCTGCATCCGTACACGTGGGGCCTGCTCGGCTCGCTGCCGCGCCTCGAGGCCGACATCGACCGGCTCGTGCAGATCCCGGGCACGCCGCCGTCGCTCCTTTCGCCGCCTCGCGGCTGCCGCTTCAACCCGCGCTGCCCGTACGTCTTCGACCGGTGCAAGCAGGAGCTGCCCGAGCTCGTGCCGTCGGCGGTGCATCCCGACCACGTGCAGGCCTGCTTCCTCGACGACGCCACGAAGGCGCGTGAGGCCGAGAGAATCCTGGCCGCGTTCGCGACGGAGGCTTCGTAGGAATGGCCGATGAGCTCCTCAAGATCGAGCACCTGACCAAGCACTTCCCCGTCACCCGCGGGATCGTGTTCCAGAAGCAGGTCGCGGCCGTCAAGGCCGTCGACGACGTCTCGTTCACGCTCAACCGCGGCGAGACGCTCGGTGTCGTCGGCGAGTCCGGCTGCGGCAAGTCGACGATGGCGCGCTGCATCATGCGCCTGCTCGACCCGACGTCGGGCGCGATCACGTTCGAGGGCCGGGACATCTCGACGCTCTCGCGCACCGACATGCGCCCGATCCGCCGCGAGATGATGATGATCTTCCAGGATCCGTATGCCTCCCTGAACCCGCGCAAGCGCGTCGGCTTCATCGTCGGCGAGGCGCTCGTCGTCCACAAGTCCGGCACGGACGCCGAGATCAAGCGCCGCGTGCAGGAGCTCCTCGAGGTCGTCGGCCTCAACCCCGAGCACTACAACCGCTTCCCGCACGAGTTCTCCGGCGGCCAGCGCCAGCGCATCGGAATCGCGCGCGCACTCGCCGTGAACCCGAAGCTGATCGTCTGCGACGAGCCGGTCTCGGCGCTCGACGTCTCCGTGCAGGCCCAGATCCTCAACCTGCTCAAGGACCTCCAGGGCGAGTTCGGCCTCACCTACATCTTCATCGCCCACGACCTCAACGTCGTGCGCTACATCTCGGACCGCGTCATGGTCATGTACCTCGGCAAGGTGGCCGAGATCGCTCCCGGCGAAGAGCCTGTACGCGGAGCCGAAGCATCCGTACACCGGCGCGCTGCTCTCGGCCGTGCCGATCCCGGATCCGCGGCTCGGGCGTGCGCGCAAGCCGATCGTGCTCGAAGGCGACGTGCCGAACCCGATCAACCCGCCCGACGGCTGCCGCTTCCACCCGCGCTGCCCGAGGTTCCAGGAGGGCGTCTGCGACGCGACGATCCCCGACGTCGTCGAGGTCGCACCGAACCACACGGCAGCCTGCTTCTTCCCGCTCGAGAGCTGGCCGATGACCCTCGAGGAGATGCAGCGCGTCCCCGGTCGGGCAGCGAGGCCGTCTGCGCCGGCGGAGCCGGAGTCGGCATCCGCCGAGGCTGCATCGGAACCATCGCCGACCTCGGCATCCTGAGCGCCGGATGATCGCGGCACTCCGCCGCCTGGTGCTGCTCTTCCTCGGGCTCTTCGGAGCCACCATCCTCATCTCGCTCGTCGTCGGCTGGCTGCTCGACGCGGAGCCGCAGCGGTCGGTGTCGCTCGGGCTCGACGTCGTCGGCATCTTCTTCCTCGTGCTCGGGTTCTTCGTCGGTGTGCGAGGGCCGGTCAGGCTCGGCGGCTCCGAGGAGCCGGGCGCCGGAACGCGGTTTCTCCGCTGGGCCGAGCCCGACGAGCGGGTCGAGACGATCAACATCTCGGCCCTGCTCGTGACGGTTGGGTTCGTGCTCGCCTTCGTCGGGCTCGCGATCGATCCCCGCTACAGCTTGCTCTGATTGCGACCGATAACGATCGGTGAATGGCAGAATTGCTGCTAACCCCGGGCGCGGCCCGGCGTCATACATAGCAATGGCAATACTTTCACGCAGCTGTGAGCGCGCCCGAAGCTGGGTTTCGCTCGATCTCGACGACGAGCTCTCCGAGCTCGAGGGAGCGATGCTGCGCGCCCACACGGCGCGCTGCGTGCCCTGCGCGCAGTTCCAGAGCGAGGCCGTCGCGATCACGCACAAGCTGCGCCTGACGCCGCTCGAGCCGCTTCCCGCCCCCGTTGCGCTGCCTCCGCGGCGCCGCGTCGTGGGCCGGCTGCTGCAGGTCGGCGCCGCTGCCGCCGTCGCCGCGCTCGCGGCCGGGATCGGGGCTCTGCTCTCGACCTCGCCGCAGCCGACGAGCCTCACCGCACCCGTGGCGCCGCTCACCGCGTCCCAGCTCTCGGTCGCCTACCTCGACGCGCCCCAGGGCCTGCCGCAGCACCCGCCGCTCGCATTCCGGTCGCGCGTCGGTCTCGATCCGGGCCGCACCGACATCTAGACATCTGGGCGTGCGCCCGGTCGCTCTCCTCCTTGTCGTCCTGAGCGCCGCGCTTGCGGTCGTGGCCGCCGGCGGCGCCTCGGCAGCAACGGCGACACCCTCGATCCGCGTCACCTTCAGCGGGACCGCGTCCGGACGCTTCAACGACGTCGAGCGCTGGGTGCTCCTGTCGAGCAACGAGTGCTACCTGCGGCGCCTGCGCGACCAGAAGACCTCGCTGAGCTGGAACCTGAGCTTCAGCGGCGGTCGCTCGCTGGCGACCGCGGGAGCTGCGACGGTGAAGGGGGCCGTCAGCGGCACCGAGGTGCGTGACTCCTGCGACGACGTCGCCGAGGAGCTTCCGCCGGACGCGCCCGCCGACTGGCTGCACAGCCTGAACTGCAGCGATCCGCTGCTCGTCAAGCGCGCGAGCCCGGGCAACGTGGTCGAACGGCGTTCTCCGGGTGCTCGGGCCGAGCGTCGCGGTCGGCAAGAAGGCGGTCTGCACCGCGCCGGTGCGGAGTGACGAGCTGAACGCGAAGATCGCTCTTCCCGTGGCGCGGGTGATGAAGCTCGCGCGTGGGGCGCAGCTCCGCATCGCCGTGGGCTCCGCCAAGCCGGCCACGGGCAACTACCGCCCGCGTGCCTACTGCCTCCACATCGCGAAGCCGTACGACGGCTACCGGTCGTTCGACCAGTGCGTCGACACGCTCGAGTGGAGCGGCACGATCACGATCACGCGTCTGTGACGTGCACGCGGGCGTAACGTTCGCCCGCCTGCTCGTACAATGGAAGGACGTGTATCCGCCTCTCGCCTCACAGTGCTGAGCACTCGACCATGCCGACCGCGTTGCGGCCGGGCTGGAACGAGCGCGGATCGCCCGTTCTCGTGGGCCGGAAGAGCCGGGATCCGATAGGCTACGGCGGCTTGCCGGGCGCCTGACCGGCATTTTTTCACGCACGTCGCAGGCTCACACTTCGCATGACACGTCCGACAATCCCGTGCACTGACACCGTGCACTGACCAAGAGCTTTCAGGAGACCCATGCCCAGCGAGAACGGTGCCAACACCGGCCAGATCATCGAGATCAAGGGCGTCGTGATCGACGCGGTCTTCCCTGACCGCCTGCCCGAGATCCTCCACGCCGTCGAGATCCAGATCAACCGACCCGACGGGACGACCGCGACGCTCGTCGCGGAGGTGCAGCAGCACCTCGGCGACGACCGCGTGCGCGCGGTCGCCATGGATTCCACCGACGGTCTCGCGCGTGGGACGGACGTCGTCGACACGGGCGGGCCGATCTCGGTTCCCGTGGGCGACTCGACGCTCGGACGCATCTGGAACGTGATCGGCCAGCCGGTCGACGACAAGCCCGCGATCGAGGGCGTCGAGCGGTGGTCGATCCACCGTGAGCCGCCGGCATTCCGCGACCTGCAGCCGTCCGTCGAGGTCTTCGAGACCGGCATCAAGGTGATCGACCTGATCGCGCCGTACATCAAGGGCGGCAAGGTCGGTCTCTTCGGTGGCGCCGGCGTCGGCAAGACCGTCACGATCATGGAGCTCATCCACAACGTCGCCAACGCCCACAGCGGCGTGTCCGTGTTCGCCGGTGTCGGCGAGCGCACGCGCGAGGGCAACGACCTCTACCTCGAGATGGAAGAGTCCGGCGTGCTCGACAAGGTCGCGCTCGTCTACGGCCAGATGAACGAGCCGCCCGGAGCCCGCCTCCGCGTGGCGCTGTCCGGCCTCACGATGGCCGAGTACTTCCGCGAGCAGGGCCAGGACGTGCTGCTCTTCATCGACAACATCTTCCGCTTCGTGCAGGCAGGCTCGGAGGTGTCGGCGCTCCTCGGCCGCATGCCGAGCGCCGTCGGCTACCAGCCGACGCTGGCCACCGAGATGGGCCAGCTGCAGGAGCGCATCACCTCGACCCGCACCGGCTCGGTCACGTCCGTCCAGGCGATCTACGTCCCGGCAGACGACCTCACCGACCCGGCTCCCGCCAACACGTTCGCCCACCTCGACGCCACCACGGTGCTGTCGCGGGCGATCGTCGAGAAGGGCATCTACCCGGCCGTCGACCCGCTCGACTCGACCTCGCGCGCGCTGTCGCCGGGCGTCGTCTCGGACGAGCACTACGAGACGGCGACCGCGGTGCAGCAGATCCTCCAGCGCTACAAGGACCTGCAGGACATCATCGCCATCCTCGGCATGGACGAGCTCACCGACGAGGACAAGCTCGTCGTCTCGCGCGCCCGCAAGATCGAGCGGTTCCTCTCGCAGCCGAACTTCGTGGCCGAGCAGTTCACGGGCACGCCCGGCAAGTACGTCAAGCTCGAGGACACGATCAAGGGCTTCCAGGAGATCATCGCCGGGCAGCACGACGATCTGCCGGAGGCGGCGTTCTACATGGTCGGCCCGATCGAGGAGGCCGTCGAGAAGGCGCGCCAGCTCGAGCAGGTCGCCGCGTAGGTCGCTCGGATGGCTGACGCGCATCCCAAGTTCGACGTCTCGGTCGTCACGCCCGACGGGGCGGTCTACGAGGGCGAGGCAGAGATGCTGATCGTGCCCGGCCAGGCCGGCGAGATCGGCGTGCTCGCCCGGCACGCGCCGCTCGTCGCGACCCTGAAGGCCGGCTCGACCCGCGTCCACCTCGGCGGCACGGAGGTGCTCGAGTTCGCGACCGGCCCGGGATTCTTCAAGGTCGAGACCGACAGGGCGCTCGCCCTCGTCGACGACGCGATCAACGTCAAGGAGATCGACGACGCCCGCGCCACGGCCCAGCTCGAGGCGGCGAAGGAAGAGCTCGAGAAGCTCGACGCGGGAACGGGCTCGGGCGACCGGTGGCAGCTCGAGCAGCGCATCCGGCACGCCGAGAACCAGCTCGCCGTGTCCGGTCGCACGACCGGCTGATCGCCTCGAGCGACTACGAGCGGGTGCGCGCGCCGCCGCTTGAGCCGGCTCGGCCTCGGCCTCCCGTTCGCGCTCCCTCTCGACCTCGTCGAGGAGCGTGGCGATCCGGTCGAACGCGCTGCCGGGCGACTCGCCACCGGCCTCGACCGGCGCGAGCGTCGTCGGCGTCGTCGGCGCCTTGAGGTCCCTCGACCGCCGCACCGCCGAGAGGATGACGATGTTGACGAAGCCGAGCACGAGGAGGCCGGCGCTGATGCCCCACATCTGGCGCGGGCCGACGGACTCGGTCAACGGGCCGGCAACGAGCGTCCCGACCAGCGTGAACGTCTGCACCATGCTGCCGAGCACGGCGAAGACCTGACCGCGGCGCTCGTCCGAGACCACCTGCTGGATCAGCGTCATGTTGCAGACGAGGCCGATGCCGTTTCCGATCCCGAAGATGAGCGGCGCCGACGCAGCCGATCGCGAGATTGGGGCTGACGGCACAGATCGCAACGCCGAGCGCCGTGACGAGGAACGAGGCGCGGTAGCCGCCGTACACCGTCAAGCGCTCGATGAACCAGAACGCGAGCACGTTCCCGAGCAGGATGCCGGCGGCGGAGAACGCCACGAAGACGCCGAATCCCGGGTTCCCGACCCCGTACGCGTCTGTCGTGAGCGCGATCTCGGCCACGTTGATGCCGGCGTAGGCGAGCGTCGCCCAGCTCCAGATCAGGGCGATCGAGGACAGGTAGCGGTCGTTGCGAACGAGCGAGAGCCCGCTGCGAACCTCGCGCCAGTGCGTGCGGCCGATCCGGGCCGCCACGCTCGACCGGAGCCAGGTTGCCGATCCGCAGGAGCAGCATCGCCGAGATGAGGAAGCTGACCGCGTTCAGCGCGTACACCGTGCTCGAGCCGAGCAGCGCGACGCCGACGCCCGCGAGAATCGGCCCGATCAGGGTCGCGATGTTCTCGACCCCCTGCACGAGCGCGTTCGCGGCGACGAGGGAGTCCTCGCGCGACGAGATTCGGGATCGCCGAGTAACACGCCGGCCGGAAGAACGCGGCCGAGAAGCCCGCGACGGCCGAGAGCGCGCAGATCGCCGGCGGGCGAGTGCACGAACGGGAGCACCGCGAACGTCGCGGCTCCGCCGAGATCGGAGAGGATCATCATCCGCCGACGCGGCCAGCGGTCGATCAGCGGGCCGATCACGATGCCCAGGATCACGCTCGGCACGAGCTCGCAGAACAGCAGGATGCTCACCCACCAGGTCGAGCCGGTCTGGTTGTAGATCGCGATCCGGACGGCGAAGAACGCGGTCCAGGTTCCGAGCGCCGAGATGAGCCGCGCCAGGAGAAGATTGCGGTACCCGCGGTGTTCGGGCACACGGACGATCGCGAATTGCGCGGTGAGCTGCCCCAGCATCCGGGACGAGCCTACAACCTGCGACGAACGGCGTCTGCTGTCCGAAACGGACGTGCGCGTGCCGTAGAGTGGCGCCGATGGCCCGCCGCCCGTGGACTCACGACGAACTCGTCGCCGGTGTGCGAGCGGGCGACCGGCGGGCGGTCGCACGGGCGATCTCGCTGGTCGAGAGCCGTGGGACCGGCGCTCTGGCAGCTGCTCCAGGAGCTCTATCCGGACACCGGCTCGACGTTCACGGTCGGGATCACCGGGCCGCCGGGCGTCGGCAAGTCGTCGCTGATCGGTGCGCTGATCACGCACGTGCGCGCGCTCGGGCTGACGGTCGGCGTGATCTCGGTCGATCCGTCGAGCCCCTTCACGCAGGGCGCGCTGCTCGGCGACCGGATCCGGCTCGCCGATCACTTCCTCGACCCCGGTGTGTTCATCCGCTCGATGGGCAGTCGCGGGCATCTCGGCGGCGCTGGCCGAGGCGACGCTGCAGTCCCTGCTGCTCCTCGATGCTGCGGGGACGGACGTCGTCTTCCTCGAGACGGTCGGGGCGGGACAGAGCGAGGTCGAGGTGATGAGCGTCGCCGACGAGGTGCGTGCTCGTCCTGATGCCGGGCTCGGGAGACTCGGTGCAGGCGCTGAAGGCCGGGATCATGGAGATCCCCGACGTGATCGCGGTCAACAAGATGGATCAGCCGGGGCGAAGGCGATTGCAGAACGACATCCGCGGCGTGATCGCGCTCGATCCGAACGCGGCGTGGCGGCCGCCGATCGTCCTCACCGAGGCGGTTCGTGGTGAGGGCGTCGACGCGCTGTGGGAGCGCGCATCGTCGAGCGCCGCGACGCGCTCGAGGCCGACGGCGAGCTCGAGCAGCGCCGGCGTGCGCAACCTCGCCGGCGAGGTGATCGCCGCCGCGACCGCGCGTGCGCGCAGCGAGATCGAGCGCGCGATCGCCGAGGACGCCGGCGCTCGCGGAGCTCGTCGCCGCGGTGCAGCGCCGCGAGATCGACCCGCTGACGGCAGCCGACCGGATCGCGTCGTCGGTGTTGCGCGAGGCAGCGTCATGACGCGGCCGGTGCTGGCCGACCTCGACCGCCGCCCGCGAGCGCCTCGAGGGCGTCTCGCGCGTCACGCCGGTCCTCTCCTCCGGGACGATCGGCGGGCTCGCCGGCCGTGTCGTCACGCTCAAGGCCGAGAACCTCCAGCTGACGGGCTCGTTCAAGATCCGGGGCGCCTACAACACGATCGCGCAGCTGACGGGAGCCGAGCGCGACTCGGGCGTCGTCACCGCGAGCGCCGGCAACCACGGCCAGGCGGTCGCCTGGGCCGCGCGCCGGGCCGGTCTCGCCGCGACGATCTTCGTTCCCGAGGGAGCGCCGATGGCCAAGGTCGACGCCGCCCGCGGCTACGGCGCCGACGGTCGTGCTCGGCGGCGAGGGATTCGACGACGCCGTGGCCGCCGCCACGCGTCCACGTCGAGGAGACGGGCGCGACCTTCGTGCACGCGTTCGACGACCCGCGCGTGGTCGCGGGCCAGGGAACGCTCGGGCTCGAGCTCGCCGAGCAGCTGCCGGCCGGCCCGGGGACGGTCGTGATCCCGATCGGCGGCGGCGGCCTCGCGGCCGGGATCGCGATCGGGCTGCGCGCGCTTCGGCCCGAGCTCTCGCTGGTCGGCGTGCAGGCCGCGGCCTGCGCGCCGTTCGCGGGCAGGGCTCCGACCGGGCCGACGATCGCGGACGGGATCGCCGTCAAGTATCCGGCCGAGCTCACCTCGGCGATCCTCCGCGACCTCCTCGACGAGGTGGTCGTCGTCGACGACGAGGCGATCTCGCAGGCGATCGTCCTCCTGCTCGAGCGGTCGAAGCTCGTCGTCGAGGGCGCCGGCGCCGCGCCCGTCGCCGCGGTGCTCGCCGGTCTCGTGCCGGGGGACGGGCCGGTCTGCGCCGTGCTCGCCGGCGGCAACATCGACGCGACGACGCTGATGTCGGTGACGCGCTTCGGCCTCACCTCGTCGGGCCGCTACCTCGTCGTGCGCATCGTGATCCCCGACCGGCCGGGCCAGCTCGCGAACATCGTCGGCGTCATCGCCGCCGAGCGCGCGAACGTGCTCGCCGTGACGCACTACCGCGAGGGCCGCAGCATCGGCGTCCTCGAGACGGAGGCGGAGCTGACGCTCGAGACGCGGGGCGAGGAGCACTCGCAGCTGCTCGTCGAGGCGCTCGTCGACCGCCGGCTTCACCGTGCGCCGCCTGCGCTGACGGCGGATCGGGCTCTCAGCCGCGCGCGGTGGCGATCGCGCCGCCGCGGCGGCGCCATTCGGCGAGGCCGCCGTCGACGACGGGACGCGCGTCGTAGCCACGGGCGCGGAGCACGCTGGCGGCGATCGCAGCCCGCGCGCCGCTCTCGCAGATCGTGACGACCGGGCTGTCGGTGGGGAGGTCGGCGTCGGCCGATCCGACGAGCCGGTACGGGATGTTGAGGCTGCCGGGAATGAACCCCGCCTCGCGCTCGTCCGGCTCCCGCACGTCGATCACCGTCGCGCCGTCGGCGACGAGCTCCTCGAGCTCGTCGACCGTGACGCCGTCGGTGTGCTCGTCGCCGCCGCCGAGCACGTAGCCGGCGATGTCGAAGAACGCCACCGACTGGAGGCCGCGGATCGCGTCGCGCGCCTCGTCGACCGTCTCGGCGAGCACGCAGACCGGCTGCGTGGCGTCGAGCACGAATCCCGCCTTGGTCGCGAAGCTCGAGCCGGAGACGGGCACGTTGATCGCACCGGGGCGGTGCCCGTCGAGATGCGCCGAGGCGGGCCGCACGTCGAGCAGCTGCGCCGGCTCGGGTGGCGCGGCGAGCTCCTGCGCGAGCGGCAGCGCTCCGAAGAAGGGCCGTGGTTCGTCTCGACGATGCGCGCGAGGTTCGGCGGCTTCGGTGCGCTGATCGCGGCAGACTCCGCGATGAACGCTGCCACGGTGCCGATCTGAAGCGTCGGGTTGAACCGCCGCTCGAAGCCGATCGTCGTCGAGGGCTTCGAGCTCATCGACTTGCCGCAGAGCGAGCCGGCGACGTGACCCGGGAAGACCTCGACGCCGTCGGAGAGCTCGAGCAGGCGGTGGAGCGAGTGGTAGAGCCCCTCGGCGCCCTCGGCTGCACCGACGGCGAGGTCGGGCCGGGCGGCGTCGCCGACGAAGAGCGAGTCGCCGGTCAGCACGAGCCAGGGCTCATCGCCGCGCGAGGTGTCGATGACGGTCAGGCAGCAGTGCTCGGGCCGGTGGCCGGGCGTGTGGATCACGCCCAGGGTGACGGCGCCGACCTCGATCGCGTCGCCGTCGACCATCGGATCGTTCGGGTAGTCGACCTCGGCCGCCGGGTGGATGCTGATCGGAATGCCGTGCTCGAGCGCGAGGCGGCCGTGCCCGGAGACGTGGTCGGCGTGCGTGTGCGTCTCGATCGTTCGCACGATCCGGAGCCCGCGCCGCTCGGCCTCGGCGAGCAGCGGCTCGATCGCAAACGGCGGGTCGACGAGCACGGCGATGCCGGCTTCTTCGTCTCCCACGAGGTAACACGCGCAGCCGAGATCGCTGTTCAGGAACTGGTGGAAGATCACGGTGCGACCGTAGCACCCGGTCCCGCTATCGCTCTGGAAGTGAGCGCCGCCGGAAGAAGTAGAGGCCGACGACGGTCGAGAGCACGACGACGACGACCACGACGATGGCGGCCCAGGGGTGCTCCTTCGGCGCCGCCGCGCCCGAGGCGGGGAGCACGATCAGATCGGCGTTCCACTTCACCTTGCGGTTGTCGCTGTAGGCCTGGGTAGCCGCGAAGCTGTAGGTGCCGGCGCGAACCTTCGCCGTGATCCGGACGGGGAACGCGGTCGTCGTGCGATCCAGCGAGCCGGCCGCCCGTCCACGTCACCGTCGAGCCGCTCACGTCGGCGTTCCAGCCGGGTGGGGAGGAGGCCGAGTCGATCGAGACGCCGGGCGGCGCCGTCGACCGAGAGCGAGATCGTCTCGTTGGGTGGGCGCTCGTTCGGTGTCTCGAACGTGATCTCGGTCTCGACGCCGTCCTCGACGAACGACGGCTGGATGGTGACGTGGGCGTACGCCGCAGCGGGAACGATGCAGCGCCACGGCCGTGGCGACGAACAGCTTTCTCACGGAAGCCCGAGATGCCGTGCGATCACCATCCGCTGGACCTCGTTCGTGCCCTCGCCGATCTCGAGGATCTTCTGGTCGCGGTACAGCCGGGAGATCGCGAACTCGTCGGTGAAGCCGTAGCCCCCGTGGATCTGCAGCGAGGCGTTCACCGCGCGGTTGGAGAGCTCACCGGTGTAGAGCTTCGCCATCGCGGCCTCGCGCGCGAAGGGGCGGCCCTGGTCCTTGAGCCAGGCGGCCTTCCAGACGAGGCCGCGTGCCGCCTCGATCTCGGTCGCCATGTCGGCCAGCTTGAACTGGATCGCCTGGAAGGACGAGATCGGCTTGCCGAACTGCTTCCGCTCGCGCGCGTAGCGGTAGGCGAGGTCGTAGGCGCCCTGCGCCACGCCGACGCTCATCGCGGCGACGGAGATCCGGCCGCCGTCGAGGATCTGGAGGAACTGCGTGAATCCCTCGCCGCGCGTGCCGAGCAGGTTGGCCGCCGGCACCTCGCAGTCGGTGAACGACAGGGCTCGCGTGTCGGACGCCTTCCAGCCCATCTTGTGGATCGGCTCCGAGATCTCGTAGCCGGGCGTGCCGTTCTCGACGATCAGGTTCGAGATCTCGCCGTCGCCGGTGAGCGCGGTGATCGTGACGCACCGGGTGATGTCGGTGCCGGCGTTCGTGATGAAGACCTTGGCGCCGTTCACGACCCAGGTGCCGTCGCGCTCGCGTGGCCGTCGTGCGCGTCGCGCCGGCGTCCGAGCCCGCGTCCGGCTCGGTGAGCCCGAACGCCGCAAGGCGCTCGCCGCGGGCGAGAGACGGGATCCATTCCTGCTTCTGCTCGTCGGTGCCGAAGAGGTAGATCGGCATCGTCCCGAGCGAGGTGTGCGCTGCGAGCGTGATCGCCACCGACGAGTCGATGCGCGCGAGCTCCTCGATCGCGATCGCGTACGCCAGCGTGTCGCCGCCCGCTCCTCCGAGCTCCTCGGGGAACGGGATTCCCATCAGCCCGAGGTCGGCCATCTCCGTGACGAGCTCGTACGGGAACCGTGCCTCGCGGTCGATCTCCTCGGCGACGGGTGCCACCCGGTCGACGGCGAACCCGCGGACCGTGTCGCGGAAGAGCTCGTGCTCGGACGAAAGGTCGAGATCCACGCGAGGCGATCGTACCCGGAGCGCGCGATTTCTACGCGGCGCCGCGGTTAACGGTCGATGGCGCGGTACTTGCTGATCGCGAGCGGGGCGAAGATCGCGAGGAGCACGATCGTCCAGACGATGGACATGAAGATGGGGTGCTGGCCGGGGAACGAGCCGTTGACGAACGGGTTCGGATTGCCGAAGAGCTCGCGGGTGGCGCCGGTGAGCGCGCTGACCGGGTTCCACTCGGCGACCGGCTGCAGCACGCCGGGCAGCGTCTCGGTCGGGACGAACGCGTTCGAGACGAACGTGATCGGGAAGATGATCAGGAAGCCGAGCTGCTGGGCAACCTCGACCGTCGGGACGACGAGGCCGAGGAAGACGCCGATCCACGCCATCGCGTACGTGAAGAAGAGGAGCAGCGCGACCGCAGCGATGAAGTCGCCGAAGCCGTTGTTCACCCTCCAGCCGACGACGAGCCCCGAGGCCATCAGCACGATCAGGATGCCGGTGTTGTAGAGGATGTCGGCGAAGGTGCGGCCGCTGAGCACGGCCGAGCGGGCCATCGGCAGCGACCGGAACCGGTCGATCAGGCCCTTCGTCATGTCGTCCGCGACCGCGATCGCGGTCGTGATCGAGGCGAATGCCAGCGTCTGGACGAAGATCCCCGGCATCAGGAACTCGCGGTAGGAGCCGCCGCCGGGAAGCGGGATCGCGCCGCCGAAGACGAACGCGAACAGCAGCACGAACATGATCGACTGGAGAATCGCGAAGATCGCGAGCTCCGGGATCCGCGGGATCCGCTTCAGGTTGCGCCAGCTGATGATGAGGCCGTCGGCGACGGCGAGGCGGAGGGCGCTCATCGCTTCTTCTTCCCGGCGACGGCAAGCTCGTCGTCGTCTGCCAGGTCCGCCTCGGCCGCGTGCCCCGTGAGCGTGAGGAACACGTCGTCGAGCGTCGGCCGCCGCAGCCCGACGTCGTCGATCACGATGTTCTCCTCGCCGAGCTCGCGCACGACCTCGACGAGCTGCTGGGCGCCTCCCACGGCCGCGATCGTCACCCTGCGCGAGTGCTCGTCGACCGTTGCCGTTCCGTCGGGCGCCAGCAGCTCGGCGACGCGGCTCGAGCAGCGTGCGGTCGTGGACGACGACCTCGATCCGCTCGCCGCCGACCTGGCTCTTGAGCTCGTCTGCGGTGCCGCGGGCGATGATCTTGCCGGCGTCGACCACCGCGATCTCGTCGGCCAGCTCGTCGGCCTCCTCGAGGTACTGGGTCGTGAGCAGCAGCGTCGTGCCCTGCCGCACCTGGTTGCGGATGACCTCCCACATGCCGAGGCGGCTGCGCGGGTCGAGCCCGGTGGTCGGCTCGTCGAGGAAGAGCAGCTGCGGCCTGCCGATCAGCGCGCTCGCAAGGTCGAGCCGCCGCCGCATGCCGCCCGAGTACGTCTTCGTGACCCGGTCGGCGGCGCCTTCGAGATCGAACGACGTCAGCAGCTCGGCTGCACGCTGCTTGGCCTCGGCCGAGCGTGAGCTGGTAGAGGCGGCCGAACATCCAGAGGTTCTCGCGGCCGGTCAGGTTCTCGTCGACGGCCGCGTACTGGCCCGAGAGGCCGATCAGCTTCCGCACGGCCTGGGCGTCGCGCGCGATGTCGAGCCCGGCGATGCGTCGCGCTGCCGGCGTCGGCGCGAAGGAGGGTCGAGAGGATGCGGACCGTGGTCGTCTTGCCGGCGCCGTTCGGCCCGAGCAGTCCGAGCACCGTTCCCTCCTGCACCTCGAGGTCGACGCCGTCGAGCGCGCGCACCTCGTGCTTGCGGGAGCGGTAGATCTTGACGAGCCCCTCTGCTTCGATCACGGCCATCGCACCACGCTATCTATGCGCCGCGGCTCCGATGCCTAGACTGGCGTGCATGCGCGAGACGATCGATCGCAAGGGCATGTCCGTGCTGTCGAGTGGCCATCTTGCGACCGACTTCGCCTCGGGCAGCGTGCCGGCGCTGCTGCCGTTCTTCACGGTCAAGTTCGATCTCAGCTACACGCTCACGGCCGTCCTGATCCTCGCGGCGCTCGATCTCGTCGTCGATCGTGCAGCCGCTCTTCGGGCTCTGGTCCGACCGGCGCGGCGCGCTCTGGCTGCTTCCGGCCGGCCTCGCGCTCGCCGGGGTCGGGACTCGGCCTCGCGGCCGTCGCGCCGAGCTACCCCGTGCTCCTCGCCGCTCGTCTTCGTGGCCGGGATCGGGATCGCCGCGTTCCATCCGGAGGGCGCCAAGTTCGCGGTGTTCCTGAGCGGCAAGAAGCGCGCGAGCGGGATGTCGCTCTTCAACATCGGCGGCAACCTCGGCTACGCGCTCGGGCCGATCATCGTCACGCCGCTCGTGCTCTGGCTCGGCCTCGGGCCGGGCGGGCTGGTGGCCTCGATCCCCGTCGTGATCGCGTCGGTCGCCGTGCTCGGAGCGTTGCCGTACCTCGCCCGCCAGCGGCCGCGAGCGCGGAAGCGTGACGCGCGACGTCGGGCGCGAAGGACGACGTGCGCGCGATGTTCATCCTCGCGGGCGTGATCGGGCTCCGGAGCGTCGCCTGGTTCACCCTGATCGCGTTCGTGCCGCTCTTGGCCGTCTCGCAGGGCGACTCGGAGGCGGAGGGCAACCGGCTGCTGTCCCTGATGCTGCTCTCCGGCGCGGTGGGAACGCTGCTGCTCGGGCCGATCGCCGACCGCTTCGGGATCCGCCGGACGCTGCTCGTCGCCCAGGTGCTGCTGACACCGCTGATTCTCGTGTTCGTGCTCGAGGGAGGCATCGCCGGGGCCGTCGCGCTCGCCATCGTCGGCATCTGCGTCGTCGGCACGTTCGGGCTCACGATGGTGCTGTCGCAGATGTATCTCCCGCAGCACGTCGGCCTCGCCTCCGGGCTCTCGGTCGGGCTCGCGATGGGCCTCGGCGGCATCGCAGCCGTCGCCCTCGGTGCCGTCGCCGACGCCGTCGATCTCGAAGACGGCCCTCATCTGCAGCGCCCTCGCGCCGCTGCTCGGCGTCGTGCTCTGCCTGTTCCTGCCGACCCCGAATCGCTCGACTCGCGGTTGCGACGGCCCAGCCCGCGCCATACCCTCTGCTCGACTGACCCTCAGACAAGGAGATCCAGATGACCGTGCAGGAGTTCTTCGACGCGCTCCCCTCGAAGGTCGACCCGGCCAAGACCGCCGGCATGAACAACAGCTTCGCGTTCGACATTGCCGACGTCGGTGCCTGGACCGTGACCGTCGCCGACGGCGTCGTCTCGGTCGCCGAGGGTGAGAACGACGCCGACTGCACGATCTCCGCGAGCGAGGAGACGCTGATGAAGATCGCGAGCGGCGAGGCGAATCCCGACCACCGCCTACATGACGGGCAAGCTCAAGATCAAGGGCGACATGGGCGCGGCGCTGAAGCTGCAGAAGCTCTTCTAGGCCGGCGCTCGAGGAAGTAGAGTTCCGCCATGTACCTCGCTGTCCGCCTGCTCGTCGTGTGGGGCGTCAACGTGCTCGCGCTGATGGTCGCCGACTGGGTCTTCTCGGGCTTCACGATCGAGCGCTGGGGCTCGCTGCTCTTCGCGGGCGCCGTCTTCGGGCTCGCGAACGTCTTCCTGAAGCCGTTGCTGACGTTCATCGCGATCCCGCTGATCATCCTCACGTTCGGGATCGCGTACTTCTTCGTCAACGTCGCGATCCTCGCGTTCACGGAGTGGGTCGTGCCGAACTTCTCGATCGACGGCTTCTGGACGTACGTCGGCGCCGTGATCGTGATGTGGCTCGTCAACGTCGCGCTCAGCCGTCTGCTGCGGGCGATCGAGGGCGACGGCGGCGTGCTCTCGGCGTAGGTCGCGCGCTCTAGCCGAGCTCGACGAGCACCGCGCCCGACGCGACCTGGTCGCCGGCTGCGACGTGCACCGCCGTCACCGTCGCCGTGAAGGGCGCCAGCACGGGCATCTCCATCTTCATCGCCTCGAGCACGACGAGTGGATCGTGCGCCGTGACCTCGTCGCCGACCGCGACCGCGACGGCGAGCACGGTGCCCGGCATCGGCGCGGTGATCGTGGCGCGCCCGAGCGCGGCCGACGCGGGCACGGTCGCCGTCACGTCCGGCGCCGGGCGTGGGGGAGGCGCCGGGCCGTTCAATCGCCAGGCATGCGCGAACGCGGTGGGTGCCGGCCGGAGCGGCGGCGCCGAGAGCGGCGCGTGCTCGCGGAGAAACGCGGTCGAGATGGCGCCCGCCCGAAAGGCGGGATGGCGCACGAGCCAGCGGAGGAACGGCAGGTTGCGTCGTGACGCCTTCGACGACCGTCGCATCGAGCGCGAGCTCCAGCTTCGCGATCGCGTCGTCCCGGTCGGTGCCGTGGGCGATCAGCTTGGCGATCAGCGGGTCGTACGAGAGCCCGATCTCGTCGCCCTCCTCGACCCCGGCGTCGACCCGGATCGCCGGCAGGCAGGACGAGCCTGTGAATCGTGCCCGCCTGAGGGAGGAACGACTGCGGATCCTCGGCGTACAGGCGCGCCTCGATCGCGTGGCCCCGTGAGGCGACGTCCAGCTCGACCGGCTCGCCGGCAGCGACGCGCAGCTGTAGCTCGACGATGTCGAGCCCGGTCACCTCCTCCGTGACCGGGTGCTCCACCTGGATCCGGCCGTTCAGCTCCAGGAAGTAGACGTCGGGCCCGTCGACCAGGAACTCGGCCGTGCCCGCGCTCTCGTAGCCGATCGCCTCCGCGAACGCGACGGCGCCGGCGGCGATCCGCGGCCAGGCCGTCGGGTCGAGACCGACGGCGGGAGACTCCTCGATGAGCTTCTGATGGCGCCGCTGGACCGAGCAGTCGCGCGCGCCGAGAACCGCGACGCCGCCTGCGGTGCCCGAGGAGCTGTGCCTCGACGTGGCGCGGCCGCTCGAGGTACCGCTCGCAGAACACCGTGCCGTCGCCGAATGCCGCCTCCGCCTCGCGCTGCGCGGCTGCGAGCGCGTCGTCCAGCTCGTCGGCCGAGCGAACGACGCGCATGCCTCGTCCGCCTCCGCCGGCGGCTGCCTTGACGAGGAGCGGATACCCGATCTCCTCGGCCGAGCCCTGCGGCAACGGTGGGGACGCCGGCCTCGCTCGCGATGCGCTTGGCTGCGAGCTTGTCGCCACCGAGCCTGAGCGCAGCCGGCGACGGGCCGACCCAGGTGAGCCCGGCTGCGATCACCGCCTCGGCGAAGTCGGCGTTCTCGGCCAGGAAGCCGTAGCCCGGGTGGACAGCGTCGGCGTCGGCAGCGAGCGCAGCGCGAACCTGCTCGGCGGCATCGAGATACGAGTCGATCTCGATCGTCTGACCCGCGCACCGCGTGTGGTAGGCGCCGCGGTCGTCGCCGGCGGCGACGGCGACCGACTCGATCCCGAGGCGCTCGCACGTGCGAAAGATGCGAGCGGCGATCTCGCCGCGGTTTGCAACGATGAGCCGGCGGATTGCCACGGCTGCACACTCTATGCAGAGCCGTAACGGTTTCGGTGCCGCTCTCGCGGGTACAAAGGGTTGATGCATCGGCTGTGCACCGTTCTTGCTGCGATCTTCGTGGCGGCTATTGCCGCCACGAGTGCGTTCGCGGGTGCTTCGGTCTCCTACGGCATCCAGGACGACGCCTGGCTCCAGTTCGGCCCCGGCACGGTCGAGGAGCGCGTCGCAACGCTCCAGGGCCTCGGGCTCGACATCGTTCGCGTCACCGTCCGCTGGGATGCGGTCGAGGCGGCGAAGGGCACGTACGACTGGGAGAGCACCGATGCCGTCCTCGAGCAGCTCCACACCGCCGGGATCGACGCCGTGGTCACGCTCTACGGGACGCCCAAGTGGGCCAACGCCGGCAAGGGGCCGAACGTGGCTCCGGTCCGCGGGGCCGACTTCGCGACGTTCGCCGGCGCGGCGGCCGAGCGGTACCCGTTCGTCCACCGCTGGACGATCTGGAACGAGCCGAACCAGCGCCGCTGGCTGTCGACGGCCTCGCCGGCGCAGTACGTGACCAAGCTGCTCAACCCGGCGTACGCCGCAATCCACGCTGCGTCCCGGTCGTCGAAGGTCGCCGGCGGCGTCACGGCTCCGCGCGGTGGAACCGGCGGGCTGTCCCCGGTCGCGTTCATCCGCGGGATGGGAACGAGCGGCGCGCGCCTCGACGCGTATGCGCATCATCCGTACGCGCTCTCGCCGAAGGAGACTCCGTGGAGCGGAGGCTGCGACCACTGCGAGACGATCACGATGTCGACGCTCGACCGTCTCGTGACCGAGACCAAGAAGGCCTTCAAGCGGCCGGTGCGGCTCTGGCTGACCGAGCTCGGCTACCAGTCGAATCCTCCCGATCGTCTCCTCGGCGTCGCGCCCGCCGTGCAGGCGTCGTACATCGCCGGAGCCGCCTACAAGGCCTGGGCGACGCCGCGCGTCGATCTCCTCATCCAGTACCTCTACCGCGACGAGCCGACGACCGATCGCTGGCAGAGCGGTCTCATCTCACCGTCCGGCAAGACCAAGCTCGCGCTCGGTGGCTTCGAGGCGCCACTCGCCCAGGTGAGCCGCAAGGGCTCGACGACGGCCGTGTGGGGAACGATCAGGGCCGGGAGCGGCGCGAGGGCCTACCGCCTGCAGCGCTTCACGACCTCCGGCTGGCAGCCTGTTGGCGGCGTCCAGCGCACGCGCGCGGACGGCACGCTGCAACGCAAGGTGGTGGCGAAGGCAGGCACGAAGCTGCGGCTGCTCGCGAACGGCAAGCCGGGCAACACCCTCGTCGTTCGCTAGGACGCCCTCAGCCTCAGCCGGACGAGACGAGCGCCACCGAGATGAGCGCGCACACGACGCCGACGTACTGGAGCCGTGAGAGCCGCTCCCGCAGCACGAACGCGGCGAGGATCACCGTCGTGACGGGATAGAGCGACGCAACGACCGATGCGATCGCGACGGGGCCTCGCTGCAGCGCGAGCAGCAGCGGCACGACCGCGGCCACCTCGAGCAGCGCGATCAGGAGGACGGCCGGGAGCATCCGGCGCAATCCCGTGACCGGGCCACGGGTCATGACGATCGCCGCGATCACGAGCACGACCGAGGCGGCGGCGCGCTCGATCGTCACCGGCCAGAGCCCGGCATCGTCCGAGACGCGCGAGAACGCGACGTAGAACAGCCCGAACAGCACGCCGCTCGCCAGGGCAAGCGCGAGCACGGTGCCGTCGACGATCGCGGCGTCGGGGTGCTGCTCGGATGGCGCCAGCGACACGACCGCAACGGCGACGAAGGCGATCACGAGCCCGACGAGCGCGATCGGGCCCGGCCGCTCTCCGCGCAGGAGGGCGTAGACCACCGGGATCACGGCCCCGGTCACCGCGGCCACGGGTGCGACGACGCTGATCAGCCCGCGCGCCATGCCGACGTAGAAGCAGCCGATCCCGAGCGCCACCGAGATGCCGGCCAGCACCGACCAGCCGACGTCTGCCCGGGTGACCTGCTCGGTGTCGCCGACGAGCGAGACGGCGAGAGCCATCGGCATGCCGACGAGCGCGACGTACGCGCCGACCCTGACGCCGTTGGCCGTGCGCGACGTGATGCCGCCGACGAAGTCTGCGCCGCCGATGAAGACGGCGGAGATGAGCGCGAGAAGCGCGGTCACGCGTCGGGCTCGAGAGGCGGAGCCCACGGTGGACGCCGTCGCTCGATGAACGCGCTCAGCCCGGCCTGGCCCTCGTCGCTCGCCCGCCGCTCGGCGATCCGCCGGGCCGTCTCGGGCCCGTCGGGCCGGTCGAGGACGAGTCGCTTGGCGTGCCGCGCTGCTCGCGGCCCTGCGGTGCGGAGCTCGCCGAGAACGGCCTGCGAGCGCAGCGTCGAGATCGGTGACGACCTCGTGCACGAGACCGATCCGGAGGGCGGTCGCGGCATCGAAGCGCTCGCCGGTGACGAAGTAGCGGCGGGCCGCGCTCTCGCCGATCTTGCGGAGCACGTACGGCGAGATCACGGCCGGGGTGATCCCGAGCTTGACCTCGGAGAACCCGAACACGGCCCGCTCGTGGGCGAGCGCGATGTCGGCCGTGGCGACGAGGCCCGGCCCCGCCGCCGATCGCATGACCCTGGACGACGGCGATCACCGGCGCGGGGCAGGTGTCGATCGCGTCGAACATGCGGCGCAGCGCATTGGCATCGGCCACGTTCTCGTCCTGGGTGAGGGCGACCGACTGCCGCATCCAGTCGATGTCCGCGCCGGCGCAGAAGCTCGCCCCCTCGCCGACGAGGACGACGGCCCGCGCCTTGCCGACGTCGACGAACGCCTCTGCCAGCTCCGCGATCGCGGTCGCGTCGAAGGCGTTGCGCGTCTCGGGCCGGGCGAGGACGATGCGGAGGACGTCGTCGTCCCGTTCGATGCGTAGCGCGTCCATGCTGCCTCGCAGTCTAGAGTCGCACCATGTCGCTCAACGGCCACACCGCCGACGGCGCCCGCGAGGCGTCGGCGTCCTCCAGGGAACGCTGGCCGCCTCCGTGACGCCGCTCCTCCAGGGAGGCGCCGCGATCGACGAGGACGCGTTCGCGCCGCTCGTCGAGCGCTACGTCACCGCCGGGCTCGACGGCGTGCTCGCCTTCGGGACGAACGGTGAAGGCGTTCTCTTCTCGGTCGCCGAGCGGCAGCGCGGGCTGCGGCTCTTCGTCGAGGCAGCTGCCGGCAGGCTCGCGTCGCGGCCCACTGCGGTGCCCAGACGACGGCAGACACGGTGGCGCTCGCCGCCGATGCACTGGAAGCGGGAGCGACGGCCGTCGCCGTGATCGGCCCGCCGTACTTCCCGCTCGACGAGGAGGCACAGCTGGCGCACTTCGCCGCCGCCGCGGCTGCGTGCGCGCCGCTGCCGTTCTACGTCTACGAGTTTGCGCGCACGAGCGGCTACCCGATCGCCCTCGACGTGCTGCGGCGCCTTCAGGACGACGCTCCCAACTTCGTCGGCCTCAAGGTGAGCGACGCCCCGTGGGACGCGTTCGCGCCCTACCTCACGCTCGGGCTCGACGTGTTCGTCGGCCCCGAGGTGCTCATCCACCGCGGGATCGAGGGCGGCGCCATCGGTGCGGTCTCCGCGCTCGCGTCGGCGTTCCCGGAGCAGGTCGCCGCAGTCGTGCGCGAGCCGACGGCGGCCGGAGCCGAGTCACTCGGCGAGCTACGGGCCGGCGTCGAGCGGTTCCCGCGGCAAGCCGCGATGAAGCGGATCCTCGCGGCGCACGGCGTTCCGGTCCGGTCCGACGTCCGTGCCCCGCTGCGCGATCTCTCGGCGGCCGAGTCGCGGGAGCTCGCCGCGCTGATCGCCTCGCTCTGACGAGCGCGGGCGCCGCGAGCTACATCCGGAAGACGCCGAACGTCGTCTCCGGCACGGGAGCGTTCGCGGCTGCGGCGAGCCCGAGGGCGAGCACACGCCTCGTGTCGAGTGGATCGATGATCCCGTCGTCCCAGAGGCGCGCGGTCGAGAAGTACGGCGAGCCCTCGCGCTCGTAGGACGCACGGATCTCCTCGGGGTCGGCATCGCCCACCATCGAGAGCACGGTCGCCGCCTGCTCGCCTCCCATCACCGAGATGCGGGCGTTCGGCCACATCCAGAGCTGGCGCGGGCTGTAGGCGCGTCCGCACATCGCGTAGTTGCCGGCGCCGAACGATCCGCCGGTGACGACCGTGAACTTCGGCACCTCGGCGCACGCGACGGCCGTGACGAGCTTGGCACCGTCGCGGGCGATGCCGCCCTCCTCGGCCTCCTTGCCGACCATGAAGCCGGTGATGTTCTGGAGAAAGACGAGCGGGATCCGGCGCTTGCAGGCGAGCTCGACGAAGTGCGCGCCCTTCTGCGACGACTCGGCGAAGAGCACGCCGCGGTTGGCGAGGATCGCGACCGGGTGCCCCTCGATCCGCGCGAAGCCGCACACGAGCGTGTCGCCGTAGAGCGCCTTGAACTCGTGGAAGCGGCTGCCGTCGACGATCCGGGCGATCACCTCGAGCGGGTCGAGCTCGTGCCGGTAGTGCTCGGGCACGATCCCGTAGAGCTCGCTCGGATCGACGGCGGGAGGCTCGGGAGCGAGCAAGCTCCCAGGGCGGGGGTGACGGGTCGCCGAGATGACGGACGATCTGGCGGGCGAGCGCGAGCGCGTGCTCGTCGGAGACGGCGAAGTGGTCGGCGACGCCGGAGCGCCGCGTGTGCAGTGCTGCGCCGCCGAGCTCCTCGGCCGTCACGTCCTCGCCGGTTGCTGCCTTCACGAGCGGCGGGCCGCCGATGAAGATGGTGCCGGTTCCCTCGACGATGATCGTCTCGTCGCTCATCGCCGGGACGTACGCGCCGCCCGCGGTGCAGGAGCCCATCACGACGGCGACCTGCGCGATGTTCCTGGCGGAGAGGCGCGCCTGGTTGAAGAAGATCCGTCCGAAGTGCTCGCGGTCGGGGAAGACGTCGGCCTGCAGGGGCAGGAACGCGCCGCCCGAGTCGACGAGGTAGACGCACGGCAAGCTGGTTCTGCTCGGCGACCTCCTGGGCCCGGAGGTGCTTCTTCACGGTGAGCGGGAAGTACGAGCCGCCCTTGACCGTGGCGTCGTTCGCGACGACCACGCAGCAGCGGCCCTCGATCACCCCGATCCCGGTCACGATGCCGGCCGCCGGAGCCTGACCGTCGTAGATGTCCCAGGCGGCGAGCGCGTTCAGCTCGAGAAATGCCGTGCCGGGGTCGACGAGCAGGTCGATGCGCTCCCGCGCCGTGAGCTTGCCACGCGACCGGTGGCGCTCGGTCGCCCGCTCGCCGCCGCCGGCTGCGACGAGAGCAGTGCGCTCTCGCAGCTCGGCGAGCAGCCCCTCCATGTGGGCTGCCCGCGTTGCGAACGCCTCCGAGGAGCGATCGACCCTGCTCGTCAACACCGTCATCTAGCCGGCGACCTTCGCGCAGATCGCCCAGGCGGTGGTCACCCAGTTGCCGGCGTACGCCGACGCCTCGACGCCCGTTGCCTCCCAGCCGCCGCCGTTGTCGAACGGACGGGACCGCTGAACCATCGGGCCACCGGCCGCAGCGACACTGGTCGTCGCGCCGCCGCCGATCGCCTTCTTGCCGGCCGGGCAGCTGACGTTCGCGCTCTGGACGACTCCCGACCCGGAAGCGGATGCACCGCTCACGATCTCGTAGTCGCTGATCCCGACGGCGCCTGCCGGGCCGCTCGCCCCGGCAGGACCTGCGGGACCCGCCGGGCCGGCCGGAAGCTGGCCGGCCTTGAAGTCGCCCTTCAGCAGCGAGCCGTTCTTGACCTTGTCCGTCGTGACGGCGTTCGCGCCGATCTTGGCGTTGACAACGGCCTTGGCCTTGAGCTGGGGGGCACCGACGCTGTTCTTCGGCAGGGCGTTGACGACGGCCTGGCCGACCGAGGTCGTGCCGAGCACGGCGATCACGATTGCAGTGATCGACAGGACGAGCGGAAGTCGTTGCATGCAAGAGCTCCTCTAGTGGATGGGCACAGCGAGGGTACGCGTCGGCGCAGACAGCGAGCAGCCGCCGGGCGCTGGATCCGAGAGGAAAAGAGCGGGTGGCGGGCCGATCTGCGGCGGACGGCCCGCCACCACTCGGTGAGGCAGAAGGTGTGGCCTGCGCGCTTCAGACCGTTAGCCCATCGCGCGGTCGCACCCCAGTGGGCCTCACTATCCCCGTGTCTACCCATCCGGAATGTCGCTAAACATCGTCATGTCACCTCTCTGATCCAGCTCTGTGGGTCGCCTAGGATGCCGTTCGTGGAATCCGCGACCACTGGCGGAGCACTCAACGGCTCGCAGAACACGCCGCGCCCTCCTCATGACATCAATTTCATCTTCCGTCGGCCTGTGCGGGGTGCCTTCAGGCGCCGAGATCGCCCTTCGTCGCCGGCGCAGTTCGTCCTCCGGCCGCGTTGCGAAGGCGCGCCCACCCGACGTGGCAACCCCTGCTGCGCCCGCCGGGTTCGAGCTCGAGGCACGGCGCGACGCGCACGTACTACACGGTGATCACGTATCGCGCACCGACGGCACGATGGGTGTCGGCAGCCGCGCTGCGCAAGCTCGGCCTCGGTCGGCATCCGGAGCTCCTCGCCGAGCGCCCGTGACCGGAGCCATTGCCGTCAGGTAGGTTCGCAGGGCCGATGCAGACCATGGCCGGCCGGATCATGCTCCTAGGGGCGCTGTTCGTGCTCGCGCTCTGCGCCGCCACGAGCTCGGCGCAGGCGTCATCCGGCATCCAGTACGGGATCCAGGACGACACGTGGCTCGAGTTCGGTCCCGGCAAGTTCGATCAGCGGGTCGAGACGTTCAAGCGGCTCGGCGTGCCGCTCGTCCGGTTCACGCTGCGCTGGAACGAGGTGGCCCTGCGCCGGCCAAAGAACGCAGCCTCGCCCACCGATCGCGCCTACGACTGGCATCGGCCGGACAAGGTCCTCCGCGGCCTTCGGCGCCACGGGCTGACGGCCGTGCTCACGGTCGTCGGGACTCCAGCGTGGGCGAACGGCGGCCGCCCGGCGAACTGGGCTCCGCCGCACGCTCGAGACTTCAGCCGCTTCGCGACAGCCGCCGCCCGCCGCTACCCCTGGGTTCGCTACTGGCTGATCTGGAACGAGCCGAACAAGCAGCTCTGGCTCAGGCCGACGAAGCCGGCGATCTACGTCCAGCACCTGCTCAACCCCGCGTATGAGGCGATCCACGCCGTCTTGCCTCACGCCCGAGTGGGTGGAGGGGTGACCGGGCCCCGCGGCGCGAACGGCGGAGTCTCACCCACCGACTGGGTTCGCGGCATGGCGCGTGCGCACGCGAAGTTCGATGCCTACGCGCATCACCCGTACCCAGCCTCGCCGTCGGAGACGCCGTCGAGCGGCGGCTGCAAGAACTGCCCCTGGATCACGATGGCGACGATCAGGAAGCTCCTCATCCTCGTCAAGCGCGACTTCGGGTCGAAGCCGGTCTGGCTGACGGAGTACGGCTACCAGTCGAACCCGCCCGACACGTTCCTCGGCGTTCCGCTGCAGCGGCAGGCGACGATGCTCAGCCTGGCGGCGATGCGCGCCTGGCGGTTACCGCGGGTGACGATGTTCTTCCAGTACCTCTACCGCGACGAGCAGAAGCTCAGCCGGTTCCAGAGTGGGCTCGTGTTCGCCGACAACCGCTGGAAGCCGTCGCTGCAGGCATTCAGGCTGCCGTTCGCGCAGATGGGGCGAAAGGGCGACAAGGCGACCGTGTGGGGCCAGGTCCGCGGCGGCCGGCACGGGCAGAAGGCCTATCGGCTCGAGGTGCTCCAGAAGAACACCTGGAAGCCGATCAAGCCGACCCGGCTGACGAACAAGGACGGCTTCTTCATGCGGACGATCCGCCTCAAGCGTGGCGCGCTGCTCCGGGTCTGGTCGCCGACGCAACGGCGCTACAGCCTGCAGGTACGGATCAGGTAGCCCGAGTTCCTAGAACAGGTCGTCGAACAAGAGCACGTCGCCCTCGTGCAAGCACCGCACGACGGCCCAGTTGACCGTCGAGCCCATCCGCTTCCTGAGCTTGTTGCGGAGCCCCTTCACCGACGACACCGACAGAAACATGAGCTCGGCTGTCTGACCGACGGAGAGGTCGAGCGCGACAGCGAGCAGCACCTGCCACTCCCGCATCGGGATGCCACGGAACGTCTCGTTGGGGCGCGGCTTGTATCCGAGCGCCTCGACGTGGCGTTCCTGCAGAGGTGTCCACTCTCGTTGGTCGAGCACGATCCTGCGACTCCGTCCGTTTCTGCCTGCAGGCGATCGGGTGATCACCCTCTTGTTGCAGGGTGCCCGTGCCTGGCCTCAACGGGTTGGGCGCGATTGGGTCAATTGCCCTCGTCGGCTGCAGCCGCTGACGCGGCGAGGATCACGAGGTCGCGCTGCAGCCGCTGACGCTGCGAGGATCATGAGGTCGAACGCAGCAGGGGCGGCAGGACTCGAACCTGCAACCCCCGGTTTTGGAGACCGGTGCTCTACCAATTGAGCTACGCCCCTGGGTTGCACGCACGAGTGTAGCCTCGCGTGGTGCAGCGTCGTGCGCTCTCGATCCTGTTTGCCGTGATCGCGATCTCGCTCGGAGCCCTCGCGGTCTACGCGATCCTGTCGGGCGGGCGGGCGATCGTGATCGGCATCGCGGCGCTCGGTCTCGGGCTCTGGATGGCCGATCTGTCGCGCAAGGTATGGCCCTGAACTAGTCATGAGTCCAGCTTGACCCGTCCGCAAAGAAGGTTTTTCGGATTTACGGCGTATTCTGTCGTCGTGTCCGTAAAGCCTGGAACCGAGACGCAGGCGTTATGGCAGGACTACCGGCGCACGCGCGATCAGGCGTTGCGCGACCGGCTCATCCTGACCTACGCCCCTCTCGTCAAGTTCGTCGCCGGCCGCCTCGGCGCCACGCTGCCCGCCCACGTCGACGAGCAGGACCTCGTCTCGTACGGGCTGCTCGGCCTGATCGGCGCGATCGAGCGCTTCGACCCGGACCGCGAGATCAAGTTCGAGACGTACGCGATCAGCCGCATCAAGGGCGCGATCATCGACGAGCTCCGCTCGCTCGACTGGGTGCCGCGCTCGGTCCGCACCCGCGCGCGCGAGATCGAGCGCGCGATCGCCGAGCTCGAGCGCCGGCTCCACCGGGCGCCGACCGACGAGGAGATCGCCGCCAAGGTCGGGATCACGACCGACGAGCTCGAGAACAGCCTCTCCGAGATCTCCCGCTCCTCGATGGCCGCGCTCGACGAGCTGTGGTCGCCGTCGGGTGGGGGAGACCAGATCGCCCTGATCGACACGATCGAGGACGAGGACGCGCCCGACCCGGAGTTCTCGCTCGAGCAGACCGAGATGCGCGAGGCGCTCGGCGAGGCGATCGCCCGGCTGCCGGAGCGCGAGAAGCTCGTCGTCACGCTCTACTACTACGAGGAGCTGACGCTCCGCGAGATCGGCGAGGTGATCGGCGTCACCGAGTCGCGCGTCTCCCAGCTCCACACGAAGGCCGTGCTGCGGCTCAAGGCCCGGCTCTCGGGCGGCGTGCGCGAGACCGCCGAGACGTAGGACGCCCGGAGCGAGCAGGCTGAAGCCTGTCGCCGCGCCTCCGGGACGCGCACTTCACGCGACTGCATCGGCGCTCTAGACTCGGGGTACCCAGACACTCCCCGAGGAGGAACGGACGCCCATGGCCGCAATCGAGCCCGGAAAGATCCGCAACGTCGCTGTCGTCGGCCATCGTGGCACGGGCAAGACGTCCCTCGTCGAGGCGCTGCTCTTTCAGACCGACGAGATCAACCGGCTCGGCACGATCGACGCCGGCACCACGGTCGGCGACTGGGACGAGGACGAGCAGAAGCGGCAGGATGTCGATCTCGCTGACGCTCGCCCACACGACGCTGGCAGGACCGGAAGATCAACCTGCTCGACGTGCCGGGCGACCCGAGCTTCCAGGGTGAGGCCCGGTGCGCGCTGCGCGTCGTCGAGGGCGCGCTCGTCGTCGTCAACGGGGTGATGGGGCTCGAGGTCGGCACGGCGCGCATGAAGCACATGGCGGACGAGCTCGGCCTCGCGCGCGTGCTCTTCGTCAACATGCTCGACCGCGAGCGCGCCGACTTCTACCGCACGCTGGCCCAGATCCAGGAGCAGTTCTCGTCGCGCTGCGTCGCCGTGCACCTCCCGATCGGCGCCGAGCACGAGCTCTCCGGCATCGTCGACGTCCTCCACATGTGCGCGTACACGGTCCCGAACGGCGGCAAGGAGGGCGAGCCGACCGCGATCCCGGCCGAGATGGCCGACATCGCCCAGGAGTACCGCGAGAAGCTGCTCGACGAGGTCGTGCAGACCGACGAGGCGCTGATGGAGCAGTACCTCGGCGGCGAGGAGCTCGACCCGCACGCGGTCGCGTCGGCGCTGAAGCTCGCGATCACGCGCGGCGAGGTGTTCCCCGTCGCCTGCGGCGTCGCCACGAAGAACCTCGGCACCCACGCGCTGCTCGACCTGATCGTCGAGGGCGTGCCGTCCCCGGCCAAGAAGGGCGCGCCGATCGAGATCGAGGGCGCCGACACGGCTGCCTTCGTCTTCAAGACGGTGGCCGACCCGTTCGCCGGCCGGATCAACCTCTTCCGCGTGCTCAAGGGCGCCGTCACCGCCGACTCGACGCTCGTCGACGCGCGCGGCCACGCGAAGGAGCGGATGGGGACGCTGCTGCAGCTCCAGGGCAAGGGCAACACGGGCGTGAGGGAGTTCGGCGAGGGCGACATCGGCGCCGTCGCCAAGCTCAAGGACGTGCGCACCGGCGACCTGCTGACCGATCGCGAGATCGGCGTCGAGCTGCCGGAGATCGCCTTCCCGGAGCCGGTGATGAGCTTCGCGATCACGCCGCGGGTCAAGGGGGAGGAGGAGAAGGTCGCGACGGCGATCCGCAGGCTCGCCGAGGAGGACCCGACGCTGCGCCTTCGCCGCGATCAGCAGACCGGCGAGGAGATCCTCTCGGGGATGAGCCAGATGCACGTCGAGGTCGCGCTCGAGCGGGCGAAGCGGCGCTACGGGGTCGACGTCGAGCTGCATCCGCCGCGCGTGCCCTACCTCGAGACGATCCGCTCCGAGGCGCGGGCGCACGGGCGCTACAAGAAGCAGACCGGCGGCCGCGGCCAGTTCGGCGACTGCCACATCGTGATCGAGCCGATCGACGGCGGCGTGGGCTACGAGTTCGTCGACAAGATCGTCGGCGGCGTGATCCCGCAGAGCTTCCGGCCGGCCGTCGACAAGGGCATCCAGGAGGCGATGGCCCACGGCGAGCTTGCGGGCGCGCCGGTGCAGGGCGTCCGCGTGCTGCTCGTCGACGGCTCGTACCACAACGTCGACTCGTCCGAGATGGCGTTCAAGGTCGCCGGCTCGATGGCCTGGAAGGACGCCTACGCGCGCGCGACGCCGACCCTGCTCGAGCCGATCATGGAGCTCGAGGTGACGGTGCCCGACGAGGCCGTCGGCTCGATCAACGGCGATCTCAACTCGCGGCGGGGGCGGCTCCACGGCATGGAGCCGGCGGCCGGGATGACGACGATCAAGGCCGAGGTGCCGATGGCCGAGATCCTCACCTACGCACAGTCGCTCACCTCGATGACGGGCGGCCGCGGCGAGTACTCGATGCACTTCCTGCGCTACGAGGAGGTGCCGTCTCACGTCGCCCAGAAGGTGATCGAGGAGACGCAGAAGTCCCGCGATCTCGTCCACGCCTAGAGGCTTGACGATGAAAGTCCCTGCATCGGGGCTATAGTGATCCGTCCATGCGCGTGATCAAGACCACCGCGACGCGAACCTGCGTCGTCTGCGAGAGAACGCTGCTGCAGGGCGAGCACGCCCTGCGCTACTCGCCCGACGGGACGCGCTTCGTCGACGTCTGCCCGCTCTGCACCGATGCCGCGGTCGACCACGGCTGGGTCAAGGAGGGCGTGTCGGTCTCGCCGATGCTCCAGGTCGCGCCACGACGGCGGCGCCAGCGATCGCTGTGGCAGTCGATCCTCGGCGCCCGGGAGGAGGAGGCGGAGCCCGTCGTCAGCGAGCCGATCCTCCGTCGGCTCGGCGACGACGAGATCGCGCTCGTCGAGGCTGCCGAGCTGTTCAACGCAACCCAGTTCCGCCGCACGATCGCCGGCGTCGCCAAGGCACTCGGCGAGCCGCAGGCGTCGATCACGCCGCTCTCCGGCGTCAACGCCGAGATGGTGCTGACGTTCGCCTGGGACATCTCCTGGTACCAGTACCGCGTCTCGCCGGAGTCGTCGCAGCCGGTGCGCGTCGCCGAGCGCGGCCAGGACATCGCCGATCTCGACCCGAGCTTCCAGCACTGGAACGCGACGGTGACCGAGGACGGCCGCCTGATCCCGAATATCGAACGCATCTAAGAACTCCAGTCCCACGTGTCCACCACCGCTCCGACCACCTCCGCGCTGACGCTGCTCGACCGGCTCGGCGTCGACCGCTCGCGGCGTCGAGCGGCGGCGACCTCGATCGTGCGCACGCCGATCACCGGCGAGGAGCTCGCGCAGGTGACCCGCACCGACGAGGCCGCGACCGACGCGGCGATCGCCCGCGCCGCCGACGCGTTCGTCGCGTGGCGCGACCTGCCGGGCCCGCATCGTGGCGAGCTCGTGCGGCTGCTCGGCGAGGAGCTGCGCCGCGAGAAGGAGTCGCTCGGCGCGCTCGTCACCCTCGAGGTCGGAAAGATCGCCCAGGAGGGTCTCGGCGAGGTGCAGGAGATGATCGACATCTGCGACTTCGCCGTCGGCCTCTCGCGTCAGCTCTACGGCCGCTCGATCGCGTCCGAGCGCCCCGGCCACCGCCTCACCGAGACCTGGCACCCGCTCGGCCCGGTTGCGGTGATCAGCGCCTTCAACTTCCCTGTCGCCGTCTGGAGCTGGAACGCAGCGCTCGCCTTCGTCTGTGGCGACCCCGTGATCTGGAAGCCCTCCGAGCGGACGCCGCTCACAGCCCTTGCCTGCATGGCGCTCTTCGAGCGAGCGGCGGAGCGGTTCGGCGGCGTGCCGGACGGGCTCGCCGAGCTCGTGATCGGTGGAGCCGACCGTGCCGTCCAGCTCGCCGACGACCCGCGCGTGCCGCTCGTCTCGGCCACCGGCTCGACGCAGATGGGCAAGGAGCTCGCTCCGCGCATCGCCGCCCGGCTCGGCCGCTCGCTGCTCGAGCTCGGTGGCAACAACGCCGCGATCGTGGCGCCGAGCGCCGACCTCGACCTGGTCGTGCGCGGCGTTCTCTTCTCCGCTGTCGGCACCGCCGGCCAGCGCTGCACGAGCCTGCGCCGCCTGATCGTGCACGAGTCGATCGCCGACGACGTCGTCGACCGGCTCGCCTCGGCCTACCGCAGCGTTCCGATCGGCGATCCGCGCGAGCCCGGCACGCTCGTCGGTCCGCTGATCAGCGCCGACTCGTTCACCCGGCTCGAGGAGGCGCTCGACGATGCGCGGGCAGACGGGGGAGAGGTCGTCGCCGGCGGCGAGCGCGCGCTTGCCGACGAATGGCCCGACGCCTGGTACGCGAGCCCGACGCTCGTGCGGATGCCGACCCAGACCGCGGTCGTCGCAGCGGGAGACGTTCGCGCCGCTCCTCTACGTGCTCACGTACTCGGAGCCGGAGGAGGCGATCGCGATCCAGAACGGTGTTCCCCAGGGCCTCGCATCGTCGATCTTCACGACCGACCTGCGCGAGGCGGAGCGCTTCCTCGCGAGCTCGGGCTCGGACTGCGGCATCGCCAACGTCAACATCGGCCCGAGCGGTGCCGAGATCGGTGGCGCGTTCGGTGGCGAGAAGGAGACCGGCGGCGGCCGCGAGTCGGGCTCGGATGCCTGGAAGGCGTACATGCGCCGCCAGACCGCGACGGTGAACTTCACGAGCGAGCTTCCGCTCGCCCAGGGCATCGTCTTCGACGTCCCCTGAGCGTCGATCGTCCAGCTTGTGCGAAGCTGGACGAGATGCGGGTGCGACTTTTCACCGACGGTGGCGCCCGCGGGAATCCCGGTCCGGCTGCGGCGGCCTTCGTGCTCGAGCGTGAGGACGGCACCGTCCTCGACGCCCGTGGCGACGCGCTCGGCGTGCAGACGAACAACGTCGCCGAATATACCGCGCTCGTGAATGGGCTCCGGCGCGCGGCTGAGCTCGGCGTCATCGAGGTCGAGGTCGTCTCCGATTCGGAGCTGATGGTCAAGCAGATGCGCGGCGAGTACAAGATCAAGAACGCGGCGCTGCGCGAGCTCAGCCTCGAGGCGGCCCGACTCGCGCGGGCGTTCGAGAGGGTGACCTACACGGCGGTGCGTCGTGAGCACAACGAGCTCGCAGACCAGCTCGTCAACGACGCGCTCGACGCGCTGGCCTGAGCCGCCGGCCGCCGCTTGCGACGCTATCCCGGCAGGCGGAACGCTTCCAGCTCGAGCACGGGCGACTCGAAAGCGGGGTGGTCGGTGCCGGCGACGATGAGCAACGTGCGCCCTGCGACGGCGGGGCAGGCGTTGATCCCGGCGCGGGCCGTTGCCTTCCACAGCGTTCGTCCGTCCGCGACCGACAGCCCGTAGATCGTGCCGTCGTACGTCGCCGTGAAGACGACGTCGTTGGCAACGGTGGCGCAGCCGAAGTTGGGTGACGGGAACTTCCTCGTCCAGAGGCGCCGGCCGCTGCGTGCGTCGAGCGCCACCAGCTCGCCCTTCCCCTTCGAGTAGTCGACCCGGAAGAAGTCGAGCCCTTCCGGCCCGTGGCTGCCCTCGCGAAAGCAGAGGTCGACGACCGGCACGAAGACGCGTCCCCCGGAGAGCGCCATTGGCGTCTCGACGCCGCCCAGTAGACCGGGGCAGACGGTGACCGGCTTGGCCGGCAGCGGTCCGACGTCGTTCCGTCGCAGGCCGACCGCCGTCTCCCAGAGGCGGCGACGGGTGGAGCGGTCCCAAGCGATCACCCGCCCGGCCTTGCCTCCGCCCACGACGACGGCGCGCCCTCCGACGAGGGCGAGGATCGGTGGGAGCTGGAAGTCGTAGTCTCGAATGTCGTGCGGCGTCACCTGATCGGCCCAGCGGAGGCTGCCCGTGCGTCCCGAGAGGACGACGAGGGAGTCCGTGTAGCGGACGTCGCCGGGGTAGTCGCCCCCGTTGGGCCGCTGCGGCGTCCCGCCCCAGGGGTAGGGGTTCGCCGTGCCCCAGTAGACGTCGCCGTTGGAGTCGACGGTCGGGGTCTGCCACGCGCCGCCGCCGCGTGCAACCGCCGGGTATTGCCACGGTGAGCGAATCGTGTCGAAGCGCCACCGGACGCGTCCAGTGACCGCGTCGAGGGCGAAGAGGATGCCTCGGCCGCCCGGTGCCTGCCCGGTCGAGCTCGTCAGCACGAGCTTGCCGTTCGCGACGACCGGTGCGATCGTGATCGGGTTGGCGGATGTCGTGAGGCGCGTCTCCCAGACAAGGCGTCCAGTTCGGGCATCGAGCGCGAACGTGGTCTCGTCCGTGTTCCCGAAAACCATGCCGTTGGCCGTCGTGACTCCGTTCGGGCCGTCGCTACGCCGCTCGAACCGCGCTCGCCAGAGTTGATGCCCGTCGACCAGCGCCAGAGCCTGCACGTTGCTGTTGAGATCCTGGACGAAGACGGTCCCCTGGCGGACGATCGGCGTCGCTGCGGCGATGCCCGAGAAGCTGGCCTTACCGGGAAATCGGTAGTGCCAGACGCGTCTCAGCGAGCCGACGTTGTCCGCCTTGATCGTGGATGAGACTGCAACGCGCGAACCCGTGATGCGAGCGTTCGGCATCGACCATTCGCCGGTGCCACGCGGCGAGAGCACGGCGGCCGATCCGTGTGGAAGCATGACGGCTAAGCCGATCACGAGTGCGGCGGACAGGAAAGGCGCTCGGCGCAATCAGGCGAGCTCCGCAAGCGGGAAAGCACGTCGTGCCCGCGGCGGGACGAGGAAGTTCTGGCGATGCGTCGTGCGGAGGACGGAATTCATCCCCAGCCCTGCCGAATGAGGGCTCATCGGAAGGGCGGTGCCGTCCGCGTACCGTCCGTCCATGGCCCGCCGCAAGCGATTGAAGAAGTCGGTGGTCGGCGAGAAGGCGACGAAGTGGAGCCCTGCTCTCGGCGTTGTCCGGTAACGGTCGATCTTCGGGGCCGCCGACCAGAAGAACGGGTTGTCGAGCGTGTTGAAGTCCGAGCGCTGGAGCACGGCCGTGCCTTGGGGGTGGGCTGTCCCGTGATTGTCCCGCAGCGCAGCGGCAAGCCGGTTGACCGGCTGCATCGTGGCGCTGTGGCCCGCAATGCCGTCATTCCCATCGGCATCCTTGATCGCGAAGGCCTGAAGCTCGTCGAAGGACTGCACCGTGTCCGGACCGGAAGGCAATGTGGCGGGGCCGGCGACGAACTCGGCCCGGCCGGCATCGGTTGCCTGCCACATGCGGCGAATCTCGTTGTACTGCGTGTACCAGAGCTCGACGTCCTCGAAGACGTGCGACAGGTGCATTGTCGTGCCACCCCGAAACGCGCCGCGCGGCCACTGATCGGTGAAGCCGGGCAGCGTCTCGAAGTTCGCGATCCTGCCGGGACCGAGCGCCCCCTTTTGCGTCGAGGTGAAGCCGAGGAACAGCTGGGCGTCGGCGGGGATGAGGTCGGCACCCGGAATGCGGGCCTTCATAGCCATTCTCTTTGGGAGACTGCGCCGACCACCGAACCCGCCGCCCACGAACCCCTTCCTGATGCTCGTCAGCCGAAGGAGTCCCGAGAGGCTCGCAAACAGGGCCTGGGCGCCGTCTTCGACGTCACCGAGCGAGTTGCTGCTGAGGACGAACACGACGTCGTTGTGCTCGAGGACCGTCGTCGAAGGGTCGCTAGGGAACCGGATTGCGTCGAGGACGGCGGATACGCGAGCGCCGGCGGTACGCGAGGCGACCAGGTCCTGCGGAAGATAGTCGGGATACCGGGACCCGTTCGCGAGGCGCGGCAGGTAGCGTGCGAAGTAGGGGAGACCCCAGGCGATCACGAGCTCGAGTCCCGGTCCGGCGTCGCTCTCGAGCAGCCGCACCTGCCGCTCGAGAGCACGCTGCGCCTCGCGGAGCGCGCCGGCGCGCCGCGGCACGGTGAGTCGTGCCGTCACGACCCGATGATGGAGCGGCGGCACGACGACAGAGACGTTGTTGTCGGTGACGAGCCGCACCCGTGCGGGAAGATGCTGCTCTGCTCCGCGCCGCGGTGCCTCCGCAGCCGCGCTCGCGACGCTCCGGCACGAGGTCGTCGAGGAAGCCGTAGAGGCCGGACGAGGCGAGCGCCGTGAGGCCCGCGCGCTCGAGCAAGCCGCGCCGGCTCAGGGCGGAGGACATGGCCCGCCTAGACGACGCGGAGGAAGCCGCGGTGCACAGACGTCGCGGCGCGGCTTTCGTACGGGAACTTCCCGCGCGTGTCGAACGAGATCAGGATCGTCCCGATCCCGTGCGGCTTGACCGTGGCCTTGAAGCCGCCGATCGTGAACGTCCGCGTGGCCGGCGCTCTTGTTGCGGATCCGGAACTGGACGACAGAGCCCACGGTCGACGACCTTGTCGTCGAGCACTGCCTGCTGTGTTCGTCAGCGACACCTGGATCGGCACGATCATGATCGGCTCGGTGGTAGTCGAAGCGCCGGTGGCGCTCGCGACGGTCACGACCGCCGCGAGCGCCAGAACGACGAGACCCGTCAATGCTGTTCTCAGACCCCGACGCATGATGGTTACCCCTTCGATCACTTGACGATCAGCGTTCCCTGCATGCCCTTGATGGCGTGCTCGCCGATCGTGCACACGTACTGGTACGTGCCGGCCTTCTTGAAGGTCAGCGTCAGCGTCGTCCTCTGCCCCCCGGCGATGAAGCGGGACTTCGGGATCTTCCCGACGACCTTGAAGTCGTGCACCTCGGTGCCCTTGTTCGAGATCGTGAAGATGACCTTGCCGCCCTTCTTCACGGTCCTCTTGCTGAGCGCGAAGTGATACTCGCTCGCTGCCACGGTGACCTTCTGCGGCAGAATGACGGCAGATGCCCCGTGGGCGTAGCCCCCGACGGCGACTGCGACAACGGTTGCGCCAGCGATTCCAAGCTGCGCGCGCGAAATGGTTTTCAGCATTACTCCCCTTGGTCCAAAGATCGTTACGGATTCAACCCGAAGAGTACCGGCAGGGGGTAGTCCCGGCGGGACTCCCCCCTGCCCAAGCCGGCTTAACCCAGTGCGAACGCGTAAACCGCGTCGCCGTGGTTCGTGCCGAAGTACGTTCCACCACCGGCAAAGATCATCACGTACTGCTTGCCGTTGACGGAGTACGTCACGCCCGGAGCGTTGACGCCGGCCTCGAGCTTCTGAGACCAGACATCCTCGCCCGTGAGTGCGTTGTACGCATGGTAGAGGCCGCTCGGCTCGCCGGTGAAGACGAGGCCGCCGGCAGTGGTAAAGGACCCGTTGGAGCACATCTGGGTCCAGTCCTTCCGCCACGCGATCTTGTTCGTGGCCACGTTGAGGGCCGTGAAGTTGCCCGTGAAGGCGGCGATCCCCTTCGCCTTGCCGAGTGCGAACTGCACGCCCACGAGGCCCTGTCCGCCGACGTGAACCGTCTGCGCCTTTGGAACGGCCTTGAGGGCGGCCTGCATGTTGCCCGGAGCAGACATACGTCAGGTTCGTCTGCGGGTTGAAGCTCATCGGGGGCCAGTTCGTCCCGCCGAGTGCACCCGGCGCCACCGCCACGAACTGGGTCGTGTCGAACGGCGTGAAGATGCAGCCGACCTTGTACGGCTTCCCGTCCGGTGCCTTGCCGCTGAAGAGCTTCTTGTCTGCACACTGGGTAGCAAATGCGTCACCCGATCGGCGTCGGCTGCGTCGGCCAGGTGTTCTGCTGCTTGTTCTGCGGGACCTTCTTCTCCGGGATCGGCCAGGAGCGGCTGCCCGGTGTCGCGGTCGAGCACGTACACCCAGCCGGTCTTGCACGCCTCGGCGACGCCGTGACGAACGACGCCACCGACGACGGTGTCGAACATCATCGGCGGCGACGGGCAGTCGTAGTCCCAGATGTCGTGGTGGACCATCTGGTAATGCCACCGGTACATGCCCGGTCTTCGTGTCCAGTGCGACCATCGAGGCCGAGAACAGGTTCTGGCCCGGGCCACGATCCGTCCACGGGTCGGCATTCGACGTCGTGAAGTACATCGTGTCGGTCGTCGTGTCGATGGCCGGATAGCTCCACACGGTGGCGCCGCATGTCATCCACTCCGTGCCGACCATGTCGCGCCTCCGATGTCACCCGGCACCGGACAGGTGTAGAAGCGCCACGCCAGACGTCCGTCGGAGGCGTTGTATGCCGACATGCTTCCGCGGGCGCCGAACTCGCCGCCCGACATGCCGACGAAGACGAGGCCCTTGTAGTAGACGGGCGCGCCCGTCATCGTGCAGGCCCTCCTGCCAGCGAACGTTCCTCGTCTTCCAGACCTGCTTGCCCGTCGTGTTGTCGATCGCCACGAGCCAGCCGTCGAGCTGCTCGGAGAAGAGCTTCCCTTCACCGAAGCCAAGCCCGCGGGAGTCCCAGCCGCAGCAGATCGTGTTGTTGTTCTGGGCGATCTTCGACTCGTACTTCCAGAGATGCGCGCCCGTCGTGGCGTCGAGGGCGAAGATGTCGTTGTTCCCCGTGGGGATGTAAATGACACCGTTGTGAACGATCGGCGAAGCCTCCTGCGAGTACTTCGCCGCCTTGCCAGATCCGTCGAGGTTCGTCTTCCAGACCTGCTTGAGCCCCGAGGCGTTCGCCGCGGTGATCTGATTGAGTGACGAGTACCTCTGACTGGTCAGACCGCCGCCGGTCGTCAGCCAGTCAGCGCTCGGCGTCGCCGCGAGCTGCGCTGCCGTGAACGCGGGCGCCGGCGTGATTGTTGATGCGCGCGAGATCGCCGAGGCGCCTCCGCTCATGACCCCTCCCAGGATCGCAGCAGCAGCAGTGCCGCTACGAAGCCGAGGAGACGGCCCGTGACTTTCTCATTCGCCCTCCCATGGGTGACGTTGTCGCGGAAGGCTACAAGCGGCTTTCCGGGAATCCCGAGGGACACGTCGCTCCGCGGCGTACCGTTACTCGCGACCCCGTTGTCGCATGGAACCTTCCATTGGTTCCTTCTATCTTGCGCCCGCAAATGTTGCACACATCAGGTCCTCTGTCCACTCTTGCCGCCAGATCGCGGTGAGCGCGTCTGCCGGAGCATGGCAAGTGAGGGCTCGGCGGACGGACGACGCGCGTTATCCTTGAGCGATGGTCACGGCGGCGGCAAGCGAAGGAGATGGCGCGACCGTCGTCGACGGCGGCCGCGGTCGCAGCCCGACTCGCAGCGAACATCGGCACCGTCGTCGAGGGCAAGGACGAGCAGATCCGGCTCGATCGTCGCGGCGCTCGTCTGCAAGGGCCACGTGCTCCTCGAGGACGTACCCGGCACGGCGAAGACGGTGCTCGCCCGGTCGCTCGCCGGCTCGATCGAGGGCGCGACCGTCTCGCGGATCCAGTGCACGCCCGATCTCCAGCCGACGGACATCACCGGGCTGTCGGTGTGGAACCCGAACACGCGGGACTTCGAGTTCAGGGCCGGGCCGATCTTCGCCAACATCCTCGTCGTCGACGAGGTGAACCGGGCGCTGCCGAAGGCGCAGTCGGCCCTGCTCGAGGGCATGGCGGAGCATCAGGTCACGGTCGACGGCGTCACGCACGCATTGCCCGACCCGTTCTTCGTCGTCGCGACCGAGAACACGATCGAGCAGGAGGGAACGTTCCCGCTGCCCGAGGCCCAGCTCGACCGCTTCCTGATCCGCACCTCGCTCGGCTACCCGTCGCTCGACGAGGAGCTCGCGATCGTCGAAGCGCAGCTCCACGGTCATCCGCTCGACGACCTCGCGCCCGGTGATCGGCGTCGGCGAGCTCGCCGACGTGTTCGCCGCCGTCGAGGAGATCTACATCGACCCGCTCCTGAAGCGGTGGGCCGTCGAGCTCGTGCGGGGAACGCGCAACGACGACGCGATCGAGGTGGGCGCGTCGGTGCGGGGCAGCCTCGCGCTCGAGCGCATGGCGCGTGCGCAGGGCGCTCGTCGACGGGCGCGACTACGTGATCGCCGACGACATCGAGCGCCTGTTCGGCCCCGTCGTCGGCCACCGGCTGATCCTGTCGGCCGACGCGCTGATCGGCAGCGATGCGAGCGAGAGCGACCTCCTCGACGGAATCCTCGCGGCCTGCCTCGAGCGGGTTCCGCGGCCGGAGCCGAACTGGGAGGCGGGAGCGACACCGGAGGGCCAGTGAGCCCCGCGGGCGAGCGTCCCTTCGCCCTCGTCCCGCGCAGGCGGTTCGTCGGCGTTCGGTTCGGCCAGCACCGGAGCCCACGGCGCGGCCAGGGAGACGAGGTCGCGGGCACGCGGCCGTACCGTCCGGGCGACCGTCCGACGTGGATCGACTGGCCCGCGTCGGCGCGCCTCTCGGCCGCTCGCGGCACCGACGAGTTCGTCGTCCGCGAGTTCTTCGCCGACACGGCCCCGCTGGTCGCGCTCGCCGTCGACCGGCGGCCGCGGATGCAGCTCTACGGGCCGCCGCTGCCCTGGCTCGACAAGCCGGCGGCGACCGCGGCGGCGATTGCGTCGATCGGCCGGGCGGCGGCTGCCGCCGGCGGTGAGCTCGCCTACGTCGACCAGCGGGGAGGACGACCACGGTGGCTCTCGCCGGGCCCGCCGCTGACCGTGCTCGAGCGCGTCGAGGCACACGACGAGGCCGATGCGGCGCGCGGCCGGGCCGGCGTCGCTCGACGGCTGCCTGCTCGCGCTCATCCGGCACGCGTCGAGCTTCCCCGCCGGAACGTTCGTTTTCGTCGTCTCAGATTTCATCGACGCCGTCTCCCCGGCATCTGGCTCAAGCTGCGCGCGCTCCGCTGGGACGTCACGCCCGTCGTGATCCAGGACCCGACGTGGGAGCAGTCGTTCCCGGACGTCGGCGGCGTCCTCCTGCCCGTCCGCGATGCGACGTCGGGCGAGGTCGGCGAGGTGCTGATCAGCGGACGCGAGGCGCGCGACCGGGCGCGCGCCAACGAGCGCCGCCTCGAGTCCATGCTGGCCGTCTTCGCGCGGCTCGGGTTCGACCCGGTCGTGCTCGGCAGCAGCGAGCCGGCGGCGATCGCCGAGGGCTTCGACCGGTGGGCGAGCCGGCGCCGGCGGCTGCGGCGGAGGAGCGCGTGAAGCGCGCTGCTCGTCGCGATCGCGGCGCTCGTGCTTCGTCGCGGTGCCCTCGGCCTTCGCGGCGTCGCCGCAGATCGACGCCCGGGTCGACCCGGCGAATCCTCGCTTCGGCGACTCGTTCGGCTACGTCGTCACGGCGACCGTGGACGGCTCGCTCGTCGACAGCGCCCGCATCGTGAACGACGTCGCGCCCTTCACCCGGGTCGCGCCGACGGTCGAGCAGCGATCGGTCACGGACGGCGTCGGCCACATCACGGTGTCGGAGACGATCGCCTGCCTCGCCGCCGCCTGCCTCGAGGGGCGGGGGGAGCAGCCGTCGCGCTGCCGCGCGCCCGCGTCTTCGCCGGCGGCGAGGTTGCCGTCGCGCCGCGGGTCGAGGTCGCGGTGGGCTCGCGCGTGACCGCCGCGGCCGTCAAGGCGTCCGAGCCCGCGTTCCGTCGCCCGGAGGGCCTTCCCGGTGCGACGTACCGCGTTTCGCCCTCGGCCGCCGCGGCGTTGCTCGCTGTCCTCGGCATCGGCCTCCTCGCCGTCGGCGCGATCGTGCTCACGGCTCCGCTGCGGCGCGAGCGGGCCGGTGCGCGTCGAGCCGCTGCGCGTCGACGATCGCGAGCGCGCCGTCAGGCTCCTGCGCGAGTCGGCGACGCGCGACGCGGAGGACCGCCGGCGCGCGGCGAGCCTGGCCTCTCGCGTCGTCGCGTGAGCCCGAGCTGGCGCGGAGCGCGGCGGGCATCGCCTGGTCGCGCCCCGAGCCCGGGCCGCCCGATGCGACGACGCTCGCCGACCGCGTCGAGCATGCGCGCCGGCGGAGGAGCGTAGCGGTGTCGCTCGACCTCGATCCCGCTCGGCGACGGTGCCGCGTTCGAACGGAGAGCGACCGCCGTCCGGCGGCTGCGGCTCGCCTGCGCCGCCGTTGCGATCGCGGCCATGATCGCGTTCCTGATCAGCTCGTTCCGCCAACCGGCGGAGCCCGGGTCGCTGCTGCCCGCATCGTCCAGCGGGGTCGTCGTGCTCGATGTCTCGGCGAGCATCTCGTCCGACACGTACGCGCGCATCGCCGCCACGCTCGACCGGCTCGTCCGCTCGAACGGCTCCTACGGCCTGATCCTGTTCTCCGACACCGCCTATCAGGCCCTGCCGCCGAACACGCCGGCACGGGAGCTGAAGCCGCTGCTCCGGTTCTTCGACGTCCCCACCGAGACCGCTCCCGGAGCGCTGCCGGAGGCGCCGCGCAGTCCGTGGACGGACGCCTTCGGCGCCGGCACCCGCATCTCCACGGGGCTCTCGCTCGCGCTCGACGTGATCCGGAAGGAGCGGCTGACGCATCCGGCGGTGCTCCTCGTCAGCGATCTCGACGACGACAGCGGCGACGTCGACCGCGTCAGCCAGGCGGCGATCGCCTATCGGCGCGCGGGTATCCCGTTGCACGTCGTCGGCCTCAATGCGGCTCCGGAGGACGTGGCGTTCATCCGCCGGTTCGTGACCTCGAAGGGGTCGTTCGAGCAGGCGGCGCTTCCGTCCGAGCAGGCGAGTGGCTCCTCCGGCAGCGTCGATCCTGCGCCTCGTCGCGCTGGCGGTGCTCGCCGCTCTCGGCCTCGGCGGCTTTCTGCTCCTGGCCGAGCCTCTGCGCTGGAGGACAGCGTGAGCGTCTGGCGGATCGTCCTCGGCATCGGCGCGCTCGTGCTCGGCGTCGTTGCGCTCGCGCTGGCGCACGACATCCGCTCCTGGCATGGCGGTGTCGACCAGGGTGACGCGCGGTTCGCGGCAGCGCCCGCGGCGGCGCGCTGGGAGGCAGCGCACGTGGCTCCCGGGCGATCCGGCGCTCTCGCTGCTGTCGATCCGGGACGACCTCGCGGTTCGCAGCGGCGAGAAGGCGTTCGTCGTCGCGATGGCGGCTCCGCAGGGCTACGACGAGGGCCGCAAGAAGGCGCAGCTCCGCGGCCTCGCCGAGCTCGCGCTCTCCGACGCGCTCGCGACCGGATCGCCCGCACAGGCATCGCGGGCCGGCAACCTGCTCGGAATCCTCGCCGCCACCGACGACAGCGGGGCCGATGCGTCCGTCGACCGACCGGCGTGCCGCCGAGACGTTCGAGGCGGCGATCCGTGCAGACCCCGCGAACGAGGACGCGAAGTACAACCTCGAGCTCGTCCTGCGCCGGATCAAGGTGGTCGGCTCGCGCGAGGGCGCGGGCGGATCGTCCGGCGACTTCGGTGAGTCGCTGCCGGGTGCGGGCGCCGGGCTGCCGGGGTCGGGGTACTGATGGTCGCCTCGGTCTCGCTTCTCGCTCCGTACGGCCTGCTCGCCTGTCTGCTGGCGCTCGTGCCGCTGGCCGTCGTCGCCCTCGCGTTCAGGCGGCAGCGGCGCGTGTCGCGGGCGCTCGGCCTCGAGCCCGTTCCCGGACGGCGTGCGCTCCGGGCCGCCGCGCTGCCGGCTGTCGCATGCCTCATGCTCGGGGTCGCCGTCGCCGAGCCCGCGATCACGACGACGACGGAGCGCTCCGCCCGCACCTCGTCGGAGGTGGTCTTCGTCACCGATGTCTCGCGGTCGATGACGGCGTCGTCCGGCCCCGGTGCGCCCACCCGGCTCGACCGTGCGCGATCGATCGTGGCGGAGCTCCGCCGTTCCGTTCCCGATGTCCCGGCAGGGCTCAGCGGCCTCACCGACCGCGTCCTGCCCTACGCGTTCCCGACGCTCGACCCGCAGACATTCTCCTCGACGCTCGCGGGCAGCGTGCAGGCGGAGTCGCCGCCGCCGCAGGCGATCTCGGACGTGGCCACGAGCTTCGAGCCGCTCTCCGCGCTCAGCCGCGACGGCTTCTACACGCCGGGCACCGAGCATCGCACCTGCGTCCTCGTCACCGATGGAGAGACGAGGACAGCCAGTCTCGTGGAGCGGGGGCTGCAAGCTCCTGGTGGTCAGGGTGGGGTCGGCGGCCGACCGCATCTACGCCGCGAACGGCAAGGTCGACGCCGCCTACCGTCCGGAGAGCACGGCGGCGGACACGGTCGGCCGGCTCGCTCGCGCAGCCGGCTCGGTGCCGTACTCGGAAGGTGATGTCGGCGCCGCCGCGAGTGAGCTGCGGCGCATCGCCGATGTCGGCCCGAGCCACGCGAGTCGGCACGGGCCAGTCGGTCCACGCACTGGCGCCGTTGTTCGCTGCGATCGCACTCGCTCACTGTTACCCTCGATCTCGTGAGCCGCTATCTTCGACCGGCGGGTGGCGTCTCACTCGTGCGGAGGCATCGTCAAGACGCCACGGTTGAGGCCTAGAGGAGACTTGGTGGAGTGGTAGCGCATCGAAGCGTCCGTGCCTTGCTCGCGCTTGCGCTCGCGGCCCTGGTAGTCGGCACTGTCGTCGGAGCCTCGTCCTCGGCCAACCCTCCGGCAGTTGCGAACGGCGACTGGGCCGCGTTCGGCCGCACGGTCGACAACAACCGCTACTCGCCGCTGACGGACATCACGCCCGCGAACGTCGGCCAGCTCGGCCGCGTCTACACCAAGGACTTCCTCGCGATCGATCCCGACACAGGCGCGGCCAGCAGTCGTACCCGCTCGCGATCGGCGGCACGCTCTACGTGACGACGAACGACGCAAACGTCTTCGCGATCGACGGCGCGACGGGAAAGATCCTCTGGCAGCACAAGCCGAAGAACAGCGCGGTCTTCAAGAACTTCGGCGTCGCCGCCAACCGCGGCCTCGCGTACTGCGGCGGCAAGCTCTTCATCCTCCAGCTCGACATGAAGGTCATCGCGCTGCGCCCGAGCGACGGAGCAGTCGTCGGTGAGCTCGCGATCTCGCAGGACGTGCCGGATGCGACCGTCGCCAACAACTACTCCGAGACGAGCGCGGCGGTCTGCGCGAACGGCAAGCTGATCTTCGGTGCCGCGGGCTCGGAGCGCGGCCCGCGCGGCTTCGTGATGGCGTACACCCCCGACCTGAAGCCGGCCTGGCCGACGCCCTTCTGGACGATTCCGCCCGACCGGCAGTCGTGGCGCCGCGCGTCGCGGATCATCGGCGGCGGCCCGGTGTGGACGCCGGTCACGATCGACTCGAAGACGAACACGGTGTTCTTCGGCACCGGCTCGGGCACGCCCGTCTACTTCCCGTCGATGCGCCCGGGGAACAACCCGCGGGCGGCGTCGCTGATCGCGGTCGACCTCGCGACCGGGAAGCTCAAGTGGTGGCAGCAGCTGATCCAGAACGACCAGTGGGAGTACGACGTCGCCCAGCCGCCGGTCGTCTACGACGGGAAGGTCGGCGGCACGAAGCACCGCATCGTCTCGGTCGCCACCAAGGAGGGCATGTGGTACGCCTTCGACGCCGTCACCGGCAAGACGTTCCACGACCGCGTGAAGGTGCTCGACCGCGTCGAGCATCCGCCGCTGAAGGCGGGCCAGCCGGTCGTCGTCTATCCCGGCTCGATCGGCGGGCTCAACTACTCGCCGGCCGCCTACGACCCGAAGCTCAACTACATCTACAACGCCGCCGCCGAGACGGCCGGTGTCCTGATCCAGAAGAAGCTCACGCCGACGCAGAAGAAGCGCAAGTTCCTGCTCGGCGACATCTTCCTCGGGCTCGACAACGGCAACTTCGGCAACTACCTGCCGGGCTGGAAGGATCACGGCTCGATCAGCGCGATCGACGTCTCGACCGGTAAGCGTGTCTGGAAGTTCGACACGCCGGAGCCCGAGCGGGGCGGTGTCAGCCTGACGGCGAGCGGCCTCGGCTTCGCCGGCGGCGGCGACGGCGTTCTGCGCGCGTTCGACTCGAAGACGGGCAAGGTCCTGTGGACGTTCCAGACCGGGCGCCAGATCGCTGCCGGGCCGACGATCTTCACCTCCGGTGGCAAGGAGTTCGTCGCGATCACGGTCGGCGGCACGGCCACCTCCTCGGGCGGCGGCCTCGCGTCGCAGCTGCAGGTGTTCGCGATCGGTGGCAGCAAGGCCGAGTCCGGGAAGCCGCCGGGGCTCACCTCGGTGCAGGCGCCTTCCGCGCCCGCCTCGCCGGCCCCGGCCGCGCTGCGGAAGCCCGGCTCGGCACCAGGCGCGCGCGTGTCGGCGATCCGTGTGCTGTCGGCGAACGTACGCGCGGCTGTTGGCGGCGCCCGCATCGCCGTTCCGAGCGGAGCGATCACGCTCGGCCTCTGGAACGCGAACAGCTCGAACCTCGTGCCGGTGAAGGGCAAGGTGCTGCTCGGCGGCAAGCCCGTCAGCGGTGCCTCTGGTCTCGGTCGACCGCTACGTGCTCCCGAGCGCGACCGCAGCCGACGGCAGCTTCACGGCCCTCGTCGACTCGACGCTCGCACGGCGCCATCCGGTCACGGTCGCCGCCGGTGGCAACACGCGCGTGAGCGGGCGCCCGCTGACGGACGCCGAGAAGGCGACGCTGAAGAGCGCCACGGGCGGCATCAACGTCGGCTTCAGGGTCGCCGACCTGTCGGCGACGAAGCGGAGCGACGGCACCGTCAAGGTGACCGGACGGGTCGTGCGCAAGGACGGCGTGCCGGTGCCGCCGGTCGTGCTGCTCTCGTACCGGCTCTCGGGCACGATCACGGACTCGTCGGGCAAGCCGGTCGCGGGTGCGTACGTCGTCAGCCGGACGAACGACCGCGACTACTGGACGTTCTCCGAGCCGACGAACGCCGCGGGCAAGTACGTCTCCTTCTTCCCGGCATCGGATCTGACCGAGGCCGACCCCGTCGAGTTCTCGATCCAGGCTGCCGTCGGCCGCACGAGCTACACGACGGGCGTCCGCAACCCGACCTTCAAGCGGCGCAGCAGCGCCGTCCTCGACCTCAAGCTGCCCGGCTCGGGCATCGTGATGCCGCTGCCGGTCTCGAACCCGGTGCCCGGCGCGATCTACCGCGGCACGCTCGTCGGCGTCTCGGCCGGGACCGGCGTCGTGCAACCGGTCTCGGCCACCTGGCCGGACGTGCAGGGCCGGTTCCAGCTGATCCTGCCGGCGTCGGTTTCGGGCAAGACGCTGCGGTTCTGGCAGAACGACTTCCAGACCTACCAGACGAACGCCGTCACCCCCGGTGGCGCGGTCGACCTCAAGGCGTGGCCGACGGCGCTCTCGCCGCGCGTCGCCGCGGGACACCGCCTTCCTCCGCGCTCCGTAAGTCGAGGCACGCCTCGAACTGGCCGCTGACGGCGGCCTGCGGTATGGTGCGGCCAATGCTCAGCGGCACGCGCATCGATCTTCCCGCCGGCGGCTCCCGCCTGCTCGCGCTTGCCCTCCTCCTTCCCCGCTAGGGGATGCGAGCGACGACATACCCGTACCCGTGCACCCGCACCCAGCGGGAGTAGTCCGCCCTCTCGGAGGAGTTGAGCCCGATGTCCGCAGATGCCGTTCCACAAGTACCGCCCGTACGAGACCGTCTCGCTGCCCGACCGCACCTGGCCCGACGTCGTGCTCGACGCAGGCGCCGATCTGGTGCTCGACCGACCTGCGCGACGGCAACCAGGCGCTCGTCAGCCCGATGGACGCCGGCCGCAAGCGGCGGTTCTTCGACCTCCTGATCGGGCTCGGGATCAAGGAGATCGAGGTCGGCTTCCCGTCGGCGTCGAAGACGGACTTCGACTTCGTCCGCACGCTCGTCGAGCAGGACCTGATTCCGGACGACGTCACGATCGCCGTGCTCACGCAGGCGCGGCCGGAGCTGATCGAGCGCACCTACGAGTCGATCGACGGTGCGCGGCGCGCGATCGTCCACCTCTACAACTCGACCTCGGTCACGCAGCGGCGGGTCGTCTTCCGGCTCGACCGCGACGGCATCACCGACCTGGCCGTTCGCGGCACGACGCTCTGCAAGCAGCTCGCGGCCGAGACGGCGACCGAGATCGTCTTCCAGTACTCGCCCGAGAGCTTCCACCACACCGAGCTCGACTACGCGCTCGAGATCTGCGAGCGGGTCGCGGAGGAGTGGGGGCCGACGCCCGAGGCGAAGATGATCGTCAACCTGCCGACGACCGTCGAGCAGTTCCCGCCGAACGTCTACGCCGACCGGATGGAGTGGTTCGGGCGCCACTTCTCGTTCCGCGACGCGTCGATCCTCTCCGTCCACCCGCACAACGACCGCGGCACCGCCGTCGCCACGGCGGAGCTGGGCCTGATGGCCGGCGCCGAGCGCGTCGAGGGAACGCTCTTCGGCAACGGCGAGCGCACGGGCAACGTCGACATCGTCACGATCGCGCTCAACCTGCTGACGCAGGGCGTCGACCCGAAGCTCGACCTCTCGCAGATCGACGAGACGCGCGCGATCGTCGAGGAGTGCAACGAGCTACCCGTCCATCCGCGCCACCCGTACGCCGGCGACCTCGTCTACACGGCGTTCTCCGGCTCGCACCAGGACGCGATCAAGAAGGGGATGGACGCGCAGGAGCGGTCGGGATCGCCGGTCTGGGACGTGCCGTACCTGTCGATCGACCCCAAGGACGTCGGGCGCAGCTACGAGGCGATCATCCGCGTCAACTCGCAGTCGGGCAAGGGCGGCGTCGCCTACCTGATGGCGGCGGAGCACAACCTCGAGCTGCCGCGCGGCCTGCAGGTCGACTTCGCCCGGCGCGTGCAGCAGATCACCGACGCGCGTGGGGGAGAGCTGACCGGCGACGAGCTCCTTGCGGCGTTCACGGAGCACTACCTCGACCACGCGCAGCCGTACGAGCTCCTCGCGTACACGCACTCGAGCGAGGAGGACTCCGACCAGATCGCAGCGCGCGTCCGCGTCAACGGCGAGGAGCAGGTGATCGAGGGCGAGGGCAACGGCCCGCTCGCCGCGCTCGTCGATGCGTTCGCGAAGTCGTTCGGGGTCACGATCTCGCTCCGCGACTACCACGAGCACACGATGGCCGCGCGCGTCGACGCGCAGGCGGCGGCGTACGTCGAGGTCGACGTCGACGACGAGGCGTTCTGGGGCGTCGGCGTGCACGGGTCGATCCTCACCGCGTCGCTGCGCGCGATCGTGAACGCCGCCAACCGCGCCGCCGCAGCGCGGGCGGCGCTCGAACCGGCAGCGGAGCCCGCTTCGTAAAGGCCGGCCGGGCGCTTCGGGACCGTCGCTATACTCCGCCTTCACGCGGATGTAGCTCAGTTGGCTAGAGCGTCTGCTTGCCATGCAGAAGGTCGAGGGTTCGAGTCCCTTCATCCGCTTGAGAGAAGCCCCCGGAGACGGGGGCTTTTTCTATCCCCGCAACGCAAGAGAGCCCCGGGGAGGACGGGGCTCTCTCGCGTGCAGGGGATCCTTCGCCGAACGGAGTTACGGCGTGCGCCAGGTCACTTCGGTGCTGTAGGCGCCGAGGTAGCCGACGCCGGCCTGGTTGACGGACATCGCGATCCGGAGCTTGTGAACGCCCTTGCTGAGCGGGAGCGTGAACCGGGCCATGTTCCCGCTGCCGACGCGAACGCGCTTGATCGTGACCCACTGGCCGAACTTCGAGACCGTCTGCACCTGGATCGTCTTCGCGACCATCGAGCGGCCGGCGTAGATCTTGCTCACCCAGCCGTTGTTGCGGCCGAAGGTGATCACCGGCGCGACGGCCACCGTCGCGGCGAGGCTGGTGACGCCCTTCCAGGTTGCGATGTACGACGTCAGGAGCTGCGGCTTCGTGGTGTACGCGAACATGCCGTCCGCACCGGTCACGACATTCGCGAGCACGACGGGTGACAGCTGGCCGTACGGCGTCGAGGCAAGGGTCACCTGCTCACCGGAGCGCTTGTTGTTCACCTGGCCCGTCAGCGTGACGGCGGTGCCGTAGCCGATCTGGGGCAGGCTGACGCCGAACGTGACGGCCGGGGGGAGGCCCGCAACCTTGACGGTGCCGGTCCGGCTCGGGTAGAGCGCGTCGCGGTAGTCGTAGGTGCCGGCCTCGTGGAACGTGAACGTGTACGTCTTGCCGGGGCCGATCACCGGCGAGGCAAATGTGCCGCGCGTCGAGACGATCTGGTGATTCTTGTTGTCGTTGTTCTTCCACCGGATCGCGTCATCGGCGGTGATATTCACGGTCTTCGGCGAGAACCCGCCGCCCGTGATGTTGACCTGCTTCGTCGTCGCTCCCAGTGCAGTTGGAGCGACCGCGAGGAGCGCTATCACCACACTGAAGCCGAGCAGCAAACGGGTACGCATCGCAGACCTCCTGGTCGCAGATCGATCCTGTCGCTGCCAGCATTCCCGGTTGCCTCCCCGAAGCACCCAAAAATGACACCCTGTTTACAGATTGGTCAAGGACCCTTACAGGTCGCCGGGCCTGTCAGTCGCCGCTCTGTGCGTCCTCGGACGATGAAACGGGGGAGTAGCCCACGCACTGCGAGTACCGGCTGCGGCAGGTACTTGGCCGGGATCGCCTCGTTCCGGCACATGAGGTAGGTCTGGCCGAGGCGGCCCTTGACCTCGCGGACGAAGGTGCACGTGTGGCAGAGCGAGGCTTGCCCGGCCGTGCCCCGATCGGCCAAGGCTCAGACCTGCGGGCGGTGGCGCAGCCGGTCGCGAAGCGCCGTGCCCTGGGTCGCTGCAACGAGCGGTCTCGACCGGCTCGCGCTCGACGGCCCGCGCATTCCAGAGGTCGACCTGAAGCCGGTCGATCTCCTCGATCAGGACCGTGATTGCCTTGCCGGCCGCCCGCAGTTCCTCCCGATCGTCCGAGGCTAGACCGATGCCCCAACTGCGAAGGATCTCGAGCCGCTCCTCGTCCAACCGGTCGACCATCAGCGCACCCTACGCCACCGCACCACCCGGTTTCCATCCCCTCGGCGGGGATCTGGCCGCTCTTTGGTCTAGTTTCTCGCCCGCCGGCACGGACCCGGCCGTTACCGACGACGGAGGAAGCGGAACATCAGGCACCCGGCGATGAAGGCGATCGCGAGGGTCGTCAGCGCGACCGACCACTGGCCCGTCACGATGCTCGCGACCGCGATCGCGAGCAGGACGGCCGTGTAGAAGGCGAACCAGAAGCCTGTTCGCCGCCGCCGGCTGTTGCTCGCCGCGCTCAGAGGACCGTCACCACGAGGGAGAACGTACCGTGCTTTGCACTCTCAGCGTGCGGTATTTCCATGCGATAGGCTCGCGCGCATGACTGCGTCGGCCCTCTCTCTGCTCGCGATCGAGTTCAACGGGACCAGTCGATCCTCCTCGCGTGTTTCGTGATCCCGGTGCTGATCCTCTATGTCTACGCGATCATCAGCCTGATCGGCCGCCGCGACCTCGGGATCGGTGCGAAGTTGCTGTGGCTGCTGGCGATCCTGGCCCTGCCCGTGATCGGCTCGATTCTCTACTTCATGCTGCGGCCCGGCACCGCAGCAGCAGAACCAGCGCGCGCAGGCTCGCCACAAGCACAAGCACTGACGCTTCGCGCCCGCGGCTAGAGCGGCCGCGCGGCGAGCGTGAGCCACGACGTTCGCGCCTCACCTGGATCGAGGAACGGCATCTGGCCCGTCGCGATGTCGTGCTCCCGGCCGAGCACCGAGCAGTTCGCCGGCTCGATGCCCGAGTGCGTAGGTCCCGCTCGCGGGATCGACCCACTGCCAGAGTCGCGGCAGCGACGAGCGGACCGTGAGCTCGACGCCGACCCTCGGGCTCGTGAGGCGCGCCCACGAGGCGCCGACGTGCTCGAAGACGCGCTCCGGTGCGCCGTCGGCGACCGCCGGTGGCTCGTCCCAGGTGGCCAGCTCGGCGGCGGCGGCCGCGTCGCGTGGCACGACCTCCTCCGCATCCGTCTCGAGGTAGGCGTCCTCGTCCCACAGCGGCGCGCCGAGGTTGACGTGGTAGAGCAACGGCGCCGCCGCCGTCCACTCGGAGTCGTTGACGACCCGATCGTCGATGCGGATGAGCCCCTGGCCGACGCTGGTCACGATGCGGCGCGACAGCGTGAACGGTGCGTCGACGATCGTGCCGGTCACGGTCACCTCCGACGTCGTGCGCTCGACCTGCAGCTCGCTCGCCGGGCGCGCGGTGTACGTGCCGTGCTGGCCGTACCCCTCGGATGCGGCGCCGACGTTCGACAGGCCGCACGTCGTCACGAGCCCACCGCTCCAGGCATCCCGCCACGCGTTGCCGACGAGCTCCTCGGGACGCGGCGGTGACTGCTCCCCGGCGGGCGAGATCCACGCGAGCGGGATGCCGCGGAACCACGCCGCGCCGACATCGAGCCCGCGATCGGGAAGGAGGCGTACGTCGATCCCGTTCCAGACGCGAACGTCGACGGCGCGCGAGCCGGAGGCTGCGCCCTCGGCGACGGTCGAGATCACCGCCGTCGCCACCTGGTCGGCGTTCGCGAGCTTGCCAGCAGGAATCATCCGGCCCTCAGGTTCGGGCGTGGCCGACGGAGCCGTTGATCGTCAAGCCCCCGTCGACGAGGAGCTCGTGTCCCGTCACGTAGCGCGAGGCGTCCGAGGCGAGGAACACGGCGGCGTCGCCGATGTCCGAGGGATCGGCGATGTACCCGAGCGAGATCCGCTTCTCGTACGCCGCCCGGACCGCCGGCGTGTACGACGTTGCGTTGAGCGGTGTGTCGGTCGCTCCGGGGGCGAGGGCGTTGACGCTGATCCCGTGCGGCGCCAGCTCGACGGCGAGCGTCTTCGTCAGGCCGACGATGCCGCCCTTCGCCGTGATGTACGCCGTGAGGTCTGCGAGCGGCTGCACGTCGGCCGCCGAGCTGATGTTGATGATCCGCCCGCCGCCGGCCGCGACCATGTGGCGCGCGGCAACCCGGCAGCCCCAGACGTAGCCGAAGAGATTGATGTCGAGCAGGTCGCGCCAGTCCTCCTCGGTCGTCTCGAGAAAGGGCTTCACGAGCGGCCGGGCGGCGTTGTTGACCCAGATGTCGAGTCGGCCGTACGTCTCGATCGCGGCTGCGGCGGCTCGCTCGAGGTCGTCCGGCACTCTCGTGTCGCCGACGAGATGGGTCGAGCGGCCACCCCGCTCGGCGACCGCTGCCTCCGTTGCCGCACCGTCGTCGAGTGAGAGGCCGACGATGTCGGCGCCTGCGCCGGCGAGTGCGAGTCGCGATCGCCTGGCCGATGCCGCTCGAGGCTCCGGTGATGACCGCGCAGCGGCCGCTGAGATCGAAGGGCGAGGCGGTCATGGAGTCAGCACCTGGTCGCGCTCGTTGCGCAATCGCGCGCTCTCCTCCTTGGCATGGCGTCGCGAGCGGAGGAGGAACCAGATCGCGAGGACGAGGAGCACCGCAACGATGGCTCCGATCAGGCTGCTCGAGCGGAACCCCGGCGCGTCGACGTCGAGCGTGCGCTCACCCGCGTGAGCAGCTCCGCCTGGCCCGAGCACGATGCCGAGCGTGATCAGGTTCGGCGAGGCGATGAGGAGCGCAACCCCGAGGAGGATCAAGCGGCCCTTCCAGCCGCGGATCCGGCGCAGTCCGATCACGAGCAGGACGAGCGCGAGGAGGGTGAACGAGAAACCGTAGAAGAGCCCGAGGCCGATGCCGTTGGTGAAGCTGCCGTCGGCCTGGTTACCGATGCGATGCGACCACCAGCGGGGAAGGAAGGCGCTGGCCGCGAGCAGGACGACAAGCGCGACGCCCAGCGCGACGAGCACCGTCACCGGCCGGGTGCCGCGCTCCTCGGGCTCGGATGATGGGGAATCGGACGACGCCATCGGCACCAGTCTTTCACGTCACGCGAAGAAGATCCTCCACGGGAGCCGCGAGCACGAGCTTGAAGGCGCTGCGGCCTGCAGAGGCGGGCGTGCGGTCGCCGGTCTGCCTGAAGCCGGCGCGCTCGTAGAGCTGCTGAGCCGGCTCGTTCGCCTCCTGGACGAAGAGCACGACGGTGGTCGAGTCTCGATCTCGCGCCCATTCTGCAACCGCGCGGATGAGGGCCTGCGCGATGCCGCGTCCGCGTGCCGCAGGGTCGACCCACATCGAGATCAGCTGCACCTCGAGCGGGTTGACGCGGGTGAACGCACCGACGACGCCGAGCCACTGGTCGTCCTCGTCGGCGACGAAGATCGTCTTCTGGTCGCCGACCGCCGCCTCGCCGACCCAGTCGCGCCACATCTTGTCCGGTTCCCGGACCATGTCGTCGTAGCGCGTCGAGAAGAAGTCGGCATCGTCGCGCAGCATGCGGAGCCGCGTCTCGCGCCATCGGCTCCACTCGTCTGCGCGGGCCGGGCGGATCGTCACGGTGGGGCGCTCGTCGGGCGTTCGGGAGAGCTCGGCTCATCCCGTTGAGGCTAACGATCTTCGCCTGCGCGGCCACCGGTGGCCCGCGCCGGCGCGGGCGCTCAGCGATCCTGCGGCGAGCACTCCGCGGTCGGCCCTTCGCAGCAGCCGATCTTGAAGTGGCAACGCGGGCACTGCAGGGTCGCGTGGCGCCACTCCATTGCCGTCCCACAGCGCCAGCACGGCTCGTGCTGCGCCGTCGCGATCGTGGAGGGACTCGGCTCGGTGACGGGCTCGCTCATGAGTGACGGGAGCTTAGAGATGCTCCTGGACGGCAGTCCTGGCGAACCTACGATGGCGCAGCCCGGAGATCAGACCCGTGACGCCGAGCACGCCGACCCCGAGAAGGAACCGATACCCCATGGCTCCTCATCGGCACCCACGCGCAACGCGTGAACGCAAAAGGCGACGACCAGATTCGAACTGGTGTACGAGGCTTTGCAGGCCTCTGCCTAACCACTCGGCCACGTCGCCAGACCGAGGCATCCTAGCTTCGACTCGCGGGACGGATCGGTTCGACCAGATTCCTTGACAGCGCAACGTGCTGAACGCCACAATCGATGACATGCACACGCTGTCGGAAATCCTCAGTGAGAAAAGCGGCGACGTGATCCGGATCGGTGGAGACGCGACCGTGTACGAAGCCGTTCATGGCCATGGTCGAGGCCAACGTCGGAGCGCTGCTCGTCACCGAGGGTGACGAGATCTCGGGGATCTTCACCGAGCGCGACTACCTCCGGCGCATCGCCGTCGAGGGTCGTCGGTCGCGGGACACGAGCGTGCGCGAGGTGATGTCGAGCCCCGTCCTGATCGTCAACCCCGGAACGACCGTCGACGAGACCATGGCGTTGATGACCGACCGTCGCATCCGGCACGCACCGGTGGTCGAGGACGGAGCCCTCGTCGGGATGATCTCGATCGGCGATCTCGTGAAGTTCATCTCGAAGAAGCAGAGCTTCCAGATCCAGTACCTCACGGACTACATCACCGCGCGCTAGAGGCGCCGGCTCGCCGGCCTCCAAACCGCTGACGGCCCAGTCTCGTAGAGGCAGGGGAGAACCCGTCGACCAGGAGGCCTCGATGTCGAAGCTCGTGCTCTACGCAGCATCCGCGACTGCGCTTGCCGTTGCCGGCGCTGCGCTTGCCGGCGTGGCCCTCGCCGGCTCCGCCGGCTCGACCCATTCCTACAAGGCCACTCTCGCACCGGGAGCCGAGGTCCCGAAGCCGAAGGCTCCGGCCGCCGCCAAGGGCACGTTCACGGCGACGGTCACCGCGAGCGGCTCGACGCGCACGATCCACTGGAAGCTCACCTTCAAGGGCCTCAGCGGCAAGGCGGTCGGCGCTCACGTTCACAAGGGCAAGGCCGGCGTCGCGGGCGCGGTCATCGTCCCGTTGTGCGGTCCGTGCCGGAGTGGGCAGACCGGGCAGGTCAAGATCTCGAAGGACACCGCCGACCTGCTCGAGCACGGTCGCGCCTACGTGAACGTGCACACGGCGAAGAATGCCGCCGGGGAGATTCGGGGCCAGGTCAAGCTCCTCGACAACTCCTCCTCGTCCAACAACCCGTCGCAGCCCGATCCGGGCACGACGACGACGATCACGCCGCCGCCCGGCTACGGCGGCGGTGGCGATCCCAGCTACTAGGCCGTCCCCTGGCGACTCGTCCCGACGAGACGTGCGGCTCGGACGAAGGGGGTCTCCCGGAGGGAGACCCCCTTTGCGTCGAAACTGTGACTATTTGTCCACAGGGGTGCCCGCCCAAGCCAAACGTGCGTAGGCGGACACGTGAGTCGCCCTACGGCAGCGGCACGTGCGGAACGGACACCACGCCGAGGCGCTCGAGGATCGCATCGCTCTCCTCGCGCAGGCTCTCGGCGCCCTCCCAGCCGACCGACGCCATCGCCCGCAGCGTCAGCGCGACCTCGAACTCCGCCTTCTGCTCGCGGGCAAGGCGCAGGCTCTCCTCGAAGTGCGGCGTCGCCTCCTCGCGGCGACGACCCTGGCAGAGCGCGTAGCCGATCGTCCGCTCGATCAGCGCCTCGAGCCCGCCGACGGGCGACTTGCGCCGCCGCCTCGCGGCACGCCGAGCGAGCTCGAGCGCCCGGGCATGGCTGCCCTCGATCACGAGGCACTCGGCCATGCGGGCACGCGTCTCGTTTGCGAACCGCTCAGAGCTCAGCTGGGCGAACTGGTCGAGCGCATCCTCGAACAGGCCGTAGGCGTCGGCGAACCGGCTGGCACGCGCCGCCACCCTCCCGAGGTTGCTGAGCGCGACGCCGACGCCGAACGCATAACCCGAGGCACGGCAGGCGCGAAGCCAGTCATCGAAGAGCGGCAGGGCCGCATCGAGGTGCCCCTGGTCGGAGAGGATCTCGGCCTCGTTGTTCATCTGCACCGCGGCGCCGATCACGTCGCCGACGAGCTCCTTCGCCGCGCGGCTCTGGCGATAGAAGTCGAGCGACTCGGCCCAGCGGCCCTCGTAGTAGGCGTGGACGCCGAGGTTGTTGAGCACGATCCCCTGGCCGCGAAAGTCGCGCAGCTCCTCGTAGATCGGCAGCGCCCGTTCGAGATAGGGCAGCCCGTCCGGCGGTTCCGAGGTCGGTGTACGCCGCGTCGAGGATGTAGCACGCGTGCGCGATGCGGCTGGGGTTCTCGGCCTGCTCCGCGTGCTCGATCGCCGATAGCGCCGCCGCGATCGACTCCTCATAGCGGGTCTGCCGATATCGGATCCCCGCCTGGCCGATGTTGATCCGCGCGCGGATCTCGGCGGCGTCCTCGCCGTCGACGTTCGCGATCCGCGCCAGGCCCGCCTCGTACGCCTCGAGCGCATCGTCGTAGCGCCCCGAGCGCTCGCAGACGGTGCCGGTCTTGGCGGTCAGGCGTGTTCCAGTGATCGGATCGTCGGGGACGAGCGCCTGCGCCTTCGCGTAGGCGGTTGCAGCCTGGTCGTAGGCGGCGAACCGCTCGCACACGTCACCGAGCTGCTCGTAGACCCGCGCCCGCTCGGTCGCGCCGACGTCGTCGAGATGCTCCGCGGCCGCGAGCGCCCGCTCGAAGAGCTCGGCGGCGATGATGTTCGCGAAGCTCGCCTCTGCTCGCTCGCCCGCGATCACCCCGTAGCGCCACGCGCGTTCGTGATCTCCGGCCTCGTAGAAGTGCAGCGAGAGGAGGGCCGCCTGCTCGTCCGCCTGGTCACCTGCGCGCTGCTCGAGAACCTCGCCGACGCGGCCGTGGATCTGGCGGCGCCGTCGGAACGAGAGCCCTCGTAGGCCGTGGCGCGGACGAGGTTGTGGCGGAAGCCGAGAGCGTCACCCTCGGCCGGGACGACGAACTCGCCGAGGTAGCGCCCAGCGCTCCGGCTGTCCGGCCTCGGGAATCTCGTCGGCCAGGATCTGCCCGAGCAGGTCGAGCTCGAACGTCGGGCCGACGACGGCGGCGTACCGCAGCAGCATCCTGTCGGCCGGGTCGAGCGTGTCGATCCGCGTCGTCAGCAGGCTCTCGACGGTCTCCGGCAGCTCGTCGACCGACGCGCCGTGCTGCGCGGCGAACACGAGCTCGCGGACGAAGAGCGGGTTGCCGCCCGACCGGGCGGCGAGCGCGCCGACCGCTTCGATCGAGAGCGCGAACTGCGACGCGACCGCGATCGCGAGCTCCTCGGCAGCCGCTCCGGCGAGCGGCTCGAGCTCGAGCCGGGTGCTGTGGTCTCGCCGCCGGCTGCGATCGGGTCGGCGCCCGGTCGCGTCGTCACGCACACGAGCCACGGGCGCATCGCCGGCTGCCGGACGAGATGCGCGAGCAGGAACCGCGACGCATCGTCGAGCCAGTGGCCGTCCTCGATCACGATCAGCGTCGGCATCATCAGGATCCGCTCGAGGAACGTCTCGACCGCCCAGTGGAGCTTGTCGCGGCTCGCCGCAGGATCGAGCGCCGACGTCTCGGGGGTCGCGTCGACCTCGGCGTCGAAGGGGATCGCGAGCAGCGGGAGCCACGGCGCGAGGTCGGGCATCATCCCGGTCACGAACGGCTGCAGCATCGTCCCGGCCTCGGCCGCGCTGCGGTCGGGCGTGATGCCGACGAGCTGGCGGAGCGGCGTTCGCACCGCGCTGAACGGCTCGGTCGAGGAGTACTGCTCGGCGGCCCCGTCGAGCTGCTGGAACCCGAGCGCGAGCGTCCGCAGCTCCTGCACGAGTCGTGACTTGCCGATGCCGGGCTCGCCGACGAGCTCGACGACCTGCAGCTGCCGCATGCGTGCGAGGTTGACGCCCTGCTGCAGCTGCTCGACCTCGGCCTCGCGGCCGACGATCGGCGTCAGGTCGGGCTGCTGCTTCGGGCCGCTGGCCGATGACCTCGCGTGATCGCGTGAGCCATCACGGCCTGCTCCTTGCCCTTGACGAGCAGCGGCTCGGTCTCCGTGGCGTAGATGGTGCGGGCGCGGTCGAGCACGTCGCCGGTCGCGAGGATCCCGCCGGGCTTCGCCCGGGCCGTGAGCCGGGCCGCGAGGTTGACCGCATCGCCCATCACGGCGTAGGTGCGCCGGTGCGGATTGCCGATGTCGCCGGTGAACACGTGCCCGCGGTTGACGCCGGCGCGGAGCGCGAGGTCCGGGCAGGCCGCGATCACGTCGCGCAGCGCCCGCACCATTCCCTCCTCGTCGTCGCCCGAGCTCGAGGGTGCGCCACCCGTGAGGTAGAGCTTGACCGCCCCGACGTCGATGTCCGACTCGAGCCAGGTGAGCCCGTAGGTCTCGCAGGCGTGGCCGACCGCGACGGCGAGCTCGTCCAGCTGCGTCGAGCAGCGTGCCGTCGTCGATCGCCGCGTCGGTGTCCGAGAGCTTGAGGAACGCGACGGTGACCTGGCGATGCTCGGCCTCGCCGCTCGCCACCGCGAGGTGGTCGCGGAGCGGCCGCGGCACGTACTGCTCGAGGTCGACGCCGGGCACGTCGGGTGGGGGAGGGATCGTGCTCGAGCCGGGCGCGAGGCGGGTCATCAGCCGCGCTCCGTCGCGCTCCTCGGCGAGCCAGCTCGGGTCGAGCTCGGCCGCCGTCTCGGCGCTGACGACGATCTCGCCCGCGGTCGCGAGATCCTCGAGCTCGAACACGCGCGTGGCCGCCGGCCCGGCGACGAGCAGCTCGCGGTGCGGCTCGGCGGTGAGAAAGAAATGGCATGGACCAGAATGGACGCCGACCGACATCCGCAGCTCGACCGGGCCGACCGAGCTCTCCGCCTGCCCGATCTCCTCGATCGTCCACTGCATGTCGGAGGCCGCGCCGGCCGCCCGCTCGGCGTGGCGCTCGTCGACGAACAGCAGCAGCAGCGCGTCGCCGCGGAACTTGAGCACGTCGCCGCCGTGCCGCTCGGCGACGGCGATCAGGTCGTCGAAGACGGACGAGATGCGCTGGACGAGCTCCTCGGCGCCGGCCTTCCCGTGCACGGCGAGCCGCTCGGCGAGCGCGGTGAAGCCGGAGATGTCGATCGAGACGAGCGTGCCGTCGATCACCCGCGAGCGCGGCGCGTCGGGCTCCTCGCTCCACCCGCGAACGAGCCGGGGGAGATAGGGTGCGAGCACTGAGGGCGGCTGGGACGATCCGGTCACCCCTCCAGCATCGCTGCTGCAGTGGAGGACAACAAACCGGACCGGTGCGGAGTCCGACTTGTGTGCGGCGGCGAGGAAGCGCACAATCGGTGCGCGGCTGGCCCGTTGACGGGTCTGGCTTTTCTCCTTAAGGTGGGGGCGCGGAGTGAACAGGGGTGCTGGAACCGTGGGTAGCGGGTCACGGAGGGGGAGGCGTTTAGGCGTACTTGCCGTCGTGGTCGGGCTTGCCATGGCCGTTGTGCCGCAGGCGTCTTGCGGATCCTCCAGGCCCGTCGTGCAGCGGCACGGGACGTCGTCTGCACGTTCGTGCAGATCGAATGGGCCATATCAGTGGACGGCTCCCGTCGGTGCCACGAACGTGACGTTCGACCTCTACGGCGCCCAGGGCGGTGGCTACGCCCGGCCTTCACAGAGCCGTTCTCGAAGGGGCGCGGCGCCCACGTCCGCTCGACGATCAACGTCGCTTCGCTCGGAACAAGCACGTTCACGGTCAACGTCGGCCAGATGGGATCTGCGCCAGGTAGTGCGCTCGCCACGAGCGCGTACAACGGCGGCGCTCCAGGGGGCACGATCACCGGGCTTCTCAAATCAGATCGGTGGTGGGGGAGGGGCGCGTCCGACGTTCGGATCGGCGCAGCCGGATTAGCCGACAGGGTTCTCGTCGCCGGTGGAGGTGGTGGCTTCCCAGGGGACGGATTCGGTGTCGGCGGTGACAGTGACGGTGCGCCCTTCGCCGGCAGTCTTCACGGTCGGCGGTGACGGCGGGACGCAGAACTCCGGCGGCGCTGGTCTCTGGTACGCATGGTCCTGCGCGACGCCCGACCCAGCGGACATGGCGGGCGGGGCCGGGCTTGACGGCGCCTTCGGCTCCGGTGGGGCGGGTGGCGGGGTCGGTACGCCGCACGCGGACGCGGACGGTGGATACTTGCGGTGGCGGCGGTGGCGGTGGGGCTACTACGGCGGCGGCGGCGGCTCCGCCGGCAGCTATTGCAGAACATCGACGGTGTCACGGGCACGGGTGGCGGGGGCGGCTCAAGCTATGTATCGAGACGCTGCCCGGCGTCGGTACGGCGAGCGTGCTTGACGAAGGAGACCGTGCCGGAGACGGCTCGTGACCGTCACCTACAATGAGGCTGCCGCGGGCACCGGCACTCTGAGCGGTACTCCTGACCCGTCGGGAGCAGCCGGTGTCGATCTCAGCGCCGCCGGAACCGCCGACTGGGCCGTCTGGGGATACGGCTCAAGCCTCTCCGGTTTTTCCTGCCTCCCCAACCCGGTCGTCAACTCCGGCTACATCGCGCCGAAGGTACGTAAGGCAGGCGGCGAACCTGATCGGCCCCCTGGCAAACGCGCAGGGCTCCGCAGCATTCGTCGACTGCTACGGTCTGCCAATCCCTTCAGCTTCAACTGGTCGGACGGCACGGTGAGTGCCCCGTCGGTGAGCGACGCGTTCGTTGGTGTGTCCCACTCGAGCCATGATCCCGGGGACGAGTTCCGCTTCTCCGTGCCTGCGTCAGCGTCGACGCAGGAGCTCGAAGGTGTGGCTGTACTCCGACGGAGGCTCGGGCCAGCTCAACGCCCACCTGTCTGACGGCAGCTCGGAGGACTACACCTACACGCTGCCGGCCGGTGGCACGAACAACCCGCTCATGCTCACGTTGGCGTTCTCCTCCCCGAATCCGGGAACCGTGCTCGAGGTCTCCTGGAAGCTGACGTCGTTCGCGCCGTCCCTTGATCCGGCTTCGGGTAAGGAGAACGCCGCCGTTTATGCGGCCGCGCTGAGCGGGGGTGGCGGGTGGTGGTGGCGACGACACGATCCAGCCGGTCCACGTACACCGTGAACATCACGGGCGACCTCGATGACGGCGACTGCACGGAAAGCGACTGCAGCCTCCGCGAGGCGATCAATGCGGCGAACGACGACGTTGGCCCGAACACGATCGCCTTCGACCTACCCGGCGGAAGGGCCGTACTTGATCAGTGCGGCGAGCAACCTGCCGGATATCGGCGAGGCTGTCGTCATCGACGGCACGAGTCGACCCGGCTACGACAACGCGCCGGTCATCGAGGTGCGCGGGCCGAGCGGCAGCTCGCAGGCCTTCTTCTCCGCGGCAGATCACGTGACGATCAAGGGGCTTTCGATCACGAACTGGGGCGAGGCGATCAAGACGGTCGGGCCGGTGCTGACCGTGGCGGACGACTGGATCGGCATTGATCCGGCCAACACCTTCCGTGCCAACCGGGTCGGCGTCACGCTGACGTCCTCCGGTGCCCACGTGACCGGCTCTCGCATCCTCGGAAAGACTTCGGCGTCGTCGTGACCGGCCCGGGAGCGACCAACAACGTCATCGGCGGCAACTTCGGCGCCGGCGCAGCGAACACCATCGACGCGCTTGGAGCACCCGAGGTCGCGGCGACAGGCGTGCAGGTTCTGACAGCCGGTACCGGGAACACCCTGCAGGGGAACGTGATCGGGCTTCTCGCAGGCTCCTTCAGCCGACTCGACACCGGCATCTCGATCGAGCACTCCGGCGGGACTATCATCGGCCAGAATCTCGCGACCGATCAGCTCGGGCTCGTGATCCGCGAGCTCGGCAACGTCGTCGCGGCGATCGACTACGGCGAGTCGAACGCCGGCATCTTCGTCGACGCCGACTCGGACGAACGAAGATCGTCGGGAGCGCCGTCGGGACGGACCGCGCGGCGCCGCAACCGGCTCGGGTCGCCGGTAACGGAGTCGTACGTGAGTGGGGCGTCAGGTCTCCAGATCGGCCCGGGCAACATCGTCGCCCACAACACCGGCGACGGCATCTCGATCGCGACGGGCACCGGCAACCGCGTTGTTGCCAACTCGATCCACGACAACGGCGGCAAGGGCATCGCGCTCGACGACGAGTCGGCGAACAACGCGCTGCCGCTCCGTCGATCGACGTTGCGACGAGCAGCGACAGCGGTACGGCGAAGATCGATGGCACGTAGCCGTCCCGTCCGCCAGCTACTTCGTCGAGATCTTCGACGAACACGAGCTGTCTCGGGCCTGACGGCGAAGGTCGAGGCGTATCTCGATTTCGCGGTGCCAGCGTTCGCAGGCAGCGACGCGGGCAGTTCTCGATCCAGTTCCCGACTGCCGGTCGGTACCCACCTGACCACGACGCTGACCAACCAGGCAACCGGGGACACCTCCGAGTTCTCGTCCTGCGTCACGACGGTCCCCGATTCCGGACGATCTCGATCGAGCCGGTCGCGGACACCTACGTCTCGCAGGCGAGCCCGGCCTCCAGCCATGGCTCCGAGGACAGCTTCGTCGTTTCACCCGCACCGACCAACTTCCTGTCTTGGAGACGGACCGGCCTTCGGCTCCTCCGGTTCAGCCTCCCGCCGATCCCCGCCAACACGGAGATCGTCTCGGCGCACCTCGAGCTCACCGCGTCGACCGGCTACGCCGACGACGGTGACGGCAGCCACTATGCGATCCGGCTCCACAACGACCCGTGGCCAGAGAGCGTCACGTGGAACGACCGTCCGGCAGACGGCATCGTCGGGCAGCCACCCCCGGCCGAGGCCACGATGAACGGGAAGCCGCTGACACCTCGACCGACGTCCTCGGTGTCGCCGGCGCCTTCAACGACATCTGCGGGGAGAGCCACCCGGCCCTGAGCCCAGGCAGTTCGCCGCACCCGTCAACCGGCCTTCCAACTTCACCTCGGCGATCCAGCAGAAGCTGCAGGACAAGGGGAGCCTCTCGATGGAGATCTGGAGCCAGGCCTGCGGCACCGCGACGACGGTCAACTGCCGTCCGGGGGCAGCCAAGGGCTACTTGCTGCGCTACTACTCGAGGGAGGCTGCGAACGCGTCGGTCAGGCCGCATCTCGTCGTCACCTACGATGCGACCGCCGCGCACGTCAACTGGTCGCGATCACCACGACGACCCTGAACGTGCCGGCGCCGGCTACGTGCCGCTCGAAGGCGTGCCGCCGACGGCGTTCCTGACGGCCACGTCGTCGACGCGCGCGGTCGCCCCGGTCAACGACGTGCCGATCAACGACATCCAGCTGCAGCACTCGCCGGTCAACGACATCCCGATCAACGACGTCGGGCTCACGACGACGCGCCTCGCAGCTCGGCGACGTCCTGCTCTCGACGATGCCGCTCCTCGAGCCCGGCGGCTGGGACCAGGTCCTGTCGCTCGTCCGCCGCCGCCGTCGCTCGCCGAGCCGTCCGGTGCAGAACGTGTCGCTGCGCGACATCCTCGCAGCTGATCACACTGCGCAGAAGCAGCAGCCGGCATCGACGACCTGACGCTCGCCGACCTCGACCTCTCGAACAGCCCGCTCGGGCGATCTCGGCGGTCGCCTACTCGCTCGGCGACGTGACCCTCGCCGAGCTGCACGTCGACGGCACGACCTGGTGCGCGATCGCTCGCCGGCCCGCCGATCAACTGCACGACGATCCACGCAGGGCGACGTCGCTCGGATCGAGATCCGCTGCTCGCGCTCGGCATCCAGGGCGCGCCGATCAACGACGTGCCGGTCAACGACGTCCCGGTCAACGACGTCCCGATCAACGACATCCCGGTCAACGACGTCCCGATCAACGACATCGCGCTCAACGACATCCCGATCAACGACGTGCCGGTCAACGACGTCCCGGTCAACGACGTGCCGATCAACGACATCCCGGTCAACGACATCCGCCGCTCGCGTCGAACCCCGATCAACGACATCCCGGTGAACGACATCCCGGTCAACGACATCCCGGTCAACGACGTGCCCGGTCAACGAGGTGCCGATCAACGACGTCCCGATCAACGACATCCCGATCAACGACGTGCCGATCAACGACATCCCGATCAACGACATCCTCCTGCACGGCTCGCCGATCAACGACATCCCGGTCAACGACATCGGCGGCAACCCCGGCACGCTCTTCGTCGACAACGGCTGCCCCGGCGACGACGCTCGGGCCGACGCCAGGCCTGCCTCAAGGCCGAGCGTCACGCTGCTCGACCTCCGGAACGCGCACGTCGGCGGCGACCTGCCGGCGAGCTTCACCCTCGGCGACCTCGGCGGCTGGGGCAATACGACGATCGGCGATCTGATCGACCGCGCTCGCGTCCGTCAACTGGCGCGCTCGGCCTCGGCGACGCAGCCGTCGCTCGCGCAGATCGTCGGGCTCGTCAAGAACCGCACGAACGGGGCCGTCGCCGACCTTCGGCGACCTGTTCGACCTCCTCTCGCGATCGACGCCCAGCCGCCGCCGACCTCGACCTCGCGTACCTCGCGCACCTGCTCTTCACGGACGACGCGACGCTCGCCGAGATGCTCTCGCTCGTCCTCTCGAGCAGCGATCTCGGCTGGGAGAAGCTCGACCTCGCGGCTCGGCTCGGCCAGTCGCGCAGTTACGACGACGCGATCAGCCCGGCGACGGTCGACGCCCGTGACTTCACGCTCCGCAGCGCTCGAGACGTCGGCACGACAGCGGACCGTGTCCCACGGCGGCCGTCGAGGCCGGATCCGTCGTCGGACCGGCTCTGACGCTCTCGGACGCGGTCCAGTACAGCTAGCTTCACGCCGGCCGCCGCTCTCGCGTCTACGCAGTCGAGGCGCCGTCGGTGGCGACGGCATGCCCAACGGACGTCAGGTCCGCTCCGGTCGGCTTCGCCTACAAGTCCGGCTCGACGCACGGCTGGTCGGGCAGACGGCGGTGGCCTACGCCGACCGACGTGCCGGGCACGCTGACGTGGACGTTCGACGCGCCGGCGCCGAGCGACGCACGCGCTTCACGTTCGAGGCGTATCCCGGGCGTCGAGCTCGGACCGACGTCGACGGCCGCCAAGGCGAAGATCGACGGCGGCACCGACGTCGACGGCGGCGCAGCACGGCCGAGCGTCGACCGTGACCGGCAACCTCGAGCCGAGCGGCCTGCGAGCCCGCAGCCGATCTCCTCGGCCGAGTTCGTGCTCTCGTACATCTCCTCGTCGACCGACGGCGACGTCTACAGCCTGCCCGGCGCCGCCCGCCGGGAGCCGCGTCACGATCCGCCTCAGCCACCTGCCCGTCGACTACGACCTCGTCGTCTACGGGCCGGCGGCCAGGTGCTCGTGCCCGCCGGCTACCGGCACGCCGCCGCTCGACGGTGCGGCGATCGACGACCCGGGCGTCACGCCGACGCACGGAACGGACGCGCTGCCGCCGCAGACGCTCGACGACGTCCCGATCGACGCCGGTCGCGACGGTGGTCGGCATCTCCGCGAACCGTGGCACCCAGGACGACGCCGTCACGTTCATCTCGCAGGGCGGCACGACGCCGTACGTCGATCCAGATCTCGGGCTTCAACGGCGTCTCGAGCAACGAGCCGTACATGGTGCGCGCCGAGGTGCTGCCGCCACGCGCCGCACCGAGCGTGCGTGCCACGCTTCGCCGGCAACACCTCGACGGCGGCCACGACCGAGCAGCCGGTCGCGGCTCCCGCGAACGTCAACACGGTCTTCGTCGTCAACCGCCAGCAGCTCGCGCGGATCTACGGCGCCACGCTCGCCGACGCGACGATCACGGCGCTCAAGAACCGGCTCAACACGTTCAAGAACGCCGGCTATCCCGGCGTCGATCCTGCAGGTCGATGCCGTCGCAGGCCGTCCGTGACGCCGTACGACGGGCCGACCGGGTGGAACGCCTGCCCGTCCGACCCGACCGCCGCCAATGCGGTGGTCGCCGCCGTCGACGCCCGTGTGCGGGCGTTCAAGGCCGCCAAGCCGACGGTGCAGTACGTCGTCCTCGTCGGCAGCGACGACGTGATCCCGTTCGCGCGGCTCGACGACCGCACGACGCTCTCGAACGAGGACGCATTCGCCGGCTCGTTCGATCCGAGCTCGCCGATCGGCGGTGCGCTCGCCTCGTCGAAGATGCTCTCCGACGATCCGTACGGCACGCTGGCGCCGATCCCGTTCTTCGACCGACAGCTCTACGTGCCGGAGCTCGGCGTCAGCCGCCTCGTCGAGACGCCGGCCCAGATCCAGGCGCAGGTGAACGCGTTCACGAACGGTCAGATCGCGGGCGGCACGGCGCTGACGACCGGCTACGACTTCCTCAGCGACGGCGCGCAGCGGGTCAGCACCTCGCTCGGCCGCGTGGCGACCGCGAACGCAACGCTGATCAACGCCGACGTGGAGCGCTCGGCGAACCTGACCGCCGCCCTGACGACGAACGGTGGGCAGCCGCCGAGCCTCGTCTCGATCAATGCTCACGCCGACGACTCGCGCTTCCAGGCCGCGAACGGCACGCTCTTCACCACCGACACGTCCTCGCGAACGCGCTCACCTTCTCCGGCCGGATCGTCTTCTCGATGGGCTGCCACGCCGGGCTCAACGTCCCGGACGCGTTCCTGCCGGCGGCACGGCGCACCGACTGGGCCCAGACGTTCGCGGTCGCGGGGCGCCTCGGTCTACCTCGCCAACACCGGCTTCGGCTACGGCGACAGCGACATCGTCGCCTACTCCGAGGACCTGAACGCGCGCTTCGCGGCGAACCTCGCCGACGGGATGACGGCAGGAGCGGCGTTCGCCGACGCCAAGGCCGGCTTCCAGGGCGACCTCGGCCTCGTCGGCGTCTACGACGAGAAGGCGATGGCCGAGCTGACGCTCTACGGGCTGCCGATGGTCTCGATCACCGGTGCGCACCCGGCGGCCGCGGCGAGCGCAGGCTTCACCGTGCTCTGTCGCCGGCGCCGAGAAGGTCGGCGCGGCCGGTTCGAGCGCGGCGCTGCTCGCCACGACGGGCAAGCGATCCGGCCGTCGGGCTCGACTACGAGGAGTTCTCGGTCGTCGACTCGACCTTGCATCGACTCGACGCGGCGTACGAACTCGACCGACGGTCGCGGCGACTACTTCCACGGCCGCGACGGTGCAGATCGTCACGCACCTGCGGCCGATCGAGCCGAAGGCGACGCAGACGATCGAGACGCCGAACGCGCACGGCGCCCTGATCACGGCGCTGACGTCGCAGGACGTCGCACGCCGTTCGATCCGCTCTTCGCGCGGCCGACCGTCGACTCGACGCGCATCGAGCCGGAGATCGGCTACGACGACGTCGCGTTCCCGGCGAAGCTCCAGACGGTGACGTCGGTGAAGGGATTCGCCGCCGCGCCGGAAGCAGAAGCTGATCCTCGCCCAGGGCCAGTTCTTCAGCACCAACCCGGTCGACGGCGAGCCAGGGTGGCTTCCAGCGGCTGTTCACGCGCATCGACGGTCGCGTCTTCATCTCGACCGACCCGGACTACGTGGCGCCGACGTTCAACCGCGATCGACGCGCTCAAGACCGGTGGGACGGTCACCTTCTCGACGGATATCGCCTCCAGCGACCCCGTCAAGCGCGTCCTCGTCCTGTTCCTCGGCGCGAGCTCGGGCGCCTGGACACCCGGTCGAGCTCCAACACGGGGCAGGGAACCTGTGGACGGGATCGGCCCTGACGACGGCGTCCTCCGTGCAGTACTTCGTCCAGGCCGTCGACTCGCACGGGAACGTCGCCGTCTCGACGAACAAGGGCTACTACTTCGCGGGCGCCCCGGCGGACGAACAGACCGGCTCGATCACGATCGACCTGACGCGGCACGCAGGCGAACGGCATCTACAAGGGGCCGGTCACCGTCGACGCGATCCCGGCCGTCAACGTGACGCTGACGTCGCTGACGGTGGACGGCAACGCCATAACGCCGGGGAGCCGCGGTCAGCGGCGCAGGGCGTACACACGGTCGTTGCGACCGGTTCGGACGGTCGAGTGTCGACGACATCGTTCGTGATCGACACCTCGGTCCAACCGTCGAGATTACGAGTGGGCCGGCACAGGGTGCCGTCACCCAGTCGCCCGCGATTTTCGCCTTCACGGCTCCGGAGCCGGCCGCATTCGAGTGCCGTCTCGACAGCGAACTCTTTCGCTGCCTGTCTGAGCCCGACGAACTACGGCGTGCTTGCAGCCGGCCCGCACACGTTCCAGGTGCGGGGTACCGATACGGCAACCAACACCGGTCCTTTGACGACTCGTTCGTGGACCGCGAGCACAACCGCGCGCACGCTGATCGTCTTCGCGAGGGGCGGCGACATCTACTCGATCGAGTCCGACGGGACGAGCCTCACGGCAGCTCACCTCCGGCAGCCCGGACGATCGACAGCCGGTGCTCAACCCGGCGGGAACGAGCATCGTCTTCTCACGAAGCGTCTCCGGCGGACGAGCCAGCTGTTCCGCATGGACGTCGACGGCCAGAACCTCGTGGCCGACTGACGTCCGGTACCGGCAATCCGGCGAACCCTGCCTTCTCCAAGGCAGGGGACAAGCTGGCGTTCGACAGTGCCGGGTCGGCAACGAACCGCGACATCTTCGTGGCGCCGTTCCCGCCGACCGACGGAGCTTCCTCTCGCGGCGACGAACGTCTCCCACGCGGCGGGCGACGACGTCACACCGGCGTGGTCGCCCGACGGCACGAAGATCGCGTTCTCCTCGAACCGTGGCGGACAGTTCGAGATCTTCACGATGACGGCCACCGGGACGTCTCAGACGGCGCTGACCAACGACAAGAAGAACGACGTCGAGCCGTCAGTATTCCCCGGACGGCACCAAGCTGACGTTCTCGAGCAACCGTGCGACGCCGGAACGACGAACGGGCAGGAGATCTACGTGATGGGCTCCGCGAACGGCAACTCACCAGCTGCGCCTGACGACGATCGCCGGCGACGAAACGGCCCCGTTCTACCTCGATGCAACGAGGATCGTGTTCGCGTCGTCGGCGTTCGGCGGTGGCGGGCTGGCGATCGTCGCGCCCACCGGAGGCACGGTCACGAAGATCGCCGGCACCGTAGCGGGCGACGCAACGCCCGGCTAGCGCCTAGCTTCGCAAGGTTCTCCGCCGCGATCGCCCTCGCAGCAGTGTGTGCGGCAGGGTGGCCCGTCAGTGTCTCGAGGAACGGCTCCTGCTCGAGCGAGTAGAGCCTGCCGTCGGTCAGAGCCGACACCGTGGCCGTCCGAACGCCGTCGTGCAGGAGCGCGATCTCGCCGAAGCCGTCGCCTCGCGCCAGCGTGTTGACCCGAACGCCGTCGACGAGCACCTCGAGCTCGCCTTCGGCGATCGCGTAGTAGCGGTCGCCCTCGTCGCCCTGGCGCATGATCACCTCGCCGGCAGCGGTGTCGACCGGGACGAGGCTCCGGGCAAGACCCTCGATCGCGGGCGGCGGTAGCGCCGCGAAGAGCCGCAGCGACCGGAGCAGTCCGATCTCGACGACGGGGACGTGCGCCGCCGCGTCGAGCGCCAGGAGCCGCCTGCCGCCGAGGAGCGCGAGGAGCGGGAGGATCGCGCCGACGCCGAGAATCGCCACGGTGGTGCCGCCGAGGCTGATGAGCAGCGGGGCGATCAGCGCTCCGACGGCAGTTCCGGCCATGATCATCGCCTCGAGGATCCCGAAGACGCGTGCCAGCACGTCGGCGGGCGCAGTTCGCTGCAGGAGCGTGCGTCCGGCAACGTCGAACAGGCTGCGCGCCGCGCCGGCGACCGCGAGCAGCAGAAGCGCCCCGGCCGCCTGCGACCAGACGGCCATCACCGCGAAGGTGGCGGCCCAGACGCCGAGTGCGGTGACGATCGCAGGCACCAGGCGCGCCCGCCCGACGAGCGAGGCGGTGATCGCGATCCCGAGCGCGCCGCCGGCGCCGAACGCGGCGTTGAGATAGCCGGCGCCACCCTGGCCCATCCCGAGCGTCTCGATCGCGAGCACGACGTAGAGGACGTCGAGCATCCCGATCGCCACGTACTGCGAGCCGAGCAGGCCGACGAGGAGGCGCGCCGCGGGCTCGCGTCGCAGCACGCGGAATCCTTCCACCAGCTCGCGGCGCGGTGACGGCCGAGCTGTCCGGTACGAGCGGCCGGGCCATCGATTCGGAACACGAGCGCCGCGCCGCAGAGGACGAGCACCGCCATCACCAGGAACACCCAGCCGGGCCCCCAGGAGGCGAGGAGAAGCCCGGCGACGGCGGGCGCGATGAGCACGCTGATGCTCTCGTTCCAGCCGGAGATGACGTTGGCGGCGGTGAGCTCCTCGGGCGCTCGGGCGAGCGCCGGCATGAGCACCGCCATCGTCGGCCGCGTGACGACGACCGCCGTCGCGGCGATCGCCGCGCAGCCGTAGGCCAGCCACGGCGGGCCGCCGAGGATCAGGACGGCGGCGGTCGCGCCCATCGCGATGCCCTGCGCGACGTAGCTCAGCGTCAGCACGAGGGCGGGGCGATAGCGATCGGCGAGGACCGACGCGAACGGCGCGAAGAGCGTCGCCGGCACGAGCTGGATCAGGGCGACGAGCCCGGCCATCGTCGCGCCGCCGCGGTCGTAGGCGTAGACGAGCATCGCGATCCAGACGGCCCACTCGGCGCCGTTGAAGAAGAAGAACGCGATCTGCGCACGCCGCAGCTCGGCGTTGCGGAAGACGATCGCGACGACGTGGCCGACCTGGCCGAGGTGGTGCTTCACGAACGGTGCAGTCGGGATCGGGCGATCGCCGTGAGGCGCTCCCCGAGGCACGGGATCCGGCGGACGAGCTCGCCGACGTCCCCTGCGGCGAAGACGAGTGCGCGGAGCTCCGTGGCGGCGGTCACCGTCGCGGTGCGGGCGTAGCCGTATCCTGCGCCCCATTCGAGGGCGGCGATCTCCCCGATCGTGTCGCCGGCACGGGCCGTCGAGGTCCTCCCGTCGACGACGATCGCCGCCTCGCCCTCGAGCACGACGTAGAGCTCGCGCGAGCCCTCCCACAGCCCGATCATCTGCTCCCCCTGGCTGAACGTGCGCTCGCTGGCGACGGCGAGGACACGTCGAGCCTGATCCTCGTCGAGCCCGGAGAACAGCGGCAGCGCGGTGAGGCCGTGCGGGGTGACGACGGGGCGGGCGATCCAGCCACGGTCGAGCGGCAGATTGCGCTCCGAGCGCCACGGTGCGCGTGGTCGGATCGGGCGCGATCGGCTCGCTCGCCAGAAACGCGATCGTGGCGGCGATGTCCTCGTCGCGGGTCGTGAAGTTCATCACGCACATGCGCATGCGAAACGGCCGCGCAGGCGGGTGGACGAGATGAAGGCGATTCCCGAGCGTTCGAGCGCGGCGATCAACTTCTCGTGCATCGCGTCCGACTCGTACTCGTCGGCCGCGTCGGGAAAGTGCCGGCGGAAGCAGACGACGCCGAGCTGAGCGGGGGAGACGACCTCGAGCGTCTCGCTCTCGTCGATGAGGCGTTCCGCGAGGAGCGCCTGGTCGATCGACCGGTCGATCGCCGTGCGAAACGCAGCGAGCCCGAACGTCCGAACAGAGAGCCAGACCTTCAGCGCGTGGCTCGACCGCGACAGTTGCATCCCGAGGTCGGAGAAGTTGACCTCCCCCTCGTCCGGGACCGCGTCGAGGAGGTAGTCAGGAGCGATCTCGAAGGCGCGGCGAAGCAGCGAGCCGTCGCGCACCAGGAGGCAGCCGCACTCGTACGGCTGGTAGAGCCACTTGTGCGGATCGATCGTCACCGAATCCGCCAGCTCGATTCCGGCGAGCGCCCTTCGTCCGCGCTCGGTCAACGCCGCGAAGCCTCCGTAGGCAGCATCGACGTGCAGCCAGGCGCCGACCTCGCGGCAGATCTCGGCGATCGCCGGCAGCGGATCGATCGCCCCGGTGCTCGTGCTGCCGCCGCTGACGGAGACGAAGAGCGGCCGTCGGCCGGACGCTCGATCGGACTCGATCGCACCGCGGAGCGTCGCCGGATCGAGCCTCAAGCCTTCGCCGACGGGCAGGACGCGCACCTGCGAGGGTCGGAAGCCGAGGATCCGTGCGGCCCGCGCGACCGAGGAGTGCGCCTGATCGGGAACGTACGCGACGAGATCGTCGGACATCGGGCCGACGAGCGACTCGCGGGCACAGGCGAGCGCCGTCATGTTGGCCGCCGAGCCGCCGCTGACGAGGATCCCCGCTGCTGTCGGCGGATACCCGATCCACTCCTTGAACCAGCCGAGCACCTCGAGCTCTACCTGCGACGGGCCTGCCGATTCGAGCCAGGTCGAGGCGTAGACGTTCGCCGCGCTCGCGACGAAGTCGCCGAGCGCGCCGGGCCACGTGCCGCAGTAGGAGATGAACGCGAAGAACCCGGGATGGTCGCCGCGGGCCCGGTAGGCGAGGACATCCCGCTCGAGCTGGGCGAGGACGTCCGCGAAGGGCGTCGGATCCTCGGGAGCGTCACCGCCGAGCAGCTCGCGCATGTGCGCTGCCGCTCCGCGCTGCAGCGGAGGCGCAGCCGAGTCCGTGAGATGGCGGACGAGCATGTCGACGGTGCGATAGCCGGCATCGCGCATCTCGGCGGCGCTCATCTGCAGCTCGGTCGTGCCCGTCTCGTCCATCGGCGTTGTCTTCCCCCGTCGGCGGCACCCAGAATCTATTCCTCCTGGACCGTTCCGCGATACTGAAAGTCATGAGCGGTGACGGTTCGCCTGGTCTCGTCTCGTACGCGCGCGAGCTCGAGCGGCAGGACGCCGACGTGGCGGCGCGCATCGACGCCGTCGCCGGGCTCCTCGATCGCGTCGACGCGATCCGCGCCGCCGCTCGTCGCGTTCTCGACGCGCTCGACGCGCTCCCCGCCGCGATCGCCGTCGCCGAGCAGAGCGAGCGGGACGCGCTGGCGCGGCGAGGCCGACGCACGAGCGGAGCTCGCCGAAGCAGAGCGGCGCCTCGACGAGGTCAACGGCTCCCGCAGGGCGAGCGACGAGGCGAAGACCGAAGCGGCAGCGGGCCGCGCGGCGGGCAGCGGTGGCCGCAACGGATGCCGCCGACACGGTCGCCCGGATGAGGGAGCGCGTCGAGGCGCTCGCCGCCGACAGGGTTGCGCTCGAGGCCGAGGCCGAGGGACTCGCCGTCGAGGCGCAGCACGTCGCCCGGGAGGTCGCCGAGGTGCCGCGGCTGTCCGACTCCGGCCGCGCCGCGCCCGACGGAACCTCACTCGCCGAGATCGACGAGTGGGGGGCACGTGCGCATGCGGCGCTCTTCGTCGTCCGCGGCGGGCTCGAGAGCGAGCGCGAGAAGGTCGTGGTCGAGGCGCACGCCCTCGCCGAGGCTGCGCTCGGTGAGCAGACGGCGGGGTGAGCGTGGCGCTCGTGCGGCGCAGGCTCGAGGAGTCGTTGGCGGAGGGATAGACCGGGCGCTGCTCGATCTACGGGAAGCTCGGGTCGTCCGGCCGCAGGTCGAGTGAGCCGCCGTTGCGACAGCCGTCCGGCAGGCGGTAGTCGAGCCGCTGGACGCTCTCGTCCGAGAGATCGCGGTCGCGCTGTGATCGCATCAGGGCGCGCGCGGTGGCGGCGTCGAGGCCGAGCCGCCGGCCGAGCTCGACGCCCTCCTGCAGCGCGTAGCACTCCGTCTCGGCCTCGTTCCGGATCCCTCGGAGGTGCGTGGCCTCGTGGGCGAGGACGCTGATCGCGAACGCGGCGTCGTCATGGTCACCGACCTGGTGCTCGAACGCGATCCGGTAGAGCGACCGGCAGATCGTCGGCTGGAGGTATGCGAGCCGGCGTGGGATGAAGGCGACGCCGGCTGCGTCGGAGCCGACCCCCGTGAACGCATACCCGTCGTCGCACTCGACCGTGACCGGACCGCCCGCGATCCGGGCTGCCTCAGCCGTGAAGCGCTGCTCTGCCTTGGCCTGGTTGGCCGACGAGACGGACGGCCAGCCGGCGTTCCGGTCGACGTTGTAGGCGTACGCGAAGAGCGCGATGCCGATCACGACGACGATGACGATGGGCACGCTGGACCGGCGAGGAGGCCTCGGCGCGGCAGCGACGAGCACCGGCTCGCCCTCCTCGTCGACCGTCTCGACCCAGCCGAGGTCGGCGTCGTCGGCGCCCGGAAGGCGTCGCGAGGCCGGGGCCGGTTCGACCCCGTGACGGCGCTCGAGCATCCCGCGGATGACGAACTCGATCTCGGTCGCCGCGAGGATCGCGAACGGGAGCCAGAACGGGATCGCGGCCTGCAGCTGGTCGGACAGCAGCCAGAGCAGGACGAAGCACAGGGCCCCGACGCGGGCGGCAGACTGAGCTCGGGCCCGCGAGATCACCCGGCCAGGGTAGAGGGAAGCGTAGGATCGCGGTCGTGTTCGATCCGCTCCAGCGGTGGCGTGAGCTCGGTCTCCCCGACAAGCCCGACTACGCCGGGCTGCTGACGTTCGCCGGCCTGCCGACGACCCAGGATCCCGCGGAGCTCGAGGGAGTCGACGTCGCGATCGTCGGCGCGCCGATGGACGATCTCACCTCCGACCGGCCGGGCACCCGGTTCGGGCCGCGCGCCATTCGCGCCGCCGGCTGCCCGCCAGGCCCGCATCTGGAGGCCCGCCTCGATGCGATCGCGGAGCTCCGCGTCGTCGACTTCGGTGACGCGCCCGTCGTGCCCTCCGATCCGGCCGGCAATCACGCGGCGATCGAGCGAATCGTCGGGCAGGTCGTCGCGGCGGGCGCGATCCCGATCGTCCTCGGCGGCGACCACTCGATCGCCGAGCCCGACGTCAAGGCGGTTGCGGCGGTGCACGGGCCGGTCGCCCTCGTCCACTTCGACACCCATACGGATACCGGCGAGGAGGTCTTCGGCGTCGAGGTCTCGCACGGGACGCCGATGTACCGGCTCGTGCGCGACGGTCACGTCGACGGTGCGCGCTACGTGCAGATCGGTCTCCGGGGCTACTGGCCCGGCGAGCGCGAGCTCGCGTGGCAGGCGGAGCACGGGATCACGAGCTTCTTCATGCACGACGTCCGCGACCGCGGCATTCGGGCCATCGTCGAGGAGACGATCGCGATCGTCGGCGAGGGGCCGGTGTTCCTCACCGTGGACGTCGACGTGCTCGATCCTGCGTTCGCGCCGGGGACGGGAACGCCGGAGCCCGGCGGGATGACGAGCGCCGATCTCCTCTGGGCGTGCCGGGAGATCGCGTCGCGGCTCCAGCTCGTCGGGATGGACGTCGTCGAGGTGATCCCGACGGGTGTCGCGTCGACCGATATCACCGCGCTCGTCGCCGAGCGGATCGTCCGCGAGGCGCTCACCGGCATCGCCGTGCGGCGCTCGCGCGCCACGCGTAGGCGTGCACGTGCAGCAGCGTCAGCGGCTAGTACCCGGGTGTCGAGACGAGCGGCGTGGCGCAGTGCCAGACTTCCTGGTGCCTCACGATGCCGGCCTCCTCGCAGGTCGCGGCGTCGCCCTCGAGGCTCGGGAAGCCGGTCAGGATGCCCTGCTTGCACGCATACCACGTGTCCTGGCTGCCGTAGGACGGCGGCTGCGTCTGCGTACAGTTCCCCGTCACGCCGACGCGCCCCGCCCAGTGCTGATCGCGGGCAACCACCATCACCGCGATGAGCGCGACGGCTACAAAAGCGAACTTCCAGAACATCGGCGGTCTCGATTCGGTGCGTGCAGTGAGTCCTTCATCGGCTGTTATCGGCAGGAGGAGCGCCGTGGTTGAGAGTCGATAGAGTCGCGTCCGATGACTGCCGTGCGCATGGATGGGACAGCTCTCGCAGTGCGCGTCCGCGAGGACGTGGCGCGCGAGGTCGCCGAGCTCGGGCACGTCGGCCTCGCAACCGTGCTCGTCGGCGACGACCCGGCGTCCCACGTCTACATCGCTGCCAAGCACAAGGCGGCGACGGAAGCCGGGATCGATGCGCGCGACATCCGGCTGCCGGTAGACGACGAGCGAGCAGGAGGTCCTCGATCTCGTCCAGCGGCTCAACGCCGACGACGAGGTCGACGGAATCCTCGTCCAGCTCCCGCTCCCGCCGCAGATCGACGAGACGAGGGTGACCTACGCCGTCGCGCCGACGAAGGACGTCGACGGGTTCCATCCCGTCAACGCGGGCAACCTCTTTCTCGGTACCCCGATCCACGTCTCCGCAACGCCGCTCGGGTGCATGGAGCTGTTGCGCGCCTACGAGATCGATCCGGCCGGCAAGGAAGCGGTCGTGATCGGGAGAAGCGAGATCGTCGGCAGGCCGATGGCGATGTTGCTGATGCACGCGAATGCGACCGTGACGGTGTGCCACTCGCGGACGGCCGACCTCGCCTCACACGTTCGCCGAGCCGACATCGTGGTCGCCGCCGTCGGGCGTCCAGGCATCGTCACGGCCGACATGGTGAAGCCCGGAGCCGCATGCCTCGACGTCGGTCTGACGCGCACCGAGGAGGGGATTCGCGGCGACATCGATGCGTCGGTCGGCGAGGTGGCGGGCTTCCTGACGCCGATGCCGGGCGGGACAGGCCCGATGACGATCGCCATGCTCCTCCAGAGCACACTCAAGGCGGCGCGTTACCGGCGCGGAATGCTTGCGTTCCCCGGTTCTTGACGGTACCGTTCGCGCCGCTTCGTCAAGTCGTATGGCTTCAATCCGTGGGGCTGTACATGTTTCAGGAGGACGTTCGTTGTCAGAGATTGGCACCGTCAAGTGGTTTTCGAACGAGAAGGGCTTCGGGTTCATCGAGCGCGAAGGCGGAGAGGACGTTTTCGTCCACTTCTCGGCAATCACGATGGACGGATACAAGTCCCTCACCGAGGGACAAAAGGTGGAGTTCGAGGTCGTCCAGGGGCCCAAGGGTGCTCAGGCGGCGAACGTCACGGCAGCCTAGGCTTTCCGGATTCGAGCTTCGTGCGACGGGCCCCGGGAGGGGCCCGTCGTCTTGACAAGATAGGAGCGGGATGGCGATCGACAGAGAGACGGTGGTGCACGTCGCGCGGCTGGCGCGCCTCGACCTGCGCGAGGACGAGGTCGATCGCCTCACGGGCGAGCTGGCCGCGATCCTGGACGCCGTGTCCAAGGTGGCGGAGCTCGATCTCGACGGCGTGCCTCCGACCTCCCACCCGCTCGATCTCGTCAACGTCTGGGCCGACGACGAGCCCCGGCCCTCCCTGAGCCTCGACGAGGCGCTCGCCAACGCTCCCGCGCGCGAGGGCGACCTGTTCCGGGTGCCGCCGACGGCAGGCCCCGAGGTGTCGGCGTGATCGACACGCTCAGGCTCACCGCCGAGGACGCGCTCGGATTGCTCGAGCGGCGCGAGGTCTCGTCGGCCGAGCTCCACGGCGCCTATGTCGCCGCGGCCGGGGAGCGCGACACCGAGCTTCACGCCTACCTCAGGCTCGTCGAGTTCGGCGAGGGCACCGGCGTGCCGATCGCGCTCAAGGACGTGATCTCGACCAAGGGAGTCGAGACGACGGCCGGCTCGAAGATCCTCGCCGGCTACGTCCCCGTCTTCGACTCGACGGTCGCGGCACGTTGCAAGGCAGCGGGCATGCCGCGTGATCGGCAAGACGAACACCGACGAGTTCGCCATGGGCTCGTCGACCGAGAACTCGGCCTACGGCCCTTCGCGCAATCCCTGGGATCCGAGCCGCGTGCCCGGCGGCTCCGGTGGCGGCACCGCGGCGGCGGTCTCGGGCGGTCTCGCACCCTGGGGCCTCGGCTCCGACACGGGCGGCTCGATCAAGCAGCCGTCCGCGCTCTGCGGCAACGTCGGGCTGCGGCCGACCTACGGCACGGTGTCGCGCTACGGCATCGTCGCGTTCGCATCGAGCCTCGATCAGATCGGTCCGGTCGCGAAGACGGTTCGCGACGTCGCCCGCCTCTACTCGATCATCGCCGGCCGTGACGTCAACGACTCGACCACCGTCGAGCTCCCCGAGGCGGTCGAGCTGCCGACGGCGGAGGATCTGACCGGCGTCAGAATCGGGATCCCGAAGCAGGTCTGGGACCTGCCGGGCATCGAGCCCGGCGTCCGGGCGTCGTTCGAGGCGGCGATCGAGACGGCGCGCTCGCTCGGCGCCGAGATCGGCGAGTGCGACCTGCCGCTCTCGTTCGACTACGGGATGGCCTGCTACTACCTGATCGCCCCGGCCGAGGCCTCGTCGAATCTCGCCCGCTACGACGGCGTGCGCTACGGCCCGCGGGTCGACGCGCCGACCTACCGCGAGATGGTCGAGCGGACGCGCGACGAGGGCTTCGGAGACGAGCCCAAGCGCCGGATCATGCTCGGCACCTACGCACTCTCGGCGGGCTACTACGACGCGTACTACGGCCAGGCGCAGCGCGTGCGCACGCTGCTGATCCGCGAGCACCAGGAGGCGCTGCAGCAGTTCGACGTGATCGCGACGCCGACCTCGCCGACGGTGGCGTTCCCGATCGGCGACAAGGCCGCCGACCCGCTCGCGATGTACGCCTGCGACGTGATGACGATTCCCGTCCTGCCTCGCCGGGCTCCCGGGGCTCAACGTCCCCTCGGGCCTCTCGGAGGGCCTGCCGGTCGGGCTGCAGCTGATCGGCCGGCCGTTCGGCGAGAACGCGCTGTTCCGCGCCGGCCATGCGCTCGAGCGCGCGATCGGCTTCGACGTGCGTCCCGGAGCGGCTCCGATGACCGCCGTGACCTGGGAGACCGTCGTCGGGCTCGAGATCCACGTGCAGCTGAAGACGCGCACGAAGATGTTCTGCCGCTGCACGGCCGGCTACGGGGCGGGGGAGAACACCCAGACGTGCCCGGTCTGCCTCGGGTTCCCCGGCGCGCTGCCGGTGATGAACCGCACCGCGATCGAGTGGACGGTCAAGCTCGGCCTCGCGCTCGGCTGCGACATCGCCCCGCGGGCCGTGTTCGCCCGCAAGAACTACTTCTACCCCGATCTCCCGAAGGGATATCAGATCTCGCAATACGATATGCCTTCTTGCGAAAACGGCAGGATGATAGTGCCGATGCCGGAGGGTGATCTCGAGGTCGGCATCGTCCGCGCCCACCTCGAGGAGGACGCGGCGAAGACGATCCACATGGGTGGCCAGACGGGCCGGATCGGTGGCGCCGAGTACTCGCTCGTCGACTACAACCGCGGCGGCACGCCGCTGCTCGAGATCGTCACGGCTCCCGACATCCGCTCGGCCGAGGAGGCGAAGCGCTTCCTGCAGCTCCTGCGGCAGACGGTCGTCGAGCTCGGGATCTCGGACGCCGAGATGGAGAAGGGCACGTTGCGCGTCGACGCCAACGTCTCGGTGCGTCCGGCCGGGACCGACGAGCTGCGCACGCGGTGCGAGATCAAGAACATGAACTCGTTCAACTACATCGCTCGCGGCATCGACGCCGAGGTGGCCCGGCAGATCGAGATCTGGGAGTCCGGCGGAGAGGTCAAGCAGGAGACGTTCGACTTCGACGCCGGCTCGGGCACGCTGACGCCGCGGCGCTCCAAGGAGGAGGCGGACGACTACCGCTACTTCCCCGAGCCCGATCTCGTGCCGGTCGAGCCGCCTGCCGAGATGGTGGAGCGGCTGCGGGCGGAGCTGCCCGAGTCGCCGTCGAGCCGCATCGCGCGGCTTGCGAGCGAGCTCGACCTCGAGCGCGCGCTCGTGCTCGTCACGGGTGGGCTCGACCCGCTCTACGAGGCGACCGTCGCTGCCGGCGCCGACCGGATCGCAGCGGCCAACGTGATCGCGAACAACCTCGTCGGTGCGGGCGTCGATCCGTCACGCGTCGACGCCAAGGAGCTGGCACAGCTCGTCGAGGCCCGCGAGCGGATCCCGCGGCAGGTGCTCGACGAGGCGATCGCGAAGGCCGGCGACGACGGATTCACGGCGGCGCCGTACCTCGCGCAGGAGGCGGTCTCGGATGCCTCCGAGCTCGATCCGGTGATCGACGCGATCATCGCCGCGAACCCCGGCCAGGCGGCGGCGTTCAGGGGCGGCAAGGAGGGGTTGCTCGGTTTCTTCGTCGGCCAGGTGATGAAGGAGACGGGCGGCTCGGCAAATCCGCGGGTCGTCAGCGAGCTCGTCCGCGCCAAGCTCAGCTGAGTCGGGATGAGGTTGGGTGAGGCTTTAGCCTCACCCGCTCGTGACGGACTGGCGACTGGCATCATCCAGGTATGCGGCGAACGCTGACCTGGCTCGTGACGCTGCCGTTCGCGGCCGCGAGCGTTGTTCTCGGTCACGCGATCGCCTACGACGTCACCGGCACGCCGACCGGCGGCATGCACGACTACCTCGCGCACGCACCGCAGGTCGTCTTCATCCTCGCCTCGCTGGCGGTGCTCGGCCTCGCCGCCGACTCGCGTGCCCGCCGCCACTCGCCCGTCCCGTTGGCGGTGCTCGGGATCGGCGCCTTCGTCGCGCAGGAGCATCTCGAGCGCCTGATTCACACGGGGCACATGCCCTTCCTCTTCGCGAGCCCGGTGCTGTGGCTCGGAGTTGCGCTCCAGCTGCCGCTGGCGGTGGCGATCTGGTTCGTGGCGCGCCGGCTGGCCGAGGACATCGCGACGCCCATGCGTCGCACGGTGCGCCGCGTTCCACGGCTCGTTCAGCTGCTCGCCCCGCTCGTTCTGCCTCGCGTCGCATCGGCGCCCGGCGCGGCCTTCCCGGCGCGCGGCCCTCCCGTCACCTCCTGACCCCGTACTGCGGCGCCCACGCGGGCGTCTGCACCTACAACCTCAGGAGATTCCAAATGCGCACTGCACTCATCACTGCGATCGCGCTCGTGGCGATCGCGATCCCCGTCGCCGGCACCACCGCCTCGGCCGCCACAACCGCCTCGGCGGGCACCGCCGCCACCGCCGTCGTCAAGCCCGTCGTCATCTCGATCAAGGTGGTCAACGGTCGCCCCGTCGGCGGCATCAAGCGCCCGACCGTCAAGAAGGGTCAGACTGTCCGGATCGTCGTGCGGACGAACGTCGGGAGCGAGGTTCACCTGCACGGCTACAACCTCGAGAAGAAGATCAAGAAGGGCGTCCCGACCGTGATGCAGTTCGTCGCCAAAGTCCAGGGCCGGTTCGAGCTCGAGCTCCACCCGATCGACGCCCTGCTCGCGCAGCTGACGGTGAAGTAAGTGATCACGCAGCTTCTCCCGCACGTTCTGGCCCACGGGATCGGGGGGGTCCAGGACCTCCCCGTTCCCAAGTGGCTGTTCTTCTGGGGAGGAGCGTTCGTGCTCGTCGTCTCGTTCATCCTGCTCGGGGCGCTGTGGAAGACGCCCCAGCTCGATCGGCACGCGACGGGACGCGATCTCGGCGCGAGCTTCGGCAGGCTCGTGCTGGGGCCGGTGCGGATCGTCGTCCAGGCGCTCTCGGCGTTCGTGTTCGTCGTCGTCATCGGTGCGGCGCTCTTCGGCACGACCGACCCGTTCGAGAACTTCGCCCCGACCTGGGTGTACGTCATCTTCTGGGTCGGCATGCCGGTGCTGTCGATGCTCTTCGGCAACGTCTGGCGGGCGCTGAGCCCGTGGCGGGCGATCGCCGACGGGTTCGTCTGGGTCTGGGAGCACGTGCTCGGCCGCGAGGCCCACCCGCTGGCCACGTATCCCGCCGGCCTCGGCCGCTACCCCGGCTGCTTCACGTTCTTCGCGTTCGTCGCGCTCGAGCTCTGCTACTCGAATCCCGCCAACCCGCGGGCGCTCGCATTCGCGATCTCCCTCTACTCGTACGTTGCGCTCTTCGGCATGCTCGCGTTCGGCCGTGACACGTGGACGGTCTCGGGCGAGGGGTTCGCGATCCTCTTCGCGTACATCGGGCGGATGGCCCCGTTCGTCGCGCGCGAGGGCCGGATCCGGCTACGCGTCCCGCTGACCGGTCTGGCGGGGGCAGAGCCGATGCCGGGCTCGGTGCTGTTCCTGGCGGCGGCACTCGGCTCGGTCGGGTTCGACGGGTTCAGCCGCACGATCATCTGGCAGGACCTCGTCGCCCGCGTCGAGGCGCCCTACGTCCTCAACGAGCCGGGCACCGGCGAGCTTCTCGTCTCCGGGCTGAACCTGCTCGGTCTCATCAGCGCGATCACGCTCGTGCTCGTGGCCTTCCTCGCCGCCTGCGCGATCGCGCGCGCAACGGTCAAGGCACCGCGGTCGCTCGCCCCCGACTTCGTGCTGTCGCTCGTGCCGATCGCGCTCGTCTACGCGATCGCGCACTACTTCTCGCTGTTCGTGATCCAGGGCCAGTACATGATCCCGCTGTTCTCCGACCCGTTCGGCAAGGGCTGGGATCTCTTCGGGACGGCCGACTTTCGCCCGAACATCGCCGTCCTCGGGCCGAACACGATCTGGTACGTCCAGGTCGCAGCGCTCGTGCTCGGCCACGTCGCCGGCCTCGCCGTCGCCCACGACCGGGCGGTGACGATCTTCCGCGACCGTCAGGATGCGTTGCGCAGCCAGTACGCCATGCTCGCGCTGATGGTGCTGTACACCGTCGGCGGCCTCTGGCTCCTCTCGCACAAGTGACCGTGCTCGCGCACGGCGGCACGCCGGGCCTGATCGCGGAGATCACGATCGGCCTCCTCGTCGCGGGGCTGCTGGCCGGAATCTGGCTCAGGGAGCGGCGCCGGCGGACCCGGGGTGAGACTCGGGAGCCTCGGTCCGAGGCTTCGATGCGCGACTAGGGAGCACGAAGCCGCCGTAGAGCAGCAACGCAGCGGCGGCGGAGAAGAGCGACGACTCCGCCTTGCCGAGGCCGGCGAGGGCGCTTCCGAGCGCAGCCACGACGAGCCCGGCGAGGATGAGCGAGTTGCCGAGCGGGCGTCGCCGAATCCCGATCACGGCGACGACCACTGCGGCGAGCGTGCCCAGTGAGTTCGCCGCGATCGCGAGGATGCGGGCGGGGAAGAGAGCCAGATGCGCCTGCGCCTCGGGGATCGAGCTCCCGCCGACGGGCGTCGTGAGCGGCACGGCGATGGCGACACCGATCGCGAGCCCGACGTACACGAGCGTCAGTGGCCCGACCCAGCGGACGCCTGCCCACTGCAGCGAGCCGGCGCCGAGCAGCGCCGCTGCGAGCAGGCCGCCGAAGAGGTAGTAGACGCGGAACGCCGGGTTGCTCCAGTCGGCGGCCGAGCCCCACGCGATCGCGCCCGAGCCGGCGGCGAAGGCACCGAGCGCGGCGGCCCAGGCCAGGAGGCCCGGTGCAGGGCGTTGCCGGTACCTGCGGACGAGGTCGGCGCTGAGGCGGAGCGAGACGAGGGTGGCAAAGAAGGCGAGGAGCGCTTCCATCAGCGCAGAGCGTAGAGGCTCGACCGCACAACCGTCAGGGCTGCAAAGCCGCCTAGCTAGGCTCTGAGAACGATGCCGCAGAAGCGCTACCTCCTCACGCCGGGCCCGACGCCCGTGCCTCCCGAGGTGCTCGCAGCGCTCGCCGAGCCGGTCATCCATCACCGCTCACCGGACTTCAAGTCCGTGTTCGAGCAGGCCGACGAGCGCCTGCGGCGGGTGTTCGGCACCGCGAACGACGTGCTGCTCTTCACCGCGTCGGGGACCGGCGCCTACGAGTCGGCCTTCGTGAACCTGCTCTCACCCGGCGAGAAGGCGCTCGTCGTCTCGCACGGCGAGTTCGGCACGCGGTGGCAGAAGCTGGGTGCAGCGCTCGGCGTCGACGTGGTGCCGCTGACCTACGAATGGGGTCAGACGCCCGCTGCAGCCGACATCGCCCGCGAGCTCTCGGAGAGCGGCGCCAAGGTGGCCTTCATCGTGCACTCGGAGACCTCGACCGGGGTCGTCTCGGACATCCAGCCGCTCGTCGCCGCCTGCAACGAGGCCGGCGCGATCTCGGTCGTCGATGCGATCTCGAGCCTCGGCGCAGTCCCGCTCGAGACGGATGCCTGGGGCATCGACGTCGTCGTGACGGGCTCGCAGAAGGCCCTGATGACGCCGCCGGGCCTCGCCTTCGCGAGCATCTCGGAGCGCGCCTGGGCGAAGTCGGCCGAGGCGACGCTGCCGCGCTTCTACTGGGACTGGGCGAAGGCCCGCACGGCACAGGAGAAGGGCAGCACGCCGTTCACCCCGGCCACCTCGACCGTCGTCGCGCTCAACGCGGCGCTCGAGCTGATCCTGGACGAGGGCCTCGATCGAGTCTTTGCCCGCCACGTGGCGCTCGGCCGGGCCTGCCGGGCCGGCGCGAAGGCGATGGGCCTCGAGCTCTACTCGCCGGACGACGACAGCGCGGCCGTCCTGACGGGGATCCTCACGCCTCCCGGGATCGACGCTGTCGCGTTGCGGCTCGCGCTCCGCGATCGCTACGGGATCACGATCGCCGGCGGCCACGGCGACATCGTCGACCGGCTCTTCCGGATCGGTCACATCGGCTACGTCGACGTGTTCGACATCACGACGGTGTTGGGGGCGATCGAGCTCCAGCTCGTCGAGATGGGCGCCACGCTCGAGCGCGGCGCAGCCGGCGCGGCCGCCCTCGCGGCGTACGAGACGGCAGCCTGACGATGCGCGTCCTCGTGCGGGAGTCGATCGCCGATGCGGGGGTCGAGCTGCTGCGCTCGAAGTTCGAGGTCGACGAGGATCAGACGACGCCGATCGCCGAGATCATCGACCGCTACGACGCGATCGTGATCCGCTCCGCGACGAAGCTCACCGCCGAGCTGATCGAGCTCGCGACCAACCTGAAGATGATCGGCCGCGCCGGCGTCGGTGTCGACAACGTCGACGTCGAGGCCGCGACCCGGCGCGGGATCGTCGTTGCGAACGCGCCCGAGTCGACGGTCGTCTCGGCCGCCGAGCAGACGGTCGGGCTGATGGTCGCGCTCGCCCGCAACATCCCGCAGGCCCACGCGGCGCTGAAGCAGCATCGCTGGGAGCGCTCCAAGTGGAGCGGCGTCGAGCTCGAAGGGAAGACGCTCGGCGTGCTCGGCTTCGGCCGGATCGGCCAGCAGGTGGCCCGCCGCGCGATCGGGCTCGGCATGCAGGTCGTGGCCTACGACCCGTTCGTCGCCGACGATCGCTTTCGCGAGCTCGGCGTCGAGCACGCGGCGACCGAGGACGACGTGCTGGCGGTTGCGGACTTTCTCACGCTCCACTCGCCGCTCACCGACGAGACGCGCGGGATGATCAACGGCGCGACGATCGCGAAGATGAAGGACGGCGCGCGGCTCGTGAACGCTGCCCGCGGGGCGCTGGTCGACGAGGAGGCGCTGGCCGAGGCGCTCGACGTCCGGGAAGCTCGCGGGCGCTGCGCTCGACGTCTTCTCCGAGGAGCCCTACGACGGCCCGCTGCTCGAGCTCGACAGCGTCGTCGTGACGCCGCACCTCGCTGCCTCGACGGACGAGGCGCAGGACCGGGCCGGGATGATCATCGCCGAGCAGGTCGTGGCGGCGCTCGACGGCGGTCTCGTCACGAACGCGGTCAACATCCCCGTCGTCGACAAGGCGTCCCTCGACGTGCTCGGCCCGTTCGTTCCCCTGGCGGCGCAGCTCGGGCGGCTTGCCGTCGAGCTCGCCGGCGGAAGGCCGCGGCGGGTCGTCGTCGCGGCGCACGGGCCGATCTCCGATTTCGACACGCGGCTGCTGACGGTCGCCGCGCTCGACGGCATCTTCCGCGGCCGGGTCGACCAGACCGTCAACTACGTCAACGCGTCCCTGCTCGCGGCCGAGCGCGGGATCACCGTCTCGGAGGAGCGCCTCCGCGCCTCGCGCGACTACATGAACATCCTCGAGGTGCGCGTGACGGCGGAAGGCGGCGACGAGGTCGAGGTCTCGGGGACGACGATCGGGCCCGAGCCGCGCCTGTTCCTCGCGAGCGCCTACGGGTTCGGGATCGACATCGAGCTCGCGCCCGACATGGTGTTCTTCCGCTACGACGACATTCCCGGCGTGATCGGCAAGGTCGGCACGCTGTTCGGCAACGAACGGCGCCAACATCGCGAACATGGCCGTCTCGCGGACGCGCGACGGCCAGCAGGCGCTGATGGCGCTCTCGGTCGACGAGCCGCCCTCGGACGCGCTCATCGAGGAGATGCACAGCGTGGGCTTCGGCGATGCGATCTTCATCGAGCTCGCCTGAGCCGCCAGCCCGCGGGCCGCGGGTCGCGCTGGGTCGTCACGCAGTTCGCCCTGATGGCGGCGATCATCGTGGCCGGCTTTCTCCCTCCGGCGTGGCCCGACGGCGCCCAAGACCCGCTCAGGGCAATCGGAGCCGTCCTTGCGGTCGCGGGCCTCGCCTTTGCGGTGTGGGCGGCACGAAGCCTCGGCAGCGCGCTGACGCCCTTTCCGAAGCCGCTCGGGACGGGCCTCGTCACCCGCGGGCCGTTTGCGATCGTCCGGCATCCGATCTACACCGGAGGCCTGGCGTTCTTTGCCGGCTACGCCCTGTTCACGAAGCGTGCCCGCGCTCGTCCTCACCGTCGTCCTCGGGCTCCTCTGGGTCGGGAAGATCCGCGTCGAGGAGCGGCTGCTCGCGAGCGCCTACGACGGGTACGCCGCCTACTGCCGGCGCGTGCGGTCGCGCCTGATCCCGTTCATCTACTGACCTAGAATCGGACGATGTCCTGGCCCGAGCCCGTCGAGCGCGTCGCCGTCTTCCTCCGCGCCTCGGGTGCAGAATCGCGGCTCGAGGAGTTCACCTCGGCCGCCGCGTCGGCGCAGGGCGCTGCCGAGGCGATCGGATGCGATCTCGACCAGATCGTGAAGTCGCTCGTCTTCATCTGCGACGACCGGCCGGTGCTCGCGCTCGTGCCCGGCGACCGGCGCGCCGACCCGGCCAAGGTGGGCGTCGCCGCCGGCGCGGCGGACGTGCGCGTCGCCCGGCCGCCGGAGGTCGTCGCCGCGACGGGCGTGTCGCCGGGAGGCGTGGGGCCGTTCCCGCCGCCGGCCGGCGTGCCGATCTTCATCGAGCGCACGCTCCTCTCGCGCACGGTCGTCTGGGTCGGGGCAGGCTCCGACCGCCACATGGCGATGGTGTCGCCGGTCGAGCTCGTGCGCCTGACGCAGGGCTCGACGGTGGACATCGTTCAAGAGTAGGCCGGGCCAGGAGTAGGGAAGGGGGAGCCGCGGCGTCGGGATAGACTTCCCGTTGTCGCAGAGCCCTCGACGAGACCACGAACACGGAGGACGATGATGGAGGAGACCGACAAGATCTGGATGAACGGTGAGCTCGTCGACTGGGCGGACGCGACGGTTCATGTCGGCGTGCACGGTCTCCACTACGGCTCCGGCGTGTTCGAGGGCATCCGGTGCTACGAGACGCCGAAGGGCCCGGCCGTGTTCCGGCTGGCCGACCACATGCAGCGCCTGCACGACTCGGCCCGGCTGCTCTACATGGACATCCCGTTCTCGGTCGAGGACCTGCGCGAGGCGACCCACGAGCTGATCCGCGCCAACGGTCTTCCGGCCTGTTACCTCCGCCCGATCGCGTTCTACGGCTACGGCCAGCTCGGCGTCTCGACGCAGGGCAACCCGGTCGAGACCGTGATCATGAGCTGGCCCTGGGGCGCCTACCTCGGCGAGGGTGCGCTCGAGAACGGGATCACCGCCTGCATCTCGTCGTGGAAGCGGGTCGGCCCGAACACGATCCCGCACGCCTCGAAGGCGAGCGGCGTGTACCTGAACTCGATGCTCGCGACGACCGAGGCGCGGCGCGGGGGCTACGACGAGGGCATCCTCCTCACCGACGACGGCTTCGTCGCCGACGGCCCCGGCGAGAACATCTTCCTCGTCAAGAACGGCGTCATCCGGACGCCGCCGCTCTCGACCTCGATCCTGCCCGGCCTGACCCGCGATGCCGTGATCACGATCGCCCAGGATCTCGGCTACGTCGTCGAGGAGGTGCCGCTGATCCGCTCGGATCTCTACCTCGCCGACGAGTTCTTCATGACCGGCACCGCGGCAGAGGTGACGCCCGTGCGGGCAGTCGACGACCAGGAGCTCGGCGTCGGCCCCGTCACCCGCGAGATCCAGACGAGCTACCTCGACACGGTGAACGGCCGCAGCGACCGCTGGGCGCACTGGCTCGACGTCGTCGACACGACCGTCTCGGGCGAGGTCGCCGCGACGCCGTAGGTGCTCGAGGTCAGGCGCGCGTCGCCAGCAGGGTGCTGACGACGCGGTCCTGATCGTCGTCGGTCATCGCCGAGCCGCTCGGCAGGCAGAGCCCGCGCTCGAACAGCCGCGCGGAGACGTCGCCGCCGTAGATCGGGCTGCTCGCGAACACGGGCTGCAGGTGCATCGGCTTCCAGACGGGCCGCGACTCGATGTCCTCGGCCTCGAGGGCGAGCCGGATCTGCTCCCGGTCGGCGCCGAACGAGGCGGGATCGACGGTGATGCACGTGAGCCAGCAGTTCGACGTGCCGTCGGTCGGGGCCGGCATGAAGTCGATGCCGGGAGCATCGTCCGAGCAGCTCGCGGTAGCGGGCGTTGATCCGCTGCCGGGCCGCAACGCGCTCCGGCAGCACCGCGAGCTGCGCGCGCCCAACGGCCGCCAGCAGGTTGCTGAGGCGGTAGTTGAATCCGATCTCGGTGTGCTCGTAGTGCGGCACCGGCTCGCGTGCCTGCGTCGAGAGCTTGCGCGCGTGGGCGACGAGCGCCTCGTCGGTCCCGACCAAGCGCCCCGCCACCGCTCGTCGTGATGATCTTGTTGCCGTTGAACGACAGCGCCGCGAGCGGTGCCTGCGTGCCCGAGGGCGCCCCGCGGTAGGTCGCGCCGAGCGACTCGGCGGCGTCCTGGATGAGAATCGACCTCGTGCCGCTCGCAGACGGCGGCGATCGAGTCGTAGTCGCAGCACCTGCCGTAGAGGTCGACGGCGATCACCGCGCGGACGCGGCCGCCGTCGCGCTTGCGGGCCGTGATCGCCTCGTCGAGCAGCTCCGGGTCGATCAACCAGCTGTCGTCGCAGTCGACGAAGAACGGGCGCCGCGCCGCTGTAGACGATCGGGTTGGCACTTGCCGCGAAGGTGAGCGAGGAGCACGCGACCTCGTCGCCGGCGCCGATCCCGTTGACGACGAGCGCGAGATGGAGGGCGGCGGTGCCGCTCGAGAGGGCAAGGACGCTGCGCGGCGCCCGTCGTGGCGGCGAGCTCCTTCTCGAATGCGTCGACGTGCGGCCCGAGCGTCGTGATCCAGTTCGACTCGATCGCCTCGCTGCAGCAGGCTCGAGCTCGGCGCCGGAGAGGTGGGGTGGGGAGAGAAAGAGTCGTTTCACGGCCGCGAGCCAGCTTAGACGCGAGGTGAGTAGGGTGGCCCGATGAGAAGGGGTGGACAGGGCGAGGCCCTGGCCGTCTGGGCCGTCTGGTTGCTGACGCTGCTCGCGGTCGTCGTCACGTACTCGCGGATCGACGCAGCGGAGCTCTACAACGTGCACGGGCACGGTCTCGGCCTCGGGCTCAGCCGGGCGGCGGTGCACACCAACTGGCCGTTCGCGCTCGTCGCGATCGTGCTCGATGCTCGTGGCGATGCGGGACCTGCCACGGCGTGCCTGGTGGCTCGCCGGGCCGGCGATCGCGCTCTGCGCGACGATGCCGCTGTTCGTGAGCCAGTCGCACCTCAACGCGCGCTGGCAGAACCTCGTCCCCGGCATCGGCGTCGCGCTCGCGCTCGGACTGGCGGTTGCCGCGTGGCGGCGCGCCGGTGGCTCGTTCCAGCCGCGGCTTCCCGGCGATCCCGTGCGGGTCGATCCTCGCCGTCGTCGTGCTCGTCCTGTCGCTCCCCTGGATCGCCGCCGAGCTCGGCTTCCACCTGCCCGGGCGACGTCTTCATGGGGCAGGAGCTCTTCCGCACGCCGGACGGGCACCTCGAGGCGGCGGTGCACCTCGGTGAGCACCACGGCTGGCACGGCTCGCTGATGCTGCTGTCCGCGCTCGTCCTCTCGCGCGTGCAGGCCGGCGGCCGGCTCCGGATCGCGCTCCTGATCGGCACGGCGGCGCTCGCGGCGTACGGCGCCGTCAACGCCACGCAGGATTTCTGGCAGGAGCAGCTCGTCAAGCGCGGCACGGTCGACTGGGCGATCCCGAGCGCGCTCTATCCCGGCCTGAAGCCGGTGACGCTCGTCACGATTGCGCTCGCAGGGCTCGCGGCGTGGCTGTTGTCACGCGAGCAGGCGATACTACGAGCATGAGCGGCGCGCCGCGGATGGTGTTCCTCGGCTTCGGCAAGTACGTGCGCGCCGACCGGATCTACGCGCTCGAGCCGATCGTCGGCGACGACCGCGGCAACGGCCGCCGGACGCTCGTCTGGGTCGACGGCATGCCGGAGGCGATGGTTGCGTCTCGCACGCAGCAGACGATCCTCGAGGAGATGGGAGCCGACGCGACCGGCGGCGAGTCGAAGCGCTCCGCGCCGCCGCCCCGACCAGCCGCAGCTCTTCGCCGACGACGCTTGAGCGCCCGGGAGCTGCTCGCCGGGAGCGTCCACGACGTCGCGCGCTCGCCTGCTCGGCTGCACGTTCCTCCACGACGGCGTCGGCGGCGTCATCGTCGAGGTCGAGGCGTACGCACCCGAAGACGCCGCGAGCCACGCCTTCCGCGGGCGGACGGAGCGGAACGCGTCGATGTTCGGCGTCGCCGGGACGCTCTACGTCTACCGCTCCTACGGCATCCACTGGTGCGTCAACGTCGCCTGTGAGGAGGAGGGCAGGGGTGCCGCGGTGCTCCTGCGCGCGCTCGAGCCGACGCACGGGTTGGCCGAGATGCGCCGGCGTCGCGGGGACGTCGCCGATGCGCTCCTCTGCGCGGGGCCGGGCAGGCTCACCCAGGCGCTCGCGATCACGAGAGAGCACGACGGCTGCTCGATCGTCGAGCCACCGTTCGCGCTCGAGCCGCCTGCTGCCGCCGTCGAGATCGCCGTCACACCGCGGGTCGGGATCACGAAGGCCGTCGACCTGCCGTGGCGCTACGTGATCAGGGGCTCGCGCTGGCTGTCGCGCGGCCCACGACCAGCGTCACCTTGAGGCCCTTGCCGGCGGCGACCCCGGGCTCCGGCGTCTGCTCGAGCACCGATCCCGCCGGCCCCTTGTCGTAGGTGACCTTGGTGCGGGCCTTGAGCGTCTTCAGCCGCGACGCGGGCTGCGGTCACGCTCGACCCGACGAGGTTCGGCAGCAGCCCGTAGCGCGGGTCCGGCCGGGTCACGTAGAGCCGCACCGTGTCGTTGGCCGACAGGATACCCGTTGCGGGGCTCCTGCTTGACGACGTAGCCGGGATGCTTGCCGGCCTTGGTGGGAACGCCGATCAGCTCGCTCCCGAGCGGCTGTTGCGCGAGCAGCTCGTTGGCCGTGTCGACCGTCCTGCCGACGACGAGCGGCACCGAGACCTCGTTCGCGTAGCACTTGGCCTGCGTCGACGGGCCGCGGCCGGCGAAGTACGCGACGACGCGCGTGCCGGGGCAGTAGCCGTTGTCGAGCTTGTACGACCCGCCGCGCCAGACGATCCGCTTGTCCTGGGCCGGGATGTACGGCGTCGACGGGAACTGCTCCGGGGCCAGCTTGAGCTGCTTGTCGGCTGCGGTCATGAATGCGTGCCAGATCTGCGCCGGCAGGGTGCCGCCGGCGACCGGCTTGCCGCCGAACTCGGTCAGCATCGGCTTGCAGCTTGTCGGGGTACCCGACCCAGACGGCGACGGCGAGCTGCGGCGTGTACCCGACGAACCACGCGTCGCCGTAGTTGTCGGTGGTGCCCGTCTTGCCGGCCGTCGGCCGGTCGGTGAGCGCGGCGCGCTTGCCCGTTCCCTGCGTGACGACGCCTTGCAGGATCGAGGTGAGGAGATCGGCCTCGCCGGTCGTCATCGCGGCCTTGCCGACGGGCCTGTTCTCGGTGACGGCTCCGGTGCGCGCGAACTCGACCTGCTCGACGACCCGCGGCCGGTCCTGCGTCAGCGAGCCGTCGATCCGGACGCCACGATTGGCGAACGTCGCGTACGCGCGCGTCATGTCGAGCGGGTTGACGGCAACGGCGCCGAGCCCGATCGAGAAGTAGGGGTCGAGCTGGCTGTGGATCCCGAGCTCGTGCGCCGTCTCGACGATCGCCTTCGGGCCGACGAGCTTCGTCAGCTGCGCGTAGACCGAGTTGTCCGAGACGACCATCGCCTTCTTGAGGTCGATGCGGCCGAGGTAGTCGCCCTCGTAGTTCGTCACGTGCCAGATCCGGTCGCCGGCGTCGATGTCCACCGGCTTCGAGTCGAAGCGTCGTCACCGGTGAGATGCCCTGCCGCAGCGCCGTCGCGAGCACGATCGGCTTGAACGACGAGCCGGGCTGCCGCTCGGCCTGCGTCGCGAGGTTGAACTGGCTCTCGCGGAAGTTCGAGCCGCCGACCATCGCCTTGACGGCCCCGGTGCGCGGGTCGATCGCGACGAGTGCCGCGGCCGGGCCGCCCGGCTTCTTGAGGACGCTCTCGATCGCCTTGTGGGCGGTCTCCTGCAGCTCCAGGTCGATCGTGCTCGTCACCTTGAGCCCGCCGCCGAAGACGCGGCCGGCGCCGTACGTGGCGATCAGCTGGTCGGTGACGTAGTTGACGAAGTACTGGCCCGCGTCCCGGCGGGTGCCGGGGAGGTGCACATCCTCGGGGCTGCGGCAGCGCCGCGCTCGAGGCCAGGCGGAGCTGCTCGGTGGTGATCTTCCCCTGGTCGTACATCGTCTGCAGCACGTAGTGGCGTCGCTGCGTGGCCGCGCGAGGATGCTGCGTCGGGTCGTAGAGCGACGGGTCGGCGGGGAGGCCGGCGAGCAGCGCTGCCTCGGGCAGCGTCAGGCGGCCGGCGCCCTTGCCGAAGTACGTCCGCGACGCCTGCTGGATCCCGTAGGCGCCGTTGCCGAAGTAGATCGTGTTCAGGTACGCGAGCAGGATCCGGTCCTTGGGCCAGGCCTGCTCGAGCTGCCAGGCGAGCGCCGCCTCGCGCACCTTGCGCGCGATCGTCTTCTGGTTGCGGACGTAGGCGTTCTTGACGAACTGCTGCGTGATCGTCGAGCCGCCCTCGACGACGCCCTGGGAGCGCACGTCCTCGCACGAGCGCGCGCACGATGCCGCGCGCGTCGACGCCGTTGTGCTCGTAGAACCGGCGATCCTCGACCGACACGATCGCCTGGCGCATGATCGGCGAGACGTCGTCGATGTCCTTGAGGAGCACGCGGCTCTCGTCGCCGCGGAGCACCGCGAGCACCGAGTGGCCGTTCGAGGCGTAGACGACGCCGTCGACCTCTGCGTGCTGGGCTGCAGGGTCGAGTTGGGGGATCTCGCTCGCGACGGCGCGAACCAGACCGAATGTGAACGCCGTCACCGCGAGCAGCACCAGCACGGTGAGCACTGCGAGAAGACGCAGCTTACGAATCCGGCCCCGCGGACGCGGTGCCTTCGTGCGTCGTCGTAGCCGCAAGACGTTGATTCTAGCCTTCGCCGTTCGCGTTCTCCCCCGCGTGTAAGGAACTTTGTGTTGAATCAACACAAAGGCAACGTCGCGCCGGCGAGCTGCGGACGCTAGGCCGTCGCCGGGCGCGGCACGCCTGCGCCGCCTACGACGCGGCGACGACGGCGAGCACGTCGTCGCCGTAGCGCTCGATCTTCGTCGGGCCGAACCCCTTCACGGCCGCGAGCTCGTGCAGGCTCGCGGGCCGCGCCGCCGCGAGGTCGCGCAGGGTGGCGTCGTGCAGCACGACGTACGCCGGGACGCCGTCCTCCTGCGACCGCGTCCGCCGCCAGGAGCGGAGGCGCTCGACGACCGAGTCGTCCACCGGGCCGGCGCTCTTCGGCCCGAGCGACGGCAGGTCGGCGTCCGGCACCGCGTTGAGCACCCGGAAGCCGTCGTCGTCTCGACCTCGACGAGCGCGCCGGCCGCCTCGAGCGCCTTGATCCACCGCTTCACCTCGGCGTCGGATGCGGCCTCGAGCACGCCGAAGGCGAGCGAGGCGCGGGCCGACGGGGGAGCGGAGACCGAGCCACGGAGCATCGCGACGAGCGAGCGCCGGCCGAGCGGCCACGTGAGGCGCTCGACGGCGCGCACGATCGTCCCCGCGACGTCGCCGGGCAGCGGCGACGCAGCCCGCTGCGCGGCGCGGCTCGCGGGCGGATCGCAGATGTCGCACGCGCCGCACGGCGTCGTCGAAGGTCTCGCCGAAGTGCTCGGCCACCTGCGCGTGCCGGCACTCGTTGCTCTCGGCGAATCGCACGATCCGCTCCACGCGAGCGGTCGCCTCGCGTGGCGTAGCGGGCCAGGAGGTCGTCGACGACCGCGCCCGCCCCGGCAGCGACCGGGAGCAGCTCGATGCGCATCGCCCGGCCCGCGTCGTAGCCGCGCCGCACGATCCCTGCCTGCTCGAGCATCCCGACGAGAACGCGCGGGTCGTGGTCGCCGGCCGGCAGCTGGGACGGATCGACGGTGCCGCCGAGGTCGCGGATCGCCCGGTACACCTGCCGCAGGTCGTCGGGCCTCGGGAATGTCGCCGACGGCGAACCGGCGCACGGCGGTGGCGTCGGACGGGCTCGCGAGCAGCAGCGTCTCGCTCGGCGCGCCGTCACGGCCGCCGCGGCCGACCATCTGCACGTAGCTCTCGAGCGAGTCGGGGTAGTTGAAGAGGCAGACGAAGCGGACGTCCGGCTTGTCGATTCCCATGCCGAACGCCGTCGTCGCGACGACGCCGCGGATCCGGCCGCTGACGAAGTCGTCCTGAACCCGCGAGCGCTCACCGGCCTCGAGACCGGCGTGGTAGTGCTCGAGCCGCAGGCCGTGGCCGCGGAGCGTCCGCGCCACGCGCTCGCACGAGTCGCGCGAGCGGGCGTAGACGATGGCGCTGCCGTCCTCGACCGCCCGCAGCCGCTCGACGAGGATGCGGAGGCGATCCTCGTTGCCGCCGACCTCCTCGACGTCGTAGCGCAGGTTCGGCCGCACGACGCTCGTTCGCACGACGGCGAGATCGCGGCCGAGCGCGGTAGCGATCTCCGCCGCCGCGGCCGGCGTCGCGGTGGCGGTCATGCCGAGCACCGACGGGTCGCCGAGCGCCTCGAGCGCGCGCCGGATGAAGAGGTAGTCCGGCCGGAAGTCGTGCCCCCACATGCTGACGCAGTGCACCTCGTCGATCACGACGAGGCCGACGCCGATCGCGCGCAGCGTCTCGACGAATGCGGCATTGCGGAGGCGCTCGGGCGCCGCGTAGAGGATCCGCGTGCGCCCCTCGGCGACGTCGCGGATCCGGCCCGCCGTCACCTCCTGATCGAGCGAGGAGTTGACGAACGTCGCCGTGGCGGCGATCTCCGGCGGCAGCTGGTCGACCTGATCCTTCATCAGCGCGATGAGCGGGGAGAGGACGAGGGTCGGCTCGCGGCCGCAGCATCGCGGCGAGCTGGTAGGTGAGCGACTTGCCGGAGCCCGTCGGCATCAGCGCAAGCGTGTCGCGGCCCTCGACGGCGGCCCGGACGACCTCCTCCTGCCCGGGACGGAAGTCGGCGAACCCGAAGAGACTCTGCGCAGCGGTGGCCGAAGATCGGTCATGCGAACGAGTGTACGGGGTGAATCGGAACGACTTCGTAGCCGGCGCCGAGCCGCATCCGGCCGCGGGTGCTCGAGCCGCTCAGACGGGGTCTCAGACGGTCGGACGCAGCACGAGCGGCAGCGTCGGCGAGCTGGCCCCGCCGGACTCGCTCGACCGTCACCGCGACGACCGCGCCGTCCGGCACCGACTGCGGAATCGGCACGACCGCGCTGCCCGTCGGTCGTCGCGAACGTCCCGGCCGAGACCGGCGTGTCTGCCCTTCGACGACCCACGCCTGATACGTCTTGCCCGGCCGGCGCCGACGCGCAGGTCGTCGAGCACGAGCACCGCGTCCCCGTCGTCGGCGACGACGAGCTGGCCCGAGCCGGACTGCATGCGCGACGGTCGTCGCGTTCGGATCGGCGAGCACGGCCGCGGCATTCTGCTGCGCGCTCAGCGCCGGCTCTCGTGTCGTCGAGCTGCGTTGTTCAGCGACATCGGCGTAGATGCCGAGCCCGATCGCGACCGCTGCTGCGATCGCCGTCACCGACGCGAGCACCGGCGAGACGCGCCGCCGCGAGTCGATCGGGACGACGTTCTGCTGCTCCGCCCTGCGCGGCGTCGAGGATCCGCTCGCGGAGCGCGGGGCTCGGTGCCGGGCCGTCGGCAGCGACGGCGAGGCCGCCCGTGACCTCCCAGAACGACGCGAGCTCCTCCTGGCACGGCTCGCAACCCTCGAGATGGGCCTCGAAGGCCTCCCGCTCGGCAGGGTCGAGGGCATCCAGCGCGTAGCCGGCAGTCAGCTCGTGGATGTGAGATTTCCATGACCCTTCCTCGGTTCCGTCCTGCAGAAGCTCGCGCAAACGCGTAAGCCCGGCGAACATCCTGCTCTTGATCGTACCGAGCGGCACCCCGAGCTTTTCCGACAGCTCGGACTGCGAGAAGCCGCCGTAGTAGGCGAGCTCGATCGCCTCGCGCTGCACGTGCGGCAGCTGGCGGAGGCCGTCCTGGACGCGCTCGCGCTCGAATCCGAGCCACGCGGCGTCCTCGGCGGACTCGGTCGTCGCCGATGTCGTGGACCGCGTCGTCGAGCGGCTCCGCCCGGCGTCGCTCCTCGCGGCGAACGAGGTCGACGGCGCGCCGATGGACGAGCGTCAGGATCCAGGTGCTCGCCTTCGCCCGCTCGGCCCGGAAGCCGGCCGCCGTGCGCCAGACGCCGAGGAAGGCCTCCTGCACGGCGTCCTCGGCGAGCCGGTCGTCCCGCAGCACCCGGAACGCGAGGCCGTACGCCACCCGGCCGACGCGGTCGTAGAGCTCGGCCAGCGCAGTCTCGTCACTGCGCGCGACGAGCGCCACGAGGGCCTCGTCCGAGAGATGAGCGAGGTGCCTGCGCATGGACCAGGAGTCGGGCGGGTCGCGCAACGGTACCACGGCGAGGTGTGTCTCAAGCATCAACCCTTGTTCGCCTCGGCGCCGTTCACCGGTTCGACATTCGCGCCGTCGCGGCCGCTCGAGGCGCCTATCGAGGGCACATCGAGCGCGATCGAACCGACGTTGCCGGATCGACGAACAAGCCGCAACTAGACCCGCAACTCGACGTTGTGGAAAGGAGCACCAGATGAGGAGGGGATTCGCACTGCTCGGCCTTCTGGTCGCCGTTGCGATCGCAGCCATTGCGGCGATGCTCACCGGCCAGGGGCCGTCGAGCGCACGTGCCTCGAGCCACTCGGAGGCGCCGTTGATCAGCCAGGACCCGCGGGCTGACAACACCGACCTGTACGCGTTCGTCAGACCCGAACGACACGAGCAAGGTCGACGATCGTCGCCAACTACATCCCGCTCGAAGCTCCGGCCAGCGGGCCGAACTTCCCGAGCTTCGACGACACCGTTCTCTACGAGATCAAGATCGACAACAACGGAGACGGCAAGGACGACATCGGCTACCAGTTCCAGTTCACGACCGCGACGCGGAACCCGAACACGTTCCTCTACAACACCGGGCCGATCGCGTCGCTGAGCGACCCGAACTGGAACCGACCGCAGACCTACACGGTCACGCTCGTCCACTTCAAGCCGGACGGCAAGATCGAGAAGGGCGGCAAGAACAGGCCGGTCGTGCTGGCCACCGGCGTCCCGACGCCTCCCGACAACATCGGGCCGCGCTCGACGCCGAACTACGACGCCCTCGCGGCGGCGGCGGTGACGAGCCTCCCCGGTGGCGGCAAGGTCTTCGCCGGCCAGCGTGACGACCCGTTCTTCGTCGACCTCGGCTCGATCTTCGACCTGGCGGGCCTGCGGCCGTTCAACCCGTTCCACCTGATCCCGCTGGCTGCGGAGCCGGGCGTGGACGCGTTGACGAACTACAACACGCACTCGATCGTGCTGCAGGTCCCGATCACGGACGTCGTGAAGGTCCCGAACACGACGATCGGCATCTACGCGAGCGCAAGCCGCCAGGCGCGGACGATCCTCGAGAAGGACGGCGGCCGCAAGACAGAGGGCCAGTTCGTCCAGATCTCACGGCTCGGCAACCCGCTGATCAACGAGGTGGTGATCCCGCTCGGCCAGAAGGACGGCTGGAACCGCGTCCGAGCCCGAGGACGACTCGGCAGTTCGCGGCCCGCTACGACGACGCCCGAGGTCGCAGCACCTCGAGAACCTGCTCTACGGCGGCGCCTTGCATGCCGGTCGCAGCGAGACGGGTCGCACCGACCTGTCGCTGATCCTGCTGACGGGCGTGCCCGGCCTCAACTACACCGGGCCGACGCAGTCGGACCTGCTGCGCCTGAACACGGCGCTCAAGCCCGGCGTCAACGGCGCCTGCCCCGGTGGCACCGCCTCCGCGGCCGCTCCGGACCGGCTCGCAGTGCTCGACGCCGACCTCTGCGGCTGGCCGAACGGCCGCCGGCTCGGTGACGACGTCGTCGACATCGAGCTGCGGGCGATCGCTCAGGGCTACGGCACGTTCCTGAACGGTGCCTTCGGGCTTCCGAACAAGACGCCGAACAACCTGCTCGGCGACGGCGTGGACGCGCAACGACGTGCCGTTCTCGAGCACGTTCCCGTACGTCGCGGCCCCGCACCAGGGCTACGAGGTTCCGTAGGCGACCGATGTGACAAGGCGGGAGGGGCGCCCGGCCGGACGCCCCTCCCGTTCCGGCCGACAAGGAGACGCATGAGACGGACGAGACTGATACTCGGAGCAGCGACCGCCACCGCGACGGCGGCCGTCCTGCTCCTCGGCGGCATCTTTCACGACAGCTCCGCCGCGACTCCGAGCACGGCGATCGCCCCGGCGGCTTCGCCGGAGGCGCTCCAGGCGGGCTTCTCGCCGGGCGGCAACAGCACGGCAGCCTCCGTCAGCAAGCTGCAGGCGAAGCTCCTGGCCAATCCGAACGACGTGACCTCGCTCGACGCACTCGGGCTCGCGTACCAGCAGCGGGCGCGCGAGACCGGCGATCCGGCCTACTACACGAAGTCGGAGCAGGTGCTGAACCGCGCGCTCCGGCTCGCGCCGCGCGACCTGATCGCGACGAGCGGCCTCGGCTCGCTCGCGCTCTCCCGCCATCGCTTCGCCGAGGCGCTCACCCTCGGCCGCAAGGCCCACGCGATCTCGCCGACGACGGCGCTGAACTACGGCATCACCGGCGACGCGCTCGTCGAGCTCGGCCGCTACCCGGCCGCCTTCGAGGCGTTCGACACGATGGCGACGCTGAAGCCCAGCCTCTCGTCCTACGCACGCGTCTCCCACGGCCTCGAGCTGCTCGGCCGCGTGCCGGAGGCGATCGAGACGATGAAGCTCGCCGTCGGTGCCGCGCAGGGCCAGGGCGAGCCGGAGGCCTGGACACGGTTCCAGCTCGGCAAGCTCTACTGGTCGATCGGCCGCGTCGCTGCAGCCGAACGGCAGGACCGCGCCGCCCTCAGAGTCTTTCCCGGCTACCACTACGCGCTCGACGCGCTGGCCCGCGATCGAGGCGGCGAAGGGCCACAACCGCGCCGCGATCGCGCTCGAGCAGCAGGCCGTCGACACGATCCCGCTGCCGCAGTACGTGGCGCAGCTCGGCGACCTCTACCGCGCGAACGGCCAGCTGCAGGCGGCGAAGAAGCAGTACGCGCTGATCGGCGTCATCGAGCGGCTGCTCGTCGCGAACGGCGTCAAGACCGATCTCGAGACGGCGCTGTTCGACGTCGACCACGGCATCCGCCTGCCCGCCGCCCTCGCGCTGGCACGGACCGCCCGCGCCGAGCGCCCCTCGATCGACGGCGACGACGTCCTCGCGTGGGCGCTCTACCGGAACGGCCGTTGCGCGCGAGGCGCTCGGCCACTCGAAGCAGTCGCTCCGCCTCGGCACGCGCGACGCGCTCAAGCTCTTCCACCGCGGCATGATCGAGCGCTGCCTCGGTGACCGCGAAGCCTCGCGCAGCACGCTGCGCCAGGCGCTGGCGCTCAATCCCGCACTTCTCGATCCTCTGGGCTCCCGTCGCGAGAAAGGCACTCCAGTGAAACGGCTCCTCGTCCTCGTCGGGCTGCTCGGGATCCTCGGCGCAGCCATGCTCCCCGGTGCTGCGTCGGCGCATCCGCTCGGCAACTTCACCGTCAATCACTTCGCGGCCGTCGACCTCGCCGGCAACGGCGTCTACGTCCGCTACGTCCTCGACCTGGCCGAGATCCCGACCTTCCAGGAGGGTGCGAAGGTGCGGAAGCCGGGCTACGCGGCGGTCATCGCGCGCAGCCTCGATCTCCGCGTCGACGGCAAGCGCGTGCCGCTGACCGTCGTCTCGCACCGAACCTCGCGAACGGCCGGGTGCCGGCGGGCTGAAGACGATGCGCTTCGACGCGGTCTACAGCGCCCCGGTGAAGGGCTCGCGGCTGACGTTCACCGACCGCGCGTACGGCAGCCGCATCGGCTGGCGCGAGATCGTCGTCACGGGGCGCGACGGTGCCAGCGTGACGACGAGCTCGGCGCCGGCGTCGAGCCGGTCGAACGAGCTTCGCACCTACCCGACGAGCCTCCTGCGCTCGCCACTCGACGTCCGCACTGCGGCCGTCGAGTACAGCCCCGGCAGCTCGGCGGCTCCGGCGCCCACGATCGGAACGACCGCCGCGCCCGAGCACCGAAACGGCGGCTTCGAGTCGCTGATCCAGCGCGGCGACCTCTCGCTCGGCGTCATCCTGCTCTCGCTGCTCATCGCGGCGTTCTGGGGCGCCGTGCACGCGCTCACCCCCGGCCACGGGAAGGCGCTCGTCGCGGGTTACCTCGTCGGCACGAAGGGCAAGCCGCGCCACGCCTTCCTGCTCGGCGCCACGGTGACGGCGACCCACACGGCCGGCGTCTTCGCGCTCGGCCTCGTCACGCTCGCCCTGTCGCAGTTCATCGTCCCCGATCAGCTCTACCCGTGGCTGACGCTGACCTCGGGGCTCCTCGTGGTCGTCGTCGGCGCCTCGGTGCTGCGGCAACGGCTCCGCGGCAGGGCAGCTGGGCCACCATCACCACCACGGCGACGACGGGCACCATCACCATGACGGCGATGGCGGGCATCACCACCATCACCACCACGACGACGACGCCTTCACCTCGCGGGGCATCCTCGGCGTCGGCGTCGCGGCAGGGCTGCTGCCGTGCCCGTCGGCGCTCGTCGTGCTGCTGTCGGCGATCGCGCTCCATCGGATCGGGTTCGGCTTCGCGCTGATCGCGGCGTTCAGCCTCGGCCTCGCGATCACGATCACCTGCATCGGCCTCGTCGCCGTGCTCGCGCGACGCGTCTTCAGCCGGGTCTCGTTCGAGGGCCGGCTGGTCAGCGCACTGCCGGCGATCAGCGCCCTCGTGATCCTCGGCGTCGGCGTCGCGCTCACCGTGAAGGCGCTGCCGGGAGTGATCTGAACCGATCCGGTCCGAACCGATCCGACAGTCCTGCGAATAGTGGACGACCCATGCCTCGGGGGAGAGGGCGCGGGCGCGCGGGCCGGAATTGCGGCGCGGCCCGCGCGCCCTGGGTCTGAGCGCGCCGGGCCGTCGCCCGAGGCTTGTAGGCTCATGCGGTGGAACCACCGCTGACGCTGTCGGACGTCGAAGCGCGCGCCGTCGCGCGGATGGATCCCGACTGGGGTGAGTTCCTCGCCGGAGGCGCTGGAACCGAGCGCACGCTCCGCGCGAACGTCGCCGCTTTCGCTGCGTGGCATCTCCGACAGCGCGTGCTCTGCGGGATCGAGTCGGCGTCGACCGGGACGACCGTGCTCGGCCATCCCGTCGCATCGCCCGTCGTCGTGGCGCCGGTTGCCTATCAGCGCATGGCGCACCCGGACGGGGAGGAGGGCCTTGCCCGAGCGGCGGCAGCGGCCGGCTCGGCGTTCTGCCTCTCGACCTTCGCGACCGCGAGCCCGGCCGACATCGCCGCGGCGGCGCCCGACTGCACCCGGTTTCTGCAGGTCTACGTCTTCCGCGACCACGGCATCACCGCAGAGCTGATCGCCGAGGCGATCGATGCCGGGTTCAGCGCCGTCTTCCTCACCGTCGACCTGCCGATGCCCGGGCCGCGCGACCGGGAGCGCCGCATCCACTGGACGTTCGACGACAGCACGCTGCCCGCCGTCGGCGCGCGCGCTCGACGCCGAGACGACCGGCGAGGCGCTCCATCTGCTCGACCCGGCGCTCGACTGGGCGTACCTGGAGCGGCTCGTCGCCTCCGTCCCGGTTCCCGTCGTCGTCAAGGGCATCCTCGACCGCGAGGATGCGATCCTGGCCGCGGAGCACGGGGCTGCCGGCATCGTCGTCTCGAATCACGGTGGCCGCCAGCTCGACGGAGCGATGCCGACGATCGAGGCGCTGCCCGACATCGTCGACGCGGTCGGCGACCGGCTGGAGGTGCTGCTCGACAGCGGCATCCGGCGCGGCACCGACGTGGCCACGGCGCTCGCCCTCGGCGCGCAGGCGGTGCTCGCCGGCAGGATGCCGCTCTGGGGTCTTGCCTCCGGCGGTGAGGAAGGTGCGCGGGAGGTTCTCGAGCTCTTGCGCGAGGAGCTCGCCACGGCGCTCCATCTCATGGGCTGCAGCTCGGTCGAGGAGCTCTCGTCCGAGAACCTCGTCCGGCGCACGCTAGAATCACCGCACCGTGAGCGACGTCGAAACTCTTGCCCGCAACCACGTCGACGCTGCTCCCGCAGGGCGGCCTCGAGAAGAAGCTCGCGCTCGGGCGGCCGCTGCGCGTCAAGCTCGGCATCGACGTCACCTCGCCGGACATCCACATCGGCCGCGCGATCCCGCTGCAGCGGATGCGCGCCTTCCAGGACGCGGGGCACATCGGCGTCCTGATCGTCGGCGACTACACGACCCGCATCGGCGATCCGTCGGGCCGCTCGGCGGAGCGCCCGATCCTCTCCGACGAGCAGATCGATGCCAGCGCCCAGAGCTACCTCGAGCAGGCCCTCCTGATCCTCGATCCCGAGCGGACGGAGCTGCGCTACAACGGCGAGTGGCTCTCGAAGCTGAGCTTCGCCGACGTCGTCCACCTGACCCGCACGCTACACGGTCGCGCAGCTCCTCGAGCGAGACGACTTCGCGAAGCGGATTGCCGCCGGTCATCCCGTCTCCGTCTCCGAGCTTCTCTACCCGCTGATGCAGGCCTACGACTCGGTGGCCGTCGAGGCGGACGTCGAGCTCGGCGGCACCGACCAGCTCTACAACCTGCTCGCCGGCAGGACGGTGATGGAGGCGTACGGGCTCGAGCCGCAGATCGTGCTGACGACGCCGCTACTGCTCTCGTGGGACGGCGCCAAGATGAGCTCGTCGGTCGGGAACAACATCCCGCTCACGGCAGCGCCCGAGGAGCAGTTCGGTCGCACGATGCGGATTCCCGACGAGATGCTGGCCAACTGGTACCAGCTCGTGATGGAGGCGCCCGTGCCGGATGGCGACGCGATGGACGCGAAGCTCGCGCTGGCGCGCTTCATCGTCGCCCGCTCGCACGGCGCCGAGGCGGCAACGGCAGCCGAAGCCCACTTCACGCGCGTCGTCCGCGAGGGCGGTGCACCGGAGGAGGTGCCGGAGGCGGCGCTGCCCGAGGGCGACCCGCTGCACCTGCCGGCGCTGCTCGCCGCGGCGTTCGGTCTCTCGACGAGCGACGCGCGCCGGATGATCGGCCAGGGCGGGGTGAAGGTGAACGGAGAGGCCGTCTCCGAGCTCGACGTCGCACGCGCGCGAGCTCGAGGGAGCGCTCGTCCAGGCCGGCAAGCGCCGCTTCGTGCGCTACACGGCCGACGACTGATTGCTTCGCAATTGACACAGCAGGGCCAGATCCTGCTACTATCCACGAGCCGCCCGCGAGGGAGGCAGCAGAATCGCCCTTGTCACCCGACACCGGAGCGGCCCTCGAACGAATCGGATACGTCCCGTACCGAATCATTTGTGGGCCTCTGGCGTGAGTCGGCAGAGGTCTTTTTGTTGCCTGGCTCGATCGGCATCGATCTTTGAAAACTCAACAGCGTACGTAAAACGACGAGGCCTCTCGTCCACGTCTTGGCGTGGCCGAGGGGTTACACCGTCACAGTCCGTTCGCGGACATGACGGTTTTCCCGTCGATGCCGTACCGAAGCATGACGTCACCCTCGGGTGGGGTCACGTGAACGTGCGGATAGACATTTGAGCTCAAGCTCTAGGGAAGACAACAGTTTGTCGGCCAGGCTCCTTCGGGAGTGAGCGCCGGCGACAAGTTCTTCACGGAGAGTTTGATCCTGGCTCAGGACGAACGCTGGCGGCGCGCTTAACACATGCAAGTCGAGCGAGAACCAGGACTTCGGTCCTGGGGACAGCGGCGAACGGGTGAGTAACACGTGGGTAATCTGCCCTCGATTCTGGGATAGCCCGGGGAAACCCGGATTAATACCGGATAGCCTTTCGAGCTTTCGGGCTTGAAAGAAAAGGTAGCTTCGGCCTCCGATCGAGGATGAGCCCGCGGTGGATTAGCTTGTTGGCGGGGTAATGGCCCACCAAGGCGACGATCCATAGCTGGTCTGAGAGGACGATCAGCCACACTGGGACTGAGACACGGCCCAGACTCCTACGGGAGGCAGCAGTGGGGAATCTTGCGCAATGGGCGAAAGCCTGACGCAGCGACGCCGCGTGGGGGAAGAAGGCCTTAGGGTTGTAAACCTCTTTCAGGTGGGACGAAGCCACTCGGGTTAATAGCCCAGAGGGTGACGGTACCGCCAGAAGAAGCCCCGGCTAACTACGTGCCAGCAGCCGCGGTAATACGTAGGGGGCAAGCGTTGTCCGGATTTATTGGGCGTAAAGAGCGTGTAGGCGGCTAGGTAGGTGGGTTGTGAAAACTGGAGGCTCAACCTTCAGACGTCGACCCAAACCCCCTGGCTAGAGTCCGGAAGAGGAGAGTGGAATTCCTGGTGTAGCGGTGAAATGCGCAGATATCAGGAAGAACACCCGTGGCGAAGGCGGCTCTCTGGGACGGTACTGACGCTGAGACGCGAAAGCGTGGGGAGCGAACAGGATTAGATACCCTGGTAGTCCACGCCGTAAACGATGGGTGCTAGGTGTGGGGGGTGTCGACTCCCCCCGTGCCGAAGCTAACGCATTAAGCACCCCGCCTGGGGAGTACGGCCGCAAGGCTAAAACTCAAAGGAATTGACGGGGGCCCGCACAAGCAGCGGAGCATGTGGTTTAATTCGACGCAACGCGAAGAACCTTACCAAGGCTTGACATGCATTTGAAAAACGTGGAAACACGTTCCCTCTTCGGAGCAAATGCACAGGTGGTGCATGGCTGTCGTCAGCTCGTGTCGTGAGATGTTGGGTTAAGTCCCGCAACGAGCGCAACCCCTGTCCTATGTTGCCAGCGAGTAATGTCGGGGACTCATAGGAGACTGCCGGTGACAAATCGGAGGAAGGTGGGGATGACGTCAAGTCATCATGCCCCTTATGTCTTGGGCTACACACGTGCTACATTGGCCGGTACAAAGGGCTGCAAACTCGCGAGAGTGAGCGAATCCCAAAAAGTCGGTCCCGGTTCGGATTGGAGGCTGAAACTCGCCTCCATGAAGGCGGAGTTGCTAGTAATCGCGAATCAGCAACGTCGCGGTGAATACGTTCCCGGGCCTTGTACACACCGCCCGTCACACCACGAAAGTTGGCAATACCCGAAGCCGGTGGGCTAACCCGCAAGGGAGGCAGCCGTCGAAGGTAGGGTCGATGATTGGGGTGAAGTCGTAACAAGGTAGCCGTAGCGGAAGCTGCGGCTGGATCACCTCCTTTCTAGGGAGTCCGGGCTCTGCCCGGATAGGCGCTGTGTTCGTTGATGATCCGTGGGCCTCGTTGACGCCCATGAAGCGGATCGTCCGATGCCACAGCTCGCCTAGATGAATGTCGACCTCGTCGCCTACGCAGAACGTCTTCACCTCGGTGAGTGCGGGCTGCCAGTGCGCTGTTGAGTTTTGAGAGATCGGTGAGCCGGCAGATGCCGGCGCAGCGGTGATCTCAGCAGGTGGGGCCTCGAGCTCCGCGCGCACCTTGAAAACTCCATAGCGACATCAACACATGTTCTTTTCGATCAAGAGAATAAGAGCACACGGTGGATGCCTTGGCGCCAAGAGCCGATGAAGGACGTGGGCGGCTGCGATAAGTCTCGGGGAGGTGCTGACCAACCTTTGATCCGGGAATCTCCGAATGAGGAAACTCACGCGTGGTAATGCGCGCGTACCCATGCCTGAATACATAGGGCATGAGGAGGCAAGCAGGGGAACTGAAACATCTAAGTACCCTGAGGAAAGGAAAGAAACCTCGACTCCCTGAGTAGTGGCGAGCGAAAAGGGAAGAGCCCAAACCCGGGCGATGTGATAGACGGCAGTCGTTGTCGTTCGGGGGTTGTAGGGCCTGGCTTGATCCGCCTGCCGGCGGGTCGGGAAGTTACAAAGTTGCGTGATAGCGGAACCGGATGGAAAGCCGGACCACAGCGGGTAACAGTCCCGTACGCGAAATTGCGCAGCCTTCCTTGACAGGTACCTGAGTACGGCCGGGCACGGGAAACCCGGTCGGAACCCGCGGGGACCACCCCGCAAGGCTAAGTACTCCTTGGCGACCGATAGTGAACTAGTACCGTGAGGGAAAGGTGAAAAGTACCCCGGAAGGGGAGTGAAATAGCACCTGAAACCGTGTGCTTACAAGCGGTCGGAGCAGGCTTTGTCCTGTGACGGCGTGCCTTTTGCATAATGAGCCAGCGAGTTACTCTTCAACGGCAAGGTTAAGGAAACGGAGCCGTAGCGAAAGCGAGTCTTAATAGGGCGCTTTAGTCGTTGGAGGTAGACCCGAAACTGAGTGATCTACCCATGGGCAGGTTGAAGCGGGGGTAAGACCCCGTGGAGGACCGAACACACGTCGGTTGAAAACGGCGGTGATGACCTGTGGGTCGGAGTGAAAGGCTAATCAAACTCAGAGATATCTGGTTCTCCCCGAAATATATTTAGGTATAGCGTCACATGTTCATTTCCGGTTGTAGAGCACTGTTTGGTCTAGGGGGCCTACCAGCTTACTGAAATCAGGCAAACTCCGAATGCCGGAAATCCAGAGTGTGGCAGTCAGAGTGCGGGGGATAAGCTTCGTGCTCGAAAGGGAAACAGCCCAGACCGTCGGCTAAGGCCCCTAATTCCATGCTAAGTGGGAAACGATGTCCGATTGCAGAGACAACCAGGATGTTGGCTTAGAAGCAGCCACCATTAAAAGAGTGCGTAACAGCTCACTGGTCAAGTGGTCGGGCGCGGACAATGTAACGGGGCTCAAGCATGGAGCCGAAGCCACGGACTTCGTGTTTACACGGAGTGGTAGGGGAGCGTTCCCATTGCGGTGAAGCGGCGGCGGAAGCCAGCCGTGGAGCGGTGGGAAGTGAGAATGCTGGCATGAGTAACGAAAGAGGTGTGAGAAACACCTCCGCCGAATGCCTAAGGGTTCCTGAGTAAAGCTAATCTACTCAGGGTTAGTCGGGACCTAAGCCGAGGCCGCAAGGCGTAGGCGATGGACAACAGGTTGATATTCCTGTACCACGTAGCGACCGTTACCACCAATGGCGGGACGGGGTAGGCTAGGGGAACCCAGGCGATGGTCGTCCTGGGGTAACCGCGTAGGGCGAGTGATAGGGAAATCCGTCACTCATATAGCCTGAGACGGGATGCCGAGTCCGCATGGACGAAGTCCTTGAAGCCATGCCTCCTAGAAAAGCGTCTAGGGAGGTTGCGCGTGCCCGTACCAAAACCGACACAGGTAGGCAGGTAGAGAATACCAAGGCGATCGGAAGAACCCTCGTTAAGGAACTCGGCAAAATGGCCCCGTAACTTCGGGAGAAGGGGCGCCCCAGTAGAGTGACATTCCTTCGCGGAATCGAGCTCGAGGGGGCCGCAGTGAAACGGCCCAAGCGACTGTTTACCAAAAACACAGGTCTCTGCGAAGTCGTAAGACGACGTATAGGGGCTGACGCCTGCCCGGTGCTGGAAGGTCACGAGGAGAGGTTAGCCTTCGGGCGAAGCTTTGAATCCAAGCCCCAGTAAACGGCGGCGGTAACTATAACCGTCCTAAGGTAGCGAAATTCCTTGTCGGGTAAGTTCCGACCTGCACGAATGGCGTAACGACTTGGGCGCTGTCTCAACGAGGGATCCGGTGAAATTGTAGTCTCGGTGAAGATGCCGAGTACCCGTGGCTGGACGGAAAGACCCCGTGAACCTTTACTACAGCTTTGCGTTGAAGTTTGGTGTTCGTTGTCCAGGATAGGTGGGAGACTTTGAAGCGGGGGCGTCAGCCCTCGTGGAGTCAACCTTGGGATACCACCCTATGGATTCTGGGCTTCTAACCCGATGCCGTGATCCGGGTCGGGAACAGCGTGAGGTGGGTAGTTTGACTGGGGCGGTCGCCTCCTAAAATGTAACGGAGGCGCGCAAAGGTTCCCTCAGCACGGTTGGAAATCGTGCGTAGAGCGTAATGGCATAAGGGAGCTTGACTGCGAGACTGACAAGTCGAGCAGGGACGAAAGTCGGCCATAGTGATCCGGCGGTAGAGAGTGGAATCGCCGTCGCTCAACGGATAAAAGGTACTCCGGGGATAACAGGCTTATCCTCCCCAAGAGTCCACATCGACGGGAGGGTTTGGCACCTCGATGTCGGCTCGTCGCATCCTGGGGCTGAAGCAGGTCCCAAGGGTTGGGCTGTTCGCCCATTAAAGCGGTACGCGAGCTGGGTTCAGAACGTCGTGAGACAGTTCGGTCCCTATCCGCCATGGGCGCTGGGAACTTGAGAGGAGTCGTCTCTAGTACGAGAGGACCGAGATGAACAGACCTCTGGTGTATCAGTTGTCGTGCCAACGGCACTGCTGACTAGCTACGTCTGGACGGGATAACCGCTGAAAGCATCTAAGCGGGAAGCCCACCTCAAGATGAGGTTCCCCATCACTTCGAGTGAGTAAGGGCCGTGGTAGACCACCACGTTGATAGGCGGGCGGTGTAAGCACAGCAATGTGTTCAGCTGACCCGTACTAATTGCCCGAGGTCTTGATTTTGAACATGTTTTGGGTCGCTATGGAGTTTTGAAGGTACGAGCGACGCTCGACCTCTCGGACCGCCCTCGTGGCGTCGCCGGCGGGTCGCGTCCCACCTTTGACACTTTCGGCGGTCATAGCAGCGGGGGTACACCTCTTCCCATTCCGAACAGAGAAGTTAAGCCCGCCGGCGCCAATGGTACTTGGGGCGAGAGCCCCTGGGAGAGTAGGACGCCGCCGAATTAGCTTGCCAGCAAAGGGCCACACGAGAGTGTGGCCCTTTCTGCGTTCTGGAGCCGGTTCTCGGTGCCTGCTCGGGCGGCCGTCGGCTACTGCTCTGAAGCGGGCTCGGCCGGCGCGCTCTGCGTCGTGTCGAGCGCCCGCAGGCGTCGCACGCGCTCGGCAAGCGGCGGGTGCGTGCGGAACATCCGCGAGAGCCGGTCGGTGTCGAACGGGTCGATCGTGTAGAGCGGCTCGGTTGCCGGCGGCGCCGCGAACGCGACGAGCTCCGCCGCGCGGTCGAGCCGGAGGAGCGCCTCGGCGACGTCGTGCGGATCGCAGACCGTGGCCGCATCCCGGTCGGCGCTGTACTCGCGCCGGGGCGACAGCAGCGCGTGCGTGAACGCCGCCGCGACCGGCCCGAGGACGAACAGCAGCGCCCGCGAGAGAAACCCGCCGAGGCGGCTCGTCTCCATCAGCGTCGTCGCGAGCAGCACCGCGAACATCTGGGTCAGGACGTCGAGGCTGCGGATGTGTGCGAGCTCGTGGGCGATGATCGCGTCGAGCTCCTCGCGGCGCGCGACGCGCATGCAGGCCGGTCGAGACGACGAGCGTGGCGCCGCCCGGACCGCGACCGACGACGAAGGCGCGTGGGAATCCGTCATCGATGAGGCAGAGCTTCGGCGGCTCCACCTGAAGCTGCGCGGCGAGGCGGTCGGTCGCCGAGCGCAGAAGGGGATCCTCCGCGAGCGCGAACGGGCGCGCGTCGAGCATCCCGAGCAGCGCGCGATCACCGAGCCAGTAGACCGCGATCGCGGCGCTGAGCGCGCAGAAAGCGAAGAGTGCCGCGCTCCGCTGCCCGCCGATCAGCCAGCCGAGCCCGCCTGCGAGAGCAGCGAGGAAGGCGACCAGGAGGAGCGCCTTGAGGAAGTTCGCCGTGATCCGGCGGCGCACTGCTCTAACTGTCGTCGTCGCGGTCGTCGCCGTCGGTCTCGAGACCGCGCGGCGGCCAGTCCGGCTCGGGCGCGTCGCACCTGCTGGAGCAGTGCAGCGAGGCCACGTTCTGCAGTGGCACGAGAATGTGCCCGTTGAGCTCGATGTGGGGAACGTCCTCGATCGAGCAGTAGGCCGTGAGCACGCCCTCCTGATACTCACCGCCGAACAGCGCCAGGTCGACCTGCTCGCCCTTGTACTTGTTGGTGTAGTCCTCCACGGATCGCAGCGTAGCCGTTTGGGCCCGTAGCGTCCGCCATGCCGGAGAGCCGTGTGCAGCCCGAATGTCCGAGATTGAAGCTGGGTCTTGCGTCGATGCGGCCCGACGCTCATCTCAACGCGACGACGCACACGTTCTCCGTCACCGTTCTGAGCGCGCGTGCCGGGAAGCTTGCCGTCCTCGCGGAGCTGCAGGGACTGGCGCCGATCAACAACGCTACGGACAAGAAGATCGCGCTCAAGGACTAGCCAGAGCTCAGCAGCTCGCGCGAAACACCGCGCAGTTTCCGATCGGGCCGTGCTCGATCGACATCGCACCGAGGGCCGCGCGCAGCGGCCCTCCGTGCGAGACGACGAGCACGGTGCCGTCGGGATGCAGCTCGCGGATGCCGTCGAGAACGCTCAGCACGCGATCGGCGACCTCCTCCGTGGTCTCGGCGTCTCCCCACTGGCCCCGTTGAGCGTCGGGGAAGCGCTCGGCGATCTCGACGTCCGTCAGCCCTTCCCAGGTGCCGAAGTTCTTCTCGCGCAGGCGTGGATCGACGACGACCACGAGCCCATGCGCGTTGGCTACCGCGGTTGCGGTGTCGAGCGCGCGCGAGAGGTCGCTCGAGAACACGGCGGTCAGCGGCTCTCCCGCGAGCTGCTCGGCGAGGGCGCGGGCCTGGTCGACGCCCGCGGCGTTGAGCGGGATGTCGGTATGTCCCTGGACACGGCGGCCGATGTTCCAGTCCGTCTCACCGTGTCGCGCCAGCAGGATCTCGGTCATCCGCCAACCGTACCGCGGTCGTCTAACGTTGGCGGGTGCCGATCGTGCAGGTGACCGCGCTCCGTCAGCGCGTCGGCGTCGACCTCGACGTCGTCTCGCGCGCGATCGCGGACGCCGTCAGCCGTGAGCTCGGCGAGGAGCCGTCGGGAACGTGGGTCACCTGGCAGACGCTGCCGCCCGGTGCCTACCGCGAGGGCGTCGACGACGCACCGCTCGACCAGCCCGACGCGACCCACCCGCCGATCGTCCGGATCAGCGCCTTCGAGGGCCGGCCGCCAGAGCTCGTGGCGCGGGTGCTCTCTGCCGTCGCGGGCATCGTCGTCCGCGAGCTCGGACTGCAGCCCGGCAACGTCTTCGTCGTCTGGGACGAGCTGCGCGCCGGACAGGTGCACACGGGCGGAGGGATGCCCGGCACGTAGAGGCTAGGATCCCCGCGTGGACCTCGGGCTTGCCGGCAAAGTCGCGATCGTGACCGGCTCGAGCCGGGGCATCGGTCGCGGGATCGCGACGCGCCTCGCGGAGGAGGGCGCCGACGTCGTGCTCTGTGCGCGCGGTGCTGACGAGCTCGATGCCACGGTGCGGTCGATCGCCGGCCCGGGGCGAGCGATCGGCGTCGTCGCCGACGTCACGACGGCGGACGGCGCGGCAGCAGTCGTCGCAGCCGCCGTCGAGCAGCTCGGCGGTGTCGACATCGTCGTCAACAACGTCGGCGGCTCCGGCGCGAAGACGTTCGCGGACATGGACGCGGTCGATCTGCAGGCCGTGCTCGACAAGAACCTCTTCCCTGCGGTCAACGTCTCGCACGCCGCGCTGCCGTCGCTCCGCTCCCGCGGAGGCGGCGTGATCGCGATGATCTCGTCGATCTGGGGGCGGGAGGGCGGCGGTGCCCCGAGCTACAACATCGCCAAGGCGGCGGAGATCAGCCTCGCCAAGGCGATGGCGACCGACCTCGCCAAGGACGGCGTGCGGGTGTTCAGCGTCGCTCCCGGGATCGACGCTGTTTCCGGGAGGAAGCTGGGAGCGCCGCACCCGGGAGGATCCGAACGGGATGGCGGCGTTCATCGAGCGCGAGCTGCCGTTCGGGCGCCTCGGAACCGTGGACGAGATCGCCGACGTGGTCGCGTTCATGGTGTCGCCGCGCGCATCGTGGGTGGTCGGAACCTGCATCACCGTCGACGGCGGCCAGTCGCACTCCTTCTAGCCTCGACGGCTGTGACCGAACACGCCCGAGCGGCATAAGGCGTGGAATCCGGTATCGCGACTACCCTCCATTCCATGGGATCCCGAGGCCGCACCGTTGAGCCGTTCGAGGAGCGTGTGCGCGCTCAGGAGGAGGCGTGGCTGTCACCGCTCGCGGTTCGCTCGTTCGAAACCCGTGGGCGCGCTGGTGCCGGAGGAACCGTGCTCCGTCCGCACCCCGTTTCAGCGCGACCGCGACCGCCTCGTGCACTCGAAGCCGTTCCGCAGGCTGAAGGGGAAGACGCAGGTCTTCATCGATCCGGAAGGCGATCACTACCGCACCCGGATGACGCACACGCTCGAGACGACGGCCATCTCGCGCGTCGTCGCGCGGGCGCTCCGCCTCAACGAGGATCTCGTCGAGGCGATCGGCCTTGGTCACGACACCGGCCACACGCCGTTCGGCCACGCGGGCGAGCAGGCGCTCGACGACGCTCTCAACGCATCGTTCGGCCGGCGGTTCCGCCACAACGAGCAGTCGCTGCGCATCGCGCGGCGGCTCAACCTCACCCATGAGGTGTGCGACGGCATCCTCACGCACACGGGCGCGCAGGAGCCGGAGACGCTCGAGGGCAAGGTCGTTCGCGTCGTCGACCGCGTCGCGTACATCAACCACGACATCGACGACGCGATCAGGTACGGCATCCTCTCCGAGTCCGACCTTCCGCACGCCGAGATCGAGCTGCTCGGCGCGACGCGGCTCGGAGCGCATCGACCGGCTCGTCCACGATCTGGTCGAGACGTCGGAGGAGGCCGGCGACATCCGCCAGAGCGACGACATCGGCGAGGCGATGCTCTCGCTGCGAGCCTTCATGTTCGATCGTGTCTACCTCGGCCCTCAGGTCGGGCCGGAGCACCGCCGCGCGCACGATGTGCTCCATGCGATCTTCGCGAGGCTCGTCGAGGATCCCGAGCTGCTCCCTCCCGGTGACGGAGATCTCGCCGAGCGGATCACCGACTATGTCTCCGGGCATGACCGATCGCTTCGCGCTCGCGTACGTTGGCGGCCAGTAGATGGCGCGGATCAAGGACAAGAGCGTTCGCGACGTCGTCGACGCCTCCAACATCGTCGAGGTCGTGGGGTTGCGCACGTCGCTGCGCAAGAGCTCGGGCACGCGGTACATGGGCCGGTGCCCGTTTCACGAAGAGCGCTCGGCGAGCTTCTCGGTCAACTCCGACCTCAACCTGTATCACTGCTTCGGCTGCGGCAAGGGCGGCGACGTCGTCACCTTCGTCCGCGAGACCGAGGGACTCGACTTCGTCGGAGCGATCGAGTGGCTGGCGGAGCGGTTCCGGATCCCGCTCGAGTACGAGGAGACCTCGCCGCAGGCCGACGAGGCGCGCAAGCGCCGTGAGCGCCTCTTCGCCGTTCTCGATCAGGCGGCGGCCTTCTTCGAGCGCCACCTCTGGGAGGGCGCCGACGGGGAGCCGGTGCGCGCCTATCTCGCGAGCCGCGGTCTCGGCGAGGAGGTCTCGAAGGAGTTCCGCCTCGGGCTCTCGCCCGGCAACGGCCTGGCCGCGAAGGCACGCGAGAAGGGGTTCACGAACGAGGAGCTGCGCGCCGCCGGGCTGACGAACCAGCGCGGCAACGACTACTTCCCGCCCCGGCTCATGTTCCCCCTCGCCGACGCGCGCGGCAGGGTGATCGGCTTCCAGGCGCGCAAGCTGCGTGAAGACGATCCGCTGAAGGGCAAGTACGTCAACTCGCCCGAGAGCGATCTCTTCAAGAAGAGCAGCGTCCTCTATGGCCTCCACCTCGCGCGTCCGGCGATCGCGAAGCAGGACCGCGCGGTCGTGGTCGAGGGCAACACCGACGTGATCGCGTTGCGGCAGGCGGGGTTCGAGCCCGTTGTCGCATCGATGGGCACCGCGCTCACCGAGCAGCACCTGCGCGAGCTCGCCCGGCTGACCAAGCGCGCTGTACCTCTGCTTCGACGCCGACGCCGCCGGGGAGGAGGCGACGCTGCGCGGCATGGAGCGGGCGCACGGCCAGGGCTTCGAGATCCGGGTCGTGGTGCTGCCGCTCGGCCAGGATCCGGCCGATGCCCCGACGGGCTTCGAGCAACGGCTCGGCCAGGCGGAGAGCTATCTCCACTACCGCGTCCGCCTCGAGCTCGAGCGCGCCACCGACCGGCAGGAGGCGTTCGTCCGCGCGCGCGAGATCCTCTCGAAGGCCGAGGACTCGCCGGAGCGCCAGGAGGCGCTGCGGCTCGTCGCCGACCGCCTCGACCTGCCGCGCGAGACGCTCTCCGGGATCGCGCCGGCGCGAGGCGCGGCGGCCGCACCCGGCGCGCCGAGCGTGAGCCAGCCGAAGAAGCTGCTCGACGCCGGGATCCGGCTCGAGCGCGAGGCGCTCGCCGCCGTCGTCGCCCATCCGTCGCTCCGAGATTCCCTCGCCGGCCTCGGTGAGGAGCACTTCGATCTCGAGGAGCACCGGAGGATGCGGGCTTCGCTCGTGGCCGGGGTACCGCCCGATGCGGATCTCGTCGGCCTGCTCGCCGAGCTCGATGCCACCGCCTCGAGCGAGGGAATCACCAAGCGCACGGGCACGGAGATGCTGCTTCGGCTGCGCGAGCGGAAGCTCCGCCGCGACCTGCAGGGAGAGACCGACCTCGCGCGCGCCACGGAGCTGCAGGCGCACCTCGCGAAGGTGCGGCAGGCGCTGACCGGCCTGGCCTAACGCCGTCTACTGAGGGGTCGGTCGGCACCCGCGGCCGGTCCGGCCGGGCTGCCGGCAGGTCCTGGTGCACGAACAGGCCCAGGGCGACGCGGCGAATCTGGCGCATCAGCGGCTCGCTCAGGCCCGAGCGACGGTCGTGACCAGGCTGCGGCGACCTCCGCCCCGAGCAGCAGCGCCGAGGCGTAGAGGTAGACGGAGTAGAGGAAGATCGAGCGCCGCGGTCAACGAGCCGTAGATCGACGCTGAGGCTGCGGGTGCGCTCGTAGATCACGCCGGAGACGAGCGAGATCGCGATCAACAGGAGCGCCGTGACGATGGCACCAGCGAGCGCGTCACCGAGCTTCAGTCGGCGCGCCGGCACGAAGCGATAGATCAGGAGCACGACGCCGGTGGTGAGAACGACCGGAACGCCGTAGCGGATGGCCTCTCCGAGCAGGCCGCCGTCGATCCCGAGCCGGTCGAGCGGCCGCTCGACCGAGTTGGTCAGAACCTGCGTCGCGAGGTTGAGCAGGACGGCTCCGAGTACGAGCGCCCCGGCCCCCACGATCAGGATCACGTCGACGAGCTTGCCCCGCACGGCCGGCCGGCCCCGCTCGACGCGCATCGCGACCTCGAGGCCGGCACGAAGCGAGGCCATCATTCCGGTCGCCGCCCAGGCGAAGACGACGAGGCTGACGAGGCCGAACGCGGTCGCCGGTGAGGCCAGCTTCTCGATCTGCCGTGTCACGTCGGCGCCGCCGCTCTCGGAGAGGGGGAGTGCGTCGACGATCTCGTTGATCACGTCGTTGCGGAGCCCGTCGTTCCGGAGCACGAGGCCGAAGATCGCGACGAGCACGATCGAGAGCGGAACGAGCGAGAAGAGGACACGGTAGGCGATGCCGGCGGCGTGCTGGCCGCATCGGTCCGTGAAGTAGCCGTCGATCGCCTCGGGGATGACGCGGAAGAGCGTGCGGAGAATCTTGAACGGCCAGCGGACGAGCCGCATGGGCCACGGGAGCGATTGCTGAGCGGCCTGAGCGTCCTCCATCGAGCAAGTCTAGGCGCCCTCCCGGGACAGCACCCTCCGCGCGGGGTACACTTCCGGCCGCTTCCTTCCCCGGTAGCTCAATTGGCAGAGCGATCGGCTGTTAACCGATAGGTTCTTGGTTCGAGTCCAAGCCGGGGAGCTTTTGACGCCAAACCCGTCGAGCTCACGTGCCCCAACCGGGGCATGTGGAGACGCTGGCAGCCGTCGTACGATCCACCCTCGATCGCGTGTGTGTTCAGCTCGGCGTCGAGTGCGGGGGTGTCGATGTCACGACCAGGTGTTCCATCGAGAGGCGTCGCGGAGCTCCGATCAGGCCGTGTAAGGGTGGCGTTAACACCGCTTCAGGCCATCCGGTGCCCTGCCGACAGACGAACTATGCGCCGCCTGCTCGTTTTCACGACCGCTGTTATCGGTGCCCTGGCGCTGAGCGGCCCCGCCGGCGCTGCCGGCAGCTCCAGCATCGCCGCCCTCCAGGTCGCGCTCCATGCGCACGGGTTCTATCCGGCGGCCGTCGACGGCGTCCAGGGGCCGCTGACGACGACGGGGTTGACCAACCTGCAGCGCGTCAAGGGAATCCCGGTCACCGGCCGCGTCGAGCGCAAGACCCGCTCGGCGCTCGGGTCCCTCGGTCGGCCGCTGCTCGGGCAGCGCGAGCTCGCGGTCGGTGCCGTCGGCTGGGATGTCTCCTCGCTCGAGTTTCGGCTGATCCCGTACGGGCTCGATCCGACCGCGGTCGACGGCCGGTTCACTGCTGCCACCGCCGGGGCGCTCGCGCGGTTCCAGGCGAAGAAGCGCCTCGCCGCCGACGGCATCGCCGGGAAGCTCACCTATCAGGCGCTCGCCGGCCGCACCGTCTCGGCGGGCTCGTTCACGCCGCCGACGCTGGCGACGCACACCGTCGCGGCGGGCGAGAGCTTCTACTCGATCTCCGAGCGCTACGGGGTCAGCCCGCTCCTGCTCGCGAAGCAGAACCGGCTCAAGCTGTCCACCGTGATCGTCCCCGGGCAGCGTCTGTCCCTCCCCGCTGGTGCCGCCCAGCGGCCGAACGCCGGCGGGACAGGCGCCACGGCGTCCGCCGACGCGGTGCGGGCGTCGCTCGATCACTGGTCGGCCGTCTACGGCGTCGACCCGCAACTCGCCCGCGCCACCGCCTGGATGGAATCGGGCTTCCAGGAGAGCGTCGTCTCGAACGTCGGCGCGATCGGCGTCATGCAGCTCCTGCCCGGAACCTGGGCATGGGTCGACCAGATCCTCCTCGGCACGACGACGCCGCGAACCTACGACGGGAACGTCCGCGCCGGTGTCCGCTACCTCCGCTGGCTCCTCGATCAGTTCGGCGGCGACCGCCGCCTCGCCCTCGCCGGCTACTACCAGGGCGCCCAGGCCGTCCGCGACCGCGGCCTGTTCGAGGACACGAAGCGCTACGTCGCGATCATCCTGAAGCTGTACGGCACCGTCTAGCCGACCGCCGCCAGTCCGGCCACCGGTGCGGCCAAGCCGGGCGCGGCGGTCCAGCGACGGTGTGGTGGAGCCGTCAACGCGCTGTCCTGCCACGAGCCGTCAGCGCCCTGTCCGGCCACGGTCTGCTCGAGCCGTCCGCGCGCTGTCCAACCACCGCGCGGCGCAGCCAAGGGGCGCGCGCCAGCGCCTGCGAGCGAGCGGACTTTGTGTTGAATCAACACAAGCTCGACTGCGACGCCAGCAGGCAGCGGGCACGATTCAGTTCATTGCTCCCGACGGGTCGCTCACTTTGTGTTGAATCAACACAAAGTGGGTGTGGCGAGCATGGTGCGCTCCTGCCGCCGGGCGCGCTCGACGTGACGAAGTCGTGCCGAATTCGGCACACCGCGTCACGAGCATCGCTCCACACTTCGGAAGGTGCAGTTCTCACCGCGCTTGCACCCGTTCCTTCTGGAGCAGATCTGGGCTCTGGATGACGGCCGCTGTTCGGTCGCTGAGATCTGGCGCGGTGTCACTCGCGAGGCTGGCGCCGTAGGCCTCGCCGGGCCTGGATATCACACGGTACGGGCGGTTGTGGGCGCCGAGCGACTGAGACGCGCAGAACGAAACGAGGCCCTGCTGATGGCCCTCAGGGAGGCAACGCGCTACACGCCGGACGCTTTGCGGGTCATCGATCACCTCGCTGCGGCGCACCGTCGGCGTCGGCAGGCTACGCCGCGCCTCACGCGGGATGGACCGGCCGTGCAACGCTCGGTTGCACCGCCCTGACCATCGTGTCGAAGCGCCGATCGGCGGCGCCACAGAGTTTGTGTTGATTCAACACAAAGCCCTCGCGCGCTCCTTGGCAAAGCGGCCGGTTCGACGCGAGTTGGATGTGAAGGTGCGCGTCGGCGGAGTGCGCGGGGGCGGAGGCGCGCCTGGGTGCGGGCAAGTCTTTCGTGACGGTGGGGCCGCGAGGCCGGCGCCAGCGGTGTTGTGATGGCGAGTACGCGCGGCCGGCGTCAGTGGCGTTGCGATGGCGAGGGCGCGAGGTCGGCGTCAGTCGAGCGGAGCGGCCGCTGCGTAGGCGCGGCGGGCGGCTTCGTCGACCGGGAGGCCCCAGAAGAGCTCCGGGGTGGAGAAGATCTCGACGTCGAGCGCGCCGTCCCAGCCTGCGAGGACGAGCGCGGCGACGAGCTCGAGCGTGTGGGAGATGCCCTCGGTCGGGAGGACGCGGTCGGTGCGGTCGGCGGCCGGCCAGTCGCTGATGTGGACGCCGACGATGCGGCTGATGTTGGCCTCGATCCAGGGCAGCACCTCGGGGTCGTCCCACAGGTGGTAGGTGTCGAAGAGGATCCCGACCTGCGGCGCCCCGGCGACCGCCAAGCACCCCGTCAGCGTCGTTGAGGCTGTTGACGAAGCCCGCCTCGTCCCGCTGGCTCCGGTGCACCGGCTCGAAGCCGACCCACGTTCCGGCCTCGCGCGCGACGGCGCCGAGGCGCTGGAGCGCGCCGACGAGCAGATCCGTTCCCTCGGCGAGCGTGTGGTCGCCGAGCGGGCCGGCGAGGCAGGCAACGCATTCGGGGTCGTAGGCGGCAAGCCGTCGCACCGAGGCCTCGAGCGCCGCGATGCGCTCGGCGACGTCGGAAGGGCCTTCCATGCCCGGCGATCGCGAGCGGCAGCACCGACGGGACCTCGGGCACGCAGACCGAGACGGCCGAGGCCGTGCTCGGCGAGCAGCGCGAGGTTCGCCTCGTCGTCGGGCGGCAGCTTGAACTCCCAGATCCCGATCGCGTCGAAGCCCGCGGCGGCGTACGCCTCGACGTCCTCGGCGAACGACGCGCCGATCGTCGAGATCTCCGAGAGCGAGAGGCGTCACGAGCGTCCCGGCAGCTTCGCGAGGAGCCGCTGCGTGATCGGCGGCTTCGTCAGCTCCTTCGCGACGAGGTAGCCGGAGCCGGCGCCGAGGCCCGGGCCCGGGATGCGTGCTCGCGCCGATGTGCCAGAGTCCGGCGACGGCGGTCTCGTGACCGGGCGCCTCGGCGAGCGGGCGCCAGAGGAGGTTCTGGTCGAGCGCGCACGAGCCGCCGTAGATGTCGCCGCCGACGAGGTTGCGGTTGAGCGCCTCGAGGTCGGGCGGGGAGACGACGACGCGCTTCAGCGTCGCGGCGCCGAGGTTCTCGATCGAGTCGCCGAGGCGGGCGACGATGCGGTCGGCATATGCCTCGCTGCAGCTCGTCGGTCCAGCGTGCCGTCGCCGGTGTCGAGCTCGCCGGCGGCATCGCCCTTGACCCGGCCGGCCGGAAGCTCCTGCAGCTGGATCCAGATGATCGACTTGCCGTCCGGCGCGCGCGACGGGTCGAGCGCGCACGGCTGGCCGCAGACGATCGTCGCCTCGGCCGGCAGCAGCCCGCGCTCGGCCTCGTTGACGGCCCGCGAGACGCCGTCGAGACCAGGGGTGACGTGGACGATCGGGCAGCGGGCGAGCCGCTCGGCGTCGCCGCCCTTCCAGCGCGGCGGCTCGTCGAGCGCGAGGTGGATCTGCATCTCGCGCGCGGCCGTAGCGGAACCGCGCCGCCGCCTCGGCGACGGCGCGTCGGCACGTCCGAGCCGCCGAGCAGCGACCCGTAGAGCTGCGTCGGCGTCACGTTGGCGACGACCGCGCGGGTCGCGGCGACGATCTCGCCGTCCGGTGAGCCGCACGCCGGTCGCGCGGCCGTTCGCGACGAGGATCTGCGCGCACGTCGGCCGAGAGCCGCACCTCGCCGCCCGCGTCGGTGACGATGCCCGCGAGCGCGTCGACGAGGCGGACGCCGCCGCCGACGCGGCACCGGCATGCCGCCGAGCTGCAGCGCGGCGCCGATCACCTGCGTCATGAACCCGGACGTCGCCTGATCGGGCCCGAGGCCCGTGTGCAGCACCCACGGCGCGAGCACGCCGTGGGCGGCCTCCGACTCGAACGTCGTCGAGACCCAGTCGCGGCAGCTGACGAGCGTGTTGCCCGGCGAACTCGAGCAGGCCGCGGCGGCCGAGCCGGCGGAGCGCCTTGCGGCCGAGCGTGAGCCCGGCCGTCGACCAGAGCTCGGTCGAGAGGATCCCGAAGGCGAGGTCGGCGTTGCGCCATGAACTCGTTGAACTGCCGCTCCCAGGCGGCGCCGTCGCCGGGCGCGAGCCGGTCGAACTCCGCCACGTTGCCCTCGAGGGAGCCGGTGATGAACGCCGCCGAGCCGTCCGGGAAGGCGGTTCCGGTGGGCAGGTCGGTGTTGACGTACACGACGCCGCGCGCGGTCGAGCTCGCCCTTCGAGCTCGGCGTAGGCGGCGGAGCCGGTGAAGAGCGGGTGCCAGGACGCGAGCACCTCGTGGGTGAACCCGGGCAGCGGTCAGATCGGTCGAGGTGCGGATGCAGCCGCCGGCGACGTCGTTGCGCTCGAGCACGCAGACGCTCCAGCCTTCGCGCGCCAGCAGCGCCGCTCCGACCAGCGAGTTGATCCCCGAGCCGACGAACACCGCATCGAAGGTCGCCATCGCGCGATGCTACAGAATCGGTTCCGCCTTGACATGTCACCGCCTGGTGTGCGACCAATAGAGGCATGCTTCTACGAGAGGTCGAGTACGCGCGTCCGGCAACCGTCGAGGAGGCAATCGCCCTCCTCTCCGAGCACGATGGGGCACGTGCCCTCGCAGGCGGCCAGACGCTCGTCAACGTGATGAAGGCCCGGGCAGCCTCGCCCGATGTGCTCGTCGATCTCGCCGATCTGGACGAGCTGCGGACGATCTCGTTCTCCGCCGACCAGAGCAGCCTCGAGATCGGCGCGATGGTCACGAACACGCAGCTGATCGCGTCCTCCGAGGTGGAGGTCGCACGGCCGATCCTGGCCGAGGTCGCAGCGACGATCGCCGACGTGCAGATCCGCAACCGCGGCACGATCGGCGGCAACGTCTGCGTCAACGATCCCGACCAACCACTACCCGCCGCTGCTCGTCGCGCTCGGCGCCTCGTTCACGATCCGGAGCACGGCGGCGAGCGCACCGTGTCGGCCGAGGAGTTCTTCCTCGGCGTCTACCTGACGGCCGTCGGGCGAGGGCGAGCTGCTGACGAAGATCTCCGTCCCGACCCGCAAGCCGGGCGACGGGAGACGGGATGGCCGGCGTCACGCTCGGCGCGCACGGCACCTACATCGTCAGCGCCGCCGCGACCGTCGGGCCGAGCGGGACGACGGATCGCGCTCGGCTGCGTCTCGTCGGTGCCCGTGCGGGCGACGGCGATGGAGGCAGCCTCGCGGCCGGGGACTACTCCGAGGCAGCCGTTCGCGCAGCCGCGCACGGTCTCGGCGCGACGCATCGACCCACCGTCCGACGTCCATGCCGATGCCGACTACCGCCGCCACCTCGCCGAGGTGTCGGCCGTCAGCGCAGTCCTGCAGGCGGCAGAGAGAGCAAAGGGGTGAGCGTGTCCACGACCTCCACGAGCCGGACGATCTCGGTCGAGATCAACGGCGACGACCTACGAGCGCGACGTGCCGGCGTCACTCCTCCTCGTCCACTTCCTCCGCGACGACCTCGACCTGACCGGGCACCCACATCGGCTGCGACACGGGCAGCTGCGGCGCGTGCACCGTGCAGCTCGGGAGCGATGCGATCAAGAGCTGCTGCATGCTGGCCGTCCAGGCCGACGGAGCGTCGATCACGACCGTCGAGGGCCTCGCGAGCGGCGACGGCGAGCTGACGCCGTTGCAGCAGTCGTTCCGCGACCACCACGGTCTCCAGTGCGGCTACTGCACGCCCGGGATGCTGATGAGCGCCACCGCGCTGCTCGAGCAGAACCCGCGCCCGACCGAGCACGAGGTCAAGGTCGCGCTGCAGGGCAACATCTGCCGCTGCACCGGGTACTGGAACATCGTCGAAGCGGTCGTCGCCGTCGGTGAAGGGGGTGCGAGTTGACCGCGATCGAGACCGAGGCCGGAGACCCTGACGAAGGGAGCTGCGGTCGGTCAGAGCGTCCCGCGCAAGGAGGACCGGAGGCTCGTCGAGGGCCAGGGCGTCTTCTTCGACGACATCAAGCGCAAGGGAATGGGCTACCTGCACTTCGTGCGCTCGCCGTACGCGCACGCCACGATCACCTCGATCGACGTCTCCGCCGCGCTCGAGCTTCCCGGCGTCTTCGGGACGCTGACGGGCGACGAGGTGGCGATCCTGACCGATCCGTTCTTCCAGATCGCCGCTCCGCCCGGCGGCCACGTCAAGGACTACGCGCTCGCCGTCGGCAAGGTGCGCTATCTCGGTGAGCCGGTCGTCGCCGTCGTCGCCGAGACGCGCGAGCTGGCCCGCGACGCGGCCGAGCTCGTGATGGTCGACTACGACCCGCTCGAGGTCGTCGTCGACGCGCGCAAGGCGCTCGCCGACGGGGCGCCCGTGCTCCACGAGGACTGCGGCGGCAACCTCTCGTACTCCGGCGTCTGGGAGTGGGGCGACGTCGACGCGGCGTTCGCCGAGGCCGACCACATCGTCGAGATCGACGAGCTCCACTTCGACCGCTTCAACTCGACGCCGCTCGAGTGCGACGGCGCGCTCGTCGAGTACAACCGCGGCACCGGCCAGTGGACGATGTTCACGAACAACCAGTTCCCGGGCTTCGCGGCGATCATGATGGGGCCGGCGATGCGCGTCGGGCTCGACAAGCTGCGCATCGTCACCCAGGACATCGGCGGCGGGTTCGGCAACAAGATCACCTCGCATCCGCAGCTCGTCGCGTGCTGCCTGCTCGCGCGCAAGCTCAACCGCGCGATCCAGTGGACCGAGTGGCGGACCGAGTTCCACCAGTCGATGTCGCACGGCAACGAGCGCTGGTTCGAGGGCACCGAGGTGGCGGTGAAGGCCGACGGCACGCTGCTCGGCTTCCGCGACGAAGGCGATCGACGACGCCGGTGCGTACCTGCGCTACGAGCCGCTCGGCGGCGTGATCTGGTCGCAGGTCGCGGCCGGGCTCTACAAGTGGCGCCACATCCGGCTCGAGTTCACGCAGGCGATGACGAACAAGGCGCCGGTGTCGCCGAACCGCGGCTACTCGCGCATGCAGCAGCTCTGGTTCACCGAGCGGGTGATCGACATCGTCTCGCACACGCTCGGGATCGACCCGGTCGAGATCCGGCGGAAGAACTTCGTCCAGCCCGAGGACATGCCGTACGAGACGCCGAACGGCTGCGTCTACGACTCGGGCGACTACCCGCGGGCGATGGACATGGCGCTCGAGCTCATCGGTGCGTCGAGCATCGAGCAGCGGCGGCGAGAGGCAGCCTCGCGCGGCAAGCTGCTCGGGCTCGGGATCGGCTCCACGCTCGACTCGGGCACGAACAACTTCGGCCAGTCGCAGCTGATCAACCCCGACCTCCAGTTCTCCGGCAACAACGAGGTCGCGACCGTCAAGCTCGACATCTTCGGCGAGATCGTCGTCACGCTCGGCACGACGCCGCAGGGTCAGGGCCACGAGACGACGGCGGCCCAGGTCGTCGCCGACATCCTCCACTGCGACGTCGACATGGTGCACGTGCGCTCCGGCCACGACAGCTACTGGAACTCGCACGCCGGCTTCTCGGGCACCTACGCGAGCCAGTTCGCGGTCACCGGGCTCGGCGCCGTCAAGGGCGCCGCCGACCTGCTCGCGGGCGACATGATCAAGCTCGCCTCGATGGTGTTCCAGTGCCCCGAGGAGGCGATCGAGCTCGCCGACGGCTTCGCCCGGATCAAGGACAACCACGAGGCGGCGCTGCCGTTCATGGCGCTCGGCGCGATCCCGAACGCGAACAACGCCGGCTTCCCCGAGGATCCGCCGACGATGAACCGCCGCTTCGTCTACCGGCCGCCCTTCCAGGTGCCGGACAAGGAGAAGAAGTTCGGCAACCTGACGCTGACCTACGCGACCCAGATCCACGCCTGCGTCGTCGAGATCGACCCGGAGACCGGCGTCACCGAGGTCGTCGACTACGCCGCCGTGGACGACTGCGGCGTCCGCATCAACCCGCAGATCGTCGAGGGCCAGGTGATGGGCGCGACCGCGCACGCGATCGGCGCGGCGCTGTGGGAGTCGTTCGTCTACGACGAGGACGGCAACCTGCTGACGCCCAACTTCTACGACTACCACGTGCCCCACGCGCTCGACATGCCGCCGCTCAAGACCGGTGCGTTCGAGTCGCCGTCCCCGTTCACGCCGCTCGGCACCAAGGGCATGGGGGAGGGCGGCGGCGGCGGCATCCACTGCATCTGCGCCGGCATCCAGGACGCGCTCCGCGCGGCGGGCGGCGCGATCGTGACCGACAGCCACAACCCCTACCACCGCGTCTGGGAGATGCTCTCCAACCCGGAGCGGTCGAGAGGAACAGTCAAGGTGACTTCCAGGTGAACGTGAACGGGACGAAGGAGCTCGACGCCTCGCGCGAGGTCGTGTGGAGCGTGATCAACGATCCGGCCCAGATGGCGGGGCTGATGCCGGGCGTCGAGGGATTCGAGATCAAGGACGACCGGCACTGGCAGGCGAAGGTGAAGGTGCCGCTCGGCCTCGGCGGCCTCAAGATGACGATCGACTTCGAGAAGCTGGAGGAGCGGCCGCCGGAGTTCGCGTCGATGAACGCGAAGGGCAAGGGCGTCGGCGCGATGATGAACATGACGACCTCGTTCACGCTCTCGGGCGAGGGCGACCACACCTCGATGGACTGGTCGGCCGACGTCAAGATCGCCGGGCCGGTCGGCTCGATGGGCCAGCGCGTCCTGCAGCCGATCATCAACCAGCAGGTCGGGAACGTGCTCACCGCGCTCGAGGTCGAAGGTGGCCGAGGCGAAGGCAGCAGCTGCGTAGCGCGTGCTCTGGTGACATGTCACAGGGCCGAGATCGTGGTACCTTCCCGTGACATGTCACGAATGACCCGACAAGGAGGCTGACGGTGGCGGTTCCCTTCCGCATCGGCGTGATGCAGCTCACGATGGAGCCGCTCGACGAGATGCTCGCATCGGCGCGCGCCATGGACGAGGCGGGGATGGACACCGTCTGGCTCGCCGAGGCGTATCCGTGGTGGCGCAAGCACCAGATGGAGGCGCGCGGCTCGACGGTCGTCTCGGCGCTGATGGCGCGCGAGACGAAGAACCTGACGATCGCCTGGGGCATCATCTCGCCGTACACGCGCCACCCGGTGCAGGTCGCGATGGACGCCCGCGTCGTGCAGGAGGCGGCCGGCCCGGGACGCTTCATCGTCGGCTTCGGCACCTCGAAGATCTTCCTCAACAACACGAAGCAGGGCGGCCCGCCGAAGGTGACGAAGCCGCTCGCGCACATGCGCGACTCGGTCGAGATCGTGCGCGGCATCCTCGGCGGCGAGCGGTTCGAGTACGACGGCAAGGTGTTCTCGGCCGACATCCCGGCGCTCTCGGACGAGGCGCACTCGCCGCGCTGGGACGTGCCCGTCTACGTCGCCGGCACCGCGCCGATGATGCAGCAGATCGGCGGCGAGATCGGCGACGGGCTCCTGACGCCGTCGATCACGACGCCCGACTACGTGCGCTACACCGCCGGCAACATCCGCGAGGGCGCGGCCAAGTCGGGTCGCGATCCGGGCGATGTCGACCTCGGCTGCACGATCCTCGCCTCGATCCACGCCACCGACCGCGAGATCGGCCGCGACGGCGCCCGCGAGATCGGCGGCATGTACCTGGCGAACAAGGTGCAGAACATCCAGGGCTCGGCCGACGTGCTGCTCGAGTCGGCAGGGATCGACCAGGAGGAGATCATCCCGGTCGCCGAGGCGATGGAGAGCGGTGGCCGGCTCGCCGCCAAGGCGCTCGTCACCGACTCGCTGCTCGACAAGTGCAAGCCGATCGCGGGCACGCCGTCGGACTGCATCGAGGCGATCGAGGAGTACCGCGACGCGGGCTGCACCCACATCATGCTCGAGCTCTGGGGCGAGAACCGGCTCGAGCAGATCCGGCTCTTCGGCGAGAAGGTGCTGCCGCACTTCCGGGACGCATGAGCCTGCCGGAGATCACCGTCGACCGGGAACGGCTCGTCGAGACGGCGGGCCGGATGATCGACGTCCACAGCTTCACGGGCGACGAGCAGGGGATGGCCGAGCTGATGGTCGAGCTCTACCGGGCCGCTGATCTCCGCGTCCAGTGGCAGCAGGTCGAGGACGGCCGGGCGAACGCGATCGGCACGTGGCTCGGTGCGGGCGGCGGCAAGACGCTGATGTTCAACGGCCACATGGACACGTCGTACTCGGGTCGCGAGGAGTGGCTGCGCGACGTGCCCGGTTTCCAGCCGCAGCACTTCGTCGACAACGGACGGCTCTACGGTCTCGGCATCTCGAACATGAAGGGCGCGCTCGCCTGCTATCTCGAGGCGGTGCGGTCGCTGCAGGACGCCGGCGTCTCGGCTGCAGGGCGACGTGATGATCGCCGCCGTCGCGGGCGAGATCGAGAAGACGCAGTACGGCGATGCGCAGGGCGCTCAGTACCGCGGCTACGCGGCCGGTACGCGCTACCTCGTCTCGCACGGCGGCGTCGCCGACATGTGCCTGCTCGGCGAGCCCACCGAGGGCAAGGTCGTGCTCGGTCACTACGGCTCGCTCTGGCTCCGGATCCGGGCGCACGGCAACTTCATCCACACGGCCTTCAGCGAGGGCAAGCGCGACCAGAACGCGATCCTGCGGCTGCACGAGGTGCTCTCGGTGGTGCAGGAGTGGATCCCGAGCTGGGAGAACGACCCGGCCAACGGCTACCGCGGCGCGAAGGCGATCGTCAACGTCGGCGCGATCGAGGGTGGCTTCGGCTGGCGCGTCTCGCGGACGCCGCACCACGCCGACCTGTTCCTCGACGTGCGCGTGCCGCCGACGAAGGCGATGGGCGTCGCGCGGCGCGAGGTGCTCGACATGGTGCGCGGGCTCGCGGAGCGGTTCCCGTCGTACGGCATCGAGGGCGAGGTCTACGTGACGGCGCCCGGCGCGGAGATCGACGAGGGGCACGAGCTCGTGGCGGCGATCGACGCCTCGCACGAGGAGGTGTTCGGCGAGGTGCCCGGGCGCGACGTGACCCGCTGGTTCTCCGACGCCTCGGCGCTGACGCGCTACGGGATCCCGACCGTCAACTACGGCACCTCGACCGGGCTGATGGACGTCGAGAAGGGCGAGAACCTGGAGATCGACGGCCTCGTCCGCACCGCCGAGACGTACGCGCGCGTCGCGATGCGCATCTGCGGCGTCGCGTGAGCGGACTTTGTGTTGAATCAACACAAAGTGCGGCGCGGGCACGGCCTGCGGCCTGAGCAAGCGGAGATTGTGTTGAATCAACACAAAGTCGTCGGAGCGAGCGAGAGGATGGGGGATACGTGAAGCTGGTCACGTTCGGTGAGGGGGCAGGGCGGGTCGGGGTGCTCGAGGGCGAGGAGATCGCCGTCCTCGACGTGCCGACGATGCGCGAGTACTTCGAGCGCGGCGGCGCCGACGAGACCGGTGAGCGCGTGGCGCTCGCCGAGACGCGGCTGCGCGCGCCGATCATCCCGAAGAAGTTCTTCCACACGGCGGGCAACTTCCGCGAGCACAAGACCGAGTCGGAGAACGTCAACTGGGCGCACGACATCGCGCCGTGGATCAACTTCTTCCAGAACGTCGACGCGATCGTCGGCCCCGACGAGCCGGTGATCTATCCCGAGCACCTGACCGAGGAGCTCGACTACGAGCTCGAGCTCGCCGTCGTGCTGAAGAAGGCCGGCAAGTGGTTCTCGGCCGAGGAGGCGATGGACTACGTCGGCGGCTACGTGATCTTCAACGACCTCACCGCGCGCGACATCCAGCGCGGCGAGATGCGCTCCGGCGTCTTCTCGTTCTGCAAGGCGATCGACACGTTCTGCCCGCTCGGCCCCTGGATCGTGACGCCCGACGAGATCCCGAACGTGCGCGAGCTCGAGATGGAGCTCCGCGTCAACGGCGAGGTGCGCCAGAGCTCGAACATGCGGAACATGTCCGTCACGGTCGAGCAGATCCTCTCCAACTTCTCGGGCCTCGGCTACTCCGCCGGCGACGTCCTCTCGACCGGGACGGTGGCCGGCGTGGCCGGGTTCAAGTCGCCCGAGGAGCGCGCGCTGCTCTACCTCAAGCCCGGCGACGTCGTCGAGGCCGAGATCGAGCACATCGGCGTGCTGCGGAACCCGATCGTCTCGTGGCAAGAGGGGCACGGCACGCCGCCGCTGCCCCGCGTGCGGCCCTGGGGTGAGAGCACCTGAGCGCGCCCGACTTGTGTTGATTCAACACAAAGGTCTGCGCGCCCAATGCGGGCTCGACGAGCTTGTGTTGATTCAACACAAAGTCGGAGCGCGCGTGAGCTGGCCGCGCGACGACGCGAAGCTCGACCGGGTCCGCTCGCTGATGCGCGACCGCGGGCTCGACGCGCTCGTCGTCCGCGCCCCCGACAACGTCCTCTACCTGACGAACTTCTGGGGGATGAAGGGCTACGACGCCGTCGTCTTCCCCGTCGAGGGCGAGCCGGCGCTGATCTGCCTCGAGCCGTCGCGCGAGGATGCCGAGCGCACGGCCTGGACGAGCGATCTGCGGCTCTTCGGCGGCTACGACGAGCGCGACCCGCGGCCGCCGTCGCTGCGGGCGCTCGACCTCGCGGCGGCGCTCGCCGAGCAGTACGAGGCGGTCGGGATCGAGCTCTCGCTCGGGACGCAGGCGACCGACCGCATGGTGGGCGAGCCGACGACCTTCCCGAAGGCGTGGTTCGACGCGTTTCCGGACGCGCAGGATGCGACGCCGTTGCTCAACGAGGCGCGGATGCTGAAGACGCCGCAGGAGATCGAGCGGATGCGGCTCGCGAACGACATCGCGGCCGCCGCGATGGAGCACGTGCAGGGCGTGATCCGGCCCGGCATGACCGAGGCGCAGGCGGCCTCCGAGTGGCTCGGCTTCGTCCACGGCGAGGGAACCGGCTGGGGCGGGCAGGTCGAGCTCGCGCTCGGCTTCTCGCTCGTCTGGTCGGGATCGGGGATCAGGACGTTCACCGCGACGGCCAACAGGCCCGTCGTCGAGGGCGAGCCGACGCTGTTCGAGATCTGGGTCTGCGCCGACGGCTACTGGTGCGACCACACGAAGAACCTCGTTCCGGGCGACCTGACCGAGCGCTATCGCGAGCTCGAGCAGGGGCTGATGGGCGTCTACGACGAGGCCGTCGAGTCGTGCGTCCCGGGCGCGAGCCTGCCCGAGCTCGACCGCAGCATCCGCGCCGGGCATCGAGGCGATCGGGTTCCCCGGCCAGCCGTCGCACCCGATCTGTCACGGTGTCGGAGCGCGCGCCCACGAGCCGCCGTACGCTCACCAGGCCGGCGGCGGCACGATCGAGGAGGGCATGATTCTTGCAATCGAACCAGGATGCTATTGGGAGGGCGGTGGCGGCTTGCGCGTCGAGGACAACTTCCTGATCACGAGCGACGGCGCCGAGAAGCTCTCGAGCTTCCCGGACGGGATCGTGCAGGCGTGATCGACCGGACGAAGGTGTGGACGGGCCATCTGAACGAGATGGCGCTCGACCCGCAGCCGCACCACGATCGTCGGCCTCTACGACACGACGCTGCGCGACGGCGAGCAGTCGGTCGGCGTCGTCCTGACGCCGGAGGAGAAGCTCGAGATCGCCCGCGCGCTCGACGCGGCGGGCATCGACCGCATCGAGGCCGGCTTCCCGCGCGTCTCGGCGGAGGACTGGCGCGCGGTCGAGCTGATCAGCGCCGCCGGCCTGCGGGCGGAGATCTGGGGCTTCTCGCGCGCCGTGCAGGCCGACGTCGAGGCGCTCGTCGAGCTCGGCGTGCCGGCGTCGGTGATCGAGAGCCCGATCTCCGACGCCAAGCTCCAGGCGCTCGGCGTCTCGCACGAGAAGATGCTCGAGCGGATTCGCAGCGCTGTCTCGTTCGCGACCGGCGGCCGGCATCAAGGTCGCGTTCTTCGGCGTCGACTCGTCGCGGGCCGAGCTCGACTTCTACCGGCGCGCCTACGAGACCGCCGTCGAGGCAGGAGCGCAGGAGGTCGTGGTCGTCGACACGATCGGGATCGCGACACCCGAGGCGGCGGCGTACCTCGTCGGCCAGACGGTCGACTGGCTCGGCGGCGAGATCCCCGTCCACTGGCACGGCCACGACGACTTCGGCCTCGGCACCGCCGCCGCGGTCGCCGCCGTGCAGGCCGGCGCGACGTGGGTGCAGGGAACGATCAACGGCATGGGCGAGCGCGCCGGCAACGCCGACCTGCTCGAGGTCGCCCTGGCGCTCGAGGCGCTCTACGGCATCCCGACCCGGCTCGACCTGACCCAGGCGCGGGCGCTGTCCCAGCTCGTGCAGCAGCGCGCCGGCACGCCGCTGCCGTCCTGGAAGGCCGTCACCGGCGATGCGCTCTTCACGCGCGAGTCGGGCGCAGTCGCGGCCCAGTTCCACGATCCGCCGGCGATCGAGCCGTACAGCTCCGAGCTCGTCGGCTCGACGCGCGGGATCGTGCTCGGCAAGAAGAGCGGCATCGACTCGATCGCGATCGTCGCCGAGCGGCTCGGCCTCGACGTGCCCGAGGAGCGGCGGGCCGACCTGCTCGCCGCGGTGAAGCAGCTCGGGACCGAGAAGGGCGGGCTCGTCAGCGACGACAGAGTTCGCGGCGCTCGTCGCCAAAGGCTGAGGAGTGACAACCGACCCGACGGTGTCGATGGTGATCATCGTCGGGCGCCGCCGCGAGCGTGGAGCGGGCGCGCTCGCAAGCGTTCTCAGCCAGGAAGGCATCGAGCGGTGCGAGGTGCTCCTGATCGACGCGGCGCCACCCGGCACGCCGCCGCTGCTCCGCTCCGACTATTCGTCCGTGCGCGTCGTCCCGATGCCGGAGCGGCCGTATGGTGGCGCGATGCGGGCGGCCGCGATCCGCGCTGCCAGGGCGCCGGTCGTCGCGTTCCTGGAGGAGCACTCACGCGCGCTGCCTGGATATCTCGTCGCGATCGAGGAAGTCTTCGCCGACGGCTCGGTGGCGGCCGCGAGCGGCGAGATCCGCAATCTCAACCCCGGGGTCGGGTTCACGGACGTGGCCCATGTGATGAGCTTCTGGCGCTGGAGCCCTCCGCTCGAGCGCGGGTGGGACGCGGACATGGTCAACTCCCACAACGCCGTCTACCGCCGCGACGAGATCGTCGAGCTGGACGACCTCGACGCTCTGATGGAGAGCGAGATCGTGTTGCACTGGGCGCTCAAGCGGCGGGGACGCCGCCTGCGGATCGACCCACGACTGCGGATCACCCATCTCGGCGAGGGGACGGCCCGCGCGATCACGAGGGGCTACTACCTCTGGCACGTCTCGTTCGGCCGCACCTGGGCCGAGGTCGAAGGCTGGTCGGCCGCCCGTCGTGCGATGCAGGTCGTTGGCGTGCCGTGGTGGGTGTTTCTCCGCGTCAAGCGCATGCTCGTCGAGGTGCCGCCGGCGAGCCGCCGGCTGCTGCTGAGGCATCTTCCGGGGGTCATCGCGTCGCAGACGGCGGCGGCCGTCGGTATCGCGGTCGGGTGTCTCGGCCGGGACCCGACGGCAGCAGCGCGCTTCACCGACTACGAGCTGGACGTCGACCGGCCGGAGCCTGCCGCCTAGCTGCGGTCAGCGCGCGTGCGTCATGCCAGCGAGCTCGCCGGCGAACCACGCCGCCTGCGCCGAAGCGACGACCGGCAGCGTGATCAGCGCCTCCTTGCGTCCGGACAGGCGCCACGCGGCCGATGCCGACCGCAGCGTCACGCGGGCAGGCCGGATGAGCGAGATCGTGGTCGCGATGTCCCTGAATCGCTCGTCGGAGCCGGGCGAGCGGCCCCGCCGCAGCGCGGCGAACTCGCGGCCACGGGCGTACCGCTCGCGCGTGAGCGCACGCACCGTCGTCGCGTGATCGTGCTCGAAGACAGCCTCGCCGGCGAGGTGAAGCGAGATCCCGGCGGCACCGAGCGCCCAGCAGAACATCGTGTCGCCCAGCATCCCTTCCTCCGGGATGCCGCCCACCTGCTCCCAGCCTTCTCGGGGAATGAGGATGCCCGACGACGGCCCGTCGTCGATGGGTGTGACGCCGTCCCGGGGCAGCCACTTGCCGAACTTGACCGTGTGGGCGGCAAGGTCGACGTAGGAGCGCCCGTAAGAGGTGACGGCCGCGACGACCCCACCGCCGAGCTCGCGGCGGGTGTCGACGAGCGCCGCGACGGCACCGGGCCGCGGGTAGATGTCGGGATCCGTGAACAGCAGCAGCGGCGCGTCCGACTCCCGGGCGCCGTGGTTGCGCGCCGCGTGTGGGAGCAGGCGCTCGGCCGACCGGATCACGCGCACGCGGGGGAACCCGTCGGCGACCGCGGCCGATGCCCAGCCCGGAGCACTGTCGACCACGAGGATGTCCGCGTCAGGAGCCTCGGCGCTGAACCGCTCGAGGCAGCCGCCGATCGTCCGCTCGGAGCGGTAGGCAGGGATCACGATCGCGAGCTCGGGCATCGCGGCCAGCCTAGATGGCGATGGCGTCTCCACCGCTTTGACGGCGTCAGGTCGCATGGATAGCCTTCGCCATCGACCTGCCCACCACGGAGGAGCTCCCATGGAAGATCGCCAGCACGAGCAGTCGGACGCCACGCCCGAGGGCGTCGAGACCTACGAGGCGCCGGTCGTCGAGGACCTCGAGTCGGCCGACGGCCCGGCCGTGACGGCAGCCGGCTCGACCGCCAAGTAACCGCGGTCGCAGCGCCGTCCAGACACGGCGTCGCGTAGCACCGAAGTCCATCCATCAACCCGAGAGGAGGCCGTATGACCGATCAGCTGTCACCCGAGCCCGCGCGCGAGGCGACCTAGCGAGACGCACGACTACGAAGCCCCCGTCGTCGAAGATCTCGAGACCACGGACGGCCCGGCCGTCACCGCAGCCGGCCTCACGGCGAGCTAGCCGCGACGTGGAGACCCGCGCGCGCCTCGCCGCGCTTTCAGAAAGCCACGCAGGACGCGCGGTGTCTCGTCGCCTCGATCGGAACCTCTCCGCCAGGCGGCTCGCCCGGAAGCTCGGGCTCTGGGCGCCCGGTGGGATTGCGATGCCCCCGGAGACGCCCGTGGGCATCAAGCTCGAGCTCACGCACCTCTGCAACCTGAAGTGCCCGTTTTGCTACACCGACTCGCCGCGGCACACGCGGGCGAAGTCGGCCGACCTGAGCGACGACGAGTGGCGCGCCGTCGTTGCGGATGCGATCGACTGCGGCGTCATCGAGGCGGTGGTCACGGGCGGTGAGCCCTTACTGCGCCGCGAGCTGACGCTCGAGGTGCTCGACTCGCTCGCGGCGGCACGCATCGGGACGACGCTGAACACGAACGGCTGGTTCGTCGACGACGCCGTTGCCGACCGGCTCGCGGCGGTCGAGGGCCTGCTCGTCAACATCTCGCTCGACGGGGCGACGCCGGAGCTCCACGATGGGGCGCGCGGCGGCGTCGGCAGCTGGGCGCGCGCTATCGCCGGTGCGGATCGGCTGCTGGCGCGAGGCGCCCACGTCCGGATGATCCACGTCGTCACCCCGACGAACGTCGCGTATCTGGACAGCGTGCTCGAGCACGTCTGGCTCCTCGGTGGTGCCTCGATGCGGCTCACCCGGGTCGGGCTCCAGGGCGCCGCCGCGCGGGGAGGCACCTGGGGCGTCGATTCACGGGCGCTCTTCGACGCGGTCGACCGGTTTCGCGCGCGGCGTGGCACTGCGATGCCGGTCAGCGTCAACACCGCGTCCGCTGCGGGGCTTGCCGCCATCGAGGACGTCGCTCCGGCCGCGCTGCTCATCCGCCCGAGCGGTGCCGTGCTGATCGACTCGCAGAAGCCGTTCCGATTCGGCACCGTGCCGGACGAGTCGCTGCAGGAATGCTGGGACCGAATCTCGTCGAGCTGGCCGCACCCGGACGTGGTCGAGTGGGCGCAGCGCATTCCGACATCCGACGCGCTTGGCCGCTCCGATCAGGTCGCCTACCGTGACCCCGAGATCGAGCTCGTCTCGGCACCTCGGCCAACGCCGACCGGTCGTCCGGTCGCCGAGTCGAGCATCCCGTCGGAGCCCGCGGTCATCTCCGGCCCGATCGACCTCGACGGTGCTCGCCGCACCGTCGTCGATCTGGCCCTCTCCCGGAGCTATCGCCTCGGTCTCGTCCGGGCGACGGGCAGCGGTGAGCGCGGCCGCTACGTGCGCGTCGTCGGCAACGGCCGCACCTGCCGGCTGAACTCGACGGGCGCGGTGGTCATGGACGCGTGTGACGGCGGCACGCCCGGCGACGCCGTCGAGCGCCTCGCCGCCCGACACCCTGCGATTGCACGCACAACGCTCGAGAACGACGTGCTTGCCAGCGTCAGATCGCTGCTCGACCGCAACGTGCTCGTACCCGCGCTCTAGGCAGGCGTCGAGAGCTCGACCAGGCCCCGGCTCGCCATCGCCTCGACGAAGCCGAGGGCGTCATCCTTGGCCTGAGGTGAGGGTGCCTGGTGCTGCTCCTCGAGGATGCGCGCGAGCGCGGCGACGGAGACTCCGCTCGCTGCGATCGCGTCCCAGAGCGCGGCCGAGGTGCGGTTGAGCCGCACGTAGCGGCCGCTCGCCGGGTCGAGCACGACGACATCGTCGAGCACGGCCTCCGTGATCACGCCGCGCGTGCGCTGGACGATGGTGTCGATCGCGACCGCCACGCCGTTAACGTAGCCCAGGTGGCTGCCGCAGGAACGCTCTTCGGCTACGGCATCCGTAGCGCCTTCGCCCACGAGCGCCTGTCGCCGGCGCCCGCCGGACGAGGCACGATCGAGATCGGAGAGTGCGCTGCCGTGACGCTCGACGAGTCGGTGGTCGTGCACCGTATCGCACGACGGCGAGACGAGCTTCGCGATCGGACGTGCGGCCGACGGCACGCTCGCGATCGAGTGCTCCGCGGCGGGTGGTTTCCGGCTCGATGCCGCCCGCCTGCTCGTGCAGGCCGACCGGCCGTCCACCGGGCGACGACCTCTGGGAGCACCGGCTCGTGAGCGTCGCGGTGCCCCTGCTGCTCGCCGAGCGCGGCGACATCGCGCTCCATGCTGCTGCCGTCGCCCGTGGCGACCGGGCGGTCGCATTTGCAGGTGCCAGCACCCGCGGGAAGTCGACGTTGGCTGTCGCCGCTGCAGCTGTGCGGGCTCGACGTGCTGGCAGACGACGGAGCCGTGTTCGAGGTTGCCGACGGGGGGCCGGTCGCATGGCCCGGTCCCGTCGGAGCGCGGGTTGCGGCAGCTGGCACCGACCGGAAGTCGACGTCGACGCTCGGTGCTGCCCCGCTGCGGCCCGCCCGCCTGGCAGCGATCGCGATCCTCGGCCCCCTGGCCGATGGGCCTACCGAGCTCGACCGGCTGTCGCCGTCGGCTGCGGTGCCGGCACTCGTGCCGTCGCTGATCTTCGCCGGCAGCGACCGGCTGCCCGAGGCTCTGCGCAGCGCCGCGTGGCTCGCCGAGCGCGTGCCGGTGTACCGCTGTCGCCTCCCGAACGGGCTCGACCGCCTGCCTGCGGCGGTGGCGGCGGTCGTCGACCGCCTTCTCAGTCTCGCCGGCGAGTGACTCCGCGCAGCGCGCGCCCCGCATGGCGCGCGACGAGCGTCGGCAGGCCGGCCCCGTCGCCTCCGACGGTGCCCTCGAGACCCGCCCTCGTGGGCACGGCGACCGCCTGGAGGTAGCGCAGGCGCTCGGTCCCGCGTAGCGCAACGAGGCGCCCGATATGCGGCGACGCCTTCAGATCGAGCTCTTCGACGGCGCGGAGCGGGCCAAACACGGGGGGCGACCCGGCCGGGAGCGGGCGGGGCCGCGCGAGGCCGAGGTGGTGCCCCGCGTAGTCGAGCGCCCGGTGGAGTACCCAGAGCAGGCCGCCGCCGCAACCGCGCGCCGTCTCGAAGGCACGCTGCCACTCGGAGTCGTTCGCCGCCTCGGCGACGAGACGGATGTCGTTCACCCACGAGAGGCGCTTGCCACGGTCGCTGAGAAGGTGAATGGACGCGAGCAGCAGCTGGTCCGGAACCGATGGAGCGAGCACGGGACCGTCGTCGAGCTCGAGCCGCTCGGCGGTGCGAAGCAGGTGGGCGTGGTCGAGCGGAATGCCGACGCGGTCGTCTCCCATCCGCCAATGCAGCTCGATGTCGACCGACACGGTGCCCGTGGTGCCCACGGTGCGGCGCACATGGACGTCGTGCCCGAAACGCTCCGCATACCCGGGTCGGAGCTCCTCGACGGTCGTGAAGCCGCTCCGCTCGAGCGCCGCCACTGCGATGCCGAGCGCTTCCGACGGGAGCATGAGATCGAGATCCGCGTACGGCCGATGCCGCCAGCTCGGGTAGTAGCGATCGCCGAGCGTGGGGCCCTTGAGGGCGACGGGAGGCGCACCGCAGGCTGTCTCGAGCAGCGGCACCACGAGCGACGCCTCGCGACGCAGCAGCGCTGTCCGTGCGACGCGAGTGAGGTTGCCGTCGGCGAGCCGGCGCCGTTGCGTCTCGGGCAGCGCCAGGCGTGCCTTCCTGGACGGCTGCGAGCACGAACGGCACGACGTTGTGGTGCACGGCGGCTTCGCCAAACCGCTCCGGCTGCCCCGGGGTACAGGACTGCCCGAGAACGACGGCGGCGAGATCGGGAATGTCGTCCGCGAACGGAAGCTCGAACGGCCGTCGTCGCGGCAGCATCGCTAGACGGACTCCCGTCTGCTGTTCGGCTGCGCCACGGGCCGAGGGTATCGCACCGTCGGATGCGGGCTTCCCGGTTGACTGTCATGTCACCGGAATGGGATACTCGCCCTGCGTGCCCATGACATGTCACAGGAACGAGGCCGGGTGATCGAGCGGGTGTGCGTCATCGGCGGCGGGGTGATCGGCAGCCTCTTCGCCGGGCATCTGGCGCAGGTGGCCGACGTCAGCGTCCTCACCCGGCGTCGCGAGCACGCGGACGCGCTGAACGAGCGCGGCCTGCGCGTGAGCGGGCGGAGCGAGCTCCAGGGAGCGATCACCGCCTCGGCCGATCCCGGCCGAGATCCCGCCGTTCGACCTCGGGATCCTCGCCACCAAGGCACCTGGTCTCGAGGCGGCGGCGACCACTCTCGAGGGCCACTTTCCCGAGGCGACGATGATGACGACGCTGAACGGCCTCGGCGCCGAGGAGATCGTTCGGGGTCACGGCGACTGGCCGATCATCTCCGCCGTCACGTTCATGAGCGGCACCCGGCACGACGACACGCACGTCGAGTACATCCTCGACACCGAGACGTGGCTCGGCCCGTACGAGGACACGCCGTACGAGAGCGTCGAGGAGGCTGCCGCGCTGATCCGGTCGGCAGGGCTCAAGGTCGAGGCGCTTCGCGATCTGCGGCCCGCGCAGTGGTCGAAGCTCATCTTCAACGCCACGGTGAACTCCGTCGCGGCGCTCACCGGCCTCCCGCACGACGCGCATTTCGCGGCGGAGGCGAACCAGACCGATCTCGGTCACCTCGTCCACGACCTCGTCGACGAGGGCAAGGCAGTGGCGGCTGCGGCAGGGATCGAGCTTCACGACGACCCGTGGGAGATGAACGTTCTGGCCACGCAGAGAGGCTCGGCGCACTATCCATCGATGCTCGAAGACGTCGAATCACACAGGCCGACGGAGATCGACCTGATCACCGGCGCGCTCGTGCGCGAGGCGGACCGTCACGGGGTCGACGTTCCGCTGCACACGGCGCTGTACCGGCTCGTCAAGGCAAAGGAGGAGTCCTGGTGAACCTGCCAGCTCCCCGAGGGGCACACACCGTCACACCCACCCAGGAGGGCGTAATGACCAGAAGGAAACTTGCGGCGCTGTTCGTGCCGCTGGCGGCGATCGCCGCGGTTGCGGTCGTCGCTCGCGGCGACGGCGGCGACACCCAAGCCGATCGTGATCGGCTGGGCGTTCGACTCGAAGGGCGCGATGGCGCCGTTCGACAATCCCGCGCTCGCAGCCGCGAACGTCCGCGTCGGCCAGATCAACGCACGGGGCGGCGTCAAGGGCCGGCAGCTGAAGATCGTCACCTGCGACACGCAGGGCAACAAGCCTGCGATCGCGTCGGCCTGCGCAGCGAAGCTGCTCGGCCAGAACGTCGACATCGTCTTCACGACCTGCGACGTCGACTTCGCCGCACCGGTCGTCCAGAAGGCGATCAACGCCGGGAAGCTGACGATCGCGCCGTGCATCGGCACCGATCAGATGGGGCCGAAGCGCTTCGGCCCGAAGGGCAACCTCGCCTTCTCCTTCGGCAACGTCGCCCAGGACGAGGGCTCGGCGATGGCGCAGTACGCGTGGGCCAAGGGCTGGAAGTCGGCCGCGCTCGCGACGGACACGGTCATCGTCTACTTCAAGGACGTCGTCAAGGCGTTCAAGGCGCGGTTCACCCAGCTCGGCGGCAAGATCGTCGCGCAGGAGAGCTACCAGTCGCTCGGCAGCACGAGCCAGCAGAACGTGATCACGAAGCTGAACGGCGCCAAGGCCGACGTGATCGTGACGGCCACCGCCGGCTCGTTCGGCGCACTGCCGCAGATCGTCGCCGGCCTGCGGACGCTCGACAACCAGACGCCGATCCTCAACTCGTGGGCCGGTGACGGCACGTACTGGGTCACGAAGGAGCCGCAGGTGACGAACTACTACTACGTCACGTTCGCGTCCGCCTTCGGCGACGATCCGATCCCGGCCGTCAACGCGCTCTCCAAGAAGCTCGGCAAGGCGACCTACGGGATCGGTGGCTTCGTCACCGGCTCGGCCGCCATCGACGGCGTCGTCGCGGCGATCAACCGTGCCGGCGGCTCGACCAACGGCGTCAAGCTCGCGGCGCAGATGGTGAAGTTCAAGAAGGTCCCGACGCTCTCGGGTCTCGTGAGCTTCTCGCCGCTGCTTCCACACCGTGTTCGGCCGTCAGTACCGCGTGATCAAGATCCAGAACAACAAGGCGAAGGTCGTCGGCTCGGTCACGGCCAAGGTCGTTCCGAAGATCTAGTCGGATTGACAGAGCTCGAGCAACACCCGCACGACCGTCGGCGGCCCGGAGGAACCCTCCGGGCCGCCGACGTATCCCGCTCGTTCGAGGGGGTCGACGCCCTCCGCGGTGTCTCGCTCGAGCTGCACCGGCACGAGGTGATGGGCCTGATCGGCCCGAACGGTGCCGGCAAGTCGACCCTCGTCAACCTCCTCACCGGCTTCGACTTTCCCTCGGCCGGCACGATCGTGCTCAACGATCGCGTGATCACGTCCTGGAGCGCTCACCGGCGGGGCCGCAGCGGCCTCGCCCGCACGTTCCAGCACAGCCACGCGTTCCGCTCGCTGACGGTGCGCGAGAACATCGAGGTCGCCGCGCTCGGCGTCGGGCAGAGCCCTCGCCGGGCACGGCAGAAGGCCGATCGAGCTCCTCGGCCTCCTCGGCCTCGCACCGTACGAGCTCGTGCCGGCCGGATCGCTCGCGCACGGGGACGAGCGCAGGCTCGGAGTCGCCCGGGCGCTCGCGATGGAGCCGCTCTTCGTCCTCATGGACGAGCCGGCTGCGGGGCTCCCGGAGGCCGAGGTGCCCGAGTTCGCGGCCGTCGTCCGCTCGGTGCGTGACGACCACTCGGCCGGCGTGCTGCTGATCGACCACAACATGGCGCTGATCATGGACGTGTGCGACCGGATCCTCGTGCTCGACCAGGGGCGAATGCTCGCCGAGGGAACGCCCGACGAGATTCGTGCCAACCTCGACGTCGCAGCGGCGTATCTCGGTGAGAGCGCCGTGCACGAGGCGACGGCATGAGTGCCGAGCCGGCGATGCTGGAGCTTCGTGGCGTCGACGTCGCCTACGGCGGCGTCGCAGCGGTGCGCGACCTCTCGCTCGAGGTCCGGCGCGGCGAGATCGTCGGCCTGATCGGGCCGAACGGTGCCGGCAAGTCGACGACGCTGCACGCGATCATGGGGCTCGTTCCGGCACGGGCCGGGGAGATCCTGCTGTCCGGGCAGTCGCTGCGGGGCCGCGCCCCGGAGAACGTCGCTCAGAGCGGGGTAGCCCTCGTTCCCGAAGGACGTCGCATCTTCGCGGAGCTCAGCGTCGAGGAGAACCTCCAGCTCGGGCTCGCGGGCCGGCGGAGCCGCGAGGGCGCCGAGGCGGACATCGCCTCCGTCTACGAGCTGTTCCCGATCGTGGAGGAGTTCCGGCGCCGGCCCGGCCGGCGCACTCTCAGGCGGCCAGCAACAGCAGCTCGCGATCGCCCGCGCGCTCGTCGCGGCACCGGACGTGCTGCTGCTCGACGAGCCGTCCCTCGGCCTCTCGCCGACGGTCGTCGACATCGTGTTCGAGGCGCTTCGCGCGATCCGTGACCGGGGCCTGACGGTGCTGCTCGTCGAGCAGCGCGCCCAGCGAACCGTCGCCCTCGCCGACCGGACGTACGTGGTCGCGAACGGCGAGCTCCGGCTGACGCTGACGCCCGCAGACGCGGGCGACACCGAGAAGATGGTGGCGGCGTACCTCTCATGATCGCGACGCTCCCTCTCGCGGTGCTCGGCATCACCTGGCAGGTGCTCGTCGACGCGATCGGCCTCGGCGCCGTGTACGCCCTGATGGCCGTCGGCATCGGCCTCGTCTTCGGCGTCCTCCGCCTCGTCAACTTTGCGTACGGCCAGCTGATCATGGCCGGCGCCTACGCGCTCGCCTTCGCCTCCCAGTGGGACTGGCCGCTCTGGGCAGCGATCATCTTCTGCTTCGCCGTCGTGATCGCGCTGTCGATGGCGATGGACCGGGCGGTCTTCCGGCCTCTGCGCACCCAGTCGCCTGCCGTGATGCTCGTCGCGACCTTCGCCGTCGCGTTCCTCCTCCAGAGCGTCGCGCTGCTCGCGTTCGGGCCGCTCGGCAAGCCTGCCTCCTCGCTCGGCTACCTCAACCGCCCGGTCACGATCGGCTCGGTCGACATCCGCAAGATCACGATCCTCGCCATCGTCGTCGCCGCTGTCTGCCTCGTCGCGGTGGTGCTCCTGCTCGAGCGGACGCGCGTCGGGCTCCACATGCGCGCGGCAGCGATGGACTTCCGCACCGCGCGGCTGCTCGGCGTCAGGGCGAACCGCGTGATCGGCTCGGCCGTGCTCGTCTCGGCGCTCCTCGCGGCCGCGGTGTCGGTGATCCTGACGGTGCAGAACCCGCTCGTCACTCCCGACTTCGCCCTCCGCGACACGATCATCGTGCTCGCGGGCGTGGTCGTCGGCGGCATGAACCGGCTCCTCTCCGCCACGCTCGGCGGCTTCGCGATCGGCTTCGTCAGCGGGCTGCTCGGCGGCGCGCTCCCGACCGACCAGAGCCAGTACCTGCCGTCGTTCGTCTTCGGCCTCGTCATCCTCGTTCTGCTGATCCGCCCCGCGGGGCTGTTCGCGAGGGGCGGCACCCAGGCGGAGCGGGTATGAGGTCGCGCAGCGCGGTCCAGCTGGCTGGGCCGGTCATCCTCGTCGTCCTCGCGGCGCTGCTCGGCTCGTTCGCGTCGACGGCGACGGAGATCTACTTCGTCACCGCGCTCGTGTCGGTGACGATCGTCGTCGCGCTCTACGTGTTCGTCGGCAACTCCGGCGTCGTCTCGTTCGGCCACATCAGCTTTGTCGCCGTCGGCGCGTGGGCGGCGGGCGTGCTCTCCGTGCCGGTCGAGGAGAAGCCGGCGATCATGCCGTACCTGTTCCCGTTCCTGCGCGACCACACGGTGGGCAACGTCCCGTCGCTGCTGATCGCCGCGGGAGTGGGAGGGATCTACGCGCTGCTCGTGGGCCTGCCGCTGATGCGGCTCTCCGGGCTCGCGGCCGGCATCGCGACCTTCGGCGTGCTCGAGATCACCCACAACCTCCTGCGCTACTACGAGAAGATCGGCCCCGGCTCGAACACGTTCTCGTCGGTGCCCGAGACGACCGATCTGCTCCAGGCGGCGGTCGGTGCCGTGATCGTGATCGGCGTCGCCTTCGGCTACCAGTCGAGCCGCTTCGGCCGCCTCCTCCGCGCGACCCGCGAGGATCCGGCTGCAGCGCGTGCGGTCGGCGTCTCGGTGTACCGCCAGCGGCTCATCGCGTTCACGCTCTCGGGCCTGCTGGCAGGCTTTGCAGGTGGTCTCTACGTCCACCTGCTGCCGCTCAACACCGAGACGATGTACCTCGATCTCACCTTCATCACGCTGGCGATGCTCGTGATCGGCGGCATGACGAGCCTCTGGGGCGCCGTCGTCGGAGCGCTCGCGGTGAGTGGCCTCGACTCGCTGCTCGCCGAGGCGGAGAACGGCCTCGACGTCGGTGGCTTCTCGATCGACCTCCCGTCCGGGACGCGGATCGTGGTCGTCGGGGCGCTCATGGCGCTCGTCTTGATCCTCAGGCCCAGCGGGCTCACCGGCGGCCGCGAGCTGTCGCTCGACCGGTGGCGCCGTCGTCGTCAGATACCCGAAGGAGAACCGGCATCGTGAGAATCTGCATCGTCGGCTGCGGAGCGGTCGGCTCGCTGTTCGCGGCGAACCTCGCCACCCTCGACGACGTCGAGGTGTGGGCATTCGACCTCTTCCAGGCGCACGTCGACGCGATCAACCGCGACGGGTTGCGGCTCTCGGGCGCCGGCGACGTCCACGCGCGCCTGCAGGCGACGAGCGATCGCGGCCGCGCTGCCGCCGTGCGACTTCGGCATCGTCGCGACGAAGGCGATGCACGCCGACTCGGCCATCGCCGCAACGGCGCATGCGTTCGCCGACGGCGCCGTCGCATCCGTCATGAACGGCGTCGGCAACGAGGAGACGATCGCCCGCCACGTTCCCCGCGTGATCCGCGGCACCACGTTCCCGGCCGGCAAGCTGCTCGAGCCCGGCCACGTGCAGTGGGACGTGAAGGGCGACACGACGTTCTCGCCCTTCGAGCCGGCGCCGGCCTCGGCGGCCGAGGTCGCGGCGCTCGCCGACGCCTGCACGCGCGGCGGCATGCCGTCCGAGGCCGTCGCCGATGCTCGTCCGGCGCAGTGGCGCAAGGTGATCTTCAACGCCTCGACCAACCCGATCGGCGCGCTCACCGGCCTCACGCACGGCCGGGTCTGCGAGCGCCCCGACCTCCGCGCGCTCGTCACGAACCTCGTCGACGAGGGCAAGGCGGTCGCAGCCGCGCAGGGGATCACGCTCGACGCCGATCCCGAGGAGCTGATCGACCACGCCGCCCGGCCCGATGTCGCCTACGGCCACAAGGCGTCGATGCTGCAGGACGTCGAGGCGCGCCGGCTGACCGAGATCGACTTTCTCAACGGTGGGATCGCCCGCTTCGGCCGCGAGCTCGGGGTGCCGACGCCCACGCACGACACGATTACCGCCCTCATCAAAGGAGTTGAAGCCTCGTGGACCTAGCTGCAGAGCTGAACCGCCGTCATGCCAACATCAGGGCCGCGATGGGCGAGCACGGGCTCGATGCCCTGATCGTCTCCGGGAACGAGTACAGCGGCTTCGAGGGCGCCGTCACGTACGTGTCGGGCTTCCAGATCGTCCACCGCTACGCGTACGTCGTGATTCCCGCCGACGGCGACCCGTTCATCGTCTTCCCGACCGAGGCGCGGTACGTGGGCGAGCACGGCACGACGCCGCTCGAGCAGGTGTTCCACGCGCGGCCCGGTGAGCACATCGCCGCCCACGCCAAGGGCGCCGGCTGGAAGCGCATCGGCGTCTACGGGCTCGACTACATCATGGCCGTGCGCGACTACGCGGCCCTCGACGGCCTCGACCTCGTCGGCTTCGACGTCGAGTTCGACCTGGCCCGCGCCGTCAAGAGCGACGCCGAGCTCGAGTCGGTGCGCGACTCGGTGCGCATCAACCAGCGCGGCTTCGAGCTCTGGCACGAGGCCTACGCGCCGGGCAAGACGGCCGCCGAGGTGATGGCCGCGGCCGAGGAGTGGTTCATCGCCGAGGGCTGCGGCCGGCTGACGATGAACATGGTGCTGACGGGCACCGACAGCTTCGCGCGGCCCGAGTTCAAGATCGCCCGCTCGACGAGGTGCTGCAGGGGTTCGTGCTCCCCTCGCTCGAGGTGGCCGGCCCGGGCATGCACTGGGTCGAGGTCTCCCGCGCCGTGCGCGCACGCGACGCTGTGCCGTCCGACGAGACGAAGCGGATGCTCGAGGCGCTACGTCGAGTACTACGAGGCCGCCAAGGGAGCCATGCACGCCGGCGCGACCTGCCACGACGTGCACATCGCCGTGTCGAAGGGGTTCACCGACCGGGGCTACCACCTCGGGCACGTGACCGGCCACTCGATCGGCATGACGATGATCGAGTTCCCGAAGGTGGGCGAGGGCTCCGACGTCGAGCTGAAGGAGAACATGGTGCTCTCGATGCATCCGCATGCGATCGCGGCGAACGGCGAGGACTGCCTCTACATGCAGGACACGTGGCTCGTGACCGCCGAGGGCGGCGTTCCGCTGGCCGATCTGGAGATGGGGATCTGGGCTCAGGCGTGACGCCGGACGACGCCGCTGGCGGACCGCCTGCGGCAACGGGCTACACTGGAGGCGTGTCTTGGCCGTGGATCGTGCTGCTCGCGATCGGCGTCGGCGTCGTCGTCGCCGCGGAGTGGCCCAGGTTCGAGCGTCTCGCCGGCGCGGATGCCCGGCGCCTGCGGGAGCGCGAGAAGCGCAAGGCCGAGCTGACGCGTCATCTCGACGCGACGACGACGAGTTCGTCCGCAGCGTCCAGGCCGACCTCGAGGCGCTGCCGACGATCGAGGAGCGCGAGACGCCCCGCGAAGAGCGGCGTCAGCCTGCTTCCCCGTCTAGCGGAGCACGATCGCGGCCGAGAGCACCCGCGTGTTGGGCAGGATCGGCGCCACGTTCTCCATGTTGCGCGACTCCTGGTAGTCGGACACCTGGAGCCGGAGCCGGTGCTTCCCGGGCTTGACGCCGATCGTCCGGATCCGCAGGTTGCCCGCCGCCCAGGGTCGTCTGACAGGGCTTGCCGTCGATCGTCGCCTTGATCGTGGTGGCGTCGATCCCGGAGCCGAGGTCGGCGATGCGCGCACGACGAGCGGGAGGTTGCGGCGAACGCGGGCCTGCGTGAGCTTGAGGGACGGCGGCTGCGTGTCGTTGACCCAGAAGCGGAACGTGAAGGCTCCGGCGCCCGAGCGCGGCGGCGCTGTCGAAGACGATGTCGTAGCTCCCCGCGAGCGGCCGGATCGCGGCGGCTGCGAGCACCGGGTTGCCGAACTGCGCGAGATACGGATTGAGGTTCGTGGGGAGCGCCGGCGTAGCCGGTGAGGCGGTTCTCGTCGCCGTCCTCGACGATCCGCGGCTCGACCTTGACGCCGGCATTGCGTCGCGTGATCACGACGCCGAAGTTCGCCGCCGGCTTGGTCAGCGTGAACGCGGAACACCTGCTCCGGGCCCTGCAGCACGGACGTCACGATCCCGCCCTGCGGGACGTCCGGATAGCGGTAGCGGGAGACGAGCGACGGCTTGCCACGGGTGTTGCCGGCCCGCAGGCCGGGAGCCTCGAGCGGCGTCGTGGCACGCAGCGGCGAGGCTGGCCCGGCCGACGCGGAGCCAGAACGGGATGCGTCGGATCGTCGGTGCCGCGCGTCAGCCGGACGAACCCGGTCAGGTCGCCGTCGGTCGCCGCCGCCGTCGACCGTGGCGGTGAGATCGAGGCCGCCGGGCACGGAGACGGTCGGCGCGACGGCGATGGCGGCGCCCGTTGCGGTCGCCGACCGGCTCGACCGCGACGTCCCACGCGCCCGCGCCGCCGCCCGCGTCGGCGAGGTTCACGTGGACGGGCACGCTCGCGCCGGGACGCACGAGCCCGAACGAGACCGAGGCAGGGGAGGCGAGCACGAGCGGGACGTCGGCCTTGAGCGGGTTGGCGAGCCCGCCACCGGCGCGGATCGGTGTCGCTGTCTGGCTTCCGTCCTTGACGGCGGTGCCTGTCTCGATCAGCGCAGCCTTGAGATCGCGCCACCGTCCAGCTGGGATGGCGCTCGAGCAGGAGGGCGGCGGCGCCGGAGATCTGTGGCGTCGCCATCGACGTGCCGGACATCGCCTCCCAGTGGCCGCCCGGGCACCGAGGACAGGATCGAGACGCCGGGGGCGCTGACGTCCGGCTTCAGCCGCAGCGACAGCGGCGTCGGGCCGGCGGAGCTGAAGTCGGCGAGCGCGCTCCGCCGACGCCTCGGGGCTCGTGACGGCGGCAACGGTGATCGCGCGCTCGGAGGTGCCGGGCGAGATCAGCGATCCGCCGCCGTACGTCCTCGAAGTCGTTCCCCGCCGCCACCACCGGCACGACACCGGCGGCCGCCGCTGCGTCGAGCGCGCGTGCGACGATGTCGCGCGACGGCTCGACCTCCGGCTCGCCGAGCGAGAGGTTGATCACGTCCATGCCGTCGGAGACGGCAGCCTCGATCGCGGCGACGATCTCCGGCGCGTTGCCGTCGAGCCCGACGTTCGCGTCGGTGGGGACGCTCAGCGCCTTGTAGTTGCCGATGTAGGCCCGCGGCGCGACGCCGGACGACCTTGACGCCGCCGCTGGCAGTCGTGCCCGCGTTCCCGGCGGCGATCCCGGCGACATGGGTCGCGTGCCCGGACTGGACCGGGTCGAAGGGCTTGCGCGCGTACTTCCACGTGATCCCGGCCGGTGCGAACGCGCGGGCGACGATCACCTTGGCCGTCGTGTACGCGGCCTGGCCCTTCGGGAAGCCGGCGGGCATCGTGTAGCCGGCCGGGGCGAAGTACGGGTGCGTCTGGTCGACGCCGTCGTCGATGATCGCGATCTTGATCCCGGCGCCCTGGTTCGGTGAGCCCCGTCGCCAGGTCGCGGCCGGCCTTCGCGACCTTCGCCGGATCGGTCTTGCCGACCGTGTAGGTCGCTCCGGCGTCGACCTCCCGTACGCCCGGGAGCGCCTGCAGGCGGCCGACGCGCGCTGTTCGGGACGACGACAGCGGCGCCGTTGAGCACGAGCCGGTAGCGCCAGCGGATCTGCGCGCTCGGGATCGCCTCGTGGAGCGCGGCGGCGAAGCGCGCCTGCTCGCGGTCGATCGCGGCGCGCGCGGCGCGGCCGCGCGCACCCGGTCTGGCCCGCGACCGGGGGAGACGCGAGCGTGACGATGACCTCGCTGCTGTTCCAGTGCTCGCTCGCTCGTCGGCGCAGATGCTGCCGGGTTCCCGGCGGAGCCGCAGGCAGCGGCGAGGCAGCAGAGGCCGACAGCACCGAGGAGTGTGAGAACGCGGTTCACGTTGGGTATGACGCCGATCCGGAAAGGTGGTTGCCGTGCAGCATGCCTGATCCCGCAGTGGCGGCTAGAATCCCGGCGCGCGGATGTGGCGGAATTGGTAGACGCGCACGGTTCAGGTCCGTGTGCCTTTCGGGGCGTGGAGGTTCAAGTCCTCTCATCCGCATGTAGAAACGGGGCCTAACGGCCCCGTTTTCTCCATGCCGGCGCCGGCGTCGCCTTACGTCGCACGCCAGCGCGGCCAGCACGTCGTCGGCATGGGTCTCGGGCTTGACCTTCCGCATCACCTTCGCGAGCGTGCCGTCGGCGGCGATCACGAACGTCGAGCGCTCGACGCCCATGTACGTCTTGCCGTACATCGACTTCTCGACCCAGACGCCGTAGTCGTCGGCGGTGTGCGTGGTCGGGGTCGGCGAGCAGCGTGAACGGGAGATCGAACTTCTCCTTGAACTTGACGTGCGACGCCTCGCTGTCGGGGCTGACGCCGAGCACGACCGCGCCACTGCGCTCGAACTCGCCCCAGGCATCGCGGATCCCGCAGGCCTGTTTCGTGCAGCCGGGCGTGTCGTCCTTGGGATAGAAGTAGAGAACGACGGGCTTGCCCTTCAGCGACGAGAGCGACACGGTCTCGCCTGCGTCCGAGGTCAACGAAAAGTCGGGCGCCGCCTTGCCTTCTTCAGCTGCCACGTGGTCTCCGTTCGTCTGGCCGTCGGTGGCGTGCGCGAGAGGAGTGTCGAGGCACGTGACGGCGAGGTGGTTATCGCTCCAGGTGAGCACCCCGAGCGTATCCGCGGGCCTGGAGCGTGCGACGGGCGTTCCCGTCAGTCCTCTCCCGCCTCGGCCATCGCGGCTGCTTCATCTTCCGGGAGCTGCAGAGAGAACGGTTCAACGGGCCGTGACGACGCACTCCGCGAACGGGGACGACGCCGCCCGATAGGCTCGCCGGGTGGTCGAAGCCCATCGCTACCTCGCCTACATCGTCATCGCCGGATGCCTGCTCGCCGGGATCGTCGGCCTGGTGTCCTATCGCCGCGGCAAGGAGGTCGGTGGCGCCACGATCCACCTGCTCGCGCTGCCCCAGACGCTGCTCGTCGCGCAGGCCGCCCTCGGGCTGCTGCTGCTCTCGGGCGGCTACCGCGCGATCGACCACCTGCACTACGTCTACGGCGGCGTCGCGCTCGGCGTCGTCCTCTCGCCGTGGTTCTACGCACCGGCCGACCCTCGCCGGCGGTTGCTCTGGTTTGCGTGCTCGGCACTCGTCGCCGCCGCCCTCGGCGTTCGTGGCACCATGACAGGGTCGTGAGGCGCCTCTACGAGAACAGGATGGTGCGCGGGCTCGGGATCGTGGCTCTGATCGCGCTCGCGGTGGTGGTGCTGTCGCTCGAGCCGGTGCTGGCCGCGATCGGCGGTCTGCTCGGGATCGCATTCATGCTCGCGGTCGCGTTCTTCCTCTTCCTCGTCTGGCGCGAGCGGCGCGGCGATCTCGAGGCGTGGTCGGACCGCTCCCGCCGGGTGTTCTACGGCGCGATCGGGCTCGGCGTGGTCGACATCGGCGCGGCGATCGGCCTCTCGCCGATGGGCGCCGACGCGCTCGCGTTCTTCGCCGTGCTCGCCTGCTGTGTCTGGGCGATCGTGCGCACCTGGCGCGACGAGCACACCTACGCCGCCTAGGGGCGAGCGGCCAGAGCGAGGTCGACGTGGCAGCGATGATTTCCGGATAGCTGCGCCGTCTGAACCACTGTCCGCGCCAGCAAACCGGCGTCACGTGCGAACGGAAGGAGCGACTCCATGACCGAGCTGATCGGGCTGATGTCGATGTCCCTCGACGGCTACGTCGCCGACGCGAACGACGGGGTCGCCGAAGTGTTCGACTGGTACTTCTCGGGCGACGTCGAGATCCCGATGCCGATCCCGACACCCGACTTCACGTTCCGTGTCTCACCGGCGAGCGCCGAGCACCTGAGGGGGTTGATGGCCGAGGTCGGCGCCTTTCTCACCGGCCGGCGCACGTTCGAGGTCGCCGACGGCTGGGGCGGCCAGCACGCGTGGGACGTGCCCGCCTTCGTCGTCACCCACAACGTGCCCGACGGCTGGCCTCGGCCGGGCTCGACGGTTCACTTCGTCACCGACGGCATCGAGAGCGCCGTTGCCCAGGCGAAGGCGGCTGCCGGCCAGAAGTCCGTCGCGGTGCACGGGGCCGAAACGATCCAGCAGCTCCTCGACCTCGGCCTGCTCGACGAGCTCAACATCGACCTTGCTGCCGTGCTGCTAGGTGGGGGAGTGCGGCTGTTCGGTGACCTCGCCGACGCTCCCGCCGCTCTCGGGAGCCCGACGGTCGTCAACGGCGTGGGCGTCACGCATCTGCGCTATCCCGTTCGCGTGTCATAGACCGAGAAGCGGCCTGACGCGCTCCTCGACGGCGGCCGCGACGGCACGATGGCCTGCCTCGTCGAGATGGATGCCGTCGAGGTCGCTGTAGGCGGCGACGCCGTCGAGGTCGAGCAGCTCGCAGCCGAGCTGCGCGCACACGTCGCGGAACGAGGGTGCGAGCTCGAAGCCGAGGAACGGTGGCGGGCAGACGACGAGGATGTCGGGGTTTCCCCGGTCCGGCCCTGCATCCGCGGTGCGGGCCACCCTGACGAGTCGCCCGACCGAGCGGGCGACGAGCATCGGCTCGAGCCAGGACGCGTCGTTCGTGCCGAGGTAGATGACGAGCAGGTCGACCGGGGCGTGCGAGCGGAGGCACGGCACGAGATAGGGAAGGCCGTTGCGGCCTTCCTCGACCGGGCTCTCGATCGTGGCGGTGCGGCCGTTCAATCCCTCGGCGATGACCTCTGCCTCACCGCCAAGCGCCGTGGCAAGGAGCGCCGGCCAGCGCACGTCGCGTCCGAACCGCTCACCGTCAGACCCGGGGACGTAGCCCCACGTGTTCGAATCGCCGAAGCAGACGATCGTCTTGGGCACGCGCCTAGCTCGCTGTGACGCCGACGGCAGCACCGTCGAGCGCAGCGAGCGCCGAGCGGATCGACGTGCGCGCGCCGACGAAGATCGGCGTGTCCCGCTCGCGTCCACTTGGACGCCTCGGTCTCGCGCAGCGTCAGCATCAGGTGCATGAAGTCGGCCGGCTCCTCGCACTCGAACGCCGGCATGAACTCCTGGTCGTCGATGCCGACCGAGTAGGTCGTGTGGTTCGTGACGGTGACGAACTTGCCGCCGACCTCGGCGTGCTCGCGCATCGCGGCGGCGCGCTCCTCGAAGCTGAGCGCGTACCAGGGCCGGAGCTTGACGAACGGGTAGACGACGAGATACGGCGGCGTCACGGGGGATCACCTTGCCCTGGCGGACGCGCTTCTTGTCGGTGTAGACCGACGGCTTCGTCGTCGCGAGGTAGGAGTACGGCGTCGTCAGCCAGCCTGCGAGCGGCGTGCCGTTGAGGGCGGCGCCGAGCTCGAGCAGGTCGTCGTAGCGCTCCGTGATCTGCCAGAGGAAGAAGTCGGCCTCGGGCCGGATGCCCGAGACGTTGTAGGCCCGCAGGCCCTCCATGCGGCCGGCCCAGTCCTCGACCACCTCGGCGAACGCGTCCTTGCCTGCCTCGCGCTCCTCGATCGGCAGGCGGCGCCAGGCAGGGTCGATCTTGAAGAAGCGGTACGAGACGTACTGCCCGACCTGGACGCCCTCGATGCGCTCGTATCCCGGCTTGCTCGCTCACGCCTGCATGGTACGTGGCAGCCGCTAGCGGAGGCTGAGCGTTCCGCTCTCGCGCGTCTGCGGGCGCGCCCGGGTTCAACGGGTGGGTGAGCGTGATCGAGAAGCGCACCTGGCCCGGTGCCGAGCTTGCGTCCCTTGAGCGAGACGACGATCGCACGCGTCGCGCGGCCGTAGCCGACCATCTTGAGGCGCGTCGCACCGCTCGCCGCGGCCGAGACGCGCAGCTCCCAGAGGCAGTCGAGCGTGCAGGTGAAGCGCACCGTCCGGGTCCCGCTCGCGAGCGCAGCCTGCGATGGGGAAGCTCACCTTCGTCGGCGTCACGTCGAGCCCGAGCCCCGTCGCAGCGCGCGATCGAGCCGCCGCGCGCGCGACCGAGCGCGTCGCGCACGGCGTAGATGCTCGACTTCGGCGTCCCGTCCGCGTAGTAGATGCCGGACTGCCAGTTCGCGAGGCCGGGCTCGTCCTGCGATGTGGAACACGAAGATGCCCGTCACGTTCGGCTGGCAGAACGCGAGCTGGAGCGCCTTCGCGTAGTAGGCGCCCTGGGTGATCTCGTCGACGGGCTTCGTCGTCGCCGGCTCGGAGCCCGTGTAGTGCGATGCCTTGCCGGCCGGGATCTTCGACTCGACCCCGAACTCGTCGTAGAGGATCGGGCAGCAGCGAGCCGGCCTGCGGTGAGTTGTCGAACGCGGTCGCGAGCGTCCGCATCAGCCGGTCGTAGTCGGCGAGGCCGATCGTGGTCGAGTTGGGGTGGGGGGTGTCCGGCGACTGGCCCGACGTGTCGGCGTACGGATGGAACGCGAGCCCGTCCATGATCGGCTGCGTCCGGCCGCTCGCCCGGTAGGCGATGCCCATGTCCTTGAGGAACGCGACCGGCGAGTGCGTGTCGCGACCGGTGCCCGGACGGTCGATGCCGCGCGGCGCGAGCGCGCCACCCCAGACGCGCGTCGCCGGGTCGACCAGCCTTGACCGCGTCGTAGGAGCGCGCGAGGAGCGCGGTGTAGGCCGGTGCGGCGGCGTCGGTGCCGTTCGGGTTGAACTGCGGCAGCCAGAAGCGGTTGATGTTCGGCTCGTTGCCGATGATCACGTCCTTGATCGACGGCAGCTGCTGCTTGAGGCTCGTCACGTAGGCGGCGAACAGCTCCCGTGCCTCGGGCGTCAGCGGCGTCACGCGCGACCCCGTCGGATAGATCGAGAGGTAGACCCGGACGGCGGAGAGCTGCGCGGCGCCCGCGACGTTGCGCAGGACGGTCGAGCTCGGTCTCGCTCGGCGTGGCCTCGGTGCCCTGCCACTGCGACGTGACCCGAACGGACGAGAACCCGGCCAGGCGGAGCAGCGTCATCTTCGCCTTGGCGGCCGGGAGATCGGGCGTGCGGACGACGTCCTCGGCAGCGCCGAACTGCATCGTCGGGCCGCCCGCCAGCGCGGACGGAGCGAAGGCGAGGGCGACGATGAAGGGCAGAAGGCGGGTCAACATGCGGCGGATACGCTAGCTGCGTGGTGGATCAGGTTCGCGAGCAATTGGCTGCGCTTCCGCGCAACCCGGGTGTGTACCTCTTTCGCGACGAGAGCGACGACGTCCTCTACGTCGGCAAGGCGAAGTCGCTGCGGCCGCGGGTGCGCAGCTACTTCAACGGCGGCGACGGCCGGATCGGGCATCGGCCGCATGGTCGCGCGGGTGGCGCGGATCGAGGTCATCGTCACGTCGTCCGAGGCGGAGGCGCTGCACCTCGAGCAGAACCTCGTCAAGCGCCACCGGCCGCCGTTCAACGTGCGTCTCCGCGACGACAAGTCGTTCCCGTACATCGCAGTCACGGTCGCCGACGAGTACCCGCGCGTCATGTTCACGCGCGAGCGCCACCGGCGCGGCACCGTCTACTTCGGCCCGTACGCCAACGCGAAGAAGGTGCGCGAGACGCTCGACGTGCTCAACCGCGTCTTCCAGTTCCGGCCGTGCGAGGGCCCGAAGCCCGGGCCGCCACTCCGGCATTCCCTGCCTCGACTTCCACATCGAGCGCTGCACCGCGCCCTGCATCGGCGCCATCTCGAAGGAGGCCTACCGCGAGCAGATCGACGGCGTGATCGACTTCCTCTCCGGCGACACGCGCACGATCGTCCGCTCGCTCGAGGCGAGGATGCGCGAGGCGGCCGCGGAGGAGCGGTTCGAGGACGCGACCCGGTACCGCAACCGGCTGCACGCGATCGAGAGCCTCGCCCAGCGGCAGGGCGCCGACCGGCGGGCCGTCGGCACGATCGACGTGATCGGGCTCGCCGTCGACGGCGATCGCGCGGCGGTGCAGCTGTTCCCGCTGCGCGACGGCCGGCTGATCGACCGCTACGCCTTCCACCTCGAGAACGTCGAGGGGCAGGACCGCCAGACGATCCTCGAGGGCTTCTGCCTCGAGTACTACACGGCCGCGCCGAGCGTGCCGCCGCAGCTGATCGTCCCGTCCGACCTGACGGACACCGAGGGCCTGGCCGGCTTCCTCTCGGAGCTCCGCGGAGCGGCCGTCGAGGTGCGGGCGCCGGCGCGCGGCGAGAAGAAGCGCCTCGCCGAGCTCGCCGCCGAGAACGCGGAGCTGGCGCTCACGCACGAGACGACCGCCGCCGAGCAGAAGCGGCTGCGCCGGATCGAGGCGCTCGAGAGCCTGCGCGAGTCGCTCAACCTCGAGAGCCTGCCCGTGCGGGTCGAGTGCTTCGACATCTCGAACCTGCAGGGACGCGACATCGTCGCCTCGATGACGGTGTTCGTCGACGCGCAGCCGAAGAAGGCGCACTACCGGTCGTTCACGGTGCGCGGGCTCGACGGCCAGGACGACTTCGCGTCGATGGGGCAGGTGATCGCCCGGCGCTTCGCGCGGCTGCGCGACGCCGGCGACGCCGGCCGCTACGACGAGAGCTTCGCGAGCGTCCCGAACCTCGTCGTGATCGACGGCGGCAAGGGGCAGCTGGCGGCGGCGCTCGAGGCGATGCAGGCGACGGCAGGGCTGCCGCGGGTGGCGGTGATCGCGCTGGCGAAGCGCGAGGAGGAGGTGTTCGTGCCGGGCCGGTCGCAGCCGATCCTGCTCGACCGCCACGACCCGGGACTGCAGCTGCTCCAGCGGATCCGCGACGAGGCGCACCGCTTTGCGATCACGCATCCACCGGCAGAAGCGCGACACGCGTGCCTTCGAGTCGATCTTCGACACGATCGACGGCATCGGCCCGGCGCGGCGGCGGGCGATCCTGCAGCACTTCGGCTCGGCCGACCGCTTCCTCGCCGCGTCGCAGGAGCAGCTCGAGGCGGTGCCGGGGCTGCCGGCGAAGACGGCGCGGTCGGTGTACGGGCAGCTCCATCGCACCGGCGGGCCTGCGACGTCCTGAGCCGGCCGCTACGGGGCGGTCTGGCCCGCCTCGGCCGTGGCCTTGCGGAAGCGGATCGTGCGGAACGTGAGCAGGATCGCGGTGAACCCGAGGACGACGTTGACGGTGGTGAGCGTCAGCCTCATGCCGACGCTGAAGGCGAGCAGCGCCGACCGCGGCGCCTGACCGCGGAGCGTGTAGACGAGGAATGCCTGCTCCGTCCCGACGCCGCCGGGGCTGACGGGAACGAGCGTGGCGAGGCTCTGCGAGGCCTGGACGAGCAGCACGTTGCGGAGCGACTGGTCGATGCCGAAGGCAGCGAGCATGAACCAGATCGTCGTGAGGCGGAGGCGCCCAGTCGGCGAGCTGCCAGAACGACGACGGTGCGCAGCCAGCGGGCCGGGCGTGCGGACGACGGTGAATGCCTGGCCGACGTGGTTCGCGGAACTCCTCGACGTGCATCCGGATCCAGATCGCGAGCGCGATGAGCGCCGAACACGGCGATCACGAGCAGAATCTGCGAGAACTGCTTGTGGTCGAGGAACCAGGCGAAGTCGAAGCTCGGCAGCGACGGGAGGGCGTCGAAGCTCGGGAACACGCCTTGCGTCAGTGCCCAGACGAAGAGCAGCGACGGCGCAGGCCGAGTCGACGATCGCGAGCACGAGGCTCGAGCTGACGAGCGTCGTGTAGGTGGCTCCCTTGACCGCGCGGTGCGCCATCGTCAGCCGGACGACGTCGCCGGCGCGGGCGGGGAAGATCGCGTTGACGCCGACTCCGGCGATGTAGGCGGCGTAGATCGCGGGCCAGCGGACGCGCTCCTCGGGGTAGGCGGCGGCGAGCACGTTGCGCCAGGCGCGGCTCGTGCACATCGTCTTCGCGATGTGGCAGCCGATCGCGATCGCGAGCGGCAGCGGCCGCACCGAGGCGAGGTAGTCCCAGAAAGCCGCGATCGCGTCGAGGACAGTCCTCACTGGCTCACCGTATCCCGTTGCGGTAGAAGACAACCATGACCGAGATGCACCTCTACGACCTGCGCGTGACAGTCGAGCGAATCGAGGGTCGCTCCGTCTGCGGTCTCGCCGTCGGCGACTACTTCGAGGTGACCGAGTCGAGCCGCGTTCGGATCCCTGAGGGGAAGCACTTCTGCCTGTTCGCGATCCAGGCCGTGCTGCCGCTGCTGCCGGCGAAGATGCGCCGACTGCCCGACGAGGACTGGCTCGAGCAGGACAACCTCGTCTGCTGCCCGGATCCCGAGGAGGGGCTCGTGATGCGGATCGAGCGGCTCGCCGAGCGCTCGCTCGTGACGGAGGAGCTCACATAGCCCGGGAGCTCGGCCTCGGCCTGCTCGGCGATCAGCTGCCGGCCGACTACGAGGCGATCGCACGTGAGGCGGAGGCAGCGGGGATCGACGTCGTCTCGGTCTTCCACGACCTGCTCTACCAGCCGGCGATCGGCCCGCTGCTGCTGATGGCCCGGGTGACCGAGCGTATCCGGCTCGGGCCTGCGGCCCTGAACCCGTTCACGCTGCACCCGTACGAGATCGCGGGTCAGACGGCGATGCTCGACCTCGTCTCCGGCGGACGCGCCTATCTCGGCCTCGTCAAGGGCGCGTGGCTCGACCAGCTCGGGCTCGACGAGGAACGGCCGCTGGTCGGCGCTGCGGGAGGCGGTCGAGATCGTGCAGAAGCTCCTGGCCGGCGATACGAGCGGCGTCGCGGGCGAGCGCTTCACGCTCGCTCCCGGGACGGCGCTCGCCTACGAGCGCGTGCGGCCATCGGTGCCGTTGCTGATCGGAACGTGGGGCGAGCGCACCGCGGCCTGGGCGGGCACGGTCGCCGACGAGCTCAAGATCGGCGGCTCGGCGAACCCGGAGCTCGTCCCCGTCGTGCGGGGCTGGGCCGGCGCGGCGGACATTCGCATCGTCGTCGGCTGCGTCACCGTGGTCGACGAGGACGGCGACTGGGCGCGTGAGCGGGCGCGGGCCGCGGTGGCGCCATACCTCGACGTGGTCGCCGGCCTCGACCCGACGCTCGAGCTGCAGCCCGGGCAGGAGCCGCCGCTCGAGCGCTTCGCGATCGCCGGGACGCCGGAGGAGGTGGCGGCGCAGGTGATCGGGCTGTGGGAGGCGGGTGCCGACCGCGTCGAGCTCGGGACGCCGCAGGGGCGGACGACGCGCGACGGTGTGCGGCTCATCTGCGAGCGAGTCGCTGCCGCTGCTGCGGCGCTGAGGCCGCTAGGCCCAGGCGAGCCGCACGCCCGCATACGCGACGACGGCGATCAGGAGCCACGAGGCGAGCCCGAGCACGAGCGGCCGCGCGCCGATCTGACGGAGCCGCCCGACGTTGACGCGCGTGCCGAGCGCGAACAGCGCCATGCCGAGCAGGACGGTGCGGAGATCGTCGATCCGGACGAGTGCCCGGTCGGGGATGACGCCGAGGCTCGCGATCGCGACCATCGCGACGAAGGCGATGATGAACGGCGGCACGATCGGCGGGCGGTCGTCGGCCGGCGTGTCCGTCGGCGGTGCGTCGCCGCGGCGGTGCCGAACCGCGATCCCAGCGATCAGCGGGGCGAGCAGCATCACGCGCGTGAGCTTGACGACGATCGCCGTCGCGAGCGCGATGCTCCCCGCCGTCGACGAGGTCGCGACGACCTGCGCGACGTCGTGGACGCTCGCTCCGACCCAGGCCCCGAACTGCTCGTCGTCGAGCCCGAGCGGGCCGCGGAGCGGAGGCAGCACCACGATCGCGAGCGTCCCGCACAGCGTCACGAGCGCGACGGAGAACGCGACCTCGTCCTCGTCGGCATCGATGACGCCGTTTGCTGCGGCGATCGCCGAGACGCCGCAGATCGAGAAGCCGGTGGCGACGAGCAGCGAGAGATCGTCCGAGATGCCGAGCCGGCGGCCCGCCCAGCGCGTGCCGAAGAACGTGATCGCGACGACGGCGACGACGACGAGAAGCGCCTTGAAGCCGAGCGCGAGGATGTCGGGGAAGACGAGGTCGAGCCCGAGCAGGACGACGCCGAGCTTGAGCACCGGCCCCGCTGCGGTCCTGAGGCCCGGAGCCGCCGCCGCAGGAACGTGCGCGAGATTGGCGACGACGATGCCGAGCGCGACGCAGAGGACGAGCGGTGGGAGGGCGGGGAGCGCTCGGTGGGCGCCCAGAGAGACGGCAACCCCGGCACCCGCGAGAGCGAGCCCGGGCGCCTGCCGGATCATTCGTCCGGCTGGAGGAACGGGTAGCGGTAGTCCGTCGGCGGCACGAGCGTCTCCTTGATCGTCCGCGGGCTCACCCAGCGGATCAGGTTCCACATCGAGCCTGCCTTGTCGTTCGTGCCCGAGGCACGCGCGCCGCCGAAGGGCTGCTGGCCGACGACGGCGCCGGTCGGCTTGTCGTTCACGTAGAAGTTGCCTGCCGCGTAGCGAAGCGCCTCGTGCGCCTCGTCGATCGCGTAGCGCTCGCCCGAGAAGACGGCGCCGGTCAGGGCGTACGCGCTGGTCGAGTCGACGAGCTCGAGCGTGTCGTGCCACTTCGACTCGTCGTAGACGTACGCCGTCACGACCGGCCCGAACAGCTCGTCGCGGAGCAGCCGGAAGCCGGGGTCGTCGGTCTCGATCACCGTCGGCTCGACGAACCAGCCCTCGCTGTCGTCGACGCCGCCGCCGACGACGATGTCGGCTCCGGCGTCCTTCGCCTCGGCGATCGCGTCGCGCTGCGTCTTGAACGAGGACTCGTCGATCACGGCGCCCATGAAGTTCGTGAAGTCGCTGACGTCGCCGACGCCGATGCTGCCGACCTCGCTGACGAGCGTCTCGCGCACCTCACCCCAGATGTTCGACGGGATGTAGAGGCGCGACGAGGCCGAGCACTTCTGGCCCTGGTACTCGAACGATCCGCGGACGATGGCGGCCGCGACGGCGCCGGGATCGGCGGAAGGATGGGCGAGGATGAAGTCCTTGCCGCCGGTCTCGCCGACGATGCGCGGGTAGTTCCGGTAGCGGTCGATGTCGTTGCCGATCGTGCCGCCAGATCGAGTGGAAGACGCCGGTCGAGCCCGTGAAGTGGACGCCGGCGAGCTCGGGGCTCGCGAGCGCGGCTGCGCCCATCTCGGCGCCGGGGCCGAAGACGAGGTTGATCACGCCCGGCGGCAGCCCGGCCTCCTCGAGGATCCGCATCGTGATCCAGGCCGAGAGCGCCTGGGTCGAGGCGGGCTTCCAGACGACCGTGTTGCCCATCATCGCGGGCGACGTCGTCAGGTTGGCGCCGATCGCGGTGAAGTTGAACGGGCTGATCGCGAACACGAAGCCCTCGAGCGCGCGGTACTCCATCCGGTTCCAGACGCCGGCGGACGAGACCGGCTGCTCCTCGTAGATGCGGACGAGGTACTCGGCGTTGTAGCGGAGGAAGTCGATCGTCTCGCAGGCCGCGTCGATCTCGGCCTGGTAGGCCGTCTTCGACTGGTTGAGCATCGTGGCGGCGTTGATCGTCGAGCGCCACGGGCCGGAGATGAGCTCGGCTGCGCGGAGGAACACCGCCACCCGCTCGTGCCACGGAGTGCGCGACCAGGCGGGATGTGCAGCGCGGGCCGCGGCGATCGCGCGCTCGACCTCGGCCGCGCCGCCCTTCTCGACATCGGCCAGCACGTGCGTGCGCCGGTGAGGCATCACGGCCTCGAACGTGGTTCCCGTCTCGACCCGCTCGCCGCCGATCACCATCGGGATGTGGACGCGCTCGCCCGACATCTCGGCGAGCCGCCGCTGCAGCTCCGCGCGCTCGGGCGAACCGGGTGCGTAGCTCTTGATCGGCTCGTTGACCGCCGCGGGCGGACGGAAGATGCCGGGGGCGCTCACACGCGGCGATTGTATTCTCGATGGCGTGCGCGTGACGCGACACCCCTACGACGTGCCGGGCTGGGGCGTCGGCGAGGTGTGGGTTCGCGACGGCGTCGTGATCCAGCACGAGCTCGCCTCGGAGAGCCTCCGGCGCGAGCACGAGGCGGCGGCCGCGCGTGGGGACGACGTCGGCGTGCTGCTGGTAGGCGTGCTCCGTGGCTGCGGGACCAGCCGCGACTCGACGCCTCATCCTTAGCCTCCCCCAATGGGGGAGCGAGGCGCCCAGCGCGAACGCTACCGGCCGAAGACGTCACGCGTTCGTGCCGGTTTCGTGCCGGATCTGTGCCGGCGGTTTGCCGCGCACCTCGGCGGCGTGCCCACGTCCTATGACGACGTTCCGCTCGAGCTCGACTGGGCAACGCCGTTGCAGCACGAGTTCGCCGCGGCGGCGCGCGCGATCCCCTGGGGCGAGGTCGTCTCCTACGGCGAGCTCGCCGTCGCTCGCCGGACGGCCGGGGGCGGCGCGGGCGGCCGGCTCGTTCTGCGCCGACAACCGCTTCTCGCTCATCATCCCCTGCCACCGCATCGTCGCGGCCAACGGCATCGGCGGCTACGGCTCCGCCGGCCTCGGGCTGAAGCGGCGGCTCCTCGCGCTCGAGGGCGTGCACCTGTGAGCGCGTCGACGCTCGTCGACGACGTCAGGGCCGAGCTGGCGGCGATCGCACCGACGCGCCGCTGCGACCGCCTCGCGGAGATCTCGGCGCTCTTCCACACCGCCGGTGCGGTGCATCTCCGCGGCCGCGGCTCCGTCTCGTTCCACCTCGACCTCGCCTCCTCGGCCGCCGTGCGTCGCGCGTTCGCGCTCCTCGCCGAGCTACGCGTCCCGGCGGAGATCCGCACCTACACGGCGCAGTCCTTCGGCCGCGCGACGCGCTACCAGCTCCACGTCGAGGGCTCGGAGACGGCGCTCGGCGTGCTCGCCGAGGCGGGCGTCGCTCGGCGACGATCACCTGCCGCTCGACCGCCCGCCGGGCCGCGTCGTCGCCCGCGTCGTGCTGCCGTGGCGCCTACCTGCGCGGTGCGTTCCTCGGCAGCGGCTCGCTGACCGGGCCGCGGTCGCCGCACCTCGAGGTGCGGACGCCGACGCCGGCCGGTGCCTCGTTCCTCCGCAGCGTCGCCTCGGCCGAGGAGGTTCGGCTGCGGGTCGAGCGAGCGTGACGCGTACGCCCGCGCCTACGCGAAGGGGTGGGAGGAGATCGAGGGCTACCTGCTCGCCGCCGGCGTCGTCGACGCCGTGCTCGCGCTCGAGGAGCGGAGCGTGGTCGCGGAGATGCGCTCCGAGGCGAACCGCCTCGCCAACGCCGACCACGCGAACCTCGTGCGCACGGCGCACGCGGCCCAGCGCCAGCTCGATGCGGCCCGCGGGCTGCGCGCCTCGGGCGCGCTCGAGTCGCTGGCGAGCCCGTTGCAGGACGCAGCCCGGCTGCGTCTGCGCCATCCCGCGATGTCGCTGCGGGAGCTGGCCGAGCGCGCCAGCCCGCCGACGACCAAGGCGAGCATGCAGCGGCGGCTCGCCAGGGTGGTGGAGCTGGGGGAGCGGTAGGGCCAGCGGACCCGGCGGCAGGCTGAAGCCTGTCACCGCGCCGTGCCCGACCGAGCCAGTGACAGGCGACCGCTCACGCGTGCGCTCGCCACCTGCGAAAGGGAGGTTCCCCGGGAACCGTAGGTTCCAACTTCAGGGGTGTTCGTTGCGGGCCATGGATCCGCGCTAGCGGATTCGAGCCCGCAGAAAGGAGTGGGCTGGGGGAGGAGCTCCGAGGACGACCTCCTCCCCCACTGTGCGCGCTCCGAGACCAGACGGCGAACGGGGTCTGGATCCACCGCCCGGGAGCGCGAGCCCACCAGCGACGAGTATGAGGGTCGCGGTGCCATTCCTCAACTCCCGTCGCGCAGGTAGGTGCGGGATCGTCCCGGGACACCGGGCTAGACTCGCCTCGCAAACACCTTTTTTCGACGAGAGCGAGGGATGATGGCGGTTCGTGTTGGCATCAATGGCTTCGGGCGCATCGGGCGGAACTTCTTCCGCGCGCAGCAGGCGCTCGGCGCGGACGTGGAGATCGTCGCGCTCAACGACCTCGGTGATGCCGCCACGATGGCTCATCTCCTCAAGTACGACTCGACGCTCGGCCCGTTCCCGGGCGAGGTCTCGCTCGGCGACGGCGTCATCAATGCCGGCGGCGAGCAGATGAAGATGCTCTCGGAGCGCGACCCGGCCGACTTGCCGTGGGGCGAGCTCGGCGTCGACGTCGTCCTCGAGTCGACCGGCTTCTTCACGAGCCGCGACGGCGCGCAGAAGCACCTCGACGCCGGCGCGAAGAAGGTCGTCATCTCGGCGCCCGCCACCGACCCGGACTTCACGGTCGTGATCGGCGTCAACGACGACGGCTACGACAGCGCCCAGCACCACATCGTCTCGAACGCCTCGTGCACGACCAACTGCGTCGCGCCGCTCGTGAAGGTGCTCGACGACCTCGCGGGCGTCGAGTCGGGCTTCATGACCACGATTCACGCGTACACGAACGACCAGAGCATCCTCGACCTGCCGCACAAGGACCTGCGCCGCGCGCGGGCGGCGGCGATCAACCTGATCCCGACCTCGACCGGCGCCGCCAAGGCGATCGGACTCGTCTTGCCGCACCTGAAGGGCAAGCTCGACGGCATCTCGGTTCGCGCCCCGGTTCCGACCGGCTCGATCACGGACCTCGTCGTCACGGTCGGCCGCGACGTCACGGCGGAGGAGATCGACGCCGCGTACCGGGCGGCCGCTGCCGGGCCGCTGGCCGGGATCCTCCAGTACCAGCCCGACCCGATCGTCTCGACGCGACATCAAGGGCTCGCCGTACTCGTGCATCTACGACGCCGAGCTGACGATGGTGCACGGTCGCAACGTCAAGGTCTTCGGCTGGTACGACAACGAGTGGGGCTACAGCTGCCGGCTCGTCGACCTGATGGGCAAGCTCCTCTGAGATGAGGTTGCCGCGCTCCGTCGAGACGGCCGACGTCGAGGGAAAGCGCGTTCTCGTCCGCGCCGACCTCAACGTCCCGCTCGACGGCGGCGCGATCGCCGACGACACGCGGATCCGGGCCGCGATCCCGACGCTCCAGCTGCTGCTCGACCGCGGCGCGGCGGCCGTCACGGTGTGCTCGCACCTGGGGCGGCCGAAGACCGACGAGGACAGGCGACAAGTACGCGATCGCGCCGGTCGAGCAGCGCCTGCGCGAGCTCGTCCCGGACGACCGGCTGCGCGTGCTCGAGAACACCCGCTTCAACCCGGGCGAGACGAAGAACGACGAGGGGTATGCGCGCGAGCTCGCGGACGGCAACGACCTCTACGTGAACGACGCCTTCGGCTCGGCGCACCGCGCCCACAGCTCGACCGAGGCCGTCGCGCACCTCCTGCCGGCCTACGCGGGGCTGCTGCTGCTCGCCGAGCTCGACCACCTCGGCCGGCTGCTCGGCGAGGTCGAGCATCCGTTCGTGCTCATCGCCGGCGGCGCCAAGGTCGACGACAAGCTGGCGGTGCTCGAGAACCTCGGCGGCCGGGCCGACCGGGTGCTGATCGGCGGCAAGATGGCCGAGCAGATGCGCGAGCACAACCCGCTCTCGTTTCCCGTCGAGCTGCCCGTCGACGTCGTCGCCGCGGCGGAGTTCGCCGAGGACGCCGAGGCGCACGCCGCCAGCGTCGACGAGATTCCCGACGGCTGGCTCGGGCTCGACATCGGCCCCGCCACGGCCGAGGCATTCGGGGCGATCATTCGCGACGCACGGACGATCTTCTGGAACGGCCCGATGGGCGTCTTCGAGTGGAGCCGGTTCGCCGCCGGCACGCGCGCGATCGCCGAGGCGGTGGCCGCCGCGGACGCGTACGCGGTCGTCGGAGGCGGAGACTCCGTCCGCGCGATCCAGGAGCTCGGCCTGGCGGACAGCGTCTCGTGGGTTTCGACGGGCGGCGGGGCGTCGCTCGAGCTGCTCGAGGGCCGGGAGCTTCCCGGCGTCGCTGCGATTCCGGAAGGGTGAGATGAGCCGAAGCTGATTGCCGGCAACTGGAAGATGTTCAAGGGCCCGACCGAGACGCTCGCGTTCTTCGACGGCTTCACGGCGCCCGACGGCGTCGACGTCGTGCTCTGCCCGCCGTACGTGTCGCTCGAGGTCGCCGTGGGCGAGGAGTGGCCGATCTACGCCCAGAACGTTCACTGGGCCGACGACGGCGCGTTCACCGGTGAGATCTCGGCGTCCATGCTCGTCGAGCTCGGCGTCCGGGGAACGCTGGTCGGCCACTCGGAGCGGCGGCTCTACTTCGGCGAGACCGACGAGACCGTGCGCCTGCGGGCCGAGGCAGCGCTCGCCGCAGGGCTTGCGGTGATCGCATGCGTCGGCGAGACCGAGGCCGAGCGCGAGGCGGGGGAGACCGACGCAGTGCTCCGGCGCCAGGTCGCCGCCCTGCCCGTGCACGACGCGCTCGTGATCGCCTACGAGCCGGTCTGGGCGATCGGCACGGGCAAGACTGCGACGCCCGAGATGGCGCAGGAGGCGCACGCACTGATCAAGTCGCTCCACGACACGCGCGTGCTCTACGGCGGCTCGGTCAAGCCCGAGAACGCCGCCGAGCTGCTCGGCCAGCCCGACGTCGACGGTGCGCTCGTCGGCGGGGCGTCGCTCGACCCTGCATCCTTCTCGAGCCTGTGCCAGATCGCCGCTTCCCTCTCGTAACGCTCGTCATCCTCGACGGCTGGGGCCTCGCTCCACCCGGCCCCGGGAACGCCGTCGAGCTGGCCTCGACGCCGGTGTTCGACGACTCTCTGGGCGACGTACCCGCACACGAGCCTCGCCGCCTCCGGTGAGGCAGTCGGCCTGCCGCCGGGGCAGATGGGCAACTCCGAGGTCGGCCACCTCACGATCGGCTCGGGGCGCGATCCTGTTCCAGGATCTGATGCGGGTCAACCTGGCCGTCCGGGACGGGTCGATCTTCGAGAATCCTGCGCTCGTCGGAGCGTTCGAGCGGGCGAAGGAGCGCGGCGGCGACGTGCACCTGCTCGGCCTCGTCTCGCAGGGCGGCGTCCACTCGCACATCGATCACCTCCTCGCGCTGCTCGAGCTGGCCGAGCGCCAGGGGATGGCCGACCGGACGTGGATTCACGCGTTCACCGACGGCCGCGACGTCTCGCCGCATGCCGCCGCCGAAGATCTCGCACGGCTGCCTGCCGCGAGGATCGCCACGATCGTCGGGCGCTACTACGCGATGGACCGCGACAACCGCGCCGAGCGGACGGACCGGGCCGTTGGCGCGATCCTCGACGGCGTCGGCGAGGTGGGCGTCGATCCGGTCGGCGGCGGTCGCGGCGAGCTACGCGCGCGGAGATCACCGACGAGTTCATCGAGCCGATCGTGTTCCCGGCCTGCCCGCGGCTCGACCCTGCAACCGACGCCGCCATCTTCTTCAACTTCCGGCCCGATCGCGGCCGTCAGCTCTCGCGCCGCCTGCTCGAGCGTGGCGTCGACCTGACGACGATGACCCGCTACGCAGAGGACATCCCGACGCCGGTTGCCTTCCCGGAGCAGGACGTGGCCGAGACGCTCGCCGAGGTGCTGAGCGGCGCCGGGATCCGGCAGCTCCACGCGGCCGAGACCGAGAAGTACGCCCACGTCACCTACTTCTTCAACGGAGGCGAGGAGACGGAGTGGGAGGGAGAGACACGCGTCCTCGTCCCGTCGCCGCGCGACGTGCCGAGCTACGACCTGGAGCCCGAGATGTCCGCCGCCGGCGTCGCCGGCGAGGTCGTTCGCGCGCTCGCCGACGGGTACGGCTTCTGCGTCGTCAACTTCGCCAATCCCGACATGGTCGGCCACACCGGGGTGATTCCGGCCGTCGTCCGCGCCGTCGAGGCGGCCGACGCCGCGCTCGGCGAAGTCGTCCGCGCGACGGCGGCGCTCGGTGGCGTGTGCCTCGTCACCGCCGACCACGGCAACGCCGAGCAGATGCTCGAAGCGGACGGCGTGAGCCCTCACACGGCACACACCACAAATCTCGTCCCGCTCGTCCTTTCGGCACCCGGTCTCGAGCTTCGCTCCGGTGGAGGCCTCATCGACCTCGCTCCAACGGCCCTCGAACTGCTTGGAATCGCCATTCCCGCCGCCATGACCGGTCAGAGCATCGTCGTCGCCCTGAGGCAACGACAATCGCTGACATTTCAGCAACTCGTAAATAGTTGGTGTGTAAGCCGATATCCGCTGTACGCTTGCCGCGCATTGGCCCTCGAACAGCCTGATCTCGGGATCCTCCGGAAAGCCCAACGCGGCGACGAGCGGGCGTTCTCGATCATCGTTCGTGCATACGAGCGGCCGATCTACAACTACGTCCTGCGCCTCGTCGGCGACCGGGCACTGGCCGAGGATCTGACGCAGGAGGTCTTCCTCCGCGTGTACCAGGGCCTCCCCGGATTCTCGCTCCGGTCGCGCTTCACGACGTGGCTCTTCCAGGTGACGAAGAACCGCGTGCTCGACGAGCTCCGCTCGCTCGAGCGCCGGCCGCGCAGCGTCGTCAACATCGATGACATCGCGCCGCTCGAGTCGCTCGACGCACCGTTCGAGCGGGCCGAGACGATCGACGCGCTCTGGCGCGCGGTCGAGGCGCTCAACGTCGACCTGAAGATGGCGCTGCTGCTCCGCGACATCGTCGGCCTCTCGTACACCGAGATCGCCGACTCGCTCGAGATCACGCTTGCCACCGTCAAGTGGCGGATCTACAAGGCGCGCGAAGAAGTCCAGGCCGCGCTCGTGCGCGACGGGGTCGGTGTCGCAACCTCTGCGGCCGGCGCCCTCTCGACGATCACCGAGTAGCGCATGCCGACCGGCGTGATAAACCGGCGACCGGCTAAAGCCGGCCACCTCCGGTCGCGGCGACCCAGCTGAGCCAGGCCACCGCGACCCGAGGGTGGCCGGCTTCAGCCGGTCGCCGTTCTCGAACCCGCCCGGAAGGGGGATCTTCGAGTCGAGCCGCAAGTTTTTTCTGCCGATTGCCTCTTCGTAGGTGAGAGCCCGATCTCCCACCCTCGAAAGGACCCCTCGATGAAACGACTTCTGCTGCTTGGAGCGCTCGCCCTGGCCGTGCTCGTCCCCGCCGCCACGGCAGCACCTGCCACCACGGGCACGAGCACGCTGCGGGGCACCGTGATCGCGAAGGACCGCTCGCATCACGCGCTCGTCGTCGCCCGCCCCGGCGGCGCTGTGCAGATGCTCGTCGTGCGCTCCGCATTCACGCGCGTCGGCATCGGCCGCACCGTCGTCGCCCGGACGACGACCGCCACCGGGAAGCTCCCGGTCGCCGTCGGCGTCACGATCAAGGGACGCGCACACAAGGCGCTCGTGAAGGGCACGATCGTCCGCCTTGCCGGACGGCAGGCAGTGATCGGCGCCGGCGGCACCTTCCTGCGCATCACGCCTGAAGCAGGCTCGTCGACCCGGCGGCAGCTCTCGTCATCCGGTTCCGGCCCCGGCATCGGAGACGACGTGAAGGTCGAGGTCGAGATCGACGACCACGGCGCGCTCGAGGGCGGCGGGGTCGTCGTGCTGGGCGATGCGTCCGAGCATCACGACGGAGCGGGCGAGCTGGAGGTTCGTGGCACGGTCATGAGCGCTGACGCCCTCGACGGCGACCGTCGCGGGATCGATCACGGTCACCGCTCGTAGCCTTCCGGTCACCTGCGCGATCCCGGCCGGGGTCACGTTGACCGTCACGGTGGGCGATCTGGTCGAGCTGAAGTGCGACCTCGTCGGCGACCCGGGCGTCTGGACGCGTCCGCATCGCGAAGCACGAGGACGATGAGGCCGGCGACGACGACCACTCCGGGCCGGGCCACGATGGAACGTACCGAGGTCGAGGTGCGTGGAACGATCGCCGCTCCGTTCCTGCCGACCTCGACCAGCGTCACGGTGACGCCCCGCAGCGGCGGAGCGCCCGTCACGTGCACCATCACGGCGGGCTCGCTACCGCGCTTTGCGGCCGGTGACGCCGTCAAGATGGAGTGCATCGAGGTCGGCGACACGCTGAAGCTGCGGGAGATCGAGAAATCCGATGACGACGACGGCGACGTATCTCACGATGGTGAGAGCGGACACGGCGGCGGCGGAGACGATGGCGATCACCATGGCGACGACGACGGCGGCCACGACGGCAGTGGCGGCGGCGGATCCGGAAGGGGCTAGGAACGACATCGATGGCAGCTGATCCGATCCGAGACGGCAGCGACCCGCAGGTGCGGGTCGCTGCCGCGTACACGCACGAGCTGTTCGAGGAGCACGCGCGGATGGTCTACGGCCTCTGCCGGGCGCTGCTGCGCGACCCTGACGACGCCGACGACGCAACGCAGGCGACCTTCATCGCCGCCTACAAGTCGCTGCTCGCAGGCAACCGCGTGCGCGAGCCGGGCGCCTGGCTCGCCACGATCGCGCGCAACGAGTGCACGGCGCGCGCCCGCGCACGGATGCGCGAGCCGCTGCCGCTGCTCGACGCCGATCTCGGCCACTCCGAGGGACCTGAGAGCGAGCTCGAGCGACAGGCTCTCGTCGCAGAGCTCCAGCAGTGCGATCGCGACCCTGCCCGAGAAGCAGCGTGAGGCCGTCGTACTCCGCGATCTCTACGGCCTGCACTACACCGAGGTTGGCGCGGCGCTCGGGATCTCGGTCGCGTCGGTCGAGTCACTGCTCTTCCGCGCCCGGCGCAGCCTGCGCGTCAGCCTCAAGCCGCTCGCGAGTGGCGCGTTGGCGGTACCGGTCGCCGTGCGTGAAGGCATCGCACAGGCTCTCCCCGCGCTCAGTGGGATCGGCACGGGCGGGGGCGCAACGTCTGGCGTCATCGGGCTCGGACTGCTCGCGAAGCTCGCCGGCGGGCCGGCCGCGATGAAGGCGGCTGCGGGCATCGCGGCTGCCGTCGCTGCAGGGTCGATTGCCGTTGCGGGCGTCGAGCACGGTGCGCCGGGTGGCTCGGCTCGCGCACAGGATCCGCGTCCGGCGCCGGTCGTGGCTGCCGCGACCCCATCGCAGGACAGCGTCGTCGCGAAAGTGAACGTTGCGAGCTCGACGGGCGAAGTCTCGTTCTCCGCCGGTAGCCCGGGGAGAGGCGGCTCGGACGACGACAACGGCGACGATGACGGGTCCGGGACCTCGAGCGGATCGACAGGCGGGTCGGGACGCAGCGACAGCAGTGGGAGCGGCACATCGAGTGGCACATCGGGCGGCGAGGACTCGACGCCTTCCTCCGTCCCTGGACCGGGCGGCAGTGGCACGTCGTCGTCAGGAAGCGGCTCCGGCGGCACGCAGGCCGAGCCGCCGTCCGGTGATGACGCGCCGGCCGGTGGCCGCACGTCGAGCTCGGGTCCGGGCAGCGGCGACGCCGAGCCAGAGGCGGGGGACAACTCCGGGTCTGGCAGCTCCGGGTCCGGTGGCTCGGGCGAGTCGGGCTCGTCCGAGAGCTCGGGGGGCACGAGCAACTCCGGGCCTGGAGGCTCCGATTCCGGCACGACGACGACGACGACCACGACCTCGGGCTCGGGCGACAGCGGCCACGGTGGCGGCGACGACGGCGGTGGTGGTCACTCAGGCGACGACGGATCGCACAGCGGGCACGGCGACGACTCCGCCACACCGCCGGCCTGAACGGCTCCCGGGCGCCGGAATCCGGCGCTCATGGCACTCTTCCTCTACCTTGCGAGCGCGGCCGTCGAGGAATCGAGACGCCGCGCCGGGGAAACAGCGAGCAACGACGGAGGGGGACGGGGCCATCGGCCGGCAACACGATCACCGCACGACCCACACGGCCGGCCGGCGCTGCGCCGACGGAGGCATGGACGGTGGCTGATCCCGTCGAGCAGCTCGCTGCGGCGCTGACGGACGCCGCCGGAGCACCGGTCGTCGCTCGATCGGCCCGCGGACGCGACGCACGGCGACTACGCCACGAACGTCGCGTTGCAGCTCGCCGGCAAGACGCGCCGCCCGCCACGCGAGATCGCGGACGAGCTCGTCCTCGCGGCGGCCGCGATCGACGGGGTCGAGCGGGCCTCGGTCGCCGGGCCCGGCTTCGTCAACCTCGAGCTCGACGACGCGTGGTTCACCGCAGGCGCTCGCGAGCGTGCTCGCGGCCGGAGACCAGTTCGGCGGCGGCTCCGCCGAGGCGCCGGAGCGCATTCAGGTCGAGATGGTGTCGGCGAACCCGACCGGCCCGATGACCGTCGCCGCGGCACGCAACGGCGCCTACGGCGACTGCGTCGCGCGGCTGCTCGCCTTCGCCGGTCACACGGTCGAGCGCGAGTACTACTACAACGACGCCGGCGCCCAGATGGACCGCTTCCGCGCGTCGGTCGACGCGGTGCGCCGCGGCGAGGAGCCGCCCGAGGACGGCTACCACGGCGACTACATCGCCGAGCTCGCGAAGATCGACGGCGACCCCGTGCCGGTGATGCTCGGCCTGATCGAGGCGGCGCTGGAGCGGTTCCGGATCAGCTTCGACACCTTCGAGCGCCAGAGCGTCGTCGAGGCTCGAGATCCCGGAGGCGATCGCGCTGCTCGACACCTACGAGGAGGACGGCGCCCTGTGGGCGCGGACGTCGGCCCACGGCGACGAGAAGGACCGCGTCCTCGTGCGCTCCGACGGGACGCCGACCTACTTCGCGGCCGATGCCGCCTACGTGCGCCGGAAGTACGCGAAGGGCTTCGACCACCTCGTCTACGTCCTCGGTGCCGATCACCACGGCTACGTCGGCCGCCTGCAGGCGCTGGCCGAGATGCTCGGCCACCCGCGCGAGTCGCTCGAGGTGCTGATCTACCAGCTCGTCCACCTGACGAGGGGCGGCGAGGCGACGAAGATGTCGAAGCGCCGCGGCGACGTCGTCTTCCTCGACGACTTCATCGACGAGATCGGCATCGACGCGGCCCGCTGGTACCTCGTCTCGCGCGGCCACGACCAGACGATCGACATCGACATCGACCTCGCGGCCGAGAAGTCCGCCAAGAACCCGGTCTTCTACGTCCAGTACGCGCACGCCCGCATCGCCGGGATCCTCCGCAACGCGCCGGCGCAGACGGCCGTGATGACGAACGGCCTCACGATGGCGGGCGAGCTCGCGGCCGAGGAGCGCGAGCTCGTGAAGCGGATCCTCGAGTTTCCCGGCGTCGTCGCCGAGGCGACCGAGCGGCGCGCACCACACGCGATCCCGACGTACGCGATCAGGCTCGCCGACGACTTCCACCGCTTCTACCACCACCACAAGGTGCTCGGCTCGCCGCAGGAGAGCCTTCCGGCTCGGCCTCTGCACCGCGACGAAGACCGTGACCGCCCGCTGCCTCGACCTGATCGGGGTCGAGGCGCCGGACAGCATGTGACGCCGGCGCGCGCTGATGCGCTGGAACCTCGGTCTCGCCGGGCTCGCGACGGCCTGGGGGCTGATCGCAGTCCTCGCAGCCGCGGTCGTCGCTCGACGCGGCGCCGCTCGCGTTCTGGCGGCTCGGCGCTCGCGGCGGTCACGCTCGCCGTCGTCGCGCTCGTCGGCGGCAGGCTCCGCCTCCTCCGGCCGGGGCCGCACCTGCCGACGCTGATCGCGCTCGGCGTCGTGCAGGCGGCGCACTGGTGGCTCTTCTTCGAGGCGGTGAAGCGCGGCTCCGTCGCGCTCGCCGTGCTCACGTTCTACTGCGCGCCGATCTTCCTGGCCGTGCTGGCGCCGCTCTTCCTGCCCGAGAAGCTCTCGAACGTCGCCCTCGGCGCGCTCGTCCCGGGCGGCATCGGCATCGCGCTCGTCGCGCTCGCCGGCGAGGACGGCCACGCGTTCGGCTGGGTGGCGCTCGCCTGCGGGATCGGCTCGGCGCTGACGTTCGCGGTGCTCGTGATCCTCTCCAAGCGGCTGCTCCACGCGGGCGTCGAGCCGCTGACGGTCGCGTTCTGGGACTGCCTCGTCGGGAGCGATCGTCGCTCGCGCCCGCGCTCTTCTTCGCCGCCAACCTCGTGCCCGACGACGCCGGCGAGTGGGTGGCCGTGCTCCTGCTCGGCATCGTCTTCACCGGGCTCGCGACGCTCGTCTACGCGGTGCTCCTGCGCCACGTGACGGCGCAGGCGGCCGGGATCCTCACGTTCCTCGAGCCCGTCGCGGCGGTGTTCCTGGCGTGGGTCTTGCTCGACGAGTCGCTCTCGCCGCAGGCGATCCTCGGCGGCGCTCCTCGTCCTCCTCGCCGGGATCGGCGTCGTCGCGCTCGAGCCGACCGAGTCGCGTGTGAGCGAGGCCGTTGCCGGGGTAGGATCGCCGGAGCCGTGAGCAGTCCCCTCGATCCCAACGTCCCCGACCGCAACCTCGCACTCGAGCTCGTGCGGGTGACCGAGTCGGCGGCGATGGGCGCCGCCGGCTGGATCGGCCGCGGCGACAAGAACGCCGCCGACGGTGCCGCGGTCGACCTCATGCGGCGCATGATCAACACCGTCACGATGCAGGGCGTCGTCGTGATCGGCGAGGGCGAGAAGGACGAGGCGCCGATGCTCTTCAACAACGAGCGCGTCGGTGCCGGCTTCGGTCCCGAGGTCGACGTTGCCGTCGATCCCGCTCGAGGGCACCCGGCTGACGGCGCTCGGCATTCCCGGCTCGATCTCGGTCATCGCCGTCGCCGAGCGCGGCTCGATGTTCTTCCCCGGTGCCGCGCTCTACATGGAGAAGATCGCCGTCGGGCCCGAGGCCGCTGACGCGATCGACCTCAGCCAGATCGCCGACCGAGAACGTGCGGGCGGTGGCCGCTGCGAAGGGCATGCGCGTGAGCGACCTCACCGTCGTCGTGCTCGAGCGCGAGCGCCACGACGACCTGATCGCCGAGCTGCGCGCGTCCGGCGCGCGCGTGAACCTGATTCGCGACGGTGACGTCGCCCCGTCGATCGCGGCGTGCGCAGCCGTCGACCGGCGTCGACATGCTGATGGGCATCGGCGGCACGCCGGAGGGCGTCATCTCGGCCGCGGCGATCAAGTGCATGGGCGGCGCGATCCAGGGCCGGCTGTGGCCGCGCAACGACGGCGAGCGCACCGCGCTCGTCGACGGCGGCTTCGACCTCGAGCGGATCCTGTCGGCCGACGACCTCGTCTCGGGCGACGACATCTTCGTGGCGGCGACCGGCGTCACGGGCGGCTCGCTGCTGCGCGGCGTGCGCGCGAGCAAGACGGGCGTCGAGACCGAGTCGATCGTGATGCGCTCGCGGTCGGGCACGGTGCGCCGGATCTCGGCCTTCCACCCGAACGACAAGCTGGTGAATCTGCGCAATGGAGGGCTAGCTGCCATGGCCTGGGACGAGCTGTACGACGACCGCGCGCACGATCGTCGCGGACGACAAGGGAATCCTGGCGGCCGACGAGTCGACCGGGACGATCGCGAAGCGCTTCGACGCGATCGGCGTCGAGTCGACCGAGGAGACGCGGCGCGCCTACCGGAACCTGCTCTTCACGACCGCCGGGCATGGAGCGAGTTCATCGGCGGCGTGATCCTGTACGACGAGACGATCCGCCAGCGCGCCGACGACGGCACGCCGTTCGCCGAGCTGCTCGCCGCCAAGGGTGTCGTGCCCGGGCATCAAGGTCGATCTCGGGCGCGAAGCCGATGGCGCTCCACCCGGGCGAGCTCGTCACCGAGGGCCTCGACGGGCTGCGCGAGCGGCTCGCCGAGTACTACGAGCTCGGCGCGCGCTTCGCGAAGTGGCGCGCCGTGATCACGATCGGCGACGGCATCCCGACCGACGGCTGCATCCACGCCAACGCGCACGCGCTGGCGCGCTACGCCGCGCTCTGCCAGGAGGCGGGCCTCGTCCCGATCGTCGAGCCCGAGGTGCTGATGGACGCCGACAACACGATCGAGACGTGCGAGGACGTCACGGGCCGCACGCTGCGGGCGCTCTACGCCGCGCTCTACGGCGCTCGACGTCCATCTCCGCGGCACGCTGCTGAAGCCGAACATGGTGATCGCCGGCAAGGGATCTGCCCCGGCAGGATCCGCCGGAGCGGATCGCCACGCTGACGGTGCACGGCCTGTTGCGGCACGTGCCGGCGCTCGTGCCGGGCATCGTGTTCCTCTCCGGCGGCCAGAGCGAGGTGCAGGCGACGGAGAACCTGAACGCGATCAACCGCGATCGGCGGCCCGTGGCCGCTCTCGTACTCGTACGGCCGGGCCCTCCAGGCGAGCGCGCTCGAAGCGTGGCGTGGTGAAGCCGGCCAACGTCGCGGCCGCGCAGGCGGCGTTTCTGCACCGGGCGCGCATGAACAGCGCGGCGGTCGCCGGGCGCTGGAGCCGCGAGGCCGAGCAGGCGGATGTCGGCGCGGCGCCCGACTGCGACCGGGTAGGTTCTTCCCATGACCGTCGGCCCCGTCGAGATCTTCGTCATCGCGTTCAAGGACCCCGAGTTCCACGGCGAGATCCGCGCCGAGCTCGAGCGCCTGCGCGACGGCGACATCATCCGCCTCGTCGACCTGCTCGCCGTGCGCAAGACGGAAGACGGCGTGATCGAGTCGATCCAGCAGAGCGACCTCGAGGCCGACGAGGCGCTTGCGTTCGGAGCCGCGGTCGGCGCCCTGATCGGCTTCGGCGCCGCAGGCGAGGAGGGCATGGAGCTCGGCGCCGTCTGGGGGCTGCGCGAGCTGGCGGACGGGCACGTCTTCGACGACGAGGACAAGTGGCGCGTCGCCGACGCGATCGCACCGGGCGAAGGCGCTCTCGTCGCTCTCGTCGAGCACCGCTGGGCGATTCCCGTGCGCGAGGCCGTGCGCCGGGCCGGTGGCCACGCCGTCGCGGGCCGCTGGATCGCCGATCAGGATCTGATCCGCCTCGGTGAGAGCGCGATCCGGATTCCGCTCGAGCTCGACGGCACCACCTCGTAGGCCCTCAAGCCGGGCGCCGACTCCTGCCGATGGCACGGCCGTGGTGTTTGCGGCAACCACTGCTCCGCGCATTTGCGTGCAGTTCGAGCGTCCGGCCCCGGACGCCGTTCTCGAATGGCGGTTCGACGAGCTCGAGCGGGCGGGCCTGGTGGCTCTCGACGCCCTGCGACTCGCGCTCGATCTGGCGTTCGACGTCGGCGCTCTGAGAGCGCTCGTCGCGCGGGGCTGCCCGGCGGCGCTCGCGGCGTCGATCCTGCACTGATGGCCCTCCAGAGGCTCTAGCCGCGCGCCTCGTCGACGAGGTTGTCGGCCGGGATCCAGAACGCTCGGCGCGCGTCGTTCGAATCGGACAGCACCGAGAGGTGGGTCGCCTCGAACCCGAGCGGCGAGTGGACGATCTGCGTCTTGATGTTCGCCTGCGGCAGGCCTGCGGAAACGAGCCGCTCGGAGAGCCGGCGGGCGCCGACGTCGCCGACGACGGTGTCCATGTCGCCGACGAGAAACCGGAACGGGAGATCATGGGAGGTGTTCGCTGAAGTCGATCGGCGCCTCCATGTCGGCCGGAAAGACGCCCAGCACCGCCTTCGGTGCGAGGCCGAGCGCGGGGGAGAGGCCTGCGAGCTCGACGGCCATGCCACCGCCCCGCGAGTAGCCGATCAGGATGAGCGGCAGCTTGCGATCGGGGTCGACCTTCTCCAGTGCCGCCATGGTCCCGAACACGGCGTGCTTCATCCCGAGCGGCGCGCCAGGCTGCAGCTCGTAGCGTGGATAGAGCACGTAGCTGCCGCGGCGAGCGAGGTGATCGAGCCAGGGCTGGTGATGGACCGGTGTCGTCTCCTTCTGGTCGCCGAGGCCGTGGAGGAAGACGACGACGCTGAGCGGGTCGCCTCGGCTCGGCGCGATCACCCACGTCTTGTCGGCGCCTGTGCCGACGGTCGACGACACGGCGGTGATCGGATCGGATGAAGCGCTCGTGCCACCGCAACCGGCGAGAAGAGCCGCGACGAGAAGTCCGATCGCGATGATATATGCGCGACGCACATATCCGACTGTACCGGCTTGAAACGAAAAACGGGGAGGCCGTCCCCTGGCGGCCTTCCCCGTCACCCTTCTCCTACCCCGTCGCTCGTCACTTGACGCACATTTCCAAGGCACCCGGAGACGCCGGCTCGGGGCGGCAGGATGTCACCCATCAGGCCCGAAGCGTAAGCCCCCGGTGGGAGGTGGCGGATACCCTCTCTGAGCCTTCGACCACCGTCCGATCGACCAGGGAGAGCCGCATGCCGCACATCGAGTTGCCTGAAGGAGTGCCGGGGATCGGCAGTGGATTCATGTTCCGGCCCGAGACGGCGAAGCCGATGCGAGAGCTCGCGGAGGTGCTGTTGCGCGGCGACAACACGCTCAGCCGCGGCGAGCGGGAGCTGATTGCGGCCTATGTCTCGAACCTGAACGACTGCATGTTCTGTCAGGCCTCGCACAGCAGCTTCGCCGCGCTCCAGCTCGAGGGCGGCATGTCCGTCGTCGAGCAGGTGAAGCGCGATCCGGCGAGTGCGCCGATCAGCGACAAGCTGCGCGCCCTCCTCGCGATCGCGGCCAGGGTGCAGCAGAGCGGCAAGCTCGTGACGCGCCGAGGACGTCGAGGCAGCGCGCGCGGAGGGCGCCACCGACGTCGAGATCCACGACACGGTGCTGATCGCGGCAGCGTTCTCGATGTTCAATCGCTATGTCGACGGCCTGGCCACGTTCACGCCGACCGATCCCGAGCTCTACGACGAGATGGCGGTGGAGATCGTCGAGAACGGATACGTGCGCCGCTAACCGGCTAGGAGAGTGCGACGCCTACCGCGGCGAAGCTCACGCAGACCTCCGCAATGAGCAGCGCTGCCCAGCCGCCACCGTCCTGGATCTCGATGCCGTCGCGCATCATCGCCTGGCCCGTTCGGACCACGGCGAACGCCGCTGATCGCAGCGACCAGCGCGGCCAGGAGACTCTTCGTCGCGGGCATCGTCGGTTGTCCATCGACGGCTTGGACCGCGGTGCGCTCACCCTTGTGGGGTATCCGCGATCCCGGTTGCCGCACGCAGCAAGGACAGGTGGCATTTCCCCCGAAGCCCTGCCACCTGTCAGAGGATTGTTCCCGTTCTGCGGGGACGGGTAAACCTCGTCGCACGGGTTCGGTCGCACGGGTTTTGAGCGACGAAGCCACCCGCGGGGTATGGGGGGAGGACGGGTGGCTCCGTCGCTAGCGCTGACGTTGCCGCCAGAGATGCCGTCAGTACGCCTGACTTACCCGCATCGTCACTGTCCAAACATGCGAACCGGAACTTGCGCTGGCGAGAACTCGCACATCTGGCGCTCGGCCTCTTCGAGCAAGAGGTCGTCGATCTCGCGCTCGACCCTCGGCCTCTCCCACGCGAGACGGGCCTCGTGTTTCTCGCCGGGACAAAGACGCCCTGACGGGCCCGGAAGGCGCGGAGACCTAGGAGCGGTGCTCGGCGAGCGGGATCGCGGGAAGCTAGTTCGGGGAGGTGCGCCGGCCGGGGAGTCGATCCCAGACCGGTTTGAGGAGCGGATCAGAGACCCGACTCAACAGGTCGACCAGTCGGCCTATCCAGAGGCGTCCAACGGTCGTGACCAACATCGCAGACGCCCAGCCGACGACCGCGCCGGCCAGAACATCGCTGGGATAGTGCATGCCGAGAGCAATGCGGGTCAGCGAAATGACCGTGGCGGCCGCGAGGAAGAGGTAGCCACCTCGGCGTGAGTACGCGAGGACGGCGAAGGCGATCGCGAACGCCACCGCTGCGTGGTCGCTCGGGAACGAAGGGTCCGGCGATGGCGCTGAAAGCAGGTGTGTGGCCGCAGCATGGGCCGTGAACGGACGCGGGCGCTCCCAGAGGTGGGAGATCACCTGGTTCGTCATCATCGCGACGGCGGCAGCCACGAGACCAGAGACGGATGCGAGCTTCCACTTCGTGGCGCCGTATGGTCGACCAAGAAACCAGAGAGCAACGATCGCGGCGCCGTAGAGCATGACCGCATCGCCACTCAGGAGGCTGACCGGATCCTCGAGCCAATCGTGGGTCGCGACGCCGGCGTTGATCAGGTGGAAGATCGACCAGTCCATCGCGCCAAGGTATCGGCTCCGGCAAGGTCGGGGGTGCATTGGAACTCGTCGGCGACCGTCAAGGCCGGAGGCAGGGCGAGTGGGCCGAGCGCTTGGCGCGCTCGCGTAAGAGTGAGCTCGTCCGAAAAAGACCGGCAGAGCAGGGCGACGCTTCGGGCCGCCGCCCTGCTGTGCTGGTCAGATCGTCTTAGCGGTAGTGCAGCTGGACGTTCCCGGCCTCGGCCACGTGCGGAGTGGGGTCGGCGCCGTAGGTGAAGTAGTCGTTTCGCCCCGGCACGGCGGAAGCGAGCCGCCAAGGGCTAAACGGTTGCCGGACGATTCGATGCTGCGCCCTCATCTCCGGGCGCGGCTGTCCGGCGAGCGCCGGGTGGGCGGCGACTTCTCCCTGTCGTCTCCGCCCACTTGTGCGTTCTTGTCAATGAGGAGGGGCCGGTTTCCCGGCCCCTCCCGTCCTACTTGTCTTCTGATCGGTTGAGCTAGTGAACCTGTAGGTTCCCGCTGGTGATTGCGAAGCCGGTAGCCCCGCCATCGGCGGGCGTGAGGTGTCCAGCAACTCCACTGGTTGCCGTCGCCTGATCCGTGAACGAGCCCCACACCTTGTCAACGACCTTGCCGGGCTCGCCGCCGTCGTGCACCTTTGCGAACAGCCAGTTGCCCTCGGCACCGAAGTTGCTGAGGACCACAGGGCCAGCGAACCACGCGTCAGCACCGCTCACGCTGACGGTCGTGACGTTTACGAGGTACGAGAGACCGTTCTCGTCGGTGTAGAGCGCGGTGCCCTTGCCGCAGTAGCTCACGGTCGGTGTTGCTGAGCCTGCCGGGACAGTGAACGTTCCCAAGACGCCGCCGCTCTGGGTGAAGGTTCCCGAGATAGAGCCATTAGACGCGATGATTCCGCTCATGGTGAGGTCGATCCCGACGACCTCAGCGGGGTCTGTGTAAGTCGCGTTCAGTGAGAAGGCGTTCCCCACTACCGTGCTTCCGGTGCCAGCGTTGACCACCCAAGTGTTCAACTGAACGCCTGCGGGGACGTAGCCTCCGGTGCCAGTGCCCAAAAGGCTCAGCCCGTTCTGCGTCAGAGTCGCCGTGTGGTGATAAGTAACGCTCTGGTAGACGAAGTTGATGTCATGGACGCCAGTGACGTTCCAGAGCGTCCCGCATGTGTTGGTGTTGGCCTGGATCGCGTTGAACGTCAGGTGCCGCTGGACGGAGTTCGCCGTGTACCCGATGTCGCCCGTTGTCTTCGGGGCCGGAGCCGCCATCGCGACCGCAGCCGTGATCGATGCGACTATGACCGCAGTGAGGACTACAAGTCCTCCAATGAGACGCTTCATGTTCCCCCTTCATTCGGAAAAAGATCCTGGATGCAGGACCACTCAACGTCCTGACCGGGTGCCGCATCCCCTCCTTGCCGGGGGCAAGGACACCGGGCAACCTCTCATGGAAGCCATCCATTGTCAACAGACGACCAAGAACCGTAAGACCCCCGCGCCTAGACGACGGCACGTCACACTCGCGGTCTTGCTCGACGCGGTTGGTCAGTTCATCAAGGCCTCGCTCGCGTCGAGGCGATTCGGTGAATCGTTTTAGGCATGAGTTAGGCACGGTCGAGGGTGCAGTGACCGAAAACGGCTTGGAATAGAAGCGGGCGAAGGGACTCGAACCCTCGACCTACGGCTTGGGAAGCCGACGCTCTACCAACTGAGCTACGCCCGCAAGGCGCATAGAGTAACCGTTCCAGGCATTGGCCTCGCCGGCCGTGGCCCGTTCGTGGCCCAAATACCGCTCAGAGGCGCGCTTCGATCGCACATGTGGAGCGTTGGTCTCATCGAGCTGCCAGTTCGGGTCGACTCGCCGAAGTGTTTCAGGATCGCGTCGGGGTCATAGCGCGGACCGCTAGAAAACGTCGGCGCGGATGACCTGCCGTTTCGGTCGCACGGCTGGCGTTGACGGGGCCACGCCGTATGAGGGGAATCTCATGAGTAAGAAGCGCATTTGGTCGCTTCGTCGTGGCCGTAGTCGCCGGCCGGTTGGCCGACCAGGTGTTTCACACGTCGCACGCGGCCAGCGGGAGGTGCGCCACTCCAGTCGGGATTCGTCGACCTTGACCGGCACACCGCGGCGCAGTCACTGAACGCCGCTCCAGGCGTTCCCGGTGAGCTCGTTTCAGTGGGGCGCCGGCCTTGGCGTCGGATCGGAGCACTCCACCGCCGATCAGCGATCCGAGCCTCAGCGAGTTCACGGTGACGAAGTCGTTCGACGGGAACAGCGTCGTCCTCCAGAACGCCTTGGTTGCAAAGACGATCGTCCCGACGGCCAAGCTGACCGCCACCTGGGGATCGGGCGCGACGCTGGTCTACGACATGACGCGGCGATCATCGTCACGCGGCGTGAGCACCTCGAGCGGCGGAGGGCCGAGCCAAGCACGAGCACCTCTCCTCTCACTGCCAAACCCTCAGAGTGCGACGCTACACGGACGCAACAGGAACCAACGACCGGTCAGTACCCACTCCCCTAGCCAGTAACTGCGTAGTGCGGGGAGGGCACCCGTCGGGCGTCCTGCCCGCGACCTCGTTTCCTCTCAGACGAGGCGCCGGCTGTCCCCGCTCCACGAAGTGACACGCAGTAGCGGCTATGTCCTCGAGCGACGGAGCCTCCTCCACGATCCACCGGGCGAGGTAGCGCCGCAGGCGGGCTCCTACTTCCGGTCTCCCTGCTCTCCGTACAGCCTCACCATCTGCAACGCATCCTCGAGCAACACGTTCTCGAGCGCTCCTAGTGCCAGTTCAGCGAGGTAAACGCTACGGGTGCTGATCGCCCTGGCGAACTTGACGCGGGGTGAGGCTGGGCTGTCGTACGAACACATGGTCGCATAGCAATGGGCTGTACGATGAAGAAGGTCGCATACCTCCCCCGTGTGTGACGCCGATAGAGGGGCGGCGGCGGAGCGTTGGTTCCTCCCCCCATACCCCGGCCAGCGTTCCACGCCGCCGTCCCGGCTTACCTACCACTTAGGTTCAGCTGTTGCCTGAACCGGGAATCACTGAAGGTGATGGGCGGCGTGGGGGTCATACCGAACCCTGGGGAGCGCCGCCCGTCACTACTTCGCCTACTGGCCTTCGTCTGCGGCGTCGCAGAGCCGATCACGGATCTTCGCGATGCTCTTCTCTAGAAACGGCTATTTCGAGCCGTTGAAAATGCGAATAGAGAAGGTCTCGGGCCGGCGAGCCGCCCTGGGTGAGGTTGGTCGCTGCCCTCGGCGGGAACAACGAGCCATGAAGGACGATCAGCGCAGCGTTCGCACGGTCTACAACGGTCGTGTATGGATCAACGAACTAGATACAAAAGGACCGTACCGAGGCAGCTTCCAAACGAAAGAGGCGGCGGTCGCGGTCGGGCGTGCTCACGCCGCCGCCGGGGGACGGCTTCATGTGATTCAGGACATGGACGGCAACGTTCTGGAAACCCTGTCCTACGTTGGCTGAGCGGTAACTAGGGCTTTCACTCTTCGATCTGAGATGTTCAGGGAGTCCGCAATCGCGGTCAGGACGAGCCCTAGCTCCGCTAGTTCGCGCAATTGCCTTCCAAGTTCAGACGTGGTTCGTCTGCGCCTCTTGGGCGCACCCTTCGTCTCGGCCCCTACGTCGGGAGCGTCATGGTGCTTCGAGTCAATCGGTGGCTTCGCCAGCTTCCCGTTCTCATCGAACTTGACCGGGTACGCCCGTAACGCCTCGGGGCTGACGACACTCTCCGCTTTGCCTGAAGGCCTCTTGCCGCCGTAGACAGCCGAGTGCCACGAAGGGCGGATATCCCATCGACGGCTGCCTGCGTTCACGCGGTTGCCCTCCATTCCATCTCGAGACGAGTAGACGGGTCGGACAAGTCCTTGCCTCTGCCGTGCCGCGAACTTAGAGTCGGTGTCGTCAAACGGGTTCCTCTCGACTGGGGGTGGTGTGGGGGTGCGGATCGAGTTGGTCTTCCGAACAGAGGACGGCGACCGATTTGAGATTCGCGATAGCTCTGCCGACTTCGAGGGGCATGCACGCGGCGCGACCCTTAAGGACGGCGAGTTCATTGCCTACGCCGGACGCCGCTGGCTCGTGCGACGTGAGCCGGGAAACATTGAGAGGTACATCTGCACGCCAGTTGACGAAGGCGGCTAGCCCCGCCCGACAGTCGCCGTTAGAGCCTTACCGTGGGCGCAGTGCGAGTCAGGCGGAGCCGAATCGCGTGCAACTCCGCCGACGTGAGATCGCTTATGGGCTTCCGCAGTTCTGGAAGCTCCAGCGTCCGGGTCACCGAACCAGTGCTGCCCTCGAGATCTTCACCGAGGTTCGCAGTGTGCGTAACGCAGAACTCCCAAGACCTGGGGGTTACGGTTTCACACTTCAGCCCTTCTCGGACACGTAGATAGACCGCTCTCTCCAACGGCTCTTTCTTAGGCATTGCCCGGATGGGGATCGCGCCGCGGATTCGCGTCGTCTGCTGCACCGCTACCCAATCTCGCTTGCCCGCCTCATGTGGCGAGCGCGTGTTACAGCTCTCGAAAAGTGGGTATGGCTACGTTGGAGATATGAGCGAACGCCTGAAAGTCAGACTGGCCGGTGGCTACGAGGAATACCTCGACGTGGCCACGACAAACGCCCACGGGCTCGAGTCGCTGATCATCAACGGCAGGGTGGAGACCGAATGGCTCCCGACCGAAGGCGGCAAGGGCGTCGTCCGGGTCGATGCGATCGTCGGCATGAAGATCGAGGGTACGCCGAACCCGCGGCCCAGCAAGGGCGAGTCGGACAGGCTCACGAAGCTCGACGACGAGCGCCGGCTGGCCGGGAAGCCCCCGATCGACGAGCACAGCCTGGAGCGGAGAATTCACTAGTGCGAACGGCCCGAAAGAATGTGCACATTCGAGGTTTGAAGGTTCGCAAAGTGGGGTACAGCGCGTGTAGGTGGGGGGAGCGACGATGATGAAGGCCCACTAACGGCGCAATCCCGTGGCCTTCTTACCCCCATCTCTCCCGCCGCAGGAGAGATTCCGTCGCTCCTCCCACAACTTCCCTCGCCCGGCTCGACGCGCGCCGGTTCATCGTTCCCTCACACCCGCTGCGTAGACTCCGCCCTCGTGCGCCGTCTCCTGCTTGTCGCTGTCGCAGCTGTTCTCGCGCTCGTGCCGATCGCGGCGCAGGCGTCGCCCCGCGGCGATGCCGGCGTCTTCGCCGGGCTCGGCACCTGGGTCGACATCTACGACGCGCCTGCCTACCGGAGCCCCGGCCCGACGGCGGCGAAGATCGCCGCGCGCGGCGTCAAGACGGTCTACGTCGAGACGGCCAACGACCGCAGCACGGTCGACGTCGTCAACCCGAAGGCGCTCGGCCTCTTCGTCGACGCGCTCAAGGCGCGCGGGATTCGCGTCGTCGCCTGGTACCTGCCGGGGTTCGTGAAGCCGGGCGTCGACGCGCGCCGCGCCCGCGCGATGCTCTCGTTCCGGACGCCGAACGGAGCATCGTTCGACGGCGTCGCGCTCGACATCGAATCGCTCAGCCTCAAGAGTGCCTCCCTGCGAACGGCTCGCCTCATCACGCTGAGCAAGATCCTGCGCAACGAGGGCGGCGACATGCCGATCGCGGCGATCACGTATCCCTCCCGCGGGTTCGAGCGGCACCCGACCTGGTGGCCGCGCTTCCCGTGGCAGCAGGTCACGGCGCTCGTCGACGCGTGGATTCCGATGGCCTACAGCGGCGGCGGCTTCAAGGGCTACGACGCCACCTACGGCTACGTGGCGCGGTCGCTGCGGCTGTTGCGGAACGCGGTCGGCCCCGATGTTCCGATCCACGCCGCCGGTGGCGTCGCCGACCGGATGAACGCCGAGGAGCTGAAGGCATTCGTCGACGCGGTCACGGACGAGGGCTCGGTGACGGGCTGGAGCCTCTACGACTTCCAGACCACCCGCCCCCAGGCGTGGGCTGCGATGAGGCCGCTCGGGACGTCCTAACCGGCAGGTGTTGGCGCGAGGCCGGCCGCCTGGGAAATCGAAAGCAGGCGTCCCTCGGTGCGAGCATCCGTGAACCCGGGACCATCGACGGCGAAGACGAGCTCCTCGAACTCCGGCCGTTCGCGCTCCCACTGTCCGACGCGGCCGTTCGCGGCCTCCGTCTCAACGGCCCCCCAGATCAGCCCTGCCCGGATGCCGTCGCCGCGCGCCGCGGCGATTGTCGCGAGCATGGATCCCGCGAACACGATGTGCTGGCGATCTCCGATCTCGACGGCGAGTGCAAGCGACCGCGATGCGAGTTCCTCGGCCGCATCCAGTCGGCCGCGAGCGCGTTCGGCCCACGCCGCGCTGCCGAGCTGGCCGAGCTCCCACCACGTGAACTGAACCTCGTGCGCGATGGCAGCACTCTCGAGGAACAGTTCGCAGGAGCGATCGAGGTCGCCTTCCCGGAGCGCCTTTTCGGCGAGGAACGCCAGCACCTGCCCTACGCCGAGACGCAGGTCGCGGGCGCGAAACTCCTCCAGCGCCGCCTCGAGCAGCGGCCACGCCTCGTCGGCCTCACCTCTCATCAACGTGTTGGCGCCGATCCGAAACCTGACGTTCGCCGCCTCGTCCTCGTCACCGCAGGCCGTGAAGAGCTCGAGGCTCTCGCGATAGCAAGGCTCGGCGAGGACGGAGTCTCCAAAGATGTCGAGTGAGCCTGCACGTGCGAGCAGGCCGTGCGCGCGCAGGTGAGGATCGGCGTCCGGCGTCAACTCGAGCAGCCGAGCGAGCCACATCGCGCCCTCCTCCGGATCACGCACGACCCAATATGACGCGAGGGCGGCGGCGAGCTCGAGACCGCGGGACGGATCTTTGAGTGCAGCCCAGTCGAGAACGGCGCGCACGTTGTCGATCTCGGGCGCCACCAGGTCGAAGTTCCAGGGGTGGAAGTCGACGATGCCGCGGGTCCCTGCGCGGTCAGCGAGAGCATTCAGGCTCCGGGCCTGGGCGTGACGCAGCGCATCCTCCTCGCCCGATGCCTCGAGTTGCTCGAGCGCGAACTCCCGGATGGTCTCGAGCATCCAGAAGCGCTCCTCGCCGTCTGCATCAGCGCGGCGGCGGAGGAGGCTCTTGTCGAGCAATGACGCCAGCGTGTCGAGGTCCGCGCCGCAGACCAGCTCAGCGTTCGCGAGGGTCGCGCCGCCGCGGAACACCGCCAGCCGCGCGAAGAGCGCCTGCTCGTCCTCGTCGAGCAGGTCGTAGCTCCACGCGATCGTCGCCCGCAGCGTGGCGTGGCGCTCGTCCGCGTCGCGGCCGCCCTTGAGGAGATCGAGCCGCTGTCCGATCCGCTCGAGCAGCTGCTCCGGCCCGAGCACCTTCACTCGCGCGGCGGCGAGCTCGATCGCGAGCGGTAGCCCGTCGAGGCGGCGGATCAGCTCGTGGACGGCCGGAGAGTCGCCGACATCGGGGCGGATCGCCTGCGCGCGCTCGAGGAACAAGCGTGACGGCATCGGCCTCGACCATGGGCGGCAGGTCGAGCTCGACCTCGCCGGCGATCCGCAGCGGCTCGCGGCTCGTCGCGATGATCCGGAGAGAAGGCGCCGCGGCGAGCAGTTCGGCGATCGCGCGTGCGGCCTCCGGCAGCAGCTGCTCCAGGTTGTCGAGCACGACGTGCGCCTGCTTGTCGCCGAGGCGGGTTGCGACGGCATCCGCCGTGTCTCCCGAGGCGCCGAGCTGGAGCGGCGATGAGGGGAACGACGAGCGCCGCATCCCGCACGGGAGCGAGCGGCACGAAGACCGTGCCTCCATCGGCCTCGTCGGCCAGGAATCGCGCCAGCTCGATCGAGAATCGTGTCTTGCCCGTGCCTCCCGGACCGACGATCGTGAGCAGCCGTGGATCGCGGTCGAGCCAGAGTGTGGCGGCGTCGAAGAGCTCACGCTCGCGGCCGAGGAACCTGGTCGCCGGAGTGGGGAGGTCGACGGCACCTGGTGTCCGAAGTGGCGGGAAGTCGCGCGTCCCGAGCTGGAACAGCTGGGCCGGCGCATCGAAGTCCTTCAGGCGATGGCGACCGAGGTCACGCAACGGCTGATCCTCGACGAGCGCTGCCGTCGTGGCCGAGAGGATCACCTGGCCGCCGTGGGCGAGGGCGGCCACGCGAGCGCCGCGATGCACGTCGATTCCGACGTAGCCCTCGGCCGCAACGCTCGGTGTGCCCGTGTGAAGACCCATTCGCACCGTGATCGGCCCGACCGCGAGCGCCTCCTGGGCCGCGTTGGCTGCCGCAACGGCTCCGGTTGCCGTGGGGAACGAGACGAAGAAGGCGTCACCCTGGGTATCGACCTCGACACCACCCTCGGCGCCGAATGCATCGCGCAACACACGGCGATGCTCGGCAAGCGCATCCGCGTAGCCACCGGTGCCGAGCTCCCGGAGCAGCCGGGTCGAGCCCTCGATGTCCGTGAACAGCAACGTGACCGTTCCGGTCGGGAAGCGCTCTCGACATGCGCGGAGTATCGCTCAGGTGGACGTCCGTGATGCCTACGCCGGGAAGACGTCGAGCAGGCGGTCGATCCGCGAGACCGGCTTGAAGCCGAGCCGCTCGAGGATCGGCCGCGACATCTGGCCCGCGTGCGTCACGAGGACGGGCGTGCCGCGGTCGGCCGCCTCGCGTGCCCGGGCGGCGACGAGGGCCTTGTACGCCCCGCGGCCGCGGGCAGACGGCAGCGTTGCACCGCCGAAGAGGAGCAGGCCGAGCGGCGTGTAGGACGCGTAGCCAGCGGCGACCGGCTCGCCGTCGACGAAGGCGAGGAACGTCGATCCGATCTCGCCCTCGGTCGCGAAATCGGCCTCGGCCTCTTCCAGGCCGACCTCGTCCGCGTTGCCGCCGAACGCCTCGTGCTGGATCCGCCGGGCCGTGACGAGCTCGTCGACCGACTCCACGCGGCGCGCGGTGGTTCCGGCCGGCTGCGGCATCTCGTCTCCCGCGGTCAGGACCATCCCGATCGCGACCGGCTCGTCCTCGTCGGGAACGATGCCGAGCTCGGCAAGGCGCTCGACGAGGTCGGCGGGCGTCGATGACTCTCCGAGCTCCCACTCGCTGCCGCCGCGACCGTTGTCGCGGAGGATGGCGCGGATCTCCTCGACCGCGGAGGCGACTTCGTCGGCCTCGAGTCGCACGCGCTGCACGGTGGCGCTGTGAGGGCCGGTGCCGCTCCCCAGGTAGACGATGTAGCGGCCGTCGGGGTCGTGCACCAGCCGGCGTCCCCCGGAGTGAGGCTGGTGGACGTTCGGATTCTCCGCAAGCTCCCTGATCATGTTCCCCAGACCTCCGTCAGCCGCGCGCGGGTTGCTTCGAGGTGCTCGGGCAGCACCTTGACGTCGGCGAGCACCGGCATGAAGTTCGTGTCGCCACCCCAGCGCGGCACCACGTGCTCGTGCAGATGGCCGGAGATCGATCCTCCTGCCACTGCGCCGAGGTTCCAGCCGACGTTGAATCCCTCCGGCCCGTAGGCGGCCGCGAGCGCCGCAATGGCCTGCACCGTGAGCGAGTGCACCTCGGCCGACTCGCTCTCGTCGAGGTCTCCGAGCGCAGGGATGTGGCGGACCGGTGCCACCATCAGATGGCCCGAGGAGTACGGGAACTTGTTGAGCAGCACGAACGCGCGCTCGCCGCGGTGGACGACGAGGCTCGCCTCACCGAGCTCGCCGGCGGCCTCACGGCAGAACACGCACCCTTCGGCGGCGCCGGCCTCCTGCACGTATGCGAGACGCCACGGCGCCCAGAGCTGTTCCATTCGGCCTCTTGTACCAGTACGATCCTGGCGGCTGCGGCGCCGACTCCCCGGGAGGGCGTGTGCCGTATCCGTTCATCGAGAGCCCGCATCAGACGGCCGCGAGTGGCCGGGCGATCGGCGTCGTCGTGATCCACACGATGGAGATCGCCGAGCGCGCGGGCGCAGCAGAGATCTGCGCGCAGTGGTTCGAGAACCCGGCCTCCGAGGTGTCCGCCCACTACTGCGTCGATGCCGACAGCATCGTCCAGTGCGTCCGCGAGGAGGACATCGCCTGGCATGCGCGTGGTGGCAACTCGAACTCGATCGGGATCGAGCTCGCCGGCTACGCGGGCCAGCGGGCGCTCGGCTGGAACGACGCCTACAGCCGGGCGGTCGTCGAGCGGGCCGCGCGGCTCACGGCCGACGTCTGCGCGCGGCACGGGATCCCGTTGCGCCGCCTCCGTGCTGCGGATCTGGTCGCGGGCAAGCGCGGCGTCACCGGTCACGCCGACGTCAGCGCTGCGTTCCGCAAGAGCGACCACTGGGATCCAGGCCCGGACTTCCCGTGGACGCGGTTCCTGCGGCTAGCGCGCAGCAGCGACGTCGTCGAGCGCGCCACGCAGGCCTGAGGCGACCTCGTCGAGCTCCGCACGCGTGATCACGAGCGGCGGCGAGATCTGCAGGCCGCCACCGACGAGGGTGCGCGTGAGGACGCCGTGATCGCGCGCCTTCAGCGTGACGCGGTCGGTCAGGCCGGCGTCGTCGGCCAGCAGGGCGGGATCGATCTGCACGGCGGCGACGGCGCCGTGCCCGCCGCGGATCTCGGTCACGAGCTCGTGGTCGAGCAGCGGCGCGAGCGCCTCCGGAATCTCGGTCTCGAGCTCGAGACCGCGGGCGACGAGCCCCTCGCGCTCGATGATGTCGAGGTTCGCGTGCGCAGCGGCAGCCGCGCTCGCGTGGCCCGAGTACGTGTAGCCGTGGCGCCACACACCGGCCGCTGCGCTGTTCCAGAACGGCTCCTGGATCGTCTTGCCGACGATGACGCCGCCGAGCGGGACGTAGCCCGACGTGATCCCCTTCGCGAACGTGACCGCATCGGGATCGATCCCGGCGCGGCCGCAGGCGAACCAGTCGCCGACGCGTCCGTAGCCGCAGATCACCTCGTCGGCGACGAACAGCACCCCGTGCGTGCGGCAGATCTCGCGCACCGCCTGGAGGTAGCCGTCCGGCGGGAGCAGGATGCCGCCGGCGCCGATGATCGGCTCGCAGAAGAAGGCGGCGACGTTCTCCGGCCCGAGCTCGAGGATCTTCGCCTCGAGCGCCTCGGCCGAGTCCCAGGCGACCCTGGCGGTGCCGCCGGCGAGCGGGCCGACGCCGACCTTGAATGCCTCGGTGCCGACGATGCTCGTGCCGTAGCCGGCGAGACCGTGGTAGGCGCGCTCGCGCGAGATGATCACGGTGCGCTCGGGCTGGTCGACGAGGCTCCAGTAGCGGCGCACGAGCTTGACCACGGTCTCGATCGACTCGCCGCCGCCGCTCGTGAAGAAGACGGCTGCATCGTCCATCGGCGCGATCGCCGAGATCCGGTCGGCCAGATCGGTCGTGGGACGGCTCGAGACGTCGCCGTAATGCGAGTAGGCGTGCAGCTTCCGCATCTGCGCGGCGACCGCATCCGCGATCTCGGCCCGGCCGTAGCCGACGTTCGCGTACCAGAGGCCGGCGGTCGAGTCGATGTAGCGGTTGCCCGCGTCGTCCCAGAGGTGGCAGCCCTCGCCGCGCTCGAGGATGAGCTCGCCGGACGCCTGCACGGCGTGCATGTCGGAGACGGGGTGCCAGAAATGCGTCATGCGGGTCAGCCTATCGGCGCGATGTCCCGGAACGCGCCGGTCGTCCGGCCGGCGATCCAGAGCGCGTTGCCGGCGCGTATGGCGCGCGGTGCGACTCGTGCTCAGGCGGGGCCGGTGATCGAGCCGAGCCCGGTGTTCAGCTTCGCCTTCGGGCACGCGCCCCAGTAGCCGAGCTTCTCGGCGCGGGCCTTCTTGACCGCGGCGAGCAGCTCGTTCGCATAGCGGCCCTTGTCGTTGCGGAAGAAGTAGGGCGAGGCCGTGCCGCCACGGACGAGCGCCACGTTGACGTTCGTCCCGTGCACGATCACGTAGCGCAGCAGCCTCCCGTAGCGGTCGGTCTGGTCGAGATCCGGGTCGCGGACGAGCGTGATCGGGGTGCCCTTCGGCGTCAGCTGCTTCAGCGCCGAGAGGGCCGCCTTGCCGAAGCAATCGCCGTGCAGCTCCGGGGCGTCGATCTGGAGGAGGCGGATCTTCTTGCCGGAGGTGGTGCGCAGCGTGTCGCCGTCGCTCACCGACGCGACCACGGCCGACTCGCTGCCTGCAGCGGCCGTTGTCGTCGTCTTGGAGCCGGATGTGTCGGAGCCGCCGCTGCTGCACCCGGCGAGCCCGAGCGCGCACACGAGCACGGCGGCTAGTCGACAGGTACCCAGACCAGCCTCACGTCGGTCACGCGCACATCGGTTGCCTCGAGCCTGATCGACACCGTCTCGATCGTCCTCGGCGACCGCCTTCCACTTGTCGTTGCTCGCCGTGACCTCGTCGATGATCTCCTGCTCGAGCTGCGGCCAGATCGTCCTGCGTCTGCTGCGCCTTCGCCTCGGCCGTGCTCCGCCGCTCGGATGCGGTCGCGGTCTGGCCGTGCTTCGAGGCGACGGAGCCGACAGCATTCGTGATCGAGCGGGCGCTGCGCTTGCCGCCGAAGATCGCGCCGAGCACGGCGCCGGCACCCGAGATCAGCTCGTTCGCCTGGCGCGACTTCGTCTGCGTGTCGAGCTCCTCGACCCGGCGCTGCGCGATCTCGAGCGCATTCTCGAGCCGGTCCTTCTTCGCCTCGAGGCGCTTCGTCAGCTTGACGACCTCCTCGTCGGCCTTCGCCTGGCCCGCCTCGTCGCAGCGGGCGAGGAACGCCTCCTCCGTCTCACCGGGGCGGGAGGTCAGCTTGAGCTGCTTGTTGCGGAAGATCTCGAGCGCCCGGTTGGCGACGAGCCGCGCCTGCACGTCCTTGCCGGCCTGGGCGAAGAACTTCGCCTCGCCGACCGGCGCAGCCGGCAGCACGTAGGTGGCGCCGGCCGGTGCGTCGGGGCGGAAGTCGCGGTCGTCGAAGTCGACGACCGTCTCGGCGTCGAGGTCGAGGCCGCCGTCGAGCGGCCCGTAGAGCGCCTCGAACTCCTGTTGCTCGTCGATGCCCGCGGCGGTGTCGTCGTAGCGCAGCGACACGCGCGTGGCGACGAAGGCGTGCAGGCGGGTCACGCCGGCGGTTGCGCCGACCTGCGCCGCCCACGGCGCCGCGGGATCGAGATAGGAGACGGTGACGCCCGGCTGCGGCGGCAGGCGCCACCGATGTCTCGTCGGCAGCGAGCGGGGCGGCGGTCGATCGCCTCGGGCGGCGCGTGGCTGCGCGCCGACGCCGGCCACCGGGCGGCGCCTCGACCGGGCGCGGCGCGGTGCTCATCAGCTGCTGCACCTGCTCCTTCGTCAGCGGGCCGCGCAGGTACGACATCGCCCACCGCGTCGAGAAGACGCGCGGCCGTGAGTCCTTGGCCGAGACGAGCATGAACTGGCGCTTCTGCAGCGCGCCGATCGACGAGTCGAGCGCCGAGATGTCGGCGCCACCCGCGGCCGAGCGCAGGCCCTCGAGCACGCGCGCCTTGTCGTTCTCGGTCTGCAGCCGCCCGACGAGCCAGGTGCCCGCGTTCGACATCGCCTTGTAGTCGAGGTCGACCGGGTTCTGGGTCGAGAGCACGAGGCCGAGACCGAAGGCCCGGCCCTGCTTGAGGATCGTCAGGATCGGCTTCTTGGCCGGCGGCGCTGCGGTCGGCGGCACGTAGCCCGCGACCTCGTCCATGTAGGCGAGCGCGCGGAGGTCGGAGGTGCCGGACTGCCCGCGCATCCAGGTGACGAGCTTCGCGAACACGAGCGTCGTGACGAACATCCGCTCCTCGTCCGAGAGGTGGGCGGTGTAGACGATCGCCGCGCGCGGCTTGCCCTCGGGCGTGAAGAGCAGCGCCTGCGGATCGAGGGCCGCGCCCTCGCCCCAGGCGGCGAACGCGGGCGACGCGATCAGCGCGTTGAGCTTCAGCGCCAGCTCGGTGCGGTCCTTGGGCGGGAAGAACGCGTCGATCTCGAAGACGCCGAGCTTGCGGAGCGGGGGCGTCTGGATCTCGCCGATCAGGGCGCCGAGGTCGAGGTCGCGGCCGGCCCGCCAGGCGTTCTCGATCAGGTTCGAGAGCAGCACGTGCTCGCGGCTCGACAGCGGATCGGCGGTGATCCCGACGAGCCCGAGCAGGCTCGTCACCGTGCCCTCGATCTCGTCGCGGAGCGTCTCGGCCTCGGTGTCCCACGACAGCGCCGGCGCGCGCAGCGAGCCGAGGACGTTGAGCGGCACGCCCGCGGACGAGCCGGGCGTGTAGATCGTGACGTCGGCCGCGTCCTTCAGCTTCTGGATCTGCTCGGGGCCGGTTCCCTGCGCTGCGAGCCCCTCGCGCCAGGTCGTCGCCGTCTTCTCGGCGAGCTGCTCGACCGTGATCCCGGCGGCCTGCGCGTCGGAGGCGTTCACCCAGGGCTGGAAGCTCGCCGGTGCGAGGTCGGGGAACGTGAGCGCGAGGTTGCCCATGTCGCCCTTCGGGTCGATGATCAGCGCCGGAATGCCTGCGAGCAGCGCCTCCTCGAGCAGGACGATCGCGAGCCCCGTCTTGCCGGAGCCCGTCATCCCGACGATGACGCCGTGCGTCGTCAGGTCGCTCGAGCCGACGACGAGATCGTCGGTCCCGGGCTTGCCCGTCGCGGGATCGATGATCTTGCCGAGGGCGAACGAGCCGCGATCTGCCATGGCGCCGAGTCTATGACAACGCCGACACCGTAGAATCGGCCGATGATCGAACACATCCGGATCGACCCGGGCACGAAGCCGAAGCTGGCGAAGCGCGACGGCGGCGACAAGCTCGGGCTCGGCGGCAAGGAGCACGCGCTCGGGCTGCTCGCCGTCTCGCGGCAGAAGCTCGAGAAGCTCCAGCAGCGCCTCTACGCCGAAGGCAAGCACTCCGTGCTGCTCGTCCTCCAGGGGCTCGACGCCTCGGGCAAGGACGGCGTCATCCGGACCGTCTTCGAGGGCGTCAACCCGCAGAGCTGCGAGGTCGCCTCGTTCAAGGCGCCGACGTCGACCGAGCTCGCGCACGACTACCTCTGGCGCGTGCACGCCGCCCTGCCCGCCCGCGGGGAGATCGGCATCTTCAACCGCTCGCACTACGAGGACGTCGTCGCCGTGCGGATGCTCGAGCTTGCGCCGGAGGAGGTGTGGAAGCGGCGCCCGGGCCACATCGTCGCGTGGGAGCGGATGCTCGTCGACGAGGGCACGACGATCGTGAAGGTGTTCCTCAACGTCTCCAAGAAGGAGCAGCAGGCCCGCCTGCAGGAGCGGATCGACGACCCCGAGAAGCGCTGGAAGTTCCGCAAGGACGATCTGGCCGTCCGCGCCCGCTTCGACGACTACATCGCGGCCTACGACGACGTGATCGAGCAGACGTCGACCGAGCACGCGCCGTGGTACGTCGTCCCTGCCGACCACAACTGGGTCAAGGCGACCGCGGTCGCCGAGCTGCTCGTCGCTGCGCTCGAGCGCATCGATCCGCAGCTGCCGGAGCCCGAGGAAGGGCTCGACGGGCTCGTCGTCGAGTGAGCTGGCGGAGAGGGCCGGGCGACAGGCCACAGCCTGTCGTCCGGGCGAGGTCTCTCCTAGGCGAGGATCGGCGAGCACCATCGGCGCCGGGCAGCCGTGCCGCAGCAGGCCGACGACCTCGATGATGTCGACGTGCACTGCCTGCGCGATCGCGCGAGCATCCGACGGGGTCATGCCCCATTCGGCGAGCGCCTCGAAGCGGGCACGGACGAGCCGGAACCGAAGTGACTCATCCGACGGGGTCGGGTCGAGCGTCGGGAGTTGCGCCGCATGCATGTGGATCTTCTTCCTGTTGCCGCAGGGACGTGAACGTTCGGGGGACGGGCTCTCGCCTAGCCGAGAAGCGGGATCACGAGGTGGGGCGGGCAGCCGCGCTGGAGCAGCACGATCGCGTCGAGCAGCTCGATGTCGAGGTGGCTCGCAATCACGAGCGCGTTACCGGGAGGGCAGCCGTGCCATGTGAGGCTCTCGAACCGAGCGCGGAGAAGTTCTTCGGCCTCGGTCGCTTCGAGCATCTCGAACTGTGCCGCAGTCATCTCGATCTGTCTCCTTTGTAGCCGCAGGGTGGAGGGTCATAGTCTTCCCGTGCGGTGGGGAGGGTGGTATCCCCCCGCGGAGGGGAGAGTGATGCCCCGATCGAGTGAACCTGGCGATTCACAGGACGATCTGGATCGCCGTCTCGGGTGGGCAGCCGCGCTCGAGCAGGCGCCGCGCAGCGTGGAGGTCGACCTCGGCGTGGCCCGCGATGATCAGCGCGCTGCCGGCGTCGTAGCCCGCGCGCACGAGCTCCTCGAACCGCCAGCGAAGGACTGCCTCGACCTCGGGGCTCTCCGTCTCTTCCAGCTGTGCCGTCGTCATCGCGCCAGTTCTCCGTGGTGTAGTCGGGACGCCAGAACAGACCTATCGGCACGATGGGCGAATCCCCAGAGGGTGGGGACGGCAACTCCCCCAGAACGAGGGATCAGCTGGGGGAGAGTGGCCCGGCTTCGAGCCGGTTGAGCACCCGGCCGCCGCCGTCGGCGCAGACCACGACGTCCTCGATCCGGACGCCGAAGTCGCCGTCGAGCAGGATCGACGGCTCGTCGGTGAAGACCATCCCCGCCTCGAGCACCGTGTCGTCCTCCGGCGAGAGGAACGGGCGCTCGTGGACATCGAGCCCGATCCCGTGACCCATCCGGTGCCGGAAGGCGGCGCCGAACCCGGCTGCCTCGATCGGGCCGCGACACGCGGCGTTGACGTCACGTGCGAGCGCACCGGGCACGAGCGCTGCCCGGCCGGCCTCCTGGGCCTCGAGCATCACCGCGTAGGCGTCCAGGTAGCCCGCAGGAGGCTCTCCGGCGACGACGGTGCGGCCGAAATCGGAGCAGTAGCCGCTGTGCACGCCGCCGAAGTCGAACATCACGCACTCGCCCTCGCCGATCGGCTCCGTGCCGGTGGCGTCCGCCGAGTCGTGCCCGAGCCACGAGAAGATGTGGGTCGGAAACGACGGGCAGCGGGAGCCGCGGATCGACAGCTCGTGCTCGATGTCCTCCTGCAGCTCGCGCATCGTGACGCCGGGCACCACACGCGCGGCCGTGGCGGCCATGGCGGCATCGGCCATGCCGCAGGCGATCGTCATCAGCTCGAGCTCGAGGGCCGACTTGACGCGGCGCAGGCCCGCCACGAGCGAGCCGCCGTCCACGACCTGCGCCGGCCGGAAGGGCGTCCTGGAGGCCGAGCGTCGTCCGCGCCGACGTGCGGCGTGCCGACGGCGATCTTGCCGATGTCCCCGAGTCGTGCAGCGGCAGAACGCGAACAGTGCAGCTCCGTCGTCGAGCTCGTTGACGACGACGAGGTCGGCGGGCTCGTTGCCGCCGAGATGGAACGCGACGAACATGCGCGGCAAGACGAACAGCGGCTCGCGCCCGGGGACGAAGAAGGCGCCCGTGACCCAGTTGTGGGCGTAGATGATCTCGCCGAAGCTCGGCAGGTCGCGCTCGACGCCGGTCAGGTACTCGAGGTCGGCGGACGGCGGCAGGAAGAGGGCGTCGATCCCCTCGCTCTCGAGCCGTTCGTACAGGCGCTCGCGGCGCTCCGGCCATTCAGCTGCGAGTCGCTCGTCCATCGTCTGGAGTCTAGGAGCAGCGCGGTGCGTCTAGCCCGACGAGCCGGTCTCGTCATGGGGTGCTCCGACCGGCTTGGACTCGGGCGAGCCCCGCTGGCGGAGGTAGATCGTGAACACGACCATCGTGCCGACCGCGAGGAACTCGGATTGCCAGTTCTGGAGCGTCTTCTCCCAGAAGTCGGCGTTGACGAGATAGTTGCCCCAGGCGATCGGGGCGAGGTCGTGTGACGAGCGCTCGTCGTTGAAGACGCGCCAGTTGTTGAGCGACTGGCCGAACCAGGTGACGAAGAAGATGAGCGTCATCACGAGCAGGAGCGAGTTCTCGTAGATGCGTGTCGTGACGTCATTTCGCCGTGCGATGCCGCGGCCCGCCGATCGGGGTGAAGCGGCCGATCTGCTGCTTGCGGTCGTCCTCCGTCCCGATCTCGTCGAGCTCGGAGGATTCGTTCGAGCCCTTCTGCACGAGCCAGATCGTGGCGCCGATGAACAACGAGAACTGGAGGAACTCCGACTGCCAGTTCTCCATCAGCGCGCCGGCGAAGGACGGGGAGATGACGTACGACCACCATGAGATCGCGCGGGCGCCATGCTCGGCCAGATCGGCGTTCTCGGCGTGTTGGCCGGCAATGGACTGCGCTCCGACGGTGCCGACGAACAGTGCGAGGAAGAACAGCGACAGGCCGTTGTCTCGGGCGAACTGCTTCACCGCGGAGCTCGTTTCATCGCTGTGTGAGGCCGATCAGGATGCAGGCTCCGCACCCGGCGACGATGACCACGAGATAGGTGAGGAACATTCCGCGCATGCAGGGGTTCCGTACCCCTGCCTGACATCCGACAAACGGGCGGCGGACGCGGGCGTCGCACCGCGAGGGTCGGTCGCAGTCCCTCCTGCTGCGGCGGCGGGAGGGGCTGCTACCGCCCTACTCAGTAGACGCGTGGGCTTCGCGGAACCTTCCGCCCTCGCAGATGTTTGCGGTGGCAGCGTGGTTGGGTACGACGCGTCCGTTAGCGAGATGTCCGGGTAGTTCGGGGCGTCTCAGGCAGAGCCCGGTCGAGCGAACCCCTCCATCGCTCCCGGGCTTTGTCCATGCAAGGGGGTACGCACGTTGCCCGGCCGCTCAAGACGGGGCAGCGGCGCGTACGCCCGCTGTGAGAGATTGCGGCTATGCGTTTCGCAAAACCGATCCTGGGGCTCGGCATCGTTCTGGAGATCGCGGCTGCCGTTCTCGGGGGGTACGCGATCAGACTTGGCACCACCGACTCGGACGCGGTCGCATGGCTCGTGCTGGCGATGGTCGCGGCCGTGGCTGGAATGGCGGCGATCATCGGCGGCATGTACCTGCTGCTGAAGGATCGCCCGGGGGTCTACTGAACCTCAGCGGAGCATCAGCGTCGCTGCGACCGCCTACAGCCAGCGCATCTAAGAAAGCACGTCTCTAAGACCCGGACCCGCTTATTCAGGCGGGTTCGGTGCTGTGAGATCAGGTGAGATCACCTCAGTTGGGTAGAACTTTCTACCGCACCGAGCCGGCGAGTTTGACCGTGACCTCCAAGGCGAAGCGCGGCGCTGGTTTGTCGCCGTAGGGCTCAGGGAATGCATGGGGAGTTCTTACGAGGAGGGCCACTCATGGACGAGGTCGACCGCCGCTCCGAAGTGGAGACGGGCCTGAAGCTGGTCGCGCAGCGTTTAGCCGAGCTGCATGAGGTGATCGAGACGCTCCAGCGAGCGAAGCCGCTACGGCCCGACGCTGCCGCAAAGCTCGAGATGTACGAGCAGAACGAGAGACGACTCCAGGGGGAGCGCGACAAGCTCGAACGCGAGCGAGCAGGTCTCATGGTCGAGCGGTACGAGAGTCACGAGCACGTCTTGTAGGGCCGGGCCGGCCGCTTAAAAGGGCATGTCACATGCCGGCGGTGAACGCATCGTGGTGTCCAAGGACGAGACGCGCTATCGGCGCGTCGACCTCGAGCCACCAGTTCTGCAAACACAACATCAGCCCACCGATCGCGGCCGGCGTCGTCGAGCCCATGTCAACCAGCCACTCGACTCGTGGCTCAGACCCAGGGATGACGAGGATCTCACCCATGTTGTGAAGCACGCCCTTCCCTACATCGGTGACACCCCATCCGCCCCAGACCCCGACGCCGTACCAGGAGTTGATGATCCGCCGAAGCTCGTCCTCTTCTCCGGCGTCCAGCAGGCGGGTTAGGAACAGTGTGAACGCGAGGAGTTCCCAGACGGGTTCAGACGTCCACTCGTGGGGAAGCTTCCACTCGAAGTCAGCCACGCCCAAAGCATAAATTGGCCGACCGTCCACGGCATCGTCAGACGAGCCGCGGCTGTCGCGCTCGACGAAATGACACGCGGTCGATGTTCGCACAGGTTGAGCCTTCCCAGGCTGCGTACTCGCGATCGTAGTCCGCCGGCGGGTGCTCGTTGGACGAGCATGGAGTTTCCCGTTTCAAGTAACACGCCGGGCGGTCGATAAAATATCCATGAGCGCGATGCTTACCGTGAGCGAGTCCGGGGTACGAGACAACGTGAAGCGTGGCAGAACCGACAGCCGTCTGACCCTCGGCCCCGTCGAGATCGCAGTCTGCTTCTGCATCGCGATCGAGTGCCTCCTGATTAACGCTCTCGTTGTCGCGCACGCCCCGACTCTGTCGGTCGACTCACTGGGACCGGTAGCCGTCGCCTACCACGGCAAGGAGCCGCGGCCGCTCGGGGTAGCCGTGGTCATACTCGTGCTGCTCCTCGGATCGTTCCTTCCACGCGGGGCACGGGTCGCTTCGCTGGTCTTCGTCGGCGCCGCGGTGGCGAACTTCGCGAGCCCGTCGATCTGGAGCAGAGGGATCCCCGACTATCTCGTCTTCGGCTGGCCTGACGTGATCTTGAACGTTCCGGACGTACTCATGATCGTTACGGGCGTCGTCATCGCGGTCTCCATAGGTTCCGAACTCGTGCGCCGCGGCCGAACCGTTCACTTCGCTCCTCGTCAACGCTAGTTCTCGCGGAGGCGAACAGGTCATACGAGCCGCGGCTGGCCGCGCTCGCCGAAGTGGCAGGCGAGGGCACCGGTCGATGCAAACGACGAAGGGCTACCTGCACCTCGCCGGCACGGTGTTCCCCGACGACGCCGCGAACCTTGAGCGGAGGATGCTCGGGGTAGAAAGTTCCGGTAGAAAGTCGCCGGAAACGGCTGATCTAGGCAGTTCTGGCTAGAGCCAGCGCTTGTGCCGGAAGAATCCGACCATGCCGACGATCACGACGACCATCAGCGCCACGATCACCCAGAAGGCGGCGTGGGTGTCGAAGCCCGGGAACTCGACGTTCATCCCGAAGATGCCGGAGATGAGCGTGAGGGGCAGCAGCACGACGCTGAAGATCGTGAGCACGCGCAGCACGTCGTTCTGGCGGTGCGAGATCACCGACTCGTTCGTCGACTCGAGGCCGTCGACGACCTCCTTGTAGTTGTCGAGCTGGTCCCAGATCCGCTCGGCCGCGTCGACGATGTCGTCGAAGTAGAGGTCGAGCTCCTCCGGCAGGAACTTGTCCACCCGGCGCTCGAGCACGCGCAGCGTCGTGCGGCCCGGCTTCATGACCTTGCGGTAGGAGATGATCTCCTGCTTCGCGTTCGAGATGTCGCGGACGACGTCCTCGGCGTAGCCCTCGAACATGTCGTCCTCGATCGAGTCGAGCTTGTGCCCGATCTTGTCGAGGATCGGGAAGCAGTAGTCGAAGAGGTCGTCGAGCACCTCGTAGAGGAGCCGGCCGGTGCCCTTGGCGAAGAGCTGCTCGCGCAGCGCCTCGTCGCTCTCGCAGCGGGCGAACAGCCGCGTGACGGGGAGGAGCTCGCGGTTCGGGATCGTGACGAGGTAGTCCGGCCCGATGAAGACGTCGAGCTCGGCCGCGTTCAGCCGCGAGATCGCCTTGTCGTAGACGGGGAAGTGGAGGACGATGAAGAGGTAGCCGTCCTCCTCGTAGTCGTCGACCTTCGGGCGCTGACGCTTCGAGACGATGTCCTCGACGTCGAGCGGATGCCAGCCGAAGCGCTCGGACAGCATGTTCGCCGTCTCGAGGTCGGGGCCGACGACGTTGACCCAGGTGAGGTCGCTAGTGCTGAGCTCGGCGACCGGCGCCGGACGTGCGACGACCTCGGCCATTCCGCGGCCGCGAGTCTTCCGTGCAAGGCGGGGAAGGCTTGGCATCGGTACTGAGAGGGTCGTCGATCGCGTACACCATGTTCTCGATTGTAGCCAGCATGCCTGCAAAAGGGGCATTCCGGCCGGCGCCGGCGCGGGCTGGGTTCGGCGCCGACGTCAGTACACTGGCCGACTCGAGCGCCCGTAGCTCAGGGGATAGAGCGCGCGCCTCCGGAGCGCGAGGTCGAAGGTTCGAATCCTTCCGGGCGCATGTGGGTTGCGTCGTCGGGCCAGGCTTCAGCCTGTCCCGACGACGCAACCCACGTTTGCTGTGCCTGCGTGCCTGGATTCATCCAGACACGGGAAAAAGACGCCTCGTCAGGCCCGCCAGGCTTCCAGCTCAACCGCAGCTCACTCCGCTCCCGTGTCTGGATAAATCCAGGCACGACAACAGGCAGGAGTAGCGCGGGACGAGCGGGGTCAGTCGTCGTCGTCGGTCGTCGCCGCAGCCGTCTCCGCGGCCTCGAGCCGCTGCAGGCGCCAGTCGATCGACGACGCCATCCGCTCGAGCCGGTTCATCAGCTTCTCGCGATCGGCCTGCGAGGCGATCTCTGCGTCCTCGACCCGGCGCATCAGCGCCTTGACCTCGCCGGTGCTCGGCTCGGAGGAGCTGAAGGTGCCGATCTCGCGCCGCGTGCCCGGAGCCGGCTTGGCACCACCGGCCGGCGCGCCGCCGGCGATCTCGTCGACCCGCGCGGCGAGCTCGTCGAGCTTCTTCGGGAGGTTGCGCGAGCGCATGAGCTCGGCCAGCGCCCGGTCGTGCTCGCCGAGATGGAGACCGAGCCGCTCGATCGTCATCCGGTTGCGCTCGAGCAGGTCCTCGAGGCCCGTCGTGTCGCCCGTGACCGATCCGGCGGCTCGCGGCTGCGACTCGGCGGCAGCGAGGCGCTCCTCGAGGCCCGCGTGAGCTCGGCAACCCGCTCTGCGACCTGCTCGGCCACGCGTGCCTCGACGCGCTCGTCGACGAGCCGCTGGAGCTCCTCCGCTGCGGGCCCGCCGAGCCCGCGGCGCCCGTCGCGATGCTCTCCGCCAGTCCGTCGAGGCGCGCCGAGAGCGACTGCGATCGTGCCCTCGAGCTCGGAGGTGTCCACCGTGACCGGGGTGCCCGCGCTCGCCAGCTCGGCGCGGAGCGCATCGACCGCCCGCGTCATCTCGCTCGGTCGTCGCCACCTCCTCGTTGAGGCGATCGTCCAGGAAGCGAAGCCGCTGCGACAGCGTGTCGAGCTCGCTCGCGACCACCGGGTCGGTGACCGGTGTGCGCTCCAGCTTCGCGACCTGCTCGCGCACGGCATCGAGGTCATGCGTCAGCTGCTGGGTGAGCTGCTCGACCGCCGGATCCGCCGCAGCGGGCGCTTCGAGGCGCTGCTCGAGCGCCTCCAGCTTCGCCATGAGCTGCGGATCGGCGTCCGCGCTTCCGAGCGCTGCCGTTGCGAGCTGTTCCCGCACGGCCGCGATGTCCTGCACGAGCTCGTCGATGCGCGGGTCGGCGTCGACCGGAGTCTCGAGCCGCTGCTCGAGCGCCTCGATCTTGGCGACGAGCGGAGCATCGTCGTGTGGCTCGGCGGCGGCGAGCTCCTCGATCCGGCGGGCGAGGGCGGCGATCTCGTCACGGACGGCGGAGTCGTCCGGTACAGCAGCGGGGGTGTCGCGGACACCTGCGAGCTCCTCGCGCAGCGATGCGAGCCCGGAGGAAAGCTCATCGACCCGTGGGTCGGACGCGAGCGACGCGGCGGCGGCGGCGGCGAGCTCCTCGCGGGTGCGTTCCAGGGCGTTCGTGAGCTCGTCAGGCGTGACGATCTCGGTCGGGAGGCGCCGCTCGAGGTCGTCGAGCTTCGCGGCGAGCGCGGTCTCGCTCTCGCGATCCCCGGCGAGCTGCTCGATCCGTGCTGCGAGCGCCTCGAGCTGCTCCTGAACCGCCGGGTCGTGGACGGGCTCGGCGCGTCGTGCTCACCTCGGCGAGCTGCGCGCGCACCTCCGAGAGGTCGTCGGCGAGCCGGTCGATCCTGGGATCCGGCGCCTGATCGTCGCGGAGCGATGCGAGCTCGCGTGTCAGCTCGTCGACGCGCGGGTCGGCGAGCGGGGCGGGAGCCGGGGTCAGATCGTCCCGCGCATCGGCGAGCGCCCGGGCGAGATCCTCCGGTGTGACGACCTCGGCCGTCAGCCTGCTCTCGATCTCCTCGAGTCGTGCTCCGAGCGCCTGCTGCGCCTCGCGCTCGGCCGTCAGATCGTCGACGCGGTGGGCGATCTGCTCGATCCGGTCGGCGGGCGTGACCGATCTGGGCGAGCGCGGCGATCTCGTCGCGGACGGCGGCAAGGCTCTGGCCGAGCTCGTCGAGCCGCTGCGGCGCTCCGGCGTCCTCCTGCGCCGCGAGGCCCTGGCGGACCTCGGTGAGGGTCGTGGCGAGCGCCTGAACCTGCGCCTGGAGCTCCTCCAGGCGCGTCGCGGAGCCGTCGTCCCGCCACGTCATCTCGTCGAGCCGCACCCCGAGCTGCGCGACCGCGGTGGCGAGGCCTTCGTGCTCGTCGACGCTTGCCTCGAGGCGCGTGGCAAGGGACTGCGACCTCGCCGGCATCCGGCTTGGCGGCGAGTTGCTCCGCGAACTGGGTCTCGATCCGGGCGAGCCGCTCGTCGAGCTCGGGATCGCCGACGGGCCGCGACTCGAGCTCGACGACCGTCGCTCGCAGCTCGGCGAGCCCGCGAGCGACGCGCCTGCTCATCGAGAGCCGCCGTCGAGCCGGCGTCCTCGGCCAGCACCGCCAGTCGTTGCTCGAATGCCACCAGCGACTCGTGCAGCGCGACGACCTCGTCGGGCGTGACGATGTTCTCGACCCGGGCCGCGAGGGCGTCCAGCCGGCCGTCGACCTCTGCCGGGTCGGCGACCGGGCGTTCCGCGAGCGCCGCCACGCGCTCCTCGATCGCGGCCAGTGACGCGCGGAGCTCGTCGGCCTCGTCGGTCTCGCCGAGGCTCTCGACGCGCGCGGCCAGCACGTCCAGCCGGCTGTCGATCGCGGCCGGATCGGCGACCGGGCGTTCCGCGAGAGCGGCGACCGCGGCGACGACCTCCTCGATCCGTGCGGTGAGCGCGGCGTCAGGCGTCTCCGCCGTTCGGCGATGCCCTCGACCCGAGCGGCGAGCGCAGCGAGCCGGCCGTCGGTCTCCGGATCGGCGACGGGACGGTCGGCGAGTGCGGCAACCGCGGCGCCGAGCTCCTCGAGCCGGGCCGTCAGGGCAGGGTCTGGTCCGGAGCCTCGGTCGGGGTGGCCACCAGCTCGGCAACGGTCGTGTCGATCCGCGCGAGATCGAGAGCGAGCCCGGCCATCCCGGACTGCAGCGCGCCGAAGGCCTCCTCGACGCCGCCGGTGACTCCCTCGAAGCTCTCCGCCAGCGTGGCGAGCGTCGCCTCGATCCGCTGCGTGCGGGCAACGGTGGCCTCGACCCGCTCGGCGAGGTCGGTGACCCGGTCGTCGAGCTCCTCGGTCGGCGGCGCCGCGCCCGCTCCCACACGCTGCGCGAGCTCGGCGACAGCATCCTGTAGCCGAGCCGCGTACTGATCGTCGTCGTGGTGAGGCTCCGGCGCGCGCCTCGGCGCGGAGGCCGGAGGCGGGATCGGCAGGAGCTTGATCGACGCGCTCTGGTCGGACCACTGCTCGGCGAGAGCGCTCGCGAGCTCGAGGCGGGTGATGACGCCGAGGTCGACGAGAATCTGGCCGAGCGGCTGTCCCGTCTTCTCCTGCTCGATCGTTCGCCTTTGCGAGATCCGCCTCCGAGGCAAACCCGAGCTCGAGGACGATCTCGCCGATGCGGCGCGCCTTCTCCGCAGGCACCGCGCTCATGCGGAAGCACCCCGCTCCCAGATCGGTGGAAAGGAGCGGGCCGGGCGTGGCGAAGCGGCAGCGGGGCCCACACGCTTCGTATCGGGATCGACGGGGTACCCCTCGCTCACTCGTCCAGGGGACGGAGTTGGCTCAAGTCCGCCCTCGGCGGCGTATGCTCCGGGCCACACGCGAGCGAAGGACGCGATGGGCCCGCTACTCGATGCCACCAGCACGTACCGCGACATCGTCACGACGGTGTTCTCGTCGCCGATCGCGTTCAAGGCCTGGTTCGCGACGGCGGCGGCGGTGCTCGCGATCGTCCAGGTGCTCACCGCATCCCGCATGTGGGGCCGGCTCCAGCGCGTCGTGCCGCTCTCGTTCCCCGTTGCCAAGCAGGTGCATCGCTGGTCGGGGCGGCTGGCGATTCTCTGCACGCTCCCCGTGTTCTTCCACTGCGTGCTTCCTGCTCGGCTTCCAGACGCCCGATGCCCGCGTTGCCATCCACTCGGTCGCAGGAACCCTCGTGTACGGCGTGTTCGTCGCCAAGATGCTCGTGATCCGCGAGAACCACCGGGCCGCGAGCCGGGAGGATCGCTATCCGCAGTGGGTCGTTGCCGGTTGCCGGTGGCGTGCTCGCGGCGACGCTGCTCGTGCTGTGGGTGACGTCGAGCCTCTGGTACTTCACGAACGTGCGGTTCGGGTTCTGATGGATCGACGGCTGTGGCGACCCGTGACGGCGCTCGTATGCGTCTCCGGCGCCGTGTTCGCCGTCGCGCAGGGGCAGTTTCTGGCGCCGGACGCGCCGGCAGGCACCGTGGCGGCGATCGCTCCCGGCAACGCCGATCGGGGCAAGGCCGTCTTCGCCTCCGACGTGCGCGGCTGCCACGGCGACGCTCGGGGCGGGCGGCAGCGTCGGCCCGAAGCTCGCAGGCGCCGGTCTCACGGCGGCTCTCGTCCAGGCGAGGATCGACGGCGGGGCCGGCGTCATGCCCGCAGGCCTCGTTCAGGGCACGCGCGAGGCCGACGTGATCGCATACGTCGTCAGCATCGGCGCCGCGAAGTAGGCTGCCCCGATGAAGGTCGAGTCCACCGTCGTCCGGCTGCGGCTGGCCGAGACGTTCGTGATCGCGCGCGAGGCGCGCGACTGGGAGGACGTCGTCCAGGTCGAGCTGCGCCACGGCGGCGCACGTCGGCCGCGGCGAGGCTGCGCCGATCGACCGCTACGACGAGACGGCAGAGTCGGCGCTCGCGTTCGTCGAGCAGCACGGGTCGCTGCTCGGCGACGATCCGTTCGCCCTGGAGCAGATCGGCGAGCGGCTCGCCGAGATCCCGGGCGAGCACGCCGCGAAGGCCGCGCTCGACGGGGCGCTCCACGACCTGCAGGGCAAGCTGCTCGGCGTCCCGGTCTGGAAGCTGCTCGGGCTGCCGCGGAGCGGCCCGCCGACCTCGTGGACGATCTGGCTCGGCGACCCGGACGACATGGCCCGCCGCACCGAGCTCGTCGGCGACCGCTTCAAGCGCCTCAAGCTCAAGCTCGGCGGCGGCGACGGGCTCGACGTCGAGCGCGTGCGCGCCGTCCGCTCGCGCACCGACCTGCCGCTGCAGATCGACGTCAACGAGTGGTGGTCGCTCGACGAGGCGCTCGAGTCGATCCCGCAGCTCGTCGAGCTCGGCGTCGCCTACGTCGAGCAGCCGCTGCCGGCCGGCGACCCCGGCGCGGAGGAGCTTCGGGCGAAGTCGCCGATCCCGATCTACGTCGACGAGGACTGCCACACGCTCGCCGACGTCGCGCGCTGTGCCGAGATCGCGCACGGCATCAACATCAAGCTGGCGAAGTCGGGCGGGATCCGCGAGGCGATTCGCATGGCGCACGCCGCCCGCGCCCTCGGTCTCGGCGTCATGCTCGGCTGCATGGTCGAGTCGGGCATCGGCATCGCCGCCGGCTGCGTCGTCGCGCCGCTCTGCGACCACGTCGACCTCGACGGCAACCTCCTGCTCGCCGAGGATCCGTGCCCCGGCGTCGCGTTCGTCGACGGCGTGCAGGTGCCCTCCGAGGAGCCGGGTCTCGGTGTCGGCTGAGCCGAGCGACGGCTGCTGATCCTCGCCGAGGGCTTCTCCGGCGACCCGCACTACGGCAAGACCATGCGCGGCGTGCTGCGCTACCGCCGCGAGGACGTCGTCGCGATCCTCGACTCGACGCGGGCCGGCGAGGACGAGGAGGGCGTGCCGATCGTCGCCGACGTCGCGGCCGCGCTGCCGCTCGCGCCGACCGTGGCTCTCGTCGGCGTCGCGACGCAGGGCGGCCGGTTCCCGCCGGCCTGGCGCGAGATCCTCCGCGACTGCGTCACGAACGGGATCGGGATCGAGAACGGCCTGCACCAGTTCCTCCGCGACGATCCCGAGCTCGCGCCGCTCGCGCGCGAGTCGGGCGCGACGCTGACCGACCTCCGCCGCCCGCCCGCCGATCTCGACGTGCCGAGCGGAGCGAACCTCGAGGTGCCGGGCAAGATCGTCCTCACCGTCGGCTCCGACTGCGCGATCGGGAAGATGACCGTCTCGCTCGAGCTCGATCGCGAGGCGCGTGCCCGCGGGATCGCGTCGAGGTTCGTCCCGACGGGGCAGACCGGGATCGCGATCGCCGGCTGGGGCCTCTCGGTCGATGCGGTCGATCGCCGACTTCATCGCCGGCGCGGCCGAGCGGCTCGTCGTCGAGGGCAGCGAGCGCGGGGGAGACCTGCTCCTCGTCGAGGGCCAGGGCTCGATCACGCATCCGGCCTACTCGGGCGTGACGCTCGGGCTCATCCACGGCTCGGCGCCGCACGCGTACGTCCTGTGCCACATGGCGGGCACGACCGAGGTCGAGGGATACGAGGGCTACCCGCTGCTGTCGCTGCCGAAGCTCGTGGCGCTGCACGAGGCGATCTCGCTCACGCGGCGGCCGGCGGCCGTCGCGTGCATCGCGCTCAACACCCGTCATCTCGACGACGACGAGGCGCGCGCGGCGATCGCGGAGGCCGAGGCGGAGACGGGTCTCGTCGCCGACGACCCGGTGCGGTTCGGTGCCGGGCGCCTGCTCGACGCCGTGCTCGCCCGCGTCGAGCCACTCTCGTAACGCAACACTCGACGCGTTAGGATGTCGCCCGCTCCGAGGACCGGGGCGAATGGCGGCGAATCGGGAGATCCGTGCGGAAAACGATGGCAATGGCCGTGTGCTTGGCTGCGCTCGCGCTCGCGGGGAGCGCGCCTGCTGCCGACGTCGGCGCGAACGACGACACCGGCAAGTTCGCGGCCGACTCCGGCACGGTGTTCTTCGGCCAGATGGGCGCGCTCGGGCTGAAGCAGTCCGTGATGACGACGCGCTTCGTGCCGAGCGATCCGACGACGATCCAGGACGGCGAGGCGCTCGACCGCGCCATTCCGGTCGCCGAGCTCGCAGGCCTCCACGTCGCGCTCGCCGTCTATCCCGTATCCGCCGCGCGAGATCGAGGACGGCACGGCGACGCCGGCTGCGTTCGCGACCTGGCTCACGCTGGTGGCGCAGCGCTACCCGACCGTGCACCAGTACGTCGTCATGAACGAGCCGAACCAGCCGGCGTTCCTGCGGCCGCAGTTCGGGCCGACCGGCAAGATCGTCTCCGCCGCGCGCGCCGGGCGCGTTCCTCGCCGCCGGCTACGACGCGCTCAAGGCCGTCGACCCGACGATCCAGGTGATCGGCCTCGGGCTCTCGCCGCGGGGCAACGATCAGCCGACCGCGACGAGCAACGTCTCGACCTCGCCGGTGCGGTTCCTCGCCGCGCTCGGCGCCTGGTACCGCGCGAGCGGCCGGACGCTGCCGCTGATGGACGGCCTCAGCTTCCACCCCTATCCCGACCAGGCGATCGACCCGCTCGACCGCGGCTACCGCTGGCCCAAGGCGGGCTTCGCGAACCTCGACCGCATCAAGCAGGCGATGTGGGACGCGTTCCGGCGAGACGCCGCAGCCGACGACCGTGAACGGGCTCAAGCTCTATCTCGACGAGGTGGGCTGGCAGGTCGACACGTCGACGCTGACCGGCTACACGGGCACCGAGAACGTCCGCGTCACGAACGATGCCACGCAGGCGCAGCGTCTACTCCGAGCTGGTGCACGACGCCGCCTGCGACCCGCAGATCGCCGAGGTCAACATCTTCGGCTTCTACGACGACGGCCCGCGCGACAGCGGCTTTCAGGCGGCGCTGAACCACGTCGACGGCACGCCGCGCGCCTCGGCCGGCGGCGGTGCAGACCGCGATCGCCGACTCGGCGACGGGCTGCGCCGGAAGCTCGACGCTGGTGGGTGCCCGCGAAGCGCGTGATCGGCGCCGTGGCGCCGGTCTGGGACGTCGACCCGACGCGGCAGACGATCCGCTTCGCAGGCGGCCGCCGACGAGGGCGCCGACCGTCGTCGCGTGTCTCATCCCCGGCGCCCACGGCGGAGTGGCGACGGCGGCGCTGATGGCGCGGCGGACGGCGACGAGCCCGGGCTGCACGGGCGGCAAGGTGATGCCGCTGCACCCGGTCTCGTTCACGATTCGAGCGCGGCGCTCCCGCTGCGGCCGGCCACGGTCGCGGTGCGGCTCGTCGCCGAGACGAGCGCCAAGCGGTTCAACACGTACTCGCGCACCGTGCGCTGAGAGCGCCGGCGGAACACGGCCACTGGCACGACCGTTCAGCAGGCCTGCACTGAACTCCATGAAGCTCATCGCCACGGGCCGTCTCAACGACGCGGCCGGCGAAGTACGGGCGACGCACGCGCCCATGGCGGCGACGTGCTGCGACGCCTGCCGCACCTGCGTGCAGACGAGCCTGATCGCGCTGACGCCTCGGGCTTGGCACGGAGCCGCTTCATGCGCCTGAGCTAGACGCGCCTCGTTCGGCGCGACAAGCCCGTTGAGTCTCCCTTGACAACGAACACGTGTTCGTGCATCATGACGAACAGATGTTCGCCCGCCTTCTTCTCGTCACTCTCGTCGCGGTCACCGCGTGGGCCCTGTTCGCCCGGGACTCCGGTGCCGGTGGCGAGGCCCGCTGCCTACCGCGTGCAGGCGGGCGACACGCTCTGGTCGATCGCAGCGTCGTCCTACCACGGCGATCCGCGCGAGGGCGTCTGGAAGCTCCGCGAGCGCAACCACCTGGCGGGGACGACGATCGCTCCCGGCCAGGTGCTCCGCCTGCCGTAAGCGCGCACCCCGCGGCCGTAGGCCAGAGGCGTGCCTCTCCCGCCGTCCGCCGGCTGCTTCCGGTCATAGGATGATGACGTCAGGCCGGCTCGACCGGCACACCGACCGGAAGGGGCAGCCATGGCAACTGACCGCATTCTCGATCTTCTCCGCCGTCCCGTCGATCCCGACGAGGTCGCCGAGATCCGCGAGCTCTGGAAGGTCCACTCGATCGCCGAGGACAACCGCGACCTGCCGGGCCTGATCTCGACGCTGACCGAGGACTGCGTCTACTCCGTCGCCGGCACCGGCGCGCGCTGGGAGGGCCACGAGGGCGCGACGCGGTTCTACACCGAGCTGCTGACGGCGTTCCCCGACATCCACTTCGACCTCGACTACATCGTGATCGGCCCGCAGGGCGTCTGCGAGGAGGCGATCGTCACCGCCACGCACCTGGGCAAGTGGCTCGACTTCGAGCCCACCGGCGAGAAGCTCGAGTGGCGGAACGCGATCTTCTTCCCCTGGGATCCGGTCGCGCGCAAGTTCAAGGGCGAGATGGTCTACACCGACCTCGTGATCCCGGGCCGCGACGCCGCCTGATCGCGCCGACCACCCGGATCGGCTGCCCGCCGAGAGCGGCGGCGATACACTCGCCCCGTGGATCTGGACGTCGTGTTCCTCGGGACGTCGGGATCGGCTCCCACTGCCCAGCGGGCGACCTCGGCGACGCTCATCCGCCGCGGCGGCGACAAGCTGCTGATCGACTGCGGCGAGGGGACGCAACGCCAGCTCCTGCGCTCGGACGTCGGTCTCGCCGACCTCGAAGACGTCTTCCTGACGCACTTCCACGCCGATCACTACCTCGGGCTGCCGGGGATGCTCAAGAGCTTCGCCCTCCGCGGCCGTGAGATGCCGCTCCGGCTCCACGGCCCGGTCGGGCTGCGCGAGCTGCTCGGCGTGCTGCGGCGCGTCTTCGGCAGCCTCACCTACCCGATCGAGACGGTCGAGCTCGAGCCGGGCGACGCGATCGATCGCGGCGACTACGAGATCCGCGCCTTCGCGGTCAGTCACGGCGGCCCAGTCGATCGGCTACCTGATCGCCGAGGCCGACCGTCCCGGGCGCTTCGACGTCGCGGTCGCCGACGCGCTCGGCGTTCCGCCCGGGCAAGGAGCGCGGGCAGCTCCAGCGTGGGGAGGCCGTCGTGCTCGCGAGCGGGGAGACCATCTCGCCGGAGCAGGTGCTCGGCCCGGCCCGCCCGAGCCGCTCGCTCGCCCTCACCGGCGACACCGGGCCGGCCGCCTCGGTCGTCGAGGCGGCCACCGGCGTCGACCTGCTCGTCCACGAGGCGACGTTCGGCGCCGACGAGCGGCAGCGCGCCCGCGAGACGAACCACTCGACGGCTGCGGAGGCGGCGCTCACCGCCAAGGCGGCGGGCGTCGGACTGCTCGCGCTGACGCACCTCTCGGCCCGCTACTTCGGCGCGGAGGTCGGCGGAGGAGGCGCGCGCAGCGTGTTCCCCGCCACGGTCGTGCCGCGAGACTTCGACGTGATCGAGATTCCGTACGCGGAGCGCGGCGAGCCCGTGCTCGTTCCCCGTGGCGCGCGGCGCAGCCGCGGGCCGGCGCACGCCTCAGCCAGAGGAGTGAGCGCGGGCGACACACCCGACTTCGGCGCCCGCGCCCGCATCTACGACACGCTGCGGCCGACCGACGCTGCCTGGTGGGAGGCGTTCGCCGCGATGGTCGAGCTCGGCGACCTCCGCGGGCGACGCGTGCTCGACGTCGGCTGCGGGACGGGGCGGCTGCTCGCCGCCCTCGTCAGCGAAGCTCACGCGAAGGCGTGGGGCATCGACGGCAGCGCCGAGATGGTCGCCGTCGCACGCGAGACGCTCCCTGCCGGCGTCGGCGTGCGCCGCGGCGACGGCCGAGCGGCTCCCGTTCCGTGACGGGTGGTTCGACCGGGTCACGATGTCGCTCGTGCTCCACCTCGTCGACCGCCCGCAGGCGCTCGCCGAGGCGCGGCGCGTCGTGCCGGACGACGGCCGCATCGCGATCAGCACGTTCCATCCCGACCACTTCGAGACGTACTGGCTGCAGCCGTTCTTCCCCTCGATCAAGACCGTCGACGCCGCGAGATTCCCGACGCCTGACGAGATGGAGCGAGAGCTCGCCGCGGCCGGATTCCCGCGCGTCGAGATGCGCCGCCTCACGGCCGAGAACGAGCTCAGCCGCGAGGAGGCGCTCGCGCGCATCCACGGTCGGCACATCTCGACCTTCGACCTGCTCGAGCGCCGAGGAGATCGAGGAGGGCACCGCTCGCGCCGAGCGGGAGCTGCCGGACCGCGTCGTCACGCCGCCTCGACCGCCTGGTCGTCGTCGGCCGCGCGGCTGACGTGACGCGTCGCCGAGGCTGCCGTCGGGCGCGATCGTCTAGACTCGCCTGCGACCCCTTTAAACCGGCACAGCGAGGCCGGAAAGGAGCAACGATGACGATGCAGCACTCCGGCCGCGATGCGGCCAAGATCTTGCTCGACGCCGCGGCGGTCGAGCGCACGCTCTCCCGAATCGCTCACGAGCTGATCGAGCGCAACGCCGATCTCGACGCGCTCGCGCTCGTCGGCATCCACACGCGCGGCGTCCCGCTCGCGTACCGGCTGCGGGCGCTCGTCGAGGAGCGCTCGGGCGTGGAGGTCGACATCGGGGCCGTCGACATCACCTTCCACCGCGACGACGTGCTCGTCCGCGGCGGTGGCCCGCCGCTCCACGCCCAGCCCGTCGTCCGAGGCACCGAGCTCGACTTCCCGCTCGAGGGCAAGACGGTCGTGCTCGTCGACGACGTGCTCTTCTCCGGCCGCACGATCCGCGCCGCGATCGACGCCCTGCTCGAGTACGGCCGCCCCGCGCGGGTGCAGCTCGCCGTCCTCGTCGACCGCGGGCCACCGCGAGCTGCCGATCCGGCCGGACTACGTCGGCAAGAACATTCCCACCGCACTCGCCGAGCGCGTGCGGGTCGAGCTCGACGAGACAGACGACGGCGACCGCGTCGTGCTGCTCGGAGGAGGAACCGATGACTGAGACCGTCCATCTCCGCGCCGCGCCAGAGCTCCCCACCGAGCCGCCGCAGGCGCCGTCTCGCCGCCACCTGCTCGGCATCTCCGACCTCGACCGCGACGACATCGAGCGCCTGCTCGGCACCGCCGCGACCATCGCCCGCTCGCTCGACCGCGAGGTGAAGAAGCTGCCGGCGCTCCGCGGCCGGCTCGTCGTCAACCTCTTCTACGAATCCTCGACGCGCACGCTCTCGAGCTTCGACCTCGCCGCCAAGCGCCTCTCGGCCGACACGATGGCCGTGCGCTCGTCGGGCTCCTCGGTCGACAAGGGCGAGTCGCTCCGGGACACGTCGCTGACGCTCGCCGACTACGACCCGGACGTGATCGTGATCCGGCACCCGCACATCGGCGCGCCGCAGCTCGTCGCCGATGCGACGCGGGCGCACGTGGTGAATGCCGGCGACGGCAAGCACCAGCATCCGACCCAGGCGCTGCTCGACCTCTACACGATGCGCGAGGCGCTCGGCCGGCTCGACGGCCTGCACGTCGCGATCGTCGGCGACGTCCTGCACTCGCGCGTCGCGCGCTCGCTGATCGAGGCGCTCGCGCTCGTCGGCGCGCGCACGACGCTCGTCGGCCCGCCGACGCTCATGCCGCGCGGGATCGAGCAGCATGGGCTGCGAGGTCTCGTCCGAGATCGAGACGATCGGCTCGGCCGACATCGTCTACGTCCTCCGCATGCAGCGCGAGCGCATGCTGGCCGGTGCCGCCTTCGTTCCCTCGCTGCGGGAGTACGCGGCCGAGTGGGGGATCACATCGCAGCGCCTGCGGCCCGGGCAGATCGTGATGCACCCGGGCCCGATGAACCGCGGCGTCGAGATCGACCCACAGGTGGCCGACTCCGACGTCTCGCTGATCACCGAGCAGGTCCGCTCGGGGCTCGTCGTCCGGATGGCGGTGCTCTACGACCTGCTCGCCGGCGGCCCGATCGACGTCGCGCGCGGCCTGGAGGTCGCATGACCCTCGTCTGGCCGGATGCACCCGGCGACAGCCTCACGATTCGCGGCGCCCGCGTGATCGATCCGAGCAGCGACCTCGACGGCGCCTTCGACGTCACGATCGAGGACGGCATCATCGTCGCCATCGACCCCGCGGTCGGAGTCGGCCCGCGGGCTCGTGCTCGCACCCGCCTTCGTCGACCCTCACGTGCACCTGCGCGTGCCGGGCCGCGAGGACGAGGAGACGATCGCCTCCGGCACGGCCGCCGCCGCAGCGGGCGGCTACTGCGCCATCCTCGCGATGCCGAACACCGACCCCGTCGTCGATTCCGCCGCCGTGCTCGGCGCCCTGATCGAGCAGGCACGGGAGGATGCGGTGATCCCGACCGGCTTCATGGCCTCGATCTCGAAGGGCCTCGAGGGCCAGGAGCTGACCGAGATGGCCGAGCTCGCGCGACTCGGAGCTGCGGCGTTCACCGACGACGGCCACCCGGTCGTGTCCGCCGGCCTGATGCAGCGCGCGCTCCAGTACAGCGCCGTCACGGGCCGGCTGCTGGCGCTGCACGAGGAGGAGCCGACGCTCTCCCGCGACGGCCAGATGCACGACGGAGCGGTCTCGGCCGAGCTCGGTCTCGCGGGCTGGCCGTCGGTCGCCGAGTCGGTGATGATCGGGCGCGACTGCGACCTTGCCGCATATGAGCAACGTCCTCTGCATATAATGCACCTCTCGGCCAGGGAGTCCGTGGCTGCCGTTCGGGCCGCGCAGGCGCGCGGGGTCGCCGTCAGCGCCGAGGTCTCGCCCCACCACCTCTGCCTCACCGACGACACCGTGCGCACCCTCGACACCAACCGCAAGATGAACCCGCCGCTCCGCTCGGAGGACGATCGGCAGGCGCTGCTCGACGGTCTCCGCGACGGCACGATCGCCTGCATCGCGACCGATCACGCACCGCACGCGCGGCACGAGAAGGATGCGCCGTTCGAGGAGGCGCCGTTCGGCGTCACCGGCCTCGAGACGGCCTTCGCGGCGATCTACACGCACCTCGTCGAGCCGGGCAGCTCGATCTCGGCCTCGTGCTCGAGCGGATGTCCGCCGGCCCGGCGCGGATCTTCGGGCTGCCGGTGCCGCGGATCGAGGTGGGGGAGTCGCGCCAACCTCGTCCTGCTCGATCTCGACGCGACCTGGACCGGTGACCGAGGACGGCTTCGCCTCGAAGTCGGTCAACTCGTGGCTGCTCGGCGAGACGCTGACCGGCACGGTCGTCAAGACGATCGCCGACGGACGGGTGGTGTACGCGGCATGAGCAACGGCTTCCTCGCTCTCGAAGACGGCACCGTCTTCCCGGCCCGCTCGGTCGGTGCCGCCGGCGTCGCGTTCGGCGAGGCCGTCTTCACGACGGCCATGACCGGCTACCAGGAGACGGTCACCGACCCGAGCTTCGCCGGCCAGCTCGTCGCGCTTCACGGCGCCGATGATCGGCAACTACGGCGTCGACGACGCGCGGCTCGAGTCGACGCGGCCCTGGGTCAAGGCTGCGCTGATGCGACGCTGCGGCGGCGACGCCTGGGCGCAGTGGCTGACCGCGCAAGGGCATCGTCGCGCTCGAGGAGCTCGACACGCGCAAGCTCGTCCTCCGCATCCGCGACGCCGGCGCGATGCGCGCCGCCGCTGTCGCAGACGAGAACGACCTCGGCCCCGACGAGGCGCTCGAGCTGATCGCGCAGCAGCCGACGATGGAGGGCCAGGCGCTCGTCTCCGCCGTCTCGTCGGTCGCTCCGGCCGTCTACAACGAGGACGGACGGGTGCGGGTCGCGGTCGTCGACTACGGCGCCAAGACGTCGATCATGCGCCGCCTCGAGCAGGCGGGCGCCGCGGTGACCGTGTTCCCGCACGTCACCGACGCGGACGACCTCGCCGGCTTCGACGGCGTGATGCTGTCGAACGGCCCCGGCGACCCGGAGCCGCTCGTCGACGAGGTCGCGGCGATCCGCGACCTGCTCGGACGCACGAGCGTCCTCGGGATCTGCCTCGGGCACCAGCTGCTCGGCCTCGCGACGGGCCACGAGACCTACAAGCTGCCGTTCGGCCATCGCGGCGCCAACCACCCGGTGCTCGAGCGGTCGACGGGCCGCGTCCTCGTCACGAGCCAGAACCACGGCTTCGCCGTTGCACCGACCGACGACCAGGAGGCCACCTACGTCTCGCTCTACGACGGCACCGTCGAGGGCTTCGACTTCCCCGACCTGAACGCGCGCTCGGTTCAGTTCCACCCCGAGGCCGGCCCGGGCACGCACGACGCCTGGCCGATCCTCGAGCGCTGGGTCGACGAGCCTGGTGCCTGCCTGATGCCACGGCGCACCGACATCGAGTCGATCTGCCTCATCGGCTCCGGCCCGATCGTGATCGGGCAGGCCTGCGAGTTCGACTACTCCGGCTGCCAGGCGCTGAAGGTCCTGCGCGAGGACGGATTCCGCACGATCGTCGTCAACTCGAACCCGGCCACGATCATGACCGACCCCGGCTTCGCCGACCGCACCTACATCGAGCCGCTCGACGTCCAGGGCGTCACCGACGTGCTCCGCCGCGAGCGCCCCGACGCGCTCCTGCCGACGCTCGGCGGCCAGACCGCGCTCAACCTCGCGATCGAGCTCTCCGAGTCGGGCATCCTCGACGAGCTCGGCGTCGAGCTGATCGGCGCGCCGCGTCGACGTGATCCGCCGCGCCGAGGACAGGTCGCTGTTCCGCGATGCCGTCGAGAGCTGCGGCCTGCGGACGCCGAAGTCGCAGATCGTCACCTCGATCGACCAGCTCGGGCCGATCCCGGCTCCGGCCGTCGTCCGGCCCGGCCTTCACGCTCGGCGGTCACGGTGGCGGCTTCGCCGAGACCGAGGCCGAGCTGCGCACCATCGTCGAGCGCGGCCTCCGCGAGAGCCCGATCACCCAGGTGCTCGTCGAGGAGTCGGTCCGCGGCTGGGACGAGTTCGAGCTCGAGGTGATCCGCGACCTCAACGACAACGTCGTGATCGTCTGCTCGATCGAGAACCTCGACCCGATGGGCGTCCACACCGGCGACTCGGTCACGGTGGCGCCGCAGATGACGCTCTCCGACGAGGCGTACCAGGAGCTGCGCGACGCGTCGGTCAAGATCATCCGCGCCGTCGGCGTCGAGACCGGCGGCTCCAACATCCAGTTCGCCCGCAGCCGCGAGACCGGCGAGATCAGGGTGATCGAGATGAACCCGCGCGTCTCGCGCTCGTCGGCGCTCGCCTCCAAGGCGACGGGCTACCCGATCGCGAAGGTCGCGGCCAAGCTCGCCGTCGGCTACACGCTCGACGAGATCCCGAACGACCTCACCAAGACGACGCCGGCGAGCTTCGAGCCGACGCTCGACTACGTCGTCGTCAAGTTCCCGCGCTTCGCCTTCGAGAAGTTCCCGGGCGCCGACGCCACCCTCGGCACGCAGATGAAGTCGGTCGGCGAGGCGATGGGCATCGGCCGCACCTTCACCGAGGCGTTCCTCAAGGGCTTCGGCTCGCGCGAGCTCGATCCCGGCTCGGCGACGCCCTGGGCGACGTTCGACGACATCCCCGAGGGCGTGCATCCCTGGTTCAAGGAGCAGCTCGCCTACGCGCGGCGCGAGCTGGCGTCGCTCGACATCCTCCGCGCCAAGCGGGCCGGCTGGGGCGACGACTCGATCGGCGCGGCGTGGGGGACGAGCGGCGACGACGTGCGCCGCACGCGCTACGCGAAGGGCATCCGGCCGTCCTACCGGCGCGTCGACTCGTGCGCCGGCGAGGTCGAGGCAGGCTCGAACTACTACTACTCGACCTGGGGCGAGGAGGACGAGGCGCTGCCGCCGATCACGAAGCCGCGCGTCGTGATCATCGGCTCCGGCCCGAACCGGATCGGCCAGGGGATCGAGTTCGACTACTGCTGCGTCCACGCCGTGCAGACGTTCCGCGCGCTCGGCTACGAGGCCGTGATGATCAACTGCAACCCGGAGACGGTCTCGACCGACTACGACACCTCCGACCGCCTCTACTTCGAGCCGCTCTCGCCCGAGGAGGTGCTCGCCGTCCTCGACCGCGAGCAGCCCGAGGGCGTCGTGACCCAGTTCGGCGGCCAGACGCCGCTGCGGCTCGCCCGCCACATCGAGGCGGCCGGCTACGAGATCATGGGCACGCCGCTCTCGGCGATCGACCTCGCCGAGGACCGCGAGCAGTTCGGCGCCCTCGCCGACGAGCTCGGCATCCGCTGCCCGCCCTGGGCCACGGTCGAAGGCGCCGAGCAGGCGCTCGCCGCCGCAGCCGAGATCGGCTACCCGGTGCTCGTCCGCCCCTCGTACGTGCTCGGCGGCCGGGCGATGCGGGTCTGTTACGACGACAAGCAGCTGCGCCAGGCGATGGCCGCGGTCTCCGGCTCCGTCCTCGTCGACCGCTTCGTCGAGAACGCGGTCGAGATCGACGTCGACGCGCTCTGCGACGGCGAGGACGTCTACATCGCCGCCGTGATGCAGCACGTCGAGGAGGCCGGCGTCCACTCCGGCGACTCCTCCTGCGTGCTGCCCGCGCAGACGCTCACGCTCGCGAACGCGCTCGAGGTGGAGCACATCGTCAAGCGCCTCGCGCCGGCGCTCGGCGTGATCGGGCTGCTCAACCTCCAGCTCGCGATCGCCGACTCGACCGTCTACGTCCTCGAGGCGAACCCGCGGGCCTCGCGCACGGTGCCGTTCGCCTCGAAGGCGATCGGGATCAACCTCGTCGAGGCCGCCTGCAAGCTCGCCGCCGGGCAGAAGCTGCGCGACCTCGACCTGCCGACGCCGCGGCCGCAGCAGGTGAGCGTCAAGGCGGCGGTGCTGCCGTTCGCGCGCTTCCCCGGCGCCGATCCCGGTGCTCGGCCCCGAGATGCGCTCGACCGGAGAGGTGATGGCGAGCGCCTCCGACCTGCCGACCGCGCTCGCCAAGGCCGAGCGCGCCGCCGGGCGTCCGCTGCCCTCGTCGGGCACGGCGTTCATCTCGGTCAACGACGCCGACAAGCCGAGCGTCGTCTCGATCGCGGCCGCGCTCGCCGGGCTCGGCTTCGAGCTCATCGCGACCGACGGCACCGCCCGCACCCTGCGAGCCGCAGGGCTCGAGGTGGGGGAGGTGGCGAAGGTCGCCGACGCCGACGAGGGCGAGCAGACCGTCGTCGACCTCGTCCGCGACGGCCGCTGCGACCTCGATCGTCAACACGCCGCAGGGCTCGGGCGCCCGCGCAGACGGCTACCGCATCCGCGAGGCCGCGCTCGTCGCCCGCGTGCCCTGCATCACGACCATCTCCGGTGCCGCAGCCGCCGTGCACGCGATCGCGAACGCACGCGCCGAGACCGCGCTCTCGCTGCAGGAACGCATCGGAGCCGTCGCGTGAGAGCACTGCCGCGTGAGGGGAGAGGAGCTGCGGGTCGCCGGCACCGAGGCGGTCGGCCCGTACACCCTCCTGCGGCTCGAGGCCGGCTCGATCGATCCCGGCGTTCCCGGGCCAGTTCTTCATGCTCCACCCGCCGGGGCACGTCCTGCCGCGGCCGATGTCGCTCTGCCTCGACGCGGCCGGGCGAGCTGTGCTTCCTGATCGATGCGATCGGCCCCGGCACGCGCACGCTCTGCGGGCTCGGCCGCGGGCGAGCGCGCTGCACGTGCTCGGCCCGCTCGGCAACGGCTTCGACCTCACGGTGCCGCGCCCGCTGATCGTCGGCGGCGGCATCGGCGTGGCGCCGTTCCCGTACCTCGCCCAGGTCGCTCGGCACGGTGCCCGCGATCCTCGGCTTCCGCACGCGCGCATCACGCCGAGGCAGCCGCTCTCGTCCCGGGGGCCGAGGTCGTCGTCGAGCCGACCTACGTCACGTCGCTGCTGCCCGAGGAGCCGGTCGACGTGCTCGCGTGCGGGCCGGAGCCGATGCTCGAGGCCGTCCGGCAGCTCGGCTCCGCACGCCCAGCTCGCGTGGGAGGCGCCGATGGCCTGCGGCTACGGCGCCTGCTACGGCTGCGTCGTCGAGGTCGACGGCCGCCTGCAGCGGCTGTGCATCGCCGGCCCGGTCCTCAAGGCCGCGTGACCGTCCCGATCCTCAACGCGAGCGGCTGTCTCGACGCCCTCACGGCGCCCGAGGTCGCGCTCGCGCTCGACGCCTTCGTGACGAAGACGATCACGCCGCTGCCTCGCGAGGGCAACCAACCCGTGCGGATCGCCGAGACGGGCGCAGGCATGCTCAACTCGATCGGCCTTCAGGGCCCCGGCATCGACGGCCTCGTCGACCAGACGCTGCCCGCGCTCGCGCGGCTCGGGCTCCGCGTCTGGGTCTCGGTTGGCGGCTTCTCCGTCGACGACTACGCCGGCATCTGCGAGCGCCTCGACGACCGCGACGACGTCGAGGCGATCGAGCTCAACCTCTCGTGCCCGAACGTCGAGGAGGCTGCCGAGACGGCGGCCCAGATCGTCGCCGGCTGCCGCGCCCGCACCTCGAAGCCGCTCTACGCGAAGCTCTCGCCGGCCACCTGGGACATCGCCGAGTCGGCCAGGGCCGTTGTCGCCGCGGGTGCGGACGGCCTCTCGCTCGTCAACACGATCCGCGGCATGGCGCTCGACCCGGCGACGCTGCGCCCGAAGCTCGGTCGCGGCACCGGCGGCTACTCCGGACCGGCGCTGAAGCCGATCGCGCTCGCGTGCATCTCGGCGTGTGCCAAGGCGGTCGACGTGCCGATCGTCGGGATGGGCGGCGTCGGCTCCGGACTCGACGCGCTCGAGCTCGTCGCGGCGGGTGCTGCCGTTGTCTCGCTGGGCACCATTCTCTTCGCCGATCCCGACGCTCCGGCGCGCGTCCGCCGGGAGCTCCTCGTCGAGGCCACGGCGCGCGGTTTCGCAAATCCGCTCGACGCCCGGGGAGTTGCCAATGGTTAGCTGGACGAAATCCCTGCAAATGGGCGAAAACGGTTCCGCTTGACCCTGCGTGCCGGATTGCTAGACTCGTCCCCCATGGTCGCTTCGAAGATTCAGGCCCAAGCACCCGCGCGGTCACTCGACCAGCGGATGGAGGCCCTCAAGCGAGCGAACGACATTCGTGTACGACGCGCACAGCTCAAGAAAGACCTCAAGGACGGGACCGTGCAGATCGAGGGAATCCTTCTCGATCCGCCGGAGTACGTCTCGACCGCCAAGGTCTTCGACATGCTCATGGCCGTTCCCAAGTTCGGCCGCGTCAAGGCGGCCCGACTGCTGAACCAGTGCCGGATCAGCCAGTCGAAGACGGTCGGTGGGCTCTCCGAGCGGCAGCGCGCGGAGCTCGTGTCGCTGTTCAACCGGTAGAGCGGCTGATCACGCCGGTCCGCGTGCCTCCCGTATTCGTGATCACCGGGCCGTCCGGCGCCGGCAAGGGAACGCTGATCAAGGCGCTCGTCGAGCGGGTGCCCGTCCTCGAGGTCGCGATCTCGGCCACGACACGTCCACGCCGGCCCGGTGAGTCGGACGGGGTCGAGTACCACTTCCTCAGCGAGAGCGAGTTCGTCGCGCAGATCGAGCAAGGCGCCTTCCTCGAGCACGTCAAGTACGTCTCCGGGAAGCGGTACGGGACGCTGCGCTCCGAGATGCAGCGCGTCGCCGACGACGGTCGCGTGTGCGTGCTCGAGCTCGAGCTCGACGGTGCCCTGGCCGTGCAGGAGGAGGTGCCGGGCAGCGTGACGCTCTTCATCGCCGCTCCCGTCGAGGAGCTCGAGCGCCGGCTGCGCGACCGGGCCACCGAGTCGACGGGGGAGATCGGCGACCGCATCGAGCTCGCCCGGAACCAGCTCGAGCAGGCCCACAAGTTCCGCTACATGGTCAGGAACGACGATGTGGCCCGCGCGACCGGCTCGCTCTGCGCGATCGTCGAGCAGGAGCTCGAGTTCGCAGCTACCATGGCATCCTCATGATCGAACCTCGCATTGATGATCTGCTCGAGCACGTCGACTCGCGCTACGCGCTCGTCATCGTGGCCGCCAAGCGGGCCCGCCAGATCAACAGCTACCACCACCAGCTCGGCGAGGGCATCGGCTTCGACGTGGCACCGCCGCCGCTGATCGAGTCTCGGTCGAAGAACTACCTGACGATGGCGATGGAAGAGGTCGCGCAGGCAAAGATCGCCTACGCGTACCCCAAGCCCTAACCGGGCTCCCTTCCACTCACCGCCAAATCGTGCTCTAAGCCCCGAACGGGCACACTATGGCCATGGCGCGCATCGTCCTTGGCATCACCGGTGGCATCGCGGCCTACAAGGCCTGCGAGATCATCCGCCTGCTCGTTCAGGCGGGCCACGACGTGCTGCCGCTGCCGACGCGGGGGGCCGAGCGCTTCGTCGCCGCCGAGACCTTCTACGCGCTGGCGCGGACGAGCGCTCCAGCCGACCCGTATCCGCACCTCCAGCGCGCCGATCTGTTCGTCGTCGCGCCGCTGACGGCGCACACGATGGCGCGGCTCGCCCACGGCCTGGCCGACGACACCCTCACCGAGGCGGTGCTCGCCCACGACGGGCCGATCCTCGTCGCGCCGGCGATGAACACGCGCATGTGGCAGCACCCGGCGACGCGTGCCAACCACGAGCTGCTGCTCGCGCGCGGCGTCGAGATCGTCGGGCCTGCGAGCGGCGAGCTCGCCGAGGGCGAGGTCGGCGTCGGGCGCATGGCCGAGCCCGAGGAGATCGTCGCCCGGGCAGAGGCGCTGCTGCGGCAGTCGCGCTCGCTCGAGGACAAGCACGTGCTCGTCACCGCCGGCGGGACCCGCGAGCCGATCGACGCCGTGCGCTACGTCGGCAACCGCTCGTCGGGGCGCATGGGCTTCGCCCTCGCCGACGAGGCACGCCGGCGGGGCGCCCGCGTGACCCTGCTCGCCGCGAACGTCAGCGTTCAGCCGCCGCACGGCGTCGAGGTCGTCTCGACCCCGACCGCCGCCGACCTCGAGCGTGAGGCCCTCGCGCGGAGCGACGCGGACGTGATCCTGATGGTGGCCGCCGTCGCCGACTACCGCGCCGCCGCCCCGATCGACGGCAAGCGGCCGAAGGACGGCGCCGACTGGCAGATCGAGCTGACGCCGACCACCGACATCGCCAAGGCGCTCGGCGCGAGCAGGCGCCCGGAGCAGGTGCTGGTCGCGTTCGGCGCCGAGCACGGTGCGGCCGGGCTCGAGCGCAAGCGGTCGATGCTGCACGACAAGAACGTCGATCTCGTCGTCTACAACGATGTGGGACGCACCGACATCGGCTTCGACAGCCCCGACAACGAGGTCACCCTGATCACCGCCGACGGCGACCGGCTCGTACCGCATGCGCCGAAGCCCGTGATCGCGAGCGCGGTGCTCGACGAGGTCGAGCGCCTGTTCGAGGGGCGCTGATGGAGGGATCGACCGCACGAGAGGCGCCACCCGCGACCGCCGCTGCCGATCTCGCAGATCGCGTCGTCGCGGGCCTCGCGACGGTGATGCACGCGCCGAACGAGACGCTGCGGCTGCCGCTCCTCTGCCTGCTCGCCGAGGGCCACGTACTCGTCGAGGACGTCCCCGGCGTCGGGAAGACGGTGCTCGCCAAGGCGCTCGCCCGCACGCTCGACCTGCAGTTCTCCCGGCTCCAGTTCACCCCCGACCTGCTGCCCTCGGACGTGACCGGCGTGAACGTCTACGACCAGCAGGAAGGGCGCTTCCGCTTCCGGCCAGGCCCGGTCTTCGCCAACGTGCTGCTCGTCGACGAGGTCAACCGCGCCTCGCCGAAGACGCAGTCGGCACTGCTCGAGTCGATGCAGGAGACGCAGGTCACGATCGACGGCGAGAGCTATCAGCTCGATCGGCCCTTCCTCGTGATCGCGACCCAGAACCCCGTCGAGTACGAGGGCACCTATCCGCTGCCCGAGGCCCAGCTCGACCGCTTCGCGGTGAAGATGTCGATCGGCTACCCGCCGCTCACCGACGAGGCGCGCATGCTCGCCGAGCAGACCGGTGAGCCGCCGCTCGATCGCATCGTGCCCGTCGCAGGTCGTGAGGAGCTCGTCGACGCCATCGCCGCGGCGCGCGACATCTTCGTCGAGGAGAGCGTCAACCGCTACGTGGTGGCGCTCCTGCGGCACACACGTGGCAACCGTCACCTGGCCCTCGGCGCGAGCCCGCGCTCCGGGATCGCGCTTCTTCGCCTCGCGAAGGCGCGTGCGCTCGTCGAGCGCCGCACCTTCGTGACGCCGGACGACATCCGCGAGATGGCCGACGCCCGTGCTCTCGCACCGGCTCCTGCTTGCCCCTGAGGCGCGGTCGGCCGGGCTCGGCCCGGAAGACGTCGTGCGCGAGGCACTCGAAGGAACGCCCGTACCGGTGTGAGACGGAGGAGCTCCGGGGCGATCGGACTCGGGGTCACCGCCCTCGTCGCATCGTGGGCGTTCGGCTCGACCCCGCTCGTCGTCGTCGGCCTCGGGCTCGTTGCCGCCGGGGTGTTCGCCCGCCTCTGGGCACGCGCCGCCGAGGGCTCGATCGACTTCGAGCGAAAGCTGCTGGCCGGTGAGCGGATCGAGGGAGACGATCTCGCGGTCGAGATCAGGGCGCGGCACCGCCGGCGCCTGCTCGGCGGCTCGATCCTCCTGCGCCAGCGCCTCGGCCCGCTCGAGCAGTCGGTGCGGATGCACCGCACGCGCACCGTCGTGGTGTTCTCCGACCTTCCCCGCGGTCGCCACCGCCTGGATGCCCTCGATGTCGTGCTCACCGACCCGCTCGGGCTCGCGCGCGTCGAGCAGCGGGTCGACGAGCCGTCCGACGTTCTGATCCGGCCGCGCATCCCGGCCCTCACGTCCATCTTCTCGGCGCACGGTGCCCGTGATGCCGGAGCAGCGCGATCGCGGCTCAGGCGCCCGACCGGCTTCGAGATCCACGCTGTCCGCGACTACGCGCCGGGCGAGCCGCTTCGCGCGGTGCACTGGCCGAGCACGGCCCGTCGTGGGCGGCTGATGGTGAAGGAGCTCGACGATGCGCCACGCGACGACCTCGCGATCGTCCTCGACCAGGATCCCGAAGGCGTAGCGGGGCCGATCGGCCAGTCGAGCTTCGACGCGGCCGTGCGCGCGGCTGGGGCTCTCGCGCTCGCCCACGTGCTGTGGAACCGGCGCGTCGTCCTGGTCGGGACGGCGCCGGAGACCGAGGATGTGCGCATCCGGGCCGCCGGCCACGACTGGGAGGTGGCGCTCGATGCGCTCGCGACCGTCGAACCGGTGGTCGGCGCGCGCGTCGACCGAGCCCTCCGCTCGCCTTCAGCGGCGATCACCCGGGCGCGCGAGATCGTCGTCGTCACGGGTCGGCCCGACCGGGCGGTCGAGCCGCTGCTCGAGCTGCGCCGTGGCGGCCGCTCCGTGTCGCTCGTCATCCTGGCCTCGGAGACCTACGCGGGCCGGGCACGCGACACGCAGCAGCCCGCCGCCTTGCGTGCTGCCGCCCAGGGAGTGCAGGTGGCGGTCGTGACGGCCGAGACACCGATCGCCGAGGCTCTCGCCGGCCGCAGTGCGGGAGCGGCGAGTGGCTAGCCTCGTCAACGGCTTTGGCCGCCGGCTGCTCGCCGCGTCCGTGCCCGTGGCAGCCGTCGCCTACGCGTGGTCGTCGATCGAGACGGGGCCGAGCGCGCGCGTGTTCGTCGGCGTGGCGGCGCTCATGGTGCCGTCCGCATTGCCGTCGAAGCCCGCGGTGCGCGCGGCCGTCGCGGTGGCGACGCTCTTCGTCCTGACGCTCGTCGCGGTGGGAACGAGCGTGGGGGAGGTGCGCGACGTCGTCGGCCAGGGACTGAGGGACATCTACGCCGTCGCGCCGCCGTTCGTCCCGAAGACCCACTCCGAGTTGCATGCGCTCGTGCTCCTCACCGCCTGCGCGTTCTGCCTCGCGATCGCGGTCACGGCAGGGAGCCGGCCGTTCCTCGCGGCAGCGGTTGCCGCGGGAGGGATCGGCTGGCCCGCGACGATCCTCCCGGCCCGGAACACGATCGCGATGGGCGCGCTGGCCCTCCTCGCGGCGCTCTGGCCGATCGTGATCGGTGGCCTCCGCGACCGCCGTGGGCTCGTCCCGGGAGCCGCCGTCAGCCTCGGGATCGTGATCGTCGCCGTGATGCTCGCGGGCGCCGGTGCACGCCCCTCCGTTGCTGCGCTCGACTGGCAGAACTGGGACCTGTTCGGTGAGAGCCGCGCGGGACACACCGTCGTGGCCGTGTGGCGGTCCGACTACGGCGGCATCGACTTTCCGCCCGGCAAGACCACGGTGCTCGAGATCAAGGCGCCGCGCCGTGCCCTCTACTGGCGTGCGACGACCCTCGACACCTTCGCGTCGGATCACTGGGTCGAGACGCTCTACGCGACCGGGCCGGCGGCCAGAACGCGTGTGCTCCCTGCCGATCCGCTCCTCCCGGCAGCGGCGGCGTCGCGAGCCGGGTGGGTGAAGCAGGAGGTGAACGTGCGAGCGCTCGTCGACGACCACGTCATCGCTGCGGGTCAGCCGATGGAGATCGACGGAGTCGGTGACACGGCGCATCCGCTCGCTCAGCGGCGGGGTGATGCTGACGCCCGGTGGTCTTGCCGGCATGCGCCGCTACACGGTCTGGAGCTACGCGCCGGCACCATCACCGGCGTCGCTCGTCCGCTCGCCTCCCGCCTATCCGCGCTCGCTCGCGCGCTATCTCGACGTCGGCCGCACCGTCGTCCCGGCCTACGGCGCCACCGGCCGGGCTGCGGCGGTGTCGAGCATCTTCCACGACGACCTCTACCAGCAGCTGTGGGCCTACGAGCCGATGTGGCGCGAGGCCAGCCGCCTGACGGCCAAGGCGCGCTCACCGTACGAGGCCACGATCACGATCGAGCGCTGGCTGCGGTCGTCCGGCGGGTTCGGGTACTCCGAGCATCCGCCGATCTCGGCCGGTGCGCCGCCGCTCGTCGACTTCCTCGAGCGCTCCAAGCTCGGCTACTGCCAGCAGTTCGCCGGGACGATGGCGCTGATGCTGCGCTATCTCGGCATCCCGGCCCGGGTTGCCGTCGGGTTCACCAGCGGAACGTGGAAGGACGGCACCTGGACGGTGACCGATCACGATGCACACGCCTGGGTCGAGGCCTGGTTCAGCGGGCACGGCTGGCTCACGTTCGATCCGACGCCCGGACGCGGCACGCTGTCGGCGACGTACACGAACGCCTCGGACTCGGCCGACGCGATCAGGGCGCTCGGCACCGGACGGTTCCTCGGCGCGGGCTCGTTCGCCCCGACCACGCCGCGGCGTGGCGTGGCAACCCCGGAGGAGACGACCTCCGCCGGCATTCCGTGGCGGCTGATCGTGCCGCTTGCGCTCATCGCCGCCGCGCTGCTCGGGCTCGCGCTCGTGAAGAGCGGAGCGCGCTGGCACCGTGCCCGCACGGACGACCCGCGCCGCCGCGCATCGGCGGCACGGGCGGAGCTCGCGGCCTTCATGCGCGACCAGGGATCGTCGGTGCCGCCGTCGGCGTCGATCCACCAGCTCTCGCTCGAGCTGCGCGGGCGCGGGGTCGGGACCGATGCGTTCGCCGCCGCATTTGCACGCGCCCGGTACGGGCCACCGGCGGCCGCCGCCGCCGCCGCAGACGAGACGCGCCGGGAGCTCGGGAGGATCCTCTCGATCCTCCGCACGCGGATCGGACCGGGGCGGAGGATCCGTGGCTTTCTCATGGTGCGCTCGCTCCGCGGCTCCTGACGAATCAGGCACCATAAGGGCATGAGCGAGGCGTACGACCTCTACCAGCTGGGGCGCGCCCGTCTGCGCGAGGGCCTCGCTGCGCAGGCGACCGTACCGCTCGAGAAGGCCCGCCGCCTCGAGCCCGACAAGGCGTCGATTCGGGAGGCACTCGGCATCGCCTACTTCCGCATCACCGACTGGCCGTCGGCCGAGCGCGAGTTCCGCAAGGTGCTCGAGCTCTCACCGGTCGACGACTACGCGCACTACGCCCTCGGCCGCTCGCTGCTCCGCCAGGGGCGGAGCCGTGAGGCGTCGACGCACCTCAAGCTGGCCCGCTTTCTGCAGCCGCGCGATCCTGACGCCCAGCTGTAGACGGCTAGTCCTCGTCGAGGTCGAGATCCGCAAGCAGCGTGGCGTAGCGGCGGTAGCGCCGGCTCGCCGTGCGCGTGAAGGTGTCGCGGTACTCGTCGGCCGCGTCCTCGTCGAGTGAGTGCGCGTACGACTCGCGAATGTCGAGCAGGCGGTCGGCGATCGCATCGACGACCAGCTGGTAGTCGCCGTAGGCCTCCTCCGCGCTCCCCGCGCCGGAGGAGTTCCACGCAGACTCGGCTTCGGCTGCCTCGGCCAGCAGCTCGGCGTCGTCGGCTGCGAAGAGGTCGAGCTGCCGGTCGACGAGCTCGTCGAAGCGACGCTTCCGCCGGAACCTCACACGAGCTCCTCGTAGAGCGTCAGGTGCGACACGGCGGCACGCTCCCAGGTGAGGTTGTCCCGCGCCGCCTCCGCACCCGCACGGGCGGCGGCAAGCGCGTCCTCGTCGTCGAGCAGCTCCCGGAGCGCCCGCTCGAGACCGTCGACGTCGCCCGGCTCGACCACGCGGCCCGCGCCGAAGGCGCCGACGATCTCGCCCAAGCCACCGACGTCGTAGACGACCGCCGGGATGCCCGCGCCGAGCACCTGCAGCAGCGCGCCGGACTGGTCGAGCTCGGCACGGTAGGGGAAGACGCCAACGGTCGTCGCGCCGAGCACGTCGTCCATCGCGTCCTCGTCCAGGTAGCCAAGCCGCCACTCGGCCCGCTCGCCCGCCTGCTGCCTCAGCTCGTCGATCGGGATGCGTGCATCGCCGGCAACGAGCAACCGGGCGCCGGGGATCCGCCCAACTGCCTCGATCGCGTCCGGGAGGCCCTTGTAGGGCCGGATCACGCCGAGCGCTAGCACCGTGCGGCCGTCGTCGCTCCGAACAGGGTCGCTGCGGAAGGCGGGGTGCGGGATGACCCGCAGCTTGGCCGGGCTGACACCGAATGCTGCGAGCGTGCGGCAACCGCGCTCGCTGTGGGTGACGATGCGGTCGAAGCGGTTAAAGAGCCGCTTCCAGGTCCTCGTCTGGCTCGCCGTCCTGCGCGGCAGCAGATCGTGGGCAGTGAAGACGAGCGGGCTCCGCGTGTGCAGCAGGAGCCCGTCGGCCTCCGGCGCTGCGACCCACTGCAGATGGAGCAGATCGCAGTCGGAGAGCCCAAGCCGGGCAAGCGCCAGGGGGTGCTCGAGCGCCTTCAAGGCGAGCCTTGCCCGCGACGAGCCGAGTCCGGCCGAGAAGCGATAGAGGCTGTCGTCGACCGTGAATCCATCGGCCTCCGGCACGGCGCCGAAGCGGAAGCGCGACGTGAGGAGCTGCACGTCAACCCCCCGGCGGGCGAGCGCGCCGGCAAGCGCGTAGTCGTACGGAGGCGTGTAGGCGGGGGGATCGGCGATCACGACACGCATCCGGCAAGCCTAGAGACTCCGTCTTCGGCGCCCGCCCGAGGACCGGCCCCAACAGGTGTTGTGTAGCGTCAGGCCCGGCATGGTCTCTTCTACCGACTTCATCAATTGACCTTCGAGGAAGCACGCGCCCAGTTTCCGGTGCTGGAGAAGATCGCCTATCTCAATGCAGGCACCTTCGGGCCGCTCTCACGGGCGACCTACCAGGCGGTGAGCGGGGAGCTCGAGCGGGACTTCCGCGACGGGCGCAGCGGCGGGCCGAACTTCACCCGCGTGATGGAGTTGCGCGAGCAGGTGCGCGCGCGCATTGCCACCATGGTCGGCGCGGAGCCGCTCCAGGTGGCACTGACGACGAGCACCACGGACGGCTGCAACATCGTGCTCGGCGGGCTCGGGCTCGGCCCGGACGACGAGATCGTGACGACGACCGACGAGCACTTCGGCCTGCTCGGCGCACTGGCGACGTCCGGTGCGCGAATCGTCGTCGTTGCGCCCGACCCGGATGCGATCCGCGCTGCCGTGACGCCGCGAACGCGGCTGCTGGCGCTCTCGCAGGTGATCTGGACGACCGGACGGATCCTGCCCGTGCTCGAGCTTCGCGCCGAGACGGGCATCCCCGTGCTCGTCGACGGCGCCCAGTCGGTCGGGGCGATCCCCGTCTCGGCGGCGGGACTCGACTACCTGACGGTCTCCGGTCAGAAGTGGCTCTGCGGGCCTGATACGACCGGCGCGCTGGTCGTGGCCGACCCTGAGGCACTCACGGTGTCGGTGCCGAGCTACTTCGCGCAAACCGCGTATGAGCCGGACGGCCGGTTCGAGCCTAAGCCCGGTGCCGCGCGGTTCGACACGGGCTGGTGGCCAGCCTCGTCGCTCTCCGGCCTCCTGGCGGCGCTCGACGGCAGGCCGTCCTGGGCGTTCGACCATGCCGCCTCCGCCGCAGAGCGCTGCCGTCAACTCCTCGCCGACCGGGTGGAGGTGGTCAGCCCGCCCGAGACCGAGCGCTCGACGATCGTCGCCTTCCGTCCCACCGCTCCGCCCGCTGAGACCGTCGACGCGCTCCACGCCGCCGACGTGCACGTCCGCGAGATCCCGAACGCGGGCCTCGTGCGCGTCTCCTGCGGCTGGTGGACCTCGGACGACGACATCGACCGCCTGCTCGCCGCGCTTCCCCGGTGACCAGACCGGCCGCGTGTCCCTGCGGCGCCGTCCGCTTCACGATCGACGGCCCGATCCGCGACGTCATCGTCTGCCACTGCGATGCCTGCCAGCGCGCCACGGGCGGCCCGTGGCCGGCGTCGGCCGCCTATCGGCGCGATCTCACCGTCGAGAACGATGCGGCCCTGATCTGGGAGCGGGCCGCTGTCTCGGAGTACGGGGCCAGCCGGGGCCGCTGCCGCGACTGCGGCACGGTCGTGTTCTGGGATGCCCCGGAGCGGGAGACGGTGTCGTTCGGTGCGGCGCTGCTCGAGGGCGGCGAGCAGCTCGGGGTCGCGGCTCACATCTGGGTGCCGGATGACGAGCGCGCCGCGCTCGCGGCCGATCGGCGTGCCGGTCGAAGCCGGAGGGGCTGCCCGCGTCGGTCAGCGTCGGCTGGGAGGACGAAGACCCGACGACCGGCTGAAGCCGGGCGCGGCGCAGCTGGACGCCGGGCCGGCCGCCTCTGTTACGCCGCGACGAACAGGCCGAGCTCGCCGGCGATCGGCTGCAGCGCGGCGACGACGTTCGCGATGTGCTGGTCGAGCTCGAGGCCGAGCAGCTCGGCGCCGGCGTAGACCTCGTCACGGTGGACGCCGGCGGCGAAGGACGGCTGCTTCAGCTTCTTCTTGACCGACTTCGGCTCCAGGCCCTCGAGCCCGGTCGGCCGCACGAGCCCGCACGCGTGGATGAAGCCCGAGAGCTCGTCGCAGGCGAACAGCGTCTTCTGCAGCAGCGTCTCGCGCGGGATCTCCAGGTGCTCGGCATGCGAGAGCACGGCCAGGATCAGCACCTCGGGGTAGCCCTCCTCGCGCAGGATCGGCGCCCCGTCCTGCGGATGCTTGTCGAGCGTGGGGTGGATCTCGTAGTCGAAGTCGTGCAGGAGCGCCGTGCAGCCCCACAGCTCCTCGTCCTCGCCGAAGTGGCGGGCATACCAGCGGGTCGACGCCTCCACGGCGAGCGCGTGACGGAGCAGCGACTCGCTCTTCGTGTAGCGAGTCAGGGTCGTCCACGCGTTGTCGCGGGTCACGTCCAAGGCCACGGGTACGATAGCGCCCGCCTCATGCAGTCGTTCGTCATCCAGGGTGGTCGCCCGCTCTCCGGCACGATCCGCGCGTCCGGGAACAAGAACGGCGCGCTGCCGATTCTCGCCGCGACCGTGCTCGCCTCCGAGGAGGTGCGGCTGACGAACCTGCCGCGGATCCGAGACGTCGAGGTGATGGTCGAGCTGCTCGCCGACCTCGGCGCCGACGCAGTCGTGGGCCGGGCCGAACGAGGTGCATCGTCGACAGCAGCGGGATCTCGAAGACCGAGCTCGATCCCGATCTCTGCCGCGAGATTCGCGCGTCGTTCCTGCTCGCAGGCCCGCTCCTCGCCCGCTTCGGGCGCGCCGTCGTGCCGCCGCCAGGCGGCGACGTGATCGGACGCAGACGCCTCGACACGCACATCCACGCCTTTGCCGAGCTCGGCGTCGAGATGGAGATCAACGGCGCCTACGACCTGCGCACGACGGGCCTCGTCGGCAAGCGCATGTACCTCGACGAGGCATCGGTGATGGGCACCGAGAACGCGATCATGGCGGCCGTGCTCGCCAAGGGCGAGACGATCGTCGGCCATGCAGCCTGCGAGCCGCACATCCAGGATCTCTGCCGCTTCCTCATCGCGCTCGGCGCCCGCATCGAGGGCGTCGGGTCGAACATCCTCCGCATCGAGGGCGTCGACCGGCTCGGCGGTGGCGCGTACCGGATCGGGCCCGAGCACGTCGAGGTCGCGAGCTTCGCGGCGCTGGCCGCGGTCACGGGAGGCGATCTCACGATCCAGGACGTCGAGCCGGACGACCTGATCTCGATCGTGCCGGCGTTCCGGAAGCTCGGCATCGAGCTCGAGGTGGGCGAGTCGACCCTGCGCGTGCCGCCCGGCCAGACCCTCGGCGTCGTCGACGATCTCGGCGGCCAGATCCCGAAGATCGAGAGCGGCATCTGGCCCGCGTTCCCGGCCGACCTCACCTCGATCGCCGTCGTCGCGGCAACGCAGGCCACCGGCACCGTGCTCGTCTTCGAGAAGATGTTCGAGAGCCGCCTGTTCTTCGTCGACAAGCTCGTCTCGATGGGCGCCCGCATCATCCTCTGCGATCCCCACCGGGCCGTCGTCACCGGGCCCTGCCAAGCTCGTCGGGCAGCGACTCGAGAGCCCCGACATCCGCGCCGGCATGGCGATGGTGATCGCCGCCCTCTGCGCCGAGGGCAAGTCGAGCATCGGCAACATCCGCCAGATCGACCGCGGCTACGAGCGCATCGACGAGCGGCTGCGGGCGCTCGGGCGCCGATATCGAGCGCGGAGAGCTGTGAGCGGCGCCCGGGTCACACCGGGAACCGGCCTGGCGAACGTCGCGACCGGGGTGCCCCTGCTCGACCATCTTCTGGTCGAGCTTGCCAGGGCGGGCCGCTTCGACCTCTCGCTCGAGATCGAGCCGGACGAGCCCGTGGCCGAGGTCGATGCTGCCGGGACCGCGATCGGTCAGGCGCTCGCACCACTGCTGCGACCTGGGGCCTACGGGCACGGAGTGATGATCTCGGTCGAGGCGCTCGCGATGGTCGCCGTCGAGGCGTCCGGCACGGCCCTCGTCGCCTCGAACGCCGATCTCACCGGCGCGGGCGGTCTCGGCACCGATCTCGCGGCACGCTTCCTCGCCTCGCTCGCCGACGCGGCCACGCTGACCCTCCACGTGCGGCTGATCGAGGGCGAGAACACGGACCACGTGCTCGAGGCGATGTTCAAGGCTCTCGGTGTGGCACTGTCCGAGGCGACCGCCGATCCCGCCGACGTCTAGGAGACACCATGGAGAAGACCGTGATCCGCACCGAGAATGCCCCGGCACCGTTCCAGGGCGCGCCCTACAACCAGGCGATCCGGGTCGGCGACCTCGTCTTCGTCGCGGGCCAGCTCGGGCTGAAGCCGGGCGACACGGCCGTCGAGGGCGATGTCGCCGTGCAGACCGAGCAGGCGCTCCGCAACCTCGCGGCCATCCTCGAGGCGGCCGGCAGCTCGCTCGAGAACCTCGTCAAGACGAGCGTGTTCCTCCAGGATCTCGGCGACTTCGCCGCCATGAACGAGGTGTATGCGCGCCACGTCGGCGAGCGCCCGCCGGCTCGCTCGACGTTCGAGGTCGCAAAGCTCCCGTCCGGCGCGCTCGTCGAGATCGAGGCCGTCGCTCACACGTAACCCGGGTGCGCGTCCGACCCGCGCGACCGTCACAATCCAGCCGATGCCGACCGCGATCCGCGCCTACATCCGCTCGCTCGGCCTCGACGCCTACGTCGTCGGTGGCGCGGTGCGCGACGAGCTCCTCGGCATCCCGCACCGCGACGAGGACTTCCTCGTGCCCGGGGTCGACCAGGCAGGGCTGCGCGCGCTCCTCGAGCCGCACGGCCGGGTCGAGGACATGGAGGTGCACGGGCAGCTCGTCGGCGTGCGGCTGCATCCGAGCGACCGGGCGGTGCGGGCGCTCGTGCCGGCCGGCATCGACCTGACGCCGCCGCGCGCAGAGCGGTCGACCGGGCCGGGGCACCGCGACTTCGCGATCGTCAGCGACGCCTCGATCGAGCTCGAGGAGGACATGGCCCGCCGCGACTTCACGATCAACGCCATGGCCCGCCGGCTCGACGACGGCAGCCTCGTCGACCCGTTCGGCGGCGTCGCCGACCTCGAGCGCCGCCAGCTGCGCACCGTCGGCCCGACGAGCTTCGAGGACGACCCCCTTCGCCTCGTTCGCGCCCTGCGCTTCGTCTCGCAGCTCGACTTCGACCTCGCACCCGAGACGCTGAGCCAGATGCACGACGCCGCTCCCGGCCTCGCGCACGTCTCCGCTGAGCGGATCGGAGGCGGCATCAAGGCCGACGCCCAGGGCGAGCTGTCGAAGCTGCTGCTGGGCCTGCAGCCTGCCCGCGCCCTCCTGCTGGCGCGCGACACCGGGGTCCTCACGCGCGTGATCCCGGAGTTCGCGCCGGCGATCGGCTTCTCGCTCGGCTCCGACCGGCAGCCGCTGCCGCTCGACGAGCACCTGTTCGCCGTCGCCCAGATCGCCGCCGACCGCGGCTCGAGCCTCGAGGTACGGCTCGCCGGCGCTCCTCCACGATCTCGGTAAGCCCGACGAGGGTGACGGCGACGATCATCCGCGCATCGGAGCTGCCCTCGCCGACGAGATCCTGGAGCGGCTCCGCTACCCGACCCGCGTCCGCCACCACGTCGTCTGGATCGTCGCGCACCACGGCTTCAAGCTCGACCACTCGCCCGACGCCCGCGATGCCCGGCGCTTCCTGGCCGAGCACGGTGACGAGCTCGCCAACGATCTGATCGACCACAAGATGGCCGACCTTGCCGCGAAGAGCGTTCCCGCCGACGAGCTCGAGCGCGTCGAGGAGCTGCGACGGCTGGTGCGGCAGGAGCGGTCACAGCCGCACCATCTGTCCGACCTCGCCGTCACGGGTGACGACCTCCGCGCGATCGGGTTCGCGCGAGGGCCCGGACCTCGGTCGCGTCCTGCACGAGCTCCTCGTCGACGTCGTCGACGAGCCCGACCACAACACGCGGGACTGGCTCCTCGAGCGTGCTGCGCGGGAGCTCGCGTGAACGCCGACGCGGTCCGCGCCGCGTACGACGCCGTCTGCGCCGAGGCAGGGCCGGGCGTCACCGTCGTCGCCGCGACGAAGTACGTCGCCGCGGAGGACATGCGCATCCTCGCCGACGCCGGCGTCGCGATCGCGGGTGAGAACCGGGCGCAGGACATGCAGCGCAAGCACGCGCTGCACGGCGATGCCTTCCGCTGGCACTTCATCGGCGCCCTGCAGTCGAACAAGGCGCGCATCGTGAACGAGATCTGCGAGCTCGTGCATGCGGTCGACACCGACTCGACCGCCCGCAGGCTCACCGTGCCCTGGCTGCTCGAGGTCAACCTCGCCGGCGAGGAGTCGAAGAGCGGCGTTGCCGAGAGCGAGATCGAGGGCTACCGCGAGCGCTACCCGTTGCTGCGCGGGCTGATGACGATGCCGCCGTTCGCCGACGACCCCGAGGCCAGCCGACCGACCTTCCGGCGGCTCGCCGAGCTCGCCCGCGAGCACGGGCTGGCCGAGCTCTCGATGGGCACCTCACAGGACTGGCGCGTTGCCGTCGAGGAAGGCGCGACGCTGATCCGCGTCGGCAGCACCCTGTTCGCGCTGACGCCGCGCGTCTGGCGGACGCGCTGCACACGCTGCAACGATCCGCGACTGACCGCTGGGATACCATCCGCGCGTCATGGGCTTCTCGGACGTCTGGAATCGCACGCTCGTCTACTTCGGCATCGCCGAAGACGAGGAGTGGGACGAGGACGGGCTCGAGACCCAGGAGGAGCTCGAGCGCGAGTACCGCTCCCGCTCGACCCGGCAGAACGTGCGCCGGCTGCCCCGGCGGCGAGAGCCGGACGGCTGGACGGACGACAGCCAGAGCGTCGAATCCGCGCCGACGGCCGTCGCGACGTCGTCGTCCTCGTCGTCATCGCGCTCGTCGCGGCCGACCCGCCTCCGCTCGGCCGACACGGGCAGCAAGGCGAGCGTCCACCTCGTGCTGCCGCGGAGCTTCAACGACGCCCAGCAGATCGCGGACAAGTTCAAGGACTCGGTGCCGGTGATCCTCAACCTGCAGAGCGCCGACAACGAGCTCTCGAAGCGGCTGATCGACTTCGCGAGCGGCCTCACGTACGCGCTCAACGGCAGCATGCAGCGCGTCGCCGACAAGGTCTTCCTGCTGACGCCGCGCAACGTCGAGGTGTCGGCCGAGGAGCGCGCCCGCATGCTCGACAAGGGCGGCTTCTTCAACCAGGCCTAAGGCGCCGCGCTCCCCGCAGGGAACGACGCCGCCTGCGACGAAACCTCGGCTGTGGGCTCTGCCGACACTGTGCTCCTGCTCGCCGACACGGCGTCGTCCGTGCAGCGGTTCGTGTCGGTGTTCTTCGACGTCTACATCCTGCTGATCCTGGCCTACGTCCTCACGTCGTGGATCCGGATGCCGTACTGCGCTGCACCGGGTGCAGCGCTTTCTCGACGACGTCTGCGAGCCGTACATCCGCATGTTCCGCCGCGTCCTGCCCTCGGTCGGGCCGCTCGACCTGTCACCAATCGTCGCAATCATTACGCTCGTCATCGTCCAGCGTCTGCTGGTCGCAGCTGATCGGGCGCCTGCTCTAGAGAAGGGAGTCGTCATGGCACTCACACCTGTCGAGATCAGACACATCCAGCTCAAGCGTGGCCTCTTCGGCTATCGGAAGGCTTCGGTTCACCGGATGATGGACGACATCGCCGACAGCTTCGAGACCGTCTGGCGCGAGCGCTCGCAGCTCGTCGAGCGGGTCGAGGAGCTCGAGACCGAGGTGACCCGTCACGTCGAGCTCGAGGGCCTGCTCCGCTCGACCCTCGTCTCGGCCGAGCGCGCGTCGCAGGATCTCAAGGAAGCCGCGCGCCGCGAGGCCGACGTGATCGTGACCGAGGCGAACGCCGAGGCGCGCAAGGTGATGCGCGACGTGATCAGCGAGAAGGAAGCGCTGATGGGCGATGTCCGCCGCGTCCAGGCGCTGCTTCGCTCGGCGCTCTCCGTCGTCGACGAGGCTCCGGCCGAGTTCACCGAGACGCCGCTAGCCCCGGTCGCCGCGACCACGACCGAGGACCATCCCGGCTGGACGGTCGAGACGCGCAGCTCTCAGCCCGCCCCGATCGCCGTGCCGCCGCCGGCCGCTGCGGCCGAGTCGGAGGAATTCCGGAAGCTCGCCGGGTAGGACGTCTATCCTGGGGACATGGAGCCCCGCACCATCCGCCTGAACCTTCGGGTCTCGCCCGGCGCCGGCCGCTCTGCCGTCGTCGGGCGCCACGGTGATGCCTGGAAGCTTCGCGTCGCCGCGCCCCCGAGCGTGGCCGCGCCAACGCATCGGTGGTGAGCCTGCTCGCGACCTCGCTCGAGATTCGCCGGCCGGACGTGCGCATCGTCGGCGGCGAGTCTCGCGCGACAAGGTCGTCGAGATCGTCGGGCTCACTCTCGAGGAGGCAGAGCAGCGCCTTGCATCTGCCCAGAAAGGAACCGTCATGACCATCGATCTCGCCGAGCGCCGGGCGGAGCTGCTCCGCCTTCGTGAGAACATCGTTCGCGCTGCCGGCGACCTCGCCGCGGATGACGAGGGCGCGGGGGAGATCAACTCGGCCGCGGGCGACCAGCACATCGCCGATCACGCCTCCGACCTGGTCGACCTCGAGCTCGATCAGTCGCTCGGGGAGAACGCCGACAACGTGGTCGCCGAGATCGACGAGGCGCTCGCAGCGACTCGACGCCGGCACCTACGGCAGCTGCTCCGTCTGCGGTGCCGCAATCCCCGAGGAGCGCCTGGACGCCGTCCCGTACGCCACGCTCTGCCTGGACGACAAGCGCCGCCAGGAACAGGGTTGACCGAGTCCGCCCGTCCCGATCCGCCGCGGCGCATCGACGTTCGCGTCGGCTCCTCGACGAATGCGCTGCAGCCGATCTCGAGCGCCGAGCGCCGCCTCGGTGCGGGGCTCGCGCAGTGGGTCGCGCTCCTCGTCATCGCGGGCACGGCGGTCGCAGCCGACCAGCTGACGAAGTCGATCGTCTCGATCGCGCCTCCCGATCGGCGACGCGGTCGCCACGATCGGCCCCTTCAGCATCCATCACGTCCAGAACTCGGGCATTGCCTTCGGCCTCTTCGCCCACTCGACGACGGCCGTGATCCTGCTCACGGGCGCCGCCGTGGCGGCGATGCTCGTCTTCTTCAGCCGGCAGGCCCAGCGTCACCCGTTGCTCCCGATCGCACTCGGGCTCGTGATCGGCGGCAGCGTCGCCAACCTGATCGACCGCGTGCGGCTCGGGCACGTGACCGACTTCCTCGACTTCGCCTACTGGCCGGCGTTCAATCTCGCCGACACCTTCATCGTCGTGGGCGTCGGGCTGCTGTTCGCCTCGTTCGTGGCGTCCGACCAGACGAGCCCGCACCTTGGCACGGCTCCGCTTTCACGTTCCTGAGCACCACGCCGGGGCGCGGCTCGATCGCGTTCTCGCCGTGCGGCCCGAGCTCGATTCGCGCGCCCTCGCCGAGCGGCTGATCGCGACGGGCGCCGTGCTCGTCGACGGCGAGCCGCGGGCGAAGAGCTTTCGGCTCGAGGGCGGGGAGGAGATCAACGTCGAGATCCCCGAGGTGGACGAGCTGCAGCCGGAGGAGCTCGACATCCCGATCGTCTGGGAAGACGAGCACCTGCTGATCGTCGACAAGCCTGCCGGGCCTCGTCGTCCATCCGGCCGGATCGACGCGCACCGGCACGCTCGTCCAGGGACTGCTCGCACACGGCGCGGAGGGCGGGGACGACGACGACCGGCCCGGGCATCGTCCACCGGCTCGACCGCGACACGTCGGGCCTGCTCGTCGTCGCGCGCTCGGAGGAGGCCTACGAGCTGCTCCAGGAGCTGATTCGCTCGCGCGAGCTCGAACGCACCTACGCGGCCCTCGTGCGGGGCAAGCCGCAGTCGGCATCGGGGCGGATCGAGGCGCCGATCGGCCGCGACCGCCGCGATCGCACGCGCCACTCGCTCGACACGCCGACCCCGCGCGAGTCGGTGACGTGGTTCGACGTCAAAGAGACGCATGCGCCACCACGCGCTCCTCGACGTTCGGCTCGAGACGGGCAGGACGCACCAGATCCGCGTCCATCTCGAGGCGATCGGGCTTCCCGTCAGCGGCGACCCGGTCTACGGCGTCGCCGACGACCTCGGCCTCGAGCGGCAGTTCCTCCACGCGCACCGGCTGCGGTTCGAGCATCCGGTCACGAAGGCCGAGATCGACGTCAGCTCCGAGCTGCCGTCGGATCTCGCTGCGGCGCTCGCGCTCGCCCGCGACTGAGTCTCCAAGCCGTTTCCACCCGTCCGGTACCATGGAGCGCGCTCGTCCACAAACACGTTCCACTACCCGGCGATCAGCGCCTGGGGCGGTGGTGCCGCGGCTCTGCCATCGGAGCCCGGTTCCGACCCGGCCCGCCGGAGCACGACATCCGAAACCACACTGAAAGGGGCTGGTCCCGTTGGCAGTCGTCTCCATGAAGGAGCTACTGGAGGCTGGAGTTCACTTCGGCCATCAGACACGTCGCTGGAACCCGAAGATGAAGCGTTTCATCTTCACCGAGCGCGGCGGCATCTACATCATCGACCTGCAGCAGACGCAGCAGCTCGTCGAGGATGCATACGACTTTGCACGGAACATCGCCGAGCGCGGGGGCACGATCCTCTTCGTCGGCACCAAGAAGCAGGCCCAGGACGCCGTCCGCACCGAGGCCGAGCGCGTCGGCATGCCGTACGTCTCGAACCGCTGGCTCGGCGGCCTGCTCACGAACTGGCGCACGATCTCCGACCGGATCGCGTACCTGCACGACCTCCGGCGCCTCAAGACCGACGGCCAGCTCGCGCTGCTGCCGGCCAAGGAGCGCATCACGATGGAGGCCGAGCTCGAGAAGCTCGAGTCGAACCTCGGCGGTGTCGCCGACATGAAGCGCCAGCCGGACGCGATCTTCATCGTCGACCTCAAGAAGGAAGCGCTCGCCGTCCGCGAGGCGCAGCGCCTGCACCTGCCGGTGATCGCGCTCGTCGACACGAACTGCGACCCGGACGAGGCCGACTTCGTGATCCCGGGCAACGACGACGCGATCCGCTCGTGCTCGCTCATCGTCCGCGCGCTCGCCGACGGCATCGCCGCCGGTCAGAGCAAGGTGTCCGCCAAGGACTTCGCCGCCAAGGCCGCTGCCGACGAGGCAGCAGCCGCAGCCGAGGCCGAGGCGGCAGCCGCACCCGAGTCGCGGTCGCCGACGAGCCCGCCGCCGACGCGCCGGCCGCTCCTGAGCGCAAGGGCGACATCGAGGAGATCGAGGGCATCGGGCCGGCGTTCGCCGAGAAGCTGCGCGCAGCCGACGTCTCGACGATCGACGCGCTGCTCGAGAAGGGCGCCACGCCCGAGGGCCGCTCGGCGCTCGTCGAGGCGACCGGCATCGACGCCGCACGCGTGCTCCGCTGGGTCAACCACGCGGATCTGATTCGCGTCGTCGGCATCGGCCCGGAGTTCGCCGAGCTGCTCGAGGCGTCCGGCGTCGACTCCGTCCCGGAGCTCGCGCAGCGGAACGTGGAGAACCTCGTCACCGCGCTCACCGAGACGAACGACGCACGGAGCCTCGTGCGCCGCGTCCCGGGCGCGTCCGAGGTAACCGACTGGATCGAGCAGGCGAAAGCGCTTCCGCGCGTCGTCGCTCACTGAATCGAGAACTGAGAAGAGGAGAAACGCGTGACCGAGATAAGTGCAGCCCTCGTCAAGGAGCTTCGTGAGGCCACGGGCGCGGGCATGATGGATTGCAAGCGTGCGCTGCAGGACACGGAGGGCGATATCGACGCCGCCCGGACGCTGCTGCGCGAGAAGGGCATGGCGCAGGCCGGCAAGCGCGCCGACCGTGCGACGACCGAGGGCCTCGTCGGCACGATCGTCGAGTCCGGCGTCGGCACGATCGTCGGCATCGGCTGCGAGACCGAGCCCGTCTCGAAGAACGACGAGTTCCAGGCGTTCGCCGAGCGCGTGCTTCGCGCCGTCCACGCGGACGGTGTCGATGCGGCTGCGTCGTTCGACGAGGAGCGGATGGAGCTGATGGGCAAGCTCGGCGAGAACATCGTCGTCGCCGGTGCCGAGCGCTACGACGACGGCGGCACCATCGCTGCCTACGTGCATCCGCCGGCGAACAAGATCGGCGTCCTCGTCGACCTCGAGGGTGGTGACGAGGCGCTCGCACGGCAGCTCGCGATGCACATCTCGTTCGCGGCTCCCGAGTGGGCGACGCGGGACGACGTCTCGCCGGAGGCGATCGAGGCCGAGCGGCAGGTCTACCTCAACTCGGACGAGGTGCTCTCGAAGCCGGAGGCCGCACGTGAGAAGATCGTCGACGGCATGCTCGGCAAGCGCTTCTTCGCGGCATCACCCGGTGGCGTCCTCGTCGACCAGGCCTGGATCCACGACCAGTCGACGTCGGTCGGCAAGGCACTCGCCGCCGCGGGCGCGACGCTGAAGGGCTTCAAGCGGGTCTCGGTCGCCGGGTCGTGAGCACGCAATCCGGTGACGCGGTCGAGACAGCGCCGGTCGGCGCTGTCTCGCCGTTTCGCCGCGTGCTGCTGAAGCTCTCGGGCGAGAGCATGATGGGCGACCGCGAGTACGGGGTCGACCCGAAGACCGTCTCGGCGATCGCCCGTGAGGTCGTCGCGGTGCGCAACAGCGGCACCGAGCTCGCGATCGTGGTCGGCGGCGGCAACTTCTACCGCGGCATGGCAGCGGCGGCAGACGGCATGGACCGGGCAACGGCGGACTACGCCGGCATGCTCGCGACGCTGCTGAACGCGCTCGCGCTCCAGGACGCGCTCGAGAAGCTCGATGTGCCGACGCGGGTGCAGTCGGCTCTCGCCGTCTCGGAGGTCGCGGAGCCGTACATCCGCCGGCGCGCGATGCGGCACCTCGAGAAGGGCCGCGTCGTCCTGTTCGCAGCCGGCACGGGCAACCCGTTCTTCACCACCGACACCGCCGCTGCGCTGCGCGCGCTCGAGATCGGCGCCGAGGCGATCCTGATGGCCAAGAACGGCGTCCAGGGCGTCTACGACGGCGATCCGCGCACCGATCCGACCGCCCGGTTCCTGCCCGAGATCACGCACCTCGAGGCGATCGAGCGCGGCCTGCGCGTGATGGACACGACAGCGCTCTCGCTGTGCATGGACAATCGGGTGCCGATCCACGTCTTCGAGCTCGCGGAAGGGAACATCGTCCGCGTCGCTTCGGGAGAGCGGATCGGCACGATCGTGACGACGCCGAAGGAGGCCTGAGTTGACGGCAATCGAGGACTTTCTCACCGACTGTGATCTGCGCATGCACAAGTCGATCGACGCGACCCGGCACGGAGTTCAACAGCATCCGCACCGGACGGGCCTCGGCGGGCCTCCTCGACCGGATCACGATCGACTACTACGGCACCCCGACGCCGCTCAGCAACATGGCCACGATCTCGGCCCCCGAGGCGCGGCTGCTCTCGATCCAGCCCTACGACGCCACCCAGATCAAGGCGATCGAGAAGGCGATCCAGGAGTCCGACCTCGGCCTGACCCCGAGCAACGACGGCAAGCTGATCCGGCTGCCGATCCCGGCGCTCACCGAGGAGCGGCGCAAGGAGCTCGTCAAGGTCGTGCGCCGGTACGCGGAGGAGGGCAAGGTCGCGATCCGCAACGTCCGGCGCGACGTGATGAAGCACCTCGAGGAGCTCGTCAAGAACGGCGAGGTCGGTGACGACGAGGAGCGCCGGGCCGAGGCGCAGGTGCAGAAGCTCACCGACGACAACGTGAAGTCGCTGGACGAGATGCTGAAGCACAAGGAAGCCGAGATCATGGAGGTGTAGGAGGGTTCCTCCGAACCTCCCTCCTCACCGTGAGCACGGCAGCGAGCAGCGGCACTGCGACCGCGGCGGACCAGACGTCGGCGCGGACCGTCGCGATCATCATGGACGGCAACGGCCGCTGGGCGAACGCCCGCGGCCTGCCCGTCGAAGCAGGGCATCGCGAAGGCACGCGCGCGCTGCGGCGCACCGTCGAGGCTGCCATCGACCTCGGCGTCACGACGCTCGCCGTCTACGCCTTCTCGACCGAGAACTGGTCGCGTCCGCCCGACGAGGTCTCGGCGCTGATGGTGATCCTCGGCGAGACGATCGAGAAGGAGCTGCCCGACCTCGCCAAGCAGGGCGTGCGCACGCGCTTCTTCGGCAGGCGCGACCGCGTTCCCGGCGATCTGCGCGAGCGGATGGCCGACCTCGAGCGGAAGACCGAGGATCTCGACACGCTCGGCCTCTGGATCGCCTTCGACTACGGCGGCCGGGCCGAGCTGATCGAGGCGGCGCGGCGGTGCATCGAGGACGGCCTCGTCGGCGGCCGAGATCGACGAGGCGGCGATCGCGACGCGCCTCTATGCACCGGAGCTGCCCGAGATCGACCTGTTGATCCGCACCTCCGGCGAGTTCCGGATCTCGAACTTCATGCTCTGGGAGACGGCGTACTCCGAGTTCGTCTTCACCGACACGCTCTGGCCCGACTTCGGCGCCGACGACCTCCAGGACGCGCTCGACGCCTTCGCGGCGCGCGATCGGCGGTTCGGCGGCCGATGAGCGCCTTCTGGTCGCGCATCGTCGATCTCGCTGGTCCTGCTGCCGGTGATCCTCGGCATCGTCTGGCTCGGCGGCTGGTGGCTCTTCGCCGCGGCGCTGATCGGTGGCCTGATCGCCCTGCACGAGCTCTACGTGATGGGCCGCGGGCTCCGTCCGCTCGTGCTCGGTGGGTACGTGGGCCTGATCCTGACCCTGCTCGGGGCCGAGGTGGGGGAGATCTCGTGGATGGTCGGCGGCATCTTCGCGACCATCGTGATCGCGTTCGTCGTCTTCGGCTTCTCCGACGCGCGGCCGTCGGCGACGGCTGCGATCTCGCTGACCCTGCTCGGCGTCGTCTGGGTCGGCGGCGGGCTCGCGGCGTTCATCCTCCTGCGCGACATCCCCGAGCACGGGCGCCTCGTCGTCTTCACGGTGCTGATCGCCGTGTTCGCCGACGACACCGCCGCGTACTTCGTGGGCCGCACGATCGGCCGGCACAAGATGGCGCCGACGATCTCGCCCGGCAAGTCGTGGGAGGGATTCGTCGGCGGCACGATCGCCGCGATGGCTGTCGCCTTCTTCGCGATGTACGACCAGGGCTTCCTCACCGACTTCGAGGCGGTCGCGCTCGGGGCGGCGATCGCGGTGTCGTCGACGCTCGGCGACCTGTTCGAGTCGGCGATCAAGCGCGACCTCGGCGTGAAGGACTCCGGCCGCCTCCTGGCCGGGCACGGCGGCGTGCTCGACCGCATCGATTCCATCCTCTGGGCCGGTCCCGGCTGCCTTCTACGTCGTGCTCGCGCTTACGTGACCCCGTCGGTGTCAGGCACCCTGCACGCATGAAGCGCGTCGCCCTCCTCGGTGCAACCGGCTCGATCGGCGCGCAGGCGATCGACATCGTCGAGCGGAACCCCGAGCTCGAGCTCTGCGCGCTGATGTCCGGCACGCAGCCGCTCGCCGAGCTCGCGGCCGCGCACGGCGTCGAGCACGTCCAGGTCGGCGGCTCCGCTGCCGCGCTCCTCGAGCGCCGGGCGAGCCCGACATCGTCCTCAACGCCATCGTCGGCTTCGCCGGCGTCGAGGCGACCCTGTGGGCGCTCGAGCGCGGTATCACGCTCGCGCTCGCGAACAAGGAGAGCCTCGTCGCGGCCGGCGAGCTCGCGGTCGCCGCGCATCGCCGCGGCGGCGGGCTTCTGCTGCCGGTCGACAGCGAGCACTCCGCGATCTTCCAGTGCCTCGAGGGGCGCGATCGCGAGACGGTCGAGTCGCTCGTCCTCACCGCCTCGGGTGGCCCGTTCCGCGGCCGGTCGCGTGCCGAGCTCGAGCACGTCACGATCGACGACGCTCTCGCACATCCAACCTGGTCGATGGGACGAAAGATCACTGTGGACTCCGCCACGCTCGCCAACAAGGGCCTCGAGCTGATCGAGGCGCACTGGCTCTTCGGCATCCCGTACGACCGGATCGAGGTCGTCGTTCACCCGACGTCGATCGTGCACTCGCTCGTGCGGTTCCGCGACGGTGCGCTGCTCGCCCACCTCGGCCAGCCCGACATGCGCGTGCCGATCTCGTTCGCGCTCACCTACCCCGAGCGGGCGGCGGTGCCCGCCGAGCCGCTCGACCTCGCCGCCGGGCTCGATCTCCACTTCGAGGCGCCGGACGCCGAGAGCTTCCCGCTGCTGCCGCTCGCCCGCGAGGCGGGGGAGCGTGGTGGCACCTTCCCGTGCGCGTACAACGCCGCCAACGAGGTCGCGGTGGCTGCGTTCCTCGACGGACGGATCAGCTTCCCCGAGATCGCCGACACGGTGGCCGACGCGCTCGAGCAGGTCGACGGCGCTCCGGCGCGCGACCTCGACGATCTCGTCGCCGCCGACGCGGCGAGCCGGCGCGCGGCCGAACGGCGGCTCGTTCCGGCATGACGATCTTCATCTCCATCCTCGGGCTCGGCCTGCTCGTCTTCGTCCACGAGCTCGGGCACTTCTCCGCCTCCGTGGCGCTGCGGATGCACCCGCGGAAGTTCTACATCGGCTTCCCGCCCGCGATCGTCAAGCGCACGCACAAGGGGATCGAGTACGGCATCGGGATGATCCCGCTCGGCGGCTTCGTGAAGATCCCAGGCATGCACCGGCCGGCGTCGGCCGACGTCGATCCCGTCTTCGGCCGGGCGATCGAGGAGGCGCCGGCGCTCGCGGGCGAGGCCGACCGGCTGCGCCGCTCGCTCGACGCCGGCGACCACGATGCGGCTCGCGCCTCGCTCGCCGCGTTTGCGACCCTCGCCGCCGAGCAACAGCTCTCGGAGCCGGCGCTCGCGGGAGTCGACAAGGGCGTCACCGACATCGGCGACGCGCTCGGCCCGGACGCCTACTGGCGCGCCCGCACCTGGAAGCGCGTCCTCGTCATCTTCGCCGGACCGGCCGCCAACATCATCTTCGCGTTCATCCTGCTTCACCGGGCTCTTCATGACCTCGGGCGGCAAGGCGACGACGACCGTCGACAGCGTCCGCGTCAAGACTGCAGCGGCGGCGCTCGGGCTCCAGTCCGGCGACAAGATCGTGTCGATCAACGGCGCGGCGATGGAGTCGGGAAGCACGATCTCCGACACGATCGGTGCCTCGCAGGGGAAGCCGCTCACGGTCGTCGTCCTCCGCGACGGCACCAGGGTCGTCCTCGGGCCGCGCCCGGCGACGAAGACCGACGGGGTGTATCGCCTCGGTTTCATCCTCAGGGGCGCGGGACTCTCGCCACCGGCTGCGGTGCAGGAGGCGGGCCGCGTCACCGGCGTCGTCTCGAAGGGCATCGTGACGTCGCTCGGCAACCTCGTCGAAGGGTGAGGGGCGGAAGGACATCTCGAGCCCGGTCGGCATCGTCCAGGGCTCCTCCGACGCCGCCAAGGAGGGCACCGACAGCTTCCTCTGGGTGCTCGCGCTCATCTCGCTGTCGATCGCGCTGCTCAACCTGCTGCCGTTCCTGCCGCTCGACGGCGGCCACATCGTCTTCGCGATCGTCGAGGGCATCCGCGGCCGCACCGTTCCGCGTGCGGTCTACGAGCGGGTCTCGATCGTCGGGATCGGGCTCGTGCTGCTGCTGTTCGTGATCGGGCTCACGAACGACATCGGCCGGCTGTCGTAGTTCGGCGACCGGCTGAAGCCGGCCACCGTCGACCCAGTCGCCGTGAAGCGAGGTGGCCGGCTTCAGCCGGTCGCCGCCTCAAGCGAACGCGTCCGGAAGTCCGAGCGCCGCATCCAGCAGCCGGTGGTACTCCGCCCGCGGCACCTCGACCGCCCCGAGCGAGAGCAGATGCGGCGTCGCCCACTGCACATCGAGGAGCCGTTCTCCACCGGCCTCCTGGAGCAGCCCGATCAGCCCGAGCAGCGCCGCCTTCGACGCCCCTGACCGCCGGAAGAACTTCGACTCGGCCGCGAAGAGCCCGCCGATCCCGACGCCGTAGAGGCCACCGCAAGCCCCTCGTCGTCCCACGCCTCGACGGAGTGCGCCCAGCCGAGCTCGTGCAGGCGCGTGTAGGCGGCGACGAAGTCCTCGTCGATCCAGCCGTGCGGCCGCCGCGGATCGGCGCAGCCGCGGATGACCTCGCCGAACGCCGTGTCGACGCGGATCTCGTAGCCGCGGGCAGCGCGCCGCAGCGAGCGTGACGCCCGGAACCCGGCGACCGGAATCACCGCTCGCTCCTCGGGCGACCACCAGACGAGGCTCTCCTCGACCGGCATCGGGAAGAGCCCGAGCCGGTAGGCGGCGAGCAGGGTGCCGGGCTCGAGATCGGCTCCGATCGCCCACACCTCGTGCGGATGGCTCGCCGGGCGGGCGTTCGAGGTTCCAGGTCGTGGGAGGGGGCTCGGAAGGCATGTCTCTACACTTGACGGTGATGGCAAGTCTCGCGCAGATCCGGGTCGGCGACGTCACGATCGGTGGCGGCGCGCCCGTCGTCGTCCAGTCGATGACGCTGACGAAGACGCACGACGTCGAGGCGACGACGGCCCAGATTGCCGCTCTTGCCTCGGCCGGCTGCGAGGTCGTGCGCTGCGCGGTGCCGAAGATCGAGGACGCCGACGCGCTCGCCCGGATCGTGCGGCTCTCGCCGATCCCGGTGATCGCCGACATCCACTTCAACGCGTCGCTCGCGCTCCGCGCGATCGACGCCGGCGTCGCCGCGGTGCGGATCAACCCCGGCAACATCGGCGGCCCCGACAAGGTCGAGCTCGTCGTCAGGGCGGCCAAGAAGGCGGGCGTCGCGATGCGGATCGGCGCCAACTCCGGCTCGCTGCCGGCCCATCTGCAGGAGCTCGCCCAGCAGGATCAGGCCGAGGCGCTCGTCGCAGGCGGCGCTCGAGGAGGTCGAGATCCTCGAGCGGCTCGACTTCCGCGACTTCAAGATCTCCGTCAAGGCGACGCACGTGCCGACGATGATCCGCGCCTACCGGATGCTCGCCGCGAAGGTGCCCTATCCGCTCCACCTCGGCGTCACCGAGGCCGGGACGCCGTTCGCGGGCACGATCAAGAGCGCGGTCGGCATCGGCTCGCTGCTCGCCGACGGGATCGGCGACACGTTCCGCGTCTCCCTCACCGCCGACCCGGTCAAGGAGGTCGAGGTGGCGTGGGAGATCCTCAAGGCGCTCGGCCTGCGCGAGCGCGGGCCCGTGATGATCGCGTGCCCGTCGTGCGGCCGCGACAACGTCGGCGTCGAGAACCTCGCGGTCGTCGTCGAGGAGCGCCTGAAGGAGTATCCCGAGGCGTTCGAGGTGGCCGTGATGGGCTGCGCCGTGAACGGACCGGGGGAGGCGGGTGACGCCGACTTCGGCATCGCCGGCGGCCGCGACGTCGGCTTCCTCTACGCGCACGGCCGGGTGCTGAAGAAGGTGCCGTCGGAGACGCTGATCGACGAGCTCTTCGTCGAGATCGACCGCTGGATCGAGGACGGCATGCAGCGCCCGAAGCGGCTCAAGATGGCGAAGCCGGCCGCGCTCGCGATGGCCGAAGCGTCGCTGATCCCGCTCGACTGACGCCGAGCCGCAGCAGCGGTCGCCAGGCCGGGCAACGAACCGCGCCGCTCTTTCCGAGAGTCGACTACCCTGTCAGCCTCATGGTCCGACGCCAATCAGAGCTCTTTCTGCCGACCCTGCGCGACGATCCCGCGGACGCCGAAGCGGTCTCCCACAAGCTGCTCGCTCGGGCGGGGCTGATCCGGCAGGTCAGCGCCGGGCTCTGGAGCTTCCTGCCGGCGGGCTGGAAGACGCACCAGAAGATCGTCCAGGTGATCCGGGAGGAGATGGACGCGGATCGGCGGCCAGGAGATGCTGATGCCGGTGCTCGCGCCCGCCGAGCTGTGGGAGAAGACCGGCCGCATCCGGATCCCCGAGCTGTTCCGGCTGCAGGACCGCGGCGGCCGCGACTTCGTGCTCTCGATGACGCACGAGGAGACGGTGACGTTCCACTTCTCGGAGCTCGGCTCCTACCGCGACCTGCCGAAGTCGCTCTACCACTTCCAGACGAAGGGCCGCGACGAGCCGCGCCCCCGCGGCGGGCTCCTGCGGGTGCGGGAGTTCATCATGAAGGACTCCTACTCGTTCGACCGCGACGAGGAGGGCCTGGAGGTCAGCTTCCGGAAGCACAAGGGCGCGTACGACCGCATCTTCGAGCGCTGCGGGATCGAGGCGATCGCGGTGCAGGCCGAGTCGGGGATGATGGGCGGCACCGAGTCGATCGACTACCTGGCGCCGTCGGGTGCCGGTGAGAACACGCTCGTCACCTGCGAGAACGGCGACTACGCCGCCGACCTCGAGATCGCGCGCGGCGTTCCGCGCGCACCGGAGTTCCCGGAGCCGCTCGACAAGCCGCTCGAGGTGGCGACGCCCGGAATCGCCGACGATCGAGGCGCTCGCCGGCTTCCTCGGCATCGACGCCGCCGCGACCTCGAAGGCGATGCCCGTGACGAAGGACGACGGCACCGTCGTGCTCGGCCTCGATCCGCGGCGACGACCGGCTCGAGGAGGCCAAGCTGGCGGCGGTGCTCGGGTCAGCGCGTTCCGGCCTGCCGACCGAGGACGAGATCCGGGCAGCGTTCGGTGCCGATCCCGGCTCGCTCGGCCCCGTCGGGTTCAAGGGCGAGATCGTCGCCGACGAGACGCTGCGGAACGGCCAGTTCGTCGCCGGCGCAAACCGCACCGGCTGGCACCTGCGCGGCGTCGAGCACGGTCGCGACTTCACGGCCCGCTTCGCCGACATCCGCCAGTCCGGTCGAGGGCGACGCCTGCCCGAACTGCGGCGGCCGCCTCACGTTCCAGACCGCGATCGAGGTCGGGCACATCTTCAAGCTCGGCACCCAGTACTCGGCGCCGCTCGGCGCGACGTTCCTGGACGAGAACGGCGAGGAGCAGACGGTGCTGATGGGCTGCTACGGCATCGGCCCCGGCCGCATCATGGCCGCCGCGGTCGAGCAGAGCCACGACGAGAACGGGATCATCTGGCCCCGCTCGATCGCTCCGTACGACGTGCACGTGCTCGCGCTGCACGGTGCTGCGGCGGAGGTGCTGGAGCCGGCCGTCGAGGTGGCCGAGCTCCTGTCGAGCGGAGGGCTCGACGTGCTGCTGGACGACCGGGCCCAGCGCCCGGGAGAGAAGTTCGCCGACGCCGACCTGCTCGGGGTTCCGATTCGGGTCACCGTGGGCAAGAAGACATTGGACGACGGAGCGGTCGATGTCCGCATCCGGGCGACCGGGGCAGACGATCGCATTCCGCGTGAAACCGTGCTTTCATGGATAGGGGAGCTCTAGTGGCAAAGCGACGTGCGTACAGCGATGACGGACTCGGCCCGACGATGGAGCGGCTGATGTCCGAGACGGGCCTCACCTACCGGGCGCTCGCCGACAAGACGGAGCTCTCGGCCGGCTACCTGAACCACATCGTCCACGGCAACCGCCCCGTGCCCTCGAACGACGTGCTCGCCCGCCTCGCCGGCGCGTTCGGCGTCAAGCCCGAGCACTTCCGCGAGTACCGCATCCGCGTGATCACCGACCGGCTCGAGCAGATGCCGGATCTGGTCGATCGGCTGTACAAGAAGCTCGGCTGAGCAAGCTACGCCGCGAGGCGGATCCTCGAGCGGCGTTGCGATGTACACACCGTGGCGTTCTCAGGATGCCCGCTACGATGGCCGCGGTCGCGGGGCGTGGCGCAGCCTGGTTAGCGCGCTAGTCTGGGGGACTAGAGGTCCCGAGTTCGAATCTCGGCGCCCCGATGCGATGAACACAGGGATTGCGGCCTGCGGGCCGCTTTCCTCGTGGGCAACTCCGGGGCAAACGATCTCACCGACCCGTCTCCGCCTTTGTGCGTCGTGAGGAGTCGATCGCTCACCAACGCCTCAACAGGAGAGCTCTCGAAGGGATCAGCTAGTGAGGAAGCGCCGGCCGCGCCCGAGGGGGAGGCCTGAACGCGACCGGCAGACAAGTTATGTCGCGAACCCGGAAGTTTTACGCTTCGCGCGCGTCTACTACTAGGTACGACCTGCTGTCGAGGGGGCAGCAGGCCTTCGTGAGTGGCCGGTGGAGTGCCGCAAGCTTGGCGGCGAGCGGCACTCCCGGCTGGACCGACGCGCATCACGACCCGCCCATCCACTCCGCGTCATCGGGGTAGTACCACTCGCCAGCGCGACACCACGTAACCCGAGTCGGCCGGGGCCGCAGGCTTCGCCCACGACACCGCCATCGCCGGCGCTACCTCGCCCGGTGGATCGTCGAGGACTCCCCCGACCTCGCCGACATCGCCGCGACCGCCTGCCACTTCGTCGAGCGCGGGCAACCGCGGCTCGTCTAGCGAAGCGCCCACGTCGGTCTGGACGCTAGATGAGGGTGGGTCTCTACCAATGGGGAGTGCCGCTGCTTCTAACGTTGCGCGGGCAGCGCGGGAAGGGGGGCGCAGCTATCGGGGATCGGGGAGTCCCCGACGGCGCGAACGGCGAAAGGCCCGGTGCGGCGCCGGGCCAATCGCCTGCCGTCAGTCCTCGGGGGCGGCCTCGATCTCGCTACAGAAAGGTGCGCGAACGAGGGGGATACGCGCACACCCAGCGAGTTTCGGGTACCTCCGAGACCCCCGCAGTGAAGCAAGGCGAATCCGCAGCAGCTCGGGGAAGACGGAAACCGGATCGCTGCGAGGGCCCTTCGTACGGTACTCCTTTCTCGCCGATCTGCACAAGGTCGTCCGATCGAAGGACATGGCTATTTCGGATCATCTTGGAACCTCACGGCCACCGGCGTACGCTCCCGATCGGGCCGGGCCGTTCGCGGGTTGGCACCGAAGGCGCCTCGGCGTGCGAAACCGCCGACCCGGCCCCGCGGGCCATTCACGGGCCAAACCTCTGAGAGAAGGGTGCCGTTAGGCGTCGATCGTCGTCGCGCGTCGCCGCCGCCGGAGCACGTTGGGCGACTAGATGTCCCGAGTTCGAATCTCGGCGCCCCGATCACAGGAAGCCCCCTTTTGTGTTTCCATCACGGCGACGGAGTAGCGCCCTCGACCGTCGCTGCGGCTCCGTCACCAAGCCTTTCGTAGATCCTCTGCATGGCGGCGCGAACCACGATCATCGAGGAGCAGTTTCAGCAGGATCGCGGTCAGGATCGAGATCCAGAACGAGTCGATCACGATCGCGTGGTGAAACTCGACAACGACGATGTACACGAGAACGTCTGCCATCCAGGACACGTAGCTCGCCTGAGCAGACGTCATCGTCCGTGGAGTGTCTGCTCTCATCCCGGGACGATCGTACTCGCGGCGCTATCCGGGTTGGAGCACGCGATGGAAGAGCTTGGCCCCAGTCCACCGCACGGTCGCTCGTGGTGGCGTAGGGTCCATGGCGACCCCAACCGTGGAGGTGCGCGATGAGCATCGTTGTCCGCTTCAAGCCGACGAGCCTGACGACCGAGCAGTACGACGAGACGATCCGGCGGCTGAAGGATGCCGGCGACTTTCCGCCGGACGGCTGCGCGATGCACGTCGTGTTCGGCACCGATGGGAACCTGCAGGTCAGTGAGATCTGGGACTCGCCGGAGCAGCTGCAGGCGTTCGGGGACACGCTGATGCCGATCCTGGCCGACGTCGGCATCGGCTTCTCGGGCGAACCGGAGATCTTCGAGGCCCACAACCTGGTCACCCGCTAGCCCCAGCCGAGACGGATCGTGCTGCTCGACCGCGTTCTCGCCGAGGCCTGGCGGCGGGATTCACCGCTGCACGGCGAGGCGCACTGGCTCGCGGTCGCGACCACCGGGCTCGACCTCGCCGCCGAGACCGGAGCCGACCCGCAGATCGTGTTCGCGTTCGGGTTGCTGCACGACACCCGGCGCGAGAACGACAGCTACGACCCCGGCCACGGGCCTCGCGCGGCCGTGTTCGCGCGCGAGCTGCACCGTGACGGTGACCTGCTGCTCGACGAGGTTCGGCTCGAGCTCCTGTGCCTCGCGCTCGAGCTGCACGCCGACGGCCAGGTGAGCGCTCACCCGACCGTCGGAACCTGCTGGGACGCCGACCGGCTCCATCTGACCCGCCTCGGGCCGCACTTCGTGCTCGACCCGGCGTTGCTGTCCACCGCAGCAGCGCGGACCGTCGACGCCCAGGCGGCAGCGCTCGCGCGGCGCGAGCTGCCGCTGAGCTGGGAGCGCCTGCTCGAGGCCTGAGCGCCGGCGCCCATCTCGTACCTGACGCCCTTGGCGGGGCGTCGTCGATGTTTCAAGGCTCGCCAAAAGAGGCATATCCAGACATGCACATTTCGGGAGAGGGAGGCCAATGATCATCCGTCCCTGCACATTCGATGGTTGCACCGTTCTGACGATCGGATCCCGTTGTGTCGAGCACGATCTTCCGGTGACGCGCTCGTTCGTCCGCGGTAGGCCCTTCTCGAACGCCACCTCGACGCGATCGGCGCTGGCGCGCGTACCGACAGCCGTACGTCGTCACCACCTCGCTCGTCCCGTATCGGCGCACGGTCGACGCGTTCGCACGGCCGTAGCTCGTGATGGGAGACGCGCGCGTAGGCGAAAACTTTCTGCGCAGTCCGCAGACTCGTCCGAAAGGACTTGTACGAGCTCGGCAGTTGCCTTCTGCGCAGAACGGTTTACGCTTGCATCGTGGCGACGTTTCCTTCCCAGCAGCTCGCTTCTGGTCTCCATGCCGACCAGGTCGAGACCGAGTTCGGAGAGCTCTACGACCTTCACAGCGAGCGCGTCTTTCGGTTCTGCCTCCGTCGGCTCGAGAACCGCGAGGATGCCGCCGACGCGGTTCAGGACACATATCGCGAAGGCGTGGCTCGCTCTTCGTGACGGGTGCCAGGTGCGGGACCCGCTGGCCTGGTTGCTGACGGTCGCGGCCAATGTCTGTGCAAGCCGTTACCGCGCTAGCCGGTCCCGGCCGACCCAGGCGCCCTTGACGGACGATGCAGCCTCGGTCACGCCCCTGACGAGCTCCGAGCTGAGCGGCCTACCCGCGGCACTTCAAGCACTGCCCGACGAGCAACGCCATGTGTTCGTCCTCCGGGAGCTCCGGGGCTGCTCGTACGACGAGATCGGTGACGCTATCGGGGCCTCGCAGGCATCCGTCGCCGGGCTCTTGCACCGCGCGCGTCGCTCGCTCGCCGCCTCGCTCAGCGGAGCGGGCAAGAAGGTCATGGTGGCCCTCCCGTTCCCGTCGGTGCTGCGCTCGGCCTTCGAGGGCAGTGGCGCAATCGTGACGGCCACGGCGGCCGCGACGGCAGCGGGCACGCTGGCGCTCGTCGGGCCGCCGCTCCCCGATCTCCCAGACCTCGGACTCGGCGGCCACAACCGAACGCCGGCGGCTACCGCCGCCTCAACCACAGGGGCTGTCACCTGGGCACAGCCGCTCGCGGTCGCGTGGTCGTTCCAGCCGCCCGTTCATCACCGGGCGCCATCGCCGGTCCCTCCCGCATCTTTCACTCGATCCGGGACCCCGTCGGGGGCGGCAGCGCCCTCAGCGGAGACCGTGTCAGCCGCCGGTCCCACGCCTGCACCCACAGACGCCACGCCGCCGACGCCCGTGGCCGGGGCAGACGGGCCGGTCGAGGCAACGCCCGCTGCCGCACCCACCGATCCGCCAGGACAGGTCGGTGGGGAGGCGCCGGCCGCGGCCGTCCCTCCGCCCGCCGGCTCACCATCCGACCCGGTGGCCGGGAATGACCACGGAAACGGCGTCGCCGGCGCTAAATCCCGGGGGAATGGCCCCGCAATCGTCCCCGGCTCTCAGGGCAACGGTCAAGCCGGCGCAAAGTCACAGGGCAACGGCCCGCCCGCCGACCCCGGCTCGCAGGGTGTCGGGCACGGAGGCCAGGATGCGTCCCCTGCAGCGCCTGTCGACCCGCCGCCGAACGCCGGCCCACAGGCGAACGGCCACGCGAATGACGGCCCGAATGGAAACGCGAACGGCCAGGACAACGGCAACGGTCAGGCTCAAAGCGGCCAGTCTGACGCCGTAGACCACGGCGCAGGAAACGGCGGCGGTGGCAACCCGCACGACGGCTGAGCCCCGTTCGATCGCGTAGAGCTGCGCCTACACTGTCGCCCATGCGCCGCTACCACCTGACCACGTTCGGCTGTCAGATGAACAGCCACGACTCCGAGCGGATCAAGGGCATGCTCGAGTCGCTCGGCATGGGGGAGGCCGTCTCGAAGGAGGACGCCGACCTCGTCGTCTTCAACACCTGCACGATCCGTGAGAAGCCGGACACCAAGCTCTCCGCCTATCTCGGCGATGCGGGCGCGCGCAAGCGGGAGAATCCCGACCTCGTGATCGCCGTCGGCGGCTGCTTCGCCGAGGCGCAGCAGGAGAGGATCTTCGACCTCTACCCGCAGGTCGACGTGGCCTTCGGGCCGGGCTCGATCCCGCACCTCGGCGAGTGGGTCGGCACGGGCGGCGCCGGCGTCGACCGCGGCCGGTTCGGCACCCACGAGCACTTCGCCGGCCACCTGCCGCAGCACCGCGAGCGGCCCGCGCACGCCTGGGTGCAGGTCTCGATGGGCTGCAACTCGACGTGCTCCTACTGCATCGTGCCGTCGGTTCGCGGACGGGAGCAGAGCCGCCGGCCCGGTGACATCGTGGCCGAGGTCACGCAGCTTGCGGCCGCCGGCGTCCGGGAGATCACGCTGCTCGGCCAGAACGTCAACTCCTGGGGCCGCGATCTCGCGCCCGACATCCGCACCGAGTTCGGCGAGCTGCTGCGCGCCTGCGACGCCGTCGACGGGATCGAGCGGATTCGCTTCACGAGCCCGCACCCGAAGGACTTCCGCGAGCCCGTCGTGGCAGCGATGGCGGAATGCGACGCCGTCTGCGAGCACATCCACCTGCCGCTGCAGTCGGGCTCGACGCGGATCCTCAAGGCGATGCGCCGCACCTACTCGCGCGAGCGCTACCTGAAGCTCGCCGAGCGGCTGCGCGAGGCCATTCCCGACCTCGCGCTCGGCACGGACATCATCGTCGGCTTCCCGGGCGAGACCGAGGCTGACTTCGAGGAGACGCTCGCCGTCGTCGAGGAGGTGCGCTACGACAGCGCCTTCACGTTCATCTACTCGCCGCGCCGCGGCACCGACGCAGCGACGATGGCCGACCAGGTGCCCGAGGCCGTCAAGCACGAGCGGCTCGAGCGGCTCGTCGAGGTCGTGCAGCGCATCGCGGCGGAGCGCAACGCCGAGCGCGTCGGGCCGGGTCGAGCAGGTGCTCGTCGAAGGGCAGAGCCGCACCGACGAGACGCTGCTCCGCGGCCGCACGCGCCGGAACACGACCGTGGTGTTCACGGGCTCGGCACAGCCCGGCGACCTCGTCGACGTGACGATCGAGGGATCCACCTCGACGACGCTGCGCGGCTCCGTCGCCACCGCCGTTCCCGCCTGACCGGCCGCCGCGATGGTCGCCGTGATCGCCGTCTTCGGCCCGACCGCGTCGGGCAAGACCGCCGTCGCCGAGGAGGTCGCCGACCGGCTCGGCAGCGAGGTCGTCTCCTGCGACGCGATGCAGGTGTACCGCGGCCTGCCGATCCTGACCAACCAGCCGAGCCGGCCGACCGCCCTCGTCGGGATCCGCGATCTCGATGAGGAGATGTCGGTTGGCGCCTATGCCACGCTCGCCCATGCGGCGATCGACGAGCTCGTCGACCGGGCGGCGCACAGCGGTCGTCAGCGGCGGCACGGGTCTCTACCTCCGCGCCGCGCTCGCCGACCTGGACGTGCCGCCGCCACCCGGCGAGGGGGTCCGGGAGCGCATCGTCGCCGAGGTCGAGCGCGACCCGGCTGCCGCCCACGAGCGGCTCGCGGGCCTCGATCCGCGCGCGGCAGAGGCCGTCCATGCCAACGACCAGCGGCGCCTCGTCCGTGCGCTCGAGCTCGCCGAGACCGGAGCATCGCTCGTCCCCGACGACGACCGCCTCTGGGCAAGCGCCACCCGGCACCCGACCGTGATCGTCGGGCTCGAGGTTCCGCCCGACGAGCTCGAGCGCCGGATCGTCGCGCGCACGGAGGCGATGTTCGACGCAGGGCGTCGTGGCGGAGGTTCAGGCCGCGCTCGCGAGCGGCGTGTCGCGGACGGCAGCCAAGACGCTCGGCCTCGACGAGATCGCGACGCTGTCCGAGGCCGAGGCCCGCGAGCGCATCGTCATCCGCACCCGTCGCTACGCCGCCTATCAGCGGAAGTGGATGCGCCGGATCCCGGGGATCGTGCCGGTCGACGGCACCAGGCCTGTCGAGCGAGATCGCGGAAGCCGTGCTCGGGGCTGCCTCAGCCGTGGCGTGAGGCAGCCCCGAGAGCTTCGATCAGCCGACGCCGGGGCCGGACGAGTACTCGCCGAGGAATCCCTGGCCGATGATCTGCTCGTCGACCGCGGTCTGGCCGAGGTAGCACTGCCACTCGAGGCCGTCCGAGCGGAGCGACCTGCAGCCGCCGTTGACGTGGCTCGTATCGTCGACGGTGGGCTCGACGGTGCCCTTCCAGTCCTGCACCTCGGGCGCCGGCACGCGGGCGAGGATGCAGTGGTACTCGACGCCCTCGGTGACGACGGTGCACGTCGGGTCGGTGCCGAGGAGTGCGAGCGTTCCGGCCGGCATGCTGCGCGGCCACCGAGTCGGTGCCGATCAGCGTCTTGGCGCCGATCGCGATACCCGGCACCGCGATCAGCAGGGCTGCAACGCCGATCACGATCGCCCGCGTGCTCCGGCGCGACCGCACGCGCCGTCGCGCCGGTGCCGCGGCCGTCTGGGCGAGATCGGCCCTCGCGCCCTGCTCGAGCGCGTCACCGAGCGCCGTGAGGGTGGGATCGAGGCTCTGGTCTGGGTTGGTCACGATGTTGCCTCCTGGTTTCCGTGCAAGCGTTGACGAAGGGTCTTGAGGCCACGATGGGCGCGAATGCGGGCCGAGCCGGTCGAGGTGCCGACGCGGCGGCCGACTTCCTCGAACGGGAGGTCGTCCACCACGTGCAGCTGGATCGCCTCGCGCTGGGACGCAGGGCAGCTGCTCCAGCTCGTCGGCGACGAGCTCGGCGAGCCACGACGGTTCGGGCTCGACGGTTGCGGCCGGTCGGTCGAGCAGCTCGAGAATGCCGAGCCTCGTGCACGCGCTTCGCTCCAACGAGCTCTTGCGCACGGACGCAGCAAGAACGTTCCGTGCGATGCCGTAGAGCCATGGAGCAGCGGATCCCTCTGCCTCGTCGCGAAACCGCAGCCGGCCGAGCCAGGCCTGCGCGAACGTCTCGGCCGTCAGGTCGTGGGCTCCGTCGGCGTCGCGGCAGCGGCGCAGGTGGAAGCCGTAGATCCGCCGGGCATGTCGCTCGTAGAGCTCGCGGAACGCAGCGGGGTCGCTCGACGCCGCAGCGATGAGTTGTGCGTCGGTCAGCACTCCTCGATCATCCTCATGCAGGTCACCTTGCCCTTCACGTCGACATTGTGGTCGCTAGGGAATGTCGGAGAACGGCCGCCGCGTTACGGTTGCGCGATGCAGTTCTCGAAATGGCACGCGCTCGGCAACAGCTACCTCGTCGTCGAGCAGCCCGACGCCGGGCAGCTCAGCGCGACCCGCGTGCAGCGCCTCTGCTCGGTCGAGAGCGGCATCGGCTCGGACGGGGTGCTCGAGGTGACGCAGCGCAACGACGCCCATGCGGTCGTCACGATCTGGAACCCGGACGGCTCGACGGCCGAGATGTCGGGCAACGGCGTCCGGATCGCCGCGCGCTGGCTTGCCGCCGAGTCGGGTGCAACCGAGGTCACGATCGAGACCGCGGGGCGGCAGGTCACCGCCCGGATGCTCAACGCGCTCGACACGGACACCGACGTGGGAGCGTTCACCGTCGGTTCGCCCGAGTCCGTGGACGGGATCGAGCTGACGACCGCCTCGGTCGGCAACCCGCATGCCGTCGTCCGGCTCGACGATCCGACGCGTGACGATCTGCTGCGCCTCGGGCCGCTGATCGAGAACCATCCGCGGTTCCCCGACCGCACGAACGTCCAGCTGGTGCGCGTCGACGGCCGCCACGACCTCACCGTGCTCGTGTGGGAGCGTGGAGCGGGGGAGACGAGCGCCTCGGGCACCTCGTCGGTTGCGGCCGCTGCGGTCGCGGTCGAGCGCGGGTGGTGCGACAGCCCCGTCACGGTGCATCTTCCGGGTGGCGATCTCAACGTGCGGCTCGCCGACGGCCAGGCGTCGCTGACCGGGCCGGCCGAGCGCATCGCCTGGGGCACGACGATTCGCTGATGGACCTGCGCTCGCCCTTCAGCGATCGCGCCGCGGCGACGAAGAGAACCTCATGGGTGTCGAGGACCGCGACTGGAACCGAGACGAGCCGAAGCGTCGGAGCGCGGTCAGCCTCAGCCCGATCGGGGGCGTGCTCATCGTCGTCGGTGTCATCGCCGGGCTGTTGCTCGCCGGTGCCTTGCAGGCGATGACGAAGGGCTCGGCCGCGACCTACGGCGGCGAGCAGTCCAGCCACCAGGGCGCGACGAAGATCTCGCTGCTGCCCGGACTGCCCGGCATCAGCATCGGCGGCGACGGGCTCTACGCGAAGAACGACCCATGGCTGGGCTACCTCGCCGACGAGGAGACGTGCCCCGGCGGCGAGAAGGTCGATGCCCCGCTCGCCGAGCAGGCCAACACGATGGTCTGCCTCGTCAACTACGCGCGGCGACAAGCGCGGCCTGCAACCGGTCGCGACCGTCGGCGTCCTCAACCAGTCCTCGCTCGCGAAGGCGAACCGCATCGTCCGCTGCCTCGACTTCAACCACAACGCCTGCGGCGAGGCGCCCGAGGCGGACATTCGCGCGCTCGGCTTCAACGGCGCCTGGGGCGAGAACCTCTTCATCTCCGGCGGGCCGTACGGCGCGCCGCGACCGTCACTCGACGGCTGGCTCAACTCGCCGGGTCACCGCGACAACCTCTTCCGGCCGGAGTGGCGCACGCAGGGGATCGCGGTCGAGAAGGTGAAGAAGTTCGGCCAGGACCGGAACATGACGCTGTGGGTGAACCAGTTCGGCGGTTAGACGGCGATCTCGAACTCGCGCAGCACGTCGTTGAGCGACGTCTTCAGATCCGTCGAGGCGCTGCGCTCGCCGACGATCAGCGCGCACGGCAGGCCGTACGAGCCGGCGGCGAACTCCTTCTGGCGCACGCCGGGGAGCACGACCTTCCGGGCCGGCACCTCGCCGCGGTACTCGACCGGCTCGGGGCCGGTGACGTCGATGATCGGGACCGAGGCCGAGAGCACGACGTTCGGCGCGATCACCGCGCCGGCGCCGATCCGCACGCCCTCGACGATCACGGCGCGCGAGCCGATGAAGGCGCCGTCCTCGATGATCACCGGCGCGGCCTGCGGCGGCTCGAGCACGCCGCCGATCCCGACACCGCCCGCCAGGTGGACGTCGGCGCCGATCTGCGCGCAGGAGCCGACCGTCGCCCACGTGTCGACCATCGTCCGCGGCCCGACCCAGGCGCCGATGTTCACGTACCCCGGCATGAGCACGCAGCCTTCGGAGAGGAACGACGCCGTAGCGCGCCACACCGGGCGGCACGACGCGAACGCCACGGTCGGCGTAGTCGGACTTGACGGGAATCTTGTCGAGGAAGTGCAGCCCGCCGACGTCCATCGGCTCGACCTTGCGCACCCGGAAGTAGAGGAGGATCGCCTTCTTCACCCACTCGTTGACGACCCAGCCGCCGTCGGCGGGCTCGGCGACGCGGATCGTGCCCGCGTCGAGCAGCGGCGATCGCCTCCTCGACCACGGCAGGGTCGAGGGAGCCCGACTCCCACATCTCGGTCGATCTGCTGCTCGAGCGCCATGGCGTGATTCTCGCGGACCCCGAGCCGGTGCGGCGCCGGGAGGCGTCAGACCGCGTGCTCGAGGATCTCGACCGCCCGCGCGCACTCCTCCTCGGTGGGGACGAGCGCGAAGCGGACGTAGCCCTCGCCGGAGGCGCCGAGGAACGATCCGGGCGCGACGATCACGCCGTGCTCGAGCAGGCGCGTCGCGAAGGCCTCCGACGTCTCGCCGGACGGCGTCGCGACCCAGAGGTACATCGTCGCCGGGCCGCCCGCGTTGCGCAGACCGAGGCGGGCGAACAGGTCGAGGAACAGCGCGCGCTTGGCGGCGTACGAGGCGCGTGCCCGCTCGACGTGCTCCTCGTCGCCCCAGGCGACGACCGAGGCGCGCTGCACGAACTCCTGCGGTGCCGTGCCGACGTTGGGGCGGAACTGCTTCAGCGCCGCGATCAGCTCCGGGTCGCCGGCCACGAAGCCGGAGCGGTAGCCGGTCATCGATGAGCGCTTCGAGAGCGTGTTGAACACCGCGAGGTTCGTCCAGTCGGCGAGCTGGAGGGCCGAGACCGGCGGCTCGTCGAACCAGAGCTCGGTGTACGCCTCGTCGGAGGCGAGCACGAAGTCGTGCTCCCGCGCGAGCGCCGCCAGCCGCTCGTAGAACGCGAGTGGCGCCGTGGCACCGGTCGGGTTGTTCGGATAGTTGACCCAGAAGAGCGCCGTGCGCTGCCAGGTCTCGACCGGCACCGCATCGAGGTCGGGCAGGAAGCCGTGCTCCTCGAGCAGCGGCAGCTCGACGACGCGGGCACCCGCGAACTGCGCCCCGCGGACGGCGACGGGATAGCCGGGCTCGGTGAGCACGACCGTGTCCCGGCCACCGGCGAGGTCGAGCACGACGTTCGCGAACGAGAAGATCGCCTCCTTCGAGCCGAGCGTCGGGATCACGTTCAGCGTCGGCATCGAGCATGGCACCAAACCGGCGGCCGACCCACCCGGTGACGGCCTCGCGCAGCTCGGGCAGGCCGACCGCAGCCGGATAGCCCATCCGCTCGCGCACGCCGTCGCGGAGCGCCTCGATGATGCGCGGATCGGTGGGCTCGCGCGGATCGCCCATGCCGAAGTCGATCACCTCGAGGCCCTCTGCCCGGCGTGCAGCGGCAGCCTGGTTGAGGCGCACGAACGGGTAGGTGGCCTGGCCGGTGAGGATGGGGTTGATCGGCATCGCGGCTCAGCCGGCGAGAAACCGGTGCAGCGTCTCGTAGACGGAGACGAGCGAGTCGATCTCGACGAGCTCGTCGCGGCGGTGGGCATAGCGCGTGGCGCCCGGGCCGAAGTTGATCGCGTCGATGCCGCGCGTCGTGAAGTCGGCGACGTTCGTCCATGCCTGCTTGGGCTCGAAGCGGAGATCGCCGGCGTCGCGCAGGGCGCGCACGAGCGGCGTGTCGGTCACGACCGACGCAGGCGGCGAGTCGCCGGTGATCTCGAGCTCGGCGCCGTCGGGTGTGAGGGAGCGGAGGTACGCCGCCGCCTCGTCCGGCGTGCGGTCGGGCGGGTAGCGGAAGTTGAGCGTCGCGACGGCGCGGTCGGGGATCACGTTCGACGCGATGCCGGCCTCGATCTGGGTGATCGAGACGACCTCGTAGAACGGCAGCCCGCCGACGATCGCCTCGCGCCGCTCGAGCGCTGCGATCGGCGCCAGGCCCTCGATCGCCTTGTCGATCGCGTTCTCGGCCGTCCAGGGGCGTGCCGAGTGGCCGCTGACGCCGGAGAAGGTCACGCGCGCGTTCATGTTGCCGAGGCAGCCCGCCTGGATCGTCAGATCGGTGGGCTCGAGCAGGATCGCGAGATCGGCCGCGCGGGCGAGCTGCGAGCGCTCGAACAGGTCGGGCAGCGGGCTGAACTGGGCCGGCAGCTCCTCCTTGCCGAAGAGGAGCAGCGCCACGTCGTACGGGCCGGGCTCGCCGAGCGCCAGATCGCGGACGACCTCGAGCGCGACCGCGACGCCGCCCTTCATGTCGGTGGCGCCGCAGCCGTGCACGGCGCCATCGGCGATGCGGCCCGGAACGTTGTCCTGCGCGGGCACGGTGTCGTAGTGGCCGACGAGCAGGACGAGCGGCGCGTCGGGCCGCCGCGGCCGCGCGAAGACGAACGCGTCCTCGGCCGCATACTCCGGCGCGAACGCCTCGGGAACGAGCGAGAGGAGGTGGGCGCGCACCTCTGCCTCGTGCAGGCTCTCGGATGGAATGTCGACCAGCTCGAGCGTCCGCTCGGCCAGACGCTGCGCCGGGGTGCACGACGGCTTCCACGAGGCGAGCGTACCGGCATACTCAGGGCATCACCCGCCGATCCGACACCCCGGCAGGGCTCGAGCCCGAGAAGGGGCTCCTGCTGGCCGTGCTCCCGAAAGGTGCCGACACCGAGGACGAGCTGGGCGAGCTCCGGGAGCTGACCCGGACGGCGCTCGTCGAGCCGGTGGAGGAGCTGATCCAGCTGCGCGCCCGCGCCGACCAGAAGACCTACATCGGCAAGGGCAAGCTCGAGGAGCTGAAGAAGCTCTACGCCGACTGCGAAGCGGACGTGCTCATCGTCGACGACGAGCTCGACCCGACCCAGCAGCGCGCGCTCGAGGACGCGCTCTCGACCCGCGTCGTCGACCGCACGCAGCTGATCCTCGACATCTTCGCGCAGCACGCGGTGAGCGCCGAGGGAAAGCTCCAGGTCGAGCTGGCGCAGCTCGAGTACAACCTGCCTCGCATGCGCGGCATGTGGAAGCACCTCGAGCGCCTCGGTGGCGGCGTCGGCACGAGAGGCCCCGGCGAGTCACAGCTCGAGAGCGACCGCCGGATGGCGCGGCGCCGGATCACGCAGCTGCGCGCGCGGCTCAAGGGCCTGCAGGCGCAGCGCGGCGTTCGCCGCAAGGAGCGCAAGCGCGCCGAGGTGCCGACGGTGGCGCTCGCCGGCTACACCAACGTCGGCAAGTCGACGCTGCTCAACGCGCTCACCGGCGCCGAGGTGTCGGTCGAGAACCGGCTCTTCGAGACGCTCGATCCGACGACGCGCAGCTTCGAGTACGACGGCAAGCGGTACCTCGTGACCGACACGGTGGGATTCATCCGGCGCCTGCCGACCCAGCTCGTGCGAGGGATTCGCGTCGACGCTCGAGGAGACGCTCGTCGCCGACCTGATCCTCCACGTTGCAGACGGATCGCTGCCGGAGGATCGCCTGCGCGAGCAGATCGCGGCCGTCAACTCCGTTCTCACCGAGATCGGCGGCGAGGATCTCCCGATCGTGCTCGTGTTCAACAAGGTCGACCTCCTCGACCCGCTCGGCCGCCGGAGGCTGGCGAACCGCTTCCCCGAGGCCCAGCAGGTGTCCGCCGCGACGGGTGCGGGACTGGACGGCGCTGCGGGAGCAGGTGGCGACGCTCTTCGCCGACCGGTTCGAAGACGTGCGGCTGCTCGTTCCCTATGACGAGGGGCATGCGCTCTCGGCGCTCTACGCGCTCGGTGCCCCGATCGACGAGCGGCACGACACCGATGCCGGCGTGATGATCCGCGCCAAGCTCTCGCATCGCGACACGCGCCGGTTCGCGCGCTACCTGGTGGCCGGTGACGATCTGGAGTCCGCGGCGACCACGTGACCGAGCTGCGCGTCATGAAGCTCCGCGACGATGCGGTGCTGCCGTCGAGAGCCCACTCAGGCGACGCGGGCTTCGACCTCAGCGCGTGTGAGGAGATCACGATCGGCGTGGGGGAGCGGGCCGCGGTCGGCACCGGCATCGCCGTCGAGATCCCTGACGGCCACGCGGGGCTCGTCGTGCCGCGCTCGGGTCTCGCCCTGCGCCACGGGATCTCGATGGTGAACTCTCCCGGCGTGATCGACGCGGGCTACCGCGGCGAGGTGCGCCTGCTCCTGCTCAACACCGACAACGCGAGCGCCTTCACCGTCGAGCCGGGGATGCGCGTCGCCCAGCTGCTCGTCGTGCCGGTCGCCGACGTCGAGCTGGTCGAGACCGACGAGGTAACCGCGACCGACCGCGGCGTCGGCGGGTTCGGGTCATCGGGGCTCCGGTGAGGTTGCGATGAGACCGGAGCCGCGCGTCCGGGTCTCGGCCATCCTCCGCTGGCATGGCCGGATCCTGCTGTGCCGGCACGAGAAGCGTGGCGCCGAGCACTGGCTCCTGCCGGGCGGCGGCGTGCGGAGCGGCGAGAGCCTCACGCAGGCTCTGCTGCGCGAGCTCGACGAGGAGACGGGGCTGACCGAGGACGGCGACGAGATCCCGGTCGAGGGCCCGGTCGCGATCATCGACTCGATCTCGCCGGAGCGCAGCCTCTGGTCGAAGCACGTCGTCCACATCGTCTTCGCGGCGGAGCTCGACGGCTCGCTCGCCGCGGTCGTCTCGCGCGACGAGGCCGTGCGAGGCCATCGCCTGTTCGATCTCGACGAGCTCGAAGGTCTCGCGCTGCATCCGCCGATCGGCCGCTTCCTGCGGCGGTTCCAGCCCGGCGACCCGTGTGTCTATCTTGGATCGCTGTGGGCGCCCTAGAAGCAGACGAGCACCAGGACGCCCTGCGCCGCTCGCTGGCGTGGGACGGGTGTTTCAACGTGCGCGACCTGGGAGGGCTGCAAACGGCCTCTGGGGGCCGTACGCGGCGTGGCGTGGTGGTGCGCGCGGACAACGTGCGGCGTCTCACGGACGCGGGCTGGCAGGCGGCGCTCGACCACGGCGTCCGGCGCGTCGTCGATCTCCGGTTCGAGAACGAGGTGCCGGGCGAGCCCGACGCCCACGGCGACGTCGAGGTGGTCATCGTGCCCGATGCGGGAGGGGCACAATCCCGAGGCCGCTCACGCATTCGAGCAGGCGTTGCTGAATGCCGACGACCTCGCTCCGGTCTTCGCCACGGGCTACATCGAGATGCTCGAGGATCTGTCCGAGCGCGTTGGAGGCGCGGTCGCCGCGGTGGCCGACGCGAAGGACGGCGAGGGCGTCGTCGTGCACTGCTTCGCCGGGAAGGACCGAACGGGAATCGTGTCGGCGTTGCTCCTCTCCCTCGCCGGCGTGCCGGACGAGCTCATCGCCGCCGACTACGCGGCGAGCGATCCGGGCGTCGAGATGCTGTCGACCCCGTGGTTCGAGTCGGCGCGCGACGAGACCGAGCTGACGATCCGGCGCCGCGTCTCGACCTCGCCGCGCGCGGCGATGGTCGACGTGCTGGCGTGGCTGCACGAGACCGCCGGTGGTGCGGACGAGTACCTGCGGTCGGCCGGGCTGTCGGACGCTCAGCTCGCGACGCTTGCGCGCACGGCTGGCTGAGTCGACGGCTGAGCCGGCCGGAGCTACTTGCCGCCGCGCGCCTTCGCCCGCCCGCTCGACACTGCGTGGGCAAGATGCTCCAGCTCGTCGCCGAGCGGCTCGAGCTGCCCGCTGCCGCCGCCGTGCTCGAGTGCTCGCGCGAGCAGCCAGTCGGCGAGCTCCGGGATTTCGTGGCAGCAGCGGCCCGTGGAGGTAGGTGCCGACCGCCGCACCGACGCGGCAGCCCTCGAAGCCCGAGTCGCCGTCGTTGCCGTGGCCCGCGACAACCCGTCCGAGCGGCGTCGCGCCGGCGTCGAGCAGCGTCCGGCCGGCGTGGTTCTCGAATCCGGCCACCATCGTCGTGGTGCCGTCGCCGAGGTCGGCTTCGAGCAGCACGTCACCGATCAGCCGCTTCTCGCCGGCGAGCGTCTCGTGCGGGAAGACTCCTGCCCCCGGCATCCACGAGCCGTCGCGGCCGCGGTAGCCACGCCCGAGCAGCTGGTAGCCGCCACAGACGGCGAGCACTGCCGTGCCGGTGTCGACAGCCCGCCGCAGGTCGTCTCCCCGCGCCGCGAGGTCGGGCGCGATGAGCGCCTGTTCGCGGTCCTGGCCGCCGCCGACGTAGACGAGGTCGTACGCCCACGGCTCGAGGGCGTCACCGGGCTCGACACCGGTCACCTCGAGCGAGTGGCCCCGCAGTGCGGCGCGCCGGCCGAGCACGGCGATGTTGCCGCGGTCGGCGTAGATGTTGAGGTAGTCCGGATAGAGGTGGGCCACCGTGATCCTCACGACGCCTCCTCCCAGTACGGGCGCACGAGACCGCGGGAGACGGCGATCTTCCGCAGCTCGAGCATCGCCGTGTAGGTGGGGAGCATCCCGAGCTCGCCGCCCGCCGGAACGAGCGCGAGCCCGCGATCGAGAGCCGCACGAAGATCGGGGATCACCTCGAGCCGGTCCGGCGGGAAGCCGGCGTACGTGAACCGCAGCGCCAGCTCGGCCGCGCGCTCGCCGCTCGCCACGATCCGCTCGACACGCTCGAGCAGCGGCTCGAAGTCGACGTCCCAGATCCACGAGACGTCGCGGCCGTCCGCGATGCGGTCGTTGAGCGCGATCACGAGCGTCCTGGGCACGCCGCCTTCCTCGAGCGTCCGGATCGCCTCGTTCGCACCGGCGGGGTTCTTGATCAGGAGCATCAGGATCTGCTTGTCGCCTGCCTCGATCCGCTCGAACCGGCCGAACGCCGCCGTGAAGGTGCCCGAGCCCGGCGGCGATCTCGTCGAGCGACGCGTCGAGGGCGAGCGCCGTGGCGGCAGCGGCGAGGGCGTTGTAGACGTTGTAGAGACCGGGCAGCGGCAGCGTCACCCGCACCGTGCCTGCCGGCGTGACGAGATCGAACACCGACGCGTCGAGCGCCTGGAGGTCGATCGAGCGTGCGGCGATGTCGAGCGGCGGCCGGCTGTGCCCGCAGTTCGGGCAGCGGTAGTCGCCGAGGTGGCCGACGTAGGCCGCGGCGTAGTCGTAGGGCTCGCCGCAGCGGACGCAGTACTTCGAGTCGGCCGCGTGCTGCAGCGCGGGCCGGGCGAGCCGTGGATCGTCGACGCCGAAGCGCAGCGCACCGGCCCGCCCGTCCGCGAGATCGGCGACGAGCGGATCGTCGGCGTTCACGACGAGCGTCGAGGTGGGAGGGAGCGTCGCCACGGCGGCCCGCCACCGCTCCGCGATGTGCTCGAGCTCGCCGTAGCGGTCGAGCTGGTCGCGAAAGAGGTTGCCGAGCGAGACGACCCGCGGACTGCACCCGCTGGATCATCTCCGGCAGGGCGAACTCGTCGACCTCGAGCAGGCCGAGATCTGCGTCGGGCGTCGAGAGGAGGGTGGAGGCGACGCCCGAGGCGAGATTGGCCCCGGAGTTGTTCCAGGCAAGCCGGTAGCGGCTACCGAGGATGCGGGCGAGCATCGCGCTCGTCGTCGTCTTGCCGTTCGTCGCGGAGACAACGGCGACCCCGGCGGGCAGCTTCGCCGCGAGCGCGTTCGAGAGCGCCGGGATCGACCTTCCAGAGGAGCTTCCCGGGCAACGTCGTGCCCCCGCCGCGTCCGACGGCGCGCGAGAGGCGCCCGACGAGCCGGGCGGCCGACGTCTCTGCGTTGAGGCGTACTCCCATGGCAACGAGCCTACCCCGCAGCGAATCGAGCTCAACAGGACGTCCGTTCTGGCCTACTTGCAACTTTCACAGAATGATCTAGAGTAATTGCATATGGCCAGGCCCCGGCGTCGCCACCCCGCACTCGCCGGGATCGACGAAGCAGCGCTCGCAGAGTTTCGCGCAGGCATCAGACGGCGCTACACCGACGAGCAGATCCTCGAGCAGCTCCGCGCCAGCGCCGAGCGGCTCGGTCGCTCGCCGACGATGCGCGAGTTCGCCGCCGACAAGGACGCCGGCATGCACCCGCAGACGGTGATCGAGCACTTTGGCACCTGGAATGCGGCCAAACGGGCCGCGGGGCTCACGCCGAGGCGCTTCATCAGCCGTGACGAGCTCCTCGAGCAGCTCCGGCAGCTCGGAGAAGAGCTCGGCCGGACGCCGACGGCCCACGATCTGGACGCAAACCGGCGCCGCGTGGCGTCGAAGTCGCTGATCTGGCACACGTTCGGATCGCTCAGCGCGGCTCTCCGTGAGGCGGGCTTCGACGTGCCGGTCGGCGACGAGAAGCTCGAGCGCGCAGTGAGCCAGGGTGCGGTGCTCGCACGCGAGCTCGGCCGGCTACCGCGGATGGCCGACTGGAAAGAGGCCCGCCGCACCGACAAGTCGCTGATGTCGGAGTGGCAGGTCTACCGGCTCGTCGACATCGACGCCGGCCCGTGGGCCGCGTTTCAGTACCTCGTGCGCGAGCGGCTGCGCGAGGAAGGCGTCAGCGTGGCGCCCGACGGCTCGCTGTAAAGAACAGCGCGGCGAAGCCGCTTGCCTCTGGGGAGAGGCTTCAGCCTCTCCTCTGGGTTCCCCACGTCTACGCCGCGAGCGCAGCGAGCTTCGCGAGGCACGAGACGCCCTCGTGCGGCGAGCGCACCGACGGCAGCACCCGGTCGTCGCGATACGAGCGATCGGTGCGGAAGCGGGCCTCGTTCACGATCCGGCCGCGCTCGAGATGGAGCAGCCGGCCCTCGGAGACCTCGTGCTTGCGCAGCGTGAGCCGGAGCGTGCCCTCGACGACCTCCAGCGCGGACTTCGTCGACGCGAAGAAGACCTCGCGCCGCGCGCGGCCGATCCAGAGTGGGCGGGCGACGCCACGGGCAAGGTGCAGCCGGCCGTCGACACGCTCGTCGATCCAGGCGGTCGCCATCGAGCCACGGAGCTGCTCGAGCGCCGTGTGATCCGACCCCGTCAGCTCCATGAGGGCGAAGATCGCCTCGGAGTCGACGGTCATGTCGGGCTCGGCCCGCGTGATCGCGTGCCGGGCGAGGATCTCCTCGTCGTTGACGATGATCCCGTTGTGGATCCCGACGACGGAGCCGTGCCGGATCGGATGGTTGTTGGCAAGAACGGTGGGATGGCCCTTGGTGTAGTCACGCACGTGCACCAGGGCGTCGGTCGCGTCGGCCGGCAGCTCGACGGCGTCGAGCAGTGCCGTGGCGCCTGAGCGCTGCTTGTGAATCGTCACGTTCGGGCCAACGCCGCGGTGGGCGTACCCGACTGCATCTGCGCCACGCTCCGCGATCCCCGCGAGCAGCGCCTGGGCTGCAAGGGTGCGATCGACGGTGGAGGCAGCATCAAGGCTGTATCCGGCTATTCCGCACATCAGCGGATTCGATCACCTCGATCGGACATGACCACCTGACCGTAACGACAGAAGATGATGCTTCTGTACGCACTTTGGGTTGGAATTCCTCTGTCTTTCGGCCAGGTTTCTCAAGTGAGGGCCCGTTGGCGCCGATAGGTCTCGGGTGGAAGGCAATCTGGCAGAGCCGCTCTTCGACCCCGTCGCCGACGAGGGAATGCCCGAGGCTGCGCTCGCGGCGACGCAGGATCCGCTCAAGCTCTACGTTCGCCAGATCGGAAACGGGCGCCTGCTCACCCACGCGGAGGAGCGCGAGCTCGCGCGCCGCAAGGACGAGGGCGACGAGGAGGCGAAGAGCCGCCTGATCGAGTGCAACCTCCGGCTCGTGATGTCGATCACCCGCCACTACACCCGTGCCGGGGTGCCGTTGCTCGACCTCATCCAGGAGGGCAACCTCGGCCTCATCCGGGCGGTCGAGAAGTTCGACTACACGCTCGGCTACAAGCTTTCGACGTACGCGACCTGGTGGATCAGGCAGGCGATCTCACGCGCACTCGCCGAGCAGGGCCGCACGATCCGCCTGCCCGTGCACGTCGCCGATCAGGTGCGCCGCGTCACGCGCGCGCGCCGGACGCTGGGCCAGAAGTTCAACCGCGACCCATCCGTCGACGAGATCGCACTCGAGGCCGGCTTCACCACCGCGAAGGTCGAGCAGCTCCTCGAGCTGGTGCAGGACCACGTCTCACTCGACACGCCGATCGGCGACGGAGAGAGCGTGATGAGCGACCTGATCGAGGACCTGAACGCGACCGCACCCGAAGCCGAGACCTCGGAGAAGTTCCGCTCGTCCGAGCTCGCCAAGGCGATGCTCCGGCTCAACCCGCGCCAGCAGCGCGTGCTGACCGAGCGGTTCGGCCTCGACGACGGCAAGCCGAAGACGCTGGAAGAGGTCGGCGTCCTGCTCGGCATCACGCGCGAGCGCGTCCGCCAGCTCGAGACGCGGGCGCTGCGCGAGCTGCGCACGGTGGCGCCGTCGCTCGAGCTCTACCTCAGGACGTAAACCCGGGAGAGAGGCTGACACGCCTGCCTCACCGCACCGCTTCCATCTCGCGCTCGCCGGCGAGGCGACGCAACGAGTCGAGCTCGATCTGACGCACGCGCTCGCGGGTGAGGCCGAGGCGGCGGCCGATCTCCTCGAGCGTCTTCGGCTCGGTGCCTCCGAGCCCGTAGCGCAGCGTCACGACCTCGAGCTCGCGCTCGGGCAGCGTTCCGAGCGCGGCCTGGAGCGCCTGGCTGCGCAGGGTGAGCTCGACCTTCTCCTCGGGCAGCATCTCCTCGGCCGCGACGAAGTCTCCGAGCACGGCGTCGTCCGTGTCGCCGACGGGAGCGTCGAGGCTGCTCGACGCGCGGGCCGCTGCCCGCACCTCGTTCACCTGCTGCACGGTCAGGTTGGCCTCGTCGGCGATCTCCTCGATCGTCGGCTCGCGCCCGAGCGTCGTCCACAGCGTGCGCTCGGCGCGGTTCATCTTCTGCAAGCGCTCGACGATGTGGACCGGCATCCGGATCGTGCGCGCCTTGTCGGCGAGCGCCCGGGCCACCGCCTGCCGGATCCACCAGGTCGCGTAGGTCGAGAACTTGAAGCCGCGGCGCCAGTCGAACTTCTCGACCGCGCGGATCAGCCCGAGCGTGCCCTCCTGGATCAGGTCGAGGAACGGGAGACCCTGGTTGCGGTAGTTCTTGGCGATCGAGATCACGAGCCGCAGGTTGGCCTGGATCATCACCTGCTTGGCATCGAGGTCGCCGCGCTCGATCCGCTTCGCCAGCGACACCTCCTGCGCGGCCGTGAGCAGCGTGTGCCGGCCCGGCCTCGCGGAGGAAGAGCTGCAGCGCGTCGGTCGTCGACTCGGCCACGGGAGCGAGGAGTGGGGGAGGCTCCGGCGACGCGGGCGGGTCGACGATCTCGATTCCGCGCTTGTCCAGCTCGCGCAGGAGCGCATCGTGCTCGAGTGGCGTCAGGTCGTGCGCCTCGACGAGGTCGGCGAGCTCGCGCAACTGGATCGTGCCGGCGTGCTCGCTCGTCTCGAGGAGCGTTCGAACCTCGTCCTGCGCCAGCAGGCTGTCAATGTCAACGGTCGTCATGGGGAGAGTCGTGCGTGTTGACACAACTCTCCCATTGCCGACGGGTGCTTGTCTAGGGCCGCGTGTGCATCGGTGCCCGACCGGTACCGGATTGACATCTGCGTAGGAGCACGGGATTGAATGAGCGCCCTTCGCGCGTCGCCTCGCGTAGACAAAACCGCTACCGAGAGGAAGACGCGTGACCGCTATCGCCACTCCCGACGATCTGGTCGACCACACCACCGCGATGGCGCTCGAGGAGCGCGCGAAGCTCCGGAAGCACTTCACGCGCTTCGACATCTACTTCTTCCTGATCTGCACGATCGTCGGTGTCGACACGCTCGGTCTCGTTGCCTCCGAGGGAGCCCAGGGCTTCACCTGGCTGATCTTCCTCTCGATCGCGTTCTTCGTCCCGTACGCCCTGATCGTGGCGGAGCTCGGTTCTGCGTTTCCCGAGGAAGGCGGTTCGTACGTCTGGACGCGCCTCGCGTTCGGGAGGCTCGTGGCCGCCGTCAACGCCGTCTTCTACTGGTTCAGCAACCCGATCTGGATCGGGGCCACGCTGGCGCTTCTGACGATCGCGACGGTCGACCAGTTCTTCTTCTCGATCGGCAACGACTCATGGCTCTTCTACGTCGTCGGGCTCGCGTACATCTGGTTCTCGGTCTACTCGGCGATCCTCTCGTTCGGCATCGGCAAGTGGATCCCGACGCTCGGAGCCTGGGCCCGCATCTTCGTGCTCGGGCTGTTCGTCGTCAGCACGATCATCTACGCGTTCAAGAACGGGCTCAGCTTCCCCGTCGGGCGGCGAGTTCAAGCCGACGTACGCGCTGTTCATCGCGCTCGTGCCGGTGCTGTTCTTCAACTACGTCGGCTTCGAGCTGCCGAGCGCGGCGGGAGACGAGATGAAGGACCCGCAGAAGGACGTGCCGTTCACGGTGCTCCGCGCGGCGATCACGGCGATCCTGCTCTACGGCCTGCCGATCCTGGCCGTGATCGCGGTCCTGCCGAAGGACGACATCTCCGGCGTCGACGGCTTCATGACGGCGGTGGCGGCCGTGTTCACGGTCTACGGGGGTGCGGCGAGCGTGATGACGAAGATCGCCGCCTTCGGGTTCATCCTCGCGCTGATCTCGAGCGCTTGCACGTGGCTGATGGGCTCCGACCGCAGCCAGGCCGTCGCCTGTTACGACGGAGCCGGCCCGCGCGTGCTCGGCCGCTTCTCGGCCAAGCTGGGCACGCCGGTCAACGTCAACTTCCTCTCGGGCGTGATCTCGACGATCGTCTTCGTCGCGGCCGCAAAGATCGCGGGCGGCAGTGCCTCGGCGACCTTCGACGTGATGATCGGCATCGTGCTCACGTTCACCACGATCTCGTACATCGTGATCTTCCCGTGCCTGATCAAGCTGCGCTACAGCCATCCGCACGTGAATCGCCCGTACAAGGTTCCCGGCGGCATCGTCGGCGTCTGGATCTGTGGCGTCGTCTGCACGTTCTGGGCGGCGTTTGCGTCGCTCGTCGCGATCTTCCCGGGATTCCTCGACGGTCAGCTGCTGAACGACGATGGCTTGCCCGAGGACGTCTCGCGCTTCAAGTACACGGCGATCGCCGGCGTTGCGATCGGGATCGCGATGCTGGCCGGCGTCATCTTCTACTGGCTCGGCAGCAGCACGCGGGCGCAGATGGTCGCGGTGCCGCTCGAGGGGAACGAGGCGCAGGCTGGCCCGGTGGCTGCCGTCGTGCCCGAACCGGCCTGAAGCGCCCTCTCGCTCTCTCCGGTTCCACGCACGGTAATCAACGTTATGTCAAGCTAGCCTGTTTTCGAAGAACGCAGGCTCTACCCCAGGGCGTCAGTGCCGCTCGAGGAAGCTCGTCAGGGCGGCGTTGAACGCGTCCGGCTGCTCGTAGGGCACCATGTGGGCGCAATCCGGGATCACGACCTGCTCACAGTGCGGCAGGAACGCCGTCAGCTCACCGGCTGACGCTGCCGGCGTCGTGCGGTCATCGGCACCACTGAGGATCAGCGTCGGCGTCGTGACGCTGCGAAGATCTTCCCGGAGGTCGAGCATGCCGTACTCCCCGCCGGCAGCGAAGTGCCGCAGCACCTCCGGCCGGTAGACGACCTTGTCGGCCGCGTTCAGCTCCGCGACGAGCGGGCCTGTCGGATCGGCGACGTGGAACGGCATCTGGTCGGCGAGCAGCTGCTTCGCCGCCTCCGGCGTCTCGACCGTCGCCTCGTCGGCCCACGAGGCTGCCACCTGGGCGCGGAGCGACTCCGGCTCGAAGGTCGCGAGCTCGTGCTCGACGTTCGCGAGGGCGCCGGGATGTGAGACCGTCCCCATCAGGACGTACGCAGACGCGCTGCCGTGGCGCACCATGTGACTCTGGGTCACGAACGATCCGAACGACCAGCCGATCACGACGGCGTTCTCGAGCGACAGGGCCTGGATCAGCGCCTCGACGTCGTCGGCCATCTGCGGCACCGTCCACCGCGCCGGATCCCCCGCGTCGGAACGCCCGTTCGCGCGGTGATCGGGCGCGAGCACGCGGTAGCCACGCGCTGCGAAGTGGTCGAGCGCGGGAAACCAGACCGAGCCGTCGAGCCCCGGGCCGCCGTGGAGCGCCACGAGTGGCCGCCCCTCCCCCTGCTCGTGGACGTAGAGCTCGACGTCGCCGACGGAGACGCGCATCAGAACCCCGCCTCACGCACGCCCGAGGCGATCACGAGCAGGATGATGACGGCGAGCACGACGCGGTAGACGACGAACACGGTGTAGTTGTGGCCGCGCACGTACCCGAGCAGCCAGTTGATCGCGAGCAGGCCTGCTCCGGCCGAGGCGATCGTGCCGACGACGAACGGTCCCACCCAGCCGTGCGGCAGGTCGCCCTTGAGCACGTCGGAGTAGCCCTTCAGGAGAACGGCACCGAAGGTGATCGGGACGAGGAGCAGGAACGAGAGCCGCGCCGCTCCATCGCGGCTGAGGCCGAGGAAGCGGCCCGCGCTGATCGTGATGCCTGAGCGCGAGACACCGGGCGCGAGCGCGAGGCTCTGCGCGAGGCCGACGAGCAGTCCCTGCTTGACGCTCAGGTCACCGATCTCCTTCTGCTCGGGGCGCCGGTCGGCCCAGTAGAGGACGAGCGCGAAGACCGCCATCAGGATCGCGATCTGCCACGGCTCTCCGAGGCGATCCTCGATCACGCTCTGGAACGCCGCTCCGATCAGCGCCGCCGGCACGGTCGCGACGACGATGATCCAGGCGATCTTCTCGTCCTCCGTCTCGACGGCACGGTGCCGCACGCTGCGGAACCAGGCGACGACGTAACCGACCAGATCGCTCCAGAAGTACGCCACCACGGCGACGAGCGTGCCGAGATGCAGCGCGACGTCGAACGTCTTGTTGAACGCCTCGTGATCCTTCAGGTACGTCCAATCGCCGGCCCACGGAACGAGAATCAGGTGCCCCGACGACGAGATCGGCAGCAGCTCCGTGAACCCCTGCACGAGGCCGAGGATCAGCGCCTGCCAGTCCGGGAACGTCGATGCCTCCTCCCCCCACCCGATCAGGGTGAGGACGAGGGCGACGGTGAGGAGCGCCGCGGCCGTCCCGTAGACGAGGGTTCGGCGCACCGGGGGATCCTATCCCCATCCACCTGCCACGAGCCGCAGTTCGAAATTCGCGCAAATTGCACCCATCACTGGTGCCGACCTCTTGACCCGGCCTCCCCCGCTCTCTAGGTTTCCGCTTGCACCGAGCACGGGGCGCGAGTAGGTCGAAGCTCGGCACGGAGGCCGTACGCGGAAGCGGAAGGTCAACGGGCCGGGTGGACGAAAGCGCAACCGGCTCGGTGAATTTTTTTGGTCCCGGACGCTCGGCCTGCTGCGCCACCCGGTGCGACGCCGCGGTATTCTCTCGCCATGCACCTGCGGGCGCCAAGCATCGACCGCGGCGTCCAGTCGTTTCTCTGGTCCCTCCTCTTCTTCCTGATCCTCTACTTCGGGATGCTGGCCGTCGGCGTCGCCAAGGGAACGTCGTTTCTCGTCTCGCTCGTCAGCGCGTTCCTGATCTTCCTGTTCATCCGCACGCGCGGGGCCTAGATTCGGGCAACGGGCTCGCGGCGCGGGCTGCGGGCGGTGAGGCTCGTGACGAGCCGGTGGGACAGGTCAGGCCCGATCGCCTCTTCGAGCCGCAGGCGCGCGGGGATGCGCCCCTCTGCGTTCCCGAGTGAGAGGCAATGCCGCAGCAGCAGGCTTGTTGCCGCCTGATACCCGCGCTGATTCAGCGTCGCGTCCACGTCCTTCTTCATCGGTCGTTCACCTCGCATTGCATCATCCCTACATTCAGGGTGCGGACCGCAGATCACCCACAGAAGTAATCGACCGGCCGGACGACGCCGCGTCGGCGACGCGTGTGGGCTCGGTCAGCTGTAGTCGATGAGGGCGTGCACGTCGATGCCGGGGATGCGCTCCCGGCCGTTCAGGAACGACAGCTCGATCACGAACAGCGCCCCGACGACGACCCCGCCGAGCCGTTCGACGAGCTCGACCTTGGCGTGTGCCGTGCCTCCGGTCGCGAGAACGTCGTCGAGGACGATCACGCGCGCACCGGGCTTGAACGCGTCGACGTGAACCTCGAGCGCATCGGTGCCGTACTCGAGCGCGTACCGCGCCTCGATCGTCTCCCAGGGCAGCTTGCCGGGCTTGCGCGCTGTCACGAAGCCGCAGCCGAGGGCGTACGCGAGCGCGCCGCCGAAGATGAAACCACGTGCCTCGGCGCCCAGGATCACATCGGGCGCCCGCGGCCCGGCCCAGGCAGCGAGACGGTCGATCGTCTCCCGGAACGCGACCGGATCGGCGATCAGCGGCATCACGTCCTTGAACATGATCCCCTCGGTCGGGAAGTCCGGGACGTCGCGGATCAGGCTTGCCAGATCGAGCTCGCTCATCGCTCTGCCACCTCGCGCAGGTCGCGCATCAGCAGCAGCTGTGCCAGCTCCTGCGCGACCACCGCCAGGCCCTCGAGATCTTCCAGCGCCGCGGCACGCCGCTCCAGGTTGCGCGAGCGGAGAGCGGGAGCGACGACCTGCTCGAGCAGCGCCGACTGGCGTCCTGCAGCGGTGCGAAACGCGCGGAGGTGGCGCGCGTCGATGCCATGCCGCGCGATCTTCGCGCACGCGAGCGCGATGTCGGCGTCGCTCTCGCTGTAGAGGCGATCGCCTCCCTCGACCCGCGGTGCGAGGAGGCTGAAGTCCTCGAGCTGGCGGGCGAACTCCGACGAGATGCCGGCGCGGTCGCACAGCTCCGACATGTCGATCTCCTCCTCCTGCCCGCGGAGGCCGGCGGCGCGGCGCTTCGCGCGATCGGCGGTCGGAGCACGGAGCTCCTCGCGAATCACGCGCAGCGGCAGGAACTCGTCGCGCTGCAGGCGCAGGATCGTGATCAGGCGCTCGACGTCGGCCTCGGCGAACAGCCTGTAGCCCCCGCGCGTGCGGCTCGGCTGCAGTAGGCCCTGATCCTCGAGGTAGCGGATCTTCGAGATCGAGATGTCGGGGAACTCGTCCCGCAGGCGCTCGCAGACCGCGCCGATCGTATGCAGGCCGGCCGCGGGGCTCGTTTCGGAGAATGTCGTCATCGGCGCAGGAACGTCATCCGGTATTTGCCGATCTGAACCTCGTCGTCGTCCTCGAGGACGCTGCTCTCGATGCGCCGCTTGTTGACGAACGTGCCGTTGAGGCTGCCGAGATCGCGAATCGTGAAGACCTTCCCGTCGCGGGTCAGCTCGGCGTGCCGGCGCGAGACCGTGACGTCGTCGAGGAAGACGTCGCACTCGGGCGAGCGCCCGATCAGCGCTCGGTCACCGATCGCCTCGAAGCTCTCCCCCGCGCGACCGCCACCGGAGCGGACGACGAGCGCCGGCCCGTCGATGTTGTCCGCGAGGCTGGCCTCCTCGATCTCCTCGGGGCCAAGGCTCATCGTCGTCTCGTCGACGGTCTCGCGACCGAGCAGCGCACCGCAGCGAGAGCAGAACGTTGCCGCCTCGGGGCTCTGAAAGCCGCACTCCGGGCAGTAGACGTGACTCATTGCCCTCCGCCGAGGATCGAGCCGAGATCGCCGGCGTCGACGTGCTCGCCGCCGCGCGCCCGCTTTGCCCGCTCGGCCCGGATGATGTCGATCTGGCCGTGCATCACCCGCCGGTTCAGCGAGATGTCGTCCTCCTCCTGCTCGAGCAGCGCGAATGGCGGCCCAGAGCGCCTCGTCGTTCATGCTCGGCGAGCTCGGGCAGCGGGGTCAGTTCTGCGTCGGCCGGGACGTCGCCCGTGCCCTCGTAGATCGGAGCGCTCGAGCGATGTCGGCGACTTGGCCTCGAAGCTTCCGTCGGCGACGTGCGCCTTGAGGCGCTCCGTGCGCTCGGCCCGGAGGATGTCGATCCGGCCGTGGAGGACACGGCGGCGGCGCGAGATCGCCTCCTCGCCTTCCTCGATGCGCGTGAGCAGGGAGGACAGCTCTGCGTCGGAGAGCGAAAGCAGGTCGGGGAGCGTTTCCACGGGTTGCCTTTCCGGTCGGGAGCTCGGTGCTCGAAGGTGCAGCGTAGCGAAGGGGTAAACCTCAGGTTGAGGCTTTGCAGTGTCCGCTGACGATTTCGCCCCGGCGGGCGCTCTCCCTGCCTGCGACGTCCACCCCGTCGGCCGCGGTGACAGCGCCGGTCAGAGACGGACGGTGCGCCGCGCCTTGAGGACGTACTGCCCGGCAGCGATCACGGCGAGCGCCAGGCTGATCCAGAAGCACGCGAGCGGCCACCAGGTGCCCTTCTCCGTGACGAGCACGAGGCCGATCGAGGCGTAGAGGCCCCAGGTGGCGATCTTCCCGAGCCGCGATACCTCGAAGTCGTAGCCGCGGGGCACGACGAGCTTGTAGCCGCCGATGAGGAGCAGATCGCGAAGCAGGATGATGAGCGCGACCCACGGCAACCGGTCGAAGGCGACGAGCATCACGACGGCCGTGTCGATCATCAGCCTGTCGGCGAGCGGGTCGGCCACCTTGCCGAACTGCGACTCGACGTGCCAACGCCGGGCGAGATAGCCATCGAGCTGGTCGGTGATCGCCGCAAGGCCGAACACGATCCCCGCCGGCCAGCTCGGCCCTGTTCGGTCATCGAGCAGCAGCCAGACGAAGACCGGGATCGCTGCGAAGCGGATCAGCGTCAGCGCGTTCGGGATCTGGCGCACGGGGGCGGAGACGGTCGAGTGATCCATCGTCTCGCAAGCCTAGAGGCTTGGTGTGGGCTCACCCACATCAAGCCTCTTAGGGTGGTGGTAGCGTCGTATTCCGTGACCGCCGCGATCCCCCTGGCCGGCTTCGTCAACAGCCACAGTCACGCGTTCCAGCGCGCCCTGCGCGGCCGGGCTGCCGGGACCGACTTCTGGACGTGGCGCGACGGGATGCTCGAGGAGGCCGATCGCGCGACGCCGGACTCGGTCAGAGATCACTACACGGACGTGTACCTCGAGATGCGGGCAGCGGGCTACACCGCCGTGGGCGAGTTCCACTACCTCGGCGCCGCAGAGGCGTTCGCGGCCGCCGAGGCGGCAGCGGCTGCAGGGATCGCGATCGTGCTGCTCCACGTCGCCTACGAGCGCGGTGGGCTCGACCGCATGCGCCAGCCCAGCGTCGCCGCGTACCTCGAAGAGGTCGAGTCGCTCCGCGCGGCGGGGATCGCGGTCGGGGTCGCCCCCCACTCCGTTCGCGCCTGCTCGCGCGAGTGGCTCGACGGAGATCGGCGCCTATGCGATCCGCGAGCAGCTTCCACTCCACATCCACGCCGACGAGCAGCCACGCGAGATCCAGGAGTGTCTCGAGGAGCACGGCTGCCGCCCGATCGAGCTCCTGGCCGACACGGGCTGCCTCGGTGAGCGGACGACCATCATTCACGCCACCCACGCGAACGACGACGAGCTCGATCTCCTCGCGGCCACGGGATCGCGGATCTGTGCGTGCCCCACGACCGAGTCGGATCTCGGAGACGGATTCCTTCGCGTCACCGAGGTGCTCGACCGCTCGATCCCGCTCTGCATCGGCTCGGACTCCAACATGCGGATCGACCCGCTGGAGGAGCTGCGGGAGCTCGAGGGGATCGCACGTCGCCAGACGGGGCGCCGGGGAATCCTCACCACGGCACAACTGCTCGCGATCGGGTCGGCCGAGGGGGCTCGCGCCCTGGGCCTCGAGGAGTGGGCAGCGATCGAGATCGACACGGATCATCGCTCACTCGCGGGTGTCGCCGCCGAGCACGTCGAGGCAGCGCTGATCGCCGGTTGCACCGCCGATGTCGTCCTCTCGCGGGGAGCGTGACGACGTGGACGTGACCGAGGAGACTTTCGAGACCGACGTGATCGCCCGCTCCGCGGACGGCCCGGTGCTCGTCGACTTCTGGGCCGAGTGGTGTGGGCCGTGCCACGCGCTCGCTCCCGTGCTGGAGGCCGCCGTCGAAGCACGTGCTGGCGCCGTCACGCTCGTCAAGGTCGACGTCGACGCCAACCAGGGCCTCTCGCAACGGTTCTCGGTCAGCGGCATCCCGGCCGTGAAAGCGTTCCGGGACGGCAGGGTCGTGGCCGAGTTCGCCGGGGCGCGCTCCCGCGTCGCGGTCGACACGTTCCTCGACGAGCTCCTCGCTCCACCCCGCGCCGACACGCTGATCGAGGAGCTGCGGGCCGCCGGCGAGCTACCCGACGTCGTCGCGGCGCTCGACGCGGGTGACACCGAAGGGGCACTTCGGCTCATCGTCGACGCCGTGCCGGCTGCCGGGCCGGAGGAGCGCGACCGGTTGCGCGAGGTCGCGGTGGCGCTGTTCGAACGACTCGATCCCGAAGATCCGGTCGTCAGCACGTATCGCCGCCGGCTGGCCGCGGCCCTCTACTAGAGGCTCAGCGGCCCGATCTTCTCGCGGTATGCGCGCACCCACGCCGCGGTGCGGTCGAGATACGCACGCTGCGCAGCGCGGCCTGTGAGGCCGTACGCACCGTCGTATGACGCGTACGGTGGCGCCGATGGCCGAGGCCGGCTCGATCTGCGTTCCCTCGTGCCACTCGTTGTAGCTCGTGATCGTGACGACGTCGGCGGCAGCGCGGATCGCGCCCCGCCACATGCGGTCGTAGGTCTTGCCGTTGGCCCGACCCTGGATGCGCGTGTCTCCGGTCGCACGCTCGGAATCGAACCCGGGGCCGACCGAGGGAGCGCAGAGCAGGTTGTGCATGCGCGCCGACGCGCACATGCGCGGGAACGACTTTCCGTCGTAGATCCGCACGTCGTAGGTGTAGAGCCCCGCAAAGCCACCCGCCTCGGCCTTGCCCGGCAGGTTCGTGTTCGCAAAGAGCCGCAGGCCCTGGAGCTGCTTGTTGGCCGCTTTCCATTCGGCGTCGTCGCCCGTCGTCGAGTCGTAGACGTACGCGTCGGTGATGCCCGACTTGGCGACAGGCGCGCAGCTGCGCGACGAGCGACGCCGGCGTCCGTCCTGCGAACGGCTCGACGTGCAACGCCACCCGTAGCCCGGCCGCGCGTGCAGCACGCTGGACGAGCGGCAGCCGAGCGGCCTCCGCCGATTCCGGCCCCCACCACGAGACGATCACGGTCTGAACGCCGATCGACGCGATCTCGCGCATCTGGGCACGCACGATCGCCACGTCCGACGAGGAGTAGACGCCCCGCGCCGGGAACCAGTTCGACGCGATCGACACGGGCGGGTCGTTGCCGTTCTGCTGCCAGTGCTGCCAGGCGCCGTCGACCGAGGCCGTGCCGTACCAGGGGTAGTAGAAGATCGCCACCTCCCCCGCTCCGCCGCCGCCCGGACTGCCGGGGCTGGCGGTCCGCGAGCTAGCGGCACCCGTCATGAGCGCAGCGGTCACCGTTGCCGCAGTGAGGAACCACAGAGTTCTCCGCAATCCGCGCGAGACTCTAACCGGGTGGTCGGCTGAATGGAAGTGGCAACCGGCGAGTGCAGCCAAAGGCGGCAATCAGGGCCGCGAGACGGCGGGCTACACTTTTCGGCATGCGGAAGGTCGTCATCGCCCTCGCGTTCCTGCTCGGCCTCGCGGCTACGGTCGCGGCGGTGGGCTTCGCGGCCGGCGAGGATCCGCCCGCGAGCGGCCCGGTCACGAGCCTGGACCAGCTGCGCGGCGTCAACTTCGTCAGCCACTGCGCGTTCAGCCATCGCGCTCCGGACGACCCGATCGTCTACCCCGGCCGTCCCGGCGCCTCCCACGACCACACGTTCCTCGGCAGCAAGTCGACCGACGCGAGCTCCACGAATGCCTCGCTCCGCGCCGCTGCGTCGACCTGCAAGCGCCGCGGCGAGACGGCCGCCTACTGGGTGCCGACGCTCGCCGTGGGCGGACAGCCGGTCGTGCCCGCTGCTGCGTCCGTGTACTACCGTCGCGGCACGATCGACGATGTGAAGCCGTTTCCGTTTGGCTTCCGGATGATCGCCGGCTCAGCTGCCGCGACGACGCCGCAGCCGCTGTCCGTGACGCGCTGGGACTGCGGGATCGAGGCCAACGTGCCCGGCGCTACCGATCCGCCCGTCTGTCCGCCAGGCCCGCGCACGGCGCTCCGGCTCCACGTCAGCTTCCCCGAGTGCTGGGACGGCCAGAACCTCGACAGCGACGACCACCACTCCCACGTGGCGTACGCGGTCGAAGGGCGCTGTCCGCCGAGCCATCCGGTGGCGCTTCCCGCGATCGAGCTGATCCTCCGCTATCCGGAGGTCAAGGGCCCCGTCGTGCTGAGCTCCGGCAGCATCTACTCGGCCCACGCTGACTTCGTCAACTCGTGGGAAGAGGGCCGGCTGGAGGGCCTCGTCACCGACTGCCTCAACGAGCTCCGGTTCTGCGGCGGCGGCGGCTAAGCCTTAGCCGAGCCTCCGTCCGCCTTCGCGTCGAGCTCGTCCCACTCGCGCTGCTTCTTCTTGTCAGATCGATACGCGATCAGAAAGAAGATTCCGAAGATGATGATCAGCGCCGCGATCGCGCCGAAGCGGGCGATCAGGCCGGTGAAGATCAACATGCTGATCAGGCCGAGAATGCCAAGGCCGATCACGAGTCCCACGGTCTTCCACCAGAAGTTCTTTCCGAGCTCGTCCACGACATCCCTCCGTTTGGCCGGTGTGCCCCTAGTCTGACGGGGAAGGCGGCATTGTGCCGAGCCTACGCTGAATCGGTGCGCCGCACGAATCGCGCCCGACCGACGGCGACGAGGCGGTCGGGGTCGTCCCAGGCGGTGATCTCGACGTCGGCCGTGCCCATCGTGCGCCCGACTGCGAGGCAGCGGCCGACAACCCGATGCGGCACCGGTGCCGCGAGCCGGAGGAAGTCGCAACGGAGATCGACCGCGATCCATGATCCGGGGCTCGCGTGCTCGAGCGCGTACCAGCCGGCGGTGTCGACGCACGTCGCGAGCGTTCCACCGTGCAGGAACGGCCGTGGCTCGTCGCCGCCGAGCGCCGCCGGCCGGCGGATCGAGCCGCAGCACGACGGAGTCCTCGAGCAGCTCGACCGCCACGAGCCCGATCGCCGCGTCGAGCGGCGACGGCGGCTCCGTGAGCAGATTGGGCTTGTCGGTCATCGACGCGTGCTGCGCGAGCCCTAGTGCGCGATCTCGATCGAGCGGCTCTCGCGGATCACGATCACCTTGACCTGGCCCGGGTACTCGAGCTGGTCCTCGATCTCGCGGGCGATCTCGTGCGAGAGCAGCGCTGCCTCGTCGTCGTCGACCTCGGTCGGCTCGACGATGACGCGGATCTCGCGGCCGGCCTGGAGCGCGTACGCCTTGGCGACGCCGGGCTTCGCGGCGGCGAGCTCCTCGAGCGACGAGAGCCGCTTGATGTAGTGCTCGAGGCTCTCGCCGCGCGCGCCGGGCCGCGAGGCGGAGATCGCGTCGGCGGCGATCAGCAGCACCGCCTCGACGGTCTGCGGCTGCACCTCGTAGTGGTGCGCCTCGATCGCGTGGACGACGCCCTCGGGCTCGCCGTAGCGGCGGGCGAGCTGCGCCGAGACGGCGGCGTGCGTGCCCTCGACCTCGTGGGTCATCGCCTTGCCGATGTCGTGCAGCAGGGCCGCGCGCCGCGCCGTCTTGACCGACGCACCGAGCTCGGCCGCCATGATCCCGGCGAGGTGGACGACCTCGAGCGTGTGCTTGAGGACGTTCTGGCCGTAGCTCGTGCGGTACTTGAGGCGGCCGAGGATCCGGACGAGCTCCTCGTGGAACTCGCCGCAGTTGGCCTCGAAGACCGCCTGCTCGCCCGCCAGGCGAACGTGATCCTCGAGCTCGGCCTTCGAGAGGTAGTACATCTCCTCGATCCGGGCCGGGTGGATGCGCCCGTCCTCGATCAGCTTCTCGAGCGTGAGCCGGGCGATCTCGCGCCGGAGGCCGTCGAAGGACGAGAGGACGACCGCGTGCGGCGTGTCGTCGATGATGAAGTCGACGCCGGTGAGATGCTCGAGCGAGCGGATGTTGCGGCCCTCGCGGCCGATGATCCGCCCCTTCATGTCGTCGGAGGCGAGCTCGACGACGCTGACGGTCGTCTCGGCCGTGTGGCTCGCCGCGACGCGCTGCAGGGCATCGGCGACGAGCGCCCGCGCCCGTCGCTTCGAGTCGGTGCGTGCCTCCTCCTCGAGCTGGCGCACGGTCCGCGCGAGCTCGTGGCGGATCAGGTCTTCGGATCGCTCGAGGAGCTGCTTGCGCGCCTCTCCGAGCGTGAGGCCGCCGACGCGCTCGAGCTCGCGGAGCATCGCGTCGTTGCCGGCCTTGAGCTCCTCCTGCAGCTGCTTCGTGTGGATCTCGCGGTCGGCGACGCCCTGCTCGCGCCGGTTGAGCTCCTCGCGCTTGCGCGTCGAGCTCCGTCTCGCGCTGGTGCACCCGCTCCTCGATCTTCGCCATCTGGAGGCGGCTCGCCTGGATCTCGGTCTCGATCTCGGCCCGCAGGGCGACGGCGAGCTCGCGGCTCTCGATCTGGGCCTCGCGCCGGGTCGTCTCGGCCTCGCGGTCGGCGTCGGCGAGGATCGACCGCCGCTGGTCCTCCGCCAGCCGCAGCCGCGACGTGCTCGCCGTCCGCAGCCACGCCCAGAGGCCGATCGCACCTACCGCGATTCCGAGCAGTGCCGCAACGACAGTGAGCATGGACGCTCCCTTCGGGGGAATGGGTCCCGCGGCATCGGCCGCGGTTGCTCACATCCGGACACCGCCTGCACGGCGGCCTCCCGGTAAAAACCGGTCGTGCTGCGTTCGCTATCTCGGTTGGCGTGCCCTCCGCGGAGCAGCGGTCATGCCGCAGGTCGGTGGGTTCGCGTTGGAGAGGTTCATGGAAAGCCGATTTTCGGAATGCGCTCTGTGCAGGTGAAATGTCGGATGAAGCATCTCTATCCTAACCCGTCGGCAACCAGATTCGCAACGATCGATTCGAGCGCGACCTCCGAGAATCCCCGCGACGCGAGGTAGCGAGCCGTTTTCGGGCTCAGCCCACGCGCCGCGACGATCGTGTCGGCGCGGGCCGCCTCCGGCTCGAGCGCGTCGATCGCAAGCCGCGCGAGCTCGGGCGGAACGCCCTGCCGCTCGAGGTCGTCCCCGATCAGGAGGTCGCCCGAGCCGCGGGACGCGAGCTGCTCGGCGCGCTGCATCGCGAAGCGCCGGTCGTCGACGAGACCCGCCCGCTGCGCCGCCTCGACCGTGTCCCGCCGGACGGTGGCCGGCGTGCCTCGCGCGGCGAGCCGCTGCTCGAGCGACGCCGCCGTGTGGTCGCGCGCCCGCAGTGCCCGCAGGGCCACGGCCTGCGCGCTCGAGCCGTCGCAGCTCGCGACCGAGCGCGCGCGCCGTCGTCCGGTCGAGCGGCCCGCCGACGACGAGACCGGCGCCGTAGACCGCCTCGAGCGGCACGACGCGCCAGGGCTCGCCGTCGAGCTCGACGGCGACACGCCCTGGACCGCGGGCACGGAGCGCAGTGACGACAGGGACATCCATCACGTGCCGCAGCCGTGCCCGCGATGACGCTGCCCGAGATCGAGCGCGACGATCGACCGCGCGCCTCGACGGCACCTCTAGGCCTCGACCGCCACCTCGTCCTCGATCGGCGTGACCTCGATCTCGGCGGCGCCATCGGCCTGCGGCAGCAGCCGGGCCGAGACGATCTGCTCGGCCGGCACCTCGGCCTGGATCCGCGCCAGGATCTGCTGCACGAGATCGGGGTGCTCGATCAGGAAGTTCGTCGCGTTCTGGCGCCCCTGGCCGAGCCGCTCGTCGCCGAAGCTGAAGTACGAGCCTGCCTTCTGGACGACCTTCCGCTCGATGCCGACGTCGAGCACCGTGCCCTCCCAGGAGATGCCCGTGCCGTAGATGATGTCGAACTCCGCCTGCTTGAACGGCGGCGCCACCTTGTTCTTGACCACCTTGACGCGGACGCGGTTGCCGTACGCCTCGGCTCCGTCCTTGAGCGTCTCGATCCGGCGGATGTCGAGCCTGACGGAGGCGTAGAACTTCATCGCCCGGCCGCCCGGCGTCGTCTCCGGCGAGCCGAACATGACGCCGATCTTCTCGCGCAGCTGGTTCGTGAAGAGGCAGATCGTGTCGGTGCGGTTGAGCGTGCCGGCGAGCTTGCGGAGCGCCTGGCCCATGAGGCGCGCCTGCAGCCCGACGTGGCTGTCGCCCATCTCGCCCTCGATCTCGGCCTTCGGCACGAGCGCCGCCACGGAGTCGACCGCGACGACGTCGACGGCGCCCGAGCGGACGAGGAGCTCGCAGATCTCGAGCGCCTGCTCGCCGGTGTCCGGCTGGGAGACGAGGAGATCGTCGATGTTGACGCCGATCCGCCGCGCGTACTGGGCGTCCATCGCGTGCTCGGCGTCGATGAACGCGCAGATGCCGCCGCGCCGCTGTGCCTCGGCGATCACGTGGTAGACGAGCGTCGTCTTGCCCGACGACTCCGGCCCGAAGACCTCCACCACGCGGCCGCGCGGCAGCCCGCCGATGCCGAGCGCCATGTCGAGCGAGAGCGCCCCGGTCGACACCGCCCCGATCGAGACCTGCGCCTGGTCGCTCATGCGCATGACCGACCCCTTGCCGAACTGCCGCTCGATCTGGCCGAGCGCGACGTCGAGCGCTTCCTCGCGATTCATCTTCGTCACTCCTCCTCATTTCCTGTTGTCGTCGATGCCGTCATAGATAAGCAGGTGCGTCGGACGTAATGCAAACATATGTTCGTGTCGGTCAGAGTAGTTCCTGCACCGGACGACGCTACCGCTTCAGGTGTGTCGGCTGTGTGCCGGATTCGTGCCGGAAGCGCCTCGAACAGCGCCGGCGGCGAGCGCGCGGCGACCGCGCTCGCGGACAGCCGCCGTGGAGCGGCTCAGCCCTCGAGCAGGCGGCGCACGAGGTGGAGCGCGGCGACGGCCGAGCGGGCCGGATCCACTCCTCGCTCGCCGGGCAGCTCGAAGCGCAGCGACTGCTCGCCCATCGGCCCTGACGCGTGGAAGAAGACGAGGCCGACCGGCTTCTCGGGCGTGCCCCCGCCCGGTCCGGCGATCCCCGTCACCGACACCGCCACGTCGACCCCGAGCCGCTCGCGGGCGCCGGTCGCCATCGCCGCCGCGACCTCGGCCGAGACGGCGCCGTGCTCGGCGAGCAGCTCTGGCGAGACGCCGAGCAGCTCCTCCTTGATGCCGTTGTCGTAGGCGACGATGCCGCCCCGGAAGACGTCGCTCGAGCCCGGGACCGACGTCAGGCGGCGCCGCGACGAGCCCTCCCGTGCACGACTCCGCGGTGCCGAGCGTGAGGCCCTGCTCGCGGCACAGCTCGAGCACGAGCTCCTGCACCGATCGCTCGTCACGGCCGAAGAGGTACTCGGCGAGCGGCTCGACGAACGCCTGCTCGAGCGTCGTCGGCCCGTGCCTCGGCGCCCGGCTCGACGATCAGGTCGACGTGGATCTCGAAGTCGCGGGCGCAGATCGTCGCCTCCACCCCGTCCCCGTCGCCGCCCGCGTCGGCGAGCGCCTTCGCGACGGCCGACTCGCTCGCGCCGTAGAACCGGAGCACCCGGCGCTCGGGCGTGACCGTTCCCGCCAGGATCCTCTGCGACCGGCGCCGACTCGACCGCCCGCGGCCACAGCCGCTGCAGCTCGCCGGGCGGCCCCGGGAGCACGACGACGACGCAGCTGCCGGTATCGAGGACGACGCCCGGCGCGGTGCCGGCGATGCCGAGCGACACGGCCCCGTCGGGCAACGTCGCCTGCTTGCGCACGCCCGGCGCGAAGTCGGCGTACGGGCGACGCATGCGCTCGGCGAACCGTCGCGAGATCTGCTCGATCTCGGCCTCGAGCGACTGCGTCGACGTGGAGCTCTCGGCCCGCGACGCGCGCCACGAGCTCGATCGTCCTGTCGTCGTGCGTCGGCCCGAGCCCACCCGAGACGAGGCAGACGTCGGCCTCGAACCCCTCGCGCAGCGCGGCTTCGAGCTCGTCGGGGTCGTCGCCGACGATCGAGATGCGGGCGGGCTGGAGGCCGAGCCGGAGCGCCTCCTGGGCGTAGAACGGCCCGTTGAGGTCGGTGCGCTCGCCCCGGACGAGCTCGCTGCCCGTCACGACGATCGCGGCGCGAGGGCGCCTCAAGTGCTCGGCGTGATCGTGCGCTGCCCGCTGGCGGGCACCTTGACGCGCACCCCGGCGACGCGAACGACCACGTTGCGGGGCGATGCAACCGAGAGCCAGAGCTTGCGCGCGGCGAACCGCTTCGTCTGCCCGCGCTCGAAGCGTGCCGCGGTAGAGCGGCTTGCCGGCGGCGGATCCTGCCCGAACCTCCATGAACGCTGGCACCCTTCGTCGCCGTCACGGCGACGCCCTTCGCCACCGCCGACGGGGTCGCGATCGGCGCCACGTTGACGCCCTGCACCTTCAGGTCATCGGTGCCGCCGAACTTCCAGGCGGCGATCACGAGCGCGGTGAGCAGCACCATCGCGGTCACCGCGATCGCGACGAGCCGCGACTCGCGATGCTGCCGCTGGCGCCGGCCCTGGCTCGGCACGCGCCGGGTGCGCAGCGGCTGGTCTTCCTCGCCGACGACGTAGCGCGAGTTGTACTCGTCGACGTAGAGCTGGCCGTCCATCCCGAGCGAGTCGGCGTACGTGCGCAGGAAGCCCTTGATGTAGGTGTGGCCCGGAAGCTGGTCGAACTGGTCCGCCTCGAGCGCGCGCAGGTACTTCGCCCGCACCTTGGTGCGGAACTCCATCTCGTTCAGGTCGAGGCCCTGGCGCGTTCGGGCCTCGCGGAGGCTTGAGCCGATATCGAACACGAGCGGTTCAGTGTAGACGACATGGCGAGATCGCCCTCACAGGCCGCGCGCGACGGCTTACTCGATCGCGTGCAGCACCGCGTAGACGCCGAGCGCGATCGACGCCGAGGCCGCGATGCAGAGCCCGAGAATGCCGAGGAACCTGCCGACCCGGGCCGCACGGCCGCCGCCGGCACGGCCGAGCGTGGCCCGGTCGCGCGCTCGGGCCCGGCGGGCGAGCACGATGGCGGCGATGCCGAAGACGACGGCGAGCGGGATCGCGAAGCCGGCGTGGAGAAGCTCGTAGGAGCGCGAGTACCGCGTTCCCACGATCGCGACCGGCAGGGTCAGGGTCGGCGAGCACCCCGAGCACGACGGACCACGCCGCTCGTCCGTTGCGCCTCACGATTTTCTATAGGGGCGACCCACGGCCGCCGGCGGGATCGAGCGTCCGATCACGCCGGCGACAGCGATCAGCGTCAGCACGTACGGGAGAGCCTGGAAGAGGACGGCGGCCGAGTCCGAGTACTCGGGCAGCCGCTGCGCGAGTGCGCTCGAGAAGCCGAACAGGAGACAGGCGGCGGCAGCGCCGCACGGCCGCCAGTTGCCGAAGATCACGGCCGCGAGCGCGATGAACCCGCGGCCCGCGGTCATGTTCTCGTTGAACGAGTTGACGAACCCGATCGAGAGGTACGCGCCACCGCAGGCTGCGAGCATGCCGGAGAGGACGACGGCGCCGTAGCGCACGCCGTAGACGAGATCCCGACCGTGTCGGCGGCTCGCGGGATGCTCGCCGACGGCGCGGATCCGGAGCCCGAGCGGCGTCCTGAAGAGGACGACCGACGAGAGCGGGATCAGGAGCAGCGCGACCCAGATCATCAGGTTCAGGTGCCCGAAGACCGTGCCGAAGAACGGGACGTCGTCGAGGAAGCCGAGGTTGACCTGCGGGATGCTCGAGATGTCGGTCGGCGTCCCCTCCTGGCCGTAGATGTCGATGAACAGGTAGCCGGTGAGCCCGAGCGCGAGGAAGTTGATCGCGGTGCCGCCGACGATCTGATCGGCGCGCAGCTGGATCGAGAGCACGGCGTGCAGCAGCGCCATCAGCGCCGCCGGCGACGATCGCGATGAGGAGGCCGAGTACCACTGCGCCGAACTTGTCGGAGCCCAGGATCGCCGAAGAACGCGCCCATCAGCATCATCCCCTCGAGGCCGATGTTGGTGACGCCGGAGCGCTCGGTGAACATGCCCCCCATCGCCGCGAAGATGAGCGGCGTCGCGTAGCGGAGCGTCGACGCGAGGAGCGCCGACCAGACGACGACCGTCTCGAGCTTGCCGACGCCCGAGAGCGTTGCGAGGTAGGCGAGGGCGAAGCCGATCACGCCCGCCGCGACGGCGTAGCCGCCGAAGCGGCGCTCGCCGCGGATGATGACGCCGATGCCGAGCATGACCGCGATCAGGCAGACGACGAGGCTCCAGACCCACGAGCGCGCCGAGATCGGCGGCAGCGCGATCCAGGCACCGAGCAGGCCGAGGAAGATGCCGATCCACGAGACGGCGCGGAGGCCGCGCGGCAGGCGGGCGGCGACGGGAAGCGCGATCGACGTCACGGCGTCTGCGCCTCCGCCTCGAGCTTCGTGCGCTTCTTCTTCCGATGCAGCCGCGCCAGCAGCCAGAGCACGATCACGTCGGCGCCGACGAAGAGCACGACGAGGCCCTGGATCAGCAGCGTCAGGTTCGACGCCAGCTCCGGCTTGAAGATCTCCGGATCGAGGTTGCGGGTCGACGTGCCCGTTGAGCAGGCCGCCGAAGAGCAGCGCCGCGAGCGCCGACGCCGACGGCCGTGTTGCGGCCGAGCAGCGCGACCGCGATGCCGACGAAGCGCGATCGTCGCGACGTCTGGATGTCGCCGGTCGCGAGCCGGAACTGCCAGCCGAGGACGTCGACCGCTCCGGCGAGGCCGGCGAACGCGCCGGAGATCGCCATCGCGAGGAAGTAGTTCCGCGAGACGTTGATGCCGCCGTACCGCGCCGCCTCGGGGTTGAAGCCGACCGCCTTGACGCCGTAGCCGAGCGTCGTCCGGTTGAGGATCAGCCAGTAGACGACGAGGGCGCGAGCGCGACGAAGAAGCCGACGTGGAGCCCCTGGAGGTCGGGATCGCCCCAGAAGACGGGAAGCTTCGCGCCCGTCGACGATGTCGTTCGAGATCGGGACGTAGGTCTGGGTGTCGTTCTGGAGCGGCCCGCCGAGGCCGAAGAGGAACACGCCGACCCAGATCGCGATCCAGTTGAGCATGATCGTCGAGATCACCTCGTGGGCGCCGATGGTCGCCTTCAGGAAGCCGGCGATGCCGGCCCAGAGCGCGCCGCGAGCGCGCCGGCGATGCCCGCGAGGAGGATGTGGAGCGAGCGAGTTCATGCCGCTGAACGACGAGCCGATCCAGACCGCGAGCACGGCGCCGACGATGTACTGGCCCTGGCCGCCGATGTTGAACAGGCCGCAGCGGAACGCGAACGCGACGGCGAGGCCGGTGAGGATCAGCGTCGTCGTGATGATCAGCGTCTGCTGGAGGTTGGCCGCCGCGTCCGCGGTGTCGCCGCCGGTGATCCAGAGGAAGAGCCAGTTGAAGCCCGGCGCCGTCGAAGATCGCCCGGTAGGTCGTGATCGGGTTGCTGCCGGTCGTGACGAGCACGACGAGGCCGCCGACGAAGAACGCGAGCAGCGCCGTCAGCACCGGCGCGAGCAATGCCTCCTGCCTTCTGCGCCACGTCGTAGCGGCCCGATCGAGCGACTGCTTCACCTCGCGGCCCGATGCCGGACGGGTCGACCGGTGCGCCCTCCGGAGGCAGGCTCGTGCTCGCTCATGCCGCTGCCTCCTGCCCGCGACCGCCGCCGGTCATCGCGATGCCGAGCTGCTCCTCGGTCGTCGTCGGCGGATACTCACCGACGATCTCGCCCTCGTACATGACGAGGATCCGGTCGGAGAGCGAGAGGATCTCCTCGAGCTCGAGCGAGACCAGCAGGATCCCGCGGCCCTCGTCGCGCTCCTCGACGAGCCGCCGGTGGACGAACTCGATCGCGCCGACGTCGAGGCCGCGCGTCGGCTGCGCCGCGATCAGCACCTTCGGGTCGCGGTCGATCTCGCGGGCGAGCACGACCTTCTGCTGGTTGCCGCCCGAGAGCCCGCCGGCGCGCGTCTGCGGCACCGCCGCCGCGCACGTCGTACTCCTTGATCAGCCGGCTCGCGCGCTCGACGAGGCGGCCCGGGAAGAGCCAGCCGAGCTTGCGAGTCGGGAGCGTGGCGGAAGTCGTGGAGGGCGATGTTCTCGGCGATCGAGAACTCGAGCACGAGGCCGCGCCGCTGCCGGTCCTCCGGGATGTGGCCGAGGCCCGACGTTGAAATGGCCGAGGGCGCTGTCGCCGCGTGACGTCCGCGCCGGCCGACCGACACCCTGCCCGACGCGACCTTGCGCAGGCCGGTCATCGCGTCGATCAGCTCCGTCTGGCCGTTGCCGTCGATCCCGGCGATGCCGACGATCTCCCCCGCTCGCACCTCGAGCGAGAGGCCGCGCACCTTCTCGATGCCGCGGTCGTCGAACACGTGCAGATCGTCGACGCTCGAGCAGCGACGTCCGTCGGGTTCGACGGGCTCTTGTCGACGCGCAGCAGCACCTCGCGGCCGACCATCAGCCGCGCGAGGCTCTGCTCGGTCGCGCCCTCGGCCGGCGATCGTCTCGATCTTCTTGCCGCGCCGGAGCACCGTGATGCGGTCGGCGATCTCGAGTCACCTCGTTGAGCTTGTGGCTGATGAAGATGATCGACTTGCCCTGGTCGGTGAGGCCGCGGATGATCTCGAAGAGCTCGCTCGCCTCCTGCGGCGTCAGCACCGCCGTCGGCTCGTCGAGCACGAGGATGTCGGCGTTGCGGTAGAGCGCCTTCAGGATCTCGACCCGCTGCTGCTGGCCGACGGTGATGTCCTCGATCCGCGACTTCGGGTCGACGGCGAGCCCGAACCGCTCCGAGATCTCGCGCACGCGGTCGTTGGCCTCGCTGATGTCGAGGAACCCGCCGGCGTGCGTCGGCTCGTCCGCGAGCACGATGTTCTCCGCCACCGTCATCACCGGGATGAGCATGAAGTGCTGGTGCACCATGCCGATGCCGGCGTCGATCGCGGCCTTCGGCGAGCCGAGCTGCACCGGCTTGCCCGTGATCACGATCTCGCCCTCGTCCGGGTGGTAGAGCCCGTAGAGGATGTTCATCAGCGTCGACTTGCCGGCGCCGTTCTCGCCGAGGAGCGCGTGCACCTCGCCCTCGCGCAGGTCGAAGTCGACGTCGTCGTTCGCCACGATGCCCGGGAAGCGCTTGGTGATGTGGCGCATCTCGAGCACGGTTCGGGTGGCATCGGCCATCGCTGCGAGATTCTACTGTTCCGGTCCGGGTCGTGTGCGAGGCACGTCGATGTGCGCGGCCAACAAAGAGAGGGCGGGCTCGAAAGCCCGCCCTCTCGGGTCGTACGATCCTGCGATCCGCTCAGCCGTTGGCGATACCGGTGCGCGGGGGCTTGAGCTTGCCCGTCGAGATCTGCTTCGACCAGGCGTTGAGCTTGGCGATCAGGGCTGCGCGGGCCGGAGCCTTGGCGCTGACCTTGCCGTAGCCGACGCCGCCGTTCTTCACGTTGAAGAGACCGTCGACACCGCCCTTGTACTTGCCCTGCGTGACGAGCTTGATCGTCTGCGTGACGCCTGCATCGACCTTCTTCTGCGCGCTCGTGAGCACCGCCGGGCCGAGGAACGACTGGTCGTTGTCGACGCCGATGCCCCAGGCGCCCGGCGTGTCGGCAGCGGCCGAGATGGCGCCGAGGCCGCAGCCGCCGGCAACCTGGAACACGACGTCAGAGCCCTGACCGATCTGGTCGAGAGCAACCGACTTGCACTTGTCCTGCGCGACGAAGTCCTGCGAGTAGCCGTTGAGCGTCTTGATGCCCGGCTTCACCTTCTTGGCGCAGTACTGGTAGCCGGCGATGTACGCGTCGACGGGCGGGATCTTGAGACCGCCGACCGACGAGATCGTGCCGGACTTGGACGTGGTCGCAGCTGCGACACCGGCGAGGCACCCTGCCTCCTGCTCGGCGAACACGATGCCACGGACGTTCTTCGGCTTGCCCTTGAGGCCGGCCGCGTTGACGTCGATGATCGCGAACTTCACCTTCGGGTACTTCTTCGCGACCTGGGCGATCGAGTCACCCATGAGGAAGCCGACCGCGATCACGAGGTCGTAGCCCTTGGCACCAGCCGAGAGGTTCGGGACGTAGTCCGCCGACGCTCTTCGAGATGAAGACGCGACCCTTGACGCCGTACTGGCGCTGCGCGACCTTGAGGCCGTTGTACGCGAGCGCGTTGAAGCCCTTGTCGTTCAGGCCACCGATGTCGGTGACGAGGGCCACCTTGAGCGCTGCCTGCTTCTTGGCAGGTGCGGCGGTGCCGCCACCGACGACGGCGAGCCCGAGGACCGCGACGAGCGCGACCGCGGCACCGGCCATCCATTTCCTTACTGACACATTCCCTCCTTGGGATTCTGTTTCCGTACCCCTTTAGACGCACGAATCCAACCGTGGTTGGCCGGGCGTCAAAGCGCGGTCATCCTATAACCCTTTGGCGGACGGTGGCTAGTCGCGTGAGCTAGTCGCGCGAGACGACCGTGGCGAGCTGTGATTCCTCGATCAGCACGCGGCGCGGCTTCGAGCCCTCGTAGCCGGAGATGATGCCGCGCCGCTCGAGCATGTCGATCAGGCGGCCCGCGCGCGTGTAGCCGACGCGCAGGCGCCGCTGGATCAGCGACACCGAGGCGGTCTGGGTCTGGACGACGATCTCGATCGCCTTGTCGAGCAACGGATCCTCGTCGGGGTCGAACTCGCCGTTGTCGCCGTCCGCCATCTCGTCGGCGAAGCTCTCGGGCGCCTCGAGCAGGCTCTCGTCGAGCATCTGGCCACGCTGGCGGCGGCACTGCTCCACGATCATCGCGACCTCGTCCTCGGCGACGTACGCGCCCTGGACGCGCTGCATGCGCGAGGTGCCGAGCGGCTTGAAGAGCATGTCGCCCTGGCCGAGCAGGCTCTCGGCGCCGGACGTGTCGAGGATCACGCGCGAGTCCGTCTGGCTCGAGACCGCGAACGCGATCCGCGACGGCACGTTGGCCTTGATCATGCCGGTGATCACGTCGACCGAGGGACGCTGCGTCGCGAGCACGAGGTGGATGCCGACGGCGCGCGACTTCTGGGCGAGCCGGATGATCGCGTCCTCGACGGCCTGCGGTGAGACCATCATCAGGTCGGCGAGCTCGTCGATCACGACGAGCAGGTACGGCAGCGGCTCCTCCCCACGCGCCTTGAACGCGCGGTTCGCCTCCGGCAGGTTGCGGGCCCGGATGATCGAGAGGCGCTCGTAGCGCCGCTCCATCTCGGCGACGACGTTCTGCAGCACCGCCGACGCTTCCTTCGGGTTCGAGACGACCGGCGTCAGGAGGTGCGGGATCGACTCGTAGTAGTTGAGCTCGATCCGCTTCGGGTCGATCAGGATCATCCGCACCTCGTCCGGCGTCGAGCGCAGCAGGATCGAGGTGAGCAGGGTGTTGATGCAGCCGGACTTACCGGAGCCGGTGGTGCCGGCGATCAGCAGGTGCGGCATGCGGGCGAGGTCGGTCCAGACGGCGTTGCCGGAGATGTCCTTGCCGAGCCACACCGACAGCGGGCTCGCCTGGCCGGGCATGTCGCCGAAGATGTCGCCCAGCGTGACGAGCTTCGGCGAGAGGTTCGGAACCTCGACGCCCACCGCCTGCTTGCCGGGGATCGGCGCCAGGATGCGGATCTCGGTCGTCGCGAGCGCGTAGGAGAGGTCGTCCTTCAGGCCCGCGACCTTGGACACCTTCGTCCCCGGGGCGAGCTGCAGCTCGTAGCGCACGACCCGCGGGCCGGCGATCTGGCCGACGATCGTGGCGTCGACGCCGAAGTGGGAAAGCGTCTGGACGAGCTGCTCGGCGATCTTGGCGCTCGCGACGCCGTTGTCGCCGACGACCGGCGGCGATGCCTTGAGCAGCGTGCGATCGGGCAGGCGATAGTCGCCGGCCGGCTCGACGTCGAAGTCGAGCTCCTCGCTGTCGCCCGCCGTGACCTCGTCCGGGATGTACTCGTCGGCCTGCGCCACGAGCGGCGGCGCCTCGGCCGAAGAGGCGAACGGGAGCGATCACGTCGGGGTAGCTCGCGGCGGCATCGACGGGCGGGCGTTGGGCCCGCACGTGCGTGTCGTCGTAGCCATCTGCATCCGCGCCGCTCGACGCGTCCCGCGTGTCGAGCGACCTGCGGGCGGCATTGCCTGCATTCCGCACGACGGTGCCGGAGCGGCGTAGAACGGCGCCGGCAGAGGCGCCGGTGAAGAGCAAGGTGCCTGCGATGAACAGCGCCACTCCGACGATCAGCGCGCCGGTCTCACCGATCACGTGGGCGAGGCCGCCACCGAGGGCGCCGCCGATGGCGCCGCCTTCGTCACGTCCGAGCGCGATCATGAGGCCGAACGCCCCGACGACGAGGCCGGTGCGGAACGGCTTCAGGTCGACGAGCCTGCTGCGGACGAGCATCAGGATGCCGAGGGAGATGAGGACAAGCGGAATGAGGTAGGCGGCGACGCCGAAGGCGCCGTGCAGGCCGTCGACGACCGTGGCGCCGACCGTGCCGCCGTCCCAGCCCAGCCAGAGCACGGTAGCGAGGAAGAGCCCGACGGCGACCATCCCGAGCCCCCAGAGCTCAGGATGGTGGTGCGTTCGCTTCTTCGGCGCCCGCTTCCTGGCGGTGGCCGGCGTCGCGCGAGGCTTGGTCGCCCGCTTGACGGGCTTCTTCCGGGTCACGGCCATTGGGCTTGCTGCTTCTGCGGCGGTCTCCCGTATCCTCCGCCAGATGCCCATCGTGATCGGGATCGCGGTCGCCGGCGCTCTCGGCGCGCTCGCCCGCTACGGGCTCGACGAGGCGATCGGCCGGCGCACGGGGGCGTTCCCGTGGGGGATCTTCGTCGTCAACGTGACCGGAGCGTTCCTGATCGGCTTCATGGTCGAGGCGCTCGAGCCGCGGTTCGAGGACTCGTGGGTGCGGGCCGCCGTCGTGACCGGCTTCCTCGGTGCGTACACGACGTTCTCGACGTTCTCGCTCGACACGTACCGGCTGCTCGAGGAGGGTCACACCGCCCAGGCCGGCTTCAACGCGTTCGGCACGCTCGCCGCCGGGCTCGTGGCGGTGTGGCTTGGATTACAGCTCGGCCGAGCGGTTTAACGCCGGAGCGAGCAGGCTAAAGCCTCGCCCCTGGCTCGCGCCTCCAGCGATCGACCTGCTCCGCATCGGCGCGGTTGCCGAAGCCCCGCGTCTCGGTCTTCCCCTCCTCGAGATCCTTGTAGACCTGGAAGAAGTGCTCGATCTCGTCGCGGAACTCGGGCGGGATGTCGTGGATGTCGGCGACCCGCATCCAGGCAGGATCCTTGAGCGGGACGCAGATCACCTTCTCGTCCGGCCCCTTCTCGTCCGTCATGTGGAACACGCCGACGACGCGGACGCGGATGCGGCAGCCCGGGAACGTCGGCTCACCGACGAGGACGAGGGCGTCGAGCGGGTCGCCGTCCTCCCCCATCGTCCCCTCGATGAAGCCGTAGTCGGCCGGATAGCTCATCGACGTGAAGAGGCGGCGGTCGAGCACGATGCCGCCAAGCTCGGGATCGAGCTCGTACTTGTTGCGCGAGCCCGAGGGCACCTCGACGTAGACGACGACGTCAGCGGCCATCTAGCCGAGCCTGCCGATCCGCTCGACGAGCAGGTCGAAGAAGCCGTTCGCGTCGAGATCGACGCCGACGTGCGCATTCGCCGGGCGGTCGGTCCGGCGCCAGCGGTCGACGACCGTGCGCCCGCGGCAGAGCTCCGACTCGAGCTCGATCTCGACGTTCCGTTCGATCGTGGTCACAAGGCCCTCCTGGATGACGTGAGCGACGGCGACGGCGTCGTGGATCGGAGCGCCGTCCCACCCGTACGTCTCACGGTGGTAGACAGCGAAGAAGTCGACGAGGTCGGCCACGAAGACACCGATCGGTCCCGGCTGCGCGCAGCCGGTCCTGAATCGCGGGGGTCGTCAACGCGAGGTGCGTGACGTCGAGGCCGATCATCGTGATGTCGATGCCCGCGTGGTAGACCGCCTGCGCGGCCTCGGGATCGGCCCAGATGTTGAACTCGGCCGCCGGCGTCATGTTGCCCTCGGCAGCGGCGCCACCCATCGAGACGATCCGCTCGACGTTGGCGCCGCCGGTGCGCTCGAGCAGCAAGCGCGATGTTGGTCAGCGGGCCGGTCGGCACGAGCGTGACGGGCTGCGGGCTGGCTGCGATCGTCCGCTCCATGAAGTCGACCGCGTGCTCGCCGAGCGGCTCGTGCCGCGCCGGCGGCAGCGTCGGGCCGTCGAGGCCGCTGTCGCCGTGGACGTGCGATGCGACCACCAGCTCCCGCTCGAGCGGACGATCCGCGCCGGCCGCGACCGGGATGTCGGTGCGACCGACGAGGTCGAGCACGCGCAGCGCATTCGCCGTCGTCTTCTCGAGCGTCTGGTTGCCGTGGACGGTGGTGACCCCGAGCAGCTCGACCTCCGGGCTCGCGAGCGCGAGGAGCAGCGCGATCGCGTCGTCGTGCCCGGGATCGCAGTCGAGGATGATCGGAATGCTCACGCCCGCAGTATCGCGGTTGTCGCCGCGGCGACCTTTGTGTTGAATCAACACAAAGTCCTCAGACGCCGAGGATCTGGTCGATCTCGGCGGCGGTCGGCAGCGACGGCTGCGCGCCGAGCCGGGAGGCGGCGAGCGCGCCGGCAGCGCAGGCGCGGGTCAGCGCCTCGTCCTGGTCGCGGCCCTCGAGCAGCGAGACGAGCAGGCACGCCGTGAAGGCATCGCCGGCTGCGGTGCCGTCGACGACCTCGACCTGCGGTGGTGTCGCCCGTGCCACCTCCTCCCCGTCCTCGAGCAGGACGGCGCCCTCGGCGCCGAGCGTCAGCGCCACGAGGCCGTCGGTGCGAGCGAGCGTGTCGAGCTCGAAGCGGTTGACGACGGCGAGGTCGGGATCGACGGCGATCCGGCGCGCAGGCGCGGCGTTGAGGCAGAACATCCCGGTTGCCTGCTCCCACGCCGCCAGGACCGCCTCGTCCGGGATCTCCTGCTGGCAGAGCACCGCGTCGGAGGGTGCGAGCTCGAAGCCGCCGACGCGGCCGTTCGCGCCGGGCGAGACGACGATCGTCGTCTCGCCGGCGGCGTCGACCGTGATCAGCGCGACGCCGGTCGGCTCGTCGGTCTCGCGCACGTCCAGCTCGACGCCTGCCTCACGGAGACCGGCGAGCGCCTCGTCCGCGAACGCGTCACGGCCGACCGCTCCGACGAACGTGACCCTGGCGCCGAGCCGCGCGCACGCGACGGCCTGGTTCGCGCCCTTGCCGCCGGGGAACCGGGCGAGGGTCGCGCCGCTCACCGTCTCGCCGGGACGCGGCAGCGTCTCGCAGCGGACGACGAGGTCGAGGTTGACCGAGCCGACGACGGTGATGCGGGGGGCGGGCACGGGCAGAGCTAGCCCGGCGACCGGCTGAGCGCCAGCCACGCGGCTGACCACGCCGCTGCACCCGCAGCGCGGTCGCCGGCTTTAGCCGGTGGCCGGTTCACGCTGCGAGCGCGCGAAGGTCGTCGACCGTCGAGCCGAGCAGCGTGTCGCGCAGGTCGAACAGGCCCGCCCACAGCGACGAGCGGTCCGGCGAGCTGTCGAGGCGCGCCGCATCGGCGAGGCCCTCGAGCGCCCGCACCAGCACGGCGAGCTCGAGATAGACGGCAGCGACACGATTCGGGCAGGCGTGGACGCCGGCGCGATCGAGGATCGGGCGCCACTCGACGAGCTCCCCCGCTCCCGGGCCTGCGTACCACGAGCGGCCCTCGGCTCGTTCCGGCTCGAGCTCGAGCAGGTAGCGCGAGAGCGGCACGTCCAGGCCGGCGATCGCGGTCTCGACGCGGTCGGCGGCGTGGCGGAGCGCTGCCTCCCGCGCACCGGCCGTGGCGGGAATGGCCTCGCCGCGATTCCAGCGCTCGAGAAGGCGGCAGAACGCGAGCGCGGCGGCCTCGCAGGCACGCAGCTGCTCCGTCAGCCGCTGCGCTGTGCGATCGGTCGCAGCGTGCTCACGGATGACGTCGCCCCAGCCCGGCTGCGGTGGCGCCACTGCCATCAGACGCTCATACCTCGATCACCACTGGAAGGATCATCGGCCGGCGGCGCGTCCGAGCGTAGACCAGCTTCGCGATCGCGTCGTGCATGTGCTCCTGCAGGATCTTGATCTCGGTGATGCCGTCCTCGGCCAGCTCCTCGGCGATCCGGTCGGCCTCGTCGCGCAGCTCCTCGAGCAGATCCTCGTTCTCGCCGAAGCCACGGGCGATCAGCTCGGGCGGCGCAATCTCGCCGCCGTCGGAGAGCGCGACGGTGGTGACGACGATCAGCACCCCGTCCTCCGAGAGCCGGCGCCGGTCGCGCAGGGCAACGTCCTGGACGTCGCCGACACCGAGGCCGTCGACGAAGGTGACACCGGCCGGGATCGAGCCGACGATGCCGACGCCGCGGGGCGTCAGCTCGACGACGGAGCCGTTCTCGGCGATCACGATGCCCGCCGCCGGGATCCCGGCCTCGCGGCCGAGCTTGGCGTGCGCCGCCAGCATCCGGTACTCGCCGTGGATCGGCATCAGCGCCTTCGGCCGGACGAGCGAGAGCAGCGTGCGCATCTCCTCCGAGCACGCGTGCCCCGACACGTGCACCATCGCGATCTCCTCGTGCAGCACCTCGGCGCCGAGCCGGGCGAGCCGGTTGATCGAGTCGTGGACGTGCAGCTCGTTGCCGGGCACCGGCTTCGCCGAGATGATCACCGTGTCGCCGCGCTCGACCGTCACGTTCTGGTGGTCGCCGTAGGCGATCCGCGTGAGCGCCGACATCGGCTCGCCCTGGCTGCCCGTGCAGAGCAACATGACGCGGCTCGGAGGCAGCTCCATCGCCTCCTTGGGCGAGACGAGAGCGTCCTCGGGAAGGTTGATGTAGCCGAGGTTCCGCGCGATGTTCATGTTCTTGCGCAGCGACCGGCCGACGAGCGCCACCTTGCGGTTGTTCGCGATCGCGACCTCGGCCGCCTGCTGCATCCGGTGGATGTTCGACGCGAAGCTCGCGACGAGGATGCGCCCCGTGCGCACGGGGATCAGCTGCCGGAATGCCTCGCCGACGAGGCGCTCGGACCCGGTCATGCCCGGGCCGCTCCGCGTTCGTCGAGTCGCCGAGCATCAGGTCGATGCCACGGTTGCCGAGCGAGGCGAGCTTGCCGACGTCGGTCTTGAGCCCGTCGACCGGCGTGTGGTCGAGCTTCCAGTCGCCGGTGTGGAGCACGCGGCCGGCGGGCGTCTCGACGACGATCGCGACACAGTCCGGGATCGAGTGCGCCATGCGGACGAACTCGAGCTTGAACGGGCCGATCTGCATGCCGTCCCCGTCCGGGTCGGCCTCGCGCAGGGTCGTCGTGGCGCCGAGGCCGTGCTCGTCGAGCTTCGACTTGACCATCGCGAGCGTCAGCTTGGTGCCGATCACATCGCCCGCCTCGACCTCGCGGAGCACGTACGGCAGCGCGCCGACGTGGTCCTCGTGGCCGTGGGTGAGGACGATCGAGAGCAGCGGCTGGCTTTCCAGGTAGGAGAAGTCCGGCAGGACGAGATCGACGCCGAGGTGCTCGTCCCGTGGGAACGCGAGGCCCGCGTCGATGAGGATGCGCTGCCCGTCGAACTCGTACAGGGTCATGTTCTTGCCGACCTCGCCGAGCCCGCCGAGCGGGATGATGCGGAGCGCGTCGCTCATCGGCATGACCTGAAGGTTGGTTGGATCATCGTGGGCCAGTGTACGGACGGACCCGACGGACCGGGTCGGCGAGGGCCGTCGCGGCGCGAACCCGGCGTGCCTGGTTCTAGGCTGCAGCGGGCTGGAGAAGCCCGAGCCGCTCGAGGCAATCGCGCACGGCGTCTTCCTCCTCGGCCGTCGCATCGACGAGCGGCAGCCGGAAGCCGCCGACCTCGTGGCCGAGCAGGTTGAGCGCGGTCTTGATCGCGATCGGGTTCGTCTGCACGCGGAGCAGGTCGATCGCCGGGCGCAGCTCCTCGTCGAGCGCGCGGGCACCGTCGAGGTCGCCGGCGCGGAAGCGCGAGACCATCTCCTTCACCCGCGAGCCGACCACGTGCGTGTGAACGCAGATGCCGCCAACCCCACCGACCTCGAGGAACGGGATGGACGAGGTCGTCGTCTCCGGCGTAGAGGTCGAGGCCTTCGGCGACGACGTGGCGCGCGGCGTCGAGTGACGGCTTGGCCTGCTTGACGGCACGTACGTTCGGAGATCGCCGCCAGCGCCGAGATCGTCGCGGGCTCGGCGTCGGTGACGACGCGGCTCGGGATGTCGTAGAAGACGACCGGCCGGTCGGTCACGGCTGCGATCGTCTCGACGTGCGCGACGATGCCGCGCTGCGGTGGCCGGTTGTAGTACGGCGTCACGACGAGGAACCCGTCGACGCCGATCTCGTGCGCGCGCTCGGTCAGGTGGACGGAGTGAGCCGTGTCGTACGTCCCCGTGCCGGCGACGACCGTGCTGGTGTCGCCGACCTCGTCGACCGCCGCCTCGTAGAGCGCGTAGCGCTCGTCGTCGCTGAGCGTCGGTGCCTCACCGGTCGTTCCCGTCACGACGACGCCGTCGGAGCCGTTGTCGACGAGATAGCGGCAGAGGGCGCGGAAGCGGTCGATCGCAACCGCCCCTTCCGCGTCGAACGGCGTCACGATGGCGGTGAGGACTTCGCCGAGCATCGTTGGATTGTAACGAGGTCACCGGTGCGCTATGGATTCGACACCCGAACCGCTAGCCGAGGAGAAGACGATGTTGCGCGAGTTCAAGGACTTCCTGATGAAGGGCAACATCGTCGAGCTCGCGGTCGCATTCGTGATCGGCGTTGCGTTCGCCGCCGTCGTCAACTCGTTCGTCAACGACCTGATCATGCCCCTGATCGCGATGATCATCGGCAAGCCGAGCTTCAACGACCTCACGTTCACGATCAACGACGCGGTGTTCCACTACGGCTCGTTCATCACCGCCGTGATCACGTTCGTGGCGATTGCAGCGGCCGTGTTCTTCTTCGTCGTCAAGCCGATGGACGCGATCAAGAAGCGGATGACGACGCGAAGAGGAGGCGACGATCTCCGACGAGGAGCGGCGCCACCAGGAGCTGCTCGCGGCGTTGCGAGCGCGCCGTAGACCCCGCCTGCGCCCGCCGGTTACAGCAGCGCTTCGAGCCCGACCGTCAGCCCGGGCGGCAGGCCCCGCAGCCGGTCGAGCGCGAGCATGACGCCGGGCACGAACGCCTCGCGCGAGGTCGTGTCGTGCCGGATCGTGAGGATCTCCCCCGGCCCACCGAGGATGACCTCCTGGTGCGCGACGAGACCGGGCAGGCGCACCGAGTGGATCGGCACGTTGCCGCCCATCGCGGCCGCCGTGGCGTTCGCCGTCCCGGACGGCGCATCGAGCTTCGTGTCCGCGTGGAGCTCGATGATCTCGGCGTGCGGGAACGAGCGCGCCGCCTCGGCTGCAAAGCGCATCATCAGGACGGCACCGAGCGCGAAGTTGGGCGCCAGGAAGCACGGAATCCGTTGCTCACGCGCGAGCGCGTCGAGCTCCGCGAGGGCGTCCTCGCCGAGGCCGGTCGTCCCGATCACGCACGGGACGCCCGCCGAGAGCGCCGTCACCGCGTTGCCGTGAACAGCGGCCGGCGCCGTGAAGTCCACCGCGGCGTCGAAGCCCGCCGCGTCGACCAGCTCCCCCACCTCCACGCCGGTCACGTCGTGTCCCGCCTCGCTCAGGGCGCTCATCAGGACCGCGCCGACCTTGCCCTCCCTGCCGAAGAGCAGGATCCTCATGCGGCGCGAGCGACCGCTTCGGGATTGATGCGCTCGACCGCGGCCCGGAATCGCTTCTCGCTCGGGCCGATGCCGGCCGCCGAGAGCCGCTCGGGCGCGTAGAGCTCGCGGGCGAGCGCGGCGATCTCCTCCGCCGTGACGGCCGCGATGCGCCGCTCCGTCTCCTCGATCGGGACGATCTCGATGCCGGTCACCGTCGCCTTGCCGAGGCGGCTCATCCTTGCCGACGTCGACTCGAGCGAGAGCAGCAGGCGGCCCTTCATGTTCTCCTTCGCCCGCTCGAGCTCGCCCGCTCGGATGTTGCCGGCGCCGACGTCCTGCAGCTCGGCTGCGATCACGTCGAGGCACTCGCGGAGATTCTCCTCGCGCGTGCCGACGTAGATGCCGATCTGGCCCGCGTCGACGTACTGCGAGCCGTAGGTGTAGACCGAGTACGCCATGCCGCGCTTCTCGCGGATCTCCTGGAACAGCCTCGAGGAGGCCGAGCCGCCGAGGATCGCGTCGAGCAGAGCGGAGGCGTAGCGGCGTGGGTCGTCGCGGCTGATTCCCGGCCCGGCGAGGCAGACGTGGTACTGCTCGGTGCGCTTGCGCTGGAACCGGATCGCCGGCCGTGGCAGCCTTCCCGCGGCCTTGCGCGCCGGTGCGCGGCGCGGACGCTCCGCTGCCACTGCGCCGTTTCTTGAGCGCCGCCACGATGCGCTTGTGCTCCACGTTGCCCGCCGCGGCGAGGACGACATTCGGGCCGACGTAGGCGCTCTGGTGGTAGCCGAGGAGCGAGCGCCGGGAGATCGAGGAGATCACCTCGGCGCGGCCGATCACCGGGCGACCGAGCGGATGGGAGCCGAAGACGGCTTCCGCTGCGAGGTCGTGAACGACGTCCTGCGGGTTGTCGTCGACCATCGCGATCTCCTCGAGCACGACCTCGCGCTCCGAGTCGATGTCCGTCAACGCCGGGGAGAAGACCATGTCCGTCATCACGTCGAGCGCCACGTCGAGGTGATCGTCGGGCACGCGCGTGTAGACGACCGTCGTCTCGCGGGAGGTGGCAGCGTTGAGCTCGCCGCCCATCGCGTCGAAGAGCTCCGCGATCTTCATCGCGTCGTAGCGCTCCGTTCCCTTGAAGAGCAGGTGCTCGATGAAGTGGGAGACGCCCGCCTTGGCGACCGATTCGTCGCGCGAGCCCGCCCCGATCCAGAGCCCGATCGACGCCGACCGGACACCCTCGATGTGCTCGGTGATGACCCGCTCCCCGCCGGGGAGGGTTGTGAGGCGGTGGGCTTCCATGCGGCGATGGTAGTCGGAGACGTGGCTAGAGTCGCCGGCATGGCCGACGTCGTGATCTTTCACAACCCGCACTGCAACAGCTCCCGCAACGCCGTCACGATCGCCGAGGAGCTCGGCGTCGACTTCGAGGTCGTGCTCTATCTCAAGACGCCGCCGGATGCAGAGGCGCTCAGGTCGATCGTGGCGAAGCTCGAGGATCCCGTAACCGACCTCGTCCGGCGCGACAGCCTCTGGAGCAAGCTCGGGCTCACCGACGCCGATGCTGCGACCGAGGAGCAGGTCATCGACCTACTCGTCCGTCACAAGCAGTTGCTGCAGCGTCCCGTCGTCGTGACGCCCGCGAAGGCAATCGTGGGGCGACCGAAGGAACGGGTGCGCGAGCTGCTCACGGCGCCGTAGTCGCGTCGCCCTCCGCCAAGGGGATGCGCGCCCTCACAACGGTGCCACCGCCCGGAGGGCTCTCGATCGCGATCGCGCCGCCGATCGCCTCGAGCCGGTCTGACAGCCCGCGCAGCCCGGAGCCGCCACCGGTCGTCGCGCCGCCGCGCCCGTCGTCCGCGATCTCCGCCGTCGCGCAAACATCTGCGATCGAGACCGTCACCGTCGCGCGCGTTGCGTTCGCGTGCTTCGCCACGTTCGTCAGGGCTTCGGCGACCGTGAAGTAGAGCGCGGTCTCGACCGACTGCGGGAGCCGGGTGGCAGGCACGTCCACGTCGACGGGCAGCGGCGCCCGCTCCGCAAGCAACCCCACCGCATGTCCGAGCCCCTGTTCGGCGAGGTGGCTCGGATGAATGCCGCGCGCGAGCTCGCGCAGCTCGGCGAGGCCTTCCGAGAGGTGCCCGATCGCCTCGTCGACGAGCGGGGCAGTCGGAGTGCCCTTCGCCTCAGCCGCTGCGCGTCGGAGCGTCATCAGCGACACGATCAGCCGCTGCTGAGCCCCGTCGTGGAGGTCGCGTTCGAGGCGCCGGCGGGCCGCGTCTCCTGCCTCGACGATCCGCAAACGCGACTCCTCGAGCGCCTCGGCACGCGAGTGCTCGGCATCGAGCCTGCGACGCAGGTCCTCGGCCTCGTGGCGTGCCGTCACGTCCAGCGCGGCGCCGTGAACCCAGATCGAGCCGTCGTCGGCCACGAGCTTCCGCAGCCGGCTCAGGATCCAGGCGTAGGAGCCGTCGGCGCGCAGCGCGCGGTACTCGACCTCGGTGATCTGGCCGTTGGCCGGGGCACCGCGAATCGTGGTCGCCACGCGCTCGCGATCCTCCGGATGCATGAGGTCGGTCCAGACGAGGCGCGGCTCCGTGCCCATGAAGTCGCTCGCGGGATACCCGGCGATCGAGCTCATCTCGTCGCTGACGAACTCGATCAGGTACGGGTCGGGCGCGATCCGGGAGCGGAAGACCAGCCCGGGAACGGTCCCGAGGATCGAATCGAGCTCCGGTCGGCTGTCGGTCGCCACGAGGCGCCGATCGTACTCCGCCGGCACGGCCGACTCGCGCTCAACGCGCACGCAGGCGTCGCTTCGGATGGCGTCATCCGGCTGGCGTAGGATCGTGCGGCCCGCCAAACCAGCGAGAGGAGCAATGGTGACCTGGTATGAGTTCTTTCTGTTCCTGCACATCGCAATGGCGGTCATCTGGGTCGGCGGAGCCTTCTTTCTCCAGATCCTCGCGCTGCGCGTGATGGGCACACGCGACGAGGCTCGGATGGCGGCATTCGCAGGCGACGCCGAAGTGCTCGGCATGAGGATCTTCGCGCCGTCATCCGTCTTGCTGCTCCTCGCCGGGGTCGGCCTCGTCCTGAACGGCGACTGGAGCTGGAGCGAGCCGTTCATCGGGATCGGCCTGGCGGTCTGGCTGATCTCATTCCTTGCCGGGGTCGCCTACCTCGGCCCTTCATCGGGCCGGATCAAGGCGGAGATCGCCGCCAACGGCATGACGCCACGCGCGCAGGAGCTGATCGGCAACACGCTCCGCTACTCGCGCATCGAGCTCGTGCTCCTGTGGATCGTCGTCTTCATGATGGTGGTCAAGCTCGGCACCTGAGCGGTCGCCGGCTCAGCGGCCGACGAGCCGCTCGACCGGAGCGTGATCGGAGAGGACGCGTCCGGCGACGATGCGGCGCTCGCGTGGCCACGCAAAGGGTGCCTCCGCGACCACGTCGGCGACCAGGATGTGATCGATGCCGGGCCCGCCGGGCTCGTAGCCCACGGGCGCCGGTTGCGCGACGTTGAAGTCGCCCGCGAGGATGCGCGCCTCGCCGGGCTCGGCCAGCGCGTCGATGAACACGCGCGCCCGCTCGAGCTCGGGCAGGACGACAGCCGGCGCCGCGTTCGACGCGTGCAGGTTGCCGATGATTCCGATCTCGTCGATGCGGACTGCATGCACGATGCGCCGCTCCCTGCCCTCGTCGCTGATCTGCACCCCGCCGAGGTCCGTGCTGGCGAGCGATCGGTCGACGAGGATCGCATTCGCCTGCCCTGCGAGCCGCGACCGAAAGAGCCCGTTGCGCAGGCGCGTGATCGCCGCCGCGAGCGCCGCCGGCCGTCTCGGCCCGCGCGCGACGAAGCAGTAGGCCTCCATCCCGCTCCAACCGGCGAGGTGCGGCAACGCCCACACCGGCACCTCCTGGAGGCAGACGACCGCCGGACGGTCTTCCGTCGCGAGCTCGATCATCTCCCGCAGGTACCCGCGGCTCGTCGGCGGCACGGTATTGCCGTGGAACACGTTCCAGCTACGAATCAGTGTCGGCACGTCTCATCCGGTCATCGTCGGCTGAGGAGCAGGTAGCGCTCGTCGGAGATCGGCCTCCCCCACAGCGCCGGGTCATCCAACCGCGTCGTCGAGAGCTCCTCGCGATGAGGTCGAACGAAGTTCTCGCACTCGGTTGCAGTCAGGCCGGCCCCGGTCGACCAGCGGCCCTCCACGAGCACGAGCACGCCAGGCTTCCTGAGGAGAGCAACCCACGAGCGCACCGCCTCCGACGGATCCGGCAGCGCCCACAAGATGTGACGACCGAGCACCACGTCGTACGACGCCGGCCCCACAGCGGGCGCCTGGGCGTCCCCCACCTCGAATCGCGCCGCCACCTCGGCCGCTCGCGCCTTCTCGCCGGCTGCCGCGATCATGCGCTCCGAGAAGTCGATCCCATGAACGTCATAGCCGGCCTGACCGAGCAGGACGGCGAGGCTGCCCGTCCCGCAGCCGACATCGAGGACCGACGCCGGTGCCGGCGGCAGCAAGGGAAGGATCAGGTCGGCCCAGGCAGCTCGAACATCGGGGTCGAGCAAGCCGTGGTCGGGCTCGTCGTCGAAGGTGGCGGCATGCGCATCCCACTCCAGCGACTCCTTCGACACAGGCAGGAGGCTAGCGCCGCAACGCGAGCTACGCTTGCTCCGAGATGAGGACGGGTCACGGTCTCTCCAACCCCGCGGTTCGCGTCGGCCTGGGCGTGGCGCTCGTCCTGTCGCTGCCGCTCGTGGCGATGCTGGTGACGGACGATGTGGTCTGGAGTCTCGGGGACTTCGTCACTGCCGGTGTGCTGTTGGCGACGATCGGCGTCGTGATCGAGCTGGCGGCGAGGAAGAAGGGGAATCTCGTCGTCGTGATCGGCATCGCTGTGATCGGGGTTGCCGCAGCCGTCTTCGGTGAGGCCGACGATGCACCCGGCCTCGTGCTCCTCGGCTTGCTGCTCATCGCGAGCGCGTGTGTGCTCGGCGTCAGAACTGCGCGCCGGCGCAGCTAAGAGCCGAGGAGAGTCCATGTCGCAGTACGAGATCAAGCCGCTCGATACCAATACGTGGGACGCTTTCGCCCGGCTCCTCGAACGGCACAATGGTGTGTTCGGTGGCTGCTGGTGCACCTATTTTCACACCTTCCACGGCGAGAAGACCTTCGACGCCGAGGACAATCGGGCCCTGAAGAAGCGGCTGGTCGAGGACGGTCGCGCTCACGCCGCGCTGGTGTTCGAGGGCGACGAGGCGGTGGCGTGGGCGCAGTACGGCTCACCCGACGAGCTGCCCAACATCCAGCACCGCAAGGAGTACGAGGCGACGTCCACCGAGGTGCCCGACTACCGGATCACGTGCATCTTCGTGGACAAGAAGCACCGGAAGAGCGGCGTGACGGCGATCGCGCTTGGCGGGGCGGTCGACCTGATCGCGAAGGCCGGCGGTGGGGTCGTGGAGGGGTACCCGCACGACACGGACGACGGCAGGAAGGTGTCCGTCCTCTACAACGCCACCAGGTCCCTCTACGAGCGGGCCGGCTTCAGCTACATCCGCCCCAAGGGCCTGAGGAACTGCGTGATGCGCATGGTCGTGCCGTGACCACGAGCACGACGACGCAGGCGCCGGAGTCGTGAGTAACCGCACGACGGCCATCAGCTCGCGGGCTCCTGCACGCTTGAATCGCGGTCGCAACCCTCCTAGGATCTAGGCCAGAAAAACCGTCCTGACGTTCTGGGGAACGTCGAGAACGCGGTTTCGGAGGGGAGGCCCGATCGGGAAGCCGATGAGGCAACGAAGCGTCCGCGTACGCCCTGGAGCACGGCGCAGCGAGGCCACACCCGCAAGGGGACGTCTCTCTGAGCCGGTGGCCGGGGCCGTTGAAGTTCTACGGAGGGACGACTAATGAAGATGCTTTGGAGACGACATCGGCCGTTGCTGCTGTTGTCGACGGTCGCTCTCCTGGTCGTGTCGGTCGGCGTCGCCTATGCGGCGATCCCGAATAGCACGACGGGAGTGATCAGCGCCTGCTACGACAAGAACAACGGCCGCCTGAGTGTCATCGACGCCGAGGCCGGCGAGACCTGCAAGAACAGCGAGACCCTGCTGACCTGGAACCAGAAGGGGATCAAGGGTGACACGGGTGCTACGGGTGCTACTGGTGCCGTTGGCGCGTCCGGGCCTCAGGGGACGACCGGGCCTGCTGGAACGAAGGGCGAGACCGGCGCTACAGGTGCCACGGGGCCCAAGGGCGACGCCGGCCTGAACGGCACGACAGGGCCACAGGGAGATCCCGGTCCCACCGGTGCCACCGGCAGTCCGGGTGCAATCGGTGCCTCCGGCCCCGCAGGGCCGAAGGGAGATTCCGGTGCGACAGGCGCGAGCGGAGCCCAGGGAGCCTCGGGTGAACGGGGGCCGGCAGGGCCGCAAGGGCCTCCGGGTGGTGCCGCGAACCTGACGAGCCCGAACGGGCTGTACTCGATCACCGTCACGAACTCGGGGATCGTGCTGAAGGGACCTGGTGGCATCGTCAAGATCGATCGCGGCGCGGTCACCGTGAAGGGACAGCCCTGGGTCGACATCCGCGGGGAGGATCGAAAATGAATGAGTCAAAGTCGACTCGGCGAGGCGTTGTGGCGAGCGGCATTGCGCTGCTTAGCGGCCTCGGCATCGGTGCCGCGACGACGCACAGAGCGTCGGCGGCGCCGCCAACGACAGGCACATCGGCGCGGGCCGTACGACGGCTCGAGCTCCGTGCCCCGCGGCTCAACCTCGGAGATCCGGACGCGACGCCAGGCATTCCCGGACGGCCCAGCCGCCTCGAGGGTGACAGCGTGCTCCTCGATCCGCGCGGTCGCCCCGCCGGCACCTTCAACTCGCTCGTGCTGCCGAGCGGTCGCGACGGCGTCGAGCTGCACACGTTCCAGCTCGACGGCGGCACCCTCCTCGGCATGGGCCGGGTCGGCGGGTACGCCATCGTCGGCGGCACCGGCGGCTTCGCCGGCGCGAGTGGCGCGTACGTCTTCGAGCACCAGACCGAGGCCCGCGGCGGCGACGGCTCCGCCAACTTCGTCATCGACCTGACCGCATAGGAGACCGGCTCATGGCAACTAGTGCATATCTGAAGCTCACCGGAGCGAAGCAGGGCCAGATCAAGGGCAGCGTCATTCAGAAGGGTCGCGAGGGCCAGATCGCGGTCACCTCCTGGACCTGGGAAGGCGACCGGGACGGGGGCACGGCGACCGCATCGGAGTTCTCCATCACAAAGCCCCGTGACGTTTCGACGCCGAGGCTGCTGAACGCGTTCAGCGACGACGAGCTCATGACGAACTGGCAGCTCATTCTCTGGGATCCGACCCAGGCGGGCGGCGAGCAGATCACGACGACGATCGAGTTGCACGGTGCGCGACTGGGCTCGATACGCCAGGCGGGCGTCGACACGGGAGCTCCGAACCCGCCCGACCACGACGAGCTGACGTTCACGTTCACCCGGATCGACGTCACGTGGACCGATGGGGGCATCCAGGGCACGTTCGACACCGAACCGACCCCGTGAAGGTAGCGCCCGCGCCGCCGACCGTCGACCGGCCGGCGGCGCGGGCTCTCACCGCGCTCTTCACCTCGGCGGGCTATCGCGGCGAGGCCGTGCGGAGCCTGCTCGGGGTCGAGACGATGCTCCTGCTCGACGACGCCTCGCTGCCGTTTGCGAGGCGTCGCGTCGAACGACACGACACCGCTCTCGCCGCGCTCGTGTCGCTCTTCATGCTCGGCGACCCGCTCGAGGAGCCCGAGCGGCGCCTCGGCAACGGTGCGGAGTTGCTCGTCGCGGCCGGGCTCGCTCGGGAGGAGGACGGAGCGCTCCGTCGGCGCGCATCAGTCACACCGCATTACGACGTGCTGATCGCATCGGACGATCCCCTTGGAACGATCGGTGCGAACTACGTCCCCGAGGTGGCCCGCTCGTCTGCGACGCTCGCATCGCTCACGATCCGCCGACCGGTCGAGCGAGCGCTCGACGTCGGAACCGGGAACGGGATTCAAGCCGTGCTGGCCGCCAAGCATGCGCACACGGTCGTCGCGACGGACATCAGCGAGCGTGCGCTCGCATTCGCCGAGTTCAACTGCGCCCTGAACGGGCTCGACAACGTCGAGCTGCGCCAGGGAAGCTTCCTCGAGCCTGTAAGCGGCGAGCGCTTCGGTCTCGTCGTCTCGAACCCACCCTTTGCGATCTCGCCCGATACCGAGCTCGTCTTCCGCGACAGCGGCCTCGGCCGCGACCGCGTCAGCGCGGAGCTCGTGTCGACGCTTCCCGCCGTGCTCGCGCCGGACGGGTACGCATCGGTCAACGCGAGCTGGATCGTCGCTGAGGACGAGGCCGACGACGCCCGGCCGCGCGACTGGCTCGGGCGCGCGGGCTGTGACGGCTGGGTGCTCTACGAGGAGTCGGTCGATGCCCTCACGAGCGCGATCGGCTGGACCGCCGGTCGGGACGACGCCGCCGTCGACCGCTGGGTCGAGTACTTCGAACGCGAACGGATCTCGCGGGTCGCCTACGGCACGCTCGTGCTGCGGCCCCGTCACGGCGCCGGCTGGACTCGAGCGCGGTTGCAGCCGGAGAACCTCGGCGCCGGCGGGCCGCAACTCGAGCGGATGTTCGCCGGGGTCGACGCCGGCGGCCGCGACCTCTCAACCGCACGGCTCGTGCTGGCGCCCGATGTCGACGTCGAGCAGGTCGGTCGTCGCGAGCAGGCCGGGTGGCGTCTCGTCCGCGCGGCTCTGCGCCTTACCGGTGGGCTGCCGTTCGAGACGACGATCGACGCGACCGTGCTCGAGCTGATCCGGAGGCTCGATGGACGCCCGTTTGGGTCGTACCTCTCGTCGAGACCGCTCCACGAACGCCCCGAGACGGTCGCTGTCGCCCGCGGCTTGCTCGAGCTCGGCTTTCTCCTCCAGGAGGCATAGCCGGCGCGTTCGGGAATGTCACCCGCGTGAGGTCAGTAGCGTGGCCGCGCGGTCTGCACTCTTATCCGAAGACGACGCCACCGTCATCGGCGGACCGAGTCTTGCAGTATCCAACGTAATCGTCGGATTTCTGAACCCCTATGTCCGGTTCGAATTCGACGTCCTGAGTCCACTTCATGACGACGTGGACACGGATGATCGCATCGTCCAGGTTCCGGGCTGCTCCCGTGTTCCAGCTGTGCTCTCGCCAAAGGCCATGTTGATGTGGTCCGAGAGACTCTGACAGTCGACCGTCCGGGACTTAGTCCTCGATGTGCGCCGATCCGTTCCGCTGCAACGCATCGAGTGAGGCTCGCATGGCCTCGAGCTTCTCGGGCGAATGACCGACCCAGTCGACAAGCTCACCAACAACAAGCAGGGGCTCGCGGCTACGGAACGACTGCGTTGGATTCCCCGGGAACTTCTTGTCGGTCAAGTTCGGGTCGTCCTCGAACGCCCCGGTCGGCTCGACGATGTAGATGCGCCCATGATCCTCGCCGCTGGCGAGCTCGGCGCCCCAGACCGCGGCGTCGAGAGTGGCGCTGAAGTAAACGTAGTTCATCATCCGGCCCCTCTCGAAGTTCGATTCGCGCCCCGGGACCAACAGATCGCCCACCGCAAGCTCCGCCTTCGTACCGTGGAGATACACGCCCGCGTCGTACACCTCGAACGGCACCGGTTCCCTGAAGGCGCTCATGCGAGGACGCTAGCGCACCCACAGCGGCGACTGCTGGGCTACGCACCATCCGCGTTGACATCCGGGCAGCAGCAGATCGCCTGCGCCAGTGTGCATATGCCTGACGGCGGCGAGGCGTCTAAACAGAAACGAAACGGGGAGGCCATAGCCTCCCCGTTTCGCTCAGGACTTCGAGATGCCTAGCGGCGGCCGCGGTCGCGTCCGCCACGGTCCTCGCGCGGTGGGCGCGGCTCACGCGGCGGGGCGTCCTTCGCCCGCTCGATCAGGACGTCCGGCATGACGAGTCCGCCGTCCTCGTGCTTGGCGACGAGCTTGAGGCCGATGCGGCCCCGGTCCTTGTCGACCTCCTGCACGATCACGTCGACGACGTCGCCGCGTGCCATGACGTCCTCGATGTGAGCGACGCGGCCCGGGCCGACGTTCGAGACGTGGAGCAGTCCGTCGGTGCCCTTCTTGAGCTCGACGAACGCGCCGAACTCGGTCGTCTTGACGACCTTGCCGGTGTAGGTGTCCCCCACCTCCGGCGACTTCGTGAGAGCGGTGATGGCCGACACGGCTGCGTCGCCCTTCGTGCCCTCGGTCGCGTAGACGAGGATCGTGCCGTCTTCGCCGATGTCGATCTGCACGTCGTAGTCGGCTTCGAGGCCGCGGATCGTCTCGCCGCCCTTGCCGATCACCATGCCGATGAACTCGGGGTTGATCTGCACCGACGAGATGCGCGGCGCGTGATCCGCGAGCTGGGCCCGCGGCTCGGAGATCGCCTCGGCCATCTTGGCGAGGATCTCGGTGCGTGCCCGCTTCGCCTGCTGCGAGCGCGTCCCGCATGATGTCCTGCGTCACGCCGGTGATCTTGATGTCCATCTGGAGGGCGGTGATGCCATCCTCCGTGCCGGCCACCTTGAAGTCCATGTCACCGAGGTGATCCTCGGCGCCCTGGATGTCGGTCAGGATGACGTAGTCGTCGCCCTCCTTGACGAGGCCCATCGCGATGCCGGAGACCGGCGCCTTGATCGGCACGCCGGCGTCCATCATCGACATCGTCGAGCCGCAGACCGATCCCATCGACGACGAGCCGTTCGACTCGAGCGTCTCCGAGACGAGGCGGATCGTGTACGGGAAGTCCTCCGGGCTCGGGACAACCGCCTCGAGTGCCCGCTGCGCGAGCGCCCCGTGGCCGATGTCGCGGCGCTTCGGCCCCCGCATGAACCCGGTCTCGCCGACCGAGTAGGGCGGGAAGTTGTAGTGGTGGATGTAGTGGCGATCCTGCTCGAGGGAGAGGTCGTCGATCCGCTGACCTTCCTTGGCCGTGCCGAGCGTGCAGAGCGTCAGGATCTGCGTCTCGCCGCGCGTGAACAGGCCGGAGCCGTGCGTCCGCGGTGCGAAGCCGACCTCGACGTTGATCGGGCGGATCTCCTCCGTGCCACGACCGTCGGGCCGGCGCTTGTCGACGGCGATCTTCTTGCGGACGATGTCCTTGTAGACCGCGTCGGCCGCCTTCTTGACCCACGCCTTCGTCGTCGCGTCCTTCTCGTCCGAGTCTCCGTCGGAGACGGGGAACGGGAGGTTGACGTTCTCGACGATGTTGTCGTAGAGCATGCTGCGCTTGCGACCCTTGAGGTACTTCGAGTCCTGCTCGGCGTCGGTCAGCTCTTTGAGGTCGTTCTCGAACTGCTCGCGCACCGGGCCCTCGACGGCGACGAGGCGCTGCTTGTCGAGCACGAGCGCGAGCCCGCCCTTGACCTGCATCTCCTTGACCATGTCGTCCTCGGTGGAGTCGAGCGTGACGTCGGGGCAGACCTCGTCGACGATCTCGCCGACGATCGCCTCGGCGGCCTTCAGGCCCTGGGCCTGAATGCGCTGCCAGATCGCGTCGCCGTGCGTCGACTCGAGCTCTGCCGTCAGGGCCGGCTCGACCCACTTCGGCTTGCCGACCTGCTCGCGCAGATCGTCGATGACGTCGCAGATGCGCTTGATCTCGGTGTGAGCGAGCTCGAACGCGAGCAACATCGTGTCTTCCGGAACCTGATCCGCGCCGGCCTCGATCATCGTCAGCGCGTCGCGCGTGCCGACCACGATCAGGTCGAGATCGGAATCCTCGTCCGCCTCCTGCAGCGTCGGGTTGACGACGAGCTCGCCGTCGATCCGGGCGACGCGCACTGCGCCCACCGGGCCGAGGAACGGCAGCGGCGAGATCGCGAGCGCCGCGGAGGCGCCGTTGATGCAGAGGACGTCGTGGCCGTGGACCATGTCCGCGGAGAGGACGGTGCAGATGACCTGCACCTCGTTCCTGAAGCCCTTCGGCCAGAGCGGCCGGATCGGGCGATCGATCATGCGTGCGGTCAGGGTCGCCCGCTCGGACGCCTTGCCTTCACGCTTGAAAAAGCCGCCCGGGATCTTCCCGGCGGCGTACATCCGCTCCTCGACGTCGATCGTCAGCGGAAAGAAGTCCGCATCGGGGCGGCTCTCCGTCCGGCCGACGGCCGTCGCGAGGATCATCGTGTCGCCAGAGCGGACGACGACTGCGCCGTCGGCCTGCTTGGCGAGCTTGCCGGTCTCGAAGGTGATCTCCTGACCACCGATCTCGAGCGACACCGTGGCTTGACGCCCGGTTGCGATGCTCATATGTGTGTTCCCTTCACTCTTCTTCTTGATTCGGAAGGTGGAGGTTTGAGCCAATCGCGCGTCGTGACGCGCGACTCGATCAAACACCCACCTTCCGCCGGTGGGACGTGCGCCTAGCGGCGCAGGCCCAGTTCCTTGATGAGGGCGCGATAGCCCTCGAGGTCTGTCTTCTGCATGTACGTGAGGAAGCGGCGCCGACGACCGACGAGCTTCAGCAGGCCGCGCCTCGAGTTGTGATCCTTCGAATGCGTCCGCAGGTGCTCGGTGAGGTCGTTGATGCGCTTCGTCAGCATCGCGACCTGCACCTCGGGCGAGCCCGTGTCGGTCGATGCGCGACCGTGCTTGTCGATCAGCTCCTGCTTGACTTCCTTGGTGAGGGCCATGGTGCCTCCTTACGTCGATGTCTCCGCAGTCTCAGCATGGCGTGAAGGAAGACACGGCCGGCCGAGAGAGGGTCAGGCGGGATCGTAGCAGCCATGCGGGATCGCGGCCCCTGAGGCCGCGCGCGGGCGGCGTCGCGATAGGCTCGTGACGATGCGCGTCGTCGTGATGGAGGACTACCAGCGGGCCGTCGAGCGACTCGACGCATTCGCTCTGCTCGAAGGGCACGACGTGGTCGTGCAGTCGTCGCGTCCGGAGACGGTCGGCCGAGCGGGCCGCCCAGATCGGCGATGCGGAGGCGATCGTCCTGATTCGCGAGCGCACGCCGATCGACGCCGCGTTGCTGGCCCTGCTCCCCACGCTGAGGCTGATCTGCCAGACGGGCCGGGGAATGCCCCACATCGACCTCGCGGAGTGCACGCGCCGTGGAATCGTGGTCTGCACCGGCGGCGGGTCGGCGCGGGCGCCTGCCGAGCTCACGCTCGCACTGATTCTTGCGTCGACGCGCTGCATCGTCGCCGACGCCGTCGCGCTCCGCGCCGGCTCGTGGCAGACGACCGTCGGCCGGGAGCTGCACGGACGCACGCTCGGGATCATCGGCTACGGGAACATCGGTGCGCTCGTCGCCGGCTACGGCAACGCGCTCGGGATGAACGTGCTCGCCTGGGGACGCGCGGCCTCGCTCGAGCGCGCCAGCGCCGACGGCTACGAGGCCGGTGCCGGACCTCGATGCGCTCTGCGAGCGCTCGGATGTCGTCAGCGTCCACCTCAAGTTGACGCCGGAGACACGGGGTCTCGTCACAGCCCGGCATCTCTCGCTGATGAAGCCTGACGCCCTCTTCGTCAACACGGCCCGTGCCGGGCTGGTCGAGCAAGGCGCGCTCGCCGCCGCGCTCGCCTCCGGGCGGCCGGGGAGCGCAGCCGTCGACGTGTTCGACGAGGAGCCTGCCGGCGCCGACGACCCCCTCGTCTCGAGCGACGCCGTGCTCGCGACCCCGCACCTCGGGTACGTGACGTGGGAGACGTACGAGACGTACTTCGGCCAGGCGTTCGCCCAGGTGGTTGCGTTCGCCGCAGGCGCGCCGATCGACGTCGCGAATCCCGAGGCGCTCGCCGCGGGGTCCGGCGGGCGCGGAGCCTGCGTGAGCGGGCGGCCCGCGACGGTCTAGCGGCGCTCGCTGGACTGGCTCAGGTAGCCGGCGTAGGCCGGGTCGCGGCCCGGGTCGCCTCGACGTCGCGGCCGATCTGCGCCACGAGTTCCTCCTCGGACCCGAACACCGCCTCGTCGCGCAGGCGCTCCCACACCTCGACGATGAGCCGCTTGCCGTAGAGATCGCCCTCGAAGTCGAGCAGGAACGGCTCGATGCGCCGCTCCAGGCCGCCGTAGTGCGGGTTGGTGCCGATCGAGATCGCGGCGCGGTGTCCGAGCGCCGAGCCGGCGTAGATCCCGTACGCAGGGCACGCGAGGCGCGGCTCGACCGCAAGATTCGCCGTCGGGTAGCCGAGCGTGCCGCCACGCTGGTCGCCGGTGACGACGATGCCGTCGAGCTCGAACGGCCGCCCGAGCAAGGCTGCGGCCTCACCGACATCTCCTTGCCGGAGCGCGGCGCGGATCGCCGACGACGACACGCCGGGGATCGGCACGACATCCAGGATCTCGAACCCGAGCTCGCCGAGCAGGTCGCGATCGCCGGCGCGCTTGGCGCCGAAGCGGAAGTTCGGGCCGGCCGCGATGGCGGTCGCGCCGATCGCGCTGAGGTAGCGCTCGGCGAACGTCTCGGGCTGGAGCGCCATCAGCTCCGGGCGTGAACGGCGCCACGAGCGTCGACTCGACGCCCAGCTCGGCGAACAGCTCCAGCCGGCGCTCGAGCGTCGTGATCAGCTCGACCTCGTTGCCGAACGCGACACGTGGGTGCGGATCGAACGTGATCACGGTCGGCGCGAGCCCCGAGTCGACCGCGGCCTGGATCACGCTCAGGTGCCCACGGTGGACGCCGTCGAAGGTGCCGATCGCGACCGCCCGCGGCTGGCGCTCGATCTGGCCCGGTGCGTGAGCGATCCTCATCCGTCGGCCTCCCCACTCTGGCCGGCGGCTGCCTGCGCCGCCTTGGCGGTCGCATCCGTGCCGTGCGCCTCTGACGCTGCGACCGCGCCCGACGCGTCCGCGCCGCCGGCCTCGCTCGCCTTCCGCGCCTCGTGCGCCCGCCGGTCGGCGTCCGCCTTCTGCCGTCGCTCGGCCTCCGCCTCGGCGACGGTCATCCCGATGCGACCGAGCGCCTCGTCGAGGGTCAGCACCCGCTCGGCGTCGGCTTCCTCGACGGAGAACGGTCCGACTTCCGTCCGCCGCAGAGAGACGCAGTGACCACCGAGCGCATCGGCGATCGACCGCACGTACGTCCCGGAGCTGACACGCAGGTCGAGTGTCGCGATGCCCTCTGTATACGCGATGACGTCGAGCGCGTCGACCTGCGAGCGCCGGAGCGGCATCTCGACGACGACGCCCTTCCGGTGCAGCTTGTAGGCGCGCTCACCCCCGATCTTGACGGCCGACGCCGTCGGGATCGGCAGCTCGATCTCCCCCCGGAGGCCCTCGAGCGCAGCGTCGAGCGACGAACGCGTGGGAACGTCGTGGGCCTCGAGCGCCTCGCCCTCGGGATCGCCCGTGGTCGTCCGGCGCGAGAGATCGACATCCGTGAGATACCGCTTGGGCAGACCGACGAAGCATGACGCCATTGTAGTTGCCCTACCGGACAACAGGATCAAGAGCCCGGTGGCGAACGGATCGAGCGTGCCGGCGTGACCCGTCTTGGCGCGCGTGCGCGATCGCACCCCGGCCAGCACCGCAAACGACGACGGCCCCGCCGGCTTGTCGACGAGGATCACACCGGTGGGCTCGAGCCCCTTGGGGATTGCCACGGTCGCGCTCCGCTCTCAGCTCGAGGCTGCAGGCAAAGCCGCAAACGCGGCGACGATGAAGGCCGTGATCTCGTCGATCGAGAGGTCGCTGGAGAACCCGGCCGCCTGTCGATGGCCACCGCCGCCCGACGCGCGTGCGATCGCCGAGACGTCGACGCGGGCCGAGGACGACCGCAGCGAGATCTTCCGGGCCGGGCTGCCGTCTCGCGGCGGCTCGCGGATGAGCGCCGCGAGCTCGACACCCTCGACGGCGCGGAGCACGTCGATGACGCCCTCGGAGTACGGCTCGACCGCGCCCACCTCACCGAAGTCGCTCCTCACGAGGTACGACACGACGACGCGTCCGTCCTCGTACAGCGCAGCGCGATCGAGGGCACGCGCCAGCAGGCGCAGCTTCGGGAACGGCATCGACTCGTAGACGCCCTGGAAGATCTGCTGCAGGTCGGCGCCGGCCTCGACCAGCTGGGCTGCCAGGCGCAATGCCTTCGGAGTCGTGTTCGAGTACTGGAACCGCCCCGTGTCGGTGACGAGACCGGCGTAGAGAGCCGTGGCGATGGCCGGCGTCAGCACGACCTCGAGGCCGGCAAACACGTCGGCGAGCACCTCGGCGGTCGACGATGCCTCCCCGACCACGAGGTTGGCCGTCCCGAAGCGCGTGTTGTCGTGATGGTGGTCGATGTTGACGACGGTCGTCGCGTCGAGCAGGCGGTCGTCGGTCAGCCGCGTCTCCTGCGCACAGTCGACGGCCACCAGGATCCTCTCGCCGGCATCGTCCGGGACATCGCGCAAGAGGCCATGCGGCGCCGAGGTCGAGGAACGAGTACTCCGCGGGCAACGGAGCGGCGCCGGCGAGCACCATGACGCTGTCCTTGCCGAGCTCGACGAGCGCGAGGTGCATCGCCAGCAGCGATCCGAGCGCGTCGCCGTCGGGGTTCTCGTGCGAGGTGACGAGGAACCGCTCGCCGACGCGAAGCGCGTCGGCGACCGCGTCAATGTCAGTCGTCGTCTGGCTCATCGGTCGTCTCTGCAGGTACGTCGGGGATCTCGGGGCCGGGGTCCAGGTCGTCGATCAGCTTCGTCATCCGGACGCCGTGCTCGACCGACTGATCGTATTCGAACAGGAGTTGAGGTGTTCGGCGCAGGTGGAGCTGGCTGTTCACCCGCGCCTGCAGGATCCCGGCGGCGCCCTCGAGCGCCGCCAGCGTTCCGAGGCGTCGCTTCTCGCCGCCGTAGACGCTGAGCCACACCGTCGCCTGCGCGAGGTCGGACGTCGTCACGACGCCCGTCACGGTGACGAATCCGATGCGCGGATCCTTCAGCGTCGGGATCGTCTCCGAGACGACCGCCTTGATCGCCTCGTCGACCCGCCGCATCCGCGGTGATCGCGTCGTGTGCCTAGTCATCGAGCGACACCAGCTCGCGCTCGTGAGCGAGCAGCTCGAAGTCCTGGCCCGCAAGCCAGCGCTCGGCAGTGTCGATGAGCCGATCGGCCTCCCCGGCCTCACGCGCAACACAGGCGAGCGTGAGGCGCGAGCGCTGCCAGACGTCGTGGTGGTCGACCTCCGAGATCGAACAGGCCACGCGGTTGGTCAGCTGTGCCTTGACGGACCTCAGGTGCATGCGCTTCTCCTTCAGGGAGTGGCTCTCGGGAAAGAGGAGCTCGAACGAGTAGATGCCGACGAAGCCCGTTGCCACGCGTCCATTGAAGCGGTCCCGGCCGCCGCGTGGCTGCGCGGCCCTTCGCGCGGGTGACGACGGGAGCCGCTGCGCGCAGAGGGCTCGACTAGTATTGGCCCCGCCTTGCGGACGGTCTGGGTCAGCTTCGACGTCATCGGCCTCGACTGCCTCGAGGCGGCTGCGGCGTCCGGTGCGGAGGTCGTCGGCGTCGTCACGCTGCCGGGGCCGGTCGATCCGAATCGCTCCGGCCAGTGCTCGTTCGACGACATCGCGGCCCGGCTTGGCGCCGATCTGATCGAGGCAGCCGACATCAACGCACCCGAGGTGGTCGCGGCCGTTGGCGCCCTCGAGCCCGAGGTGATCTTCGTCGTCGGCTGGTCGCAGCTCGTGCGCGAGGCCTTCATCGCGACGGCGAGCCGCGCCGTGTACGGGATGCACCCGACCCTGCTCCCGCGCCATCGCGGACGCGCACCGATCCCGTGGGCGATCCTCAGCGGCCTCGCGAAGACGGGCGTGACGCTGTTCGAGATCACCGACCCGACGGCCGACTCCGGGCCGATCGTGGGTCAGGTCGAGGTGCCGATCGCCCGCGACGAGACCGCGACGACGCTCTACGACCGCCTGGCGGAGGCGCACGTGACGCTCGTGCACGAGGCTGTCCCCCTGATCGTTGCGGGATCCGAGCCCCGCATCCCGCAGGACCCGAAGCGCGCGAGCTCGTGGCTCAAGCGGACACCGCTCGACGGGATCATCGACTGGGAGACGCGCGCGCCGTACCTCTACGACTGGGTGCGAGCGCAGACGCGGCCCTACCCGGGCGCGTTCACGTGGCTCGACGACGAGAAGGTCGTCGTCTGGCGAGCGCTTCCCGTCGAGGTCGACAATGCGGCGCCGGCCGGAACGATCGTCGAGCGGCGACCCGATGGGCTGGTCGTCGCCTGTGGTGACGGTGCGCTCCTGCTCGAAGAGGTCGAGACGCGTGGTGCGCTCGAGGTCGGGGCGGTGCTCGGATGAGCCGTATCCTCGTCATCGCAGCCCACCCCGACGACGAGGTGCTCGGGATGGGCGGCACGATCGCGATGCACGCGGTCGTGCGCCAGGACGACGGTGAGGATCGTCTGCGTCACCGACGGCAGCTCGACCCAGTACCCGGGCGACGCCGAGAAGCGGGCGCAGAAGGAGGAGGAGGCGCGGGCCGCGGCGGCCGAGCTCGGCGTCACCGACTACGTCCACCTCGACCTGCCCGACATGCGCCTCGACACGCTCCCCCACGTCGATGTCAACCGCGTCGTCGAGGACCAGATCGGCGACTTCGAGCCGACCGTCGTCTACACGGTGCACCCCGACGTGAATCGCGACCACCGCGTGCTGTTCGACTCGGTCGCCGTCGCGACCCGCCCCGTTCCCGGCCAGTCTGTCCGCCGCGTTCTCACGTATGCGCCGACCTCGAGCACCGAGTGGACGCCGTCGGCGCTCAACTGGTTCGTCCCGAACTGGTTCGTCGACGTGACGGACACGCTCGACCGCAAGCTCGCGTCGTTCGCGCACTACAAGACGGAGGCGCGGGACTACCCGCATCCGCGCAGCGCACGTGCGATCCGGGCGGCGGCCGAGTTCTACGGGGCGAGCTGTGGCTGCGAGGCAGCCGAGCCGTTCGTGCTCGTGCGCTCGCTCGACGGCTGAACTGCGCCGTCCCGCGAGGCGGTCTTCCGAGAGCGATCAGTCGCCCTCGGTACACCTCGCCGGTCGTCGAGGGCGCAGCGAGCCCGGCCAGCTCGTCGGCCGTGTAGTCGAAGTGGACCTTGCCGAAGGTGTAGGTCTTGCGCTGCGGCCAGCCCTCGGGCGAGTCCTGGAACGACTCCTGCCTGCCGTACGGCGTCAGGTCGATCAGCGGCACCCCGTCGACGCCGCGGCCCTGGGTGGAATAGGTGCGGTAGACGCGGCTGCCGTCGCGCAGGAACACGCTCAGTCCGAACGATCCCGTCCCGTGCGGTGACGGGTGCAGCTCGTCGCGGAACCGGCCGCCCGCCGACGAGTAGATCGGGATGTCCGGCCTCCCCATTCGCTCCATGTACGCCTGGAACTGGTCGAGCGGCGCGGCGGCCTCCATCGCGAAGGTCACGTCGGTCACGTTGAGATGAGCCAGGTGCGGCACGTGATCGGTGAACGCAGAGCATCCGGGGCAGGGATGCTCGTCGTCGGGCTTGAGCATGTGGTGATAGACGATGAGCTCCCGTCGACCTTCGAACATGTCGAGCAGGCTCGTCGGCCCGTCCGATCCGGTTGCCTCGAGCGTCGCATCGACCTCGGTCATCGGCAGCCGTCGACGCTGCGCCGCAACTGCGTCGCCGGCATGCGTGTGTGCCTTCTCGGCGACCAGTAGCTCATCGCGGGCCGCTCGCCATTCCTCGGCGGACACCACCTGCGGTAGTGCCGTGTCGGCATGGCCGCGCACGTTCCCTGACGTCGTCGTCGACCCTGTCGTCGTCATCGCTGCCTCCTTCTCAATGTCGTCTTCACAGCCTCCACCCGCGCGCACTGCGATGTGGGGACGCCGTGGTTCGTCCCCGTTCTCGCCGATTCACGTCCCTCTCAAACTAGCCCGACGGCCGCACCCGCGGTCGAGCGAAACTGAAGTAGTCAAGGGGTACCACGGCATGCCGACAAGTCACGTATGCGCGACGGCGGCCTATCGGCCTACTCCATCCGAGCCTCCATCCGTCGACGATGACAACCGCCGACTCGACAACCCAGCCGATGCGACGCCCCCGGCCACCACTCGCAAAGCGTCGCGGTCTTCGAATCGGTGCGGCGCTGGTGGCGTGCACCGTTGCGGGTGGTCTGGCAGGCGGACTGCTGTCCGCCTACTGGTGGGACTTCCCTCCCGACGACATGGAGACGTGGCGCACCGCGACGATCGTGTTGTACTCGGCACTCGGCGCGATCGCGGGGCTCTTCATCGGCGGCCTTCTTGTCGCTCTCACGCTCCGGCGGCGCTGAACGCCTGAGGCCTGAGCGCGGATGTTTCTCGGAGAGCGCCCTCTAACATGACGCGGGTGCCGCTTCCTCTCATCGACCACCTGGCCCTGCGGGTAGGTGACCTGGGACGGAGCCGCACATTTTACGAGCAGGCCCTCGGGCCGTTCGGAGTTGAGGTCGTGGAGAGCTCGCAGGGTCCCGGATTCTCCATCGAAGGCGGTGGCGATTTCTGGATCGGGGAAGGAGAACCCCCTGCCGCTCCCGTTCATGTCGCCTTCGCGGCAGCCGACCGAGCCACCGTCGACGAGTTCCACCGAGCCGCGATCGAAGCCGGTGGCCGCGACAACGGCGCCCCGGGACTTCGCCCCCAGTACCACGCCGGGTATTACGCGGCGTTCGTCCTCGATCCGGACGGGAACAACATCGAAGCCGTCTGCCACGGGGACCCGCAACTGCCGGCCGCGTGACACTCGCTTGCGGCCAGTATTCGGGATGCCTGCGCCACGTCGCCTCCTACCTTCGGCGGCTGCGCGCTGGTCCCGTGGCTAGCGCGCAGCTGTCGCCTGCGCCAGAGGTCGGAACGTTACCCGAGCGACTCAGACGAAAAGGCCGGGGCGTACTGAAAGTGTCCTGCCACAGCCCCCGTGTGCGCGGTCAGAGGCCGGACCTGGAAGGCATCTCCCCATTCCCGATCCGGAGGTATCACGCCGAACTCCTGCGCCGGACGGAATCCGAAGCGGCTGTAGTACGCCGGCGCGCCGAGAAGAACGACCAACGGCACGCCCACGCCATCAGCACCGGCGACAAGCGCGTCCATCAGGGCGCTGCCGACTCCGATGCCCTGAAAATCCGGGAGGACGCCAATCGGTCCCACAGCAACGACCGGGTCCGCGGCAACGTTCGCCCGGCTCGCCGTAACGTGCCCGATCACACCATCGTTGCTTAGTGCCGTGAACGAGCAGTCGGGAATGACGTCGCCCGCCTCCCACAGCGCCTCGAACAGGCCGACCTCGGGTGCGACCGAACCAGCGTCCTGCGGCGCCCGAAACCGCGGCCGCCGAAAAGCCTCCTCGTAGACGTGCCGAATCGCCTCGTAATCATGGTCCTGCTGCGCTCGAACTATCACGGGTGCATCCTGGCATGGGACCTACTCTGTCGACTGGGCAGTGTTCGGGAAGTTCCCTGAGGATCGGCGACAGCGACTGCGTCGGAGCCGTGCTGTCAGATGGGCTCGGTGAGAAGCCGAATGTCCTGGACGTGATGGGCGGGCAACTCGTAGCCCGTGTGCGCCTGCTCCTGCATCTCTCGCGAGAGGCAGCGGACTTCATGGCCATCGACGACCCCGGTCGCTGACAATCCCTCGGCGGTGAACGCGTATGGGACGTTCCAGAGCATCTCGACGGTTCCGTCACGGCCTTCGCGCACCACGTGCACATCGACCTCTCGACCGTCGGCGTGCCCATAGACGAAGGCGCTCGGCTGCTCCAGCGGTGACGACCATGTGTCGTCCCGCACCCATCTGACCTCGTCGTCCCACGTGTATTTGAGCGTGAAGCCGAGGTCGATGAGGCACCGCCTCAGCCGTTCGAGATCGGGAAGATCGACAAGGACGTCCAGGTCGTGGTGCGGGCGGGTTTGACGACCCAGGAGCGCATCGACACCCCACCCGCCCATCAGCCACACAGGGGCGTCGGCGGCCACGAAGCCTCGATACAGCGAGATCACGTCGGTTGCGAGCATCTGGGCAGCGAACTCTAGAGCGACTGACCTGGGCGGGTGTTCCGAATTGGTATTGCTCGGCGTCGCCTGGATGCTGCTCGCTCAGCCGCAGCCGCACGCTATCGGACGAGATCCCCTGGCTGGGCCAGGGTTCGGGATTGTTGCATGAGCGTCTACGCAGGCGACAGGACGCGCGGCGCAGGCGTTTCCTACGGGTCCGCGACCGGCGTTCTGACGAGTTCGTCGACGTACTCCGCGGGAAGCCCGTTGGCCCGTGCCGAACTGACGATCGGGTCTCGATATGACCGCGTCGGTCTAATCGAGTCGTCAATCATCTCGGCACGGGCGACGTATACCGAGGCGTCGTGCTCTGCGCCTTGTGGACCTACGACCGTCACGCGCTCCTCGCGGTAGCCCGCACCCCGTTGTGCTTCGTCGATTTGCTGCCAGGCGTGGCCGTTCACTTGATAGACGACCCCCCAAACGACGTCATCTGGGTGACCGGTGCGTAGCGGGGCGAGTTTCCCCCCTTCAGAGCTTCGTTTGTGCCATCTCAACGTGAAGCCCGACAAGGACGCGATGCCGAGCCGTTCTGCAGAGGGGATCCAATTTCGCAACCGCTCTTCGTCCATGTTGGTGCCGACCGCGAAGAACCTCACCGTCCCGACGATACCGGGCGCTCTCGAGTGGGGTTGCGAGCCGAGACCGCTCGGCTGGGCCAGTGTTGCTCCTATGTCAATAGGGGCTCGTTTTTGAGGGCGACGTAGACGGTCCTTGCGAGCTGTCGTTTGAGACAGCGGATGGCTTCGCGGCGTGTTTTGCCTTCGGCCTGTTTCCGTTCGAGGTAGGCGCGTGCGGGTGAGTGGACGCGGCCTAGAGTGATCGCGATCCGGTGTCGGGCGCAGTTGAGTTGGCGGTTGCCGCCGCGGTCGAGTCGGTGGCGTTGGTGTTTGCCGGAGCTGGCGTCGAGGGGGTGCGGCGCCGGCGTGGCGGGCGAGCTTGGCGTCTGAGGGGAACCGGCCGATGGGGCCTGCTGCCACGGTGCGGTGTCGTCAGCCACGCCGTGACCGTAGCCGGATCTTCGCCCAGTGCTACGGCTGTCGCCTGCGCCAGCGTCCTCTCGCCTGAGCGCTACTCGTCGTCGGCGTCGGCGTCCGCGTCTGCGGCGACTGCCGCAGGTGCTGGAGCCGGGGCGGCAGCGACCTCGTCGAGGTCGGTCCGCTCGATCTGGCGCGTCTCGTACGCCTCGAGGATGTCGCCTTCCTTGAGGTCGTTGTAGCCCTCGAGCAGGATGCCGCACTCGAAGCCCTCCGCGACCTCGCGGGCGTCGTCCTTGAAGCGCTTGAGCTGCGAGATCGACGTGTCGTAGATCTCGGTGCCGTCGCGCACGACGCGCACCTGCGCGTTGCGGCGGATGACGCCACTCGTGACCATGCAGCCGGCGATCGTGCCGAGCCGCGAGACCTTGAACAGCGCCCGCACCTCAGCCTCGCCGAGCGTCTCCTCGGTCTGCACCGGCGAGAGCATGCCGACGAGCGCCTGCTGGATCTCGTCGGTGAGCTGGTAGATGACGCGGTAGGTGCGGATGTCGACGCCCTCGCGCTCGGCGAGGACGCGTGCCTCGGCGCTCGGCCGCACGTTGAAGCCGATCACGAGCGCGTTCGATGCCGACGCCAGGTTGACGTCGTTCTCGGTGATGCCGCCGACGCCGGTGTGGATGACGTTGACGCGCACCTCGGAGTGCTGGATCTTGCCGAGCTCGCCGAGCAGCGCCTCGACCGATCCCTGCACGTCGCCCTTGAGGACGATGTTGAGGTCCTGGACGACGCCCTCCTGCAGCTGCGAGAACAGGCTCTCGAGCGAGACGCCGCGCTTGGAGCGCTGCGCCAGCTGCTCCCGCCGGAGCCGCTCGGCGCGCTTCTGCGCGAGATCCTTTGCCTGCCGCTCGTGCTCGACGACGCGCGCGAGCTCGCCGGCCGGCGGCGGACGGTCGAAGCCGAGGATCTCGACGGGCTCGCCGGGACGTGCCTCCTTGACCTTCTCGCCCTTGTAGTCGTAGAGCGCGCGCACCTTGCCGGACGCGTCACCCGCGACGATCGCGTCACCGACGCGCAGCGTGCCGCGGTGGACGAGCATCGTCGCCACCGGGCCGCGGCCGACGTCGAGCCGCGACTCGATGATCGGGCCGGATGCGTCGGCCGTCGGGTTCGCGCGGAGATCGAGCTCGGCGTCGGCGACGAGGAGCAGCTTCTCGAGCAGCTCGTCGAGGCCGAGCTTCTGCTTGGCGGAGACCTCTGCGAACTGGGTCGTGCCGCCCCACTCCTCCGGCTGCAGCCCTTCCGGGGCGAGCTCGGAGCGGACGCGGTCGAGGTTGGCGTTCGGGACGTCGATCTTGTTGACGGCGACGACGATCGGCACCTCGGCGGCGCGCGCGTGCGAGATCGACTCGCGCGTCTGCGGCATCACGCCGTCGTCGGCCGCGACCACGAGGATCGCGATGTCGGTGACCTTGGCGCCGCGGGCGCGCATGGCGGTGAACGCCTCATGGCCCGGCGTGTCGAGGAAGGTGATCCTGCGGCCGTTGATGACGGCCTGGTACGCGCCGATGTGCTGCGTGATCCCGCCTGCCTCGGTGTCGACGACGGCCGTCTCGCGGATCGCGTCGAGCAGCGTCGTCTTGCCGTGGTCGACGTGACCCATGATCGTGACGACCGGCGGACGGGCTGCGAGCTCGTCGTCGGAGTCCTCGAACACCTCGGGCTCGGAGTCGTCGTCGGCGGCGTGCTTGATGACGACCTCGCGGTCGACCTCGGCAGCGATGAGAACGACGGACTCGTCGCTCAGTGACTGCGTGATGGTGACCATCTCGCCCAGGCCCATCATGATCTTGATGATCTGCGCGACCGTGATTCCGAGCGCGGCGGAGAGATCCTTGACGCTGACGCCCGACGGCACCGTGACCGGACCGGTCGGAGCGGCGATGGGCTGCCTGGCGCGGCTGGACGTTGGTGGCAGCGCTGCGATCGCGCGCCTGGCGGCCGTCGCGGCCGCGCTGATTGCCGCCGTCGATGACGACGCGACGCTTCCGCCCGGAGGGGCCTCCGCGCGGTCGAATCGGTCGATTGGGCTTGTTGGGCTCGTCTGCCATCAGCTATTTCCGCCTGTCATGCAAGCTGTTTCAAGACCAGTGTAGATGCGCGCGAGATCCGGATCGACGACGACGGTCCGGCGCAACACTCGGTTGAAGCCGCGCGACGCCACGGCACGCTCGAAGCACGCGAGCCGCCGGCACGTGTAGACACCCCGGCCGGGAATGGTGCGCCCGGCCTGCAGGTGCCCGTCCACCGAGCCGAAGCGCACGAGCTCCGCCTGCGGCGCCTTGCGACCGCAGCCCGCGCAGGTTCTCTCCGGCGAGTGGGTCACGCCTCAGGAGACTCGTCCTCCTCGACCGCCACGACCACGATCTCGGGCTCGGCGTCCGTCTCGGCCTCCGACTCCTCCTCGGTGAGCTCGACGGCGGCCTCCTCGATCGCATCCTCGATGTCGGCTGCCTCCTCGACCGTGATCTGGCCAGAGGCGACGGCTTCCTCGACGATTCCGTCGAGCAGCCCCTGCGCCTCGGCGATCTCGGGAGCGATCTCGTCCGCCTCGTCATCGTCGGCCTCCGCCATGGCGGGAGGCTCGGTGCCGTGGAGCGCCTGGTGGGCAGGAACGCCGCAGTAGTGCGAGCCGGGCAGCGCGGCGTTCGGGCAGCGCTTGCCGTTCGACAGCATCGCTGCACAGCGGCCGGAGAACTCCTGCGTGTCGTCCTCGCCGGCGTACGCCGCCTCGGCCTCGGCCTGGGCGAACTCGGTGTCCGACTGGATGTCGACCTTCCAACCCGTCAGGCGCGCGGCCAGACGGGCGTTGAGGCCGTCCTTGCCGATCGCGAGCGCGAGCTGGTCGTCGGGGACGACGACGGTCGCCTCGCGCGTGTCGTCGTCGATGTAGACCTCGCGGACGCGGGCCGGCGAGAGCGCCTTGGCCACGAACCGGGCCGGCTCGGTGTTCCACGGGATGATGTCGATCTTCTCGCCGCGCAGCTCGGACACGACCATGCGCACCCGCGAGCCTCGCGGGCCGACGCATGCGCCGACCGGATCGACGCCCTGCGTGTGCGACTCGACGGCGATCTTCGAGCGGTAGCCCGGCTCGCGCGCAACGCCACGGATCTCGACGAGACCGTCGGCGATCTCGGGCACCTCGAGCTCGAACAGCGTCTTGATCAGCTCCGGGTCGCGGCGCGACAGGATCACCTGCGGGCCCTTCGTGCCCGACCGAACCTCGGTGATCACGGCCTTGATCCGCGAGCCCTGCTCGTAGCGCTCGCCGTCGACCTGCTCGGAGCGCGGCAGAAGTGCCTCGACCCGGCCGAGGTCGACGAGCACGTTGTTGCGGTCGCCGGCCTGCTGCACGATGCCGGTCACGACCTCGCCCTGGCGGTCGATGTACTCGTCGTACATCATCGCCCGCTCGGCCTCGCGGATGCGCTGCTGGATGACCTGCTTGGCGGTCATCGCGGCGATGCGCCCGAAGCCCTCCGGGGTCACGTCGGCGCGCACCATCAGATCCTCGGGAACCTGCGTCCAGTCGAGCTCGAGATCGACGTCGTTGACGAGCGTGTGCTGGCGCTCGCCGGTCTCCTCCTCGATGCGCTCGAGCTCGTCGATCGCCGCCTCGCGCGCCTCCTCGACGAGCCGCTCCTCGAGGTCCGCCAGGGATCTCGATCGAGAACACGCGGAACTCGCCCTCGTCGTCGAGGATCACCTCGGCGTGCCGGGTCGCGCCCGGCGTCTTCTTGTACGCAGCGAGGAGCGCGTCCTCGAGCGCCGCGACGAGCGTGCCCGTCTCGATGCCCTTCTCGCGCTCGATCGTGCGAATGCCTTCCATGATCTCCTGGCTCATGAGCTCACCTATCCCTCGTCGATCAGGTTGCCCCGCACGATCGTCTCGTACGGGATGTCGAGCTCCGTCTCGCCGACGGCGATTCGGGCGCTCTGGTCTGTGGCGGCAACGACCGTGCCGCGAAAACGGTTCTTGCCGGCGATGTCGGCAGCGGTGCGAAGCTGAACGTCGTGCCCGACGGCTGCACGGAAGTGCTCGGGCCGCCGTACGGGCCGGTCGAGCCCGGGCGAAGAGACGTCGATCGTGTACGACCTGCGGTAGTCGGAGAGAATCTCGGTCACGCGGGCGCACAGCGCATGGTCGACCCCCTCGGGGTGGTCGACGTAGACGCAGAACCTGCTCGGTGACAGCAGCTCGACGGCGAGCACCTCGACGCCCGGCACGGCACGCTCGACTGCCGGGACGATGTCCCGTGAGAGCGTCCGTTCGGTTGCGAGCATGTCCGCCACTGCTGTTCTCCTTGTCGCGCCTGCAGTTTCTCCTTCGAAAACCCCATCTCCTCAACAAAAATGGGCGCCTCGCGCCCATTTCGTCAAGCAGTGAAATGCGGTAGAGAGAGGATAGCACCGTCCACCGCCGTGGGCGACGCGCCCACTGTCCGGTTCAGCCGAGGATGATCGTGACAGGGCCGTCGTTGACGAGCTCGACGCTCATCCGGGCGCCGAACACGCCCGTTGCGACCGGGACGCCCTGGCCGGAAAGGGCAGCGCAGAACCGCTCGACGAGCGGCTTCGCGACCTCCGGGCGGGCGGCATCCGAGAAGCCGGGCCGGTTGCCCTTCGACGCGTCGGCGAGCAGCGTGAACTGGCTGACGACGAGGATCTCGCCGCCGGTGTCGAGCACGGAGAGATCGAGCTTCCCGTCGGCCGACTCGAGGATCCGCAGCCGGGCGACCTTGCCGGCGAGCCGGTCTGCCTCCTCGGCCGTGTCGTCCGTCGCGACGCCGAGCAGGACGAGCAGCCCAGGCCCGATAGCGCCAACGACCTCTCCCTCGACCGTGACGCTCGCATGGGTGACCCGCTGAACGACGGCTCGCATAGCGCCAGTGTCCCATGGACGGGTAACCGCAGCCCTCAACCAGCGGAGCATGCCTGCCGATACGAAGGCATGGAGGCAATCAGGCAACCGCGGAATCAGTGGCCGGCATTCGGCGCGCTGCTCGTTCGCAACGAGTCGGTGACGCCGCAGCAGCTCGATCAGGCCCTGGCGATCCAGGCCAACCGCCCCGATCGACGACTCGGCGAAATTCTCCTCGACGAGGGGTTCGTGACCTCGAGCGCGATCTCGCGCGTTCTGGCCGAGCAGCACGAGCTCGAGTACATGGAACTCGACTACGCATCGATCGACATGGCAGCCGCGCTTCTCCTAACGGAGATCCTGTCCCGGCGCTATCGAGCAATTCCCGTCCGCTTCCTCGACGACGGTTCCATCCTCGTCGCAGTCGCCGATCCGACGAATGTCATGTTCTCCGACGAGCTGCGGCTCGCCGTGGGAATGCCAATCCGCATTTGCGTTGCCGCTCCTGAGACGATCGACTCGGCCATCACGATGGTGAATGACCCCGCCAGTGTCCAGAGCCTCGAGTTCGTCAGCGACGCTCAAGAGACGGAGGACACCGCGAACGTTCTCGACCTCCATCACGACACGCCCTCCGTGATGTTCGTCAACACGGCGATCTCGACCGCGGTCGACGCCGGAGCCTCCGACATCCACTTCACCCCGCAGCAGCGGCGGCTGCATGTTCGGATCCGCGTCGACGGAGTCATGCGTGAGCTGACGTCGATCCCCGGTACGCAGGCGACCGCTGTCGTCAGCCGTCTCAAGGTCATGGGCGGGCTCAACATCGCCGAGCGGCGCATGCCCCAAGACGGGCGCCTTTCCGTCCGGCGGGGCGAGGAGACGATGGACGTGCGGATGGCGACCCTGCCGACGACGTTCGGGGAGAAGGTCACCCTCCGGATGCTGTCGCAGGGAGAGGCCCCCGAGTCGCTGGAAACGCTCGGGATGGCGCCACGGAGCCACGCCGCGCTGCAACGCGCGATCTCGCAGCCGTTCGGCGCCGTCGTCGTCGTCGGTCCGACAGGCTCGGGCAAGACGACGACGCTCTTCACCTGCCTCCAGCTCCTCAACACGCCGGATCGGCAGCTCACCACGATCGAAGATCCAGTCGAGTATCGGGTCGACGGCCTCGATCAGGTAGAGGTGAACCCGCGGGCCGGGCTGACGTTCGCCAACGGCCTGCGGACGATCCTGCGCTCCGATCCCGACGTACTCCTCGTCGGCGAGATCAGAGACGAGGAGACCGCTCAGATCGCGTTCCGCGCCTCGATGACCGGCCACCTGATCCTGACGACCCTGCACGCCCAGACGGCGGCTTCTGCGATTCAGCGGCTGACAGACATGAACATCGAGCGGAGCATCCTTGCGACGTCGATCAACTGCATCGTCGGGCAGCGACTCGCACGCCGTGTGTGCCGGGCGTGTTGCATCGACACCGAACCGGAGGTCGAGCTTCTCGAGTCCCTGAACATGTACTCGATGCCCAACGCCTCGGGCTTCGTGCGCGCAGTGGGATGTCATGAATGCGGTGGTACCGGCTACCGCGGCCGCGTTCCGCTGTTCGAAGTGATGACGATGACCGATGAGATCGCGCTGCTCGTCACGGCGCCGACGCGGGAGATCGAGGCGATGGCGATCTCGCAGGGAATGTCGACGCTACGTCAGGACGGCGTGCGCCTCGCCGCGGCGGGGATCACGACGCTCGAGGAAGTCCGCCGGGTCGCCGGCGAAACCGTTTAGCTCGAACCTCGGCAGCGGCCGGCGTTCTAGGCTGCCCGCATGACTTTCCACGAGCTCGACGATCGCGCCACGATCGCCGCCTTCTTCCGCCGCAACGCCGAGGCGCACGTCTACGAGCTCGGCGACCTCGACGACTTCGACTGGCCCCACACGCGCTGGTTCGCCTGGGAGCACGATGGTCGGCTCGAACAGGTTGCGCTGCTCTACAGCGAGCCGTCCGTCCCCGTGGTGATCGCAATCGCAGAGCCACCGGACACATCGATGGTGTCACTGCTCGAGGAGCTGCTGCCGACGTTGCCCGACGCCCTGTACGTGCACGTCTCGCCGCCGCTCCTCGACGTGTTTCGCGAGCGGTACACGGTCGAGGCGGCAGAGCCTCATCGCAAGCTTGCGCTCGCCCGCACCGACATCCTCGCCGCCAGCGCAGCTCCCGTCGATCTGCTCGGCGAGGACGACCTCCTGGAAATCGACGAGCTCTACCGACTCGCGTACCCGGAGACGTGGTTCACGCCGCGGATGCTCGCAACGGGCCGGTACGTCGGGATCAGGCACGAGGGGCGCCTTGCCTGCGTCGCCGGCGTGCATGTCCACTCGCCGACGTGGCGTGTGGCCGCGCTCGGCAACGTCGCCACGCTGCCGGAGCTTCGTGGCCGAGGATTGGCACGTGCTGCCTGCGCGGCCCTCTGCCTTCTCCTGCTCGAGGACGGCATCGAGACGATCGCGCTCAACGTGAGGGCAGACAACAAGGCTGCCATCGCTGCCTACTCGCTGCTCGGCTTCGAGGTTGCTACGACGTACTGGGAGGCGAGCCTTCTCGATCCGGCGGCAGCTGGGGCTCCGTCGTCGCCGGGGTCGTCGGCGGCGCCTTCCGCTCCCGCCTGAGGAGCCGGTCGCCGGCCTTGCGGCCGGCGTGCCGGTACCCCAGGAATGCTGCGATGCCGCCGAGGGCGTTCAACCCGACGAGCACCTCGACGATTCGACCCATCTCTCGCTAGTTGCCTGTCGGGTTGGGAACGACGCCGGAGTTCGGGATGCACACCGACTGCGGCGGGCACACGATCACCTGCACGTTCGGGTTCAGCTTCTCGATCGCGAGCTGCTGGATCAGAAGCTTCGTGAGCGACTTCTGCCGCAAACGGTTTGCCGTCGCGTCGCCGCGGGCCCGCTCCACGTTGGCCGTCGCCTCACCCTTTGCCTGGGCGATCTTCTGGTTCGCCTCGGCTGTCACCTGGGCGACCTTCGCCTGCGCCGTCAGCGCGTCCTGCACCTGCTTCTGCTTGCGCTCGATTGCGTCCGTGTACGACTGCGAGAAGCTGAGGTTCTTCACGAACACGTCGACGACGTTGATGTCGTATTCGTCGAGCTCCTTCTGGAGCCGGGCCTTCGTGTCGATCCGGAGCTGCTCCCGCGCGGCAGTGATCTGCGGCGTCGAGTACGTCGCCGTGATCTCCTTGAAGTCCTGCAGAACCCGCGCGTCGAGCAGGATCGTCTTCCAGCCCGGGCCGACGTTCTTGTAGAGGTCGACGACGTGGCTCGGCTCGATCCGGTAGTTGAGGAACAGCTTGGCGTAGATGGGCTGCTGGTCCTTCGAGACGGCCGCGTTGGTCGAGTCGAGATCGAACTCCTCGTGCTGGATCCCGATGTTCTCCTTCTTGATGTGCTGCCACGGCATCGTGGTGACGACGCCTGCATCCTTCTTCCCGGCGATCGTGCCCGAGAAGTTGTAGACGATCGCCACCTCGCGCTGGCCGACGGTGTGGACCATCAACCCGAGCGACACGACGATCCACAACACCGCCGAGACGCCGGCGAGAGCAAGGCCCCAGCGACCCGTTGCCGCTGTCTCCGGCGCCCTCATCAGCGACCACCAGATGATGCCTCCCCAGAACGCGACCCCGAACACCACCGTCAAGATGATCCAGCCCATTCCCTCTCCCTCGCTAGGTCGTACGGCGCCTATTGTCCGTAGCAGGAGCGTAACGACGCGATCCTCTCAGCCGACGGCAAATCGTGCGCGGTGATGGGCTTCGGTGGTGGCCTCAGCGATGGCCGAAGTGGTGGGCGCGCGGAAGGGCCGCGCCGACGTCCAGCTCCGCCACCCGGCGGGCGAGCGCCCCGAGGGTCTCGATCGAGGAGACGAGGATGTTCCGGTTCTCCCCCACCCGCTCGTAGCGGCCGTGCGCGAGGAGCAGCGGCTCGTTGCGGACGATCGCCCGGTGCTGCTCGTAGACGTTCTTCGGCACGATCAGGTTCACCTGGCCGCACTCGTCCTCGAGCAGCATGAACACGATTCCCTTCGCCGTGGCGGGCCGCTGCCTCGCGATTGCGAGGCCCGCATAGGCGACGGTCGATCCGTGGGACGAGTGGTGCAGGTCGTCGCTGCGAAGCGCCTGCTCCGGCAGATGTGGCCGGAGCAACGTCAGCGGGTGCACGCCGACGGAGAGGCCCGTGCGCCGGTAGTCGGCCGCCATCTGCTCCCAGCGCGTGAGGTCGCGGAGCTCGGGTGTTGCGGCGGTGGGATCGATCGAGAGCGTGAGCTGCTTCGCGGCGCCGCGCGTTCCGGGCACGGAGACAGGGCGGTTGGCGAGCCCGAGCTCCCAGAGCAGGTCACGGCGTTTCGGCGATGCGAGCTTGCCGATCTGTCCCTTGCCGCTTCGCGCCTGGACGGGAGCCGCTCCCGAGCCGAGCCCGTCACAGGCGCCGCCCTCGACGAGCGCCACGAGGCCTTCCTGCGCGAGCGGCACCCGCCGCGCGAGATCGCCGACGTCGCGAAACGCTCCGTTCGCCTCGCGCTCGGCGACGAGAGCATCGGCATCGTCCTCTCCCACCGACTGGATGTACGCGAGCCCGATTCGGACCGCCTGCGGACTTTGTGTTGAATCAACACAAGCCTCGGCGGCGGAGCCGACGAGCGCGCACCAGGTCTCGCTCAGGTTCACGTCGGGCGGCAGCACCTCGACGCCGCGCCGCTGGGCGTCGCGCACGAGGCTCGCCGGCGGGTAGAAGCCCATCGGCTGTGCGTTCAGCAGCGAGCAGAGGAACTCGGCCGGGTAGTGGTGGCGAAGCCACTGCGACTGGTAGGCGAGCAGCCCGAACGCGGCTGCATGGGACTTCGGGAAGCCGAAGCCGGAGAAGCCGACGAGCTTGTCGTAGACCGTGTCCGCGACCTTCTCGGTGACACCGTTTTTGACAGCGCCCTCGATGAACCGCACCCGGTGGGACTCGAGCGCGGTGCGGCTGCGCTTGCGGCTCATCGCCCGGCGCAGTCCCTCTGCCTCGCCCACCGTGAAGCCGGCGAGGGCGATTGCGACGTCGAGCACCTGGTCCTGGAAGACGACGACGCCGAGGGTCGAGCGCAGCGGCTCGCGCAGCGACTCGTGGTCGACCGGGTAGACGAACGACGGGTCCTCGCGCAGGCGCTTGCGGTGCTCGATGTAGGGATGCACCGCCTTGCCCTGGATCGGCCCCGGCCGGACGAGCGCGACCTGCACGGTGAGGTCGTCGATGTTCTCTGGCTTCGTCCGCAGCAGGCTCTGCATCTGCGCCCGGCTCTCGATCTGGAAGGTGCCGACCGTGTCCGCCCGCTGGATCTCCGCGAACACGTCGCTGTCGTCGAGCGGGATCCGGGAGAGGTCGATCGGAGCGCCGTAGATCTCCGCGATCTTCTCGACGCAGTCCTCGACGGCGGAGAGCATCCCGAGGCCGAGCAGGTCGATCTTGAGAAAGCCGGCGTCGGCGCAGGAGTCCTTGTCCCACTGGCAGAGCTGGCGCCCCGCCATCGCGGCCGGCTGCACCGGGACGAGGTCGATCAGCGGCCGTGACGAGATCACCATGCCGCCCGGATGCTGGGAGATGTGGCGCGGCAGGCCGGCGATCTCGGTCGTCAGGAACTGGAAGGCGCGCCAGCGCTTCGAGACCAGCTTGCGCTCGGCATCCGGAAGCGTTGCCACCTCCTCGGCGATGCGCGATGCATCCCAGCCGTCGCTGAGCCGGGCGATCCGCTCGAGCTCTGCCTGCGGCAGCCCGAGCGCCTTGCCGACGTCGCGGATCGCACCGCGCGAGCGATAGGTGGCGAAGCTCGCGACGAGCGATGCATGCTCGTTGCCGTAGCGCTTCGTGACGGCGACGATCAGCTTCTCGCGGATGTCGCGCGGGAAGTCGAGGTCGATGTCCGGGACCGAGGCGAGCTCGTGGTTGAGGAAGCGGCCGAGCGAGAGGTCGTTCGCGACCGGATCGACGTGCGAGAGGCCGGTGAGGTAACAGACGATCGAGCCGACCGAGCTGCCGCGTCCCCGTCCCGGTGGCAGGAAGCGGCGGGGCGAGTCGCGACCACGCACCTGCAGGGCGCACTCGCGGGCGAGGTCGAGCACCTCCCAGTGGAGCAGGAAGAACCCCGCCAGGTCGAGCTCGTCGATCAGCGCGAGCTCGCTCTCGAGGCGATCGCGCGCCCGGGCGAGCAGACGCTGGTCGCGCGGTGGATAGCGGTCGGAGAAGGCGTCGTTGCAGATCTCGGCGAGCTGGCGGATCGCGGGCTCGTCGCCGTCGGAGAAGTCGGGATAGCGGTAGCCGAGCTCCTTGGTGAGGTCGAACTGGAGCCGCTCCGCGATCTCGACGGTGCGGGCGGCGGCGGCCGGGTCGATGCCGGCGAAGAGCTCGGCCGCGTCTGCCGGCGCCCTCAGGATGCTCTCGCGGTTGCCGCGCCGCTCCTGCTCGCAGCCGTCGAGAGAGGTGCGGCAACGGATCGCGACGAGCGTGTCCTGGAGGAGCGTGCGCCGCGCCGCGTGGGCATGCACGTTGCCGGTGGCGACGGTGGCGACGCCGAGATGCTCGGCGAGGTCGCGCAGAGCGGTGTTGCGCCGCACGTCACCGCGCTCGTATGGCCGCTGCAGCTCGACGAAGAAGCGCTCCGGGCCGAAGGCGTGCGCCAGTCGGGCGGCTGCAGTTCGGGTTCTGCACCGCGAGGCCGTTGCGGGCGCAGCCGGAGAGGCAGACGAGGCCGTCGCTGTGCTCCTCGATGAAGCGTTGGGCGACTGACGGTGGGAGCGGCTCGCGATCCTCGCGTCCCGGCTGCCGGGTGCCCGCATGCGACTCGGTCAGGATCCGGCACAGGTTCGCGTAGCCCTGGCTCGACTCGACGAGCAGCGTCAGGTGGGAGCCGCCTTCGAGCGTCACCTCGGCACCGGTGATCGGCCGCACTCCCAGGTCTTTCGCGGCATGGGCGAACTCGAGCGAGCCGTAGACCCCGTCGTGGTCGGTGAGCGCGAGCGCCGGGTAGCCGAGCTCGGCCGCGCGGGCGGCGAGCTCTTCCGGCAGCGAGGCGCCGTCGAGGAACGAGTACGACGAGTGGCAGTGGAGCTCGACGTACGTCATGGGCGCTGCCTGCACGGGATAGGCGCCGTCGGGCTGCGTATCGTTGGCCCATGGACGAACGCGAGCAGGACGAACGCGAGCGCTTCGAGGACATCGTCGACGCGATCTGCGCCTGGCACGAGGAGGCACGCGCCTCGAAGGTGTTCTCGATGCCGTGCGTGAAGCGCTCCGGCAAGGTCGTGTTCGGCCTCTCCCGCACGGGGATGGTGTTCAAGCTGACCGACCCGGACGTGCACCGGCGCGCACTGGCGCTGCCCGGAGCGCACCTCTTCGACCCGTCCGGGCGCGGCGAGGCGTTTCGCCAGTGGGTGGTGGTGCCGCCGGCGCAGGCCGGTGAATGGGAGGCGCTCGCCTACGAGGCGCTGGGGCAGGATCACAGCGTGCCGCCGGCGGAGACCCTGGCGTCCGACTGAAGTCGGACACCCGGCGACCGGCTAAAGCCGGCCACCGCGCTCGCGGCACGGCAACGCTCTAGAAGCGAGCAAGAGCCTCTCATCGAACGCCAGATCGCCGGTTGGAACCGCAGGTTCCCAGCTTCATGCCCCCCGCTGCGTGAACCAGCAGCCACGCTCCCGGTCGCGGTAGACGCACACGTTCTGTCCCGATTCGAGCACGACCTCGTAGTAGCGGCGGTCGAGCGGCTCCTCGGTCCACCAGCGGTCGACGACGCGCCACTCCTCGCGCACGAAGGCGACCTGCTGGCGGTTGACCACGCAGGGCGTGCCGTCGACTCCCGCCTCGACGAGCGCCGGGCGCGGCGTGTTGAGACGCCCCGCCGTCGTGCGGGTCAGCGCATGCGGGCGGCTGGCCCAGGAGCCGCTGGCGGTGCTCATGGGGTGCCGCCATGCGGAGCCCGGGCGAGGCACGCCTCGCCCATACGCCTGTCGCCTGTGCGCGGGGCGGGAAGAGCGGGTGAGGCTGAAGCCTCACCCAACCCGGGCGTCCGGCTAAAGCCAGACACCGCGCCCGTCCCACCAGTGCTCATGGGGTGCCCTGACTCGAAGTCCGGACACAGGCAGGAGCCTGTCACCGTGCACGGATGCCGGTTCGAACCGAAGGCTCTCCCAACTTCACGGCATCCGCGCGAAGCGCGGCAGAAAGCATCAGCCTCAGGCCAGGTCGCGGGGCACGACGAGCGCGCGCGTTTCCGGAATACGCGACCACGGTGCCACCTCCACCACTGCGCACACCGAGCCCGAGCCGGTGCTGGCTCTCACCTGCCGGAGGCCCTCGCGCAAACGTCCGTCCATCTCGTCGCCTTCGGGCGAGACGAGCGTGAGCTGGTTGCCGACGTGATCGGCGAGCTCGACCGCCTCCAGGCGCAGCTCCATCACCGGGGCCGGGATCTCGAGCAGCTTGGGCCCGAGCGCCGCCCGCAGCCGCCCCCGCTCGGCGGTCGCCTCGCGCAACGTCGTCGCCCGCCGCCACGAGCCACCGCCGACGAGCTTGGCCGAGACCGCCACCTTGCGCAACGGGCGTCCCGCCCGCTCCGGCCGCGCGAGCAGCCGGTCGAGCAGCGCCCCGAACGCCCGGCGCAGCGTCAACTCGTTCGCGACCGCCTCGGGGAAGGAGAGGGCCTCTGCCAGCTCTGCCGCAGGCGATCGCCCACGCACGCGGGGTGCACGAGCGGTGTTCCGCTCCCCACCTGCGAGGCTCCACGCCCGCTTCCCCTCTGGCCCCAACCGCTCCTCGACAGCGCCGCCGGGAAGCGACGCCAGCTCGCCGAGCCGACGTACCCCGAGCCCTTCGAGCTCGGCATACCGGTTCGACGGAAGCGGCAACAGCGAGAGCGGGAGCGGCTCCAGGAAGCCCTGCTCCTCCTTCCCCTCGACGATCACTGCCTGACCGGGTCGGGCCACGCTTGCTGCCGCGAGAGCGACGAAGCGGCGGCCACCCGCGCCTGCGCGCGGATCCCAGGCAGATCCAACGGAGGCGAGCGCCTTGGTCAGCGCCGCCTCCACTCCTCCGTAGAGGCGCTCGACCCCACCGGTCTCGAACGTGACGAGGCCCGCTTCGGTCGACTCGACGGAGAACCCCGCATCCTCCAGCCGGCGCAGCACCCCCTCCCACTCCTGCTCCACCGCCGCCGGATCCTGCTCGATCAGCACGAGGTCGGGACAGGTCGCAAGCGCTTCCCCCATGCGCATGCCGACCTGCACCCCGGCCGCCTCCGCCGCGGCCGTGATCGGCCCGATGACCGCGTCCTTGCCCGGCTCCGGCGCGAGCGCCGCCGGCATGAGCGCCAGCCTCGGCCGGGAGCGCAATGCTGCGCGAAGCGTGAATCCCGGGATGAGGAGGCAGGCGATCACTGAACCAGTAGTTCTACACGAACATACGTTCGCCTGTCAAGATGGCCGAAACGGCCAAGCGCCGGAATGGCCAAGCAAAGGGAGAACAGACATGGAGATCCGCGGGATCGGCTTCGTCGGCAGTCACACAACGGCCCATGTGGAGATGGGCGCCTTCCTCCGGGACGTGCTCGGCCTGACGCCGATCGCGATCGACGGCGTCGGAGCAGAGCTCTTTGCGGCGTCGAACGGCGACGTTCTCGCGGTGGCGCCGCCGTACGAAGAGGACGGCTCCCTGGAGCGCACGATCGGCCTGATCGTCGACGACCTCGACGGCGCGATCGCCGAGCTGCACGCTGCCGGTGTCGAGACCGACGGGATCAGCGAGAACGCCCGCTGGCGCTACTCCCACTTCCGGATGCCGGACGGGAAGCTCTACGAGCTCGTCGAGGAGCGCGCCGGCGCGGACGCCGCCTAGCCGAGCGACCTAGCCGAGCCGGAAGTGCAGCTCGGCAAAGGTGCCGGGCTCCGGCCCGTCGTCCACGAGCTCCCGCGCCACGAACTGGAAGCCGGCCTTCTCGAGCACGCGGCGCGAGCCCGCGTTGTGCTCGACGACGGACGCGAGCAGGGGCCGATGCTGCTCGACGTCGTCGAGGTAGAGCCGGAGCGCCGCGCTCGCAATGCCCTGCCCCCAGTGCTCCTTGCCGATCCAGTAACCGACCATCCGTCCCTCGTCACCCGTCCAGCTCAGCACGTTGCCGACCACCACTCCGTCCGCCACGATCGTCCGCATGAAGTTCTCGGGGTTGCTGCGATTCCGCGCCCAGTGCGCTGCGAACGACTCCGCGTCACGGGTCGGCACCGCCGCCATCCGGTAGCTCTCCTCGTCGGACTGCCACTCGAAGAAGAGCGGCAGGTCGCCGTCCTCGACAGCGCGGAGGGACACCACCGGCACGGCCGACGCACCGGTCATAGCCGGGTCGCCCGGAAGCACTCGGTCAGGTACGGCAGGCTCAGCATTCCGTCACGGGCGTACTCCGTGAACAGGTCGTCGACGGTCTGCAGCACCGGCGCCCGCTCCTCCTCGGAGCGAACCGCGCAGTAGCTGCGGGAGAGGACGAGCTCGCGGAGGGTCTCGCGGTCGACCTCCTGGACGAATGCTGAAGGTCGCGTGCTCGACCGGCCCGAACAGCCCGCTCGCGTCGATCGGCTCGACCGACCCCTCGTCGACGCCCGTCCGTCCGACCATCGCGTCGGTCAACTCCCGGACATACGGCTGGCTCTCGTCCCGAACGTTCCAGACGAGTGCGACGCGGCCACCCGGCCGCAGCACGCGTGCGATCTCGACGAGCGCAGGGCCGTGGTCGAACCAGTGGAACGCCTGCGCCACCGTGACGACATCGGCGCTCTCGGCCGGAAGCGGGATCGCCTCCGCCCCACCTTCGACGCGCGGTCGCCTCGGGCACCGCCGCGCGGAGCTGATCGAGCATCTCGGGAAGCGGCTCGACCGCCGTCACGCGGTGACCCAGCGCGACGAGAGACCGCGTCAGCTTGCCCGTGCCGGCGCCGAGATCGACGACATCGCACGGCTGCTCGCCTGCGAGCCAGCGGACGGCATCCTCGGGGTAGCCGGGACGCGAACGCTCGTAGACGTCGGCTACGCCGCCGAATGAGGCTGCCCGCTCGCGTCGCTCATCCCGGTTCGGTGCTCATCGTCCCAGGCTACTCATCCGTCCCGACCCCACGCCGCGCCCGGAACGCCGCCACCGCCTGCCCGTGATCGACGATCGGCCGCGGGTACGACGGCGCCAGCAGGCCGGGCTCGGCGATGTCCCGTGCGGGCACGTCCTCGAGTTCCGGGACGTACCGTCTCACGTAGTCACCGTCGGGATCGAGCTTCTTGAGCTGGGCGGTCGGGTTGTAGATGCGGTTCGGCCGCGTGTCGACACCGGTCCCGGCGACCCACTGCCAGTTGCCGACGTTCTGGGCGACGTCGCCGTCGAGGAGGAGATCGAAGAAGTGCCGCGCGCCCTCGCGCCAGTCGATCCCGAGATCCTTGACGAGAAACGACGCGGTGACCATGCGCGCCCGGTTGTGCATCCAGCCCTCGGCCCGCAGCTGGCGCATGCCCGCGTCGACGAGCGGGTAGCCGGTCACTCCTTCCTTCCAGGCGGCAAGTCCGTCAGGATCGTCGAGCCACCGGTCGCCGCGACCGCGCATGTCCTCGACCTGCGTCTCGGGCCGGGCGAAGAGAATCTGGGCGTAGAAGTCCCGCCAGCAGAGCTGGCGCACGAAGGCGTCGCCACCGAGCTCCCGGGCGCGGATCGCAAGCGCGCGGGGCGAGATGCAGCCGAAGTGCAGATACGGCGAGAGCCGCGAGGTCGCGTCGGCAGCGATCGCGTCGTGCCCTCCCGAGCCATATTCATCCAGATGCTCCCGGAGCCAGGCCGCCGCGCGCTCGACGCCGGCCGTCTCGCCGCCGCGCACGGAAGCTTGTGTTGATTCAACACAAGGTTCGACGGCGCCCGGCTCGATGCCGTCGGGCAGCCGGATCGTCTGAGGAGTCGGGACGGGCGACCCCCACGGCACCTCGGACCAGGCGCGGTTGTACGGCGAGAACACCTGGTAGTAGTCGTTGCCCGTCGGCGCGACCTCTCCCGCGGGAACGACGTAGTTGCCGTCGACGAGCCGGAGGTCGAGCTCGGCCGCGAGCCTGCGTTGCCGCGCGACCGCGTACGGACTGACATCCGAGCTCGCGAAGACGGTGGTGGCGCCAACCGCCCGCGCGGCCCGAACGGTCTCGGCCACGACCTCGCCGCGGCGGACGTCGAGCGCGCCGCCGAGCCGACGGAGCGATGCGTCGAGGTCGGCGAGCGACTCGCGGAGAAACGCGCGCCGGCCGGCCGCTGCGCCGAAGCGGGTGCCGACGATCCCGTCGTCGAGGACGAACAGCGGCAGCACCGTCTCGGCGGCCTCGACCGCAGCCGCGAGCGCCGGGTTGTCGTGGACGCGCAGGTCCCGGGTGAACAGGACGATCGCGACCTGCACGGCGCGCAGCCTCTAGGCCTTGATCTGAGCCGCGATGCCGTGCATGCCGTCGAGGCGCGGGACGACGGTGAGCACGCTCTCTTGCGCGCAGTACGGAATGTCCGCCTCGAGCTCCGGCCCGTGGTTGATCAGGTTGCGGCCGCTGCGCGAGGCGCGGAACGCCTCCTCGGCCGTGCCGTACGACGCCGCCAGCCGGACCGCTGCCTCGGCGGCATCGCTCCGGTCGTCGGAGAGGAGCGCGGCGATGCGCCCGGCCACGTAGCTGTCGTCGAGCGCGAACGCACCCTTCACGCCCGCGCAGAAGATCGCGACGTCGTCACCGTGCGCCCGGGCGGCCTCGGTGACCGCCTCGAGGTTGAGGAGCGACGCGATCAGCACCCGTTCGCAACGCTCCGCGGCGGTGACGATTGCCCGCGTGCCGTTCGTCGTCGACATCGCGAGGATCGGCGAGCGAACCGTGAGGTACTCGCGGGGCGAGTTGCCGAGGTCGAACCCCTCGATCAGCACGCCGAGGCGCTCGCCTCCGAGCGTGACGCCACCTTCGGCCGCGAGCGCGCGTGCGTCCTCGACCTCGGCCGCACACCACACCCGTTCGTAGCCCGTCGCGAGCGCCTGGCAGATCGTCGACGTCGCGCGGATCACGTCGATCACGACACCGGTCGGAGCGGCGGCCGACTCGTCGGGAGTGAAGGCGACATGAACGTGCACGCCGCTACGCTAGCCGTCGATGTCGGACGCGCCACACTGCTACCGCCATCCGGGCCGGGAGACGCGTGTCTCGTGCTCGGAGTGTGGCCGCCCCATCTGCGAGGACTGCATGACCTTCGCCCCGGTCGGCATCCGCTGCCCCGAGCACGCCAACGTCGGTGCGGTCGAGGCAATCCCCGCAGCGCACGCTGCAGAACATCGAGCGTGCGACCAGGACGATGCAGGCACCGGCGACGATCGTGCTGATCGCGCTCAACGTCGCCGTCTTCATGGTGACCGCGTATCAAGGCGGCGGCTTCATCGCCACCGACAACCGCCACGGCCTGATGGCGAAGTGGGATCTGCTGGGTCGGCCCGATCGTGGTCAACGACGAGTGGTGGCGGCTCATCACGTCGACGTTCCTGCACGGGGGGCTCGTCCACATCGCGCTCAACATGGTCGGCTTGTACTGGTTGGGGACGATCATCGAGCAGGCACTCGGCACCACGAGATTCCTCCTCGTCTACTTCGTCTCCGGGCTCGCCGGATCAGCGGCGGCATTGTGGATGGATCCGCTCAGCCCGACCGTCGGAGCCTCAGGTGCGATCTTCGGCCTCATCGGCGCACTGCTCATCCTCGAGTACATGGCGACGGGCTCTCTGATGGGTCAGGCGATGGTGCTGATCCTCGTCAACCTCGCGATCACGTTCTCGTTACCCGGGATCTCGGTCGGCGGCCACCTCGGCGGCCTGGCGGGCGGCATCGTCGCGACCTATGCGACTGATGCACTTCCGGATTCGGGTCGCAGCGGGCACTGGGCGTCGCGATCGCCGTCGGGGTCGGCGTGATGGCCATCGCGGCCTCGTACTGGCGCGTCCGCGGCTACGGCGTCTGAACGAGCGCCGGCACTTCACTGACGGGCCGGACGACCAACGCCACGCCGTCGATGCGCGCAACCTCGACCGTCGTTCCCACGTCGATCGGCCGCTCGTTCTCCGACTTGGCGCTCCAGTGCTCCGTGCCGACCCGCACCTGACCCCGCTGCCCCGGCCCGGGCTCGATCGCGATCACCACGACCGCCCGGCGGCCGATCACGTTCGAGGCGTTCGACGGAACGTTCGGCATGCGCTTCATCATCCGTAGCAGCGGCTTGCGGGTCAGCAGCAACGACACCACGGTGACGACCGCGAACACGATCACCTGGATCCCGATGTTGCCGCCGAGCACCGCCGTGAGGGCGGCGGCGAGGGCGCCGATCGCCGGGTAGAACGCGACGAAGGACAGCGTCAGCAGCTCGGCCCCGAAGAGGACGAGAGCGATCAGAATCCAGATGACCGCGGCCACGGGCTAGCGGCCTTCGTCGGCCGGACTATCCGCGGTGGTGTCCTGGCCGACCTGGAAGCCACCACCGAGCGCCGCCACCGCACCCATCGTCGCCATCGCGTCCGACGGGATGATCATCAGCTTCATCGCCTGTCCGTCCGCGACCTTCGGCAGGTTCTGGATGTACTGGTAGCTGAGCAGGTCGGGCGACGGGTTCCCGTCGTGGATCGCCTGGAACACCTGGCGCGTTGCCTCGGCCTCACCCTCGGCGTGGAGGATCGCCGACTGCTTGCTCGCCTCGGCCGTGAGGATCGTCGCCGTCTTCGCGCCTTCGGCGGTGAGGATCGCGGCCTGCTTCTCACCCTCGGCGGTCGTGATCTGCGCCTGCTTGACGCCCTCGGCGTTGATGATCACGGCGCGGCGCTCGCGCTCGGCGCGCATCTGCTTCTCCATCGCCTCCTGGATCGAGCTCGGCGGGTCGATCGACTTGAGCTCGATCCGGTTCACGCGCAGGCCCCAGCGCTCAGTCGCCTCGTCGAGGACGATGCGGAGGTCGGCGTTGATCTTGTCGCGCGAGGTGAGCGCGTCCTCGAGCGCAGATCGACCCGATCACGTTGCGGAGGGTCGTCACGGTCAGCTGCTCGATCGCGAAGAGAAGGCTCGCGACCTCGTACGTCGCGCGAAACGCGTCGGTGACGGTGAAGTAGAAGACCGTATCGATCGAGATCGTCACGTTGTCCTGCGTGATCACCGGCTGCGGCGGGAACGCCACCACCTGCTCGCGCATGTCGACGAGCGGCCGGAGCCGGTCGATGAACGGGACGAGGAAGTGCAGGCCCGGATCGAGGGTGCGGTGGTAGCGGCCGAGACGCTCGACGATGCCGGTGCTGGCCTGCGGCACGATCCGAACCGTGCGCGCGATGGCGATCAGGACGATCAGCCCGATGCCGACGCCGATGACGAGGGTTGCGATGGAGAGTGCGCTCACGCGGTAACCCTAGTTGCCTCGGAGGACAGGCGAAAGCTGTGAGAGAGCGCGGGCGAGGCACGCCTCGCCGCCGCGCCCTGTCACAGGCAGGGGCGGCTTCAGCTCAGCCGCCGATGGCAAGCGCGGTGACGCCTTCTTCGGCGAGCGCCGCCTGTGCTGCTGCGAGACGCGCGAGCGGCACGCGGTAGGGCGAGCAGCTGACGTAGTCGAGCCCGAGCCGGTGGCAGAAGGCGACCGACTTCGGCTCGCCGCCGTGCTCGCCGCAGATCCCCATCTTGAGACCGGGCTTGGCGCCGCGGCCGCGCTCGACGGCGATCCGCATCAGGTCGCCGACGCCTTCCTGGTCGAGCACCTCGAACGGGTTGCGCTCGAGGATCCCGTGCTCGAGGTAGTAGGTGAGGAACTTGCCCTCCGCGTCGTCGCGGGAGAATCCCATCGCCGTCTGGGTGAGGTCGTTCGTGCCGAACGAGCAGAAGTCCGCGACCTCCGCGATCTCGTCGGCGCGGATGCATGCCCGCGGCAGCTCGATCATCGTGCCGCACAGGTACTCGACCGCGGGCTCCTCCGCTGCGACTCGATCGGTCAGCTCACGCAGGCGCGCCAGCTCCTCGCGGAAGCCGACGAGCGGATGCATGATCTCGACGAGCGGCGGAGCGCCGGTGCGCTCGCCCACCGCGGCAGCAGCGCGAACGATCGCGCGCACCTGCATCTCGTAGATCTCGGGCCACTGCAGGCCGAGACGGCAGCCGCGCGTGCCGAGCATCGGATTGGACTCGTGCAGCTCGGTGATGCGACGGCGCATGTCGTCGGACGTCGCCTCCTCGAGCGAGGGGAGGAACTCGTGCAGCGGCGGGTCGAGGAGGCGGATCGTGACCGGGAAGCCGGCCATCGCCTCGAAGATCCCCTCGAAGTCGGACTGCTGCATCGGCAGCAGCTTGGCGAGTGCGACGCGGCGCGCTGCCTCGTCCCGCGCCAGGATCATCTCCTGCACGATCGGCAGCCGGTCCTGGGCCATGAACATGTGCTCGGTGCGGCAGAGGCCGATGCCCTCGGCGCCGAACTCGCGCGCCTTGGCGGCATCCTCGGGCGTGTCGGCGTTCGCGCGCACGCGCAGCCGGCGCAGCTCGTCGGCCCAGTCGAGGATGGTGCCGAAGTTCTCGTCGATCGCCGGTGGCACGAGCCGGACAGGGCCGACGATGACCCGGCCGGTGCCGCCGTCGATCGTGATCACGTCACCCACGTTGAGCACGTGCTCGCCGATCGTCACCGTCCCCGCCTGCGCGTCGATCGAGAGCCCGTCGCAGCCGGCGACGCACGGCTTCCCCATGCCTCGCGCGACGACCGCCGCGTGCGAGGTCATGCCGCCGTGGGCCGTCAGCACGCCGCGTGCCTGGATCAGCCCGTGGATGTCGTCGGGCGTCGTCTCCCAGCGCACGAGGATGACGTCGTCGCCCGCCTTGCCACGCTCCGCGGCCGTGTCGGCATCGAGCACGATCTCGCCGGACGCCGCCCCCGGCGACGCGTTCAGGCCCTGCGCCGCGACCTCGACCGTGACGGTGGGATCGATCATCGGATGGAGCAGCTGGTCGAGCTGGCCCGGGTCGATCCGGCGACACGCCTCCTCGCGGGAGATCAGCGCCTCCCCCGCCATCTCGACTGCGACGCGGAGCGCCGCCGTCGCGGTGCGCTTGCCGGTGCGGGTCTGGAGCAGATAGAGCCGGCCCTCCTCGACCGTGAACTCGATGTCCTGCATGTCGCGGTAGTGGGCCTCGAGACGGTCGAGCGTCGCGATCAGCTGGGCGTAGGCCTCGGGCAGCAGCCGCTGCATCTCCGAGATCGGCTCGGGCGTGCGCATGCCCGAGACGACGTCCTCGCCCTGCGCGTTGACGAGGAACTCGCCGTAGAGCACCGACTCGCCGGTCGAGGGGTCGCGCGTGAAGCAGACGCCCGTGCCCGAGCTCTCGCCCTTGTTGCCGAACACCATCTGGACGACGTTGACCGCGGTGCCGATGTCGTCGGGAATCTCGTACGTGCGCCGGTAGACCTGCGCGCGCGGCGCGTCCCACGAATCGAACACGGCGCGATAGGCGCGGCGCAGCTGCTCGCGTGGATCCTGCGGGAAGCCCGAGCCGACCTCCTCCTCGTAGATCTTCTGGAACGTCCCGATCAGCTCGCGCAGGTCGTCGGCGCTGAGCTCGAGGTCGTTCGCGACGCCGCGCTGGGCCTTGAGATCGGCGATGGCGCCTTCGAACCGCTGCCCGTCGACGCCGTCGACGACCTCGCCGTACATCTGGATCAGCCGCCGGTAGGAGTCGTAGGCGAACCGCGGGTTCCCGGTCGAGACCGCCTGGCCCTCGACCGCGACATCCGTGAGCCCGAGGTTGAGGATCGTGTCCATCATCCCCGGCATCGAGATCGCCGCGCCCGAGCGAACCGAGACGAGGAGCGGGTCGGACGGGTCGCCGAAGCGCTTCCCCGAGCGCTCCTCGAGTGCGGCAATGTGCGACGCCGACCTCATCGTCGAGCCCGTCGGGTACCTGCTTGCCGGCAGCCATGTAGGCGCGGCAGGCGTCGGTTGTGATCGTGAAGCCGGCGGGAACGGGGACGCCGAGCTCCGTCATCTCGGTGAGCCCGACACCCTTGCCGCCGAGCAGCTCGCGGCCGCCGGGAGCCTGCTCATCGAAGTCGTAGACGTAGCGCATCTGCGTGATCCTCGCACAAGACGCCGAGGGCGCTGAACCGTTAAGTTCGCAGGCGGTCTCGGCGACCCCGAGAGGGTGGCTCATGCGAGGATGCCGACATGCGCGGGCACATCGTGGCGATGGGTGGTGGCGGCTTCCTGACAGGCGATCCCGCGTCTCCCCTCGACGATCTCATGCTCGAGCTCGCCGGCGTTGCGAAGCCCCACGTTGTGTTTCTGCCGACGGCAACGGGCGATGCCGATCGCGCCGTCGAGGCCTTCGAGACGCGGCTGGAGCGCGCGGCCCTGCACCACGGACGTCGCGTACACCTTCGGCGTTCCCGAGCGGCCGGCCGAGCAGGTCGCAGCCGCAGACGTGGTGATCGTCGCGGGCGGCAACACCGCGAACATGCTCGCGATCTGGAGGCTCCACGGCGTCGACAAGGCCCTGCGCGACCGCTGGGAGAGCGGCGCGGTGCTCGGCGGCGTCTCCGCCGGCGCCAACTGCTGGTTCGAGGCATGCGTGACGGACTCGTTCTCGATCGAGCTCGACGGTCTTCCCGACGGGCTCGGCTTCCTCGGCGGCAGCTACTGCCCGCACTTCGACGGCGAGGAGCGCCGCCGCCCGGTCTACGCGCGCCTGCTCGCGGACGGCTTCCCGCCGGGGATCGCGTGTGACGACGGCGCCGCTGCGGTGTATCGCGGCACCGAGCTCGTCGAGGTCGTCGCCGATCGCCCGGGAGCGCTCGGCTACCGCGCCTCGACCTCGGGGTTCGAGCCCATCGAGACCCGCCTGCTGCGATGAGGAAGGTCTCGGTCACCGCCTCGGCGAGTGGCAGTGGCAAGTCGACGATGGGCCGCGCGCTCGCGAAGCGGCTCGGCGTTCCGTACGTCGAGCTCGATGCGCTCGTGCACGGCCCGAACTGGACCGAGACACCCGACGACGAGCTGCGCCGCATCCTCGAGCCGGTGCTCGCCGGCGAGGGCTGGGTGATCGACGGCGGCTACCGGCGGAAGATCGGCGACCTCGTGCTCGAGCAGGCCGATGTCGTCGTGTGGATCGATCTTCCGCTCCACGTCTGGTTTCCCCGCCTGATCCGGCGCACGGTGCGCCGCATGCGCGGCCAGGAGGAGCTCTGGAACGGCAACCGCGAGTCGCTCCGGGACGCGATCGGCGGCCGCGATGCGCTGATCCCGTACGCGATCCGGATGCACTTCTCGCGCCGGCGGCGCTACCCGACCGAGCTCGCGCGGTTCACCGTCGTCCGGCTGCGCACGCAGACCGCCGTCGACGCGTTCGTCAGGGGCGCCGGCGCGCCCTGAACTCGGCGAGCCAGGCTGCGCCGCGAAGCCCGATCCAGATCGGCGTCAGGATCACGTAGAACGTCGCGACCGCCAGCCCGAGCCCGAAGAACCACATCGCCCAGTAGCGAAGCGGCACCCAGCCCTTCTCGTCGATCGAGCGGCCCTCCGAGCGCCAGACGCTGCGGCCGCTCACGTGCCGGCCCCTCGCCGCTCGCGCTGGCGGTCGGCGACGAGCTTGATCACGCGCATCGCCGTCTCCTCGACCGAGAAGTCGGAGACGTTCAGCACCGGGCAGCCGAGCCGACGGTGGATCGCGGTTGCCTGGTCGAGCTCCTCGTAGACGTCGAGCAGGCCCGCGTAGCGCTGCTTGGGGCCGCCCATCGACGCGACGCGGTTGAGGCGGATCTCGGACAGGCGCTCCGCGTCGATCGTCAGCCCGACGATCTTGACCGGATCGATCTCGAACAGGGCCGGCGGCGGCTCGATCCCCTTCACGATCGGGACGTTCGCCGCCTTGTGGCCGAGGTAGCCGAGGTAGATCGAGAGCGGCGTCTTCGAGGTGCGGGAGACGCCGACCAGCACGACGTCCGCCTCGTCGAGTCCGCTGCCGACGCCGTCGTCGTACTTGACGGCGAACTCGATCGCCTCGATGCGCTTGAAGTACGTCTGGTCGAGCGGCGGACGCGCGCCTGGCGTCATCCGCGCCGCGACGCCGGAGACGCGGGCGATCGAGTCGATCGGGTGGCCGAGGAGGTCGCAGTAGTGGACACGTGCCCGGCGGCAGAGCTGACGCATCGCCTCGCGCAGGCCGGGCTCGACGAGCGTGTAGACCATCACCGCGGGCCGGCCGCGCGCGGTAGCGACGGCGAGCTGGAGGTCGTCGACCGACTCGACGCGCGGATGCCGGATCTCCGCGAAGCTCTGCTCGGGGAACTGGGCCTCGAGTGCGAGCACGAGGCGCGCCGCGGTCTCCCCCGTCGAGTCCGAGACGATGTGGAGCTCAACGGGGACCGGGTCGGTGGCGGGCGCTGTGCTCACGCGCGGGAGGGTATCCGTGCCCGAGTACGATCGCTGACATGGGTGCGCCGACGCTTCCCGTCTCCCTCGCCGACATCGAGGCCGCAGCAGCCCGCCTGAGCGGCGTGGCGGTGCGCACTCCCCTCCTCCGGCTGCCGTGCGAGGGCGAGGTCTACGTCAAGCCGGAGAGCCTCCAGCGCACCGGCTCGTTCAAGTTCCGCGGCGCGTTCAACGCGCTTGCGTCGACGCCGTTCGCCACGATCGAGCGCGGCGTCGTGGCCGACTCGAGCGGGAATCACGCCCAGGGCGTTGCTGCCGCTGCCGCGCTGCACGGCGTGCCCGCGACGATCGTGATGCCGGAGAACGCCGCTCCCGTGAAGGTCGCCCGCACCGAGGCGCTCGGCGCCGAGATCGTGCGCTGCGCCAACTCGAGCGAGGAGCGACAGCGCGTGGCGGCCGAGATCCGCGACACGCGCTCGCTCGAGTACATCCCGCCGTTCGACGACGCGCGGATCATCGCCGGCCAGGGAACGGTCGGGCTCGAGATCGCGCGCGATCTGCCCGGGGTCGCGACCGTCGTCGTGTGCGTCGGTGGCGGCGGCTTGATCTCGGGGGTCGCGACGGCGGTCAAGGCGCTCTGTCCCGGCGCCCGCGTGGTCGGAGTCGAGCCCGAGCTCGCAGCCGATGCCCAGGAGTCGTTGCGCGAGGGTCACATCGTCACGTGGCCCGCGGCCGATGTGACGCGGACGATCTGCGACGGCGTCCGCACGCAGGCGCTCGGCGAGCTGACGTTCGCCACCATCGCGGCGCTCGTCGACGAGATCGTGACCGTCTCCGACGAGGCCGTGCTCGAGGCGATGCGCTGGCTGGCGCTCGAGGCGAAGCTGCTCGTCGAGCCGACCGCGGCGCTGACGCTGGCGGCGCTGCGAACCGGAGCCGTCGTTGCCGACGGGCCGATCGTGGTCGTCGTCTCGGGAGGGAACGTCGATCCCGCTCTGGCTGCTGCCGTGCTCGCCGGCTCGCAGCCGTAGCGGGCCTCCGGTCAGTCGACCGGCTTGCCTGCCCGCAACTCGGGGTGATACCGGAGCAGCCGCTCGTCGAGATCGTCGAGCTCGCGTGCGCGGGCGATCGCGGGCCGCGCGCCGACCCGCTCGTAGTGGGCCGCGAGCTGCTCGCCGCCGAGCGTGTAGCCCGAGTAGTTCTCCCAGCCCTTGAGCATGTAGAGGTAGATGTCGGCGACGGAGAACTCGTCGCCGAGGCACCACGTCCGCCCGGTGAGCTCGCGCTCGAGGTAGGCGCCGTGGGCGTCGAGCCTCTCCCGGCCCTTGAGCTGGATGCCCTCGTACCCGGCCGGATCGTCGGTGAGGAAGCGCGGCACGTCGAACGGGTGGTACGCGTCGTGGAGCGTGTCGGCGAGCCACGTCACCCAGCGCAGCAGGCGCCTCGGCCGGGCTCGCCGGGCAGCGGCCCGAGGCCGCGTCCCGGGAGCCGCTCGACGAGGTAGAGCAGCACGGCACCCGTCTCGTAGACGAGCTCGTCGCCGTCGCGCAACGACGGAACGCGCTGCAGCGGGTTGACGAGCGCGAACTCGGGCGTCTCGTCGCGGCGGCGCGGGTGGACGTTGACCGCCTCGTACTCGGCGCCCGCCTCCTCGAGCGCTGCGCGGGCGGCGAAGCTGCACGAGCCCGTGATCTGGAAGAGCTGGAGCACGCTGCCGACGCTAGCGAGAGCGAGGGACATGCGGTCGCAGCGGCGTCTGACGGTGGCAACCCTGGCGTCCGGCTAAGTGCCGGGCTTCACGGCTTGCGCGGTGCCGGCTCAGCCCTCGCGCACGCACGCGCCGGCTTTAGCCGAGTGCCGTGGGTGCCGGTCGTGCAACAGCCAAGCCGACGTACATCAGCGCGAGGCTGCGATCGGCCGCGCTTCCCCGCCGGTCAGCTCGAGCAGGTCGCCCGGAGCGAGCTCGATCTCGAGCCCGCGCCGGCCGGCGCTGACGTGGATCGTCTCGAACGCGAGCGCCGACTCGTCGAGCACGGTCGGCAGCCGCTTGCGCTGCCCGAGCGGGCTGATCCCGCCCGTCACGTAGCCCGTCGTGCGCTCGGCCAGCTTCGCGTCGGCCATCGTGACGCGCTTGCCGAGCGCCTTCAGGTCGAGCTGGGCGGCAACGGGGACGATCGCGACGGTGAGCGTGCCGTCGACATCCGCGACGAGCGTCTTGAAGACGTGCGCGGGATCGATGCCGAGCTTCTCGGCCGCCTCGAGGCCGTAGGAGGCTGCCTTCGGGTCGTGCACGTACTCGTGCACGGTGAACGCGATCCCGGCGCGCTCGGCGGCGACGATCGCCGGCGTCCCCTTCCCGGCCACGACCCTAGCGGAGCGCGTCGAGAGCGGTGCGGGCGAACACGGCGATGCCGTCGCGGAGCGCGGCCTCGTCGATGTCGAAGCGGGGATGGTGATGCGGGAACGTCGTCCCGAGCTCCTCGTTGCCGCTGCCGACCCAGAAGAAGGCCGACGGGGCGACAGCGCAATACGCCGAGAAGTCCTCGCCGCCCATCACGGGTGCGACCTCGACGAGCGCCTCCTCGCCGAGCTCGGTCACGATCGCCTGTCGTACCGCAGCGGAGGCATCGCGATCGTTGACGACCGGGTCGTAGCCGATCTCGTAGTCGAAGCGGTACTCGGCCCGGTGCGCCGCGCAGATGCCGGCGATCACGCGCTCCATCGCGTCGCGCACCTCGGCGCGGCGCGCGATCGAGAGCGTCCGCACCGTGCCGCCGATCTGCGCCGAGCCGGGGATCACGTTGCGGGCGGTGCCGGCCGTGAGCGTCGTCACCGAGACCACCACGGAGTCGAACGGGTCGGTCTCGCGGGAGACGATCTGCTGCAGGTTCGTGATCACCTGTGCCGCCACCGCGACCGGGTCGACGGTCTCGTGCGGGTTGGCGCCGTGGCCGCCCTGCCCCTTGATCTCGAGCGTGAAGAGGTCGGCGGCCGCCATCACCGGGCCGGCGACGCACGAGAGATGACCCGTCTCGAGGCCGGAGAGGAGATGCACGCCGGCGACGAGATCGGCTCCGTCGAGCACCCGCGCCTCGACGATCTCGCGGGCGCCGCCGGGCGGAAGCTCCTCTGCGTGCTGGAAGACGAACCGCACCTCGCCCGCAAGCTCGTCGCGGTGCTCGACCAGCAGCTGGGCCGCACCGAGCAGCATCGCCGTGTGGCCGTCGTGCCCGCAGGCGTGCATCACGCCGGGACGCGTCGACACGTGGGGAATCACGTTCTCCTCGAGGATCGGCAAGCGCATCGATGTCGCCCCGCAGCACGACGACCTTGCCGGGCGTGGCGCCGTGAAGGCGCGCCACCACCGACGTTCCCGCCGGCCGCTCGATCTCGAGGCCGCCGAACGAGCGCAGGGTCTGCTCGATGAACGCGGAGGTCTCGTGCTCCTCGAACGACAGCTCGGGGTTCGCGTGCAGGTGCCGGCGCCACGCGATCGCGCGCGCTTCGAGGTCGTCCGAGACGAGACGTGAGCCCGGCATCGTGGTGGCCATCGAGAGGGACGCTAGCGGGAACGTCGGCCGTGCCGCGCGACTAGTCTCATGGAATGACCGACGCTTCTGCTGGAATGACCGACGCCGTGACGATGGACAAGATCGTCTCCCTCGCCAAGCGGCGCGGCTTCGTCTTCCCGTCGTCCGAGATCTACGGCGGCCTCGGCTCGTCGTACGACTACGGCCACTACGGCGTCCTGCTCAAGGACAACATCAAGCAGCGCTGGCTCTCGGCGATGGTGCAGGAGCGCGACGACATCGTCGCGCTCGACTCGTCGATCATCCTCCACCCGCAGGTCTGGGAGGCATCCGGCCACGTCGGCGGGTTCACCGATCCGCTCGTCGACTGCAAGTTCTGCAAGAAGCGCTTCCGCGCCGATCATCTCGAGGACTCGCAGTGCGGCCAGCGGCCCAGCAAGCGGCCCGGCGAGACGTCCGACTGCGACCTCACCGAGGCGCGCCACTTCAACCTCATGTTCGAGACGCGCGTCGGCGCACTCGAGGAGACGGGCGTGCCCGTGTACCTGCGCCCCGAGACGGCGCAGGGCATCTTCATCAACTTCAAGAACGTCGCCCAGATCGCGCGCCGCAAGCCGCCGTTCGGCATCGCGCAGATCGGCAAGTCGTTCCGCAACGAGATCACGCCCGGCAACTTCATCTTCCGCACGCTCGAGTTCGAGCAGATGGAGATGGAGTTCTTCGTGCCGCCGGCCGAGGCCGACGAGTGGTACCGCTACTGGGTGCAGGCGCGCTACGACTGGCACCGCCGCTACGGCCTGCGCGAGAGCCACCTCCGCATCCGGCCGCACGACGCCGACGAGCTGTCCCACTACTCGAGCGGCACGAGCGACATCGAGTACCTGTTCCCGATCGGCTGGTCGGAGCTCGAGGGTGTCGCCAACCGCGGCGACTTCGATCTCACCGCGCACACGAACGCCTCGGGCACGAAGCTCGAGTGGGTCGAGCAGGACGCCGCCGACCGCTACACACCGCACGTGATCGAGCCGGCGCTCGGCGTCAACCGCTCGATGCTCGCGTTCCTCGTCGACGCCTACGACGAGGAGATCGTGGCCGAGCGCGAGCGCACCGTGCTCCGCCTGCATCCGCAGCTCGCGCCGGTCAAGGCAGCGATCCTGCCGCTGATCGGCAAGAACGAGGACATGACCGGCAAGGCACGCAAGCTCTACGAGGAGCTGCGCGCGATCATCTCGGTCGAGTACGACGACGGCGGTCAGATCGGCCGTCGCTATCGGCGCCAGGACGAGATCGGCACGCCGTATGCGCTGACGATCGACGACCAGACGCTCGAGGACGACACGATCACGATCCGCGAGCGCGACTCGCTGGCGCAGGAGCGGATCTCGATCGCACGGGCGCGCGAGCACCTGCTCGACCGGCTCACCGCTCCGTGGAGCTCACCCAAGACCTGAGCCGAAGCCGCGTCTCCGCGGTGGCGCGATCCGCCGCGACCTACCGCCGCTCGGGTACCGTCGCCGGTGTGCGACGGGTGGGGATCATGTTGTGTGTTGCCATTCCGCTCGCGGCGGCCGACCTCTTCGTCAAAGCGACGATCCCGACGCAGCCGTGGGCGTATCACCAGCGCTCGATCGCCTGGCTCATCCTCACGTTCGCGCTTCTCGGTGGCGTGATCCTGATCGCCCAGATCCCGTCGCTGCTCGTCGCACCGGCCGCCGGGGTTCTCGCAGCAGGCATTCTCGGCAACAGCCTCTCGGCGGCGTGGAACGACATGGAGGTTCCGAACCCGCTGCTCGCGGGCGGCGACAACGCCTTCATCGCGTTCAACCTGGCGGACATCTGGGCGCTGACGGGCATCCTCGCGCTCGTGCTCACGATCGGCATCTGGCTGATTCGCAACCGCGCCCTCCTGCCGCCGACCTCGACGCTCTGGTCGACGCGCAGCGCGGCAGTCCGACGGCTGTTCAGCGACGAGAAACCATGATTTCCCTGCAAATAGGGGATAATCGGAAAATGTCCGGAAACCGATCGAGTACGATGACCGTATGTCGTTGAACATGAGCACAGAGCCTCTCTTCGTTCCTGCGCTCGCATCGCTCGACGAGCTCGTCCCTCACGACGGCCTCCTCTCACCGGACGAGCTCGAAGGCGTCGCGGGCGGGCTCGCGGCCCGGACGGATATCTGGGAGCCGCTCGTCCATGGGAATCCCGACCGGCGCTGCTACGAGCTCGTCTACGAGGACGACCGCATGGACGCGTGGATCCTCTCCTGGATGCCCGGTCAGGGCACCGGCTTCCACGACCACTACATCTCGGGCGTCGGACTGTGTGTCGCGCAGGGCTGCGTGCGCGAGGACATGATGGTCTACGGCAGCGAGCCACAGTCGCGCCTGCTGCGTGAAGGCGCAACGCGCCAGGGCGGCCCGGGCTACATCCACCGCGTCAACCACGACGAGGGCACGCCCGCCGTGACCGTGCATGTCTACTCGCCGCGGCTCGACTGGGTGGGCCAGTACCGGCTCGCCGAAGACGGCGTCGTCCAGCGCGAGGTGCGGCCGGGCCGCAACGAGCTCACCGAGCAGCTCATCGCCGACGGCGCCCTCGAGCACGTCCTCGAACGATTCTGAGCGGCCCGTCCGCCACGACCGATCCGCAGGACGAGCTGTTCGCCGTTCTCGACGCGAACGGCGCGCCGACAGGCGTCACCAAGCGACGCGGCGACATCCACCGCGACGGTGACTGGCACGGAGCGCTCCACATCTGGGTCGGCGGCGTCGACGCCGACGGCCGATCGTTCGCGCTCTTCCAGCGCCGCTCCGCGTCGAAGGACACGCTGGCCCGGCGCGCTCGATGTTGCGGTCGGAGGGCACCTGCGCGCCGGCGAGAGCCTTGCCGAGACGGTGCGGGAGGCCGAGGAGGAGATCGGGCTCGTCCTCACGCTCGCCGACCTGACCCGGCTCGGGCGGCGATTTGCGCACCGCATCGGTGGAACCGACAACGAGGTCCAGGAGGTCTTCGCGCTCCGCTCGGATCTGGCGCTGGATCGCTACCGCCTTCACCCCGACGAGGTCGAGGGCGTCGTCTCGGTCGGGTTGGACGATGCGATCGCGCTGTTCGAGGGCGTGCGTCGAGGCCGTGCCTGCGCTCGAGCTCCGGCGTGACGCTGCTTCTGCCGTGCCGGTGGCGCTCGACGTCGCCGTCAGCGACTTTGCCGCGGGTGAGGTCGGCGGCTACGCGGTTCGGGCTCTCCGCGGGTTGCGGGTGGTTGTCGGCGGTGGCGCGCCGGAGCCGTTCGAGCTGCGCTGAGCGTTGCTGGTGCGTGGTGGCTGTTCCGTAGGGGCGAGGCGTGCCTCGCCCGTCCGCCGCGAGGCGGAGGCGTTCAGGCCGTCAGCGTCTTGAGGCGGAACCCGCCGTGATGCTCGTAGGACGCGTTGACGACGGCGAACGCATCACGCTGTGCCCGCTCGCCGAGGCCCGCGGTGGTGGCAGCGGCGATCGGCGAATGGAGCAGCACCCGCATCCCGTGTACGCCCTCGGGCGAGAGCGGGATGCCGCCGGGATCGCAGGCGCTGCACGCGCCGCCGCCGGCGGCCGCGAGAAACGCCACGAGCGGTTCGGTCGATCCACACTCGACGCACGTCTCGAGGTGCGGCGTGTAGCCGGAGACCCACAGCAACTTGAGCTGGAACGAGAGCACGACCGGGTCGAGCGCTGCGCGGATGCCGGGCCGGGCCGGGACGTCGTCGAGTGCCTCGAGGAACCGCGTCAGCGCGGTAAAGGCCTTCTCGTTCGCCTCCTGCTCGGGGAACAGGCGCAACATCGCCTCGAGCCCGATCATCCCGGCCTGCAGGCGGTAGGGGTCGGTGCGGATCCGGTCGTGGGAGTGGACGAGCGAGGCACCCGTCACGGTCTCGAGCTCGCCGCGGCCCTGGTGGAGCACGAGCTCGACGTGGGAGAACGGCTCCAGCCGCGCACCGAACCGCGACTTGGTCTTGCGGACGCCCTTGGCGACCGCCCCGACGCGTCCCCGGTCCTGGGTGTAGACGTGCAGGATGCGGTCGGCCTCGCCGAGCCGGAATGAGCGCAAGACGACTGCCTCGGACGTGGTCGAGCGAGCCATGGCTCCAGTGTACGAGTGGTCGTGGCCGGAGCGGACACGGCTTTCGCACGCTGCGCGTCCGGAATAGACGGCCGGTTGCAGGCGTTTATGCTTCCTGGTGCCCAGAATCGTCCTCTATACGACGCAGTGGTGTGGATTCTGTATCCGCGCCAAGGCGCTGCTCGATGCGCGTGGCCTCGACTTCGACGAGGTCTCGCTCGACGACGACCCGGCGTTCCGCCAGAGCGTGTGGGATCTCGGCCGGCAGTGGACCGTGCCGCTCGTGCTGATCGACGGTGAGCCGGTCGGTGGATACCAGGAGCTCGCTGCGCTCGACCGCTCGGGGCTCCTCGCCGAGCGCCTCGCGGCCTAGTCTCCGTCGGTCTCTTCGCCCGTCCCGCGCAGGAGCGCGAGCGACGGCCCCCAGGTGTCGAAGACGGACTGCCGGCGCGCTCTCGAGCCCGTAGAGGATCAGCTCCCAGGATCGACTCGTCCGCCCGAGCCTTCTCGAGCAGCTCGTCGAACTGCGCCTCCGGCGTCATCGGGGCAGAGTCTGGCAGTGCGGGCAGAACGTGGTCGTGCGCCCGCCGACGACGATCCGGGTGAGCGGCCGCCCGCAGCGGTCGCACGGCTCTCCCCCACGTCCGTAGGCGCGGAACTCGTCCTGCATCGTGCCGTAGGCGCCGTCGGGCAGGGCGTAGTCGCGGAGCGTCGACCCCTGGCGCTCGATCCCCTTGCGGAGGACGTGCGCACCGCCCGGTAGAGGCGCGCCGAGCTCGTCTCGGTCGAGGCTGCCGGCGACGCGCAGCGGATGCAGCCGGCTCCGCCAGAGCGCCTCGTCGACGTAGATGTTCCCGAGGCCGGCGACCGTTCGCTGATCGAGCAGCGCCGACTTGAGCGGCGCCCGGCGCCCATCGAGTCGCTTGCCGAGCCGGGCCGCCGAAAACGGCCCGAGCGGCTCGGGCCCGAGGCGCGCGGCGAGATACGGCGCGAGCTCGTCCGGCTCGAACAGCTCCCACGTCCCGAAGCGCCGCACGTCGCGATAGCCGACGTCCGATCCATTGTCTAATCTGAGAACAGCACGCGTGTACGGGTCGTCGGCCAACGTCCCGCTCGGTGCGTGACGCAGTGACCCCGTCATCCGGAGGTGAATCAGCAGAGACCGACCCGATTCGAACCCGACAATCAAATACTTGCCCCGGCGCCCGACCTCGCCGACCCGCTCTCCGACAAGCGCGTCCGCGACGATCGCGGGGTCGAACGGCCTGACCAGGCGTGGATCGCGAATCTCGACGCTCTCGAGGCGCGCCCCCTCGAGCACCGGCGCGATCGCCCGGCGCACGGTCTCGACCTCGGGAAGCTCCGGCACGTTCGCCAGTCTAGGCAGGCGGCTGTGTGTGGCGGCCCCGCTTGGCGGGTCGGTGCCTGTGGTGGCGCTGGCGGTCGACGTGCGGTCGATCCTGTGGTCGACGCTCGTGGTCGACGCTCGTGGTCGACGCAGGCAGTCGCCGCTCAGGCGAGGACGTCGAGCACGATGCCGCGCTCGGGCGGAGCGTCGTCGGCGATCGTGTACGCGGCGAGCACCGCCTCGACGGCGGCCGCTGCCGACGCCTCGTCGCGTGCGTGCACCTCCGCCAGGTCGTCGCCCTCGAGCACGGCGTCGCCGCGCTTCGCGAAGCAGAGCACGCCCACGCTGTGGTCGATCGCGTCCGCCTTCGTGCGCCGGCCGGCGCCGAGCTCGAGCGCTGCGACGCCGACCGCGAGCGCTCCGACGCGGGTCACGACGCCAGCTCTCGGGGCAGGAACCGAGCGCCGCACGGGTGCGTCCGCCAGCGCGCGCGGATCGGGGTCGCCGCCCTGCGCCCGGATCCACCGCTCGTAGACCTCGAATGCGGAGCCGTCGCTGACGGCCGTCTCGGCGCGCCGTCGTCCCTCGTCGACGTCGATCCCGAGGTCGGAGTAGGCAAGCAGGCGCGCGCACGCGTCGAGGACGAGCTCCGTGAAGTCGGCAGGCCCCTCACCCCGGACGGTGTCGAGTGCCTCGCGGATCTCGAGCGCGTTGCCGACCGCGCGACCGAGCGGCTGGTCCATGTCGGTCAGCAGGCAGGTGACCTCCTTGCCGGCGCGCCGGCCGAGCTCGAGCATCTCCTGCGGCGAGCACGCGCGCGTCGTCGAGCGTCTTCATGAACGCGCCGTCGCCGACCTTGACGTCGAGCACGATCGCGTCCGCGCCGGCAGCGAGCTTCTTGGACATGATCGACGAGGCGATCAGCGGCACGATGTCCACGGTCGCCGTCACGTCGCGCAGCGCGTAGAGCTTCTTGTCGGCGGGGACGAGATGCGCGGTCTGGCCGACGATCGCGACCCCGACGTCGCGGAGCTGAGCCACCATCTCGTCGGTCGTCAGCTCGACCCTGAACCCGGGAATCGACTCGAGCTTGTCGAGCGTGCCGCCCGTGTGCCCGAGCCCGCGGCCGCTCATCTTCCCGAGCGGCACGCCGCACGCAGCGACGATCGGCCCGACCGAGATCGACGTCTTGTCGCCGACGCCGCCCGTCGAGTGCTTGTCGACGACCTTGCGCCCGAGCGCGGCGCCGACGTCGAGCGTGTCGCCGGAGCGGATCATCGCGTCCGTCAGCGCAAAGGTCTCGGCACCGCTCAGCCCCTTGAAGAAGACGGCCATGCACCACGCCGCCATCTGGTAGTCCGGCACCTCGTCCCGGGCGTAGGCGAGGATGAGCTCGGACACGTCCTCGGGCGCGTGCTCCTCGCCGTTTCGCTTCCGTTCGATGAGGTCAGCAGGGCGGATCATCGATCCCGTTCTAACAGAGCGCCTCGCTGGCCGTGGTCGGTGCCGCTCATGCTCGGCGTGCGACGAAGACGGTGACCCTCGTGCCCGCACGCACCGGCCCGACGTCGTCCGGCACGCGGTCGGCGTTCGCGCCCTCGGTGATCATCGACCGCACGTAGCGCCGAATCGCCTCGGCATCAGGGAACGTCACCCACCCGTCGACGTCGATCCGCTCCACCGCCGCGAAGTGGCGAGACAGGATCTCCTCGCCGTTGTCCCGGTTGAAGGGCAGCCGACCGACCATCGTCACTTCCGCGTGGACGCGCGCCTCCTCGAGGTGCCGCTCCGAGTTCGTCACCGCCACGAGGTGCCCGCCGGGACAGAGGACGCGCGCGATCTCCGCGAGCCCCCGATCGAGATCGGGCACGTGGTACAGCATCCAGGCGGCCACGACCGTGTCGAACGACGCGTCCTCGAAAGGGAGCGACTGCACGTCTCCCACCTGTGCGTCCACGCCGCGCCCGCGCGCGAGCTCGACCATGCGCTCCGACACGTCGACCGCGGTCACGTCGGCGCCGAGCTCCGTCGCGATCCGTGCGCTCAGCTCGCCAGGCCCCGGGCCGACCTCGAGCAGCCGGCGCGGGTGGGCAGCAGCGATCGCCCGGAAGGCGACCTCACGCGCATCGTCGCCTTCGACGTTCTCGTAGATCGAGCGCCGTGTCTCGAGCCCTGTCTCGGTCGCGTACTGCGCGCGAACGACCTCAGGGTCGTCGAGGCTCATCGCTCGATGATCGGAGAGCCCGGCGCGCCCTTGCCCGGGTGCTTGGCCCCGAGCCAGGCAGACACCGTCGCACCGACATCGCCGAACTCGCCGTTCTCGTGAATCCGTCCGGCGGCATTTCGTCCGGCTGCATATGCGAGGAGCATCGCGTGCTCGCGGGAGTGGTCGCTCGACGGTGTCGTCGGATCGCAGCCGTGGTCGGACGTGATGATGAGGAGGTCTCCCTCGCGGAGCGCCTCGAGGATGTCCGGCAACCGCCGGTCGAAGTCCTGCAGGCAGCGATGGAAGTTGACGGGGTCGTTGCGGTGCCCCCAGAGCTGGTCGGTCTCGACGAGGTTCGTGAACACGAAGCCGTCGTCGACGTTCTCGAGCAGCTCGATCGTGCGGTTGATGCCGTCCACGTTCGACTTCGTCGGGAAGGACTCGTCGATGTCGCAGCCGGCGAAGATGTCGCTGATCTTCCCGACGCCGTACGTCGTGTGGCCCGCGTCGCGGATCGCCGTCAGGTAGTTCGGTCGCCGCGGCTCGAGGGAGAAGTCGTGCCGGTTGGGCGTGCGCTCGTACTGGCCCGGTGATCCGATGAACGGACGGGCGATGACGCGGCCGACAGCGTGCTTGCCGGTCAGGATCTCCCGCGCGGCACGGCACGCGTCGTACAGCTCCTCGAGCGGGAATCGTCTCCTCGTGCGCTGCGATCTGGAACACGGAGTCGGCGGACGTGTAGACGATCCACTTCCCGGTCTTCTGGTGCTGCTCGCCGTACTCCTGGATCACCTCGGTCCCCGAGGCCGGCTTGTTGCAGAGAACGCCGCGGCCGGTGCGGTTCATGAACGGATCGATCACCTCGTCGGGGAAGCCGTACGGATACGTCGGGAACGGGACGGCGGTGACGACGCCCATCATCTCCCAGTGACCCGCCGTCGTGTCCTTGCCCTTCGAGCGCTCGAGCAGCCTGCCCGCGATCGCCGGCGCGCCGGGCTGCGGCGGGCAGCCCTCGAGCGGCTCGATGTTCCCGAGCCCGAGCGCCTCGAGATTGGGCAGGTCGAGACCCCCGACGGCGCGAGCGACGTTCCCGAGCGTGTCCGAGCCCTCATCTCCCCACTCGGCAGCATCCGGCAACTCACCCGCGCCAACGGCATCGAGCACGATCACGCAGGCCCGCGGCATGCCGGTAGTCTACGCACGACATGGAAACTGTCCTCGGCCTTATCGAGTTTGCTGTTCTACGTGCTCGCGATCCTGTCGCTCTCGGCTGCGGTCACGTTCGCGGTCGTCAAGATCTCGCCCGCGAAGCGCACCCCCAAGCCCGACAAGGCCTGAGAGCCCTCCGTCTCCGCCCGGTCGCCCGCTCGTGGGCGGGTCGCGTCGAGCTACGACGCGCTGATCGCGTCTGCGAGCGGCGTGTACGGCAGGCCGTGGGCCTGCGCGACCGCCTCGTACGTGATCTTGCCGCCGACGACGTTGACGCCCTTCGCCAGCGCCGCATCCTCCGCGATCGCGCGGGCGACGCCCTTGTTGGCGATCGCCTCGACGTAGGGCAGCGTCACGTTCGTCAGCGCCTTCGTCGAGGTGACGGGCACCGCACCCGGCATGTTCGCGACGCAGTAGTGGATGATCCCGTCGACCTCGAAGACCGGGTCGTCGTGGGTCGTCGCATGCGACGTCTCGAAGCAGCCGCCCTGGTCGATCGCAACATCGACGAGCACGGCACCCGGGCGCATCAAGCCGAGCATCTCTCGCGTCACGAGCTTCGGCGCCACGGCTCCCGGGACGAGCACCGCGCCGATCACCATGTCGGCGTCGGTCAGGATCTCCTCGATCTGGAGCCGGTTCGACATCGCGAGCGTGACCCGGCCGTCGAGCGCGATCTCGAGGTCGCGCATCCGCTCGACCGACTTGTCGAGCACCCACACGTCGGCCTGCATGCCGAGGGCGATGATCGCCGAGTTGAGGCCGACCACGCCACCGCCGAGGATCACGACCTTCCCCGGCGGCACACCCGGCACGCCGCCGAGCAGGATCCCACGGCCTCCGTGCGCCTTCTCGAGCGACCAGGCGCCCATCTGCGGCGCGAGCCGGCCCGCGACCTCGCTCATCGGCGCGAGGAGCGGCAGATGGCGATTGGGCGTCTCGACCGTCTCGTACGCGATCCCGGTGATGCCGGAGGCGAGCAGAGCGCTGCGTCAGCGGCTCGTCGGCGGCGATGTGGAGGTACGTGAACAGCGTCAGGTCCTCGCGAAGCCGGCCGTACTCCTCGGCGATCGGCTCCTTCACCTTCAGCAGCAGCTCCGCCGAGCCCCAGACCTCGTCGACCGAGGCGATCCTCGCGCCGACCGCGGTGTAGGCGTCGTCGGTGAAGCCCGACCCGACGCCGGCGTCCTGCTCGACGGTCACGTCGTGGCCGTGCTGCACGAGCTCGAGCGCGCCGGCGGGCGTGAGGGCGACGCGATACTCGCGCTGCTTGATCTCCCTGGCAACTCCGATCCGCATCGCGGCCGGACGATACAGGAACGGCAGCGGCAGCCACTCGGATCTCCGCCGACGGCGCTCCCCGCGCCGGGACGCCCTGCGCCGGCCTCGACACCTCGCAGCGCCGATCCACAGCCGTCCGCCGAGGACAGTGGCCCGAATGGCCACGATGACGCTCGCGCGGCCACAATTCGTCCGCAACGAGCGCACTTCCACATCGAAGGGAGTCTCCCGGAGGGAGACTCCCTTCGCGCCGAAAGTGTGACGTTCTTGTCCACAGGCGCGTTGGCCGTCGTGGACGGTCGGAGAGGCCGCTCGAGCTGCGGACTACGCGCCGGCGAGCCGTTCGACGAGCCGCCGCTCGTCGGGGCCGAACGGCGGTCCCGAGCCGGCGGCGGCGTTCTCGACCGCCCGCGCCGGCTTCGACGTCGCGGGGATCAGGAGATCGACGCGCGGATCGGCGAGGCACCACTTGAGGAGCGCCTGCGCCCACGTCTCGACGCCGAAGGCACGCAGCGGCTCGAGCGCGCCGGCCGGCAGGCTCGCGCCGCAGCATCGCCGCCCCCGCCCCGCCGAGCGGGCGCATCACGATCACCGCGACGCCGAGCTCCTCGGCGAGCGGCAGGATCCGGGCCTCGCACTCGCGCTCGCGCGGATTGAGCGGGATCTGCACCGTGTCGAACCTCCCGGTGCGCAACGCCTGCTCGAGCTCGCCGAACTGCGCCGGCATCCCAGTGCGTGACGCCGAGCCGGTCGATCCTCCCCGCATCGCGCTCGGCCTCGAGCCACGGCAGCTGCTCGCGCCAGGCGGCGAGGTTGTGGATCTGCTCGATCTCGACCCGGCCGAAGAAGCGCAGCTGCGCCGCGTACTGCGCCTTGCCCTCCTCGACCGAGTTGGCCCAGATCTTCGTCGCCACGACCGCGTCGCGCGCGACGCCCCTGCAGCGCGCTCCCGAGCGACGCCTCGGCGGCGCCGTACATCGGCGACGAGTCGAACACCGTCGTGCCCGCGCCGAGCGCAGCTCCGACGACCTCCGCGGCGAGGCGCTCGTCGTCGAGGAAGGTCTTGTACGTCCCGAGGCCGATGACCGGCCCGAGCTGCCGCTGCTCCATCACGCCGATCACGCGACATCAGCCGAGCAGTGCGCGCGCGTGCCGACCGGCCGCAAACGCGGCTGCGAAGAACCACGGATCGTCGTCCGCGTGACGGCCCATGTGCGTCAGGGACAGGTTCGCGCACACCTCGCGCCACCCGTCGACCTCGACCTCGATCACGTCACCGAGCCTGGCGTCATGTCCGAGGCCCGCGGGCCAGGCGATGTCGCGATCGCCGAGGATGAGCCTGAGCGCCGAGCGCGTGTGGTGCGAGACGCCGCCGTGGCGCTCGCGCGCGTCGCGGCCCGAGTACCGGACGACGACGATCGGCCCGTCCGCCGAGAGCGGCGGTGGCGTTGGCGGCGTCGGAGACCGCCAGGCCGCCGTGCCCGAGCGCCGAGCCGCTGCCGACGATGCCGGGGCCGATGCCGCAGACGACGACGTCGAAGCCCTTCGCCTTCGCCCACGCGAGCGCCGACGCGGGCGACAGCGCCTGGACGTCTCCGTCGAAGCACGGCGCGACGGCGACGGCCGTCTCGAGCAGCTGCCGCGTCTTCAGCAGGCGCACCGTGTCGGACAGCGCGACCGGCAACGCTCCTCCCGCGAGCTGCACGTACGCGATCCGCACGCCCGTGCCGATCCCGGCGACGACCGGAGCGAGCTGGCTGTGCAGCCCGCAGCAGACGACAGGGAGCCCGTCGAGCTCCTCCGCCAGCGCGTCGTGCTCCTCGACGCAGGCCACGGCGGTCTGTCCCGGCGTGTAGGGAAGCGCCATCACGTGCGCGCCCGGCGCCGGCGGCAGTCCGAGCCCCCGCGTCAGGTTCGCGTAGACGATGTCGAAGCCGCCGGAGCCGAGGCCGAGGTCGCGCCCCTGCGTGTTGAGCAGGACGGTGTCCCCGACCTCGACCGGGCCGGTCTGCCGCGGATAGGCGACGCACGGCACCTCGTCGACCTCGCAGCGGATGATCTCGTCGAGCCGCTGGGTGACGGCCGTGACCGTGCCCCAGCGCAGCGTCAACGCCACCTCACGACTCCCTCGCCGCCTCGACGATCGCGAGCGTCACCTCGACCATCGCATCGAGGTCGGCGACCGCGATTCGCTCGTCGGCCGTGTGGATGTCGGTCATCCCGTTCGCGAGGTTCACGCAGGGAAGCCCGCGATCGTTGAAGACGTTCGCGTCGGCGCCGCCACCCGAGAACGCGGTCGTCGGCTCGTAGCCGGCTCGCCGCAGGCCCTCGGCCGCGAGGCGCACGGCCGGCTCGTCGCGCCGTGAACGTGTAGCCGTGGTAGTTGTCCTCGATCTCCGTCTCGGCCGTGCAGTCGGAGATGCTGGCGGCGAAGCCGATCGCATCGAGCATCTCCTGGACGAGGATCGCCGACCATCTTCGGGTCGCGCGAGCGCGCCTCGGCGTCGAAGGAGCACCACTCGGGAACGATGTTGCGCGCGGTGCCGCCCGTGATCATGCCGACGTTGGCGCTCGACTGGTCGTCGATCCGGCCGAGCCGCATGTCGGCGATCGCGCGAGCCGCGGCGAAGATCGCCGACCGCCCTTCCTCGGGATACATCCCCGCGTGGGACGCGCGTCCGTGGAACCGTGCCGCGATCGCCTTCTGCGTCGGCGCACCGAGGATGATCTCGCCGATCGGCGCCGCCTGGTCGTAGACGTAGCCGAGCTCGGCCTCGAACCGCGTCTGGTCGAACGCGTACGCGCCGAGCAGCCCGACCTCCTCCTTCGGCGTGAAGAGCAGCTCGACGCCGGCATGAGGACGGCCCTCGGCGATGATGCGCCGGGCCGCCTCGAGCATCACGACCACCGCCGACTTGTCGTCGGCACCGAGGATGGTGCCGCCGGCGTTGCGAACGATCCCCTCCTCGTCGACCACCGGCTCGAGCGGCCCGTCCGCCGGAACGGTGTCGAGATGGGCGCAGAGGAAGATCGGCGTTCCCTCCCCACTCCGCCCGGGCAGGCGGCAGAAGATGTTCCCCATCGTCGAACCGACGATGGCTCCAGCCCCGTCCTCGTCCCAGGCAAGGCCGATGTCGTCGAGCTCGGCGATCACCCGGTCGGCGACAGCCCGCTCCTGGCCCGGCGGGCTCGGGATCGCGCAGAGCTCGAGGAACAAGCTGAGAACGTCGCTCAGCGTGCGGCCTCGACGGCGACGGCCGACCGTGCCCGCGCCCGCTCGAGGGCTGCGCCGACGAAGCCGCGGAAGAGCGGCGCCGGGCGCGTCGGGCGTGACTTGAACTCGGGATGGAACTGGCTCGCGACGAACCAGGGATGCTCGGGCAGCTCGACGATCTCGACGAGCCGGCCTTCCTGGAACGTGCCCGAGACGACGAGGCCGTGCTGGACGAGCTGGTCGCGGAACTGGTTGTTGACCTCGTAGCGGTGCCGATGGCGCTCGTGAATCGTCGCCTCGCCGTAGATCTCGCGGGTGCGCGTCCCCTCACCGAGCTCGACCGCCTGGGCGCCGAGCCGCATCGTGCCGCCGAGATCCTCGATCTCCTTCTGCTCGGGCAGCAGATCGATGACCGCGTACGGCGTCTCCGGATCCATCTCCGTCGAGTTGGCGCCTTCGAGACCGCACATGTGGCGCGCGAACTCCGACACGGCGACGTGCATGCCGAGGCAGATCCCCAGGTACGGGATGCCCTGCTCACGCGCCACCTGGCAGGCGAGGATCTTGCCTTCCCACCCGCGTGAGCCGAACCCACCGGGCACCAGCACCCCGTCCGCAGACTCGAGCTCCTCGACAGCCTCCTCGTACGTCATGTTCTCCGAGTCGAACCAGCGCACGTGCACCTTCGCTCCCTGGTGCATGCCGGCGTGCTTCAGCGCCTCGTGCACCGAGAGGTAGGCGTCGTGCAGCTTCACGTACTTGCCGACGAGCGCGATCTCGACGTTCTCGCGCCGGTCGACGATCAGATCGGTGAGGTCCTTCCACTCGCCGAGCACGGCAGGCGGCGCGTCGAGGCCGAGCCGCTCGCAGACGAGCTCGTCGAGGCCCTCGCGCTGGAGGAACTCGGGAATCAGGTAGACGTCGGGAACGTCGGGCGAGCCGATCACGGCCTTGGCGTCGACGTCGGCGAACAGCGCGATCTTCTCGCGGATGTCGTCCGAGAGCACGTCGCGCGAGCGGCACACGACGATGTCCGGGTGGATACCGATACGGCGCAGCTCGTTGACGGAGTGCTGCGTCGGCTTCGTCTTCAGCTCTCCGGCGGCCTCGATGAACGGCACCAGCGTGACGTGGAGGTAGAGAACGTTCTCCTGCCCCACCTCGCGCCGGAACTGGCGGATCGCCTCGAGGAACGGCAGCGACTCGATGTCGCCGACGGTGCCGCCGATCTCCGAGATGACGACATCGGCAGGCTGCGCCACGGCGCCGCGCCGGATGCGCGCCTTGATCTCGTTCGTGATGTGCGGGATCACCTGCACCGTCGCGCCGAGGTAGTCGCCCTTGCGCTCCTTGCGGAGCACCGTCTCCCAGATCGCGCCGGCGCTGTGGCTCGAGTTGCGGGAGAGGTTCTCGTCGATGAAGCGCTCGTAGTGGCCGAGATCGAGATCGGTCTCGGCGCCGTCCTCCGTGACGAACACCTCACCGTGCTGGAACGGGCTCATCGTGCCGGGATCGACGTTGAGGTACGGATCGAACTTCTGCGCCTGGACGCGAAGGCCGCGGGACTTCAGCAGCCGGCCGAGCGACGCAGCCACGATCCCCTTGCCGAGCGCCGAGACGACGCCGCCGGTGACGAAGACGTACTTGGTCTGGTGCTCGGTCATGCCTGCCTGCCGATCCGGTCGAGGGTGCGCAGCCCCGGCGTCGACTCGATCAGCGAACCGAGCGAGCGGCGCTCACCGATGAGGGTCAGGAGCGAGAGCGCTGCGATCGCGCTCCATCGACTCCGTCCCGTGAGCAACTCCACGGAAGAGAAACCTAGCACGGCGCCAAGGGCGTTCGATCCTGCGTCTCCAAGCATCGCCATCTCCTTCAGATCGTAGGGGGCGATGAGGACGGCCGCGGCGACCGCCTTCCGTGGCGCCCCGCCGAGGAGCAACGCGCCGAGGCCGAACGCCTTGAGCGCCCGGCCGGGACGGGTGTCGAGCTGGTTGACGGCGTTCGCGGTCAGGCCGACGAGAATCGCTGCCGACGGTGAACGCGTCCTCGCGAGCGCGTACAGCGGGATGCCGACGAGCTTGAGCGTCCCCGTCGTCGGCCCGGACGTCAGATGCGCGCGGAACCCACGCTCGGGACCGCTCCAGAGGTCGTCGGCCAGCCCGATCGCCGCCACCGGCGCAACAGCCGGCACCGCCAGCCCGACGGCCGCACCCACGAGAGGCAGCCGAAGCCCGCGGTAGTTGACGGCCTGTGGCCCGCACGCGAGCACGAGATCGGCCAGCTGGCGGCCTCGGTGCGCAAACCCGCGCAGGTCGCGCCCGGTCGGGCGATGCTCGAGGTCGAGCTCGATCTCCTCGATCTCGAGCCCGGCGCGAACGGCGTCGATCGTCATCCTCGTCTCGACGCCGAACCCCATCGCCACGGGGAACACGGCCGAGCGAGCGCGGGCCGACAGGTGCCGTTGGCCCGAGAGCGGCTCACGGGGCGCAAGCCCGCAACGCAGCTGGATCAGCGAGCGTGCGGCCCGCTTGGCGAGCCCGAGGCCACCCCCGACCCGCTCCGCGAAGGCGGCGATCGCAAGCTCCGCCTCGGACTCGACGAGCGGCCGCAGGTCGCCGCGGAGATCGGCGTCGCAGAGCAGGATCGGCCCTGGCTCGAGCTGCCGTTCGGCGAGCGTCAGCGCCTGCCCCTTGCCCCGGCGCGCGAGGCGGATCACGCGGGCGCCGGCCTCCTCGGCGCGCTCGGCGGTGGCGTCGCGCGAGCCGTCGTCGGCCACGACGATCAGCGCCTCGGGAAACTGTGCCCGCAATCCCTCGACGGTTTGGGCGATCCTGCCCTCCTCGTCCCGGGCTGCGACCAAGACCGTCAGCCGGTCGTTCAGCTGGTCGTTCAGCTGGTCGTTCAACCCTGCGGCTGGGCCGGTGGAATCGACGGCAACACGCCGTCGCCGGCCGTCTCCCTGACGCCGTAGCTGCCCGGCTCGGCGCCGGCGAGGAGGAGGACGAGCCCGAGCCGTCCGGCGGAGGTGTCGACCGAGTCGACGGTCGACAGGCCCGCCAGGGCGAACGCGGGAATGGCGCTCGGGGACGTGCCGGACGCCTCGGTGCCGACGGCGGGCACCCCCACTCGCGCAAGGCCGCCATACGCGCCCGCGAGCAGGGTCTTCGTCAGGCCGCGCTGCGGGCCGGCCGACCGGACGACGACGACCGCATCGGCGGGTGGCGTCGCAGAGCCTTCGCGCTCCTGGACGATGATCTTCCCGAGTGCATCCCAGAGCGGTGTCTTGCCGCCGACGGCGAGCTCCTTCGCCAGGGCATCGCCGAGATCTCCGATGTGCTCCGAGCCGAGGTAGCGGCGGAGAGCCGGATCGCCGCGCAGCGCGTCCTCGATCGCCGGAATGTCGAGTGGCACGCTGATCGAACGCGTGCGGACGACGGTGCCACCTGCATCGCGCACTCCCTTGTCGACCGCGAACGAGACGCCCTGGTCGACCGGGCCGACGAACAACACCGCGACTCTCTTCCCGCCGAGCCGCCCGGGGACGACGCTCGGATAGGCGGCATCGGCGAAGTCGTCGAGCGCCTTTGCGCCGCGGTTCGCCGAGTCGAGCGAGGCCTGGGCGACGTCACGCTCGTGCTGCAGGTCGGCGATCTTGCCGGTCAGGTTCGCCCGCTCGGCATCGTTGACGAAGCCCTTGCCGGAGAGACCGATCCCGACGAGGATCCCGATCACGAGAGCGACGAAAACGGCCGTCAGCGACGCGACGTGGTAGCGGAGGTCGAACATGAGAGGAGTGTAGGTGCCGGGCTTCAGCCCGGTCCTGCTCAGATCTGCGCTCTAGCCGCCAACGACTAGAAGCCGACCGCGTTGCCGATCGAGCGTCCGAGCGACTGGATCACGTTGCGGAGCGCCGGCGAGACGAGAACGGCGACGACGACCGCGCTGATGCCCGCGACGGCGAACGTGACGAGCGGCCAGATCCCCACGCGGGGCGAGACGAGGCGCGAGACGCCCTTTGCGTCGACGAGCGACTCGCCCACCTTGAGACGCGTGACGAACGTTGACGCCATGCCGGCCCGGTTCCGCTCCATGAACTCGACGAGGTTGAAGTGCGTGCCCACCGCCACGATCAGCTCGGCGCCGCGCTCGTGTGCGAGGAGGAGCGCGATGTCCTCGCTGATGCCGGGCGCAGAGACCGTGGAGTACGTGAGCCCGAGAGCCGCCAGGCGCTCCGATCCGGGCGCGCGCCCGTCGGCGTATGCATGCACGAGCAGCTCGGCCCCCGTCTTCAGCGCGGCATCGGAGACGGAGTCGAAGTCTCCGACGATGACGTGTGGCTTGAGACCGATCTCGAGCAGCGCATCGGCGCCACCGTCGACCGCGACGAGCACCGGCTTGAAGTTGCGGATGTAGGGCCGCACGATCCTGAGGTCGCTCTTGTAGCCCGGGCCGCGGGCCACGACGACTGCGTGGCGGTCGCGGAACCGCGTCTTGAGCGGGGGAAAGTCGATGCCGTCGGCGAGAAGCTTCCCCTCGTCGCGGAGATGACGCAGCGTGTTGTCGGCGAACGCCTCGAGCGCCTCGGTGACGCGGCTCTGCTGGTCGGCGAGCGCGCGCTCGAGCGAGCGCTCGGTGAGCTCGACGCCTTCGGCGAGGCGCGTTCCGTTGCGCCAGAGCTCGCCGGCGCGCACCGTCACGGTCTCGCCGTCGACGACCTCGTCGAACAGGCCGGCGCCGGGTGTTGCGTCGACGAGGCACACACCGGCGCGCACCAGCTCGAGCGGGCCGGGATTCGGGAAGCGCCCGGAGCTCGACGGCGAGACGTTGACGACGGCACGCACGCCGGACTCGACGAGCTCCTCGGCCGAGACGCGGTCGAGATCGACGTGATCGATGATCGCGAGATCGCCGGGCCGCAGCCGCTTGACGAGATCCTTCGTTCGCCGCCCGAGCCGGGCCGTGCCGACGACCTCGGTCATTGCTCGAGCTCGGACGCGATCGCGGTCAGGAACTCCTCGCCGCCGAGCATGCGCTCGAGCTCCGTGCGCCGCTCGGCGGCCGAGAGCTCCTCGATCACCGTCTGCGTCGGGTCGCCGGGCACCTTCTCGACGCGGAAGTGCCGGGTTGCGACGTTCGCGATCTGCGGCAGGTGCGTGATCGTGATCACCTGAGCGCGCTCGGCGAGGCGGCTCAGCGTCTCGGCGACGCGATGGGCGGTGACGCCGCCGATGCCGGCGTCGATCTCGTCGAAGACCAGCGTCTCGCCGCCCGCGACGGCGGCGAGCGCGAGCGCCACGCGCGAGAGCTCTCCGCCCGAGGCCGTGTCGGCGACCGGGCCGAAGGCCATGCCCGGGTTGGGCCGGATCAGGAAGACGGCTTCGTCGCGGCCGCTCGGCCCGGGCTCGCGCTCCTTCAGCTCGACGCGGAACTCGCCCTCTCCCATGCCCACGCCCTCCAGATTCTCGGCGACCGCACCGGCGAACGGCTCTGCCGCAGTGGTCCGGGCCGTGTGGAGCGCGGCGATCACGTCCTCGAACTCCTGCTCGGCGCGCGCGAGCTCGGCCGCGGCGGCTGCGAGCGGGTCGAGACCGCCGTCGAGCGCGTCGAGATCGGCCGCGGCACTCTCGCGGCGCTCGAGCAGCTCCTCCAGCGTCTGCGCGTCGAAGCGGCGGCGCAGCTCGGCGATCAGGTCGAGCCGCGCCTCGACCTCCTCCTGGCGCTCCGGATCGGCCTCCAGCGAGGCGACGAACCGGTGCAGGTCGCTTCCGACCTCGCTCAACCGCACGGTCAGCTCGCGGAGCTCGGCCGCGGCGCCTTCGAGCTCGGGGGCGAGCCGCGTCAGCGGCTCCAATGCGCGCTCCGCTGCGGCGGCGAGCGAAGCGGCTCCGTCTCCGTCCTCGGGCGCGACGGCCGCCGTCGCGCGCGCGGCGCCCTCGGCGAGATCGGCTGCATGGCGCATGCGCTCGCGCTCGGCCCGGAGGGTCTCCTCCTCGCCCGCCTGCAGGCCGTCAGTGCGTTCGACCAGGTCCCGCAATGCCTCGATCCGCGCAGCCGCCGCACCCGCATCTCGTGCCATCTCCTCGTTGTGCCGGCGCGCAGCCGTGAGCGACCGCCAGGCTGCGCGCGCCTGGGCGCGCCGCTCGAGCTGCTCCGCCCCGACGAAGGCATCCAGGACGTCGAGCTGGTAGGCCGGGTCGCGCGAGCCGTCGCTGCTCGAACTGGCCCGACATCGCGATCAGCCGCTCCGACGCCGCCGCCAGATCCTCTCGCGCGATTGCTCTCCCCCACGCGTACGCCCGTGTACGGCCGTCTCCGAACACGCGGCGCGCCAGCACAAGCCCCGGCTCATCCTCCGGCCGCAGATCCGCGAGAGCCTCGGCGCCCGACTCATCGAAGAATCCGTCGGGCACGTCGAACTCCGCCTCGACGTAGGCCTCGCTCGCAGTGGGACCGACGGCGCCGGCATCGCCCTTGACGCCGAGCAGCAGGCCGATCGCCTGCGCGAAGATCGTCTTGCCGGCTCCGGTCTCGCCGCTGAGGACGTTGAGCCCGGCGGTCAGCTCGAGCTCGACCTCGCGAATCAGGACGAGGTTCTCGATCCGGAGGCGGCGTAGCATCGTCTTGATGGTAGACCGGCGGCGCAGGCCGCACATCTGTCCCGATGCGACAGGGCGGCCTAGGTGCTGCCGAAGCTCTGCCGGTAGCGCCGGACGAACGTCGCCTCCGGCAGCGTTCCGAGCAACGATCGCTGCTCCCCGAGGCGGATCAACACCTGCTCGTTCGAGCCCGCATCGCCGACGCGGTGGCCGTCGACCAGAACGGCACAGCCGACGTCGGGCGTCCGGTTCCAGATGTGGAGGTCGTGTCCACGCGGCAGGACGAACGGCCGGGCGCGGAGATCGTGTGGAGCCACGAAGGTCAGGGCCATCGCGTCGAGACCCCACATCAGCACCGGCCCGCCGTTCGAGAGGTTGTAGGCGGTCGAGCCCGACGGTGTCGAGCAGATGAGACCGTCGCACGGGACGCGGCCGAAGTCCTCGCCGCCGATCGACCACTCGAGCTCGACCATGCGGCCGAGCTCGCCGCTCGTCACGACGGCGTCGTTCACGGCGACGTGGCGCTTTCCACCCGTCTCGACCTCGAGCGTCGTGAGCTCGACCGGCTCGAGCTCACCGGCGAACACGCGCGCGACGCCGCTCTCGAGCTCGTCACGCGGGATTGCGCTGAGAAACCCGACGCGGCCGTAGTTGACGCCGATCACCGGGATCCCCGTCCCGAGGAACGCCTGCAACGCCCGCAGCATCGTCCCGTCGCCGCCGAGCACGATCGCGACCTGGACGTCGGCCGGCGGCACCACCTCGCCGTCGCCGGTCATCACGAGCTCCACGCCCTGCTCCGCGGCGACCGCCTCGAGTCGCTCGAGCCCCGAGCCGAGCGCATCCGGGCGCCCGTGGAGCACGACGGCGGCCCGCGTCACGCGGTCAGCCGACTGCATCGTCGATCCAGCGGTCGAGCTCATCAGGGTCGGTCGGCTCCCGGCTGTCGGTCAGGTGGACGAGAAACTCCCGGTTTCCCTTCGGCCCGGGGAGACCGGAGTCTACGACGCCGAGCACCCGTGAGCCCCACCCTGCCGCCGCCGTGCAGACGTCACGCAGCACGCGCCGGCGCACCTCGAGATCGCGGACGACGCCCTTCGGCGTGTCGGCCCGGCCGGCCTCGAACTGCGGCTTCACGAGCACGAGCGCCTCCCAGCCGGGAGCAGCGAGCCGCAGCAGCGGCGGCAGGGCCGTCTTGACCGAGATGAACGACACGTCGCAGACGACGACCTCGGGCGGGAACGGGAGGCTCGTGACGTTCCGAGCGTTGACGCGCTCGAGCACGGTGACGCGATCGTCGGAGCGGAGCCGCGGGTGCAGCTGCCCGTAGCCGACGTCGAGCGCGATCACGCGGGCCGCGCCGGCCTGGAGCAGGCAGTCCGTGAACCCGCCGGTCGACGCACCGACGTCGAGGCAGTCCTTGCCGGCAGGATCGAGCGGCATCAGCTCGAGTGCGTGGGCGAGCTTCTCGCCGCCGCGCGAGACGAAGCGCGGCGGCCGCTCGACCTCGAGCGCGACCGACTCGTCGAGCTGGGTGCCCGGCTTGTCGTATCCCGGTACGAGGCCGGCGATCACGAGAGCCTGCGCCTGGCTGCGCGTTTCCGCGAGCCCGCGCTCCACGAGCAGAACGTCGAGCCGCTTCTTCATCGTCCTGGCAGGCTAGCCGGATGCGAGAGGAGCGCATCGTCGTCGCGGGCCGCGAGCTGCTGATCGCCCGTCCCGACGATCCGGAGAGCCTCATCGACGAGGAGCGCTTCGAGGAGGACGAGTTCATGCCGTACTGGGCCGAGCTGTGGCCGAGCGGGCTGGCGCTCGCCGACTACGTGGCGACGCTCGACCTCGCCGGCCGGCGGGTGCTGGAGCTCGGTTGCGGGCTCGCGTTGCCGTCGTTCGCCGCGGCGCTCGGCGGGCGCCGACGTGCTGGCCACGGACTGGGCTCCCGAGGCGCTCGTCGCTCGTCGCGCGCGAACGCTGAGCGCGAACGGCCTTCGCATCGTGACGGCGCTCGTGGACTGGCAGGCTCCGCCGCCGTCCAGCTCTCCGGCTTCGATGTCGTTCTGGCCGCGGACGTCCTGTACGAGGAACGAAACGCCGTGCCTCTGCTCGCCCTGCTCGCCGCAGCCACGTCCGCTCAGGGCACCGTGCTGCTCGCCGATCCCGGGCGCCGCCACGCGGCCGCGTTCTTCGAGCGCGCCGCCGCCAGCGGCTGGTCGATCGAGCACGTCCCGGCGACCGAGATCCCGTCGGGAGGCATCGCGATCCTTCGCAGAGCCATGTCCGCCGAGACGCCGCGACTTTGTGTTGATTCAACACAAGCTGTTTGCGACGCGTCGTAGGCACGGCTGCTGGCGGGCGCAGGTTTGTGTTGATTCAACACAAGCACCCGTGCGCCGTCCGGAAGCTAGGCGGTGCGGACGACGAGGCTCTCGACGATCTCGCGCAGCACCGAGGTGTCCGCCGGGATCGCGTCGAGCGCGGCGTACGCGCGGCTCGGCGGCGTCCTGCGCCAGCGAGCGCGCCTCGTCGGCGCCGAGCCGCTCCGCGTAGCCGTCGCCGTCGAGCACGTCGTCGACGATCTGGAAGACGAGCCCGAGCTCCTCGCCGAATGCGCGCCACGGCGTCTGGTCGGCCGACGGGACGCCGGCGACGCGGAGCCCGAGCCCGACCGACGCCGCGAACAGCCGCCCCGTCTTGAGCCGGTGCAGCTCGGCCAGGTCGTCGTCGGCGCCGGTGATGTCGAGGTACTGGCCGCCGATCATCCCGAGCGTTGCCTCCGCGAGCTCGAGCGCCGCACCCGAGGTCGGGTAGCTGAGCACGAGCCGGAACGCCTCCACGAGCAGGGCATCACCCGCGAGGAGCGCGATGCCCTCGCCGAACGCCTTGTGCGCGCTCGGGCGGCCGCGACGCTCGTCGTCGTCGTCGAGCGCCGGCAGGTCGTCGTGGACGAGCGAGAACGCGTGGACGAGCTCGAGCGCCCCGGCTGCCGGCAGCGCGGCTTCGGGCTCGGCACCTGCGGCCTCGGCCGTCGCGAGGCAGATGACGGCTCTGATCCGCTTGCCGCCCTCGAGCCCGTAGCGCATCGATTCACGCTGGGCCCCGAGGTCGGATGTCAGCTCGATTCCGGCGACGTACTCCTCCGCGAGCGCGAGGAGTGCGTCAGGCGCCCGCATCCGCGCTCGCGCGTGCCCGCTGCACCTCGGCCTCGATCTGCTTCGCCAGCTCGGCGATCTCGGCGAGGTCGTCGACGGCAGCATCGACGTCGCCGGCCTCGGCAAGCCGCTCCAGGCCGTCGAGCTTCGCGCGCAGGCGCTCGGCGAGCTCCTGCGCGCGGCCGAGGCTCTCGTTGGCGCTCACGCTGCCGCCTCGCGGTCGATCCGGCCGAGGATGCCGTTGACGAGGCGTGCGGCGTCTTCCGTCGCGTACCGCTTGGCCAGCACCACCGCTTCGTTGATCGCCACTTCGGCAGGCACGGTTCCCTCCTCGAGCTCGTAGACGCCGATCCGCAGAACGTTGCGCTCGAGCGTACCGAGCCGATCGGCGCTCCAGGCGTCCGAGGCGGCCGTGATCCGCTCGTCGAGCGCCGGCGCCCGCTCGGCGATCGCCTCGGCGAGCTGGAGCGCGAAGTCGTCGGGCGTGCCGTCGTACAACGACGCCATCGGCTGGCCCGTGAGGTCCCATTGATAGAGGAGGAACAGCGCCGTCCGCCGGGACTGGCGCCGGCCGACCTTCGCGACGGTCACGCGACCTCCGGCAGCATCGATGGCAGGCGGCCTTCCATCTCGGCAAGGTAGCTGGTCGAGTAGTCGCCTCCCTGGAACTCCGCGCGAGCGGAGGATGTCGAGCGCGACGTCGCGCGTCGTCGGGATGCCCTCGACCTCGAGCTCCTCGAGCGCGCGGATCGCGCGGGCGATCGCGGCATCGCGGGTCGTCGTCGTGGACGATCACCTTCGCGATCATCGAGTCGTAGAACGGCGGGATCGCGGCGCCCTCGATCACGGCCGTGTCGACCCGCACGCCGGGGCCGAGCGGCGGCCGGAACTTCGTGATCGTTCCCGCGGCGGGCGCGAAGTCGCGGCGCGGATCCTCGGCGTTGATCCTGACCTCGATCGCGTGCCCTGAGCGAGGTGCTCGTCCCGTCACGGTGAGCGGCTCGCCCGCCGCGATGCGCAGCTGCTCGCGCACGATGTCGATGCCCGTCGTCATCTCCGTCACGGGATGCTCGACCTGGAGGCGGCAGTTGACCTCGATGAACGACGGCGACCCGTCGGGGCCGAGCAGGAACTCGAAGGTCCCGGCGTTGACGTAGCCGAGCTGGCGGCAGGCCCGCTCGACCGAGGCCTCCATCGCCTCGCGCGTCTCGGGCGTGAGCGCCATCGACGGCGACTCCTCGACGAGCTTCTGGTGGCGGCGCTGAATCGAGCACTCGCGCTCGCCGAGCGTGAGCACGCCGCCCTGGGTGTCGCAGAGCACCTGGATCTCGACGTGGCGGGCCGGGACGAGCGCACGCTCGAGGTAGAGCGATCCGTCTCCGAACGAGGCCTCGGCCTCCGCGCTCGCGGCGCCGTAGGCGGCCTCGAGATCCGCAGGCGAGTTGACGACGCGCATCCCCTTGCCGCCGCCGCCCGAGGTCGCCTTGAGCAGCACCGGGAACCCGAGCTCGACGGCTGCGATCTTGATCTCGGCCAGGCTCGCAACGCCTTCGGTGCCGGGAACGAGCGGCACCCCGGCAGCGCGCATCTCGGCCTTGGCGCGCGCCTTGTCGCCCGTCTTCTCCATCACCTCGGCCGGCGGGCCGATGAAGACGAGGTCGCTCTCCGTGCACGCGCGCACGAAGGCGGGGTTCTCCGAGAGGAAGCCGAAGCCCGGATGGACGGCCTCGCAGCCCGTCGTCTCGGCGGCGGCGACGACGTTGGGGATCCGCAGGTAGCTCTCTGCCGCAGAGGGAGGGCCGATGCAGACCGCCTGGTCGGCCATCTGGACGTGGAGCGCCTCGCGCTCGGCGGTCGAGTAGACGGCGACCGCCTCGACGCCGAGCTCGTGGAGCGCGCGGATCACGCGGACCGCGATCTCACCCCGGTTCGCGACGAGGACGCGGGAGAACATCGTCAAGACGATCGGCTGGGTGTCGGCCGGCTCGAGCTCGAAGAGCAGCTGGCCGAACTCGACCGGCTGGCCGCTCTCGACGTGGATCGCCTTGACCCGGCCCTCCTGCTCGGCCTTGAGCTCGTTGAAGAGCTTCATCGCCTCGAGCAGGCACAGCGTCTGGCCGACGCGTGACGACGTCGCCGACCTCGACGAACGCGGGGCTTCCGGGTGACGACGAGCGGTAGAAGACGCCGACCATCGGCGACTCGACCCGCATGGTCGCCCGGCTCGGGCTCGGCAGGTCGGCGTCGCCGCCCTCGGGGATCGCTGCGAGCGGAGCCGCGACGGCGCCGACCTCGTCGGCGCGCCGGACCGACACGCGCATGCCCTCGTCCTCGATCTCGATCTCGCCGACGCCGGACTCCTGCACGATCTTGACGAGCTCGCGGATCCGCTCGGCCCGGGTCGCGTCGACGTCACCGAGCAGCAGCGACGTCTCGCGCGAGTGCCGCTGCCGGATCGAGTGCAGCAGCGTCTCGGCCTCCTGGCCGAACATGGCGAGCAGCACGAGGTCCTCCTCGCTCGCTGCCAGGCCTTCCGCAGCTTCGCGCACGTCCTCGGCGCTCGGCGGATCCTCGTCGAGGCCGCCGCCACTGCCGGTGACGAGCGCGACCGCACGCGTGACGGACTCCTCGATCGGCGCCGGCGTCGTGCCGTAGGCGCCCTCGACCAGCATCCGGAACTCGTCGAGCACCGTTCCGTAGCGGCGCGCCGAGAGGACGTTGAGCAGCGCCTGCGAGGCGAGGATCTGGCCGATCGGTGACGCAAGCGGCGGCCACCCGGACTCGGCGCGGATGCGCACGACCTCGGTGAGCGTGTCGAGCAGGCGATCTCCCGCGGCGTGCGCCCGCAGGTGCACGTCGAGCGCTGCCACGAGGCCGGCCGGGCAGGTCGTACTCGGCGGCTCGAACGGCGATGCGCGGCGCGACGGGTGCGACCGGCTCGTCGCCGATGTACTCGTCGACGAGGTCGCAGGCCTCCCACAGCGGTGCGGTGTCGACGCCGGTCTCGCGCCCGAGGCCGTGGAGCGCGTCGACGAGCGACTCGCCGGAGACGCGGTGGAGCGTCAATGCCAGCGGATAGATCGCGGTCGCGATCAGGTCGGCGCCGACCCGCGTCGCGACGACCGCGTTGAGCAGGCCCGTTCCGGCGGCACCCTGAACGAAGAGGCCGACCGGCAGGCCCGTCTCCTCGCCGATGCGCTGGACGAGCTCCTCGGTGAGGTGCGGCAGCAGCGCATCGGTCGGGTCGTTGAGGATGACGCGCGTCGCTCCCAGCGCGGGCAGCTGCTTCGCGCGCTCGACGAGCGCGTCGATCTCGCCCTCGCGGCCGGCGCTGTAGACGAGGCCGACGTGGAACTCCTTGCCCGCCGCGAGGATCGCCTCACCGGCCTCGAGCAGGTTCGAGACGTCGTTGAGCGGGTCGTGCAGCCGGAAGATGTCGATGCCGTTGTCGGCCGCGCACGAGACGAACCGCCGCACGATGTCGGCCGAGACCGGGCGCGAGCCGACGAGGAACCTTCCGCGGAGCGCCAGGCCGAGCGGCGTCGTCGTGCGTGCGTCGATCGCGCGAATGCGCTCCCACGGGCTCTCGACGGCGAGCCGGACGGCCGAGTCGAAGACGCCGCCACCGGAGACCTCGAGGTACGCGAAGCCGGCCGTATCGAGGATCTCCGCGATGCGGAGCACCTCGCCCGTCGGGAGCTTGCCGGCCGAGCGGATCCTGCGAGAGCAGGCGGATGGTGGTGTCGACGATCTGGGGCATGTCAGTGGTGGACCTTATCGTGGCGCGGGAACCCGGGAGAGAGGCTGACGCCTCGCCCCAGAGATGCGGCTTCGCCGCCGATGCTTACGCGCGCGAGATGTAGCGGGCTTCGCGCGGGTCGACCTTGATCCGGTCGCCGACGTTGACGAACAGCGGCACCGCCACGACCGCGCCCGTTTCGAGCGTGGCCGGCTTCGTCACGTTGGAGACCGTGTCCCCCTTGACGCCGGGCTCGGTCTCCGTGACGACCAGCTCGACCGACGAAGGCAGCTGGAGGCCCGACGGCTTGCCGTTCACGGCGAGAATCTGCACCGTCGAGGACGGCAGGATGTACTGGAGCTCGTCGGCGACCTCGGCGCGCGGCAGGCCGAACTGCTCGTAGGTCTGCTCGTCCATGAAGTGCGCCTCGTTGCCGTCGTCGTAGAGGTACTGGACGTTCTTCGTCTCCGTGTGCACGCGGGTGAACTTCTCGCCGGCGCGGAAGGTGTCGTCGATCACGGCGCCGGTCTCGAGGTTCTTGAGCTTGGTGCGCACGAAGGCGCCACCCTTGCCCGGCTTCACGTGCTGGAAATCGATGATCCGCCACATCGCACCGCGGTGCTCGATGTGCATGCCGGTCTTGAACTGGTTCGTGGAGATCACGTCGGCCATGACGCGCGGGAGGGTAGCTGCTCAGGCGTCGACGGTGCTTCAATGCGCGGATGGCTTCCCGGGGCACAGAGGTCGGCGTCGAGGAGGCTCGCAGGATCGCGATCCGCGCCCAGGCGCTCGACGGCTCGGCGAGCGACGTCCTCGCAGACCGTGCGACAGCTCGGCTACCTCCAGCTCGATCCGATCGCCACCGTCGCGACGCCGCAGGAGCTCGTGCTGTGGAGCAGGCTCGGCGCCTACGACCGCACCGAGCTCGACCGGCTGCTCTGGGAGGAGCGCGCGCTGTTCGAGTGGAACGCCTTCATCTGGCCGATCGAGTCGCTGCCGATGGTCCGCGGCATGATGCGCCGCCGGCGGACGTCGACGCACTACGCGCACGAACGCTGGATGCGAGAGTTCATGACCGAGAACCGGTCGTTCCGGCGCTACGTCATGCGAGAGCTCGAGCAGCGAGGCCCGCTGCTCTCCCGCGAGCTCGACGACCGCGCCAAGGGCGAGCCGCGCGACCACCGCTGGTACGGCTCCCGGCGCGTCGGCCACATGCTGACGATCCTGCACCTCTGGGGCGAGATCGCGGTCGCCGGAAGGCGCGGGCGGCAGCGGCTCTGGGATCTCGCCGAGCGCGTCTACCCGGCCGGAGATGCCATGACGCCAGACCCAGGCCCGGCATGCCCTCGACGAGCAGCGCTTCCGCTCGCAGGGCGTGCGGCTCGAGAAGGGGCGGCTGCTCGCGCACCCGGACGCCACCGACGGCCCCGTCGCCGACCGCGCGGTGCTGCTCTCCCCCTTCGACCGCCTGATCCACGACCGCGATCGCACCGAGGCGCTGTGGGACTTCTTCTACCGGCTCGAGATGTACGTCACGCCGGCGAAGCGCGAGTACGGCTACTACGTCCTGCCGCTGCTCGTCGGCGACCGCCTCGTCGGGCGGGCCGAGCCGGTCGTCGACCGCAAGGCCGGCACGATGAAGCTCCTCGGCGCCTGGGGCGACACGTCACGTCTCGGACGAGGCGCTGACGCCCGCTGGCGGCGTTCCTCGGCGTCGAGCCGCCGATCGTCCCGTAGGCGCTCGAAACGGCCATGTCTCCAGACGCGTGTCTGGGCGACGTCTCTAGGCGACGACCAGCATCTCCTTCGTGAACGACGAGAGGATCTCGCAGCCGTCCTCGGTGACGACGACGAGGTCCTCGATCCTGCAGCCGCCGACGCCCGGCAGGTAGAGGCCCGGCTCGACGGTGACGACGTTGCCGGCGGCGAGCGTGTCGGTCGACTCCGGCCGCAGGTTCGGTGCCTCGTGGATGTCGAGCCCGACGCCGTGGCCGAGGCCGTGGCCGTAGGCGTCGGCGAGGCCGGCCTCGGCGATCGCAACGCGTGAGGCAGCATCGACGTCGGGGCCGAAGGCACCCGCGCGAACCGCGGCGAGACCGTCCAGCTGCGCCTGCGCGACGAGGCCGTAGGCCTCCTCGAGCTGCGCCGGCAGATCGCCGGTCGCGAACGTCCTCGTGCAGTCGGAGCGATAGCCGTCGACGACGCAGCCCATGTCGACCGTGACCAGCGTTCCCGCTTCGATCGCGACGTCGGCGGGGTCGGCGTGCGGCCGAGAGCCGTTCACGCCGGCGGCGACGATCGAGTCGAACGCGAGCGCCTCCGCCCCGTGCTCGCGCATCGTCCGCTCGAGCCACCAGGCGACGTCGACCTCGGTGCGGCCGACGATCGACTCGTGCGAGAGAGCCTCGTAGACGGCATCGACGATCGCCGCCGCGCGGCGGATCGCCTCGAGCTCGCTCTCGTCCTTGACCCTCCGGAGCGCCTCGACGAGCCCCTTCGTGGGCACGAGCTCAGCGCCGTGCGAGCCGATCTTCTCCCACTGGAGATACGAGATCTGCAGCGCCTCGAACCCGACGCGCTTGCCGGCGAGGATCTCCGCCAACGCACCGGCGACGTCGCGCTGGGTCTGGCTCACCTCGACGTCCTCGATCGCGCGGGCCGCTTCGAGGTAGCGAAAGTCGGTGTACAGCGTCGTCGTGCCCTCGGGCTCGACGAGCAGCGCGCTGTTCGAGCTCTCGAAGCCCGTCAGGTAGCGCACGTTGGTCGCCGTCGGTGACGAGCAGCGGCTCGGAGAGGCTGGCCGCGAGGCGGGCGAGACGGGTCATGACGATTGTCTCCTCTCGTTCAGGAGGCCGAGGGCCTCGCGATAGCCGTCGAAGCCCTTGCCGACGATCCGGAGGCCGCCGAGGCCGCTGAGCACCGAGTGGCGGCGCCATTCCTCGCGCTCGTCGACGTTGGAGAGGTGCACCTCGACGAACGGCACCTCGAAGGGCTCGAGTGCATCGTGGATCGCCCACGAGTAGTGCGTCCAGGCTCCAGGGTTGACGACCAGGCCGTCGGCGGTGCCGAGCGCCTGGTGGAGAAAGCCGACGTACTCGCCCTCGTTGTTCGTCTGGCGGCAGCGCACCTGCAGGTCGAGCTCGCGGGCCCAGGCGTAGATCTGCGTCTCCAGATCCTGGATCGACTGGCTGCCGTAGATCGACTGATCGCGCCGGCCGAGCAGGTTCAGGTTGACCCCGTTGAGGACGTCGATGCGCACGCTGCGACTCTACCGCCGGAGCGTCAATCGACGATCAGGTCGTCGAGCGCGGCTCTGATCTCGGCGGCCGGGCGCTCGTTGCCCCACGTCGGCTCGCCGTTTTGCTCGAGGAGAACGAGCCGTGGCGCTCCACCAACGCTCTTCTTGTCCCGGGCGAGAGCTGCCCAGGCGAGCTCGCGGTCGACCTTGACCGGCTGCGGGTCGAGCTGCTCACGGACGACCGCGAGCGCCGCGTCGTTCCCGGAAAGCCGCAGTGCCGCCACCATCCCGAGTGCGACCGCCTGACCGTGCGGGCAGGTCGTAGCCGGCAGCCGCTTCGAGCGCATGTCCGAACGTGTGACCGAGATTGAGCTGGTTGCGCGGCCCGCGATCGTGCGGATCCGCGATGCACACCGCGGCCTTGAACGCGGCGCAGCGCCGCACGAGATCGGCGAGCGAGAGCTCCCAGACGGGCCGTCCCATCAGGAGCCCCGTCTTCACCGCCTCGGCCATCCCGTTCTGGAGCTCCTGCTCGGGGAGCGTCTCGAGGGTTCCTGGATCGATCACGACGCGGGCGGGCCAGTGGAACGCCCCGATCAGGTTCTTGCCGCCGGGGAGATCGACCGCGGTCTTGCCCCCGATCGCCGCATCGACCTGGCCGACGAGGGTCGTCGGCACGGCCACCCACGGCACACCCCGCATGTACGTCGCAGCTGCGAAGCCCGCGAGGTCGGTGGTGCAGCCGCCGCCGAGCCCGACGATGGTGCCGTCCCGCCCGATCCGGAGGGCGCGCCAGAGCCGCTCCAGCACCGCGATCGCCTTGGCCGGCTCGCCGGGGGGAACCTCGTGCAGCGCGATGTCCCGGTCGCCGAGCGCGAGCTGGGCCGTGACTCCGTGGATGCCGGCGACGTTCGCGTCGGAGACGATCTCGACCGCGCCCTTGCCCGGCACGAGCTCCTCGAGCAGGTCGATCGCGCCGATCCGAACGTCGATCGCGGCTGCGGCGAGAATGACTCCGTCTGCGTCGTGGGCGTGCGCATGCGCGTTCGCGACCTCCTCGTACAGCGGGCAGCCGGTCGCGAAAGAGCGCGTGGAACGATTCCTCGTCGATCGCGAGCGGGCGCCGACTCTGCCGGGCGCGCTGCCAGGCCGTATCCGGGTCGATCTCGAGCAGCACCGTGAAGGCGCGCTCGTGCGAGCAGGTCTCTCGTGTCGGAGGAGAGCACGGCACCGCCGCCGAGCGCGATCACCGCGGGCTCCGGCCGGTCGAGCATCGACGCGGCAACCCCCGCCTCGATCACCCGGAACCCCGACTCGCCGTCGCGCGCGAAGAGCTCCTCGATCGTCGCGCCCGTCTCGCGCTCGATCTCGTGGTCGAGGTCGACGAAGGGCCGATCGAGCCGACGCGCTACCTCGCGGCCGAGCGTCGTCTTGCCCGCGCCCATGAAGCCGGCGAGCGCGAGGTGGCGGCCTAGGGCGTTCGCGGCCATTGGATGCGCTCGACGTACGCGCGGTGGGCGGCGACGAAGTCCACGAGCGCGTCGCCGCCGAACTTGTCCCGGGCGCTGCGGGCGAGCTCCCAGGCGACTGCCGCCTCCGCGACGACCGCGAGCGCCTCGACCGCCTGCACGTCGCTGCGCTCGACGAGCGCCTGCGCCGCCTCGCCGGTGCTCGAGGTCGACCGAGTCGAGCGGCTTCATCAGCGTCGGCAGCGGCTTCATCGCGGCGCGCACGACGACCGGCTCCCCGTTCGTGATCCCCGCCTCGAGGCCGCCGGCGTGGTTCGTGCGCCGGACGAGCCCGGGGTCGATCTCGTCGTGCGCCTCCGACCCGCGCACGCGTGCGAGTGCGAAGCCGTCCCCCACCTCGACGCCCTTCACGGCCTGGATCCCCATCAGGGCGAAGGCGAGCCGCGCGTCGAGCCGGTCGGACTTCTCCGCGTACGAGCCGAGGCCGGGCGGGCAACCCTCGGCGACGACCTCGACGATGCCGCCGAGCGTGTCGCGGTCCTTGCGGGCCGCGTCCGTCGCCTCGCGCATGCCGTCGTCACCGCGTGCGCCTCCGACCTCGAGCGGCCGGCCCGCGACGGTGATGCCGATCGTCGCCAGCAGCGCCTTGGCGACCGAGCCGGCGGCGACGTGCGTCGCCGTGTGGCGCGCACTCGCGCGCTCGAGCGCGTTGCGAACGTCGTCGTGGCCGTACTTGAGCACGCCTGCGAGATCGGCGTGGCCGGGGCGCGGCAGGGTCACCGGCTTCGTGCCCTTGCCCGTGCGGGTCACCCTCGGGCTCCCACGGGCTCATCCCCCAGGTCCAGTTCTTGTGGTCGAGATTGCGGACGACGAGCGTCAACGGCGTTCCGAGCGTGAGTGCCTGGCGGAGACCCGAGAGCACCTCGACGGTGTCGGTCTCGAGCTGCTGGCGCGGGCTGCGGCCGTAGCCGAGCTGGCGCCGCCGCAGGTCGGCGTCGATCGCGGCGCGGTCGAGCCGGAGGCCCGCGGGCAGGCCGGTGAGCACGGCCACGAGCGCGGGTCCGTGCGACTCTCCTGCGGTGACGAGGCCGAGTGCCACGCCGCAAGCCTAGAGGGTTGGGCCTTGCCGCTCCGGTTCGTACGAGTGCGAAGGGCGCGCGAGCCCCGAGGCTCGCGCGCCCAACGGTGCTGCTAGCGGTTGAACGTGCGCCGCGCGGCGAGGCTCGTGAGCCCCGACTTGTCACGGGCGCGAAGTGACACGTGTCACCTTGCCGTGGCGGAACCGGGCGACCGGCGTCCAGTGGCGGGTGTAGGCGCCACACGGCTTCGGAGCGATCAGCGTCGTGAACCGCCGGGTGTACGAGGCGACTCCGGGACGCGAGTCCGTGGCGAGGATCGTCAGGTTCTTGCGCGAGTCGTCGCAGACCCGGAACCGAACGAAGATCGTCGGGCCGACGAAACGGGCCGAGAGGATCGCGATCGTCGGCCGCTGGTTCTTGACCACACCTGCGACGACAGCGGTGAGTGCCGAGCTCGCCGACGCGGTTCCCTTGGCGTTCTTGGCCGTCACCATCACGCGGAGCCGGTTGCCGATCGATGCAGAGGTGACCACGTAGCTCTTCCCCGTTGCACCGGCGATGCTGGCGCACGAGGCGGCATCGGTGGCGCACCGCTGCCAGGCGAAGGTGTACCCGGTCGGCCTGTTCGACCACTTGCCCTCTGCCGCCACGAGCGTCTGCCCGACCTTGGCAAGACCCGTGATCGTCGGGGCGGAGGTGTTCGCAGGGACGCCTGCGCCACCGCCCGGTGCGGCGCCGACGGCGCCGGTCTGCTTCGACTCGGCAGGCGTTGACCCGTCGGCGTTCGTCGCCGTTACACGGACCCTGATCGTCTGCTTCTCGTCAGCTGCGGCGAGCACGTACGTCTTCGCCGTGGCGGACGGAATCGTCGAGCACTTGTTTCCGTTCTTCTGGCAGCGCAGCCACATGTACGCGAACGACGTAGGCGCGTTGGCCCACTTGCCGTCACTGGCCGTGAGCGTCTGGCCGACCTTCGGTGTTCCCGAGATCGTCGGGAGCTCGGTATTCGCCGGAGCGACCGCGATCGCGGCCGATCCTGTGCCCGCTCCGATCGAGAACACGAGCAGTGCCGCGGCTGCAAGCCCGGCGATGATCCCGCCGGACGAGATGCGTTTCTTCGTCGAAAGAACGGACATGGTTGTTCCTTTCACATGCTGTCACCAGCGTCGTCCACACCAGGACATGCCGGTGCGTACACATGATTCCCGATTGGCAACACGGCAAAACCGCGGCTTACGTGGTGTTTACGTAGACGAGGTGAGCAGCGACGCGTACTCGCGGCGCCAGTGCTCGTCCGAGATCGAGCGTCTGAACAGGCGCTCGAGCACCGAACGGGGCGACTCGTCGTCGCGATATGCCAGGGCGCAGACCGCGGCGACCGCCAGATGATCGAGCAAGCCCGGGTCGATCCTGGCACCGGAGAGGATCCGCTCGAGCGCCCAGACCATCCGCTCCGCGTCAGCGGGCGGCGTCTGTCCACGCACCGCCTCGAAGAGCGGCTCGGGATCCACGTCATGCCAATCCATGACCGCATTGTGCGAGGTCGGTCGGCTGGCCCAATCGGTTTGGGCCTGTGTGCGTGGGGTAACCCGGACCCAACGACACAGAGGAGGCGGAACATGCAGAACGATGTCTGGACATATCGGAACGAAGACCAGTTGGGCTACGACGCGACGAGCGGCCGCGACCTGAGCGGCTACCACGTCGAGGCGCTCGACGGGTCGATCGGCAAGATCGACGAGGCGACCTACGAGGTCGGCAAGAGCTTCATCATCGTCGATACAGGCCCGTGGATCTTCGGGCGCAAGGTCATGCTCCCGGCCGGTGTCATCGACCGGGTCGACGAGAGCGACGAGAAGGTCTGGGTGAACCGGACCAAGGAGCAGATCAAGGATTCTCCCGAGTACGACGTGTCGAAGATCTCGGATGCGGGCTACCACAACGAGGTCGGTGGCTACTACGGCGCCGGCGGCCCCGCGCATCGCGACTTCGACCACCACGTCTAAGCGCCGAAGGCCACGCGCGAAGCAAGGGAGCCCCGGTGTCCGCCGGGGCTTCTTTGCGTTCCGGCCGTCAGTAGCCGGCTGCCGGCGACCTGAGCGTGTGAACGGTGGCGGTCTCGACGAAGCCGAGCCGACGCAGAATCGGAAACGACGATCCGTACTGCGCCTGCACCGCGAGCCCGGGCAAGCTCCGGATCCTCCGCAGCTGGGCGAGCGCCGATCTCACGCGCTCGATACGGGTTGCCCGATGTAGAGCCCACGGCCGATCAGGCCCTCGGAGTCGTGCTCGACGGAGAGCCCGGCGGCGACGAATGCCTGGCGGTACTCCTCGTCCGTGAAGAGCGCCGCCTCGTGGCGCTCCGAGAACGCCTCGATCCCGGTAGGGGTGCCGACGAGATACTCGAAGCTGCATGATCGCGAGCCGGCCTTCCCGGCCGGAGAGGGTCATGCGCGCGATCTTCAGGTCCGGCTCGTCGACCGAGAGCAGGTGCGGCCGATCGGCGATCCACACGTCCGGCGTCAGCCACGGCTCGACGATCAGCACGCCGCCCGGATTGAGATGAGCCGCCATCGCGGCGATCGCATCGTCGAGCCGCTCGACCGTGCCGACGTAGCCGATCGAGCTGAACAGGCACGTGACGACGTCGAACCGCCGCCCGAGCGAGAACGCGGTCATGTCGCCCTCGTGCAGCTCGACAGCGCCGAGGCGCTCCCTCGCGAGCGCGAGCAGCTGCGGGTCGAGATCGAGCCCGCTCACCTCGTACCACGCGCGCAGCTGCTCGAGATGCTTGCCGGTGCCACAGGCCACGTCGAGCAGGGTCGACGCGCCGGGCGAGCGCTCCTCGATCAGCGCGTGAAGTCGCTCCGACTCGGCGCGGTAGTCCTTGAACGAGTAGACGGCGTCGTAGAGGTGCGCCGAGTTGGCGAACATCAGCGCTCCGCGAGCGTGAAGAGGATGAAGTGGTCGTCCGGGATGTGCGGCTTGTCGGGAACGGGGCGCCGCTCCTCCTGCCAGTCCGTTCCGGCTGCAGCGGAGACGACGCGGCGCCAGAACTCCGGGGCGCCGCGGTTGTTGCCCTGGAACCCGATCTCCCAGTTGCCCGGGTAGCGGGCGAAGAGCTCCGCGGCCACCACGTTCCCGACGCCTTGACGGCGCGCGGCGCGAACGACGAAGAAGTCACCCATGTGCCGCAGCTCGCCCGAGAGCCCGCCGACGAACGCGAACCCGGCCGGCGCATCGCGATGCCAGATCAGATACCCGTCGACGTCGTCCGGGCTCGAGAGGTACGTGGCAAGCCGGCCCGGCTTGTAGAGGCCCTCCTGATTCGGCAACGTCCCGCGGACCTCGGACATGTCGTGCGAGTAGAGCTGCCAGAGCCGCTCGACGACCGGCACGTCCGCCTCGGTCAACGGACGGAGGAGCGGAGGCTCGAACGTCACCACCAGGCGCGTGATGAGGCCGTCGCGTGCGCTCAGCAGCATCCGCCCCGCCCGCACGCCGTCAGCGGCCCACGCATAGTCCGCCACGGTCGCGCCGTCCTCCTCGCGCACCGAACCGAGCAACCGCACCTCGTCGGTTGGCGGCGTCGCCGCGTATGCCGCCGCGATCGCGTCGCGGCCGGTGAACGGTCCGGCCGGAGCGCCCTCGAACGCCATCTCGGCATCGGGTGCGAATGCCGCCAGCATCGGCTCGTAGTCACCCGAGCGCACCGCGGCGTTGAAGCGCTCGACGTGGGCCTCGAGGAGGGTCGTCGTCCATGCGGCAACCGTATCGCGATTGCCGAGAGGTCAGACGGCCCGCAACGCGTCGCGCATCGCGACGAGCGGCGCCGCCAGGCCCGTCCAGCGCTCGAAGGCTGCAGCCCCCTGAAAGAGCAGGACGTCGAGGCCGTCGACGACGACATCGCACCCGGCCGCACGGGCGGCGGCGACGAGTGCCGTGTCGCGGCCGTCCGGCAGGTACGCGAGGTCGACGACCTCCATCCCCGCGTGCGGCGCCACGATCAGCTCGTCCTTGACCGGGGTCGCGTTGACGAGGATGTCGTAGCCGTCGGCAGACGGTGGCCAGCCCGCCTGCGCGGCGACTCGCCATCGTCACGTCTGCGCCCGCGCGCGTCGAGCGCCTCGACGACTGCCAGCGCGCTGCCGCCGGCGCCGAGCACGAGCGCGCGCCGGCCGGCGGGATCGACCTGCACCGCGACCGCGTCGCCGTCGGTCGACGAGCCGAGGATGCGGTCGCCGTCGAAGACGAGCGTGTTGACCGACCCTGCCGCCTGCGCGATCTCGTCGAGCTCGTCGCAGAGCGGGATCACGGCCTGCTTGTGGGGGATCGTCACGTTGGCGCCGGCGAAGCCCACCGCCTGCAGGCCCTTCACCGCATCGCCGAGGCGCTCGGGCGGCGTCGGCAGCGGCACGTAGGCCCAATCGAGCGCCGAGCGCGGCGAACCCGGCGTTCTGCATCGGCGGCGACAGCGAGTGCGACGTCGGCCAGCCGAGCAGGCCGACGAGCGTCGTGGTTCCATGGATCTCGGTCACAGCCTGGAGTATCGCCGGAGCCTCAGCTGCAGGCGTACCCGTACTCGCACACCTTGCGCAGAAACTCGCTCTCGCTGGCCGTGAAGAAGTGCCGCTTCGTGCCCGGAATCCGGACGTAGTAGAGGTAGTCCACCGGCGGCCGGATGCGCCGCCGCCTTGATCGAGGCGAGACCGGGGTTCGCCACCGGCGTCGGCGGCAGGCCCGTGAACTTGCGGCTGTTGTAGGGGTTGTCGCTCGCGATCGCAGCCTTGGTCAGCGACTCGGTGCCGGGGATGTTGAGCCCGTAGCGGAGCGTCGCGTCGATCCCGAGCGGCATCTTCTGGTGCAGCCGGTTGTAGATCACCGCCGCCACGAGCTTGCGCTCGCTCGGCGCCACCGTCTCCTTCTCGATCATCGACGCGATCTTGAGCACGTCGTACGGCGTCAGGTTCTTCGAGCGGGCGTAGCCGAGGTTGACGTGCGCGAAGTTCTTGCGGAACGCCGCCAGCTGGTCGGCGACGAGCTCGGTGCCGCTCGTGTACTGGGTGAACTCGTAGAGCGCCGGGAAGAGGAAGCCCTCCATCGAGCCGCGCTTCCAGTCGGCGAGAAACGCCTTCGGCGGCTTCGCCCGCTTGACGGCTGCGAGGTACTGCGCCCGGGTCAACCTCGGCGTGACGCCGCGCTTCGCGATCGCGATCTGGCGCACCGCGGCGACCCGCTCGCCCATCTCGCGGACGTTGAGGCCCTCCGGGAAGATGATGCGGAGATTCGCGATCGGCGGCGTGGTCGTCGTCGCCGCCTCGGTCGAGTCGCCGCCTCCGCCACAGCCGGCGACGAGCAGCAGGCCCGCCGCCGCGGCGACAGCGAGGGCTACGACGCGCCTCATGGGCGAGCCTCGCGGTCGAGCCAGCTCTGGAGCAGGTGGGCCGCCGCGGCAGCGTCCTCGGGCGCCTTGCCGCCGAAGCGCTGCGCGAGCGCGGTCGTGAAGCGCTCGTCGGCCGTCTCGACCGGCACGGTCGACGAGCTCGCGCAGAGCGGTCACGAACAGCTCCGTCTCGGCAGCCTGCTTGCCGTGCTCGCCGCGCAGCGTCAGCGGCAGGCCGACGACGACCTGCTCGGCCTCGAGCTCGGTCGACGAGCCGCACGACCTCCGCGAGGCCGTTCTCGGTCGCGGCCTTGCGGACGACGCAGACGGGTCGGGCCAACGTGCCGCTCGCGTCCGAGACGGCGACGCCGGTACGGGCGGCGCCGTAGTCGAGCGCGAGAACCCGCACTCTAGCGCGACCTTGCGAATCAGCGTGCTCGCATTCTTGAGCTGGATGCTGCCGTTGTTGGCGTACGTGACGGCCTGGTTGACGACCGGGGTCACCTCGGCCTCGGTCTTGCCGTTCCGCACCATCACCACCGCCTTGATCAGCAGCTCTCCGGCCTTGCCGAAGTTGACGAAGGCGCGCTTCGCGAGCAGCTTCAGCTTGGCGCCGTTCGCCGTGCTCGGCTTGGTCGTCGAGATCGCGGCCGCACCCTGGCGCGCGGTCTTCGTGAACGACTTCAACGAGGCGAGCGCCTTCGTCGATGACGTGTTCGGGCGAGATGAACGTGCCGAGCTTCTGGGCCTTCGGGGTGATGATCACCGTCCACTTCTTCACCGACGTCACGACAGCAGCATCGTTGGCGCTTGCCGTTCCGGGTGTGATGGCGGCTATCGCGGCGAGCACCGCGACGAGGACGACGAATGGCAGGTAACGGGTCATCGGTCTCTCCTCCTCCTAGATTGCGGCCAGGATCATGCGTTCGGCTTCGGCGAGGGCGTCGGCGAGCCGGTCGGGGTCCTTGCCGCCGGCGCGGGCCATCGTGCGCCGGCCTCCCCCACCGCCGCCGACGAGCGCCGCGGCGCCCTTGACGACGTCCGACGCGCTCACCTTGTCGGCGACCGCGTCGTCGAAGTTCGCGATCAGCGTCACCTTGCCGTCGTCGACGCCGCCGAGCACGACCGCGGCGGGCGCGTGACGCTGCTTGAAGCGATCGGAGAGGTCGAGCAGCGCATCGCCGTCGAGGCCCTCGATCGACTGGACGATCAGGTTGAAGCCGTTCTCGGGCCGGACGTTCGCCTCGACGTCTCCCCCGCCCGCGCTGCGCCTGCAGCCGGCTTGCGCTTGAGCTCCTTGCGGGTCTCCTCGAGCTCGAGCGCGGACCGCGTCGAGCTCGCGCGAGCGGCCGTGGAGGAGCGCCCACGCCTCGCCCGAGGTGACGGCCTCGATCCGGCGCGCGCCGGAGCCGACCGAGCCCTCGGAGAGGATCGCGAACGAGCCGATCTCGGCGGTCGAGCGCACGTGGGTGCCGCCGCAGAGCTCCCGCGAGACGCCGTCGATCTCGACGACGCGCACGATGTCGCCGTACTTCTCGCCGAAGAGCATCATCGCGCCGAGCTTGCGGGCCTCGTCGATCGGGGTCTCGAAGATGTGCAGCGGGTGGTTCTCGAAGATCGCCCGGTTGACGCGGTGCTCGATCTGCTCCCGCTCCTCCGGCGTGAGCTGGCGGTCGTGCGTGAAGTCGAACCGGAGCTTGTCCGGGCGCACGGCCGAGCCGGCCTGCTTGACGTGATCGCCGAGCACGTCGCGGAGCGCCTCCTGGAGGAGGTGCGTTGCGGTGTGGTTCGCCATCGTCGGGAAGCGCACGCTCCACGGCACGAGCGCACGCACGCGGCTGCCCGCGGCGAAGCCCGTGCCGCGGAAGACGAGCACCTGGTCGTCGCCGACGCGGTTTGCCGTGCACGAGCTCGGCGCGGGTGCCCGGATCGCCGTCGAGCTCGATCACGCCCTGGTCGGAGACCTGGCCGCCGCCCGCTGCGTAGAACGGCGTCTCGCGCAGCTTCGCCAGGAACGTGCCGTCGCCGAGATCCTCGTAGGCGTGGAGCTCGGTGAGCACGTCGGTCTTGTGGTAGCCGACGAACGTCGTCGGGTCGGACGCGCGGGCGAAGTCGGCCGCGCGCTGCGTGTCCGACTCGCCGCCGGCGCGCGAGATCGTCGCGGTGCTCGCCCATCCGGGCGCGATAGTCGTCGACGTCGACCGGCTGGCCGCGCTCCTCGGCGAGCTCGATCGTCAGCTCGAGCGGGAAGCCGTAGGTCGATGCGAGCGTGAATGCATCCTCGCCCGAGATCGCGTCCTTGCCGGCGAGCTCCTCGAAGACCTTGAGGCCGCGCTCGAGCGTCTCGCCGAAGCGCGCCTCCTCCGCCTTGACGACCCGCTCGATCTCGTCGGCCTGCTCGACCAGCTCGGGGAACGCGCCGGCGACCTGCTCGATCACGATCCTCGGCAGCCGGTAGACGTCGGACAGCCCGATGCTGTTGCCCTGCTGGACCGCGCGGCGGATGAGCCGGCGCACGATGTAGCCGCGCCCCTCGTTCGACGGGGTGATTCCCTCGGAGATCAGGAACACCATCGCGCGGCCGTGGTCGGCGAGCACGCGGTGCGCCTTGGTGGCCTGCTCGCTGGCGCCGTAGGCGACCCCCGATTCCTCGGCCACCCACCGCATGATCGCCTGGTAGCCGTCGGTGTCGAAGATCGACTCGACCTCCTGCAGGAGCATGGCGCCACGCTCGAGGCCGAGGCCGGTGTCGATGTTCTGCTGCGGCAGCGGCGTCAGCGTGCCGTCGGCGGCGAGGTCGTACTCCATGAAGACGAGGTTCCAGAACTCGAGGTAGCGCTCGCAGCGCTCGCAGTTCGGGCCGCAGGTCGGGCTCGCCGCAGCCGTGCTCCGGCCCGCGGTCGTAGAAGATCTCGGAGCACGGCCCGCACGGGCCGGTATCCGCCGCCTGCCAGAAGTTCTCCGAGCGTGGCTGCCCGACGATGCGCTCGCGCGGCAGGCCGACGTCGAGCCAGCCCTGCACGGCGACGTCGTCCTCGCCGAGCCCGAGCTCGGGATCGCCGGCGAACACCGTCGCCCAGAGCCGCTCCTCGGGAAAGCCCATGTGCTCGGTCACGAACTCCCAGGCGAAGGGGATCGCCTCGGCCTTGAAGTAGTCGCCGAACGAGAAGTTGCCGAGCATCTCGAAGAACGAGGCGTGGCGGGCGGTCGAGCCGACGTCGTCGAGGTCGGCGTGCTTCCCGCCGGCTCGCATCACCTTCTGCGAGGTGACGACGCGCTTCGCCGGCGGCTGCTCGGCACCGAGGAACCACTTCTTCATCGGCTGCATGCCGGCGACGATGAACAGGGTCGACGCGTCGTCGGCCGGCGGAATCAACGGCGCGGACGGACGGCGAAGGTGCTCCTTCGACTCGAAGTAGGAGAGAAAGCCCTCGCGGAGCTCGGCGGCCGTACGCATCAGGCGATCGTACCGGGGCTCAGGCCCAGTGACGCCGACCGAGCAGGAGGCTGCGGCGGTCTATGCGGCGGTTGGGGGCTCTTCGTCCGGCGGCACCGGAGCCGGGGCGGGCTTCGGCACGGGCGCCGGGCGGGGCCACGGGTCGGGCTTCGGCTGCGCGTCGGGGCGCGGCTGCGCGGTCGGACGGTCGGTCTCCATCGGCGTCCGGCCGGCGTTGCGCAGATCGTCGTGCAGGTCGGCCTCGCGCCGGCGCGACGCTTCCTGCGCCGCCGACTTCGCCTCGCTGAAGTCCTTCGACTTGCGGAACTGGGAGAACCCGTGCGTGATCCCGGCGGCGAGCCCGGAGACCTTCTCGACGGGTGTCGCGATCGCGGTCGAGATCGCGCGCACGGCCGTGTCGGCGCTGTCGGCCATCGAGACGGCGCTGTCGGTGACGGTGTCGCGCCTTGTCGAGCTGGTAGTTGACGCGGTCGACCGTGGCGCCCGTCTTCACGATCACGGGCAGCAGGTCGCGCTCGGTTCCCTTGATGAACGACGAGAGCCGCTCGAACGCCTGGCCGAGCCGGAACAGCATGAACGCCGAGGCGAGGCCGATCGCGACGAGGAAGACCGCGAGACCCCAGTAGGCGGCGTCTCCGGCGCTGAATGCGAGCTGAGTCATCGCGGTGATCCTACCCGGTTGCGGCGACGATGACGCCTGCTCCGACGATCGCGTCGTCGTCGTAGAGCACGGCCACCTGACCCGGCGCGACCGCGAACGCGGGCTGCTCGAGGCGGAGCGCGAATCCGTCGTCCGTCGCCTCGACGAGCGCCGGCACGGCGTCGGATCGGTAGCGGAGCTTCGCCTCGGCACGCTCGACCGGCAGGTAGAGGCGGCCGCGGACGCTCACCTCGCGCACCTCGAGCGCGCCGCGAGGGCCGACCGTGAGCGTGTTCGTGGCGGTATCGGCCCTGAGCGCATACACCGGCTCCGGCGTGGCGAGCCCGATCCCGCGACGCTGCCCGGGCGTGTAGCGCCAGACGCCGTCGTGACGGCCGAGCTCGACGCCGTCCTCGTCGACGATCGGGCCGGGACGCCGCGCGAGCCCCTGCCGCTCGAGGAACGTGCGGTAGTCGTCGCCGGCGAGGAAGCACGCCTCCTGGCTCTCGGCCCGCTCGGCGACCGCGAGCCCGGCAGCAGCGGCCTCGTCGCGCGTCGTGCGCTTGCCCTGGCCACCGAGCGGGAAGGCGACCCGGTCGAGCAGCGCCGGGTCGACGGTCGCGAGCATGTAGGACTGATCCTTGGCCGGGTCGTCGCCGCGCGCGATCAGCCGCAGCCCGTCGCGCTCGACGATCCGCGCGTAGTGGCCCGTCCAGAGCACATCGGCGCCGGCGCGCTCGGTGAAGTCGACGAGCGCGTCGAACCGGAACCGCCCGTTGCAGCGCATGCACGGGTTCGGCGTCAGGCCCTGCGCGTAGCCCTCGACGAACGGCCGCACGACCGTGGCACGGAACTCCTCACGGAGGTCGAGCGTGACGTGCGGCAGGCCGAGCCGATGACACGTCTCGCGGGCGGCGATCACGGCGTCGGGCGAGCAGCACGCGCGCTCGGAGCTCGGGCCGGCGGGATCGAGCCAGAGCCGCAGGGTGACGCCGATCGCGTTCGGGGCGGCCCGGAGGAGCGCGACCGCGCTGTCGACCCCGCCGCTCATCGCTACCGCGATCGCGTCCCGGCGCGCGGCGCCGCGGTGAACACGGGCGCGATCGCGTTCGCGAGCGCATCGGCGGCGAGCGTCTCGCCGGGCACCGCCGCTGCCTCGAGCAGCGAGAGGCCGACGAGCGAGCGCTCGAGACCCGGAGCGTCGGCCTCGACGATGACGTCGTCCTCGACGACCAGCCGGACGACGGCGTACTCCTCGCCGCGCGCGGAGTCGCCGATCAGTTCGAGCCGGGGCATGCAGTGAGGCTAGCGGCGGACTCGATCATCAGCCGGCCGCGATGCCCGCCGGTTCGAGGGTGGGTCGGTCGCTAGGTGGCGATCAGGCCGTTCATCCAGTTGTTCAACTCGACGCCCTTCGTACCGGCCAACCGAGAGGTCGCGTTATTGCCTAGCGCTGCGCTGATGGCCCCGCTGTGGGCAATAAGCGCCGTCCGCGCGGGCGGGCTTAGGCGACGCGGCGGGCCAGCACCCGCGGCGACTGCGCGAGGATCAGCGCCGCGGCACCGAGCACCTCGGCACGGTCGCCGAGCGTGCCTGCGGTGACGTTCACCGCCCCGAGGCGGGCATCACGGCGTTGCGCTCGATCGACGAACGGATGGAATCCAGCAAGACCGCCCCTGCGCCTGCAAGCTCACCACCGACGACGACGAGCTCCGGGTTGAGCGTGTTCACGAGCATCGCGAGCGCCCGGCCGACGAGCGCTCCGGCGTCGGACACGGCACGCTGCGCCCCGCGGTCGCCCAGGCGGACGAGGTCGAGCAGCTCCGCCACGGAGACGTGACGACCGCTGCTGCGCCCGAGGAGGGCCGCGACGGCCACCGGGCTCGCCACGGTCTCGAGGCAACCGCGATTGCCGCAGCGGCAGATCAGCCCGTTATCGACAACTGACACGTGGCCGATCTCACCGGCCACCCCACGCGCACCGTGGTACGGCCGGCCGTTCAGGACGAGGCCCGCGCCGACCCCGGCCGAGAGACGCACATAGATCAGGTCGTCGACGCCGCGGGCGACGCCGAACACCTTCTCACCGAGGGCGCCGAGGTTGGCATCGTTGTCCAGCTGCACGGAGACGCCGAGACGCTGCTCCATCTCGGCGGCAGGGCGAATCCCGTCCCAACCGGGAAGGATCCCGTACGCCTCCAGCTCGCCGGTGACGGTGTTGATCGGTGCGGCGAGGCCCATGCCGACGCCGAGCAGGCGATCGGGCTCGACGCCGGTGGCGTCGAGCGCGGAGCGGACGAGGTCGTACGCGAGGTCGAGGCTCTCCATCGGCGCGTGGTCGACCTCGGCCGGCGACCATTCGTCGAGCACGGGCCTGCCGGAGAGGTCGCAGACGGCAACGCGGATGTGCTGGCGACCGACGTCGAGGCCGACGGCGAACGCAGCACTCGGCACGAGTGAGAGCGGGATTGGTGGCCGCCCCGTGTTGCGCGGCCGGATGTCCTCGCCGGCGTCGTGCTCCTCGACAATGTTGGCTTCCTCGAGCTCCTCGACGAGCATCGACACCGTTGCACGCGAGAGACCGGTGGTGCGGGCCAGCTCGGCCCTGCTCGTGCCGGGCTGGTTGTAGAGCGTCTCGATCACCCGCAGGCGATTCGACTGTCGCAGCCCGAGCGAGGCGGAGTGGATGGTCATCGCCGACTGCGTCCCCTCGGCAGATCCGAGCCGCCGACCGCAGCGACGTTCCCTGATGCGGATGACACGCTCACAACGGCCGACTTCTACACGATCTGGCCGCCGCGCGTCGGAAATTACCGCCCGTTGTGCGCATTCTGGCCGTTGTAGCCGCGGTTTCCCGGTGCCAATTGCCACGACTTCGGTCATGCGTGAGCGGAAGCCGACGGTGGCCCGCCCCGTCGACGCCCGGCATCTGTGCGACACTGAAGCCATGCGTGGCCTCCGGCGGCCACACCAGGTTCACGTGCAGCCCACCGACACGACGCCAGCGCAGCGGCAGTCAGGAGTCAGGCAATGAAGGGTTCGCAGAAACCGAAGAAGACCGGCAAGAAACCGGCCCAGAAGTCACTCAAGGAGCGACGGTCGGAGAAGCGCGCCGCCGCCAAGACCTCCCGGTCGCTCGACGTGTGATCGCTGCCGCGGCGTGAGGCAACGGTGATGCGCTGGAGCTGTCGTCGCCAGCGCCCAAGGTGCCTCGACACCACCCGCTCGCCGGTCGCAGTCACCGGCTCACCAGCTCACCAACCACCCCCAGGGGCACCCCCGTGCCCTGATGACACTGTATCGGTGAAGGTGAGACGGCTTCGTGCCGGTTGTGTGCCAACAATGTGTCGGCGTCCGCTGCGGTGCGGCGACGCTGTTCGCCGCATTCGGGAGTGTCCTGCGCGCATCCGCCGCGCACGTTAGGGCTCCCTGAAGCCGTTTCTAGGCGGGCTTTTCGGCGACGAGCTCGAGCCGGTTGCCCCAGGGATCGCTCACGTGGAAGCGGCGCTGACCCGGGATCTCGGCATCGTCGGCCCAGGTGATCTCGTTGCCCTCGGCGGCGAGCGACGCCGCGAGCTCCTCCAGATCGGCCACCGAGTCGACGAGCAGCGCCGGATGTGCCTTGGCGGCCGGCCTGAAGGAATCCTCGACGCCGACGTGCAGCTCTCCCTCGCCGAGCGAGAACCAGCATCCTCCCCGCAAGGCGAGGAGGAGTGGCTTCTCGATCTCCTGCAGGTGCAGCAGCCCGCCGTAGAACGCGCGTGCCGCCGGCTCACAGCCCCGCGGCGCGGCGACCTGGACGTGATGCAGCCCTGTGACTCCCGTCACAGCGATTCGCGGCCGTCGTACTCCGGCTTCGACTTGGCGCCACGGCGATGAACGTCATCCCGTCAGGCCCGGCTCCGGCCTGGCGCGTCGCGTCGGCATCGACGCGAAGGTAATCCCCGACGCCGACGGGAACGGCTTCACCGTCGATCGTGAACGTGCCAGAGCCCTCGAGCACGATGTAGATCTCCTCGTGGCCGGTCGTCGAGCTCGTCGTGCTCTGGCCCTTCGATGCCCGGCGGAAACCGAACCTCGTTGATCCCGATCGCCGTCGAGCCGAGCGCGCGGCGGATCTTGAAGAACGCCCCGCGGAACGACTCGATCGACGGATCGTCGCGGTTGATGAGTGTGTATCCCATGCGCTCAACCGTATCGCGTCGTGCGATCGACCGCGATCGCGAGCCGACGTGCGCACGAGAGCGGTTAGTGCCCCACCCTGCCGATGTTCCCGGAGCCAATTGAGAACCTGGCGAGCCAGGTGGGTGCGCTGTCAGCCTCTGGCAAAGCCTCCGCCGAACACACGCTCCCTTGATGAGTCTTGGTTCACGTTGAAACTCCGGGCCACGTACAGGGTCGAGCACTCTGATTCTAGTCGATCCGTGGCGTTGCGACCCCACCGCGTCGGCCGGATGACAACGAAGGCGAGGCACGCCTCGCTCCCCTACGCCTGTCGTCGTGGCTCTAGCTCGGCGGACGGGCGGCGAAGCGCCAGTCGATCTCCTGGGTGCCGTCGATCCCGAGGTCGGCGGCGAGCCGGTCGGTCAGCTCGAACTGTCGGCCCGGCGCTCTTCAGCTTGTTGTCGATCACCTCGGTGAGCACCGTCTGGCCGCCGAAGCGGATCAGCAGCTTGGCGCCGCACGGGAGCACCGGGTGCGTGACGCCGAGAGACTTCGAGGTCAGGATCAACCCGCAGGTCGTATGCTCGGCGTCGCCCGCCGGGCCGCGCGACGCTGCGAGCGCCGAGTACCAGCCGCCGCCGGGCGCGGCTGCGCCGACCGGGGTCGGCGTCGCGTTGGCATCGTCGCTCCGTCGCTCGATGACGGCGACGGCGATCACACCGGCGAGCAGCGCGACAGCTGCGAGCGCGAGCAGGCGCTGTGCGACCGCGGCCGACACGTCAGCCGACGGGGCCCTTCGGGGGATCGACGACGACCCGGAGGCCGAGCTCCGCGAGCTGGGCATCGGTGATCTGCGACGGGGCGCCGCTCATCGGGTCGAGGCCGGCCTGGTTCTTCGGGAACGCGATCACGTCGCGGAGGTTCGGCTCGCCTGCGAGCACCATCGTCATCCGGTCGATCCCGAGCGCGATGCCGCCGTGCGGCGGCGCGCCCATCGCGAGCGCGTCGAGCAGGAAGCCGAACTTCGCGCGCTGGTCCTCGGGGCTCATCGCGAGCAGGTCGAAGACCTTCGCCTGGATGTCGGGCTCGTGGATCCGGAACGAGCCGCCGCCGAGCTCGTTGCCGTTGACGATCAGGTCGTACGCGTACGCGAGCGCGTTGCCGGGATCGTCCGCGAACGACTCCTTCCACTCGTCGGTCGGCCGCGTGAACGGGTGGTGCACGGCCGTCCAGCGTCCTCGTCCTCGTCCCACTCGAACATCGGGAAGTCGGTCACCCAGAGGAACGTGAAGACGCTCGTCGTCGATCAGGCCGAGCTCGTTGCCGAGCTGGACGCGGAGCGCGCCGAGCACGCGCGAGGTCATCGCGCGGGTGTCGGCGGCGAAGAGCAGCGTCTCGCCCGGCGCCGGCGCGAGTGCCTCGATCTCCTGCTCCGAGAGGAACTTGAGCGATCGGCGAGCGGATCTCGCCCGCCTCGTCGCGGATCACGTAGGCGAGGCCCTTCGCGCCCAGCTCCTTTGCACGCTCCTCGAGCGTCGCGACCTCGGAGCGCGAGTAGACGCGCGGCACGCGCAGGAACCGCACCGCCTCGGCGCCCGAGAAGACGCCGAACTCGGAGCCGCGCGTCGCCTCGGTGGCGTCCTCGATCTCGAGCGCGAAGCGCATGTCGGGCTTGTCGGAGCCGAAGCGCCGGTCGGCCTCGGCGTAGGTCATGTGCGGGAACGGCCGCGGGATCTCGATGCCGAGGCACTCGCGCCAGACGGCGGCGAACGTGTCCTCCATCAGCAGGAACAGCTCCGCCCGGTCGGGGAACGACATCTCCATGTCGAGCTGCGTGATCTCCTGGACGCGGTCGGCGCGCAGATCCTCGTCGCGGAAGCAGATTGCGATCTGGTAGTAGCGGTCGAAGCCGGCGATCATCGTCAGCTGCTTCAGGAGCTGCGGGCTCTGCGGCAGCGCGAAGAACGATCCCTTGTGGAGGCGGCTCGGCACGACGAAGTCGCGGGCGCCCTCGGGCGTCGACTTGTAGAGGATCGGCGTCTGGATGTCGAGGAAGCCGGCCGCCTCCATCTGGCGGCGGATGATCCCGACCATCTGCGCGCGGAGGCGGATGTTGCGCTGCAGCTTGTCGCGCCGGAGGTCGAGCCAGCGGTAGCGCAGGCGCAGCGTCTCGTCGACGTTCTCCTCGTCGAGCTGGAACGGCAGCGGCGTCGAGCGCGAGACGATGCGGAGCGTCGTCGACCTGGACCTCGACGGCGCCGGTCGGCAGGTTCGGGTTGACGCGCGTCGGCGGCGCGGGCGACGACCTCGCCCTCCGCCTGGAGGACGAACTCGTTGCGGATCTCCTTGCGCGAGCTCGGCCGCCTCGGGCGCGTGCTCCGGGTTGATCACGAGCTGCGTGATCCCGGTGCGGTCGCGGAGGTCGACGAAGACGAGGCCGCCGTGGTCGCGGCGGCGCGCGACCCAGCCGGAGAGCGTCTTGCGCGTGCCGACGTGCTCCTCGCGAAGCTCGCCGCACATGATGTCGCGCCAGGTCATGCCGACAGTCTGCCGACGATATCGGCGAGGGCGAGCGGTTCGTCCGCCTGCCCCGGCCGCCGCAGCACTGCACTCTCGGAGCCGACGACCACCGTCGCGGCGGCGCCGAGGCGTGCGGCCTGGGTCTGCTGGCCCTTGAGCGAGCGGCCGGCGTAGTCGGTGTCGACCGCGAGCCCCGCGGCGCGCAGCTCGGCGAGCATCCGCGCCACCTCGCTCCGCGGTGCGCCCTCGTCGAGTGCGAAGAAGACGTCGATCGTCGGCGGCGCCGCGGTGACGCCTGCGTCCTCCATCGCGATGATCAGCCGCTCGAGGCCGGCGCCGAAGCCGACGCCCGGCGTCGGCGGCCCGCCGATCTCCTCGACGAGACCGTCGTAGCGGCCGCCGCCCGAGATGGTCGAGTTCTCGTTGTCCATCGGGCCGATGAACTCCCAGGTCGTGCGCGTGTAGTAGTCGAGCCCGCGGACGAGCGTCGGCACGAGCGTGTAGGCGACGCCGGTCGCGTCGAGGTCGGCCCGCACCGCGGCGAAGTGCGCGACGCACTCCTCGCAGAGCGACTCGCCGATCTTCGGTGCCTCGTCGAGCGCTGCCCGGACTGCCTCGGGCTTGGCCAGGTAGTTGTCGAAGACGCGCAGCGGGCTCGTCGCGACCTTGGCCCGCGTGTCGGCGTCGAGCCGGTGCTCGTTCTCCTCGAGCCACGCGCCGAGCGTCGCGAGGTAGGCCGGGCGGCAGATGCTGGCAGCCGATCGAGTTGAGCTCGAGGTGGTAGGCGGAGACGCCGAGGCGGTGGAGCAGCGTGTCGTAGAGCTGGAGCAGCTCCGCGTCGATCGACGGGTCGTCGGTGCCGATCGCCTCGACCGAGGCCTGCCAGTGCTCGCGATAGCGTCCCTTGCCCGGCTTGCCGTAGCGGTACATCGGCGCGATCGTGAACATCTTCACGGGCTGCGGATCGCGCTGCATTCCGTGCTCGACGTACGCGCGGCAGATCGGCGCCGTTCCCTCCGGGCGCAGCGTCAGCGGGCGGTCGGAGCGGTCGGTGAAGCTGTACATCTCCTTCTGCACGACGTCCGAGCCCTGGCCGGAGGTGCGTGCGAAGAGCGCGGTGTCCTCGAAGACCGGGCGTCAGCACCTTGCGGTAGCCGTAGAGCGCGCAGAGCCGCTCGACCTCGCCCGTGACGCGCTGCCAGAGCGGCATCTCGGCCGGGACGACGTCGTGCGTCCCGCGCGGACGCTCGATCTTGCTGCTCACTGCTGCGCCCGGGCTCGCGCGGAGCTCGACGAGAAACGGGTTCTGGGCGAGCTCGGCTGCGAGCGTCGTCTCGCGGCCGTGGCCGGGATGGACGATCGTGTCCGGCGGGTACGCGTCGAGGAACGAGGCGATCGACGCCTGCAGCACGTCCCAGTCGCCGCCGGGGAGATCGGTGCGGCCGACCGAGCCGGCGAAGAGCACGTCGCCCGAGAAGAGGTGGCCGTCGGCGAAGAAGGCGAGGTGCGCAGGCGAGTGGCCCGGGCACGAGCGTGACCGCGAACGAGATCCCGGCGACGTCGACCGTCTCGCCGCCGTCGAGCCAGACGTCCGGCGTGCGAGCCGCGGACGTCGATTCCCGGCGGCGTGAATGCGGCTGGCTCCTCGATCAGGATCCGCTCCCCGGCCGGCGCGTAGACGGGTGCGCCGGTCTGCTCGGCCAGGTCGGCGAGGCTGACGATGTGGTCGAAGTGGCCGTGCGTGACGAGGATCGCGGCGCAGCGGGCGCCGAGAGCGTCGAGGGCGGCCTGGATCGTCGCGGCGTCACCGCTCGGGTCGACGACGACCGCCTCCGTCGCGTCGGACGACGCGCGGACGAGGTACGTGTTCGTCCCGATCGGCCCGAGCTCGAGCTGGTCGACGGCAAGCGGCATGGCCTCCGAGTCTAGAGGCTGGATGTTCGGCCCAGGCGGTACCCGAATCACGGCGCTATCGTGCCCGTGTGGAGTCGTGGAACCTGCTCGAGATCGACGCGCCCGAGGGGATCCGGACGCCGACGGTCCTGCACTCCGGCGATGCCCGCGCGATCATGCTCCGCATCGAGCCGGGGCAGATCCTCGGGGATCATCAGGTCCGCGAGCGCGCCTGGATCACGGTCGTCGACGGTACCGCGGAGGTCACGTGCGGCGACTCGGTGGCGACGGCCGGTGTCGGCACCCTCGTAATGTTCGAGCCGGGCGAGCGCCATTCCGTCTCGAGTGCGACGGGAGCGAGGCTGCTTCTGCTTCTCGCTCCCTGGCCGGCCGACGGGCACTACGCCGACGGCGAGAGCGCACACGAGCCCGGCTGAGTTCGGCTATCCCTTCGCGAGGCGCTTCTGCTGCTGGCGCCACACGACCCGATCCATGAAGTAGCTGAACGGGACGAAGACGGCGACGAGCAGGACGGTCTGGACGACGGCGGCCATGAACGTCATCTTGCTGCCGCCGAGCAGCATCACCGTGGCGAGGAAGATCGGTGCGAAGATCGCGCCGCGCTTGAGCACCTTGCTCCACGACGGCGGCTGAGCAACCTTGCGCCGCGCGGCTGCTCCGGCGAGGACGATCTTCGACGCCGAGCTCTTCGAGACCGTGCCCTTGCTGCCGCGCCCCGTGGGCTTGCGCGGCTCTTCCTCGCGCTCGACGGGCTGCTCGACGCCGTCCTCGTCGATGTAGACGAGGTCGTAGTCGTGCCGCTTCTCCTTGGCCCGTCGCTTGCGCTGCTTCTGAGTTGCCATGGCCGGGATTATGCCGTGCGCCGGAACGCGACCGCTCCGCCTTCGACGACCGTGTGGACGATGTCGCCGGCCAGGTGGTAGGCGACGTGACGCCAGTCGGGAGCGTCGAGCAGCACGACGTCTGCCGCGAAGCCGGGCTGCGAGGCGACCGATCCGGTCGACCCGGCCGAGCACGTGGGCGGCGTTCACCGTCGCGGCGACGAGCGCCTCCTCGGGTGCGAGCTTCATCTGCGTGCAGGCGAGCGAGAGGACGAGCGGCAGGCTGTCGCAGAACGCGCTGCCGGGGTTGAAGTCGGTGGCCAGCGCGACGAGCGCGCCGGCGTCGACGAGCGCCCGCGCGGGCGGCATCGGCCGCGCCGAGGAAGAGCGCGCTTGCCGGGAGCAGGACGCCCGTGACGTCGCTCGCGGCGAGCTGCGCGACGCCGTCCGGCCCCGTCGCCTCGAGGTGGTCGACCGACCTCGCCCCGAGCTCGATCGCGAGGCCGATCGCGCCGGACTCCGTGAACTGGTCGCCGTGCAGGCGGAGCGCGAGCCCCGCGTCGCGGCAGGCCTCCAGGTAGCGGCGGGACTGGTGGACGTCGAACGAGCCGCGCTCGAGGAAGACGTCGGCCGCCTCCGCCAGCTGCGCGGCCTCGGGCAGCACCTCCGCGAGGAGGAAGTCGATGTACGCATCGCCGTCGTCGAACTCGGGCGGCACCGTGTGGGCGCCGAGCCACGTCGGGACGCCGCCCGCGGCGCGGACCGCGCGCAGCTGCGCGAGCTCCGTGTCGTGATCGAGGCCGTAGCCCGACTTGCCCTCGAACGTCGTCGTGCCGTGGGCGCGCATCCACGACCGGTGGCGCCGCGTGATCCGCGTCGAGCTCGTCCTCGCCCTGCCGCCCGGGTTGCACGAACCGTCGAGAGGATGCCGCCGCCGGCAGCGTGGAGCTCCTCGTACGAGGCACCGCCCGCCCGCAGCGAGAACTCGTTGACGCGATCGCCGCCGAAGCACGCGTGCGTGTGGCAGTCGACGAGACCGGGGATGGCCGAGAGCCCGCGGCCGTCGATCTCGACGAGGTCGCCCGCGGCCGCACCGCTCCCGTCGGCGGGAAGGTCGCGCATCGCGCCCACCGCCTCGATCTGCCCGTCGCGGCAGAGCACGAACGCGTCCTCGATCACCCGCACGTCGCGGAGCGCGGCGCCGCGGAGCGGGCCGCTGCCTCCCGGCGTGGCGACCTGCGCGAGGTCGCGGATCAGCAGACGGGTCACGGCACGTGCACCACGACGCGGGCCAGCCGACGGCACCCGCCACCGCCGCCACGCTGCACCGGCGCCAGCCGACGCTCGCCGCCTAGCCAACGCTCGGCAGGTCGAGCCCGCCCTCGCGGGCAGCCGCGAGCGCCTCCGGGTAGCCGGCGTCCGCATGCCGCATCACGCCCGTGCCCGGATCGGCGGTCAGCACCCGCGCGAGCCGGTCGGCGGCGTCGGCGGTCCCGTCGGCGAGGACGACCATCCCGCTGTGGATCGAGTTGCCGATGCCGACGCCACCGCCGTGGTGGACGCTGACCCACGTCGCGCCCGCGGCCGTGTTGAGGAGCGCGTTGAGGATCGGCCAGTCGGCAATCGCGTCGGAGCCGTCCAGCATCGCCTCGGTCTCGCGGTAGGGCGAGGCGACCGACCCGGAGTCGAGGTGATCGCGGCCGATCACCACGGGGGCCGAGACGCGGCCGTCGCGGACGAGCTCGTTGATCGCGAGGCCCGCCTTGGCGCGGTCGCCGTAGCCCAGCCAGCAGATCCGGGCCGGCAGGCCCTGGAACGCGACCTTGTCGGGTGCCATCTCGAGCCACCGCTGCAGGAGGATGTCGTCGGGGAACAGGCCCTGCAGCTCGCGATCGATCGTCGCGATGTCGGCGGGGTCGCCGGAGAGCACCGCCCAGCGGAACGGGCCGATGCCGCGGCAGAAGAGCGGCCGAATATAGGCCGGGACAAAGCCCGGGTATGAGAAGGCGTCACTCAGGCCTGCCTGCATAGGCCTCCCCTCGAAGATTGTTGCCATAATCGAAAACATAGCAACCCATCCGGACGAAGTCGCACATGGCGCGAACGTGGGTCACGATCGACTGGGACGCGAGCTCGAGGTAGCGCTTCGGGTCGCGGGCGCGCAGCGCAGCAGACTCCTCGAAGGGCACCTCCGCCGGCACGTATCCCGTCAGCGGATCGTGCGCCGCGGTCTGGTCGGTGACGAGGTCGAAGTGCTCGCCGCGCGCCACGAGCTCCGGGAACACGTCGGCCGCGTTCCCGAGCAGCGCCACCGACAGCGCCCTCCCCTCGGCCGCCGCAGCCCGCACGCGCGAGATCGCGTCGTCGAGGGACGACGCCTGCTCGTCGACGTACCGCGTCGCGAGCCGGCGGTCGATCGACCGCTGGTCGACCTCGACGCAGAGAATCGCGGCGCCGGCCATCGTCGCCGCGAGCGGCTGCGCCCCGCCCATCCCGCCGAGGCCCGCCGTCAGCACGGTGCGCCCGGCGAGATCGGCCGAGCCGAAGTGCACCTCGCCCGGCAGCGCAGAACGTCTGGTAGGTGCCCTGGAGAATCCCCTGGGTGCCGATGTAGATCCACGACCCCGCCGTCATCTGGCCGAACATCGTCAGCCCCTCCGCCTCGAGCCGCCGGAACTCGTCCCACGTCGCCCACTTCGGCACGAGCAGCGAGTTCGCGATCAAGCACGCGCGGCGCACCCGCATGCGTCCTGAAGACGCCGACCGGCTTGCCGGATTGCACGAGCAGCGTCTCGTCGTCACGCAGCCGCAGCAGCGTCCGCACGATGTCCCGCAGCGCCTCGTGCGACCGCGCCGCCCGGCCCGAGCCGCCGTAGACGACGAGCTCCTCGGGATGCTCCGCGACCTCCGGATCGAGGTTGTTGAGCAGCATCCGCAGCGGCGCCTCGGTCTGCCACGACAGCGCGTTCAGCTCGGCCCCGCGAGGCGCCCGCACCGCCGAGAGATCGCCACAGAGCGCCTCGATCCGCGCGTCCACCGAGTCCACGGTCGTCCGTCACCGCGGCCGCCCTTGCCCGTTGCCGCTGCCGTTCCCGTTCGCGCGCTTGCCCGCGCCCGGCTTCAGCCCCTTCTTCGCCGCCGCGGCCGCCTCGGCCGCCTCTGCCTCGTCGCGGGCGCGGATCCGCCTGCGCCATCCCCACCAGGTCCACGCGGTCGCGAGCACCAAGAAGATCGCGGCGGCGACGACGGCGCGCAGCGCCTGCCCGCCGGTCAGGGTCGCGACGATGACGAGCAGGACTCCCATGCCCGCGTAGACGAGCGCCGTGTCGCGGTACGGGTGCGCGGGGATCGGCCGATTGTCGGGGCGCCTGCGGCGGCCGGGCAGCAACGGCATCAGACGATCTCCCCGCACGCGCTCTCGACGGCGACCAGCACGCTGCCGTCGCGGATCGATGTCGCCACGCGCTCGATGTCGGCCGACAGCGACCGGTCCTCACGGAGCCGCTCCGACAGCGTGCGCACGTGCGCCCGCGCCGCCGCCACCCCACGACCCGGCTCGAGCGGCGCCAGGAACTCGACCGCCTGCGCACCGGCGAGCAGCTCGATCGCGAGCGACCGCTCGACGTTCGCCAGCACCTGTTGCGCTTTCAGCCCTGCTGCGTTTCCCATCGACACGTGATCCTCCTGGGCGGCGCTCGTCGGGATCGAGTCGACGCTCGCGGGATGGGCGAGCACCTTGTTCTCGGAGACGAGTGCGGCCGAGACGTATTGCAGGATCATCATCCCGGAGTTGATGCCTCCCTCGCGCGTGAGGAACGCCGGCAGCCCGTCCGAGAGGCTCGGGTTGACCATCCGCTCGACGCGCCGCTCGGAGATGCTCGCGAGCTCGGCGACCGCGATCGCGAGGCAGTCGAGCGCGAACGCGACCGGCTGGCCGTGGAAGTTCCCGTTCGAGACGATCTCGCGCTCCTCGAGGAGGACGAGCGGGTTGTCGGTGGCGGCGTTGATCTCGATCGCGACCGTGCGCTCGACGTAGTCGAGCAGGTCGCGGCTCGCGCCGTGCACCTGCGCCGCGCAGCGCAACGAGTACGCGTCCTGCACCTTGTCGCACCAGCGGTGCGACTCGAGGATCGCCGAGCCGTCGAGCAGGCGGCGCACGTTCGCCGCCGACGCGACCTGGCCGGCATGCGGGCGCGCGGCGTGAATCGCCGGGTGGAAGCTCGTCAGCGATCCCTGCAGCGCCTCGAGCGACATCGCGCACGCGACGTCGGCCGTCCGCACGAGCCGCAGCGCGCGCGTCAGCCCGAGCGAGGCCATCGCCGCCATGAACTGCGTGCCGTTGATCAGCGACAGGCCCTCCTTGGCCTGCAGCCGCACCGGCGTGCAGGCCGGCCGACGCGAGCGCGTCGGCACCCGACATGCGCACGCCGTCGACGAACGCCTCTCCCTCGCCAACGAGCGGCAGCGCGAGATGAGCGAGCGGCGCGAGATCGCCGCTCGCGCCCACCGAGCCGCGCGCCGGGACGTGCGGGACGATCCCGGCGTTGAGCACCGCGAGCAGCAGCTCGACGGTCTCGACGCGGGCGCCGGAGTACCCCTTGGCGATCGCGTTGGCCCGCAGCACCATCGCGGCGCGAACGACGTCGTCGGGATACGGCTCGCCGACGCCACACGCGTGGCTGCGCAGGAGCCGCAGCTGCAGCTCCTCGGCCTGGTCCTCGGGGATCGACTCCGACACGAAGCGGCCGAAGCCCGGTGTTGACGCCGTAGGTGTGCTCGCCGCGCAGATCGTCGAGCAGCGCCCGCGAGCGGCCCATCTGCTCGACCGCGCTCGGCGCCAGAGCGACCGCGCGACCGCCGATCGCGACGTCGTAGACGTCGTCGACCGTGAGGTCATTCCCGGTCAGCAGGAGCGGCTCGGCCACGGACCGCGAGTCTATGACAACTGCGCCGCTGCTCGGACCGGCTCAGCCGAGGCGCTTGTAGAAGACGACCGTCGGCGCCGGGTCGCCGTCCGGAAGCAGCGCGAAGTCCGGAATGACGCCGACCTCGATCCAGCCGTGGCGGCGATACAGCCGCTCGGCGTCGCTGCCCGGAACCGTGTCGAGCACGAGCAGCCGGCGGCCCCGCTCGCGTGCGACGTCTTCCACCTCGGCGAGCAGCCGCGCTCCGAGCCCCTGGCGGCGCGCCGAGGAGTGGACCATGAGCTTCGTCACCTCGGCGCGGTGCTGGCCGTTCGGCTGGCCGGCGAGGTCGAGGACGACGATGCCCGTCAGCGACCCGTCCCGGCCATCGACCCGAGCAGGATCGAGCGCCCGCCTCGATGTCGTCGATGCGGCCTCCCAGTACGCCGATGCGTCGCTCGGCGCGAGCGGGCGCAGGAAGCCGTTGGCGCCACCGCCGTCGACCGCGTCGACGAGCAGGTCGGTCAGCTCCGGCAGCCTCCGCCGTGCCTCGTCCGCTGCGATCTCCATCGCGGAAGTATGGGCACCCGCGCCCGCCGCAAAGCAGGACCGCGCTATCCCTGAGCGATCCGCCGCTCCAGCACGTGCACATCGGTCAGCGCGTCGAGGCCGAGCGACGCAGGATCTGCCACCGCACCCTCGGGCAGCAGGCCGACGAGCTCGCTCCGCCCCACCTCCACCCCGCGCTCGGCGGCCACCTCCCGCACGCGCGCGACGACCTCGGCGAGCGATGCCTGCTCGGTGTCGATCACGTTGATCGACACCTGCACGACCCCGCTCGACGGGAGCAGCAGCCCGAGCGCCTGGACGCCGGGCATGCCACCACTCGACGCCCGCACCGCCGCCGCGATCGCCTGCGCGTCCTCGAGGCCGCCCGTGCGGAGCTCGATGTTGAACGCGATCAGCAGCGGCCGCGCGCCGATCAGCACCGCACCGGCCCGCGGGTCGAGCGTCGCCGGGCCGAACGACGGCGCCAGCTCGCCGCTGTCGATTCGCCGCTGGAGCTCTGCCGGCCCACCCTTGCGAAAGAACGCGGGCCGCACCCCGTCGGCGCTCTCGCCGTAGAGAAACACCGGCAGCCCGAGCTCGTCGCCGACCCGCTCCCCGAGCTCGAGCGCCACCTCGCGCGCACGTGGCATCTGCCCGCCGGCGAGCGGGACGATCGGCACCACGTCCGCCGCGCCGACCCGCGGGTGAATGCCGACGTGCTCCCGCAGGTCGATCAGCTCCGCCGCCCGCGCGATCCCGGCGAAGAGCGCCGCGGCGAGCTCGTCCTCCTCGGCGACGAGCGTGTAGACGGAGCGATGGTGCTCCGGATCGGAGTGGATGTCGAGCACCCGCGCCCGCCCGGCGAACGCGTCCGCCACCGCCTCGATCACCGCCGGATCGCGGCCCTCCGAGACGTTCGGCACGGATTCGAGCAGGGCCACCGTTCTACTCTACGGTGCTCGTGTGATGCCTCCGTTTGCAAGCCGCAGGGCCAGATACCGATGACCCACTACCGCACGATCAAGTCCCTCCAGCGCGACCTCGCCATCCTGCCGCCGCTGCCTCGAGGCCGGCTACCCGATCGAGTCCACGCCGGTCGTGCACGGAGCACCCGGCCGGAAGGCGTACCTCTACGGCCAGGCGCCCGGCATCGTCGAGGGCGCGGAAGGCGCACCGTGGCGCGGCCGCGCCGGCCGCACGCTGCGCCGCTGGCTCGAGCTCGACGAGGAGACGTTCTACTCCACCTTCTACTGCGCCTCGGTGACGCGCTGTTATCCGGGACGCACCGCCGGCGGACGGGGCGACCGCACGCCCACGCCGGCCGAGCGCCGCCTCTGTGCGCCGTGGCGCGAGGAGGAGCTGCGCCTCCTCCAGCCCCACCTCATCCTCACCGTGGGCGGGCTCGCCGCCCACGCGATCATCGGCGCCAAGATCACTGACGGAATGCGTCGGCAAGAGCTACGTCGCCGACGACGCGATCGTGATCCCGCTGCCGCATCCCTCCGGAGCGAGCGGCTGGCTCAACGACAAGACCAACCGCGCCCGCCTCGGCAAGGCGCTCACGCACGCCCGGCGCGAGCTCGCACGACTCCACGACGAAACGGGTATGCGAGGATGACGCGCATGAGCGACGACCCGCAACGCAGAGGATCTCGACGAGGAGATCGAGCATCGCATCGAAGGCCCGGTCTCGCCCGAGGCCGTCCGCGAGACGCGCCTCACGCCCGGCCGAGGCGATCGCCGGGATGCGCATCCGGCTCCCCGAGCGCGGCAACCGCAAGCTGCGCCGCGTCCTCGATCGCGTCAACAACGATCCCGCAGCTGAAGGCGTGGTGGCACGTCTCGAACGTCAATGCCGTGGCGCGGATGAAGATCAACGACCACTCCTGGGTGCACATCCAGATCGTCGTCAACATCGCGCTCAAGCTGCTGCGCCAGCTGACGAAGCACCACATCGAGCCGTCCGTCGTCCGCGACTACGGGCTGACGAACGAGGACGCGGAGGTCGTCGTCGTCCTCTCCGCGCTGATGCACTGCGTCGGCATGTCGGTGCACCGCCGCGGCCACGAGGACTTCAGCCTCTTCCTCTCCGAGCCCAAGATGCGCGAGCTCCTCGACGGGATCTACGACGAGCCGGAGCGCACGGTGATCATCTCCGAGGTGCTGCAGGCGATCACGAGCCACCGCTCCGACGGCGAGCCGCTCGCGCTCGAGGCCGGCATCCTCCGCGTCGCCGACGCGCTCGACATGGCGAAGGGCCGCTCACGGATCCCGTTCGAGGCGGGCTCGGTGTCGATGCACTCGCTCTCGGCCGCCGCGATCGACGAGGTGACGATCGAGGACGGCGGCGAGAAGCCGGTCAAGATCGGGATCCTGATGAACAACTCGTCGGGGCTCTACCAGGTCGACGGACTCCTGAAGGCGAAGCTGCGCGGCTCGGGGCTCGAGCCGTACGTCGAGGTGATCGCGCACATCGACACCGAGAACGAGAAGCGCCTCGTCTCGGTGTACAAGCTCGACGCCTGACGCCGCCGCCGCACCCTGGGCGAATCGGCCGCAGACCGTGGGTTGCTACCATCCCGCGCGATCCCTGCGGGATCGTCTAATGGTAGGACGCCGGATTCTGGTTCCGGAAGTTGGGGTTCGAGTCCCTGTCCCGCAGCTAGAACCGAAAGAAAACCCCCGCATAAACGGGGGTTTTGTTGTCTTAGGGGACGCGACACCAGCGGTGTGTAGTCAGTTGTAGCCAGTTCAGGTTTTCGCGACCCGTAGACCTGCGGTCACGTCGCGTACCCGGTTGTCGTCACGCACGCGGGCATTGAACTCCTTCGCGTAGCTGTCCAGCGTGATCGTCGCGCTCTCGGGGCTACCGTCGAAGCGCGTGGTACGTAACTGCTTTGGGGTCGATCACGGAACGAACGCCCGTGTTCCAGTCAACAACGACTCCGGCCTCGGTGATGTCGACAACAGCGCCGACGTCGCCAGGCGCAACCCCTGACCGCGGGCCAGCCTGATCTACCTCAATGATGGTCCCCGGTAAAAACCCAGCGAGTAGTCGAACCTCTAGAACCTTCGCGCCAGCCACGTCCATGAACCGCTCCTCTTTGTCTTGACAATCCACTAATCAAGGTAGGTGCGGTCGTCGGGGGCGGCTAGGACACGATTGAGTCCATCCGGATGGTTGGACGACGTGCGCAGCGCATAGGCGGTGTCGAACCACCGTCACGCGATTCGGGTCCACACGAAGCCGTTCGAGTCCCTGTCCCGCAGCTGGTTCTCCCGGGTTCTCACCAGCGCATCGGCGGGACGCGCTCGTTCTCTACACAGCACGCAACCAGGGTGGCGAACCGCCTCGTCCGGGTCTCCTCCTTCTTGGCGCGCGTCACCCAGTGGGTCGCGGCGCGGCGGTAGCTCGGCGCCGAGCGCTCCCAGTACTCCCAGGCGCCCGGCGTTGCCTTCAGCGCGGCCTCCTGCTCGGGGCTGAGAACGGCAGGCACCTCCTGCTCGTGGGAGTAGATCGCCGAGCGGTCCTCGCGCCGCGCCGCGAAGGCAGCGAGGCCGGCCGGCTCCATCAGCCCGGCCTCGGTGAGCGCCGCCACCTTGGCGATGTTGACCGCGCTCCAGATCGAGCCGCGCTTCCGGGGCGTGATCCGCTGGGCGAAGACCTCGTCGTCGATGCGCTTCCCCTGGCCGTCGATCCAGCCGAAGCAGAGCACCTGGTCGACGATCTCGGCCCAGGTCACCGATGCCTTGCCGGTTCCCGCCTTGTAGCGCGCGATCCAGAGCTCGGTCTCCGTTGCATGGTGCTCGACGAGCCACGCGCGCAGGTCGGCAGGGTTCGCGAAGAACACGAGGTCGTGCGGCTCGAGCGCCATGCCCTCGACTCTAGAGATCAAGCCTCTTTGCACCAGCAACTCGCCTGTCCCGCCGCACAATCGTTGTTCGGGCCGACAACGCTTGTAACAGCGAATCCAAGGATTTTGTAAGGACACACGCCGCTTCTTGTGCAGCGGTCGCTACGGTGACCGAACCGAGAGACACGAGCGGCACCGCTTTGGCGCGGCGCCGTGAGCCCTGTCCCCGAGATGGAGGTCAGATCCTGAAAGCCCTAGCGATGGGTGTGTGCGCCCTGTTCTTGTTGGTCTTACCGGCGACGGCCCAGTCGCAGTCGGATGCAGACCTCGGTGCGCAGTTGACGCGCCACCTGAGCACGATGAAGAAGGACAAGCAGGTGCTCACGTTCCTGCAGAACCACAAGTGGTTGTTCAGCGACCCCCGATTTTCGGCCTCTGCGAAGCGCCAGAAGCGGATTCACACGCTGAGCCTCGCCCGCACCCAGCAGAAGGCTGCGGCGGCGAAGGCGGCCCTCGTCCACCGGCAGAAGGTTCGCCGGCTCGCTGCCTACCAGGCAGCCACCCCGGCCAGCGTGATCTGCCGCATCTTCGGCGCCCACTGCCAGGAGGCACTGCAGGTCTCGCGCTGCGAGTCCGGCCTCACCACGACCGCCCAGAACGGCCAGTACCTCGGCCTGTTCCAGATGGGATCGAACGAGCGGCGCATCTACGGCCACGGCTCGACTGCCACCGCGCAGGCGACCGCCGCCCACAGGTACTTCATCGACTCGGGCAGCAACTGGGGCCCGTGGTCGTGCAAGCCCTGGAGCTAGTACGCTCGTCTCCATCGAACGTTTCGTCTGCAAAGTGCGGGACCCGGCCACGCGGCCGGGTTCCCACAGCGCGCGCGACGTGGTAGGTGTCCCCCTGTGACATGGCTACGGCGGAAGAACGATCGCCTGCGGCCGCTCGATGAGGCGGCTGCCTACGCCCGCTGCCATGGTGATCGGGACGAGTCGGTGCGGATCGTGAAGCTCCCGCCCCGCCGCGCCCACTACGACTCGCTGCTCGCGACCGGCGAGGAGATCCGCCGCAGCCTCGAGGCCCGCATCGACGGCCGCGACGCCGATCCCGAGCCTGTTCCCGCTCCAGCCCCGTAACGCCTCGCCCGGAACGCGTTCGGCGGGCTTCGGTACACTCCCTCGCCGCACGGCCCATTCGTCTAGTGGCCTAGGACACCGCCCTCTCACGGCGGCGGCACGGGTTCGAATCCCGTATGGGCCTTTTCTCGATCCGACTGAAACCCGGAGGTTCTGTTCCAGGAGAGATCCCGAACAGCCTCCATCGCCGCATCTCGATTGAACGCTCGCAGGTACACCTCCGTGGTGTCGATCCGCGAGTGACTCATCAGCGCCTGAAGCGACTCCAACGCACCCGGATGAGTCGTCGAGACAGGCTTCGTCGAAACCTTGTTGCCCTTTTCACGCACCCGGATCGTTCCGGAAGCTAGATCGACCTCGCGCCAGCGCAAGCCGGCTGCAGAGGCGCGCCGGATGCCCGTGTACGCCAGTACCGAGAGACAAAGAAGCTCTTGCCACGTTTCGACGGCAGCGAACATCCGCTCAACATCCAGGGACGTAACGATCACTACATCCACGTCGCCCGGCCTTGGTCGCCTCGGACGAGCTACGCGCGTCATTGGGTTCGCATCGATCTCGCTCTCCATGTAGAGCCGAGTGAACAAGCCGTTGAGCGCACTATGGATCGTCGCAACCGTCGATGGAGATTTGCCGATCCAGTTGTCGAGAAACGCGCGACAGTCGTTCGTCGTCACATCCCGAACCGCTGCGTCCGCAGCTCGCCTCTCGACCTGCGCGACACACTTGTGGAGATACCGCTCATGGCTATTTGCGGCTGCTCTCAGACCGGGGAACAGCCCGGCGGTCCCGTCACGCCGCAGCGCGGAGACCGCCCGATCCGCCGCGCTCCTTCGCTTCATCGTGCGCCCGCGTACTCATTGTCGGCAAGTCGAGCGAACCGTCGATCTTCTGGGCGTACAAAACTCACCCGGCGTGAGTGAGTGCCTCACCCAAGCAATCACTCACAAGGGGGTCTCGGCCCGCCACCAGCGCTCCGATGAAGGGAACGGCATCAACCCCCCAAGCAAGGAGCAATTGCACATGTCTTCGTTCATCACCAAGCTGCAGAAGCGGGTCGCACAGGAGGAGTCGGGCTTCACGCTCATCGAGCTCCTGATCGTGCTCGTCATCATCGGCATCCTGCTCGCGATCGCAGTGCCGTCGTACCTCGGCTTCAAGGATCGTGCCAACAAGACGGCGGCGCAGGCCAACGTCCGCTCCGCGATCCCAGCGGTCGAGACCTTCTACGCCGACAACAACACCTACTCCGGCTTGGACGTGACGGCCCTGAAGGCGATCGACGCCGGCATCAAGGTCAACACCGTGTCGGGTACGCCGACGACCTACACGCTCTGCGCCGCCTCCGGCAACTTCAAGGCGACCGCCACGGGCCCCGGCGGCACCATCGTCGTCGGAGCCGCCCCCTGCACGTAAGCCAACGCGAAACACGAACAGCACCACCAACAGAGAGGAGCGCGGGCAACCGCGCTCCTCTCCCCCTTCCCGGGCCCGGCACACAAACCGACAAGCGACGTCTTCCCGGCGCCCCGCTCGTCTCCCTACGAATTCACCCGGCGCAGGTGAACGTCTCCCCCCCAAATCACTCAGAAGGGTGCTGGGAGACTCCCAGCCTCTTCCGATGAGGGGGAACGGCATCAAACCCCCAAGCAAGGAGCATTTGCACATGTCTTCGTTCATCACCAAGCTGCAGAAGCGGGTCGCACAGGAGGAGTCGGGCTTCACGCTCATCGAGCTCCTGATCGTGCTCGTCATCATCGGCATCCTGCTCGCGATCGCAGTGCCGTCGTACCTCGGCTTCAAGGATCGTGCCAACAAGACCGCGGCGCAGGCCAACGTCCGCTCCGCGATCCCAGCGGCCGAGACCTTCTACGCCGACAACAACACCTACACCGCCATGGACGTGACGGCCCTGAAGGCGATCGACGCCGGCATCAAGCTCGACACCGTGTCGGGTACGCCGACGACCTACACGCTCTGCGCCGCCTCCGGCAACTACAAGGCGACCGCCACGGGCCCCGGCGGCACCATCGTCGTCGGAACCGCCCCCTGCACGTAAGCCAACGCGAAACACGAACAGCACCACCAACAGAGAGGAGCGCGGGCAACCGCGCTCCTCTCCCCCTCCCGGGCCGGCACATCCACCGGCAAGCCACTTGCTGCTCTGGTCATGTAGCTAAAGGAACAGCAGCCCGGCGCCGAAGAAAGTAGTGATTCTCCCGCAAGGGGAGAACCAGCACACCTAGGGCGCGGAGAGATCCGCGCCCTAGGTGTCTTCAGCACCAATGCCACGCCAGCGTTATGCCGCCGCCGCAACCACGGAAACGTATGAAGAACGCAGCTCGTCCAAATCCGCTTTTGCACGCCGACATACCGCGATCATTAGCAGCGAAGCCGAGGATCCTCGCCTCCTTACGCCGGGCCGTCAACACACTCGGCGGATAGAACGACTCCACCACCCCGAGGCTTTCGAGGTCGAGGAACATCGACAGGCGCTCACCCTCTCCATACTTCAGCTCGCCATCAGCAACTTTCCGGGCAAGTTCAATCGCTTGGGCTTCGTTTTAGCCGTTTTGGCTTAGCTAAGCCACTCGGCAGCGACGGGAACCCCCAGAATCGACGGGCGTTCCCCCGACCCGTTTCCCAATCGCATTCGGCCCTGCAGCCGTCATGGCGTGGGTCGGTGGTACCGGCGCTCGGAGTCCGCGTCCGCATCCGTGACGTCCTGACGCTCGACGACTTCGCCGAGCAGCCGCCGCCACCGTCGAGCGGATGACCGATTCGTCGAGCACGACGGGCGAGCTGGCGGGTCGAGGTCGTGCTGCGACGCCGCCCGACAGCGACTGCGTTCCGGTGCTGGCCCGCCGTGTGCGTCGTTTCCGACAGCCTGAGCCGCGATGGAGGCGTAATTGACCTATTTGTGTCCTAGCCGATCCCGGCGTACGAGCCTACCGTGGATACATCACGGGTGCGATCCGCCACCCGTTACGGAAACCCACCTGCAAGAGAGGCAAGGTCTCAATGAGCGAAAATGACACAACCGCGTCCGCCGGCAACATCTGGTCCCGGCGTTCGCGCAAGGGCAGGCGTTCATCGTCGTCGGCGCCGCGTTCCTGTCCCTCGCGGTGATCGGCGCCATATCGTCGCCGTCGAGACGGCGGCGTCCGATGCCGCGACAGGCAGTCAGCCGGCGGCCGTCGAGCAGACGAGCGCTCCGGCACCGGAGGCGAAGGCGAAGGCGCCGAAGGCGTCCTCGAACAAGGCGACCAGCGACAACGAGCCGCACGTCGGCCCGAACGGGTCCGTGATCGTGGACACGCTCACCTGGAGGTCTCCTCGGCCAAGCAGGCGAAGACGATCGGCGACCAGTACATGAACGAGACCGCTGACGGCGTCTTCCTGATCGTCGGCTTGAAGGTTGCGAACGGCAAGGACGAGTCGGTGACGGTCAACTCCGACCAGGTCACCTTCGAGGTGGACGGCAAGGAGTACAGCACGGACTCGGACGGCACCACCCACCTGATGATGACCGAGGACACCGAGTCGTTCTTCTTGGAGGACCTCGGCCTGGACGTTTCGACCACTGGCTCAGTCGTCTTCGACGTTCCGCCGGCGGTGCTGGCTCACCACCCGGAGGTCTGCTTCGGAGAGCTCGGCTTCGGCTCGACCAAGGGCTGCATCGCGCTCTCGGTCTAGCGCTTCGTGCGGGGACGCTCCACCGCGGAGCGTCCCCGCACATTCCAAACGCAGCCTCACGGCCGCCGTGATCAACGGCGGCCGCAACCGTCGCGCTCGAAGCCGACGTGAGGGGCCCTAACTCACCGGGGAGACCCTCGCGCCGCGGCCCGCGACCCCGGCGGGGACGGTCACGGCGAGGAAGCCGGGCGCCGGGCCTGCTCGTGAGAGCCCTCGAAGTTCCCGCCACGTCCGCGAACCGGATTTGGTGCCCTGCGCGATCGTGACAACGATCCCGGCGGTGGAGCTAAGTTGGAAGGCCTCGCCGCGTCCTGAACCCAGACCCGCCGACGACAGCCCACTCGCCGCTCCCCTGCCCTGCGTCACCTGCCGGCCCCTTGTCACCCACAGGCCCGTTGTCGCCGGCCGGCCCTTTGCTCCCGGTATCCCCTGCCGGCCTTTGTGCCAACAGGCCTTTATCACCCACAGGCCCCTTGTCGCCCGGTGCTCCCGTATCACCACCCGGCCCCTTGTCGCCGGGCCGCCCAGCAGCTTCGGACTATCTGGCTGAGCCTCTCGTGGGGTTCTCTGCGCGCGAACCAAACGCGGAGAGGTCGCGGGCAAAGGTCGCTAGGGCTGTGGCGCCGATCCCGGGCGCGACCTCCTGAGCCACGACGGACACGTCGGAGGCTTTCTCGTTCTGCCGCTGCTTCTTCTTTCGCTTCTTCTTGGACATCGCTCCCACCAGCCGGTCGGGGAGTTGAGAAGCCGCGGTGCGAGCGTACAACACCTACCCTCGACGGTCTAGGGCGCGGCGCGCTCCACGAACGGGCTCGGGGTCACGTCTCACGATCACGCACGCCGGTTCGTGATCGTGAGACGTGACCCCATCTCCTCGCGAGCAGAAAGCGCTTGTGTAGCCGAAGCATCTGGAACTCCCCTTCCAGTCACCCCGATGCCCTTTTGGCACCCGGAAGCACACGATGATCGCACTGGGAGCTGGAACCGGCAAGGCTCGGACCGGTGCCAACGGGCGCGACGTGCGTCTGGCGAACGGTCTAGCCGAACGTGAACACGAAGGCCTCGACGCCCGGGTCGGCAAAGACGATCTCGAACGTCCGGTCGGCGATCGCTCCGCGCTGGCGGATCAGCTGGTAGAGCCGCTGCTCAGTGACCGTCCCGTGGCCCTGCTCGTCGACGTCGAGGCCGTGCGCCTCTCCGGGAGGCTCGCCGTCGACGAGCACGCGGAACGGCACCGAGCTGCCTCGCGTGCTCGGGCCCATGACGAGGTGGACGTCGCGAGCGTGGAAGCGGAACGCGATCCGTCCGTCAGGGCGGTTGAGGACACAGGCACGACGTGCGAATGTCCACTCGCCGGCGAGCGCCCACTGGTTGAGCCGGAGCGCGTCCGGCGCTGTGTACGTCCGAGGCTCGTCGAGCGCGGCGCGCTCCGGTGAGCCGAAGCTCCGGCCCTGCTCGTAACCGAGGTAGCTCTCGGGCGACTCCAGGTTCGTCCAGTCGGCCTGCGCCTCGTAGCCCTCCGGCGTCGACCGTCGCCATGTCGCTGGGGATGCCCTCGCCACCGGCCTCGCGCAGCAGCCGCTGGATGACCATCTCGCACTCCGCGTATCCGCCCTCACCGAACTGGTGATGCCGGATCCGGCCCTCCGCGTCGGCGATGTAGACGGCGGGCCAGTAGTGGTTCGCGAACGCCTGCCAGACCGCGTAGTCGCTGTCGAGCGCGATCGGGTACTCGACGCGCATGTCCTTCGCGGCACGACGGACGTTGTCGATGTCCCGCTCGAACGGGAACTCGGGCGTGTGGACGCCGACCACGACCAGTCCGTGCGTCCGCATAGCGCTCGCTCCAGGTCCGGACGTACGCCAGGGTGCGCAGCCAGTTGATGCAGGTGTAGGTCCAGAAGTCGACGAGCACGACCTTCCCCTGCACGTCCGCGGCGGTGAGTGGCGGCGAGTTGAGCCAACCGGTTGCGCCGTCGAAGCCGGGCAGGTGCCCCTCGACGGGAAGCGAGCCGGAACTGCGGAGGCTGCCGAACAGGCTCAGGTCTGCACCGGCACGACGCTCGCAATGCTGCCCATCACGCGCCGCCTCCGTTCCGCAGCGACCTGAACGCAGCCCGGATCTCGGTCGCGAAGAGGTCCGGCTCTTCCCAGGCGGCGAAGTGGCCGCCCTTGTCGACCGCGTTGTAGTAGGTGACGTTCGGGTAGCTCGCGTCGACCCAGCTGCGCGGCGTCTTCCAGATCTCGCCCGGGAACGACGTGAAGCCGAACGGGATCTCCGTCGCCGGCAGTGGCTCTGCACCTGCGGCCGGGGCATCGGGCCCGTAGGCCTCCCAGTACGACCGCGCCGCGGAGGCGCCGGTGCCGGTCAGCCAGTAGAGCGTGATGTTGTCGAGGACGTGGTCGCGCGTGAGGTTGCCCGACGGCTGCCCGTCGACGAACGCGGCCGCGATCTTGATGTAGGCGTCGGTGTCGTGGTCGATCATCCAGGCGGCCAGCGCGACAGGAGAGTCGAGGAGGCCGTAGCCGATCGTCTGCGGCCGGGTGGCCATCTCGACGAAGTAGCCATTCCCCGACTTTCCGAAGAGGGCGATCTGCGCGGCTGCTGCGCGCTCCTCGTCGGTATTCGTCGGCATCGGGCCGCCCAGCGCCGGCACGAGCAGGTTCGTGTGGGTGCCGATCAGGCCCTCGGGAGCCTGGCGGCCCATCGTGTCGGTCACACCCGCGCCCACGTCACCACCCTGGGCCACGTACCGCGTGTACCCGAGGCGGCGCATCAGCTCGGCCCAAGCCCGCGCGGTCCGGCCGAGGTCCCAGCCGATCTCGGCCGGCTCGCCCGAGAGCCCGTACCCGGGCAGCGAGGGCAGCACCAGATGGAAGGCATCCTCGGCGCTGCCGCCGTGCGCGGTCGGATCCGTCAGCGGGCCGACGGACTCGAGCAGCTCGACGACGGAGCCGGGCCAGCCGTGCGTCATGACCAGCGGCAACGCGTTCTCGTGCTCAGACCTCACGTGGATGAAGTGGATCTCCACCCCGTCGATCTCGGTCGTGAACTGCGGCAGCGCGTTCAGCTTCGCCTCGAACGCGCGCCAGTCGTACTCGGTCGTCCAGTAGCGCGCGAGCTCCCGCAGCGCCTCGAGCTGAACCCCCTGCGAGCGATCGGCGACGAGCTCCGACGAGGGCCAGCGCGTCGCGTCGATGCGGCGACGCAGCTCGACGAGCTGCTCGTCGGGGATCTCGAGGGTGAAGGGACGGATGTCGACGGCGGTATCGACGGTCGTGCTCATGAGGACCTCCGTGGTCTGCGCGGGACGGAGGTGCGACGACCTCCGTCCGCAAGGGGACGACCTCATCGAATCTACTCCGTTCGATCGACCCTGAGCAACACGAGTTCGAGCGGCAGGCGGACGGAGATGAAAAGCGGCGTAGACCGTTCTCGGGCGGTTCAGTCGCAGCCGTAGCCGTCGCAGTCGCCGTCGAGCCGGAAGACGTCCGGGCCGACCACGGATCATCTGCCTGGAGCCACGGCAGCCCGTTGCGTAGACTCGCTCCATGGCGCTGAGGTCGAAAGCCAAGACGGAGCTCCTCAAGTCGGTGCCGCTCTTCGAGCACTGCTCGAGGCGCGATCTCACGCGCATCGCAGGGATCACCGACGAGATCGCCGTCGACGACGGGAAGGTTCTGATCACCGAGGGCGATCGCGGGCGCGAGTTCTTCGTGATCATCAGCGGCGAGGTCGAGGTGCGGCGCAAGGGCAGAAAGGTGGCGACGCTCGGTCCGGGCACCTATTTCGGCGAGATCGCGCTTCTCTCGCACAAGCCGCGCACCGCGACCGTGACCGCCGTGACGCCGCTCCGCCTGCTCGTCATCGCCGACAGGCAGTTCGTCGACCTGCTCGACACGATGCCCGAGCTCTGGCTCAAGGTCGCCCGGTCGCTGGCCGAGCGGATCACGGCCGACGACCTGTCCAACTAGTCCGCCGGCGCACGTCCGGCAGCGCACACGGTCCAGCCGGGAGCGCCACCCGCCTCGTCGCACCGACGGAGTGCTCACCGGCCGCCGCGTCCTCCCCTGAGCGGAGATCTCCCCGGATCCCCGACCCACTCAATGGACGCGCCGACGGCGGCGGATCTTCCCGTCGTCAGTGCTCGGATCGCGGCGAGTCGCCGTTCTCGCTGCGCCCGTCCTCGATCGCACCCCAGATGAGCAACCCGATCCACGCGAGGACGGCGACGATCGAGATGATCCCTGCGATGAGATAGGCGGAATTCACGATAACGTCCTACCCGCTGCGTCTGCGTCCCACTCACGCAGGGGGACGAACTACAGCGACCCGCCGCCCGTATCCGTCGTCTTCGGGGAGTTCGTCTGGCCGACGTAGGGATTGCCGGCGACGGGGTCTGCCCCATCGCCGTGGCGCTTCATCCGCCGGTCGAGCCTCCAGAGCGCGACGCCGACCACGAGAAGAGCGACCGCGACAAGGAGCCATGTGACCATCTGTCGATCCTACTCCGGGGAGAGGCCGAAGCCTCTGCCCGCGGGCCACACCACCAACGTGATCGCGGCTAGGAAAATGCCTTGGGCTCGTGGTGCTCGTCCGTCGCAACCCGGACGGGAGCGCGAGATCCTTGCAGGACTGGCGCGTCGGCCGGAGGCTGGAACACCGGTGTCCTCGTCGCCTCGGCCCTCTTGATCGAGCCGTTCGGCGTCCGGGATTCGCTCTGCCGTTCAATGGTGGCTGGAGCGTTCATGGGGTCGCTCCTCTCGGTTTTACATTGACCGTTCTCTCCTCAGTCTCTCCCGCACGGGCGCTCTCTAAACGCCCTGTTCAGGCCGATCCGGCGATCGGCACCTACTTAACAGTTGTGCGCCGCACCGTTGCTACTGTCCCCGCGGTCTTCACGCCGAGGTTTGCACGAACGAGGGGATGAGCAAACTCGACGTGAGAAGGCTCTAGCTCTCAAATCCAATAGGGGGACATACCGAATGAAGAGACTCATTCTGGTTGGCGTGCTCGCTGCGCTGGCCGTGACGCTCTCCGTCGCCGGCGCAACCGCTGCCGGCGGTTCCGCCGGTAGCACTGCAGGTGGCAGCCCGAAGGACACGCTTCGCGGCGGCAAGACCGACCTCCCGAGCCCGCTGGGGCTCAAGCAGCGCGAGCTCGTCAAGGAAGCGGTTCAGCTCAAGCTGCAGGGCAAGATCGCCGAAGGACGCGAAGGTCGCGAAGGTCGGCAGCGACAAGAAGGGCAAGGGCGACAAGAAGGGCAAGAAGGGCAAGCACAGGCGCGCAGTTCGTCGCAGCTCGAGCGCACCGGCGAGGACACGATCTGGTCGGTGCTGATGGAGTTCGGCACCGCACAGGCGACGCACAACCACGGCGCGCTGGGCGCCATCAACCACGGTGGCACGCCAGGCCCGCTGCACAACCAGATCCCGCAGCCGGACCGCGCGGTCGACAACACGACGATCTGGGCGCCGAACTTCAGCAAGAGCTACTACGAGAACCTGCTCTTCTCCGAGCAGCCGGGCGTCAGCTCGATGCGGAACTTCTACATCGAGAACTCGTCGGGCGCATACGCCGTCAACGGCACGGTCGAGGACTGGGTGCAGCTGCCGAACAACGAGGCCGCGTACGGCTCGAACTACTGCGGCGACATCGTCTGCTCGCGCGACATCCAGCGCCTGCTCGAGGACGGCCTGAACGGCTGGTACGCGAAGCAGAAGGCCGCAGGCAAGACCGACGACCAGATCAACGCGTACCTGGCCCAGTTCGACAAGTGGGACCGGTACGACTACGACGGCGACGGCAACTTCAACGAGCCGGACGGCTACATCGACCACTTCCAGGCGATCCACGCCGGCGAGGGCGAGGAGACCGGCGGCGGCGCGCAGGGCACCGACGCGATCTGGAGCCACCGCTCGGCACACGAACGTGGCCGGCGTCGGCGTCGAGCGGCCCCGACGTCAACAAGTTCGGCGGCGTCCACATCGGCGGCTCGAAGTACTGGGTCGGCGACTACACCGTCGAGCCCGAGAACGGCGGCGTGGGCGTCTTCTCGCACGAGTTCGGCCACGACCTCGGCATCCCGGACGAGTACGACACGTCCGGCAACACCGGCGGCGCCGAGAACTCGACCGGCTTCTGGACGCCGTGGTCGAGCGGCTCGTACGGGAGCGACGGCACCCCGGCCAACGGGATCGGCAACCGGCCGTTCTCGATGAGCGCGTGGGACAAGCTCGTCTTCGGCTGGCTCGACTACCAGCTCGTCAAGCCCGGGTGACGGGAAGACGAAGATCACGCTCGGCCCGTCCGAGGCGCAGAGCAAGTCGGGCAAGCAGGCGGCGATCGTGAACCTGCCGGACAAGCAGCGTCCCGACAGAACTCGGCGCTCCGTTCGCCGGCGCGAAGTTCTACTACTCGAGCACCGGCAACGACATGGACAACGCCATGTTGAAGTCGGTCACGCTTCCGGCCGGGACGGCGTCCCTGACGCGCGAAGGCCCGCTACAACATCGAGGACGACTGGGACTACGCGTACCTGATCGTCTCGACCGACGGTGGTGCGAACTTCGACGACCGTCCACACGAACCTCTCGACGAACGACAGCCCGAACGGGCAGAACTTCGGCGAGGGCATCACCGGTGTCTCGACCGGCGAGTCGTGGGTCGACCTGACCGCCGACCTGTCGGCCTACGCCGGCAAGACCGTCATGATCGGGTTCGAGTACTGGACGGATCGGCGCGCAGGAAGGCGATCCGAGCTCGTCGACGACTCCGGGCATCGCGCTCGACAACATCGCGATCTCGGGTCAGCCGCTCGACGGAGCCGAGACCGAGCGGCGGCTGGACGTTCGACCCCGCCGACGGTGGCTTCCACGTCACGACCGGCGTCGACGAGCAGTCGTTCTTCAACGCCTACGTCGTCGAGAACCGTCAGTACATCGGCCCGGACCAGCTCCGCGTCGGCTTCGACGGCCCGCTCGGCGTCGCGCCGTACAACTTCGGCGGCACGGTCGGCCCGGACTGGGCCGAGCGGCATCCGTACGAGGACGGCGTGCTGATCTGGTACTGGAACACGCAGTACGCGAACAACAACGTCGGTGACCATCCCGGGCGAGGGCGAGATCCTCCCCGTCGACGCCCACCCGCAGATCATGCACTGGTCCGACGGCAGCGTCGTCCGGGCCCGGATCGAGTCGTACGACTCGACGTTCGGCGTCAAGAAGACCGACGCGATCACGCTGCACAAGAACGGCGTTCGCGACGACGTTCAAGTCGCAGCCGGGCGTGTCGCTCTTCGACGACATGCAGAGCTGGTGGACGGCGACCGATCCGGGCGACGCCCTGGGCAAGCATCAGGCCGCCTGGACCGAGCGTCAACGTCCCGAAGACCGGCACCCAGGTGGAGGTCAAGGGCAACACGAAGAAGGACTACTCGGTCGACATCGAGGTCACGCCGGCCCCCGCTTCGTAGCACGCAGCAGGGCACGACCGAAGAACCCGAGGGGGCCGCGCAAGCGGCCCCCTCGGTCGTTCGGAGCGCGTTCCTCGGGTGGCCGCGATCAGCCGAGCGTCAGTCGAAGATCCAGAGCGCGACGCCGAGACCGACCAGGCCCAGCCAAGGACGTCGACGATGACCGCTCGCGCCATCGGGTTCGAGAAGAGCGACGGCTTGCCTTCCTTGACGAATACCGGCGGCCCGCCCGCGCCTTCGACGGCCTCGGGAGCATCCTTGCGGCGCTGTGCCGCGACGTGGAGCCACGGCGACACGAAGATCGCCAACACGGCGCCGACAGCGACCAGGACGATCGAGCCGATCGAGGCTTCGCGGAGGAACTCTCCCATCGGCGCCGAGGCTAGAGCATCGGTCAGCCGATGGCGTGGTGAAGCTCGTACCAGTAGTCAGCCGATGGCGGCGTGAAGCTGGCCGGGTCGGCGGCGCCTGCCATCGCCTGCTCGAGGACCGGGTTGAGCACCGCCTCCATCCACTGCTCGCCCGCCTGACGGCTCTCCCACACGTCGAAGATCCGGAACACGCCCTTCTCGTGGTCGAAGCCGGCGCTGTGCACGAGCAACCCGTCAGGCGCTTCGTCCAGGCCCATCGCGGCGACCACCGCGTCGTAGTTCTCGGTGCTCGTGTCGCCGTCGACGATCGCGAACTCCTGCACGTAGGCAACAGCCATCTCGCGTCTCCTTCGGTCGGGGCCTCGATCGTAGAACAGGCAGCCTGCCGCGTCGCCGCCGGCAGGGCTCCTTAACGTGAGCGTCATCTGGTCATGGTCGCCAGGATCCCGCTGCGGGCGTCGACGCGTCCAACGGTTCGAGGCCGACGCGTTGCCGCCTCGCCGAGCACGGCGCTGTGCTCGAGCGACGGCTGCGAGCGTCGATCGGCGGCACCGAAGTGCACGTGAGGCGGTTTCCGGTCAGCCTCCGCGTTCGAGGCCGACCGCGATGATCGCCGGCCGGCGGAGCACGGAGCTGCTTGAGCGTCGGTCCGGATCGAGTTCGACCTGGTGCGACGACGTCCCGACGAGCCGTCTACGCAGCCTCGACCGCGCGCGTCACCGGGACGACGCGATCCTTGCCGAGCCGCTTGGCCGTATACAGCGCCTGGTCGGCATCGCGCATCAGCGACGTGCGGTCGGGTGAGGCCGGGAAGTCCGCCGCGCCGAAGCTCGCGGTGACGGTGAGCCGGTCGCCACCCTTGAGTTTCAGCCCGCTCGTCGCGAACGCGTTCCGCGCGCGCTCGGCGACGGCCAGCGCCCCGGCCAGGCTCGTCTCCGGGAGCAGCAGCGCGAACTCCTCGCCGCCGAGCCGGGCCACGGTGTCTGCCGAGCGCACGGAGTCCCGGAGCCGGTCGGCCACCATCACGAGCACGTCGTCCCCCACTCCGTGCCCGTGCCGATCGTTGACGAGCTTGAAGTCGTCGAGGTCGACGATGATGAGCGCACACGGGTGGCCACGCCTCGTCGACCGCTCGAGCTCGACCTCGAGCGCACGCTCGAAGCCTCGCCGGTTGGCGGCTCCTGTGAGCGGATCGAGCATCGCCTGCTCGGCGACCAGCGCGACTCGGTTGAGGCTGCGGAGCAACGGCCGCGCCAGCGCGGCTGCATAGAGCGCGATGGCGAGCAGCGAGAGGAGCGCGACGATCGTCAGCCGGCTGCGGAGCGCTCCGAGATCATCGCCGGCGACCGAGCCGTCCGCGGCGGCGACGATGCGCACCGGCGGCGTGTAGCCGGGCAGCACGACGGACTGGGCGCGGAAGGCGTCTCCACCCTTCCGGAGGCGACCGTCGAGGCCGAGCCGTGCGCCCCGCAGGGCCGCCGGGCCGGCGACGACGACACCTGCCCGGGTCAGCACGAGATCGTCGCCCGTCACCGCGAGCGCCGCCCGACGCACCCGGTCGAGCAGCGCCTGCCCGACGGGGGTCGAGACCGAGACCGTCGCGAGGCGTCGTCCTGCCGCCGTGACGCCGACGCGAACGGCTGGAGCACCGCTGACGCGCTGCCCCACCCAGGCGGCGGGAATCGTCTTGCCGCCCTGGCGCCTGGCCGGCAGGTAGACGGCCTCCCCCGGCCCGAGCAGCCGCGCCACGGCCGGCCGGTCACCACGTCGGGCAGCACGTTGCAGCTTCGGCGTCCGGGCGAGCTCGAGCGCACGGGCGCGCGTCGTTGCGAGCAGGGCCGTCGCCTCGCGGGCCGCCGACCGGGCCGAGAAGGTCAGCCGCAGGTCGGCATTCGAGCGTGCCTGATCGGCGACGTAGCCGTTGGCAATCCACCAGGCGGCGAAGAACGGCAGCAGGCTGGCGATGAGGATCGAGGCGATCAACCGCACCCTGAGTGCGCCGACGCGCTCTGTCCGCCGCGGCGAGCCGATCATGGCCCGTGCTTCCCGTCGTCCTTGTCGTGGCCGTGGCCATGGTCGTCGTCGCCGTGTCGCCGTCGCCGTGATCGCCGATTGTCGTGATTATCGTCAGGCGGACCGCCCTCGGCCTGATCCTTACCCGAGCTCTTCTCCTTACCCGAGCTCTTCGGATGTTTGCCGGGATCGGTGCGCGGTGCCGTCGATGGTGCCGGTGGCCGCACTGCCGGCACCGGGACCGGCCCGTGGTCTTTCTTGCCTGGAGGCTTCGAGTCGTGGTTCCTGGGCTTCTTCGTCCCCTTGTCCGGCTTCGGCTCGACTTTCTGCTCGGGCTTCCGCTCGGCCTTCTGCTCGACTCTCTGCTCGACCTTCTGCTCGACCTTCTGATCGGCCTTCTGATCGGCCTTCTGCTCGGCCTTCGTGGCGTCCTTCTCGGCCCGCTTGGCCTGCTTGGCAGCGTCCTTCCGCCCGCGCCGGCTACTCGCCAGGCTCGACGGGGCCGGCAGGCGCGCAAGGGCATTGAGCCGGGTCACCGTTCTCACCGGCGGTGGCGTCGACTCCGGCGGGGTGACCTCAACCACGGTTGCGGTCGGAGGGGCGACCGGCGGCGTCAGCGGTGCTGCTTCCTCGACCGGCGTCGGCTTCCTGGTCGGTCGCGGAGTCGAGGGCGCAGGCGTCGACGTCGCTCCAGCGCCGGATGCGCCGGTCGCCGGCGCTGCGGGCGTGACCGAGGAAGTGAACTGGCTGCCGACGAAGGACCCGATCCCGGTTCCCGTGATGCTCTCCCGCGTCGGCTGCCGGATCGTTCCAGGCGGCAGGTGCGCCACGACACCGGGTGCAGGCCCGAGCGGGCTGACGACCGGCGGCGCGGAAACGATCGTCGCCGGGCCGCGGGGCAACTGCACGGCGATGCCAACCGCCAGGATTCCGGCGGCAGTGGCAGAGAGAGGCAAGACGGCGGCGGCGAGTTGCCGAAGTAACAACGGCATTAACCGGATTGTCACTGCCGCAGGGGACGTTCCGCGTCCCTGAATAGGGGGTATCTGCTCCCCCGGAAGGGTGCCCTCGTGCGGAGGATGCCGATTGGGCGCCTCCACCAGCCCATATAGGTTCTTCCTACCTGCGTGGGCCTCTCATCCTCTTATCCGTCCTTCCCGCTCCCCCGATGACCGTGAGCACGCTCGGGGTCGGAATCATCGGCTGTGGCCGTGCGGCAGAGGAGCTCCACCTGCCCGCGATCGCGAAGAGCCCGGATGTCACTGCCGTCGCGATCACCGACATCGATGCCTTCGCCCGGGCGCGCCTCGCAGGACGATTCGGGATCGCCGCGCAGCACCGCGACGCCGACGCGCTCCTCGCCGACCCCGCTGTCGCGATCGTCGTGATCTGCACCCCGCCCACCGCCCACCCCGAGGTCGCCCTTGCTGCGGTCGCGGCCGGCAAGCACGTCTTCGTCGAGAAGCCGCTCGCTCTCGACGTCGAGGCCGCCGAGCAGATGGCGGCTGCAGAAGGCACGGCAAGTGTCGTCACCGCGGTCGGGCTCAACCTGCGCTGTCACCGCCTGGTCGAGGAGGCGCGGGCAATCGTTGCCTCGGGAACGCTCGGGCGGATCGCGACGCTCCGCACGACGTGGACGGCCGGCTACGAGCGCGGGCGGCCGCTGCCCGAGTGGCGGCGCCTCCGCGACAACGGCGGCGGTGTGCTGTTCGAGATCGGCACCCACCACGTCGACCTGTGGCGGTATCTCCTCGGCGAGGAGATCGGCGACGTCGGCGCCCTGTGCCGGACCGGTGAGACGGAGGACGAGACCGCCGTGCTGACCGGGCGCGCGAGCGGTGGCGCCCTCGTCGCGGCGGTGCTCTCGGATCGGGCACCGGACGCGAACGAGGTCGACATCGTCGGCAGCGAAGGGCGGCTGCGGTTCTCGCTCTACCGCGCCGACAGCCTCGAGCTGACGAGCAAGGATCCGGACTACCGGCCACGTGCTCGTGCCCGCGCGCTGGCGCACCGAGCCGCGGCTCTGCCGACCGCCGTGCGTGCCGCACGCACCGGCGGAGACTTCGTCAACTCGTATGCGCGCCAACTCGATCGCGTCGTGGCGGCGATCCGCGGCACGGGCAGTCCCGCGGCGACGTGGGCCGACGGTCTCCAGGCGGTGCGCCTCGTGCACGCAGCGGCCGCCGCCGCCGGCACCCCGGAGCCGATCGTCGGAGCGGTGCCGGCATGAGCGCCGAAGCACCCGAGCTCACCGTGGTGCTCGCCGCACTCGCCGACGCGGCGGTGCTCGAGCCGACCCTCCTCCACCTCCGTGCTCAGACCGCGCGCGAGCGGATCGAGGTGATCGTCGTGACACCGTCGGTCGATCGACTCGGCCCACTGCCGGTGACGATGGACGGGATGCATTCGTGTCGGGTGATCGAGGCGCCGGCCGCGCTTACGGTTTGCGAGGCAAACGCCGTCGGCGCACGCGCGGCCGCCGCACCGATCGTCGCCTTCGCGGAGGATCACTCGTACGTCGACCCGGACTGGGGCGCTGCGCTCCTCGAGGCGCACAAAGGCGACTGGGCGGCCGTCGGGCCTGCGGTGGTGAATGCAAATCCCGCCACGATGACGAGCTGGGCCGACTTCGTGATGAGCTACGGCCCCTGGATGGAGCCGGCTGAGGCGGGGCCGCGGCCGTTCCTCCTCGGGCACAACTGCAGCTACAAGCGCGACGTGCTGCTCGCCACCGGCGACGAGCTCCCGAGCCTCCTCGAGGCCGAGACCGTGTTCCACTACCGGCTCGCCGCCGCAGGGCACGGCCTCTACCTCGAGCCACGCGCCCGCGTCTCACACCTCAACTTCTCGCGCTGGACGGTCTCGCTCAGGGTCCAGTTCCACTCGGGCCGGGTCTACGCCGCCTCGCTCCGCGAGGGCTGGAGCGCTCCGCGAAAGGCGATCTACGCGCTCGCCTCGCCGCTGATCCCGCTCGTGCGCTTCGGGCGCTCGCTGCGGCTGATCCGGCAGCCGAGCTACCGAAGCGTCGTTCCCATCGCCGTGATCCCCGCGCTCGCGCTCGCGCTCCTCTGCGATGGCGCGGGCCAGGTCATGGGCCACATCGCCGGCGTCGGCAACTCGGAGAGGGGGCTGTCGGGCTACGAGTACCGGCGGGTCGACAACGTGACGGCCGGCGACCGGCGTGCCATCGAGGCGCTCACCGCGAGCCTGAGAGGCAGCGATGCTGACGACGTCGACTCTCCGCTCGTCAGCGTCGTGATCCCGACACACAACCGGCCCTCCCAGCTCGCCCGGTGCCTCGCGTCGATCGCCGCGGCGCAGGTGCCCGGGCCGATCGAGGTCGTGGTCGTCGACGACGGCGGCTCTGTGCAGCTCGAGCCGATCGTCGAACCGCTCCGTGACTCGGTCGGGGCAATCCTGGTCCGCAAGTCTCAGGGCGGGCCGGGTGCCGCGCGCAATCTCGGCGTCGCCCGAGCGCGCGGGAAGTACATCCTGTTCACCGACGACGACTGCACCCTCGACGAGGCTGCGATCGTGGCGTTCGTCGACGCCCTGGCGGCGGCACCGGGCGCGATCGTCGGTGGCCGGACGATCAATGCGCTGCCCGGCAATCCGTATGCGTCGGCGAGCCAGGCAATCGTCGACGCCGTCTACGCCTACAACAACGCCGACCCGGCGGACGCACACTTCTTCGCGTCGAACAACATGGCGGTCGAGCGGAGCGCAATCCGTGCGTGCGGTGGATTCGACGAGGAATTCACCGGTGCGGCGGAGGATCGCGAGCTCTGCGACCGCTGGCGCCATCGCGGTGGCCGCCTGGTCTACCGGCCCGAGGCCGTCATCTACCACTCCCACGACCTCCGGCTCGGGAGCTTCGTGCGCCAGCATCGCGCCTACGGGCGCGGTGCCTACGCGTATCACCGTGTTCGGGCCGCTCGCGGATCGGGCCGGATGCGCGACGATCTCCGCTTCCACGCCGCGCTCCCGGGTCGACTCCTCTCGTCGGCGCGGCAAGTCCCGGCCGGAACCGCTGCCCGCGGAGCCGGGCTGGCGATCGTCTGGCAGGCCGTCAATGCCGCCGGCTGGGCCGAGGCGGCCGCGACGGATGCGACGCAGCGGCTCTCGCAGCGGCTGCCTCGCCGCGGGGCGGGCGGATCGCCGCTCGGCCCGCCGTCTGCGTGATGCCTTGACGGCGCTCCGGCCCTCCCGTACCGTCGCCGCATGAGCTGCCGCGTCGTCTGCTTCTCGGGGCCTGATGGGTCGCAGATGCGCGCCGTGGCAGCGAGCGTCACCGTGAGCGCTCGGGTTCTCGCTCGTCGACGAGGCGATCATCATGCGCGCCGCGGCCGAGGCCGGGGTCGATCCACAGGTGGTGGCCGACGTCGAGAAGCGGCGCTCGTTCATCGACCGCGTCCTCGGTGCCCTGACGATGAGCGGCGACGCGACGGCGGTGGTGTTCACCGGCGGCGGAGGCGGCTACCTGCCGCCCGAGGAGCACGTGAGCGACGAGCTGCGCAACCTGATCCGGATGGCGATCGAGGAGACGGCCGACCGCGGCAACGTCGTCATCGTCGCCCACGCCGCCTCGCACGCGCTCGCCGGGCGCGACGACGTGCTTCGGGTGCTGGTGACCGCTTCACCCGAGACGCGCTGCGCGCAGGTCGCGGCCGAGCAGGGCCTGAACGAGAAGGACGCAGCGCGGGAGGTCGCCGACTCCGACGCGAACCGGGCCGACTACCTGAGGCGATTCTTCGGTGAGAAGGAAGAGCTGCCGACGCACTACGACATCGTCGTCAACACCGATCGGCTCTCGACCGGCGCTGCAGCCGCCGTCGTCGTAGCCGCGGCAGCGCAGCCCGCCCCGGCCACCGCCTGACGGCCTGCGCCCGAGAGGGCGCCGCAAGTCTCGTTGCTACGATCGCTGCGCTGGGGCCGATCTCCGCGCACCCTCGAATCTGCGCCCAAAACACCATGGCCAACGATCCCGACGCGCTCTTCCCATCCGGCCCGACGACCCGTCGCGGGCTGCTCTCCGCGTTCAGCCGCAGGGCGGCGGAGCGGCTGCCCGACCTGCCCGAACCTCGAGGGTGGTGCCCGGCGGGCCGGCTCGCACCGCGGCCGCCGAAGGACTACTTCCACGAGGAGCCACCCGACTGGATCGAGCCCGTCCTCTCCGGCGACGATCTCGTCGCCGAGATCAAGGCCTCGACCGCCGATCGCGGCATGCACATCTGGTGGCTCGGGCAGAGCGGGTTCCTCGTGCAGATGTCCAAGGAGAACATCCTGCTCGACCCGTATCTCTCGGACTCGCTGAGCGAGACGAGCGATGAGTCGGGCGTGCTGCACGAGCGGATCACCGGGCTCGTCGTCGAGCCGGACAAGCTCTCCTTCGTCGACGTCGTCACCTCGAGCCACGCGCACCTCGACCATCTCGACCCGGGCACGCTGCCCGGCGTGCTCTCGGGCGAGGCAGCATTCGTCTGCGCCGCCGGCAGCGAGATCGTCGCCACCGAGCGCGCCGGCCGGCCGCCCGACATCGCGCTCCAGGTCGGCGAGCTCGCGACCTTCGCCGGCTTCCAGATCGAGGCGGTGCCGGCCTACCACGACGATGCGCCCGAGGCCGATCGGCTACGTCGTCCGCAACGGGACCTACGCCTTCTACCACGCGGGCGACACGCGACGGGTGCAGGGAATCGCCGAGGCCGTGGCCGAGTACGGCGTCGACGTGGCGTTCCTGCCGATCAACGGAAAGCACGGCAACATGGACGGGGTCGATGCCGCGCGGCTCGCGTACGAGGCCGGCGCGATGATCGCGATTCCGTGCCACTACGAGATGTTCCGGCACAACACCGCCAGCACCTCGCGCTTCGTCGCCGAGTGCGTCCGGCTGAGCCAGGAGTACCGCCTGCCGCGGGCAGGCGAGCGAATCACGATCGACTACGGCTTCTAACGCCGGTGTCGCGCTAGCGGGCGATCCAGCCGTTGTCCATCACGACGGGCGAGCCGGTGAACGCGCGCCCACCCGGGCCGAGCAGGAAGGCGGCCACGTTCGCGACCTCCTCCGGCTCGATCAGCTCCTTGAGCGCCTGCGGCTCGAGCAGCACGTCGTGGAGAGCCGCCTCCTCCGTGATGCCCCGGTGCGCGGCGAGCGCCGTCACCTGGGCCTGCACGAGCGGCGTGCGCACGAACCCCGGGCACAGCGCCGTCGCCCGGATCCCGTGCTCCGCTCCCTCGAGCGCGAGCGACTTGACGAGCCCGACGGCGCCATGCTTCGCCGCCACGTAGCCCGCCTTGAACGGTGACGCAACGATGCCGTGCACGGAGGCGACGACCAGGACCCGCCCCTCCCCACTCGCCTGCAGGTGCGGCCAGGCGTAGCGCGCGAGCAGGAACGGGCTCGTCAGCAGCACCGCCAGCAGCGCGTCCCAGCGGTCCTCGTCGAACGCGTCGAACGGCGAGACGTGCTGAAAGCCCGCGTTCGCGACGAGAGCGTCGATGCCGCCGAACTGCTCGACCGCTGCTGCGACCGCAGCCCGGTTCCCCTCCCGCGTCGCGAGGTCGGCGGCGAACGGCTCGCCCGGTCCCGCCGGATCGGGCTCGCGGTCGACGGCCAGCACCTGCCAGCCGTCGTCGACCAGGCGCTGCGCGATCGCCCGGCCGATGCCGCTGGCGGCACCGGTGATCGAGCGCACGCTGAGCCGTCACGGGCCTCCGCGGACGTAGATGACCTGGCCGCTCACGTACGAGGCGTCGGCGGAGCAGAGGAATGCGATCACGCCCGCGACGTCATCGGGCTCGCCGACGCGCCGCACGGGCGTCTGCGCCGCCACCGCGGCCGTGAACTCCTCGAACGGCACCCCCATCCGCGCCGCCGTCTGCTCGGTCATCGCCGTGGCGATGAAGCCCGGCGCGACGCAGTTGGCGGTGATCCCGAACGGCCCGAGCTCGATCGCGAGCGTCTTCGTCGAGGCCCTGGAGCCCGGCCTTCGCAGCGGAGTAGTTCGCCTGGCCGCGGTTCCCGAGCGCCGAGGTGGACGAGATCAGCACCATCGAGCCGCTCTTCTGCGCCACCATCAGCTTCTGGGCGGCCTGGACGGAGAGGAACGTCCCGCGCAGATGCGTGTTGATCACCGCATCCCAGTCGTCGTCGGTCATCTTGTGGAGCAGGTTGTCGCGGATGATCCCGGCGCAGGTGACGAGGATGTCGAGCCTCCCCGTCGGTGCGGCCGCCTCGGCAACTGCCGCCTCGACCTGCTCGCGCGAGGTCACGTCGCACTGCACGGCGCGGCCGCCGATCGCAGCGGCGGTCTCCTGCGCGGCGTCGAGGTCGAAGTCCGCGATGACGACATCGGCGCCCTCTGCGGCGAGCCGGGCCGCGGTGGCGGCACCGATCCCGCGGGCACCGCCGGTGATGAGGGCCACCTGGCCGGTGAAGCGGTCTGCAACGGTCATGCGTACCTCCTGATCACGAGCTCTGCCACGCAGACCGGCTTGTCGCCGCCCTCGCGCTCGATTGTCGTCACGGCAACCATCTGCTCGGCGCCCGGCACGTCCTCGACGGAGGCGACCGTGACCCGCGCCCGGATGCGCGATCCCACCGGCACGGGCGCCGGGAACCGCACCTTGTTGGTGCCGTAGTTGATGCTCATTCCGGACGTGACCAGCCCCGCGAGCGCCTTCGAGAGGAGCGGCGCGCAGAGCGAAAGCGTCAGGAACCCGTGCGCGATCGTGGTGCCGAACGGCCCCTCGGCCGCGCGCTCCGGATCGACGTGGATCCACTGATGGTCGTCCGTCGCATCCGCGAATGCGTCGATGCGCTCCTGGGTCACCTCGAGCCATTCGGACGGCTCGAGCTCCTTGCCGATCAGATCGCGTAGCTCGCTCATCTCCACCTCCATCGTAGAACGCCGGTGCCCTCGGTTGCGGGCGGTACCGGTCACGGCTCGCTGCGCCTGCCAGGAACGCCGCCACGGCGCCTGTCAGCACCTGCGCTCCCTCGCCGAACATGAACGTGATGTGGTTGCCGACCCCGTCGACGACCGTGCAGTCGGCCATCCTCGCTGCCGTCGCGTCGGCGTCCTCCCGGGTGAGGAGAGGCGGCGAGCCTGCGCGGGCCGAAGCTCCCCGGCGCACGCACGAGCAGGGTCGGCTGGTCGATCCGTGCCGACAGCGCCGGCCAGTCGACGACGATCTCTCCCTCGATCACCTGCTCGATGTGCTCCGGGCGGCACCGCGCCTGCACGGTCCCGTCGGGGTGCACGACGACGTCGGCGCGGAAGTACCGCTCGAGGTCGGCGTCCCAGCCGCCGTCGGCGAAGTACGGCATCGACCGGACGAGCGCGATGTACGCGTCCCAGGACGGATAGACACGGCCGAGCCGGTCGAGCGAGGGCTGAACCTGCACGACCAGCGCCGGGTCGATCGCCGCGGGAGCATCGATCACGACGCATCGCTCGACTCGCTCGGGATGGTTGCGCAGCCAGCCAGTACGTCAGCAGCCCACCGAACGAGTGGCCGCCCATCACGACGCTCTCGAGCTCGAGCGCATCGAGCAGCCCGAGCACGTCCCCGGCGTGATCCTCCATCGTGTAGCCGTTCGCAGGCGCATCGCTCTCGCCGCGTCCACGCATGTCGAGCGCGAGCACGTGGGCCACATCCCCGAGGCCCGCCCGCATGAGCCCGCCGAAGGAGTGCGCGTTCGCCGTCAGGCCCGGCGCGAGCACGAGGGTCGGCCCGGTGCCGGAGTGGTCGAGATAGTGCAGCCGGATCCCGTTCGTCTCGACGAACCGGTCGGTCGTGCTCAGGGCGCGGCGCCCCAGCGGACAACGGTGGCGGCCCAGGTGTAGCCGGTGCCGGCCGAGAGGAGCAACACGTTGTCGCCGTCGCCGACGCGGCCCTCGCGCACGGCGCGGTCGAGGCCGAGGAGGGAGTCGACGCCGCTCATATGCCCGGTGTCGTCGAGGTAGACGGCCTGCTCCTCGGTCATCTCGAGCGCGGCCAGCACCGCCTCGAACATCGAGCGCTTCGTGTGGAGGAGACAGACGAAATCGAGGTCGGCCAGCGTCAGGCCCGAGCGCTCCGCCGCACCGCGGGCCACGGCGACGAAGTTCGGCAGGGACTCCTGGTCGAGCCCGCCCTTCATCTCGGCCGGGTCCTGGACGTCGAGGAACGGGTACCCGTCGGGCTCGACCGAGCCGCGCGCGACCTTCACCTGCAGCGAGTACGCCCCGTTCGTGATCGCGTGCGAGCCGAGCACCTGGTTGCGCTCGGCGCCGCCGACGAGGAGCCCGGCGACGGCGCCGTCGCCGAAGTTGAACATGAAGCGTGACTTCGCGTTCTCGTAGTCGAGGAGATACGACTCGCGGCACGCGGCGACGACGAGGACGTTCGTGAGCTCCGGCTCCGCCCGCAGCAGGTCGCGCGCAACGCGCAGCGCGATCGGCGTGCCGTGCGAGACGTTGTCGTACTCCATCGCGAAGGCATTCGTGGCGCCGATCCGATGGGCGATGTGCGGCGCCACCTGCCAGACGGCGTGGTCGCGCCACATCGAGCCGTAGTACATGACGACGTCGATCTGCGCCGGATCGAAGCCGGTCTCGTCGAGCAGGCGCTCGATCGCCTTGACCGAGAGGTCGCTGACGTGCTCGTCGGGCGCCGCGATGTGCTTGCCGCGCAGCCCGAACTTCTCCACGATCACCTGCTCCGGAATGCCGGACTGCTCCGCAATCTCGGCAGCGGTCATCCACCGCTCCGGCAGGTACGAAGCGGTCGCAAGCAGCCCAGCCGATCTCACTCCTTGGCCTCGAGGATGCAGCGGATGATGCGCGCGAGCTCGTTGGTGACGCGCTCGGGCATCGGGTTGCCGTCGCCCCAGAGAATCCAGCGCATCCCGACGAGCTCGCCCAGGCCCATCAGCGCGTACGCCGTCACCTCGGCGTCGATCTGGCCGATCTCGCCCGACTCCATCGCCTCGTCGAGCGCCGTCACGTAGCCCTCGGCGACGCGGCCGTAGTGGTAGCGGAGCATCTCGGGCGCGACGAACTCGGACTGCCTGATGATCCGGTACAGCGCCGGGTGCTCGGTGGTGAAGCGGAAGTACGCCTGGAAGCCGAGGAGCTCCTTCTCGAGCCGGGTCGTGCCCTGCGCCGCGCCCTCGCTCATCGCGTGGCGGATGCGGCTGTTCAGGTCGGTCATCAGCTCGACGAAGATCGCGCGCTTCGAGTCGAAGTAGAGATAGAAGGTGCCCGTGGCGACGCCCGCGGCGTCGGCCACCTTGACGACCGAGGCCTCCGGGAAGCCGAGCTCGCCGAACACCGCCTCGGCCGCATCGAGCAGGCGACGGCGTGTATCGAGCCCGCGCTGGGAGAGCGGACGTCCCTCGACGTTGGTCACGATGTCCGTCACGCGTGCACCTTCAGCTCGGACTTCTGGATCTTGCCCATGGAGTTGCGGGGCAGCTCGTCCATGAACGTAAACGACTTCGGCACCTTGAAGCGGGCGAGGCGTTCGCGGCAGTGCTCCCGCAGCTCGTCGTCGGAGACGGGCGACTCGGCGACGACGAACGCGGCGCATGCCTCACCCCAGCGCTCGTCGGCCACGCCCACGACCGCGGCATCCGCGACGGCAGGGTGATCGTGGAGGACCGCCTCGATCTCGGCGGGATAGACGTTCTCGCCTCCCGAGACGATCATGTCCTTGAGCCGGCCGAGGATCCGGTAGTTGCCCTCGTCGTCGCGCTCGGCGATGTCTCCGGTGAGCAGCCAACCGTCGCGGAAGGCGGCCGCTGTCCCCTCCTCGTTGCGCCAGTAGCCCGGGAAGACGTTCGGCCCTCGCACCAGCAGCTCGTTCTCGGCGCGACAGCTCACACGTGACGTACGGGTACGGCTTGCCGGCGTAGCCGGCCCGGCGACGCGCGTCCTCCGGCGGCAGGCAGAGGACGTTTGGTGCCGCCTCGGTGAGGCCGTAGCCCTGCACGATGTCGACGCCGCGGGCGGCCCAGACGTCGAGGAGCGCCTCCGGCATCGGGGCGCCGCCGACGACGGCGAGCCTGACCGAGCTCAGGTCGGCCTCGGCGAACCGCGGCTCCTGCGCCATGAAGAGGTAGTTGGCGGGGACGCCCATCAGCGTCGTCACCCGCTCGCGCTCGATCACGTCGAGCGCGCGGGCCGGGTCGAAGCCGCGCTCGAGGATGACCTTGGCGCCCTTCCACCAGGCCAGGATCGACTGCACGTTCCAGCCGCCGCAGTGGAACTGGGGCAGCACCTGGAGCGTCACGTCGTCGGGCCTGATGCCCGTCGCCAGGTCGAACGAGAGGTTCGTCCAGAAGCAGTTCGCATGGGTCAGCAGGGCGCCCTTGGGCTTCCCGGTCGTCCCGGACGTGTAGATCAGGAGCAGCGGGTCGTCGTCGGACGCGGGCCGGCCCGGGGCGGCGTGCGAGTCGCCGACCTCGAGCGCCGGCCGAACGCTCGCGAGCGCGAGCGCCGCTTCGCCGAGCTCCCGGTACTCGTCCTCGATCAGGAAGAGCGCCGGCTCGGCGTCGTCGAGCTGGAACGCGACCTCGGCCGGAGCGAGCCGCCAGGAGATCGGGTGGAGGATCGCTCCCGTCTTGGCGCAGGCGAACATCAGCGCGACGTGCTCGCCCGAGTTGCCCGTCAGCGTCGAGACGCGCTCGCCGTGCGAGAGGCCGCGCGCGAGCTCATCGGAGCGCGCGTCGAGGTCGGCGTAGGTCCACGTGCGGCCCTGCTCCTCGATCGCGACCCGGCCGGGTGTGATCCTGGCGCGGTCGCGGATGATCTTGTCGATGGTGTGCCGGCTCATGCGAGGAAGTCGTTGAGGATCCTGACGCAAGCGTCCGGTTGCTCCCAGAAGAACAGGTGGCCGGCGCCGGCGAAGAGCTCGACGCGCGCACCCGGGATCCGGGCCGCCAGCAGCTCGGCGTTGCGATAGTCGACGACGTTGTCGGCGGTGCCGGCGAGGATCAGCGTCGGTGCCGTGATCTCGCCGTCGACGCCCTGGAAGCCCATCCCGGCAGCCGCCTGAGACTGCCAGCCGGCCTGATCCGGTGGGTTCAGCACCCTGCAGGGCGAAGAGCTCGTCGACGAGCTCGGCCGGTGGATTCTCGCCGAGCGCGTTCTCGACGAAGCGGCGGAGCGCCACCTCGGGCGCAAGCGACGCGGCTTCGGCGAACAGCGCGAGCGTGACCTCGGGCATCGGCACCGCGTCCGGGCCGCCCGGCGTCGTGCAGCCGAGCACGAGCTTGTCGACCCGCTCCGGCGCGATGACGGCGAGCTCCTGCGCGATCATGCCTCCGAGGCTCGCCCCGAACACGTGGGCGCGATCGATCTCCGCCTCGTCGAGCACCTGCAGCGCGTCGCGGGCCATCTCCGCGGCCGTGTACGGCCCTTCCGGCTTGTCGGACTCGCCGATGCCCCGGTTGTCGAACGCGATCACGAGGTGCTCGGCGTCGAGGCCCGGCACGATCGGATCCCAGCCCCAGCGGCCGTAGCCGAGCCCCTGGATCAGGAGCAGCGGCGAGCCCTTCCCCGTCGATTCCCACGCGATCTTCATGAGACCTCCTCCTGCACTGCCGGCTTTCGCAGGATCCGGTCGAGCCGCACGCCGACCTGGCCGATCCGCGTGAGCCCGCCGGGAACGAAGAACACCACCAGGATGAAGAGCACGCCGAGGATGAAGAGCGGCTGCTGCAACGGCGTGCGGAAGACCGACGGCAGGTCCGAGACGGTGCTCGACGACGAGAGATCGCTGAGCCGGTGGTCGGCGAAGGTGTAGAGGATGCCGCCGATCATCGCGCCCCAGCGCGAGCCGGTGCCGCCGAGCACGACCATCAGCAGCAGCGTCAGGGTGAAGCTCGCGGTCGTCACCTGCGTGTTCGCGCCTCCGAGCAGGAGCAGGTAGATGATCCCGCCGGCGGTGGCGAGCATGGACGCGAGCACGAAGGACATCAGCTTGTACGTGTACGGCTTCAGCCCGAGCACCTGGACGCGCAGCTCGTTCTCGCGGATCGCCTGCCAGACGTGGCCGGGCGACGAGTTGACGGCCCAGCGGACGATCGCGAACACGGCCGCTGCGTAGCCGAGCGCCAGCCAGTACAGGTACTTCGTGTTGAGGATGCCGACGGCCCACGTCGGCAGCTGGTGGTAGTCGACGCCGAAGCCCTCCTCGCCACCCGTCCAGCCGTAGGGGTTCTTGAGGACGAGGATCGCGCCCGCCTGCGCGAACGCCAGCGTGACCATCGCGAAGGCGATGCCGCTGACGCGCAGCGAGACCGCGCCGAGCACCATCGCGATCACGAACCCGACGAGGGCGGTGAACAGGATCGCCTGCCAGAAGCTCCAGTGCCAGCGGGTCATCGCGATCGCGGCGACGTAGACGCCGACGGCGAAGTAGAGCGCGTGCCCGAACGACAGCAGCCCCGTGAACCCGAACAGCAGGTCGTAGCTCAGCGCGAGCCCCCCGAACAGCAGGCAGAGCGCCAGCAGCTGGAGCGTGCCCGGCGTGTTCAGCCCGCCACCGAACAGGTACGGGATGTCGATCGAGAACTTCGGCACGAGCGCCAGGACGACGACGATCGCGACCGGGATCACGACCCGCCTCATGCGAAGCTCCGCGAGAAGCCGCCGGGCCGGACGATCAGGATGATCCCGAGCAGGAGGACGACGCTGAGGTCGCCGAGCCCCGAGGACGCGTAGTAGTTCGCGTACTGCTGGACGAGCCCGACGAGCACCGCCGCCCACAACGTGCCGCGGATCGAGCCGAGGCCGCCGATCACGACGACGATGAACGCGAAGATGACGAGCGACGTGCCCTGCTGCGGGTCGATCGTCGTCGAGTAGAGCGTGTAGAGCACGGCCGCGATGCCTGCTGCCAGGCCGCCGATCATGAAGACGAGCGTGAACGACTTGCGCACGTCGATCCCGAGCGCGGTGACCATCGCCCGGTTCTCGACACCCGCGCGCACGATCAGCCCGTAGCGCGTGTGGCGCAGGAAGGCCTCGAGCGCGAAGAGCACGATCACCGCCGCTGCGATCTCGAGCCAGCGGTCGTTCGGGATGTGGGCGCCGAAGATGTCCGTCGTCTCGCCGACCCAGGAGGGCGCCACGACGACGCGTGCATCGCTGCCCCAGATCGCAGTCACGAGCGCCGTCACCGAGAGCGCGAGGCCGACGGTGACGAGCACCTGCTCGATGTGACGGCCGTAGAGCGGGCGAATCAGGACGAGCTCCGTGAGCGCGGCGAAGACGACCGCGACGACGAGGCCGACGAGCGCCGCGATCAGGAACCGCGGCAGCACGGCAACGCCACCGAGCTTCGACTCGGTGAACCACAGCGCGTACGCCGTGACGGTGAGGAAGACGCCGTGGGCGAAGTTCAGCACGCCCATCAGCCCGTAGATCAGCGACAGCCCCGAGGCGATCAGGAAGTACATCGCGCCCAGGCCGAGGCCCGTGATCGTGAGCAGGAGGAAGGTGCTCATCCGACTCCGAGCAGGCGTTGGACCGTGGGCTTGTCGTCGAGCAGCTCGCGGGCAGGCCCGACGTGGACGACGCGGCCGGTGTCGAGCACGACGGCATCGCGCGCGACCCGCTGCACGACGCCGAGGTTCTGCTCGACGAGCAAGCACGGTCGTGAGCTCCGAGACGCGCTCGAGGGCGAGCGCAACCTCGGTCACGAGCAGCGGCGACAGCCCCTTCGTCGGCTCGTCGATGAGCAGCAGGCGGTTGTCGTTGAGCAGGGCGCGGCCGATCGCGAGCATCTGCTGCTGCCCTCCCGAGAGCGTTCCGGCCGCCTGCTTGCCGCGCGTCCGCAGCTCGGGGAACAGGTCGTAGACGAGGTCGTAGCGCGGCTCCGCGTCTCGCTCGGCGAGGCGCAGGTTCTCGTCGACCGTGAGCGTCGAGAAGACGTCGCGATCCTCCGGGACGTAGCCGACGCCACGGCGGCACGATCTTGTGCGTGCGCGTGCTGCGGATGTCGTCGCCGGCCAGCTCGATCGTGCCCTTGCGATCGACGAGCCCCATCAGGGCGCGCAGCGTCGTCGTCTTGCCGACGCCGTTGCGGCCGAGCAGGGCGGTGACGCCGCCGTCGGGGACGTCGAACGAGATCCCCTGGAGGATGTGCGACTCGCCGAGGTAGACGTGCAGATCCTGGATCGAGACGAGGGGCGGCACTAGAGATCCTCCCCGAGGTACGCCTCGCGCACGGTCTCGTTCTGCATGATCGCCTCGGGCTCGGCCACGGCGAGCAGCCGGCCGCCGTGCAGGACCGCGATCCGCTGGGCGAGGCCGATCACCACCTCCATGTGGTGCTCGACCATGAGCACCGTCTTGCCTTCGTCCGCGTGGACCGACCTGATCAGCTCGACGAGCTCGGGCACGTCCTCCATCGAGACGCCCGCCATCGGCTCGTCGAGCAGGAGCACGCGCTTGTCGGCGGCGAGGAGCATCGCGAGCTCGAGCTTGCGCTTGTCGCCGTGCGAGAGCAGCCCGGCAGCCCACCATTCACGCTCGGTGAGCCCGACCCGCCCGATCGCCCAGGTCGCACGTGCGACCGCGTCGCGGACGGTGGTGGCGCGCCGCCAGATCTTCATCGTGCCGCCCATCGCGGCCTCCGCCGACAGGCGCACGTTCTCGTGCGCCGACAGCAGCGGGAAGACGTTCGAGACCTGGAACGTGCGGCCGATGCCCGGCCTTCGCCCGCCGGTACGGCGGCTGCTCCGTGATGTCGACCCCGTCGAGCTCGATGGTGCCGCTCGTCGGCCGGCGCAGACCGGAGACGAGGTTGAAGAGTGTCGTCTTCCCCGCCCCGTTCGGACCGATCACGGCAAGGAGCTCACCGTCGAGGACCTCGAGCTCGACATCGGCGACGATGGTGGCGCCGCCGATGTCGAGTCCGAGCTTCCTCGTAGCGAGGATTGGGGATGCAGTCACGCGTTCGAAGCTACCGTCGGGTCCTCAGCCGCGCATCGGAACGACGGGCGGTGCGGTGTCGAACGTCGACGCCGTACCGAGCACGGTCGCTGCGAGGCGGCCGTTCGCCGTCTTCACGAGCTTCACGCGGAACATCGGCTGCAGCATCGCGTGATCCTGCGGCCTGATCGCCTGGATGCCCTTGGGAGCGAGGAACTTGTAGCCCTCGAGCGAGGAGATCATCTTGTCGACGTTGTAGTCGCCCTTCTGCAGAGCGTGCACGAGCAGCTGCGCCTGCACGAAGCCGTCCGGCGTGAAGAGGTCCGGCACCTGGTTGCGGCCGCGCAGCTTCGCCTTGAGCCAGTCGTTGACCTTGTTCTTCGGAGCGGTGTAGACGTAGTGCGACAGGAAGTTGATCTTCGTCGCCGGGTCGCCGAATGCCTGCCAGGTCGCCCGCTCGGCGAGACCCGTCACGACCTGCGTCCCTGCGTACACACCCTGCTGATCGAGCGTCTTGAACATGGCGCCGCCCGTCGTGCCGGCCCACGCGATGAAGAGCAGGTCGGGATTGGCGTTCTTCGCCTGCTGGGCGAACGGCGTGAAGTCGGTCGCGCTCAGCGGCACCGAGATCTCGGTGACGTTGTGGCCGCCGAAGAACGCCTTCACGGCCGCGTAGTTGCCGTGGCCGAACACGCTGTCCTGGTCGAAGACGACGACCTTCTTGCCGGTCGCCTTGCCGAGGTACGACTTCGCGGCGAGCACGTCCTGGATCGTCTGCCGGCCGGCGCGGAACGTGTACTTGTTGATGCCGGTGATCGCGTCGGCAGCAGCCGGGCCGGAGATGTACAGCACCTGGTTCTGGGCGGCGAGCGGAGCGATCTGCACCGCGACGCCGGACGAGCCGGTGCCCATCAGGATCTTGGTGCCCTGCCCGATCAGGTCCTTCGCGGCGGTGACGCCGGTGGCGGCGTCGCCCTTGTCGTCGACGTAGGTGATGTCGAGCGTCTTGCCGTTGACCTTGTTCGTGCCCTTGGTCGCGTACTGGAGCCCGAGCTTGAAGCCCTGGATCTCCTCGGCGCCGTACGCCCCGAGAGCGCCGGTGCGCGGGTAGATGAAGCCGATCTTGTACGAGGCGGTCGAGGCCGACGAGCCCTGGGACTTCGCGGCAACGGTTGCCGTGCCGGCGAGCAGCATGAACAGCGCAGCCCCGAGCATGACCTTCGTGAAGCGATGGCGCATGAACGCATCCTCCTGTGTGATGGCAAACCTGAGACCCGATTCAGGTGTCTCCTTATACGGCGCGCCTCGCCGGAAGTCAAGCCCTCTGCTTGACAACCGGAACTTCTTTCGACCCCAGGCGCCCTACCCAAGAGAGACGCCGGATGGTTACGGTTGTTAGCTGACGGGCGCCGGTCTAGGCCGCGAGCGCGGCGCCGTGGCGCAGCCGCGCGAGCGAGACGTCGCGCCCGAGGAGCTCCAGGCTCTCGTAGAGCCCGGGCGAGATCCGCGAGCCCGTGACGGCGACGCGGATCGGCAGGTAGACGGTCTTCGGCTTCGCGTCGAGGTGCTCGCAGAGCAGCTTCAGGGCTGCCTCGAGGCTCGCTGCATCCCACGGCTCGAGCGGCTCCAGCTCGTCTGCGGCGCGGCTCAGGATCGCAGCGTCGAGGAGCGCGGGATCGGGCTCGACGTCCTCGAAGAGGAAGCGGGCGAAGTCCGGGAACTCGCCCAGCCGCCCCATCTTCTCCTGCACGATCGGAGCCGCCGCCCGGATCCTGTCCTCGTCCCACTCGATCCCCTGCTCACGCAGGTAGGTGACGAGCGCATCGGCGTAGGCATCGGTGTCGAGGGCGCGGAGGTACTGGCCGTTCATCCAGTCGAGCTTCGCGTAGTCGAAGGTGGCGGGGCTCGCCCCCACCCGCTCCAGCGTGAACCGCTCGACGAGCTCGTCGCGCGACATGATCGTGGTCTCGCCGTCAGGCGCCCAGCCGAGCAGCGCCAGGAAGTTCATCATCGCCGGCGCGATGTAGCCGGCGTTGCGAAACTCGCCGACCGAGACTGGCGCCGTGGCGCTTGGAGAGCTTCTTGCCGTCCTCGCCGAAGATGCTCGGCGCGTGCGCGTAGACCGGCAGCGCGGCGCCGAGCGCCTCGAGCACCACGATCTGCTTCGGAGTGTTCGACACGTGGTCGTCACCGCGGATCACATGCGTGATCCCGTCGACCCAGTCGTCGACCGGCGAGGCGAAGTTGTAGACCGGGCGCCCGTCGGAGCGGAGGATGACCATGTCCTCGAGCTCGGCCGCGGGGAACTCGATGCGGCCCTTGATCGCGTCGTCCCAGCCGATCACGCCCTCCTTCGGCATCCGGATCCTGATCGCGCCGTCGTCCTCGTACGCCTTGCCCTCCGCGACGAGCCGTGCGGCCTCGGTGCGGCAGCGCTCGGCGCCGTCGAGCTGGAAGCGCGTTGCGCCGTCCCACTCGATCCCGAGCCAGCGCAGCGACTCCTCGATCTGCCCCACCGCCTCGGCCACCTCGCGGCTCGTGTCGGTGTTCTCGATCCGCAGCAGGCACTCGCCGCCGTGGCCGCGCGCGAAGAGCCAGTTGAACAGGAACGTGCGCACGCCTCCGATGTGGAGGAAGCCGGTCGGGCTCGGTGCCATGCGGACGCGGACGGTCATCAGGCGGCCATTGTAGGCGTGGCGGTCTGATCGGCCGCGGGAGCCTCGAGCGCCCTGACCGAGGGCAGCGACAGGATCAGCGCCCAGGTCGTCAGCATCACCCCGAGCGAGAGCCACAGCGTCTCGGTGACACCGATCACGTCCGACAGCGGGCCGACGATCGCGAAGCCGATCGGCATCAGAACGAACGAGAACAAGCACGTCGTACGAGCTGACCCGGGACTGCACCGCCTCGGGGATCTCCCGCTGGAAGAGCGTGAACCAGAGCGTCAGGTGCACGGAGAGGCCGGCACCCGCGCAGAACGCCGCGACCGAGAGCAGCCAAACCGACGGTGCGACGGCGAGGACGAGGACCTGTCCCGCAAGTGGGATGGCCCAGATCGTGCACGCCACGAGCGGGCGCCGGGGGCGGATCCGCAGCGCGATCATGCTGCCGACGATCGCTCCGACGCCCCCGATCGCGAGGATCGTGCCCCAGGCGCCTGCTCCGCCCAGATCCTGCTTCGCGATCACCGGCCCGAGGATGATCCACGCGCAGAAGCCGAGATTGCCGATCCCGAACAGCACCGTCGACGCCCAGAGCCAGTTCCGCGAGGTGAACTCCTGCCAGCCCGTGCGGAGCTCGTGAACGAAGCCCTCCTTGTGCTCGGAAGCCGGGCGAGGAGCGATCTTGATCCGGTAGAGCAGGGCCGCGCAGGCAACGAAGCTGAGCGCATCGAGGCCGAGTGCCGTGCCCGGGCTCCCGGCGACGACGAGCAGGCCGCCGATCGCCGGGCCGAGGATGCGGGTCAGGTTTCCGCTCAGCCCCTGAAGGGCGTTCGCCTGCTGCAGACGCGCCGGGCTGACGGTCTGCGGCACGAGCCCGACCTCGGCCGGGACGACGAGCCCGGCGCCGACGCCGTAGATCCCCTGCAGCACGACGATCGCGAGAATCGACCCGCTGCCCGTGAGCACGAGCGCCGCTGTCGCGGCCTGCGCCGCACCCTGCACGAGCGAGGCGCCGCCGATCACGAGGTTTCTCGGCAGCCGGTCGGAGAGGACGCCGCCGCCGACGAGGACGAGCGCCTCGACGACCTGCCGAACCGCGAAGACGATCCCGAGGTCGGTTGCCGAGCCGATGTCGAGCACGGCGAACGCGAGCGCGATCCCCGCGATCCGGTCGCCGACCGTGGTGACCACGGTGCCGCTGAAGAGCAGGCGGAAGTCGCGCTCCCCGAGCGCGCCCAGGTTCTCTCTCAGACCGGCCAGCACAAGCGCCAGCGTAGACAGCTCCGGTGTAGCGTGGGCGCATGCTCTTCGGCGCCCACGTCTCGTCCTCCGGCGGCATCTGGACCGCGATCGACCGGGGCCAGGAGATCGGCTGCGACGCGATCCAGGTGTTCACCCAGAGCCCACGGATGTGGCGGCCGACGAACCACACGCCCGAGGCCGTCGCGAAGTTCCGCGAGCGTCGCGAGGAGGCCGGGATCGGCAGCGTCGTCTGCCACGCCCTCTACCTCGTCAACCTCGCCTCGCCCGATCCGGTGATCTACGAGAAGTCGATCGCGGCGATGCGGGCGTCGCTCGAGGCGGCTGATGCGATCGGAGCCGAGGGCGTCATCTTCCACGTCGGCTCACACCTCGGCGCAGGCTTCGACGTCGGCCTGGCGCAGATCGTGCCCGCGCTGAAAGGGCTGCTCGAGCTGACGACCGACGACCTGTGGCTGCTGATGGAGAACTCGGCCGGCACCGGCGGCACGATCGGCCGCTCGACCGACGAGCTCGGCGCGATCTACGAGGCGCTCGACCATCACCCGCGGCTCGGCGTGTGCCTCGACTCCTGCCACTGGTACGCCTCGGGCGTCGACGTCACCGACAAGTCGGCTGCTCGATGCCGCTGTCGCCGACCTCGACCGTCAGATCGGGCTCGACCGGCTGCGCTGCCTGCACGTCAACGACTCGAAGGAGCCGCTCGGCTCGAATCGCGACCGCCACGACTCGATGGGCAAGGGACTGATGGGCAAGGGGCTGCACACGTTCCTCGCGCACCCAGCGTTCCAGGCGCTGCCGGCGATCCTCGAGACGCCCGGGCCGGACGGGCACGGGCCGGACGCGCTCGAGCTCAAGCGTTTGAAGCGGCTGGCGAAGGGCTGAGCTCCCGCGGCTGGCTGAAGCCAGGCGCGACGGCACGGCATGGCGCCCGGCTTCAGCCGGCCGCCGGTCAGTCGTTCAGCTGCGCGAAGACCCGGAAGCTCGGGCTCGCGACCGGCATCTCGTAGAACTCGGGATTGCGGCAGCCGACCTCGTCGCTCCGCTGCTCGTAGCAGGGCTCGACCTCGGCATGGCACATCGGCAGCGGCACCTTGCGTGCCACGACCGCACCGAACCCGGCCTTCCGCCGCCTCCGCCGCACGCAGCAGGTCGAGGTCGATCTCGACGTCGAACACCCGCTGCATGCACCCCATGTACGTGTGGCCGAAGGCCTCGTACGCGTAGACGAACGCGCACGCCCGCTCGACGCAGGCACCCGGGTAGACGACCTTGTCGCAGTGCACCTCGCAGCGCCGGCACTCGACCTCGTCCTGCGGTCGCAGGGGCAGCTCGGTGGGCGTTGTCGGCAAGAGGCTGTCGGTCATCTCCGGGATGGTGACAGCAGCCGTCCACTCTCCGCAAGACTTGACAAACCGCCGGTTTTCAGGTTGGGCGGAGCCATCGCAACACGTCAGCGGGCGTGTCGGCGACCGCATCGGGCACCGCAACGGCCGAATCGTCGTCCGCGAACCAGCGCGCCTGGACGGTCGCGATCCCGAGCGCCTGGGCACCCGCGACGTCCTCGCGGAGACGGTCGCCGACCATCACCGCCTCCCCCGGCTCGACGCCTGCCTGCGCGAGCGCGGACTCGAACATGAGCGCATGCGGCTTGCGCTTGCCGACCTCGGCCGAGAGCGCGATCGCATCGAGCCGCTCGAGCAGCCCGATCTCGGCGAAGAGCTCTCGCATCAGCGCCGGCGGGTCGAACGCATTCGAGATCAGGCCGACCTTCAGGCCGTCCGCTCGCAGCGTGTCGATCACCTCGACGACCGCGGGCTCGAGCGCGATGGGTCGGGCGCCAGACCCGGTTCTCGGCCACGACGAAGCGGCTGACCGCGTCCGGGTTCCCCTTCGCGCCAAGCGAGTCGAAGAGCGCGCCGATCTCGGCCGCGTAGTCGACCTCGTCCTCCCGCTCGCCGACGAGCAGCGGCAGCAGCTGCCGGCTGTAGGCGTCGGTGAAGGCCGGCTGCGAGGGCGCTCCCGATCCGAAGGCGTCGAGGCCGCGAACGTGGCCCTCGACGAACAGCTCCGGATCGAATTCCCAGGCGACCAGGGTGTTGCCCCAGTCGAAGAAGACGGCCCGGATCACCGGGGTGGGTAGGGTAGCTGGGCGACTATGACTCGACGAATACTCTTCGCGGGGCTGGCTCTCGGGCCCGTCGTCATCGCGCTCCACTATTTCACGAACGTCAGCGACACGGCGCTCTTCGCCCTCTCGGCGGCTGCGCTGATCCCGCTCGCGTGGCTGATCGGCGAGGCGACGGAGCACGCAGCCGAGCACACCGGGCCGGGAATCGGCGGCTTCCTCAATGCCACCTTCGGCAACGCGCCCGAGCTGATCATCGCGCTGATCGCGATCCACGAGGGGCTGACCGACGTCGTCCGCGGGTCGCTGACCGGGTCGGTCGTCGGCAACCTGCTGCTCGTGCTCGGGTTCTCGCTCTTCGCCGGCGGTCGCGGCGAGATCGAGCGCTGGTCGAGCTTCCTCGCCTTCGGGATGATCGGGCTCTCGATCGGCCTGTTCCTGATCCCCTCGATCCCGAGCTGGACGGGCGATCCCGACGCCCAGCGCATCGTCGACCTCTCGATCCCCGTCGCGATCGTCCTGCTCGTGATCTACGCGATCGTCACCGTCTACACGCTCCGGCGCCACAGGACGGTGCACATCGCGGAGGACGAGGAGATCGACGCCTGGTCGTTCAAGCAGGCGCTGGCTGCCCTCGGTATCGCCACCGTCATCACCGCGCTCGTGGCCGAGGTGCTCGTCGGCTCGCTCGAGACGTTCGCCCACAAGGCGCACCTCTCGGACTTCTTCGTCGCGGCCGTGATCGTCGCGATCGTCGGCAACGCGGCCGAGCACGGCGGAGCGGTGATCGTCGCCTACCGCGGCAAGATCAAGCTCGCAGCCGAGATCGCGCTCTCCTCGTCGGCGCAGGTGGCGATGTTCCTGATCCCGGCCGTCGTGCTGCTCTCGTGGCTGATCGACCCGCTCGCGCTCGGCTTCCGCAAGGTCGAGATCGCAGCGCTCGTGATCTCGCTCGCCGTCGTGATGGCGACGATCTGGGGCGGCAAGTCGTCGCGGCTCCGGGGCTCGATCCTGATCGCCGCCTACATCGGCGTCGCGACGATGTTCTTCATCGCCGGCGATCTTTCGTAGCGGTCAGCCGAAGGTCTCGGGCGTGCGCGTGAGCGGGTACGTCGCGAAGTACAGCTTCTCGACCGTCCCGTCCTCGGCCCGCACCGCGCGGAGCAACTCGCCGCGCTCGCGTCCTTCGACGACGCGCCAGCGATCGGGGCCGTCGGCCTCGAACCACGAGACGTTGCGACCCGCGGCTCCACCGAGCAGCGTCGCCTTGAAGCGCCCCTCGCGCATCGCGAGGACGATCTCCTCTCCCTCGGTCCACCAGAGGCCGAGCATCGCCTTCGAGCTCGGTCGGGTATCGCGGCTGCCGGTTTCCAGAGCTCGGGCGTCCGCGGCAGCGCTTCGAGCGCAGCTACGGCGAGATCGAGCGCAAGAGCCTCGCGGACCCGCGCCCGCGCTCGTGTTCGTGAGCACCGCGGCGCCGGTGCGCTCGGCCCGCTGGACGACGAGGCCGGCCAGGAAGCCGGGCATTGCACCGCCGTGCCCGGCGAAGACACGGTCGCCGCGCCGGTAGAGCTCGAGCCCGAGGCCCCAGCCGAGGCTCCACTTCACCTCGTCGACGATCGTCTGCGGACGCGCCATCCGGTCGAGCGCCGTCTTCGGGAGCACGTCGTCGTTGCCGTCCGCGATGAACGTTCCCCAGCGGGCGAGGTCGGCCGGCGTCGACCACAGCCACCCTGCCGCACCCGTCGACTCGGTCACCTCCGGATCGGGCTCGTCGCGCACCGTGTCGGCGTACGGATCGACGTAGTACGGGCTCGCCTTCGGCGCTTCGGGCCGCAGGCTCGTCCGCGTGAGGCCGAGCGGGTCGAGGATCCGCTGCTGCAGGACATCGGCATACGACTCGCCCGTGACGCGCATCACGATCTCGCCGAGCAGCGCGAAGACCAGGTTCGAGTAGTGCCACAGCTCCCCGGGCCGAAGCACGAGCTCGGCGTCCTCGAGGCCGGCGATCAGCTCCTCGCGTGACGGTGGCTGCATCGACTCCCAGATCTCACCGGGCGGCTCGCGCTGGACGCCGGTCATGTGGCTGAGCGCCATCCGCACCGTCGGCCCGACCGGCGCCTCCGGGAGGTACGTGCGCAGCGGCGCCTCGAGGTCGATGCGCCCTGCGTGGACGAGCTGCATGATCAGGACCGCGGTGAAGGTCTTCGTGATCGAGCCGATGCGGTAGACGTCGTTGCTCGTCGCGGCGCGCGCCGACGCGACGTCGGCGACGCCGAGCACGCGCTCCCAGATCACCTCGCCGTCGCGGAAGACGCACGCCGAGACCGAGGGCATCCGCTGCTCCGCCTGCGCGCTTGCGAGGAGCCGGTCGAGCTCGGCCGCGAGGGCCTCAGGCGCTTGCATGAGCAGCCTCCAGCGCGGCAGGGACGAGCTCGAGTGCCCGCTCGATGTCGTCGTCGTCGAGATCGAGGTGCGTGACGGCCCGGATGTGCGTCGGCCCGTAGGTCGGCGACAGCCCCACCCCCGCCTCGCGGAGCACGGCGAGCACCTCCGCCCGCGGCAGGTCGAGCCGCGAGGTGTCGATCTGGACGAAGTTCGTCTCCAGCCGGTCGATCTCCACCGGCAGCCCGGCGGCGTGCCAGCCCTCACCGAGCCGGCGCGCGCGCTCGTGGTCGACGGCGAGCAGCTCGACGTGGTGGTCGAGCGCGTAGAGCGCGGCCGCCGCGACGATCCCGGCCTGTCGCATCGCGCCGCCGAACAGGAACTTCTGCCGCCAGGCGACCTCCATCAGGTCGGCAGGCCCGGCGAGCACGGCGCCGAGCGGGCAGCCGAGCCCCTTCGAGAGGCAGAGCGTGACGGTGTCGACGCGCGAGCCGACGGCTGCGGGCGGAACGCCGAGTGCGACGGCGGCGTTCATCATCCGCGCACCGTCCATGTGCACGCCGACGCCGGCCGCCCGGGCGACGGCGACGACGGCATCGAGCTCCGCGAGCGGCCACACGCGCCCGCCCGCGACGTTGTGCGTGTTCTCGACGACGAGCACGGCCGGGCGCTGGTCGACCACGTCCTCGGCGGTCGAGCACGCGGCGTGCACCTGAGGCGCCGTGAGCCGGCCGTCGATGCCGGGCAGGCCGACGGTGAGGAGCCCCGCGTGCGCGGCCGCGCCACCGAACTCGTAGACGAGCACGTGCGAGTGCTCCTCCGCGATGAGCACGTCGCCCGGCCGGCTGTGGAGCTTCAGCGCGATCTGGTTGGCCATCGTCGCCGTCGGCAGGAAGAGCGCGCGCTCCTGGCCGAGCAGCTCGGCGACCCGCTCCTGCAGCTCGTTGACCGTCGGGTCTTCCTGCATCTGCTCGTCGCCGACGACGGCCGCAGCGATGGCGGCCCGCATCCCGGGCGTCGGGCGGGTGACGGTGTCGGAGCGAAGATCGATCACGGTCGTCCATTCTGCACATGCGCGGCGTCGAGGTGGTACGTTCGAGCCATGATCGTGATCGGTGTCGACGGGTCGGATGTCGCCAAGGAGGCGCTGCAGTACGGGCTCCACGAGGCGTCGATGCGCGGCACCCGCGTGCGTGCCGTCCATGCGTGGATGCCGTCGGCGATGCTGCCGGCGACCGGCCCGGGGATGGTGCCGCCGATCGACATCGAGCCGTACCGCGAGGCAGCCGAGGAGCTCCTCCGGACGACCGTGACAGCCGTCGCGGGCGAGCACGCCGACAAGGTCGAGCTCGTCGTCGCCGAGTCTCCTGCCGGCCCCGCGCTGATCGACAACGCGCACGACGCCGAGCTGATCGTCGTCGGGCGGCGCGGCCGAGGTGCCGTGAAGTCGCTCGTGCTCGGCTCGGTGAGCAGCTACGTCCTGCAGCACGCGACGTGCCCCGTGCTCGTCGTGCCGGCGCCGCACCACGACTGACGGCGCGCTCCAGATCCAAGCCGGGGTGAGGCTTCAGCCTCACCCGCAGGAGCGTTCGAGCGGGTGGAGGCAAGCTCACCCGCCGCGCGGTCTGCGCCCCGGCCGCCCCTACACTGGCTTGATGGACATTGCCCTTCTCGAGTCGACGATGAGCGACCGTGGCGAGCCCGCCTACCGCACCCGCCAGGTGTGGGAGTGGGCCGCCAGGGGCGTCGAGGGCTACGACGCGATGACGAACGTGCCCGCGGTGCTCCGCGAGGCGCTCACGGACGCGGTGCCGTTCTCGACGCTCACCGTGACCGGGCGAGCAGCAGGCGCGCGACGGCACGCTGAAGACGCTCTTCCGCACCCACGACGGCCATCCGGTCGAGGCGGTGCTGATGCGGTATCGCGACGGCCGCCGCTCGATCTGCGTCTCGTCGCAGTCCGGCTGCCCGCTCACGTGCACGTTCTGCGCCACCGGCGCGATGCAGTTCGGCCGCAACCTGACGCCGTCGGAGATCCTCGACCAGGCGCTCCACTTCCGCCGGCTCGAGGCGATCGACCACTGCGTCTTCATGGGCATGGGCGAGCCGTTCATCAACTTCGACAACGTGATCGCTGCCGCGCGGCGCCTGCCCGATCTCGGCATCACGCCGCGACGGACGACGATCTCGACCGTCGGCTGGATGCCCGGGCCTGACGCGCTTCATCGACGAGGTCGACGAGCCGATCCGCCTGGCGCTCTCACTCCACGCGGCGAGCCCCGGCCTCCGCTCGTCCCTGATGCCCGTGAACGACCGCTATCCCGCTGCCGGACGTCCTCGCCGAGTGCCGCCGCTACGTCGAGCTGCGCGGCCGCAAGGTCTACATCGAGTACGTGATGCTCGAGGGCGTCAACGACACGCCGCGCCACGCCGCCGAGCTCGCCGCGATCCTCGATCCCAAGTACTTCAAGGTGAACCTGATCCCGTACAACCCGACCGGGATGTACGGCGGCTCGTCGCGCGACGCGATCGCCGCGTTCAAGCACGTGCTCGACCGGGCGCGGATTCCGGCGACGGTGCGCCTGACCCGCGGCCGCGACATCGCCGCCGCCTGCGGCCAGCTCGCCGCGACTCGCTGAGCCGCCGACGCGCTCGAACAGGCATGATCCTTCTGTGACTCCGGCAGCGAAATAGCGGTTCGGCGCGGCGTGGAGCCGCGCATTTCCGGCGCAGTGGGTGCCGAGGCCCGCAGTCGGGGGCCTGGACCTGTGCGCGTACCGCTATGACACGGAGGTACCACGAATGACTCGTCAGAACCTGTACTCCGACCTGTGGGACGGAGAGAACGAAGAGGAACGGACCCGGCATCAAGTCTTCTGGCGGCCGGACAACGCCCGATCGGGAGCGACCCTCTACGACCTGGCACCGGGCGCACCCGAGACCCGGATCCACATGCACTTCGGAGCCGAGGAGATGTTCTTCGTCCTCAGCGGTCGCCCCACCTTCAGGGGCCCGGATGGCGTCGAGGAGCTGGCTCCGGGCGACTACGTCTTCTGCCCGGAGGGTCGTGCCGGCCTGCACGTGTTCAGCAACCCCACGGACGAGCCCGCCCGGGTTCTCGCGATGAGTGCCGGGAGCTTCCCGGACGTCGTCGCCTACCCCGAGCACGGCTATGCCTGGGTGGCGACGCGGGATCCCGACCCCGAGCTGCTCGCGCAAGGCGGCGACCCGGGGATCATCGCCCGCTTCGAGATCCCGGTCGAGTAACCACCTCGACCGGATCGACCAGCCGACAGAGGCGAGGAGGCCGCGCGAGCGGCCTCCTCGCCTCCGCGGGGCTCGGGCTCTAGCTTCTAGCCAACGTGAGCGAGCACGCCGTCCAGGGCGCGCGGCACACGTTCGAGATCGAGAGCCTCGACGAGCGGTGCCGCGAGGAAGATCTTCCAGTTCGTGAGGAAGCCGCGCAGCTGCTCCTCGGTGGCCCGTCCCCGATGGGCGGGTTGCTTCTGGTAGGTGCGAAACGGCCCCAGCTTCCCGTGCGCGGCGAAGATCTCCTCCGTCGCCTCGACGCCGAGACTCCGGATCAGCTCGTCCTCCAGATCCCGGTCGCACACGAAGAAGCCGAGCCGCTCGAGGGCGGCCCGGTCGAGATCGACGCCGAGGCCGGCGCGCTCGAGAGCGCGACGGAATGCGCCCTCCTCTCCAACGTCACAGAAGCCGGCGAGCCCCACATTCGATCCCTGAGGGCCGTAGAGGGCGAGGAACCGGCCGATGGCCTGCGCACCGCCGATCGCCACGACGGATACACCCTCGTCCGCAAGATCGCGGCCACGGCGAGCCGCGAGCGCTTCCAGCGCGACCCTGTCACTCTCGCCCTCGACCAGCACCACATTTCGCAGGTCCTCCATCTCGGCAGTCTGCCGAGCGCGCTAGGCTCGGTGCATGAAGGAAGCACGGCTCGAGGACCCCGGCACGGGTCTCGCACCGACCGAGGACGGCTGGTTCGTCGTCAACGTGCGCGACGCCACGTGGTTGAACTCGGACGACTTCGGCTCCGGGTGCATCTTCGACAGCCACGACGCATGGTTCAAGCAGGTCGGCATCAACATCAGCGTCCTGCTGCCGGGCGAGCCGAACTGCCTCTACCACTCCGAGTCGCAACAGGAGTCGTTCCTGGTGCTGTCCGGGGAGTGCAAGCTGCTCGTCGAGGGCGAGGAGCGGCCGCTTCGACAATGGGACTTCGCCCACTGCCCCGCCGGCACGGAGCACGTCTTCGTCGGGGCCGGCGACGGCCCGTGCGCGGTCTTGATGGTCGGGGCACGGACCGAAGACGAGCAGCTGCTCTACCCCGTCTCGGAGCTCGCAGCGCGGTACGGCGCGAGCGCGGAGGAGACGACGCCGGACGCGAGCCAGGCGTATGCGAAGTTCGAGCGGCCCCGGAAAGAGAAGCCGCCGTACTGGGACCAGCTTCCCTGGGCGTGAGCCGCTCCGGCTACGCCTCCCCTGCCGGCTTGTAGACGCACACCTGCACGCCCGCGTCGCTCGTGACCGCGGAGACGAGCTCGAGCGTGTGCTGCGCGCCGTCGTCGGGGAAGATGCGCTTCCCGCCCCCGAGGAGGATCGGCATCACGATGAGCCGAAGCTCGTCGGCGAGACCCTCCTGCAGCAGGGTGCGAGCGAGCGTCGGACTGCCCATCACGACGAGGTCGCCCCCGTCGGCGCCGCGCAGCTTCTGGATGCCGGCGACGGCCTCGTCACCCGGAATCAGGGTGCTGTTGTTCCACGTCAGGTCGCCGTCGCTGAGCGTCGACGAGACGACGTACTTCGCGATGCCGTTCATCTGATCGGCGAACGGGTCGCCGGCCCGGTCGGGCCAGGCGGCGGCCATCGTCTGCCACGTGCGCCGCCCGAACAGCAGCGCGTCGGCGTCGGCCGAGCGTCGCCGGCGAAGGCGCCACCGACGACCTCGTTGTCGAAGAACGGGTGCGTCCAACCGCCGTGGGCGAAGCCGCCGTCCGTGTCCTCGTCGGCTCCACCCGGCGCCTGGACGACGCCGTCGAGGCTCATGAACTCGATGATCACGATCCGCATCCGATGTGCTCCTTGTCTCCGTGAGTGAGGTCAGGGATTGGACGGCCGCGACTGCCGAAACTCATCGCCGGGCCGCTGGGCTCAGCCGGCCTCCGCCGTCGCCTGCGAGCGTCGGGCACGATCCTCGACCAGCATGCCGGCGAGGTGCTGGAGCAGATTCCACGAGACATCCGGGTTCGCCTTGGCGAACTCACGGAAGTCCCAGAACCGGATCGTCAGGCAACGGAGCGGGGTCTCCGCGGTCACCGTTGCGGTTCGTGGCTGCTTCGTGATCATCGCCAGCTCGCCGAAGTAGTCGCCGGGGCCGATCGTCGCGACCGTCTTCCCTCCCACGCTCACGGCCGCCGTGCCCTCGGCGATGACGAAGAAGCCGACGCCATCGGCGTGACCCTCGCGGACGACTGCGCGGCCGGGTGCGAAACCGATCTCCTTGAAGCCACCGGCGAGCTTCCGCAGCTGCCGCTTGTTGAGGCCGCTGAAGAGCGGGATCCGGGCGAGATCGTCGGCGAGCCGGGCCATGCGGCGATCCTAGTACGGCAGCAGCAGCCTGCGCCTCTCAGGCAGAGTGCTGCGATGACCAGGAACTACTTCGGCGAGGACGTCGCAGCTCGGTACGACGACCCGGACGACGAGATGTCGCAGGCCGGCGCAATCGACCCGGTCGTCGATTTCATCGCCGGGCTCGCAGGTGACGGCGCGGCGCTCGAGCTCGGGATCGGCACCGGCCGGATCGCCCTGCCGCTCGCGCAGCGTGGCGTCCGCGTCTGCGGCATCGACCTCTCGGAGGCGATGGTCGCGCGGCTGCAGGCCAAGCCGGGCGCCGAGGCGATCGGCGTCACGATCGGCGACTTCGCGACGACGACGGTCGAGGGACGCTTCACGGTCGCCTACCTCGTCTTCAACACGATCATGAACCTGACCACGCAGGACGCGCAGGTCGCGTGCTTCCAGAACGCGGCCGCGCACCTCGAGCCGGGCGGGTGCTTCGTGATCGAGGTGATGCTGCCCGATCTCCAGCGGCTCCCGGCCGGGCGAGACGTTCCGGCCGTTCACGGTCACGTCGACGCACCTCGGCATCGACGAGTACGACGTCGTCGCGCAGGGCCTGACCTCGCACCACTACTCGATCACGGACGGCACTGTCCGGGTCAACGCGATTCCGTTCCGCTACGTGTGGCCGGCAGAGCTCGATCTGATGGCGCGCCTCGCCGGGATGACGCTGCGCGAGCGCTGGAGCGACTGGTCACGCGAGCCGTTCACGGCGGACAGCACCAAGCACGTCTCCGTGTGGGAGAAGACGGGCTCCTAGGCGTCGCGCGTTACGCCCGGAACGGTGCCGGGCAGGCGTCGATCCTCGGAATCGAGAAGCGGGCGATCGTGCCGAAGCCTTCGGCCGGCTTGCACGCCTGCGCAACGCCGGCATCGCAGGCGACCGAGAGGAAGATGAACGCGTCCTCGATCGTGAAGTCGTGCTGGTCGACGAGGAGCTTGGCCGCCTCCTCCGAGACGAGCGCGAGGGCATCGGCGTAGTCGTCTGCCGTCGCGTGCGGCACCCAGCGATCGTGGAGCTCGGTCACCGGCCAGGTCGCCTGCCTGCCCTTGAGCAGGTCGAAGCGGATGTCGACCTCGCCGGCGATCTCGACGCCCGTGAAGCAGATCTCGCCGTCGCCCATCGCTGCGTGCATGTCGCCGACCGCGAACATCCCGCCCGGCTGCCGCACCGGAAAGAAGATGCGCGAGCCCTTGCCGTGCCAGTGGTCGTCGAGGTTGCCGCCGTGCTGCCCCGCCTGTCCGGTCGCGAGCGTCTCGCCATCGGTGGCGACGCCGACGACGCCGACCATCGGGTTGGCCGGAAACGAGATCCGGTCGTTCATCTTCACGATCCCGTCCCGCACCTGGAACATCTGGGTGACCGGCGCCTGGACGAGCCCGCTCAGCTGCCCGAAGCCGGGGATGAGCGTCGCGACGCCCCACTCGACCGGCCGCACGTCGAGGATCTCCGCCACGAGCGAGTCGCCCGGCTCGGCGCCGCGCACGGCCACCGGCCCGGTGGCGCTATTGATGCGACCGAGGTCGATGTCGGTGACGAGGTCGGTTTCGCTCGTGATCTGCCCGGTGAAGCAGTCGTTCGTCTCGAAGGTGACGACGTCGCCGGGCTCGACCTCGAGGACAGGCTCGAGATCGGGACCGAAGGCCCAGATCACCTGGTCACGCGTGAGCCGGTGCTGTGCCATGTGCCCCCGTTCGTCGGTTGGTCGCGCATACTTCACGGTGGACGACGACCCACCGATCTGCCCCGCCTGCGGTGTCACGATGGTGCCGGCCGCGTTGAGCGCCGTGGGTCGTCGAACGGCGACTGGGTGTGCCTCGAGTGCGAGGAGACGGGCGAGCCGGTCGAGTAGCACCAGCGCCACGCCCGGCGACCGGCTGAGCCGGCCACCGCTCAGGGGTCGGTCTGCGGCGACCGGTGCGGCGAGCCCGCGGCTCGAGCGGGCTCGGGGTCGTGCGCAGCACCTTCGCCGTCCACGCGGGCAGCCACCAGTTCCAGCGGCCGAGCAGCTGCATCGACGACGGCACGAGCAGCAGCCGGATCAGCGTGGCGTCGATGATCACGCCCGCGGCGAGACCGATCCCGAACAGCTTGATGTCGAGGCCCGGACCGGTCGAGAGCGCGAAGAACGCGAACATGAGCACGCCGGCGCCGCTCGTGATCAGCTTGCCGGTGCGCGCGAGGCCGAGCGAGATCGCCGGCTCGTGTCGCGACGTCTCGTCGTACGCCTCGCGGATGCGCGTGATCATGAACACCTCGTAGTCCATCGAGATGCCGTAGAGGAACGCGAAGATCATCAGCGGGATCCACGAGATCACGACACCGGTCGCCTGGACGTTCCAGAGCGCCTCGCTGCCGTGGCCCTGCTGGAAGATGAAGACGACGACGCCGTAGGCGCAGCCGAGCGAGATCAGGTTGAGGATCACGGCCTTCGCCGGCAGCACGATCGAGCGGAACGCGCGCGTCAGCAGGATGAACGTGAGCACGATCACGAACAGCAGCACCCAGCCGAAGTTGCCGTAGACGGCGTGGACGAAGTCGCGCTCCTCCGGGAGCGGCAGCCGCCGAGCGTCGCCGTCGACGCCCGGCTCCGGCTGCGGACTCGGCGGCCGGCAGCACGCGTCTTCTGCAGGTTCGAGATCACCTTGCGGCTCGCCTTGCGACGACGCGTCGGTCGTCGAGAACGCCTCCAGCAGCGCCGCGTCTGCCCGTGCGCCACGCCGTCGCCCTGCCGGTGCCGTCACGCCCTCGACGCCGTCGGTCGCTGCGCACCGCGGCCGCGATCGCGGCCAGCTTCGCCGGATCGCTCGTTCCCTCGACGAGCACGGCAAACGGCTTGAAGACGCCCTGGCGTGATGCCCGCGTCGGCGAGCGCCTGCCGGCCCGCCGCGGCGTCGGCCGTCGCGGTTGCCTCGACCGTCTCGGCGTCGCTCGGATTGATCTGGAAGGCCGGGATCAGGAGCAGGACGACGACGACCATGCCCGACCAGGAAGATCACGAGCGGCCGCTTCGACACCGTGCGCGGCCCAGCGCGTCCAGAACCCGGACTCGACGTCGTCGTTCGTGCAGCAGCCGCTTCGGCATCACGCGGACGCGGTTGATCTTCGGCCCGAGGATGCGCAGCAGCGCGGGCGTCAGGGTGATCGACGCGAGCACCGAGACGAGCGGGATCAGCATCCCACCGAGCCCGATCGAGCGGATGAACGGCAGCGGCAGGATCACCATGCTGACGAGGCCGATCGCGACCGTCGTGCCGGAGACGATCACCGAGCGGCCCGCGTGTTGCATCGTCTCGACGATCGCGTCGTCGGTCGTCCGCCCGTGGGCTATCTCCTCTCTGAAGCGGAAGATCATCAGCAGCGAGTAGTCGATCGCGATCCCGAGTCCGACGAGCGCGACGAGGAACTGGACGATGATCGAGACGTCCGTGACGTACGTCAGTCCGAGCACGCAGAGGAACGTGGTCAGGATCGACGAGACCGCGACGAGCAGCGGCATCAGCACGGCCGGCAGGGTGCCGAAGACGAAGAGCAGGATCAGGAGCGCGCCGATGCCGCCGAGCAGCGTCTCGAGCGAGCACGCTCGGCCCGCTGGCGCCGCCCTGCGACTGGAAGATCGCGTCGACGCCGGTGAGATGCGTCGTCACTCCCGGCGGCGCGTTGGCGGCGATCGCTGCGCGCGTCTCCTTGATCGGGAGGACGGTCGTGAAGCGTCGCCTCGCCGGCAGGATGGATCTTCGCGAACATCGTCTTGTGATCGGCCGAGACGAACGTGTCGTCCTTCGTCGACGAACCACGAGCTGACCCGCGAGCCCTTGTTCACGGCGGCGCCGGCCGCGATCGCCTTCTCGATCCCGGCCTGGTCGCGGATGTCGCCGTCCGCGACCGTGAACACGGCCACGAGCGGGTACTGGCGGCCGGTGCCGAACGTCTCGAGCGTGCGCTGGTTGGCCTCGTAGGCGCTGTAGCCGGGGATCGAGAACTGCTCGAACCAGCGGTCGGCGAGCTTGCCCGTCGCCATCGCTCCGGCGATCGTGAGGAGGATCCAGAGGCCGACGAAGAGCCAGCGGCCACGGATCGTTGCGCGTGCGAGAGTCTCCACGAGCGCGAGACTCTACTCGGAGCTGCGGCGCTGGTGCTGCATCAGGCGAATTGCGTCAGCCGCCCGCGAGCGTGGCGTGCCGGCGCACGATCTGCCAGCGGCCGTCGCGCCGGACCCAGATGTCCGTGACGTGCATGCGATGCGAGATGTCGCGACCGTCGAGACGGGCCGTCTGCCAGTAGCGGGAGACGAGCACCGCGGTGTCGCCGTAGATCTCCGGGTCGATCTCCTCGTAGCCGAAGTCGTCGATCTCGTACGGGCCTGACGCCGCCTCGAGCAACGCCTCGCGGTCGAGCTCGCCGGCTGCGCCGTTGAGCGTGAACTCCGCGGCGAGCAGCTGCTCGAGACGCTCGCGGTCGTGCTCCTGCACCGCTGCGACGAGCTCGCTCGAGAGGGCGATCAGCTCGTCGGAAGATCGGGCATCTCAGGCCTCCGCTCCGATGCGCGGGCGCTCGTCGAACGCGTGCTTGACGATCGGCTCCTTGGCCGCCTTCACCTCGTCGAGCCGCCGCACGGGCCGCGACAGCGGCGCCGACTTGAGCAGCTCGGGATTCTCGGCCGCCTCGCGGGCGATCTTCTTCATCACCTCGATGAACGCATCGAGGCGCTCCTTGGGCTCGGTCTCCGTCGGCTCGATCATCAACGCCTCGGGCACGACGAGCGGGAAGTAGATCGTGGGTGGATGGACGCCATAGTCCATGAGTCGCTTGGCGATGTCGAGCGCGGTGATCCCGTACTCCTTCTTCAACGCGCGAGCCGAGACCACGAACTCGTGCATGCACAGACGATCGTAGGGAAGCTCGTAGTCGTCGCGCAACCCGGCGAGCACGTAGTTCGCGTTGAGCACCGCCGTCTCGGACATCGCCTGCAGGTCGGGGCCGTAGGCGCGCATGAAGGCGTACGAGCGGACGAAGACGCCGAACGGGCCGGCGAAGCCGCGCACGCGGCCGATCGACTTCGGCCGGTCGCGGTCGAGCCGGAAGGCATCGCCGTCCCGCACGACCTGCGGTGAGGGCAGGAACGGCTCCAGGTCGGCTCGCACCGCCACCGGCCCGCCGCCGGGCCCGCCGCCGCCGTGCGGCTGCGAGAACGTCTTGTGGAGGTTGTAGTGGACGATGTCGAAGCCCATGTCGCCGGGCCGCGACTTGCCGACGACCGCGTTGAGGTTGGCGCCGTCGTAGTAGAGGAGGGCTCCGGCCGACGTGGAAGATCTCCGCCACCTGGACGATGTCCTCGTCGAAGAGCCCGAGCGTCGAGGGGTTCGTCAGCATCAGCCCGGCGGTGCGCTCGTTCACCTTGGCGCGCAGGTCGTCGAGATCGAGGTTGCCGCGATCGGTCGTCGCCACCTTGGCGAGCTTGTAGCCGGCCATCGTCACGCTGGCCGGGTTGGTGCCGTGCGCCGTGTCGGCGGTGATGATCGTGTCGCGCTGCTCGCCCTCGCCCCTGTCGGCGAAGTAGGCGCGCATCAGCATCAGCCCCGTCAGCTCGCCCTGCGACCCGGCCGCGGGCTGCAGCGTGACCGCCGGCAGCCCCGCCACCTCGGCCAGGATCTGCCTGCAGCTCCCACATCAGCTCGAGCGCACCCTGCGCGCCCTCGTCCTCCTGGTGCGGATGGAGGTGCGCGAAGCCCGGGCAGCCGCGCGACGCGCTCGTTGACGCGCGGGTTGTACTTCATCGTGCACGAGCCGAGCGGGTAGAAGCCGGTGTCGATGCCGAAGTTGCGGTCGGCGAGGTTCGTGAAGTGGCGCACGATCTCGTTCTCGGCGAGCTCCGGCAGCCGCGGCGGCTCCTTGCGGGCGAGCGCCGCCGGAACCTCGGGCACCGGCAGGCCGTAGTTCGGAACCCGCCCGGCCCGCCGGCCCGCCTGGCTCTTCTCGTAGATGAGCTCCATCAGCCGCACACCTCCGCCAGCACGTCGGCGAGCCGGTCGATGTCGGCCGGCGTGCGCTTCTCGGTCAGCGCGACGAGCAGCACATCGTCCATGCCCTCGTAGTCGCGCCCGAGCGCGTAGCCCGGGTGGACGCCGAGCGCGCGCGCCTCGCGCACGACCTCGCGCGCGGGTCGCGGCGTGCGCAGCGCGAGCTCCTTGAAGAACGGCTGGTCGAATGCGGCGGGAAGATCGATGCGCTCCCGCGCGTAGCCGGCGAGCGACATGCAGGTCTCGCCGAGCTCGCGCAATCCCTGCGGGCCGAGCCAGGAGAGGGTGACGAGACCGCCGAGTGCGAGCAGCGTCTGGTTGGTCGTCATGTTCGACGTCGCCTTCTCGCGGCGGATGTGCTGCTCGCGCGTCTGCAGCGTGAGGACGAAGCCGCGCTCGCCGTTGAGGTCGGTCGTCTGGCCGACGATCCGGCCGGGCAGCCGGCGGATGAACTCGGTGCGCGAGGCGAGAAAGCCGTAGTGCGGGCCGCCGTAGCTCTGGGCGTTGCCGACCGACTGTCCCTCGCCGATCGCCATGTCGCAGCCGTAGACGCCGGGCGCCTCGAGCACGCCGAGCGACGTGAGGTCGACGTGGGCGACGGCAAGCGCGCCGGCCTCGCGCGCGGCAGCGGCGAGCGCCGGCGCGTCCTCGAGGCAGCCGAAGAAGTTGGGCTGCGGGAAGAGAACCGCGGCGGCATCGACGGCCGCCTCGGCGATGCGATCGGGATCGGTGACGCCACCCTCGTGCGGAACCTCGACGATCTCGAGACCGAATCCCGGCGCGTAGGTCTTGACGACCTCGCGCACCTGCGGGTTGAGCGTCTCGGCGAGCACGATGCGCGTGCGCCCGGTCGCATGCTTCGCGATGTAACAGGCATCGGCCGCGACCGTGAAGCCGTCGTAGCCGGACGCGTTCGACACGTCCATCCCGGTCAGCTCGCAGATCGCCGTCTGGTACTCGAAGATCGCCTGCAGCACGCCCTGGCTCATCTCGGGCTGGTACGGCGTGTAGGCGGTCAGGAACTCGCCGCGCTGCAGGATCGTGTCGACGATCGCGGGCGTGTGGTGGTCGTAGATGCCGGCACCGAGGAACGAGAGCTCGACGCCCGTGTGCGAATTCTTGGCGGCGAGCTCCTCGAGGTGGCGGATCAGCTCGAGCTCGGTGAGCGCGGGCGGCACGTCCAGCACGCGGTCGAAGCGCACTCCCTCCGGGATCTGCTCGAACAGGTCGTCGATCGACGAGACGCCGATCGCCGCGAGCATCTCGTCGCGGTCGCGATCGGTGAGCGAGAGGTACCCGTCGGTCATTGCTCGGCGACGACCGCCCGATACGCCTCGACGTCGAGCAGGTCGTTCACCTCCGTCGGGTCGGTGAGGCGGATGCGCACGAGCCAGCCTTCGCCGTACGGGTCGTCGTTGATCGACTCGGGCTCCTCGGATGCCTTCTCGTTCACCTCGAGGATCTCGCCGGAGAGCGGCGCGATCACGTCGGAGACGGCCTTGACCGACTCGACCTCGCCGTACGCCTCGTCCTTGACGGTCGAGCCGCCGACCGCGGGGGCCTCGTAGTGCACGAGCTCACCGAGGGCGTCCTGCGCCCACCAGGTGATGCCGAGCACCGCCTCGTCGCCCTCGATCCGCGCCCAGTCGTGCTCGGCGTGGTACTTCAGATCGTCCGGGTAGCTCTCTTCACCTGCCACCTAGCTCTCCTCCTTGACGTAGATCGGTTTCTTGACGACATGCGCCTGCTTCGGCTTGCCGCGGACGTCGATCACGAGCTCCGTGCCCGGCACCGCCGCGGCGCTCGGGACGTATCCCATCCCGATGCCGACGTCGAGCATCGGCGAGTGCGTGCCCGAGGTGACCTCGCCGCCGCCGGCGATCGGCATGCCCTGCCGCGGCACCGCCTTCTCGTCCATCACGAACGCGACCAGCTTCCGCGCCGGCCCTTCCTCCTTGACCCGGCGCAGCTCCGCGACGCCGCTGAACTCCTTGTCGAGCGCGCACGTCCAGCCGAGGCCGGCCGAGATCGCGTCGGTGTCGCCGGTGATGTCATTGCCGTGCAACGGATAACACACCTCGAGCCGGAGCGTGTCGCGTGCGCCGAGGCCGCACGGCGTCGTCCCGTTCGCGACGATCGCGTCCCAGAGCTCGACCGCGTCCTCGGCGACGCACATCAGCTCGACGCCCGCCTCGCCGGTGTAGCCCGTGCGGCAGACCATCACCTCGACGCCGTGCACCTCGCCCATCGCGTGCGTGAAGGCCGGAGCGTCGGGCAGCCCGAGCGCGGCGATCGCCGTCGGGCCCTGCACGGCGAGCAGCGCGTACTCGTCGGAGGCATCGCGCACCTCGGTGCCGCGGATCTCGCGCTCCTTCAGCCAGCCGTAGGCGGCATCTCTGTTGCCCGCGTTGACCACGAGCAGCGTGTGGAAGGGCGTGATGCGATAGGCGATCAGGTCGTCGACGATGCCGCCGCGCTCGTTCGTCAGCAGCGTGTACTGCGCCTCGCCGTCACGCGAGCCTGCGTGAGGTCGTTCGAGAGGAGCCCCTGCAGGAGCTCGAGCTGGTTCGGGCCCTCGACGTGGATCTGGCCCATGTGGGAGACGTCGAAGACGCCGCGGTCGCGCCGGACGGCGAGATGCTCGGGGATCACGCCCTCGTACTGGACGGGCATGTCCCAGCCTGCGAACGGCACCATCCGCGCGCCGAGGGCGACGTGGCGGTCGTGCAGCGGGGTGCTTCGAAGAGCCTCTTCGCTCACGAGGCGACTCTAGTCGGTGCTGGCTAGCGGGTGTCAGGTCGAGCAGGTGCGGAGCGGTGAGGCAAGGCCTCACCGCTCGGCCATCAGTCCTCGCGCAGGAAGCTCGGGATCTCGATATCGGCGTCGGAGGCGACGGGCCGCTCGAAGCGCCGCTCCGACGGTCGCCGCAACCGGCGTGCCCGGTGCCTCGACGCGGCGCCGGCGCGGCCTGCCGCCGAAGCCCGTCGCGATCACGGTCACACGCACCTCGTCACCCATCGACTCGTCGATCACGGCGCCGAAGATGACGTTCGCGTTCGGGTCGGCGTGGCCCGTGACGACCTCGGCCGCCTCGTTGACCTCGAACAGCCCGAGGTTCGAGCCGCCCGTGATGTTGAGCAGGACGCCGGTGGCGCCGTCGAGCGTCGTCTCGAGCAGCGGCGACGAGACGGCCGCGTTGGCGGCGTCCGCCGCGCGCGTGTCGCCCGACGCGGTGCCCGATGCCCATCAACGCCGAGCCGGCGTCGCGCATGATCGTGCGCACGTCGGCGAAGTCGAGGTTGACGAGGCCCGGCACCGTGATCAGGTCGGTGATGCCCTGGACGCCCTGCCGGAGGATGTCGTCGGCGATGCCGAACGCCTCGGTCACCGGCGTCTTCTTGTCGACGACCTGGAGGAGCCGGTCGTTCTCGATCACGATCAGCGTGTCGACGCGGTCGCGGAGATTCTGGATTCCGACCTCGGCCTGCTCCGCGCGCCGACGGCCCTCGAAGCCGAACGGGCGCGTGACGACGCCGACGGTCAGCGCCTCGAGCTCGCGGCCGAGCTCGGCCACGACGGGTGCCGCGCCGGTTCCCGTGCCGCCGCCCTCACCCGCGGTGACGAAGATCATGTCGGCGCCCTTCAGCGCCTCTTTCAGCTCGTCGCGCGTCTCCTGCGCGGCCGCGAGTCCGACGCTCGGATCGGCGCCGGCACCGAGGCCGCGAGTCGCCTTCGAGCCGATGTGGACCTTGACGTCGGCGTCCGTCATCAGGAGCGCCTGCGCGTCCGTGTTGACCGCGATGAACTCGACGCCGCTGAGGCCCGATTCGACCATGCGATTGACCGCGTTGGTCCCGCCGCCACCGACGCCGACCACCTTGATCACCGCGAGGTAGTTGCCACCTTGTGTGCTCATGAATATCTCACCTCGACCTACCTGGACGTCAAGCTCTTATCGAGCTAAGGAGTGTGCTCCAACCCGCATTCGGAGCCAGGGTACGGACTCCTTGTCGGCATTGTCAACGGAAACCTCAAGGTGTCGTCGAGGGTGCACCATCAACCTCGACCTGAGAGTTGAGACTTCCGGACACCGGCCGCTCGGGCACGGCGACGTCGAGATAGGCGGTGCCGTCGTCGAGCAGCGGGATCACCCTGGCCGCCACGGCGAGCTTGAGAGGAACGTCGAGCGTGTCGCCGAGGCGGATCTCGAGGCCCGAGCGGAGGCGGAGCGTGAGCGCGTCGGCGGTCGCCGTGACGGAGCTGACCCGCCCCGGGAAGTGCGAGCCGACGAGCGGCGCCACGGCTGCGACGGCGGTCCGCAGGTCGCCCGTCGGTGGGCTCACCGACGACGAGCTTGACGCGTGCGGTCGACCCAGATCCGGGCGAGCGCGGGGCGGTCGTGGCGGTCGGCCGTTCCCATCACCCTGCCGCTCTCGGCGACGAGGTACGAGTCGGCGCCCTGGCGCACGATCGCGACGCCACGCTCGGGCACGACGACGACGCGAAGCGTGTGGGGAAACGCCCGGTCGAAGCGGGCGCTCTCGACGGTCGGAATTGCCTCCACCGTCCGCAGCGACTCGGCGAGGTCGACCTTGAGCAGGCTCATCCCGCGGGTCGACGCGAGCGCCTTGCGAACCTGGCGTCGCGACGGCCGGGTTCGCTCCTCCGACGTCGACGGTGCGAACGGCGAACACGCCCGTCTCGCGCGCGCCGACCCAGGCGCCGAGCGCGCCGAGCGCGATCAGGAACGCGATCCCGAGCGAGCGGCCGGAGGGAACGAGCCGTGAGAAGTCGAGGCGCTCGCCGGAGATCGCGCCGCGGGCAGCGGGGCGACCGCTTCCGCCGTCCGCGCACGGGGACGCGATCCACGCTCGACTCGTCCCCCGGTGGCCACGCGGTTCCTTTCGCCGCCTGCCGTCGGCTCCTGTCGAGGCGTCCGGCTGGAGCCGCGCATCTGGCTAGCCAGACACGCGCTACTCGACCGCGATGTCTCCCAGGAGCTCGACCTCGTGCTCGAGCTCGACGCCGAACTGCTCGCGCGCACGGCGCCGCGCCTCGGCCATCAGCGCGAGGCAGTCCGCCGTCGTGGCGCCGCCGGCGTTCTCGATGAAGTTCGCGTGCTTCGGCGAGATGAGCGCGCCGCCGATCTGGTGGCCCTTGAGGCCGCACGCTTCGAGCATCGCCCCGGCGCCGAGCTCGCCCGGCGGATTCTTGAACACGGAGCCGAAGGTGCGCTTCGTCGTCGGCTGGCGTCGCCTTGCGGCGGTCGACGAGGTCGCGGACGGTGGCGCGGATCTCGCTCTCGTCGCGCGGCGCGAGCTGGTACTCGACCGCCGCGACGACCTGACCGTGGTGGATGCTCGAGTGCCGGTACGAGAAGCCGAGCTCGGCCGGCGAGAGCCAGCCCGTTCCGTCGGCGGTCGCGACGAGCGCGCGGATCGACGATCGCGCTCCAGTCGCTGCCGTAGGCACCGGCGTTCATCCACACTCCCCCACCCGCCGTCCCCGGGATCGCGCACGCGAACTCGAAGCCGCCGAGCGCAGCGGCGCGGGCTCGGTGCAGACAGACCGCGTTCGTCGCTCCGCCGCCGGCCACGAGCACCGTCGCCCTCCGTCGCGCGCCTCGACCAGCTCGCCGGCGAGATGCAGCACGAGCAGGTCGACGCCGTCGTCGGCGGCGAGCAGGTTCGAGCCGAGCCCGACCGTCGCGACCTGCAGGCCCCGCTCCCGGGCGGCCACGCAGCACGGCTTCGAGCTCCTGCACCGATCGCGGCTCCGCGAAGGCGCGGGCGCGGGCCGCCCGTGCCGATCGTCGTCAGGCGCGCGAGCTCGACGCCCTCCTCGAAGACGGGCGCGCTCATCGCCGGCAGCCCGTCGACGATCGCCTGCGCGATCTTCCACGGCTCCCCCACGCCGAACGTGATCACGAGATCGCCGGGACGCGCCCAGGCGAGCGCGAGCGTCGCGGCGTCGTCAGGCGTCGGCGCCCAGCCGGCACGCACCTCGGGCGGCAGCGAGTCGACGACGAGCTTGCCCGGAGACGCCCTCGCGCGGCGCGTCGCGGGCGCCGATGATGTCGGTCACGATCGCGACGTCGGCCAGGCCGAGCGCCTCGCCCGAGCTCCTGGTGCAGCTGGCGCGTCCGCTCGACCACGTGCGGCTGGTAGACGGCGATCACGCGTCCGCTCGTCAGCGAGCGCGCCGTGCGCAGCGTCACCTCGAGCTCGGTCGGGTTGTGGCCGTAGTCGTCGTAGACGGTGACGCCGCCGCGCTCGCCGACGAGCTCGAGCCGCCGGCCGACGCCCGTGAAGCGGACGAGCGCCGCCTCCGCCTCGGCCCGCGGCACGCCCGCCAGCTCGAGCGCGGCGAGCGCCGCGGCCGCGTTCTGGCGGTTGTGCTCGCCGGGCACCGCGAGCTCGAGCTCGACGGGCGGCAGCTCCCAGCTCCGGACGACGTGCGGCACCTCGGCGAGCCAGTCGTCGAAGAACGCGCGCAGCTCGGCCTCGGACGCGTACGACGCGTGATGGTCGAGCTCGATGTTCGTGAGCACCGCGATCTGCGGACGCAGCGAGCCGATCGAGCGGTCGGACTCGTCGCCCTCGACCACGAGCCAGCCGCCGCCGACGCCGGCGTTGCCGCCGAGCTGCGGCACGATCCCGCCGATGATCCAGGCCGGGTCGCGGCCGGTCTCCTGGAGCACGAAGGCGATCATCGCCGCCGTCGTCGTCTTGCCGTGCGCACCGCCGACCACGATCGCCGGCTGTGCCGCGACGAGCTCCGCCAGGAAGTCGGCCCGGGGCATGCCGTCGATCCGCTGCAGGTGCGCGGTCGAGACGACGACCTCCCACCCGTCCGGTGGCGCTCGGGTCGCCGCCGATGTCGACCTCGATCCCCTCGAGCGAGCCCATGAAGATCGTGTCGCGCAGATCCCAGCCGCGCACCTCGGCCCCGAGCGCCCGCGCGATGTTGGCGTACGCGGACATGCCCGAGCCGCCGATCCCGACGAAGTAGAGCTTCCGGCCGGCAGCGGTGCCTCAGCGGCGGGCAAGGGCGATGACCCCCTCGGCGATCCGGTCGGCTGCGTCGACGCGCGCCATGCCGAGCATCGCGGTGCGCATCGCGGCGAGCCGGCCGGGATCCGCGAGCAGCGACTCGACGAGCGCCGGAACCGACGCGATCTCGGCGTTCGGCACGACGATGGCGCCGCCACCGCGCTCGAAGTGGCGCGCGTTCAGCGTCTGGTGGTCGGCGGTCGCGTAGGGATATGGCACCAGGATCGACGGCGTGCCGGCGGCGGCGAGCTCCCAGACGGTCCCGCCCGCCCGCGAGACGGCGACGTCGGCGGCGGCGAGGACGTCGCCGAAGTGATCGGTCTGCGGCATCAGCAGGTAGTCCGGCCGGTGCACCCGCGCGGCGAGCGTGGCGTAGTCGCGCTCGCCGGAGACGTGCAGCACGGTCGGGCCGCTCGTCGCCCCACGCGCCGACCGCCATCTCGTTGAGCGACGTCGCGCCGGCGAGCGCGCCGAAGACGGCGACGACCGGCTGCATCGGCCGTCGATGCCGAAGCGGGCGCGCGCCTCGGCCCGGCTCGCGCCGAGGTGCGCGGTCGGGAATCGGGCGGCCGACGACCTCGACCTTGCTCCCGTGCGGCCCTCGATGTCGTAGGCGAGAAAGAGCTTCGACGCGAACGGCGCTGCGAGCCTGTTCGCGAGGCCGAGGTGCGCGTCGGCCTCGGTCAGCGCCGCCGGGATCCTGCTCAGCCGCGCGGCGAGCACCATCGGGCCGGCGACGTAGCCACCGCCACCGAGGACGACGTCGGGGCGGCGACGACGGAGGATGGCGCGACAGGCGAACGGTGCCTTCGACGGCCCGCACGAGCGCGCGCACGAGCTCCAGGGACGGCTTCCGCGGGAAGCCGCTGATCTCGAACGTGTCGAGCTCGAAGCCTGCCTCAGGAACCAGACGCGACTCGACGCGGTCGGGACTGCCGGCGAACGTCACGGTCGCTCCGCGCGCGCGCAGTGCTTCCCCGACTGCGAGAGCGGGCCTGATGTGACCGGCTGTTCCCCCTGCCGCTATCACGACTACGAGCTTCGACGACTCGATCATTCACGGCGATGTTAAGGAGAACGCCGACTGCGGCGAGCAGCACGATGAGCGACGAGCCTCCGTACGAGACGAACGGGAGCGGGATTCCGGTCAGCGGAGCGATGCCGAGGACGGCGCAGAGGTTGATCGCGGCCTGCCCGCAGACGAGCGTCGTGATCCCCGCGGCGAGCCGCTTGCCGAACGGATCGCGGCACTGGAGGGCGATGCGGAAGCCGGCCCACGCGAACACGGCGAACGCCGCGATCACGACGGTCGAGCCGACCAGGCCGAGCTCCTCGCCGACGATGGCGAAGATCATGTCCGTGTGCGCCTCGGGGAGATAGAAGATCTTCGAGATTCCCTGCCCGAGCCCCTCGCCGGTGATGCCGCCCGAGCCCATCCCGATGATCGCCTGCACCGTCTGGAACCCGGCGCCCTGCGGATCCTGCCAGGGGTCGACGAAGCTGAGGAAGCGCGCCCGCCGGTACGGCTCCATGTAGATCGCCGCCGGCGCCGAGCACGAGCGCGATCGAGCCGCCGAGCGCGAGCAGGCGGAACGGCACCTCGGAGACGACAGGATCCCGCCCACCATCAGGCAGAGCGCGATCGTGGTGCCGAGGTCGGGCTCGAGCAGGATGAGAATGCAGAAGAGCGCCGACGACGAGGCCGAGCGGCTTCATCAGCTCGCCCATCGTGCGCGGCGTCGGTCGCCGCGCGAGCAGGGCGCACGTCCACACGCAGCACCGCGATCTTGGCGAGCTCGGAGGGCTGCACGCTGATCGGCCCGACGAGGAACCAGCGCTGCGCGCCGTTGATCGGCGGCGCGACGACGAGCACCGCGATGCAGAGGAAGAGCGAGCCGACGAGCAGCATCGGCGCCAGCGCCCGCAGGCGGTGGTAGTCGAACCGCGAGGCCAGCGCGAGCAGCAGCAGGCCGGCGAACGCGTACGCGCCCTGCTTGACGAGGAACGTCATCGGATCGCCCGCGCCGAGCGCCGCCGACGCCGAGGTGGCGCTGAACACCATCACCAGGCCGAACGCGACGAGCCCGAGCGTGACGAGGACGAGCAGGCGTTGTTCGAGTTGGCCTGCGGGCCTGGTCTTCACGCTATCCCCTGCTCACGCGGTGCCGATTCACCCCTGGAGCTTCTGCACCAGCTTCCCGAACTCCTGCCCGCGCACTTCGTAATCCCTGAACTGGTCGAAGCTCGCGCAGGCGGGCGAGAGCAGGACGACATCGCCCTCCCGCGCCGCCGCGGCGGCTGCAGTGACCGCCGTCGCGAGGTCGCCGCGAGCGCTCGAACGGGCACGCCGGCGTCCTCGAGCGCGGCCGCGATCGCCTCCGTCGCCTCGCCGATCAGATACGCGCGGTCGCCGGGAGCGAACGCCGCCGCGAGCGGCGCGTACGGCTCGGCCTTGCCGCGACCACCGAGGATCACGAGCTTGCGCGCGCCCGGGAACGACGCCAGCGCGCGCAGCGCAGCGGCCACGTTCGTCGCCTTCGAGTCGTTGACGTAGCGCACGCCGGCGATCGTGGCCACCTCCTCGATCCGATGCTCGACGCCGGGAAAGGTCCGGAGCGCCTCGGCGATCGCTGCGTCCGGAATCCCGGCCGCGCGCGCCGCTGCCGTCGCCGCGGCGGCGTTCTCGCGGTTGTGCGCGCCGGGAATCAGCGGCTCGGCCGGGAGCTCGTCGTCGCCGCCGAACTCGAGCCGGCGCGCCTCGCCCGGAACGGCGCCGAAGCCGCGCGGGACGATCGCCAGGTCGTCCGCGGCCTGCCGCTCGAAGATGCGGAGCTTCGCGTCGCGGTACTCCTCGAACGAGCCGTGCCGGTCGAGATGGTCCGGCTCGAGGTTGAGCAGCACCGCGATCCGGCAGTGAAGCGTCTCGACGTCCTCGAGCTGGAACGACGAGAGCTCGCACACGACCCACGTCTCCGGCGACGTCGTCCCGACGAGGCTCGTCAGCGGCCGGCCGATGTTGCCCGCGACCTCCGCCGGCACCCCGGCCGCGTCGAACATCGCGCCGAGCAGCGCCGTCGTCGTCGTCTTGCCGTTCGTTCCCGTGATCCCGATGATCGGGTTCGCGAGCAGGCGCGCTCCGAGCTCGATCTCCGAGATGACCGGGATGCTCGCGGCGCGCGCGCCGCCGACGACCGGCGGTGCGTCGGCCGGGACGCCGGGGCTCTTGACGACGAGCTCGACGCCGTCGAGGAGCGCGTCGTCCCAGGCGCCGAGCGTGGATCGTCACCCTCGATCCCGGCGACGTCGAGGTCGGCGTTCGGCGTCATAGGCCGACGACGTCGCACCCTGGCGTTCGGAGAGCCGTGACCGCCGCCCGGCCGGAGCGCGCGAGCCCGAGCGACGAGCACGTGGTCGGGGATCGGCGCCATCCGGAAAGCCTATGGCGGCGGGCTCAGGCCCGCTGCGCGATCACGATCCCGCCGACGATCAGCGCGCTGCCGACGGCGATCGGCACCGTCACGTTCTCGCCGAGCACGATCGCGGCGAGGACGAAGCCCGAGACCGGCTGCAGGAACTGCAGCGTCGCGATCCGGGCGATGCCGCCGCGATCGAGCGCCCAGTACCAGCCGACGTAGCCGAGGATCGACGTCACCACCGCGAGGAACACGACCGAGCCCCACGCCTTCGGCCCGGCGTCGGGCACGCCGTCGTGCGCGAAGAGCCCGATCGCGAGCGGCGCCAGCACGAACGTCCCGAGCAGCACGCCCCACAGGGTCGTCGCGAGGCTCGAGAGGCCGCGCGGCGGCAGCATCGCGCCGGCGACGTAGCCGGCCGACACGCAGAGCGCTGCGGCGAGCACGAGCAGGTCGCCGGCGAGCGTCGCGTCGGTCGCCGTCGTCCCGCGTCCGCCGATCAGCACCGCCTCGCCGACGAGCGCGACCGCGGAGCCGGCGAGCCACGCGCGCGGCGGCACGCGCCGGGCGACGATCGCCGCGTAGATGCCCGTGAAGACCGGCAGCGCCGCGAGGATCATCACGCCGTGGAGCGCCGAGGTGCGCTGCTGCCCGACCGTGTAGATGACCGGGAAGAGCACGAACCCGGCCGCAGCCGAGATCCCGAGCAGCGTGCGCGAGCCTCGATCGCTCGGCAGCCGCTGCCGCATCCCGACGAGCAGCGGGATCGCGACGAGGCCGGCCAGCACCGTGCGCATCGACGCGACGACGAGCGGCGGCAGGTCGTCGAGCGCGAGCCGCGTCACGATCGGCGTCGCCACCCCAGAGCACCATCACCCCGATCGCGACGGCGACCGGTATCAGCGCCGCGCGCGACGGCGAGGACGCCGGCACGGCACCTAGAGCTTGAAGCGGAGGTAGTAGCGGTAGAAGAGCACGAACCCGGTCGTGCAGAAGATCGCGCCGACGATCCAGAACCGCACCATGATCTTCGTCTCCGACCACGCCTTCATCTCGAAGTGGTGGTGGATCGGCGCCATCAGGAAGACACGTTTCCCGGTGCGCTTGAAGCTCGCGACCTGGATCATCACCGAGAGCGCCTCGATCAGGTAGATGCCGCCGATGAAGATCAGCAGCACCTCGGTCTGGGTCATCACGGCGAGCCCGGCGATCGCGCCGCCGAGCGCCATCGAGCCGGTGTCGCCCATGAACAGCTCGGCCGGGAACGCGTTGAACCAGAGGAACCCGATCACGCCGCCGATCATCGCGGCGGCGAAGATCGCGACGTCGAGGTAGTTGTCGCTGCGGAAGCCGACCTCGCCGGAGCGGATCCACGAGATCGCCGCGATCGCGAGAAAGGTCAGCAGCGAGATCGCGCAGGTGCCGGCCGCGAGCCCGTCGATCCCGTCCGTCAGGTTGACGCCGTTGGCGGTGCCGGCGATCACGATGAACAGGAACGGGAAGTAGAACCAGCCGAGGTCGATGTTGACGTCGACGATCGGGAAGTAGATCTCGGTGTCGAGGTAGCCGACCTGCGTCACGACCCAGCCGACGCCGATCGTGATCAACACCAGACCGAGCATCTTCCAGCGCCCCGAGAGGCCGAGCGAGCGGCGCTTGCGCACCTTGAGGTAGTCGTCCGTGAACCCGATCGCGGCGCAACCGACGGTGAGGAACAGCAGCGCCAGGCCGGGCAGCGTGTACTTCGAGAGCACGAGGAACGGCACCACCGCGGTCGCGAGGATCAGCAGGCCACCCATCGTCGGCGTCCCCTGCTTGACGATGTGGCGCGCCGGGCCCTCCTCGCGGATCTGCTGGCCGACGCCGGAGCGACGCAGCCACTCGATGAAGGTTGGGCCGATCACGATGGCGACGCACCATCGCGACGAGGCCGGCGATCAGGACTCGGACCATGCTCTTGCCCGTTTCTCGATCGATGCCGGGATGCCTTCGAGCCCGACCGCGCGCGAGGCCTTGACGAGGATCGCGTCGCCCGGCTCGAGGAGCCCGGCGACGTCGTCGAACGCTGCGGCGTCGGGAATCCAGTGCCGCGTGGGCGTCGGTTCGCCGCCGAGATAGGGACGCGCGCCGTCGCCGACCGCGATGACGAGCTCGATCCCGAGCTCGTCGAGCAGCGCGCCGACCTCCTCGTGGTAGCGCGGCGCCGCGGCTCCGAGCTCGGCCATCTCGCCCAGGATCGCGACGCGCCGCCGGCCGCCCGCGCGCGCGACGAGGTCGACGAGCGCCGCCCGCATCGACGTCGGGTTGGCGTTGTAGGCGTCGTTGACGACGATGCCGCCGCCCGGCAACGGCGCCTCCTCGCCGCGCCAGCGCGAGAGCGTGATCGCGTTCGCACCCTCCTGGGCCCGCTCGAGCGGGAGGCCGAGCGCCTCGTAGGCGGTGAGCGCCGCGAAGGTGTTCTCGGCCATGTGACGGGCCGTGAACGGCAGCGTCAGCGTGATCTCGCCGCCGGGCAGCGGGAACGTCCACTCGTGGCCGTCGCCGCTGATGGCCGCGCGGTCGAAGCGGCGGATCTCGATGTCGTCGCGGTCGAGGTGCGGCTCGAGCTCGGGCGCGTCGGCGGGAACGACGGCGATGCCCCCCGGCGGGAGCGCCACGATCGCCTCGGCGTTCGCCTCCGCGACTCGCTCGACGGTGCCGACGAGCTCGAGGTGCTCCGGGCCGATCGACGAGACGACCGCGACGTCCGGCCGCGCGATCGCGCAGAGCTCCGCGATCTGCCCGAGCCCGCGCATTCCCATCTCGGTGACGAGGATCTCCGTCTCCGGCTCGAGCCGGCAGACCGTCAGCGGCAGGCCGATCTCGTTGTTCTGGCTCTCCGCCGCCCAGATCGTCGGCGCGACGGCGCTGCAGAGCGCACCGAGGATGTCCTTCGTCGAGGTCTTGCCCGTCGAGCCGACGACGGCGACGACGCGCGCGTCGCTCTTCGAGCGGACGAGCGATGGCGAGCGCGGCGAGTGCCGCTTCCTGATCGCGCGGCACGAGCGTGGCGGCGCCGCGGCCGGCCGCGCTCGCGACGTGGTCGACGCCGGTGTTGAGCGCGACGAAGAGGTCGCCCGGCCCGACGACGCGCGAGTCGGCCTTGATGCCGGTGATCTGCGCCGGCGCTGCCGCGCCGCGTGGTGCCTCGAGCGCGCCGAGATCGAGCGCCTCGATCTCGTCCCATTCGACCGGAATCACGGCGCCCCGAACCCCGCCTCGCGCAGCGCCTCGCGCACGACGACGCGGTCGTCGAACGGCGCCACCACTCCTGCCGTCTCCTGGCCCTGCTCGTGCCCCTTGCCGGCGATCACGACGACGTCGTCCGGGCCGGCGAGCGCCACCGCCCGATGGATCGCCGAGCGCCGGTCGGGATCGATCTCGACGCCGACGCCGGCCCCCTGGAGGATGTCCTGGATGATCGCGAGCGGATCCTCGCTGCGCGGGTTGTCGGACGTCACGATCACGTGGTCGGCGCGCTGCACGGCGACGGCACCCATCACGGGTCGCTTGCCGCGGTCGCGATCGCCGCCGGCGCCGAAGACGCAGATCAGCCGGCCGCTCCCGAGCTCGCGCGCCGCCTGCAGCACGATGTCGAGCGAGTCCGGCGTGTGGGCGTAGTCGACGATCACCGCGAAAGGCTGCCCCTCGTCGACCGCCTCGAACCGCCCCGGGATCCCCGGCATCTCGCGAATCCCCTCGGCGAGCTCGTCGTCGTCGATGTCGAGCAGGACGCCCGCAGCGATCACACCGAGCACGTTCTCGACGTTGAACCGGCCGCGCAGCGGCGTCTCGATGTCGATCCCACCGGCCCGGAAGCGGCTGCCCGACGCCCCCATCTCGAGGTCCTCGGGGCGGATCTCTGCGGCGTCCGTGAGCCCGAAGGTGATCAGCGGCGCGCGGCGCGTCTCGACGAGCTCGAGCGCCAGCCTGCGGCCGTGCTCGTCGCCGACGTTCACCGCCGCCGGCGGCGGCGGCCGCGCCCGTGAACAGGCGGCGCTTCGCCTGGTAGTACTCCTCCATCGTCCCGTGCAGGTCGAGGTGATCCTGCGAGAGGTTCGTGAAGACGAGGGCGTCGAAGCGAACCCGGTCGAGCCGGTGCAGCGTCGAGCCGTGCGACGAGGCCTCGACGGCGACGCTCCGGTCGCCCGCGTCGAGCATCTCCCGGAACAGCCGCTGCAGGTCGATCGCCTCAGGCGTCGTGTGCGGCGCCGGGCGCACCTCGCCGCCCACGACCCAGTCGACGGTGCCGACGAGCCCTGGCGAGCGCCCTGCGGCCGCCGAGGACGGAGCGCAGCAGGAACGTCGTGGTCGTCTTGCCGTTCGTTCCCGTGACGCCCGCCACCTCGAGCTCACGCGTCGGCTCGCCGAAGAAGGCGTCGGCGGCGATCGCCATCGACGCGCGCGCGTCCTCGACGACGAGCTGCGGCACGTCGAGCTCGAGCGGATGCTCGACGACGAGCGCGACGGCACCGGCCGCCACCGCCGTCGGCGGCGAAGTCGTGCCCGTCAGCCCGCGAGCCCGGGCACGCAGAAGAAGACGGCGCCCGGCGTGACGCGCCGCGCGTCGTATGCGAGGTCGGTGACCTCGACGGAGCCGCGGGCGGTGCTCTCGCTCGCGGCGAGCACGCGCGTCAGGTCGTCGAGATCCACGGAGCACCATTCTAAGCCGGGGTGTCGGCGGCAGGCTTCAGCCCTGCCGTCCGCACGCCGGCCGCTACTGGCCGGTTGTCCCGGTGGTCTTCGTCTCGGGCGCGTCCGGCGGCACCTCGAGGTACTGGAGATCGAACCGCGCGATGTCCCGGAATGCCGGCGCGGCGACGCTGCCGCCGTAGATGTCGCCGTGCGGCTCGTCGACCATCACGAGGATCGCGAGCCGCGGGTTCTTGGCCGGGACGAGACCGACGAACGAGGCGACGTACTTGGTCACGTAGTGCCCGTTCTCGGCCTTCTGCGCCGTGCCCGTCTTGCCGGCGACCGTGTAGCCGGGGATCGCCGCCTGGGTACCCGTGCCCTCGAGCACCACGTCGCGGAACATGGCCATCATCCGGTCGGCGGTGTGGGTCGAGACGACCCGCGTTCCCTTCTCCGAGTGGACGCGCTTGCTGCCGACCTTCCCGACCAGGTGCGGCGTGACCCGGACGCCGCCGTTCCCGATCGTGGCGTACGCCGAGACCATCTGCAGCGGCGTCACCGCGATGCCCTGGCCGATCGGCACGGTGCCGATCGTCGAGCCCGACCACTTGTCGAGCGGCAGCACGAGGCCCGAGCTCTCACCCGGGTAGTCGACGCCCGTCTGGTGGCCGAAGCCGAAGCGGTCGATCCACGACGCGAGCTCATCCGGCCCGAGCTTCTCGGCGATCGTGATCGTGCCGACGTTCGACGACTGCGCGAGGATGTCCCTGACGCTCATCACCTCGGTGCCGCGCAGGTGGGCCTCGTGGATGACGCGGTCGGCGACCTGGATCGTCGGCGCCAGCGTGAAGCGTGCTCGTCGGTGAGACGACGTTGTCCTCGAGCGCGCCGGCGATCGTCACGATCTTGAACGTCGAGCCAGGCTCGTAGGCGTCGGTCACGGCTCGGTTGCGCCGGGCGTCCGGAGACGCCGTCGAGAAGTCGTTCGAGTTGAAGGTCGGGTAGTTCGCCATCGCGAGGATCGCGCCGGTGCGCGGATCCATCACGATCGCGGCACCGCCGCGCGCGCCGTAGTTCGTCACCGTCTTGGCCAGGATCTGCTCTGCGTTCGACTGGATCTGGTGATCGATCGTGAGCGTCACGTTCTTGCCGGCTCGCTCGGGCCGCGAGGTGACGACGTCGATCGCGCGGCCGAACGGATCCTTGACGATCGTCTCGAAGCCGGGCTTGCCCGAGAGCGTCTTGTCGAGCGAGCGCTCGAGCCCGTCGAGGCCGTGGTTGTCCGTCCCGGCGAACCCGAGCACGTGCGAAGCGACGGCACCCTGCGGGTACGTGCGCAGCTCCTCCGGATAGAAGCCGAGCCCCGGAATCTCGCGCTTGTTCAGCGCCGCGGCCTTGGTGGGATCGGCCTTGCGGGCGACGTAGACGAAGCCCTTGCTCCTGTCCTTCAGCACCGGGTAGAGCGTGTCGGCGTCGAGCCCGAGCGTCTTGCCGGCGAGGATTGCGGCGCGCTGGGCATCGACGATGTTCCGCGGATCGGCGTAGACGGTCGTCGCCTGCTCGCCGATTGCGAGCGGCTCGCCGGTGCGGTCGTAGATCGTGCCCCGTCCCGCCGGAACCTCGATCGTCTCGCGGTGCTGGGTGATCGCCATCGCCGCGAGCCGGTCGTGCTGCGCGGCCTGGAGCCACGCCGCCCGGGCGAGCGCGACGACGAACACGAACGCAAAAGCCGTCAGCAGCAGGCGAATCCGGTGATTCGCCTGCCGGCCGCTCGACTTGCGTTTCACTTGCCGAGCCGGACGTACGTCGTCGTCAACCCGATCGGCGGCCTGGAGGCCGAGCTTCGACTTCGCGGCGTCCTCGATCCGCACGCTGGCCGAGGCGCTCGAGAGCTGGGAGCGCAGGAGCGCGTTGTCGGCCTTCAGCTGAGCCCGCTCGCGGCTGAGGCCGTCGAACTGCATGTTGAGCTGGAGGACGAGGACGTTGACGGCGACGATGCCCGCGAGCAGCACGCCGACGACGACGATCCAGACGACGCCACCGGCGAAGGGAGCCCGCGACCGCGCGGCCGGTAGTTGCAGCAGCCGCGCGGCGTTTCTTGCGGGCGACGTTCCCTTGGGCAATGGTCGACATGGTTAGGCCTTCACCGCCACGCGCAGGCGCGAGGACGCGGCGCGCGGGTTGTGGTCGAGCTCGGAGGCGGACGGCCGCACGGGCTTGCGGGTCAGCAGCCGCAGCTCGGGCTCCTTGCCGCACACGCAGATCGGGAAGTCGGGCGGGCACGTGCAGCCCTTGGCGCCGGCAACCATGAACTGCTTGACGATCCGGTCCTCGAGCGAGTGGAAGCTGATCACCGCGAGGCGGCCACCGGGGCGCAGCATCGCGACCGCAGCAGGCAGCGCGGCCTCGAGCTGGCCGAGCTCGTCGTTGACGGCGATCCGGAGCGCCTGGAAGACGCGCTTGGCGGGATGTCCCTCGCCGAACCGCGCGGGCGTCGGGATGGCCATCTTGATCACGTCGACGAGATCGCCCGGTGCGGAAGAAGGCCCGCTCCGTGCGGCGCCGCACGATGGCGCGCGCGATCGGCCCGGAGTAGCGCTCCTCGCCGAAGCGGCGGAAGATCGTCGCGAGCTCCTTCTCGTCCCAGGTGTTGACGATCGTCGCGGCCGTCATCTCGCTGGACGGATCCATGCGCATGTCGAGCGGCGCGTCGGTCGCGTACGAGAAGCCGCGCTCGGGCCGGTCGATCTGCATCGACGAGACCCCGATGTCGAGCAGGATCGCGTCGGCCTTGATGTCGTTTGCGGCGAGCTGGCTGAGAACGATGGCGAAGTCGCCGCGGAGGAAGCGGACGTCCACCCCGGCGCTCGCCTTGAAGCGGTCGAAGAGCGGCTTGACGCTCGGGTCGCGGTCGATCGCGACGAGCTTGCCGCTGCCCTGCGAGATCCTGCGCGAGCAGACGCGCGTGACCGCCGGCGCCGAAGGTGGCATCGACGACGGTCTCGCCGGGCTGCACGGCGAGCAGGCGGCGCACCTCGTCCGCGAGGACGGGGGTGTGATCAGATGCGCTGTTCGGCAAGACGTTGGGCAACATTGTCTGCGCTCCCTTCAATCCCCTCCAGGCGCTCCGCCCAGAGGGAGCGATCCCAGATCTCGAGGTGGTCGTTGCTCCCGATCAAGGTGATGTCCTTGCCGAGCTTCCCGTGCGCGACGAGCGGCGCCGGCAGGTGCACGCGGCCCTGCTTGTCCGGAACGTCCTCGGACGCACCGCCGAAGAAGTGGCGCTGCAGGAGCCGGGTGTCGGGCAGGAGCGGGTCGAGCTCGCCGATGCGGGCGACGACCGTCATCTCCCATCGCTCCCGGGGATAGACGTCGACGCTGCCGTCGAGCCCTTTCGAGAGGACGACGCCGTCCGCCAGGGCATCGCGAAACCGCGCCGGCAAGGTGACGCGGCTCTTGTCGTCGATCGCGTGCTCGTACTGGCCGAAGAACATGGTCGAGGCTCCCGGGTTGCTCCCACGATGCCCCACTTTAAACCACAATCGCCCCACTTTGCAACCCGAACCTCCCACAACGTCATTCGTCGCGCGTCTGCAGCACGCTCTGACGCCCGTGGAACGAGGCACACTCGTCGCGCCCGGCAGTGATCCGGTGCGCGGCACTACGAATCGTCGATCCGACGTGAAAGGGTGAGCGGGTGAGCGGGGACATTCCGGGTCAGGGTGAGTCGACCTCAGCTGCCGAGCGCGCTCCCGAGGCTGCGTATGGCGAGAGGCCCTCGTTCCGACCAGCTCCGCGGCCGTCGCTCCTCGTCAGCGCCTTCCCGGTGACCGAGGACCTGCCGCGGTATCGGCTACCGACTGCGCGCCGCGACATCATCGCCGGACTGACGGTCGCGGCTCTCGCCTTCCCGTCGGCGATGGCCTACGGCGAGGCGGCCGGGCTCTCGCCGATCAACGGCCTCTACGCGCTGCTCTTGCCGACGGTGGCGTACGTGCTCCTCGGGTCGGCGCGTCGCCTGATCGTGGGACCGGAGGCGTCGGTCTCGACGCTCGTCGCCGCGGCAGTCCTCCCGCTTGCCGTCGCCGGGAGCGACCATGCCGCCGAGCTGGCCGCAACGCTCGCGTTACTCGTCGCAGCCTGCTTCCTGCTGGCCCGGCTCCTGCGTCTGGGCTGGCTTGCCGACTATTTCTCCCGGCCCGTGTTGATCGGCTACCTCCACGGGATCGCGATCGTGCTCGTGATCGGCCAGCTGGGGAAGCTCCTCGGAGTCCACGTCGATGCGAGGGGGCCGTTGCGACAGCTCTGGGAGGTGGTGCGAGAGCTCGGACAGGCAAACGGGATGACGATCGCGATCGGTCTCGTCTCCCTGACAGCGTTGCTCGCCTTGCGTCGCGTCCTGCCGACGCTGCCGAGCGCATTGATCGTGGTCGTGACGGCGATCGTCTTGTCGTGGGCCCTCGACTTCGCAAGCCACGGCGTCGCCATTGTCGGGCCTGTGCCCGGCGGCCTCCCGCGCCCGACGATTCCGACGCCACGGCTCGCCGACGTGCTCGAGCTCGTGCCGGCGGCTCTCGGCGTCTTCCTCGTCTCGTTTGCCGACGAGATCCTGACCGCCCGGGCGTTCGCCGGCAGGCACAACGAGCACGTGCGTGCGTCGCAAGAGTTGTTCGTGATGGGCGCCGCCAACGCCGCAGCGGGCATCACTCAGGGATTCTCGATCGGGGCCAGCGGTTCGCGGACGGCGGTGAACGAGACGCTTGGCGCCCGTACCCAGATCGCGGCATTGGTCGCCGCCGTCGCCGTCGCCGTCGTCCTGCTCTTCCTGACCGAGCCGATCCAGTACCTTCCGGCCGCCGTCCTCGCGGCGGTGATCATCAGCGCGGCGATCAGCATCGTCGACCGCGCGGCCTGGCGCGCATTGGCGGCGATCGACCACGTCGAGGTCGCGATCGCCGGCGTCACTACGGTCTGTGTCGTCTACTTCGGCGTGCTGCAGGCACTGCTCGTTGCCGTCGGGCTCTCGATCATCGACACCGTTCGGCGGAGCGCCCGTCCATACGACGCAGTGCTCGGCTGGGTTCCCGCTCTCAACGCCTTCCGTGACGTCCAGCTCCATCCATCGGCCGAGGTCACGCCGGGCGTCGTGATCTATCGCCTCGACGACCGCCTCTTCTTCGCCAACGCCGACTACGTCAAGGGGCGGGTCGGAGAGGCGATTCGTGCAGCACCCACCGAGACGTCCTGGCTCATCTTCGACGCGCAGGCGGTCACGCACATCGACTCGAGCGGCGTCGACGCACTCATCGACCTGGCGCGTGATCTCAAGAGTGACGAGATCACCCTCGTCATCGCCGAGCTTCCCGAGCGCATGCTTGCGGATCTGGACGAGGCCGGCCTTGTCGCCGTGATCGGCGCCGAGCGCTTCTACCCCACGATCGCGGCTGCTCTGACCGCGGCGGTCAACGAGTGACCCACGTGGTCGCCTCCCAGTCCGGCTCTCCGAGACGAGGTCGGCTTCGGCGTTGGTGGAGGCCGGTGCTCGCCGTCGTCGGGATCGCTGTTCGCGGCCTTCTTCTTCTTCGTCTCGCGACAGGTGCTCGCGATCGACGAGAAGCCGAGTTGGCCGCCTGCCGCGGACGCGATCACGGCTGCCGGCGCCCAGCAGGCCGTCGAGGAGTTCGCCGCCCGCAGCGACCCGCGACCGCCGACGTCGGGATGCCCTACGCGTGGTCGACGGCGGCGACGCTCGAGCCCTGGCCGGAGGGCAAGACGTTCTTCCCGAAGATCCTCGCCGACGTCGAGGCGGCTCAGCTCGTCGGTGCACATCCTGATGTTCGGCTGGCGGGAAGGAGAGATCGGCACCGAGCTCAGCGACCTGCTGATCGAGAAGATGAAGGAGGGCGTCGAGGTGCGCGTGATCGTCGACGAACAGGGAAGTCAGGTGTTCGGGCCGGCCGGCCCGATGTTCACGCGCCTCGCCGACGCCGGCGCGCAGATCGTCGTCAACGACCTCCTGCCCTGGGACGAGGACGGCCTCTACCCCGACCACCGCACCTTCGACTGGAGCCAGGACGAGGTCGGCCGCGCCGACCACCGCAAGCTCTACGTGATCGACGGCACGGTCGCCTGGACGGGCGGCGCCGGGATCGAGGACCACTTCGCGAACGGCAAGTTCCACGACGTCATGGTTCGCGTCACCGGGAGCGTCGTCCGCCAGGCGCAGGCGCTGTTCCTGATGAGCTTCCGCGGCCACGGAGGGCCGCTGCCGAGCGACCTCTCCGAAGTACTTCCCCGCCCAGCCTCAGCCGGGGACGATCCCGATCGCGCTCCTGCAGACCGTCCCCGGCGGCTTCGTCTCGGCGACCCAGGCAACGCGAGAGCTGATCGACACCGCGAAGACGCGGCTCGACGTGATGAACCCCTACTTCACCGACGCCGACATGATCCAACGGCTCGTCGCCGCGGCCAGGCGCGGCGTCGACGTCAGGATCGTCGTCTCGCAGACCTCGAACAACGCCCCGGCGACCGCCGCGCTCAAGCACCACTACGGCGACCTGATCGACGCCGGCGCGCACATCTACGAATACCCCGGAGCCGTCGTCCACGCCAAGCTCGTCGTCGCCGACGACACCGTCGTCTTCGGCACCGTCAACCTCGACGCCTGGGCGCTCTACCGCAACTACGAGATCGCGATGATGGCCCGCAGCCCCGAGACCGCAACGCTCATGGAGCAGCGCGTGTTCGAGCCGGACATCGCCAGGTCCCGCCCCGGCACGCCGCCGACCGGCCTCCGCACCCGGTTCAAGGACTGGGTGTGGGACAAGCTCTCGTACTTCCTCTAGAGACTTCCCTCGGGCGCAGGCGCTCGGACCTCGGGCGCGACGGGTCGACGAAGCCGGCCGACTGCCGCCCACAGTGCACAGCAAGCGATGACCGCCGACGCCCCGATGCAGAGCCACAACCCCCACCCCGCGCTCCCACCGAACACCGAGCGATCGTCGAGCAGGTCTCCGACCGCCGTGTAGAGCATCGCGCACGCCCGCTCCCAGCACCGTCACGATTCCCAGCCAGCCGTGGCGCGACAACGATCGCACTCCTGCGAGAGCGATGAGCGCGAAGATGATCACGAGCCATCCGTCGTGCGGGCCCTCGAAACCATTGAGCGAAACAGGGGCAGCACTACGCCATGTTCCGAACACCCCGACGACGGCCAGGACGATGCTTGCGCGGCAGATCAGAGCAAGGCGCAGATCACGTCCGACAGGGCCGGCAGGGGCGTCGACGCCAACTGACACGAGGCGATCCTATCGCTGCTTCACGGTTCACACGGCAAGGCGGTTGATATCGTCGACCAGATGCAGCGGCAGCGCGCAGATCAGGGCGACGCTCGCCCGGCCCCGATGGCTCGCGGATGACTGAACGCGCGAGCGCAGCGGAGGGCTCTCTCTCGCAGGAGCAGCTGGTCGAACTGCTCGCGGTGCTTCCTGCCTCGGACAGCGTCGAGTTGAAGCTGACGGTGCCCGAGTCGCAACATCGCTCGACCGTGATGGGGTTGGGGATGGACCCGCTCGATGCGCAGATCCGGCAGGTCGTGTTCTTCGATACGCCGGACCTCGCGCTCGATCGCTGCGGCGTTGTCGTCCGCGCGAGGCGGGTACAGGGGAAGGGCGACGACTCGGTCGTGAAGCTGCGGCCGGTCGTCCCGTCCGAGCTCCCCGCAGCGACCCGCTCCGCGTCCGGATTCAACGTCGAGGTGGACGCGGTGCCCGGCGGGTTCGTGTGCTCCGGCACGATGAAGCGGTTGCTGGATCCGGGGCCGAAGTCGGTGAAATCGGCGCTCGCAGGTACCACGCCCGTGTCGAAGCTCTTCTCGAAGAAACAGCGGCAGCTCTTCGCCGCGCACGCGCCTGAAGGCATCGAGCTCGACGACCTCGTGGCGCTCGGCCCCATCTTCGTGCTCAAGCTTCGCTTCACGCCGCCGGAGTTCCAGCATCGGCTCGTGGCGGAGGTGTGGCACTACCCCGACGGCTCGCGGGTGCTCGAGCTGTCGACGAAGACGACGCCAGACGACGCCTTCCCGCTGGCGGCGAGGCTACGGGCGTTCCTCGGCGACCACGGCGTCGAGCTGACCGGCTCCCAGCAGACGAAGACGCGCAAGGCGCTCGAGTTCTTCGCGGCGGCGCTCCAAGGCGACTCTGCGGAAGCGCCGCCGACACCTGCCGCGGCGGCGCCGATCGTGCCTCGGTGGGAGTGGCGCACGTTCGGTGCGAGCCTGCAACTGCCGGACGTCGCGGCCGAGATCCTCGAGCCGGGGCCGGTGGCGACGAGTGCCGAGGTCTACCTGCTCTCGAAGCAGGGCGACGCGTCGGTGAAGGTGCGCGAGAGCATCCTTGACGTGAAGCGACTCGAGCAGGTCGCCGACAACGGGCTCGAGCAGTGGCGACCCGTTCTCAAGGCGCCGGTGCCGCTGTCGTCGGAGGATGCCGAGACGGTGCTCGAGGCGCTCGGGCTGTCGCCGGATCAGGTCGACGGGGAGCCGCGAAATGTCGACGGCCTGATGGGCCTGCTCGGTCGTGACGACGCCACCGCGGCGCGCGTCCACAAGACGCGGCGGCGCTTCAAGGGCGCGGGCTGCAGCGCCGAGCTGACGACGCTGACAGTGGGTGCGCACACGGTGGACACGATCGCGATCGAATCGGAGGACGCCGATGCGGTCGCGGCGCTCGTCGCCCGGCTCGGTTTTTCGCTGCAACCGAACACGAGCATGGCTCGGGGGCTCAAGGAGCTGATCGGCTTCGGTGGTCCCCGCTACGCCGTGATCGACGTCGGGACGAACTCCGTCAAGCTCCATGTGGCCGAACGATCGGGTGAGCGCGGCTGGACGACCATCGTCGACCGGTCGGAGATCACGCGCCTCGGCGAGGGGCTCGACGGGACGGACGAGCTCCAGTCGGAGCCGATGCAGAGGACGCTGGAAGCGATCGCGGGCATGGCGGACGAGGCGCATGTGCTCGGCGCGACGGCGATTGTCGCGGTCGGCACGGCCGGAATGCGGCTTGCCTCGAACCGCGACGCTTTCGTCGAGGCTGTTCGAGCGCGGACGGGCGTCGAGATCGAGGTGATCTCGGGCGAGGAGGAGAGCCGGCTCGCCTACCTCGCGGTGCTGGAAGGTGTCGGGCTCGGCGAGGGCAGCGTCGTCGTGTTCGATACGGGTGGCGGCAGCTCGCAGTTCACGTTCGGGTCCGGCGATCGGGTCGACGAGCGCTTCAGCGTCAACGTCGGTGCAGTGCGCTTCACCGAGCGCTTCGGGCTCGACAATGCCGTCTCCGAGGACGTCGTCGCCTCCGCCCAGGCCGCGATCGCGGAGAACCTGGCGTCCCTCGACGGACGGGCGCGCCCCGACGCGCTCGTCGCGCTCGGTGGCGTCGTCACGAACCTGGCGGCGGTGAAGCACGACCTGGCGACGTACAACTCGGACGTCGTCCAGGGCACAGTCCTGCAGCGAGCCGAGGTCGACCGCCAGATCGAGCTCTACCGGACGCGGTCGGCAGACGAGCGGCGCGAGGTCGTCGGGCTCCAGCCGAAGCGCGCCGAGGTCGTGCTCGCCGGCGCCTGCATCGTGCGCGTGGCGATGGAGAAGCTCGGCAGCGATTCGCTCGTGGTGAGCGACCGGGGCCTCCGCCACGGGGTGCTCAGCGACCGGTTCGGTCCGGGCCGTTCGTCCTAGCGGAGCCGGCCCTGCTGCTGGGCGCGTTCGAGCAAGCCGGCGGGCATCGGGACGCCGGGAGCCTGTCCGTCGACGAGGTAGTGCACGAACACGTAGAGCAGCGGTGCGAAGGGCGCTTCGAGCCTGAGCAGCGGCCGGTCCGACGGTTGGAACTGGACGCCGGGCGCGCCACCTCTTCCGGGAGCGAGCTGCAGGGGGCCGATCTCCGCGTACCAGAGCGACTCGGTGCGGCCGCTGCCGGTCGCGATCAGCCGCTGGCTCGTGACGACGATCTCGGCGCTGCCGAGCTGATGCCAGCTCGGCACGGCGGCCTTCTGCGCCTCGGCCTTCTTCGAGGCGTTGTAGGCCAGGCTCGCTGCGCCCGTGACGGCGAGGCCGACCGGGCCGCCGATCAGGAAGAACGACGATCGGTACTGCTTGTCCTCGCCGAAGTAGCCGGAAACGGCGACCGGCCCGATGCGCGCGTGCGCAACCTCGCCCGGCCCGAGCTGGACCGGCGCTCCCTCCTGAGGCATCGCCGCACCACCGGCGAGAGCCTGTGACCACTGATGGGCGACGAGGAAGCCCTCGTCGGAAGCCGTCCACCCGACCGCGTTCATGCGGCGGACGCTACCAGCGAGGCATCGCCTCGACGCAGCGGTTCGTCCCGACTGCGTACGCTTGCCCGATGACCGAATCGAGCGAGCATCGGGATGCGAGCGAGGTCGCCGACCCCACCGATCGCGGCTACGTCGAGAGCATGCCTCCGAGTGCCGAGCGCGACGCAGTGATCGCGAGCCTCGCCGCCTATCGCGCGCCGGAGGCTCTGCAGGCGGGCGATCCGCTCCCCGCCGTCACCGTGAGGCACGCCGCCGACCTCGAGTCGGTGCCGTTGCGGGAGCTCCACCGCGGGCGGCCGTTGCTGCTCGTCTTCGGCAGCTTCACCTGACCGCCGTTTCGTCGCCGGTCGGGCGACGTCGAGAGCCTCTACCAGCGGTTCCGTGACCGCGCCGACTTCGCGTTCGTCTACATCGCGGAGGCACACGCCGAGGACGAGTGGCAGATGCCCGCGAACCTCGAAGAGGACGCGGTCGTGACGCAGCAGACGACGCTCGAGCAACGCCGGCAGCAGGCACACGAGACCGCAGCGCGTCTCGGCCTGACGATGCCGCTCCTGCTCGACGAGATGGACAACGCGACGAGCATCGCCTTCGCCGCCTGGCCCGAGCGGCTCGTCGTCGCCGGTGCCGACGGTCTGATCGCCTACCCGGGCAGCCCGGGGCCGTGGGGCTTCTTGCCCGAGGAGGCAGAGGAGCAGCTCGCGGCGCTCCTCGGCTAGCTAGCCGCCGACCTCGCCCGCGTTGGCCGCCTCGCGGGTGCGCGCACGCGCGAGCCGCATCGGCGCCAGCAGCACGAGCACGACCACGCCCGACACGATGTACGCGGCGCCCTGGACGTTGAGCATCGCGATCGGCCCGACCGTCTCCCCCACGATCCCGGCGGTCAGCGTCGCGACGAGCATCAAGGCGGCCGATGTGGTGCCGAGCGCCGCGAACACGCGGCCGCGGTACTGGTCGGGAACGTCACGCTGGAGCAGCGTCTGGCGGCCGGACATCGCCGCGACGCTCGGGATGCCGACGAGCACGATCAGCACCAACCCGAGCGCCAGCCCGGAGAGCACGAGCGGGTAGTTGAACAGGACCAGGTCGAGGATCCCGAATGCCAGCAGCCCGAACCCGAACAGCCGCTCGGGCGTGAAGCGCCGGGCGAAGAACCCGATCACGAGCGCGCCGAGCAACCCGCCCACCGCCTGCGCGCTCATGAACCAGCCGAGCTGCGGCACGCCGCCGGAGAGCGCCTCCGTGATCCAGATCAGGAACATGACCGAGAAGATCCCCTCGCCGATCGCCGTCGCGCCGGCCACGGCCAGGATCACCGTGACCGGCCGCGAGCGGCGGATGCTCCTGAGCCCGTCGACCCACTCGTGCCCGACGCGGGCGAGCGCGCCGGATGCCGTCGTGGGCTCGTCGGCGTGCTCCGCAGTCTCGGGCCGGCCACCGACGCGAACCAGAGCGAGCAGCAGCGCGGCGCAGGCGAACGTCGCCGCGTCGGCGACCGTGACGAGCGTCAGCCCACCCGCGAGGTAGAGGACGCCGCCGAGCGCCGGCCCGACGAGCCGGGCGAGGCTGTTGTTGAGCGCGTTGAGGGCGTTCGCCTGGACGAGCTCGGACTCGGGCACGAGCCGGGGCAGGAACGCGTTCTCGGCCGGCTCCGAGAACGTGAAGAGGGTCGCCGACAGCGCGATCACCGGATACGCGATCCAGATCATCCCCCGCGCGTCGACGAGCAGCAGCGGAACGATCACCACCGCCTGGAGCAGGCTCGCGAACATCATCGTCCGGCGCCGGTCCCAGCGGTCGACGAAGACCCCGGCGAACGACCCGAACACGATCTGCGGCGCGACGAGCGACGCCACCAGGCCGGCCGTTGCGAACGACGACCCCGTCAGCTCGTAGACGCGGATCGGCAGCACGATCCACAGGATCCAGTCGCCCATCATCGAGATCAGCCCCGCCGTCCAGACGAGGCTGAAGTCACGGTGGTGGACGAGCAGCTGGACGCTCGAGTTCGCCGCGATGCGCTTTCCCATCATAATGACGTCATTATGACATCAAATATGACGGTGTAAAGGCGTCAGTGCCGGCTGAACCCCCGCGGCAGCGGATCGGTGGCCTCGCCGTACCACTGCGGCTGGGACTCGGCGCCCCACGCATCGAAGACCTCCCGCGCCACCGCGACCCGTTCCTGATCGGCAGCGGCCGCGTCCTCGGCCGTGTCGAAGCTGCCGAGCCAGTAGGGACCGTAGGGCGCGACCGCCGCACTCATCGCGGCATCGAGCGGAGCGCGTGCCCCCTCCCAGCTCTCGAGCTCGACCGTGTACTCGACCTCGCCGGCCCGCGTCCAGCCACCAGCGGCCATCGTCTCGCCGACCGCATCCCCGTTCGGGAGGCTGGCAGCGAACGTCGCCCCTTCCCGGATCGAGAACGTCGGTGCCGACGCCGCGTCCCGCGCACATCGCTCGGCGAAGTCCCGGATCGCGTCCAGCCCTTCGCCCGGATCGTCGTAGACGGGCGACATCTCGCCGCGCCCGTGCGAGTGCTGCACGACGAGATACGGCGTTGCGGCAAGCGAGCCCAGCGTCTCGAGGTGGCGGTCGTTGCCGACGATGCCGAGCAGCGGAGCATCGAGCGCCCAGGCCCGTGCATGACCCTCGGAGATCAGCTCGTCGTCGAGCCGAAGGCGGAGGCCGGGCACGTACGTGTGGGAGAGAAAGCCGTCGACGCCGCCACGCGCGTGGTAGCCCACGTGGAACATCGCGTCGACCCCGTGCGCGCCGAGATCGAATGCGTGCCACGGCTCGAGCCGGGCGCCGGCCGGCAACGAACCTGGCGTCACGTTGACTCGGTTGCCGCCGTGATTGTCGAGCACCACGACCTCATCAGCGCCGCCGGCCAGGAGCCCCTCGCATGTCGCAGCGACGTCCGCCTCGAGCCGTGGTCGGCCTGTCGCCCAGTACTCGGGGAAGCAGGCGAAGATCTCGCGCACGCTGCGGAGCTGCGAGGCGCCCTCCATGTCCACGCTGACTGCAACGATCATCTCCGCCCCCTTTCGCGCGCGTACGACCTCGGTGGAACCTTCTCCGACGGCGGCGGCGATGTCTAGTCCGGCAGATGCGGCATCTCGAACCCACCGTCCCGGCCGACGAGCACGCCTCGGGTGATCGCGGCGGTGCCGAAGCGGTTGCGCACGGCGTCGACAGCGGAGTCGACCGCGTCCTGCCCGTCGTCGGCGAACGGCAGCACGAGCTGGACGGCAGCGTCGCTCTCGAGGTTGGTGACCGAGATGCCGACGAGCGTCAGGCCTCGCGCCTCGATCTCGGGCTGGGCCGCCGCGAGCAGCGCGCGCGCCGTCGCCAGAATCGCGAGCGTCTGCGCCGTCGAGCGCGGCAGCGTGTGACTGCGCGTCGCCCGGGTGAAGTCGCCAAAGCGAAGCCGCAGGACGACCGTGCGCCCGACCCGCCCGGCCGATCGCATTCGCCGGGTGATGCGGTCGACGAGCGCCACGAGCGTGGCGTCGAGCGCTTCGGGCGACTTCGACGAGCGGCCGAGGGCGCGCTGAGCGCCGATCGAGCCGCGGCGCCGACCCGGTCGCACGCGCCGCGCGTCGTGGTTCCGGGAGAGGGCGTAGAGCTGCCGCCCCGATGCGCGGCCGAGCAGGGCGATCAGCGTCTCCTCGCTGAGACCGGCGACGTCCCCCACCGTCGACAGCCGCACCGCATGCAGCTTGCGGGCCGTGGCCGGCCCGACGCCCCAGAGCCGCTCGACCTCGAGCGGGTGGAGGAAGGCGAGCTCGCGGTCGGGCTCGACGACGAGCAGGCCGTCGGGCTTCGCGACGCCGCTCGCCACCTTCGCGAGGAACTTCGTCCGCGCCACGCCGACCGTGATCGGCAGACCGACCCGCTCGCGCACGTCGCGCCGCAGGCGCGCGGCGATCTCCGCCGGCGATCCTGCGATCCGCCGCATCCCACGCACGTCGAGAAACGCCTCGTCGATCGAGAGCGGCTCGACGAGCGGCGATGCGTCGTCGAAGACGGCGAACATCGCCTTGCTGGCCTCCGAGTAGGCGCGCATGCGCGGCTGGGCGACGACGACGCCGGGACAGCGGCGGCGCGCCTCCGCCGCGCTCATCGCCGTCCTCACCCCTGCCGCCTTTGCCTCGTAGCTCGCCGCCAGCACGACCCAGCCGCCCACGATCACCGGCCGGCCACGCAGCGCCGGATCGTCGCGTTGCTCGACGGACGCGAAGAACGAGTCGACATCCGCGTGCAGGATCGTGGCCTCGCTCGACACGAACATATGTTCTCATATGGACCGGTACCTGCACACCCGGCCGCTAGACTGACTATTGGCTGGCGGTACTGGCCACCCGATCCGGTGTTGATGCCGGACTCGGGACCGGGCTCTGATGCCCGGAGATCGGCGTTGCCGCCGCCCTGCAAACAACGGGAAAGGAATCGCAATGCGAGCCATGTCTGCACCTGCGGACGCATATCGCCTTCGCATGCTCGTCGAGCGGATGGTGCAGGAGGGACGGACCGAGGACGAGATCGTCGCGGCCGTCGAAGAGGCCGAGATCCGGCCGGCTCCCCCTGCCCGCCGTCGCGTCGATCACCGGCCGGCCGGACGCTGGTCGCGGCTGATCAGAGCGCGACGCCCACGCTGAGACGGACGACAGTTCGGCGACCGGGGCGAGGCGGCACCACCGCCTCGCCCCGCGTCGCCTGATCGTCAGCGCGGGTTCCGCACCCCGAGCGCCTCGAGCCGCGGCAGCACTTCCTGGGCGAAGTACTCGAGCTCGCCGACGTAGTCGACGAAGCTGAGCGTCATGCCGCCGAAGCCGGCGTCGTGGAACCGCTTGATCTCGGCGGCGACGTCGTCGGGCGAGCCGATCAGCGGGCAGACGCCGTGGCCGCCGGCGAAGCGGGGCCGGAACATCGCCAGCATCTCGGGGCTGAACGACTGCGCGTGGAGCCCCTGCAGCGTCATCAGGTTGTCCACCGCCTCCCAGTCGGCGTTCTCGTCGGCGTACCAGCGGTGGAACTCCTCCGCCTCCGCCTTCGTCTCACGGCACACGCAGTACGAGGGCGTGAAGACGCCGACCTCGCGGGCGTAGTTCTCGCGAGCGTTTGCCTCCACCGTCGCGACCACCTCGGCTCCGTCGTCCGGGCCGCCGACGACCGTGAAGACGACGTTCGAGTTGCGGGCTGCGAAGTCGCGGCCCTGCGTCGAGGAGCCGGCGTTGAGGATCGGCAGCAGCCCGTCGTACGGCTTGGGCATCGACTCGATGCCGTCGAGCTGCCAGAACCTTCCGTGATGGTCGTAGCGGCCCGGCTCGGTCCAGAGGCGCCTGACGATCTCCCACCACTCCTGCGCATACGCGTAGCGGTCGTCGTGGTCCTGCGGCAGGTCGACGCCCATCGCGTCGTACTCCGGCTTGTTCCAGCCGGCGACGATGTTGAGCCCGGCGCGGCCGCGGCCGATCTGGTCGACGGTGGCCATCTGCTTCGCGGCGACGAGCGGGTGGTTGAACGCGGTGTGGATCGTGGCGAAGACGAAGATGCGCTCCGTCTCGGCGAGCAGTCCCGCTGCGAGCGCGACGGGATCGAGCACGCCCTCGTGGAAGTTTGTCTCGCCGCCGTACCCGATCCAGCGCGCGATCGGAAGCATGAAGTCGAACCCGACCTCGTCGGCGAGCCGGCCCAGCCGGAGGTTGTCGTCCCATGTCGCCTGCCAGCGATCCTCGATCTTCGTCACCGCCATCCCGGACGAGCAGTTGGCCGAGAACAGGCCAAGCTTGAGGTCGGCGCCGTCGAGCAGTGCTTTTGCCACGGAGTCTCCTTCGGTTATCGAGGAACAGGGGAAAGGGTGTGCATCTGACCGCCGTGCATCACGAGCGGCGGTCGCTCGCTGACGGTGGCGGCGACGACGCGGCCGACGAGGATGACGTGGTCGCCGCCGTCGTGCTGTGCGTGCGTCATGCATTCGATCGTGGCTGCGGCTCCGGCGAGGATCGGTGCGCCGATCAGCCCGCGGGTGAGATCGAGCCCGTCGAACTTCTCGTTGCCCTTGCGCGCGAACTGCCACGCGAGCGGCTCCTGGTCGGCGGCCAGCAGGTTCAGGACGAATCCCGGTGCCTCGAGCCAGACGTCGAGGCTGCCCGAGTTGCGGTCGACGCTCCAGAGGACGAGCGGTGGCTCCTGCGAGACGGGTGCGAGGCTCACCATCACGAGGCCCGCGTCGCGGCCGTCGGGATGGGTCGCCGTCACGACGACAACTCCCGTTGCCCAGGCGCCGGTCGCGGTCCGAAGCGTGTCGAGGTCGACCGACGGGAAACCGGGTTCGCTCACGCGGTGATACTGACATGTCACCGCAGCCCGAGGCAAACGGCCTCGCTGCGAGGTCAGGCAGCGATCAGAGCGCGACCGGCTGCGGCGCCACGCCACGGCCCGTGAGAGCCGCCGCGCCACAGCGCGCCGCGAAGGCGACGGCGTCGTGCGGCGCGAAGCTCGGCGCCGAGCGCGTAGGTGAGACCCGCCATGAACGAGTCCCCGCAGCCGTAGGCATCCTCGCGCGGTCCGGGGACGACCGCGGCGGTATACGGGCCGCCGGGCTGCATCCAGCCGCCGAGCGCGCCCGAGGTGGTCACGACGAGATCCGGCTCCGGATCGAGGTCGCCGACGTGGTAGCGCTCGGCCTCGTCCTCGCCGCTGCCGATCAGCGCATCGAGGGCGACGCCGCCGCGACGGAGGACGTCGAGATCCCGGGCGGTCGCAGTCAGGACGGACGCGCGGCGCGCGAAGCGAAGCGACTCGACGTCTCCGGCGATGAAGAGCACCGCGTCCATCCCGGCCAGATCGGGCCACGGCAGCCGATCGTCGCTTCCGAGCGGGCGGAGCTTCGGCCCGACGGTCGTGATCGTCCGCTCCCCCACCTCGTCGATGTGCACGAACGCCCAGCGCTGCGGACGCGGGTCCGGAACCGCGTGGACGTGAACGCCGCGCGCCTCGAGCTCCGCCCGGGAGCGGCGGCCGAGCTCGTCGTCTCCGAGAGCGGTGAAGAGATGCGCCTCGTCGGCGAGCAGCGCCAGCTGGATCGCCGCCACGCCTCCGCCGCCACCGGCCTGCTCCCAGTCCTCGGTCGAGTGCGCGATCTCGCCCGGCCCGGGCAATCGCTCGACCCGGGCGAACCGGATCCACTCCACGTGCCCGACAACGGCGACCTTCATGTGCCCAAGTCTCACAGATGGGCGCACCCGGACGCCGGTGGACGGTTCCGTCAGTGCGCGGCATACTCCGCCGTCATACTCCGCCGGACGGTGGCGGACGGATGGTGCCCGACAGCAGCATGACGACGAGGACCCGAGACGGAGCGGCCGGCTGCGAACACTGCGCGGTCGGCGCCGGTGTCGGACTCGTTGTCGGCATCGTCGTCGGAGGCACCGTCGGCCGGATCTTCATGCGCATCCTGTTCCTCGTCGACGACGGAAATCAGGGCTTCGAGACGCGATGGGCGCGATCATCGGCGAGCTCACCAGCGCCGGCACCGTGTCGATCTATGGCTTTGCGGCGTTCGCGGGCCTCGTGCTCGGGCTCGCGTACGCCATCGGACGCACGCTGCTGCCCTCCCGCACCGGACTGCGCGCGGCCGTCTTCACGATCGGGACGACGGCGTTCATGCTGGGCGAGATCGTGCGCGACAACCGCGCCGACTTCGCGGATTCTCCCCGTGTCGCTCAGCCTGATCCTGATCGTCGTCTCCGTCGCCGTCACTGCTGCTCCCGTCCCGCTGCTCGTCGAGCGGTTCGCTCCCGACCGCCAGCGCACGCCGGGGCGCGTCGCCCGCGGCCGTCGTCGTGCTCGGTATGACCGGCTTCGCGCTCTTCGCCGTGACCGGGATCGTGATCGCGTACTCCGAGCCGCCGTTCTAGCCTCGCTCGATCTCACAGAATCGGGGCTCGCCGCCGTTTCACGGATGATGGGCTCCGTGACGATTCCACCGTTCGAGACGTTCTACGCCGAGCACAACCGCGAGGTGCTCGGCCTGCTGCGCCGGAAGCTCGGCCGCGACCGGGCCGACGACGCGTTCCAGGAGACGTTCCTGCGCGCGCTCCGCGCCTACGACCGGCTCGACCACGGCGAGCACCTGCGCGCCTGGGTGCTGACGATCGCGTCGCGGGTCGCGATCGACGTCTACCGACGAACGACCGCCGACCGCCGAGGTGCCGGAGCTCCCGCACGAGGACGCGCGGCCCGCCTACGAGGATCTCGGCGAGCTCACCGACGGCCTGCCTCCGAAGGAGCGCGCCGCGGTGGTGCTCCGCTACGGCTACGACCTCACCTACGAACAGATCGCAGCGGCGCTCGACTCGAGCCCGGACGCGGCCCGCCAGGCCGCGTCGACCGGTGTCCGCCGGCTGCGAAAGGAGAAGACCGCATGAGCATTCCCACCGACCTCGACCGGCGCTTTCGTGACGCCGCCGCCCGCAGCGGCATGCTCGACGCGGGCTACGACCTCGTCGAGACGCCCCTCGGCGAGCTGCTCGTCGCCGCCACCGACCGCGGGCTGCTGCGGATCTCGTTCGATCCCGATCCGGACGCCGAGCTCGAGCGCATCGAGCGGCTCGCCGGCCGCCGGGTGCTGCGGTCGTCGGCCTCGGTCGACAACGTGCATCGCGAGCTCGACGAGTACTTCGAGGGCCGCCGTCACGCATTCGATCTCGCCGTCGACCTGCGCGGGCTGACGCCGTTCAGCGAGCGGGTCCTGCACGAGCTCGCGCGCGTGCCCTTCGGGGAGACGGCGACGTACGCCGGCCTCGCCGAGCGCGCCGGCAAGCCGAAGGCGGCGCGCGCGGTCGGCACGATCATGAACCGCAACCCGATCCCGATCGTCCTTCCCTGCCACCGCATCATCGGCGCCAACGGCAGCCTCGTCGGCTACGGCGGCGGGCTCGACCGCAAGGTGGCGCTGCTCACGCTCGAGGGCGTCTTGCTGTGACGGTGGCCGCGGTGACCTCGCAGAGCGGTCGCGGCCAGCGCCGAGGCGAGGAACGCCAGCGCCGCGACGGCGAGGATGACGCCGTGGAACGCATCGACGCCCGCCTCGCGCACGGCACCAACGGCTGACGGGTCGAACGGCGTGTCGCCGACGCCACCGTGGTCGATGAACACCGCCCCGGCGAGGGCACCGATTGCCGCGACCGAGAGGATGCCTCCGACGCGCGCCACGGTCTGGTTGAGGCCGGCAGCGACGCCCGCGAGATCCTCCGGCGCCGGGTTCAGCGCCGCCGCCGTGATCGGCGCCACCACGGCCGAGAGCCCGAGCGCGAACAGGCAGATGCTCACGACGCCCCACGTCCAGGCGTCGGCACGATCCGTCGCCGGGAGCAGCAGGAGGGCAGCCAGCCCGATCGTCAGCGCACCACCCGCGATCGGCCACCGCGGGCCGTTGCGATCCGCGTAGCGGCCCCATCTCGGCGCCAGGAGGATCAGCGCGATGCTGGGTGGAACGAAGACGAGGCCGGAGACGGTCGGCGAGAACCCGAGAAACTGCAGGTAGAGCGGCAGGAACAGGAACTGCGCGCCGAGGGCTGCGTAGAGGACGAGGGTGACGAGGTTCGCGCTCGCCAGCCCGGGCACGCGCAGGAGCGACGGCGGCACGACGGGGTCGCGGGCCTTCAGCGTCCACACGACGAGGGCGACGAGCGCGACGATCCCGATCGACGAGGAAGGGCAAGACCTCCTCGAGTCCCTGCTCGCGAGCCTCGACGAGCGAGTAGGTGAGCCCGATCAGGCTGACGGCGACGAGACCCGAGCCGACGAGATCGAGAGTCGAGCGGCCGTGCGTCTTCGCGTCGTTGCCGCGCCCGGCCAGGGCGAGCGCGACGGTGACGGCCGCGAGCGGGACGTTGATCAGGAACACCCACCGCCACGAGACGGTCTGCACGATGACGCCGCCGAGCGGCGGCCCGCCGACCGTCGCGAGACTCGTCAGCGACGTCCAGAGACCGATCGCCCGGCCGGCCTCGCCCGCCCAGGTCACGCGGAGCAGCGCCAGGCTCGTCGTCGTCAGCACCGCACCACCCACTCCCTGCAGAGCGCGGCCGCCGATCAGCACCGCCTCGCTCGGCGCGAGCGCCGTGAGGAGCGATGCAAGCGCGAAGAGGATGACGCCGACGATGAACGTGCGGCGGAGACCGACGCGGTCGCCGATCGCACCGCCCACGAGGTAGAACGCCGAGAGCGAGAGCGCGTAGGAGAGGTAGACCCACTGCTGGCCGCTGAGGCCGAGCCCGAGGTCCTCCTCCATCTGCGGCAGCGCCACGACGACCACGGTCGAGTCGAGGAACGCGAGCGCAGAGCCGAGCGCCGTCGCGAACAGCGTCAGCATCTTCACGCGGCGCATCGTGTCCATCCAGGCACGCTATCCGCTGGCTGTAACGCCGCAGGAGCCCCACGAGACAGACGGCTCGTGACCGCTCATACTGAGCCGTGGCAGCTGCCCTCCGAGACGAAAGGAATGCAGAGATGGCATTCGAGGAGCTGACAAGCCGTCAAGCCGTGATGTGGGGCTCCGCCCCGTTCGAGAACGTCGCGCCGCTGATCAGCGAGATGCACCAGGCGCTCGTCGAGCGTCTCGCGCCGGCGCCGGGCGAGCAGTGGCTCGATCTCGGCTGCGGCGCCGGGGACGTCGCCTTCCTTGCGGCCCACGCCGGTGCGATCGTGACCGGCTCGGATCTCTCGCCGGAGCTCGTCGACGCGGCGCGACGACGCGCAGCAGCGCTCGGCCTCACGGCGACGCTCGAGGTGGCCGACTGCCAGAATCTCCCCTACGACGATGGGTCGTTCGACGTCGTGTCGTCCTCGGTCGGCGTGATCTTCGCGCCGGACCACCCGCGGGTCGCGAGCGAGCTGACCCGGGTCTGCCGGCCCGGCGGCCGCCTCGGCCTGACCGCCTGGCGCAAGTCGAGCGGCGTCGGCGAGATGTTCGCCGTGATGGCGCCGTACATGCCGCCGCAGCCTCCGGGCGTCGGCTCCGCGTTCCAGTGGGGCGAGGAAGACTACGTCGAGTCGATGCTCGGCGACGCCTTCGAGCTCACCTTCGAGGAGCTCGACACGCGCCATACGGGCGACGACGGCGCGGAGATGTGGGAGTTCTTCCGCACCAACTTCGGCCCCTCGTTCACGCTCTGGTCGTCGCTCGACGAGGAGCGTCGCGCGCAACTCGATGCGGACATGACGGCGTACTTCGAGAGCTATCGCACGGACGACGGGATCAGCGTGCCACGGAATTACATCGTCGTGACGGGCGTGCGCAAGGGCTGACCCGAGCTCATTATCGCTCGGTGGCGCTGGGCGTCGCGTTCGGGTCGGGGTCGCCCTCCGTGTTCGAGCCCGTGCCGTACTGCGACTCATCGAGCGCGTCCTGGTTCCAGTGCCCATTGGGATCCGTGTCGATCGTCTCGTCGATGTAGTCGACCGGATAGACGGCCGCGAGCCCGCGAGGAACGTCGTCTCGGTGCCGACGAGTGCGTCACCCAGCCGTGCGATCGAGCCCGACCGCACGATCACGACGCTTCGGTGCATCCCGACGAGACCCATCGGGAAGCCGAGGACGAAGACGCCATCGCCCTCCGAGACCCCGAGCTCGAGCAACTCCCGGCGGCGAACGACGTGCGAATCGCTCTGGAACCAGCCGACCCGCATCTGTGCGTCGACCAGAACATGGAGGTTGACCCTGATCGCCGCGATATCGATCGACTCGTCAGGGTGGAGCAAGAGCGACCCTGGGTCGTTCACGAAGTCGATGCCAAAGTCCTGCGCGTCTGCCCCGTCGGCGTGCGGGTTGGCACGGACCCAGAGCCGCGTCCTGTTGTTCACGACGTGCCGGTTCGTCACGAGGTAGATCGCGTAGCGCGTGTCCTCGCCGTCTACCGCCGGGAGTGCACGCCCGTAGAAGAAGCCCGAAGCGATCCACGAGCGCTCACCGTCGGCGTCGTCGATACCGATCGCGACGACGCTGTGGACGTATCCGGGAGGCAGTAGCGCCATGCCCACAGGTTGTATCAGCGTGTCAGACGAAGCCGCACTGACCCCGATTCATTCGAGTAACCGGTAGCCGCGGCCCCAGACGTTGATCACGTACGGGATCTCGGCGCCTGCTGCGCGGAGCTTGTTGCGCAGGCGCGAGGCGTGGGAGTCGACGGTGCGCGTGACGAGCCGGCCGCTGTAGCCCCAGACGTCGCGCAGGAGCTCGTCCTTCCCGAACACCCGATTCGGGTCGCTCGCGAGCTGCACCGCCAGGTCGAACTCGCGGCCCGCCAGCGAGACCGGCTTTGCCGTTGACGCGCACCTGGCGCGCGCGGCGGTCGACGATCAGCTCCCCCACCTCGAGCACATCCGCCGGCCCTGCGGCCGCCCGGCGCAGCACGGCGCGAATCCGCGCCACGAGCTCGGGGTAGAGCTCACGCTGGGCAACGTCGTCCGCCCCGCGCTCGAACGCGCGCACGCGCTCGACCGGATCGGAGCCCGCGCCCGTGAGCACGATCACCGGGATGTTGCGATCCCAGCGTCGGCCGGGCTCACCCTCGCGCAGCCGCGCGCACAGCTCGGCCTCGCCCGCGAGCACGATGTCGGGCCGCGACCGCTCGACCATGTCCAGCGCCTGCGAGCTCCAGCCCGCCTCGAGCACGTCGAAGCCGTCGGAGCTCAGGTTCCGCTCCAGATACCCGGGCTCGTGCGGGTCGGGATCCGCCAGGAGAAGTGCAGCACGCATGGCCTCCCAGGCTAGAGCGGCGCGCTGCCGCCGCCACCAGTTGTCCATTCGGACGAATGTGTGACGATCGCTCCCCAGCTGTCACGTAAGGCGAGGCGGCGTAGTGTCGATCGCGGGAGGGTGATCGCCACTTCGACCGCCGTCGAGCGGACGTCTCGAGTCGTGGACCGCGCGCGCGCGGAGCGGTTCTAGCTCGAGCGCCCTGCGGCTGCGGCTGCCGGCGTAGCCGGCCCACGCCGGGTTCAGCCTGGCGCGAGCGCGCCTACAGAGCCTCCCGGAGCGGGCGATCCCCCACACGAGCCAGACGCCGAAGAACGCCGGAGATCACGAAGCCGACGAACGAGAGCAGGTGCAGGCCCATGACGTGCGGCCCGTCCTTGGCGAGCACGCCCACGATGGACGACCCGACGAGCCCGCCGAGGATGATCAGCGCCACCGCGATGCGGTTGACGGCATGGTCGATGTGGTAGCTGAGGTCGTCGAAGCCGGGGTTCCGGATCTGGATCTCGAGCTGCCCCTGGCGCGTCTGCTCCATCACGTCGCGCAGCTGGTACGGCAGCTCGCGCGCGACGCCGCCGAGCTCGCGCACCTCGTTCTGAGCCCGGAGCGCCATCCGCCGCGGTGAGAAGCGCTCGGCGATCAGCCCGCGCGCGTACGGGCGGGCGACCTCGAAGACGTTGAAGTCGGGGTAGAGCTCGACGCCGACGGCGCCGAGCGTCGCGATCGCCTTGTCGAGCGTGACGAACCGGCTCGGCAGCCGCAGGTTGAGCGAGTAGATCAGGTCGAGCCCCTCGCGGATCACCTCGATCGGGTCGATGCTCGAGATGCTCGACCCGTAGTAGCGGTAGAAGAGATCCTCGATCGCGTCGCGCAGCTCCTCCTCGCGCTCCTTCGGATAGCGCAGGCCGAGCTCGGCCAGGCGCCGTGGCAGCGCCTCGACGTTCTCGGTCGCCGCGTCGACGAAGAGCCGCGTCAGGCGCGTCATGTCCTCGTCCGTCAGGCGCCCCGCGAGGCCGAAGTCGACGAGGCCGATGCGGCCGTCGTCGAGCAGGAGGATGTTCGCCGGGTGCGGGTCGCCGTGGAAGAACCCGTGGCGGAAGATCATCGTCATCCACGCGTCGGTCATCCGGTAGGCGAGCTCGCGGCGCTGCTCGGGGGAGCGTGAGGTGAGGTCGAGATCGGCGAACTGCGTGCCCTCGAGGAACTCGAGCGTCAGGACGCGGCTCGAGGAGTAGCGCCAGATCACCTTCGGCACGGCGACCTCGGTCGAGTCGCCGAAGTTGCGCCTGAACGTCTCGGCGTTGCGCGCCTCGTGCTGGTAGTCGAGCTCCTGGCGGATCGAGCGCGCGAACTCGTCGACGAGCGCCTCCGCGTCGATGAAGTCGAGCGCGCGCACGCGCTCGCGCACGACGCGGGCGGCGGAGCGCATCAGCTGCAGGTCCGACTCGACCTGGCGGGGAGCCTCCGGGCGCTGCACCTTGACGACGACCTGGTCGCCGGTCGGCAGCGTCGCGCGGTGCACCTGCCCGATCGACGCCGCGGCGATCGGCGTCTCGTCGAACGTGAGGAAGGCCTGCTCGAGCGTCAGGCCCATCTCCTCCTCGATCACGCGCCGGATGTCGGCGAACGGGATCGGCGAGACGTCGTCCTGCAGGCTGCGCAGCTCGACGATGATGTCCGGCGGCATCACGTCCGGCCGCGTCGAGAGGAGCTGGCCGAACTTGACGAACGTCGGCCCGAGCTCGTCGAGCATCTCCCGCAGGCGGCGGCCGCGGTCGGCGAGCTGCGTGTTGTCGTTGCTGCGGCGCCGGTCGATCAGGTAGCCGAAGCCGTGGCGCGTCGCGACGCGCCCGATCTCGGACAGCCGGCCGATCCGTCGCTGAGGTTTCGCCGTCTCCATCACGCAGCCACGCAGGTCGCGCGTCAGGCCGGTGGCTGCGTGATCGTGGACTGACTCGACGGCGTCTCGAGCAGCCGCACGCGATGCTCGAGCTGCGCTACCCGCAGAGCGAGATCGTCGGCCTCCTCGCGCCGGACGACCCCGAGCCGCCGCATCGCCTTGTCGGAAGCGTCGGACGGCATCGAGCCGAGCCGCTCCGCCTCGGCGCGCCAGCTCGCGACCGCATCGCGCACGGCGTTGCGCATCGCGTCGCGCTCGATGCCGACCCGGCGCGCGAGGTCGTCGGCGACGTCGTCGGCAGCCTCGGCCGTGAGCGAGAGCCAGCCGAACCCGGCCAGCAGCAGCTGCTCGAAGGTGCGCGGCTCCGCGGTGCCGACTCGGAAGTGCCGTTTCCGTCCATGACCGCAGTGTACGCGGTCGAGCGTCGCGCCGAGCGTCCGGTTAACGGTTGCGGCCGTGCTGGCGGTTCGTGCGGCGGGCCTGGCGGCGCTCGCGGCTCGAGGAGTCCGGCGGAGGCGTCACCGAGGACGGCCCGTCGGTCGCGAGCAGTGCGTCGGCTTCCTTGAGCAGGGTCGGCGTGGGAGCCGGCGCGGACGTCGGCGTCGCAGCGACGACGACGGCGCCACCGACGGACTGGACGTCACCGAGCTCCTCGTGCTTGCGGCGTGCGTACTCCGGCTCGCGCTCCTTGAGCCAGTCGAGCAGCGGCGCGGCGACGAAGATCGACGAGTACGCGCCGGAGGCGATGCCGATCAGCAGCGCGAAGGCGAAGTCGTTGAGCGTGGCGCCGCCGAAGATGAGCAGCGCGATGATCGGCAGCAGCGTGATGAACGTCGTCGCGAGCGACCGCGGGATCGTCTCCCACAGCGACACGTTCGTGATCTGCCGGAACGAGCCGCGCTTCATCAGCGGGATGTTCTCTCTGATCCGGTCGAAGATGATGATCGTGTCGTAGATCGAGTACCCGAGCACGGTCAGGACAGCCGCGACCGTGGCGGTCGTCACCTCCCGCCCGAGCAGGGCGTAGATGCCGACCGTGATCAGGATGTCGTGCATCAGCGCCACGATCGCGGGCACGGCGAACTGCCACTGGAACCGGATCGAGATGTAGCCGACGATCAGGAGCAGCGAGACGATGATCGCGAGGATCGCGCTCTTCGCGATCTGCCGGCCGAAGCTGGACGACACGTTCTTGACCCCGAAGGCGTCGGCGTTGACCGACTTCTTCAGGTCAGCCTGCAGCTGCGCCGCCTCGTCGCCCGTGAGCGTCTCGGTGCGGATCTGGAAGCTCTTGTAGTCGCCGTTCGTCGACGCGCCGCGGCCCTGGATGACGGCGTTCGCCTGGCCGACCTCGGCCGCCTGCTGGCGCACCGTCTCGATCGAGGTCGGTGCGGGCGTCGTGAAGCCGATCTGCGTGCCGCCCTTGAAGTCGATGCCGAGGTTGAGCCCGCGGACGCCGAGCGCCACGATCGAGATCAGGATCACGGCGGCCGAGATCCCGAACCAGAGCCTCCGCCGGCTGATGAAGTCGATCTTGAGCCACGGGCGGATGCCGCCACCCGAGGTGCCGATCACGCGCGGGTTGTCGAGCAGCTTCGAGCCGGCGAGCAGCGACGAGGAACGCGCGCGTCGCGAGCACGGCCGTGAGCATCGAGATCGCGGTACCGATCAGGAGCATGAGCGCGAATCCGCGCACCGACGAGGTGGCGACCGCGAACAGCACGAGCGCGGTGATCGCGGTGACGACGTTGGCGTCGACGATCGTCGCGAAGCCCTTCGTGTAACCGGTCTGGATCGCGGCCCGGATGCTCCTGCCCGGCGCGCGCCTCTTCCTTGATGCGTTCGAAGATGACGACGTTCGCGTCGGCGGCCACCCCCAGCGTCAGCACGAGGCCGGCGAAGCCCGGGAGGGTCAGGGTCACGTTGAAGAGCGAGGATCGCGGCGTAGAGGAAGGCGGCGTAGATGCCGAGGCCGAGCACCGCGATGAGGCCGAGGAAGCGGTAGAAGACGAGCAGGAAGAGCGCGACGAGGAACAGGCCGACGATGCGCGGCGCGTCTTCGCCTCGTTGAGCGAGTCCTTACCGAGCGTGGCCGAGATCGCCGTCTGGTCGAGCGTGACGAACTCGACCGGCAGCGCACCGGTCTGGAGCACGAGCGCGAGATCCTTCGCCTCCTGGATGTCGCCGATGCCGGTGATCTGGGCGTTGCCGGAGATGCCGCCGGCGAGCTGCGCCGTCGGTGTAGTCGATCTGCGGCCACGAGCGAATCTCGCGGTCGAGCACGATCGCGAAGTGCTGCGGCGCGTTGCGGAGCTTGCCGCGCACGTACTCGGAGCGCGTGATCTCCTGGAACCGGTCGCTGCCCTTCTTCGTGAACTAGAGCGAGCACGATCGGCTGGTTCGTCGTCGTGTCGAAGTCCTGGCGGGTGCCGGAGAGCTTCAGGTCGGCGCCGGTCATCTGCGGGACGTCCGGCGGGTCGTACTTGAAGAGGTAGTACAGGTTCGCCTGCGGCGTGACGCCTCCGTTGCGGACCCGGGCAGACCTGGGCCTGGACGCCGCAGGAGATCACGACGGTGCCGTTCGGCGTGCCGAAGAGCTTGTAGCCGTCAGGCAGCTTGCCGTCGTACTTCGACGAGCGCCTTCTCCTTCGTCGAGACCGGCCCGACGACGAGCTTCTTCTTCTTGTCGAAGACCCACCACTGGTCGGACGAGTCCTTGACGATCGCCTGCTGGCCGGCGAGCAGGTCGTAGACGCTCGCGCGCGGCTGCGGATTGCCGTTGATGTCGATCGACGGCGGCACGAGGCTCGTCTCGAGGTCGTAGAGCTCGAGCTGCGCGGTCTTGCCGATGATCTTCGCCGCAGCCTCGGGATCCTTGACGCCCGGCAGCTGGATCGTGATCTGGTTGTTCCCCTGCGTCCGGATCTCCGGCTCGGACACGCCGAGGCGGTCGACGCGGTCGCGCATGATCGTGACCGACCGGTCGAGGTCTTCCTTCGTCAGCTTCCGGCCCTTGGGCGGGACGGCTTCCTTCGTGATCTCGAGACCGCCCTGGAGGTCGAGCCCGAGCGTCGGCTTCTTGTGGATCGGCGACGACGGGATGATCATCAACGCCACGGCGACGAGCCCGGCGATGACCAGGGAAACGACGATGATGGAAGCGCGACGGGTCATGGATGCGGCGGTAAGTTAGCTGCGCTCGGAAGGCGCCGCTGGCTCTGCGGCTCCTGGATTTACAGTTTCCCCTTCGTTCGTAACCTCCGCTACGCCGGCCGGGAGCTGTGCCTCGTCGTCGACGAGCTCCGCGTCGCCGTCGACGACGTCGTCGTCGCGTCGCTCGTCGCTCGTCGTCGCCGTCGTCCTCGTCGTCGTCCTCCTCGGGCTTGATCACGGTCGCGAGCGCCTTGCGGGCGATGCGCACGTGAATGCCCTCGGCGATCTCGACGACCAGGTCGCCGCCGTCCTCGTCGGGCTCGACCTCCTGGACGATGCCGTAGATGCCGCCGACGGTGAGGATCTCGTCGCCGAGCTCGACGGTGCTGAGCAACCGCTGCTGCGCCTGCACCTTCGCGCGCTGCGGGCGGATCATGGCGAACCAGAGCACGCCGAACAGCACCACGATGATCAAGAATTCCTTGCACAGATCCTCCTGGGAGCCGCCGGTGAGCCGAGAGAGCGCCTGCGCGCGGAAGTCGTCGAACGTCTCCGCGGCAGATCGCATCCCGCGCTCCGGCGGTCAGTCGATGAATGAGCCATAGATTATGCAGAGAGAGCAGGCGAAGTCCGAGCATCTCGTTCTGATTGACGAGATGCCGGATGAACGCGCGCGAGAAGCGGATGCACGCGGGGCAGCCGCAGCCCTCCTCGAGCGGGCCGCGGATCGCGGGCGAAGCGCGGCGTTGCGGAGGTTCAGCTTGCCCGTCGCGGTGAGCGCCGTGCCGGTCCGCGCCATGCGCGTCGGCAGCACGCAGTCGAACATGTCGATGCCGCCTGCGATCACGCCGAGAATGCCCTCGGCGTCGCCGAGGCCCATGAAGTAGCGCGGCTTCTCGGCCGGCAGGAGCGGCGCCGCCCAGCCGACCGTCTCGAGCATCTCGGCCCGGCTCTCGCCCACGGCGAGCCCGCCGAGCGCGTTGCCGTCGAAGCCGAGCGAGACGATCTCCTCGATCGAGCGGCGCCGCAGCTCCGGGTCGGTCCCGCCCTGCGCGATCCCGAACCGCAGCTGCCCCGGCGCCCGGGGCGCGTCGATCTGCCGCTCGGCCCAGAGCCGCGTGCGCCGCACGGCGTCCTCGTGCTCGGCGCGCGACGACGTCGGCCGGCGGGCAGATGTCGAGGCACATCGCGATGTCCGAGCCGAGGCGGCGCTGGATCTCGGCGACGCTCTCGGGCGTGAACCGCTCCGGGTCGCCGTCGTAGACCGAGCGGAACGTGACGCCGTCGTCGTCGACCGCGAGCAGCGTGTCGCGGAGCGAGAAGACCTGGAAACCGCCCGAGTCGGTGAGGATCGGGCCGTCCCAGCCCGAGAACGCGTGCAGCCCGCCGAGCTCCTCGATCACGTCCTCGCCGGGCCGGAAGTGCAGGTGGTAGGTGTTGCCGAGGATGATGCTCGCGCCCATCGCGCGCACCTCGTCCGGATGCAGCGTCTTCACGGTCGCCTTCGTCCCGACCGGCATGAAGGCCGGCGTCGGGATGTCGCCGTGGGCGGTGTGGACGGTGCCGGCGCGGGCGGCGCCGTCGGTGGCCTCGAGGGTGAAGCACGGTCACAGGATCAGCATCGCATCGCCGAAGGAGTAGAACCGGTACTGCTCGTCGATCGCGATGCGGTAGAGGTCGCGAACCGCGTCGACGCCGGCGAAGGCCATCACGAGCGCGAGCAGCGTCGAGCGCGGCAGGTGGAAGTTCGTCAGCAGCGCGTCGACGCGCTGGAACTCGAACCCGGGCAGGACGAAGAGCGACGTGCGCCCCTCCAGCCCGCCCTCGCGCGCGATCGTCTCGAGCACGCGCACCGTCGTCGTGCCGACCGCGAGCACCCGCTCCGCCGCCTCGATCCGCGCCCACGCCTCGGGCGCGACGCGGTAGCGCTCGCCGTGGAGCTCGTGCTCCTCGAGCTCGGCCACGGCGAGCGGCCGGAAGGTGTCGAGACCGACGTGGAGCGTGACGCGCTCGACGTCGAGCTGCGCGAGCAGCTCCGGCGTGAAGTGGAGCCCGGCGGTCGGCGCGGCTGCCGATCCCGGGTCGGCGGCGTAGACCGTCTGGTAGCGGCCCGGCTCGGCGAGCGGCTCGTGGATGTACGGCGGCAGCGGCGGCTCGCCGTCGGGCTCACCGTCGAGGTGCACGCGCCAGCGTCCTTCGCCGAGCGGCTCGAGCAGCTCGACCGGGCCGAGCCGCTCGCCGGCGCGCAGGCGGCGCGACGGACGCGCGAGCGCCTCCCAGACGCCGTCGCCGAGCGGCTCGAGCAGCAGCACCTCGGCCGCGCCACCGCTCTCGCGCTGCAGGTGGAGGCGCGCCGGGACGACCTTGGTGTCGTTGACGACGACGAGCTCGCCGGAGAGCTCCGACGGCAGGTCGGCGAACGTTCGATGGCGCACGGCGCCCGTGGCGCGGTCGTAGACGAGCAGTCGCGAGGCGTCCCGCCGGTCGGCAGGATGCTGCGCGATCAGCTCGGGCGGCAGGGCGTAGTCGAGCTCGTCCGATCTCATCCGATGGCCAGAGTAGCCTTGCGCTCATGGATGAACAGGCACTGGAACGGGCAAAGCAGCGCATCGCGGAAGCGCGCGCAGGCAGGAACGAAGAGGGTCGGTTCGAGGTAGCGCTGCGGCGCTCGCGCGAGGAAGTCGAGGCGCTCGGCGCCGCGGCGACTCGCGCTCGAGACGTCGATGCCGGAGCGGATCGGCGAGGCAGTGCAGGACGGCATGCGCCGCGAGGTGCTCCCGGTCGCGCGCAACATCGGCGAGATCAAGGGGCTGCTCAACCACGCGATCAGCCGTCTCGAGCGGCTCGAGCAGGAGCTCATCGCGGAGCGCAACGCGCGCCTCGACGACCTCACGCTGCTCGTCGACCTCGTCTCGACCGGCTGGCAGGGCGTCGATCGCCGCCTCGAGCGGATCGAGCTCGGCGAGACCGCCGAGATCGTGTCGCTGCACGATCACGTCGCTGCTGCGTCGTAGCGTCGACGCGCTCGAGCCGACGCAGCGTCAGCACGACTCGCTCGCGACGAGGATCGCCGCGCACGTGACCGCCCACCCGCCACCGTGGCGAGGATCGGCCAGTCGCCGAGCAGCACGTTCTCCGGCTCCTCGCCCGCGTCGTGGCGGTGCAGCAGCTGGAGGTAGCGCGCCGAGGCCGAAGACGACGAACGGGACGGTGGCGATGAGCGCCCACGAGTCGCGCGCGGTCACCGTGTAGAGCGTGTAGGCGACGATCGTCGCGCCGGCGACGGCCGCGAGCAGCTGGTCGACGAGCGCGAGCGAGTAGCCCTCGAGCACCGCGCGGCCGGGCGTGCGCTCGGCGCCGACGAGCACGAGCTCGGCGCGCCGCTTGCCGAGCGCGAGGAAGAGCGCGAGCAGGGCCGTGCAGACGAGCAGCCAGGGCGAGATCTTCACGTCGACGGCGATCGCGCCGGCGGCCGCCCGGATCACGAAGAGCGCCGCGATCACGAGCACGTCGACGAGGACGACGTGCTTGAGCCGCAGCGTGTAGGCGGCCTGGAGCGCGACGAAGGCGAGGAGGCACGCGACCGAGGCCGGCCCGAGGCCGACGACGATCGCGATCGCGGCGAGCCCGAGCGCACCCGCCAGCGCGACGGCGACGCGGGGCCGCAGCTCGCCGCGCGCGATCGGCCGCCGCCGCTTGATCGGATGCTGCCGGTCGGCGTCGACGTCGCGGAGGTCGTTGACGAGGTAGGCGGCGCTCGACGCCGCGCAGTAGGCGACGAACGCGGCCACCGCCTCGAGCCAGCGGGTCGCGGTCGCCGAGCTCGGCCGCGAAGATGATCCCGGCGAAGAGGAGCAGGTTCTTCAGCCACTGCCGCGGCCGGAGCGCGACGAACGCGGCGCGCAGCGGGCCGCGCCTCGCCGGCAGGTATGCGACCTCCGCCAGTCGTGCGGGCTCGACCATCCGGCGGATCGTAGTCGGCTGCGCCTCGGCGACCGGCTGATGCGGGCCACCGGCGGATCGTAGCCTCCGAGGGCGAGGCTGAAGCCTCGTCCCGGCACCGTCTAGCGAACGACAGGCTCCGTCGGCGACAGCACGGCCGGCAGCACGAGCCGGAAGCGGCTGCCCTCGCCGACCGTCGAGTCGAGCTCGATCCTGCCGCCGAGCGCGTGCGCGAGCTCGCGCGCGATCGGCAGCCCGAGCCCGGTGCCGTGGTTGTCGCGCGAGATGAACGGCACGAAGATGCGCTCGCGCTCGTCCGGCTGGATGCCCGGGCCGGTGTCGCGGACGTCGATCTGGACGACGCCGTTCGCCGTCGAGGAGCCGAGCGAGACGACGCCGCCGTCCGGCGTCCAGCGGAACGCGTTCGCGAGCAGGTTCGTGATCACCTGCAGCACCCGGTCGCCGTCGGTGACGATCGTCGGCGCGTCGGGATCCTCGTCGAGCTGGAAGTCGATCTCGCGGCGGCGCGCCTCCTCGCCGAAGCTCGCGTGGGCGCGCTCGACGAGCACGCCGATGTCGACCTCCTGCGCGTGCACCGTGAACCGGTGCGCGTTGAGCTTCGCCAGGTCGAGCACGTCGCCGACGAGCCGCTCGAGCCGGATCGTCTCGCCCGCGACGACGTCGAGCGAGGCCCGCTCGAGCTCCGGGTCGTCGAACAGCCCGTCGCGGATCGCGTCGACGTGGCCCTTGATCGCGGTCAGCGGCGTGCGCAGCTCGTGCGAGACCGACATCAGGAACTGCCGCTCGCGCTCCTCGGTCGCCGCCAGCCGCGACGGCCATCTCGTTGAACTGCTCGGACAGGCGGCTGATCTCGTCGCCGCCGCCTCCGGCCGGGCACGCGCACGGCGTAGTTGCCCGCCGCGATCTCCTTGGCCGCGCTCGACAGCGCGAGCACAGGCCCGGTGATCTTGCGCGAGAGCCACCACGAGAGCAGCCCGGCGAGCAGCGCCCCGACGGCGACGGCGGCGAAGAGCCGCACGACGAGCGGTAGCCACTGGTCGCGGAGCTCGGTGCGCGGCTTCGCCACGATGATCGCGCCGAGCGCGTCGCTCTCGGGCTCGAGCCGCACCGGCTCCGCCGCGGCGAGGTACGAGCGGCTGCTCCCGGGCGGCGTGAACTCGAAGGTCACCGGCCCCTTCAGCGCGCTGACCGTCGATGGCACGGCCGCCTCCTTCAGCCGCTTCAGGCCGGAGTCCTGGCCGGGGAAGAGCGAGGCACCGACGTAGAAGATCCGGTCGCCCGTCGCGAGCTCGAGCTTGGAGGCGGCGAAGTCGATCGCGCCCGAGCCCTCGTCGGCGGCCCGCAGCGCGGCATCGGCGTAGAGCTGCGAGAGGCCCGAGGCCTCGCGCTGAAGCTCCTGGACGGACTGGCTGCGGGTGTACGTCTGGAAGAGCCGCAGCGAGATCAGCGCCGCGACGACGCCGGCGAGCACGATCCCGAGCAGGAACAAGGCCGGCAGGCGGAATCGCAGCGACCCGAGCACGTTCGAAGTGTAGGTCTAGCTGTCGATGGCGGTTAGGCGGCGGGCGCGGTGGTGCTGCGGTCGGGCGCGACCTTGTAGCCCACGCCCCAGACCGTGACGATCGGCGACGCGTCCTCGAGCTTGCGCCTGATCTGCCGGACGTGCACGTCGACCGTGCGCGTGTCGCCCGCGAAGGTGTAGCCCCACACGCGCTCGAGCAGCTGGTCGCGCGTCAGCACGAGCCCGCGGTGGTCGAGCAGCTCCCAGAGGAGGTCGAACTCCTTCGGGGCCAGCTGGATCTCGCGGTCGCCGACCATCGCCTCGCGGCGGCCGGCGTTGATCACGAGGTCGCCGTGGCGGATCTCGTCGCCCTCGTCGCGCCGGCGGTCGGGCGAGGAGCGGCGGAGCACGCTCTTCACGCGGGCCACGAGCTCGCGCGGGTTGAACGGCTTCGTCAGATAGTCGTCGGCGCCGACCTCGAGCCCGATGATCTTGTCGACGTCCTCGTCACGAGCGGTCAGCATCAGGATCGGCACGTCGGAGCTCTTGCGCACGCGGCGGCAGATCTCGAGGCCGTCCATGTCCGGCAGGTTGAGGTCGAGAATGATGAGGGCGGGCTGCTCGGCGGCGATCGCGTTGAGCGCGGCTCCGCCGGTTCCGACTGCCTTCACGACGTAGCCGGCGTTCTTCAGATAGAGGGCGACGAACGACGCAATCGACGTCTCGTCCTCGACGATCAGAATCGTCTGGGGGGTTGTCATGGATGTGATCTTGAACGATTGAGGAGACGGCGTGAACACCTCACTCGGCCCGAACGTCGCTTTTGTCGCCACCTCGGGCAACGGAATCAGGTCGTCATCGCCAACCGCGAACATGCCGGTATCGCCGACCGCGTCCGGATCGCCGTTCAGCAGCACGGCGCCCGTGCCGCGCGCCGAGATCGAGATATCGCTGCCGCGAGCGGTGATCTTGTAGCGCCCGCCGGGAATGTAGAACGAGACGTTCTTGCCGCGCAGCGTCACGGTCTTGCCGCGGGGAATGCCGTTGACACGGGGGCTCCACTGGTCGTTCGGGCTCAGGTCGACGATCTCGAGCGACCCCTTCCCGAGCCGGCCGACGAGAACGCCCTTGCCGGAGATCTGCACCGCTCCGCGGCCGCCCTTGACCTCGAATGAGCCACCGGGCGCGAGAGCAGCACCGCTCGCGCCGCTGGCGGTCAGTCCGAGGACGAGCAGGATGAATGCCGCGAGGCGCATACGTGCATCAGTATCGGTCGGCGGCATGTGCCTGCAATGAGACGCCCGTAAGGAAACTGTTAGCGCACGCTCCACCCGCGCTCCGCCGCAACAGGGAGAATCGGCGCCGTGGACGATATCCTCGATTTCGGGCGCATCATCCTGGTCGTCGCCGGGGCCCTCTCGATCGCGATCTTCGTCCGGGTCTTCGCCTCCCGGATCGGGCTTGCCGACCGCCGCGCTGCTCCTGATCGTCGCAGCGGTCGCATCCGAGTTCTCGGACCGGCTCGCGAACCTGCTCACGTTCCAGGACGTCCAGCGGGTGGCGACGCTCGCGCTGATCGCGATCCTCTTCGACGGAGGCACGAGCATCGGGCTGAAGAAGTTCCGCACCGCTGCGGTGCCGATCACCATTCTCGGCGTCCTCGGGACCTTCGCGACCGCCCCGCTCGTCGCCGTCGCGGCGCACTACCTGCTCGGGTTCGACTGGACCGTGTCGCTCCTGATCGGCGCAGCGCTGGCGCCGACCGACCCGGCGGTGACGTTCTCCGTCCTCGCCGGCAAGGAGGTCGAGGGCCGCTCGGGGACGATCCTCGAGGGCGAGTCGGGGTTCAACGACCCCGTCGGGATCGCCCTGATGATCGGGATGATCGAGCTCGCCGTGCACCCCTCTGCGGGCATCGCCGACGTCGCCTGGGAGTTCCTGCGCGAGATGGGCATCGGGCTTGCCGTCGGCGCCGTCGCCGGCGTCGTGATGCTGCAGGCGTTTCGCCGCGTGCCGCTGCCCGACGGCTCGCTGTACCCGCTGGCCGTGATCCTCGGCGCCGGGGTGGTCTACGGCCTCGCCGCGGTCGTCCCACGGCTCGGGGTTCCTCGCCGTCTTCGTCGCCGGGATCGTGATCGGCGACGCGCAGATCCCGAAGCACCTCGAGGTGCGTCACTTCCAGTCGGCGCTCGCCGAACCTCGGCGAGCTGGCCGTCTTCGTTGCGCTCGGGCTCACGGTCGACCTCGGCTACATCCTGTCCGGGTCGCTCTGGTGGGAGGGGCTCCTGCTCGCGGTCATCCTCGGCTTCGTCGTGCGGCCGCTCGTGGTGTCGCCGCTGCTCCTGCCGTCACGCCTCACGCGCGGCGAGCGGCTCTTCGTCACCTGGGCCGGGCTCAAGGGAGCCGTGCCGATCCTGCTCGCCTCGCTCGCCGTCGTGGCACACACGGAGGATGCGAATCAGATCTACGGGATCGTCTTCGTCGTGGTGCTGTTCTCGGTCGTCGTCCAGGGAACGCTCGTGCCGCGCGTGGCGGAACGGCTCGGCGTGCCGATGACCGACGTCGAGCGCTGAAGGCTCAGTCGTAGCTGTAGAAGCCGCGGCCGCTCTTGCGCCCGAGCAGGCCTGCGTTCTTCATCGCGACGAGGCGCGGCGGCGGTGCCATGCGCGGCTCGCGGAGCTTCTCGTACAGCGCCTCGGAGGCGTGGACGTGCACGTCGATGCCGACCAGGTCGACGAGCGTGCACGGCCCCATCGGCCAGCCCGCCCCGTTCTTCATCGCCGTGTCGAGCGCCTCGGGCGTCACGCGCGCCTCGTCGAGCACGCGCAGGCAGTCGTTGAGGAGCGGGATCAGGACGCGGTTGACGACGAAGCCCGGGCGTGTCGTGGCAGCGCACGACCTCCTTGCCGAGCCGCAGGCCAACGCGCAGCAGCGGCCTCGACCGTCTCGGCCGCGGTGAGCTCCGCCTGGACGATCTCGACGAGCGGCATCAGCGGCGCCGGATTGAAGAAGTGCATGCCGACGACACGCTCGGGGCGGGTCGTCGCGGCGGCGATCTCGGTCACCGACAGCGCCGACGTGTTGGTCGCGAGGATCGCGTCGGGCCGGCAGATCCGGTCGAGCTCGGCGAAGAGCTCGCGCTTCGGCTCGAGCGCCTCGACGATCGCCTCGATCACGAGGTCGCAGTCGGCGAGCGCCGTCGAGCTCGGTCGTCGTCGTCAACCGCGCCACGGCAGCATCCCGATCGGCCTCCGCGAGCTGGCCCTTCTCGACCTTGCGCGTCAGGAAGTGCCCGATCCTGCCGGCCGCCGCGTCTGCGAGCTCACCGGTCACCTCGCGTCCGACCGTGTCGTAGCCCGCCTCGAGCGCGAGCTGGGCAATGCCGCCGCCCATGGCGCCGAGGCCGATCACTCCGATCGTGCGGATCTCCGTCACGCGGCCGATCCTAGAGGACGGCGTCGCCCGGACGCCGGGTCAGGCAGCGAGGCCGTCGAGCTGCGACGAACGCAGCCGCAGCAGGTCGACGAGATCGCCCGTCGCCCGAAATGGATCGCTGACCACGTCGCCGCTCACGGTGGAGAGCGCCACGACGACGGCACCGTCACTCTCGGCGAGCAGCATCGGCTCGGCCGGCACGGGCCGGTCGACGAGCTGCGCCAGCCTGCGAACGGCTCGCGCGTCGGCCGGCTGAGCGGGGCGAATCGCGATCTCGCCGCGCTCGCCGACCTGACGTGCGAGTGCTGCCGGCAGGTGGTCGGTCACCCGAGGTACCGACGCCTGCGGGCCGTCTCGTCGATCCGGGAGTCACGGCCGGCAAAGACCGCCCCGATGCCCGACGAGGAGGATGAAGACGATCAGTGCGATTTCCATGCCTGCATGATCGCTGAGCAGGTACTATCAGCACAAGTCGAGGTTTTCATGACATCCATTACCACAGCTAATCAACTCCCGTCATCGGCCGCTGCGCCGACGCTGGCGCGGACAACTGGCTCGGCGTCGAGGTGCGGCACCTCGCGGCGCTCGAAGCGGTGGCCCGGACAGGCTCGTTCGGCCGCGCCGCCCTCGAGCTCGGCTACACGCAATCGGCCGTGAGCCAGCAGATCGCCGCGCTCGAGCGCATCGTCGGCGAGAAGCTCGTCGAGCGCCCCGGCGGCCCGCGGGCGATCTCGATGACCGAGGCCGGCGAGCTCCTGCTGCGACACGCCGAGGCGATCGTCAACCGGCTCGACGCGGCGCGCGCCGACATGGCCTCGCTGCGCGCCGGCGAGACAGGTGCGCTGCGCGTCGCGACCTACCAGTCGATCAGCGCCCGCGTCCTCCCCGTCGTGATGCGCCGGTTCATGAACGACTGGCCCGGAATCGCGTTCGAGCTCTCGGAGCCCTCGAACGACGACACGCTCTACCGCGGCATCGAGAGCGGCGCCATCGACCTCGGCTTCTGCAGCCTTCCCGTCCCGGACGGCCCGTTCGACGCGATCGAGCTCCTCACCGATCCTCACGTGCTGCTCGTCTCGGCCGACAGTCCGCTCGCGGCCCGCGAGAGCGTCTCCCTCGCCGATCTCGACGACGTGCCGATGATCGGCGCCAACCAGTGCTCGAGCGTCGATGTCGTCGAGAACGCGCTCCACGAGCGCGGCGAGCAGATCGACTACGCCTTCCGCTCCGACGACAACACGACCCTGCAGGGGCTCGTCGCCGCCCGGTTCGGCGTCGCGTTGATGCCGTTGCTCGCGATCCAGCCGGGTGACGACCGCGTCAAGGTGATCGCGCTCGACCCACCCGTCCCCCGCCGCCGCCTCGGCGTCGTCTGGCACCGCGACCGGCACCGCTCGCCGTCGTCGCGCGCGTTCGTCGAGATCGCCCGCACCGTGAGTGCGGAGGTCGAGCGGGATCTCGTCGGGCCGTAGGCCCTAGCGCAGGTCGCTCAGCGAACCTGGCCGGGCCAGATGCAGGGACCCCATTTCGGCCGCGGGCGGCGATCCGTGAGGCAGAACCAGACCGTCGGCCCGGTGTTCGCGGCACGGTCGGCGTCGCCGAGCCTGCCGGCGACCGGCTCGGCCCGGAAGTAGGCGCTGACGCGGCCGAGCGTCGCGTTTGTCTGCCCGCCCAGGGCCTCGATCGGAGCCCTGACCGTGGCGGTGCGCCCCTGGATCGCTCCGGTGACGCTGGTCGTCCTTCCGAGCGTGAGGTCGTAGAGCAGGAAGGAGTCGACCCCGCCGCCGCGCCTGGCGACGAGCGCCCAGGACCCGGCACCCGACCTGACGCTTGCGGTGTAGCTCACGTTGCCGGTGATCTGCCCGCGCACGACGAACCGCACGACCAGGGCGCCGTTCTGCTTGCCGACCGAGATCGACCGCAGGTCGACATCAGCTGCCCGGACGTCGTTCGCCGGATCGCGAAACGTCGCCGCCGGCACGGCGGCGGCCGTCGCACCGCGGGCGACCTCATGGCCGAGCAAGGCTGCGGCACAGACGAGGACGGAGACCGTCGCGACGGCACGCAGGCTCACGTGTCTCCGCAGGGAAGTCGGATTCGGGACAGGCGTCACGGCGCGATCCTAGCGAGCAGCCCTGCACCTCCCGACCAGCCGTCGTCGCGCTCGCCGCTACGCTGGACGCCATGGACTTCGAGTCGAACACGCCGCCGCCCCAGGCAAATCCGACGGGCCGGTCGCTTCCGACCCACGGCCGCCATCAGGGATCCGGGGGAACGGTGCGCTCCGCGTTCGCGACCGTCGAGGGGCCGATCGAGGCGGGCTCGATGGTGACGCAGCGCTTCGAGCGCAATCCCGAGGGCCGGTTCGAGCGCCAGATCGCGGGCTCGCTTGCTCCTTGCCACGGACGCGATCGTCGAGCGGGGCCGCGGCGGTGACACGATGCGCGTCGACGTCGGCCGCTTCGACGAGCTCTGGGCGCGCTACGACGCAGGTGACTTCGGCACCGGCGACGCGACGACGGCGCGGTACGAGCTCGACGTCAAGGGTGAGCCGACGCCGGTGCTCCTCGTCGATGTCGATCGTGAGAACAACCCCGAGATGACGCGGCCGACCCACGGCCCGCAGCGCATCGTCCCCGCCTGACGCAGCACCCTCGGACGCCCACGGCGGGTAGTGACAACAGGTGACGTCCGGCAAACTGCGGCGCCTGCGGCGCGCGCTCGCCGCCGGGCCAGAGCAGCACCTACGTCAGCGATCAGGAGTATGCGCCCAAGGGGTTCCTGCCCGGATCGGCGACCACCTCGATCTGGTGGTGGCTCACGATCCCGCTGGGATTCATCGTCGTGATCGGCCTGATCGCCGTCATCGACCACCGCCTCGGCCGCAACCCCGTGTAGCCGGCCCGCATACGCTTTGGCTCATGTCGAAGCCACTCGTCTCGCCCTACCCACCCGACCTTCTGGACGACCAGCCGCCGACCGTCGACTTCGGCGATCTCGTGGACGCGATCGTCATCGACGTCGACTGGGCCGGCGAGCGCGCGCCGGGATTCTCGGCGCGGCGCGCAGAGCTGCGGCGGTGCCGGCTCACGGGTGCAGAGCTGGCGGAGTCGACGATCATCGACGTCACCTTCGACGAGTGCCGGATCGACCTCGCCGGTCTCCGCCACTCGACGCTCGAGCGCGTCGTGTTCCGCGACTGCCGCATGAGCGAGTGCGACCTCTACGGCGCCACGCTCAAGGACGTGCTGTTCGAGCGCTGCGAGTTGCGCGAGGCGACGCTCTCCGGCGCAACGCTCGAGCGCGTCGAGCTGCGCGGGTGCGACCTGAGCGGGCTCCGCGGGCCGGAGGCGCTGCGCGGCGCCCGGATGCCGTGGAACGACATCATCGAGAACGCCGGCCTCTTCGCGCAGGTGACGGGCGTCGAGATCGTCGAGTAACGAGCGGCGCGGCCCGGATCGAGCCTCGATAGATTCCCGCGATGGCTGTCACGATCGCGGTCGAGAGCCCCCTTCAGGACGACGTGCGCGAGCTGATCGCGGCGCTGAACGCGCACCTGCTCGAGCTCACACCTCCCGAGTTCTGCTCCCACCTGACGGTCGAGCAGATGGCCGACGCGGACACGACGGTCTGGATCGCGCGCGACGAGGGCGCCGCGGTCGCGTGCGGTGCGCTCCGCCGCCACGGCGACGGCATCGGCGAGGTGAAGCGGATGTACACGCTGCCCTCGCATCGGGGCCAGCACATCGGCGGCGACATCCTGGCGCTGATCGAGGCGCGGGCGCGCGAGGAAGGGCTGACGCAGCTCGTGCTCGAGACGGGGCACGTCCACGATGCCGCCTGGCGCGTGTACGAGCGCGGCGGGTTCACACGCTGCGGCCCGGTGCTCGACTACCCGCTCTCGGACTACTCGATCTTCTACGAGAAGTCGCTCTAAACGGCGCGGCCGACGCCCGTCCAGGCGCGCGCGGTCAGCACGAACGGTGCCGCCGGAAGCATCGCGCGACACTGCTCGCGAAGCGCGTCTCGGTGCTCGGGGTCGAGTCCCGCGACGTAGACGCCGGCCGGTCCGACTCCGAGCGTGAACGGCTCCCACCACTCCTCGAAGGTCGGATGCTCGACGCTCACCGACAACGCCGTCTCGTCGACGTCGGTGAGCCCCACGTCCTCGAACAGTCGCCGCAGCTCGCCCTCACTCGTGCCGGTGCGCAGCGACTCGCCCTCGACGTTCGGGCTCGAGCACCCGGGCCGCATCCCAGAGCGGGCTCAGCGGCCCCTGCCCGCCACCGTGATCCCAGACGCACGCGACCACTGCGCCGCCCGGACGGGTCACGCGTGCCATCTCCCCCACGCCCTGCCGCCGGATCGCTCATGAACTGGACGACGAGCTGCGCGAGGGCAGCCGCAAACGTGTCGTCCGGGAACGGCAGCTGCTCCGCGGAGCCGAGCCGAACGTCGACGCCCGGATTGCGTGCACGGGCCGCCTCGACGAACGGCTCCGACGGATCGATCGCGGCGACGGAATCGGCGCCGACCCGGGCGACGAGCTCCGCGGTGAGCGCGCCCGGCCCGCAGCCGACGTCGATCACCCGCTGCCCGGCTGCGACCCCGGCCAGATCGGCGAGCTGCGGCGAGAGCAGCACGGAGTACCGTCCCATGAACCGGTCGTACGCATCGGCCGCGACGTCGAAGGCCATGCGCGGAAGATTAGAGCCGACCGATGAGTTTCGCCCAGCCGTTGCGTCAGAGGTTCGACCACTCGAAAAGGAGTCAAGGTGCCACAGATCAAGCACGTCGGCAGGGTGATGGTTCCCGTCGCCGACCAGGACACGGCGATCGCGTTCTACACCGAGAAGCTCGGCTTCTCGCTCACGGCAGACGTTCCCTTCGGCGACGGAGACCGCTGGGTCGAGGTCGGGCTGCCCGCCGGCGGCGCCACGATCGCGCTCGTTCCGGTGAACGACGACTACCCGGCCGGCGGGATGACCGGCATCGCGCTCGACTCGACGGATCCGAAGGCGGATCACGCCGAGCTGACGGCTGCCGGCGTCGACGTCGACGCGGAGATCATGGGCGGCGACGGCGTCGTGCCGCTGCTGTTCTTCATCCGCGACCAGGACGGCAACCACCTGATGATCGTCGAGATGCCGCCCAGCTGAGCGTCTGGAGTCGGGTCTTGCGATCACACAGGCCGCGTGTGATTGCGAGACCTGACGCCGGCTAGAGGCGCTCGATCACGGCGGCGATCGCCTGGCCCTGGCCGATGCACATGCAGGCCAGGCCGTAGCGCGCGTCGCGCCGGTCGAGCTCGGCGAGCAGCGTCGCCGTGATGCGGGCGCCGGTGGCGCCGAGCGGGTGGCCGATCGAGATGCCGCCGCCGTTCGGATTGACGTCGCCGGCCGCCCAGCGCTCGTTCGAGGTCGCAGTCGATCATCGTCTGCAGAACGACGGAGGCGAAGGCCTCGTTGATCTCGATCACGGCCATGTCGTCCCAGCCGAGGCCGGCGCGCGTGAGCGCCTGGGCACACGCCAGCGGGTTGCCGTGCAGCATCCGGTACGGATCGACGCCGGCGATGCCGAACGACACGAACCGCGCCCGCGGCGTCAGGCCGAGCCGGCCGGCGGCAGCCTCGCTGACGACGAGCATCGCGGCGGCGCCGTCGACGATCTGGCTCGAGTTCCCGGCCGTGACGCGGCCGTCCTCGATGAACGCGGGCTTGAGGTCGGCGAGCCGTTCTGCCGACGTGTCGCGGCGCGGAGCCTCGTCGACGGCGAAGGTTCCGCCGTCCGGGAGCGTGACCGGCACGATCTCCTGCTCGAACTTGCCGCCGTCGATCGCCGCGATCGCGCGCATCGTCGACTCGAGCGAGTAGGCGTCGAGCTGCTCGCGGGAGATGTTCCACTCCTTCGCGATCTCCTCGGCCGAGATGCCCTGCGGCACGATCGGCCAGCGCTCGGCGATCTTCTGGTTGAGGCCCGACCAGCCGTCGGCGCCGAGGTTCGAGCCCATCGGCACGCGCGACATCGATTCGAGGCCGGCGGCGACAACCACGTCGAGGTGGCCTGCCTGGATCGCGGCCGAGGCGTTGAACGCGGCCTGCATCGACGAGCCACACTGGCGGTCGACCGTCGTCGCGGCGACCGACTCGGGCCAGCCGGCGACGAGGGAGGCGATGCGGCCGACGTTGAAGGCCTGCTCTCCGACCTGGGTCACGCACCCCATCTGCACGTCCTCGATCTCGGCCGTGTCGATGCCGACCCGGCCGACGAGGCCGTTGAGCACGTCCGCCGCGAGATCGTCGGCGCGAACCGCAGCCAGGGTGCCGTTGCGGCGCCCGATCGCCGACCTCACCGCATCGATAATGAAGGCCTCGGCCATCAGGCCGTCACCCTACCAACGCGACGTCGTCCCACAGGACCCAGACATCCGTCGGCTTGCGGAAGACGAGACCGCGGGCAGCGGGCGGACGGGCCGGATCGAGGCGCAGTCCCGGCAGCCGCGTCAAGGCGCGCTCGAGGGCGACGCGAGTCTCGAGTCGGGCGAGATGCATGCCCAGGCACACATGAGGGCCGTGGGCGAAGCCAACCTGGAGGCCGACGTTGTCACGCCGCACGTCGAACCGGTCGGGATCGGCGAACACGGCAGGGTCGCGGTTGGCACCCGCGAGCGAGACGGTGACGAGGTCGCCCTGACCGAGTGGCACGCCGGCGAGCTCCGTGTCGCTGCGTCACGTAGCGGTCGACAACGGCTGCAGCGGGCTCGAGGCGGAGCGACTCCTCGACGGCTGCCGCGAGCAGGGCCGGCTCGGCTTGCACGAGCGCCTGCTGCGACGGGTTGGAGAGCAGGTGCATGAACGCGTTCGCGATCATCGCCTCCGTCGTCTCGATGCCGCCAAACAGGAGCACGCGCGGCATTCGAGGCCACCTGCGCCCGCGTCAGGCCGCCGGTGCGCGGCAGCGGCCGCCACGAGCGACGACGACGGCTCGACGGTCGAGCGCGGGCTCGACCGACGAGCAGAGGTGGGCGAATGCCTCCTTGCCGCTCCCGTCCGGCACCGCTCCCGCGGTGATCGCCGTCACCTCGGCGACGATCGCGCCGTACCACGCCAACGCGTCTGCCGGGTCGGTCTCCTCGAGCCCGAGGGCCTGCACCATCATCTCGACCGAGAGCGGGCCGGCGAGATCGCTCCGCAGGTCGGCGCGGCCGTTGCGTTCCACGAGCCCGATCAGCCGGTCGACCTCCCGTCGCACGATGGCCGAGAACCGCTCGTTCACCGCCTGGAGGCGAAACGGCCGCGCGAAGGGATCGCGATGGCGCCGGTGCTCCTCCCCGTCGAGCGAGAGCATGCTCGGGCCGACGACCTGAGCGGTCGAGAAGCGTGGATCGTCGACCGTGAACACGACCGTGTCTCGCATCACCTGGAGGGCGAGGTCGCGGCGGGTCACGATCCAGGCCTGCAGCGCGGGGATCCACGACACCGGCTCGTGCTCCCGGAGCCGCGCGAGCGCCGGGTGCGGGTCGTGCTCGAGCTCCTCGAGCGTGACCGTGGCGCCGACCGGGAATGTGACGGGCACGCGGCCGACGATAGTGAATGGACTAGCCTGTCGGGACGAAATTCGACAAGGGAGACGTGTGATGGCTGCAGTGGCGACCGGGGTCGAGGAACGGCTCCTGATTGGCGGCGAGTGGGTCGAGGCGGGCGACGGGCGACGGTTCGACGTCACCGACCCGGGCACCGGCGAGATCGTCGGCTCCGTGCCCGACGCGGGCGAGAGCGACGTCGCCGCGGCGATCGACGCGGCCGCCGCCGCGCTCGACGAGTGGAAGGCGCAGCCTGCGCTGAACCGCGCGCGCATCCTCCGCCGCGCTGCCGACCTGATCCGCGAGCGCCGCGACCGCATCGCGCTCGTGATGACCTCCGAGCAGGGCAAGCCGCTCGCCGAGGCGGCGGGCGAGGTCGACTACGCGGCCAGCTTCCTCGAGTGGTTCGGCGGCGAGGCCGAGCGCGTCTACGGGCAGGTCGTGCCGCCGATGAACGCCGCCAACCGGGTGCTCGTCCTCCGCCAGCCGGTCGGCGTGACGGCCGCGATCACGCCGTGGAACTTCCCGGCCGCGATGATGACGCGCAAGCTCGGCCCGGCGATGGCCGCAGGCTGCACGAGCATCGTCAAGCCGGCGAGCGCCACCCCGCTGACCGCTGCGCTCGATCCTGCGCGCGATCGAGGACGCGGGCACGCCGCCCGGCGTCGTCAACCTGATCACGTCGCGCTCGGCGGGCATGGTCGCCGACCAGCTGTTCTCCGACGCGCGCGTGCGCAAGATCTCGTTCACGGGCTCGACCGAGGTCGGCAAGGACCTGATCCGGCGCTCGGCCGACCAGATCAAGCGGCTGTCGCTCGAGCTCGGTGGCCACGCGCCGTACATCATCTTCGACGACGCCGATCTCGACGAGGCGGTCGACGGGCTGATCGCGTCGAAGTTCCGCAACGCCGGCCAGACGTGCGTGTGCGCGAACCGCATCTACGTGCAGAGCGGCATCTACGACGCCTTCGTCAGCCGCCTCGCCGAGAAGGTCACGAAGATGGTGGTCGGGCACGGGACGACCGACGGCGTCACGATCGGCCCGATGATCGACGAGCGCGCGGTCGACAAGTCCGACGAGCACGTGCAGGACGCGATCGCCCACGGCGCGCGCCTCGTCGTCGGCGGCGAGCGGCTCAGCGGCGGCGAGTACGCCGGCGGGTCGTACTACGCGCCGACGGTGCTCGACGGCGTCACGCCGGAGATGCTGATCTCGCCACGAGGAGACCTTCGGCCCGGTCGCGGGCGTGACGCGGTTCGAGACCGAGGAGGAGGCGATCCGGGTCGCCAACGACTCGATCTACGGCCTCGCGGCGTACTTCCACACCCGCGACTACGCACGCCTCCTGCGCGTGGCGGAGAAGCTCGAGTACGGGATCGTGGGCGCGAACTCCGGGATCATCAGTGCCGCCAACGCGCCGTTCGGCGGCATCAAGGAGTCCGGCTACGGCCGCGAGGGCGGCTCCTTCGGCATCGACGAGTACGTCGACGTCAAGTACGTCCTCGTCGGCGGTGTCGGGCGTCTAACGCGGATCTCGTCGAGACCGACCGCCGACCCTGCCGATATCCTGACCCCGATGGCGATCTTCTCCAGCAAGCCTGCGGCGCCCGCCGCGAGCGACCTCCGGCGCGAGCGCCGCGCGCTCCTCCTCCTCCGCGAGGACCGGCTGCGCGAGCTCGGTGGGCTGACGCTCGAGATGTACCGCCGCGATCACTTCAACGAGACGCTGATCATCGAGCGCTGCGCGGAGCTCGTCGCGATCGAGGCGCGTGCGAGCGAGATCGACGCGCTCCTGCAGGGTGCCCGCGGCCTGCGGCGCCGAGGCGCGGCGATCTGCACGTGCGGGGCGCCCTTGCTGATCGGCGCCCGCTTCTGCCCGAGCTGTGGCCGCTCGCTGATCGACGAGACGTCGCCCGCCGTGGAGGTCGTAGGACGTTGACGGCCTGCCCGCGCTGCGGCGAAGGCGTCGCCGCCGGCCAGGAGTACTGCCTCGAGTGCGGGCTGCGGCTTCCCGGTGCCTCCCGCCTCGGGCCGCCACCGTCGAGCCCGCGCCAGGTGATGCTGCCGCTGCTCGTGGCGGCCGTCGTCGCCATCGCCGGCGCAGCTGCCGCGATCGCGCTCACGCGGGACACGGCGACGGCGACCACGATCATGACGGCCACGGGCGGAAGCGAGACCGTTCGCGCCTCGACCGTCGCCGCCGAGTCCGCCCTCGCCGACTGGCCGACCGGCAAGACCGGTTGGACGAACATCCTCGTCTCGGTTCCGAAGGTCGAAGGGCGCGACGCTGCCGTCGCACGCGCGGACCAGGCGCGACGCAAGGGATTGCGACGTGTCGGCGTGCTCGATTCGTCGCGCTACGCCAGCCTTCATCCCGGTTACTGGGTCGTCTTCGCCGGTGTCTATCCGAGCGAGCCCGAGGCGACGAGCCGCCTGCGCGAGGCTCGCGGGGTGCAACGCGGCGCCCACACCGAGCGAATCAGCCGCTGATCCGTTGCCTTTAGTGGCAAATTAGAGCCCGAGTTTGTAACAACGAAGCAAACCCGGTAGACTCGGTGTATCAATCGGGTGAATACCACCCATTATCCCCTACATACAGCGTTTCCGAGGGAGTGAGATCCGCCTGATGGAAGACCACGTCGCCTATTTGCAGTCCTGCATGTATCAATATTCACGGGCGATCTACCGGTCGATCAAGGATCTGATCGACCCGTACACCGATCACGCAGACGCGCCTCGAGTCGCGTCGGGCGGTGCTGGAGGAGTGCGAGCTCACGATGTCTCGCCTGGCCGCCGATCCGCAGTACTTCGCGCGCCCCGATCGTGCCCTTTTCCAGGACATTCGCCGCTACTTCCCGATCACCGCGCAGGCGCGCGTTGCCTGGTCGGTGCGTGAGGGTGTCGGTGCCGCGATCGCGTTCATCGAGCAGCAGATCGAGGCCGGCGCGTTCGACGGCGGCATCGCCCGCTGCAAGGCGACGACGCGCAAGGGCAAGGCCTGCCAGCGCACACCGCTGCCGAACCGTGACTACTGCCCGTCACACCAGCATCTCGAAGCACGCACGTCGCTCGCTGCCTAGCAGCGAGCAAGCGCGGGGCGAGGCTTCAGCCTCTCCCGCAGGGTCGAACGCTAGGCCCGCCGAACGCCCGGGAGAGGCTGAAGCCTCTCCCCTTCACACCCGCCGTTCCTCATCGCCGTCGCCCGGCGGTAAGCTCGACCTAACGATGTCCCACGACACCGACAAGCTCATCCGTCAGCTCTCGCTCGTCGCCTTCCTGATGGCGGAGCGCCGGCCGCTGACCGCCCGCGACGTGAAGGGCAACGTCGAGGGCTACTCGGAGATGTCCGACGAGGCGTTCGCGCGGCGGTTCTACTCGGACCGCGCCGAGCTCACCGGGCTCGGGGTGCCGCTCCATTCGCAGCGCGACGAGTTCACCGGCGAGGAGCTCTACACGCTGCGCTCCGAGAACTACTTCCTCGACCGGCTCGACCTCAAGGACGACGAGCTGGCGGCGCTGCAGACGGCGCTGTTCTACCTCGACGGCAAGTTCGCCTACGCCGAGCCGCTGCGGCTCGCGCTGCAGAACCTGGCGCTCGGCCGGCCCGGGCTTCGACGAGGCGCGCACCGACACCGCCGAGCGCGTCCGCGTCAGCGCGCCGGACTACTCCCCCGAGCTCGCCGGCCGTCTGTCCAAGCTCGAGGCGGCGATCTCGAAGCAGCGGACGATCAAGTTCAACTACTGGTCGCCACAGCGCGACAAGGTCAGCGAGCGCACGCTCAACCCGTACGCGCTCCGGCTCGACGAGGGAGTCTGGTACGTCGTCGGCCAGGATCTCGACCGCGCCGCCGTCCGCACCTTCCGCGTCTCCCGCATCCGCAGCGACATCCGCTTCGCGACGCGGCGCGAGCGCGACTTCCGGCTGCCGCCCGACTTCGACGTCGAGGCGCACCGCGTCCCGCGCCCGTGGCAGATCGGCGAGACCGTCGGCAAGGCCCGCATCGCCGTGCAGGGCGACACCGCCTGGTGGGTCGCACCGCACGCTCGCCGACGCAGGCGTGCTCGACGGACGGTGTCTTCGAGACCCCGTTCGCGCGGATCGAGCCGCTGGCCGGCTGGGTGCTGCGCCAGAACGGGCGCGCGATCCCGCTCGAGCCGAAGGCGCTGCGCGACGCGGTCGCCGACGGGCTCGCGCTCCTGCGCGAGCAGCACGACGGCGAGAGCCCCGTGCTCGCCCGCGAGCGCCGCGTCGACGTGTCGACCGAGCGCGGCGATCGTCCCGTCGGGCCGATCGCGCCGGAGCGCTTCGGTGTGCTCCAGGCGCTCCTCGCCCACGTCCTCTCGGCCTGCGGCGAGAACCGCGATGCCCGGCTCGACGCAGACGACCTCGCGGCGCGGTTCTCGATTCCGCGCGAGGAGCTGCAGGACACGCTCTCGCTGCTCAACCTCGTCAACTTCGGCGGCGGCTGTTACACGGTCTACGCAGAGGTCGACGAGGAGGCGGGTGTCGTTCGCGTCGACAAGGAGCTCTACGGCGACGTGTTCCGCAAGCCGCCGCGCCTGACGCCGCTCGAGGCACGCGCGATCCGGCTCGCGATCGACTACGTCGGCCCCACGATCGCCGCCGAGGCGCACACGCCGCTCGACCGGGTGCGCAAGAAGCTCGAGGAGACGTTCGGGCAGTTCGACCTCCCTCAGACGCTGAGCGGCGATGCGGGCGACGCCGAGGAGCAGCTCGTGCGCACGCTTGTCGGACGCCGTCGAGAAGCGGCTCGTCGTCGAGATCGAGTATCTGAAGGAAGGCGACGAGACGCCGACGACGCGCTCCGTCGAGCCGTACTCGTTCGTGCGTGAGCTGCCGGTGTGGCGCGTCCACACGTGGGATCGCACCGCTGACGGGCCGCGCACGTACCGCCTCGACCGGATGCGCTCTGCCCGCCTCACCGAGGAGTCGTTCGAGCCTCGCGAGGCGTTCGACCCGAGCTACCTCACCGAGCCACGCCTCGCCCGGCTCTGGCACTCCCCCGTCGTCGCCCGCTGGAAGGTCGAGCAGCGCGGCGGCAGGCTGCTGACCGACAAGGCGGCGCTCGTCGGAGCTGCCGTTCAAGACCGACGAGTGGCTCCTCTCCGAGGTGCTCGCCGACGCCGGCGAGACGGTCGTGCTCGAGCCGGCCGACATGCGGGCGCGCATCGCCGCCCGCGCGCGCGCGCTCCAGCAGGAGCTCGGCGTTACGGTGCGCCGGAAGCGCCCGGCAGCACGAGCCTGAACGTCGAACCCTGACCAGGGGTCGATTCGACCTCGACCTCTCCCCCGTGCGCCCGCGCGATCGTCCGCACGACGGCGAGCCCGAGACCCGAGCCCGGTCGGTCGTTCGTGAGCCGGACGCCCGGCTCGAACATGCGCTCGCAGGTCGGCGGCCGGGATGCCGTCACCCTCGTCGGCGACCTCGACGACGACCGAGGCGCCGTCGCGACGGGCCGAGACCTCCACTGACTGCGAATGGCCGATCGCGTTGCCGATCAGGTTGTCGAGGAGCCTGGCGCAGCCGCACGGGATCGCCGTCGACGATGAGATCATCCTGCACCGTCGTGCCGAGCGAGCAGCCGACGCCGACCGGGAACCTGGCGAGAGCCAGCTCGCTGCCTCGGTGGCATCGAGCACGAGCCGCCCGACATCGACTCGCTCCGTTCGAAGCGTCGCCGTTCGCGGCTCCGTCGAGCAGGCGCTCGATGCTCGTCGACGGCGCTGCGGGCAAGCTCGAGCAGTCGTGCCTGCCGATCGGCATCCGACACCGGATAGGCAGCGGCGATCGCGACGAGCGCCGCGACGGGGCTCCGGATCTCGTGGACGAGGACGGCGAGATCGTCGGGCGGTCGTCCGTCGCTCATCCGGCGCGCTCCCCGATCCGCTCGATCGCCCAGGCCGCGGTCTCGGCGAGCATCGGGTCGTCGCTCTCCACCCATGCCTCGGCGAGCGGGAGGTCGTCCGCGACGCCGACGTTGCCGAGCGCGGTGAGCGCGTTCCGCCGCAGCCAGCGCGGGTCGTTGCGCGGCACGTAGAGGCGGTCGACCTCCGTCGATCAGCTCCGCCCCGTCGCGCGTGAGCCACTCGAGCAGCGAGACGTTCGGGGTCGCGTCGTGCCGGGAGCGGCCGGTCGGCGCGCCGCTTCTCGACGCCGCGGTTCCACGGGCACACGTCCTGGCAGATGTCGCAGCCGTAGACGGATGCTCCCAGCTCCTCACGGTAGGGCTCCGGGACGGGAGCAGGCGCCTGCGTCCAGAACGAGAGGCAGCGGTTGGCGTCGAGCACGCCGGGCTCGTCGAGCGCGCCGGTCGGGCAGGCGTCGATGCAGAGGCGGCAGCGACCGCAGTCGAGGTCGAGCGGCGGCGTCGCCTCGATCTCGGCGTCGGTGACGAGCGTTCCGAGCACCACCCAGGAGCCGTGCTCGCGCGTGATCATCATCGTGTTCTTGCCGTAGAAGCCGACGCCGGCGCGCCGCGCTCCCTCCCGGTCGACGTGCTGGTTCTCGTCGACGAGCACGCGGTAGCGGCCGCCGAGCGCCCTGCCGAGCGCATCGAGGCGCTCGCGCAGCAGCGCGTAGTGGTCGATCCAGGCGTAGCGCGGCAGGCGGCCCTCGCCGGGCTCCGGCTCGGGCGCGTCGGCCCAGTAACAGAGCGCCGCCGAGACGACCGTGCGCGCCTCACCGTCGAGCAGCAGCTCGGGGTGACACGAGACCTCGGGCCGCGCCATCGTGAACTTCATCCCCGCGAAGAGCCCGCGGTCGTGCCGCTCGCGGATGTGCGCGCTCGGTGTCGTCGTAGGCCTCCGCCGGCGCCGCGCCGATGACATCGATCCCGAGCTCCTCGGCTGCGCGTGCGAGCTCGGCTGCCGTCATGAGAGGATTCTGCCCGTGAAGGCGATTCGGATCCACGAGGACGGCGGGCCGGACGTGCTCCGGTACGAGGACGTCCCGGATCCGGAGCCGGCCGACGGCGCAGGTTCTCGTCCGCCTCGCAGCAGCGTCGCTCAACCACCTCGATGTGTGGGTGCGCATGGGCCTCCCTTCCGTGCCGAAGCCCCGGATCCTGGGAGCGGACGGTGCGGGAGTCGTCGAGGCGCTCGGCTCGGGCGTAGACGGCTTCGCCGTCGGCGACCGCGTCGTGCTCAATCCCGGGCCTCGAGCACGGACACACGATCTCGGTTCTCGGCGAGCATTCCGACGGGACGCACTGCGAGCTGATCGCGGTCGACGCGGCGCAGGTGTTCGCGCTCGACGACGCGCTGACGTTCGAGCAGGCAGCGGCATTCCCGCTCGTCTACGAGACGGCGTACCGGATGCTCGTCACCAAGGCCGCCGTGCAGCCGGGCGAGTGGGTGCTGATCTGGGGCATCGGCGGCGGCGTCGCGACCGCTGCCTTCGAGATCTGCCGGGCGCTCGGGGCGCGCACGATCGTCACCTCCGGCAGCGACGAGAAGCTCGCGCAGGCGCTCGCGTGGGGCGCCGACGTCGCGGTGAACCACCACACCGGCGACGTCGTCACGACGGTGAAGGAGGCGACGGGCGCCGGCGTCGACGTCGTCGTCGAGACGGTCGGCGAGGCGACGTGGGCCCGGTCGCTCGGCGCGGTCGCGCCGGCGGGGCGCGTTGCCGTCTGTGGCGCCACGAGCGGCCCGAACCCACCTGCAGCGCTCCACCGCTTCTGGTGGAAGCAGCTGACCGTCTACGGGTCGACGATGGGCTCGCGCGACGACTTCCTCGGCGCCTACGACCTCGTGCGCAGCGGCCGCGCCCGGGTGCATGTCGACACCGTGTTTCCGCTTGCCGAGACCCGGGCCGCGCACGAGCGCCTCGAGGCGGGTGCGCAGCTCGGCAAGATCGTCCTTTCGATTCCCTAACCTCTCGCGCGGCAGGAAACCCGGGAGAGAGGCTGAAGCCTCTCTCCATGCGCGATCCTGTCTCTCGTGGCCTTGCTCTCGCCGCGCTCGTCGTCGCCGCGCTCGGGTTCACGGGCGTCGGCCAGGCGGTGCGGAGCGCCATCCTTCCGGCCGGCAGCGTCGGCACGGCCCAGCTGCGTGCCAACGCCGTCACCGGCGACAAGATCCGCTCCGGCGTCGATCACGGGCGCCGACCTCAAGAACGGAACCATCAAGGCCGGCGATCTCGCTCCGGGGACGATCCCCGCCGGACTCGCCTTCGTCGTCCGGCGCGCCACCAAGGACCTGACGGCCCTCGGCGAGGCCCAGCTCCTGATCCCGTGCGACACCGGCCAGGTGCCGGTCGGCGGCGGCGGCGGCTTCCTCTCGACGACGACGACCGACTACGCGGGCAACGACTTCTACGGCAGCCTCATCAACTCGGCGCCGGCGAACGGCACGAACGCCGTCGACGACCGCGCCCAGGCGACCGGCTGGATCATCACCGCCCGCAGCTCGGGCGGCAAGAAGCGCCTCGCCGGCTACGTGATCTGCGCCTACACGCCGGCGAAGACGCCGGTGAAGGCTGCAACGCCGCAGCCGCCGACGCCGTAGCGGCGGATCACCCGCGCTTCGCCCCGAGCTCCTCGCCCTCCGTCGACCGTGGTTTGAACGGCCGTGAGCGTGGAACACAGACGTATGTCACTTGCGGCCCCGATCATTGCGTCGTTGCATCTCCGCCGCCGCTCGATCGCCTCTCTCGTGCGAGTCGACGGCGAGCAGATCTGGGTGGAGCTACGCAAGCCTGCGCCCGTCGGTGCCATTCTCGACGTGGGCTTCCCGGTGGTCGTGACCGAGTCCAAGGAGGTCGCCGGCGGCGGGATGCTCATCACTGCCGAGCGACTCCACGAGCGCGATGATCGCTGAGGCGCCCGACAGAGCGCGTCCCGTGAGCTTGGTCTTCGTCGTCGGTGTGGTGGCTGCGGCCCTCGCCGGTGGATATCTCGTGCGCGTGCTCATGTCCGAGCAGTAGCCGGCCCGGACTACCCGTCGACCAGCAATCCCTGGAGCGGCCCGAGCAGACGTTCCGACCGGCGGGAGAGGTGCGGGAGCTCGGCCAGCCGGTGCGTGAGGGGCCGGCCGGCCTCGCGCCGTGCACGTTGCTCTTCTGCGATCGGTCGCCAGTGGTCGTCGATGACCGTCCGGGCGTCTCCGCTGATGGTCGCTGCGTCGAGCTCGAGATGCTCCGCCCAGAGTCTCAGCCGGGTCGAGATCACGATCTCCGGGTCCTGACAGACGATGTTCATCTCGGTGTCGTTGAACAGAGAGTGCTCGTTCAGGTTCGCCGATCCGATCGTGAGCCAACGATCGTCGACGATCCCGACCTTGGCGTGGACGTAGACGGGATCGGCGAGGCCGCCATGGCGTGCGTAGAGCGTGCACGCGAGCAGGCGGCCCGCTCCGTTGTCGGCCTCGATCAGCTCGCCGAGCGCGCCGCGCGTGTCGTCTCCGCCTGAGTTCGGCTTCCCGGGCAGAACGAGAACGATTCTGAACGCATCGCTCGGTGGCTCTTCGAGCTTGTCGCGCAGGACGGTCACGATCTCGGGTGACCAGAGAAACTGGTTCTCGAGGTAGATGAACGACCGCGCCGACCGGAGCGCCCGCAGATACGACTCCAGGATCCGAAAGTCCCCGCGGGATTCGGCCTGATAGACCTTCTCCGGGATCGTGCGGACGATTTGCACCGTGTGGGTGCCCGCACGCCCGAGCTCGTCCGCAGGCGCGAGCGGCGGCTGCAGTGTCTCGCCGGTCACTTCGCGCCAGCGCATGCGGAAGTGACTCGAGACGTCGCCGACCGCCGGCCCTTCGATCCTCGTGCTGACGTCGTGCCAGCCGACCGCCGCCCGCGCGATGTGGTCGCTCGAGTCGAACCGGTCGCCGCTCTCCGCCGTCAGGTCGATGCCTCCGACGAATGCCACCCGGTCATCGATGACGATGGCCTTCTCGTGGTGGCAGTGCAGCGGACGCTCGTGGGAGTCGAGCGCGCACTGGATATTGGTGCCGTCACAAAGCTCGCCTCGCATGGCGCGGACGGCGCGACGCGAAGGCCGAAAGACGGGCACGGGAGCGCCGGCCCATACGAGGACCCGCACATCGATCCGTTCGGCTACCTGCGCCAGCAGGTTGCGCAGGACGATGGGAGAACCGTCTCGCCGGAGTGCGAACGACGGGCCAAACTGCCAGCCCGCCAGCCACACGTGTGACTGCGCCGCGCCGATCTCGTCCGCGATACGCGGGAGAGCCTCTTCCCCATCGACGAGCACCTCGAGCGAGCATCCTGCTCGTGGCGCCGGATCTCCCTCTGCCCACAACCCCTCGGACGGCTCCAACACATGATTCCAACCCACGCGCCCTAGCCGACGGCGATGGTGCGAGGCCACGCCCCTCGCGATTGACTCGCCGAGCATCGCGTCGGCGGAACTGACGACGGCACGGATTACCCGGAGCCCGGCGCCGTGGTCACCGGAATCCCTCATACCCATCTCTACGCGCGGCCCGAGGCAACGCCGAGCGATGCGAGCTCGGGCGCCAGCGTGCGCTCGTAGAACCGCATGAAACCCTGCTGGTCAGGCCCTACCTGGTGAAGGTAAATGTGGTCGAAGCCGGCGTCGCGGTACGCCTCGATCTTCTGGATATGCGTGTCCGGGTCAGGGCCGCAGGCAATGGCCTCGGTGATGTCGTCCGCGGACACCATCGCTGCGGCCTGTTCGAAGTGACTCGGCAACGGCAGCTCCTGACTGAGCGGGCCGCGAAGGCCGGCGTTCGGCCACCACTCGAGGGCCGTCTGGACCGCCTCCTTCTCCGTCTCTGCCCAGCAGAGGGTCACCTGGGCGTAGCGTGGTCCGCCACCACCTGCTTCCGCGAACGCCTCGAGCAGCTCGGCGTCGGGGGCGGTGCAGATAATGCCGTCTCCGATCTCGGCCGCCAGCTTCGCCGCCTCGGGGCCGCCGGCCGCCACGCAGACGTCAAACGGATTTTCGGGAAGCGTGTAGATGCGCGCGTCCTCGACGGTGTAGTGGGAGCCTCGATGGGTGACGAGCTCGCCGGTCCACAGCTTCCGCATCAGTTCGACAGCCTCGGCGAGCATCTCCCGCCGGAGGGACGTCGGGGGCCAACGATCGCCGACGATGTGCTCGTTCAGGTTCTCGCCTGTTCCGACGCCGAGGAAGAAGCGGTCGTCGAACAGCGACGCGGTCGTCGCTGCCGCCTGGGCGATCACCGCCGGATGCACGCGCACGAGCGGACACGTCACGCCCGTGCCGACGACCAGGTCCGTCGTGCTCGCTGCGATCCCTCCCAGCACCGACCAGACGAACGGGCTCTCGCCTTGCCGGTCGATCCACGGATGAAAGTGATCCGAGATCAGCGCAAACGCAAAGCCTGCCTTCTCGGCCGCGACAGCGTTCGCGATCAGATCCCGCGGCTTGTGCTCCTCGCTCGACAACGCGTACCCAACCTGCATGGCGTGCGGGTACCCGCGCACGCCCATCGCGAAACAGGCTCACGCCCGTCAGATGAGGATCAGCCGAAACCGAGAATGAACTTGGCGTCGTCCGACATCCGGTCGGGCGTCCACGGGGGGTCGAACGTCAGCTCGACGTCGACCTTCTCGACACCGGGCAGCGCAGCGACGGCGTCGTGGATGCCTTCCTGGATCATCGGGCCGGCGGGGCAGCCCATCGAGGTCAGCGAGTGGATGATCTTGACGTTCGAGCCCTCGATCTCGGCTTCGTAGAAGAGGCCGATCTCGACGATGTCCATGCCGAGCTCGGGATCCTCGACCCCGTGCAGCGCTTCGATGACGTCGTTCTCGGTGACCATGCAGCCACTGTAGCGGCGACCGCCGCCGCCGGTTACACCCGGGTGAGCCGCTCCGCGCCGGTCAGCACGAGATCGAGCATCTGCCCGATCGCCTCGTCGAACGACGTGTTCTCGATCACCGGAACGTCGAAGCGGCGGGCGCGCTCGAGCAGGACGTCCTGGATCATGCGGATCTCGGTCATGCCGTCGAGGTACTTCTCGAGCGGCCGCAGGCCGTCTGTCGCCGAGTCGCGCACCCAGAAGTGGCTCCGGTGGAGATCCTCGTCGGTGATCGCGACCACGCACTGGACGACGAGCGCGTCGGCGCGGTCGACCGAGATCATCCCGGGCACGATGTGCACCCCCTCGAGCACCATCGACCACCCCTCGGTGAGCGAGCGGTCGATCGCCGCCTCGACACCGACGAGCACGTTCCGCGTCTGGTCGAGGAACCCGAGCAGGGCCGCATCGCCGGCGAGATCCTCGTCGGCGCGGCTCAGCCCCAGCTCGGCGTCGAAGCTCGAGAAGTGCACCGACGGCATGAACTCCCGCGAGAAGAACGCCCGCATCGTCTGCCGGATGAAATCGGTCGAGGTCACCCGGGTGATCCCGAGGCGGTGCGCCGTCTCCGTCGCGAGGGTCGACTTGCCGGTGCCGGTCGCACCGCCGACGAGGAGGAAGATCGGCAGCTCGAGCTTCTGGAGCACCTGCAGCCGGCGCAGGCGCCGGATCGTCCTGGCGGCCTCGGACTCTCCGAGCACCTCCGTCGCAAGCTCCGACAGCCGGTCGAGATCGAGCTCGACCTCACGGCGCTTGCCCATGTCGGCCTCGGCCAGGCGCGCGAGGTCGTAGGCCCGCGTCGGCGTCAGACCCGTCGCGGCGAGCGCCCTCGCCATCAGCCCCTTCGACCACGGCGGCCCCTCGTCGCCGCCGAGCGGCAACGGCGCCAGATAGCGGCGCTCGCTCACGCGCTCACCATGGCGCTCTCGATCGCCTCGACCGCGAGGCGCTCCAGCTCACCATCGAGGTCGGCTTCGCCGGGCAGCGGCACGACGTCGTTCCCGGCGAGAACGACCTCGATTCCACGCCGCGCTGCCTCCTCGGCGACGACGTCGATCGCGGCAGCCTTGATCTCGACGACCACGACCTCCGCGTCGAGACTCTCGAGCTCGCGCCGGAGCGCGCTACGGTCGGAGAGGCTGCCGGAAATGGCGACGACGTCGGCGCCGGACGACGTACGGAGATGTTCCGCAATCCGCTCGTGCTGGGCAGTTGGCGCCGTGCCGAAGAATGCGACCCTCCGGCCGCGAACGTCGGCGAGCGGCCGCGGCCGCAGCACAGCACGGACGACCGGGACGCCCGGCCTCGTCAGCTCGGAGAGCCGAGTGGCGAGCGCGGCGTGATCGACACCGTCCTCGGCCATCGTCACGACCACGAGATCCGCGAGGAGCGCGCGGTACGGGTTCAGATACCCCGTCGCAACCGCATGATCCTGATGCGCACCGACGACGAGAATGCGACGCTCGGCTGCGATCGGCGGCAGCGCAGCGCCACTGCCGTCGAGCACGATCAGGTCGGGGCCGAGCTCCTCCGCGATCCTCGTGCCCGCGAGAACGTTCGAGATGCCGACCGCCCCGGCGAGCCCACCACCGCAGCGCCGGCAACCAACCGTCGGCAGCCCGGTCAGGGCAGCCGTCTCGAGGTGGTCGGAAGCGGCGTGGCGTCCGGCGCGGGAAAGCTCGAGAAGATCGGCCACGGTTGGCTGGACCTCGATCACCTCGGGCTCGGCAGGCCCCCCACGCCCCATGGCGACGACGACGACGCGGCGGTCACGTGCCATCACCCGGGCAACGTGCCCCGTGACGGCCGTCTTGCCGACGCGCTTGCCGGTGCCGATCACGGCCACGGACGGCGTCCTGATCGTCTCGAAGCGCGGCGGCTCGAGCCTGAAATCGGCCCCCTCGTACGGCACGCCGAGCGCCAGGGCACGAGCGGCGAGCCGGAATCGTGCAGGCGGGCCGAGCACGGGCTCGTCGGAGAGATCGAGCACCACATCGGGCGCGTAGTCGCGGATCGCCTCCTCGAGCGACGCTGCAAGCGGCACGCCGTACTCCTCGCCGCCACGCAGCTTCTCGGTGCCGCCGACGAAGACGCAGGCGACGATCTCCTGCGGCAGCTCGACGAGGGCGTCCCTGACCACGGAGGCGTAGTGCTCCCCGTCGATCACGGCGACCGCTCTCACGAGCGCGATGTCACCTCGGACACGATCCGGCCGGTGTACTTCTCGTACTCGAACGTGTCGGTCGAGAACTGAATGATGCGCTCCTGTCCGTGGAACGGATGCCGGCGCCAGATGTCGACATGGCTGCCCGTGATCTCGATCACGTTGTAACAGGGTCGCGAGTTCCCACGCAAGCGCAGCGAAGAAACCGTGCCGGTGTTGACGACGAACAGGTTCTCGAGCCGCCAGGCGTACGGGACGTGCTTGTGCCCGGAGAGCACGAGCTGCACGCCCGCCCGCAGCAGGCATTCGATCACGTCACCGGCGTCGTAGACGACGTTTCGCTCCCTCCCGGTCCCGGGTACGGGAAGGAGATGGTGATGCAGCACGAAGACCCTCAGGTCTGCGGGCTGAGCAGCGAACTCGCTCTCGATCCACGGGTAGCGGCCACGGCCGATCTGCCCGTGGTCGAGATCGGGCTCGGTCGAGTCGACCGAGACCACCGTCACCCCGCCCTTGCGCAGCACGCTGTTGCGTTCGCCGAAGAGCTCCTCGAAGTGCACGTAGCCGACGTTGCGCGAGTCGTGGTTCCCGGGGATGACGACCAGTGACTCGCACGCGATCTTGTCCAGGTACTGACGGGCGAGCTGATACTCGTGCTTGAACCCGAAGCTCGTGAGGTCGCCGGAGCAGATCACGATGTCGGGCTCGAGCTCGTTGATCTCGGCGATCGCCCGGTCGAGCAGCGTCGGCTCGAAGTACTGCTCCCCGCAGTGGAGGTCGGAGAGATGCGCGATCCTGAAGGGGCGGGCGGCGCCGTTGGACATGCCCGCAGTCTAGGTTGCTGGCGGGCTCCGGTCGAGGGGCCGTCCGAGAGCGTGAGTACCGTTGCGCCTGTGCGGTCGGAATCCCACCGGTTCCAGGCCTACCGCGGGACGGAGCCGCCGCGGTTTGCGAACCGAATCGAGCTCGAGTGCGCCAGGATCCTCGACTGGTACGCGATCCCCTGGGAGTACGAGCCGACCTCGTTCGTGCTCGAGCGTGACGACGAGGGCCGCATCACGCGGGCGTTCACACCCGACTTCTACCTGCCGGACGAGAACCTCTACATCGAGGTGACCGTGATGAAGCAGTCGCTCGTGACCCGCAAGAACCGCAAGCTTCGGGAGCTCCGGGAGCAGTACCCGGACATCAACGTCAAGCTCTTCTACCGGCGCGATCTCGAGCGCCTGGCCCAGCGATACCGACTGAAGCTGGCGTCATAGGACACGACCACGCAGGAGAGGTGTATCTCTCGGCTGCCGAGATCGCTGCGCGCGTCGGCGAGCTCGGTGCCGCGATCGCCGCCGACTACGACGGCCGTGAGCCCGTGCTCGTGGCGCCGCTGAAGTCGAGCGCCGTCTTCCTCGCCGACCTCTCACGGGCGATCCCGATCCTGCACGCGATCGATCTGATCGAGCTCGCGGGCTACTCCGACGGGGGCCGCGGCGGTGTCCGGCTACTCAAGGACCTCGATACGTCGATCGAGGGGCGCGACGTGATCCTCGTCGCTGACGTCGTCGACACGGGCCTGACGCTCGCCTTCCTCACCCGCACCCTCGCGCAACGCAACCCGAAGAGCATCGCCGCCGTGACGCTGCTCGACCGGCCCTACCGCCGCCTCGTCGAGAACATCGGGCTCGAGTACGTCGGCTTCACCGTCCCGGACGAGCTCTTCGCCGGCTACGGCCTCGGGCTCGAGGAGCGCTGGCGCGCACTCCCGGACGTCCGCATCATCCCCGCCGAGGCGCTTCCCGCCGCGGCGACCGACGCCGCGTAGCCCTCAGGCGTGAGGACGCTGGCGCAGGCGAGCGGGCGTTGTCCCCTACTAGTCCTCGTCCTCCCAATATTCGAGCTCGGGCCCCGGGCGAGCGAAGATGATCCGGTCACCGGCGACGCTCCGCGCGCCGATCTTGCCTGTGTCGAGGTACTCGACGATGTCCGGCGCGATCAGCGTGGAGAGTATGAGGACGCGGACGGGCGCGTCGGTGTCGTTGCGGATCTGGTGCGCGCCCTCTTTGCCGCGCGGGAACGCGACGACGTCGCCCTGGCGCAGCTGCTGCTCGCCCTCGTGCGTGCGCAGCGTCGGCTCGCCGCGGAGGACGATCGCCCATTCCTCGTTCGCGTGGTGGGTGTGAAATGGCCCCTGCTTGTTACCGGGCTCGACCTCGTACATGCTCGCGCCGATCAGCTCGGCGTCGGTGTGCGCGCCGACCCAGGCGTCCTTGAAGCGCCAGCCCTCGCGCTCTTCCGTGCGATCCCACTCATCTGCGTTGAGATTGAAAATCTTCATGCCGCAAGCCTAGTAGTCCGAGAACGGCCGCGAGTGCGACCGCGTCGATCAGCCAGTAGTGCTCACAGCGGGTTCGACCTCTCAGCGTGGGTCTTCGCCTGTGCCTCGAGCGACGCCTCGGCGGTGCGGACGTGCCCGAAGGCGGCCCAGGCGTGAGGCGCAGCACGCGGGATCTCCCTCTCTCGAAAGTGCCCGGCGGCCGTGCGGCAGTGCGCGGCGGCGCGGTCGAGTTCGGCGGCCGGCCCTGCGCTGCGAGACCGCGTTCGGGAATGTCACCCGCAGCGCCAGGGTTATGCTCCGTCCCGGCGGCATTCGTGAGGTCGCGTCGGGCGCCTAGTGGGGTCACCCTGCAAACGTCGTTATCACACCGTTGGTGTCGACTTTTCGGACTCGGTGGTTGTCGCCGTCGGCGATGTAGAGGTTGCCGCGCTCATCGAGGGCTAGGCCGGCTGGGGTGTTGAGCTTGGCCTTTGTTGCGGGTCCGCCGTCTCCGGAGTATCCGCCCTCGCCGGTTCCCGCGACGGTTGTCATTGTTCCGGTTCGATCGATGCGTCGGACGCGGTGGTCTCCGGAGACATAGACGTTGCCTTTGGCGTCGACGGCGAGACCGCCTGGGTCGATCAGCGATGTTTTCGTGGCTGGCCCTCCGTCTGGAATAGCCACGAAGAGTCCGGTTCCTGCGATCGTCGTCACGACTCCGTTCCTGTCGACCTTGCGGACGCGGCCGTTCGCTGAGTCGGAGAAGTAGATGTTGCCGTCTCGGCCGGGGGCAACGCCCTCGGGTTTGCTGAGCGTTGCCCGCGTAGCGGGGCCGCCGTCTCCGGAGAAGCCAACCGTCGATCCTTGTTTGCCAGCGACCGTGGCTATGACTCCGTCTCGGGTGATCTTGCGGATCGCGTTGTTGTCACGATCCGCCACGTACAGATTTCCTTCCCCGTCCAACGCCAGGCCTAGAGGCTCCTGCAGGCGTGCTGTGTGCGCGGGGCCGCCGTCGCCGCTGAACCCACCCGCATCGACGCCGGTGGCGCCGCTTCCCGCGAATGTCGTAATCAGGCCTGTTCGATCGATCTTCCTGATCCGGTTGTTGCCGTGGTCGGCGACATACAGATCACCGCCTTCATCGAGGGCGAGCCCGGCCGGACAGAACAGTCGCGCTTTCGAGGCGGGGCCGTTGTCGCCCTTGTAGCCACCTCCATACACCCCAGGGCCTGAGCCGGCCACGAGCATCATCTTCCCGGATGGGTCGATCACGAAGACGCGAGCGGCATAGCAATCGGTGACGTAGAGATTGCCCTTCTTGTCGAAAGCGAGCGCCTCCGGCCCGCTGGTCGAGAAACGCACGTCACTGTTCGGAACTCCGGGCGGCCCCTCACCCGATCCTCCTGCAGTCGAACCGCCCCGACAGCCTGCGCCGACGAGGCCGAAAAAAACGACGACCACGGCAGCTATCACCGTCGGCTCAATCGGACTGCCCTTCAAGAAACTTCCTCCTGTGAAGCCGGGCATCACGTTCCCCTCAATAGCCGCGCTCTGATACAGCAAGACGCTGATCCAGCGAGGAAAGAAGGGCTTGGCGTCGCAGAGGCCACAACAGATGCGGCTGCCTTAGAGGCGATTTGCGCGACTCGACCCGCTGAGCGCGCAACTCTCCCAGGTCACCGTTGCAGCGTCAACTCCTGGCGACAAGACGCCGTCACTGCCGCGGCTCATGCAACATTCCGAGCACTGGCCCAGGCGATTGACCAGTAGTCAACCCACGAATCACCCGGTCAGTTGGATGCGATGGCGTCGGAGGCGAGAAGGTCGAAAAGGTCGGCGAGCAGTTCGGGGTTCTCCACCATTGGGAAGTGACCGCCGGGGATCTCAATTGGCTCGACGCCGAGCAGATCGCGGGCGACGAATCGTTCCCATTGTGGCGTGAAGAACTCGTCGTTAGCCGTGTAGACGAGCGCTGTGGGAAGTGTCGGATGCTGGCTGAGCGGATAGTCGCCGACCGCTGATGCCCCAGGCCGTAGGCGTTCCGCGAGTTCGCACGCTGTTTCTCTCGGGAGTCGGGGATACATCGCTTCGATCGCCCCTTCGGGCGTCCATACCGACCTGCCGTCGGCGTTCCTCGGAGGGAAAGGGAAGCCCGGCCGGAAGACATCTGGAGCGTCCGGAGGCATTGGGAACGTGCCGAATCTCGGGCAGAGATGCACGAGGAGCGTTGTCTGGCGTGCTGACGCGACTAGTGCAGCCTCGGCTGATGCTATGGAGTGTCCGACGACCACGACGGGGCCGTCGACGCCGTCGAGTGCTTCCAAGGCTGGGCGTGCTCGTTGCTCGTAGTCGGCCTGCGGATCATCGAACGGCATATCGGGTGCTACGCCGTTATGTCCGCGTGCTCGCAGCCGATCGAGGACCGACCCCCAGCACGACCCGTCGTGCCATTGGCCGTGGATGAGGCAGAACGTGATCATTGAATCGGTATCGCACAGTCGGAGACCGATTACAAGCGCCTCGCTCAGGTGACGTTCCCGAACACTGGCGCAAGCGAGTAGTTGCCCGAGGGAGTCGGCGTATGGAGTGAGTCTTAGCCGGCTTTCTCGCGCAGAAGCTCGCGAACGTCGCCGACCGGCCCTGCGGTGTTGCCCAACACGATGACGTGAATGTCGTCGTCGGGCCAGCGGTACGCGGTCACGACGACGCCCGGGTCGCCTCCCCCGTGACCCCAGCGTCCGTCCGGCCAGAGGTGAACGCCGTAACCCTCGAAGAACCCTGCGGACGCATCAGCGTGCGGCCGGAGCATGACCTCCGTGAGGTCGCCGATCAGAGTGCCGTCTGCGTAGGCGCGAAGAAACCGATCAATGTCCCCGGTCGTGCTCATCGCCCCGCCGTCCGCACCCCCAACAACCGGGATGCTGTAGATATTCGTCCGCCGCGGGACGGTCGACGAAGTGGCAGGCAGATAACCATGAGCCACGTTCGACACTGCCTCGTCGAGCCGGAAGAACCCACTCGCCGTCATCCCCGCCGGCTCGAAAACCCGCTCCTGAACCGCGTCGCGGTAGGACGTACCAGCCAGCTGCTCGATGACGAGGCCGAGCAGGATGTAGCCGGCGTTCGAATACTGAAACGACTGGCCCGGTGGACGATACGCCGGCAGGTCGGCGAACAGCGGCAGGAAGTCGGCAGGACGCTCGACGAGGTAACTCGGTCTATCGACCCAGAGAGCGGCATAGTCCTCGACGTATCCCGGGGAGGTCTCGTCCTCCTCGGCGTAGTCGGCGATCCCAGAGGTGTGGCAAAGAAGATGGTGAACCGACACGGCAGCGGCGAGCCCACGCGGGCGGAGGTCCGCCGGCAGAATCTCCACAACCGGGGTCTCGAACGCGAGCCGGTCATCACGGACCAGCGTCGCTACGACGACGGCCGTGAACATCTTCGTCAGCGACGCCAGGCCGAACCGGGTCGAAGCCAGGTTCGGCACCCGCGCGGCAATGTCCGCGAATCCCCACGACGCCTCGAACAGCGTCTCGCCGCCGCGCGTCACGAGGCAGGAGCCGGAGAGATCCCGGTCGCGCTCCCAGGCGGCAAAGGTCGCCGCCGCTTCGGTGAACAATCCGTCACTCATCTGCGCATCGTGCCAGTCAACGGCTAAGCAGGTGTCGGCTAAGCCTCAGGCGACATTGCCGAACCGGGGAGACCGACTTCGCTGCCGGTCTCCCGCGAGGATCCGAACCTGTGGCGAGCCGGTGCGCTCGACCATCGAGCGGCGGCAAGGGCGCCTGGTTGTTAGCGGCTCTTCAGGGTGAACGTGGCTGTGCGAGTCGCAGCCGGCGTTGTCGAGCTGGGCATCCCAGGCGACCATCTTGAGCGCCACGGTGTGCTTCGAGCGCCTGTGCGAGTGCTGGGCCGTAAACGCGCACCCGGATCGATTTTGTCGCGCCGGGGCCACCGTATCGGCAACGTCGGGGAGTGCATCTCCAGAAGGTGGCGCCTCTCCGCGTTCGTGGCATTCCGCGAGCATCGGCGCCGGCGACGGTGCGATGCCGGGACTTGCCGGCCGTCGCCAGCGGAAAGCAGCGCACGGCGCACGCACGAGGCGACCGCCAACAGGACGACCACACCCTATCGCCGCAGCGGCGACCGACTTCAGTCGGCCGTCCGGGCTTCCGCCTCGGCCGCCGGAGCCGGCTCCGGAATAGGCGCCGGCCGATCCAGCGCCCGCAACGCCTCCGCTGCCTCGCGCCGGAGCGGCCCGATCGAGATGCGGTAGTCCTCGTCGTTGACACGACCCGCCCGGTGGTCGGCCTCCAGCTCCTTCAGCGCCGCAAGTGCCCGATCGCGCTCCTCGGCCAGGCCAAGGCGTCGGCGACGCTCAGGAGTCATCTCGTCGAGCTCGTCGGAGACGGGCTCGGGCTCACGCAGGAACGGAAGCGCGACCAGCACGACACAGAGGACGGCCAGCGCCGCCCCGAGAACCAGCGCGACGTTCACCGCGGGCGGGGACTGGCGGGCGCGGCGGGGCTGTCGGCGTCGTCGTAGCGGACGGCGAGGCGGCGCTGCTCGCGCGCGTCGGGCCAGAGCGCGATAACCGAGCCGAGCAGGAAGATGATGCCCGCGAGCCAGATCAGGTTCACGAGCGGCTTGACGAAGATGCGGAAGTAGACGGAGCCGTCGTCGTTGATCTGCTCCGGGATCACGAACAGGTCTTCGCCGGTGAGGTAGTTCGTTCGGATCCCCACCTCCGAAGAGACCTGTGGGTCGGGGCCGGCGATCTTGTACGAGTTCTTGCCCGCTTCCATCGTCCCGAGGCTCTTGCCGTCGCGGCTCACGAGCAGGTGGGCGCGCACCTCGGCGGCGTGCGGCGTGTCGCGCTCGGTCGAGCCCGGTATAGGTGACCTTGTAGCCGGAGACCGCGAGTGACTGCCCCTTCGCGACCTTGCCTTCGACCACCGAGTCGTAGGCGCTCGAGCCTGCGATCCCGATCGCGAAGAAGACGATCGCGACGTGCACGACGTAGCCGCCGTAGCGGCGGCGGTTGCGGCCGATCAGGGAGAAGAACGCTCCGGGCCAGGAGTCGCTCGAGAGCGCTTTCCGGGCCTTCGTGCCACGCACGAACTCGAGCCCGATGGCGGCGAGCACGAATGCCGCGAACGTGTAGGCGATCAGGCCCGGGATCGACGAGCCGGCCCCCAGGATGAGCAGCACCACGCCCGCGACGACTGCGACGACGAAGGGCCAGAGGAACGTCTTTCCGAGCCCGCGCAGGGAAGCGCGCCGCCAGGCGATCAGCGGCCCGATGCCCATCAGCAGCAGCAACGGCAGCCCGAAGATGCGGAGGAAGAAGTCGAAGTACGGCCGGCCGACGACGACGGACGTGCCGCGGACGGCCTCCGAGAGGATCGGCCACGCGACGCCCCAGAGGATCGTCAGGCACAGCGCCACGAGGAGCAGGTTGTTGTAGAGGAATACCGCCTCGCGCGAGACGAGCGACTCGAGCCTCGTCGTCGAGCGGAGCAGCGGCAGGCGCCAGATGATCAGCGCCGTCGAGAACACGACGGCGATCACGATGAACGCAAGGAACCACGGGCCGATGTCGCTCTGGGCGAACGAGTGAATCGAGTTCACGACCCCGGAGCGGGTGAGGAAGGTGCCGAAGAGCGAGAGGCAGAACGCGAGCGCGACGAGGACGACGTTCCAGACCTTCAGCATCCCGCGCTTCTCCTGGATCATCACCGAGTGGAGAAACGCGGTCGCGGCGAGGAACGGCATCAGGGCGGCGTTCTCGACCGGATCCCACGCGTAGTAGCCGCCCCAGCCGACCTCGACGTAGGCCCAGTGCGATCCGAGCAGCTGGCCGACGCCGAGTGCGGTCCATGCGATCAGCGTCCAGCGGCGCGTCGCGACGATCCAGCGCTCGTCGGTGCGACCCGACAGCAGAGCTCCCATCGCGAATGCGAACGGCACCGCGAGGCCGACGTAGCCGAGGTAGAGGAACGGCGGGTGGGCCATCATGTACGGGTTCTGGAGGCTCGGGTTGAGCCCGGCGCCGTCGAGCGGCGCGACCTGCGTCGCGAACGGGCTCGCCACGACGACGAGGAGGAACGAGAAGCCGACCGCGATCGCCGCGAGCACCGGCGTCACCCAGACGACGAGATCGCGGGTGCGGTTGCGGTTGACCCAGACGGCGAGCGCGGCGTACCCGGTCAGGATCAGCAGCCAGAGGAGCAGGGAGCCCTCCTGCCCGCCCCAGAACGCCGACAGCTTGTAGGGGCCGCCGAGCGAGCGGTTGGAGTGCTCCGCGACGTAGGTGAGCGAGAAGTCGCTGCGCAGGAACCCTGCCGCGAGCACGCCTGCCGCGACGACGGTGGAGCCAAAGGCGGCGATCAGCGCGTTGCGCGCAGACTGGGCAAGCCGGCGACGGCGCCGCGCGGCCGCGTAGGCGCCTGCCACTGCCGCGTACAGGCAGAGGCCGAGCGTGACGACGAGCGCCGCCCGGCCGAGCTCAGCCATCTAGAGGCTTGGTGTGGGTTGGGAGTGCGTTTGGGGTGGTCATGCACCAAGGAGCGTGTTCGACGAGGACGTCGTTAAGGCTGGTTGCCTTGATGATGTTCTCGGCGGACGCGATCCGCAGTGTGCAGGGCCGCATCCAGACGTGCTTCCAGCCCACGCCAAGCCTCTAGGCGGCGGGCTTGGCGGCCGAGTACTTCGACGGGCACTTGGTCACCATCGAGCCCGGTGTGGCGACGAACGTGCCGTTCTGGAGCCGGCCGTCGACGACGATGTCACGGTCGGTCTGGAAGAGGTCGGGAACGCTGCCCGTGTAGACCACCGCGATCGTCTTGCCCGCCGGATCCTTCACATCGCGCAGCTTGAAGCGCAGGCCACCCGCGTGTGAGTCTCCCGTCGGCTTTCCGACGACCCGGCCGACGAGCGACACCTTCCCTGACTGGGCCGTGAGCTGGCTCGGCTTGAGCGACGGCGTTCCCCCACCCGCAATCGAGGTGTAGAGAAGGAAGACTGCGAGCACCGCCGCGATCGAGAGAGCGATGACGAGTCGAGCCGGAGACCGCTTCCTGGCCACAGATCAAGGATACCCGACGACGAGCCGGGACCCGCAGCGATGCTTCGCTCCTACGGGCGAGGCACGACTCGCCCCTACGCCACGCCCTACGCCGCGCGCATGGTGCGCTGCTGACCCGGGATCTCGTACCCGTGGTCGTGGCACAGCGAGCCCGGCGAGTCCTCCGTGAAGGCATCGCAGTAGCCCTTGCCGTACGCGGCCCGCATGAAGGCGGAGACGACCTCGAGGTTCCACTCGGTCACGTCGGCAGCCTCGCGCCAGAGGTCGGCGAGGCGGAGGTCGATGTCGAGCTCGAGCAGGTCGATGCGCGTGGGCTGTTCCATGCTTCAAGGGTACGAATGGGGTCGGACGACATGAGACTCCCCGCAAAGAGGCACATTCCGGGCTGCACCTTGCGCTCATGTCCGGTGTCCCGGTGTCCGGCAGCGCGTAGCTTCAGGCATGGCGCGCACCCGTGTCGGCCTGCCCGGCATTCCCGCCCGCGACGACCCGGAGCACGCCGTCGAGCTCCTCCTCGAACGCGGCTACGACGCCTGCGAGATCGACTTCGAGGGCGGATTCTGGATGGACTACCCGTGGGCCGAGAAGCTCGGCGAGGTCGCCCGCGCCGCCGACGTCGTGCTGTCGGTGCACGCACCGCTGTTCGGCTTCATGGGGCACCTCGAGGCCGAGGGACGGAAGTTCTCCTCCGCGGTCGGCGCGCTCGACCGGAGCGCCGGCATCGCGGCCGCGTGCGGTGCCGAGGTCGTCGTGTTCCACCCCGGCTTCCTGCTCGGCCGCTCACGCGAGGATGCGATCAGCTCGGTCGTCGAGCAGCTCGGCACGTTGCGCGAGCGGCTCGAGGGCAAGGATCGCGCGGTGCCGTTCGGGATCGAGGTGATGGGCCGCGTGCGCGACCTCGGCTCCGCTCGACGACGTCGTCGAGATCTCCGAGCGGACGGGTTGGGTGCGACCGGTGCTCGACTTCGCCCACATGCACGCGACGAGCGACGGCGCGTACCTCGAAGCGAGCCTGTTCGCGGAGGCGCTCGAGGCGGTCGACGCCGTCCAGGAGCCGGGCACGCCGTTTCACATCCACTTCTCCGACATCGCGTACGCGAACCGCAACGAGAAGCACCACCTGCCCTACGGCGAGGGGACGCTGCGCGCAGACCCGCTCCGGGAGGCGCTCGAGCGCTTCGAGCGGCCCGCGACGGTGATCTCGGAGTCGCCGGACGAGGCATCGAGCCAGGCGATCAGGGCGATTCTCGCCCGCGCCTAGACCGGCGACCGGCTGAAGCCGGCCACCACGCCGGCTCGCGGCACTTCTACATCGGCTGCGAACCCGCGAGTCGCCGAGAAGTGCGGCGAGCGCCTCCTCCACCTCGACCGCCTCGTCGTCGCGGTCGCGCGCGTGGAGGAACTCGGCGAGTGCTTCGAGCGGTGCGATCTGATGGCGCCGGAACCCGGTCGGCCGCAGGATCTCCTCCGACTCCCGCAGGAGCCGCTCTGCCTCGTCGTCCCGTCCCTGGGCGGCCCGGACGAGCCCGAGCGCGAGCCGTGTCGTCGAGCGCGATGACACGTCCCCGGCGCCGACCGTCTCGCGGGACTCGAGCGCGAACCGCTCCGCCTCCTCGAGGCGCCCCTGGTCGAGCAGCACCTGCGCCAGCAGTCGCTGGCTCTCGACCATCGTTCCCCGATCCTGGATCGGCTTGAGCAGGCGAATCGCCTCCCGCAGGTTCTCCTCGGCGCCGTGGAGATCGCGCTTGTCCCAGAGGACGACTCCGAGCCAGTTCAGCGTGCGGGCAAGCGTCAGGGCCGCGCCGCTCTCACTGAAGATCGCACGCGCCTCGTCGAGTGCGGCCTCGGCGTCTCCCAACCGGCCGTCGATCGCGGCTTGCCGGCCGGACGCGCGCAGGATCCAGCCCCGCGTCGTCGGGCTCCCGCTCGTCCCGGCGAGCTCGATCGCGAGCGCGAGCGGCTCGTGCGCGCGGTCCGTCTCGAGGCGGGCGTTGTAGACGTCGTTCAGCTCGAGCAGCACGCCGCTCTGGAGGTCGTCGCGCCCGATCCGCTCCGCGATCGCGAGCCGCTCGTTCGCAAGCCGCACGACCTCCTCGAGATCGCCCTCCCAGTACGAGACCGTGCCGATGACCTCGAGCGCATCGAACCGACCCACGTCGTCGGCCTCCTCGACGACGTCGAGCGCTCTCACTGCGAGCTCCCGCGCGCAGGCGTTGTCGGCGTCACGGTAGAGCGACACCCGCGCGAGCGCGGTCAGCGCCCGCACCTCGACGCGGTGATCGCCCGCGGTGCTCGCCGCCTCGCTGACCTCGTGCATCTCGGCCGACACGGTCGGGAAGTCGGACATCCGCCAGGCAGCGTGCGCGGCCAGGTAGCGCCGCTCGAGGTTCGGCCCGAGCTCGACGGCGCGCGAGAACAGCCTCCGCGCGACGCTGTTCGCCTCTCGCGCGAGCGCCCGCCGACCCGCCTGCTCCAGGGCATCGGCGGTCTCGGCTGCGAGCTCGTCGGGAGCCGCGCCCTCCAGCTCCTCGGCGAGCTGCGTGGCCACATCGAGGTGGTAGGCCCGGATCTCGACGAGCTCGTCGGCAACCGGCCGTTCCGCGAGCCATTGCGCCATCTGACGGTGGAGCAAGGCCCGGGACGACTTCGAGAGCCCGGCGTACGCCACGTCCCGCAGCAGCACGTGCTTGAAGCGATACGCCTCCTCGCCGCGGATCGTCGAGCGGGGCTCGTGGACGAGGAAGTCGCGCTCGACGAGGTCGTGGAGCTCGCCGCCCTTGATCGGACTGTCGCCGAGCTCCTCGATCGCGCCCGACCAGAACACGCGCCCGGCGACGGCGGCGCGCCGCAGCACGGTGCGCTCGGTCTCCGGCAGCCGGTCGATCCTCGCGGAGATCATCGCCTGGACGGTGTGGGGAATCCCGTCGGACTGGCCGCCGGACTCGAGCAGCATCCGCACGGTCTCCTCGATGAAGAGCGGGTTGCCCTCGGTCGTCGCGAGCACCGTCTCGCGCTCCTCCGCCGTCAGCTCGGCCGATTCGCCGGCGACGAGCGCGTCGACGAGCTGAGCGCTGTCGGCGAGCGGCAGCGCCTCGAGCTCGATCGAGGTCGAGCGCACGTTGCCGCCACCCCACGTCGGCCGCTCGTCGAGCAGATCCTTGCGGGCGAGGCAGAGGATGAGCAGCGGCACGTCCTTGACGCCGCTCGCGAGGTGCTCGATCAGGTCGAGCATCGGCTCCTCGGCCAGGTGGATGTCCTCGAAGACGAGCACGAGCGGCTGCAGGTCGGCGAGCTCCGTCGCCCATGTCTGCGCGGCCCAGGCGATCTCGGATGCGGACCGCTCGCCGCCGCCGACCGCGTCGAGCACGCCGGACGCGAGCGCGAGCAGATCGGCCACGGCCTCGTCGCCACAGCAGTTCCGGAGCTTCTCGGTGGCGGCTTCGACGGTGTCGTCGTCCGTGATGCCGGCGGCCACCTTCACCATCTCGGCGATGGCCCAGTACGTGACGCCCTCCCCGTAGGGAAGGCAGCGACCGGTGAGGATCGTCGAGCGCTCGACGCCGTCGATGAACTCCCGCGCGAGCCGCGACTTGCCGACGCCCGGAGCGCCGAAGACGGTGACGAGGTGCACGCGGTCGTCCCTGCACGACGCGCGCGAAGGTGTTGTGGAGCAGCTCGATCTCCTCCTCGCGCCCGACGAGCGGCACCGAGACGACGAGCCGGCGTCCGACATCGTCGGCGACCGAGACCACGCGCCACGCCTCGACGCCGTCGGGGAAGCCGCGCGCCTCCTGCGCGCCGAGCGGCGTCGTGACGACCAGGCGGCGCGTGAGGCGCTCGACGGTCGGGCCGAGCATGATCTCGCCCGGCTGCGCAGCCTGCTGCAGGCGTGCTGCCGCGTTGATCGCGAGACCGGTCGCGAATGTCGTCTCGGTCTCGTCCGAGAGGATCTCGCCCGTCTCGATCCCGATCCGCACCTCGAGGCCGAGCTTGCCGACCGCCTTCGACGATGCCGAGCGCGGCGCGAACCGCCCGCTCCGGGTCGTCCTCGTGGGCGAACGGCACGCCGAATGCCGCCATCACCGCGTCCCCGGCGAACTTCTGGACGATGCCGCCGTGGGTCGTGATGCAGTGCGTGACCTGGTCGAAGAAGCGGTTCAGGCGCGAGCGGACGACCTCGGGGTCGGCGCTCGCGACGAGCTGCGTCGAGCCGACGAGGTCGACGAAAAGGACCGTGGCGAGCTTGCGCTCCATCCCTGAAGGATAGGCGCACGACCGGACCCGCCGGAGTGCGGCAAACCGCCCTCTTTGCCTGGCCCCTCCCTGTCGGCGCGCGCCCCGATAGCATCACGGTCCATGCTCGATCCAGGGATTTTCAAGGCGTACGACGTTCGCGGCCTCTACGGGTCGGAGCTGGACGAGGAGGGCGCCTACGCGATCGGCCGCGCCTACGTCGAGCACTTCCAGCCCCGTTCGATCGCCGTCGGCCGCGACATGCGCGTCTCCGCGCCGTCGATGGCCGCCGCCGTGATGGAGGGCGCTGCTGACGGCGGCGCCGACGTCCGCGACCTCGGGATGGTCGGCACGGAGATGGTCTACTACGCCGTCGGCGAGCTCGGGCTCGACGGCGGGATCTGCGTCACCGCGTCGCACAATCCCGAAGCAGTACACGGGCATGAAGATCGTTCGCGCCGGGGCGCTGCCCGTCGGCGGCGATTCGGGCCTCGAGGACGTGCGGAAGGGCGCGCAGGCCGGATTCGGCCCGGTCACGAAGCGCGGCGAGATCACGCCGCTCGACGTCTGGCCCGGATTCGTCGACAAGGTGCTCTCCTTCGTCGACGTCGACGCGATCACGCCGCTTCGCATCGTCGTCGACGCCGCCAACGGCATGGCCGGCGCGATGCTGCCGCCGGTGCTCGAGCGGCTGCCGCAGGTCGAGGTCGTCCGCTGCTACTTCGATCCCGACGGCACCTTCCCGAATCACGAGCCAAACCCGCTGCTCGAGGAGAACCGCGCGTTCATCGTCGCCAAGACGCAGGAGGAAGGGGCGGCGCTCGGCGTCGCCTACGACGGGGACGCCGACCGCTGCTTCTTCGTCGACGACACGCGGCGAGTTCGTGCCGGGTGACTTCGTCACCGCGCTGCTCGCCGAGGTGATGCTGGGCAAGAGCCCCGGCGGAACCGTCCTCTACGACGTCCGCGCCAGCTGGGCCGTGCCACGCACGATCGCCGCGGCCGGCGGCACCGCGCTGATCAACCGCGTCGGGCACGCGTTCATCAAGCACCGGATGCGCGAGGAGCACGCGATCTTCGCCGGCGAGGTCTCGGCGCACTACTACTTCCGCGACTTCACCCAGGCCGACACCGGCGTCGTCCCGTTCCTGCTGATGCTGGAGCTGATCTCGAAGCGCGGCGAGAAGCTCTCCGAGATCCTGCGGCCGTTCCGCGAGAGCTTCTTCATCACGGGCGAGATCAACACGCCGGTCGCGGACGTGCCGGGCAAGCTGCGCGAGATCGAGGAGCGCTACGCCGCCGAGGGAGGTCGCGTCTCGCACCTCGACGGCGTCTCGGTCGACTTCGACAGCTGGCACTTCAACGTGCGGCCGTCGAACACCGAGCCGCTCCTCCGGCTCAATCTCGAGGCGCTGTCGCGAGGCGGAGATGATCGCGCGTCGCGACGAGCTCGTCACCCTGATCCAGAGCTGATCGGCGTGGACGATCCCCTCGAGCTCGGCCGCCTCACCGATCGCCGGCCGCCGTTTCGCTACTCCGCGCTGACGCGCGTCTGGTTCTCGGACACCGATGCCCAGGGTGTCGTCTACTACGGCCGCTACCTGCCGTACTTCGACCACGCGCGCACCGAGTACCACCGGCATCTCGGGTCGCTGCGGATCGAGGGCGCCGAGTTCGTGATGCGAGCCTCGAACGTCGAGTACCTCGCTCCGGCCCGCTTCGACGACCTGCTCGAGTGCTTCGTCCGCGTCAGCCGCATCGGCCGCACGAGCGTCACCTACGACGTCGCGGCGTACCGGCTGCCCGACGACGACGCTGATGGTGACCGGCACCCAGACGGCCGTCCTGATCGACATCGCGACCCGTCGCCCGGTGCCGGTGCCCGAGCACGCGGCGGCGAGGGTGCGGGAGTTCGAAGGCTCTGACCTGAGCTAGACAGTAGTGCCGCCGCGAGGTCGCCCGCGAACGGGCGACCACCGCGACGTTACCCCTCTCCCCTTTCCTTACTTGTATGTACGCGGTCGGGGGATGCAATCCCTTGCTCGAGGGACATGCTATCCCCCGAAAGGGGTACGCGCCCGTGTGGTTATGAGCGGCGGGCGGCTGGTAGGTTGGCGGCGTGTCCGAGCCGTACTCCATCGTCAGGATTCCCGAGATCGAGCCGATCTCCGTCGCCGGCGTGCAGTGGAAGCCGCTGCGCCGGACGCTCGGCATCGACGCCTTCGGGATCAACGCCTACTCCGCGAACGCGGTCGGCGACCACGTCGTCGAGGAGCACACCGAGGAGACGCTCGGGCATCAGGAGGCGTACGTCGTCATCGTCGGCCACGCCACGTTCTCGCTCGACGGCAAGGAGATCGACGCGCCGCAGGGCACCGTCGTCTTCATTCGCGACCCGAAGGTTCGGCGCTTCGCCGACGCGGTCGAGCCCGGCACCACCGTGCTCGCGATCGGCGGCGTTCCCGGCGCGCACACCCCGTCGGCCTGGGAGTGGTACTTCGAGGCCGAGAAGTACCGCGAGAGCGGCGACTCACGCAGCGGCGCTCGAGCTGCTCGGCGACGCGCGAGGAGCGGTTCCCGGATCACGCCGGCGTGCTCTACTCCCTCGCGTGCTGGCAGTCGCTTGCCGGCGACACCGACGCCGCGATCGCGTCGCTGAAGGCTGCGTTCGAGGCGGATCCGAAGTCGCGTCAAGTGGGCCGAGGGCGACGCCGACCTCGACGCGATTCGCGGGCTGCCCGGCTCGCCGGTCTAGGCCGGCCGCAACGCCTACACCGGCGACCGGCTGAAGCCGGCCACCGGCTCCGGCGCCGGACGCAGGTGGCCGGCTTCAGCCGGTCGCCGGTTGGAACACGCCTTGCCGACGCTCTAGCCCGGCGTCACGCGGTACGCGTCGAACACGGCGTCGAGATGCCGGAGCGCCGAGAGCAGCGAGCGCAGGTCGTTGACGTCGCCGAGCTCGGCGGTGTACCAGTTCTTCGCCATCCCGTCCTCGACGGTGCCGCCGTAGGCGACGATGTTGGCGCCGTGCTCGGCGAACGTGCGCGCGACGTCCTCGAGCAGCCGCGCGCGATCCCAGGCCTCGACGGCGATCTGCACGCGGAAGCTCGCCTTCGCGCTTCCCTCCCACTCGACCGGCGTGAACCGCTCCGGGTTGCGCATCAGCGCCTTCACGTTCGGGCAGTCGGCGCGGTGGATCGTGATCCCGCGGCCGAGCGAGATGTAGCCCTTGATCGCGTCGCCGGGCACCGGCGTGCAGCACTTCGCGAGCCGCAGCGAGCACGTCGTCGACGCCCTGGACGACGATGCCGAGGCTCTCGCCCGCGACCGTGGAGCGCGCCTTCGGCTGCTTCAGCGTGATCGGCCGGCTCCTCGGCGACCTGATCCGTCTTCAGCCGCTGCAGCACCTTGTTGACGACCTGGCCGGTGCCGAGCTTGCCCGAGCCGACGCGCGAGGTAGAAGTCCTCCGCGCGCTTGAAGCCGAGGTCGCGGATCACCTCCGCCAGCACCGCCGAGCCCTGCAGCTTGCGGTACGGCAGGTTCTGCGCCTTCAGCGCCTGGTCGAGCGCCTCGCGGCCCTTCGCCTCGGTCTCGCCCTTCGTCTCGCGCTGGAACCACTGCCGGATCTTGTTGCGGGCGCGCGACGACGCAGCGACCGACATCCAGTCGCGCGACGGGCCGCGGCCGGACTTCGACGTGAGGATCTCGACGAAGTCGCCGTTCTTCAGCTTGTAGTGCAGCGGCACGATCCGGCTGTTGACCTTGGCGCCGACCGTCTTGTGGCCGACGTCGGTGTGCACGGCGTAGGCGAAGTCGATCGGCGTCGCGCCGGCGGGCAGCGTCTTCACCTCGCCCTTCGGCGTGAAGACGTACACCTCGTCGTCGAACAGGTCGGTGCGGAGCGTCCGCATGTACTCGGCGGCGTCCTGGTCGTCGCCCTGCCAGTCCATCAGCGTCTTGACCCAGGCGACCCACTCGTCGTCGCCCTTGGCCGAGCGGCCGCGCTTGTAGAGCCAGTGCGCGGCGACGCCGTACTCGGCCTCCTCGTGCATCTCGCGCGTTCGCACCTGGATCTCGAGCGGCGTCCCGTTCGGCCCGATCACGGTCGTGTGCAGCGAGCGGTAGCGGTTGAGCTTCGGCATCGCGATGAAGTCCTTGAAGCGGCCCGGGCATCGGCTTCCAGAGCGCGTGGATGATCCCGAGGGCGGCGTAGCAGTCGCGCGTTCCCTCCTCGCCGCCGCGCTCGATCGAGCACGCGCATCGCGGTGAGGTCGTAGATCTCGTTGAACTCGCGGCCCTTCTTGGCCATCTTGTCGTAGATCGAGTAGAAGTGCTTCGCGCGGCCCGAGATGTGCGCGGGGATGTCGGCCTTCTCGAGATCGTCCTTGAGCTCGCGCCGCGGCCATCTCGACCTGCTCCTCGCGGTCGGCGCGGCGGTCGGCGACCATCGCCTTGATCTCGGCGTACTTGCGCGGGTGCAGGATCTGGAACGAGAGATCCTCGAGCTCCCACTTGACGGCGTGGATGCCGAGCCGGTGGGCGAGCGGCGCGTAGACCTCGAGCGTCTCCTTCGCCTTCTGCACCTGCTTCTGCTTGCCGAGGTACTCGATCGTGCGCATGTTGTGGAGCCGGTCGGCGAGCTTGATCAGGATCACGCGCACGTCCTGCGCCATCGCCACGATCATCTTGCGGTAGTTCTCGGCCTCCGCCTGCTCGCGGCTCTGGAAGCTGATCCGGGTCAGCTTGGTGACGCCCTCGACGAGCTGGCGCGATATCGGGCCCGAACGCGGCCTTGAGCTCGTCGAGGTCGGTCGTCGGTGTCCTCGATCACGTCGTGCAGCAGCGCCGCGGCGATCGTCTGCTCGTCGAGGTGGAGCTGCGGCGCAGATCAGCGCGACGCCGAGCGGGTGGTTGATGAACGGCTCGCCCGAGCGCCGCACCTGGCCGCGGTGGGCGCGCTCGGCCTCGTCGAACGCGCGGCGGATCAGCTCCTTGTCGACGCCAGGGTTGTACGCCTCGACGCTGGCGATCAGCTCGCTGACGAGGTCGTTCTGGTGACGTTCGGCATCGACGACGGTCATGGTCTCAGTGTACTTGTGCCCTTTCGAGGGACAGGTTTCGGCGCCCCGATGCCGAAGGAACACTGGCTCATGAGCGTCTTCCACCGATATCTCGAACGCCGCCGCGTGCTGCGGCTGCTTGCCGAGCTCGAGAAGTCGCTCTGCAGCGCGAACGCCCAGAGTCCCGACGCCAGGCGACCCGCCTGAGCGTCCGCCGCGCAACGTTCTAGCCTCTACGCCGCCTGCGGCAGCGTGAGCGGCGCGCCGTGCTCGAGCAGCACCCGGAACGTCGGTGACTCGAGCAGCTGCCGCTTGCCGGCTGCACCCTCGATGCGCGAGCTCGTCGAAGACGCGCCGCGCCTCGGGCGTCCAGCTGGTCTCGCCCGGCCCGCCACAGCTCCGCGAGCCAGAGCCGCAGCTCCTCGTAGGCCGCGGCGGTGTCGAAGACGCGCCGCACGACGAGCTGCGGCGCCACGGTGCCGTTCCAGCGGTTCTGCTTGAGCCTGAACGCCACGTCGAAGCGCGAGGCGCCCTGGAGCCGCTCGAGCTGGCCGCCGAGGCCGAAGGCGATCGCGCTGCCGGCGTCGCGCCCGTGCTGGCGCACGCGGAAGCGCAGGTGCTTGCCCTCGCCGACCGTCGAGGCGCCGACCGCCTCGCAGCCGGCGACGAGCAGCGTCACGTCGGGGTTGCCGAGGCCGAACGGCGACAGCTGCTCGAGCTCGCGGGCGAGCTCGAGCGTGAGCGCGCGACGCGGGCACGATCGCGTCGACGCGGGTGACGGGCGCCAGATCCTCGTCGAGCAGCTCCCCGTCGGCGTGGGCGGCGAACGCCGCGGCGAACGCCTCGAGCTCGTCGGCCGCGGATCGTCAGCCCGGCGGCGGCGCGGTGGCCGCCGAAGCGCTCGAGGTGCTCGGCGCAGGCGGCGAGGCCGGCGTGGAGGTCGAAGCTCGGCACCGAGCGGCCGGAGCCCTTCCAGCTGTCGCCCTCGCCGGCGATCAGGACGACCGGGCGGCCGAACCGCTCGACGAGCCGCGAGGCGACGATCCCGATCACGCCCTCGTGCCAGCCCTCGCCCCAGACGACGTAGGCGCGCCGGCTCCGCTTCTCGTCCGGCCAGCTCGATCACGACTGCGACCGCCTCGCGGAGGATCCGCTCCTCGACGGCCTGGCGGTCGCGGTTCAGCGTCTCGAGCTCGTTCGCGAGCAGGTCGGCCTCGCGGTCGTCCTGCGTCAGGACGAGGTGCAGGCCGACGTCGGGCCGGCCGAGCCTGCCCGGCGGCGTTGAGCCGCGGCGCGAGCCGGAAGCCGACGGCCGTCGCATCGACGGTGGCCGGATCGACGCCGGCGACCCGCATCAGCGCCCGCAGCCCGGGCTTCTGCGGTGCGCGAGAGCGCGCGCAGGCCCGCTGCTCGCGAGCGCGCGGTTCTCGTCGACGAGCGGCACGACGTCGGCGATCGTCGCGAGCGCGACGAGATCCTGGTGCCGCGCGATCGCCGGATGGTCGGCGCCGAGGAGCGCCTGCGCGAGCTTGACGACGACGCCGGTGCCGCAGAGCTCGGGGAACGGATACTCGGACGGCCGCGTGGCGACGATCGGGCAGTCCGGCAACGTCGTCGCCGGGCCGGTGGTGGTCGGTGACGATCATCTCGACGCCGAGCCGCCGGGCCTCCTCGACCTCGGCCACGGCCGTGATGCCGCAGTCGACCGTGAGGACGAGCTTCACGCCCTCCTCGGCGAGCCGCGCGATCGTCGTCGCCGAGACGCCGTAGCCCTCCTCGAAGCGGCTCGGCAGGTGCCAGCCGACGTCGGCGCCGATCTCGCGCAGCGTCAGCACGGCGAGCGCCGTCGAGCAGATGCCGTCGACGTCGTAGTCGCCGTGGACGCAGATCCGCTCGCCGCGCGCGACCGCCGCCCGGAGGCGCTCGCACGGCCGCCGCCATGTCGCCGAGCAGCAGCGGATCGTGGGTGACGCCCTCGGGCTCGAGGAACGCCCGCGCCGCCGTCGGATCGCCGAGACCGCGTCGCACGAGCACGGTCGCGAGCGTCTCCGAGACGTCGAGCGCGGCCATCAGCTCCCTCACCTCGGGGAACGCGACGGGCTCGACCTTCCAGCTGCCGACCATGGCAATCACGATAGGTCCCGGCCCGGACGGCAGGGCAGAGAGGGCCGGCGCGGCTCTAGGCACGGCGTCGCGTCACCGAGCGCTTCGCGCTGCGTCTGAGCAGCTTCGCGCTGGGCCCGGCGGTCGTTGCGCGACTGGCGGATGATCTTCACCCAGAGCATGACGAGGCCGATCTGGGCGCCGACGACGACGACCGCGATCGGCGCCAGGTAGGCCATCTGCTCGAGCGAGTACCTCGTCACGGCGGCACCGACGACCCAGATCACGAGCACGGCAAAGGTCATCGGTATCGCGATACGCCAGTTCACGCGGTGAGGGTAGCTTTCCTCCGTGCCCCAGGGTGAGGTCAACAACTACGTGTCGGGCGACGACTACGTGCTCGAGTTCCTCGGCTACCGGTTCGCCTTCGGCGCGGACGACTTCCGCGAGCGGGTGATGGGCGCCGCGGTGAAGCTCGACCTGATCGCCGACAGCGACCTCGACGAGGAGGAGACCGCTCGATCTCGTCGAGCTCGCCGCCGACGGGCGGATCGAGCGAGCCGCGCAGCTCGCTCGGCTCGTACCTGATGCGCCACTGGGAGCGCCTGTCGCTGAACGACGGCGAGTCGCTCGTCTACTGGCTGCGCAAGCTCGTGTTCCGCGGCGCCTACCTCGACCACCGCGTCAAGGAGAACCTGCTCGAGGTCAGCTTCGACGAGAGCACCGGCGACTTCGGCTACGCCGAGCCGCGAGGGCGGCCGGGCGCTGCTCGAGCTCGCCCCCACGCCGAGCTGGCGCTCGCTGCAGTTCAGGCGCTAGCCGGGTGCCAGGCTTCAGCCTGGCTCTGATCGGTTTCGGAGGCGCGAAGCCGAGCCGCGGCTCGTCCTCGGCCAGGCCGATCCTGATCTCGCGGATGGCGCCGATCGGCACGATCAGCTCCTCGGGCTCGCCCTGGTCGCAGTGCGGGCAGAGCGTGATGAAGCCGAAGCCCGGCTCGGCCGAGATCGAGGCGAGCCGGTGGAGCGAGCCGTCGGCGAGCTCGACGCTGACGCCGGCCCGCTCGAGCCCGTGCTCGGCGCGAAACGTCTCGATCCGGCGCTCGATGCGCTTGACGAGCTCGTCGACGCGGGCCGGACGTCCCGGGAATCCAGAGCTCGGGCATCTAGAAGAGGCTGCCGTCGACGCGCACGGCGCCGACGTGCTTGCGTCCCAGGTCGGTGATGATCCGGCCGCGCGGCGTGCGCTGGAGGAAGCCGAGCTGGAGCAGGTACGGCTCGTAGACGTCCTCGATCGTGTCGGTCTCCTCGCCGAGCGCGACGGCCAGCGTCGAGAGGCCCGACCGGGCCGCCGCCGAACTTCACGGCCACGGCCGAGAGCAGCTCGCGATCGATGCGCTCGAGCCCGCTGCCGTCGACCTCGAGCAGCTCGAGCGCCTCGCGGGCGACGTCGTTCGTGATCTTGCCGGCGTGGCGCACCTCGGCGACGTCGCGCACGCGCCGCAGGATCCGGTTCGCGATCCGCGGCGTGCCGCGCGAGCGGCTCGCGATCTCGTCGGCGGCGTCGTCCTCGATCTCGACGCTCGAGGATGCCGCGCCGAGCGGCGCACGATCGTGCCGAGCTCGGCCGGGCTCGTAGTACCCGAGCCGGAAGGTCATGCCGAAGCGGTCGCGCAGCGGCGTCGTCAGCAGGCCGGATCGCGTCGTCGCGCCGACGAGCGTGAACGGCGGCAGGTCGATCGTCAGCGTCCGCGCCGCGGCGCCCTGGCCGAAGACGATGTCGAGCCGGAAGTCCTCGAGCGCCGGGTAGAGGATCTCCTCGGCGGCCCGGTTGAGGCGGTGGATCTCGTCGATGAACAGCACCTCGCGCGGCTCGATCGCGGTCAGGATCGCGGCGATGTCCTTCTTCTCGAGCGCCGGCCCGGCGACGGTGCGGAGCCCGACGCCGAGCTCCTCGCGGATGATCTGCGCCAGGGTCGTCTTGCCGAGCCCCGGCGGGCCGGCGAGCAGGACGTGGTCGAGTGCCTCGTCGCGCCCCTTCGCCGCGTCGAGCGCGATGCCGAGCTGCTCCCTGATCCGCTCCTGGCCGACGAAGTCGTCGAGCCGGCGGGGCCGCAGCGAGCGCTCGACCTCCTCGTCCTCGGGGTCGAGCACGGACGTCGTGATGCTGTCGGTCACAGGAACAGACTAGCCCTGGCGTCGGGGGAGAAGCAGGCGCGTCAACCGGCGCGAAGAGCCAGCCGCACGCGCTCGGCGGGCGGCAGCTCGGGATCGACATCCTGGCAGGCGCTGCTCCGCCTCGAGCACCGTGTAGCCGAGCTCGACGAGCGCGTCGCGGGCGACGAGGTGCGTGGGCGTCTCCTCGGCCGCGTACGCCGTTGCATCGTCGGCCGTGAGCGAGACCTTCTCCTTCAGCTCGAGCACGATGCGCTCCGCGGTGCGCTTCCCGATCCCGGGGATCGCCTGGAAGCGCGCGTGATCCTCGAGCGCGATCGCCCGCCGCAGCTCGGACGCGGGCGAGCCGGAGACGACCGCGAGCGCGACCTTCGGGCCGACCCCGCTGACGGTGAGCAGCTGGACGAAGAGCTGGCGCTCGCCCGCGTCGACGAAGCCGTAGAGCTGGAGCGCGTCCTCGCGCACGTGGAGGAACGTCTCGACGGTGATCTCTCCCCCGCCCTCGGCGCGGCTCAGCACGCCGGGGGTGGCGGCGACGAGGTAGCCGACGCCGTTGACGTCGAGCACGAGACCGTCGGCGCTGCGACCCGCGGGCGTGCCGCGGAGCCGGGCGATCACGATGCCATCCGCGCGAGCGGCGGCATCAGCGCGTGGCAGATCGCGACGGCGAGGGCGTCGGCCTCGTGCGAGGTCGGCGGGATCTCGGGCAGGGAGAGCAGCATCTTGACCATCCGCTGCACCTGGCCCTTGTCGGCGTGGCCGTGGCCGCAGACGGATTGCTTCACGCGCGTCGGCGCGTACTCGGTGCACTCAACCCCGGCGGTGGCGGCGGCGACCATCACGGCGCCGCGGGCCTGCCCGACGGAGAGTGCGATGCGCGCGTCGGCCCCCACAAACGACTCCTCGATGGCGACGGCGTCCGGCGCGTGCGCCGCGATGAGCGCCTGAACCCCCTCGAAGATCACCTGGAGGCGAAGCTCCGGCCGCTCGCGCGCGCTTGTCGTCCAGCACCCGGACGCGAGTGCTGTGACCCGCCCGCCTCTTACGTGGACGATCCCGTAGCCGCACGCAGCCGTCCCAGGGTCGATGCCGAGAACCTTCACGGCAGAAGGGTAGGGAGCCGCGGCGGACGGCGGGCAGCGCGCCGTTGCGAGGAGGGGTCACGGGGAACCGTAGGTTCCCGGCTTCAGGATCACGCGAAGCGTGCAGCAAACAGATCGTAGGTGGATTCCGCGATCGCTTTCATCGCGAATCCACCTACGACGCGACCGCCTCCAGCACGGCCTCCGGAATGTCGAAGTTGGCGTACACGTCCTGGACGTCGTCGTTGTCCTCGAGCCCCTCGACGAGCCGGACGACCTTCTTCGCGGTCGGCTCGTCGCCGATCTCGACGGTCACCTTCGGCACCATCGAGAGCTCGGCCGACTCGACCGTGAACCCGGCCTCCTCGACCGCCTGGCGCACGGCCTGGAGCTGCTCCGGCGTGCTCGAGATCTGGAACACGGAGCCGTCCTGCTCGACGTCGTCGGCGCCCGCGTCGGCGACGGCGAGGAAGAGCTCGTCCTCGTCGACGCCGGCTCGCCTGGACGAGCACGATGCCGCGGCGCTCGAACTGCCAGGCGACGGCGCCCGTGGCGCCGAGGTTGCCGCCGTGCTTCGAGAACAGGTGCCGCACGTCGGCGGCGGTGCGGTTGCGGTTGTCGGTCAGCGCCTCGACGAGCACCGCGACGCCCTCGGGGCCGTAGCCCTCGTAGACGACGGTCTCGAACATCGCACCGTCCGTGCCCTCGCCCGAGCCCTTGGCGATCGCGCGGTCGATGTTGTCCTTCGGCATCGAGTACGAGCGCGCCTTCTCGATCGCGTTCGCGAGCGCCATGTTGGTGGCCGGATCGGGGCCGCCCTCCTTGGCTGCCACGAGAATCGACCGTGAGAGCTTCGTGAAGAGCTTGCCGCGCTTGGCGTCGGCAGCGCCCTTCTTGTGCTTGATCGTCGACCACTTGCTATGCCCTGACACCCTGCTCCTCCCGGACGAGCTGTAGGAACCGTTCGTGCACCCGCGTGTCGTCGGTCAGCTCCGGATGGAACGACGCGACGAGAATCCGGCCCTCGCGCGCGAGCACCGGGTGCCCGTCGACCTCGGCGAGGATAGCGACGCCCGGCCCCGCCTCGGTGATCCACGGGGCGCGGATGAAGACCGCCGTGAAGGGCGCGTCCTCGCCGTCGATCTCGATCGGCGCCTCGAAGCTCGCGACCTGGCGACCGAAGGCGTTGCGCTCGACCGTGAGGTCGATCAGGCCGAGCCGCTCGCGGTCGAGCACGATCATTCCGGCGCAGGTGCCGAAGATCGGCGCCGGGAACGCGCGGATCGCCTCGTCGAGGCCGTAGAGCCCCATCAGCCGCATCATCGTCGTCGACTCGCCGCCCGGGATGATCAGCCCGTCGAGCCCGTCGAGCTGCTCCGGCAGGCGCACCTCGACCGTCTCGACGCCGAGGCGCTCGAGCACGGCGATGTGCTCACGGAATGCCCCCTGCAGGGCGAGAACGCCGATTCTCATGGACAGAGTGTGCCGAAGTCCCCCTGCAGGCGGATGTCCCGGGTGCACGGCCGTGCGCCTCGCTCCTGCACACTTCGACGATGTCGCCCGATTCCGGAACGGATCTCGTCGAGGCACGGCGCGAGCTCGAGGCCGGTCGCTGGGACGTGGCGCGGGCTCGGTTCGAGCTTCTCGTCGAGAGTGAGCCCACCGCCGAGGCGCTCGAGGGCTACGGGCTGGCGCTCTGGTTCCTCGGTGAGATGGAGCGCGGCGTCGAGCTGTGTCAGCAGGCGTGCCAGGCCTTCATGGACGCCGGCGCCTGCGACCGCGCCGCTCGACTCGCGGTGTGGGTGTCGCAACGAGCCTCGTCGGGCAGATGTTCGACATCCTCGGCAAGTACGTCCCGCCGGCGCCCGGCCTGCAGTCGCCTGCGCTCTGGGGCGACGTCGATCATCTCGAGGAGCTGTTCAGTGGGCGCGCGGCGTCGATCGCCGTGACCCCGCGCGAGTTCAGCTTCCGCTACCGGTCGGCGGCGCACTTCGTCGATGTGTTCCGGTCGTGGTACGGCCCGGTGCACAAGGCGTTCGGCACCCTCCCGGAGGCGGAGGCAGCGTCACTCGAGCGCGACCTGATCGACCTGCTCGAGCGCAGCAACACGGCCGACGGGGCGCTCGTGATCCCGAGCGAGTACCTCGAGGTGGTGGTCACCCGCGCCTGATCGTGGTCGGGGCTCCCGGCAACCGCCGGGGGCCCTGCTCGCTGTAACCGGAGGAAAGCGCGATGTCCGCCTTCAGGCGGACGTCAGGGTGAACGGCCGCGCTGCTACCAGCCGCGAACTTCGAGCCGCTCGCTGTCGTGCAGCGATGCGGAGGAGATGCCGACCATCGGCTCTCCGAGGCCCGTCGAGACCTCGGCCAGGATCTTCGCGTCCTGGAAGTGCGTCGTCGCCTCGACGATCGCCTTCGCGCGCAGGTCGGGATCGCCCGACTTGAAGATGCCCGAGCCGACGAAGACACCGTCGGCGCCGAGCTGCATGCAGAGCGACGCATCGGCCGGAGTCGCGATGCCGCCTGCGGTGAACGTGACGACCGGCAGCCGGCCGTTCTCCGCCACCCAGCGCACGAGCTCGTACGGCGCCTGCAGGTTCTTGGCCTCGGTGTAGAGCTCGTCGCTGCGCAGCGACTGGAGCCGCCTGATGCCGCCGAAGACGGCCCGCATGTGGGTGACCGCGTTGACGACGTCGCCCGTGCCGGCCTCGCCCTTGGTGCGGATCATCGCGGCGCCCTCGTTGATGCGCCGCAGCGCCTCGCCGAGGTTCGTCGCGCCGCAGACGAACGGGATCTTGAAGCCCCACTTGTCGACGTGATGCTCGATGTCGGCGGGGGTCAGCACCTCGGACTCGTCGATGTAGTCGATCTCGAGTGCCTGCAGGATCTGCGCCTCGGCGAAGTGGCCGATGCGGCACTTGGCCATCACGGGGATCGAGACGGCCTCCTGGATCTCGCGGATCATGCCCGGGTCGGACATCCGCGCCACCCCGCCGTCGCGGCGAATGTCGGCCGGAACGCGCTCGAGCGCCATCACGGCGCAGGCGCCGGCGTTCTCGGCGATCACGGCCTGCTCGGCGTTGACGACGTCCATGATCACGCCGCCCTTGAGCATCTCGGCGAGCCCGCTCTTGACGCGCATCGTCCCGGTCTCGCCTCTGAGGCCGTTGTCAGTCATCGGTTCAGTGTAGCGGGGTGCCTGCTCCCGCATGGCGGGAGCAGGCAGTCCCGGAGAGGCTCAGGCAGGCGTCGCGGCGGCGGCGTCTCGTCGTCGGCAGCCACGGTCGGCTCTGTGGCGGTCTCGGCCGCAGGCGCTGCGGGGGCCGGCGTCTCGACAGGAGCGGCCGGGGGCGGGGCCGGGGCGGTCGGAGCCGGTGCTGCGCGGCAGCGGCAGGCGGCTGCGGGAGCAGCGGCCGGAGCGTCGTCACCCTTGTCGGTTGCGGACTTGGCCGCAGCAGCGGCGCTGCTCGCCGCGGTCTTCATCGAGGCGCCCATCTCGGACACGGACTCGCCGAGCTGCTTCATGTTCACCCAGGCGCCGACGGCGATCAGGATCGCGAGCAGCAGGCCGAGCCACGCCCAGAAGGTGCGGAACTCGTTGCTGACGAGGAACTTCAGCACCGTGAAGACGAGCAGCAGGATCGCGAGCGCGGCCGTCACCATCGCCGGCGTGAGCCCGATCTCGATCTTCATGTTGGCGAGGCGAAGCCCCTCCCACACGATGATCGCGATCGCGACCAGTCCGGCCAGGACGCCCCAGCCGTGCCACATGTTGACACCACCGAGACGATGCCGAGATCGATCTCCTGCCAGTGGAAGATCGACACGATCAGGAACAGGATCGTGCCGCCGAGCACCATCTTGGCTCCGTGGGTGAGCTTCGAGATATCCATTTTGCGAGCTTTTCCTTTCTCCGTGGGCGGGCGGACCCTCGCAATAATCGTTGCGATATGAGACAGATACAACTGGTTCGGTGCGACTCCTCTCCCCACAGGTGGGAAACCGCCTGCCCCCCGGGGTTGCGCCGTGCGGGCGAGGGGCCCGCCTGCGGGTCCCTCGCCCTCCCCATTCCCCGCCTCCGGCCCTCGCCGCGAGGCTCGCTGACCGGCCGCCGGCGGCTCAACAATCAGCGCCGAAGCTGCCGATAACGGCGGCATGAGCGCGACGATCGACGACCGGCTGCTCGAGCGGTGGAAGGTGAGCCGGCGCCACCAGGACGAGGCGCGGCGCTTCCTTGCCCGCCAGAAGTTCTCCGACCCGCGCGGCGAGCGCCGCGCGCTCGAGGAGATCGTCGGCACGATCGCCGACCTCGAGCAGACCCTGCGCGAGCGCGCCGCCCGCCGCTCGACCCGACCGACGCAACCGGGCCGCGTTCGGCCTGAGCACTCGCCGCGGAGCCGGTGCGGCCACGCGGCGCGCGACGCCCGTGTCTTCGCAGCATCGCCAGTCAGACGACCTGCCAACCAAAGGACGGAACACGATGAACCGAAGAACCCTCGCCATCCTCGCCGCCGTCGCCGCGATCGCACTCGTCGCGATCTCGGCGGCCTTCGCCGCCTCACCGCTCGAGAATCCAGGCTTCGAGACGGGCGACCTGTCGAGCTGGAAGACGAATCCGACGGATGCCGGCGCCTGGTGCACGACCTCGACCGGCACAGCAGGCTGCTGCAGCCGGCAGACGAACTCGCCCTGGGAAGGGAGCTTCTCGGCGCTGTGGGACATGGAGCGGCCCGTCGGTCGGCGATCCTTTCGCAGAGCTTCACCGTCCCGGCAGTCGGAGACGCTCAGCTTCGCGTTCGCGTACGACAACGACGCCGGCGAGTGGGTACAGGACGAGGAGGATCCGTTCGACATCAACGTGGACGCAGACAACGAGTGGCTCCGCATCGACGTGCTCGAGTCGCGATGCAAACCCCGCATCGCTCGACTCCGACGACATCGTCGCGACGCGTTCGACTCGCAGTCGGGCGAGCAGCCGTTCGACCAGGGCTGGCAGAACGTGACCGTCTCCCTCTGCCGGGCCGCGCAGGCGACACGCTCGTGTTCCGCGTCGCGACCGCGAACACGATCTCGCTGCATGCCGGTGTGGCTCGACGCCGCGAACGGATCCAGTCGACGGCAAGCGTGCCGGCTTCTGCTCGGTGCTCGGCAACACGACGCCGAACGGCACCGCGATCCCGCCCGGAACGTTCCTCGACCTCGGCGTCAACCAGCCGTCGACGACGCGCGCTTCAAGGGTGCGACCCCGGCGTTCTACTACCAGGGCAAGGGCATCAGCTGCGACGACCTCCCCGGCTACACGAAGACCGGCGAGATGGTCGGCTACGGCGGCCACGGCGACCCCGGCGGCTACACCTACATGGCCAAGAACTAACGAGCTCGACCCCGCAAGAACAAACGGCGCGCCGATCCCCTGAGGATCGGCGCGCCGTTGTCGTTCGCCGGCGTCGGTCAGTCGTCGTCGCCGTCGAGCTTGTCGCGGAGATCGTCGACCTTGTCCTCGGCCCAGTCCTCCGCGTCGCGCAGCTTGTTCTTGGCGTCGCCGACCGCCTGGTCGCGCTGCCCCTCGTGCTTGAGGTCGTCGTCGTCGGTCAGCGCGCCCGCAGCTTCCTTGGTCCTGCCCTTCAACTCATCGGTGCTCATCGGTCCTCCTCGGTTTCGGTTCGCGATGAGTCTTGCCGCGGGCCGGCGGGAGCAAACCTGTGGGCCACGGCGAGACCGGATCGCAAGCGCGGCCGCAGCGGCCGGATTCTGCACGTATGCTGGGTCTCTAGTGCCGCTCATCTACGGAGACCGAGTGAGCGATGCTGAGAGCGCCCAGCTGATCGACAAGCTTCGCAGCCGCGGCACGTCTGCAGCGCTCGTCGCCGCCAACACCGTCAGTCGCGGCCCGAGCCGCGACGCGACCGCGGCGACCTCGACGCAGGCCCGCGAGGCGATCCTGTTCGAGCTGAACGCATGGACGGGCCTGGACGAGAGCGCTCCGAACCTTGCCGCACTGCGCGACCGCCTGTCGGCCCCGCCGCGCGGGCTTCGCATCATCTGACCCGCTGACCGCGCCGGAACACGCTCCTTCGGTGCAGACAGCCGCGCCCAAACGCGCCCCGCGCACTACGCACCATCGCCGCTAGAACGACCGCTACGGTAGGTCGAGTGCGTTTATACGGCGTCGCCGTAACCGACAACAACTGCCGCCTCTTGATCACAGCGCTGATCGCGGACGGGAGTCCTGCGGCGCTCGAGACAGCAGAGCGAATCTCCGGCGAGCTGGCCCAGCGCAAGGCGACAACGGCGCTCAATCCCGAGGCGCGGGACGCGCTGCTGCGGAACATTCCCAAGCAGCCTCCGAGCGGCCTGATCGCGCTGCGTCAAGCGCTCATGAACGACCAACGCGCACGCAGCTAGTTCCGCACGGTACGCTCCGCCGCCGTGCCGACCCTGTATGGCTATCCACTCACGGCCGATGACGGCGTCAGGCTCGTCGCGGCGCTCGACGACGCCGGCACGCACGCGTCGCTCGAGGCAGCGGCGGCAATCCGTTGGGGTGAGGCGATGGACGTCCCGGTCGACGACCTCGAGCCCGAGCTCTGTCGCGCCATTCTCAACGTCCTCGACCGCGCCACATCCGACCTCGAGCCGTTGCGTGCCACGCTCGCCCGCGAGATAGCGCCACCGCAATGGCGGGCGCGCCTCCTCCGCCGGCTGCACAACCCCAGGCGACGTGCGTGCGGTTGCCTCGACGACTGCTGGTGCAAGCAAAGCCTCTGGGGACGCGCCGTCCGCTGGTACGTCCCGCAGAGCCGGCATAGCTCTGTTTCGCCGTGCTGGAAGCAGCACCGCCATGAGGTCGAGCCGCGGGGTCGGGTCAGCTAGGCGCGAACGCCCGATTCTCGTATTCTCGGGGCATGAGAGAGATCACGATCCTCACCGGCACGAACCGATTCGTCCTCGACGAGGACGCGGCCAAGGCGCTTCTGGCGCACATCAGGTCTGCAGGAGGAGACAACCAGGCGGTTGCCGAGGCCCCACTTCTGGCCGCGATCGAAGACGGCGGCGCGGGGGACGTCAGGTGGTCGGATGACGGAAAGCACGGAGCCCTGCACGCGATCAACGCCTGGCTGATCTCGGAAGGAACAACCGGGATGCCGGACGAGATGCCGGAGCTCCGCGACGAGCTCATGCGTGACCTGCGCCTGCCGCCGTTCGACGAAGAGATTCCCTACGACGCGACGTAGCGCGCGCGTAGGGCTGAGTCGTTGAAGCCGCTCTCAGGGCGAGGGTTATCGAGTGTTCCCGCCGGGTACTAGGTGTCCACACCAACCGAGGGAGCCGGAGTTGTCAGAAGGTCAGTGGGCATTGCTCGAACCAGACGTCCTCCTTCCGGTTGAGGAAGTCTGGCCGGTATTCGTGGCCACGGTGCCAGCCGCCGACGCGATTGCGGAAATGGGGAGAGCGCTCGGTGTCGCACTGAAGGCGCCATCGAGCGCGGCTTCCTCCACCGATGACTCTGGGTTGCCCGCGTAAGCCCGACTTCATGAGACCTCGTCGCCTCGCACTGGTCGGCGCCGCAGCCGCAGCGTGCGTCGTCGCTGCGCAAGGCTCGGCGGCCACTGCCCACGAGCAGAGATTCCCTTGCAGAAGATGAGTGCTTTGGGGGAGAAGATCGCCCACCGTTCCTGCGCAACGGCGGATATTGCGATCGAGCGACCCGTTCCGATGCGAAACGTACGGAATGGCCGCCGCGACTCTTCTTCCCGTTGCATCACAATCGGAGCTCGAGACGCGAGGTTGGGCGACCGTCTTCAGCGTCCGCGCGACAAAGGACGAGCTCGTTGTCATGGAGCTCTTCGGCCTGCAGAATCCCGCCACGCCGGAGGTGCGGGTTCTCGCACACATCCGGAACGTCAGAGCAACCGTCGAACGGGAACCGCAAAAGACGCTTCACGCCTTTCCGACCCTGGAACACGCGCAAAGGTTCGCCGACGAGGCGACCGTCTGCTTCGAATACCTCGGCTGCATCGTCGGCGACGCACTACCCATCCAAGATGACGCCCACGATGATCATTCCTGACCTTTACGGCACACCTGACCCCACGAAACAAGCCAGATCTGCTTGCCTCGTGGGGTCACTTTGGGCCCGCCTGGACTCGAACCAGGGACCTACCGATTATGAGTCGGCTGCTCTAACCAACTGAGCTACGGGCCCGCCGTCGTCGAGCCTAACGTGTTACTCCGTCAGCGCCCCGGGTAGGACTGACACAATGTGCGCACAAGCGCGGCCACCGGTCGCGAACCCGACGGAAGGGACCGGCCGTGAAGACGTTCCAGCGTGAGGTGCAGCTGCGCACGGCGGGCGGTCTCACGGTCACCGACATCACGGACGACGTGCGCGACGCCGTCCGCGAGAGCGGGATCCAGGCCGGCATCTGCTGCGTCTACTCGCCGCACACGACCTGCTCGGTGCGGATCAACGAGTGGGAGCGCGGGTTCCTCGAGGACTTCGCCGTGATGCTGAAGCGGCTCGTCCCGACCGAGCACTACTACGCCCACGACGACTGGGACCGGCGCACCGAGAACGTGAACGAGGAAGACCAGGAGTTCGGGAACGGCCACTCCCACTGCATGTCGATGCTGCTCGGCCCGGCCGGCGAGTCGGTACCCGTGCGCGAGGGCGAGCTCTGCCTCGGCACCTGGCAGCGCATCCTCTTCCTCGAGCTCGACCGCGAGCGCGACCGGCGCTGGCTCGTGCAGGTCGTCGGCGTCTAGAACGCGGCTGACGTCTGGCTTTAGCCGGCGAGCCGTGCGATGGACGTCCGGGTCGGCAGGTCACGCGAGCGTCAGGTCCCCGCCGCCTACTCCGGCGTCACGTACGCCGCAGTCAACCCGCCGTCGACCAGGAACGACGTCCCGTTCACGTACGACGACTCGTCGCTCGCGAGGAACAGCGCCCCGTTGACGACCTCGCGCGGCTTCGCGAGCCGGCCCATCGGCCAGTGGATGCGGCGCCGCTCGAGCGCGGCCGGGTCGTCGCCGAAGATGCGGAGCAGGAGCGGCGTCTCGACCGGCCCCGGGCAGAGCGAGTTGACGCGGATGCCCTGCCGCGCGAACTGCACCGCGAGCTCGCGGCTCATCGAGAGCACGGCGCCCTTCGAGGCGCTGTAGGAGATCTGCGAGGTCGCGGCGCCGAGGATCGCGACGAACGAGGCGACGTTGATCACCGAGCCTCCACCCCGCTCGAGCAGGTGCGGGATCCCGTGCTTGCAGCAGAAGTAGACGCCCTTGGTGTTGACGTCCTGGACGCGATCCCACGCGTCGGCCTCGGTGACGAGGATCGAGTCGTCGTCGGCCGGCGAGATGCCGGCGTTGTTGTAGAGGACGTCGATGCCGCCGAAGCGGTCGGCCGTCATCGCGTACATCTCCCTGACCTCTTCCTCGACCGCGACGTTCACCTGCAGCGGGAACGCGGAGCCCTCGGGGCAGAGCGCGACCGTCTCCTCGGCGAGCGCGAAGTCGATGTCGGCGACGCAGACCTTCGCGCCCTCGTCCGGTGAACACGATCGCGCCCTCGCGGCCCATCCCGCCGCCGGCGCCGGTGATCACGCAGACCTTGCCCTCGAGCCTTCCTGCCATGGTTGTCAGCCTTCCGTCGAGATGAACACGTTCTTGAGATCCGTGTAGCCGTCGAGCGCGGCCATGCCGAGCTCGCGGCCGAAGCCGGACTGCTTCATGCCGCCGAACGGCGTGTGGACGCGCACCGAGCTGTTCGAGTTGACCGAGAGGACGCCGGCCGAGATGCCTCGCGCGACGCGGAGCGCACGGGCGCCGTCGCGCGTCCAGATCGAGCCCGAGAGCCCGTACGGCGTGTCGTTCGCGATCCGGATCGCGTCGGCCTCGTCGTCGAACGGGATCACGGCCGCGACCGGGCCGAAGACCTCCTCCCGCGCGACGCGATCGTCGTTCGACGCCTCGACGAGGGTGCAGGGGAACCAGAATCCCGGCCCGTCCGGAACGTCGCCCCGGAACAGCGGCTCACCCTCGACGAACGAGCGCCACCGTCTCGCGGTGCTCGGCGGAGATCAGCGGCCCCATCTCGGTCGCGTCGTCGGTCGGATCGCCGACCTTGACGCCGCGGGTCGACTCGACGAGCAGCTCGAGGAAGCGGTCGTAGGCCGAGCGCTCGACGAGGATGCGCGACCGCGCGCAGCAGTCCTGGCCGGCGTTGTCGAACACCGAGTACGGCGCCGATGCGGCCGCCTTCTCGAGATCGGCATCGGCGAAGATCACGTTCGCCGACTTGCCGCCGAGCTCGAGCGTGACGCGCTTGATCGTCGCCGCGGCGCCCTGCATCACGCCGCTGGCCGACCTCGGTCGAGCCGGTGAAGCCGATCTTCGCGACGTCCGGATGCTCGACGAGGCGCTGGCCGACGACCGAGCCCTTGCCGACGACGACGTTCAGGACGCCCTCGGGAATGCCCGCCTCGAGCGCGAGCTCGCCGAGCCGGATCGTCGTCAGCGGCGTCAGCTCGGCCGGCTTGATCACGATCGTGTTGCCGGTCGCGAGCGCCGGGCCGATCTTCCAGCTCGCGATGTTGAGCGGGAAGTTCCACGGCGTGATCAGGCCGACGACGCCGAGCGGCTCGCGGAAGGTGACGTCGATGCCGCCGGCGACGGGGATCGTCTCGCCGTAGTGCTTGTCGACCGCGCCGGCGTAGAAGTGGAAGACCTGGGCCACCATGCCGATCTCGCCGCGGGCACCCGAGATCGGCTTGCCGGCGTTCGCCGACTCGAGCCGCGAGAGCGGCTCGTGCTGCTCCTCGACGAGCGTCGCGAGGCGGCGGAGCAGCCGGGCGCGGTCTGCCGGGGCGACGGCGCGCCACGCCGGGAAGGCGGCCTTCGCCCTGGCGACGGCGGCGTCGGTCTCCTCGACCCCGGCCTGCTCGAGCTCCGCGATCGGCTCCTCGGTGGCGGGATTGACGACCGTCAGGGTCATGGCGTGATTCAACACCATCCCGGAGCCGGCTGTGGCGCCGGCGTCGGCGCGTGGCGCCTCACCCCGTTCGAGGGAGGCGAATGCCGCCGTCGAGGCCGATGGCACTCGTGGAGATGAAGCGCGCCATCCTCATGCTCGGGCTGCTGCTCGCCCTCAGCGGCGCCAGTGGCGGGCACGGCGCGCGCCGCGGACGCCACGCCGGCCGCGACCGAGCGCCTGCAGGCACTCGACGGCCAGATCCTGACGCGCCTCAACGCGACGCGGGCCGCCCACGGCCTCCGCCCGCTCGTCGTCTCGGATGAGCTCGAGAACGCCGCCGTCGCCCACTCCCGCGAGCTGATCCAGGCGGGCGTCTTCCAGCACGACTCGCCCGACGGGACGTCGTTCGTCGCAGCGCCTGAAGCACTTCTACAGCCCGTCCGGCTACGCGAGCTGGACGGCCGGCGAGAACCTCCTCTACAACACGGCCGACATCGACGCCGACACCGCGATTCAGGCGTGGCTCGACTCACCGCCCCACCGCGAGAACATGCTCAACCCGGATTGGCGCGAGGTCGGCATCGGCTCGGTGCACGCGTCCACTGCCGGCGGCACGTTCGGCGGCGAGCCCACCTGGGTGATCACGATGGACTTCGGCGCGCGCACCGGTGGCGCGACGGCTGCCGCCAAGGCGCCGGTCAGCGTCAAGGTCGTGGCCGCGCACAAGAAGGTCACGGCGAAGAAGGCGAAGAAGCCGAAGAAGGCTGCGAAGACGAAGGCTGAAGAGGCCAAGAAGCACGGCCGGCACGGCAAGAAGAAGCGCCGCGTGCACGCAAAGAAGCCGGCGACAAGCCGAAGCAAGCACGCCTCGAAGCGAAGACAAGCCGAAGCGAAGACAAGCCGAAGGCGCCGGCCCGACCCGGTCGCGCCGTTCGAGCCGCCCGTCGCCCCGCGCCCGACGCCGGCGACGCCGGCGCGCGCTCGGCCATCGCCCCGACGAGGGCGAGGACGCTGCACCGGGAGGCGAGGAGCTCGCGCCCGTGCCGCCGCCGGCCGATCCGCCCCCGCCGGCTCCCGAGTCCTAGCGGCTACGCCGCTTCGAGCGCGTGGTACGGCATCGCCTGCGGGTCGATGCTGAGCCGGAATCCCCGGTCCCACTCGACGACCACGCCCTCCGGCGTGATCTCGTCGACAACGCCGCGGTCACCCGCGACGAGGCCCGACTCCGCATCGTCCGTGTCGAGCACGATCGTCGTTCCGACGCTGACGCCGGCCCGAAGTCGTGCTGCCAGGTGACGGGCTCCAATGCGTGTCCATGTCACTATCGTGGGTCGACTCGGGCTGGTCCGCAATCCCCCGAACGGGCAGGATCGATGCCCCGAACGGGCAGGATCGACGCCGCAACCGTCGAAGAGCAAGCCGCCGGCGGTCGGGTTCCGAATTCAACGGCTGAGGACGTCGGCTGCCGGCCTCAGCCACTCCGGAGAACACGCGTGCAGGGAAACCCTCGAGGCGATCGTGAATGGGAGCACTGGCCCGGCCGGAAGCCCCCGGACGAAGGCATTCGCCACCGGCTGAAGGCGCTCTTCGCCGCGACCGACGACGAGGAGGCGGTCGACGCGCTGATCAGCGACCGCGGCCGCGAGCTCGAGGAGCAGACCGAGCGGCTGCAGCAGACGATCGAGAGCCTCGAGCGCCGCGAGGAGCAGGCGGCACGGCTCCGGAGCGCGGTCGAGGAGATGCTTCGCCACGGCTCGGCCGAGCTCGACGAGCGGCAGGCCGAGCTGGCCGCGCTCGCGGTCGAGCTTCGCGCCCGCGAGGAGGCCGTGCGCGAGCAGGAGCGCGACATCGCGCTCCGCAAGCAGGAGCTCGGAGCCGTCGAGCTCCGCCGCGCAGCGGTCGAGCGGCGTGAGGAGACGGCGGCCGAGCGCGAGGCCGCCCTCGAGCAGGCGGCATCGGATCTGCGCGACCGCGAGCTGCGAGCTCGCCGAGCGCGAGCGCTCGGCTGCCGTCGTCAGCGACCTCGCGCCGCCTGCCGCGCCGGAGCCCGAGGCGGCGACGCACCTGCTCTACGTCGCACGCGACGGCTGGCAGCTCGTCGAGCGCGACGGCCCCGTGCCGCCGCTCGATGCAGCCGTCGAGGTGGACGGCGTGGCGCTCGTCGTCACGCGGGTCGGGCGCTCACCGCTCCCCGGCGACCCGCGGGCGTGTGCCTATCTCGAGCCTGCCCGCGGCGCCGCGTAGCGCGGCGCGGGCGGCCGTCGCACGCTAGCGAAACCGCAGGCGGCGCTTCGGGCTCGAGCGGCTCGCCGAGCGCCTCGATCCGGCGGCCGGCCTGACCGACGAGGAACCGTGCGAGCGCCTCGTCCTCCGTCGTGAACCGGCGGAGACGCATGTCGTAGATCTCGACGAGACCCCACGAGCGGTCGTGAACGACAGCGGCACGAGCATCACGGCGTTCATCTGCAGCTCGCGCAACACGAATGCCTCGCCGCTGTCCACCTCGTCGTCGAGGAACGAGATCGACCGCACGGTCGCCGTCTCGAGCACCTCCTGCGTGACCGGGTAGTCCGCGATCAGGTAGGCGAAGTCCTCGCCCAGATCGACGTCCCGCAAGGCGTGCTTGGTCATGTCGGCGAGGCGTGGGCCTTCGACCTTCGAGATGTTGGTGGCCGTTGCGCCGACGACGAATGCGATCGCCTTGCCGAGCCGCTCGAGCACCTCGCCGAGCGACTCCTCGGCCCAGATCGCGGCCGCCGCGTCCATCGCGCCGACGAGCGCCGAGCTGTCCGCGCTCGAGCCGCTCCGGCTGCGATCGCTGCGCGCGGCGGGGAGCTCCGTCGGGTGCGCCGCCTCGCAGGATCTCCCTGAAGCCGACGACCTGGTTCTTGCCGCGGGCCTTCGCGTGGTAGAGCGCCTGGTCGGCGGCCCGGAGGAGCTGTGTCGCAGCGGCGCCGTCGTACGGGTACGTCGAGACTCCCGGCGCTCAGCCGCAGCGGAAAGCCGGCCTCGTCGAGGCCCTCGCCGAGCTCGCGGCGGAGCCTGTCGGTCGCCTCGAGCGCCGCGTCCGCATCGGCGCCGGGGAGCATGACGACGAACTCGTCGCCGCCGAGCCGCGCTGCCTGAGCGCCCGGCGGGCACGTGCGCCGCAGCACCACCCCCACCTCGCGCAGCAGCGCGTCGCCGAACTCGTGTCCGGCCCGGTCGTTGACGTCCTTGAAGTCGTCGCAGTCGAGAACGACGAGGCTCAGCTCGCTCCGCTCGTCCTGGGCGGCACCGAGCTCGCGGTCGAGCAGATCCTCGAGCCCACGGCGGTTGTAGAGGCCCGTCAGCGGATCGGTGTGCGCGCTTCGGCGCTCGCGGTCGAGCGCGACGGCCGCGTCGAGCGACACCGCAGCGTGGGCGGCGAGCAGCGAGGCGAGCTCACCCTGGCCGCGGTCGAACTCCCGCGCGAAGCGGCTGGCGCCGACGAGCAGGCCGATCTCCTCGCCGTTTGCCCGCAGCGGGATCAGCACCACCGAGCGGAGCTTGAGGCCGGCGAGCTCGGGCACCGAGACCGCGGTCGTGTCGAGCAGCTCGAACACGGCCGATGCGTCGATGCGCGCCCGCAGAGCCCGCAGCGACGTCGAGCGGGCAACGGCTCGGGCGCCTGCGCCGTCGCGCTCCACTCGGTCGACTCGACCAGCTGCCCGTCGTCGTCGAGCATCAGCAGCTGGCCGGTCTCGACCGGCAAGCACGCGGCCGAGCGAGCGCACCGCCACCTCGGCGATCGCACGCGAGTCGCGGAGCGAGCTCATGTAGACGAAGAGTCGCGCGAGCGACGAGAGATCGGTGCGGGAGCCGCGCAGCTCGTCCATCGGCCCGGCCAGCGCCGCGAGGAGCTCGGCGATCGCGTCCACGCTGCCTGTCGGGAAGCTGCTCGCTCGTCTCGATGTTGAGCACGCCGACGACACCGGTCGGCATCACGAGCGGCGCCGAGAGCTCGGACACCGTCGCGCGCGAGACCTCGACGAAGTCCGGGTCCTGCGGTCACGTCGAGCACGAGCTGCGCTGTCGAGGTGCGTACCGCGCGCCCGATCACGCCCGTCGTCGAGCGACAGGCCGTCCGGGATCATCGCGTAGCCGCGGACTCCAACCGACCACAGCCGGCCGTGCTCGAGCACGAACGCCGCCACACCGGGGCCTCCGAGCTCGTCGTGGAGCGCCCGCAGAGCACCGTCGAACGCGTCCACCGCGCTCTCCGCCGAGCGCCGCGGCAGCGACGGCCGCCGCGCACGCGCGCTCGAAGCGTGGCAGGTCGATCGCGACCGGATCGGCGACCTCGGATGGACAATGGTTCCATCCCGAGGAGATCGGCATTCCCGGGGTGCTTGCTTGAACCGCGGAAACGCTGTTCTAAAGCCTATTGTCCTGCGAGCAGCGCGCTCTGCGCCGACTCGCAGCGACGCGAGCGCCTTGGTCAGGTGCGGCCGCCGCATCCTGCTCGTCCTCGAGCGCCGCGATCGCCGCGTCGAGCTCGTCGAGCGCGGTCTGCTCCGTCGCGGCGATGTCGCGCAGATCATCGGCGCATGGAGGGTGCGCAGCGAGGTAGCCGCCGAGCGCTCTGCGCGCCCGCTGGAGGTCGAGCAGCAGTGTCGCCGGCGCTCCGCCGCCGCCGCTCGCGTTCGAGACGGCGGCCTTCGTCACGTACAGCTCCTCGTCCTGCGCGCGGAACGCGGCGTCGTTGCAGGGCACGGCGACGGTCGTCTCGCCCCCACCATCGCCACCACCACAGCCCGCCGCCAGACAGTGCGAGCGCGAACGCAACGGACGAACGCCTCTACCCAAGCCACGCGTCCAGGATCGCGTCACCCCAGAACAATGCCACGACCCCGCCGCCGGCGAGGAACGGCGCGAACGGGAATCCCCACCTTCCGCGCCGCCCGTCCCTGCGTCGCGAGGATGAAGATGGCCGGGATCACGGCCAGGAGCGTGCCGGCGAAGAGCGCCACGATCACCGGCGCGCCGAGCCAGGCGCCGAGGAACGCGGCGAGCTTGACGTCACCCATGCCGAGCCCGGCGGGATAGATCAGCGCCGCGATGAGGAAGAAGCCGCCGGCCGCGAGCGCGGCGACGATCCACTCGACCGACGGATCGCGGATCGTCTGGACGACGAGCGCGACGACGAGCGCCGGCACGATGATCCTGTTCGGGACGATGCGCCGCTCGAAATCGGTGACCGTGACGGCCACGAGCACCGCACAGGCGAGCGAGTCGACGAGCGCCTCGACCGAGAGCCCGAACGTCGCGATGCAGGCCACCACGAGGGCGGCGAAGACGACGACGGCGATGGGACGGAGCTTGCTCACGTGCTGCTCCGTTCCGGCTGGCGTAGCGCGATCCTGCCTGCTGCAGCGTCCCTCGATCGAGGGACGCTCAGCCCGGTCAGAACAGGACGGCGCCGGCGATGGCGGCGATCCCGACGACCGCCCACGGCGGCACGACGCGCAGCAGCAGGAACAGCACCACGACCGCGAGCGCATCGCGCCCGTCGTGCACCGACGTGCTGAGCACCGGGTCCCACAGCGCAGCGGCGAGCAGGCCGACGACGGCGGCACCGACCCCGGCGACGGCTGCCTGGATCTCGGCGCGCTCCCGCGCCGCCGACCAGAGCGGCAGCGCCGCCCCGAGGAGCAGGAACGACGGCAGGAAGATCGCGACGAGCGCGATCGCCGCGCCCGCGACGCCGTTCGGCGACGGGTCCTCGATCGCACCGAGGTAGGCCGAGAACGTGAACAGCGGCCCCGGCATCGGCCTGGGTGGCGCCGTAGCCGGCCAGGAATGCCTGCTGCGAGACCCAGCCCGGGGCGACCACGGCCTCGTTGAGGAGCGGCAGGACGACGTGCCCGCCGCCGAAGACGAGCGCACCGGCGCTGTAGAAGCTGTCGAACAGCCGCAGGCTGTGCGACGAGAACGACGCCGGCGAGCCAGCAGCGGGACGAAGAACAGCAGCACGAAGAGCTGCGCGCACACGATCGCTGTACGGCGGCCGATCGGGAACGTGCAGCGTCAGCGGCAGCGCCGCCACCCGGCCGCGGAACACGTAGCGCGCCGACGGCAGCCGCGACGAGGATCGTCGCGACCTGCCCGAACGTGCCCGGGTAGAGCAGCGCCACCGCGGTGGCGGCGATCGCGATCGCCGCCTTGATCGCGCCGCGTGCAAGCGTCCGCGCCATCGCGATCACCGCGGTGAGGACGACGGCCGCTGCCGCGAGCTCGAGCCCGTGCACCCAGCCGGCGCCGGCGAGGTCGACGTTGCGCGCCCAGAGCGCGAGCGCCGTGAGGATGACGGCGGAGGGCAGCGTGAACCCGAGCCACGCGGCGAGGCCGCCGAGCTTGCCGGCCCGGTGGACGCCGACCGCGATCCCGACCTGGCTCGACGACGGGCCGGGCAGGATGTTCGAGAGCGCGACGAGCTCGCCGAACTCCTGCTCGCCGATCCACTGCCGACGCGTGACGTACTCGTCGTGGAAGTACCCGATGTGGGCGACCGGGCCGCCGAACGACGTCAGCCCGAGACGGAGTGCGGCGCGAAAGACCTCGCCGGCGGACCCTGCGAGTGGGGCTTGCTGCAACGGAAGACCAGACATGATCGTTGCAGCAAGCCCCACTTATGCTTGCTGGCTAAAGCGGCCCTTCGCGGACGGAAGCTCCCGAGCAGGAAGCTTGCTTCACGGGCCACTAGCGGGACGCCCCGGGCTTCCAGAGCGGCTCGTCGGCGCCGGCGAGCGCGTTGGCTGCGCGCGCGAGGATGAACAGGAGGTCGGAGAGGCGGTTGAGGTAGACGGCGACGAGCGGGTTGACGTCGTGCTCGCGGGCAGCGACGAGCGTCTCGCGCTCGGCCCGGCGGCAGACGGTGCGGGCGACGTGGAGGCCGGCCGAGGCGGCCGTTCCGCCCGGCAGCACGAAGCTCTTCAGCTCCGGCAGATCCTCGTTGAAGGCGTCGCACGAGCGCCTCGAGCCGGTCGACCATCGCCTGCTCGACCCGGAGCCTGCCCTCGACCTCGAGCGGCACGCACAGGTCGGCGCCGACGTCGAAGAGCTCGTTCTGGATCCGGCCGAGCGGCTCGCGCAGCTCTGCCGGGCAGTCGCCGGCGAGGACGACGCCGAGCAGCGAGTTGAGCTCGTCGGTGGTGCCGAAGGCGGCGATCCGCGCAGTCGAGCTTCGAGACCCGGGAGCCGTCGCCGAGCGAGGTCTCCCCCGCGTCGCCGCCGCGGGTGTAGATCCGCGTCAGACGGACGGGCTCGTCGGCGGCGCGAGGCATGCGCGTCAGCCTACCCGGCTGTCTTGCGCGGCGACCGGCAGCCGCTCGTCCTGCTCGGCGAGGATCGCGCGGGCGATCACGATGCGCTGGATCTCGCTCGTTCCCTCGTAGATCTCGGTGATCTTCGCGTCGCGGTAGTAGCGCTCGACCGGGAACTCCTTCGTGTAGCCGTAGCCGCCGAGCACCTGGATCGCCTCGCCCGTCTGCCGCCGGGCGACCGACGACGCGAACAGCTTCGCCTGGGCGCCCTCGAGCGAGTGCGGCAGCCCTTCCTGCTTGAGCCACGCGGCGCGGTAGACGAGCGCACGGGCCGCGGCGATCTCGGTCGCCATGTCGGCGAGCTTGAACTGGATCGCCTGGAAGTCCGCGATCCTGCTGCCGAACTGGCGGCGCTCGGCGGCGTAGCGGCGCGCGACGTCGTAGGCGGCCTGCGCGATGCCGACGGCCTGCGCCGCGATGCCGATGCGGCCGCCGTCGAGCGTCGCCATCGCCACGGTGAAGCCGCGGTTCTCCTCGTGCAGCAGCCGGTCGCGTCCGACGAACGCCTCGTCGAAGCGGATGTCGGCGGTCGAGGACGAGTTGAGGCCGAGCTTCTCCTCCTCGCGCGTCACCTCGATGTCGCTGCCGTCGACGAGGAACGCGCTGACGCCGCGCGTCCCCGCCGTCGACGCGTCCGTGCGGGCGAAGACGAGGAACGTGCCGGCGTGGCTGCCGTTCGTGATCCACTGCTTCGAGCCGCTCAGCTTCCAGCCGTCGCCGTCGGCGACGGCCGTCGGAGCGCAGCGACCGGCGTCCGATCCGGAGTCGGGCTCGGTGAGCGCGAAGGCCCCGATCACGCGCCCGGCGGCGAGGTCGGGGACGAAGCGCCGCTGCTGCTCGTCGGTGCCGAAGGCGAGGATCGGGAGCGTCGCGGCGCTCGTGTGCACGGCGACCGTGACGCCGACGCCCGCATCCGCGCGGGAGAGCTCCTCGAGCACGAGGATGTACGAGAGAAAGTCGGCGCCGGCACCTCCGAGCTCCTCCGGCACGCAGACGCCCATCAGCCCGAGCTCGCCGAGCTTCGCGAACACCTCCCGCGGGAAGGTGTGCTCGCGGTCCCAGCCGGCCGCGTGTGGCGCGATCTCGGCGTCCGCGAACTCGCGGGCGAGAGCCTGGATGGCGCGCTGCTCGGGGGTGAGCGAGAAGTCCATCGGCCGCGAGTATAGTCGGGGCCGATGCGCCTGCCCGCCCGCCTTTGTCCTGCTCCTGCTCCTTTTCGCGGTCGGCCTGTCCGGCTGCGGCGGCGATGGCACCAAGGATCCCACCAAGGTGGTCGAGAGCTGGAGCCAGGCGATCAACGCGAGCGACGACGAGACCGCAGCCGGCCTCTTCGCGCCTGATGCAGTCGTGATCCAGGACGGCCGCCGCACGACGCTGAAGCGGCGAGGCCGAGGCGCTGGCGTTCAACTCGGCGCTGCCCTGCGGCGGCAAGATCGTCAAGACGTCGATCGATGGCGACGAGGTCACGGCGACGTTCACGCTCACGAGGCGCCCTGGTCACATGTGCGACGGCACGGGCGAGGCCGCCGTCGCGGTGTTCCGGATCGCCGACGGCAAGATCACGCTCTGGCACGAGCTTCCCGCCGACACAGCGGATGAGCAGACGGCCTGACCACGCGCTAGCCGCCGCTCGCGCATTCGCGATCGGCGCACTCGCCCGGACGGTCTACCGGCGGCTCGAGTGGTGGGAGCGACCGTTCGGGGCGAACATCCCGCCGCTCGTCGAGGCCGGCGTCCCGCTCGAATACGACTTCCTCGACCTCGATGCGGCCCTCGAGTGGACCGCCGTTCACCCAGACCTCGATCCCGACACGGTGCGTGAGCGCTTCGCGCGCGGCGACCGCTGTCACGGCTCCCGGCACGAGGGCCGGCAGGTCACGGTCAGCTGGGCCTCGACCGGCACGGCCTGGGTCGACTGGCTCGACCTCGTGGTGCCTCTTCCGGCCGAGGTCTTCTACCACTACGACCGCTACACGGTTCCCGACCTGCGCGGGCTACGGATCGCACCGTCCTCCGGCTCCCGCCTCTGCCGCGCCATGGCCGACGAAGGGCACACGACGCTGTCCTGCACCGTGTGGCCGGAGAACGCCTTCCGCGCTGCAGAACGTCGTCGGGTTCGACATGTTCAAGACCGGGACGCTCGGCTGGTACGGGATCGGGCCGCTGAAGCGGACGTTCCGCCGCCCCTACAAGGGCTAGAGGCTAGGCGTACTCGTAGAAGCCGCGGCCGCTCTTGCGGCCGAGGCGCCCTGCCGCGACGTACTGGCGGAGCAGCGGGCAGGGTGCGTACTTCGGGTTGCCGAGCCCCTCGAGCAGCACCTCCATGATCGCGACGCACGTGTCCAGCCCGATCAGGTCGGCGAGAGCCAGCGGCCCCATCGGATGCGCGAAGCCGAGCTTCGCGATCGTGTCGATCGCCTCGGGCTCGGCCACTCCCTCCATCAGCGCGTACGCGGCCTCGTTGATGAAGGGCATCAGGATGCGGTTGGAGACGAAGCCGGGGAAGTCGTTCGCCTCGGCCGGCTCCTTGCCGAGATCGCGGGCGAGGGTGACGATTGCGGCGGCCGTCTCGTCGGAGGTCTGGAGCGCCCGGATCACCTCGACGAGCTTCAGCACCGGCACCGGGTTGAAGAAGTGCATGCCGATCACCTGGCCCGGCCGGGACGTGGCGGCCGCGAGCGTCGTGATCGGGATCGAGGACGTGTTGGACGCGAGGATCGCGTGCGCCGGCAGCGCCTCGTCGGCGGCGCGGAACAGCGCGAGCTTCGCGTCGACGTCCTCGACGATCGCCTCGATCATCAGATCGGCCGGCGCGAGCTCGGAGGTCTCGGTCACTCGGCCGAGCACCTCCGCCGCGGCTGCTCCCCCTTCGCCTCGAGCTTCTCGAGGCTCTTCTTCATCCCGGCGAGGCCGCGCTCGACGGCGCCGGGGAAGGGGTCGTGGAGCAGCACCTCACGGCCGGAAGCGGCGACGACCTGGGCGATGCCGGCACCCATCTGGCCGGCGCCGACGACGAGGACGCGCTCGAAGCTCATCGGCGGACATTATCCAGTCGGATCGCGCCGTCGCACCGTCCGGATCGAGTACGCCAGCACTCCTCCGAGGATGACGACGCCGATCAGCAGCCTGATCGCGTTGCCCTTCGGCTTGTCGACGCCGGCGAGCACGACGCCGGGGTCGGTGATGCCGCAGCGCGTCGTGAACCAGGCGCCGTTGGCGCGATCCATCAGGATCCCGGCGGCCGTGTCCTCGCGGGATCACCTGGCCGCCGTTCGCGGGCTTGACCGGGACGCGCACGCTCGACCGTTGCCCCGAGGTCGCCCTTCACCTCCTGGTCGATCTTGAAGTGGTAGAGGCGCTGCGGCACGCCGGCGCCGGCAATCGGGCGTGAACCCCGTCGAGCGGCCGACGAAGACGGCGCCTGCACTCTCGATCCGCGTCTCGATCGGCGTCGCCGGGCAGGTGTAGGCCTGCGCGGTGCCGGAGAACGTCAGCGCAGCGAACGCACCAGCGATGAGCGTCGCGCGAATCAGACTTCGACCAGCAAGGCGTCGCCCTGCCCGCCGCCCGAGCAGATCGCTGCCAGGCCGAGCCCGCCGCCGGAGCGCCGGAGCTCGTTCACGAGCGTTCCCACGATGCGGCCGCCGGAGGCGCCGATCGGGTGGCCGAGGGCGATCGCACCGCCGTTGACGTTGACGATCTCCTCGTCGACCCCGAGCATGCGCGGTCGAGTTGCTCGCGACCGACGCGAATGCCTCGTTGATCTCGACGCGGGACACGTCGGCGGTCGTGCGGCCGGCCTGTTCGAGCGCGAGCGCGCCGGCCCTCGCCGGCGTGCGGGCGAGGTAGGCGTAGTCGTCCGCGATCGCGGCGTACCCGACGATCGTGGCGAGCACGTCGAGGCCGCGCGAGCGCGCGTACTCCTCGGAGCACACGACGACGCACGAGGCACCGTCGTTGACGCCCGGGGCGTTGCCCGCCGTCGTCGTCCCTTCCGGGTCGAAGACCGGCTTCAGCGCCGCGAGCTTCTCGACGGTCGTGTCGCGCCGGATGCCCTCGTCCGCGTCGAGATCGCCGACAGCGACGATCTCCTCGGCGAGAATGCCCTGCGTCCTGTGCCGCTGCGGCGCGCGACTGCGAGCGCGCTGCCCATGCGTCCTGCGACTCGCGGGAGATCTCGAGCTCGCGGGCCACGCGCGACGCCTGGACGACCATGTGGTCGCCGTCGAACGTCGACGTGAGCCCGTCGAAGACCATGTGGTCGATCACCTCGCCGTTGCCGAGCCGGTAGCCGAAGCGCGCCTTCGGCAGGAGGTACGGGCGCGTTCGACATCGACTCCATGCCGCCGGTCACGACGACGTCGTGCTGGCCGGCACGGATCATCAGATCGGCCAGCTCGATCGCCCTGATCGAGGAGGCGCAGACCTTGTTGATCGTGTCGGCGGGAACTTCCTTCGGGATGCCGGCGCCGACGGCCGCCTGTCGGGCGGGAGCCTGGCCGACGCCGGCCTGGAGCACCTGGCCCATCACGACGTAGCCGACCTCGGCGGGATCGACGCCTGCGCGCTCGAGCCCTGCCCGGATCGCGATCGACCCGAGCTCCGTCGCTGCGTGGCCGGCGAGGCCGCCGCCGAGCCGGCCGAAAGGCGTTCTCACCGTCGAGACGATCACCGAGCGCGTCATGGTGTCAGCGTACCGCCCGTCCTGCCGGAGCGTCAGCGCAGGAACGATGTCGCGGCGGTCAACGATCGGGCGTACGCCTCGATCAGCCGGGAGGCGTCATCCGACGTCCGACAGCTGCACGATCTCGCCGGCCGTGTGCATGTAGCGGAGCGGAATGCAGACGATCCCGGCGGCGATCCCGTGCGCCGGCGATGAACACGTCGTCGGCATCGGTATGCGTCGCCGCGCCCGTCTCGATCGCCACCGTGATGCCGTCCCTGGCCGCGATCGCGAGCAGCGCGTCACCGACGATCGGGCTGACGACCGGGCCGCGGAACACGGTCGGCCCGCCGCCGAGCTTGACGTCGCCTCCCCAGGGCGCGTACCCGGGCGCGTCACCCGCGTAGGTCACCTCGATCACGATCGCGACGTCGGGGGCGAGGCGCTGCGCCGTCACGCGCGCGCCGCCGTGGTTGTTCTCCTCCTGCACCGTCACGACGAGCGCGACGTCCCACTCGGGCGGGTCGGCGGCAACGCGCCGCAGAATCTCGAGGCCGGCGTAGATCCCGATCCGGTTGTCGAGCGCACCCGAGAGCACGCGCCCGTTCGGCAACGCCTCCGGCGGCCCGTCGAGCACGATCGGGATCGCCGGGCCGCACGAGCTCGAGCGCGTGCGTCGCGATCGGTGGCGCCGATGTCGACGCGGAGCACGTCCCACGAGATGCTCGCCCTCGTGCGGCGCGACGACGACGCCGCGGACCTCGCCGTTCGCCGTCGTGATCCGCACGCGCTGACCGCGAGCGTCGCGCGGGTTCCAGTTCGCGAGCTTGGCCGACCGTGAGCAGGCCGTCGCTCGCCGGCGTCCCGCACCGACATCGCCGACCTGATCGGCGTGCGCGAAGAGCGCCGAGGGTGCGACCGCCGGCCGTGCCCTTCACGGTCGCGATCGTCGTGCCGAGCACGTCGGTGCTGATCTCGGCGCCGATCGCCTCGGCTTCTCGTCGCACGATCGCCTGCACCGGGTCCTCGTACCCCGAGGCGCCGGGGGCGAGGAGAAGCTCTGCGAGAAGCTGTGGGATCTCCATCCGAGCGACTCTATCCCTCGGTGCATTGCCGGTTTGGCACATGCCTCCGCCGAGTGCGGCAGGTGCGCTCGCGGCAACCGGCTTCTGGCTTGCGCAGGAGCCCGTGTGGAAAGAATGTTCCACATCGGACACGAAGGGAGTCTCCCTCCGGGAGACTCCCTTGTCCTTTGCGCCCGTCCGCTCCGGACGCGTCCGTCCGGGACGCGCGCCGGCAGTAGGAACTTCGCCGCGAACCTCCTACACTCCATCGATGCCCACCGTCTCCGAGTCGATGTCCCACGACCTGCTGACGGTCGACGAGACGACGCCGCTCGTCGGCGCGGTGCGCGAGATGAACGCGCGGCGCGTCGGAGCCGTCCTCGTGCTCGACGGCGAGCGTCTCGTCGGCGTCTTCACCGAGCGCGACGTGCTCCGCGCCGTCGCCGAGGGGCTCACCGCCGACGCGATCGTCGGCGACTGGATGACGCGCGGCCCGGAGACGATCGAGCCCGAGCAGCCGGCCGAGCACGCGGCCGTGCTGATGATCCACGGCGGCTTTCGCCACCTGCCGGTCGTCTCGGACGGGAAGGTCGTCGGGATCCTCTCGATCCGCGACCTGATGCGCGGCGTGCTCGACGACGCTGCCCCGCGCGGCGTCTAGAGCGCGGCCGTGTCCGGCGCAGCCACCTTGCCCGGCCCGATCGTTCCCGCTAGGGTCAGCTCGATGACGCGCGACCTCCCGCACCTGGTGGTGGCGCCAACGGCGATGCGGGAGCGTGCGCTAGAGCGCAACGACAACCCACCTCGCCACCCAAGGCCTCTGCGGAGGTCTTTTTCGTTCCTCGAGTTCGTTCTGGAGCGCGATTCCGACACCGATGACGACGACGATCAACACCGACCTCCTCACCCCGCTCGCGGCCTACCTGCGCCTGCGCGACGCGGGCCGCGCGAGCTTCATCCTCGAATCGGTCGAGCGCGGCCGGCTCGGGCGCAACTCGTGGATGGGAGCCGGCTCGCGGATCGTCGACTTCGACGAGGCGACCGAGCTCGGGCTGCCGATCGTCGGCTACCTCGCCTACGACCACGTCGCCCGGCTCGAGCCGACGGTGCCGCTGCCGGCCGACGGGCGCGGCTTCCCGGAGAGCCGCGTGATCGTGTGCGACACGCTCGTCCGCTTCGACCACGGCGCCGGCATCGCCGAGGTGCTCGCCGGCGACCGCGAGGAGATCGCCGGGCGGCTCGAGGCGGGCATCGCGTGGCGGCGCGAGCCGCGTGGCACGTCGGGCCCGATCCGCCGCTCGCCCGACCGCGACCGCTACATCGAGATGGTCGAGTCGGTGAAGGAGCACATCGTCGCCGGCGACGTCGTTCCAGTGCGTCCCGTCGCAACGGGCCGAGCGGCCGACCTCGGCGACGCCGCTCGACATCTACCGGGCGCTGCGGCGCGTCAACCCGTCGCCCGTACCTGTTCCTGCTCGAGCTGGACGGGATCGCGCTCGTCGGCTCCTCGCCCGAGCGGCTCGTCGCCTGCGAGAACGGCCGCGCGAGCCTCTGCCCGATCGCCGGCACGACGGAGCCGACCGAGGGCGACGTCGAGCGGCTGCTCTCCTCCGAGAAGGACCGTGCCGAGCACGTGATGCTCGTCGACCTCGGCCGCAACGACCTCTCGCGCGTGTGCAAGGCCGGCACCGTGCACGTCGCCCGCGACATGGAGGTGGAGCGCTTCTCGCACGTCTCCCACCTCGTCTCGGAGGTCGTCGGCGAGCTGCGCGAGGGCGTGACGCCCTTCGAGGTGCTCCGCGCCTGCTTCCCCGCCGGCACCGTCAGCGGCGCGCCCAAGGTGCGCGCGATGCAGCTCATCTCCGAGCTCGAAGGGTTCCGCCGTGGCCCGTACGGCGGCGCCGTGCTGTACTCCCTACCGGATGGGACGATGGACGCCTGCATCGCGTTGCGCACGATGGTGATCGCCGACGGCGTCGCCTACCTGCAGGCGGGCGCCGGCGTCGTCGCCGACTCCGACCCTGCGGCCGAGCACGAGGAGTGCCTGAAGAAGCTCGCCGCGCTCGAGGCCGCGATCGATCTCGCGGAGGTGGAGTTCGCGCCGTGAGATTGCTGATGATCGACAACTACGACTCGTTCACCTACAACCTCGTGCACCTGTTCGAGGAGCTCGGGGCCGAGGTCGTGACGGTGCGGAACGACGCGATCACGGTCGACGAGGCGCGCGACGGCGGCTTCGACCGGCTCGTCGTCTCCCCCGGTCCCGGCCGGCCCGAGACCGCAGGCGTCTCGATCGAGCTGATCCGCGCGCTCGGCCCGACCGTGCCGACGCTCGGCGTCTGCCTCGGTCACCAGGCGATCGTGGAGGCGTTCGGCGGCACCGTCGGCCAGGCGAAGGCGCTCCTCCACGGCAAGGCCAGCACGATCTCCCACGACGGGCTCGGGGTCTACGCCGAGCTTCCGGCCGATGTCGAGGTCGGGCGCTACCACTCGCTGGCCGCGCTCGAGATACCCGAGGAGCTCGACCGTCACCTCGCACACGCCCGACGGCGAGGTGATGGGCGTGCGCCACCACGAGCTCCCGATCGAGGGCGTGCAGTTCCATCCGGAGAGCGTGCTGACACCGCTCGGGCCCGAGATGGCGAGGAACTTCCTCCGATGATCGTCGGCCCCGCGATCCAGCTGCTGCTCGACGGGCACCACCTCTCGCGCGCCGACGCGCGCGAGCTGATGGGCTCGATCATGGACGGCGAGGCGACGGACGCGCAGATCGCCGGGTTCCTCGTCGCGCTGCGCACGAAGGGCGAGACGGCGGACGAGATCGCCGGCTTCGCCGAGGCGATGCGCGAGCACGTCGTTCCCGTGACGCCGCAGCGCGCGCCCGTCGTCGACATCGTCGGCACGGGCGGCGACGGCGCCCACACCTTCAACATCTCCACCGCCGCTGCGCTCGTCGCGGCGGCCGCCGGCGCCGCGGTCGCGAAGCACGGCAACCGGGCAGCGAGCTCGCAGGCGGGCTCGGCCGACGTGCTCGAGGAGCTCGGCATCGCGCTCGAGCAGCCACCGGAGCGGATCGCGCTCTCGATCGACGATCTCGGCTTCGGCTTCATGTTCGCGCGGGCCCACCACCCGGCGATGCGCTTCGTCGCGCCGGTGCGCCAGGAGATCGGGATCCGCACCGTCTTCAACGTGCTCGGCCCGCTCGCGAACCCCGCCGGTGCCTGCGACGGCGTCTTCGGCGTCTACTCCCCCGCGCTCGTGCCGCTCTTCGCCGAGGCGCTCGCCGAGCTCGGCGCCCGGCGCGCCTTCGTCGTGCACGGCGAAGGCGGTCTCGACGAGCTCTCACCGTCCGGGCCGAGCCTCGTGGCCGAGATCGTCGACGGCGACGTCACCGAGTGGGAGCTCGACCCGCGCGACCTCGGCATCGAGCCCAGCGACCCGGCCGCGCTGCGGGGCGGCTCGGCGGCCGAGAACGCGGCGATCATCCGCGCCGTGCTCGCGGGCGAGACCGGCGGCCGCCGCGATGCCGTGCTGCTGAACGCCTCCGGCGCGCTCGTCGCAGCGGGGCTGGCCGACGACCTCGTCGAGGGAATCGCCCTCGGCGCCGAGACGATCGACTCCGGCGCCGCGGCGAGCCGCCTCGAGGCGCTCGTCAGCTTCAGCGCGGAGGAGGCTGCCTGATGGGCCGCTTCGACGACGCGCTCTCCGAGCCCGGCCTCGGCGCGATCGCGGAGATCAAGCGCCGCTCGCCCTCGGCGGGCGACCTGCGGCCCGACGCCGACCCTGCCGTGATCGCGCCTGCCTACGCCGCTGCGGGTGCGGCCGCGATCTCGGTGCTCGTCGACGAGCGCTTCGGCGGCACGTGGGACGACCTCCGCGCGGCGCGCGTCGGCGACGACGGCGCCGCTCCTCGCCAAGGGATTCTTCTCCACCGACGAGCATCTCCGCACCGCCAAGGAGGCGGGCGCCGACGCGGTGCTGCTGCTGCTCCGCGACCTCGACGACGGCGAGACGGCGCGGCTGATGGAGCGTCGCCGAGAGCCTCGGCCTCGACACGCTCGTCGAGGCGCACGACGCCGACGAGCTCGACCGTGGCATCGCGCTGCGGGCGCGCGTGCTCGGCGTGAACGCGCGCGACCTCTCGACCTTCTCGATCGACCGCAAGGCACAGCTCGAGCTCGTCGCCCGGATCCCGGCCGACCGCATCGTGATCGCCGAGAGCGGCATCGCAGACGCGCGCCCAGGGCGCCGCCGCCGAGCTCGCCGGCGCCGACGCCGTCCTCGTCGGCTCCACGCTGATGCGCGCCCCCGACCCGGGAGCGAAGCTCGCGGAGCTCCTCTCGCGCCCGCTCGTCAAGGTCTGCGGGCTGACCCGCGAGGAGGACGTCGCGGCTGCCGCCGAGGCCGGCGCCGACCTCGCCGGCTTCATCCTCGTGCCCGAGAGCCCGCGTGCGGCGACCGGCGTCCTGCCGGTGCCGGACGGGATGCTGTCCGTCGCCGTCTGGGTCGGCGAGGCCGGAGACGCCGGCGCCGACCTCGACCAGGTGCACACCGTCGAGGAGGGCAAGGTGCGCGGCCGCGAGGCGGCGCTTCTCCGCGACGGCGAGGAGGTCGCACGCGTGCTCGACCTGCCGTGGGAGGGGACCGACCCCGACCACTGGCGCGCCGCCGCCGAGGCGCAGGGCCGGATCGTGCTGGCGGGAAAGCTCGGGCCGGACAACGTGCGCGCGGCGATCGCCGCCGTGCAGCCGTGGGCGGTCGACGCGGCCTCGTCGCTCGAGTCCGCACCGGGAATCAAGGATCACGACAAGGTGAGGCGATACGTGGAGGCAGCCCGCTCATGACGACCGATACGACCCAGGAGACCTACGGCCCCTACGGCGGCCGGTACGTGCCGGAGACGCTGATCCCGGCGCTCGACGAGCTGACGGCGGCCTGGGCCGAGGCCCTCGCCGATCCCGCCTACCTCGCCGAGGTCGAGCACCTCGGCCGCACCTACACCGGGCGGCCGTCGCCGATCACGCTCGCGCCCCGCTTCGCGCCGGGCAAGCGGCTCTACCTCAAGCGCGAGGATCTCAACCACACCGGCGCCCACAAGATCAACAACGCGCTCGGCCAGGTGGTGCTGGCGCGGCGGCTCGGCAAGACGCGGATCATCGCCGAGACCGGGGCCGGGCAGCACGGGGTCGCGACGGCCACGGCCTGCGCGCGCTTCGGGCTCGAGTGCATCGTCTTCATGGGCTCCGAGGACATGCGGCGGCAGGCTCCGAACGTCGAGCGCATGCACCTGATGGGTGCGACCGTCGTGCCCGTCGAGTTCGGCACCAAGACGCTGAAGGAGGCGACGAGCGAGGCGATCCGCGACTGGATCACGAACGTCGAGACGACGCACTACGTGATCGGCTCGTGCGTCGGGCCGGCGCCGTACCCCGAGATCGTGCGCGAGCTGCAGGCGGTGATCGGCCGCGAGGCGCGCGAGCAGCTGCTCGAGGCGGAAGGCGCGCTGCCGGAGGCCGTCGTCGCCTGCGTCGGCGGCGGCTCGAACGCGATCGGGATGTTCGCCGGCTTCATCGACGACGCGGACGTGCGGCTGATCGGTGTCGAGGCGGCGGGCGCGGCGTCGCTCGGCGGCGGCCGCACCGGCGTGCTGCACGGCTCGCGCTCGTCGATCCTCGCCGACGAGGACGGCCAGATCGCCGACGCGCACTCGATCTCGGCCGGGCTCGACTACCCGGGCGTCGGCCCCGAGCACGCGTTCCTGCGCGACACCGGGCGGGCCGAGTACCTGCCCTGCACCGACGAGGAGGCGCTCGAGGCGTTCCAGCGGCTCTCGCGGCTGGAGGGGATCATCCCCGCGCTCGAGTCGTCGCATGCGCTCGCGGTGGTGGACCGGATCGACGCGGAGTACATCGCCGTGTGCCTGTCGGGGCGCGGGGACAAGGATCTGGCCGAGGTGCTGGCTGCGCTCGGGAAGGCGTCGTGAGGCCCAGCCGCTCCGACCGGGTCGGAGGCGTCGTGGCCGCCAGCTGCAGCCCGGAGAGGCTGAAGCCGCTGCCCGACAAGAGCTCGTCATCTACCTCATGGCCGGCGCCGAGACGCCCGCGCTCGCCGCGGCCGCCGTCGCCGGCGGCGCCGACATCATCGAGATCGGCTTCCCGTTCTCCGACCCGCTCGCCGACGGCCCGGTGATCCGCGCCGCCGGCGAGAAGGCGCTCGCCGCCGGCATGCGCACCGCCGCCTGCCTCGAGTGCCTCGCCGCCACGCGCGCCCTCGTCGGCGACACGCCGCTCGATCCCGATGACCTACGCGTCGCTGCTCGAGGCCTACGGCTGGGAGCGGTTCGAGACCGACGCCCGCGCCGCCGGCGCGACGAGCTTCATCATCGTCGACACCGCCGCCGGCTCACGGCCGGAGCTGAAGCGGGTCCAGCTCGTCGCCCCCACCTCGACCGACGAGCGCATCGCGCTCGCCGCCTCGGAGACCGACGGCTGGCTCTACCTCGTCACGCTCACCGGCACGACCGGCGCCCGCACCGAGCTCTCGGACGCGCTCGGCGGCCTCGCCGCCCGGACGCGGGCGCTCGACCGACGTGCCGCTCTACGCCGGCTTCGGCATCTCGACGCCGGAGCAGGCACGTGCCGCCGCCGATCTCACCGACGGCATCGTCGTCGGCTCGCGGGCCGTGCTCGTGGCGGAGGAAGGGCCGGCGGCGCTGCAGGAGTACGTCGCGTCGCTGCGGAGCGCGCTCGACGCGTAGGTCGACGGTGCGGCTCAGCCTGCACGCGCGTCCTACTTCGACTGCACGCGCTCGCCGCAGCGCTCGCAGCGCTGGAACCGCTCGGTGAGGAAGAACCGCTTCGCCTTCGGCACCTTGTGGCCGAGGATCCTGCAGCGCAGGCTCATGCGTCCGGCCCGATCTTGACGAGCATCTTCCCGATGTTCTCGCCCGTGAGCAGGCCGAGCAGCGCCTCGGGCGCGTTCTCGAGCCCCTCGACGACCGTCTCGCGGTAGCGCACCTTCCCGTCGCGCACCCACGGGCCGACCTCGGCCAGGAAGGCGGGGAACTTGTCGAAGTGGTCGATCACGATGAAGCCCTCGATGCGGAGCCGCTTCGTCACGACGTACGACATGTTCCTCGGGCCCGGCGGCCGCTCCGTCGCGTTGTACTGCGAGATCGCGCCGCACGCGACGACGCGGCCGTGCGTGCGCAACGCCGAGAGCGCCACCTCGAGCGTCGTCGCCGCCGACGTTGTCGAAGTACAGGTCGATGCCCTCGCGCAGCGCCTCGCGCGCGTCGGTCTGCGCGGTAGTCGAACGTCTCGTCGAAGCCGAGCTCGTCGCAGCCACGCGACCTTCTCGGGCGAGCCGGCGCTGCCGATCACGCGGCAGCCCTTCAGCTTCGCGATCTGCCCCGCGAGCGAGCCGACCGCGCCTGCCGCACCGGAGACGTAGACCGTCTCCCCGGCCTCCGGCCGGCCGATGTCGAGCAGCCCGACCCAGGCGGTCAGGCCCGGCATCCCGAGGACGCCGAGCGCCGTCGAGATGGGCGCGACGGCGGGATCGACGGGCATCAGGCCGCGGCCGTCCGAGAGCGCGAACTCGCGCCAGCCGAGCCAGTTCGACGACCCACGAGCCCTCGGGCACGCGCTCGTTGCGCGACGCGACGACCTGGCCCACGGCGCCGCCGCTCATCGCCTCACCGACCTGGAACGGCGGCAGGTACGACTTGACGTCGTTCATCCGCGGGCGCATCGACGGGTCGACCGACATGAACGCGTTGCGGATCAGCACCTCGCCGTCGGCGGGCTCCGGCACGTCGACCTCGACGAGGGCGAAGTCGGTCGGCTGCGGAACGCCGTGCGGCCGTGCGGCCAGGTGGATCTCGCGACTCGTTGCCATCGGTCCAGATCCTAGAGGCATCGAGGACGCCCCGCAACACACCGATCGTCACAATGCAGCGATGGAGTCACTCCGCGGACAGCTGCTCGTCGCCGGGCCCGACCTGCTCGACCCGAACTTCCGGCGCAGCGTCCTCCTCGTCGGCGAGCACGGCGACGAGGGCGCGATGGGCGTGATCCTCAACCGGCCCTCGCCGGTCTCCGTCGCCGACGCGGTGCCGCCGCTCGCCGATCTCGTCGACGACACCGACCTCGTCCACGTCGGCGGCCCGGTGCAGCCCCAGGCGATCGTCGTGCTCGGCGACTTCCGCGATCCGGACGAGGCGGCGGCCCTCGTGCTCGGCTCGATCGGCTTCCTGCCGGCCGAGATCGAGAGCGCCGCCGACGTCGGCAGCCTCGACCGCGCCCGCGTCTTCGCCGGCTACGCCGGCTGGGGTCCCGGCCAGCTCGAGAGCGAGATCGCCGAGGAGTCGTGGATCATCGAGCAGGCGCTCGCCGGAGGACGTCTTCACCGAGGATCCCGACGACCTCTGGAGCGCCGTGCTGCGCCGCAAGGGAGGCGCCTTCGCCGTGCTCGCGCAGATGCCGCCCGACCCGAGCAGCAACTAGAGCTCTAGCGCTGACCCGCCGCTGATAGCGTCGGGAAGCGATGTCGTCGAGGTCACCTGCCGCCCGGGTTGCGCGACGGCTCGATGCGCGGGGCATCCACTACGGCTGGGTCATCGCCGCCGTCTCGTTCCTGACGCTGATCACGGCGGCCGGATTCCGGTCGACGGTCGGCGTGCTGATCGTGCCGCTGCAGGACGAGTTCGGCTGGTCGCGCGCGACGATCTCGGCCGCGGTCGCGATCAACCTCGTGCTCTACGGCCTCGGCGGCCCGTTCGCGGCCGGGCTCTACGACCGCTTCGGCATCCGCCGCGTGATCGTGATCGCCCTGGCCACGATCGCGATCAGCTCGACCCTGACGACGCAGATCGACGCGCCGTGGCAGCTCGACCTGCTCTGGGGCGTCGCGAACGGCCTCGCCACCGGCGCGATCGGCGTCACGCTCGCGGCCGTGATCGCGAGCCGCTGGTTCGTCGAGCGGCGCGGGGTCGTGACGGGGATGCTGACGGCGAGCAACGCCACCGGCCAGCTCGTGTTCCTGCCGCTGCTCGGCTGGATCGTCACCGCGCAGGGCTGGCGCTCGGCCGCGCTGACGGTGTCGATCGTCGCGCTCGCGTTCACGCTGCCGCTCGTGGCGCTGTTCCTGCGCGACAGCCCCGCCGAGATCGGGCTGCGCGCCTACGGCGCCGTCGAGGACGACCCGGTGATCCTGCGGCAGAACCCGTTCCGGGCCGCGATCGGCGGGCTCGTGACGGCGTCTCGCTCGTCCACGTTCTGGCTCCTCACGGGCAGCTTCTTCATCTGCGGCGCGACGACGAACGGGCTGATCGGCACGCACCTGATCCCGGCCGCGATGGACCACGGCATGTCCGAGGTGGCGGCCGCGAGCCTGCTGGCCGTGATCGGCGTGTTCGACCTCATCGGCACCCTCTGCTCGGGCTGGCTCACCGATCGCTACGACCCTCGCTGGCTGCTCTTCTGGTACTACGGCCTCCGCGGGCTGTCGCTGCTCGTGCTGCCCTTCGTGATCGGCTCGTCGAACCTGGGCCTGATCGCCTTCGTCGTCTTCTACGGGCTGGACTGGGTCGCGACGGTGCCGCCGACGGTCGCGATCACGGCCAAGGCGTTCGGCCGCGAGCACGTCGGCGTCGTCTTCGGCTGGATCTTCGGAGCGCACCAGCTCGGCGCCGCGGTGGCCGCCTGGGGCGCCGGCGCGGCCCGCACCTGGTTCGGCGACTACCAGTCGGCCTTCATCACGGCCGGGCTGATCTCGCTGCTCGCCGCAGGCCTCGTGATCCGCATCACCCAGCGTCGCGCGGACGCAGCGCCGACCGGGCCCAGCCCGGTCGAAGCGCCCGCATGAAGCGACGGCTTGCCGCCGTCCTCGTCGTCGTCGCGCTGGCGGGCGTGCTCGCGGAAGCCGCTGCCGCCCACCCGCGGCTCGCCGGCACGACACCGGCCGCCGGCGCGCAGCTCGCCCAGGCTCCGCGCACGGTCGTGATCCGGCTGACGGAGCACTCGGAGCCGGTCGGCGACGGCATCTCGGTCACCGGCCCCGACGGCCGCGAGGTCGCCCACGGCCCGGTGATCGTGGGGCCGTCGACGCCTCACGCGCGCGATCGATGCGCGGCAGCAGGGCTCCTACGTCGTCGAGTGGCTCGCCGTCGGCTCCGACTCCCACCCCGCGCGCGGCGCGTTCTTCTTCAGCGTCGGCGAGCCGACCGAGGCCGTCCTCCCCGGCCCGGCTCGCGCCGGCCGCATCCTCGAGGTGCTCGGACGCTGGCTCTCGCTGCTCGGCTTCGCGCTCGGCTTCGGCGTGCCGTTCGCCGCGCTCCTCTCCGGCGGGATGACCGCGAGGCTGTGGCGGCTCGTCTCGGCCGGCGTCGTGCTGATGATCGTCGCCGAGCCCGTGTCGCTCCTCGGCCAGACGGCGCTGCTCGCTCCGTCGCGGATGTTCGACGGGCAGCTGATCGAGGACGTGCTGCTGACGAGCTACGGGCATCTCGCAGCGCTCCGGCTCGGAGCCGCGATCGGCCTCTGGGCGCTGGCCGGAGCAGTCCGCGGCGCGACGCCGCGAGCGCAGTGGTCGATTCCCGCCCTCGGCGCCGTCGTCGCGATCATCGAGGCGGGCAACGCGCACCGGTTCGACGGCCTGCCCGCGACGATCGCCGTGCTGCTCGTCGCCGTCCATGTCGCCGCGTTCGCGGCGTGGATCGGCTGCATCGTCGTCGCGCTCGCGGAGTCGCGGGCGCGCGCGGTCGCCCACACCGCGTCGCTGGCGGCATTCGCGCTCGTCGTCACCGGAGCCGGGCTCGCGCTCGGCCACCTCGAGTCGGTCTCCGACCTGGTCGAGACGGGCTACGGGCTGACGCTCGGCGTCAAGATCGCTCTCGTCGCCGTTGCCTTTGCCCTCGGCGCCGCTGCGTGGCGGCGCGCGGAGCTGGCCGCCGCTCTCGCCGTGCTCGCCGCTGCATCGCTGCTCGTCTCGCTCGCGCCGCCCGTCTAGCGCGGCCGCGGCCGATTCACTCGCCGCGCGCGGTGGCCACGATCTGGTCGCCCGGCTCCCAGAAGAGGCGCCGCGCATCTGGGCCGGTGTCGAGCGGCGCGAAGTGGTCTGCCACGAGATCGGGCGTCGAGTGCACGACCGCCCCCTGGATGTTCTGCTGCGGAAAGCCGAAGGCCAGCAGCCGGTCGAGCAGCTCGGCCGCGCCGGCGTTCCCGACGGCCTCGTCGCGGTCGCCGACGAGCACCTTCAGCTTCATCGTGGGGTCGAGCTTCCGCAGGTCGATCGGCGGCTCCATCGACGGCGTTGATCTGCGACGGGAACACGCTCAGCACGGCGCGCGGCGCCGGCCGCTGAAGCGCTGCCCACTCGACGACGAGCCGCCCGCCGCGCGAGTAGCCGATGCCTGCGAGCGGAACCTGCGGATTGCCGAGCTCCCGCAGCCCGTTCTCGACCCCGGCGTGGAGGTGGGCGACGGCCTTCGTGCCGCCCGGCTCGGTCTCGTAGGCGGGGTAGATGACCGCGTTCCCCTGCGCGACGAGGTGCCGCAGCCACGGCAGGTGGTTCGTCGGCTCGATCTCCTGCGGCCCGCCGAGCCCGTGCACGAAGACGACGACGCTCTTCGGCGTGCCCGTCGGGACGGAGCACCCAGGCCCGGTCGGCACCGGTGCCGACCGCTACCGGCTCGCTGTCCCCGCTGCCGCCGCCGCCGCCACATCCCGCGAGGAGCAGCACGACGAAGCCCGTCACGAGCGCCGACCTCATCCGACGTTCCGGCGCCAGAGCAGGAACGAGACGGGCAGCAGTGCGAGCACCGCAAGCGGCAGCGAGAGCTCGCGCACCGAGCTCGTGCTCTGCTGCGCGACGCCCTCGCCCTGAGCAACCGCGTCCGCGACCTCGGCGATCGCGGCCTTCGCCTCGGGCTCCGCGTACGCGGAGGCGCGGAGGAGCAGCGCCGTCCGGGCGAGCTCGACGCCCGTTCCCCGAGCCGGCCGGTAGGTCTCGGCCCGGCCCGCGGGAGTGAACACCCGCTCGCTCGCGTTCCCGAGCCTGATCAGCACCGGGCGGATGCGCGCCCGCTTGAGCGCGGCCGCGGTGCTCTCGACGGGGAACGGCTGCGACTCGCCGTCGGTCAGCACGACGGCGATGCGCGTCTGAGCCTCCTCCGCGAAGAAGCGCGCCGTCGCGAGATCGCCGATCGCGGCGAGCGAGGTGCCGCTGCCGCCGATGTTCTCGGCCGGCGGTGGTCGCTGGACGGCGATCGCGTCGCGCAGCGTCACGTCGAAGTCCGCCCGATCCTCGCGTCGGGAAGAGGTGCGGCAGCACCCGGTCGGTGAGCGAGGCGATTCCGACGGCAGCGGTTGGTGTTGCGTCGCGGAGCCGCTTTGCGATCGCCGTTGCCCGCTCGAAGCGGGTAGGCGCTCCTGCGTCCGACGCGGCCAACATCGATCGCGATGTATCGATCACGATGAACACGTCGGCATCGCGGCGAACCTTGGACTCCTCGTGGGATGCGACCACGGGCTGAGCGGCCGCGAGCGCGAGCAGGCCGATCGAGAGCACGAGCATCGCGAGCGTCCAGGTGGCGCGACCGCGGGCCGGCGGACCGAGGTCGACGGCCCGGCGCACCACCGCCGCCCGGTGCCGGGTGACGAGGAACGCTGCCACCGGCACTACGGCGACGACCGCGACGGCGGCCGCCCACGGAGTGACGAGTTGGACGCTCAATAGCCCTTCTCCGGGATCGCGAGGCCGGCGCCGAAGCCGTTCGCCAGGCCCGCCTGGGTCTGCGACAGGTCGCGCCCGATCAGGCCGTTCGGCCGCAGCTGGGTGAGCAGGATCTCGAGGTTGAAGCGAGGCTCGTCGGCACCTTCCGCCTGCCTTGCGCCCGTGCTGAAGGCGCGCACCGCCTGGCGGCTCAGGGTCGGGGCGAGCTCCCGTCCCTCCTTGGCATCCTCGACGAGGAGGATGCCGAGCAGGTTCGCCGCCCGGGCACGGCGCCACGGCTGCGTATCGCCGTTCATCGTCTGGTCGAGCAGCTCCACGGCGCCGCCGCGGGCCGCGAGACGCGACTTCTCCTGGGCGAACGTCGTCGCGGGCAGGTGCCCGCGCACGTAGAGCCGCTCCGCCTTGCGGAAGCGGACGTCGTCGCTCAGGCCGAGCAGGTCTCCGGCGACGCCCGCACCCGGTCCGGTCGGCGCAGCCCACAGGCCCTGGTCGACGGGCGCCGTGACGAAGCGGACGTCGTCGCTGCGCATGACGTCGTGCCACGCGCCGACCTGGTGCGCGAGCCCCGCGAGCAAAGCCGCCACGAGCAGCAGCGCCACCGCCAGCGGTGCGGCAACGCGCGCCCTCACGCCGTCCTCCACTCGAGGCGTCCGCAGAGAAGCTCGTTCGCGGCGAGCGCCAGGGCGAGGAGCGAGATCAGGCCGATCAGCGCCCACGGCGTTCCGCCGGCGAGCGGCCGGCCCGACTGGCCCGTGAGCCCGTCGGCGAACGCGGCCCGCTCGACGAAGGCGCTCTTGCCGACGCGCTTCACGAAGAAGCCGCGGTTCTCGACCGTCGGGCGGAGCGCCACGATGCGGAGGTGGATCCCGTCGCGCTTGTAGCGCCGCAGCGTCTGCTCGAGGGAGGCGACGTCGAACAGTGAGTCGTTGAGGTCGCTGACGAGCAGGACGTCGCTTCCCCGCGACGGCTCCTGGAGCACCATCCGGCGGGCGCTCTCGAGGCCGGCCGAGATCCGGGTTCCCGACCGGAACGACCGCGACCACGGCGTCGCGCGCCGTGTGATCTGGCGGCGGGCGCGTGAACCGGCCGTTCGCGCCGGCGACCGGTTGCAGGCGGCAGCGCGGGCCGGCGGAAGTAGCGCAGGAACGGTCGCAGCTCCTCCGATGTCGCTCCGAGCGGGAGTGCCTCGTAGGCGACATCGGAGAACAGGACGAGGCCCGAGCGCCCGCCCGCATTCGCGAGGTGGCGGAGCACGCCGGGAATCTCGCGCGGCGGTGCCGAGTCCGTGCTGGAGGAGAGGTCGAGCACGACGACGCCGCTCGTGCCTGGTCCGAGCAGCGTTGCCTCGCCGACGTGGAGCGTCGAGCTCTCGAAGATGCAGAAGCCGATCGCCGCGAGAATCGCCACCAGCAGCACGACGCGGACGACCGTCGTCCGCCGGGCGAACCGGGCGAGATCTGCCGTCTCGGCGAGCGGGATCGCGTGCTGGCTCACCGCCGGCCTCCCAGCTCGTGCTCGGCCCGACCGACGAGCCCGGTCATCGCGTCACTCGCCGGCGGGCTCTCCGCCCACGCGAGGCGGGTCGCCTCGTCGGCGAGCTCGGGCGACCCGCTGCGGCCGAGCTCGCGGCCGAGCCGTTCGAGTGCGGTGCGCCGCCGGCTCGGGATCGTCGCGGCTCGCCGCGCGGCGCGCGAGAACGAGCGCCCGCTGGGCGGAGCCGAGCCGCTCGAAGCCACGACGGGGCCGGGGAATGCGGCGGACGAACGGCAGCATCAGCGCGAACGCCGCGAGCGCCACCACGATGCGCCGCCACCCAGAGGATCCGCTCCAGCGTCGTCGCCCCGATCCGCTGGGTCGGCGTCGCCGACGGGGTAGATGCTCGCGCGCTGCTCGGGCCGGGCGCGGTCTTCGGGGCCGAGGCGCGAGCGGACGATCACGATCGGCCACGTTGCGGTGGCGAGCTCGTTCTTGCCGTCGACCGGAACCGTGATCTTCGCCGGCCCGAAGACGACGCGCCGTTGCGTCTCGCCGGGCAGGCAGGCGCGCGTGAGGCACTCGAGGTGCCAGCGCCACCGCACCTCGGTCTGCGCGCCGGCCGGGGCCCGCGTCGACCTCGACGGGGCCGACGATCACGTACGGCGCGAAGTCGGTCTTGATCGTCATCCCGGCCGCAGCCTCGGTGGGAGCGACCGCCTGCACCTCGGCCGTGACCGGATCGCCGAACAGGTGCGTGCGCGGCGTCACGGAGGCCCGGAACGAGAGGGCATCGCCGGGGCCGGCAGCGTCGGCGGCTCCCGACCGCGGCCACGACGGCAGCCGCGAGCGCGGCCACGATCGCACGCGGCAGCCGCTTCACCGGCCCGCCCGCCGGTCGAGCAGCCGGGCATCGGCCCAGGAGAGGAACGCCGCCAGGATCGTGTCGGGATCGGAGCTCGTCAGGACGACCGGCTCGAGGCCGAGGTCGATGAAGCCGCGAACGAGTGCGTCATGGCGCGCCTCGTGCGCGGCGCGGAGCCGGCGCGCCTCGCCCCGCCGCATCCGCACGCGCCGCACGGCGCCGCTCGCGGCATCGACGAACGTGACGACGACACCGCCGATCTCGGGGAAGCTCGCCTCCCAGACCGGATCCTGGATCACGACCGGGACGATGTCCCAGCGATGGCCGATCGCCTCGAGCCACGTCGCGAGGCCGGCGTCCGCGAGGAAGTCCGAGAGGACGAAGACGAAGCTCCCCACCGGCAGCGAGCTGCGCAGCGTGCCGAGGTAGGTGAGCGACCGCTCGATCGCATCCGCCGGCGCGGCGAACGATCCCGTTGCCGCGCGCTCCTCGACGCGCCACTGGCCGGACGGCTTTGGGCTCAGCCAGACGGGCTCGACGTCGCCGTCGCCGAAGTCGAGCGAGCCGATCGCGCCGCGGCTGCGCGCGGTGCTCGTCGCGATGAGCAGCGCCGCGTTCCGCATCGTCGCGGCCTTGTCGAGCCACGGAAGCTCGGGCGGGCAGAGCGCCATCGCGGGCCGCCGGTCGGCCACGACGACGACGCGCGGCGACTCGTCGGCGAAGCGCTCGCGGACGATGAACGCGTCCTCGCTCCGCGCGGCCGAGAGGCGGGCCGACGCGGCCCAGTCGATCCCGCGCATCGCGTCGCCGCGGCGGTACGGCCGCGACCCGGCGACGTCCGACCCCGACCCTCGGCGCGAGCTCGGCGTCGCACCGAATGCGAGCCCGACATGACGGCGGCGAAGGACGAGGGGGAACGACGCCGCGGCCGCGCTCACACCGGGCCGGCGCCGATCTCGCTGTCGGGCATCTCGGGGCGTGGCGCCCGCTCGAGCACCGCGTCGCGGAACCCGTCGATCGCCGCGTCCCACCCGGTGCGGCGGGCCTCGGCGTGGAACATCGCCGTGTAGGCGATCCGGTGGCAGAGCACGGCGACGATCAGGCGGTCGACGTCGGCCGGGACGACGAACTCCCTCCCGCCGAGGAGCGCGAAGGCACGGGCCGCGTGCTCGAGCGCGAGCGTGCCGCGCACCGAGGCACCGATCGCGACGCCGTCGAGGTCCCGCGTGGCGCGGACGAGGTCGACGATCCAGCGCTGGATCAGGTCGTCGACGTAGACGGCGCGGACGGCGGTCTGGAGCTCCTTCACCTCGGCGAGCGTGACGACGGGCTGCAGGCGCTTGAGCGGGTGGCCGTCGACCTGGTCGCGGATGATCTGCAGCTCCTCCTCGGCGCCCGGGTAGCCGAGCGACGTCCGGAGGAAGAAGCGGTCGAGCTGGGCCTCGGGCAGCGGGAACGTTCCCTCGTGCTCGATCGGGTTCTCGGTCGCGAGCAGGATGAACGGCTCGGGCAGCCGGCGCGTCTCGCCGTCGACCGTGACCTGCCCCTCCGCCATCGCCTCGAGCAGCGCCGACTGCGTCTTCGGCATCGCGCGGTTGATCTCGTCGACGAGCAGGACGTGGGCGAACACCGGGCCGGGCCGGAACTCGAAGTCGCGCTGCTTCTGGTCGAAGATCGCGAGCCCGGTGACGTCGGTCGGCTGCAGGTCGGGCGTGCACTGGATGCGGGCGAACTGGACGCCCTCGATCGAGCCGGCGATCGCGCGCGCGAGGACGGTCTTCGCCGTTCCCGGCACGTCCTCGAACAGCACGTGCCCCTCACAGGCGAGCGCGGCGACGACGAGGCGGATCTCGGCGTCCTTCCCGTGCACGACGGAGCCGATGTTGGCCATGAGGCGTCCGGCCACATCGGTAGCCGAGACGAGCCGGTCCGCCTCCAGCCGGGCCATCGTGCTCATATGAGACGAAAACTATCCCGCCGGAGTTAGTCGCGGCGACGGATTTCGGCCGGTACGAACGGCAGAGGGTGCCTCCCTTCTCCCGGGAGACACCCTCCTGTACCGCTCCGCTCGATCCCTTCTCCCGGGATCTCGGCCTTACGCCGCGACTGCTGCGTCGCCCGCCGCGGCCGTTGCGGTCGCGAACGTGTGCGCCGGAGCGGAAGCGCCCGTCCGGATCGACCGACGCCTTCACCTGCTCGAGCCGGGTGAACGCCTCGGCGCCGATCGCATCGCCGATCGTCACGCTCTTCTCGGCGAAGTTGAGGTACGTCTTGCCGCGCGACCATGGTGCGAGCGCACCCTTGATCGCCTCGATCCGGCTCTCGATCGCCTCGCCGGCGCCCGGGCCCATCGGCACGCCCAGCGCGTAGAACGCGAAGGACCCGTCGAGGGAGCCGAGTGCGCCGGCGCCGGGGCGACGCTCGCGGAGCGTCCCGCCGAGCTGGCGCAGCTCGACCATCAGGAGCGGCGAGTCGGTGCCGGGGCCGGCGATCTCGACGATCGCCTTGACCGCGTCGGCGTCGAGGTCGTCGACCAGGAAGCCGTCGCCCTTGCCGGGCATCGGCGGCTCCGGATCCATGTGGATCCGCATCAGCGCCGCGGCCGGCACCGGCGCCGAACGTGTCGATCTCGGGACCGAGCGCGCGGAACGGCGCCAGGATCTCGTTCGCCTCGTCGTCGTTGCCGAGCACGGCGCCGTCGATGACGACGATCTGGCGGCCGCGGAGGAACTCCGGGATGTCCGGCAGCGGCGGGATCTGCAGCATCCGGGCCGACGCGCTGACCGAGTTCGGGGCCGTCTCCGCCCACTCGACGTACGCGGTCAGGACCTCCTCCGACCGCTCCCACGGCCAGATCATCATCCCGGCGACGAGCTCCTCGACCTCGTAGAGCGCGATCTCCATCGCGACGACGACGCCGAGGCCTCCACCGCCGCCGCGCAGCGCCCAGAACAGCTCGGTGTTCTGCGTCCGGTCGGCGCGCAGGAGCGTGCCGTCTGCGGTGACGACCTCGACGGCGAGCACGCTCTCGGCCGAGAGGCCGTGCTTCCGTGCCAGCCAGCCGATTCCGCCGCCGAGCGAGTAGCCGACGACGCCGACGTTCGGCGACGAGCCGTGCAGCGCGGTCAGACCCTGCTCGGTGGCCGGGTTGACCACGTCCTCCCACAGCGCTCCGGCCTCGACCCGCGCGCGACGGTTCTCCGCGTCGATCTCGACGGCGCGCATCTCGCGCATGTTGAGCAGCAGCGTTCCGTCGAGCGAGCCGTGCACGGTGGCACCGTGCCCCGTGCCCTGAACGACGATCTGCAGATCGCGCTCGGCGGCGTACGCGACGGCGCCGACACGTCGTCGACCGTGGTCGGAAGCACGACGACGGCCGGGCGCAGGTCGGCTGCCAGGTTCCAGGACTGGCGGGCGTCATCCCAGCGACTGTCATCGGGGAAGACGTACTGATGATGTGCTTGTGGCGGTCATGGCGGGCTCCTCGTGACGAGTTGCTGAAGTGCCCTGAACCTAGAACAGCCCCCGACGCCGGATAGGGCGGTTTTCCGCACCTCCGGGGGTCGGCACGCCCGTCAATTTCGGCGTGCTGTCGAGGGCGAGGCGTGCCTCGCCCGGTCGCCCGCTCGCCCGTCTACAGCGCGCCGCGGAGCCGGAACCGGCCGGCGATCCCGAACCGCTCCGCCGAGGCAGCCGGGACAGCACGGGTGCAGCTCACCGAGCTCGTCGACGAAGTAGGCCCATCCCTGCAGCTCCGCGGCCTCCTCGTCGAGCATCAGCGTCTCGCACCACGCGCAGTACTCACGGAGCCGCGCGATCCGGAGGAGATGCGCGCACGACATGCAGAACGTGCCGCCGCCCGCGACCAGCTGCGAATCGGTCACCCAGCCCGAGCGACGCCATGCCGCAATCCTCGGCATCGTGGCCGCAGCAGTCGCAGCCGTCCGGCACGATCTCCCAATCGAGCTCCCCCATGCGCCACACTCTACGAAGGGTGAGCCGGATCGCTAGATCGGGCGGTCACGATCACCCGAACGGGTGATGCGCCGCCGAACGGCACCCGCGACGCCGTTGCAGTAGGGTTGGCGGCGTGCTGCTGCCCGTCATCATCATCGTCGTCGTCGCGATTCCGATCCTGATCATCGCGTTCCGCGCCACCCAGCGCACGAAGCAGGCGGGCGAGCACCCGGTGCCCGAGGACGATGCCACGCGCCAGGAGATCGAGAACGAGTTCGCCGCGGCCGAGGCGTATCAGGAGCAGTGGCGCGAGGAAGAGAAGAAGCACCCGCGCGACTCGATTCTCTAGCGAGGCCGAGCGTAGGCCGTGGAAGTCGTCCGCATCGACAAGTGGCTCTGGGCGGCGCGGTTCTACAAGACGCGGAGTGCGGCCACCGACGCGGTGCTCGGCGGACGCGTGCACCTGAACGACGCGCGCGTGAAGCCGTCCAAGGAGGTCAAGGCCGGCGACGTCGTCGAGGTGAAGATCGGCCAGCTGCAGTGGACGGTCGTCGTCCGCGGCATCTCCGCCAAGCGCGGCTCGGCCACCGTCGCGGCGACGCTCTACGACGAGACGCCGGAGTCGGCGGCGCAGCGCGAGCAGCGTGTCGGCGAGCTCCGGCTCTCGCGCCCGATCGGCGCCGATCTCGCGGGCGGCCGGCCGACGAAGCAGGATCGCCGCCGGCTCGAGAGCCTCCGGCGGGCGCAACGCGGCGGCCCGACCGGCCGTTAGCGCGTCTTCACGAACCGCTGCACGGCGGTGAGCAGCTCCGCCGTCTTCTCGTCGGCGGCGGCCTTGTCGCCCGAGGCGATCGCGTCGCGCACGCAGTGGGTGACGTGATCCTCGAGCAGCTTCGCACCGACCTGCTCGAGCGCCGTCTCGACCGCGGCGATCTGGGTCAGGATGTCGATGCAGTAGCGGTCTTCGTCGACCATCCGCTCGATGCCGCGCACCTGCCCCTCGATGCGGTGCAGGCGCTTGACGATCTGGTCCTTGTCCTTGGCGTAGCCGTGCATCAGATGTCCTCTCTCGGAGTCTGTGGAAGCGCCGCAGGCGCAGGCTGTTGGAGACGACGAAGACGCTCGAGAACGCCATCGCCGCGGCGGCGACGATCGGGCTCAGCAGCCCGGCGACCGCGAGCGGGATCGCGGCGACGTTGTAGGCGAACGCCCAGAAGAGGTTCTCCTTGATCGTGCGCAGCGTGCGGCGGGAGAGCCGGATCGCATCGACGGCTGCACCGAGGTCGCCGGAGACGAGCGTCAGGTCGCTGGCCTCGATCGCGATGTCGGTGCCCGTGCCGATCGCGAGCCCGAGGTCGGCCTGCGCGAGCGCGGGTGCGTCGTTGACGCCGTCGCCGACCATCGCCACCGTCTCGCCCTCGCGCTGAAGCTGCGGCGATGACGTCGCGCTTTCCGTCCGGCAGGACGCCGGCGATCACGCGCTCGATGCCGGCCTCGGCGCCGACCGCGGCGGCGGTACGCTCGTTGTCCCCGGTCAGCAGCACCGGCGTGAGGCCGAGCTCGCGGAGGTCGGCGATCGCCCGCACCGAGGTCGGCTTGATGCGGTCGGCGAGGACGAAGATGCCGGCGGCGACCCCGTCGATCTCCGCTGCCACCGACGGTGTGGCCGTCCGCCTCCGCCGCTGCGACCGCGGCCGCGAGCTCCGGGACGAGCCCGTGCGGCGCCGGCCGCCCGACGATCACCGAGCGGCCGTCGACGACCGCCTCGATGCCGTGCCCGGCGCGACTCGTGAAGCTGTCGACCGGCGGCAAGGTCGCCGACCTCGCCGCGCGCGAAGGCGGCGATCGCCCGCGCCACCGGATGCTCGCTCGCATCCTCGGCCGAGCCGGCGAGGCGAACGAGCTCCGCGCGGTCGACGCCGTCCCGGGCGACGACGCCGATCGACCGCCAGCGCTGCCCTCGGTCACGGTGCCGGTCTTGTCGAGCACGATCGTCGTGATCCGCCGCGTCTGCTCGAGGATCTCCGGCCCTCGGATCAGGATCCCGAGCTGTGCGCCGCGCCCCGTCCCGACCATCAGCGCGGTCGGCGTCGCGAGGCCGAGCGCGCACGGGCAGGCGATGATCAGCACCGCGACGGCCGCGGTGAACGCCGCCGAGGTGTCGCCCGTGAGCAGGAGCCAGCCGACGAGCGTGGCCAGCGAGAGGGCGATCACGATCGGGACGAAGACGGCCGAGACGCGGTCGACGAGCCGCTGGATCGGCGCCTTGCCCGCCTGAGCATCCGCGACGAGACGGGCGATCTGCGCCAGGGCGGTATCGCCGCCGACCCTCGTCGCCCGGACGACCAGCCGGCCGGAGATGTTGATCGTGGCGCCGGCGACCGCGGCGCCCTCCCCCACCTCGACCGGCACGGGCTCGCCGGTCAGCATCGACTGGTCGACGGCCGACTCGCCGGAGACGACGACCCCGTCGGTCGCGATCTTCTCGCCGGGGCGCACGACGAAGCGGTCACCGACGGCGAGCTCGGCGACGGGCACGAGCACCTCGGTGCCGTCCGCGCAGGACGTGCACGTCCTTCGCGCCGAGCTCGAGCAGCGAGCGGATCGCCTCGCCCGAGCGTCGCCGTGGCGCGCGACTCGAGCAAGCGCCCGAGCAGGATCAGCGTCGTGATCACGGCGGCAGCCTCGAAGTAGGTGTCGGCATCGAGCCCGGCGAGCAGCACGACCGTCGACCAGCCCCAGGCGGCGAGCGTCCCGATCGAGATCAGCGTGTCCATCGTCGCCGCGCGGTGACGCGCCGCCTGGAAGGCGACGCGATGGAACGGCCAGCCCGCCCAGAGGACGACCGGCGTCGAGAGCGCGAACGCGACCCACTCCCAGCCGGCGAACTGGAGAGGCATCACCATCGCGAGCAGAGCGACCGGCACGCTCAGCACGGCTGCGACGACGAGACGGAGCCGCAGCGCACCCGACTCGTCGCCGGAGTGCGCATGCTCGGACTCCGGCGCCGCGCGCGTAGCCGGCGGCCTCGACCGTGCCGACGAGCTCGGCGACCGACACGACGCTCGGGTCGAAGCGCACCGCCGCCTGGTCGGTGGCGAGGTTGACCGTCGCCTCGACGCCGTCCAGCCCGTTCAGGCTGCGCTCGATGCGGGAGGCGCACGAGGCGCACGTCATTCCCTCGAGATCGAGGCGGATCTGCTCGGTCGGGTGGGTGTCGAGCAGCCGTCATCGAATATACCCCCATAGGGTATCAACGAAGGCTCTGCTCGGGCTACCCCCGGCGCCGCTCCACGCTGACCACCTTGTCGAGCTTCCTGTCGAGGAACGCAGTGTCGGTTCCAGGGCCGCCGTCGACCCGGTCGACCTGGCTGTCGCGGGCATGGAGCACGTCGTTGCCGCTCCCACCGAGCAGGACATCCCGGCCGGCGCCACCGGTGATCGTGTCGCCTCCGCCGAGACCGCAGATGACGTCGGCCTTTGACGTCCCGACGAGCTGATCGGCCTTGATCGTGCCGCGGATCGTGCACGGATCCTTGGCGCCGCGAACCGGCTGCCAGTCGGCCGACATCTGCTCCTTCGGCTTGATGCCGCCGATCAGCCGGGTCTGGTTTCCTCCGGTCGTCGTCATCACGAACAGGCGGCGCGTGTCCCGGCCGGAGCGGTCGCTCGAGAAGACGATCGAAGCGCCGTTCGGCGAGTAGGCGGGAACGGCGTCGAGCGCCGGGCTGTCGGTGAGCTGCTGCACGTCGGAGCCGTCCGCGTTCATCGAGTAGATGTCGAGGTTGCCGCGCTCTGCTCGGTCGGAATCGAAGACGATCCGCCGCCCGTCGGGCGACCAGTTCGGGTTCTCGCTGAAGTTCGGAGCGCTGGTGAGCTGCGTCTGCCCGCTGCCGTCCGCGTTCATCACCCAGATCTGCCGCTGTGCCGCCGTTCTCGACGGTGTAGGCGATCTTCGTCCCGGTCGGCGACCACGCTGGATCGAGCTCGTTGGCCGTCGTCCCGGCCAGCTTCGCCGATCCGGTCCCGTCCGCTCCGACGCTGTAGATGTCGGTCTGGCCACCGTTGCGGGTGGTCTCGAACGCGAGCCGCGTGCCGTCGGGTGACCAGGTCGGGTCGCGGTCGTCGGCGCGCGAAAACGTGATCTGGCGGAGGTTGCTGCCGTCAGGTGCCAGCGTGTAGATGTCGCGGTCGCCGCGGCGCAGGCTCGAGAACGCGATCAGCTTGCCGTTCGGGGAGAACGCCGGCTCGCCGTCCGGGCCGGACCGTCAGCCGGACGAGACCGGTGCCGTCCGCGTTGACGAGAACGAGGTTGCCGTAGTCGTACCCGTCGACGAACACGATCCGTCCGTTCCTGCCGGGCATCGCAGTGCGTGTCGTCGATGTCGCCGGGGCGATGCCGGCCGTGATGCCGGCGAGCACGACGACCAGGCCCGATGAAGCATCCCGCGCGCATGATTGCCTTCGTCTCGAAGGTCATGACGATCCTTTTCCTGGGAAGGGAGGCGCTCCGACGTGGAGCGGCGGTGACAAGCGTTCGCAAGATCACCGAGCCAGGATCGACCAGTCGCGCTAACGCGACGTTATGCGGCTGTAATGATTCCTGTCAGGAGTCGACGACGATCAGCGGCGTGTGATCCGGCACCGTCGTGTAGAGCACCTGCATCACGCCCCGAGGGACGTGCACGCAGCCGTGGCTCGCGTACGGCCCGTAGTTCGAGCCCTTGCCGTAGGCGCCCGCCGGCTCGTACGAGTCGTGGAGGAAGTCGTTGTCGAAGAAGTACATCGCCCAGGTCACGTGCGCGGGCGGGTAGTAGTACGGATTGCCCTCGGGCCACGGCGAGATGAACGTGTACGGGCTCGCGCCGCCAGGCGATGTCGTAGCTCCCGACCGGCGTCGGCAGCGCAGGCCGCCCGGTCGTGACGGGCGTGCTGAGGACGACGGCGCCGTCCTTGTAGAGCGTCAGCGACTGCTGCTCGAGCCGGACGACGATGAACAGCTGACCCGGCCCGGCGGGCTTCGTCTCGGTCAGCAGCAGCTCGATCGGCGGGCGCGTGGCGCTCTTGAGCGTGCGGGTGATGATCGTCTCCATCCGCTGCTTCTGCACCGCGCGCGCAGTGAGCGGCTCGACGAGCTTTGCCTTGCGGCCGACCCGGGTGACGCTGCCGACCCGCGCCGAACGCGCGTAGAGGCTGTCGAGGTAGTCGACGTAGCTCTCCACCTTGGCCGGGTCGACGGTGATCGTGACCGGAACCGCGCGCCCACCCCCCACGCCCGCGAGCGCCCGATCGAGCGCGCCGTCGACGTCCGCCGTCGCCCCGAGCTGCTTCGGCGTCGCCTTCCAGCGCTTGCCGTGCCAGGTGAACACGACCGGCCGGGCGAACCGCGCCAGCACCCGGGCGCGCGCCTGCGCGGGAGTCAGGTAGCCGACCCGGATTCCGAGCATCGTCGTGCCCGGCGCGAGCCTCGTCGCGTTCGCGACCGTCGTGAAGGCCTGGTCGGCGCCGACGACCTGGCCGGCGGCCGTCGTCACGACGAGCCGGAAGTGCACCGTCGTGCCGGGCTTCTCGCTGCGGAGCTTGGCGGTGACCGGCTGCGGGCCGGTGACGGCGGCGAGCTGCTGGACGGCCGTGCAGCGCAGGCCGGCCGTCGCATCGCCGAGCTCGAAGGCGACCTGGCCGGCGACGCCGCCCGTGTCGACCGTCGCGAGGAGCGTGGCTGCGTTCTTCGACACCGCGGTGCTGCTCGGCACGGGATACGAGACGACCGCCGGCCGCGGCGCCGGAAGCGCCGGATCCGGAGCGGCCGGCGGAGGCGTGCAGGTCGAGACGGCAGCCGCCGACAGCCCCGCGGGCGCGGAGCCCACGAGCAGCGCGCTCGCGAGGAGCGCAACGATTCCTATCGTCGGAGTACTACGAGTTCATGGTTGTGTCGGACGGCGTCCGGTCTCGAAGACTAGTCGTGTTTGCAGCGATTTGTTACCCACTTCACGGCATCTTCACACGAGCTACCTGTCGGCTTTGCACGATTCCCAGCCGACGCACAGGTTCGGCTGCTTCGCTGGATGGGTTACCGAATTCAGCCGAAAGGAGCACCGATGAGTGCAACAGAGGGATCAAATCGTGGCAGGCGCCGAGTGCTCCTGATCGCAGCGCCGTTCGTGGCGGGCGCGGTCGTCGGAGCGGGAGCCCTGGCAGGAATCGGGGTCAACGATGGCTCCGGCTCGCCGGCGTCCAGCGCCGCCCCGCTCACCTCCGTCTCGACGAACGTCTCCCAGACGTCGTCCCAGTTCGACGCCGAGACGATCTACACCCGCGACAGCCCCGGCGTCGTCGACATCACCGTCACGACGGCATCGACCTCGTCGAGCAGCGGCGGCCTCTCGCCGTTCACGCCCGGCGGCAGCGGCTCACAGCAGACGCAGGCCGAGGGCACCGGTTACGTCTACGACAAGAGCGGCAACATCATCACCGCCGACCATGTCGTCGAAGGCGCCACGAAGATCACGGTCCGGTTCAAGGACGGCTCGACGGCGAAGGCAACGCTCGTCGGCACCGATCCGTCGACCGACACCGCCGTGATCAAGGTCTCCGTCGCCTCGAGCAAGCTCACGCCGCTCGAGCTCGCCGACAGCTCCACGGTCGCGCCGGGTGAGGGCGTCGTCGCGATCGGCAGCCCGTTCGGCTACTCCGAGAGCATCACCGCCGGCATCGTCAGCGCCGTCGACCGCGACATCACGGCGCCGAACGGCTACTCGATCTCGAACACGATCCAGACCGATGCCGCCATCAACCACGGCAACTCCGGCGGCCCGCTGATCGACTCGAGCGGCAAGGTCGTCGGCACCAACGTGCAGATCGCAGTCGACAGCCAGAACGGCGGCAGCGCCAACGCCGGCGTCGGCTTCGCCGTCCCGTCCAACACCGTCAAGACCGTCGCCGACGCACCTGATCGCCGGCAAGGTCGTCGAGCACGCCTACCTCGGCGTCACGGTCGGCGACTCGCAGTCGGGGAGCGGCGCGACGATCGGCACGGTTCGGGCCGGTGGCCCGGCAGCCGCCGCCGGGCTCAAGTCCGGTGACGTGATCACCGCGATCGACGGCACGCCGATCATCGATGCGAACGAGCTGACCGCCGCGGTCGGCAGCCACAGCCCCGGCGACAAGCTGAAGATCACCGTGACGCGGGGCGGCTCGACGCTCACGATCACGGCGACGCTCGGCACGCGGCCGGCGACGACGAACGCCTGACCCGACGCGCTTCGCGCGCACTCGACCTCCGACCGCGACGGGCGGGAGACGCTGTCTCCCGCCCGTCGCGCTCATTCGGCGTCGGCGGCGCGCGTGCGGCTGTGGAGCGGCAACGCGAGCCACGTGAGGCCGAGCAGGACGACGCTCAGCGTTGCCGCGACGAGCGCCTCCAGCGTGCCGAACAGGAACGCGCTGACGAACCACACAGCGCGTCGTCATCGCGACGGCGAGCGAGGCCATTCCCGCCAGGAACATCCGGTGCGCCATCCGGATCACGTCGGTCTTGTTGCCCTGCTGCCAGCGGATGCGGTGATAGACGGCAGGGGCCATCAGCAGGATCGTCGCGGCGAGCGTCGCGAGCAGGCAGACGTAGAACACGAGCTCGAGCCGGTGGCTGACGTCGCCGAACCGCGCCGCGAACGGCACCGCCAGCAGGAACGCGAACAGGAACTGGGCCCCGGGAAGCGCAACGCGCAACTCGTTGAGGAGCTCGAGGAGCTGCCTGTCGGTTCGCTCCTTGGGCGTCTCCTCGACCTCGGGAATGGCGGCCGTCTGCGAGCCGCCCGGCCGGGCCGGCCGAGCTCATGGCTCGGGAGCGAACACCGGGCTGGCGAAGATCGACACCCGGCCATCACGGCCGATCCGCACTCGCTCGACGACACCGGTCACCTCGCCGTGGATGAGGTCGCCGACGGCCGGGACGTGCTCGACGCGGCAGACCGTCGCGTTCTCACCGATGCGGATCACACCCATGCGCCGCCACGGAGCGGGCAGCTCGCGTGGCGCGCCCGCAACCTCACGATCGACGAGCTCGGTGACGAGCCCGAACGATGCACCGGGCGACGTACGCCGGCCGGGGTTACCGAAGCCAAGGAGCGTTCCCATTGCGGCGTCGTACCCCGCTGCCCGGGCCGGCAAACCGGAGGTGGCGGTGCCGGCCGCAACCGGCACCGCCTCGTCCTCGAGGTCGCGGTTACGAGCGCTTTCGCGACACGGCGCGCTCGAGCTGTTCCTTGTTCATCGTCGACCGGCCCTTGATGCCCATCGACCTGGCTTCCTCGTACAGCTGGTCTCTCGTGCGCCCGCGGGGCGAGCCCCGGTGCGAGCGGAGGCCGCCACGTCGGCCGGAGGAGATGTCTTCCTGCGAGAGCCGTGACGGCTCCCTGGCCTCTCCGTGGCGGGCGCGCTCCTTGTTGACGGTGCGAGCGGCGATCTCCTCGGCGGTGTCCAGCGACTCCCCCCGCTCGCGGAGCGAGTCCTTGATGTGCTCGTACTGGCGGGCGCGCTTCGTTCCCTTCTTCACTCCTCGCGGTGGCATCTCGCCTCCTTCGGGTCTGGGTTCAGTCCCGTGTTCCTCCACCACGGCCGGCCGAAACATCGTTTCGCCGGGTCGCATGCCGCGGGTATCCGATCGGATGCAAACACAGCTGCCACCGCCCCCGAATCCCGATCTGCCCGGCCCCGATCCGATGCCCCGCCCGGATCCGGATCCGGTGCCGCCGTCCGAGCCCGATCCGCTCCCCGAGCCCGTTATCTGAGCGTCCGGCCTAGCGCGAGCGGGCAGGTGCTCGGCGGCCGCTTCGGCGCGCGGCGGGCTCGCCAGCTCCTGGTCGAGCCAGGCGAAGACGTCGTGGTCGTGGATCGTCTTGGCCATGCGCGCGAGCCGGCTGCGGCGGTCGGTCTCGTCGAGCTCGAGCGCGAGGCTGATCGTGCCGGCGAGGCCTTCGAGGTCGAACGGGTTGCAGGGAAGGGCCTCCGGCAGCTCCTCGACCGCGCCGGTGAACTCGCTCAGCACGAGCACGCCGGCGCCGTCGGTCGCGTGCTGCACGGTGACGTACTCCTTGGCGACCAGGTTCATCCCGTCCTGGAGCGGCGTCACGAGGCAGATCTCGGCCGCCCGGTAGTACGCGAGCAGGCGGTCGGGCGTCACGCCGCGATAGAGGTAGTGCACCGGCACGTCGAGGCCCGGCTCGGTGAAGCGGCCGTTGATCCGGCCGACGAGCTGCTCGACGGCGGCGCGCAGCTCGCGGTACTCGCGAATCTCGCCCCGGCTCGGCACGGCGACCTGGACGAAGGTGATCTCGCGGCGCAGGTCGGGCCGCAGCTCGAGCAGCAGCTCGATCGCGCGCAGCCGCTCGGGGATGCCCTTGGTGTAGTCGAGCCGGTCGACGCCGAGCAGCAGGCGACGGTCGGCGAACTGCTTCTGCAGGCCGGCGAGCGCCCGGTCGACGCCGGGCTGCCGGGCACGCTCGGCGAGATCGGTGGCATCGATCGAGATCGGGTGGGCGGCCGTTCGGACAACGCGCCCGTCGCGCGAGCTGAACCGAGGTGCCGTGGATCTCGGCCCCGTCGACGAGCTGCCGGCACGTGCGGAGGAAGTTGTCGCGGTAGCCGGGCCGTGTGAAACGAGACGATGTCCGCCCCGAGCATGCCCTCGAGCACCGTCGTGCGCCACGGCAGCCGCGAGAACACCTCCGGCGGCGGGAACGGCACGTGGAGGAAGAAGCCGATGCCGCCCTGCGATCCCGCCCGACGGAGCAGCTCGGGGAGCAGCAGCAGGTGGTAGTCGTGCACCCAGCGGTAGCCCGCGACGCTGGGGTCGTCGGCGGCTGCGAAATGAGCGTTGACGGCCCGGTAGGCATCCCACCAGGAGCGGTCGAAGGTCGGCCACTCGACGAGCCCGTGCAGCAGCGGCCAGAGCGTTCGGTTGGCGAAGCCGTGGTAGTACGAGTCGACCTCGCGCCGGCGTCAGCGAGACGGGGCGAAGCTCGATCTCGAGGCCTTCGACCTGCCCCGGGGTCTCGATGCCGCCGTCCCAGCCCACCCAGACACCGCCGCGCGACGTCATCGCCGGCTGGAGCGCGGCGACGAGACCGCCGTCCGACAGTCGCCACGTGCTTCGCACGCGTCTGACCGGCAGGCGATTCGCGAACGCGATCACCGGAAGCCCGGTCGTATTCGAGGCAGCTGCCATCAGTGACTCATGCCGATTGGGCACGCGTGGTGTCCGTGGCGTGCATGTGCACGACCCCATCCTTGCAGTCCGGAGAGCCTCGCCGTCTGAAGCGGCCGTCCGTCGAGTACCTGATCACCGACCGTGCAAGCCCGCTCGATGCGGGCCGCCCTCATTCCGGATGAGGCACCCGAACCGTGATCGCGCCGGGCTCGATCTTCACCTTGAACACCTTGGCCGGGTCGCGCTCGCCGCCGTCGAGCTCGTAGGCAACCTTGCGATCCAGCTCGATCCGGATCTTCTTCGCCTTCGTGACCTGCACGAAGGGAGACTTGGCCGTCGACCCGATCGCCGTGCGGGCGACCGTGCGCGCCCACTGACCGATGCCCTCGGCGTTCGTCACGCCGACCTCGAGCAGGCCGTCGTCGGGCTGCGCGTTGTCGAACGCCTCGATTCCTCCGAAGAGCTGGCCGACGTTGCCGAGCAGGATGCAGCTCGCGTCGCCCTTGTACCAGAGCTCGTCGTTGATGTCGATCTTCGCCTTGAACGGCTCGGCGCGAATGTTCTTCGATGCGGTCCAGATGTAGGCGAGGCGCCCGAAGCGGTCCTTCAGGCCGCCGTCGGCGTCCTTGATCATGTGCGCGTCGAGCCCGGCACCGGCCATCACGGCGAACCGCTCGCCGTTGATCTTCCCGACGTCGAGCACGCGATCGACGCCACGGAGGCCGATCTCGACGGCCTTCGGGATGTCCGGACGGGATCTCGAGGCTCGACGCGAAGAGGTTGGCCGTGCCGGCGGGGATGATCGCGAGCGGTGACGCCGATGCCGGCGAGCACGTCGATCGACTGCTGCACCATGCCGTCGCCGCCCCACACGAACACGAGCTCGGCGCCTTCGTCGAGTGCCCGCTGGACGCGCTCGGGGGCGTACTTGCTCTTCGGCACCTCCGACCAGATCGGATCGTCGATCCCCTGCTTCGTCGAGGACGGTCCGAAGCTCCTCGAGCCCGCCGCCGATCGTCTTGCCGGCGTGGGCGATCACCGCAACCTTCTTCATGCCTTCCCTTCCGTCGTCTCGGTGCTGATGGATGCTTCGGCGGCGTCGCGCTGTGCTGCTGCGGCGCCTGCGGCCCGGGCCGCGAAGATCGTGATGCAGAGAGCGGCGATGCCCATGAGGACGCCGACGGCGACATCGGTGATGTGGTGCATGCCGCGCAGCATGCGCGACCAGGCGACGAACACCGGAATCGCGACGACGAGCGACCAGAGGACGATCCGGACGGCGAGGTTCTGGATCCGCGAGGCGAGCACGATCAGCAGGCCACCGAGCAGCGCGACCGAGGCAGCCGTGTGCCCCGAGGGGTAGCTGGCGTCGACCGGAAGGCTCTCGAGCCGCTTCACGTCGGGGCGGTCGCGGTGGACGACGAGGCTCGTTGCCGCGGTAGGTGCCGGACTCGACGCAGATCACGAACAGCGTGAACGCGGCGAGCCGCCAGTGCTTCGAGACGAGGAAGACGACGAGCAGGATCCCGACGAGGGCCGGAATCACGAGCCCGCCCGCGAGGGTCGAGCCGACCCACGAGAGATCGACCGTGGTGCCCGTGCGCTCGCGGACGATGGCGCGGCTGACGCGCTCGTCCCAGGCGGCGACGCCGTCGATCTTCAGGATCACCCGGGTCAGGAGGAAGCCGACGGCGATCGTCAGCCCGAGCAGGATCGCGTAGCCGCTGAGGATGGCGGCGAGGAAGACGCGAACGGGATGACCGGGGCTGACCGCGGCGGCGAATCGCTCTGCCGACCCGCCGGGCGTGGGCTCGAGCAGCGGCGCCCACGAGCCGTCGCGGCGATCCTCGATCGCGCGAGCGGTCGGCTCGCCGGCCGAGGGCTGTTTCCAGGTGGGCAACGTCGACTGCCATTCCTCTGTTTACCCACGGTGCACGTTGGGTAAACGACCCGTGAGCCAATGCCCTTCCTCGTCCTCCTCCTTCTCGCTCTCACCGCCGGCGTCACCGTGTACCTCCTGGCGCGTGCGTATCCGACTGCGGCGGGGGTGACTCCGCCGGCGACCGAAGCAGCGGGAGAGCAGCTCGCCGAGGAGGCCGTGCGGCACCCGTGGTTCGCGCGCCTGCTCCGCGGCCGCCTCGATCCGGGGACGGCCACCGGGCTCGCTCTCACCGTTGCGCTTGCGATCACGGTGGTCGGCGGGGTCGCCCTCGGAGCGCTCGCCTATCTCGTGCGCTCGAGCGGCTATCTCACCAGGCTCGACGCGAGCGTCGGCGGCTGGGCCAACGACCATGCCGTGGCGTGGTCGACGCAGCTGATCCAGTTCGTCACCGATCTTGCGAGCACGCCGGCAGCGATCCTCGTGCTCCTCGTCGTGATCGTCGTCGAGATGATCCGCGCCCCGAACCGGTGGGTGCCTCCGTTCCTGATCACCGTTCTCGTCGGCGAGGTGCTGCTCGTCAACATCGTCAAGCAGCTCCTCGATCGCGTCCGCCCCACGCTTCAACCCTGTCGCCGCCACTCTCGGCCCCTCGTTCCCGAGCGGGCACTCCGCGACCGCGGCGGCGCTCTACGCCTCGGTGGCGCTCGTGCTGGCGCGGAAGCGCTCGCCTCGCGTCCGTGCGCTGCTCGCCGGTGGTGCCGCCGGCATTGCCGTCGGGGTTGCCACGAGCCGGGTCATGCTCGACGTGCACTGGATGTCCGACGTCATCGCCGGTCTCGCCTTCGGCTGGGCGTGGTTCTCGATCTGCGCCGTCGCGTTCGGCGGCCGGTTCCTCAACTTCGGCGCGCCGCTGGAGAAGGCGGAGCAGGTCGCGGAGACGCTGCCGCCGTCGGTCGACGAGCCCGCCCTGGACAAGATGGATCGGTCACCGACGAGGTGGCCGGAGAACGGCTCAGACGTCGTAGAGGTGGCTCTGCAGCGGGCCAAGCAGCCTGCGGTGACGATGCGAGACTCCCGGTAGCCGAACCAGCCGGTGGGTCAGCGGCTCGCCCCGCTCGATGCGATGGAGCTGCTCGGTCGCGATCGGCCGCCAGAGCTCGTCGAAGACCGTGGCCGGATTGCCGGCGATCTCCTCCTCCGGCCGCTCGAGGTGCTCGCTCCAGAGCCGCAGCCGCGTCGAGCGGGCCACCGCCTCGTCGTGCGTGACGACGTTCATCTCCGTGTCGTTGAGCAGCGAGTGCGCGTTGAGGTTCGCGGAGCCGACGGTCAGCCAGCGGTCGTCGACGATGCCCACCTTGGCGTGGACGTAGACGATGTCGCGCAGCGTTCCCTCGCGGGCGTAGACGGTGCAGGCGAGGAAGCGGTCGTCGCCCTCGTCCGCCTCGATCAGCGCCGCGACCTGACCGCGCGAGATGTCCGCGCCGTCGTTCGCTCGCGCCGGGAGCAGGACGACGACCCTGAAGTCGTCGGTCGGTGGATGCGCGAGCTTGTCGGCGAGGATGTCGACGACCTCGGGCGACCAGAGGAACTGGTTCTCGAGATACACGATGTCGCTCGGCCGAGCGGAGGGCGCCGAGGTACGACTCGAGGATCGAGTAGTCGCCCTTGCGGCAGCGCCTTGTAGGTGCCGGCGGGCACGGTCCGCGCGACCTGCACCGTCACGTCGCCTGCCGGCTCCGGCTGCTTCGGCGGCGGGAGTGACTCGACGCGTCGCCGCGCTCCAGCGGAGGCGGAAGTGCTCTGCCACGTCGCGCACGGCCGGGCCTTCGATGCGGACCGCGACGTCGTGCCAGCCGATGCCGCCACGCGCGCGGTGATTCGGCGTGTCGTAGGGATCGCCGCCGTCGAGGGTGAGGTCGATCCCACCGACGTACGCGATCCGGTCGTCGATCACGATCGTCTTCTCGTGGTGACAGTGCGATGCCCCCGTGCACGAATCGAGCGCCGTCTGGATCTTCGTGTGGCGCGCGAGCGTTCGCTCCATCTCGCGTACATCGCCGCGCGACGGGCGGAAGGCCGGAATCGGCGCGCCCTTCCAGAGCAGGACGCGCACGTCGACCCGCTCCGCCAGCTCGGCCAGCAGGATGCGCACGACCAGAGGCTCCTCCTCGCGGCTGAGCGCCAGCTCGGGCGAGAGAAACCAGCCGGTCAGGTGCACGTGGGAGGTCGCAGCGGCCATGTCGGCGGCCATCCGCGGTAGCGCCTCCGAGCCGTCGATCAGGACCTCGATCGTGTTCCCGTCACGCGCCGGCGTTCCCTGTGCGAAGTCGAGCGTCGACGCGTCCAGAGCATGCTCCTGCCCGGCGCGCCGCAAGTGCCGCCGGTGCCGGTTCCGAATCGTCCGGTCGATCTCACGCCCGAGCGTCTTCCCGACCTTGATCCCGAGATCCTCGACGATCCGCGGCGGCCGAAGCTGGCCGGCGACAGAATCGGCCGGCCCTGACGAGCGCCCTGTCGACGGCGTGTCGCCGCCTGTTCCGTGATCAGTCATCGTGCCGCAGTTCCTCGGAGCTCGTGGTGCACTAGGGGAGTGTGAGCCAACCCGGGCTCACTCGGCGAGCATGCACGCAATCTCTAGGCCGCGCGCTGCTCGATGAAATCCTTGAACGACTCGAGCTCGTCGCTGATGCGCCTGTCGTCGGCACCGGCGACGACGGCGGCGGGCTCGTTCAGGCCGTGAGGCTCGAAGGCCATCTGCACGATGACGCGGGTGCGATGGTCGTCCAGCTCGACGAACGTGACCTCCGCACCGTCCTGGAACGACTCGAAGTCGGCCAGCTGGGCGGACGCGGTCGAGACCGGGACCCTGACGTCGATCGACTCTTCGATGGTGCTCATGCAACCCCCTGCTCGACGGCCTGAGCGGCCGTTATGCCCCACTCCGCTCCCGCGCAAACGCAAAAGGGGCGGGAAGCGGCTCGCGCCGCTCCCCGCCCCAGTAGGCGTGCTCTGGTCGAGGCCCTAGTGGCTCAGCCCGTGATGCCCGCTGCGGTTCATGACCGCCCGGTAGATCGCGAGCAGGATGATCGAGCCGACGATCGCGGTGATCCACGTCGAGAGGTCGAAGAACTCGTCGAGCGGATGAGCATCGAAGAGCGCCGCGGCGAGGAAGCCGCCGAGGAGTGCGCCGACGATGCCGATGATCGTGGTGATGATCAGTCCGCCGGGATCGCTCCCCGGAAGAATGGCCTTGGCGATGATGCCCGCCAGGAGACCGAGAATGATGAACGCGATGATGCCCATGGTCGTCCTTTCCATCGTGGTGATCGTTGTTGTCGGGGGCTGTTGTCCCCTGCGGCGCGCTCGCTGAAACACCGGATTGCGCGCGAGCACGTCCTTCACGCCGACCGGTCCCCGTCTTCGACCAGCGGCATCAGGTCTTCCGTGTTTCACCTGGAAACACGGAAGACCTGACCCGAAGGTCGAACTAGGCGGACATCGGTCCCTGCGGCTCGCCGGGTGGCGGCTGCGGGGCCGGTGACGGATCCGGGCTCGGTGCAGGATCCGGCGTTGGCGCGAGCGGAGCGGGGTCCGGCGCGAGCGGAGCGGGGTCCGTGCCGGGCGTCGGGCTCGGCGTCGGCGTCGGAGGCACGGGGTCCTGGCTGGGGGCCGGCCCCGGCTGGATCGGGCCTTGCGGCGGGAGCGGCGTCGTGCTCATGACTACGGCCCCTTCGAGACGTTGAGGCGCATGGTCGAGCCGCGGTCTGCCTGGCCGCCGACCGGGTTCTGCGCGACGACCGTGCCGGCAGGCTCCGTTGACGGGACCGGGACGACGTTGGCGACGAGACCGGCGGACTTGACCTGAGCGGTCGCGTCGGCCTGCGAGAGCCCGACGACGCTCGGAACGTCGACCTTGGCCGTGCCCTTCGACACGTTCAGTCGCACCTCGGAGCCCTTGGCGGCCTTTCCACCGGCGGCGGGATCCTGGGCAACGACGTTCCCGATCTCACTCGAGGAGAAGACCTGGACGACGTTGGCCTTGAGGCCGGCCGATGCGAGGCGGTCGCGTGCCTCGGTCTCCGATACGCCGACCGTGTTCGGAACCGTCACGTCGGTCGGGCCCTTCGAGACGAGCAGCTGCACCTGCGAGCCCTCGTCCTGCTCGGTCGCTGCAGCGGGGCTCTGATGGAAGACGGTGCCCTGGGCTGCCTCGTTCGGCTGGCTGACGATGTCGGCCTTGAAGCCGTCGTTCTCGAGCCGCGTGACGGCGTCGTCGAGCGGCAGGCCGACGACCGACGGCACCGTGGCCGTGTCGCTCTGCGTGAAGTACCACGCTGCGGCGATCGCGCCGAGCGCGAGCGCAAGGATGATCAGCAGCGCCGGGACGAGATTGTTGCGCCTGCGGCGCTCGGGGGCGTATTCGACGCGCTCTGCCGACCGCCTGACCGTTCCGTCGGGCTCGACGGCAACGCGCTCGTCCTCGGTGACGTACGGTCGGAACGAGCGGGTCGACGGGGCCGCCGGGGTGCGGCGGGACGACCTCGTCGGGCAAGACGCGCGGCTCGTTGGTGACGACGCGCTGCACTTCTACGGTGTCGGGGTTCTCCACGACGACCTCGTCCGGAACGACGCGCGGGTCATTCGAGACGACACGTTGGGTTTCTACGGTGTCGGGCCGCTCGACGAAGGTCTCGTCGTCGGCTCCTGGGGGAGTGTCACTGGTGTTTGTCATGGCTCGATCCTTCCCTTCGGGAAGTGCCGACAAACGTCGGCGGCTGAGCCTCTAGACCGCGACGGCGGGCTCGACCTCGCGCGGAGCGATGTCGAGCGACTCGACGAGCGTGAAGAACGCGGCCGCGAACGCCGAGCTCTCGGTGCGGCGTCGGACGTAGGCCCAGTCGATCTGCTCCCGCAGCGAGCGGGCGATCTCGAGCACGGCGCGAAAGTCCGGCTCCTGCTCGCTGAGGGCCATCAGCTTCGTCGACAGCACGTCGTCGATCGACGCGACGAGCACCGGTTGCGCCATCAGCTCCATCGGCGTCGCGCGCTGGAAGTGCTCGTCGCCGATCGGCCCGCCGGCGGGCCGGAAGATGAGGTCGACGAGCACCGATTCGTCGTGCGAATCGTCGTGCGCCTTGAGCAGCCAGCCCTCGGGCGGCGTCGAGGTGGTCATCCCGATCGCCTCCAGCACCTCGAGAGCGCGCGGTGCGTCTGCCTCGCGAAGGTAGAAGTCGACGTCGTGGTCGGTCGGCGGGCCGCCGCGCGCCCAGGTCGCGAGCCCGCCACCCAGCATCGCGGGCACGCCGGCGTCGTCCAGAGCCGCGCAGGCGCGCTTCATGGTGTCGATCAGCTGCGGCAGATTTTCACTCGGCGTGTATCCCACGGCGGAGTCGTACCCCGCGGAGGCGTTCGCGGAACCTTCAGCCGGGGTATCCCGCTGGAATGGACGAAATGCCGATCAGGCTGGCCGCTGCAGCCGACCTCCATTGCGCCGAGCCGTTGCGCGAGCGCACAGTGCGCGCCTTCAACGGCGTGCAGGCGGAGGCCGACCTGATCCTGCTCGGCGGCGACCTGACGACGCACGGGGAGCCGGAGCAGGCGCTCGTGCTCGCCGACGCCTGCCGCGACCTCGACGTCCCCGTGATCGCGGTGCTCGGCAACCACGACCACCACGCCGACCGCTGCGGCGAGCTGACGGCGACGCTCGAGGATGCCGGAATCGTCGTGCTCGACCGCTCACACACCGTGATCGAGGTCGAGGGCATCGAGGTCGGCATCGTCGGCTGCAAGGGATTCGTCGGTGGCTTCCCGGGTGCCGAGATCACCGATTTCGGCGAGCCGCTCCTCCGCCGGCTCTATCAGGAGACCGGCGACGAGGTGGCCGCGCTCGAGGAGGGCCTCGAGGCGATCTCCGGCTGCCACCGCCGCATCGTCCTGCTCCACTACGCACCGATCGCCGAGACGCTCGTCGGCGAGCCCGAGCGCATCTGGGCGTTCCTCGGCTCGGGCCGGCTCGCAGGCCCGATCGGCGCTCATCGGCCCGACCTCGTGCTCCACGGTCACGCCCACCACGGCGCGCCCGAGGGGCTGATCGGCGAGGTTCGGGTGCGGAACGTCGCCGTGCACGTGATCGGCGCCGACTTCGCCCTGCTTCGCTGTAACCGGCACCGCACCGCGGGCGAGGCACGCCCAGGGGTGTGCCTCGCCCCTACGCGTCCGAGCGCGCGCGGCGGATCCGCCACGAGCGCAACAGGGAGAGCAGGCTCTGCTCCTCCGGCTCGAGTGCGGGCGTTCGGGCCGAGACCTTCCGCTCGGTGCGGCCGCGAAAGTGGTCGAGGGTGCGTCCCTCGCGGAACTGCTCGAGCACGCCGGGGCTCACATACGACGCGCGTGCGACCGCGGGAGTGTTGCCGAGCTCGTCGCCCACCCGCCGCATCGCCGCGGCGATCGCCCGCGTCGCGTCGGTCTCCGAGGTCGGCGGGCCATGCTCCGCCAGTGCGACGGCCGCCGTGAGGCTCCCGCCCCACGTGCGGAAGTCCTTCGCCGTGAATCCGCCCCCGAGGTGCTCGGCGAGGTACTCGTTCAGCAGCGGCGCCGTCACGTTGCGGAGGCCGGTCTCGTCCTCGAAGCGGAACAGCCGCGAGCCGCCCGGGAGGCTGACCAGCTCCTTGATCGCGTCCGCGAGCTCGGGATCGACGAGGGTCGCCCGGACGAGCGTGCGGTGCTTGGCGCGGAACGTGAACCGGAGGCGCGACCCGCGCACGTCGACGTGACGCTTGAGGAGCGTCGACACGCCGTACGTCCGTGACCCGCGCGCGTACGCCTCCGAGCCGACCCGGAACCAGGACCTGTTGATCAGCGCCACGGCATGGGCGAGCGTCCAATCGGCGCTGAGCGGCTCGAGCAGGACGTGGCCCGCCACGGCAGCCCGTAGCCCCGGCAGCAGCTCGCCGAAGCGCACGAGGCTGTCGTACTTCGCCTGCTCCTGCGCCGCGCGGAAGTCGGGGTGGTAGAGGTACTGCTGCCTCCCGGCCGCGTCGATGCCGGTCGCCTGCAGCTTCGCGCCCGGATTGGGCGAGATCCACACCTCCTGCCACGCGGGCGGGATGACCAGGCCCGCGATCCGCTCGAGCTTGGCGGGATCCGCAATCGTCTCACCGCGCGCGTCCTCGTACCGGAACCGCTTCCTCCCGTGCCGGCGCCAGCCTCCACGGCGCGGCATCTTCAGCGGCCCTTCGGATGTGTGCTGCCGGGCGCCATCGGTGGATCGGTGCCGGGAGCTCGATTCGTGGCCTGAGGAGGGCAGACGCCACGAATCGAGCTCCCGAGCTCGACATCGCTAGGGGGTAGCGAGCTCCTTCGATCCGTTCGGGCGGGACGTCATCGTGCGTGTGGCGTACCCGATCCAACGAGGGTCAAAACCTTGGCAGGACTCCCGGAAACGGCTGATTAGCGGGGCGGTTTATCCGTCGTGTCACTGGGGTATGCCCGTGTCGCAAGTTCCCCAAAGAAAGGAACCGTGAAATGGGTATTTCCGTAAGCCTCATCCTGATCGCCGTCGGCGCCATCCTCACCTGGGCCGTGACGACGACGGTGTCGGGCGTCGACATCAACGTCGTCGGCGTCATCCTCATGATCGTCGGCGCGGCCGGCCTCATCCTCTCGATGCTGTTCTGGTCGAGCTGGGGTGGCTTCCACAGCACGCGCACCGACACGACCGATCGTTCGCGACGACGCAACGCTCCCGCGCTGAGCGGCATCCACATGAAGAGGCCGACGGGGCCGGCGCCATGCCGGCCCCGTACTGTTGTGGGAACAAGTCCCCGTAGTGTGGTGGGAACACAATGACTTCCGTGACCTCGATCGAAACCGTCGGTGACGCCCATGTGGTCACGCTTCACGGCGAGATCGATGCGTTCACCGCCCCCTCCCTGCGCGACGACCTGCGTGTGCTCGTCGAGGAGACGGGTGCACTCATCGTCATCGTCGACCTCGAGGCGGTGACCTTCCTCGACTCGTCGGCGCTCGGCGCGCTCGTCGGCGTCCTCCGGCGGTTGCGGGAGCGTGACGGCCAGCTCCGGATCGTCGAGCCGCGCACCGCCGCCTCACGGATCTTCGAGCTCACCGGGCTCGATGCCGTCCTCGATCTCTACCCCGACCGGGCGGCGGCGCTCAGCGCAGCGAGCGCGTAAACCGAAGCCGCGTGCCCGAGCCGCTCGCGCGCGGGCCGATCTCGACATCGTCCGCGATTGCGCGGATGATCGCGAGGCCCATTCCGTCCTCGCCGAGCTCCTCCGCGCGCCACTCGGCCACCGATTCGCTCTCGAAGCCGGGGCCGTCGTCCTCGACGACCACCTCGAGCTGGTCGTCGTCGCTCAAGCGTCAGCTGAATCGTGACGTCGCCCTGGCCGTCCTCGTAGGCGTGCCGGCAGGCGTTGGCGGCGGCCTCGGTGACTGCGAGCCGCAGGTCGGCAAGCGCCTCCTCGTCCGCCTGCGCGAGCCGCGCCACGCCGGTGAGGGCGAGCCGTGCGAGCAGCAGGTACTCGGGCCGGGCAGGAATCACGAGGGTGAAGCGGTCGGCGCTCACAACGGCATCCCGTCGCCATCGTCGATGCGGCCGTGCATGGCAGCCAGCGCCCGGCGCAGCAGCCGCGAGACGTGCATCTGGGAGATGTCGAGCTCGGCGGCGATCTCGGACTGCGTCATGCCCTTGAGGAAGCGGAGGATGACGATCCGCCGCTCGCGCTCCTCGAGCCCTTCGAGCCCCGTGCGAACGACGGAGCCCCGCTCGAGCGCCTCGTAGCCCGGCTTCGTCCTCGCCGATCAGGTCGATCAGCGTCAGCTCGCCGCTGGCGTCCACCGGCGTCGAGAGCGAGGCCGGCGTGTGCGCGCGCGCCGTCTCGAGCGCCTCGACCACATCTTCTTCCTCGACATCGGCCGCCTCGGCGAGCTCGGCGACGGTTGGTGCCCGCCCGAGCTCCGCTGAGAGGTCGTCGACGAGGCGTGACACGCGCAGCGACAGCTCCTTCATGCGCCGCGGCACGTGGACGCTCCACGAGCGGTCGCGGAAGTGGCGGCGGATCTCGCCGACGATCGTCGGCACCGCGTACGTGGAGAGCTCGACGCCGCGCTCGAGCTCGAAGCGGTCGATCGCCTTGATCAGGCCGATCGCTCCGACCTGGACGAGGTCGTCGACGGGCTCGCCGCGGCCCGCGTAGCGCCGTGCGAGCGAGTGCACGAGCGGCATCATCTCCTCGACGAGCCGGTCGCGCGCAGCGCGATCGCCGGTCGTGCGATACGCCTCCAGAAGATCGATGTGGGCTCGGCGGTCTGCCACGATCATCATCCAGCCTCACTGCGGATGAGCTCGAGCTCGAGCCACTCGTGGTCGCCCCGGCGGATCCCGGCCACGTTGTCGACGAGGGCGTCGACGACACGACGCAGCGACGCATCGGCCGCGGTTCCGTCCTCGAGCGGGCCGATCCGCACGACGAGCCGGTCGTCGAGAACATCCGCCTCGAGCTCGAGCGCGTCGGCCTGCACGGACGGCGCCAGCGTTGCCGACGCGAGCGCGAGCTCGTCGATCCGGTCGACGGGCAGATCGAGCCGCGAGCCGAGGCCGCCGAGCACGAGGGCGATGACCCCCGCCCCGCGGAGGCCGGAGGGAACGGTGAGGCGAATCGTGTCGGTCATGTGCCCGTAGTGTGGCGATCGGATCGGGCGGCATCCGCGTTTGCGGTTGCGCTCGGGGTGCGGCTGACGGCTTCGACTACGCTGCCGCCTGTGCGGGACGCCGAGCTAAGCCTGTCAACCGAGATATCGGAAGGTCTCGCCGTCGTCCACGTCGCGGGCGACTTCGACCTGTCGAACGTCGAGATCTTCGAAGCGGAGCTCGAGCCGTTGCTGTCGGCCGACCTCGTCGTGATCGAGCTGGCAGCGTGCACGTTCCTCGACTCATCGGCGCTGCAGACCCTTGTCCGCGCGCAACGCCGTGTCGCCGAGGCAGGCGGCCGGCTCGTGCTCGTCGCGCCGTCACAGCCGGCCAAGCGCGTGCTCGATATCGCCACCCTCGACCGGTTCATCCCGGTGGCGGCGACCCTTGCAGATGCTGTCACCTCAGTCGCCTGAGACTCGTTCGCCCGCGCTCGAACTCGAAAGCGCAATCTCGACGCTGGGGTAGAGCTTCATCACATGGTCGAGCAGCGTCAGCTCGAAGATCCGTCGCACGTGCGGATCGTCGACGACGATCCGGAGCTCGGTCCCGTTCGGACGAGCCCGCCGGGTTGCGCTGAGCAGGACGCCGAGCATCATCGAGTCGATGAACGTGACACCCGTCAGGTCGACGATCAGCGTCTCCGGCTTGCTCTCGATCGCCTCGTTCAGAGCGTCGCGCAGGATCGGCGCGGTGTGGAGATCGGCCTCGCCCTGCAGCTTGACCATGGCGACGCCGTCCTCGACGGGACGCGACTCGACGACGAGGCGGTGGGCCTCCGATGCGCTGTAGGGACGATGCATGGACACTGGGGTACCCGCTCCGCCTCGCCGCTAAACCGCGCCGGCGGGACGACCCGCTCCATGACGACCGCGGTGCCGTCGCTGCTCGGGCTCACCTCGACCGTGTCCATGAACGATCGCATCAGCCCCAGCCCGAGGCCACGCTCGGCCGAGCCCGTTCCGGCCTTCCACTGGCCGCTGTCCCGGACCTCGATTCTCATCCGGCCGCGCGTCGTCGAGCGTTGCCCGGAGCCGGAACGACGACTGCGACGGATCCTGCGCGTGCTCGACGGCATTCGCGCATGCCTCCCAGACGGCGAGCACCGCCTCGGCTGCGACGCCGGGGTCGACCCGCCCGCGCTGCAGCCACGCCCGCAGCACCTCCCGCATCTCGACGAGACCGTTCTGGGTCGACGGCAGCACCAGCCTGAGGTCGTCGAGCACGGGCGCCGCAAACCGGATCGCGAGGACTGCGATGTCGTCGGGCCGCTCGTTGTCGCCGATCAACGCTCCCAGCACCGACTCGACGAGCTCCTCGGGATCGTCCTCGCTCGCCGACGCCGCCTCGGCGAGCCGGCGCAGCCCCTCGTCGAGGGGCGAGCCGCGGCGCTCGACGAGGCCGTCCGTGTAGAGCAGGATCGTCGAGCCCTGCTCGAGCTGAACCTCGCCGGCTTCGAACTCGAGCGATGCGTCGACGCCGATCGGAAGCGAGCGGCCCTGCTCGAGGAACGACGTCGTCCCGTCGGGCGAGCGGATCAACGGCGGCGGATGTCCGGCAACGACGTACTGCGCCCGCCGCTGCCGCGGGTCGACGACGAGGTACACGAGCGTCGCGAACGCCGAGTCCATCATCCCCTCGACGAGCTTGTCGAGCCGCGAGACGACCGTGTGCGGATCGTCGTACTCGAACGCGAAGGCGCGGAGCGCGTTCCGTAGCTGCCCCATCATCGCCGCGGCCTGAACGCCCTTGCCGACCACGTCGCCGACGACGAGGCCGATGGAGCCGTCCTCGAGCTGGATGATGTCGTACCAGTCTCCGCCGACGTCGACTCCGACCGTGCCCGGGAGGTAGCGCGCCGCGAGCGTCACGCCGCTCACCGTCGGCAGGCGCTCGGGGAGCACGCTGCGTTGCATCGTCTCGGCGATCCCGCGCTCCGTCTCGTAGCGTCCGGCGCGGTCGAGCGCCTGCTCGCCCTGGCTGACGAGCGTGAGCAGCCACTCGCGATCCGCGTCGGAGATCGGCCGCTTCGAGGGCAGCTGCAGCGCGAGGGCACCGCTCGCGAGCGGGAACGCGATCCAGCCGTCGTCGGGCGAGGCCGGTCGTGCCGGCTCGGAGGCTCGCCGCGATCGGCTCCTCGGCCTCGGCCGGGATCTCGCCGTCGGGCCCGTCGAGCCCGATCGCCGAGACGACCGAGACCCGGTCGAGCGGCGGCATCCTCTCCCGTGACCGCGGAGCACGACGAAGCCCGCGAGGGCGCCGACGCCGGTCGCCGCGTGCTCGAGGCAGGTGCGGCTCACGTCCTCGACCGTGACGGCCTGCGACAACGCGGCGGTGACGGCCTGAAGCTTGCGCAGCCGGCCGACCGACGCGCGCTCACGCTCGAACAGCTGGGCGCGGTCGAGCGCCTGGCCGGCCTGCCGGGCGAGGCTGACGATCAGGCTCAGGTTCCCGCCGTACTGGCGCGCCTCGCCCGAGCCGATGAAGATGCCGCCGATCACGCGGCCCGCCGCGAGGAGCGGCGCCGCGACGAAGGACTGGTCGCTGTCGTCGAACCACGGGTACCGCGCGGCGATCTCCTCCGGCGAGGCGCAGACGATGATCTCGCCGCTGCGCATCGCATCGGTGAGCGGCGTCTGCACTTCGAGCGGGATCTGCTCCCACGCGCTCATCGTCTCGGGCGGATACCCCTCGCTCGCGATCAGGTCGAGGCCTGCCCCGTCCTCTCGCAGCGCGTAGACCGTGGCGGCGCGAGCCTTGAGCGCCTTGCACTCCCTGGCTGACGATCGCGAGGCCCACATCGCTCGGCGTCGCGGCTGCGGCGAGTGCCTCCGTGACAGCCTGCAGCTCGCGCGTCTCCTCCTGGGCCCGGCGACGCTCGGCCTGCTCCATCGCGAGCCCCGCCTGGTCGGCGAACCGCCGCATCACGGCGATCACCGATGGAGCCGGCTCCGGGATCTCGCGCTCCCACTGCAGCGCGAGGATCCGCTCGAACTGCGCTCCGATCACGATCGGGATGCGAAGCGAGGAGTACAGGCCAAGCCGCTGGGCGTGCCGCAGCGCCTCCCCGCGCGTCCTCAGCTGTGCGTTCGGGACGAACATCGACCGGAACGCGCGCATCTCCTCGATCAGGCCCGGGAAGTCGGCGAAGTCGATCCGGCGGCCCGGGAGGGATCACGTCGCTCGGCGGGTCGCGCCAGGCAACCTCGAGCTGCCCGTCGTCGACGGGCGTCCAGATCTGCACCACGTCGCAGCCAAATGCCCGGCGCGCCTCGGCGCAGATCGAGATGACGACGCCTCGAGCGTTGCGCCCTGCTGGAAGCGCGGAGCCACGGCGAGCACGCGATCGAGCGACTCGCGCGAGCTCCGCTCGAGCTCGTACAACCCGGCGCGCTCGAGTGCCTGACCTCCGAGGTCGGCCGCGATACGGGCGAGGGCCCTGCACCTCGGCCGTGATCGCGTCGGGCTGCTGGAACGGGAATCCCATCGCCCCGGCGAGCCGCTCGCCGACGAAGACCGGCACCGCGAGCGCGCCCGATGCGTACGGCGCCAGCGCCGCGCCCTCGGCGAACCTCGAGACGAACTCGGCCCGCCGCTGCACCCACGCGGGCTTTCCTTCGCGGGCAGCCGTCGTGATCGGCGCCCGCGCCGAGAGTGGGAAGCGCGCGCCCGGGCGGAGCGTCTGTCCCCGCGCCCCGCGCGGGTCGACGATCACGAGCTCCTGACCCTCGACGAGCCCGAGTGCGCCGCCCCTCGCGCCGATCGCGTTCGGCACGCCCTCGACCATCACGCCGGCCACTTCCTCCACGGTCAGTGCTGCCGAGAGCGAGGCGGCCAGCGCCTGCAGCCGCTCGACGCGAAGGCGCGATCGCTCCTCGTTCTCGGCCGCCTGTGCGGCGCGCTCCTGGCCCCGGCGCATCGCGATCCCGACCCCGGCGACCACGATGCCGAGGGCGAGAGAGGTGAGCCCAGCCGCACGAAATCGTCGCGCGACGTCGATGCTGGCGGACATGCGTCGGCGGGATGATCGCGTACGCGAACGAGCGCCCAACCGGAGATGAGGGCGGCGATCACACCCGGCCGTCCCGCCACCCACACGGCGACCGCGACGGCGGCGAGGAGTGGCGCGTAGAGAACCTCGTCGGTGAGGCCGTTGAGCGCTTCCGCGATGAGCACGCCGACGGCGCCGATCGCGAAGCCGAGAGCGAGCGCCGCGATCACGCCCCGCACGTGAGGCCCGAGGTCGGCGACGGGCGGCCTCTCGGCGGTGTCGAGCGGTTCCATGCTCACAGCTTGCACGCGACGGGTCGATCTGACAACGCGGAGCGGTCATACGCCGCCCCCGAAACGCACGTCTGGCGCCGGGCCGAAGCCCGGCGCCAGAGGTGGCGAAGCGGTGGTACGGGCGTCGAGTCCTGCGCTACCTGACGACCCTGAACGAGACGAGACGACGGGCCGAGATGCCGGCCAGGACCGGCTCGCCCGGCTTGCGGGCTCGCGCGAACATCACGAGCAGCTGCTGCTTCTGCGTCGCGGGGAAGCCGCCGAGCCGGTGCATGTCGAGCGACACCCAGCCGTCGGCCCCGGTCTGTGCCTCATTCGGGATCGAGAACTGGTTGTACGGCACGGCCGTCACGTAGATCAGCGCGCCCTGCACGTTGGCGCCACACGCCGTGACGTGGAAGCGAGGCGTCACGTTCGTGCGAGCTGAACGAGACGGTGCTCGGCGAGATCGTTGACTGGTCGAGGAGCAGGTGAGCCGGCGACGTGATGTCGGCGACCTGGATCGTCCCGTTCGTGACCTTGCCACAGCCGTTCGACGGCGGCGGTGCCTGCGCCGGCCTTGACGACGGCGGTCGGAACCGACGTTGCGTTGCGCGTGCCGTCCGAGTTCTTGGCGCTGACGACGACGCGGAGCGTGTTGCCGACATCGACAGCCTTCAGCGTGTACGTGCTTGTCCTTCGCGCCGCCGATGTTGCTGCAGCTGCCGCCGTCGCTGTCACACCTTCTCCACTGGTACGAGTAGGTGATCGGCTCGGTGCCGGTCCACGTGCCCTTGTTGGCGGTCAAGCGTCTGTCCCTCGGTGGTGGTACCCGAGATCGTCGGCGGAGCGGTGTTGTTCGGCACCGCGGTCGATGCGGCCTGGCCGGGCCCGGTGACGAGCCCGGTGGCGACGACGGCGATCGCGGACACAACCGCGACCGGAATGGCGAGCAACTTCAGGCGTCTCCGCCGTGACTTGGCTGTTTCATGCGTCATCTGTAAGCCCCTATCTCGGTTGGTTGGATGTCCCTGGTGTCCCCGCCGGAGGCCCGTTCCAAACGCCTGCGGCGATGCCTACTGGCAAGTGATGTGTTTCAACGGCGCCGCGCGCGGGTAGGGCGTGGCAACGAAAACGCGCCTCAGCGCACACCATCCCCAACCCCGAAGGGACTCACCCCATGCTGTGGCTCATCGTCCTGATCCTCGTCATCCTCGCCATCGCCGGCGGCCTGGCGCTCTCGAAGTTCATCTTCCTGCTCCTGATCGTGGCGATCGTCGTCGCTCTTCTCGCGCGCCGGGCCTAGCCGCCATGGGTACCCCTGACACGCCAATCCCGAGCAACGGCGGCGGACGCAACGTCCTCGTCGTCAGCACCGTCGAGGAGATCGGCAGCGCGCTCAACGCCCAGCTGCACGAGGACGACGTCGTCAAGGTCGTCGTCCCTGTTGTCGGCCAGGGCGTGCTCGACTGGCTCGCGAATGACGAGAAGGCGTTCTCCCACTCCGTCGAAGTCGCCGACCGGCTGGCCGACGATCTTCCCGGCGAAACGGTCGATGCGGGAGCCGGGGAAGCGGACGTCGCCCTGGCCATCCGCGACGCGCTCGCCACGTTCCCCGCGGACGTGATCGTCGTTGCCGTTTCCCGCGAAGACGTGGATCTCGAGGACGCGATCGCCTCGGGCTCCGGCTCAACGGCAGGGGCACGTCGC